>NZ_CP120743.1:0-595000 GCF_029581295.1 Micromonospora sp. WMMD712
GCGCCCGGCCCCCAGAGCAGGTCGACCAGCTCGGGCGTGCCGACCGGGTGGCCCGCGCGGGCGAGCAGGAGCGCCAGCAGGCAGCGTTGCTGCGGCGGCCCGGCGTCGACCTCGGCGTCGCCGCGCCGGACCCGTAGCGGGCCGAGGATCCGCAGCCGCGGAGCCGGGCGGCGCGGATCGACAGTGTGCGAAACAGGCATGCGCCTCACGTTAGGTAGTCCTGCGAGTGCTCAGCGTACGTCGGATGACGTAATGACGCGCGCCAGCTCCGCCCGCGACTTGACGTGGATCTTCGGGTAGATCCGGTACAGGTGGGTGCTGACCGTCCGGGGGGACAGGAACAGGTGCGCGCCGATCTCCCGGTTGCTCAGCCCCTCCGCGGCCAGCCGGGCGATCTGCTGCTCCTGCGGGGTGAGGGCGGTCAGCGCGTCCGTCGGCCGCCGCCGTGTCTCGCCCGTGGCCCGCAGCTCCGCCCGGGCCCGGTCGGCCCACGGCGTGACGCCGAGCGCGTCGAAGGTGGCCACGGCGGCCCGCAGCGGCGGCCGGCTCTCCGTGACCCGGTGCGCCCGCCGCAGCGCCGTGCCGTGCGCGAGCTGGAGGCGGGCCCGGTCGAACGGCCAGCCGGTCAGGTCCCCGGCCAGCGCGGCCTCGTGGTCCCCGTCGAGCACCGCGCGGGCGTAGCCGAGGCCGACCCGCAGCGCGGGCGACCCGCTGGCCGCGGCGACCGGCTCCAGGTCGCGGACCACCGGGCGCAGCTCGTCCTGGAAGCCGCCGAGCAGGGCCGCCTCGGCCAGGTGCCCGAGCACGAGCAGCTGGTGGGCCGGGAAGTAGGCGCTGTCCGCCGGGTCGAAGATCCGCATGAGCTGCCGGAACGCGTCGTCGGGGTAGCCCTCGGCGAGCGCGGCGACGCCCCGGATGCGCTGCACGAGGGCCAGCATCGGCAGCCGCCGGCCGGCGGCGAGCGCCTGCTCGGCGGCCTCGGCCCGGCGATGGGCGGCGGCGACGTCGCCCCGCAGCGCCTCGACCAGGCCCATGGTGAGGCCGCCGCCCAGCGCCCACATCGGCAGCCCGGTCTCCTCCGCCAGGCTGATGCACTCGGCGGCCAGCGGCACCGCGGCCCGGGTGTCGCCCAGCGCCGCGTACGCCGCCGCGGCCGCGTTGAGCGCCTGGGAGAGGACGCCGATCCGGCCCTGCGCGCGGACCTCGGCCGCGGCGGACAGCGCGAACGTCCCGGCGAGGTCGAACGCGCCGATGGCCCAGGCCGCGATCGACAGGTCGCTGCGCAGGGCCGGTGGCAGGTCCATCCGGTGCGCCAGGCGCTCCAGCCGGCGCAGCGCGGCGACGCCGTGCTCGACCGGTGCGACCAGCAGCAGGATGGCGGGCACGCGCGGGTCGTCGTCGATCGACCCGAGCGCGAGCGTGACCTCGGTGAACCGGTCGCGGACGGGCGTCGGCACGTTGGAGTAGTAGACGCGCAGCGCCAGGTCGTTCATCGCCTGGAGGGCGCGTTCGGGGTCGCCGTCGCGGCGCATCGTGTCGATCAGGTCGGCGTAGGTCAACAGCCGCTCCGGCCCGGACCAGGCGATCGGGAGGTACGTCTCGCGCAACCAGGTCAGCCGGGCGTGGTCGGCCGGCCGCAGGACGCTCTCGTCGATCTCGCCGAGCAGCCGCCGCACGGTGTGCTGGTCGCCCTGCTCGTGCGCCACGAGACAGCTCGACACCTGCCGGTGGCCGCGCGCGGCCGGGTCCCGGCTGAGCTGGACGGCCCGGGTGAGCGCGGCCAGCGCGAGCGGCGCCTGACGCGGCGCGGCGGCGGCCGCCACGTCGGTCAGCTCCCGGGCCAGCGCCTCGTCCGGGCCCGGCGCGGCCGAGGCCCGGTGCCAGAGCTGGCGCTGCGGGCTGGCGGCCAGCACCTCGGCCAGCGCCGCGTGCACGCGCCGACGGTCCGCGGGCGCGGCCTGCTGGCGCAGCGCCGAGCGCAGCAACGGGTGTCGGAACCGCAGCTCGTACTGCTCGTCGACGGCGACCAGGCGGGCGGTCACCGCCGGCTGGATCGCCTCGGTGGGCACCTCGACGCCGCCGAGGAGCGTGGCCGCCGCCAGGATCTCGTCCAGGCCGGACCCGTCGTTCAGCGCCGCGACCAGCAGCAGGGTCCGGGTCCGCGGCGGCAGGTCGGCGACCAGCCCGCCGAAGGTCCGCTCCACCCGCGCGCTCAGCGGCAGCGCCGACGGCGACAGCGCGCCGTCGCCGAGCCGGGCCACCGACCCGCCCAGCTCCACGATGCCCAGCGGGTTCCCGGCGGCCTCGGCCAGCACCCTGCCCCGCAGCCGGGGGGCCAACCGGGGCGCGGCCCTGTCCAACAGCGTCTCGGCGTCGGCCCTGGTCAGCGGCTCCAGCCGCAGTTCGGGCAGCCCCGCCCTGGTGAGCCGCCGGTCGACGTCCTCGCCGTCGCGTACCGCCATGACCACGGCGACCCGGTCCGACCCGAGCCGCCGGCTGAGGAACGTCAGGGTCTCCCAGGTCGCGGCGTCCAGCCAGTGCGCGTCCTCGACCGCGAGCAGCGTGGGCTGCTCCGGCTCGCCGAGCAGGTGCAGCACCTCGACGGCCCGGCGGTACGGCGTGTCCGCCAACGTCGGGGCGGGGCGCAGCGGGCGGAGCAGGTGGTCGAGCCCGGCGTACGGGATCTGCCCCTCGGCCTGCACGCCGGTCACCTCCAGCACGCGCACCCCGCGCCCGTGCCCGGCCCGGACCACGTGCTCCAGCAGGGCCGACTTGCCGATCCCGGCCTCGCCGCGCAACACCAGCGCGCCGCCCCGCCCCCCGATCGCGCGGGTGAGCAGATCCCCGAGCAGGCGGATCTGGTCGTCCCGCCCGACGAGCCCGGTCATGCCCCCATCCTGCACCGTCACGCCGCGGCCTCACCCGCCGTCGATGCGGGGCCGCCGGTGGTCGGTCAGCCGGAACCCGACCCCCCGTACCGCGACGACGGTGACGCCCGTGCCGAGCTGGTCGAGCTTGCGGCGCAGCCGCTTCACCAGGGACTGCACGCCGGCCGTGCGCTGGCGCCCCTCGTCGTGCCAGACCGTGCGGTGCAGCTCCGCGTAGCTCCAGACCCGCACCGGCTCGCTGGTCAGGCGGGCCAGCAGGTCGCGTTCGAGCCGGGTGAGGAAGACCTCGCGCCCGCCGTAGCGGGCCGTCGACCGGGCCGAGTCGATCCACAGCGTGTCGTCCGGGTCGGGAGTCGTGGCGGCCGGCGGCCCCGGCGGGACGGCGATCAGCCGGCGCAACTCGTCGAGGTCGGCGACCAGCAGCAGGGGCGCGATGCCGTCGAGGCGCTCGGCGAGCCGGATCCGTTCGGCCGGCGACGGGGTCACCGCGATCACCAGCGGGACCGTCGGCCCCGCCTCGTCGAGGGGGCCCGCCGGCGGGCCGCCGTCGCCGCCGTTCACCGCGCCCACGCGGACGGGGCCGCCCGCCGCTGCCCGAGTCTGTCAGCGCCGTGACAGCGACGGGCGGGCGGCGTGGCCGGTCGGGCTGCTCGTAGCGACGAGTTGCTCACGTCGCGTGCTTGATCCTTCATCTTTGTCGATCATAGTTTGCCCACAGGCGGCCGGCGTGACCCGCACGACGCCTGAGGGGCCCGGGGGTTCGTCGCCGTGCGTCCAGACGGGAGGCTCGGTCGTTGTACCCCTGCCACGGCCCGACCAACCGCGGGTCGTTCGTGCAGGAGGCGGCACCGAATGCTGAGACGTCCACACCCCAGGGGCCTGGCCAGGCGCCTGGTGAGCGCCGGTGCGGCGCTCGCCCTCGCGGCGACGGCCCTGGCCACGACCGCCCCCGGGGCGCAGGCCGCGCCGGGCGGCACGCCCGCGGACAAGATCCGGCCCGAGCTGGTCCAACGGCTCCAGACCAAGACCGAGAGCGACTTCTGGATCCACTTCGGTGCCCGGGCGGACCTGAGCAAGGCCGCCGCGACCGCCGACTGGACCAAGCGGGGCGCCGCCGTGGCGGACGCCCTGCGGCGTACCGCCGCCGACAGCCAGGCCAAGGTCCGCGCCGAGCTCGACGGCTCGGGCGCGAAGTACCAGAGCTTCTGGGCGACCAACGCCATCAAGGTCAGCAGCGGCTCCCTGACGATGGCGCAGAGCCTCGCCGCGCACGCCGAGGTCGACGGCGTCTACGCGCCGGTCGCCTACGAGCTCCCCGAGGTCACGAAGGGGACCGACGAGAAGACGGCCAACGCCCTGGAGTGGGGCATCGCCAACATCAACGCCGACGACGTCTGGTCGCGCTACGGCGTCACCGGCGCCGGCATCACGGTGGCGAGCATCGACTCCGGCGTGCAGTTCGACCACCCGGCACTGGTGCGGGCGTACCGGGGCAACAACGGCGACGGCACCTTCGACCACAACTACAACTGGTTCGACGCGGCCGGCGACTGCGCCGCCGGCCCCTGCGACGGCGACGGCCACGGCACCCACACGATGGGCACGATGGCCGGCGCCGACGGCGCCAACCAGATCGGTGTCGCGCCCGGCGTCCGGTGGATCGCGGCCAACGGCTGCTGCCCGACCGACGCGGCGCTGATCGCCTCCGGCCAGTGGATGCTCGAACCCACCGACCTCGACGGCGAGAACCCCGACGCGAGCAAGCGACCCCACGTCATCAACAACTCGTGGGGCACCCGGCTGCCCTCCAACGACCCGTTCATGGAGGACGTGACGCTGGCCTGGGCCGCGTCGGGCATCTTCGGCGCCTGGTCCAACGGCAACAGCGGCCCGGCCTGCCAGACCAGCGGCTCGCCGGGCAGCCGGTCCAGCAACTACTCCACCGGCGCGTACGACGTCAACAACACCATCGCCAGCTTCTCCGCCCGGGGCGCCGGCCAGGGCGGGGCCGTCAAACCCGACATCTCCGCGCCCGGCGTCAACGTCCGCTCCAGCATCCCCGGCGGCGGCTACGGCAGCCTGAGCGGCACCTCGATGGCCTCCCCGCACCTCGCGGGCGCGGTCGCGCTGCTGTGGTCGGCGGCGCCCGCGCTGGTCGGCGACGTCGCGGCCACCCGCGCCCTGCTGGACGACTCGGCGATCGACACCGCCGACGCCCAGTGCGGCGGCACCGCCGACGACAACAACGTCTACGGCGAGGGCCGCCTCGACGCCCTCGCGCTGCTCGACGCCGCCCCGATCGGGGACACCGGCACCCTCGCCGGCACGGTCACCGACGCCGCCACCGGCGACCCGGTCCCCGGCGCCACGGTCGCCCTCACCGGCCCGGCGTCCCGGCAGCTCACCACCGGCGCCGACGGCAGGTACTCGTCCCTGCTGCCCGCCGGCGACTACCAGGTCGCCGTGACCGCGTTCGGCTACGCCGCCCGGACCCTGCCCGCCACGGTCCGCGCCGCCGCGACAACGACGCTCGACGTCGCGCTGACGGCGGTGCCGTCGGTCACCGTCAGCGGCTCGGTCACCGACGGCTCCGGCCACGGCTGGCCGGTGTACGCCAAGGTCAGCGTCGAGGGCCTCCCGGTGTCCGACTACACCACCCCCGGCAACGGCCGCTACAGCCTCACCCTGCCCGCCTCGGCCACGTACAAGCTGAAGGTGGAGCCGCAGTACCCGGGCTACCAGACGGTGACCCGCGAGGTCGTGGTCGGCGCCGGCAACAAGACCCAGAACGTCGCCGTCACCGTGGACCCGGCCGCCTGCACCACCGCGCCCGGCTACGGGTACGGCTCCGACGGGGTGTACGAGACCTTCGACGGCGACCGCGCCCCGGCCGGCTGGTCGGTCGTGGACAACGCCGGCACCGGCCAGGGGTGGCAGTTCACCGACGCGGGTGGCCGGGGCAACCTCACCGGCGGCACCGGCGGCTTCGCGATCGTCGACAGCGACGACTACGGCAGCGGCGGCAAGCAGGACACCTCGCTGGTCAGCCCGGTCGTCGACCTCACCGACGTCGCCGCGCCGGTGATCCGGTTCAACCAGGACCTCAACTGGGTCAGCTCCGAGCGGGCCGACGTCGACCTCAGCGTGGACGGCGGCGCGACCTGGGCCAACGTGCTGCGGCAGGCGGCGGACGTGCGCGGGCCGCGGGTCACCGAGATCGCGATCCCGCAGGCGGCGGGCGAGTCCCGGGTCCAGGTGCGGTTCCACTACTACGACGCCACCTGGGAGTGGTGGTGGCAGGTCGACAACGTGCTGATCGGCAGCGAGGTCACCTGCGCGCCGACCGACGGTGGCCTGGTGCTCGGCCACGTCCGCGACGCCAACGACAACGGCTACGTCAACGGCGCGACCGTCACCAGCGACGACCGGCCGGCGGAGACGGCCACCACCGTGGCCACCCCCGACGACACCGAGCTGCCCGACGGCTTCTACTGGTTGTTCTCCTCGCTGACCGGCGCGCACCGGTTCACCGCCAAGGCCGGTGGCTATCTCAGCCAGGGCAAGCAGGTCACCGTGGAGGCCGACTGGGCCACCACCGCGACCTTCAAGCTCGCGGCGGGCCGGCTGTCCGTGCAGCCGGCGGAGGTCAGCGGCACGGTGCGGATGCCCACCGGCACCGTCGCCAAGACCTTCACCGTGACCAACACCGGCGGGGCACCCGTCGACGTCCGCTTCGGCGAGCGCGACGGCGGGTTCGAGCTGCTGCGGGCCGACGGCTCCCGGGTGACCCAGCGGCAGATCCTGGCCGCCGAGGGGGCCCCGGAGCAGCGGATCACGGCCGCCACGTCGCTGGCCGCGCGGGCGTCCGGCAACGCCGCCGCGGTGGCCCCGGCCCCGACCGGCCCGCAGGCCGCGCCCTGGACGGACGTCACCGACTTCCCGGCCAACATCATGGACAACCGGGTGGTCAGCCTGGACGGCAAGGTGTATTCGATCGCCGGCGGCAACGGCACGGCGTCGTCGGCGAAGAACTACGCCTACGACCCCATCGCCCAGACGTGGGCCCCGATCGCCGACCTGCCGGGCGCGCGCAACGCCGTCACGGCCGGCGTCGTCGAGGGGAAGATCGTCGTGACCGGCGGTTGGGGCGCGTCCGGCCCCGACGCCGCCACCTGGTCGTACGACCCGGCGGCCGACGCCTGGACGAAGAAGGCGAACAACCCGCTGCCCCGGGCGGCCGCCGGCCAGGCCGTCGCCGCCGGCAAGCTCTACGCGGTGGGCGGCTGCACGACGGCGAACTGCACGCCGATGTCCAACGACGTAGTCCGGTACGACCCGGCCAGCGACACCTGGGAGACGCTGCCCGACTACCCGAAGTCGGTGGCGTTCCTGTCCTGCGGCGGCATCGGCGGCGTCGTCTACTGCACCGGCGGCAACGACGGCACCGTGCCGCAGAAGGCCGGCTACGCCTTCGACCCGGGCACCAACGCCTGGACCGCGATCGCCGACGCGCCGGCCGACAACTGGGCCAGCTCGTTCGCCGTCGCCAACGGCAAGCTGCTGGTCGTCGGCGGCTCGCAGGGCGGGGCGATCACCAACGCCGGCTTCGCCTACGACCCGGCGGGCAACTCGTGGTCGGCCCTGCCGAACGCCAACACCGCCCGGTACCGGGGCGGCGCGGCGTGCGGCTTCTACAAGGTCGGCGGCTCCTCGGGCGGCTTCACGGCGACGCCGGACAGCGAGGCGCTGCCCGGCTTCGGCGAGTGCGCCGAGGCCGCCGCGGACGTCAGCTGGCTGACGATCGACAAGACGGCCGCCACGCTGGCGCCGGGCGAGAAGGTCACGGTCACCGTCGGGATCTCGGCCACCGTCGACCAGCCGGGCACGTACACGGCGTCGGTGGTGATCACCGAGGACACCCCGTACACGGTCGCGCCGGTGTCGGTCACGATGACCGCCCAGCCGCCGAAGACCTGGGGCAAGCTGCTGGGCACGGTGACCGGGACGAGCTGCCAGGGCGTCGGCGCGCCGCTGCCCGGGGCGGTGGTGCAGGTCGACTCGTGGGCGATGTCGTGGACGTTCGCCACCGACGACCAGGGCCGGTACGCGTACTGGCTGGACAAGCGGAACAACCCGCTCACGTTGATCGTCGCGAAGGACGGCTGGAAGCCGCAGACCCGCCAGACGAAGATCAACACCAGTACGCCCACGGTGGAGAACTTCGCGTTGACGCCGATCCGCTGCTGACCCGCGGCGGCTGACGGGACGACCCCGGCCCGCCCGGTCAACCGACCGGGCGGGCCGGCGGCGCCTGCGGGC
This sequence comes from Micromonospora sp. WMMD712, assembly GCF_029581295.1. Taxonomy (NCBI): domain Bacteria; kingdom Bacillati; phylum Actinomycetota; class Actinomycetes; order Micromonosporales; family Micromonosporaceae; genus Micromonospora; species Micromonospora sp. WMMD712. The sequence goes on from NZ_CP120743.1 coordinate 8,208, forward strand.
GGGCCGGCCGGGGGTCGGCGCGAGCACGGCGTGTTCGGGGGCGACGGCGGGCGGGGCTCAGGGCAGCGCCAGCCGGAAGCCGACCCCCCGGACCGCGTCGATGGTCGCCGGCACGCCCAGCCGGGCCAGCTTGCGCCGCACCCGGCGCACCACCGAGTGCAGGTCGGAGCCGCGGCCGAGGCGCTCGGTGCCCCAGACCTCGCGGTGCAGCCGCCGGTGGGTCCAGGTGTGCCCGGGCGTGCCCACCAGGCAGCGCAGCAGGTCGTGCTCCAGCGGGGTCAGCCCGATCTCGCGGTTGCGCCAGCGCAGCACCCGCCGGTCGGAGTCGATGCTCAGCGCGGTCGCGGCCGGCGCGACGGCGGTGACCGCGACCCGGTGGGTCGCCGCGTCGGCGGGCGCGTCGGCGGGCCCGCCGGCCACGCCGAGGAACCGTCGCGCCTGGTCCACGCTGGAGACGATCAGGACGGCCTCGGACCCGCCGAACAGCTCGGCGAGACGGCGGCGGTGCGACGCCGAGGAGGCGATGCCGATGGCCAGGGAGGGTCTCCCGCTCATCTCCGCCCTCCCCGTCCAGCCGCTCGCGGAACGGCGTTGACATAATAATGTGCGTCGATGTCCTGGGCAATGTCCCTTCCCGACGGTGCCGCCGCCTCGGCGTGGCAGGATGTCGACGTGCCCGACGCCCGCAGACCTCCGGTCGCGTTCGAGACGACCTGCGTCGTCGCGGCGTCACCGGACGAGGTCTACCAGCACCTGTCCGACCCGTTCAGCTACGTCGGGCTGTCGCCGCTGATCGTGGCGGTCCGCGACGTGCGCACCGGCCACGACGCGCGGGGCCGGGCGGTCGCCCGCTACCTCGCCGTCGAGCGGTTCCGGCTGGTCGGGCCGGTGCGGTGGGACAACCCGATCCGGGTACGGATGGTGGCGACCCGGCCGGGCGCGCAACTGGTCAGCGACGTGCGTAGCCCCGGCTGGGTGTCGTTGCGCGCGGTGGTGGACCTGGCCGCCGAGGCGGGCGGCACCCGGGTGAGGGAAGGGGTGACCGCCGACGCGCCGGCGCCGCTGCGGCGGTTCGTGGCGGCGAAGGCGCGCGAGGTCGCCGCGTTCCGGGCGGCCGAGCTGACCCGCCGCATGGCGGCCCGGTAGGCCACGCGCGGGCCCGGCGTCGGCGTCGCGGACCCGCGACGCTGCGGGCCCGCGACGCCGGCGGGGGACTACCGGTAGGTCAGGTCGGACGAGGAGTAGAGGCAGTTGGTGCCGTCGGCCCCGGTGCCGACCTGGGTGGGTTCGCTGCCGGTGTTGTTGCCGTTGTACTTGCGGCAGATCACCATCGCCCGGCTGGGGTCGTTGACGATCGTGATGCCCGAGAACCGGGCGGTGTCGCCGTAGTTGACGTTGATCCCGGCCACCGTGTTGCCGGGGCGGGTCAGCGTGCTGTTACGGATGACGACGCTGCGCTTGTACTGGGTGGAGCAGTTGCCGCAGGAGCGGTAGAACGTCCCGAAGTTGGTCGCCTGGAAGTTCTGGACGGTCAGCGTGCCCGCCCCGTTGTGCTGGAAGACCTTGTCGCTGGCGCTGCGCGCGCCGCCGCCGTCGACCAGGAAGGTGGGCGACCCGCTGCCGCGGAACGTGGCGGCGTCCTCGCCCACGTCCTCCCACCACACGTTGCGCAGCGTGCAGGACCCGGCGCAGTGCACGCCGTCGCCGGCGGGCCCGCCGATGATGACGTTCTGCAGGGTGGCCCCGGCGGCGAGCTGGAACATCGGGTCCTGGCTCTCCTCCTGGCTGCCGTCGCCGATGCAGCAGTAGCGGCGCATGCCGCCGTCGAACACGCCGGAGACCGCGATCGTGCCGTTGACGCCGACCTGCCCGGTCGGCGTCGGCCAGGATCCGGTCGGCGGCGGCGTGGTGGGCGGCGGCGTGGTCGGTGGCGGGGTGGTGGGCGGTGGGGTGGTCGGGTTGCCCGGCGTGGTCGGGCTGGTCCCGCCGGTGCAGGTGACGCCGTTGACCGCGAAGCTGGTCGGCGTCGGGTTGCTGCTGTTGTTCCACGTGCCGTTGAAGCCGAAGGCGGCCGACGCGTTGGTGGCGAGGTTGCCGTTGAAGCTCGCGTTGGTGGCGGTGACCGCGCTGCCGCTCTGCGTGACGGTGGCGTTCCACGCCTGGGTGATCGTCTGGCCGGCGCCGAACGACCAGGTGAGCTGCCACGAGGTGATGGGGTCGCCGACGTTGGTGAGGGTGACGGTGGTGGAGAAGCCGCCCGGCCACTGCGAGCCGACCACGTAGCTGACGCGGCAGCCGGCGGCGGCCTGTGCGACGCCCGCGGTGGCCACGACCCCCGCGGCGGCCAGCGTGGCCGCCGCCGCGGTGACGACGGCAAGGGACTTTCGGCGCTGTCTGTGCAGCATGGTGCTCCCTGGCTGTACGTGGGGCCCGCGAGGACGCCGGCAGCCGGTGCCCGCCGGATGCCGGAGCGGACCCTGGTCCGTGCCCGGACGCCCGTCCGTCGGACGGGCCGCGCCGCCCACGGGGCAAGCGCTTTCGCCAAGCAGAGCGCAGATCGATGATCGACACAATCCCGGTCCCGCTATCGGATAGGGAAACACCCGATTGGCGCGCGGGCGCGGGGCCCTAGCGTCAGGCGCATGTCCCGTCGCACGTACCCCTCGGCCCGCCGGCGCCCGGCCCGGGCCCGTCGCCTGGCCCCCGTTCTGCTGCTCGCCCTGCTTGCCCCCGCCGCCTGCGGCCGGCTGGCCGGCCCGCTCTCCGCCGACCCGGGCGACGCCGCCGACCGGCCCGCCCCGGTGGCGACGCAGCCCGGCGGGTCGGCCGCACCGACCGCCGCCCGGACCGGCGGGGCGGCCGACCCGACCGACGGGCAGCCACCCGGGCCGGGAGACGACGCGCTGGGCCTGCCCGACCCCTGCGCCCTGGTCCGCAAGGCCGAGGCCGAGCAGCTCGCCGGCCGGGGACTGGACGACGGCAGGCCGGTCGGGGACACCTGCACCTACACCGCGCCGGTCGACGGGCCGACCGCGCAGGTCGAGGTCTTCGTCGGTGCGGGCGCGAAGACGTACCTCGACACCGAACGGGCGCTCGGGCACGAGACGCGGGCACTGTCCGGCGTGGGCGACGAGGCGTACGCGACCGACGACTCGGTCTTCGTCAACGCCTCCGGCAGGTGGGTGGCCGTCCGGCTGGTGCGGCTCAACGCCCCCGAGGAGAACCGCGAGCCGTTGGAGGCCCTCGCCCGCGCCGTCGCCGGCCGGCTCTGAGGCCCGGCCGCCGCCCCGTCCCGCCGGCGGCGCGCCGCCCCCGGGTGGCGGCCGCGTGCCATCATCCCGCCATGGACACCTCCCTGGTGGGGCGCGACGCGGTCGCCGACCGGGCGTGGCGGGCGCTGGGCGCGGGAGCGCCGGTGCTCGTGGAAGGCCGCAGCGGCATCGGCAAGACCGCCCTCTGGCGGGCCCTCGTCGCCCGGGCCGAGCGGGCCGGCTGGGCGACGCTCACCTGCGCCCCGACCGAGGCCGAGGCGGCGCTGCCGTTCGCCGCGCTGGCCGACCTGCTCCGGCCGCTGGCCGCCGCGGTGCCGGCCCTGCCCCCGCCGCAGCGCGCCGCCGCCGAGATGGTGCTGCTGGCCGCGTCCGGCGACGAGGCGGTCGACGAACGGGCGGTCGGCGCGGCGACCCGGGCCCTGATCGAGGCCGCGCTCGGCGCGGGGCCCCCGGTGCTGCTCGCCGTCGACGACGCGCCCTGGCTCGACGCGCCGAGCGAGCGGGCGTTGCGGTTCGCGCTGCGCCGGCTCGCGCCCCGGCCGGTCGTGCTGGTCGCCCGGCGCACGGACGGTCCCGGGCCCGCCGCCGCGCCCCTCGGCCTCGACGACGACCGGCCGGGCGGCGCGCCGGTGACCCGCGTCGCCCTGCCCCCGCTGGACGCCGGCTCCCTGCACCACATCGTCCGGGCCCGGCTGGACGGCGCGGTCAGCCGCCCGCTGTTCGCCCGGATCGTCCGCGACGCCGGCGGCAACCCGCTGCTGGCCATCGAGATGGCCCGGGCGGTGCTGCGCCTGCCCCGCCCGCCGGGGCCCGGCGAGGACCTGCCGGTGCCGTCGTCGCTGCGGCAGCTGCTCGCCGACGCGCTGCGGGCGCTGCCCGCCCGCACCCGGGACGCGGTGCGGCTGGCGGCGCTGCTGACCGTCCCCACCCTGCCGGACCTCGCCGCGGCCGGGGTGCCGGCGGACGCGTGGGACGCCGCGGAGGAGGCCGGCCTGCTGCGCGTCGCCCCGGACCGGGTCGGCTTCGTCCACCCCAGCTATGCCGCCGCCGTCCGTGGCGGCATCCCGCCCGGGGTCCGCCGACGGCTGCACCGGGCGCTGGCCGACGCGGTGCCGGACCCCGACGAACGCGCCCGGCAGCTCGCCCGGTGCGCCGTCGGGCCGGACGGCGCGGTCGCCGCCGAGCTGGCCGCCGCCGCCGAGCGCCAGCACGCCCGGGGCGCCCCCGCCGTCGCCGCCGACCTGTTCGAGCGGGCCGCGCAGCTCACGCCCGCCGGCCAGGCCGACGCCCGGGACCGGCGTCGCCTGGCCGCGGTGCGCTGCCGCATCGACAGCGGCGACCACGCGGCGGCCGGCGCGGCGGCCGACGCCGCGACCGGGCAGCTCACCGGGCAGGCGCGAGCGGAGGCGCTGCTGCTGCGCGCGTTGGTCGCGTGGTTCGCCGACGACCTCGCCACCGCCGTGTCCACGGGCGAGCGCGCGCTGGCCGCCGCCGACGGCGGCCCCCTCGCGGGGCGGATCCACGCCCACCTCACCCTGTTCCACGACGGGCCCGGGGCCGCCCGGCGGCACGCCGAGGCCGCCATCGCCCTGCTCGGCGCGGACGGGGACCGGCCCCTGCTGACCGCGTCGCTGCTGCTGCTGTTCTTCCACGAGGTGCGCGCGGGGCGGCCCGCCCGTACCGGGCTGCTCGACCGGGCGCTGGAACTGGAGGCCGGCGAGCCGTCGTGGCTGGCCGGCACGATCCCGGCGATCTGGTGGAAGGCCACCGACGACCACGCCCGGGCGCGGGAACGGCTGCACGACATGCGCGCCCGGGCGGCGGCGCGGGGCGACGAGCCGTGGCAGCACGAGCTGCTCACCCACCTCGGCGAGGCGGAGCTGCTGGCCGGCCGGTTCGCCGCGGCCGAGGCGCACGTCGCCGCCGCCCGGGAGCTGGGCGAGCAGCTCGGCAGCGCGCTGGTCGGGGAGACCTGGCTGGCGGGGACGCTGGCCGCGTACCGGGGGCGGCTGGCCGAGGCCGCCGGGGTCGCGGAGGCGGGACTGCGCCGGGCCCGGGAGGTCGACGACGCCTGGAGCCGGCGCATCCACCTGCAACTGGCCGGGTTCGTGGCGTTGTCCGCCGGCCGGGCCGCCGAGGCCGCCGCCGCGTACGGCGAGCTGGCGGGGGCGCTGGCCGGCTCCGGGATCGCCGAGCCGGTCGCGTTGCGCTTCGAGCCGGACTGGATCGAGGCGTGCGTCGGCTGCGGTGACCTCGACACGGCGGGCCGGGCCCTGGCCCGCCTCGCCGAGCGGCACGGTCGGCTGCCCCGGCCGTGGACCACCCTCGGGCTGGCCCGCAGCCGGGTGCTGGTCGACGGCGCCGCAGGCGTCGACACGTCACCGGCCCTCGCCGCGCTGCACGCCGCGCGGGCGGCCGTACCGGCGGACGTGCTGCCGCTGGACCGTGCCCGCTGCCTGCTGGTCGCCGGCCGGGCGCTGCGGCGGGCCCGGCGTCGCCGGGAGGCCCGCGCGGCGCTGGAGGCGGCCGAGGCGGAGTTCGGCGTGCTCGACGCCGCCGCGTTCGCCGCCGCCGCGCGCTCTGAGCTGGACCGGATCGGCCGGCGGACGGCCGCGCCGACCACGCTCACCGCCACCGAGGAGCGGGTGGCCCGGCTGGCCGCGCAGGGGCGCACCAACCGGGTCATCGCCGACACGCTGTTCATCAGCCCGAAGACCGTCGAGGCCAACCTCGCCCGGGCCTACCGCAAGCTCGGCATCTCCACCCGCGCCGAGCTGGGCGCGGTGCTGGGGCGGCCGGCGTCCGCCTGACCGGCGGGGCCGGCCGTCGGCGACCGGCGGCACGGCGGTCCGCCGGCCGGCGGGGCGGACCGCACGGCCGGTGCCGGGGGCGGCGCGCAGGGGGCAGAATGTCGCCGTGCCCTCCGACCTGCTGGCGATGATCGCCGCCGAACGCCGCCGCATCGCCGACCTGCTCGACTCGCTGACCCCCGCCCAGCTCGACACCCCCAGCCTGTGCGGGGCCTGGACCGTGCGGGAGGTCGCCGGCCACCTGGTGTCGCCGCTGGTGGTCAGCCCGTGGCGGATCCTGCCGCTCGTGCTGCGCTCCGGTTTCAATCTGCACGCGGCGAACGCGCGCCTGGCCAGCCAGGTGGCCCGCCGGCCGGCGGCCGAGCTGGCCGCGGCGCTGCGGACCCACGCGGAGCACCCGTTCCGGCCGCCCGTGGTCGGGTTCTTCGGGCAGCTCACCGACGTGCAGGTGCACGGGCAGGACATCCGCCGCCCGCTGGGCCTGCCCGCCGACCTGGACCCACTGCGGCTGCGCACGTCGCTGGACTTCCTGACCGGCGGCCGGGCCGTCGGCTTCGTCGACCGCCGCCGGGTCGCCGGGCTGCGGTTCGAGGCCACCGACCTGGGCTGGGCGGCGGGCGAGGGCCCGGTGGTCCGGGGCGCCGGCGAGGCGCTGCTGCTCACGCTGACCGGCCGGCGGGTGGCCCTGCCCGAGCTCGACGGCGACGGCGTCGCGGTGCTGACCGGGCGCTGGCCCGGCTGACCGGCACCCGTCTGGTCCGTTTTGCTCGAACCCAGCAGGGTACGACCCGGATGCCCGTTCATCGCCGCATCCCGGAGGTACCCGTCCAGATGAGTGCTCGCAAGCCCGCCAAGGCGGTCAAGGACGTCGTCGAGGCCGCCGCGGGGAAGGTCGCCGACGTCCTGACCCCCGACGTCCCCGGCGCGCCCGGCAGCGCCCCGCCGCCCGTCGCGGAGCCGACGACGCCGCACGGCCCGCTGCCGCCGAAGGGGGAACAGGGCGCCCCCGGGACCCGCAGCCCGACCGGTGCGCCGACCGGCGCGCCGACGACCGCGAACGGCCAGCAGGGCGCCAACCTCACCACCTCGCAGGGGGCGCGGCTGCGCGACACGGACCACTCGCTCAAGGCCGGGCCGCGCGGCCCGATCCTGCTCCAGGACCACCACTTCCGCGAGAAGATCACGCACTTCGACCACGAGCGCATCCCCGAGCGCGTCGTGCACGCCCGGGGCGCGGGCGCGCACGGCGTGTTCGTCGGCTACGGCACCGCCGAGCCGATCACGCGGGCGGGCTTCCTCGCCAAGGGCCGCGAGACCGAGGTCTTCGTGCGGTTCTCCACCGTGCTCGGCTCGCGCGGCTCGGCCGACACGGTCCGCGACACCCGGGGCTTCGCGACGAAGTTCTACACCGACGAGGGCACCTTCGACCTCGTCGCCAACAACATGCCGGTCTTCTTCATCCAGGACGCGATCAAGTTCCCCGACATCATCCACGCCGGCAAGCCGCACCCCGACCGGGAGATCCCGCAGGCGCAGAGCGCGCACGACACGTTCTGGGACTTCGTCTCCCTGCACACCGAGGCGCAGCACCACACGATGTGGAACATGTCCGACCGGGGGATCCCGCGCTCGTACCGGATGATGGAGGGCTTCGGCGTGCACACCTTCCGGCTGGTCAACGCCGCCGGGGAGACCGTGCTGGTCAAGTTCCACTGGAAGCCGCAGCTCGGCGTGCACTCCCTGACCTGGGAGGAGGCGCAGCTGCTCGGCGGCGTGGACCCGGACTTCCACCGCCGGGACCTCTACGACGCGATCGAGGCGGGGGCGTACCCCGAGTGGGAGCTCGGCGTGCAGGTCCTGCCCGACACACCGGAGGAGACGTTCGCCGGGATCGACCTGCTCGACCCGACGAAGATCGTGCCGGAGGAACTCGCGCCGGTGCAGCCGATCGGGCGGCTCACGCTCAACCGGACGCCGACGAACTTCTTCGCCGAGACCGAGCAGGTCGCGTTCCACGTCGGCCACCTGCCGCCGGGCATCGACGTCACCAACGACCCGCTGTTGCAGGGCCGGCTCTTCTCGTACGTCGACACGCAGCTCACCCGGCTCGGCGGGCCGAACTTCTCCCAGCTCCCGGTCAACCGCCCGCACGCCCCAGTCAACGACATGCTCCGCGACGGCTTCCACCAGCAGGCGGTGCACGCGGGCGTCGCGCCGTACCGGCCGAACTCCCTCGACGGCGGCAACCCGTTCCCGGCCGGCGACGCCGAGGGCGCGTTCGTCGACGTGCCGGTGACGGTGGCGCAGGCACCGAAGGTGCGCGCGAACCCGGCCTCGTTCGACGACCACTTCAGCCAGGTACGCCTGTTCTGGCTGAGCATGTCGGCGGTGGAGCAGGAGCACATCGTCCGCGCCTACACCTTCGAGCTGGGCAAGTGCTACCACCAGGCGATCCGGGAACGTCAGCTCGCCTGCCTGGCGAACGTCGACCCGGTGCTGTGTGCGCAGGTGGCCGCCGGGCTGGGCCTGCCCGCGCCGGAGCCGACCGTGCCGTTGGCCGACGTCGCGCCCAGCCCCACGCTGTCGCAGGTCGGCCGCGAGTGGCCGGCGGACGGTCGTACGGTCGGGATCGTCGTCGACCCCGACGCCGGTGTCGACGGGGTCGGCCAGGTGCAGCGGGCCGTCTTCGCGGCGGGCATGGTGCCGCTGCTGATCGCCCCGCACGGCGGGACGGTGGGCGGGCTGCCGGTGCAGCGGACCTTCGCCACCGGCCGGTCGGTCGAGTTCGACGCGCTGCTGGTGGCCGGGGCGCCCGCGCCCGCGCCGGACGCGCTGCCGGCGCGCGACGCGAAGGCGGGCGCGCCGGGCCCGGCGGCGGTCGACCCGCGCGTGCTGCTGCTGGTGCAGGAGTGCTGGCGGCACGCCAAGGCGATCGGAGCATGGGGCCCGGGCGTCGCCGTGCTGGAGGCGGCGGGGGTGGTCGGCACCCCGGGGGTGGTCGCGGGCGACTCCGGCGACGACGCGCTCGCGGCCGTGCAGCGGCTGCTGGCCGCGCACCGGGTGTGGGAGCGGTTCCCGGCGTCGCTGGCCTGACCGGGCCGCCCCGGTCAGGTGCCGTCCCGGCCAGGGTGCCGTCTCGGCCGGGGGCTGCCCCGGCCAGGTGCCGCCCCCGCCGGGGGCCGCCCCGGCTCTGCCGGACGGGCGGCCCCCGGCCGGGCGGGCGCCGGGCGGCGGGACGTGCCGGTCAGGAGGTGCCGGACAGGGCGGCGACGAGCCCGAAGCCGCCGCAGCACAGCACACCGAGCACGGCGAGCGTGACGAGCATGATGCTGTAGTTGGACCACATGCCGAAGCGCGTGACGTCGGTGCCGTGCCCGTCGTGGACCCGGTTGCGCCAGCCGCCGAAGCGGAACGACAGGTGGTGCGCGGCCCCGGGCTGGGCGACGAGCGCGGTGGTGATGACGGGGATTCCGATGAAGTCGGTGTACCGCACGTCGTGCGGCCCCGCCGGGACGGCCACGTGCCAGGTGCCCTCGCCGGGGATCGGCACCGTCCGGCCGTCGATCTTGAACTTGCTGGTGGCCGGGGCGGGGACGAGGTAGGGCCCCCGGTTGACCGACACGACCAGTACGGCGTGGCCCGGGGGCGGCGGGATCGGTTGCGGGTAGGCGGTCAGCGGCGCGACCGCGCCGGGGCCCGGCGGGTACGGCGAATGAGGAGGATAGGACACGGCGACATCCTGGCACGGCCGCGCACCCGGGCCGGACCGCCGGGGCGGTGGCGGTCGTCGCCGGCGGGCGGTGTGACCGTCGCCGCACTGCTTGACTCCACCCCGACGCCCGTAGCAGCATCACGAGGCGAGACGCTGTCTCGAATTGTGGTGACTGTCGGGGAAGGGTCGATCGTGCGCCGCTGGCTGTCCCGGATCCCGCTCGACCCGTACATCCTGGCCCTGCTGGCCACCCTCGTGCTGGCCACCGTGCTGCCCGCCCGGGGTCGGTTCGCCGACGGCGCGTCCGTGGCGACCACCCTCGCCATCGGGCTGCTCTTCTTCCTCTACGGCGCCCGCATCTCGCCCGGCGAGGCGTGGGCCGGCGCGCGGCACTGGCGGCTGCACGCCCTGGTGCTGTCGAGCACGTTCGTGCTGTTCCCGCTGCTCGGGCTGGCCGCCCGGGTGTTGCAGCCCGCGGTGCTGACCCCGGAGCTCTACCAGGGGCTGCTGTTCCTGTGCGTGGTGCCCTCCACCGTCCAGTCGTCGATCGCGTTCACCTCGATGGCCGGCGGCAACGTGCCGGCCGCCATCTTCAGCGCCTCCTTCTCCAACGTGGCCGGCGTGCTGCTCACCCCCGTCCTGGCCGGCGTGGTGCTGGCCGGCAGCGGCGCGGTGAGATTCTCGGCGGGGTCGATCCTGGAGATCGTCGCCCAGCTCCTGCTGCCGTTCGCCGCCGGCCAGGCCCTGCGGCCCTGGCTCGGCGGCTGGATGGGCCGGCACAAGCGGGTGCTCACCCTCGTCGACCGGGGGTCGATCCTGCTGGTCGTCTACACCGCGTTCAGCGCCGGGGTGGTCGCCGGGGTCTGGCAGCGCACCTCGCCGGGCCGGCTGCTGGCGCTGCTCGGGGTGCTGGCGGCGCTGTTGCTGGTGGTCCTGCTCGCCACCGCCGGGGCGGCGCGGCTGTTCGGCTTCGCCCGCCCCGACCGGATCACCGCCATCTTCTGCGGGTCGAAGAAGAGCATGGCGACCGGGCTGCCGATGGCGGCGGTGCTGTTCAGCCCACAGACCGTCGGCCTGGTGCTGCTGCCGCTGATGCTGTTCCACCAGCTCCAGCTGCTGGTCTGCGCCGAGCTGGCCCGGCGCTGGGCGGCCGGCGGGTCCGCCATCCGGGAGGACGCTCGGTGATCCCTTCCGCTCGGATGGGTGATGTGCCATCTTCGATGGATGCGGGTCGGTAGTCACGCTGGCGCACGGGAGCGGGGCCGTGCGGGAGGGCGGGGGGCGGTAGCCCGGTGCCGCTGACCGACGAGCAGCGGCCGGCCGTGCGCCGCGCCCGACCGCGCACCGGGCTGAGCGTCGGCCTGCTGACCGTCGCCCTGCTGGCCCTGTTCGGGGGCGTCGCGTACGCCGCGCTGCTGCACGTCCAGCAGGCCAAGATCCGCCACGAGCTCGACTGGGCGGTGCTGCACGGCCGCCCGGCCGACCCGTCCGGCTGCACCTGGATCTTCGGCGGCGCGAGCGACACGGGGCACGCCGGGGCGCCCCCGGCCGGCTTCCCGAGGCACGACGCGATCCACGCCGTGGCCCGCACCGGGCGGCCGCAGGTCAGCCAGGTGGCCCGCAACGGCACCGTCTACCACGTGCGGACGCAGCTACGCGGCGACGAGGTCGTCCAGGTGGTCTTCGACGCCCGCTTCCAGCTCGCCGAGCGGCGCTACCTGCTGTGGGGGATGTCGCTCGCGGCGGCGGCGGTGCTGGTCGCGGCGACCGTGACCGACCTGCGGTTGCGCCGCGCGGCGGTGCTGCCGCTGGCCGAGGCGCTCGACCGGCAGCGCCGCTTCGTCGCCGACGCCAGCCACGAGCTGCGCGCCCCGATCACCCGGGTGCACACGGCGGCGCAGTTGCTGGCGCGGCGCGCGGCGCGCTCCGGCCACGACGCGGACCGGGCGGACCTGGACCGGCTGCTGGACACCACCCGGCGGCTGGGGGAGATCGTCGACGAGCTGCTGCTGTCGGCCCGGCTGGCCGACACGACGTCGGTGGCCCGGCCGCCGGCCACGGTCGACCTCGCCGCGCTCGTGGCCGAGGCGGTGGAGGCCGACGCGCCGCGCGCCGCCGAGCACGGGGTGACGCTCACCGTGGCCGGCGCGGACGCCCCGGTGCCGGTGCAGGGCGTCGGGCCCGCGCTGCGCCGGGTGGTGGCGGAGCTGCTGGCCAACGCCCTGAACCACACCCCGACCGGCGGCCGCGTGGAGGTGCGGCTGCGCCCGGCGGCCCCGGACCACGTCGAGCTGGTGGTCACCGACTCCGGCCGGGGGTTCGACCCCCGGCACGCCGACCGGATCTTCGACCGGTTCCACCGGGGCCCCGGCTCCGGGGACCGCCGCGTCGGGCTCGGGCTGGCCCTGATCCGCGAGGTGGTCACCGCGCACGGCGGCACGATCAGCGCCGCCGGCCGGCCGGGGGCCGGGGCCGCGTTCACCGTACGGCTGCCGCTGCGCGGCGGGGCGCGGCCCGGCGCGGTGTCGTCGGACGGCGACGCCCCCGGTTCCCGGTGGCCCTTCTGCTGGTGGGCAGGTCGGGACCGGGCGGGCCGGGAGCGCGAGTTGACCGGGTCCTGACCGGGTCCCGACCGGCGGAGAATTCCGCGGGTCAACCTTCTCAGCATTCGGTGGGACCATAAACAAATGGACGACCCGCCGGCCCCGGCGCACGGCCCGCTGCTCCTCGTCGAGGACGACGCGGAGCTCGCCGACATGCTGGTCGAGCTGTTCAGCGGGGACGGCTACCGCATCGACCTGGCCCGGGACGGGCAGCGGGGCCTGCACCTGGCCCTGCGCGGCCGGTACCAGGTGATCATGCTCGACCGGCGGCTGCCCGCCATCGACGGCGTCGACCTGCTCATCCGGCTGCGGCGCTGCGCGGTCGCCGCCCGGGTGCTCATGCTCAGCGCCCTCGCCGAACCCACCGAGCGGATCCGGGGCCTGGACGCCGGGGCCGACGACTACCTGCCGAAGCCCTTCGAGGTGGCGGAGCTGATGGCCCGGGTCCGGGCGCTGACCCGCCGCCGCTTCGACGGGGCGGAGCTGATCCCCATCGGTGCCGGGCAGCTCGACCTGGCCCAACGCGGGGTGCGGCTGCCCGACGGCCGGGAGGTGACGCTCAGCCGGCGGGAGTTCGAGCTGATCCGGCTGCTCGCCACCCAGCCCCGCATGGTGCACAGCCGCAGCCAGCTGCGCGGGCGGGTCTTCGGCGCCGACCGCACCGAGGCGGTCGTCGACACGTACGTGCACTACCTGCGGCGCAAGCTCGGCGACGGGGTGGTCCGCACCGTGCACGGGCTCGGCTACCAGATCGGCGCGCTCTGAGCCGGCCGCCCGGGACCGGCGCGGTCCCGGGCGGCGGCCCGTCCCTCAGGAGTCCCAGATCGCCCCGTACGCGGGGACGCCGCGTTCCTCCATGCCCCGCACCACCTGCCAGGTCAGCGGGCGGTTCGAGATGCAGATGACCGCCTCGGCATCGAACTGGCGGTACGCCTGCCAGGCCAGCCGCAGCATGTCGGGCTTGCCGTCGCGGGCGGTGTCCCACAGCAGCGCGTCGGGCTGGTGGGCGAGGATCTCGTCGACCAGCGCGTCGCCGAAGGTCTCCCGGTGCCGGCGGGCCACCCAGACGAGCCGGGCCGGCACCTGCTCGGCCAGCAGGTGCGGCAGCACCGGGCCGATGCCGCTGCCGGTGGCCACGTAGACCACCCGCCGGAACAGGGTCTCGACGTTGGCCACCCCGGCGGTGCTGATCCCCTTCACCCAGACCCGCTGCGGCGCGTCGTCGATGAACCGGCCGGTCCAGTCGCCGGCCCGGGAGACGGTCAGCCGGAAGCCGCTGCGCCCCGGCGCCGGCACGTTGGCGAAGGAGTGCCACTCCCACAGCGGGCGGCGGCTGATCGCGGTGGACGAGCCGGGGAACGGGGTCACCCCGTGGTCGAAATGGACCAGCGCCACGTGCGACGAGGGGCGCTCGACCACGACCGGCACCCGGCGCAGCCGCAGCCAGGGCAGGGCGATGCTGGCGGTCAGCCCGGCGAGCGCCCAGCCCTGCGGCGAGGCGGCGAGGGCGACCGGGCCGCCGGCCAGGAGTCCGGCCTGCGCCCACAGCAGCAGCAGCGCCGCCCAGCCGCCGAGGCGGTGGGTGCGTTCGAACAGGTCGTGCCGGCGGGACCGCACCGGCGGCAGGGCGGTGCCGACGACCGCCAGCAGCAGGCCGGCGGTGGCGTAGCCGGTGACCAGGGCACCCGCCCCGCCCGGCCCGCGCCCACCGGCGGCGGTCAGCGCGCCGAGCTGCCCGAGATACCAGGCGGTGCCGGCCAGCGCCCCGCCGACGTGCAGGCCGCCGAAGTGGTAGACCTTGCCCAGGGTCGCGCGGATCCGCAGGGGCCACCGGGTCGGCGCGCGGGTGGCCAGCCAGAACAGCAGGTTGATCACGTACTGCTGGCGCACCAGGACCGCCAGCGCGACGTTGGCCAACGCGGCGGCCCCCAGGGCCTCGGCCGCGCCGGGCCCGCGCCACCAGCCGGCGGCCAGGCCGTGCGCCAGCAGCCCGGCGTTGGCCGCGAGCACCGCCGCGACGAGGCGGTGGTGGTGCATGAACCGGGGATGGGCGAGGACCCGGCGCAGCGTCGACACCGGGGGCGGCGGCCCGTCGCCGGGCGGGGCCGCCGCGTCGGTACGCGGGGGAGCGGGCGGGGCCGGCTGCGGCCGGACGGGTGTGGTGGTCACGCCGCCGCCTCCTCGATGTGCGCCCACTGCCAGCGCAGGTCGAGGGCGAGCCGGCGCAACGCGTCCCGGTCGACCTTGCCCCGGCCGGTCATCGGCAGCTCCGGCAGCGGGTGCACGGCCGCCGGCACGCAGTAGTAGGGCAGCGCGGCGGCCACCGCGTCCCGGCACCGCTGCGGGTCCAGCCCGGCCGGGGCGACGAAGGAGACCAGGTCGCGGTCGGTCAGCTTGAGCGTGACCGCCGCCCGGCAGCCCGGAACCGCCTCCAGCACCGCGGAGACCGCGTCCAGCTCGACCCGGAAGCCCCGGACCTTCACCTGGTCGTCGGTGCGGCCCAGGTGCTCCAGTTCCCCGTCGGCGGTCCAGCGGCCCCGGTCGCGGGTGCGGAACATCAGCCGGCCGTCGCCGAGGAACGGGTCCGGGGCGTACCGCTCGGCGTTGAGCGCGTCGTTGTCGAGGTAGCCGGCGGAGACGCAGCCGCCGCCGGCCCACATCTCGCCGGCCTCGCCGATGCGGCACGGCCGCCCGTCGGCGTCGAGGACGTAGACGGTGTTGTTCGGCGTCGGCCGGCCGATGGTGAGCGGCCCGCCGGGCCGGTGCCGGTGCATGGTGTTGACGATGGTGGTCTCGGTCGGCCCGCAGCAGTTGTAGAAGGCGCGGCCGGCGGCCCACCGGTCGGCCAGCGGGCGCGGGCAGGGCTCGCCCGCCACGGCGACCGTCCGCACCCCGGCGCACCGGTCCGGGTCGATGCGCCCGAGCACGGACGGGGTGGCGATCACCACGTCGGCGCGGGCGGCGGTGGCGGTGAGGTCGCGGTCGCGCACGAGCAGGGTGCCGCCGTTGGCGAGGCAGCCGAGGATCTCCCAGGCGGCCATGTCGAAGGCGACGTTGAGCAGTTGGGCCACCCGCCGGCCCGGCCCGATCCCCAGGTTTCCCGGGGCGGTGAGCAGGAGGTTGGCGACGTTGCCGTGGGTGACGGTGACCCCGTTCGGCGTGCCGGTGGTGCCGGAGGTGAACAGGACGTAGCAGCCGTCGTCGGCGGTCACCGGGCGGTCGGTGCCGGGGGCGCTCAGGTGCCGGCCGGGCGGCAGCGGCTGCGCCGTCAGCTCGTCGACGGCGAGCCGCGGCACGCCGGGCAGCGCCGGCACCGCGTCCAGGGCCCCGGCCGTGGTCAGCACCACCCGGCACCGGGCGGTCGTCGCGACCTGCCGCAGCTGCCGGTGCGGGGTGATCCGGACGTCCTGCGGGACGTAGGCCGCCCCGGCCTTCAGCGTCGCCAGGATCCCCACCAGCATCGGCAGCGAGCGGCTGGCGAAGACGCCCACGGCGTCCCCGGCCCGGACGCCGAGGTCGGCGAGCCGGGCCGCGAGCCGGTTGGCCTGACGGTCCAGTTCGCGGTAACTGATCGTCACGCCGAGGTGCTCGGCCGCGACGGCGTCGGGCGTGGCGGCGGCCCAGCGTTCGAACGCGTGGTGGATGCGCAGGTCGGGCACGGTCGCCTCGGGTCCCTGGCCGAACCGGTGGAAGAGCCGGCGTTCGCGCGGTGGAAGGTGGTCCAGCAGGGGGCCTCGCCAGCCGTCCGGACCGGCGGCGAGGGCGCGGGCCGGGCGGGGCGTCGCGCCGGGGATCGTGTCGGACTCTCGTACGGGCATGGATCGCTCCTCGTCTGACCGGCCGCCCTGCGCGGCGATCAGAATCGATGCTGGCCAATGCATTTGGGAAATGTCTTAGATTCCGGGGAGGCGCCCTCGGGGCGCTTGTCGGATTGCGAGACGCCGTCTCTCTTGACGTTGCGCTGGGGCTGCCCTAGCCTGAGGCGACACCGTCAGCCGCAGGAGACGCCATGATCCGAGTTCCGCAAGGCGCTGGATTGTTGGTGCGCGGTTACGAGGAGCCGCTGCGGGTACACCCGCCGCGAGAGGGCATGCGCCCCGGGACCGCCGCCGGGGATCCGCAGACCCCCTTCTGACGGGCCGCCCCGCCGCCGTGGACCGGCGGCGAAGCCGTCCCTGCCGTCGATCGCCCGGCCCGTGGCACCACCCGCGCCGGGGCACCGACCCGTACCCGTCAGAAACCGACCCTCGGAGCGCATCATCATGACCACCGCAATCGACCTCGCCCCCATCTCCGGCCCGTCCGCCTGGCGCGGCGACGAGCTGCGCACCTCGACCGAGTGGGTCTACAAGCTCAGCGACACCGAGCTCGACGAGCTGGAGAACGTCGGCCGCCGCTTCGTCGCCGACAACCCCGACCTGCGCACCGTGACCGCCGCCGACTACCCGCTGCCGGCCTGCGCCGGCCTCAACGAGGAGTGCGCCCGGCAGCTCGACTCCGGGCGCGGCTTCATCCTCGTCCGCGGGCTGCGCACGGAGGCGTACGGCGACACCCTCGCCGGTGCCATCTTCTACCTGATGGGGCTGCACCTCGGCGTGCCGATGGGGCAGAACCAGATGGGCGACGTGCTCGACCACGTCATCGCCACCTCCAACAAGACCCTCGACGACCCGTCGGCGCTGCCCTCGCGGGTGCGGGACCGGCTGCCGTTCCACTCCGACAGCTCCGACGTCGTCGCGCTGATGTGCCTGCGCGCCGCCAAGGCCGGCGGGGCGAGCAGCCTGGTCAGCGGCACCACCATCTACAACGAGATCCTGCGCCGCCGGCCGGACCTCGCGCCGCTGCTGTTCGAGCCGTGGCACTGGGACTGGCACCGGCAGGACCCGGACGCCCCGGCCCGCACCTACACCTCGCCCATCTGCAGCTACGTCGACGGCGTCTTCAGCACGTACGCCGGCAGCTCGATGATCTTCTCCGCGCAGGACTACCCGGAGGTGCCCCGGCTCACCGAGGCGCAGATCGAGCTGCTGCACCTCTACGACGAGGTGTCCCAGGCCCCCGGCCTGGCCCTGGACATGGACTTCCAGCCCGGGGACGTGCAGTGGCTGCTCAACTACGCCGCCCTGCACTCGCGCACCGGCTACGTCGACTTCCCCGAGCCGGAGCGCCGCCGC
This sequence comes from Micromonospora sp. WMMD712, assembly GCF_029581295.1. Taxonomy (NCBI): domain Bacteria; kingdom Bacillati; phylum Actinomycetota; class Actinomycetes; order Micromonosporales; family Micromonosporaceae; genus Micromonospora; species Micromonospora sp. WMMD712. Next base: position 25,779 of record NZ_CP120743.1, read on the forward strand.
CACCTGCTGCGGCTGTGGCTCAAGCGCGACGTCGGCCGGCCGCTGGTCACCGGCTTCGGCAAGCACGTGGTGAGCGAGCGCGGCAGCGAGATCGCGCCGGGCGGCCGGTTCCGCATCGCCGAGGCGGTCGAGCCCAACTTCGAGTGGGGCAACTGACCCACCGGCCCCTCGTCAGGACGGCCCGCAGCGCCCCAGAGTCGTGGCGCGGCGGGCCGTCCGCGTCGGCACCGGCCTGCTGCGCCCCGATCTGCCGGCGTCCCGTGACGGAGAGCAACATGCGGGCGCGGGGGCAGCGCCCCTTCGCCGCCCTTTGCTCTGCACCCACATACGCAACAGATCACGATGAGCAACCGGCCATTCCGCCGCTACGGCATCCATTGCGGGCTATGAGACCTGATGTTTGCGGGTGTTGCGCCTATGGGTGCAGAGCAAAGGATGGGAGCGGCGTATGGTGGGGCCCGACAAGATTGCGGACGGTGAAGTTGCCGGGACCGTGAATAGCCTCCAGGGCCGTCGCCTTACGTGAGCAATGTGCGGTGGCCGACGGCGGGCGGCGGTGACCCCGGTGGTGCTACCGGGGTCACCGCCGCCCTGGCATCTACAGGTCCAGCACGAGCCGCTCGGAGCAGCTGCGGCCCACGCAGATCATCATGCTGCGTCCGGCCGCGCGCTCGGCCTCGGTGAGCAGCGAGTCGCGGTGCTCCGGCGTGCCGGCCAGCACCCGCGTCTCGCACGCGCCGCAGTAGCCCTTCTCGCAGTCGTACGTCAGGCCGGGCACCGTCTCGCGCAGCACGTCGATCATCCGGCGGTCCCTCGGCACCCGCACGGTCGCCCCGGTGCGGGCCAGGTGCACCTCGAACTCGGTGTTGGCCGCCGGGTCGAAGGCGACCTCCAGGTCGTCGCCGGCGGTGAACCGCTCGACGTGCAGCTGCCCCGACCGGCCCGCCTCGGCGCAGGTCCGCTCCAGCGCGCCGATCATCGCGGTGGGCCCGCAGCAGTAGATGGCGGTGTCCGGCCCGGCGGACGCGACGAGCGCCGCCAGGTCGGGCAGGCCGGCCTCGTCCTGCGGCAGCAGGGTGGCCCGGTCCCCGGCGAGCGCCACCACCTCGTCGGCGAAGGCCATCGAGGCGCGGGTGCGCCCGCCGTAGACCAGCCGGAACGGCACGCCCCGGCGGTCGGCCTCGCGGGCCATCGCCAGGATCGGGGTGATGCCGATGCCGCCGGCGAGGAACAGGTAGCCGGGGGCGTCGACGAGCGGGAAGTGGTTGCGCGGGCCGCGCACCGACAGGGTCGCCCCGGCGCGGGCCACCTCGTGCAGCTCGACCGAGCCGCCCCGGCCGCCCGCCTCGCGCAGGGCCGCGATGCGGTAGTGGCGGTCGTCGTCGGGGTCGCCGCACAGCGAGTACTGCCGGACCCGGCCGGACGGCAGCCGCACCTCCAGGTGCGCCCCGGGCGCCCAGGGCGGCAGCGGCGCGCCGGTGGCGTCGGCGAGGCGTACCTCCAGCACGTCGTCGGCGGCGAGGGCCGCGACCTCCACGCGCAGGTCCCGGTCGACGGTCGGCCCGGCGGCCGGGCGCGCGCCCGGCGCGTCGGTGGCGCGGGGGCCGGGGGTGAACACGGCGGGCACGGCGTCCCAGCCGGTCTGGTTGCCCCGGGTCGGGTAGGTGACCAGGCCCTCCTCGACGACCCGGTAGTCGGGCAGCCGGGTGAGCACCTGCGTGATCATCTCGCGGAACATGAGGCGGGCCAGGTGCGCGCCGGCGCAGCGGTGGCTGCCGATGCCGAAGCTGAGGTGCCGGGTGGCGTCGCGGTCGAGCCGGATCTGCTCGGGCTCGGGGAAGACCGCCGGGTCGTGGTTGGCGGCGACCCAGGGGATCAGCACCCGCTCGCCGGCCGTGACCGGGCAGCCGCCCACCTCGGCGTCGGCGCGGGCGGTGCGGGCCATCGACTGCGACGGGGCGAACGCCCGCAGGAACTCCTCGGTGGCGTTGTGCAGCAGGTCGGGGGAGTCGATCAGCCGCTGCCGGTCCTCGGGGTGGCGGCTCAGGTGCACCAGCGTGGACCCGGTCAGCGAGGTGGTGGTGTCGACCCCGCCGGCGATCAGCAGCCCGATGACGGAGACCAACTCGTCGGCGTCGAACAGCTCGCCGTCGGGGCGGCGCTGGGTGGCCAGGTAGCTCACGGCGTCGCCGGTCGGCTGCGCGCGGCGCTCGACGATCAGCTCGCGGATGCGCTGGTCGAGGTACGCCAGGCCGGCGGCCCCGCGCGCGGCGCGTTCGCTGCCGGGCAGCGCGGCGAAGATGTCGTGGATGGGGCCGGCGAGCTTGGCCCAGTCGGCCTCCGGGAAGCCCAGCCAGTCGAGGGTGACGGCGGCCGGCAGCGGGTTGGTCAGGTCGCGGACGAAGTCGACCGAGCCCTCCGTGACGAACGAGTCGATCACGCGGGTGGTGTGCCGGGCGATCATCGGGGCCAGCTTCGCCACCGCGTCCTGGGTGAGCAGCGGGTTGATCAGGTCCCGGTACTCCGTGGCGGCCGGCGGGTCCAGCTCGATCGGGTACTGCTCCAGGCCGGGGCCCCGGGGGATGACGATGGCGGTGCCGTCGCCCCCGGCGACGGACCGGGCGGAGGAGAAGGTGTCGTCGTCGCGGGCGATGCGGACCACGTCGGCGTACCGGGTGGTGTAGACGAAGCCGCCGTGCGCGGTGGTGCGCCCGACCGGGCAGGTCTGCCGGTACGCCTCGTAGTAGCCCACGGGGTCGGCGTTGCACTCGGCCGAGTGGTGGTCGAAGGGGGTGGCCGGTGCGGTCAGCGGTTGTTCGGTCATGGGGACGAGCTCCACGGGTGTGGGACGCTGCGCGGTGTTGCCCAGCCGCGCCACTGGGGTGTCGGACGACGAGCGTAGCTCGCTCGCACCACGAGACGGTGTCACGAATCGAGGATCAGAAGGTCAGGACCGCCTTGCCGACCTCGCCGGCGCGTACCGCCGCCACCGCCTCGTTGATCTGCTCGAACGGGAAGTAGGTGATCAGCCGGTCCACCGGGAAGCGGCCGGCGGTGTGCAGGTCGATCAGCTTCGGCAGGAAGACCTGCGGCAGGCTGTTGCCGCCGATGATGCCGGTGACGGTGCGGCCGTTGAGGATGCTGCGCCAGTCGAAGCTCATCCGCTCGCTCGGCCCGACGCCGATGACGCCGCAGCGGCCCAGCGGGCCGAGGACCTCCACCGCCGTGCGCAGCACGTCCTCCCGGCCGGTGGTGTCGATCGCGACGTCGAAGCCGTGCGGGGCGATCGCCGCCAGCAGCTCGCGCGGGTCCCCGGCGGCCGAGTGCACCCCGTGGGTCGCGCCGAGCAGCCGCGCGGTGTCCAGCTTGCCGGCGTTGACGTCCACGGCGGCCACCACGGCGCAGCCGGCCGCGCGGGCGGCCAGGATCGCCGCGACGCCCACCGCGCCGGCGCCGAAGACGACCAGCGACGACCCGACCTCCGGGCGCAGCACGTTGAGCACCGCGCCGGCACCGGTGCCGAAGCCGCAGCCGAACGGGCCGACGACCCGCAGGTCGATCTCCTTGGCGACGGGCACCACGGCGCGGGCCGGGGCGACCACGTGGCTGGCGAACGACGACTGGCCGAGGAAGTGGCCGTTGACGGGCGCGCCGTCGCGGGACAGCGCCGAGCTGCCGTCCGGCCGCCGCCCGGTGAAGTTCACGGCGTCGAACCGGCGGCAGTACGCCGGGTTTCCGCCGAGGCAGAGCGGGCACTCGCCGCAGGAGGCGAAGCTCATGGCCACGTGGTCCCCGACGGCGACGCCGGTGACCCGCGCGCCCACCTGCTCCACCACGCCGCTGCCCTCGTGGCCGAGGACCGCCGGGGTGGGGAAGAAGGTGGAGAACTCCAGGTCCGTGCCGCAGACGCCGACGCTGTCCACCCGCACCAGCACCTCGTCCGGCCCCGGTTCGGCGAGGTCGAGCTGCTGGAGGGTGAACGGCGCTCCCGCCTTCTCCAGCACCGCCGCAGTGATCCGCACACGTCCTCCCAGTCAACTCACAAAGCGAGACTGCATCTTGACATGTGAAACATGAAGGGTCAAGGATTCCCTCATGGCTGACCTGGACATTCCCCCCGCCCGCCAGCTCATCGACGGCGCCTGGGTCGCCGCCGCCGACCAGGGCGAGCTGCCGGTGCTCGATCCCGCGACCCGCGAGCCCATCCAGCCGGTGGCGCGGGCCCGGGCGGCCGACGTCGACGCGGCCGTCGCGGCGGCCCGCCGGGCCTTCCCCGCCTGGGCGGCGACCTCGCCCACCGAGCGCGGGGCGATCCTGCGCCGCTGGGCCGACCTGATCCTCGCCCACGTCGACGACCTCGCCGACCACGAGGCCCGCGACGTGGGCAAGCCCCGCTCCGGCGGGCGTCTCAACATGTACATCGCGCACGGCATCGTCGACTACTTCGCCGGCGCGGCCGACAAGCTCACCGGCGTCACCCTGCCCACCCGCACGCCGGACTACTTCGGCTACACCCGCCCCGAACCGTACGGGGTGTGCGCCGTGATCATCCCGTGGAACGTGCCCGCCGTGCTCACCGCGGCCAACGTCGCCCCGGCCCTCGCCGCCGGCAACACCGTCGTGCTCAAGCCCTCCGAGGTCGCGCCCCTGGCCCCGTTCGCCCTGGCCGAGCTGGCCCGCCGGGCCGGCCTGCCGCCGGGCGTGCTCAACGTCGTCACCGGCCTCGGCCCCGAGGCGGGCACCGCGCTCACCGGGCACCGCGACGTGGACCACATCAGCTTCGTCGGGTCCACGGTGACCGGCCGCGCCGTCATGCGGGCCGCCGCCGAGAACCTCGTCCCCGTGAAGCTGGAGCTGGGCGGCAAGTCCCCGAACGTCGTCTTCGCCGACGCCGACCTGGACGTGGCGATCCCGGCGATCGTCACCTCGATCACCGAGAACGCGGGGCAGAACTGCTACGCCGGGTCCCGGCTGCTGGTCGAGGAGTCGATCCGCGCCGAGGTGGTGGAGCGGGTCGCCGCCGGTATGGCGGCCGTGCGCACCGGCGCATGGGACCAGGACCTGGACATGGGGCCGCTGGTCAGCCAGGCCCAGTACGACCGGGTGCGCGGCTTCCTGGCCGAGGCCCCGACCGCCGGGGCCCGGCTGGTCACCGGCGGCGAGTCGGCCGGCGCGCGGTACGGCGACGGCTGGTTCGTCGCGCCGACCGTCTTCGACGGGGTCGACCCCGGCATGCGGCTGGCCCGCGAGGAGATCTTCGGCCCGGTGCTGGCCGTGCAGGGCTTCCGCGGCGTCGACGAGGCCGTGGCGCTGGTCAACGGCACCGACTTCGGGCTGCTGACCTGCATCTGGACCAGCGACGTGTCCCGGGCGCTGCGGGTCGCCGCCGACGCGCGCAGCGGCCAGGTGGCGGTCAACCAGTTCCACGACGCCGGGGTGATCGGCTTCCCGTTCAACATGCAGAAGGAGAGCGGGTTCAGCCGTGGCGGCGGCTACGCCGCGCTGCGCGAGTACACCCAGGAGAAGGCCGTGGCGGTCCGGCTGCTCGATCGCCCATCGGCGTGACCCGGCCGAACGAGCTCCCGGCGGCCCGGGCGCGGCTGAGCGTCGCGACCGGGCCGCCGCCGGCCGCGTTCGCCCAGGCCCTCGCCGAGCTGGCCTTCGGCGGGGCCGGCTGGCCCGGCCTGCTGGCCGCGCTCGCGCAGCGCGTCGGCGCGGCCTGCCGGCTGGTCTCCGAGGCCGGTGAGCTGCTGGCCGCCAGCGACGGCGCGGCCGGCGACGCCCGCGACGCCGACCCCGGCGACGTGCGCCGGGCGCTGACCGGCTCCCGGGCCGGTGGCGGGCCGGTGGCGGGCGTGGTCGCGGGCCGGGTCCGCTGCGCCGACGGGTGGACCGGCCGCGCCGTGCCGGTCGGCGCGGGACAGCGGCGGCTCGGCGCGCTGCTGGTGGCCGAGCCGGTCACCGCCGGGCAGCTCGACCTGGCCCGGGCCGCGACCACCGCGCTGCTGATCGACGCCGTACGCCGCGAGTCGCCCCCGCCGCCAGCCCTCGCCGACGCCGCGGCCGTGCTGCGGGCGTTGCGCGCCGGCGTCCGCCCGCCCGGGGCCGGCGAGCCGCCCGGTCCCGGCGACGTCGCCGGCCCGCGCGGGTTCACCGAGGCCGACCTGCTGCGGGCCGGCGCGGCCCACGGCTGGCGGCTGGACCTGCCGCACGCGGTCGCCGGGATCGGCTACACCGGGGCCCAGCCGCGGCGCTGGGCGTCGGCGCTGAGCTGGCTGGACCGGCCCGTGCTCGCCGAGGGGCGGCGGGCCTGGACCCTGCTGCACGGCGACGACGTCGAGCGCGAGGCGACCCGGCTGCGGGCCCGGCTGGACCAGATCGTCGGCGCGGGGCAGGTGCGGGTGGCCAGCGGCGCGCTGGTCAGCGGGGCCGCCCGGACGGCGGTGTCGTTCCGCGACGCCGACCGCCTGCTGCGCCTGCTGCTGCGGCAGCCGGACGCGCCGCCGGAGCTCCCCTTCGGCCGGGCCGGGCTGCACCAGGTCCTGCTGGCCGTGCCCGACGAGCGGCTGCGCTGGTTCGTCCAGCGGCACCTGGGGCCGATCGGGCACCGCGACGACCTGCTGCGCACCCTGGACTGCTGGCTGGCCACCGGGGGCAGCCGGCAGGCCGTCAGCGAGCGCCTGCACCTGCACCGCAACTCGGTGGGCTACCGGGTGGGGCTGATCAAGCGGCTGCTCGGGGTCGACCCGCTCGCCCCCGACACGGCGACGGTGCTGCGCACCGCGCTCGCCGCGCGGGAGCTGCTGGCCGCGTCCGACCCGGGCTGACCTGCTGATCGATGCCCGGTGAACGGGGCGGCGGGGACGTAAGGGCACGGCTTGGTTTCGCTGGCGTTCCTGTTTCGGTCAAGCCGTTGACATGCCGACGCACCGCAGGCAGAGTACGTCGCTAAGCAACGAGAATCACAATGCAAGACGCCATATTGATTGGCAGAGCGCCGGAGGGGTCCTGTGCGAGCGATGGTCCAGACGGGGTTCGGTGGCCCGGAGGTGGTGCGACTGCGCCACCTGCCCGACCCCGAGCCCGGCCCGACCGAGGCCGTGATCCGGGTGCACGCCGCCGCGCTCAACCACCTCGACCTGCTCCAGCGCAAGGGCCCGGGCCGGCTGCCCGGCTTCCGCCTGCCCCACGTCGCCGGCATGGACGTCGCCGGCCAGGTCGTCGCCGTCGGTTCCGACGTCACTACGGTACGCCCCGGCGACCGGGTGCTCGTGGACCCGACCGTCGGCTGCGGCGCCTGCCCGGCCTGCGCCGGTGGCCAGCCCGGCTACTGCCCCCGGCTCGCGGTCGTCGGCGGCAACCGCCCCGGCGGCTTCGCCGAGTACGTCGCCGTCCCCGCCGCCGTCGTGCACCCGGTGCCCGCGCACGTCGACCTCGCCGACGCCGCCGCGCTGCCCACCGCCTGGAGCCTCGCCTGGCACGCCGTGCACCGCGTCGGGGCCGTCCGCCCGGGGGAGTGGGTGCTGGTGCAGGCCGGCGCGAGCGCCGTCAGCATCGCCGCCATCCAGCTCGCCCGCCGGGCCGGCGCGCGGGTGCTCGCCGTGGCCCGCACCGAGGCCAAGCGGGCCGTCGCCGCCGACCTCGGCGCCGACGTGCTCGACCTCGACGAGCGGACCGTCGCCGAGGTGCGCGAGCGCACCGGCGGCCACGGCGTCGACCTCGTCGTCGACCACGTCGGCACCGCCACCTGGCCGGTCTCCCTGGCCAGCCTGCGCACCGGCGGCCGGCTGGTGCTGCTCGGCAACACCAGCGGCGACCAGGTGACCTTCTCCCTGGCCGACGTCTACCACCGGGGGCTGCGGCTGCTCGGCGCGGGCGCGTACGCACCGGCCGACTTCGCCGCCATGCTCGACGCCTTCTACACCGGTGGGCTGCGGGTGGTGCGGGCCACCGAGTATCCGCTGGCCGACCTGCCCGAGGCGTACGCCCGGCAGGAGTCCCGCGACCTCGTCGGCAAGATCCTGGTGCGGCCGTGACCAGCGGCCCGCCGGTGCCCCCGGCCGCCCCCCGCCCCGCCGACCTGCTGATCGTCGACGCCGAGATCGTCACCATGGCCCCCGGCCGCGAGGTGGTCACCGGCGGCGCGATCGCGGTCGTCGCCGGCCGGATCGCCGCGCTCGGCCCCGCCGACGCGCTGCGCGCCGCGTACCCGGGCAGCCCGGAGCTCGACGCCGCCGGCTGCGTGGTCGTGCCCGGCCTGGTCAACGCGCACCAGCACACCACCGCCGACCCCCTCGTGCGCAGCAGCATCCCCGACGACGTCCCCGCCCAGCAGGCCATCTACGACTGGATCGTGCCGCTGCACGCCGCCGTCACCGGCGACGACGACGAGCTGTCGGCCACCCTCACCGCCGTCGAGGCGCTCAGCTACGGCGTCACCACGCTGCTGGAGCCCGGCACCGTGGCCCACCCGCTGCGGGTCGCCCGGGGGCTGCGCGCCGCCGGCATCCGCGCCCGCGTCGGCGGCTGGGGCTGGGACACCCCCGGCGCGCCCTACGCGCTGCCCGCCGCCGAGGCCCTCGCCGCCCAGGCCGACACGGTCGCCGCGCTCGCCGGCGACGACCTCGTCACCGGCTGGATCACCCTGCTCGGGCACGACCTGGTCAGCGACGAGCTGTTCACCGGCGCCGCCGCGCTGGCCGAGCGCCTCGACGTGCCGATGACCTGGCACATCTCGCCCGGCCCGGACGACGTCGCCGCGTACGCGGCCGCCGGCCGCGCCCGGCCCGTGCTGCACCTGCGCGACCTCGGCGTGCTCGGCCCCCGGCTGCTGCTCGGCCACGCCGTCTGGCTCGACGACGCCGAGCTCGCCGCGCTCGTCGACTCCGGCACCGCCGTCGCCGCCTGCCCCGGCGCGTACCTGCGCCTCGGGCAGGGCGTGAGCCGTGCCGGCCGGCACACCGAGCTGCGCCGCGCCGGCGGCCGGCTCGCGCTGGGCTGCGACTCGCACAACGCCGGGGACACCCCCGACGTGTGGCGCGCCGCCCGGCTCTTCGCCGGCCTGGAGCGGGACCGGGGCACGCCCGACCCGCTGCGCGCCGACGAGGTGTTCGCCCTGGCCACCGTCGACGGCGCGGACGCCGTCGGGCTGGGGCGGCTGACCGGCTCGATCGAGGTCGGCAAGGCCGCCGACCTGGTCGTGCTGGACACCCGGACCATCTCCTGGGCCCCGCGCGGCGACCTGGCCACCCAGCTCGTCTGGGGCGCGGCCGGGCACACCGTCCGCGACGTCCTGGTCGACGGTCGGCTGGTGGTCCGCGACCGGCGGGTCACCACCGTCGACGTCGACGCCCTGCGCGAGGAGGCCACCGCACGCCGGGCCGCCCTGCTGCGCCGGGCCGGCATCGACATCCCCCATCGCTGGCCGACCGTGCCCGCGACCGAACACTGCGCGCGCCCGGCCGAGCCGGCCGCCGCAGCGCCCCCACTGTGAAAGGAAACGCACCATGACACTTCGTACCGCGAAGGGCCCGGCGGCGGTGCTCGCCGGAGCCCTGGCGTTCGCGCTGGTCGGCTGCGCGAGCAACGACGCGTCCGCGCCCTCGGCGGGGGGAACCGCCAGCGGCGGGACCACCCAGGCCGGGCAGCCCGACGTCAACGGCGACGGCAAGGTCGTCATCGGGGTGCTCAGCCCCGGCGACATCAACGACAACGGCTACTACGAGAGCTTCGTCATCGGCGCCGAGAAGTTCGCCACCGAGAAGGGCTGGCAGGTCATCAAGCGCGGCAGCGTCCCGGCCACCGAGGCGCTCGGCGCCGCGCGGGCGCTGTGCCAGCAGGGCGTGGACATGGTCGCCCTCGGCGCGTCCGAGCTCAAGGACGCCATCCCCGCCTCCGAGGAGCCGGTCTGCGCGAAGACCGCCTGGTACGTGCCGTCGTCGGAGAACGTCCCGCAGACCCCGCGCACCGTCATCTCCAGCGACGACCCCAGCCAGAGCATGCTGGCCGCCGGCTACGCCACCGGCCTGCTGATGGAGCAGAAGAAGGCCACCAAGGCCGGCTTCGTCACCGGCATGGAGGCCGACTTCTCCGTCAACGCCGCCAAGGCGTTCAAGGCCGGCATCCGCATGGTCGTGCCCAGCGCCGAGCTGGTCACCACCTACACCGGTGACTTCAACGACTCGGCCAAGGCCCGGGAGGCCGTGCAGGCGCAGCTCAGCCAGGGCGTGAAGGTCATCTACCCGTACCTGGGCGGGGCCACCGACGCCGCCGCCAAGCTCGCCGCCGACGGCGGGGCCATCACCCTGACCCCCGGCACCGACCGCTGCGACTCGACCGACCCGCGCTTCGACGTCTCGGTCATCTTCGACCCGGGCGCGTACTTCGCCGCCGCCCTGGAGCTGTTCGCCAAGGGCGAGATGCAGCTCGGCACCACCAAGGTGTGGCACCTCGGCAAGGACGCGTACCCGACGGTCAAGATCTGCTCCCCCACCGCCGAGCAGACCCAGAAGATGGACGCCTTCATCGCCGACGTGGGCGCCGACAAGATCGACACCAAGGCGGAAGTCGCCAAGCTCGGCTCCTGACCCCTGCCGCTCGACGACCAACGAGGTGGACGGACTGTGAACGTTGACGACCAGCTGACGCCGGCTATCACCCTGCGCGGGGTCAGCAAGCGTTACGGTCCGGTTGTCGCCTGCGACGCCGTGGATCTCGCCGTACGGCCCGGCGAGATCCACGGCCTCCTCGGCGAGAACGGGGCCGGGAAGTCGACCCTGATGAAGATCCTGCTCGGGCTGGTGCACCGGGACGCCGGCACCATCCTGCGCGGCACCGAACCGATCGAGATCGACAGCCCGCAGGTCGCCGCCGACCTCGGGCTGGGCATGGTCCACCAGCACTTCAGCCTGATCGAGCCGCTCACCGTCTGGGAGAACGTCATCCTCGGCGACACCGGGCGGGTCGACCGGGCGGCGGCCTGCGCCCAGGTCGAGCAGGTCGCCAAGCGCTACGGGCTGCCGATCGACCCGCTCGCCCGGGTCGACCGGCTCTCCGCCGGGGAACGGCAGCGCGTCGAGCTGATCAAGTGCCTGCGGCGCGACCCGTCCGTGCTGATCCTCGACGAGCCGACCTCCGTGCTCACCCAGGCCGAGTCGGCCGAGCTGTTCACGGTGCTGCGCCGGGTCGTGCAGGCCGAGAACCGCGCCGTCATCCTGATCAGCCACAAGCTCGCCGAGATCATGGCCGCCACCGACCGGGTGACCGTGCTGCGGCGCGGCGCGGTGGCGTTCCACGGCACGACGGCGGACACCACCGCCCAGGAGCTCGCCCGGCAGATGGTCGGCCGCGACGTGTCGCTGCGCGCCGAGGGCGCGGCCCTGGGCCTGCTGCCCGTCGAGCCCCAGGGCCCGGCCGGCGCGCCGCCCCCCGCCGCCCCCGCCGGGGCGGACCCGGCGGCGGACCCCGCCACGCCGGCCGCGCTGCGGCTGCGCGGGGTGACCCTGCGCGTCGGCGGTCTGCCCGTCCTCGACGACCTGCACCTCGACGTCGCCCCCGGCGAGATCGTCGGCCTCTACGGCGTCGAGGGCAACGGCCAGGCCACCCTCGGCGAGCTGCTGTCCGGGCTGCTGGTCCCCGACGACGGCGCCGTCGAGGTCGGCGCCCGCCCCGTCGACCTGACCCGGCCGGGCGCCCTGCACGAGGCCGGCCTCGGCATCGTCCCCGAGGACCGGCACCACTCCGGGGTGGTGCTCGACATGAGCGTGGCGGAGAACCTCGTCATGAAGTCCCTCGCCGGGGTCTGCACGCGCGGGGTGCTCAGCCGGCGACGGATGCACCGCATCGCCCGCCGGCAGATGGCCGAGTTCAACATCGTGGCACCCTCGCCGGACACCCCGCTGCGCAGCCTCTCCGGCGGCAACCAGCAGCGGGTGGTGCTGGCCCGGGAGCTGTCCGCCGGCCCGAAGGCGCTGGTCGCCGCCCAGCCCACCCACGGGCTCGACGTCGGCGCGATCGAAGACATGTACGTGCGGCTGCGGCAGGCCGCCGCGGAAGGAGTGGCCGTGTTGCTGATCTCCACCGAGCTGGAGGAGGTGATGGCCCTGGCCGACCGGATCGCGGTGATCTCCTCCGGCCGGATCGTCGGGGTCCTCCCCACCGCCGAGGCCACCGCGGAGCGCCTCGGCATGCTGGTCGGCGGGGTGGCGCACTGATGGCCGCCACCACCGTCGCCGCGCCGCCCGCCGGCCCGAGCGGCCCCGACGCCACCGGCCGCCGGCTGCTGCGCCGGCTCAACCCGGGCGTCGGCGGCTGGCAGGTGGCCGCCGCCACGGCGGCCACCGTGGCCGTCGCCCTCGCCCTGTCCGCCCTGCTGATCGCCGTCACCGGCGGCTCACCGACGGCCTCCGCCAAGGCCATGTACCAGGGCAGCATGGCCAGCCCCGCCGCCTGGAGCACCTCCCTGCTGTACGTCGCGCCGCTGCTGCTGGTCGCCGTCGGCGCCTGCGTCAGCGCCCGCTCCGGCTTCTTCAACATCGGCCAGGAGGGGCAGGTGCTGATCGGGGCGCTGTTCGGCGCGTGGGCCGGGCTGCGCCTGGCGCTGCCCGGACCGCTGCTCGTCGTCACCGTGCTCGCCGCCGCGGGAGTCGGCGCGGGCGCGTGGGCCGGGCTCAGCGCCCTGATGTACCGCTTCCGCGGCGTCAACGTCGTGGTCAGCACGATGCTGATGACCTTCCTGGCCCAGCAGCTCGTGTCGTTCGCGGTGAACACCCCGTGGCTGCTCCAGGAGTCCCGGCTGGGCCGGGGCACCCTGTCCCCGCAGTCCAACCCGCTGCCCGAGGGCGCCCGGATCGACTCCCTCGGGGAGTACCCGAACCTCCAGATCAACGGCGGGCTCGTCCTGGCCGTCGTCGTCGCGGTCGTGTTCAGCCTCGCGCTGGCGCGTACCCGATGGGGGTTCCGGCTCACGATGACCGGCCTCAGCCCGGCGGCGGCCCGGCACGCCGGCGTGCGCGTCGGCGCCCTCGGCGGGATGGCGCTGGCCATCTCCGGCGGCCTCGCCGGCCTGGCCGGGGCGCTGCTGCTGGCCAGCCCCGTCGGCACCAACCGGCTCCAGCCCGGCATGTCCCTCAACATCGGCTGGGACGGCCTGCTGGTCGCCCTGGTCGCCCGGAACAACCCGCTGCTGGCCGTCCCCGTCGCGGTGCTGTTCGGCGTGCTCCGGGCCGGGGGCAGCTTCCTGGCCGCCACCGGGGTGCCGCCGTTCCTCGTCGACGTGGTCAAGGCGCTGCTGGTGCTGGCGTTCGTCGCGCCGCCGGTGGTGATCGGCATGCTGCGCAAACGCCGCCGCGCCGATGGGCCGGCGACCACCACGTCCGCCACCGACCCGGCCGTGAGCAAGCAGGACGCTATGGAAGGCAGTCTGGCATGAGCGCCGCCGACAACATCGCCACCATCCTCTCCAGCGGGGCCCGGCTCACCGTCCCCCTGGCCTTCGCCGCCTGCGGCGAGTACGTGGCCCAGCGCGCCGGCACCCTGAACATCTCCGTCGAGGCGATGATGCTCGGTGCCGCGTTCGGGTCGATCGCCGTGGCCAGCGCCACCGGCAGCGCCACCATCGGCCTGGCCGCCGGCGCGTTCGTCGGCGTGGCCGTGGCGTTCGTGCACGGCAACCTGTCGCACCGGGTGCAGATCAACACGTTCGTCGTCGGCCTGGTCCTCAACGCCCTCGTGCTGGGCCTGACCAGCTACCTGATCACGGTGAGCACCTTCACCGGGCACCAGGTGTGGCAGGTGAGCGTGCCGGTGCTGCGGGACATCCCGATCGTCGGCCCGATGCTGTTCGTCCAACGCTGGCCGGTGTACCTGCTGCTGGCGGTGATCCCGCTGACCTGGTGGCTGGTGCAGCGCAGCCGGTGGGGGCTGGAGCTGCGGGCCGTCGGGGAGAACCCGCAGGCCGCCGACGTGAGCGGGATCCACGTCAACCTCCGCCGCCGGCAGGCGCTGCTGTGGTGCGGGCTGCTCGCCGGGCTCGGCGGCGCGTACCTGGCCGTCGGCGAGGTCGGCTCGTTCAACCAGAACATGACCGCCGGGCGCGGCTACCTGGTCATCGCGGCCGTGATCTTCGGCGCCTGGCGGCTCGGCCGCACGCTGGTCGGCTGCGTCGTCTTCGGCCTCGCCGACGCGATGCGGCTGGCGCTGCCGGCGCTCGGGGTCACCATGAACTCGCAGCTGCTGATCGCCGCGCCGTACCTGCTGGCGCTGCTGGCGATGCTGGTGTTCGCCACCGCGCACCGCGAACCCCGGGCGCTGGCCCAGCCGTTCCAACGCGGCACCACCTGACCCCGGCGGCAGCGAAACGGACGGGTGCCCGGTGCGCCGAGAACGCCTCTCGGAGCACCGGGCACCCGTCGTGGTGCTCGTGCTACTTCGTGGTGCCGGTCAGCGCGACCAGGGCGTTGGCGGTGCGGAAGTAGGGGTTGCGGCCGAGGTCGCCGACGGTGGTGATGTTGAAGGCGTCCTTGAGCAGCTTCGCGTCGCCGTCGCTGACCCCGGCGAGGGCGGACACCGGGGCGTCGACGATCTCGGTGAGGGTCTTGTCCTGGTAGGCCTTGTCGACCAGCTTGGTGAGGTCGGCGGTGACGGGCATGCACACTCCTTCGATACTCCGGCCGGACAATCCGGCTGGATGCGGACAAACCTGACGAATTAGATCATGGAACGGCGCGAGGATCCACAGTGGACCCGCCGGCGGCTCACTCCTCGTCGCCGCCGTCGTCGTCCTCGTCGTCGCCGAAGACCTCGTCGGCGATCATGCCGCCGGCGAAGCCGAGCGCCGCGCCGCCGACCACCCCCGCGACGACGCCGCCCATGCCGGGCCCGTCGTGCCGCTCGTGGTGCTCCTCCTTGTAGTGGCCCCCCGGATGCCCGTAGCCGGGCGCGCCGTAGGCGGGCTGTCCGTAACCCGGTGCGCCGTAACCGGGCTGTCCGTAGCCGGGTGCGCCGTAGCCGGGCGGCGGGGGCGGCGGCGGGTAGCCGGGCGCCCCGTAGCCCGGGACGGGCGGGGCGTAGCCGTGGCCGGCGTGCGGGCTCCGGTGGCCGTCGAGGACCTGGCGGACCCAGGCGTCGACCTGCGCGGCCCAGTCGCCGTGCTCGGCGCCGCCGTGGGCGACGTGATGACGGCCGTACGCGTCGTGGCCGCCACCGAACAGGCCGCCGCGCTTGTCGAACTCCAGCACGACGTCGACGCCGTGCTCGTTGGCGACGAAGGTCAGCTCGACCTCGTTGACGGCGTGGGCGTACTGCGGGGCCGCGAAGTATTCGATCTCCTGGTAGAAGGGCAGCGTCTGGTGCAGCCCGGAGATGTGCCCGCGTTCGAGGTCGGCGGCCTTGAACTGGAAGCCGAGCCGGCCGAACGCCTCCAGGATGCGCTCCTGCGCCGGCAGCGGGTGCACGTACACCGGGTCGAGGTCGCCCTTGTCGACCGCGCCGCGGACGGCCACCTCGGTGCGCAGGCCCATCGTCATGCCGTGCAGGTGCTGCCCGTACAGGTCGGTCACCGGGGTCTCCCACGGCATCGCCACCTGGAACGGCAGGGAGAGGTGCTGCCCCTCCCGCAGGTGCAGGCCCCCGGCGACCTGGACGCGGTGGAACTCGACGAGCGCGTCGTACTCCTCCTCCGCGCCGTCGACCTCCACCCGGGTGACCAGGCCGACGGTGATGTGGTCGATCTCCACGTCGTGACTGCCGCCGGTCAGGTTCACCTGCCCGCCGAGCAACAACCCCGGGCGGGTGTTCGGGTTGGACAGGACGGTGTCGACGCTGGGGCCACCCACCCCGAACGCGCCTAACATCTTTTTGAACACTCCGAGCGTCTCCCTTGACAGCCACCACGCGCGTCACTCGGATTCGGTGGAACCTGCACCGGGAACCCTTGTGCCGCAACGGATTCAGCGGCGTCCATGGTGGAAGCCGCTGCGCCGGGAAAGTACCAACTCAACCTGAGAGGTAGCTGAGTGTATCCATCCGCTTAACCTTCGGTAGGGTTGCGTGGGTTGGCGTGCCTGCCCTTGTTTCTGCCTACGCGAGTGGATGCACGGCAGCCATGCTCGTGTCGAGCAGCGCGCCGAGGTCGGCGTGTTCGTCGGGCGACAGCCACTGGGCCTGCGCCGCGTGGAGGCAGGCGATCGCCGAGGCGGCAAGGGCCTGCGCGCGCAACGAGGCGTCGCCGCCGTCGGCTGGCAGCCGGGGCTTGAGGGCCGCGGCGATCTCGCTCTGCCACACGGCGTCCTTGCCCTGTCGGATGCTGGGGCGTTCGAGCATGAGCCGGCCGAGGGCCTTGGCGTTCGGGTCCCTGCCGGCCTGTTCGAGCAGCGGGTCGAAGGCGCGACGGAGGGCGTCCCAGGGCGATTCGCCCGAGGGTCGCCCGGTGAGGGCCTCGGCGACCGCCCGGCCGGTGCAGGCGAGGGCCTCGGCGAGCGCCTCGTCCTTGCTGGCGAAGTAGCGGAAGTAGCTGCGGCGGGAGATGCCCGCCGCCTGGGCGATCTCCTCGACCGTCGTCGCCTCGAAGCCCTGGCTCAGGAACACGCCCAGCGCCGCATCGACGATCTCCGCGCGCACGGCCCGCCGGGCCCGGTCCCGAAGCGACAGGTCTCCTTCACTCACCCCGCCATGCTACCCTTGCGTGCCGTTGGTGGCACTGGAGTGCCACAAATGACATGCGAGAGGCAGTGGGGGTGGGGCGAATGACCGGACGGACGATCGTCGTCACGGGTGGGTCCGACGGGATCGGAGCCGAGGCGGCCCGGCAGATCGCGCGCGCCAGACCCGAGCACCGACTCGTCATCGTGGGGCGATCCGCGCAGAAGACAGCGGCCGTCGCCCGCGAGGTCGCCGCGGCGGCCCAGTTCACCGCGGACTACACGCGGCTCGACGACGTGCGTCGGCTGGCCGCGGACATCCGGGGCTCGGTCGACCGCATCGACGCGCTGGCGAACAACGCCGGCGGCATCTTCGGCGAGCGCACCGTGACCGTGGACGGCAACGAGAAGACGTTCCAGGTCAACCTCCTCGCGCCGTTCCTGCTCACGCATCTGCTCCTGGAGCCGCTGTGCGCCGGGGACGGCATTGTGGTCAACACGTCGAGCGCCTCGGCGCGGATCGTGGGAAAGGTCGACGTCGACGACCTCAACCATGAGCAGACGTACGCGCCGATGCGCGCCTATGGCGATGCGAAGCTCGCGAACATCCTGTTCTCCCGCGGCCTGCACACCCGTTACCGGTCGACAGGAGTCAATGCCGTCGCGTTCGATCCCGGCAACGTCCGCACCGGCTTCGGGGCGGAGAACGACGGCCTCCTCACCCGGCTGCTCTACCGAACCCCGCTGTCGCGGCTGGCGTTGATTCCACCGGAGAAGGGCGGCGCGAACCTCGCGCACTTCCTCACCGGGACCCCCGGCGTCGACTGGGAGCCGGGACTCTTCTATTCCCAGCGGAAGCCCGCGAGGCCATGGCAGACCAACAGGCAGGTCAACGACGAAGCCCTCATCGACCGGTTCTGGCACCGGGCCGCCCAACTCGCCGGAGTGGAGCCCTGAGCCCAGCCCGGAGAACGCGCCACCCGTGCTGACCTCCCCGTAGGATCGACGGCATGACCTCCGCCCTCGACGCCCTCCCGCGGATCGGGGCACCAGCGACGCGGGCCCTGAACAACGCCGGCTATACGACCCTGCGCGACCTGGCCGGGGTGCCCCGCGCCGAGCTGGCCAGGCTGCACGGCATGGGGCCGAAGGCGCTCGGGATTATCCAGCGCTCCCTGGAAGAGCACGACCTCAGGCTGGGGTAGGGGGCACCCCCGCAGCGGCGGTACGGGGAGAGGAACCCGCCGCCGAGCAAGAGCCGCTACTCCGGCCCTGCCGGAGGTGTGAGCCAGGCCAGAGGCTGTCCGGTCAGCGCGGCATCGGCGAGCCGGTGTGCGGAGTTGGTCCGGAGTGCCGCGCGGCTGCTGTCGATCCAGCGTTGGACGTTGTCGATGCCTTGGTGGCGGTATTCGACGGCTTGGACGAGGCATTCGAGTTTGTCGGCGTCGCGGGCGACGATGGCGTCGAGGGTTTCGCCGGCTTCGTACTCGGTGACGGCGGCGGTGATGGTGTCGGTGACGGCGGGTGGGCAGTCGGCGATCTGGTCTGCGGTGATGGTGGTGTTGGGGGTGGCAGCCAGGTAGCGCTTGGCGATGTGGGGCAGGTCGGTGGTGCGGGTTTCCTGGGTGTCGTGCAGGACGCAGAGCATGGTGACGCGGGCGGGGTCGGCCCCTTCCATGGCGGCGAGGATCATGCCGATGAGGGCGGTGCGGTGGGAGTGCTCGGCGATGGTCTCGGGGTGCTTGACCCCGGCGAACCACCAGCCGGTGCGGGCGGCGCGTTTGAGGACGCCGGCCTCGAAGATGAACCTCATCGCGGCGGCGTGCTGATCCTCGCTCATCTACCCGTCCCTGTGCCGGTGATGCCCTCTGTCCGCAGGCTGTAGACGATAGAGGTTAGTTCCTGGCGGGACTGCGCCGAGATCCGGTCGCTGTCGAGAACGGCGACGGCACGGTGGGCTAGGGCTCGTCCGATGGCTGGGTGATCGTGGACGAGCCCGCGTCGGGCGGTGAGCAGGGCCCACAGGTTGTGGGTGTTGAGGTCGATGAACGGGTGCTCGGCGTTGAGGCGCTCGACCAGGTGCCGCAGGAGGCGGTTGCCGCGCCAATCGTCGATGGTGGCAGGCATGAAGGTGTCGTCGGGTTGGCGGTAAGGAATCTCGCCGACCCAGTACGCCGAGTAGTTGAGGGCCGCGCGCTGGCAGGCATCGTCGGGGTGTGCGCGGGCGATGAAGTCCCGGAGCGGCTCGGGGTTTCCTTGGTTGGCCAGGGATGTGACGACGGAGCGGGCATCGGGCCACAGCGGTGACCAGGTATGAAAGGCGGTCATCCCTAGCGCCTTCCGAGCGCTGCTCTCGGCAAGCCAGTCAGCGGAGGAGCCTGTGGGGTCCATGCCCGCGAGGAAGCACGCCTGCCGGTGCAGCAGCAGGTTGGAGTGGCCCCGGGCTGTGGAGCGCTCGGCCAGGACATGCAGGCTCGCGAAGAAGGCTCGCTGTTCCGCTGTCGGCAGGGTGGGGCCGGTGGCGACGGGGCCGCGCCGACGGTGGGGAGTCGGCAGGCTTCTGATGAAGGTGGGTGTCTGGCCGAGAACCGCCCAGAGGATCAGGTCGGTCAGCCGGTGGGTGAGCACCGTGCAGCCGAGGGGTTGCGCGCTGAGGTCTGTCCGCTCGATCTTCGGGCCGACCAGGGCGGCGAGGACGGCGTCGGCCTCGACGGCGTCCGTGACGGCGTCGAGGAGTATCGGATGTGCGCCGAGGCTGCCGAGCTGGTGCCGGATTCTGACGGCCTGGCCGAACGGGACGGCGAGGAACGGCCGCCGACCTGACTCCCAACTCTGGACGGTCGCACGGTCGACGCCGAGTTTCACACTGAGCTGTTCCTGGGTCAGGGGGATGGATTCCCGGATCAGCTTCAGCAGGTAGCCGGTCACGTCGCCGCGAGTCGGGGCGGATCGTTGGAACGGTGCCATCGCTATCCCTACGGTGACCGGCAGTCGAGGTTTCCCGTCGCAGACAGCGACGTGGGTGACTCCTGACCAGCTCATTCGTACTGCGGGTGAGTACCACGCGCGTCGTCGCGATCGTAGCGTCACGGTTACCGAATGTGCCAGTTCTGATCTCGTGCGTGCGGGTCTGATCTTTGCTGAGGAAGGGGGAGGCGCCGGATGACCTCCACTCCACCAGAGGTTCTGCCGGTCGGGCGGCGGGTGGCGTACTGGCGGGGGCGGCGGAGGCTGTCGCAGCAGGTGTTCGCCGACCGGTTGGGGAAGTCGAAGAGCTGGGTGGACAAGGTCGAGCGGGGTGTCCGCGCGCTGGACCGGGTGTCGACCCTCCAGGAGATCGCCACGGTCCTGCGAATCGACGCGGCAGTCCTGCTCGGTCGCCACATTCAGCCCGCGCAGGTGATCGAGCGGGATGTGGCGGTCGAGCGGATCCGGGCCGCGTTGTCCCGGTACGAGGTTCCCCTCGGCCGCGCGGCGGGCGGGCGGCCGGTGTTGCCGGCCGTTCAGGTGGCCCGGCAGGTGACGCACGCCTGGATCACCTTTCAGCACGCCCGCTACCTGCGGGTGGCCGAGCTGTTGCCGGAGCTGCTGGCCGACGTGGAACGCGCCCACGCCGCTGACCCGGTGGCGGGTCGGGTGCCGTTGGTGGAGGCGTACCGGCTCGCGGCATCGCTGCTGGTGAAGCTGGGCGCCCCGGACCTGGCGTGGCTGGCCGTCGACCGGGCGATGACCGCTGCCACGGGCGACCGGCTGCTGGTGGCCGTCGCAGCGGTGCAACTCGGCCAGGCGCTGCGCGCGTCAGGGCAGGGTCGGGAGGCGAGGTCGGCGATGCTGGCCGCCGCCTACCGGATCGCCCCACCGGTGGTCGAGTTCGGCCTGCCCCCGGAGTTGTCGCTGTGTGGGACGCTGCTCGTCCAGGCGGCGCTGGCCGCCGCAGGGGACGGCGACGCTGCGGCGGCCGATCTGCTGGACGAGGCCGCTACCTTGGCCGCCCGGGTCGGTGACGGGCACGACCACCACCGCACCGGGTTCGGGCCTACGGCGGTGGAGCTGGCCCGGGCCGCCTCAGCGGTGGAGTCGGGCGACGGTGGGGAGGCCGTGGCCTGGCACGAGAAGACGACCGCGCGGGACGGCTGGCGGTGGCTGCCCGTCGAACACCGCGCCGCGCATCTGCTCGACACCGCCCGCGCGTACCTCCAGACCGGCGACCCGATCGACGCCGGCCGGGTCCTGCTGGAGGCCGACCGGATCGCGCCGGCCGAGATCCGCCACCGACCCGCCGGCCGCGACGTCCTCGCCCAGGTCGTCCGCGACCCGACCGCCCCGGAGATGCTCGTCCACCTCGCCGCCACCATCGGGGTGGGCTGAGGGTGACCGCCCCGTTCCTGTCCCTGGCCCAGATCCGCAACCGGCTCATCCTCACCGCCCGCTGGGTCCTACGCGACCACCAACCCACCCCCGACGGCCACTGCCCGATTTGCCGAACAGCGGACTGCCCGGTGGCCGCCGCCGCCCGCGACGTCCTCCGCGCCGCCACGGAAGTGCACCTGTGGGACACGGCAAATCAACCCGCCGAATGCGACCGGGACGACACGTCGTCGCCCGGATGACGGTCAACCACACCCGATCTGGCCGGCTCGCCGAGAGTTCGGCACCGAGTGGTGAAGGTCTGTCCGGGACCGTGCTCAGGGTTGCGGCAGTCGGCGCAGCGCGGACGCTCCCCAGCCGGTCGGGTCCTCGCCGGGCGGCACCATCGCGAGGGCCTGCCAGAGCAGCAGGACGTCCCACCAGCCCGACTCCGCCGGGGTCAGCGGGTGCACGGCCTGGTAGCCGGCGAGGAACTGGGCCTGGACCTCAGGTGGCACCGGCCCCCAGTCGTGGTAGCGGGTGCCGAGCAGGACCGTCGCGCGGGCCAGGTCGACGAGCCGGTGGTCGTGCCGGGCTTCCTCGAAGTCGAGGACCGCCGTGATCTCGCCGTCGGCGCACAGGACGTTGGCGGAGCGGAAGTCGAAGTGGACGAGTTGCCGTGGCAGCCGGTCGGGTGGCGCGCCGGCGACCAGTCCGCGCAGCGCGTCGCGGGCCGCCACGGGCAGCGGCGCGGCGCGGGTGTCGAGCCATTCGGTGATCTGCTGTGTCAACGGTGGGGACGCCACGGTGGGCGTGGTGAACCGCTCGGCGTGTGGGTATGCGGCGAGCGCATCCTGGAGCCGGGCCAGGACGGCGCCGGCCGCCCGCACCTGACCGGGGTCGGTGGTGTCGAGAAGGTCGCCCTCGATCACCCGTTGCAGGCCCAGCGAGACACCGTCGGCCTCGACCTGAAGCCGGCCGTCCCGGGTGGGAAACGGCGCCGAGAGCGGCAGGCCCCGGCCGTCGAGCCAGCTCGTGAGTCGGGCCACCTCGGCCAGGCGCGGGAAACGGCCGGGCAGCACCGACCACTTCGCGAGCCGCCGACCGGACGGCGTGTCGACCCACGCCAGCGCGTTGCCGTCGCTCAGCACGATCCGCTCGCAGGAGTCGACGCGGACGCCCCAGTGTTCGTCCAGGACGTCGGCGACCCAGCGGCCCGCCG
Organism: Micromonospora sp. WMMD712; assembly: GCF_029581295.1. Lineage (NCBI taxonomy): Bacteria > Bacillati > Actinomycetota > Actinomycetes > Micromonosporales > Micromonosporaceae > Micromonospora > Micromonospora sp. WMMD712. The sequence continues at coordinate 47,985 of NZ_CP120743.1, forward strand.
ACCGCGCGTCGCCGAAGCCGAACCTTGCGTCGAGCGCCTGGTGCGGATCGTGCGCCTCCCACAGCATCTCCACCACCGGCGCCTGCGATCCGCTCATGCGGCACAGTGTGGCGGATTTGGCGTACGAGAAGGCGGGCGCCCCGGAGGCCGGGCCGTCTGCCGACGGTGGCGTCCGGGGCGCCCGGTGGCGCGTGGGGTCAGGTCAGGCCCGGCTCCACCGCTGGTTCGCGGCGGTGTGGCAGGTCCAGGCGAGCACGGTGGTGCCGTTGGCCGTGCCGGAGTTGTTGACGTCCAGGCAGAGCGACGGGAACCGCACGTTGCTGATGGTGCCGTTGCCGTTGAAGGTCCACTGCTGGTTGGTGCCGCCGGTGCAGTCCCAGATCTGGGCCCGCGTGCCGGCGACGGCGTTCGTGGGCAGCTCCAGGCACTTGCCGAGGACCTGGAGGGCCTGGCCGGACTGGGTGAACTGCTGGTTGGCGTTGCTGTGGCAGTCCCAGATCAGCGTGCCCGTGCCGTTGGCCGTGTTGCCGTTGTCGACGTCCAGGCACCGGCCGCTGGACTCGCTGCGCAGCCGGAACGTGGTGGTGGGCGGCGGGGTGGTGGTGCCGCCGCCGCTGACCCGGTAGACGACCGTGCCGTGGGCCGGGACGCTGGCCGAGATGGCGCCCGTGGTGGTGGAGGTGCCGTTCGTCCAGGCGTCGCGCAGGGTGAACGAGGAGCCGGACTTGCCGATCGCGGCGGCGGTGGTGGAGATGGTGGTGGTGGAGCCGCCCTGGTTGAACAGGGCGACGGCCACGTCGCCGTTGGCGAGCCGCTTGGCGAGCACCCGGCGGGTGCCGTCGTTGGAGACCTGGGTGGCCTGGAGGCCGAGGGTGTCCTGGTTGATCGCGATGAGGTTGGCGTTCTTGAGGATGGTCTGCGTGGCGCTGTTCATGTTGCGGATGTCGTTGCCGGCGATCAGCGGCGAGGCCATCATCGCCCACATCGCGAAGTGGCTGCGCATCTCGGTGTCGTTCATGCCGCCCCGGCCGACCTCCATCATGTCGGGGTCGTTGAACGCGCCCGGACGCGCGTAACCCGCCAGCGGCACGGTGACGTTGATGATGTTCTGGATGCCCATCGGGTAGCCGTTGGTCTGGCCGGTGTCCCAGGCGTTGGTGATGTCCTCGGTGGTGCGCCAGATGTTGGCGACGTCGCCCCAGTTGCGCATGGGGCCGGTCTTCTCGTGGATGCTGTTCGAGTTGATGCTGTAGAGGATCGGGCGACCGGTGGCGGCGAGCGCGTCGCGCATGATGGCGAACCGGTTGACCTGCTCGGTGATGGTGCCGGTGGGGGAGCACCAGTCGTACTTGAGATAGTCGACGCCCCAGGCGGCGAACTGGCGGGCGTCCTGGGCCTCGTGGCCCATCGCGCCGGTGGCCCCGGGGTAGGAGTTGAAGTACTGGGCGCAGGTCTTGTCCAGCGGGGCCTGGTAGATGCCGAACTTGAGGCCCTTGCTGTGGATGTAGTCACCCAGGGCCTTCATGCCGCTGGGGAACCGCGTCGGGTCGCCCTGGAGGTTGCCGGCCGAGTCGCGGTTGGGGTTCATCCAGCAGTCGTCGACGACGACGTACTGGTAGCCGGCGTCCCGCATGCCGGTGCTGACGATGGCGTCGGCCATCTGCCGGATCAGCGTCTCGTTGATGTTGCAGTAGAAGGTGTTCCAGCTGTTCCAGCCCATCGGCGGGGTGCGGCCCACCCCGTTCTCCAATGCCTGAGCTGGTTGCGGGGCGGCAACCGTGTCGACCACGGTCAATCCGACTGCTCCCAGGAGTGCGACGCCAAGGGCGGCGAACCATCTCGTACGTGCGCGCATTGACTCTCCATCTTCGGGACGGTGGACGTCGTCGTGCCGCCTGCCAATTGATGGGCCATTCGGCAGGCATGGGGTGTGCACTGGTGACATCTTGGTGGCGGTCACCTGCGATTACGGGGCGGTAATGCGACCTGTCTTCAGCGCTGCACGGAATTTCCGAATGGCCGCGGCTCGATGCGGTAATGCGCATCGCTCCGAGGCCGGCGGGGATCCCGATAAGCTGGTTGGAGCAGCCCGGTAGCTCCTCGGGAAAGTTAACATGTGACCGCTCACACGGGCAAGCAAAGGAGCTGTTGTCGATCGTCTGTCGCCAATGGGGTCACGCCCCGTTCCCGGTCGTCAGCCCAGGGGGGGCCGAGCTGACCACCCGCACCTCGCCGGCCGGCAGGTGCAACTCTCCGTCGACGGGTCGGTCGGTGAGCATCTCCCGGCCCGTGGCCGCGAGGACGGCATCCGTGTCGGCGTGGTTGACGAAGAAGGTGAAGACCTCCTCGTCGTTGCGGCGCACCAGCACCTCCACCCCGGCCGGCACGCCGGTGGGGGCGGCCACCAACGACCGCGCGAGGGCGAGCAGCGAGTCGCCGTCGAGGCCGGCGGAGACGTACACGGCGCGGCCCCCGCCCGGCAGCGGACGCGACGTGACCGCGGGACGGCCGTCGAGCTGCCCCCCGGAGTATCCGGCCAGCACCTCCGCCTCGCCGACCCGGAGGAGCTCCGTCCACTCCGTGCCGCGCCAGCCGTTGTCGAGGGTGAACGTCTCGCCCTCCTGCAACGGACGGAACTCCTCACACCGGACACCGAGGAGGTCACGGAACGCGCCCGGGTAGCCGCCCAGCCGCACCTGGTCGTTCTCGTCCACGATCCCCGACAGGAAGCTCACCACGACCGTGCCGCCCGCCCCGGCGAAGGCGGCCACCCGCGCCGCCGTGTCGTCGCCGGTCAGGAAGAGCGCCGGCACCACCACGACCTCGTGGCCGGCGAGGTCGGCCCACGGCGGGAGCACCTCGATGCTCGCGTTCAGCCGCCAGAACGCGTGGTGCCAGTCGCGGACGAGGCGGCCGTAGTCGAGGTGGTTGTTCGGCTTGACCCCCTTCGCCATCGCCCAGCCCGCCTCGTCGTCGAAGAGGATGCCGACCCGGGCCCGGGGAGCGCGCGAGCCCAGGACCGGGGCGAGACTGCGCAGGTACGCGCCCAGCCGGCACACGTCGCGGTAGAGCTCGGTGTCCTCGCCGGCGTGCGGGACCATCGCCGAGTGGAACTGCTCCGCGCCGGCCCGCGAGGCGCGCCACTGGAAGAACATCACGCCGTCGGCGCCGTGGCCCACGTGGCTCAGGCTGTTGCGGATCAGCTCCCCCCGCGTCTTGGCCCGGTTGCGCGGCTGCCAGCTCACCGCGCTGGTCGAGTGCTCCATGAGCAGCCACGGCCGGCGCTGCGTCGTCATCGCCCGCATCCGGTCGCCGGAGAAGGCGACGTCCTGCTCAGGGACTGGGTCGGCGGAGCGGGTGTAGTGGTCGTTGGCGACGATGTCCATGTGCGCCGCCCAGCGCGGGTAGTCCACGACGTCGGGCTCGGCGCCCACCATGAAGTTCGTGGTGACGGGAAGCTGCGGGGTGACGGCCTTGAGCACCCCGCGCTCGGCGAGATAGTGCGCCAGCAGCTCGTCGGAGGAGAAGCGGTCGAAGTCGAGCACCAGCGAGGGGTTCTTCGCGTTGTTGCCGCGCGGCGGAAGGACATGGGCGAAGTCGCGGTACGTGTGGCCCCAGAAGGCGGCGCCCCACGCGTCGTTCAGCGCGTCGAGCGTGCCGTACCTGCGCCGGAGCCAGCCGCGGAACGCCTCCGCCGACACGTCGCAGTAGCAGCGGCCGTTGCCGCCGCCCAGCTCGTTGCTGACGTGCCACATCACGACGTGGTCCCGGTGCCCGTAGCGGTCGGCGAGGGCGCGGACGACGCGCAGCGCGTACTCCCGGAAGACCGGGCTGCTCGGGCACCAGCCGAGGCGCGCGCCGGGCCAGTGCGGCCGCATCTCGTGGTCGACGGGGCGGATCTCGGGGTGCGCCGCCAGCAGCCAGCCCGGGGGCGCGGCGGTCGGCGTGGCGAGGTCGATGGCGATGCCACCCTCGGCCAGGAGATCGACCACCTCGTCCAGCCAGCCCCAGTCGAACTCCCCGTCCGCGACCTCGACCAGCCCCCAGGAGAAGATGCCGAGCGAGACGAGGTTGACGCCGGCCCGCGTCATCAGCCGCACGTCCTCGGCCCAGGTCGCCCTGTCCCACTGCTCGGGGTTGTAGTCGGCCCCGTAGCTCAGGCCCCGCGTGGGCCAGGCGTCGTCGACGTGCGACCAGCTCATCCGGCGACTCCTCGGTCTCGGGGTAGCCACCCGCCGCCCGCCGCGACCACCGCGACCGTGCGGATCGCCGGCAGGCCCCTGGACGCCTCGATCCGCACCCGCACCTCGCTCACGACGCGCGGGGCGAAGCACAGGATGCGCCGGTAGCCGACCGCACCCGCCTCGGCCAGCACCTCCTCGCGCCCGTCGGCCACGGCGGTCACGACGATCCGTTCCAGCCGCTGCCCGTACGTGATGTCCTCGCCGACGACCACGGCGGCGACCTCGGTGGGGGCGGGCAGGACGACCGAGACGGCCGGCAGCCCGTCGGACGCCGCCGGTCGCCACACGCAGCCCTCCGCCGCGCCCGCCACCAGCCGCGCGAGCGCGGCCGGGTCGCCCGCCGGCCCGCCGGCGGCGGGACGCACCGCCCCGGAGGACAGCACGACGTCGGCCGCCGGCACCGCGCCCCGGAACGCGCGGATGCGCTCGCCCAGACCCGTCAGGGCCGCCACGTCGGGGTCGGCCACCAGGCCACGGGAGTCGGGCGGCACGTTGAGCAGCAGACAGGCGTTGCCGCCGACGGCCGCGCGCCACAGCGCGAACAGCTCGTCGGTACAGCGGACCGCGTCGTCCTCGCGCCGGTGGTGGAACCACCCCGGCCTGATGGACGTGTTGACCTCGGCCGGATACCAGACGAGATCGTCGAGGTGGCCCGCGAGAGCCGCCCGGCTGCCCAGGTCCTCCCCGTCGCTGCGCACGAGCCGGGCGAAGGTGCCGTCGTCGACGTGCTGGGAGCGCTCGGCGATGCGCTCGGCGTCGCGCAGCCCGGCGGGCACGACGCTCCACTCGTCCGCCCGGGTGTGCCCGGCCTCGTTGCCGCACCACCGCACGTCCGGCCCGCAGACCGAGATCACCGCGCCGGGTTGCCGCCGCCGGACGACGGTGTAGTACCGCTCCCAGTCGTAGTCCTGGTGCGGGCCGTCGGGGCCGTTTCCGTTGGCGCCGTCGAACCACACCGAGAAGACCTCGCCGTAGCCCGACAGCAACTCCTCCAACTGGGCGACGAAGAAATCGTCGTACGCCTTCCCCGAGCCGTACGTGGCCTCGCCGCGGTCCCAGGGCGAGAGGTAGACGCCGAACCGCAGACCGTGCCGCCGCGCCGCATCCGCCACGAGCCGCACGAGGTCGCCCCGCCCGTCGCGCCACGGCGAGGCGGCGACGGAGCGCGTCGTGACCCGCGAGGGCCACAGGCAGAAGCCGTCGTGGTGCTTGGCGGTGAGGATCACACCGGTCATCTCCGCCGTCGCGAACGCCGTCATCCACTGGTCGACGTCGAGCGCGGCCGGATCGAACAGGGCCGGGTCCTCGTCGCCGAGGCCCCACTCGCGGTCGGTCATCGTGTTCATGCCGAAGTGGACGAAGGCGTAGAACTCCATCGACTGCCACGCCACCTGCCGCGCGCTGGGACGCACGGCGGTCAACGCCTCGATCTCGTCGGCGGAACCCGGCGCGCGACGCGGCGGAGTGGGGGCAGGGGTCATCCGAACGTCCCGTCCGTGCCGGGGCCGATACCGTCCGTCACCCTACTTGACGAATTGACCGCTGTCTTCCCGTGGCCGGTCGGTGCCGCGCCGCCGCCAGGGGCGTCAGCGTCGCCGCAGGGCCGGGTCGGTCAGCGCCGGCGGCTGGTAACCGGCGTCGGCCGGGTTGACGTTGTGGCCCGGCGGCACCAGCGCGTCGATGCGGTCCAGCACGTCGGCCGGCAGCCCGTCGAGCTGACCCGCGCCGAGCTGGCTGCGCAGCTGCTCCAGGGTGCGGGGGCCGATGACGGCGCTGGTCACGGCCGGGTGGCTGAGCACGAAGCCCAGCGCCAGCTCGATCAGCGTCAGGCCGCTCTCCCGGGCCAGCGCGTCCAGCTCGCCGACCAGGTCGAGCTTGCGGTCGCGGGCGGCGGCGTCGCGGAAGTCGAAGTGGTCGCCGTTGCGCCCGGCGCGGGAGTCCGCCGGCACGCTGCCCGCGCGGTACTTGCCCGTCAGCCAGCCGCCGTTGAGCGGGCTGAAGACCATCACCCCGAGCCGGTGCCGCTCGCAGGTCGGCAGCACGCCGGCCTCTGCGCCCCGGGCCAGGATCGAGTACGCGAGCTGCTCGGTGGTGAAGCGCTCCCGCTGGCGCTGCTGCGCGACCCACTGCGCCTCGACGATCTGCTCGGCGGGGAACGCGGAGGTGCCGACGAGGCGTACCTTGCCCTGCCGGACCAGGTCGGACAGGGCGCCGAGGGTCTCGTCGACGTCGGTGCGCGGGTCGGGGCGGTGCACCTGGTAGACATCGATCCAGTCGGTGCCCAGCCGGCGCAGGCTGTCCTCGACCGCTTGCGTGATCCACCGCCGGGAGTTGCCCCGCCGGTTGCGGTCGGCACCCATCGGCTCGTGGAACTTGGTGGCCAGCACCACGTCGTCGCGCCGCCCGCGCAGCGCCCGGCCGACGATCTCCTCGGTCTCGCCGTGCGCGTACACGTCGGCGGTGTCGACCAGGTTGATCCCGGCGTCGAGCGCCTCGGCGACGATCCGGTGGCACTCCTTCTCGTCGGTGTTGCCCCACGCGCCGAACATCATCGTGCCGAGGCAGAGCGTGCTGACCTCGACGCCCGTGCCGCCGAGCCTGCGGTAGCGCATGATCTGACCGTCCTCCTGCTGGTGTGTGTGACCACGCTGGCACGCCGGCCCGGCCCCCGGCACTGTCCCGCCGGGTCGAATCGGCCCGACCGGGTTTGTGTCCCCGGCACATCGCCGCCGCGGCCGGGGGACGAATAGGCTGGTGAAAGCGTAGTTCTGGACATTCCGGCACGGTGGAGGTACTCATGGGGACCGGCCTGACCCAAGCCCGATGGACGCACGTGGCACTGCCCACCGGCGACCTCGACAAGGCGATCGAGTTCTACACGACCCTCACCCCGCTCGTGGTGGTGGAGCGGTTCGCCGACGCCGACGGGGAGAGCGTGTGGCTCTCCAACGACAAGCAGGTCGAGACGCCGTTCGTGCTGGTGCTCGTCTCGTTCAACAAGGACAAGGGCGGCCAGCTCGGCCTGCTCCACCCGTTCGCGCACATCGGCATCGAGGTGCCGCAGCGCTCGGACGTCGACGAGATCGCCGCGCGGGCCCGCGACCTGGGCTGCCTGCACTGGGAGCCCCGCCAGATGCCGCCGCCGGTCGGCTACATCTGCGCGCTGAAGGACCCCGACGGCAACGTCATCGAGATCTCCCACGACCAGCAGGTGTTCGACACCGTACGGCGGCTGTGGGGGAACTGACCGCGGCGCGGACCCGGGAGGCGGTGCTGCGCTACCTGGCCGCGTTGAACGCCCACGACGCCGACGCCGTCGCCGCCTGCGTCAGCGTCGGCTTCGTCAACGAGCACACCGCCGGGCTCGGGCGGGGGGTGGTCGGCCGGGCCGGCTACCGGGACCGGCTCGACGGCTTCCTGGCCGAGTTCGCGGACCTCCGCTACGAGGTGGAGGAGCTGGTCGTCGAGGGGGACCGGGCCGCGCTGGCGTACCGGATGTCCTTCCGGCTGGTCTCCGCGGGCCGGGCCCCCGTGCGCGTGCGCGGGATGTTCCGGTTCCGGGTCGACGCCGACGGCCTGGTCGCGCACCGGGTCGACTACTGGGACAGCGGCGAGGTGCACCGCCAGCTCGCCGTCGAGCAGTGACTGGGCGTGGCCGCCGTGGCCGGGCCGATGTCGCCGTTGACTCCCTTTGCTCTGCACCCAATGACGCAACGGTCGCTGAGGGTAGCTGACCACTGCCCCCTGCCGTCCGCGGCATCCGGAAGAATCGCAGCGTGACGGGCATGTCGCGTCCGTGGGTGCAGAGCAAAGGGAGCGGTGCGCGTGGTCTGGGACAGCGGGGCCTGACGCAGCGTCAGCGCCTACCGGACCCCGGCGGCCCGGCGGCCCGATCTCACTAACCGTAGTCGGAGGGTCGAGGCGGAGGGGCGCCGGCCGCGCCGTCCCCTCCGCCGTTGTCGCGTCCCGGCCGTCGCGCTGGGTAGAGTGCGCATCCTGCGGAGGCGACGGGGATGCGCGAGGTGACACGATGGCGGTCGGGGTCGGGGTCGAGGAACACAGCGGCGACGCGCCGGCGATCCAGACCGTGCAGCGGGCCGCCACCATCCTGAAGGCGTTCTCCGCCGAGCGGCCCCGGCTCACCCTGGCGGAGCTGACCGCCGACCTCGCGATCAGCCGGGCCACCGCGCACCGGTACGCCCGCGCGCTGCGCGCGGCCAACCTGCTGCGCTTCGACACGGCCACCGCCACGTACACGCTGGGGCCGCAGATCCTGGCGATGGAGGCCGCCGCGCGCGCGGCGCTGCCCATCGTCACCGCCGCCGAACCCCACCTGGACCGGCTGACCCGGCTGACCAACCAGACCTCGGTGCTCAGCGTGTGGAACGGCGAGAGCCCGATCGTGGTCCGGTGCATGGACAACGTCAGCGGCGACGTGCGGCTGAGCGTGCGTACGGGCTCGCCGCTGGACCTGGTGCGCTCGGCGCAGGGTCGGGTGTTCTGCGCGTTCCTGCCGCCCGCCGAGGCCCCGGTGGTGGCCCGTCAGCTGCGCCTGTCCGCCGGGCTGCGGGCGGTGGTCGAGCAGGTGCGCCGCGACGGGTTCGCGGTCAACTCGCCGGAGGACTTCGGGGTGCGGGTGCTGGCCGCGCCGGTGTTCGAGCGTACCGCGGTGGTGGCCGCGTTGGGCGTGCTCGGCACCGACGCGGTGCTCTCCGGCGCGGCGGAGGCCGCGGCGGCGGACGCCCTGCTGCGCATCGCGCGCGAGCTGTCCGAGGGGCTCGGCGCGGCGGTCGGCTGACCCGGCCCTCGCCCGGGCAGCATCCGGCCCGCGCCGGTCAGCGGCGGCCCGCGCCCCCGCGCGCCGCCGGGGGACGGGTGCCGTTGCCGTTGTCCGGCGTGGGGTGGTGGCCGTTGCCGGTGCCGGCGGTGCTGCCCAGCTCGGCGGTGACCAGGGCGGCGACCTGTTGCAGGGCGATGGCGAGCGGGGTGTCGGTGCCCTCCGGCACGGAGGTGGTGGTGCCGACGATGGCCATCGCGGCGATCAGCGTGCTGCCGCGGAAGATCGGCGCGGCGATGCTGCGCACGCCGTTGGCCGACGGCGTGTTCGCCGAGATGCCGGTGCGGCGGATCTTGTCGACCTCCCGGCGCAGCTCGGCGGAGGCGGCCAGCTCGTCGGCCAGCCCGACCACGTCGTCCTCGGGCAGGAAGGCGCAGAAGACCCGGCCCTGGGCGGACTCGGTGCGCGAGAGCCGGGAGCCGGTGCGGACGCTGACGCGGATGACCCGGTCGGTGTTGTCGTCGGCGCGGACGACCACGGCCGTGTCGCCGTCCCAGACGCTGAGCACCACGGTCTCGTCGATCTCGCGGACGAGCTGCTGCATGTGCGGGCCGGCGATGCTGATCACCGGCATCGCGGCGCGCGCGGCGGCGGAGAGGGTCAGGATCTGCGGGCCGAGCGAGTAGAGTCCCTCCCGCTCGTCGTAGCGCAGCAGGTTGCTCTCCCGCAGCGCCTTGGTGTAGCGGTGGGCCGTCGCCTTGCTGGTGCCGAGGCTGGCGGTCAGTTCGTTGAGGCTGAGTCGTGGGCGCGCCGCGGTGAACGCGTTGAGGATGACCGCCGCGCGCTGCACGGTCTGGATCGCCGGGGCGCTCTGGTCCGCGTTCTTCCCCGGCGAGGGGCTGTCGTCCGCCATCTGGATCCCTCGTTGCGTGAAGTGAGACAGTATCATGGCATATGGCACATCAGGCTGTCGATATCTGCCGGCTTCGTAGCGCGATGTCGGCATAAATGCGGGCGAAACGCACCAGCTCGGCCACCGCGAAGCGGTCCCTCCGGGGGTCGTCCGGGTCCGCCGGCAGCGACGGTGGGCCCAGCCGGACGGTCGGCACCCCCCGCCCGCGCAGCACCACCCCGTCGGTCGACCCGGTCCAGCCCCGGATGGGCTGGGGCGCGCGGCCGTGCGCGGCCCGCCAGGCGGCGTCGGCCCAGTGGCAGACCGGGGCGTCGGGGTCGGTGGCGGCGGCCGGGTGGACGGGCCAGCCGGTCACGCTCACCCCGCAGTCGCCCAGCGGGGTGCCGCGCAGCTTCTCGGTCAGCGTCGTGGCCAGGGCGTCGGCGATCTCCGCCGGCTCGTCGCCGGGCACCGTCACCAGGTAGAGGTGGAAGTCCAGCCGCCCGGGCAGCAGGTCGGGCTTGCCCGGCTGGCCGGCCCGCACCGCGCCGATGCCCACCTCCGCCCCGACCTGACCGCCGCGCCCGGCGCGCCCGGCCAGGTGCGCGGCGCGGAACGCCTCCAGCGCCGCGACCACCCGGCCGAGGTGCGCCAGCAGGCCGCCCGGCGGGACGGCGGCGTCGCGGAACAGCGCCGGATGGAAGCGGCTGGTCAGGCGTACCCGCAGGAACATGGCCCCCGGCTCGGCGGTGAGCACGCCCGGCGGGCCGCTCTTGGCCACGACGGCGGCGGCCGGCAGCGGGTGCCGGTCGAGGTGGTGGGCCACCCCGCCGGGGGTGGGGCCGGCGTCGGGGTCGGTGCGGTGGGTGCCGGCGGCGGCGAGCAGCAGGGTCAGCCGGTGCGGCCGGCCGGCGGCCCGGCACGCGCCGGCCGCCGCGGCGAAGCCGACCAGGGCGGCCGCGGTCGCCGCGCGGGCCACCCCGAGGCCGAAGCCGCTGACCACCGGCTCGGCGTCCGCCCCGTCGGGCCTGCGCAGCTCGGGCGCGGGGGCGTCCCGACCGGTGATCGGCGCGTCGAAGTCGGCCCCGCCGGTCAGGGAGGTGTCCAGGTGTGAGTAGACGAGCAGCTCCGGCGCGGTGCCGAGGGCGGAGGAGCCGACCAGGTTGGCGCTGTCGGGCAGCGCCGCCGTCGTCGCCAGGGGGTCGACCCGCCAGGACAGCTCCGGCCAGCGCGCGGCGGCCCAGTCGGCGAGCCGGCGGGCGGTGGCCCGTTCCCGGCCGTACGGGCTGGGCTCCGCCCCCAGCGCGGCCAGCGCGTCGAGGACGCCCGCCTCGTCGATCGCCTGTTCGGCCGCCCGCCGCAGTGCCGCCGGCACCTCGTCGTCCATCCCCGCACTCCCGCCGCCGTGACTTCATTCAAGATGACGTCTCGTATGTTGACATACTTGGGATGGCTTCTCTAGCGTGACCTGACATCAACGACATCGCCCCGCATCCGGCGACGTCCGCGCGACGGTCAGCGGTGCGGATGCGGACGGCCGACCCAACCGCTGGAGGACCGATGGCCTACGTGGTCACCGACGAGTGTGTGGACGTGCAGGATCGGTCCTGCGTCGAGGAGTGCCCCGTGGACTGCATCTACGAGGGCGACCGGATGATGTACATCAACCCGGACGAGTGCGTCGACTGCGGGCGCTGCGAACCGGTCTGCCCCGTCACGTCGATCTTCCACCTGGAGGACCTGCCGGCCGACCGGGCCCACTTCGGCCCGATCAACGCCGAGTTCTTCGGCGAGATCGGCAGCCCCGGCGGGGCCCGCAAGATCGGTCGGGTCGGCCGCGACCACCCGGCCGTCGCGGGGAGCGCCACCTGATGGGCGAGCTGCACGAGGTCGACCTCGCGATCGTCGGCGCCGGCCCCGCCGGCCTGTACGCCACCTACTACGCCGGCTTCCGCGGGATGAGCGTGGCGGTGATCGACTCGCTGCCCGAGCCCGGCGGCCAGATCGCCGCCCTCTACCCCGAGAAGGCGATCTACGACATCGCCGGCCTGCCCGCGGTGCGCGGCCAGGAGCTCGTCGACGCCCTGCTCACCCAGGCCGCCACCGCCAAGCCGACGTTCCTGCTCGGCGAGAGCGCCGTCGACCTGACCTGCGCCGAGGACCACGTGCTCGTCGGCACCGACGCCGGCACCCAGGTACGCGCCAAGGCCGTCCTGCTCACCGCCGGCATCGGCACCTTCACCCCCCGCGAGCTGCCCGTCGGCAGCGACTACCTCGGCCGGGGCCTGCGCTACTTCGTGCCCCGCCTCGACGAGCTCGCCGGCCAGGAGGTCGTCGTGGTCGGCGGCGGCGACTCCGCCGTCGACTGGGCCCTCGCGCTGGAGCCGCACGCCCGCAGCGTCACCCTCGTGCACCGCCGGCCGCAGTTCCGCGCCCACGCGCACAGCGTCGCCCAGCTGGAGTCCTCCACCGTGCGGGTGGTCACCCCGTACGAGGTGTGCGGCATCGCCGGGGAGGAGAACGTCACCTCCGTGACGATCGCCGAGGTGCGCGGCGAGGGCCGCGAGGAGCTGCCCGCGCAGGCGGTGGTGGCCGCCCTCGGCTTCATCGCCGACCTCAGCGCCATGGAACGCTGGGGCCTGGAGATGCACCGCCGCTACGTCGCCGTCGACCGGTCGATGCGCACCAACCTGCCGCGCGTCTTCGCCGCCGGCGACATCACCGACTACGAGGGCAAGGTGCGGCTGATCTCCGTCGGCTTCGGCGAGGCCGCCGCCGCCGTCAACAACCTCGCCCCGCTGGTCAACCCGGCGCTGGGCACGGTGCCCGGGCACTCCTCGGACGCGGCATGACCGCCCCCCGCGACGACGCCCGGCACACCGTCGGCGACGGCACGCACCTGGTGGCCACCCGGCACGGGCTGGGCCGGCTCACCGCCGACGGCGACGTCGAGCTGCTCGACCTGCCGTACGCCGACGTGGCCGCGCTGCTGCGCGCCGGCGCCGGGCTCGCCCCGGCCCGCGCCGCGGCCGTGCGCCGCCGGCTGCCGCTGGACGCCCTCGCCGGCGACGTCGTCGCCCCGCTGGGCGGGACGCCGGCCGTGTGGGGGGTGGGCCTCAACTACCACTGCAAGGCGCGCACCACCGGGCGGCCCCTGCCCACCCAGCCCGTGCTCTACCTCAAGTCGCCCAACGCCGGCTCCGGCCCCGACGACACCGTGCCGCTGCCCACCTCGGTCAGCGCGCAGTCCGACTACGAGGGCGAGGTCGCCCTGGTCATCGGGGCGCGGATGCACCACACGCCCGCCGAGCGGGCCTGGGCGCACGTCGCCGGGATCACCGCCGCCAACGACCTGACCTGCCGCGACGTGATGGTCGCCTCCGGCAGCCCCACCCTGGCCAAGAGCTTCCCCGGCTTCGGCGCGCTCGGCGCCTCGGTGCTCGGCCTGGACGCCGTCGCCGACCGCGACGCCATCGGCGTGCGGACCACGGTCAACGGGGAGCTGCGCCAGCAGGCCAGCACCGCCGACCTCATCTTCCCGGTGCCCGACCTGCTCGCCTGGATCTCCCGGTACGTGGTGCTGGAGCCGGGCGACGTGGTGCTCACCGGCACCCCCACCGGCACCGGCCAGGACCGGGGCTGCTTCCTGAGCCCCGGCGACCTGGTCGAGGTCACCGTCGCCGGGGTGCTGCCGCTGCGCACCCGGTTCCGCGCCGAGACCCCGGCCCAGGCAGCCGAGACCCCGGCCGCGCCGGCCGGGACCCCGGCCGCCACGGCCGAGCCCGACCCCCTTCCCGGCGACGCCCGCCCGTCGCCGCCGCTTCGTACAGAGAGTCTGATGCCATGACTGACGACAGTTCCCCGCGCTACGACCTGGTGCTGGCCGGCGGCGAGGTGTTCGACGCCGCCACCGGCGTCAGCCAGGTGACCGACGTCGCGGTGACCGGCGACCGGGTGGCCCGGATCGCCCCCGGCCTCGCCGCGCAGGGCCGGCAGGTCGTCGACTGCTCCGGGCAGTACGTGCTGCCCGGCCTGGTCGAGGCGCACACCCACATCTTCGCCGACGTCTCCAAGGTCGGCGCGCCGCCGGACGAGGCGCACCTGCGCCGGGGCGTCGTCGCGGCCTGCGACGCCGGCACCGTCGGGGCGTCCACCTTCGCGGCGTTCGAGCGGTACGTCGCCGCCCCGGCCCGGATGCGGCTGGTCAACTTCCTCAACGTCTCGGTCCTCGGCCTGATCGACTTCCGGTTCGGCGAGCTGCTCAACCCGGACACGCTGGTGCCGGAGGACGCCCTGGCGGTCGCCGCCGCCAACCCGCACCGGGTACGCGGCTTCAAGATCCGCCTCTCCGAGGACGTCGTGGGGCTGGAGTGGCGCACGCTGCTCAAGCGCTCCCTGGCGCTGTCGGCCGAGGCCGGGCTCCCGCTGATGATCCACATCGGGGAGACCCCGGAGCCGCTGCCGGTGATCCTCGACCTGCTGCGCCCCGGCGACGTCGTGGCCCACTGCTACACCGGCAAGCCGTACGGCATCCTCGGCGACGGCAAGGTCCTGCCCGAGGTGTACGCCGCCCGCGAGCGCGGCGTGCTGTTCGAGTCGGCCCACGGCAAGAGCAACCTCAGCTTCGCCGTGGCCCGCCCGGCCATCGAGCAGGGCTTCCTGCCGGACGTGGTCACCTCCGACACCAGCGGCCGCAACTGGCACGGCCCGGTGTTCGACCTGGTCACCAGCATGGCCAAGCTGCGGGCCATGGGCATGACCATGGAGCAGATCGTGCCCCGGGTGACGTCCGCCCCGGCCCGCCTCACCGGCCTCGACGCCGAGGGCTACGGCAGCCTCGTCGAGGGCGGCCCGGCCCACGTCACGGTCCTCGCCGACGCCGAGGAGGCCGAGCTGCCCGACGCCGCCGGCAACCGGATCGTCGCGCCGCGGCTGGAGCCGAGCCTGGTGCTGCTCGCCGGCGAGCAGGTGCCGACCGTGCCGTGGCGCGGCCTGCCGGCGGCCGGCGTCGCCGGGGCCTGAGCCGCTGATGCCCGCCACCGGTTCCGCGCCGTCCGGCACCGACGCCCCGCCGCCCGGCGGTGTGCACCGCTCCCGCAGGCGGCTGCGGGCGGCGCTGCGCGGTGGCGGGCGGCTCGTCGGCACGTTCCTCAAGCTGCCCGGCCCCGACGTGGTGGCCCTGGCCGCCCAGGCCGGGCTCGACTTCGTCGTGGTCGACCTGGAGCACAGCGCGCTGGACGAGCGCACGGCCGCCGACCAGCTCCGGCTCGCCGCCGCGCTCGGCCTGCCGGCGCTGGTCCGGGTGCCGGCGGTCGACCCGGGCCAGGTCAACCGGCTGTTGGAGGCCGGCGCCGTCGGGATCCAGCTCTCCACCGTCCGCAGCCGGGCCGAGGTCGGGGCGCTGCGCGCGGCCAGCCGGTACGCCCCGCACGGGCGGCGCAGCATCAGCCTCGCCCACCCGGCGGCCGGCTACGGCCTCGGCGGCCTCGACCGGTACCTCGCGGCGGAGGCCGCCGACCCGCCGCTGCTGGTCGCCCAGATCGAGACGGCGACCACCGACGACCCCCTGCCCGACCTGCTGGCCGGCGTGGACGTCGGCTTCGTCGGCACCACCGACCTGGCGGTCAGCCTCGGCCTCGCCGGCACCGACGACCCGACGCCGCTGCTGCGGCGCACCGGCGACGTCGCCGAGGCGGCCCGGGGGGCCGGGGCCGCGCTGGGCGGCTGGGTGGCCGACCGCACGGCCGAGGCCCTGGCCCGGCACGGCCTCACCGACGCCGGCTACCTGGTGGTCGGCTCGGACCTGCAACTGCTCGGCGCCGGCCTGCGCCGGCTCGCCGGCTGACCCCGACCCGGAAAGGGAGCGCTGACATGCTCAACCCGCAGCTCTACGGCATCGCGGTGAACTGGGACGACATCCCGGCCACCGACGTGCGGCCCGGGGTGCGCCGCAAGGTGTACGCCACCGACGAGGTCGTGCTGGCCTGGCACGAACTGAGCGTGGGCATGACGCTCAACCCGCACCACCACGACGACTTCGACCAGCTCGTGATGATCCTCGGCGGCCGGTGCAACTACTACGTCGACGGGGTGCCGCACCCGATGGGGGCGGGCTCGATGCTGCTCGTGCCGCGCGGCGCGGAGCACTACGTCGAGCCGACCGAGGGCCCCTGCATCAACCTGGACGTCTTCGCGCCGCCCCGGGCGGACTTCCTGGCGCACGCCTGGCGTCCCGGGCAGGGCTGAGGCCGCCGTGACCGACATCGTGGTGGTGGGCAGCCTCAACGTCGACGTGGTGGTGCCCCTGGCCGAGCTGCCCGCGCCCGGCCAGACCGTGCTCGGCGTCGCCGACCACTGGCGCGCCGGCGGCGGCAAGGGCGCCAACCAGGCGGTCGCCGCCGCCCGGCTGGGCCGCCGCGTCGCCATGGTCGGCGCGGTCGGCGACGACCCGGAGGGGGAGTGGCTCACCGGGCTGCTCGCCGCCGAGGGCGTGGACACGGCCGGGGTGCTGCGCGCGCCCCGCCCGACCGGCCAGGCGATCGTGCTGGTCACCGCCGACGGCGACAGCACCATCGCGGTCAGCTCCGGGGCCAACATGTGGCTCGCGCCGGAGCACCTCGCGCCGTCGTACGACCTGATCGCCTCGGCCCGCGCGGTGCTGTTGCAGCAGGAGGTCGCCGCCGAGGTGGTGGCCGCCGCGGTGGCCGCGGCGGGCGGCCTGGTGGTGCTCAACCCGGCCCCGGCCAGGCCGGTGGATGCGGCGACCCTGGCCCGGGTCGACGTCCTGGTGCCCAACCGGGGCGAGCTGGCGGCTCTGGCCGGGGTCCCGGCCACGGCGGCCCCACCCGGCCCGGCGGAGCTGCCCGCGCTGGCCCGCTCCCTGGGCACGCGGGGGCCGGTGGTGGTGACCCTCGGCGCGGACGGCGCGCTGGTGGTCGGCGCCGACCGGGAGTGGCTGGTGCCGGCCGAGCGCGTCGACGCGGTGGACGCGACCGGCGCGGGCGACAGCTTCTGCGCGGCGCTGGCCGACGCGCTGCTCGACGGCGCGGCGATCGACGAGGCGGCCCGCTGGGCGAGCCGGGTGGCGGCGGTGACCGTGACCCGGCCGGGCGCGATGGCCGCCGCGCCCCGCCGCGCCGAGGTGCCGGCGGCCTCGTAGGGGCGTTCCTGCGACCTCGGACAACGTCGCGCGCTCGCTTTGCTCTGCACCCACCCGCGCAGCACCCCGCCCACCAGGCGGAATCCCGGACGCCGATGCCCGGGGGTGAGGCGATCCGTCACGGCGGGTCAACCGTTGCGTATCCGGGTGCAGAGCAAAGGGCCCTGACGGACTCGTGGCCACCGGGCGGCGGCGCGTGACGGTACGTCACGCGCCGCCGCGGCTCAGACGTGGGCCGGGAAGTCCGCCTTGCGGATCAGGCAGTGGATGCCCTTCACCCCGTCGACGACCTGGCTGACCTCGAAGTCGGCGGCGGCGCTCAGGTAGGCCAGGGCGGTCTGCGGCGGCATGCCCTGGGTGCGGGCGAGGAAGGCGACGGCGGCGCGCACGGCCCGGCGCATCGCCTCGTCGAGGTCGCTGTGCAGGCCGACGGGCAGCCAGTGGGTCGCGGTCTCGGCGAAGGGGCCGTCGGCGACGCCCAGGGCCCCCGCCTGCGCCTGCGGGACGACCGACAGCCGCAGGGTGGCCCGCAGCGGCGCCTCCAGGGCGGTCAGCGCCACCTCGCCGTCGCCCTGGGCGTAGTGCGGGTCGCCGGCGTAGAAGCCGGCCCCGGGGAGCTGCACCGGCAGGTAGAGGGCGGAGCCGATCTGGAGCTCGTTGATGTCGAGGTTGCCGCCGAACGCGCCGGGCGGCACGGAGTGCACCGGGTCGTCGGTGTCCACCGCCACGCCCATCAGGCCGAGGAACGGGGCGAGGGGGAAGCGGGCGGCCCGCCCGTCGCCGTACGGCAGCGTGCCGTACAGCCGTCCGCCGCTGCTGACCACTGCGGTGAAGTGGCAGACGCTGCCGTACGCGCGGGGCACGTCGCCGTCCGGGCCGGTGTCGGCCGGGGTGAGCGGGAACTCGCCGGGCAGCGCGCCGTAGCCGTGCCGGCTGCTGACGAAGCCGTACGGGGCCCGGACGAGCAGGTCGAGGACCTCGACGCGGAGCACGTCGCCCGGCTCGGCCCCGTCGACCGCGATGGGCCCGGTGACCACGTGCGGCCCGTCGGCGTCGTAGTCGTGGGCGACGTCCGAGGCGGCCAGGTCGCGGGCGTCGGCGAGGACCCCGTCGGCGGGCACGTCGAACTGCTTGAGGTACGCGACCGGGTCGCGGCCCTGGTCCTCCAGGATGCCCTCGTGGCTGAGCGTGTCGATCGTCACCGTCTCGCCCGAGCGGATCCGCAGCACGGGTTCGTGCCGCCGGGTGGGCAGCCGGCCCCACAGGCAGGTCTCGGGCGTGCTCGGCAGGTAGTGGGTTCCAGCGATCGGGCCTTCGTGCGGCTGGAGCATGGGATCCTCCGGGAGGGGTGACACCGGCTGGCGGTGCGATGGGTGGCGCGGCTGGTGACGCGGGTGCCGCCCGTGCGTGGCGGCGGTGGCGGTGGCGTCCGGTGGGTGTGCGGACCGCGGGTGTGCGGGCCACGACGGAGGGGCCCGTACCCGCGGCGCAGCGGCGTGGCCGCGCCCTGTCGACGTTCGGCATCGTGGCCAACGAAACCGCCGTTGCGTGTTGCGCCCGTATTAACAGCGAGTAACCCGGTGCTGGAGTATGTCCTGCTCTTGACAGGTGGCGGGGCCGGATAGCAGCATCGTGGTGCGAGACGCTGTCTCGCATGACGTAGAAGGCGGTGAGGTGATGGCGCAGCAGACGCCGGTACGCCCGCTCGGTGCACCCGGTGACGGCGCGATGATCGACGAGGACTGGGAGGCGCTGCGGTTCCGCGTGCACCGCTCGGCGTACCGCGAGCCGGGGGTGTTCGCCGAGGAGATCGCGCGGATCTGGGGGCACACCTGGCTCTACCTCGGTCACGAGACGGAGATCCCGAAGGCGGGCGACTTCAAGACCCGCACGCTGGGCGGGCGTCCGCTGATCTTCTGCCGCGACGCCGACGGCGAGGTGCGGGTGTTCTTCAACTCGTGCACCCACCGGGGCACCGTGCTGTGCCGGCACAGCGAGGGCAACACCAAGTTCTTCCAGTGCTTCTACCACGCCTGGGCGTTCAGCAACTCCGGGGAGCTGGCCGCGCTGCCCGGCGACGACGCGTACCCCGACGACCCGGCCTTCCGGGCGTCGATGGCGCTGCGTCAGGTGCCCCGCCTCCAGATCCACGAGGGCTTCGTCTTCATCGCGTTCGACCCCGACGTGCCCGACCTGCTGACCCACCTCGGCCCGGCGGCGCACTACATGTCGCTCACGGCCAAGATCGGCGAGCGCGGCATGACCACCCTGCCCGGGGTGCAGCTCTACAGCGTCAAGGGCAACTGGAAGCTGGCCGTGGAGAACGCCATGGACGGCTACCACTTCGCCCCCACGCACAACACCTTCGTCGGCTACCTGCGCGAGACCGGCTTCGCCGTCACCGACGACGACCAGTACGCCTACGACCTCGGCGGCGGCCACGGCCTGCTCGTCCTCACCGGACACAACGGCCGCATCGGCATGGTCTGGGAGCCCCGCTTCGGCGAGGAGGAGAAGGAGCGCACCGTCGTCAAGCGGCGCGAGATGGAGGCCCGCCTCGGGCCCGAGCTCGCCGCCGAGGTCGCCGACGCCAGCCGCATCCTGTTCGTCTTCCCCAACCTGCTGCTGTTCGACCTGGAGGCGCTGACCATCCGGCAGCTCGAACCGGTCGCCGCCGACCGCACCGACGTGCGGGCGTGGCAGTTCGTCGAGGTCGGCGAGCCGGAGTCGGTGCGCGCGCTGCGCATCAAGACGATGGTCAGCTTCGTCGGGCCGGGCGGCCTCGCCACCCCCGACGACATCGAGGCGTACGAGGCGGTGCAGCGCGGCATCGTCGCCACCGCCGACGCGGCCGACCCCGCCCACGACTGGAGCGACATGTCGCGGGGCATGGCCAACGAGAAGCAGGGCAACCAGGGGCGCTCGATCGACGAGGGCGCGATGCGCAGCTTCTGGCGGCAGTGGGCGCACGTCGTCGGCGCGTCCACCAGCGTGGCCGGCGCGCCGCCGGCCGGTGCCCCGGCGAGCGGCCCGGCCGCCGCCGAGGCGGGGGAGTGAGCGCCGTGACGTCGGGCAACGGCAGCCGTGGGGGAGTGGTGAAAGTGGAGTCGCGCGAGGTCACCCGCGCCGAGGTGGAGGAGTTCCTCTACCGCGAGGCCCAGCTGCTCGACGAGTGGCGTCTCGACGAGTGGTTCACCCTCTTCGAGCCCGACGGCCGGCTGGAGGTGCCGACGACCGACTGGGCCGGCTGGGACGCCACCACCGCCGGATACTTCGTCGCCGACGACTACGAGCTGATCCGGGCCCGGGTCAAGCGGCTCAAGAGCCGCAAGGCGCACGCGGAGAACCCGCACTCGCGCACGCACCGGATGGTGTCCAACGTGATCCTGCTGGAGGCCGGCGCGGAGACCGTCTGGATCACCGCGAACTTCGTCATCCACCGCTACCGCGACGGCGGCGCCTACACCTACGTGGGCCGCTACGAGCACGTGCTCAAGGTCGAGCCCGACGGGCTGCGGTTCCGGGTGCGGCGGGCCGTGCCGGTGATGGAGTCCATGGACCCCGGCGCCCGACTCAGCTTCATCCTCTGAGCCGCCATGATCACCCACATGCTCGTGTTCCGCTTCCGCGACGACCTGCCGCCCGGCGCGGCCGAGTCCGTCCTGGCCGAGCTGGAGACGTTCCCGTCGCGGTACCCGGCGATGCGCAACTGGCGCAGCGGGGCCAACGTCAGCACCCGCGACGACACCATGAGCCACGGCTTCGTCGTGGAGTTCCCCACCGAGCAGGACCTGCTCGACTACCTGCACAGCGACTCGCACGAGCGGTTCGTCCGGGAACGCTGGCGTCCGGTCGTCGAGCGCCAGGCCATCGTCAGCTTCCCCACCGTGGGGGACCACCAGCACACCGAGAGGGGTAGCAGATGACCACCGAGGCCGCCGCCCGCCGCCGCGGGCCGTACGGCATGGAGTACGCCCGGATCGAGGTGCCGGACCTGGCCGCCTCCATCGAGTTCCTCCAGTACCACGTCGGCCTGCAACTGGAGCAGCACGACGACGAGTACGCCTTCCTGCGCGCCGACATCGAGCACCACAGCATCGAGCTGGTCGCCGCGCCGCAGCGGGAGGTCTCCTGGACCACCGCGGTCGGCTTCAGCGTCGAGTCCGACGCGGTCCTCGACGACCTGCGGGAGCGGGTCACCGCCGCCGGGCACGAGGTGTTCGAGCTGGCCGACCGGGTCAAGGGCCTCGTCCAGCGCGGCTTCGCCGTCAAGGACCCCAACGGCCTGATCGTCGAGCTGTTCACCGAGTTCGCCGAGTACGCCGAGCCGCCGCTGATCGAGCTGCGCCCGCTGGACCTGGTGCACCCGTTCCTCGCCACCGAGAAGTACGAGGAGACCCTGCGCTTCTACACCGAGGTGCTCGGCTTCCTCGTCTCCGACTACGTCGGCGACGTGACGGCCTTCCTGCGCAGCGAGGACCGCTACCACCACAGCCTGGCGATCCAGCGCAACAAGGAGTTCTACGTCGCGCACCTGTGCTTCATGATGAAGAGCTTCGACCACGTGATGCGCGGTCGGGCGCGCGCCCAGTACAAGCAGGTGCCCATCGCCTCGGACCTGGTCAACCACTCCGCGTCGACGTCGATCGCCTTCTACATGCACGACCCGGTGCACGGGCCGCGCTACGAGCTGTGCGACCGGCACCGGGTCTTCACGCCCGAGGAGCACGAGACCCACCGGGCCCGCCGCATGTCGGTGGACCCGCGCAACATCGACGTGTGGCGGCCCGCCGCCGACGACTGGGGCCGGTTCTGACCTCACCGCCTCTCCTCGCGCGCCGGCCCGGCGGCGGGCCCTCGTCGGCCCGTCAGCCGGGCCGGCGCGCGACGGCGGGCAGGCCGAACACGACCGGCACGCCGGGGGAGTAGAGCACGCTCACCGGCTCTCCGGCGGGCGCGGGCAGCCCCGCGGCGGCGACCAGCTCGTCGTCCAGGCTCAGCAGCTCGGCCCGGTGCAGCGGCCAGCGCGGGTGCCAGTTCGGCAGGTGCAGCGTGCGCCCGTACGCCCGGGTGTGCAGCCCCCAGCGGGCGGTGAGGAAGTGCTCCAGCGGCGTCGGGTCGGCGATCGGGTCGCCGACCCGGACCACCAGGCGGCTCGCCGCGCCGGCCGGGCCGGGCCAGCGCCGCCGGCAGCGGTACGTCACCGTGTCGCCGTCGCGGTCCAGCCGCATCCTCGACCACAGGTACGGCAGCCGCAGGCTCGCCCGCGCGACGAGCACCGGGACCAGCCGGGAGGCGTCGAGCGACCGGAACACCACGGCCCGCCGCCCGGCGTCGTCGACGGAGTAGAGCCGGACGTTGGTCTCCCAGAAGGTGCCGAAGTACGGCACTCCCGGGCCCCGGCCGAGGCCCAGCCCGACCATCCGGAAGCCGACCAGGCCGACGTGGGCGGCCCCGTCGAGGGTGTCGGGGCGTGCGCCGCCCCGCACGACCACCCCCGGCTCACTGGCTCTCCGGCTCCGCGAACGTCTCGTGCAGCACCGACACCAGGCGCGGGTTCGTCCAGTACGCCGAGTGCGTGTAGAGCTGGTCCGACAGCAGGTGCTCCACCCGCACGTCCCGGGGCGTGGAGCCGTCCGCCCAGCGGAACAGGCGGCTCGCGACGAAGCCCAGCGGGTCCAGCGGATGCCACAGGTTCGCCCACCGGCCCACCGAGTCCGGCAGCAGCACCGGCCCGCTGCCGTCGTACGGGGCGAGCTGGCCGCCGCGCGGGTCGAACAGGTGGAACAGCGGCCACTGGCAGCCGAACGTCACCAGCCCCGCCGTGCGCACCGGGTCCTCGCCGGTGGCCAGGTCGAGGGCGACGACCGCGCCGAGGCTGTGCCCGATCAGGTGCACCGGCTCCTCCCGCCCGGCGCGTTCCCCGGCGACGGCGGTGATCTGCTCGCGGATGCGGGCCCGGATCCGCTCGCCGTGGCGCTGGTAGACCAGCACGTCGCCGAGGGTGAGGGCGACGTACCGGGCGCGGGCGATGCGGGCCCAGGTGTAGAAGCGCTCCCCGGCGGCGCCGACGGCCGCGCCGGCCACCCGGTCCAGCTCGGGCAGGCGGCGGCGGATGACGCGGCGGACCGCCCCCGGGTCGCGTACCTCGTGGCCGGCGTCGCCCACGGCGTCCAGCGCCGCCGCCGCGAGCGCCGCGCCCACCTCGGCCAGCAGCGTCGGGTCGTCGGCGTGGCGCAGCCACCGGGTCCGCGGCCACTCCTGCGCGATCGCGTCCAGCACCTCGTCGGTGACGTCCGGCGGGGCGTCCCGCGACTCGACCAGCGGCGGGTCCAGCGTCTGCCGGGCCCGCGCCCGGACCAGCTCCAGCCGCTGCGCGGGGGTCAACGGGACCGGGCCGGCGAGCCCCAGGCCGGCGTCGTCGGCGACCGGCGGCGGCCCGCCGTCGCGGACGTCCCAGGACTGCCCGGGGCCGGGCGGCATGGCCAGCTCCACCCCGAGGGTGGACGAGCCGAGGTCACCCCAGTAGGCGGAGTGCATCGTCCACCGGCCGAGGGCGGCGGCGCTCAGCTCCGCCACCCGGCCGGCGACCACCTGCGGGTCGCGGTTGGCGATGCCGTGGATCACGAAGACGGGCCGGTCGTCGCTCATGCGGTCGCTCCTGTCAGGATCGTGGCCTGTGGATCGCCGTAGACGGCGTAGGCCAGGCCGGTCGGATCGCCGGGGTCGGCGAGCAGCTCGCGGCGGGCGGCGAAGGACGCGGCGGCCAGCGGCGCGCCCCCGCGCAGCTCGGCGTAGAACCGGTCGGCGTAGCGGTGCGCCGATTCGGTGCGGACGGCCCAGGTGGAGCCGACGAACGCGCCCGCGCCGGCGCGGACGAACTCGTTGGCCCAGCCGCCCATGAGCGTGTCGTAGGAGCCGCCGTCGACGCTGCGGCAGGCGTTGAAGAACACCAGCGGGCAGCGGGCGCGCAGGCTGCCCCGGGCGGCGGCGCGGGCCAGCGCGACGGGGCGGAACCGGCCGTCGTCCATCGCCACGCCGCCGTCGGAGTCCGCGCCGGGCTGGTCCTGGTGGCAGGCGAGGTGCAGCAGCCCGAAGTCGCCCCGTTCGATGCGGCGCAGCAGCTCCTGCGCCGAGGTGACCAGCGCGCCGGGGACGTCGAGGCCGGCGTTGACCTGCCGGATCTCGGCCACGGCGCCGGTGGGCGGGTTGCGGCCGTGCACGAAGACCGCGTCGCTCAGCGCCAGTGACCGGGCGGGGGAGTGGCCGCCGGTCTGTCGCATGACCGCGAGCCGCTCGGCGGGGAACTCGTCCCAGGTGGGTGGCAGGAGCAGCTCCCACGGCAGCTCGCTGACGTCGCTGCAGATGGTCAGGCCGGTGGCGGTGGCCAGCCGGGCCTCGACCTCGCGGCCGATCTCGGGCGGCAGCGCCCGCCACAGCAGCGTGCCGTACCCGGCGAGCTCGCCCCGCACGGCGGCGGGCTGCCCGCCGGTGCCCCGGGCCGCCGCGTTGACGGTGCGCAGCAGGTCCGCGAGCAGCCCGCGGGGGACCGATCCGGCCGTCGCCGTGGGGCCGTCGCGGCCGACGAGCCGGAAGGCGTAGCCGTCGCGGTGCCGGTCGACCTGGAGGGCCACCTCGCCGGGCCGGGGGGCGAGGTGCTCGACGCGGGCGGTCAGCCGGTGCGGCGGCGCGTACGATGCCGAGTCGGTGACCAGGACCGTGCGGACGATCGCCGCGATCTGGCTGCCGCCGCCGTCGACGAAGGCCCGGACGGTGACCTCGTGCCGGCCCTCCTCGGCGGCGCCGAGCACGAACACGACGCCGTCGGGGTCGTCGCCGGGGTGGACCCGCACGACGTGGACGGCGTCCGACTCGATCGACAGCGTCGGCGAGGCGACCGTGACCAGCACGTCGACCCCCCGCTCGGGGACGGGGAACGGCCGGGTGGGGACGCTGCCGGGGCCGCCGTCGCGGCTGATCGTCACGTGCAGCGGGAACCGGGTGCCGGGGCGGGCCTGGCGGGGCAGGGACGTCGTCAGGTAGCGCACCGGCGGGGCGCTGCCGGGTTCCGCGCGGGGCCGGCTCTCGGCGGCGCGTACCGTCTCCATCGCCCACCGTTCCAGCGCGGGGTCGCCGCGCAGGGCGCGGGCGATCGCCAGGTCCGCCAGCGGCCCCGGCGGCCGGGCCAGGGCCTCGGCGAGCAGCTTGTCGATGCGCGCGGCCGTCTCCGCGTCGGCGACGAGTTCGCCGAGGCGGGCGCGGACCTGCTCGGCGACCCAGCGCAGGGTCCAGGTGTCGTCGGGCACCGCTCACGCCCCCGTGAACGCGAAGGCCGCCCACACCGACGGCGCGGACCACGGGCGGGAGTCGCCGCTGCCGCTGCGGAACACCTGCGGCAGCAGCGCCTCGGCGGCGTCGACCGGCAGCCATGCCTCGCCCGCGTCGAGGGCCAGGGCCCAGTGGTCCTCCAGCTCCGCCGGGGTCACGTCGCGCAGCCACCGCTGGGCGCCGGCCAGCGCCTCGCCGGGCGAGGTGGTGTCGTCGGCCCGCCAGCGCCGGTAGAACTCGGTCATGAGCAGGGCGGTGGCGTGGTCGTCGACGGGCCACATCGACGCCAGCACGCCCGCGACGCCCGCCTGCACCAGGCCCGCCGGCAGCGAGATCACCTCGTCGGGCAGGTCGAGGCCGGGTAGGAACGTCTCGCACGCCGACAGCACCGCCAGGCGCGTGCGCAGCCGCAGCGGCAGCACGTCGGCCAGCCGCAGGCGGGCCTCGCCGGCCAGCCGCAGGGCGCTGCGCAGCGGGTCCCGCTGGTCGGCGGCCCCGTGGCAGCCGAAGTGGGCGACCCGGGCGGCGGGCAGCTCCGCGCGGACCCGCGCGACGGTCGCGTCGGCCCAGGCGAGCGTGGTGACGGGGCCGTCGAAGGTGGCGGCGGCCGCGGCCCCCTCCCACCGGGCGTAGGACAGCTCCGGGTCGGTGACGACGAGCAGGCCCCCGTCGGGCGCGGCGGCGGCCCGCCGCCGGCTCGCGGCCAGGGCCCGGGCGTTCGGCACGTAGCTGAGGGCGAGCGTGTCGGCGAGGTAGCCGAAACCCGTCGGCCGGGCGGCGTCGGCGTACCGGGCGGCGTGCAGGGGCAGCAGGCCGACCAGCCCGCACGGTACGACCGACGCCCGCGCCTCGCCGGCCAGCTCGGCCAGCAGGGGCCCGGCGACGGCTTCCCACAGCCAGTCGCACAGCTGCGCCAGGTGCCGGTCCCAGGCGGCCCGGCGGGAGGCGGGCGCGGCGGCGGTGGGGAAGTGCTCGCGGTGCCGCTCGGCCCACTCGTGCACCTGGGCCGCGCGCAGGTGCGGCAGCGGCACGTCCACGATGTCCTCGCCCCGCACGACGAGCGCGAGGCCGGTGTCGTCGGCCGGTGTCACGTACACCAGGGGGTGATCGGCCGCGCCCGTGACGTCGCCGATCTCGACGGGGGCGAGGAACTGCTCGTAGCCGGGGATCCGCTGGATCTCCCCGATGGCGGCCCGCAGTTCGGTGTGCGCGGCCCGCAACTCGTCGTAGAGCGCGTCTGGACGCTGCCCGCCATCATGAACCGCGTGCGGCGAATTCTGTCGAAGGTCCGTCATCAACTCCTCGTTCCGTACGTCGTCACGGCTGCCGTCGTCGCTGCCGGGTGGGTCATCTGGCGGTCCGACCTGGAGACCGCGGACCGGGTGGCGAGCGTCGGCAGCTTCACGGTCGCGGCGGCGACCCTGCTCCTCGCCGTGTGGGGTGGCCGCGCCCGCCGGCCCGCGCGGTCCCTCGACGAGCACCAGGGCGCGCTGCGGGCGGCCGTGCGCCAGCAGTGGCGGGTGGAGGAGGCGCTGCGTCGGGTGCAGGACCCGATGCCGATCCCGGTGCGGTGGGAGGCGCTTCCCGTCGGGCTGGGCGGGCAGGACCACTGGGCGAACGTCGGGCTGGCGGCGGCGGGCGCGACGGCCGTGGAGGTGGCCGTCGCCGGGCGGCTTCCGGAGGCCGCCGCGGTGTTCCGGCGGATCCCGTCGCGGCGGCTGGTGGTGCTGGGGCCGGCCGGCGGCGGCAAGTCGGTGCTGCTGATCCGGCTGGTGCTGGACCTGATCGCCGCCGGTGGGCCGGGCGAGCCGGTGCCGGTGCTGCTGTCGGTGACGTCCTGGGACCCGGGCCGGGCGGGTTTCGCCGACTGGCTGGTGGCCCGGTTGGCCGCCGACTACCCGGCGTTGGCCGCCGGGCATCCGGACTTCGGCACCGTCGCGGCGGCCCTGCTGGCCGAGGAGCGGGTCCTGCCGGTGCTGGACGGTCTCGACGAGTTGCCGGCGGCGGCGCGCCCGGCGGCGCTGCTCGCCCTCAACGCCGCGTCGCCCGGGCTGCCGGGCGTCGTCGTGGCGAGCCGGACCGCGCAGTACCTGGACGCGGTGCGCGGCGGCGACGTGCTCACCGGCGCGGCCGTGGTGCGGCTGCTGCCGCTGGGGGTGGCGGACCTGGCGGCGTATCTGCCGCGTACCGCACGTCCCACCGGTCGCGCCTCGGCGACCGCGTGGGAGCCGGTGCTGGCCCGGCTCGCCGGCGCGCCCGCCGACGACCGGGCCCGGCTCGTCGGTGGGGTGCTCGCCACGCCGCTGATGACGTCGTTGGCCCGCGCGGCCTACAGCGACACCGGGGCCGACCCGGCGGCGCTGCTGGACGCGGGCCGGTTCGGCACGGCCGACGACCTGGCCGGGCACCTGCTGGACCGGGCGGTCCCGGTCGCCTACACCGAGCACGCGGGCGGGGCGGCGGCCCGGACGGCGGCCCGGGTCGTGCCCTGGCTGGCCTGGCTGGCCGCGCACGCCGGACCGGACATCGCCTGGTGGCGGCTGTCCGCCGTGGTGCCGCGCGCCGTGCCGGCCGTCGCCGGCGGGGTGTTCGGCGCGGTGGCCCTGGGCGTGGTGGCCGGGGCGGCCGGCGGCGGCGTCGCGGCTGTCCTCGGCGCGGTGGTGGGCGCGGTCGTCAGCGGGTTCGTGATGGTCCGTCAGCCGCTGGTGCCCACCGGGCTGCCGGCCGACGACGGCGGCGGGGCCGGGTGGCACCGGCAGGCGACCCGCCTGCTGCGCACCGGCGGCGTCGCGTCGGGTCCGCCGGCTCCCGGTCGCGGCGTGGTCACGCCCGGGCTGGTCGGCTGGGTGACCGGTGGGGCGGCGATCGTCGCCGCCGGGTGGCTGGCCGGCGGGGGCGCGGCGGCCGTCGCGGCGGCCGGGGCGCTGCTGCTGGCGTTGTTCCTGGACGCCTGGCTCGACGTGCCGACCGACGTGACGGCCGCGGCGGGCCCGCTGGCGGTGCTGCGCGCCGACCGCCGCACGGCGCTGGCGAAGGCCGTCGTGCGCGGTGGCATCCTCGGCGTCACCACGGCGGCCCTGATCGACGCGGGCACCGGTCTCGCGGTCGCCGCCGCGACCGCCGGGGCGAGCGTGCTGTTCACGGCGTGGGGCCGCTTCGGGGTGGCGCGGGCCTGGTTCGCGGTGCGGGGGGAGCTGCCGTGGCGGCTGCTGGCGTTCCTGGACGACGCGCACCGGCGGGGCGTCCTGCGCCAGATCGGCGGCGTCTACCAGTTCCGCCACGCCCGCCTGCGGGAACGCCTGCTCACCCATGCCGGTGTCCGGAACAGGCGTCCTGCGTGAGTCGTTCGGCCAGGAACGGGTACCGGATCTCGTAGGCCGGCCCGACCCGGCGCACCAGGCCCCGCTGCCGTGCGTCGGCGAGGAAGGCCAGCAGGCGCACCGGCAGGTGGCGGGCGGCCGCCAGGATCGTCAGAGTGGTGAGGTACCAGACGCAGGCCGATCGGACGACGGCCCAGCCGACGCCGGCGAGTGCCGCCAGGACGAGGTACGCCCCCTCGACCGGCTGACCGATCGCGCGCGTGGTCGCCAGAGCGGCAAGGGTGAGGAGCACGGCGAGCGCGGCGGCCTCCCCGAGCAACGCGGCGGCGTCGGCGCGCCACAGTCGACGGGGGCACGTCTCCAGGTCCGGGTCCGCCGGCCGATCCACGATGGACAGCGCGAGCGCGGTGAGCCCGGCGGCGCCCGCGACGACGGGCAACTGCCCGGCGGGGCCGTCGTGGAGCAGTTCGCTGGCGCAGAAGCCGGCGAGGACACCCGCGATCCACCCCGCGCCGGCCAGCCACTGCCGGCGTGGACGAAGCCGGCGGGGCGGAGCGGGATCGGCGAGCAGGGCGCCGACGACACCGGCGAGCAGGGCGACACCGCCGGCGGTCGGCCCGTCCCGCAACGCCCACCACGCCCCGGCCCCGGGCCCGGCGACGACCACGCCGAAGGCCAGCTTGAGCAGCGGCCGGGGCAGCAGGTGGTGCAGCTGCCACCAGGCGATGCCGTCCGCTGCGGACCCGCCGATGCGGGCCAGCCGGCGCAGGTATGAGCGGCCCTGGTCGCCCGACCACCGGCTCCCGTGGTACGCGCCGTCGAGGGCCTCGTCGGCCAGCCAGGAGTTGACGGCGGCCCGGCATTGCCCGAGCGTCCGCTGCTCCGTCTCACCCGGCCAACCGAGCCGCCAGAGCCGGCGCAGCCCGAGGTCGTACTCGAGTGGGGTGGTCAGCATGTTCGCCAGGCCGGCGATGCGCGGGCCGGCCCCGGAGGCCGGGGGCGCGGCGGCATGCAGATAGTCCTCGCCCTCCCGCTTCGAGATCTCCTGGACCTGGATCACCCGGTGCCAGGTCTCCCAGCCGGGATACGTCGGGTCCAGCCAGGCGAGGTCGTGGGTGACGAGCAGGCAGCCGCCGGGCACGGTGCGCAGCCCGGCCGTCCGGAGCTTGGGCGGCAGTTCGTCGAAGTCGTCGAGAATGGGCAGGATCGCGTTGCGTCGCACGAGACGTGCGATCGCCTCCGGGGTGATGTCCTCGTCGGGATACGTCGCCACGATCGTGTCCACCAGCCAGTCGTTCATGGGTCGGTGCTCGGGATGCCAGCCGAGCGCCGGCACGACGACCGGAACGGCCTGTTCTGCGGGATCGGCGAGCAGCGCCTGGGCGAGCTGGGTCGCGAGGATGCTCTTCCCGGCCCCCTGTGGTCCGGCGATCACCAGCCGCCGGCCAGGCAGGTTCCGGAAGAACAGCACCAGGGTCTGCAACCCGCCGGAGGTGGTGGCGCGGGCCCGCGGCGGTGGCATGGTGACGTACTGCGTGACGTCGCTGTCCATCGCGCGCCAGCTGAGCCACAGGGTCGTGCCACGGTGTCGGCCCAGGCGGTCCAGCCGGTCCCGGTAGGCCTCGGCGACCCGCTCGGCGAGCGCCTCCCGGGCCTTCGCGGTGTCGATCGTGGCCTGTCCCTCGGCAGCCCGGGCCAGGACGGCCAGGCACAGGGCGGCGATTCCGGCGACCGCCGCCACGATGCTCGCCAACTTGTCCATGTCGTCGAGCAGAGTTCCGTGCAGCCGCAGCCCGGTGTAGAGCCCGACTGCGAGGAACGCGAACCCCACCGCCACCAGGACCGCCCGGCGGAGCCGTCCGCCGGCTCGGCGGCGCGGCGGCCTCATCGCTCGGGGTCCCCGGGGTGCGGCTCGCCGGGCAGGGGCAGGACGTCGACGACGACGGCGGTGAGGTTGTCGGCGGCCCCGGCGGCGTAGACCTCGTCGCGCAGCGTCTCGACCAGCGCCCGGGGATCGGGGGTGCGGCAGATGGCGCGCAGGCGCCGCTCGTCGAGCTGGCCGTGCACGCCGTCGGTGCACAGCAGGAAGCGGGCGCCTGCCGGATCCAGCGAGGCGAGGGCGACGTGCGGCGCGAGGGGGTCGGCGGGCGGGTCGCCGAGGCACTGGGTGACGGTGGCCCCGTCCGGGCCGGAGTCGTCGACGCTGAGCTGTTCCAGGTAGCCGTCGGTGATCCGGTAGGCGCGGCTGTCGCCGACGTTGAACACGTACGCGCCGTCGCCGGTGAGCAGGACGCCCGCGATGGTGGTCCGCATGCCGGCGGTGCCGGGTTGGCGGGCGGCCGTGTCGTGCAGGGCGCGGCCGACGGCGACGATCCCGTCGTGCACGGCGCGGGGGGAGTCCCAGGCGATGTAGCGGTTGGCGAGGTCGGCGGCGGCGAGCCGGCTGGCCAGCTCGCCGGCGCGGTGCCCGCCGAGGCCGTCGGCGACGGCGCAGGCCAGGGGCGGGGTCCAGGCGGTGGTGAGGTCGGTGACGCGGGCGCGCGGGGACTGGCTGATCCAGTCGAGGACGAGGACGGCGTCCTCGTTGCCGGCGCGGACGGCGCCGCGGGCGGTGACGGCGCAGACCCGCACCGCCGCGAAGGCGTGCGGGGCCGGTGTGGACGCGGTCATCGGTTTCCTCCGGTGCGGCGTACCCGGGCCCGTACGGTGCCGGCCAGGCGCAGCTCGTCGCCGTCGAACAGGCGCTGGCGGGTGTGCGGGTCCAGGCGGCGGTCGTTGACGTAGGTGCCGTTGGTGGAGCCGAGGTCCTGCACGTACAGCTCGCCGTGCTCGACCCAGAGCAGCGCGTGCTGCCGGGACACGTTGTGGTGCGCGGCCAGCCGGGCGGCGATGTCGCCGAGGTCGTCGGCGCGGCCGAGGCGGACCTCGGCGCGGCCGACGCCGACCGGCCCGAACGGGAACTCCAGCCGGTACGCCGTGGTGTCCGGGGGCGCGTCGCGGGTGGTGGCGGGCGCGCCGCCCGGTCCGGGGCCGGCGGGCCGGTCCGCCGGCCGCCCGGGCGGGGGCTCGCCGGCCCAGGTGCCGGCCTCGGTGGCCATCCCGCCCAGGTCGTGCACCGGGCACCGGCCGTCGGCGTCGAGCTGGTTGCCGCAGCCGGGGACGGGGCACACCCGCCCGACGCCCGGGTCCGGTGCCGCGGACTCCGGCACGAGGAACTCCATGCAGATGGGGCAGAACGCGCCGCCGGCCGGCTGCGGCCCGTGGTTCGGGCAGGTCAGGGCCGCCATGACACTCCTTCCAGCCGGATGCCCTGGGCTTCCAGGGCGCGCTGGACGCGGGCGAGGTCGCCGCGTCCGGGGATGCCGACGAGCCAGACCCGGTCGTCGTCGACCTGGAGTTGCAGCTCGGGGCGGTCGCGGCGGGCGTCGACCCACGGCGCGTAGCGGCGTCGGCCGAGCGGCGAGCACGGCACCAGGCGCTGGTTGGCCGAGCCGCGCCAGACGAGGTCCGTCGGTTCCCCGGCGCGGTAGGGGCCCGTGATCAGCGCGTCGATCAGGGGGTACGCCCCGGGGCAGCGGGCCCGGAACTCGTCGAGCTCGACGCCGGTGTAGCACAACACGTCCCAGTCGTGCCCGGCGCCGAGCGCGCGGAGCCCGGTGAGCAGGGCGGCGAGCGCCTCCGGCTGCTCCGACGGTTCGCCGCCGGTGACGGTGACGCCGGTGAGGGCGGCCGGGTCGAGGGCGGCGACCCGGTCGAGCACGTCGTCGACGTCGGCGTCGTGCCGGGGCTCGGCGACCCAGGTGTCGCGGGAGACGCAGCCGGGACAGCCGATGGCGCAGCCCTGCACCCAGATGCCGACGCGCCGGCCCGGCCCGAGGGTGGTGACCGGGTGGTGCAGCCGGGACAGTCGCAGCCTCACTCCATCACCAGCTCGCGGTTCTGGCCGTCCTCGGCGATCGCGGCGACGCGCAGCGTCTGCCCGGGCGCGGGCGGGTTGGCGAAGACCTCCCGGGCGAGCGGGTTGACCAGGATGCTCTCGATCGCCGCCACGATGCCCCGGCCGCCGTTGGACAGGTCGAAGGTGGCCTCCTTGCGCAGCTCGTCGCGGGCGTCGTCGCTGAACTCCAGCGTCGCCCCGTACGTGCGGTGCACGGCCTCGGCGACGCGGCCGATCGCCCGGTCGGCGATCTCCACGGCCACCTCGGGGCGCAGGAAGTCGAAGACGACGATGCTCTGCTGCACCCGGTTGAACAGCTCGGGCCGGCGCAGCAGGTGGCGGAAGAACACCTCGATGTAGCGGCGCACGCCCTGTTCGATGTCGGGCAGCTCCTGGGCGGGGGTGACGTTCTCCTTCGGCTTGCCGTCCTCGTCCTGGATGACGATGCCCAGGTTGGTGGTGAAGACGATGAGCGCCTCGGTGAAGTAGACGGTGCCGCCCCGGCCGTCGGTGAGCCGGCCGTCGTCGAGGATCTGGAGGAACTTGTCGAGCAGTCGGGGGTGCGCCTTCTCGATCTCGTCGAACAGCACCACCCGGAACGGCTGCTGCCGGATGCCGTTGGTCAGCTCGCCGCCCGCGTCGTGGCCGATGAAACCGGGTGGCGCGCCGATCAGCCGGGCCTCGGTGTGTTCGGCGGCGAACTCGCTCATGTCGAAGCGCAGGTAGGCGTTCTCGTCGCCGAACAGCAGCGCGGCCAGCGCCTTGGCCAGTTCGGTCTTGCCCACGCCGGTGGGACCGGCGAAGAACAGCACGCCGCGGGGTTTGCTGCGTCCGCCGGTGTGCGCGCCGGCCAGGCCGGTCGCCGAGCGGGCCAGGATGTCCAGCACCCGGCGTACGGCGTCGGGCTGCCCCAGCACCCGGTGGCTCAGCTCCTCCTGCGCGGTCTTGAGCCGTTCCCGCAGCCCGGCGCTCTGCCACGGGTTGTCCGGCACGCCCACCCGGAACGCGCGGACGGCGTCGTCGACGCGGGGGCCGGGGATGCCGGCGGCGGTGGCGAGGCGCACCACGTCGCGCATGCTGCGCAGCCGCATGCCGTGGCTGGCCTCGGCGAACCGGCGGGCGACCGCCCACCGCTCGTCGGTGTCCTGCGGCATCCCGGGCAGCGTCGCCACCAGGTCGTTGGCCGTCTGGAGGCGGGCCGCCAGGTCGGGCTCGGGGATCGCGGTGATCCGCAGGGTGTGGTTGCCGGTGGCGAACCACGAGGGCAGGTCGTGCTCGCGGTCGAGCACCCAGAAGACGGTGTTGTAGCCGCTGCCCACCGGGGTGGCGCGGTAGGCGAGCCGGTCGGCGGTGGCGAGGAAGAGGCGTTCCTCGGGGGAGAGCAGCTCGCCGGTGAACAGCCGGGCCGCGTCGACCAGGGCCAGCGCCACGGGTGGGCCGGCGGCGCGCCGCCGGGGCACGTCCACCACCGCGCCGAGCAG
The DNA here is from genome assembly GCF_029581295.1 of Micromonospora sp. WMMD712. Classification (NCBI taxonomy): domain Bacteria; kingdom Bacillati; phylum Actinomycetota; class Actinomycetes; order Micromonosporales; family Micromonosporaceae; genus Micromonospora; species Micromonospora sp. WMMD712. The sequence continues at coordinate 82,123 of NZ_CP120743.1, forward strand.
GTCGCGCACCTGGGCCAGGTGCAGCGGGCGGTTCGGTTCGACGTCGGCGTCGCGCAGCACGGCCTGGGCGGCCGCCGCGCCGCCGTCGGGTAGCTGCGCGGCGATCTCCACGCCGACGCCGCTGGAGTACGTCAGCAGCGCGGCGTAGCCCCTCGCCCGGGCGACGCTCCACAGCGCCTCGACCAGGCCCATGAACCGGACGGCGCCCGCGCGTTCCGGGTCGGGCAGCCGGTAGAGGTCGCGGACGTTGCCGGTGAGCAGGACCTGCGGGTGCGCGCAGAGGGCGAGGCTCACCTCGCGCAGCCACGCCGGCTGCGGGGTCGTCTCGTCGGTCGGCGGTGTGGTCACAGTCCCTGCCTCCTCTGCTGCCCGGCGGCGCGGTGGGCCTGGGCCGGGATCATCTCGTCGGCGACGACCTGCACGGCCTGCCGGCCCGGGTCGACCTGCCCGAACTGGTCGATGGGGATGCCGGCGCGGCGCACCCGCCGTTTGATCACCTCGTAGTCGTCGCAGAACTTCCGCTCGGCGGCGGCGTCCTCGGTGCGCTCGGCCCGGGCGCTGCCGGCGCGGACCACCTGGGTGCGGATCACCGGGTCGTCCCGGTCGAGCAGCACCTTCACGCCGTAGCCGGTGTCGCCGTCCATCGCCGCGTACGCCACCCCGGCGCCGGCCAGGGCCGTGTCGAAGCCGTCGCCGACGCGGTAGCCGAGGTCGGTCAGCCCGACCCGGACGGCGTCGGCCACGGCCTTGCGGCGGCGGGCCCGGTCGGCCTGCGCGACGACCTCGTCGGCCTCGGCCCGCAGCCCGTCGGGGACGTGGTCGACGCGGTCGGCGACGAGCCGGGCCACCCGCTTGCGCAGCCGGGCCGCCGCCTCGCCGGGCACCGTCTCCAGCGGGGCGGCGATGGTGAGCAGGTCGCGGCGGGCGAGGGCCACGAGTTCCTCGGCCCGCTGCTGGGCGGTCACCCGCTCCGCCAGGTCCCGCAGCAGCAGGTGGGCGCGGCTGGGCGGGGCCCCGGCGGCGATCTCGGCGACCGCCGCGGCGCACGGCGCGCGGACCTCGTCGGGCGTGGCGGCGGGCAGCCGGGACAGCAGCTCGGCGGCCCGGGTGGCGCGGGCCCGGTGCTGTTCCTGCGCCGCCGCGTCGGCGCGCGCCGGGGCGGCCCGGGTCGCGGTGTCGTCGCGCTGCCGGGTGTCCGGCTCGGCGACGGTGCGCTCGTCCCACTGCCGGCGCGGCCGCGCGGCGGGCCGCGCCGCCCCGGCGGCCGGGGCGGCGAGCAGGCCGCTGACGTCCTGCCGGGAGGCGGCGAGGACCTCGGTGCGCAGCCGTTCCCGTTCGCGGCCGACCAGCAGGGCGACGTCGGCGGTGGCGGCGGCGATCCGACGCGGGGAGTGCTGGGGGCGGGCCCGGGCGCCGGCGGCGACCCGGCTGATCCGGCTGCCGTAGACCGACCGGTACGCCTCGGCCTCGGCGCGCAGCGCCTCCAGTTCGCCCCGGACCTGCACGAACTGCTGCCACTGGGCCCGCTGCTCGCGGGCGAGGCGCTCGGCGGCCGTCTCCACGACGTACCGGGCGCCGGTGATCCCGCTCATCGCGGCCTCCTCACCATCGCGACCTCACTGACGTTCACAGCAACCACCACACCCGGGTGGGTTCGGGCAGCAGCGGCACCGCCCACCCCTGCCACACGTAGACCGGTTGCAGCAGGTACAGCACCGCCACCAGCGCGATCACCGCGCCGCGCACGCCCCTCGGTACCCGGCCGGACAGCCGCCCGCCCTCGGTGCCGTACGCGCGGGCGGCCAGCCGCCGGCCGAGCCACACCGCCAGGAGCAGGCCGCCGCCCGCGACGTACGGGTAGGCCTCGCCGTAGCCGGTGGCCAGGTCGGTCAGCCACGTCCGTACGCCGGTGTCGAGCACCACCGGGAACTGGAGGAACATCGCGTACGTGCCGTCGTCGGCGGTGAGCAGCGCCCAGACCACCGCCCCGGCGGCCCAGCAGAGCCGGCGGGCCCGGCGCAGCCCGGCCTCCGCGTCGGCGGGGCAGATCACCAGACAGGCGAGCAGCATCAGCAGGGGCAGCGCGACCGCGGTCTGCACGGCGGCGACGCGGGTGAGCATCACCGCCGGCCGCGCCCACGCGTCGGGGAACTCGCCCAGGGTCCAGAACGCGGCGGCGGCGAACGTGGTGAGATACCCGATCGCGACCGCGAGCAGGTAGTTCACGGCGTCCCGCCAGACGTTGCGCAGCGTGGCCCGGGCCGGCGGCACCCAGCCGGCACGGGCCGCGTCGGCGTTGCGTTCCCGCTGCCTGGCCTCGGCGGCGGCGGCCTTCTCCGCGGCCACCCGCGCGGTGGCGAACGGGATCAGCGCGGCGGCGAGCGCGGCGGCGGCGACCTGCCGGTCGTCGCCGCCGGAGCCGGCCTCCTCGCGCAGCCGCTCCCACCAGTCGCAGCGGCCCGCGGCCCTCTTCTGCCTGGCGAGCGTCGCGCGCAGCCGGCCGCCGTGGTCGGGGTCGACGAGCAGCCGCAGCGCGAGGGCCCGGGCGACCGGCAGCGCCTGGTCCAGCTCCGGCGGCGTCCCGCGCGGCCAGCCACCCGTGGACCCGGCGGCCAGCTCGCCGCCGAGCTGCCCGGCGCGGGCGTCGACGGCCGAGGTGACCCGGGCGAGCCGCTCGGCGGCGTCGGCGAGGACCGCGCAGGGGCCGTCCGCGCAGCCGGGGTGCGCCCGGCAGCGGTGCCGGGCCAGGGCCCGCAGGAGCTGGGCGTCGAGCCGGGCGACGATGCCGGCGGCGGCCGGCTCGCCGGCGACGGCGCGCGCGGCCAGGTCGGCGAGGCCCGGCCCGTCGGCGGGTTCGTCCTCGAAGACGGGGGGCAGCTCCGGCGCGACGTGGGAGACGAAACGGACTACCCGGGCGGCGGCGTCGTCGCGCCCGGCGGCCTTCGACTTCATCAGGTTGGTCGGCAGGTCGAGCCGGGGGAAGTTGTCGCGCAGCCAGTCGTCGAGGTCGAGCTGGCTCTCCCGGCGGCGGAACAGCCCCACGGCGGCCTGCCAGTTCTCGGACATCGCCACGCCCACCTCGGCCGGGTTCCGGCAGAGGCGCCCGGCCAGCTCGAACGGGGGCACCGGCCGCTGCTCCGGCTCCGCTGCCGGCTCGGGGTCGGGGTCGTCGACGGCGGGCGTCTTGTCGTCCAGCCAGGCCCGCACCTGGTCCGCGCCCCAGCGCCGATCGGGTGCCCGGGTCAGCAGGCCCCGGCACAGCAGCAGCCAGCGCGGGTCGGTGACGCCGCTGAGGTCGACGCCGTAGGTGGCGATGTGTTCGAAGATGGTCCGTTCGTTGGCGGTGTCGCCGCCCACGCCGCTGTTGGGGTTGCGGCCGGTGAGCAGCTCGACGACGAGGACCCCGAGCGACCACCAGTCCTGCGCGGGCTCCTGGCTCTTCTGCCACCACGTCTCCGGGGCCTGGTAGGCGGGGGTGCCCGCCCGGCCGGTGCTGCGCCGGGTGGCCCGCAGCTCGGCGACCAGGCCGAAGTCGCAGAGCACCAGCTCCAGCGGGTCCACCGAGCGGACCAGCACGTTCTCCGGCTTGATGTCGCGGTGGGCGATGCCGGTGGCGTCGCCGTGGCGCAGCTGCCCGTGCAGGTAGGCCAGAGCGTCGGTGACCTCCGCGACGACCCGGCGCACCTGCTGCGGCGGGAGCGGGCCGCCGTGGGCGCGGGCCAGCGCGGCGAGCGAGCCGTGCGGCAGGTATTCCAGCACCTCCCAGCTGGTGGGGGTGCCGTACCGGTTGACCTCGGTGCCGTAGTCGAGCATGCGGACCACGTGGCGCTCGTCGGCGGTGCGCAGCGCGTCGAGCAGCCGTGGGTCGGGCCGCACCGAGGTGGGGTAGACCTTCGCCACCCGGGTCAGGCCGGTGGCCCGCTCCTCGACCAGCATGACCAGGTGCGCCTCCCCGCCGGTGGCCAGGTGGCGCACCGGGCTGAACCGCGCCGACACGCCCTGCGGCAGGCCGCTGTCGTCGCCGCCGGTCGCCGGGGCGGCCGGGCCCGGCGGCGTCTCCCGGGTGGTGGCCGGCGCCGTGCCCGGCGTCGGGTCGGCGGTGGTGGGCGCGGCCTGCCGGCCGGGGCCCTCCCGCCGGGTGGGTACGTCGCTCACGCCTGTTCCTCCCCCGTCAGTTCCTCCTCCGTGGCCGCCTCGTCGGACGGAAGGCCCTCCTGCGTCGACGCCTCGCGTTGCGCCCGGTCCTCCAGCTCGGTCAGCCGGTCCACCGCCCGGCGGTAGCGCTCGCGCACCGGGGCGTGCTCCGCGCCGGTGAGGCCGACGAGGTCCCGCTCCAGCGCGGCCGACAGCAGCACGGCCCGGCCCGACTCCAGCGCCACGGCGGCCTCCGGCAGCCGGCGGCGGCGGGTCAGCGCGTGCGCGGCCCGGCCGACCAGCCCGCGCGTGCGCCGGCGCAGGACCAGTTCGCCGTACGCGCGGCTGAGCTGGGCGCGGGCCATCTGGTTGAGCGTCCGCAGGGTCAGCAGGTATGCCTCGGCGGCGTCGCCCGTGCGCCCGTGCCGCCAGGACCACTCGGCCCAGTACAGGGCGGTGTCGTACGCCCACACCAGGCTCAGTTCCCCGATCGCCGCCGTCGCCCGGCGCGACGCGTCGGCGGCGTGCAGCAGGTCCTCGGTGGACCCGGTCCCCTCGGCGCGCACGTGCAGGGCGGCGGCGACCCGGGAACTGGCCACCGCGTGCTGCAACGACGCCGGCGGCAGCCGGTCGCGGTGCGCGGTGAGCAGCGCCAGCGCCTCGTCGACCTCGTCCCCGTCGCCGACGAGCATGCCCCGCGCGAGCAGCGCCTCGGCCAGCGGGACGCGGGCGGCGTTGCGCATCGCCGGGCTGAGGCTGGTGCCGCCGGCGCCTCTGCGCAGCAGTCGGACCGCCTCGTCGAGCACCTGCGGGTCGGGCCGCTCGGGATGGAGGGAGTCCAGCTTGCAGACGCCCAGCACCAGCCGGGCCTGGTCCTGGCTGCCGCCGCCCGCGGCGAGCGCCTCGGTCGCCAGCTCCTGCGCCCGCAGCCGGTCGGCGCCCGCCGAGGGGTCCTCGGACAGGCCCTTCGTCCTGGCCCGCAGCTGGTAGCACTGGGCCAGCGTGACGAGCTGCGTCGCCGGGTCGGGCTCGTACCGGTCGGGGGCGGCGAGCTCGGCCTCCAACGTGGCGATCTGCGCGTCGAGCGCCTGGAGGTCGCCGGAGGAGCCGAGCCGCCCGCCGGCCCGGATCGCGCCGGCCGTGCTCCCGAGCAGCCCGGTCGCCACGGGGAAGGGCACGTCGTCGCCGATCGAGACCTGCTCGGCCATGGCCATCGGGTCCGCCGACTCGCCCTGGACGAGGCCCCGCTGCAACGCGCGGACCTGGTGCAGCATGCCCGCCATGGACGTGGTCTGCGGCGACAGCCGCTCCGCCTCGGCGAGCAGCGCGACGATCCGCTGCTCGGCCTCCTCGTCGGCGGGGCCGCCACTCTGCCGGCTGTGGTGAGCGAGCGCCAGGTGGAAGCGCGCCATGCCGGCCATGGTGGCCATGACCGCCGTGTGCTGCGGGTTGGCCCGGTCCCGGGCGGCCTCCCCGTCGAGGACGGGCATCGCCCGCTCCAGCCGCTCGACGGCCGCCGCCAGGTCCTCCTCCCGCCGGTGGCGCAGGTAGTGGGGGAGCAGCAGGGCGGCGGTCATGAAGTCGATGGCGGCGTGCTCCACGCTGCCCGGGCGCACGGTCCGCTGGGCGGCGACGAGCACCGCGGACGCCTCCTGTTCGTCGTCGGGCCGGGCGCGCATGCCGAGCAGCGAGGCGAGCCGGATCGCGAGCAGCCGGGCCTCCGGCCGGGCCTTCGGCACCAGCTCCCGCGCGGTCCGCACCGTGTCGATCGCGCTATTCAGGTCGGCGGCGGAATTGGTGCACAGGAATCGGCCCTGCAATGCGTCGCAAAGCCTCCACAGCAACGCGACTCGTTCGGCGGGGGAACGCCTTGCGGCAGTCGCTAGTTGATCTTCGGCGGCGCGAACTGCGGCATCGACCTGATGGCAGGGAATGTGCCCCATCGGTTGCAGCATGAATCATCCGAACGGTTGGCATGGTGAGAGCACTGCGGCACTTCGGCCGTGCCAGCGTGGCAGTCGGCTATTCGATTCGTCAATGCCCGTGCGGTGGCGGATCTGACGAAATCCGCATCGGGTGTCGCGGGCGGTCGTTCGTGTCCGCCGATATGCCGACTGTCCGACGAGGACGCGACATGCCATCGTCGGGACGTGGGGCAGACAGGGGCGCTGACGCGACAGAAGGCGGCGGCACGGGTGAACGTGCTGCTGATCTGGGCGGCCGGCTGCCTGCGGGCGGTGCAGCTCGCCGTCTGGATCCCGGTGCCGCTCATCGGCGGCCTGCGGATGTACCGGCTGCCGGCCCTGGTCCTGGCCGGCTACCTGCTGACGGTCGCCTGGACGGTGCTGCTGTTCGTCCGCGCCGGCCGGGCCGGCCGGATGGGCCACGGCTGGGTCTACGCCGACGTGCTGGTGGCGCTGCTCGGGCTGCTGCTGGTCCCGGCCGCCTGCGTCGCCTCGTGCGACACGGGCTGGCAGCACTGGGTCCTGCCCCCGGCGATGGGCGCGGCGATCGTGGCCGCCGCGTTCGTGCCGCGCTGGCCCGCGACGGCGGCCGTCGCCCTGCTCGTGGCCGGCTACCTGGCCGGCTCCCTGCGCGAGCTGCTCGCCGGCCCGGACGGATTCGGCGCGACCACCGTCAACGCGGTGTCGCTGCTGGGCTTCGCGGTGCTGGCCGCCGTGGTCGCCGGCTACCTGCGCGGCAGCGCCGCCCAACTGGACGCCGCCACCGAGGCGGCGCTGGCCGCCGGGGCCCGGGAGGCCGCGGCGCAGGCCCGCTTCGACGAACGGACCCGCCAGTACGACGCGTTGCACCGGACCGTGCTCACGACGCTGAGCATGATCGCCCGGGGCCGGCTGGACCACCGCCGGGAGGAGGTGCGGGCGCTCGCCCAGCGCGACGCCGACTACCTGCGCGGGCTGGTCACCGCCGGCAGCGGCGGCCCGACGGGAAACCTGGCCAGCGCGCTGGCCGGCGTGGTGCGCGACAAGCAGGCGCTGGGCCTGCAGGTGCACTCGCAGTTCCACGACCTGTCCGAACGCCTGCCCCCGGACGTCGAGCAGGCGTTGACCAACGCGGTCAGCGAGGCGCTGACCAACGTCACCAAGCACGCCGGCACCGACGAGGCCTGGCTGACCGCCGTCGGCGGCGACGGCGGGATCACCCTCACCGTCGTCGACCGGGGGCGGGGCTTCCGGCCGGAGGTGGTCGCCCCCGGCCGGGGGCTCGTGCGCGAGCTGCGGCACTGCGTCGTGGAGGTGGGCGGCCGGGTCGCCATCGACTCCGCGCCGGACCAGGGAACGATGGTGGAGGTCTCATGGCGGCAATGATCGAGATCGGTGCGATCGACAACGACCAGATGCTGCTGGAGGGCATGTCCGCCTGGATGAGCCGCCTGCCGGACATCACGCTCACGGCCCTCGCCGTCTCGGTCGACGAGTTCCTCGCGGCGACGCGGCGGCCCCGGATCGTGATCCTCGACCTCAACCTGGAGAACTTCACCGACCCCGCCGACAACGTCCGCCGGCTGGTCGCCGTCGGGCACACGGTCGTGGTGGTGTCGGTGATCCCCGACCCGGTCTACATCGCGGCGACCACCGAGGCCGGCGCCTCGGCGTACGTGCTGAAGGCCAACAACCTCGGCGTCCTGGCCGACGTGGTCCGGCAGGTCGCCGCCGGGGAGACGCCGATGACCACCGAGCACGCGTTCTGGCTGGGCCGCGACGCCCGGCCCGAACGCCCGCAGCTGTCGGCCCGGGAACGCGAGGTGCTGGTCTCCTACGGCAGCGGGTGCACCGTCGAGGCGGTCGGCCGGGTGCTGGGGATAGCACCCGGAACGGTGCGGACGTACCTCGATCGTATCAAGGAGAAATACGCGCGGGCGGGCCGGCCGATCGAGCACCGGGTGCAGTTTCTCGACCGCGCCCGCGAGGACGGATTCGGCCGCGGCCGGCTGCCGCCGAAGTAGGAGGTCGACGCCGATGACAACTCGTTCGAAACGATCGACAGCGTTCGACCCCGGGCACCTTCCGACGATTACGTCCAGCCATTCGGACGGCGGGACCGGGGCCGTGCGGCTTTTCCTCGACAGCGGCGAAAAAGTGTCCGAAGGCTGACACTGACAATTCCCGGTGCCCGACTACAGTCGGGCCACGCCGACGCCGAGGCGCGGCAATTCCCCTCGTCACCTCCCGATCGTCCCGCGCCCTCTCCCGATCGCCGGTGGCCCGACGCTGGCCGGACGACGGCTGGCCGACCGTACCCCTGACCGGAGGACACCCGTGCCGACACACCGCACAGACCCCGCGGTGCGGACCCGCGAGCGCGCCGAGCGCCTGCTCGCCGCGGTCACCGCGGCCCTGCCGGGCGGCCCGCACGCCGACGCCGCCCGGGCGGCGTCGGAGCGGGTCGTGCGCGTCGCGCAGGCGCCCGTCTCCGTCGCCCTGCTGGCCGAGGGCGACGACGACCACGTCGTCAGCCACCACCTGTGGCCGCCGCTGCTCGGCGGGGGCGCGCCGGCGCTCACCCCGCGGCGGTCCACCCTCGGGTACGTCACGGCGGTGCGCCTGCGCGCCGTCGCCCGGGAACGGGCGGCGGTCCGTGCCGTCTCGGTGTCCTTCCTGGACCGCGCCGGGATCGCGCGCTGCCGGTCCCGGCTGCTCGACCGGCTCGGCGACGGGCCCGCGTCGGCCGCCGACTGGCCGCAGGCGCTGGCGCAGGCCCGGCGGCTCTGGCCCGCCGCCGACGCGCGGTGCCGCGCCGGCCTGACCGAACTCGTCGCGCTGCACCGGGCCGAGGTCTTCGCCGAACACCTGCTCGGCGTCGAGGGGGTCCCGGCGCGACTCGACGCCGTCCACCAGGCGACGATGCCGTTCCACGTCGGCGGGGCGGCCGGCGGTGTCGCGCCGTTCCCCGACGCCACCGCGCCCGGCCCGTACGAGCCCGGCACCGAACTCACCGAGAGCGTCCTGCACCGGGTCTTCCCGGTGGTGCGGCGGGTGACCGTCGAGGTGGACGTGCCGCACGACCGGTGGCCGCTGGCCGACGAGCCCCTGGACCTGATCGACCTGCCGGTGCTCGCCCCCCACCTGCGCACCGGCCGCGCCGACCTGCTGATCGAGGACGAACTCGGCGCGGCCAGCGCGGCCGTGCTCCTGCCGGGGGCGCGGGGCGACGCCGAGCGGGCCGTGCGGGGGTACCCCCAGCTGACCGTCCTGACCGGGCCGGGCAGCGCGGCGCTGCGCGCCGGAGCGCCCGTCCCCGCCGACGACCTGCGTGCCGCCCTGCTCGGCGCGGGCCGCGACGCCGGCCGGGCGGCGCGCGCCACCCGGGCCCACGCGGCCCACCTGGACCTGCGCCGGGTGCTGCGCGCCACCGTCGCCGCGCTCGACGAGGAGCCCCCCGCCGCCCCACCGCCGCCCCCGGCCGCGCAGGAGCGGCTGCGCGACCTGGTGGGCCGCATCGGCACGGAACTCACCGCGCTGATCGACGACGTGGGGCGCGGCGTCGCCGGCCCCGAAGCCCGGCTCGACGGGGGGATGACCCCGCGGGACGCCGTCACCCAGCGGGTGGTGGCCCGGGTCCACGCGTGGCCGCAGTGGTCGGTCCTGTTCGCGGCCGTCGCCGAGCAGCACGTGCAGCCCGGCGACGGGTTCGACCGGGAGGATCCGCCCGCGCGCCCCGACGTGTTCGAGGCGACGTTCCGCGCGACCCTGCGGGAACTGCCGTCGGTGGTCGGCGAGGTCGTCGACGCGACCGTCGCCGCCTGGCGGCAGCGCCGCTCCCCACGGCTCGGCCCGCTGAAGGCCGTGCTGCTCGACGACGTCGAACCGGCCCGCGAGCGGGGGGACGGGGACGGCCGCGACGCGGCGCTGACCACGCTGCGGCGTGCCGTGCAGCTCGACTGGCTGACCCACGCCGGCCCGGCCGACGGGGCACCGCCCGCCGACGCCGACGCCGCGCGCCAGGCGTTCCCCCTCGCGCCGGACCGGCCCCTGCCCTGGCACGACCCGCACGGGCCCGGCTGGCACCAGGCGACCGTCATGCGGGTGCGCCGCGAACTGGTCGAGGCCGTCCGGCGGCTGGCCGTCGAGGGCCTCGCCGTGGAACAGGCCCGCCGGGTCGACGCCATCCGCCACGCGCTGCGGGAGCTGCGCGCCGCCCTGCCCCGCACCGACGCGGAGATCCGGGCCCTGGCCGGCGTCGACCCCGGCGTCGAGCCGGACCCCCCGCAGGTCCTCGCCCGGCGGGTGGAGGCCCTGCTGGAGGAGGACGACCTGTCGTCGCGCGCCGAGGAGGACAACCGGATGTCCCGCACCGCCGAGGAGGGCAGATGAGCAGCGAGGACCCCCGCCCGCCCGGCGTCGGGCGGCGGATCCGGCCGGGCGTGCGCCGCTTCCCCGACCGGCACGGCGGGCTGGCCGCCGTCGACTTCGGCACCACCAACTCCACCGTCACCCTCTACGACCCGTACCGGCCGCCGCCGCAGTTGCCGATGCCGGCCGACCAGCGGGCCGTCCTGTGCCGGGAGACCGTGGCCCTGCTGCGCGCCGAGCCCGCCGACGACGAGCTCGCCACGCCCCGCGCCGGGGCGTGCCGCGCCGAGTGGGCCGCCCTGCGCGACCGGATCGCCGGCGACCTGACCGGCACCGACGTCGAGGGTCTCGTCGAGGCCGTCGAGAGCGACGAGGCCGCCGGAGGCGGCCTCCTGCACCGGGTGCTGCTGGCGCTCGACCTGGCCCAACCCGGCGGCACCGCCCCCTTCTCGGCCTGGCTCGCCGGACGCCTGCACCACTGCTACGACACCGCCTTCGCCACCCCGGCCCTGGAACACCACTGCCTGTTCCCGGTGCGGCTGGACAGCGCGATCGAGGCCGAGGAGGTCCCGAGCCGGCTCGACGTCACCGCCGTCGACCCGGAGCTGCGCGTGCGCCTCGGGCCGCCACTGGGCGACGGCACCCCGCTGGCCTCCGTACGGGGCCTCAAGCACCACCTGGACGACCCCGCCTTCCGCGTCGCGCTGCGCGACGACGACCGCACCGTCGACGTGGAGGCGCTGCTCGGCGGGGCCTTCGGCTTCCTGCTCGACCGCACCGACGAGTTCACCCGGGCCCACCCGGACCGGCTGGAGAGCGGCCACGTCGATCAGGTCGTGGCCACCTACCCGACGATGGCCCCGCCGTCGGCCCGGCAACGCCTGGCGCGGGTCCTCACCGACGTGCTCGGCGTCGGCGAGGCCGACCTGCGCTACGACGAGGCGATCTCCGCCGCGCTCTTCTTCCTGATGCGTGACCTCGGCGCCAACTACGCCATCGGCATCGAGGCCCTGCGGGCCCGGTTCCGCCCGGTCCCCGGCGGGCAGCGGCACTGGATCGAGAACTCCCTCGTCGTCGACATCGGCGGCGGCACCACCGACATCGCGCTCGTCACCGTCCACCTGCGCGACGAGACGCCGCCGCTGCCGGGGGCCGAACCGGGCACCACGGGCCGCTACTACCGGCTGCTGCCCCAGCTGCGCGGCACCAGCGGGCGGGCCCGGCGGGGCGGGGACTTCCTCACCCTCCAGGTCTTCCACCTGCTCAAGGCGATCATCGCCGACCACCTGCTCACCACCGGGCACACCGGCGCCGACCAGCTCGGCGAGGCCGGGGCCTGGCGCGAGTGGCAGGACACGGTCACCGCCGGCCTCGACGCGTCCTGCCGCGAGAACGGCCGGTACGTGCCGGGCCGGCTCGTCCGTCAGGCGCTGGGTGCCCTGCGCCGGGACACCGCCGTCCCCGAGGGGCCCGCCGGCCGGCGGTTCCGCGACAACGTGGAGCGGGTGCTCGGCACCCGCACCGCCGGCGTCGCCGGCAGCCCGCAGGGCCGGGAGCGGACCTTCGGCGACCTCTGGGAGCTCGCCGAACGCGCGAAGATCGACGTCGCGCCCGGCCGCCCGTTCCGGCTGCCCGCCGACGTGGTGCAGGACATCGTCAGCCGGGCCGACGGCGTGCCGGCGAAGCTGCCCCCCGGCATCGGCGGCGGGCCGCTCGAACTGTCCTACGCGCACTTCGTCGAGGTGACCGAGCCGATGCTGGTGGAGGTCAGCCGGCTCGCCGCCGGTCTCGCCCGCGCCCGCCTGGACGGGGCGGACCGGCTCGACCGGGTCATCCTCACCGGCAAGGCGAGTCAGCTCGCCCTCGCCGCCGACGTCGTCGGCCGGGAACTGGCCGCCGGCAGCCGGCGCGGCGAGCCGCCGGTGCGGGTCGTGGTGGAGCGGACGTACGCGAAGAACGCGGCGTCGATGGGCGCGGCGTGGGCGGCGTCGCTGGCCTCCCTGGGCGCTCCCGACGCCGACGAGGAACTGCTGCGCCAGGGCGCCACGGAGGTCGCCGTCGAGGTCGACAACATGCTCCAGGCGTTGCCCTGCGCGCTGAGCATGGCCGGGCGCGCCGACCAGGGGCGGGTGCTCCTGCCCGCCGGCACCCCGCTGCGCGAGCAGGCCGACGGCAGCCTGCGCGCCTTCGCCACGATCGGCCCGCTCGGCGACCGGTGCATCATCCGGCGGGAGGTCGACGGCGGGCAGCCCGTGCCGTGGGGGGTGTTCCGGTGGAGCGAGCTCGACTCCCGGCTCGCGGAGTCGGGCGCGTCCCGGCGGCTCGACCGGCGGCTCTGGCCGCGCCAGATCCGGGCCGGCATCGAGGTCGACGCGGCCGGCAACCTCGACCTGCTGCTGTGGCGCGGGGAACGGCCGTACCTGCGGATCGACCGCGCGGAGCCGGCCCCGCGGCTGCCCGCGGAGCTGCGGGGCGACGTCGCCGACGCCACGGCGCACGCCGACCGCCTGCACGTGGCCGGCGCACGGGAGACGCCGCCCCGCCCCGCGCTGCGGGGCGCCGACGCGGCCCCGGCCCGGGAGACGTTCGTCGACGAGCATGGCGAGACCCGCGCCGGGGTGCTCGGCGTCGGCGCGTTGCCGCCGCCGGGCGACGACGGCCGGTGGGGCCTGCTCTACCGCACCGACGACGGCCGGGACCACCTCGTCGGGACGCTGTCGGCGGTGCCCGGGGCGCGGGGTCCGCACCTGGTGAGCCTGGACGCCGACGGTGTCGTCCGGGTGCACGCCGGCGACCCGCCCCGGTGGACCACCGACGACCCGCTCGACGTGGAGACCCACCCCGGTGTGGTGCTCCGGGTGCGCCTCGGCGCGCCGCAGCTCGACGCCGACGACCACGACAACCCGTTCGACGGGACCCACTGATGGACGGACGAGACCCAGTGACCGACAGCGGAACCCACCGCACCGACGTGCCCTTCGAGGAGCTGCTCGCCACCGTGCTGTGCGCCGAGGGCCGCCACGCCGAGCTGTTCCGGGAACACGTGACCCGGCTCGGTGGGGTCATGCAGGAGGGGCTCCTGCGGGCCGCGATGGACCGGGCCCGCCGCGGCGTCCCCGGCGAGGAGGACGAGATGTGGCAGTGTGTCGCCGAGCTGTACCGCCGCCTGGTGTCCCGCCTGGACCGCCGGCCGGCCCCGGCCCCGCTGACGGAGCCGGCGGCGGCGGAGGCTGCGGCGGCGCAGGCGGCGCGGCAGGCCGATCCGGCCGTCGGCATCGTCACCGGCCGGGCCGTCCCGCCCGGTGACGACGGGGCCGTGGCCGGCACGCCGGCCACCGGCGGGGGCACGCCGCACCGACCGGACGTGGACGGCTGGGCGGTGCCGGGAGCCCGGCCCGTCGCCCCCGAGGTCCGCGAGGCCGGCGAACAGGTACGCCGGGCCATCGAGCAGGTCTTCGTGGAGTTCGCCGACGAGGCGGAGGTGCGCCGCTGGACCGGCGGCCGGCCCGTCCCCGCGGGCTTCGAGCTCGTCGACCGGTGGCGGGCGTTCCACCTGAGCCTACTGCGGCTGCCCCCGGCGCTGGAGGCGCTCTGGACGGCCCGGATGCGCTCCGCCGCCCCGGCGTACTGGCTGGAGCCGGCCGAGAACTGGCAGCGGGTCCCCGCGCCGGCCACGGTGCCCGGCCGGGTCCTCGTGCCGGCGTGTGGGCGCTACCCCGGCGTCCTGGCCGACCCGCGGGCGTCGAAGTCCGGCGGCGTCGCCGCGCCGCTGTCCGGCAACGAGCCGGGCCACGACCTCGCCGCCGGGCTCGCCCATCAGATGAGCTGGCTGGCCGCGGCCGACGAGGCCGCGCACAGCGCCCGGACCTGGCAGCTCACGCCGCTGCGGGACCCGCACGAGGGCGTCGGCTACACCGAGCTGCTCACCGAGCGGCTGGCGAAGTTCAGCCAGGCGGTCGCCTGGGGCGAGACGGAGCGGTGCGTGCTGCGGGCCGCCCAACTCGCCGAGGGGCTGCGCATGGTGGTGCACCGTCCGCTCGTCGCGCCGGACAGCTGGTGGCACCGGCTGCGCGACGAGACGGTCCGGTTCGTGCGGGAGGTCGCCGCCGAACACGCGCCCCACGTGGTGATCACCGAGATCGCCGGCCGGTACGCCGAGGCCAAGAACAACGGGCTGACCGACGGCCGCGACGACGTGCGCCTCACCAGCGCGTCCGAGTCGGACGGGCTGGTCCTCGACTGCCTACGGCCCCACCTGCGCGGCACCGAGCTCGGCGACAAGCCCGGCCGGGTCGTGTACGGCGCCACGCACTAGAAGGAGGAGCCCAATGCCGAGACGTGCCGTCCGGTCCGCGCTCGCGGCCTGCCTGCTGGCGCTGCTCACGGTCGTCGGCGCGCCCGCCCGCGCCGGCTCCGCCCCCGACCAGGCCACCCTGCCGGAGGTCCTGCGCAGCCTGCGCGTCGACACCCTGCCCGCCGACTACGTCGTCCTGCTCGACGTCTCGGCGTCCATGCAGGACGGCCGGCGCGACCTGTACGCCGACGCGCGGGCGGCGCTGCGCCCGCTGCTCGACGGCCTGGCCCCGGTGGACCGGCTGCACCTGATCGCGTTCGCCGGGAGCCCCGGTCCCGTGTTCAGCGGCGACATCGGCGCGAACGGCGCGGGCGTCCTGGACCGCCTGCCGCCCCGCGCCGAGGGGCAGCGGACCGACATCGGCGCGGCGATCGATGCCGCGTTGCAGATCGTGGAGCAGCCCGGCGAGGCCGCCCCGGCGACGGTCATCATGCTCACCGACGGCGTCCAGGACCCGCCGCCGGGGTCGAGGTACGCGCGCTCGGGCGACGACGCCTTCGCCGACCTGCGCAAGCGGGCGCGTGCGGTGGAGGAGCGCCGCTCGGTGCGCGCCCTCGGCGTCCCGCTGACCGGCCGGACCGACGTGCGCCTGCTCGACGAGGTCTTCGACGACACGGTGCTGATGGACCTGCCCCCGGAACAGGTGGGCGACTACCTCGGCCGGGTGCGGGACCGGATCGCCGTGGAGAAGGCCGCCGCGTACGTGGCCCGGGACCGGCTCGCCGCGACGATCACCCTGGAACCGCCGTCGGTCGTGGTCGGCGATGCGCCGGTCGACGTGGTGGCCCGCATCCGCAGCGCCGCCACCCGGGTCCCGCTGACCGTCCGCGACCTGACCGTCGAGGTGGACGGCCTGCGCGTCACGGGAACGGCCGATCCGGCGCAGGTCACCCTCGACCCGGGCGCGCCCGAGCAGCGGGTCACCGTCCGGCTCCGGCCGCAGGCCCTGCCCGGCACCTGGGTCGGCGGCGAACGCACCACCGACGGCGAGGTCCGGCTGGTGGGCACCGTCGACTCACCCTGGCGGGACGTGATCGACCGCGACCTGGGCCTGGAGTTCGCCCCGCAGCCGGTGACCGCGCGGGCGGCCGGGGCCAGGACGGCGAGCGGGATCCCCGTCTGGCTGGTGGTCGTGGCCGGGCTCGCGCTCGTGGCGCTGGTCGCGCTGGTGGTGACGCTGCGCCGGCGGCGCTGGAAGCCGATGGGCGGCGGGCACCTGCTGGTGGCCGAGCCGGGCGCGGCGGCGCCGTACCGGCAGTTGCTCACCGGCCGGAGGGTGCGCTTCCCGGCGGCCCACGGCCGGGGCGGCACGCAGGGCACGGGCACGGTCCGGGCGCAGCGGCGACGCCGGACGGTGGGCAGCGGCACCGAGCTGGTGCTGCACGTCGACTACCGCCGGGCGGGCCGCCGGCAGCGCGTGGTGTGCCGGCCCCGGCAGCCGGTGTCGGCCGCGGACGGCACGACCTTCACCTACCAACCCTGACCACAGCCTCACGGCGGACATGGAGGACATCGTGCTCCCAGCACTGGTGATCGGGCTCGGCGGCACCGGGAGCATCGCCGCCGCCCACCTGAAGCACCGGCTCGCGGTCGAGCAGCGCTGGCAGGACCTGCGCCTCGACCCGGGCGCGTCGGAGCGGACGGCGGGCCGCCCCTACGACTGGCCCGTCCTGCTGCGCGCCCTCGACGTGGACCGGCGCACGCGCCCCCAGGTCGACGGCGTGAGCCTCGACGTCGACACCGAGGACCTGTACCTGGACGGCTCGGTCCGCTCCATGATCGACAAGGTGCGGCAGGGGCGGGACGTCGCGCAGGAGTTCTACCCCACCGTCGTGCCGTGGTTCGGGCCGCAGGACGCGCGGGAGATCCGCGACGACGAGGCCCTGTCCTTCCTGGTGGAGGGCGCCGGGCAGATCCGGTCGTTCGGCCGGCTGGCGTTCTTCTCCGACGTGCTGGGCGCGACGCCGGTGACGAAGCGGCTGGAGGACGCGCTCGACCAGCTCACCCTCGTCGACGCCGACAGCATGCCGAACATCTACGTGGTCAGCTCGACGGCGGGCGGCACCGGCGCGGGCATCCTGCTCGACGTGCTGGCGTACCTCCAGAAGCTGCGCCAGGAGCACGGCGGCGGGTTCACCGTGACGCTGTTCTGCGTGCTCTCGGGCGCGTTCCGGCGGCGGCTCGACGGGCCGCAGCGCACCCGCAGCGAGGCCAACGGGTACGCGCTGCTGCGCGAACTGGACCGCCTGATGAACAGCGACCGCGCCCACCCGGCGGAGTTCCGCTGGTCGGCGCGGAACCGGCACGAGATGACCGCCGCGCCGGCGCAGTACACGTACTTCATCGACGGCCGCCGGTCGCGCTCGTCGGGCCGGCACCTGCCGGCGTACGACACGGAGGCCGTCTGCCCCGTCGCGGTCGCCGACGCCGTCTACGCGCACCTGCTGCCGACGGTCGGGCCCGCGTTCAGCAGCTACCGGGTCAATGCGAAGAAGTACACGCGCGGCGCGACGGACCTCTACTCCACCTTCGGCGTCTACCTCGTCGAGTACGCCTGGGAGCCGGTGATCCGCGGCCTGGTCGACCGGGCCGCCGCCGACGTGCTGGCCGCGCTGCCCACCGCCGTCGGCGACCTGGGCCCGGAGGTGGACCAGTTCCTCTCCGGGGCCACCGACGAGCGGGACGCCGAGGGCGCGCAGCCGCCGCCGGTGCTCCAGGAGCTCGACAGCGAGCCGGCGCGGGAGGGGCTGCTGGCGCCGTCGTCGGGCTGGCTGACCGCCCCCGGCGGCGGCCCCCGCCTGCCGGACCTGCCCAACCTGCGCCTGCCCTTCGAGGACATCCGGCCGATGCGGACCGACCACCGGGGGCAGTTCGTCGTCGACGCCACCCAGGAGACGCTGCGGATGTTCTGGGGCGAGCAGAACGCGCCGCTGACCCTCAAGACGCAGCAGCAGTGGCACCCGGTGGCCGACCACCACGCCCGGGAGACCGACCGGCAGTGGGGGATCGCCCTGCGCGGCGCGGTGGCCCGGATCATGTCCCGGCGCGACGGCGGCCCGCGCGGCGGGCTGGCCTTCCTGGACCGGGTGCAGCAGCGGCTCGACCTGTTCCGCAGCCGGGTCGAGCAGGCCCCCCGCGCGGATCCCGGCGTCGCCAAGGCCGCGCGGGACGAGGCCGAGGAGCGGGTCCGCGAGGACCGGGGCCTGCGCCGTGGCCGGCACCAGCTCGACTACCTGGCGGCCGAGCAGGCGCTGCTGACCGCCCACTACCAGCACGACTGCCAGCTGCGGACGCTGCTGATGCTGGAGCGCATGACGCAGACCGTCGCGGTCGTCCGCAAGGAGGCGCAGGGCTGGCGGGACGCGGTGGACGACGCGACGCGCGTCGTGCGCCTGGCCATGGAGGACGTCCGCAACGAGCGGCGGCAGGCCGAGCGCTTCCCGCTGCGCCGGGTCGTGCCCGCCGTCGACGACCACCACACCGAGGCCTGGCTGTACGACCGGTCGGTGGGCGGCGCCGACCGGGAGCGCCGGCGGCCCCGGCTGGCCGACGTGGCCTCGGCGCTGGCCTGGCGGGTGTCGCTCGCCGAGGGCGGGGCGACGCTGGCGCTGGCGTCGACGTCGACGCCCGGGAGCCCGGCGGCGGCGGTGGTGCGGGCGCTGCGCGACCGGGCCCGCCCGCTGATCGCGCCGCTGCGCCAGATCTCGGTGTTCGAGCTGCTTGAGCGGTCCCGGGTGCCGGCCGACGAGTTGGGCCGCGAGCTGCTCGACGGCAGCGACTGGCTGGTCAACTACGACGACGAGGAGCACCGCCGGCTGGTCAACCTGGCCCGGGACGACGACGGCGAGCCGCAGCAGCAGGTGTACGCCTTCGCGGCGCTGCCGCCGACCGGCGCGCCGGGTGAGGCGCTCAGCCGCGACCTGTGGGCGTTCCTGCGTCAGCAGCGGGTCGACCTGAACGACATCGTCCCCTCCAACGAGGCCGAGGAACGACCGGTAACCGACAAGATCGTGCTGTTCGCCTCCCGGCACTCCCTGCGGCTGGCGGCCTTCGACGGCTTCACCGACCTGCGCCGCTCCTACGAGCAGCGGCGGGCCAGCCCGCCGTCGCCGCACGTGCTCGCAGAGGAGAAGAACGCGGCGGTGCTGGAGGCGTACTCGGAGAAGCTGGTCGGCGACGGCGTCCTGGCCCGGCCGCTGGGCCGCCTCGGCGGGGAACTTCTGCTGCTGTGCCGCGACGCCGACCTGCTGCGGGCGGCGGCCGTGGCCCTGGCCAACGAGCGGCTGTCGCCGATCCTCGCCTCCGACGGCGGCGATCACGTCCTGGGCTGGACGACCCGGTCGCAGCGCGGCCTGCCCCACCAGCAGGTCGGCGACGAGGCACGGTTGGGGCTGATCCTGCGGGACCTGGTGGCGCAGTCCACGCGCCTGGCCGAGATCCGCCGGGACGCCGTGCTCGCCGCCGCCGACGAGGCCCGCCGCGACCTCGACTGGGAGTACGGGACCCGGCGCTTCTACGGCCTGCCGTCGGCGCACCGGATCGAACCGGAGCTGTGGCACCTGCTCACCGTCGCGGCCCACCTCGCGATCGACGACCGGCCCTGACGGCCCGGTCCGGTGGCGTCCCCGGCGGGGCGGTCGTCGCGCGGGTCGCGGCGACCGCCCCGCCGGCTCTCCCGGGATACCGCGAAGAGGTGGGGAAAGCGCTTTACAGCTCGTCCGCGACGTGCCACGATATGCCCCCGTGACATAGGCGAGGCTCGATGGCTGGCCCGCCCGCAGGCCAGGACCCCGGGGAGAGTCAGCGTGAACGTTCTGTCGAGGCGGCGGCGAGTCCTGTCGGTGGCCGCCGCAGCCCTCACCACCGCCACCACGGTCGTCGCGGGCGTCGCGACCACCGGCTCCGCGCAGGCCGCGGCCGGCTGCCAGGTCACCTACGCGGTGGCCAGCCAGTGGGACGGCGGTTTCAGCGCCACCATCAAGATCAAGAATCTCGGGGACGCCGTCAACGGGTGGCGGCTGGGCTGGACGTTCACCGCCGGTCAGGCCGTGACCCAGTCCTGGGGCTTCACCGCGAGCCCGGCCAGCGGCAACGTGGTCGCGACGAGCGCGGACTACACCGCGTCGATCCCGACCAACGGCGCGGTGGACGTCGGCTTCAACGGGTCCTGGAACAACTCCAGCAATCCCGCGCCGACCGTCTTCACCCTCAACGGCACCGCCTGCACCGGCACGACCACGCCCACCACCGCACCCCCGACGACCCCGCCGCCGACCACCGCACCCCCGACGACGCCGCCGCCGACCACCCCACCGCCGACCACCCCGCCCGCGACGACCCCGCCGCCGGCCGGGACGCCGACCGTGGCGGCCGACGGCACCGGCACCTACCGCACCGTCCAGGCCGCGATCAACGCGGTGCCGACGAACAACAGCTCCCGGGTCACGATCACCATCAAGCCGGGCGCCTACCGCGAGGTCGTCACGGTGCCGGCCAACAAGCCCCACATCACCCTGCGGGGCCTGGGCTCGTCGCCGTCGAACACCGTGCTCGTCTACAACAACTACGCCGCCACCCACGGCACCTTCAACAGCGCCAGCATGTTCGTCTACGGGGCCAACTTCGTCGCGGAGAACCTGACGATCTCCAACGACTACGTCGAGAACTGGAACAACAGCGACCAGCAGGCGGTCGCGCTGCACCTCAACGCCGACCGCGCGGTGCTGCGCAACGTGCGGCTGCTCGGCGACCAGGACACCTTCCTGGTCAACGACAGCACCCGCGCCTACGTGGTCGACTCCTACGTGGAGGGCACCGTCGACTTCATCTTCGGCGGTGGCACCGTCGTGCTCGACCGGGCCTCGATCTACGAGAAGCGGTCCACCGGCGGGCCGATCACCGCCGCCCGCACGCCCGCCACCAAGACGTACGGGATGCTGATCTACCGCTCGACGATCACCGGCGCGACCGGCAACACCACCAACCTCGGCCGGCCGTGGGGCCCCACCGCCCAGGTGCTGTACCGGGAGTCGTCGCTCAGTGGCACCATCAAGACGGCCCAGCCCTGGACCGACATGTCCGGCAACGCCTGGCAGAACGCCCGGTTCCTGGAATACCGCAACACCGGCGCCGGCGCGGGCGTCAACAGCAACCGTCCGCAGCTCAGCGACGCGCAGGCGGCCAACTACACGCCGCAGAAGTATCTCGCGGGCTCCGACGGCTGGAACCCGATGTGACCAGCTTCCCCGAGGCCGAAAGGCCACACCGGAAACGTGAAATCGGCTGATAATGCGATTCACTTGATCTGCCGGACTTGGCTGCCAGACTCGGGGCATGACGACCGATCTGGAACCGGGGGTGACGGAACTGCTCCGCCGCCTGTACGCCTCGTTCAACGCCCGCGACATCGACGACATCGTCAGCGTTCTCAGCCCAGAGGTCGACTGGCCCAACATGATCGACGGTGTACGCGCCACCGGCCCGGCGGCGGTGCGCGAGTACTGGCGGCGTCAGCTCGACTCGATCGACCCCCGGGTCGAACCGCGCGCCATCACCCCGGAGCCCGACGGGCGGATCTGCGTCGAGGTGCACCAGGTCGTCAGGACCCTCGACGGGGAGGTGCTGGCCGACCAGGTGGTGCACCACCTGTACACCATCCGGGGTGGGCTGGTGGAACGCATGGACGTCCGGGAGCCGGTGTCCTGACCCGCCCCCTCCCGGCGGGCCTTCGCCCTACCCCTACTCCGGTTCAGTAATCTGCGTCACACTTCGAACTGCTTGCTCGGCGGGACGGCTCCCACCGACCACCAGGAGGTGTTTCCCGCTCCCGAAACCCGCAACCGGCGGCCAAAGGGCCCATTCCCCCATCGGAGGCGAATCGCCAGCGCAGCGTGCCCCACACGGAAAGTCATGACTCCTGACGTGGCGTGATCGACGTCGGTCACCCACCCCGATCGGGAGGGCGACAATTTGCGCCGCTCACTACCCTGTTTCATGATCCCGTGCCGTGGCACCCGCCGATAGCGATAAGGGCTTCAGATGAGCAACAATCACCCTCCGTACGGAGGGCAGCCGGATCCGAACGTCACCCCGTGGAGTGGGCCGCCCGCCCCCGCCCAGCCCGCCGGGTACCCCGCGTACGGCCAGCCGGGCTACGGCCAGCCCGCCTACGGCCAGCCGGGGCCGCCGCAGTTCGGCGCTCCCATCCCGCCGCCGCAGAAGTCGAACCGGGGCCTGATCATCGGCCTGGCCGCCGGTGCCGTGGTCGTCGTCCTCGCGATCTGCGGCGCCGGCATCGGGCTCGCCCTCGTCGGCGACGACGAGGACCCCACCCCGGTCGCGTCCGGCCCCGCGACGGCGGGCCCGACCACCGGCAACCCCCAGCCCGGCACGGAGCCCTCGGCCGCCCCCGAGCCGACCGAGTCCCCGGATCAGCCGAACAACAACAACGCGGTGACGGCGCGTTACTCCAGCGACCTGTCGGGCGTGTGCGACGGCAGCCCGATCCTCAACGCGGCGACCTACAGCGGCCCGTCCGGCGCGAAGGCGTACACCTTTGCGAACTCCATCGAACGGCCCACGTTCTGGTCGACGAAGTCGGTCAGTTCCGCGAAGCCGTACTACGCGAAGTCGGCCGACTTCACGTCGGTGTCGGTGGTCGCCTGCCTGAAGGTCGACGAGGGTAGTGAGGGCGCGCCCAAGAAGTGCGACTACAAGGACAACTCCGGCAAGCAGGTCACGATCTCCTACATCTCGTCGCGCTACACCATGACCTTCTACGCGGCGAAGACCGCGGAGAAGATCGGCGACGGCGGCACCGTGAACGCCCCGGCCAACCGGTGCCCGAGCTTCATCTCGTACAACAAGGTCACCATGAAGTCGTACGCCTCGCCGGACAGCGGCACCATCGAGGCGGCCCTGGACAAGTTCCTGTCCTGACGCGGTGCACCGCAGTACGGGAAGGGGCGGCGGTGCCGCCCCTTCCCGTTGTCTGTGGAAGATGGCAGCCGACACCGGGGGCACATATGGAGCTGAGTCGCATGCGACATCACCCGCACCCGGCCGCCGCACCCCCGACCGCATCTTCGGTGATCAAGAGGTTTGCGTCTGCCCGGAGAACGATCCTGACACTTTCCTCTTGATCACCGGGGGATGTGGGGTTGGCTGCGGCGGTAGCGTTGGTGGGATGGGGCTTGGCTATCCTGCCGTGGCACTCACCGACGGGGCTGTTCGCCTCCGTCCCTGGCGCGAGGATGACCTTGAGTGTCACCTTCCCCGACCGGCGCGCTGACGCCGTCGTCTTCTCCCGGATTCGAGAGCCTCGCCGCCGCAAGGACTGAGGCGTTCAGGCGAGGCTGCGAGAGCATGGCCTCGGGATCCTGACGGCATTTTACGGGTTCTGCCCCGAATCGTCGGCAACAAAGACGCCGATGCCCGTACGGCCGACCAGCTCGTCACGTTCGATCATGGAGTCGAGGGCGCGCCGGATGGTCATGTGGCTCGTGTCGTACTCCTCGGCCAGGAGGCGCGCGGAGGGCAGCTTGCTCCCTGGCGGGTAGATGCCGGCCTTGATCTTCGCGCGCAGGTCATCCCGGCGCGCCGGTGTTGCGAGCCAGCCATGCTCAGTCAGTCGAGGTCGTGGTCAGCCGGGCTGGCGTTGAGGACCCAGGCGAGCGGCATTGACGCCCGGACGGCGTAGCGGTCGCCGTCGAGCCGGTGCATGGTGACGGTCTGCGCCGGATCCTGGTCGACCACCCAGTATTGCGGGATGCCGGCGGCGGCGTACTCGTTGCGTTTGGTCACCGTGTCGATGCCCTCGGAGCCGGGGGAGACGATCTCGACGACGAGGAGCACGTCGGCCACCGGCAGCCAGACCCCGTCGGCTTGGGCCTTGCTCCAGACGACCAGGTCGGGGATGCGCCCGCCGACGCCGCCGTGCCGGCCCGGGATGCGCAGCCCGACGGCCTGGGCGATCCGGTCCGCCGGAATGCCGCCCTGGGCGAGCCACACCATGAGCCGGGTCGCGATGATCGCATGGGCGTATCCCGGCGGCGGTGCGACCGTCAGGACACCCTCGGGGCTGATCTCGTATCGGTGGTGGTCATCCGCGGCCATCATCGCGGTGAGGTCGTCGAGCGTCACGACCGAAGGCATGTGCCTGCCAACCGCCTCTGAGCTCATGCGCCGATCGTACCGGCCCCACCGGGACGGCAGCCGACGACGCGGCCGCTGCGCGGCTCAGTCTCTTCCGACCGCATCGCGGTAGTCCAGCAGGGCGGCGGCGCGGCTGTCACCGAACGTGGCGAGCAGGCCTCGCGCCTCCTGCCTGGCTGCCGCCCCCTCCTCGGGGCGGTCCGCCTCGGCGAGGGCGGCGGCTAGGCGATCCAGGGTCAGGGCCAGCTGCCAGGTGTCGCCGAGCTGGCAGTGGGTGGTCGCCGCGCACAGGTGGAAGGCCACGGCCTCCTCGGGCCGGCCAAGTACCCGGTACGCCTCACCGGCGCCGTCGAGTTCCGCAACCGGTGGGCGATGGTGGAAGCGGCCCTCGCCGCCGATACGGATGGGGTGGTGAACTCGGTCTCCGGTGACGTCAGCGGCCCGGTCGTCCAGGCGCGACATCCACGGTGGCATCTCCTTCGGCAGTTGACTCGATGCCCATCGTCGGCGGTCAGAGCATCCGACGGAAGGCGGCCACCGCGTCCCGCTGCATCCGCCGCGACACCGCCGCCTCGGTCACCAGCGCCGAACCGTGGAACGTGGCCGGATACAGGTGCGCCTCGGTCGGCACGCCGGCCTGGGCCAGCCGCTGCGCATAGCGCATCCCCTCGTCGCGTACCGGATCGAACTGGCAGCCTGAGACGAACGCCGGCGGCAGCCCGGCGAGGTCCTCGGCGCGGGCCGGGGCGGCATACGGCGACACGCCCGGGTCGCCGGGCCTGACGCTGTCACCGAGGTAGTGGGACCAGCCCAGCTCGGCGCTGGGGCGATTCCAGATTGGGGTGTCGACGTAGGCGCGCATGGACACGCTGTCGAGCCGGTCGTCGAGCACCGGGACGTCGAGATACTGCATGGCCAGCCGCGGGCCGCCACGGTCGCGGGTCAGCAGGGTGAGGCCGGCGGCGATCCCGCCACCGGCGCTGCGGCCGTAGAGGCCCAGGCGGGTGGGGTCCACGCCGAGTTCGTCGGTGTTGCCGGCCAGCCAGCACAGCACCGTGTAGCTGTCCTCCAGCGCCGCCGGGAAGGGCGCCTCCGGCGCGAGGCGGTAGTCGACGGCGATCACCACGGCCCCGGTGCCGGTGGCGAACGCGGCGGCGTCGGCGTGTTCGAGCGCCAGGTCGCCGAGCACGAAGCCGCCGCCGTGCAGGTGCAGGACGGCCGGCATCGGCGTCCTTGCCGGCTGCGGGGTGTAGATCCGGACCCGGACGGCGGGGGCGTCGGCCGGGCCGGGCACCGTGCGGTCGAGCACGGTGAGGCCGGTCAGGTCGGGCGGGGGAAGCTGGGCCGCGATGGCCCGTCCGACCTCGCGCGCGGCGGCCGGGTCGCGAAGGTCGAGGACGGGCAGCATCGGCACCCACGGCGCCAGCTCCGCGTCATAGGCGTACGTCATGTCAACCTCCATGGCCGGAACCGCTCGGCAGGCCGCCGGGCGGCATTCGTCCTACCGACGAGCGACCGGGCCAGGATCAGACATTCTGGGCCGTACCATTTTCCGTCGGTCTGACATCGCGGCCGTCGGCCCGGCGCCGACCGGGTGGACGGTCGGCGCCGGACCCGGTCAGCCCGCCAGCAGCAGCGCGACGCCGGCCAGCGCGCCCAGCGCGGAGAAACCGGCCCCGATGCCCAGGGCGAGCCGTGGCGACTGCGAGACCCGCCGGGAGTATCTGATGCGGTTCTCCACGAAGTGGAAGGTCAACCAGGCCGGGACGGTCGACAGCGCGATCACCAGCAGCCCGGTGGACGTCGACAGCGGTCCCCAGTAGGTGGCCGCGATCGCGATCATCGGCCAGTGCCACAGATACAGCGAGTACGACAGCGCGCCGACCCAGCGCAGCGGCGCGACCCCGAGCGCGGTCCCCACCCCGCCCCTGGCCGGGGCGGCGCAGCCGGCCGCGATGACCGCCGCGGTGCCCAGCACCGGCAGGGCGGCCGTGTAGCCGGGGAAGTCCATCATCGGGGTGAAGGACAGGCAGGCCACCAGCACCGCCGCCAGCCCGGCCCAGCCCAGCACGACAGCGACCGGCCTGGGCAGCCGGGCCCACGCCCCGACCGACATGGCCACGCCCGCGCCGACGGCCAGCTCCCAGATCCGGGTGGTCGTCTGGAAGAACGCCGGGGACTGCGCGCCGACGGTGGTGGTCACCGACCAGGCCAGCGAGCCGGCGGCCAGCAGGCCCAGCGCCGTCGCCAGGACCGGCTTCACCCGGGCGCCGGACACCTTGGCCAACGCCACCGCCAGCAGGATCAGCAACGGCCAGATCAGGTAGTACTGCTCCTCGACGGCAAGCGACCAGAAATGCTGTACGGGGGACGGCGGCATCGTCGGGTCGGGGTTCGCGAAGCGTTCGGCCAGCCGCCAGTTCAACAGGTAGGACGCCCCGGCGATGATGTCGCCGCCGATCTGACCCCACCGGCCACGAGGCACCATCAGGAACACGAACACCGCTGCCGTCAGCAGCACCACGTTGGCCGCCGGCAGCAGCCGCTTGGCCCGGCGGGCGTAGAAGCCCATCAACGAGACCCCGCCGGTCCGGTTCTGTTCGGACAACAGTTGGGTGGTGATGAGATAGCCCGAGATGACGAAGAAGACGTCGACGCCGACGAAGCCGCCGGAGAGCGCCGGCACGCCGGCGTGGAACAGCATCACCGTCACCACGGCGACCGCGCGGATTCCCTCGATGTCGCCACGGAACCTGGTGCGCGGCCGGTCGGGCGGGCCGGCGTGGTCCGGCTCGCCGACGGGCGGTGGCGACGCCGGCCGTTCCGGGCCGGCGGGTCGGGCGGGCGCTGAATGCGCCGCGTCGGCTTCAGTGGACATCGTTCCTCCCAGGGCATTCAGGCGTCATGATCTGCATCTATGGATACGGGATCGAATGTATTCGCCGCCATATTCACCCCGGAATCGTTCTGTTGTTGAGACGTGTGGCGTCGTGAATGCTGTGACATGTCGTGAATGGATGTCTGCGGATCGTTGAGTTGCGGTAGTTGCGGCAATGGTCGGATAGCTAATTTATTCGAGCTAATCGAATGCAATCTGCGGGATGTGTCGGAACGCCCGGCGGTGCTCCTTTCTGGCTATGCACTTTCGGTCAGTGGGTGCGGTCGCTCGTGCCCATTGCGCCGCCCGATCGGGTGACCGCCAACCGCTGTCGGCTATCCGACGCGGCAACCTGCCATGCGTGTTGCCCCCGGCTGCACTGATCTGGTTGTCTTGCCGGCTCAAGGGTGGGTCCAAAGGGGACGGGTGCGGGATGGTCACGGCGCAGGAAACCACGTTGCAGGGTCTGCTGGAGGGCACGAGGCAATACCTTGTGCCGCTTTATCAGCGGACCTACTCGTGGACCGAGCTTCAGTTCGAACGGATCTGGGACGACGTCTGCCAGCTCGCCAGGGACCGGGCCGACCACCCGGCCGCCACCCACTTCATCGGCTCGCTGGTGCTCGCGCCCAGCCCGGCCATGGGCTCGGTCGGCGTCGCCGAATACCTCGTGGTGGACGGCCAGCAGCGGCTCACCACGCTGACCATCCTGCTCTGCGCCATCCGCGACCACCTGGCCGAGCACGTGAGCCCGAAGCACCGGCTCCGGCTCGACCAGCAGTACCTGACCAACCCGTTCGAGGAGCAGCGCTGGTTGAAGCTGGTCCCCACCCAGGCCGACCGGGACGCGTACGTGGCCTGCGTAAAGTCCACGCCGCAGGCCGGCGGGGACAACGCGGTGGGCCGGGCGTACCGGTTCTTCGCCAAGGCGCTGAACAACCTCGCCGCCGCCGAGGAGCCGATCACCGTCCAGCAGATCGAGAGCGCCGTGATCACCGGCCTGGCGTTGGTGGCGATCACCGCCAGAACCGGCGACAACGTCTACCGGATCTTCGAGTCGCTGAACAACACCGGGCTGACGCTCACCCAGGCCGACCTGCTGCGCAATTACATCTTCATGCGGCTGCCCAACCGGGGACAGGCCGTCTACGAGTCGCTCTGGCTGCCGCTGCAGCAGCGGTTCACCCCGACGGAGCTGGTCCTGCTCTTCTGGCTCGACCTGGTGCACCGCGATCCGAAGGTCAAGCAGAGCGACACGTACTCGACCCAGCAGGCCCGCCTCGAGAAGCTGCGCACCGAAGCGGACGTCGAAGCCGAGGTGCAGCGGTTCAGCCGGCTCGGCGCGCTGCTGCGGGTGATCCTGCACCCCGCAGAGGAACACGACCCGGCCGTACGACAGCGGCTGGAGCGGCTCAGCGCGTGGGGCACCACCACCGTCTACCCGGTGCTCCTGCACCTGCTCGACCGACGGGACCAGGGCACGGCGACCTCCGAGCAGATCGCCGCCGCGATGCTGTACCTGGAGAGCTTCTTCGTCCGGCGGCTGCTGATCGGCCGGAGCACGATGAACATCAACCGCATCCTGCTCGCCGTGGTCACCGAGATGGACCGGGACCTGCCGGTCCACGAGGCGGTGCGGAAGTACCTGTCGACGGGCCGCAAGCACTGGGCCACCGACGCGAGCCTGCGTGCCCTGGTGCGGACTATCCCGTTCTATCTCAACGGCCGGGCCAGCCAGCGCAGCCTGGTGCTGCGCTGGCTGGAGGAGTCCCACGGCAGCAAGGAGCCGGTGGCGCTGGAGAAGCTGACCATCGAACACGTGCTGCCGCAGACCCTCAGCGAAGAGTGGGCGCAGATGCTCGCCGCCGACCTCGACACGGACGAGACCCCCGGCGAGGCGCACGACGCCCTCGTGCACACCCTGGGCAACCTGACCCTCACCGGCTACAACTCGGAGCTGAGCAACAAGCCGTTTGCCGCCAAGCGGACCGCCCTGGCGAAGAGCGGCGTCCAGCTGAGCCGGGACATCGCCGACCGGCAGCGGTGGGGCCGCTCGGAGATCCTGGCGCGGGCCGACGCCCTCGCCGAACGGATCATCACCAGCTGGCCGGGCCCCACCGAGGAAAGCGGCAACCAGTCCGACGTGCCCTGGGACGTGCTGGCGAAGGCCCTCGCCGAGCTGCCGGCCGGCTCGTGGACCACCTACGGTGACCTGGCCGCCCTGATCGGCACGGCGCCGCAACCGGTGGGGAACCGGCTGGCCAACCACCCGACCCTGAACGCCCACCGGGTGCTCCAGGCCGGCGGGATCGTCGCGGGCAACTTCAAGTGGCTTGAACCCGGCCGCACCGACGACCCGCGCGACGTGCTGCGCGGCGAGGGCGTGACGTTCGACCAGCACGGCCGCGCCGACCAGGCCCAGCGCATCACCGTCGAGGAGTTGGCGCAGCTCGCCGGCATCACGCCGGAGGAACTGCCCGAACGTGCCCCCCGACCCGGGCCGGGCCAGGGCGGGACCTACGCCGACCGGTTCATCGAGCAGCTCACCGCCCGGCAGAGCCCGGCCGTCACCACCGCCGTGCTCGTGCTGCTCGAGGAATGGACCACGCTGGGCGGGACCCTGTCCTACGGCACCGGCGGGGAGACATCCTGCTTCCTGATGGCCCGGCGCAGGGAACACGAACTGGGCAGCATCTGGCCGGCCGTGATCTACCCGGGCGGAAAGTTCGAGGTGGTCTTCCAGCACCTCAGCGTCCGCACGCCGTTTGACGACGTGACCCTGCGGGAGGAACTGCGGCAGCGGTTGAACCAGTTGCCGGGCGTCAGGATCGCCGCTGCCAAGCTGACTTTGCGGCCGGGCTTTCCGTTAACGGTCCTCGCCGACGCCGACGCCCGCGAGGCGCTGCTCGACCACCTGCGCTGGTTCTACGACCAGGCGCAGCTTGACACCCCCGACGAAGCCGACCTGATCTAGGCCGTGTTTCGTAGGGCGCGGAGCCATTGGTTGATGGCGGCGATGGTGAGGGTGGCTTCGTAGCGCACGGCGAGTTTGTCGTACCTGGTGGCCATGGCGCGGTGTTGTTTGAGCTGGTTGATGCCGCACTCCACGGCGTGACGCAGGCGGTAGAGGTCGGGGTCGAACGCGGGCGGACGTCCGCCTTTGGAGCCTTTGGCCTTGCGGTGCGCGTCCTGGTCGGTCTTGCTCGGGATGCACGCCCGGATGCTGCGGGATCGCAGGTGGGAGCGGTTGGCCTTGGACGTGTATGCCTTGTCGGCCAGCACCATGTCGGGGCGGGTCCGTGGCCGGCCGCCACCGGCGCGGGGGACGCGGATCCTGGCCAGCACGGGGATGAACTGTGGGCTGTCGCCGCGTTGTCCGGCGGTCACCACCACGGCCATCAGTTTGCGGCCTTGTTCACAGGCCAGATGGGTCTTGGTGGTCCAGCCGCCCCTCGACCGGCCGAGCCCGTGATCTGCCGGTTCGGTCTGCACACCACCGGGGGGCTCTTTCTGAGCCTGACCGTCGCGGCGGGCCCCGGCGGCGTGGTGATGGGCGCGGCTGATGGTCGAGTCCACGCTCACCGTCCAGCCGATCAACCCCGCCGCGTCCGCGCTGGCCTGCAACAAGGTGAGAATCCGAGACCAGACGCTGTCACGCTGCCAGCGCCGAAACCACCGGTACAGGGTCTGCCAGGGCGGGTAGGGCAAGGGGACGTCCCGCCACGGTGACCCGGTCCGGACCCGCCACCGGATCCCGTCGATGATCAGTCTCATGGTCCATCTGCGCGGCCGAGCATGACCCGTTCCCGCAGGCAGCAACGGCTCGAGTACCGCCCACTGCACGTCGGTCAGGTCATGTCGCCTCGCTGCCGCTACGCTCGGCACGAGGTCTCCGGTGTGAAGTTCTAGCTTGGTCGCTGAACCAAAACTACGGTTGCGTCCACGGGAGTGGTGTACGACTTGCCCGTGATGGGCGTGTTGCGTAGATGAGAGACGGCCATCGCGTCGATCCTTCAAGACGACCAAGTCAGAGAAGGAAGAGAGAGCGCGATGGCCGCTTCAGAGAGTGTGAACCCTGTTGACCTGCTGCGCGAGCAGATTGAGGGCGCGTCGCCGGATGTGTTGCAGGCGATGATCCGCACGTTCGCGCAGGCGGTGATGTCCGCCGAGGCGGATGCCATCTGCGGCGCCGGCTACGGGCAACGCAGCGACGAGCGGGTCAACTCGCGCAACGGCTACCGGCCTCGGGAGTGGGACACCCGCGCCGGAACGATCGACCTGGCGATCCCCAAGCTCCGTCAGGGCAGCTACTTCCCCGACTGGCTGCTGACGCATCGGCGACGGGCCGAGCAGGCCCTGGTCTCGGTGGTGGCCACGAGTTATCTGCTCGGGGTCTCGACGCGGCGGGTG
Organism: Micromonospora sp. WMMD712; assembly: GCF_029581295.1. NCBI lineage: Bacteria > Bacillati > Actinomycetota > Actinomycetes > Micromonosporales > Micromonosporaceae > Micromonospora > Micromonospora sp. WMMD712. The sequence continues at coordinate 113,366 of NZ_CP120743.1, forward strand.
GAGAAGCTGGTCGAGCAGCTCGGGATCCGGCAGCTGTCGAAGTCGCAGGTCTCGGAGATGGCCGCCCACCTCGACGCCCAGGTCGAGGCGTTCCGCAACCGGCCCCTGGACGCCGCGCACTACACGTTTGTGTGGATGGACGCGCTGACCATGAAGGTCCGCGAACACGGCCGGACCGTCAACGTCCACGCCCTGGTCGCGGTCGGGGTCAACGCCGACGGCCAGCGTGAAGTCCTCGGCGTCGACGTCGCCTCGGACGAGGACGGCGCCGGCTGGCTGGCGTTCCTGCGATCCCTGACCGCCCGCGGACTCTCCGGCGTCCAACTGGTCATCTCCGACGCCCACCGCGGCCTCGTCGCCGCGATCGGCGCAGCCCTGCCCGGCACCACCTGGCAACGATGCCGCACCCACTACCTGCGCAACCTGCTCACGAAGGTGCCGAAGTCGGCGCAGCCGTGGATCGCGACCCTTGTGCGCACGATCTTCGACCAGCCTGATGCCGACGCCGTCCGAGCCCAGTTCCAGCGGGTCGTGGCGACGATCGAAGCGAAGTTCCCCACCGCGGCCGAGCACCTCGACGCCGCCCGCGACGACCTCCTGGCGTTCACCAGTTTCCCGCGCGAGATCTGGCGTCAGATCTGGTCGAACAACCCGCAAGAGCGCCTGAACAAAGAGATCCGCCGGCGCACCGACGTCGTCGGGATCTTCCCGAACCGGGCGGCGATCATCCGCCTCGTCGGTGCTGTCCTGGCCGAGCAGACCGATGAATGGACCGAAGGACGCCGCTACATGGGCCTGGAACTACTGGCCAAAGCCCGCCTGATCACCGTCGACACCAGCCAACACGACACCGACCAACCCGACCCCACCCCGATCGCCGCATAGCATCAGACCGGATCACGCGATGGCCGTCTCTTACACCACCAGCGCGGACGTGACCCCAACTCTACCGGAGACCTCCTCGATTAGCGACCACCGCCACGCCGTCAACCGCTACGAAACACGGCCTAGTCGGACCGGGGTTGGCCTGGGCGCGACCGGCCCGACCGGTGTAACCGGGAGCTGTGGGCCGTGACGGCTGATGCGGTGCACCGGCCCCTACGGAGCTGAGTCGTCTACGACATCACCGGCTACCCCTGCCACCCCATGCCCATCCGGCTCCAACCCCGCCCGGCTCGGCCCAGCGTGGCCCGGTGATCAAGAGATTCGGGTCATTGTAGAGATCAACTTTGACGCTTTTCTCTTGATCACCGGACCGGGCTGGGGCGTGGTCACCCCCGCCGAGAGCGCACCGGGCATGGTGATGTCGTACATGACTCAGCTCCCTATTCGACGGGAGGCAGTCACCCCGCCTGGCGGTGCCGACGGAGGGGTGGTGCCTGTCAGCTGGAGCGGTCAGGATCGTGACCTGCGTGCCCGACCGGGCTACGTGCGCAACCGATAGTCAGGGACACCCGGTCCGTGGTCTTCGGCCGGCGCGTCGAGGGGACGTGCGGCGATCCGGTTCCGGGTGGCCCGGTCTCCGAATCTGAGCTGCCCGACGCCATCCGTCGCCCGGCCCCGAAGCCCAAACGCCTGGGCGATGCGCTTCATCGCCTGGATGTCGACCACCGGTCACGGGTGGACGCTGTTCAGTAGAGCGATGCGGCCGGCGGCCGATGGTAGCCAAGGATGAGCATCGCTTCCTTGCCCGCCGCGCGAAGATCCCCGATCCGAAGGTCAGGAACGTGATGGTCGTTCGCGCGGATGTAGGCGAGGAAGTCGTCCGGGAGGCGTACGTGGTAGGTGGCCACGTAGAATCGGAGGTCGTCGCGCCAGATCCATTCGCCGTCGGTCATGACCGACGCCCCGCCGACGAGGTGTCGGCCGCTGCCGAGGACGTCCAGCTCTGCGCCCATGACGTCGATCAACTCGTGCCCGTCGCGCAGGTAGCTTGTCACGCGATCGGTGTCGGGGAGTGGATCCGGAGCCAGGTGAGCATGGATGCTCTCAGCATAGACCTCGACCGGGTCCGGGCCGAGTTCCCGGAAGAACCCCACCGTCTTCAATGCGTCGGCCTCACCTCATCCTGGATAACCGGCGGTGTAGGTGGCATCCACCAGCTCCTGGAGGCGGTGAATCACGTCGGCCTTGTGCTCGCTCTCAGGCAGCTCCTGCTTTCCTGCGGCCACCAGGCCCTGCCGCCAGTGGCTGACGATCTCCGCCTGCGCATCTGGCGGCAGTTCGTGAACCCAGACCGAGCCGAGGTTGTTGTCGACGACTTCTTGGAGCTGGTCCGCGACCGTCCTGTCGGAAAGCCTCGGGATGAGGAACTCCAGCGCCCAGTCGAACAGGCCGCCCGTCACCGTCCAGTCGACGCCGGGCTTCAGCACGATGAGGCCAGCCATCACTTCCCCACAATGAACACTCGCGGGCCCAAGCCCCGATCTGCTATGAACTGCTCGATCCTAGCGACCTGCTCCCCGGAGAACTGCGAGACGTCGACCGGCACGAGGTCGGCCTTGGTCAGGTGTCGCTCAATCTGATATTGCAGCTGAGGCCACTGCCGGTCGAAGTACTGGCTTGGGAAGTTGCCCACTGCGTCGTACGTGCGCCCGCTGCCATCGATCCAGTCGGCAGACGAGCCTTCGGGTGCACGGGTCAAAGTGACGTCCAGTTCTCGCTCCAGCCGGGCAGCCGTCTCGGCCTCCCTGGGCCGGAACTTGCCCGTCGCCGGATCCATGCCGAGTTCGTGGATCCGCCGCTCTTCATCGAGACGCGGCGGCCCGGGACTGTGAGGCGGCAGTGGCTGCGACGGTTCCCTTCGGCCTGTTCGACCGCCGCTGAGTAGCCGTCCCAATGCCTGCTTGAGCTTCTCGATCAGCTCGCCGAGCCGGCGGATCTGCGGCATCAGCCGGCGCAGGCTGGCCAGCAGTCCGCAGAGCAGCCGGGCGATCCGCGCCGCCCACGCTGCCACCGTGGTGGTGACCTGTTCGACGACCACCGGCGTGGCGAGGCCGGCGGTGGCGACGAGTTCTCCCGCGTACACGATGAGGCGGGAGACGCAGGTGGCGATGGCGTCGCGGACCAGGAGCCGGACGGCGGCGACGAGGCCGGCGGCGCCCTCGGTGATGGCGGCCAGGGTGTCGGCGGCCTGGGCGAGGCCGCCGATCGCCTGGTGCTGCCCGGCGGCCCAGGCGCGGTAGGCGGGGCCGGCGTCGCCGCCCCAGCCGGCGACCTCGGTGCGTGCGGCGTGGGCCAGCTCGGCGGCGTCGTCGCGCAGCGACGCGGCGACGTTGCGCCAGGTCTGCGCGTGCGCGGTGATCTGCGCCGGGTCGCCGGCCAGCCAGTCCAGCGCCTCGCTGAGGGGCTTGACGTGCTCGATGAGCCAGGCGATGCCGTACTGCAGCAGGGCACCGACGGGGTCGGAGACGAAGGCGAGGGCGTCGAGGCCGGCGCTTACCACGCCGAGGCTGCCGTCGATCCAACTGCCGTCGCGTACGCCCTGCGCGATGAGCTCGATGTCCTCGCAGATCCAGATGCCGGCCCACGCGCTGGGCGCGCCGCCCGCCGGGGCGGCGACGAGCGGGTTGCCGGTCACCGGTGGTCCCGTATTCGGTGGAGCAGCTGCTCGGCGCGGGCGTCGGCGGCCCGGTAGCGCTCGGCGCTGGACCGCAGCCTGCCGGCGGTGTCGCGCACTGACTCCGCTGCGGTGCCGATGCCGTCGACCAGGGTCCGCTGGAGGCCGTCGAGCAGCACCGGCATGATCGCGCACAGCTGGCCGTACGCGTCGGCGCCCAACCGGACGTGCTGGCCGGCCTGGCGGGTGGTGTCGAGGCTGTCGGCGCAGCGGTCGACATGGGTGGCGTGTGCGATCAGGTCGTCGGGATCGACCCGGATGCCGTCACCGGCGGCCATCGGGCGGGCCCTGGCCGGGGTCGAGCCGCCGCCGGTGACCGTCGATGATCGCCCGTCCGGCCGGGTCGTCGTCGCCGAGGGTCTGCGTGGTCGCCTCGGTGAGCTGCCGCAGCAGGTCGGCGTGCGCGGCCCGGGTCGTGGCGACGATCTGCCGGGCGGTGTGTGCCGCCGGGTGCTGCCGGGTCTGCTCGTCGAGTCGCAGGTCGACCAGCAGACCCGTGGCGTCGACGGTGACCTCGACCGCGCGGTCGGGGCTGCGGGCGGTGCCGGTCAGGGCCCGCGTCCGCGCCGACAGCGCCTGCGCGCGGGCGGCCCGGTCGGCGAGCGACGACTCCCACTCGTCGAGCCGGCGGGTCGCCGCGTCCAGCGCGGCCTCGTCCGCCCACATGCCGACCCTCCCCAGGGGACACACCGGTGACCGTCCCGCACACCGTAGCAACCCGTCACGCACCGCCGCCGGCCGGTCACGCCGCCGGCTCAGCCGCCCGGCGGGGGCGCGGTGCTCTCGCGTACCACGAGGCGGGTGGAGACCAGGGTGGTGCCGGTCTCCGGCACGCCGGTGCGGACCTGGCGCAGCACCGCCTCGACGCAGCGGCGGCCGACCTCCGCGAAGTCCTGGTGGACGGTGGTCAGGGGTGGGATGAACGCCCCCGCGTCGGCGATGTCGTCGAAGCCCACGACGCTGACGGCGCGGGGCACCGGCCGGCCCCGGTCGTGCAGCGCGCGCAGCACGCCGAGGGCCATCTGGTCGTTGGCGACGAAGACGGCCGTGCAGTCTGCCTCGTCGGCCAGGTCGAGGCCGGCGCGGTAGCCGGACTCCGCCGACCAGTCGCCGCGGCGCACCGGCGGCACCGTGCGGCCGTGCTCCTGCAGCGTCGTACGCCAGGCCAGCGCGCGTCGCTGCGCGGCGAACGACTCGCGCGGTCCCGCCACGTGCCACACGGTGCGGTGCCCGAGGTCGAGCAGGTGGTGCACGGCCTGGCGGGCCCCGTCGGCCTGGTCGGTGTCGACGACCCGGTAGCGGTCGCCGGCGTCGGAGTCGACCACGACGACGTGCACGCCCGGTGGGACGGCGACGGTCGCCGCGTCCAGCAGGTGCACCTCCATGATGACGATGACCGCGTCGACGGCGAGTTCGCCGAGCCGGGTGAAGGCCCCGAGCAGGCGGTCCTGGGTGGGGACCCCGACGGGGATGAGGGTGATCACGTAGCCGGCGTCGGCGGCGTGGGTGGCGATCGCCTCCAGGGTGCGGCTGTTGCCCGTGCTCGACAGGGTGAACAGGATGACGCCGATGGTGCGGAACTCGCCGTACTTGAGCGCGCGGGCGGCGCTGTTGGGGCGGTAGCCGAGCTGCCGCATGGCGGCGAGGACCTGCTCGCGCGTGCTGTCGACGACGCCGGGGTGGCCGGTCGAGACCCGGGAGACGGTCTGCGCGGAGACGCCCGCGAGCCGCGCCACGTCGGCCATCGAGACGCCGCGCCGTCGGCCGGCGCGGGGTCGGCCCGCGCCGGCCGGCTCCCGGGTCGCCCCGTCGGGCCCGGACGGACTCATCCCGCCTCGCTCCTCCCGCCCCGCCTCGCCTCGCGGCCCGAGCCACCTCCGCCGCGTCTGGTCGGGGCGCAGCCCAGTATGCCGGGCGCGCTTGACGGGCCACGGGCCGACTGGGAGCATCGCAACCCTCGATGTTTGCGTAAACATCGAGGTAGCACGCCCGCCGCAGGAACGCGGCGCGGTCCACCGGCTCACCACCACCCGTCGGAGGAGACCGTCCACATGAGCAGACACCCGTCCCGCCGGGGGCTGGCCGCCGCGATCACGGCGGCCGTCGTCGCCCTCGGCGTCGCCGCCGCGCCCGCCTCCGCCGCGCCGGCCGCCGGAGCGGCCGCCGGCGCGTCCGCCCCCGCGCCGGCCGCCGGGGCCGCGCCCCCGGTGGTCACCGTCCGCCCCGACCCGTCCTACCAGGGACAGGAGTTCCAGGGCTGGGGCACCAGCCTCGTCTGGTTCGCCAACGCCACCGGCGGCTACCCGGAGGAGATCCGGCAGCGCCTGGCCGACCTCGTCTTCGGCGAGCAGGGCCTCAACCTCAACATCGCCCGCTACAACATCGGCGGCGGCAACGCCCCCGACGTCCCCGACTACCTGCGCCCCGGCGGCGCGGTGCCCGGCTGGTGGCGGGCCCCCGAGGGCACCACCCGGGCCGACACCGACTGGTGGGACCCGGACAACCCGCAGCACTGGAACCCGGATGCCGACCGCGCGCAGCGCTGGTGGGTCGACCGGATCAAGGGCGACGTCACCCGGTGGGAGACCTTCAGCAACTCGCCGCCGTGGTTCCAGACCGTCAGCGGGTACGTCTCCGGCGGCTTCGACCCCGCCGCCGACCAGATCCGCGCCGACCGGGTCGACGACTTCGCCACCTACCTCGTGCGGGTCACCCAGCGCCTCGAGGCCGCGCACGGCATCACCGTCGACACGATCGACCCGCTCAACGAGCCGAACACCACCTACTGGGGCACCCGGCTGGGTGCCGACGGCAACCCGGTCGGCGGCCGGCAGGAGGGCGCCCACGCCGGCCCGGCCCTCCAGCAGCAGGTCCTCCGGGCGGTCGCCGCCGAGCTGCGCGCCGCCGGCAGCGGGACCCGGGTGTCCGCCATGGACGAGACCAACCCCGGCACGTTCGCCACGAACTGGAACGCCTACCCCGACGACGTACGCGGCCTGGTCGACCAGCTCAACGTGCACACCTACGGCACGGGCCAGCGCACCACCGCCCGCGACATCGCCAAGGGCGAGGACAAGCCGCTGTGGATGAGCGAGGTGGAGGGCTCCTGGGGCGACGGGCACAGCCTCACCAGCATGGCCCCCGGCCTCGGGATGGCCCGGCACATGGTCGACGACCTGCGCGAGCTGGAACCGTCGGCGTGGGTGTTCTGGCAGCCCGTCGAGGACTACGACAACATGAAGCCCGGCGGCGAGTTCCCGCAGGGCGCCAACTGGGGCAGCATCCAGCTCCCGTTCGACTGCACCGCCGCCGACACCCTGCGGACCTGCCCGATCCACACGAACACCAAGTTCGACACCGTCCGCAACTTCACCCACCACATCCGCCCCGGCGACCGGCTCGTCGCCGTGAACGACACCTCCAGCGTCGCCGCCGTGGCCCCCGGCGGGCGGGCCACCGTCGTGCACGTCAACGACGGCACCGCCGCCCGTACCGTCGCGCTCGACCTGTCGGCGTTCGGCGCCGTCGCCGCGAACGCGACGGTGACCCCCGTCGTCACCAGCGCGGACGGGGCGCTGCGGCGCGGCGCACCCGTCGCCGTGCGCGACCGCGCCGCCCGGGTGGACGTGCCCGCCCAGTCGGTGACGACGTTCCTCGTCACCGGCGTCTCCGGGGTCGCCCCCGGCGCGGCGCTGGTGCGCGACGGACACGTCTACCGCCTCACCGGCGTGCAGAGCAGCCGCTCCCTCGCCCCGGCCGGCGGCGTCGCCTCCGGCGCGGTCATCCGCACCACCGACCCGGCGAGCGTGGACCAGCTGTGGCGGCTCACCCGGCTCGCCGGGGGCACCGGCAACCGGGCCCGGTACGCCCTCGCCACCGCCGACGGCGCCCGCCAGCTCGCCGTCCTCGACCAGGCCGTCACCCTCGTCCCCGCCGTCGCCGCGCCCGGCCCGCGAGCACAGTGGATCCTGTCCACCACCGGCGACGGCAACTACACCCTCGTCAACGTCGACTCGCGCCGCCTGCTGGAGGTCGGCGGCCAGGCCACCGGCGACGGCGCGGCGGTCACCTCCTGGCCGGCCAACTCGGGGGCCAACCAGCGCTGGCGGGTCACCGACGAGACGGTCCTGCGGATCGCGCCCACCGACGCGTTCACGGTCCCCGGGGTCGCCCCGGCGCTGCCGGACACCGTCGTCCCGGTCCACCGCGACGGCGCGCGGGGGACCCTGCCGGTCACCTGGCGGCTGCCCGCCGCGTCGAGGTGGCAGCGGCCCGGCACCGTGCGGGTGACCGGCCGCGCCACCGACGTTCTCGGGCGGGCCCACGTCGCCCGGGCGACGGTCGTGGTCGACACCCTCGTGGCGACGCGGCCCACCCGGGCGAAGGCCGCCGTCGGCGGCGAGCCGGAGCTGCCGGCCACGGTCACCGCGGTGGCCCGGCGGGGCGCGACGGTGCAGCGCCCGGTGCGCTGGCAGCCGCCGCCGGCCGGCGCGTTCGACGCCCCCGGCGTCGTCACCCTCACCGGGCAGGCCGACGCCGGCGACGGGCGGGCCCTCGCGGCGAGCGTGCGGGTGCAGGTGACCCCGCCGGTGCCGGAGCGGGCCACCCCGGCCGGCGTCACCGCCACCTTCACCGAGCCCGGCTACTCGCCGGACGGCCTGGCCAACGGCGTGCTGACGGACAAGGCGTGGTCGAACTGGCGGTCGGGGCCGAAGAACCCCTCCGACACCCTCACGGTCACCCTGCCGGAGCGCCGGACGCTCACCCGGGCCGTCGTCCACTTCTACCGCGACGGCTCCGACAGCTATCCGCAGCGCCTGCGCGCCCAGGTCCGCGACCCGCAGGGCGGCTGGGTCGACGCCGGCGCGCCGGTGGACGTCCCGACGGGCACGGCGGGCGCCCCCGCCGTCGAGGTGCCGGTGTCCGGCGCCACGGACGCGGTGCGGGTCGTGCTCACGGCGTACCCGGACCGGCACATCACGGCCAGCGAGATCGAGGTCTTCGCCGCCGCGCCCGGGACGTCGTCGGACGCCTCCGCCGCCGGCATCTCCCTCGACGGGGTGCCGCTGGCCGGCTTCGACCCGGAGAAGCTGTCCTACACGGTGGCCCGCCGGGGCAAGCTGCCGTGCGTCACCGCGGTGGCCGCCGACCCGTACGCCACGGTCGTCGTGGGCCAGCCGGAGGCCGGCAGCCGCACGGCGACCGTGAAGGTGACCAGCGAGGACGGCTCGCAGTCGCGTACCTACACGATCCGCCTGCGGCGCTGACGCCGGCCGCCCGCGTCTGCCGTCGGCGGGTCGACGGGGCGGCGGCAGGACGGTCGACGGGGCGGTGACCGGCGGTCGCCCTGCTCGTCAGGCGCCGGCGGGGGAGCGGGCGCCGGGCACCCGCCCGTCGTCCGCCCCCTGCGGGGCCAGGCGCAGGATCGTCCGCCCGCCGTCGCGGGTGCCGTATTTCTGGTCGAACAGCCGGGCCACCCGCGCCACCGGGGTGCGGTCGCCGTCGGCCGGCTCCACCAGCGCGTACTCGCGGGGTGCCGTCGTGCGGGCGCGCTCGGGAAGCTGCGCCCGGACGGTGAGCGGGCCGGCCATCCGCAGCGCCCGGCAGTCGACGTAGTGCTGGCCGTCGACCGTCACGAAGTCCGCCGGGAGCTCCACGACGTCGGAGTCCTCGTGGCGCAGCGTGATCGTCGTCGACCAGTACCGCTCCAGGTCCAGGGTGGCCTGCGGCTGCCCCCACAGCTCCTCGAAGCGGGCGTGCACGAACCCGCCCCACGGGCTGTCCATGTCGACCTCCAGCTGCGGGACGTTGAACGACAGCTTGCCGATCGGGAAGAACGAGATCAGCGCCCGCGCGTCCCACTGGTAGAGCTGGATCGACGGCGACGCGTCGTAGACCCGGACCTGGAGGCGGTCGCGCAGCGCGGGCTCCAGCGACCGTCGGAAGGCGGCCAGGTGCCGCAGGTTGGCCCGGATCTGCCGGGGGACGTCGATCCGCTGCCGCTCCAGCTCCTCGCCGCGCTGCTGGGCGGCCGTGCAGTCGGGGTCGAGCAGCAGCAGTTGCACCTTCGCGCCCTTGGCCAACGCCGCCCGCACCGCCGCGAGGGTCTCGTCACGGTTGCGGTGCTCCAGCAGGATCGTCCAGGTGTCGAGGATGCGCACCAGCCGGGCGCTGCGCTCCAGCCGGGCCACGAACGCCGCCCGGTCGAAGCTCAGGTGTTCCTGCACCCGGGCCCGGCGGGCCTCCTCGAAGAGCGGGTCGAAGACCACGTAGGAGATCGCGGCGAGCACCACGCTCGCGCCGAGGTTGAGCAGCAGGTCGCTGAGGAAGCCGGTGCTGCGCCACGCGGCCAGCAGCATGACGACGGCGGCCCCGAGCAGCGCCCCGCCGACGAGGAAGGACCGCCGCTGCCGCCCGGCCCGGCCGGGCCGCCCGCCGCTCGTCCGCCGCATCCCCACCTCCGGATCCCTGCCTTCCCGGTCGCTGCCCTCCGGGTCGGGTCGCCCGCGCCCGCCCGGCCGATCGGCCGGAGAACGAGAGGATACGTGCCCGCTTTGCCGCCCGCTGTCCCGTTCGTGACCGTGGCGGCGGCGGGCCGGTGGCCGAGGGGACCGGCCGCGGTGACCCGCGCCGCATCGCCGGGACGGCCGTTGCCACCGTCCGGGCGATCCTCTACGGTCTGGTCAGCGGTTGGCGGTGCGGTCCGTTCCCAGCCCCCACACCGCTGCGCGGCCGTAGGATCGGGCCGGGGCCGGTGGGGTCCCGGGGCGAACCGCCGACGGCCGGCGGCGGTCACGTGTGACCCCCTCTCGTCCGGCGCCCGTCGACGCGCGCCGCGACGGCGGGAGCGTGCACGCCGGACCGCCCGGAGGTTTCCGTGTTCCTCAGCCCCCACGAGCAGGATCGCCTGCTCGTGCACGTCGCGGCGGACGTCGCCCGCCGCCGCCGCGAGCGCGGCCTGCGCCTCAACTATCCCGAAGCCGTCGCCATCGTCACCGCCTTCCTGCTGGAGGGCGCGCGCGACGGGCGGTCGGTCGTGGACCTGATGTCGGCCGGTCGCGGCGTGCTCACCCGCGACGACGTGCTCGACGGTGTCCCCGAGCTGCTGAAGGAGGTGCAGGTGGAGGCGACGTTCCCGGATGGCACCAAGTTGGTGACGGTGCACCACCCGATCCCGTGATCCCCGGGGAGGTGCTGCCCGGCGACGGCCCGGTCGAGATCAACGCCGGCCTGCCGGTGACCACCCTGCTGGTGGTCAACACCGCCGACCGGCCGGTGCAGGTCGGCTCGCACTACCACTTCGCCGAGGCCAACCCCGGCCTGCGCTTCGACCGCGCCGCCGCGTACGGCCAGCGGCTCGCGGTGCCCGCCGGGACGTCCGTGCGGTTCGAGCCGGGGGTCAGCCGCCAGGTGGAGCTGGTGCCGCTGGGCGGGGCGCGCATCGTCGCCGGCCTGCGCGGCGAGGTCGCCGGCCCGCTGGACGCGGGCCCGGGCGTCGTCGACCGGGCGGACGGGGGGTCGGACCGGTGAGCGAACTCGACCGGCGGCGCTACCTCGACCTGTATGGGCCCACCACGGGCGACCGGATCCGGCTCGCCGACACCGACCTGCTCATCGAGGTGGAGGCCGACCACTGCGTCGGCGGCGACGAGATGGTCTTCGGCGGCGGCAAGGTGATCCGGGAGTCGATGGGCCAGTCCCGGGCCACCCGCGCCGAGGGGGCCCTCGACACGGTGATCACCGGCGCGGTGGTGCTCGACCACTGGGGCGTGGTCAAGGCCGACGTGGGGCTGCGCGACGGCCGCATCGTCGCGCTCGGCCGGGCCGGCAACCCGGACACGATGCCGGGCGTCCACCCGGACCTGGTGATCGGCCCGGCGACGGAGGTGATCGCCGGCAACGGGCGCATCCTCACCGCCGGGGCCGTCGACACCCACGTGCACTTCATCTGCCCGCAGCTCGTGCACGAGGCGCTGGCCAGCGGCGTCACCACCCTCGTGGGCGGGGGCACCGGCCCGGCCGAGGGCACCCGCGCCACCACGGTCACCCCGAACGCCTGGCACCTGGCCCGGATGCACGAGGCGCTCGACGCGTTCCCGGTGAACGTGCTGCTGCTCGGCAAGGGCAACACCGTCTCCGAGGAGGCGATGTGGGAGCAGTTGCGGGCCGGCGCGGGCGGCTTCAAGCTGCACGAGGACTGGGGGACCACCCCGGCGGCCATCGACGCCTGCCTGCGGGTGGCCGACGCCTCCGGCGTGCAGGTCTCCATCCACACCGACACCCTCAACGAGGCCGGGTTCGTCGCCGACACGCTGCGCGCGATCGCCGGCCGGGCCATCCACTCGTACCACACGGAGGGGGCGGGCGGCGGCCACGCGCCGGACATCATCACCGTCGCCAGCGAGCCGAACGTGCTGCCGTCGTCGACGAACCCGACCCGCCCGTACACCCGCAACACCCTCGCCGAGCACCTCGACATGCTGATGGTCTGCCACCACCTCAACCCGGCGGTGCCGGAGGACCTGGCGTTCGCCGAGAGCCGCATCCGCCCGTCGACGATGGCCGCCGAGGACCTGCTGCACGACCTCGGCGCGATCTCCATCATCGGCTCCGACTCGCAGGCGATGGGGCGCATCGGCGAGGTGATCACCCGCACCTGGCAGAGCGCCCACGTGATGAAGCGGCGGGTGGGCGCGCTGCCCGGCGACGGGCGCGCCGACAACCACCGGGCCCGCCGCTACGTGGCGAAGTACACCGTCTGCGCGGCGATGGCCAACGGCCTGGAACGCGAGATCGGGTCGGTGGAGCCGGGCAAGCTCGCCGACCTGGTGCTGTGGGACCCGGCCTTCTTCGGCGTACGCCCGCACCTGGTGCTCAAGGGCGGCATGATCGCGTACGCGCAGATGGGCGACGCGAACGCGTCGATCCCGACGCCGCAGCCGGTGCTGCCCCGGCCGATGTTCGGCGCGCACGGCGTCGTGCCGGCGGCGACCAGCCTCGCGTTCGTGGCCCCGGCGGCGCTGGAGGCCGGGCTGCGCCTCGACGTGCGCCGGCCGCTGGTCCCCGTCGCCGACGTGCGGTCGCGGGGCAAGGCCGACCTGCCCGAGAACGGGGCCATGCCGCGCATCGAGGTCGACCCGGACACCTTCACCGTCCGCATCGACGGCGAGGTGGTCGAGCCGGACCCGGTGTCGGAGCTGCCGATGGCCCAGCTCTACCACCTGTTCTGACGACGATGACGAGCATGCTGCTGCTGCTCGCCGACGGGCGGTTCCCGGCCGGCGCGCACGCCCACTCCGCCGGGCTGGAGGCCGCCGTCGCCGCGGGGCTGGTCAACGACCTGGCGTCGCTGCGCGGCTTCCTGGTCGGCCGGCTGGCCACCGGCGGGCTGGTCGCCGCCGCGTTCGCGGTGGCGGCGCACCGGGCGGCGGCGGCCGGTGACCCCTGCCCCGCGCTGGCCCGGCTCGACGCCGAGCTGGACGCCCGCACGGCCGCCCCGGCGCTGCGCGCGGTCTCCCGCCGGCAGGGCCGGGCCCTGCTGCGCGCCGGGCGGTCGCTGTGGCCGGGCGGGCCGTTCGCCGCCCTGCCCGCCGACCCGACCGGGCCGCACCAGCCGCTGGTGCTCGGGCTGGTCGCCTCGGCCGCCGGCCTCGACCCGGCCGAGTTGGCGACCGCCGCCGCGTACGGGTCGGTGACCGGCCCGGCGAGCGCGGCGGTGCGGCTGCTCGGCCTCGACCCGTACCGCGTGCACGGGTTGCTCGCCGACCTGACGGCCGACGTCGACGCCACGGCGGCGCGGGCGGTGGCCGCCGCCGGCGGGCCGCCGGAGTGGCTGCCGGACGGCGCGGCCCCCCTCACCGACATCCATGCCGAAGTCCACACCACCTGGGAGGTGCGTCTCTTTGCGTCCTGAATCCGTTCCCCTGACCTCGTCGCACGACGAGGACGTCCCCCACACCCACCCCGAGCCCGGGGTCGACCCGCACGCCCCGCTGCCGCCGGCTGCCCGGCCGCTGCGCATCGGCATCGGCGGGCCGGTCGGCTCGGGCAAGACCGCCCTGGTCGCCGCGCTGTGCCGGGCGTTCGCCACCGAGCTGCGCCTCGGCGTGGTCACCAACGACATCTACACCACCGAGGACGCGGACTTCCTGCGCCGGGCCGGCGTGCTCGACCCGGCCCGGATCCGGGCGGTGGAGACGGGCTGCTGCCCACACACGGCGATCCGCGACGACATCGGCGCGAACCTCGACGCGATCGACGAGCTGTGCGAGGCGGTCGGCCCGCTGGACCTGGTGCTCGTGGAGAGCGGCGGCGACAACCTGACGGCCACGTTCAGCCGGGGCCTGATCGACCGGCAGATCTTCGTGGTCGACGTGGCCGGCGGCGACAAGGTGCCGCGCAAGGGCGGGCCCGGGGTCACCGCCGCCGACCTCCTGGTGATCAACAAGACGGACCTCGCGCCGCTGGTCGGCGCGGACCTCGACGTGATGGACCGCGACGCGCGGGCCCGGCGCGGCGACCTGCCTACGGTCTTCCTGTCCATCGTCGGCGACCCGGAGGCGACCCGGGTGGCCGGGTGGATCCGGCACGAGCTGGCCCACCACCGGGCCGCCGTGGCCGTCGCCTGATGCGCGCGCGGGCCCGGGTGGTGGCGCGGGCCGACGGCCGCGGCGGCACGCGCCTCACGGAGCTGCGCGGCGAGTCGCCGCTGCTGCTGCGGTCCACCACCGCCGAGGGCGGGGTCGCCACGGTGTACGTGGTGGGCGGCGCGGCGGGCCCGCTCGGCGGCGACGACCTGCTGCTGGAGGTGGAGGTGGGCCCCGGGGCGGCGCTGCGTGTCGGCAGCGTCGCCGCCTCGGTGGCGCTGCCCGGCCGCCCCGGCGCGGCGGCGTCCCGGATGCGGGTGCACGCGGTGGTGCACGCCGGGGCCGCCCTGCACTGGCTGCCGGAGCAGCTCGTCGCGGCGGCCGGCTGCGACCACGTCGCCGAGGCGCGGGTCGAGCTGGCCGCCGGGGCCCGGCTGACCTGGCGCGACGAGCTGATCTGCGGCCGGTACGGCGAGTCGCCGGGCGACGCCGTCGTACGCACGTCGGTCGACCACGGCGGCCGGCCGCTGCTGCGCCAGTCGACGGCGGTGGGCCCGTCCGCGCCCGGCTGGGCGGGGGCCGCCGTGCTCGGCGGGGCCCCGGCGACGGGCTCGCTGCTGCTGGTGGGCCCCGACGTCCCGCCGGGCCCCGCCGCGCAGCCGGGTCTCGGGGCGGCCCCGGGCGTCGGGGTGCGGCCGGGCGGCCTGCCCGTCCCCCGGTCGCGGCCGGCGGGCGACGATGGCGGCGCGGTGGCCTGGCTGCCGCTGGCCGGCGGCCCGGCGGCGCTGCTCACCGCCACCGCCGCCGACGCGCACACCCTGCGCGAGCGGCTCACCCCGGCCTGAGGAGCGCACCGGCGCGGTGTGTCCGGCCCGGGGCGGCGGCTGCGGGTGTCAGCGGGCCGCGACGCGGGCGCGGGCCCCGGCCGCCGCGCCGACCGGGCGGCCGGCGCCCAGCCGGTCGGCCAGCGCGGCGAGCGCCCCGGCCAGGTCGGCGTCGTCGCCGGTGACCAGGTCGGCCAGGTCCGCCCGGACCAGGGCGTCGACGCGTTCCTGCTCGCGGCGGCCCCGGGCGGTCAGGTACGCGCGGATGCGCCGCCGGTCCTGCGGGTCGATCCGCCGGTAGACCAGGTTCAGGTCGACGAGCTGGTCGACCAGCTTGGTCAGCGTCCCCGGCGGCAGGGACTCCTCGGCGGCGACCTCGCTCATCGGGTGCCCCTGCCCGTCGGCGAGCAGGCACAGCACCCGCCAGGCCTCGACGGTGAGGCCCTCGGCGGCCAGGACACCGCCGACCCGCCGCGCGAGCAGCCGCTCGGCACGGGTCAGCACACGCAGCAGATCGACGGGCGTCGCGGGCACCTCGGGCATGACCCTCCCCCGTTCGGTGGGGCTGCCATCGTACCGAAAAGGTCCCGCATCGTGACCGGGTCTGGTGTGGGCACCGGCCGGCGGCAATCATGTCGTCATGTCCGTGCCGGCAGGGCGTCCGGCTGGTGCGCCGCATCCCCAGCCGGGGCAGACGCTCCACCTTCCCGCGCCCTGGCTCACCGTGGACCGGTCGGTGGTCAGCGTCGCGCTGGTCTACCCGATGCGGGGGCCCGCCGGGATGTTCGGCCCGACCTGCGAGCTCTGCGCCCAGCTCGCGGTGGAGGAGATCAACCGTGCCGGCGGGGTGCTCGGCCGCGAGCTGCGGCTGGTGCCCGTCGACGGCGGCGCCCCGCCGGCCGAGGTGGCCGCCGAGGTGGAGGCGCTGGTGTCGACCGGCGCGGTGCAGGGGGTGACCGGCTGGCACATCTCGTCGGTGCGGCAGGCGGTGGCCCCGCGCGTCGCGCACCGGGTGCCGTACGTCTACACCGCGCTCTACGAGGGCGGCGAGCGCACCGAGGGGGTCTTCCTCACCAGCGAGACGCCCGACGCGCAGCTCTGGCCGGCGATGCGGCTGCTGGCCGGCGAGCAGGGCGTGCGCCGGTGGTACGTGGTGGGCAACGACTACGTGTGGCCGCGCCACACCGCCCGCGCCGCCCAGCGGTACGCCCTGCGCAGCGGGGCACGGGTGTGCGGGCAGCGGTTCCTGCCGTTGGGCGTCCACGACTTCGGTCCCGTCCTGCGCGCCGTCGAGCAGTCCGAGGCGGACGGGGTGCTGATGCTGCTGGTCGGCGCGGACGCGGTGCGGTTCAACCGGGCGTTCGCCCGCGGCGGCCTGGACCAGCGCTGCCTGCGGCTGAGCACCCTGATGGACGAGAACATGCTGCTGGCCAGCGGGGCGGGCGCGACCCGTCGGTTGTACAGCACGGCCGGGTTCTTCGCCGGCCTGGTCACCCGGGAGAACCTCGACTTCCACGGCGCGTTCGCCCGCCGCTTCGGGGTGGAGGCGCCGCCGCTGGGCAGCCTGGGGGAGTCCTGCTACGAGGGCGTGATGCTGCTGGCGGCGCTGATCGCGCGGGCCCGCACGCTGGACGTGCGGGCGATCGGGGCCGCCGCGGACGCGGTGTCCTACCAGGGGCCACGGGGGGAGCTGCGGCTGCGCGGGCGGCACGTGCGCCAGCGGATCTACCTGGCCGAGGCCGACGGGCTCGACTTCGCGGTGCTGGCGGAGCTGTAGGGGCGCTTGACAGCCGGCCGGGGGAGCCCGCTAAAATCCTTCACGCAGGAAGTAACTGGCTCGCCGCCCGATTAGTCGAAATGCGATTCCGGCGCTGGGGCGACCGTTCTTCCGAATGTCTGTCGTGGGCCGTCGCCATTCTCCGTGAGTCCTCCGGGGATGGTGGCGGCCTTTGCTGCTTCACCCCCGTTGAGCTGGCCTTACCGGCCGTTCGGGAAACAGGCAATTAAGGGCCGGGAAACGTGGCCGCAACGAATCGAGTCGAGGCTTTGCCCTGCCCGAGGTCCACTGCGGATGGTGTGCCGGCGTCCCACCCGCCGGCCGGTCTTTCCGCCCGACGCGACACCCGTGACCGCACCGCTTCACCAATCACCAATGGCAATGCAGCCCGGCCCGGCAGGGCCGGTGGTCGTCGCTCCACGCACACCGCAGGGGAGATTGCATGTCACTGTTCCGGGGCCGCCGCATCCTGGCCGGCACCATGGCCTTCGTCGTCGCGGCCGCGCTGGCCGCGTGCGGCAGCAAGACCTCCGACAGCACGTCGGGCAAGGGCGTCAGCGCCGACGTCTCGGGCGACACCGTCAAGGTGGGCCTGCTCAACTCGCTCTCCGGCACCATGGCCATCAGCGAGGTCACCGTCCGCGACTCGATCATGCTCGCCGTAGAGGAGATCAACGCGGCCGGCGGCGTCCTGGGCAAGAAGATCGTGCCGGTCGGCGAGGACGGCGCGTCGGACTGGCCGACCTTCGCCGAGAAGGCCGAGAAGCTCATCTCCGAGGACCGCGTCGCCGCCGTCTTCGGCTGCTGGACCTCCGCCAGCCGCAAGGCCGTCAAGCCGGTGTTCGAGAAGAACAAGGCGCTGCTGTTCTATCCGGTGCAGTACGAGGGCCTGGAGCAGTCGCCGTACATCTTCTACACCGGGGCGACGACCAACCAGCAGATCGTCCCCGGCCTGGACTACCTCAAGGCGCAGGGCAAGAAGTCGGTCTACCTCGTGGGCAGCGACTACGTCTTCCCCCGCACCGCCAACAAGATCATCAAGGCGTACGCGAAGGCCAACGGGATGACCGTCCTCGGCGAGGACTACGCCCCGCTCGGCTCCACCGAGTTCGGCACGATCGTCAACAAGGTGAAGTCGGCGAAGGCCGACGCGGTGTTCAACACCCTCAACGGCGACAGCAACGTGGCGTTCTTCAAGGAATACACGTCGGCCGGGCTCAACGCGACGAGCATGCCCGTGGTGTCCGTGTCGATCGCCGAGGAGGAGGTCAAGGGCATCGGCACGCAATATCTCAAGGACCAGCTCACCGCCTGGAACTACTACCAGACCACGCCGGGCGGGGCGAACGCGAAGTTCGTCGCCGCCTACAAGGCGAAGTACGGCGCGGACAAGCCCACCAGCGACCCGATGGAGGCCGCGTACGTCGCCGTGTACCTGTGGAAGGAGATGGTCACCAAGGCCGGCTCCTTCGACGTGGAGAAGGTCCGCGCCGCCGCCGGCGGCATCACCTACGAGGCGCCCGAGGGCCTGGTCACCGTGGACGGCCCGACGCAGCACATCGCCAAGACCGCCCGGATCGGCAAGGTCGGCGCGGACGGGCTGATCACCGAGGTGTGGAACTCCGGCCAGCCGATCAAGCCCGACCCGTACCTCAAGAGCTACCCCTGGGCGACCGGCCTGAGCTGACCACCCGGCCCGGGCGGCCCCCGCGCCGCCCGGGCCCCACCCCTCCTCGGAGCAACCGTGACAGTCCTGTTCGGACAGCTCTTCACCGGCGTCAGCATCGGCGCGGTCCTGCTGCTCGTCGCGCTCGGGCTCGCGCTCACCTTCGGCCAGATGAACGTCATCAACATGGCCCACGGCGAGTTCATCATGGCCGGCGCCTACACCACCTACGTGCTCCAGCAGACGATCACCTCGGCCGGCTGGTCGCTGCTGGTCGCCCTGCCCGTCGCCTTCGCGGTGGCCGGCGCGCTGGGGGTGCTGCTGGAGGTGCTGCTCATCCGCCGCCTCTACGCCCGGCCCCTGGACACCCTGCTCGTCACCTGGGGCGTGTCGCTGATGCTCCAGCAGGCGGCCCGGGACATCTTCGGCAGCCCCAACGTGCAGACCCGCGCGCCCGCCCTGCTCACCGGCAACGTGGCGCTGCCCGGCGGCGTCACCGTCGCCAACAACCGGCTGTTCATCCTCGGCCTCGCCGTGGCGGCCGTGGTGGCGCTGACCCTCGCGCTGCGGCTCACCCCGCTGGGCCGCCGCATCCGCGCCGTCGTGCAGAACCGCGACCTCGCCGCCGTCTCCGGCATCGCCACCGCCCGGGTCGACCGCACCACCTTCTTCGTCGGCTCCGGCCTGGCGGGCGTCGCCGGGGTCGCGCTGACCCTGCTCGGGCCGATCGGCCCGACGATGGGCACCAACCTCATCATCGACGCCTTCCTGGTGGTCGTGGTCGGCGGGATCGGCCAGCTCAAGGGCAGCGTGATCGTCGCCTTCGCCCTCGGCGTGCTCCAGGCCACCGGTGAATACCTCACCACCCTCAGCGTCGCCAAGGTGATCGTCTTCGTGGCGATCGTCGCGTTCCTCCAGTGGCGGCCACAGGGCCTGTTCACCCTGCGTACCAGGAGCCTCGCATGACCACCGTGACCGGCCCGGCCACCGCCGCCGACGAGCCCGCCGCGCCGGCACCGCCGCCGCCCGCACGCCGCACCGGCGGCCGGGCCCGCGCGGCGCTCGGCTTCGCCGCCGGCGCGGCGCTGCTGTTCGGCGCGGCGCCCCTGCTGCTGTCGGACTTCCGGCTGGCGCTGCTGGCCAAGTACCTCTGCGTCGCCATGGTCGCCGTCGGCATCGGCATCGCCTGGGGCCGCGGCGGCATGCTCACCCTCGGCCAGGGCGTCTTCTTCGGCCTCGGCGGCTACGCGATGGCCATGCACCTCAAGCTCGCCGACGCGGGCCCCGGCGCGCTGCCCGACTTCATGCAGCTGTACGGGCAGCTCGACGAGCTGCCGTGGTGGTGGCGGCCGTTCGCGAGCCCCTGGTTCGCCCTGCCCGCCACCGTGCTGCTGCCCATGGTCGTCGCCTTCGGGCTCGGCTCGCTGGTCTTCCGCCGCCGGGTGCGGGGCGCCTACTTCGCCATCCTCAGCCAGGCCCTCGCCGCCGCGATGGTGATCCTGCTGGTCGGCCAGCAGGGCACCACCGGCGGCACCAACGGCCTGACCGACATCCAGGGCTTCTTCGGCTACGACCTCGACGACCCGGTCAACCAGCGCACCGTCTACTTCCTGATCGCCGCCGCCCTGCTGGGGCTGCTCGCGCTGGCCCGTCAGCTCATCCAGAGCCGCTACGGCGAGCTGCTGGTGGCCGTGCGCGACGGCGAGGAACGGGTCCGCTTCCTCGGCTACGACCCGGCCACCGTCAAGGTCGTCGCCTACGTGGTGGCCGCCGGGATGGCCG
This sequence comes from Micromonospora sp. WMMD712, assembly GCF_029581295.1. Taxonomy (NCBI): domain Bacteria; kingdom Bacillati; phylum Actinomycetota; class Actinomycetes; order Micromonosporales; family Micromonosporaceae; genus Micromonospora; species Micromonospora sp. WMMD712. The sequence continues at coordinate 133,620 of NZ_CP120743.1, forward strand.
GGCTCGCCGGGGCGCTGTTCGTCCCCGCCGTCGGCATCATCTCGCCCGCCCTGATCGGCATCGTGCCGTCCATCGAGTTCGTCATCGGCGTCGCCGTCGGGGGGCGGGCCACCCTGCTCGGCCCGGTGCTCGGCGCGGTCGCCGTGGCCTGGGCGCGTACCGCGCTGTCCGAGCGGTTCCCGGGCACCTGGACGTACCTGCAAGGGCTGTTGTTCGTGCTGGTGGTCGCGTTCCTGCCCGGTGGCCTGGCGTCGCTGTGGGCGCTGCGGCGCACCCGGCGCGCGGCAGCCGACCGGCCGCCCTGGTGGCGGCGCATCCCACCCGCCCGCAGCGGCCGGACCCGGACGGAGGCGCCGGCGGCATGACCGACGAACGAACCGACGGCCTGTGCGTGCGGGGCCTGCGGGTCAGCTTCGACGGCTTCACCGCCGTCGACGGCGTCGACCTGGACGTGCCCGCCGGTGACCTGCGCTTCCTCATCGGGCCCAACGGGGCCGGCAAGACCACCCTCGTCGACGCGGTCACCGGGCTGGTCCGGGCCACCGGCTCGGTCCGCTTCGGCGACCGGGAGCTGCTCGGCCGGGACGTGCACCGCATCGCCCGGCTCGGCGTGGGCCGCACCTTCCAGACCGCCGCCGTGTTCGAGGAGCTGACCGTCGCGCAGAACCTCGACATCGCCGCCGGGGCCGGGCGGAGCTGGTGGGCGCTGGCCCGCCGCCGGCGGCGGCTGCCCGACGAGGTCGTCGCCGCCCTCGACACCATCGGCCTCGCCGACCGGGCCGACCACCTCGCCGGCACCCTCGCCCACGGGCAGAAGCAGTGGCTGGAGATCGGCATGCTGCTCGTCTCCGACGCCCGGCTGCTGCTGCTCGACGAGCCCGTCGCCGGGATGAGCCACGACGAGCGCGACGCCACCGGCGCCCTGCTGGAGACCGTCAGCCGGGACCGCACCGTCGTGGTCATCGAACACGACATGGACTTCCTGCGCCGCTTCGCCCGCACCGTGACCGTGCTGCACGCCGGGCGGGTGCTCAGCGAGGGCACCGTCGCCCAGGTCCAGGCCGACCCCCGGGTGCAGGAGGTCTACCTCGGCCACCCCGTCGACGCTCCCACGGAGGCGTGATGTTGACACTGCGCGGCGTGCGCGCCGGGTACGGACGCAGCGAGGTGCTGCACGGCGTGGACCTCGCCGTGCCCGCCGACGGCGTCGCCGCCGTGCTGGGCCACAACGGGGCCGGCAAGAGCACCCTGCTGCGGGTCGCGGTGGGCCTGCTGCGGCCCCGCGCCGGCACCGTCGAGCTGGCCGGGGAGGACGTCACCCGGCTCGCCCCGCACCAGCGGGTCGCCCGGGGCATGGCGTACGTGCCGCAGGGCCAGCAGTGCTTCCCGCACCTGACGGCGGGGGAGAACCTGCGGCTGGTCGCCGACGGCCGGCGCGACGGCGCGGCGGCCACCGCCGAGGCGCTCGACCTGTTCCCGGCGCTGCGCCCGCTGCTGCGCCGCCGGGCCGGGCTGCTCTCCGGCGGCCAACGCCAGCAGCTCGCCATCGCCCGGGCGCTGGTCACCCGGCCGAAGCTGCTGCTGCTCGACGAGCCCACCGAGGGCATCCAGCCCTCGGTGGTCGCCGAGATCCAGGACCGCGTCGTCGAGCTGACCGCCCGCGCCGGCATCCAGGTGCTCCTCGTCGAGCAGCACCTCGGCTTCGCCCTGCGGGTCGCCCAGCGCTACTACGTGCTGGAGTCCGGCCGGGTCACCTCGACCGGCGACGGCGGGGCCGCCGCCGAGCACGCCGTCCGGGCCGCGCTCGCAGTCTGACCCCGCCCCGCCCCAAACCGACGGCCCGGCCCCGCCTCGGGCCGGCGTCGTGGGTCGACGGCTCGGCCCGCCTCAGCCCGAGGCCACGGGCCGTCGGCTCAGCCCGTCGGCTCAGCCCGTCGGCTCAGGCGGCGTGAACTCGACGAGCACGACGCCCGGCTGGGGCACCAGCAGCTCCACCGTCGTCACCCCGCCGGCCACGTCCGGCTCGACGGGCTCCGCCGGCAGCGCGTCGGCGGCCCGCAGCGCGTCCCACTGCCCGTCGGTCGGCCAGTCGCCGACGCCGAGCCGGCCCGCGAGGGTGGTGACGTCGCCGTGCTCGCGGTCGAGCCGGGTCACCGTCACGCCGCCGCCCGGCCCGCCGGCCACGCTCAACCGGACCCGGCGGGCCAGCGCCGGGTCGCCGTCGCGCTTCGACTGGTCGAGCGTCGACACCCAGACCAGCACGGCGAGGCCGCCGTCGGCGTGCCGGCTCGCCCACGCCTGCACCAGGCCGTCCGCGCCGTCGCCGCAGGACCGCACCGGCAGCTCGGTGTCGCCGAGCCGGGCGAGCATCCGCAGGGCGTGGTAGCGGGGCTTGGCGATGCCGCCGACGGTGATCAGGCCGAACCCGCCGTGCAGCAGCCGGGGCGGCCGGCCCAGCTCCTCGAAGTGGTCGCTGGCCACCCAGTAGGACAGGGCGTCGACCCGCCCGGCGGCCGACCGCATGCCGCCGAGCAGGAACGTCGCCGCCGACGCGCCGTCGTTGACCGGGTGGAAGTGGGTGGGCGTGACGCCCCACTCCGTCCACAGCAGCCGGGCGTGCGGGAAGCCGAGCCGGCGCAGGGTGGGCCGCAGGTCCAGCGGCGGGCTGCCGTACGTGTGGGTGGAGACGAAGTCGACCGGCGCGCCCGTACGCGCGGCGTGTTCCAGCAGGGCGTCGACCCAGCCGGCGGCGGCCGACGACGGCCCGCCCACCGCGATGCGGTCGTCGACGTCCTTGACCGCGCGGGCGGTGACCTCGTACAGCCGCATCCACTCCTCGCGGGTGCCGGCCCAGAACACCTCCAGGTTGGCCTCGTTCCACACCTCGAAGTCCCAGCCGAGCACCGCCTCGCCGTACCGGTCGAGCAGGTGCGCGACGAGCGCGCGGACCAGCTCCGCCCAGCGGTCCCAGTCCTTCGGCGGCGAGATGCCCCCCCGGTAGGCGAACACCGTCCGCTCCGGGTCGCGGGCCAGGTCGCGGGGCATGAAGCCGATCTCCACGACCGGCCGCAGCCCGGCCGAGAGCAGCAGGTCGTAGACGCGGTCCACGCCGGTGAAGTCGTGCACCGGCCGGCCGTCGACCTCCCGGTAGACGCCCAGGTCGTCGTGCAGGATCGCGTGCGCCCGCACGGCCTCGACGCCCACCTCCGCGCGGACCCGGCGCAGCGCCGCCAGCAGCTCCGCCCCGATCTCCCGGCCGCCGCTGGTGTCGGCGCACAGCAGCTGCGACAGGCGCTCGCTGCCGATCATCGGCTGCCACGGCCGGTGCAGCGGCGTGCCCGGCGCGGCGGCGTCGACGCGCACGTCCACCGTCGGCGGCGGGCCGGCGGCGGCCGGCGACGCGGCGGCGACGACCGGGTCGCCCAGCGCGCCGGTGACGGTCACCTCGGGCACGGCGGCCACGGCGTACGCGTAGGGCCGGCCGGGCTCGCCGGTGGTGTCGACGTACCAGGTGTCGGGCACGGCGAGCACGTCGCCGCCCTGGTGGTCGACCGGGGCGAACGGGCCGGCGGGCCGCCCGTCGCGCAGCGGGGCCCGGTGTACCAGGTAGCCGACGGCGTCGGGCACCGGCGACCAGGACAGCCGCACGTGGCCCACCCCGGCGACCGCCGTCAGCCCGGCCGGCGGCGGCAGGTCCGGGATGCCTCCCGTCGCCCCCTGCTCGTCGCTGCGCCGCGCGATGCGCCGTGTCCAGTCGCCCCGGGCGTCGACGCCCGCGTCGTCCTGGCCGTCCCTCATCGCTGCTGCCCACCGTGCGGGAGGGAGAACTCCTCCATCCGCATCAGCGGCGCGACCCGCTGCTGCATCGGCCCCTGCGCGAACGGCCGGCGCAGCACGTCGTGGGCCAGGGCGTTGCCCAGCGCCGCCATCGTCATGCCCTGGTCCAGCGCCAGGTAGCGCTTCGACACCCGCCCGGTGGTCACGTCGACCGAGTCGTAGAACCCGCCCGGCCCGTACGCGTCGAAGTCCCGCCGCAGGTTCGCCAGGTTGCGCAGGGCGTCGTCCGGCGCGTAGCGCAGCGCCAGGAAGGACGCGTGCGGGGTGACCACGCCCCGGCCGTAGCCCGACGGCGGCGGCTGGGCGGGCCGGCACTCGCCGTACCCGGGGTCGACCGAGGTGCGCTCCTGGTCGGAGGTGTAGCCCGGTCCGTCCATGCCGAGCTGGTCCACGCCGTACTCCCGGTAGCCGCCGTCGGGGTCGTTGGCGGGGGAGAAGCCCCAGTAGCCGTACCCGGCCTCCCGCAGCCCGTGCTCGATCTGCGCCCGCACGTACGCCGGGTGGTTGACCGCCCAGCTATGCGGGCCCCACCGCTCCTCGGGCACGAACAGCGGCACCATCAGCGCCTCGAACATCGACCCGCCCCAGCTCGGCACGAGCTGCAACCCCCGGTAGCGGTAGGCGCCCTCGAACACCCGCACGCCCAGGTACGTGCGCCACTGGCCGACGGCCCGCTGTTCCGTCCACGCCCAGTCGCAGCCTTCCGGGTCGAACGTGCGGTAGGTGCCGAAGTAGTGCTCCGGCGGGATCTGCCCGGCGGCGATGCCGAGGTAGCTGGCGATGCGCGGCTCCGTGTTGAACGCGCCGTAGTGGTGGCAGGTGTAGAACACGTCCGGCCCGGTGCGGTAGTTGCCGGCCAGCGAGCAGCCCGGCGGCGGCTCGACCCAGAAGCCGCCGCGGATCTGCCGCTGCGCCGGGTCGTAGTAGTAGCCGAAGTCCATCCGGCGCAGCAGCGCGTCGGCGTGCCCCGCCAGCTCCGGCACCGCCTGCCGCACCACCGTCAGCGCCGTGGCGAGCCAGCCGTTGTCCACGCTGGACAGGAACGGGTGCACGGCGCTGCCGTCGACGGGCCAGGTGGTCAGCTTCGTGCCGGTGGCCGGGTCGTACCAGTTGTAGTACATGCCGGACGGCTCGTGGACCTCCAGCCGGCCCAGCGTGGCGAGGGTGCGGGCGATGCGGTCGCGGGCCTGGCCGGCGCTGACCAGGCCGGTCTCCCGGGCTGCCACGGTGCTCCACAGGTACGCGCCGACGTTGGTCGGCGACGTGTACCCGGCGCGGTCGGCCGGGTCGAGGTCGCCGCCGACGTTGTCGGCCGCCAGCCCGGTGCCCGGGTCGACCATGGCGGCCATCGACCGCCAGGTGTCGGCGGCGTACTGCCGCAGCGTGGCGGCCGGGGACCCGGCGGGCGCGGCTGTCGGCGGCGCGGCCGCGGCCGGCGGGGCGACGGCGGCGGTCAGCCCGAGGGCCAGCAGCACCGTCGCGGCGCGGAACGGATGGGACCTGGATCGCACGGGGAGGCTCCTCACTGGAGGACGGTCAGGTCAGGTGGGGCGGGCGGGCTCACTTCAGGCCGGTCGTGGCGATGCCCCGGACGAAGTGCCGTTGCAGCGCGACGAACACCAGCAGGACCGGCACGATGACGGCCACCGAGCCCGCCATCAGCAGCCCGTAGCGGGTGTTGTTCTCGCCGATGGCGTACAGGGCGAGCGCCACCGGCAGGGTGTACCGGTCCTCCGACTGCGCGACGACCAGCGGCCAGAGGAAGTTGTTCCACGACGACAGGAACGTCAGGATGCCGAGGGTGGCCAGGGCCGGCCCGCACAGCGGCAGCACGACCCGGGCGAAGATCCGCAGCTCGCCCGCGCCGTCGACCCGGGCCGCCTGGATCAGGTCGTCGGGCAGCCCGGTGATGAACTGGCGCATCAGGAACACCCCGAAGGGGCTGGCCAGCCACGGCAGGATCAGCCCGGCGTAGCTGTCCACCAGCCCCAGCCGGCTCACGAGCATGAACAGCGGCACGAAGGTGACCATGCCCGGCACCATCAGCATCCCGAGCACCAACGCGAACACCACGCGCCGGCCGGGGAACTCCAGCTTCGCCAGGGCGTAGCCGAGCATCGAGCAGAACACGAGGTTGCCCACGGTGACGGCGCCGGCCACCAGGACGCTGTTGAGGAAGAACGCCGGGAAGTCCAGCTCGGTGAACAGGTGCCGGTAGTTGTCGAGCGTGGGCGCCTCCGGCAGCCAGGTCGGCGGCGTCCGGCGGATCTCCGCGTCCGGCTTGACCGAGCCGAGCAGCATCCACACGAACGGGCCGACCAGGACGACGAGGCCGCCGGCCAGCACCCCGTACACCCAGGGCTGGCCCCGTCTGCGTCTCACGGTCGTCGGCACGGCGTCCTCCTCACGTCTTCGACCGCATCAGCCGGAACTGCGCGGCGGTGAGCCCGACGACGGCGACGAACAGCACGTACGCGATCGCCGCCGCGTAGCTGTAGTTGCCGAAGCCGAACTGCTGGTAGATGTAGAAGGCCACCGACAGGGTGCTGTCCAGCGGCCCGCCGCCCGTCATCACGAACGGCTCCTCGAAGAACTGGAGGTAGCCGATCCCGGTCACCACCCCGCCGAAGAGCAGCGTGGGCCGCAGCAGGGGCAGGGTGACGTGCCGGAACCGCGCCCAGGCCCCGCAGCCGTCGATGGCCGCCGCCTCGTGCAGCTCGCCGGGGATCGCCTGGAGGCCGGCGAGGAAGACCACCATCAGGAAGCCCATGTTCCGCCAGGCCGCCATCACCACCAGGGACGGCAGCGCCGTGCGGGTGTCGGACAGCCACGCCGGGCCGTCGACGCCGAGGCGGGCGAGCGCGGTGTTGACCAGACCGCTGTCGGGTTCGAGCAGGAACCGCCAGACCACGGCGACGGCGACGATGCTGGTGACCACCGGCAGGTAGTAGCCGACCCGGAAGAACGTGCGGAACCGGCTGATCCCCGCGTCGAGGGCGACGGCCGCGGCCAGCCCCAGCACCATCGTCAGCGGCACGCCGAGCAGCACGAACCACGCCGTGTTGGCGGCGGCCCGCCGCAGCGTCTCGTCGCCGAGCAGTCGCACGTAGTTGTCCACGCCCACCAGGTCGACCGCGAGCGGGTCCCGCAGGTCGGCGCTGCGCAGGTCGGTGAAGCTCATGGCGGCCGAGGCCAGCACGGGGCCCGCCATGAACACGGTGAAGATCAGCAGGAACGGCAGGGCCAGGCCCCACCCCGCGACCCGCTGCCGGCGGGTGACGCCGCGCCGGCCGGGCCGCCTGCCGGTGACGCCGCGCCGGCCGGGCCACCTGGCGTCGCGCCGGCCGGGCCGCGCGCCGCCGGTGGGGGCGGCCTGCCGCGCGAGGGCGGACGTCACCTCAGCTCCCGGTGCCGATGGCCGACGCCTTCGCCTGCATCTCCCGGGTGGCGGTGGCCGGGTCGGTCACGCCCCGCACCACCCGCTCGATGCCGTCGTCGATGACGTCGGCGACCTGCTCCCAGGTGGCCATCGCCGGCGGCGACTTGGCGTCGGCGAGTTGCGCGCCGAACGCCTTGAGCAGCGGGTCGTCGGCGAGCTTGCCCGACTGCCAGGTCGCCGTCACCGCCGGGAGGCTGCCCACCAGGTCGTAGAGCTTCTGCTGGGCGGCCGGCGAGGTGAGGTACCGGACGAACTTCCAGGCCGTGTCGCGGTTGTCGGCGTCCCGGTAGACCACCAGGTCCGCGCCGCCGATGAACGAGGTGCCGGCCTGCTCGCGGGGCATCGGCGCGACGTCCCACTTGCCCTCCAGCGCCGCGCCGCCCTGCTCGCGCAGGATGCTCATGTGCCAGGGGCCGGAGACGAACGCCCCGATGTCGCCGGAGACGAAGCCGCTCTCCTGCGCGCCCGGCGCGACCTGGCCCGGGGCGAGCCCCTGCCGGAAGAACGACGCGTAGTATTCCAGCGCCGTGCGCATCTGCGGGGTGTCCAGGGTGAACTTCCCGTCGGCCAGCACGTCGGCCCCGGCCTGCCAGGCGAACGGCAGGAACGACTGCCACGCGCCGGTGCCACCCGGTTGCAGCGAGATGCCCCACTTCGCCCCGCCGGTCTGCTTGAGCCCTCTGGCGAACGCGGTCAGCTCCTGCCAGTTGGCCGGCTTGCCGACCCCGGCCTTCGCCGCGAGGTCCGTGCGGTGGTAGATCAGCCGCGTCTCGACGTACCAGGGGACGCCGTAGGACGTGTCGTCGACCACCGTCGTGTCCCACGCGCCCGGGAAGAACGCGGCCCGGTCGAACAGCCCGGGGGGCGTCGGATCCAGGGCCCCGGTCTTGGCGAACTCGCCCATCCAGGTGGAGCCCATCATGCTCACGTCCGGCGTCTGCCGGCCCGCGATCGCGGTGGCGAGCTTGTCGTGGGCGGCGTCGAACGGGAACGCGGTGACGGTGACCTTGGCCCCCGGGTTGTCCCGGGTGAAGTCGTCGGCCAGGGCCTTCAGCTTCTCCCCCTCCGCGCCCATCGCCCAGACCGTGATCTCGCCGGTGGCCTTGCCCTCGGCGACCGCCCCGCCGGCCGCCGGCCCGCCGGGACCCGGCCCGCCGTCGTCGCGGCCGCAGCCGGTCACGCCCAGCGCGAGCGCGGCCACGAGCGCCGTCGCCTGTCTCCAGTGCCTCATTGCGCCTCCTGAGGGGGATGGGTCGCCACGGCCGGGTCACCGCGTGCTGCGGGCACCCGCCGCCGGACGGCGTCCGGCGGCCGTGGGGTCGTGCTCGGTGGTGGTGTGGTCGGTGGTGGGCCGGTGCCCGGTGGCGGGGCGGCGGGCGGTGGCGGTGCCGGCCCCGGTGGGCGCGGGGCAGCCGCAGCTGCGTCGCACGACGAGGTCGGTCGGGAGCACCAGGGCGGCGTCGGGGCCGCCGGCCTCGCCGGCCGCGGCCCGCAGCAGCAGCCGCGCGGTCCGCCCCGCCAGCTCGCGCACCGGCTGCCGGACGGTGGTCAGGGCCGGGCTGACGAGCGCGGCCATCGGGATGTCGTCGAAGCCGGTGACGACCAGGTCGGCGGGCACCCGCACGCCCCGGGCCGCCGCCCCGACGAGCATCCCGAGCGCGGTCTCGTCGTTGGCGCAGACCACGCCCCGGGGCGGGGCCGCCCGGCTGAGCAGCTGCTCGGCGGCGAACACCCCGTCGTGCTGTTCGAGGCCGACCCGCAGCGGCGCGCGGGGCGCCGGCAGGCCGAGCTGCCGGTGCGCGGCGCGGAACCCCTCCCACCGGCCGGTGACGTCGGGCGAGTTGCGGGGGTCGCCGACGAAGACCAGCCCGCGCAGCCCGTGGTCGGCCAGCAGGTGCCGCGTCAGGGCCGTCGCCGCGGCGACGTTCTCCGCGCGTACGGACGGCATGCCGGGCGGCCCCTCGCCGGCGAGCACCACGACGGGCACGAGTTTCGCCAGCTCCCGCAGCGTGTCGGGGGAGACGGTGCCGCCGAAGACGGCCAGCCCGTCGACCCGGCGGGCCATCTCCACGACCTCGGCGTCGGAGTCGTCGCGCAGGTGGGTGCAGAGGATGTGCACGCTGGTGCGGGTGTGCACCGCCTCGGCCTCGAAGCCCTGGATCAGCTCCGAGAAGTACGGGCCGGACAGCCCCGGGAACACCAGGCCGACCGCGCCGTGCCGGCCGGCGGCGAGGGCCCGGCCGAGGTGGTCGGGGCGGTAGCCGTGCTCCTCGATGGCCCGCTGTACCCGCCGCCGGGTCTCCTCCGACACCTGACCGACGCCGTTGGACACCCGGGAGACGGTGGCGACCGACACCCCGGCCAGCCGGGCGATCTCCCGGACCGTCAGCCGATCGTTGCCCATGGACTCCCTCGCTCCGCCGCACGCTCCTCGGTAACCGGTTTCAGAAACCGGTTACCGAGAACCATAGGCAACCGCCGATGACTCCACAACCCGAGGCGGTCCCTTCCCTGGCAGACGACCGGCCCGGATGGACGCTGTCCGCAGCCCGACGGTTGGCCACACCGAACGGGTGCCGCCGGAACACGCAGCGGGCCGGGGAGGAACGATCGGTCCTCCCCGGCCCGGGAAACGCGCCGGACGGGCTACAGCCCGAACCGCGCCTGGTGGATCCGGTGCTGCGCGGCACGGACGAAGAGCCGGAGCTCGCCGCCGTAGACGACCACCGCCGGCACCGAGCGCGCCCCGGCGGGGCCGGGCACGGTGGTCCAGCCGGCCCAGTCGCCGGTGCTGAGGTTGTAGCGGTTGGTGCGGACGGTGTTGCCGGTGCCCTGGGTGAACAGGTGCAGGTCGCCGCCGTAGATGGTGGTGGCGGGTGCCGACCTCGCCCCGGCGGTGCCGGGCACCGTGGTCCAGCCGGTCCAGGCGTTGGTGTCGAGGTTGTAGCGGTTGGTGCGGACGGTGTTGCCGGTGCCCTGGGTGAACAGGTGCAGGTCGCCGCCGTAGATGGTGGTGGCGGGTGCGGAGGTGGCTCCGGCGGTGCCGGGGACGGTGGTCCAGCCGGCCCAGGTGTTGGTGGAGGCGTTGTAGCGGTTGGTGCGTACGGTGCCGCCGGTGCCCTGGGTGAACAGGTGCAGGCTGCCGCCGTAGATGGTGGTGGCGGGTGCGGAGGTGGCTCCGGCGGTGCCGGGGACGGTGGTCCAGCCGGCCCAGGTGTTGGTGGAGGCGTTGTAGCGGTTGGTGCGTACCGTGCCGCCGGTGCCCTGGGTGAACAGGTGCAGGTCGCCGCCGTAGATGGTGGCGGCGGGTGCGGAGGTGGCCCCGGCGGCGCCGGGCACCGTGGCCCAACCCGACCACGTGTCGGTGGTGAGGTTGTAGCGGTCGACCCGGACGGCGTCGCCCGCACCCCGGGCGAACAGGTGCAGGTCGCCGCCGTAGACGGTGGCGGCGGGCCCCGACTTCGCCTTGGCGTCGCCGGGGACCGGGGCCCAGCCGGAGGCCGGCGGGAGCTGCGGTCGCCCCCAGTTCTGCGCCGGGGCCGCCGAGGCCGGTGCCGCGACCAGCGCGGTGGCCCCCACGACGGACACCAGCAGACGGCCCAGCGTTCTCGCTGGATGGGTCAGATGCACATGGGCTCCTTCGTGGACGATGGTTGCTGGACGATACCCGCCCCGGCGGGATCACCGGATGGTGCCGCCGGACGGTGTCCCGCCCGGGTGTGACGCGCCACGCGGCCCTCAGGTTTCACCCGGCGCGCAGGTGTTCCGGCTTCAGCGGGCGCGGCGGCCGGCGGGGCTCACGAGCCGTGCCAGGAGCGCCACAGGGACGCGTACACGCCGTCGGCGGCGACCAGCTCGTCGTGGCCGCCGATCTCGGTGATCCGGCCGTCCTCCAGCACCGCCACCCGGTCGGCGTCGTGCGCGGTGTTGAGCCGGTGCGCGATGGCGATGACGGTCCGCCCGGCGAGCACCGCCGCGAGCGCCCGTTCGGTGCGCCGGGCCGTCGTCGGGTCGAGCGCGGCGGTCGCCTCGTCGAGGATCAGCGTGTCGGGGTCGGCCAGCACCAGCCGGGCCAGCGCCAACTGCTGGGCCTCCGCCGCGCCGAGGCCCCTTGCGCCGTCGCCGAGCTGGGTGTCGAGGCCGTCGGGCAGGTCGGCGTGCCAGTCCGCGCCGACCGTGTCCAGGGCGGCGAGCATGCGCTCGTCGGTGGCGTCCGGCGCGGCGAACGCGAGGTTGTCGCGCAGCGAGCCGAGGAAGACGTGGTGCTCCTGCGTGACGAGCGCTATCCGGCGACGCCGCTCGGCCGGGTCCAGGTCGGTGACCGCGACACCGCCGAGGCTCACCACCCCCTCCTGCGGAGCGTCGATCCCGGCGAGCAGCCGGGCCAGGGTGGACTTCCCGGCCCCCGAGGGGCCGACGACGGCGAGGCGTTCCCCGGGCTCGACCGCCAGGTCGATGCCGTGCAGCACCTCGTGGCCCTCGGCGTACGAGAACCGCGCGCCCCGCACCACGAGCCGTCGCCCGTGCGGCGCGTCGGCCCGGCCGCGCGGCTCCGGTGGCACCAGCCCCACCCCGAGGACCCGGGCGAGCGAGGCGATGCCGCGCTGCGCCTGCTCGACCCACTGCAACAGCCGGTCCAGCGGGTCGATCGCCTGCTGGAGGTAGAGCGCGGCGGCGACCACCTCGCCGAGGCTGACCGTGCCGCGCGCCAGGAACACCCCGCCGACACCGAGCACGGCGGCGATCGGCAGCGCGTAGCTGCCCTCCACCCCGGGGAAGAACACCGACCGCAGCGCGAGCGTGGCCCGCCGCGCCGCCCACACCCCGGCGACGCGCCCGGTGCCGTGCGCGACGCGGTCGGCGCCCAGCCGCAGCGCCTCGACCGTGCGCGCGCCCTCCGCCGTGGTGGTCAGCGCCTCGGTCAGCTCCGCGGTCGCCGCCCCCTCGGCGAGGTAGGCGGGCCCGGCCCGGCGCAGGTACCAGCGGGTGACCGCCCAGATCGACGGCAGCCCGGCCAGCGCCACGAGCCCGAGCAGCGGATCGAGCAGGAACACGGCCGCGAACAGCAGCAGCAGGTGCGTCCCGGCGATGACGACCGTCGGCACGACCTCGCGCACGGTGGTGCCGACGGTCGTCACGTCGACCGAGCTGCGGGTGGCCAGGTCGCCGGTGCCGGCGTGCTCGACCACCGACACGGGCAGCGCGAGCATCCGGGTGACGAACTCCTCGCGCAGCCGGGCGACGGCCCGCTCGCCGAACCGGTGCCCCGCGTACTGCGCGTAGCGGGAGAGCAGGCCCTGGGCCAGCACGCAGGCGGCGATGGCCAGCGCCAGCCGGTCCACGGCGGCGACGCCCGCGCCGGTGGCGACCGCGTCGACGATCCGGCCGAGCAGCCACGGCACGCCGAGCCCGGCGACCGTCGCGGCGACGTGCAGCGCCAGCACGACCGCCACGGCCCGCCGGTCGCGCGCGATCAGGTCGAGGGCGGCCCGGCGTACGGCGGCCCGGCCCGCCACCGGGAGCTTCGTCACCGCCGCGCCCGCCCGGCCTCGACGGGCCCGTCGCCGGCGGCCCTGCCCTCGGGGGCCGCCCGGCCCCCGCCGGTCCGGTCCCCGACGGCCCCGGCGGGCCCGTTGACGGCGTCGCCGTCGGCGCGGGACACCAGAGCGCGGTAGCCCCGGTCGGTGGCGAGCAGGTCGGCGTGGGTGCCGGTGGCGACGACCCGGCCGGCGCTCAGGTGCGCGACCGTGTCGGCGTGCCCGAGCAGCAGCGGCGACGTGGCCAGCACGATCGTGGTGCGCCCGGCCCGGGCCGCGCGCAGGCGCTGCGCGATGCGCGCCTCGGTGTGGGCGTCCACGGCGGACGTCGGGTCGACGAGGATCAGCACCTCCGGCTCGGCCAGCAGGGCCCGGGCGAGGCGCACCCGCTGCCGTTGGCCGCCCGAGAGCGTGCGGGCCCGCGCCCCGACCGGGGTGTCGAGGCCGGCGGGCAGCGCGTCGGCCACGTCCTGCGCCGACGCGGCGTGCAGCGCGGCCCGGACGTCGGCGTCGTCGCGGGCGGGGCCGGTGCCGGCCTCGTCGTCGCAGGCCGTGGCGGGGCGCGCGGGGCCGCCCGCCGCCCGGCCGCGTAGGATCTCCCGCAGGGTGCCCGCGAAGAGGTACGCGTCGTGGTCGGCGACCAGGATCCGGGCGCGCACCTCGTCGAGGTCGACCCCGGCCAACGGCGCGTCGCCCCAGGTCACGTCGCTGGCGACGTACCGGCCGAGCCGGTCGGCCAGGGCCGCGGCCTCGGCGGGGTCGTCGGCGGCGACGCCCACCAGCCGGCCCGGCGGCACCACCAGCCCGGTGGCCGGGTCGCGCAGCTCGGCCGGCTGGCGCGGCGCGGTCGCGGTCACCGGCCCGCCCGCCCGGTCGGGGGCCAGCCGCAGCAGGCCGACGATGCGGCGGGCCGCGACTCGCCCCTGGATGAGCAGGTAGCCGCCCTCCAGCAGGAACCAGACCGGCACGACGAGGATGGCCGTGTAGCCGTAGACGGCGACGAGCTGCCCGACGGTGATGTCGCCGTTCGCCGCCGTCCGCGCCGCGAGCCACACCACGGCCGCGAGGAAGAGCCCCGGGATGGTGAGGGTCAGCGCGTCGATCCAGCTCGCCACCGCGCCCACCCGGTAGCCCTCGCCGAGCAGGGCCCGGGAACGGGCCGCGTACCGGCGGGCGAACAGGTGGCGACCGCCGACCCCGGCGAGCACCCGCAGGCCGGCGACGATGTCGTCGGCCCGGGTGGTCAGCTCGCCCTGCTGCTGCCGGTAGGCCGACTCCGCGCGTTCGAGCCGGCGCAGCAGCGGCCCGACGGACACCGCGATCGCCGGCACGCCCAGCAGCACCAGCGCCGCGAGCGGCGGATCCACCGACCAGAGCAGCACGGCGACGACCCCGTACGCGATGACCGCGCCCACCCCGGGGCCGCTGAGCGTCAGCACGTGCGAGGTGCGCACGATGTCGTACCCGCCGACGGTGGCGACGTCGCCCGCGGCCAGCCGGCGGGGGAGCACCGCGCCGACGTGGGCGAGCGCCCGCAGCAGCACCTCGGCGGAGCGGGCGCTGGCGTCCTCCCGGATGAACGTCATCGTGCGGTGCCGCATGATGCCCAGCCAGGCCAGCGCGAACCCGGCCGCCACGATCGCGGCGATCCACCACAGCAGCGCCCGGTGGTCGCCGGCGCGCAGGCCATCGTCGATGGCGCGGGCGACCAGGTAGGGGCGGACCGACAGCCCGACCATCCACACCGTCCCGAACAGGCTGCCGCGCAGCACCCGCCACGGCTGGCAGCGGATCAGCCACCAGATGTAGCGCAGCGGCCCCGACGTGTCGGGGACACCGGGCTCGGGGTGGGGGATCCGGAGAGGCACCGACCCAGGCTAACGACCGCTCTGCCCGATTACCGCCCCGTTTCGGGGCCCCGCCGGATGACCTCGATCATGCTGGCGAGCGCCTCGTCGCCGTGGCCGCCCTCGGCGCGTTCCCGCAGCAGGTCGCGGATCGGGACCATCACGTCGGGCCGGATCCCCTGGCTCTCGCTGGCCTGCACCATCTTGGCCAGGCCGAGCGCATTGAGCGCGACGGTGGACACGTCGGTCGCGTAGCGGCCCGCGTCGACGTGCCGGGCCGCCTGCCCGATGCCGGGCACCACCACGTGGGTGAGCCAGGACTCGGCGAACGGCGCGAGCGCCCCGGCCGGGACGCCCGCGCTGGCGAGCAACGCGAAGCCGTGCAGCGCCCCGGCGAACGACGACCACAGGATGCCGAGCAGCGCCAGGTCGTACAGGCTCGCCGTGCCCGGGTCCTCGCCGATGAAGACGCTGTTGCCGCCGAGGACCCGCAGCGTCGGCCCGTGCGCGTCGAACGCCGCCCGGGAGCCGCCGTAGAACAGCAGGGTCTGGGGCAGGCCGACGCCCGGCGGCACGGCCATGACGTACCCGTCGAGGTACTCCGCGCCCAGCGACCGCGCCCACCGCTGGGCGGCGCGGGCGTCGTCGGGCACGCCGGAGGTGAGGTTGACGACCACCCGGCCGCGCAGCGCGGCGCCCACCGGCTCCAGGATCTCGTACAGGGCCTGGTAGTCGGTCACGCAGACCACCAGGACGTCGCTCGCGGCGACCGCGTCCGCGACCGTCTCCGCGCGGCTCGCGCCCCGCCCGACGAGCGCGTCCGCCCGGGCCGCCGAGCGGTTCCACACCGTCGTGCGGTGGCCGGCCCTGAGGTACGCGTCGGCCAGCGCCGAACCCATCATTCCGAGGCCGATCACCGAGACGGGCACACAGTTTTCGTCGGTCATGTCTGTTCCCCCTCGCATTTTCGGGGAAAGCGTAGGACCGCTTTTCCGTGCGCCTCAAGCACTTACCGCAAAGTGCGTGGGCGCGCCGGCCATCCATTGTGGTTAGACTCGTCGGCGTGTGTGGATTCACGGGGAGAACGTCGTCGACCGGCCGCGGAACGGCCGGATGAGCGTCCGGGTGCGGCCCACCCACTGCGGGCTGGACGCCGCGGTCGAGGTGATCAGCGGCAAGTGGAAGGTGGTCATCCTGTGGGCCCTCAGCGACCGGCACCGACGTTTCGGTGAGCTGAGAAGGCTCATTCCCGGGGTGAGCGAAAAGGTGCTCTTCCAGCACCTGCGCGAGCTGGAGACCGACGGCATCGTGCGGCGGGAGACGTTCGACGACCTGCCGCTGCGGGTGGAATATTCCCTCACGGCGGGTGGGCGGGCGCTCAACGAGGCGCTCAAACCCCTCGGCGCCTGGGGGCGGGAGCACCTGCCGGTCGGCGACGTGCCGGCGCGGGTGGTCCCGTAACGTCCGGCCGGGTGCCGCCGGCGGGGGCCCGGGGGCTCCCACCGGCGGCGACGGCCGGTCAGCCGACCCCGGGGTGACGGGTCGGCGGGCGCGTCACAGCACGGCGCACGGGGTGCCGTTGAGGGTGAACGCGGTGGGCCAGACGTTCGGGCCGCTGTACGCGCCGACGAAGCCGGCGCTCGTGCCGCCCCCGCCGCCGGCGATCTTCGCGTTGTCGGCGGTGTTGGTGACCGTCACGGTCCGGCCGCTCTGCGCCCAGGTGGCGCTCCAGCCGCTGTCCACCCGCTGCCAGGTGGTCGGCCAGGTGAACGTGAGCGTCCAGCCGTCGATCTGGTGCGTGCCGTTGTTGACGATGTCGAGGCTGCCGACGAATCCGTTGCCCCAGTCGTTGGTGTCGCGCAGGCGCACGCCGCACGTGCTCTCCGCCGGGCCGGCGGTGGTGAAGGTCACCGGCGGCGACGACCAGGAGAGCCGGCCCGCGCCGTCGCGGGCCAGCACGTTGAGGGTGTACCGGGTGCCCGGCACGAGGTTGCCGACCGCGAGCGAGCTGGCGGTGGTCTCGCCGAGCTGCTCGCTGACCGTGCCGTTCTGCCGGTACACCTCGTACTTGAGGGGTCCGCCGGCCGCCGGGGGCAGCGCGGGCCAGGAGACCGTCGCGCCCCGGTCGGTGACGTCGGCGACGGTGGGCTGGGCGGGCGCGCCCGGCGCGCCGGTGACCACCGTGTCCGGGCGCAGCACCAGCGTGGTCAGCGAGTACGGCGGCAGGGTGCGGCTGGTCGCGCTGCCGGACTGGCTGGTGGCGATGGCGGTCGCGCCGTTGGTGAGGGTGTGCACGGTCGGCGCGGCGGCCGACGGGGTGAACCCGGCGTAGTCGATGGTGACCGGGCGGGCGTCGTCCGGGTCCTTGTTGACCAGCATGACCGCGAGGCTGCCGTCGGGCCGGCGCACGGCGTGCGCGGTGACCAGCGCCTCGTCGGTGCCGGCCCGGACGAACTGGCCGCCGGCCCCGGCGAGCAGGTTCATCATGGACAGCCCGTGGTACGGGGCGAACGGCGTGTTCAGCGGCGGCTCGCAGACGGTGCCGTCGGAGGTGCAGGTGCCGCTGGAGAGCAGCCCGAAGTCGCCGTAGTCGGTGTGGCCGGCCACCTGCGACACCTTGTCGATGCCGTTGTGCACGTTCCACCACTGGACGGTGAACACCCCGTTCTCCAGCAGCTCGCTGTACGCGTCGGCGAGGAACAGCGCGCCGGGCTGGGTGGTGCGGCCGGTGTCGACGTTCAGCTCGGTGAAGCTGATGCCGATGCGGGCGGCGTTCGGCCCCGCGTACCTGGCGATCTGCTGGCGCAGCAGGTGGGCCGCCTCGTCGACGTGGGCGGTGCGGGCCAGGGACTCGGCGGCGCTGCCGCCCGGGTACCAGTGCACGTCCACGAAGTCGATCTTCGGGCCGGCGATCGACAGCACCGCCTGGTTCCACGGGCCGGGGTCGCTGGCGGCGGTGATCCCGTCGGGCCAGTTGCCCGGCATGGTCAGCACCGCGCCGACCTTGATCGTCGGGTCGACGGCCTTCATCGCGTCGGCGTAGTCGACGACCAGGTTCGCGTAGTAGGTCGCGCTCTTGTCCGGGTGGTCGTCGGCCTCCCAGGCCGAGCCGTAGAGGCCGTTGCCGTAGTTCTCGTTGCCGATCGTCCAGTACTTCGCGCCGTACTGCTTGGTGACGTTGGCGTAGCGCACCCAGTCGGCGGCCTCGGCGGGGGTGCCGGTGCCGTAGTTCGCGATGATCATCGGCTGCGCGCCGACCCGCCTCGCGCCGGCCATGAAGGTGTCGAAGTCGGTGTTCGGG
Source organism: Micromonospora sp. WMMD712 (assembly GCF_029581295.1). NCBI lineage: Bacteria > Bacillati > Actinomycetota > Actinomycetes > Micromonosporales > Micromonosporaceae > Micromonospora > Micromonospora sp. WMMD712. The sequence goes on from NZ_CP120743.1 coordinate 151,581, forward strand.
GCCACGTACCCGCCGGGCGCGGTGTGGTCCTTCCAGTGGTAGATGTCGGCGTACGAGCCGCCCGGGTAACGCAGCATCTGGACGCCGGCCGCGCGCAGCAGGTCCGACGTCTCGTTCGTGCCCAGGTTCGTGTCCCAGATGGCCTGGTTGACGCCCAGGGCGGTGTTCGGCACGCCGGCCAGCCCCGCCTTGGCGTTGACGGTGACGACGACCGGGTCGGCGGCCGCGCCGACGGCCGGGGGAGTGATCGCGGTGAGGGCGCCGGTGGCGAGCAGGGCGCCCGCGGCGAGGGCCGTCCAGCGGCGTCGACCGGGCCGGCGGGGCGGCGGGGTGTGGCGTGGGTACCCGTACGTGCTCGGGTTGTTCATGCTGTTCCTTCGTGGACCACGGGCAGAGCGCCGCCGGATCGGCGGGCGGCTCTGGACGGACTGATCTGGCGTTGGTCGCAGATGTCGCCGTCCCCCGGGAGGCCGCGCCGGCCACCGGTTGCCCATTGGACGACGGTCAGCCCCGCGCGCGGCTGGTCATCGACGCACAAGAATCTCACGGCCGCGCCCGGATGCTCAAGGCGGTGCGGCCCGGCGCGGCGGGCCGGGGCCGGCACGCGCCGCCGGTCGCGGCGACGCGGCGCTGCCGGTCGTGCCGGGCGTCGCCATCGGTCGTGCCGCGTGCCCGCCGTCAGTCGTGGCGGGGCGGGGCGGCGGCGGGCTCCGCCTCGGCGAGCGCGGTGCGGATCGTGTCGGGCAGCGGGCCGTCCGGGTGGTCGATCCAGTGCTGGATGGCGACCCGCAGCGCCGCGAGGAAGCTCGCGGCCAGGACCCGGGAGCGCAGCGCGGCGTCCGGGCCGGCGAGCCGGGAGGTGAGCTCCGCGGCCACCTCCCGCTCGACCGTCGTGTACGCCGCGAGGTGGTGGGCGAGCAGGCTCGGGTGCGCCCGTAGCTGCCGGCGGTGCGCCAGCCAGGCCGGGTCGGCGTCGCCGTACACCTCGGCGGTGAGTCGCTCGGCCGCCCGGCTCAGCACCGTCCAGGGCCGATCGCCGGGGGGCTGGTCGCGGATCAGCTCCCGCATCCGGCGCAGCCGCTCGGTGTCGCCGTGGAAGAACGCCTCCTCCTTGCTGGAGAAGTAGTTGGAGAACGTGCGGCGGGAGACGTTGGCCGCGTCGGCGATCGCCTCGACGGTCACCCGGTCGGGCCCCTCGGTGGCGGCGAGGCGCAGGGCGGCCTCGTGCAGGGCGAGCCGGGTGGCCGCCTTCTTGCGTTCGCGCAGCCCGGTGGCCTCGTCCATGGGCGTCACGATACGCGGCCGGTGATTTACTTCTCAACGTGCAAACTTGCCCGGTGCGCACGTTCGGTGAATAGTTGCTTGCAGCAACCATCACGGCGGGAGGGGGCGGCGTGGAGACCACCCGGGAGCTGAGCGTGCGGATGTACGACCTGCTCAAGAGCGTGCGGCTGATCAAGCAGCGGCGTGCCGACGACCGGCCGTCCGTGCCGCTCGGGCTGGTCGGCATGCTCACCCAGATCGAGCAGCTCGCCGTCGGGGCGCACGCCCGCGAGCTGGCCGAGCACACCGGGCTCGACCCGTCCACCGTCAGCCGGGCCGTCGCCGCGCTCGTCGCACACGGCCTCGTCGAGCGGCGGGCCGACCCCACCGACCGGCGGGCGAGCTGCCTGACCGTCACCCCCGCCGGCCGGGCGGCCCTTGCGGACGCCTACGGCTGGTACGGCGACCTGCTCGACCGGGCGCTCGCCGACTGGACCCCCGACGAGGTGGCGGCGCTGTGCTCGGCGCTGGGCCGGTTCACCCGCGACCTGGGGGCCGCCCTCGGCGGCAGGGCCGACCCGGGGGCCGCCCCCGCAGACAACGACAACCTGGAGGCCGCGCGATGAGCGCACCCACCACGACGGCCGAAGCCGCGCCGATGACCCATCGGCAGACCCTCGAAGCGCTCAGCGGCCTGCTGCTGGTGCTCTTCGTCGCCATGCTCAGCAGCACCGTCGTGTCGACGGCGCTGCCGAAGATCATCGGGGCGCTGGACGGCTCGCAGACCCAGTACACCTGGGTGGTCACCGCCACCCTGCTCACCGCGACGGCCACCACCCCGATCTGGGGCAAGCTGGCCGACCTGTTCAACAAGAAGACGCTGGTGCAGGTCGCCATCGTCGTCTTCCTCGCCGGCTCCGTGGTCGCCGGCTTCTCCCAGACCGCCGGCCAGCTCATCGCCGCCCGCGCGTTCCAGGGAATCGGCGTCGGCGGCCTCCAGGCCCTCGTCCAGGTCGCCATCGCGGCGATGATCCCGCCGCGCGAGCGCGGCCGCTACAACGGCTACCTCGGCGGCGTGATGGCCGTCGCGACGGTCGGCGGCCCCCTGCTCGGCGGCCTCATCGTCGACACGTCCTGGCTCGGCTGGCGCTGGTGCTTCTTCGTCGGGGTGCCCGTCGCCCTGGTCGCGCTCGTCCTGCTCCAGCTCACCCTGCGCCTGCCCACGGTGCGCCGCGACAACGTCAGGATCGACTACCTGGGCGCGGCCCTGATCGCCGCCGGCGTCAGCGTGCTGCTGATCTGGATCTCGTTCGTCGACGACTCGTTCGCCTGGCTGTCCTGGCAGACCGCCGCCATGGTCGGCGGATCGGTGCTCCTGCTGGCCCTGGCCACCTGGGTCGAGTCCCGGGCCGCCGAGCCGGTCGTCCCGCTCGGCATCGTCCGTGAGCGCACCACCGCCCTGGCCATCCTCGGCAGCCTCGCCGTCGGCATGGCCATGTTCGGCGGCGCGGTCTTCCTCGGCCAGTACTTCCAGATCGGGCGCGGCTACAGCCCCACCGAGGCCGGCCTGCTCACCATCCCGATGATGGCCGGCGTGCTCGGCTCGTCGATCATCGCCGGCCGGATGATCACCCGGACCGGGCGGATCAAGCCCTACATCGTCGTCGGCGCGATCCTCCTCGTCGCCGGGTTCGCCCTGCTCGGCACCATCGACCACGAGACGTCGCTCGTCCTGGTCGGCGTGGCCATGTTCGTCGTCGGCACCGGCGTCGGCATGACCATGCAGAACCTCGTGCTCGCGGTGCAGAACACCGTGTCGCTGCGCGACATCGGCGCGGCCAGCTCCACCGTCGCGTTCTTCCGCTCCCTCGGCGGCACCATCGGGGTCTCCGTGCTCGGCGCGGTCCTCGCCCGCCGGGTGGGCGACCGGATCACCCACGACTTCGCCGCCGCCGGCATCCCCGTCTCCGGAGGCTCCGGTGGCGGCAGCCTCAACCTCGACGTCCTGCCCGCGCCCGTGCGCGAGATCATCCGGGCCGCGTACGGCGACGCCACCGGGCACATCTTCCTGATCTCCGCGGCCATCGCCGTCGTCGGCGTCGTCGCGGCGCTCCTGCTCCGGCCGGTCACCCTGCGCACCAGCCTCGACCTGCCCGACGCGGCCAGGTCGGCCGCCGTGGCCGCCGACGCCGTCGACGGCGCGCCCGCCCTCGACCAGGTGGCCGTCGACGCCGGTCGCGGCGACCGCCCGCCCGTCGGCAGGCCCTGACCCGTCCCGACGCCGGGGCCACCGTCACCGCCCGGTGACGGTGGCCCCGCCCGCTGTCCGGGCCGGTTGCCGCCCGTTGTCCGGGCCGGCGTCGGCGCGGCGGGCGGGGCCGGCGTCGGCGTGGGCGGATCGGCCTCGGCTCGGCCGGCGGCCGGGGTCAGCGCGGCGACACGTACGCCAGCGGCAGCGGCGTCGGCTGCCCCTCCCACGTGCCCGTCAGCCGGGCCCCGGGCAGGCCGGGGTCGTCGCCGACCCGCCGCAGGACGGCCAGCTCGACGGAGCCGGCGACGATGCGGGCCGGATCGCCGTCGACGACCTCGTCGAGCGCGTCGATTCCCGGCGCGCCGGCCAGGCCCGCGCCGTCGACCGCGATCCCCATGCTCGGTGGGCGCTCCTCGCGTTGGCCGTCCACCTCGAAGTACTCCTGCGCCTGGCCGGTGCCCGCGAGGACCGCCCCGGCCAGGGCCGCCGCGTAGACGGGGTCGCCGCAGGCGTCGTACACCCAGCGCGGCCCCAGCACCGAGTGCTCGCAGGTGCCGACGAGCCACGCGTCGGCCCCGCCCAGCGGCGCGCCCCGGTAGGTCAGCGGCACCTGGTGCACCGGCCCGTCGCCGGCCCGCACCAGCAGCGTCTCGATCCCCACCTCCCCGGCGGGGTCGTCGAAGCGGTACGCCGCGACGCGCTCGACGCCGGCGGCGGCGTCCCCCTCGAACCACGGACGACGGGGCAGCCAGGCCGACAGGAGTTCGAGCTTCGTGGGGCGGATCTCCGCCCGGTGCAGCAGCGCCATCACCGGATCATAGGAACCCCCGATCCGGCCGTCACCGGCGACCGCGACGGCGGGGGCTGTCAGGGGGGCGGGGTGGGGGTGTCGAGGTAGTGCAGGACGGCGGCGACGCGGCGGTCCGTGCGGTCGGTGGGCGGGAGGTCGAGCTTGGCGAAGATACTGCGGATGTGCTTGTGCACGGCCCCGTCGGTGACGAAGAGCCGCTCCGCGATGGCCGCGTTGCCCAGCCCCTCGGCCATCAGCGCCAGCACGTCGCGCTCGCGGGGACTGAGCCGGTCCAGCCGGGTGTCGGGGCGGCTGCGGACCAGCAACTGCGCGACCACGTCCGGGTCGATGGCCGTGCCGCCGCCGGCCACCCGGCGCAGGGCGACCAGGAACTCCTCGACCCGGCCCACCCGCTCCTTGAGCAGGTAGCCGAGCCCGGCCCCGCCCCGGGCGAGCAGGTCGGTGGCGAACGCCTGCTCGACGTACGCGGAGAGCACCAGGACGGCGAGGCCGGGCTGCCGGCGGCGGGCCTCGACGGCGGCGACGATCCCCTCGTCGGTGTGGGTCGGCGGCATCCGCACGTCGACGATCGCCACGTCCGGGGCGTGCGTGTCGATGGCGGCGAGGAACGTGGTCGGGTTGTCGGCGGTGGCGACGACGTCCAGGGACTCGGCGCGCAGCAGCAGCGCCAGCCCTTCGCGCAGCAGCGCGTCGTCCTCGGCGATCACGATCCGCACGGCAGGTCCACCTCCACGGTGGTCGGACCGCCCGGCGGGCTGGTCAGGGTCAGTTTCCCGTCGTGTGCCTCGGCGCGCCGCCGGATGCCGGACAGCCCCGAGCCGGCGCGTTCGTCCGCGCCGCCGCGACCGTCGTCGACGATCGTGACGCGCAGCCGGTCGGCGACGCGGCGTACGGTCACCGTGGCCCGTCGGGCCCCGCTGTGCCGGGCGACGTTGGTCAGCGCCTCGGCGGCCACGAAGTATGCCGTGGCCTCGACGGAGGCGGCGCACCGGCCGGGCACGTCCGCGTCGACGCGGGCCGGGACGGGGCAGGTGGCGGCCAGCGACAGCAGCGCGTCGGGCAGGCTGCGGTCGGTGAGCACGGGCGGCAGGATGCCACGGACGACCGCGCGCAGCTCGGCGAGGGCGTCCTCGGCGGCGCGTTGCGCCCGTTCCAGGAGGGCGTCGGCGCCGGCGGGGTCGCGGGTCACCGCCCGGCGGGCCGCGCCGAGCAGCACGGTGACGCCGACGATGCGGTTCTGCGTGCCGTCGTGCAGGGCCCGCTCGATGCGCCGCAGCTCGGCGGCGTGGGCGTCGAGCGCGGCGGCCCGGGTCGCGGTCAGCTCGGCGACGCGCAGCACCAGGTCGGCGTCGGGGTCGGGTGGGAGCAGTCGGCGGCCGGGCAGCTCCTGGAGGCGGGCCAGGGTGGGCGTGGCGTAGCCGACGAGGGCCAGCCAGCCGAGGCCGAACAGGCCGACCCCGAGCGCCCCGGCGGTGTCGGTCACGACGGGGAAGCCCAGCGCCGAGGTCGCCTCGCCCGCCGGCAGCAGCCGCCACCAGAGCGGAAACGTGCCGTCGCGCAGCACGTTGATCGGCAGCGTCAGCCCGAGCAGGCCGAGGAACAGCCCCAGGGTGGCGTGCGTGACCAGCCAGCGCGCCTCCCGCCGGACGGTCGGGTCGGCCACGGCGGACCGCAGGGTCTGCGGCGTCGGCAGCCCGGCGGCGATGACCGGGCCGGTGCGGGACAGCCTGTCGCGTTCCCGGTCGGCGACGGCGCGCAGCGCCCGCAGGGCGTACGGCACCGCCGGCAGGCCCACGCCGACCAGGCAGGCCAGCGCCGTGACGGTCAGCAGGGCCAGGGTGGACAGCGCCAGGACGGCGGTGCCGAGCCCGCCGACGAGGCGTTCCAGGGCGTCGACGCTGAGGCGGACCCGGGCGGCGGGTGCCCACCGGCGGGCCGCGGCCCCGCCGGGCGGGTCGTGCTCGTCCGGCGGCATCCTCGCCTCCTCCCGTGGAACGGCAGCGACAGCACTGCCCCCGGGGGAGGGCAGCGGCAGCAGGGCGCCCCGTGGCACGGCCGTGAAAGCAGGGCGTCCCGGTGGGACAGCAGCGACAGTAGGGCACGGCGGCGGGCCGGCGGCACCGTCGGGGCCGGAAAGTAGTGCCTGCTGTACCCGAGCCGCCCGCCTGGCGGGATCAGGCCGGCCCGGCGGCGTCCGGCTGCGCCGGGGCGAGGACGCCGGTGCCGGACCAGTCGATGTACTCCTCGGCGAGGGCCCGGTCGGGCTCGCCGTCGTCGTCGAGGGTGCTGTACGCGGCGTAGAAGCGGCCGAAGCCGTATCCGCCGGTGGCGAGGGTGGCCAGCGCCCACGGCCGCAGGTTGGCGGGCAGCTGCTGCGGGTACCGCCGGTCCACGGTGACCTGGACGACGCCGAGCAGGTCGTAGGACTGCTCGAAGGTGCCGGCGTCGAGCACCCGGCACAGCGAGAACGCGTGCGGAACCTTCTCCTCCTGGTGGACCCACCGACCCGCGTACGACATGGTGCTGCTCCCTCGCCATCGACGGCCTGACTGATGTGCCTGAGAATGCACGGCGGGTAGCTTGATATCAAGCGTGTCGGGCTGAATACTCGTGGTCAATGTCGCTGGTCGGCGAAGGAGGAAGCATGGCCGCAGGATCCCCGGGGCCGTCCGGTCCGCGCGCGGCACTGTCGCAGTTGGAGTCGTCGCCGGTCGTGCAGGCGTGGGAGCTGGGCATCCGGCTGCGCCAGCGCCGCGAGGAGGTCGGCTTCACCGCGGCGGCGGCCGGTCGCGCCATCGGCATCATCCAGGCGTACGTCTCCGGGGTGGAGTCGGGCCGGGTCAAGCTGCCCGCCCGCCGGCTGGCGCAGATGATCGAGGCGTACGAGTTCGAGCCCGACGACGCGGCCGAGCTGGAGCAGCTCCGGGCGGGCGCGGCCCGGCGCGGCTGGTGGCACGAGTACGCGCAGCTCTTCCCGGCGGAGTTCCTGCGCTTCCTCGGCTACGAGGCCGGCGCGGAGCACATCCGCAGCTTCCACCCCGAGGCGATCCACGGCCTGTTGCAGACCGAGGAGTACGCCCGCGCGGTGATCCGGGGCGGCACCACCACGATCCGGCTGACCGAGGTCGAGCGGCGGGTGGCCGTGCGGATGGCCCGGCAGGCGCGCCTCGACGGCGCGCACCCGCTGCGGGTGTCCGCCCTGCTCAGCGAGGGCGCGTTGCGCCAGCAGGTCGGCGGCCCGCAGGTGATGCGCCGCCAGCTCGACCACCTCGTCCGGCTGGCCACCGAGCGGCCCGAGCAGATCGAGGTGCGGGTGCTGCCGTTCAGCGCCGGGGCGCACCCCGCGTTCGGCGGGCCGTTCGAGATCCTGTCGTTTCCCTCGCCCCGGCTGCCCGACCTGGTCTGGCAGGAGATCCTGACCTCCATCGACATCGTCGACCAGTCGGTGCGGGTGACCGACTACCTCGTCACCTTCGCCGAGACCCGGGAACTCGCGTTAGGCTCGGACGAGTCCGTCGACCTGATCCGCCGCATCGCCAAGGAGATGACGTGAGCGCTTCTCGTCGTGACTGGTTCAAGTCGTCCCGCAGCTCCAGCAACGCCAACTGCGTGGAGGTGCGGCTCGGCGGCGACGCGGTCGGCGTGCGCGATTCCAAGGACCCCAGCGGCCCCACCCTGGCCTTCGTCGCCGCTTCCTGGGCCAGCTTCACCCTCGCGATCAAGCTGGGCGGGCCCCGCCTCTAACGGACTGTGCGTGGTCGTTGCCACACTTCGGCGAGCCGATGTCAGGTTTCGGATAGTGGGTGTGTAGCGCCTGATCAGTTACCTTGGCGGTCCGCCACTCTTGCGGAAGGGCAGACCGTGGAACCGGGCTCACTCGCAACTGATTCATCGCCTGCTGGCCGCACTTTCTCAAGGGACGTTCCCTTGTCGGTAGATGACGTGAGCGCCCCTCGTCGTGACTGGTTCAAGTCGTCCCGCAGCTCCGACAATGCCAACTGCGTGGAGGTGCGGCTCGGCGGCGACGCAGTCGGCGTACGCGATTCCAAGGACGTCGCGGGCCCCGCCCTGGCCTTCGGTCCGGCGGCGTGGGGTGGCTTCGTGGCCGCCGTGAAGGCGGGCTCCGCCCCGGGCCGCTGACCCCGGCGCTCGCCAGCCCCGCCGTTGATCCCGGCGCGGAACCGCCCTGCCGCCGACCCCGGCGCCCCGCCGCCCTGCCGCTGAGTGACCGATCAGCAGGGGATATCGTCGGCGACCGACCGGCGGCTGCCGGCCTGGCCCAACCGAACAGGCGGTCGTCGGTGTCCCGAGCGCGTGCGGTCCTTCCCCCGGCACTGCTGGCCCTCGTCCTGGTGGCGCTGGTGGCGTCCGGCATCCGGCCGTACGACCGGCTCACCTGGCTGCTGGAGACGGTGTGGGTGATCGTCGGCGTGCCGGTGGTGCTGCTCACCTGGCGGCGCTTCCCGCTGAGCACGCTGCTGTGCTGCCTGCTCGCGGCCCACGCGCTGATCCTCATCGCGGGCGGGCACTGGACGTACGCGCGCACCCCGCTGGGCGACTGGGCGCGCGACCTGTTCGACCTGTCCCGCAACCCGTACGACCGGCTCGGTCACTTCGCGCAGGGCTTCGTGCCGGCCATCCTGGTCCGGGAGATCCTGGTCCGCCGCTCGCCGCTGCGGGGCAGCCGCTGGCTCGCCCCGCTCGTGGTCTGCGCCTGCCTGGCCTTCAGCGCCTTCTTCGAGATGATCGAGTGGTGGGCGGCGGTGGCCGGCGGCTCGGCCGCCGACGACTTCCTCGCCACCCAGGGCGACGTCTGGGACACCCAGTGGGACATGTTCCTGGCGCTGCTCGGCGCGATCACGTCGCTGACCCTGCTCAGCCGGCTGCACGACCGGCAGCTTCCGCCACCGGCGGCGCGCGGCTGAACCCCGCCGCCGGTGTGCGGCCGAATGGTTTACCGGCATTGCTCAGACTGCCGCCCATCAGGCCGATCAGCCACTCCCGGTTGGGCTCGGTCACCGGGGCGAATCCGACGCCGCAGTTGCCCATCACCACCGTGGTCACGCCGTGCCAGCAGGACGGCGTCAACAACGGGTCCCAGGTCACCTGGCCGTCGAAGTGCTTATGGATGTCGACGAATCCGGGAGTGACGATGCACCCGACCGCCACGATCCGCCCGTCGGAAATGGCGACGTCACCGGTCCGGGCGGCGTCTCCGGTGCCGTCCACGACCGTGCCGGACCGAACGACGACGTCATACATCGAGCAGGTGTCCTTTCTCGGCGGCGACGAAGACGAGGTTGTCGTATTCATACGATGACCTCGGTCGATGCGGTCGCGGCATTCCGTCGGACAGCTCGTAGGCCCGGTAGTCGTGGCCGACCATGAACTCGACGAGTTCCGCGCTGCGCGGCGCGCCCGGCACGTCGAGGTCGCCGACCTCCAGCGAGACCACCGGGCGCACCGTGCCCAGCAGGCGGCCCATGCCCTCCAGGACGTTCTTCTCGGCGCTCTCGGCGTCGATCTTCACCACGTCGGGCGTCAGCGCCCGCGCCGCGACGAACTCGTCGAGGGCGACCGCGGCGACCCCGTGCACGGTGGTGGCCACCCGCTGCCGCACCGCCGCGGGCAGCCGGGAGCGGTAGGCCGAGTTGTAGGGGCTGTAGCCGACGCCGTGGTCGGTCAGCGACACCTTCCCCGGCGACGACCAGACCGCCGCCGGCGCCGCCGTGACGTTGCCGAGGCCGGCCACGTTCTGCGCCAGCAGCGCGTACGTCCCGGGCGTGGGCTCGAAAGACACCACCCGGCCGGACCCGCCGACGCAGCGCGCCGCCAGCACCGTGAAGTAGCCGAGGTGGGCGCCGACGTCGAGGAACGTCGCCCCGGTGCGCAGGTGGCGCAGCAGGAAGGCGCTCAGCTCGTACTCGATGAAGCCGTGCCGGCGGATCGCGATGGAGATCTCGTCGGGCAGCCGCACCCGCAGCCGGTCGCCCCAGAACGTGCGGCCGTGGGCCAGCCGGGCGTGGCCGCGGTGCCGCCAGCGGCGCAGCCGCGCCGTGGACGGGAACGCGGTGGGGTACGGCCGGCGCAGGAAGGACCGCACCGGTCGGCCGGCCGCCGCCGCGTGGCGACGCAGTTTCTCGGCGAGCGCCCGGCGTTGCGCATCCGTCACGGCAAAGGCCGAATCATGAGAACCCCCGCAATGGTTCGTGGTTCGGTCGTGGCCTTCGATCGTCCTCGATGTCATGGCGAGGCCACCGTGTCGTCAGACCGCAGCGTACGTCAATGTCTTCGACCGGTCCAGAATTGATTTCCCAGTGCCGATGCGGGGCCCTTATACGACACGCGGAGAACGACTGGAAACCCCTATTGCCGGCCCCTGAGGGCGGCCGGGCGCGCGCCCGGGATGTGCTAGGTTGGCACGCGGCCGGTGACGGTACAGAAAGGGTGGCGGCCCGTGGGCGACGCCGGACAGGACGCGATCCTCGCCAAGATCCGTGACGCGCTCTCGGGGCTGCCCGGCATCGTGGGCCTCGCCCTCGGCGGATCCCGCGCCCGGGGCACCGCCGACCGCAGGTCCGACGTGGACGTCGGCGTCTACTACCACCGCGACGGCCGGCCCGACGTCCGGGAGCTCAGCGCCGCCTTCGCCCGCATCGACGACAGCGGCGACGCCGGGTGCACCGACTACGGCGAGTGGGGGCCGTGGATCAACGGCGGCGGCTGGCTCGTCGTCGACGGGGTGAAGACCGACGTCCTTTTGCGGGAGGTCGACCGCGTCCGCGCCGTCGTGCGGGCGTGCGCCGCCGGGCGGCCCGAGATCCACTACCAGCCCGGCCACCCGCACGGGTTCTGCACCGTGATCTACGCCGGGGAGCTGCACCACAACGTCGCGTTCCACGACCCGCAGGGCGTGCTCGCGCAGCTGCGCGAGCTCACCGACCCCTACCCCGAGCCGCTGGCGAAGGCCCTCGTCGGGCAGTTCGGCTGGGAGTCGCAGTTCGCCCTCGACACGGCGGTCACCGCCGCCGGACGGGGCGACGTCGCGTACGTCACCGGCTGCGCCTACCGGGCCGTCGCCTGCCTCACCCAGGTGCTCTTCGCCACCGCCGGCCGCTACCTGGTCAACGAGAAGGGCGCGGTGGCGGAGGCGGCGACCTTCCCGACCACCCCGGCCGGGTTCCGCGGCGGCGTCGAGGCGGCGCTCGCCGCCCTCTCCGCCGACCCGGCCGACCTGACCCGCGCCCTGCGGCTGCTGCGCGACGTGCGCGAGGAGGTCATGGCCGGTGCCGGGGGATGAGGCCGGGCCCCGGGTCTGGATGGTCACCGGCGTGCCGGGGGCCGGCAAGTCGACGACCGCCCGCGCGCTGGCCCGCTCCGTGCCCCGGGGCGTGCACGTCGAGGGCGACGCGCTGCAACGGCTCATCGTCGCCGGCAGCCGGCCGCCGCAGCCGCAGCACGACGAGGAGGCCGAGCGGCAGATCCTGCTCAACGTCGGCAACCAGTGCCTGCTGGCGCGCTCGTTCCTCGCCGCCGACTTCCTGGTCGTCCTCGACTACGTGGTGACGTCCCGGCAGCGGCTGCGGCGCTACCTGGAGCTGCTGCACCCCGCGCCGCTGGGCTTCGTGATGCTCCGCCCCGACCTGGCCGTCGCGGCGGTGCGCGACGAGCTCCGCCCACACAAGACGGTCCTGCACGGCTGGCTGCACCTGGCCGACGAGATGGCCGGGGAGCTGGCCGGCGTCGGCCTCTGGCTGGACAACGGCGACCTGACGGTCGACGAGACGATCGCGGCGATCCGCGCGCGGGCCGGCGAGGCCACCCTCACCCTTGACGCGCTCGACGCGTTCGACGGCCCCCGGGCGTCTCAGTTCCCGGCGCTCTCGTAGCGGCGCAGGCCCCGGCGGAACATGGCGACGGCGAGCAGCACGCACCAGGCCGCCACCACCGGCGTCAGCAGGCCCACCCACGCCAGCCGCCCGTGGTCGAGGAACGCCGACACCGGGAAGAAGCCGATGAACGCGAACGGCAGGGCGGTCGCCAGCACCGCCTGCAACCCCACCGAGTAGATGCTCAGCGGATACTTCGTCAGCTCACCGAGCTGGTCCAGGCCGGCGGCGAAGGTGTTGATCGCCCCCCGTAGCCAGAACGACGTGGAGTTGGCCACCACGGTCAGCGACACCTTGATCAGCAGCGCGCTCGGCAGCAGCACCGCCGCGAGCGCCACCCGCCCCGGCGTCCACGCCACGTCCAGGTGCGCCAGCGCGGTGCCGAGCAGCCCGCCGCCGACGGTCAGGTTGCCGAACGCGTTCATGCCCACCCGGCTGCTGCACACCTGCAACAGGCACGGGTACGGCCGCAGCAGCATCCGGTCCAGCTCGCCGCGGTTGATCAGACCGGCCAGCCCCCACGTGCCCTCGGCGAGCAGCTCGCTGGCCCCCTGGGCGAGCACCATCATCCCGAAGATCAACACGACCTCCCACACCCCCCAGCCGTGGATGCGGGGGACCCGGGCGAAGATCGTCGCGATGAGTAGCAGGCCCGCGCCCTGGGTCAGCACGGCGGCGACCACCAGGATCCAGAAGTCGGCCTGGTATTCCAGGGTGGCCCGCAGGTGCGCGCCGAGACAGCGCCGGTAGACGCGCAGGGTGTGCACCGGCTCAGCCCCCGTGCACGGTGAGCCGGCGGACCGCGACGTGCCACCGCCGCCGGGCCAGCCACCACAGCGCGACGATCCACAGCAGCTGCACCGCCACCGCCAGCGCGCCCGGCAACCCGGGGAGCGGCCCAGGAACAGCATCGCCCACCGGCCCCTTCCGCAGGTAGCGGGCCGGGGACGCGCCGCGCGGCGGCCCGGCGACCCCGCCGGGCCGCCGCGGCGCGTGATTCCCGTCACGCCGGCTCGTCGTCGGCGGCGGATCCGCCGCCGCGCCGCGCGCCCGTGAGCGTGCGCCACCGGGGCCGCCGGGCGAACATGAGCACCCCTACTCATCCGCTGGCCGGGTGCGTTGGGCAAGCTCAACGCATGATCGACCCCACACCACCACTGAGCCCGGCCCGGGGGCGGGTGGGCATCACCGCCGTCGGGGCCAGCCTCCCCGGGCAGGCCGTCCCCACCGCCGAGGTGCAGCGGCGGCTCGCCGAGGCCAGCGGGCTGACCCTGCCGGACGGCCTGCTCGCGCGAATGACCGGCATCTCCTCCCGCCGGCTCGCCGCCGACGGCGAGTACGCCTCCACCCTCGCCGTGCGCGCCGCCCGGCGGGCGCTCGCCACCGCCGGCCGGGAGCCCGAGGAGGTCGACCTGCTGCTGTTCGCCTCCGCCACCCGCGACGTCGCCGAGCCCGCCACGGCCCACATCGTGCAGGCCGAACTCGGCAGCCGCGCCCACGCCCTCGACGTCACCAACGCCTGCAACAGCTTCCTCAACGGCATCGACCTGGCCCGCTCGGCGATCCTCGCCGGCCGCGCCCGCCGCGCCCTGGTCGTGACGGGGGAGACCCCCACCCGGGCGATGCGCTGGCAGGTCACCGACCTCGACCAGGCCCGGGGCGCGTTCGCCGGCTACACCTTCGGCGACGCCGGGGCCGCCGTCCTCGTCGAGCCGGTCGCGCGTGGCGGGATCGTCGACGTCGACACCGAGACCTGGTCGGAGCACTGGACGGTCGGCGGCATCCCCGGCGGCGGGTCCCGCCACCCCCGCGGCGACGAACACACGTACTTCACCGGCGACGGCCGCGCCCTGCGCGACGTGTTCGAGAAGATCGGCGCGGACATCCTGCACCGGGTCCGGGGCCGCACCGGCCTCGACTGGGCCGACTACGCCCGGGTCCTCGTCCACCAGGTCACCCTGCCCTACCTCGACCGGTTCGTCGAGGTCACCGGCGTCCCCCGGGACAAGCTGGAGATCACCGTCGGGGAGCTGGGCAACCTGGCCAGCGCCACCCTCGGCGTGCAGCTCGCCCGCGTCGACGCCACGCTGCGCCCCGGTGACCGGGTGCTCTTCGTCGGCCTCGGCGGCGGCGTCAGCCTCATGACGATGGTCTGGGAGAAGTCGTGACCGGCCCGGGGGACGGCGGGACCGCCCTGTGGGTGGTGGTGCCCGCGTACAACGAGGTCGCCCGCGTCGGCGGCACCCTCGACGCCCTCGCCGCGCAGACCGACCGGGACTTCACCCTGCTGGTGGTCGACAACGGCTCCACCGACGGCACCCGGGACGCGGTGCGCCGCTTCGCCGTGCACGCGCCGGTGCCGACCCGGCTGCTGCGCGAGGAGCAGCGGGGCGTCGGCGCGGCCGTCGACACCGGCTTCCGGCACGCGATCGCGCAGGGCGCCACGCTCCTGGCCCGCACCGACGCCGACTGCCTGCCCCACCCCGGCTGGGTGGCCGCCGCCCGCCGCGCCCTCATCGGCGGGGCGGCCATGGCGTGCGGCCGGATCGAGGCCCGCCGCGACGAGCACGGCCCGCTGGGCCGGGCCGGGTTCCGCTGCCTGGTCGCCGTCGCCACCACCTTCGGCCGGCTGCGCCCCGCCCACCGCGGCCCCGGCTACCGGGCCCCCTACCGGATGCACGCGGGCAACAACATGGCGATCACCGCCGAGGCGTACCTCGCCGCCGGGGGCATGCCCCGCCGCCCGTCGCCGACCGACCGGGAGTTCCTCAACCGGGTACGCCGGCACACCGACGCCATCGTCCACGAGCGCACCATGGTGGTGGAGAACTCCACCCGGCGGCTGCGGGCGTACGGGCTGCGCCGCACCGCCGCCTGGTACCTGGACCGGGGCAGCGGCCGGCTCTCCCCGGACCCGCGCTGACCGCACCCCCGCCCGGAAACGAGTCCCACCATGCTCAACGAACTGGCCGCCGTGCTGCGCCGCCACCCCGACCGGCCCGCCGTGCTCGCCGCCGGCCCCACCGGCCGCACCCGCACCCGGGCCACCCGGGGCGAGCTGGCCGCCCTCGCCGACGGGTACGCCGCCGCCCTGCACCACCACGGCCTCGCCGCCGGGGACACCCTCGGGGTGGCGGTGCGCCCCGGCCCCCTGGCCCTGTCGGTGCTGCTCGCCGCGCACCGGCTCGGGCTGCGGGTGGCGGTGCTCGACCCCAGCGCCGGCCCGGACGTGCTCACCGCGCGCCTGGCCCTGGCCCGCCCGGCCCTGGTCGTCGCCGACGCGGCGGCGCAGGCCGTCGCCGGCTGGGCGCGCCCGCTGGCCGACCGGGCGCGGCTGGCCCTGCCCCGGCTGGCCGAGCTGGGGCCGGTGCGTACGGTCGGCCGCCGGCTGCCCGGCTGCGCCCCGGAGCTGCGCCCCCGCCCCGGCCCGGCCCCCGACCGGGGCGGACCCGACGACGACGCGGTGATCATCTTCACCTCGGGCACGACCAGCCGGCCCCGGGCAGTCGTGCACCGCCGCGCCGGCCTGGACGCCGGGATGCGCGCCGTCGCCGACCTGGTCCGCCCGCGCGCGGGCGCGCCGGTGCTCGGCGGCACGTTCTTCGTCCTCGTCCCGGCCCTGGCCAGCGGCGCGCCGGTGGCCCTGCCGGCCCGCTCGCCCCGGGTCCTGGCCCGGCAGGTGGCCCGGCTGCGCCCGCAGGCCAGCTACCTCACCCCGCCGCAGCTGCGCGCCCTGCTGGCGCAGCGACCCCGGCTGTCCGGCCGGTTCTACAGCGGCTCCGCGCCGGTCAGCGCCACCCTGCTCGACCGGGCCCGCCGGGCCGGAGCCGAGCAGGCGTGGGGGGTGTACGCGCTCACCGAGCTCTTCCCGGCCGCCGCCGTCGAGGCGACCGAGAAGGCCGCCTTCACCGGCGACGGCGACCTCGTCGGCGCGCCCCTGCCCGGGGTGGACGCCCGGGTCGGGCCCGACGGGAGGCTGCTGCTCGCCGGGCCGGGGCAGGCGCACCGCTATCTCGGCGAGCCGCCGCACGACCTGGTCGACACCGGCGACGTCGCCCGGCTCGACGGCGACCGCATCGTCCTCGCCGGCCGCAGCAAGGACATGATCCTGCGCGGCGCGGAGAACATCTACCCTGGCCTGTACGAGCCGGCCCTGCACGTGCCCGGGGTCAACCTGGCGGTGCTCGTCGGCGTGCCCGCCGACGACGGCGACGAACGGCTCGTCGCCGTCGTCGAACCGGAGCCCGGCGTCGACCCCGGCCGGCTGCGCGGGGCCCTCGACCCGGTGCTCGCGCGGATGGGCGCCGCCCGCCCCGACGCGCTGCTCATCGCCCCGGTGCCGACGAGCGGACGGTCCCGCAAGCCCGACCGGGCCGCCACGGCCGCCCTGGCCGCCGCCGCGACGGGCCGGCCCGTCCCGAGCCCGCGGCGGGGCGGCCGTGGCTGAGCGCCCCGCCGCCGAGGCGGCCCCGGTCGACGCGGCCCCCGCCGGGGCTGCGCGTCCCGGTCGGGGCCGCCGCCGCGACCGCCGCCTCTACCTGCGGCGCTACCCGCTGCTGTTCGGCGTGCTCGTCGCCACCCGGCGCCGGCCGGTGCTGCGGCTGGGACGCACCGTGCTCGTGCACGACCCGCAGGCGTACCTCGACGCGCTGACCCGGCTGCCCCTGGACCGGGCCGCCGCCGGCACCGTCGGCGGGACCGCCCACCGGCTCGGCGCCGACGGGCTCCTGTTCGACCAGGAGGGCCCCGAGCACCGGCGGCTGCGCCGCGCCCTGCACGACGGACTGGGGCCCGCCGGGGTGGCCAAGCTGCGCCCGGCCTGGACGGCGGTGCTGGGGCGGCGGCTCGCCCCGCTGGCCGCCGGGGAGCCGGTGGACCTGGTGCCGGTCGCCGCCGAACTGGCCGGCGTCACCACGGCGGCGCTGCTGGGCGTCGACGCCGACCCCGCCGCCCTGGCCGCCGCCGCCCGCCGCGCCGCCGCCACGGCCGCCGCCGCCCAGCTCCCCGGCCCGCGCCCACCCGGCCGGGCCCGCGCCGCCCGCCGCGCCGTGGCCGACCTCGCCGACCTGCTCGGCGTGCCGCCGGAGGCCGCCGGCCTGGCCGGCATGCTCGCCGTCGCCGCCGTCAACACCACCGTCTCCGGCCTGCCCCGGGCGGTCGCCTGGTGCGCCGACGACCGGCTGTGGGCCGCCGCCGCCGACCCGGCCGACCGGGAGGCCCTGGTCGACGAGCTGCTGCGGGTGACCGCGCCGAGCCCGCTGCTGCCCCGGGTCGCCGCGGCGGCGGGCACCGCCGGCGGCTGCCCCGTCCGGGCCGGGGACCGGCTGCTGCTGGTCGCCCGGCACGCCGCCGGGGCGCACCGCGCCGGCCCCGACCCGGCCGACCCGGCCCCGACCCGGACCGCGCGGCTGGTCTTCGGCGCCGGCCCGCACTCCTGCCCCGGGGCCCGGCTGGCCCGCGCGCAGCTCGCCGACACCCTCGCCGCGCTCGCCCCGCACCGGCCGGTCGTGACCCGGGCCCGCGCCGACGGGCGCGCCGCGCTGCCCGGCTGGGCGCGCCTGGTGATCCGGGCCGGCGCGTGAGCCCCGCCGGGGCCGACGCCCGGGGCCGGCGCGTGGACCTCCACGGGGCCGAGGTGGCGGTCACCGGGGCGAGCGGCTTCTGCGGCGCCGCCGTGGCCCGCGCGGCGGCGGCCGCCGGGGCCCGGGTGCGCTGCCTCGGCCGCCGCCCCGGCCCGGTCGGCCGGCACGTCCCGTGGGACGCCGCCCGCACGGCCCCCGACCTGGCCGGGGCCGACGTGGTCGTGCACCTCGCCGCGGCGGTCGGTGACCCGCCGCCCGGCCGGGCCGCCGAACGCGCCTACCGGGCCGTCAACGTCGACGGGGCGGCCCGGGTGCTCGACGCCGCCGCCGGCCGCCCCCTGGTCTGGGTGAGCAGCGCCAGCGTCTACCGGCCGCAGGGCGCGACCCTGGTCACCGAGGACCACCCCACCGACGGGCAGCTCTCCGCGTACGGGCGCACCAAGGCCGCCGGCGAGCGCCTCGCCCTCGCCGCCGGCGCGGTCGTGCTGCGGCCCCGGGCGGTCTACGGCCCCGGCGACCCGCACCTGCTGCCCCGGCTGCTGCGGGCCCGCCGGGGCGGGTGGCTGCCGGTGCCCGGCCCCGACGTGCGGCTCAGCCTCACCGCCGTGGAGAACCTGGCCGACGCCTGCCTGGCCGCCCCCGCCTGGCCGGGCGGGGCGTACAACATCGCCGACGCCCGGCCGTACTCGCGCGACGCCGTGCTGCGCGCGGTGCTCGCCGCGGTGGGCGACCCCGCGCGGCTGGCCCACCTGCCGGCCGGCGTCGCCCACGCCGCCGCGTCGGCGGCGACCGCGTGGTCGGGCCTCACCCGCCGCCCGCCGCTGCTGACCCGGTACGCCGTCGACCAGCTCGCCCGCGACATGGTGCTCGACCTCGGCCGGGCCCGCGCCCAGGGGTACCGGCCGCGCCGCGACCTCGCCGACTACCTGGCCGCGCCGGACGGACCAGGGCGGGCGGCGCGCGGGACACGCGGCGGCCGGGACCGTGGGTAGACTCCGCGTCGCGGCCGGATGACCATGCGTCGGGGTCCCTCGTGCGAGGGCGCCCTCGTGCGATCCGAGCCCGGGGAGAGGGATGGGGTGCCCGCCAGGTGATGACTCTTGCGGCGGTCGCGGCCGACGTCTCCTGCACCGCCCTGCTGGTGCTCGCCCCCGACGGCCGCTGCCTCTGGTCCAACGTGGCCGCCGGCCGGCTCGGGGTGCGGCCGGACGAGCTGCCGCTGGCGCGGGTGGAGCCGGGCGGCCCGGCCGTCGAGGTCCCCTGGCCCGCCGCCGAGCAGGCGACCCGGTGGTTGCAGGTGTGCTGCCACGGCGTCGACTCCGACGGCCAACCCCTGCGCGTGTACGAGGTGCGCGACGTCAGCGCCGAACGCCGCGAACGCGAGCGGGGCCGCAACCACCGGTGGCGCCTGGCCCGCATCGAGCAGCTGGCCAAGGTCGGCACCTGGGAGTGGCACGTGGCGACCGGCGAGGTCGTCTGGTCCGACGTGCTGCTGCAGATGTTCGGCCTGCCGCCGGGCACCACGTTGGACTATCCGTCCTACCGCCAGCTCGTGCACCCCGACGACATCGGCCTCATCGAGCGGACCCTGGAGTCGGCGCTGGCCACCGCGTCGCCCTTCGCCTACACCCACCGCATGTACCTGCCCGACCGCGCGACGATCCGCGTCTTCGAGTGCTACGGCGAGGTCGTCACCGACGCCACCGGCGCCCCGGAACGCGTCCTGGGCACGGCCCACGACATCACGGCCATGCGGCGCGCCCAGGACGAGCTGACCCGGCTGGCCGAGCGCGACCCCCTGACCGACCTGCCGAACCGGCGCGCCCTGCTCGCCCGCCTCGACCACCTGCTCGCCTCCGGCGACGGGCGCAGCGGCGCGCTGCTGCTGATCGACATCGACAACTTCAAGGACATCAACGACGTGCACGGGCACGCCGTCGGCGACGACGTGCTGCGCGTGCTGGCCCGCCTGCTCGTCCGGCACCTGCCGGCGGGCACCCTCCTGGGCCGCCTCGGCGGCGACGAGTTCGCGGTCGTGCTGCCCGAGGCCACGGCCGGCGGGGCCCTCGCCGTCGCCGAGGGCCTGTGCAACGCCGTCGTACGCAGCCCCGTGCCGCTGGTCGACGCCGGCCTGCGGGTCACCCTGAGCATCGGGGCCGCGTCGCTGGCCCCCGGCGACACCCGCGACGTGGCGCTCGCCCACGCCGACCTCGCGCTCTACGAGGCGAAGAACGCCGGGCGCAACCGGGCCCGGCTCTACCTGCCCGAGCAGTACCGGCACGCCGTGCAGCGGGTCAACGTGGTGGCCCGGGTCCGCAACGCCCTCGACGAGCGCCGGATGCGCCTCGACGCCCAACCGATCATCGACCTGCTGACCGGCGAGGTGGTCAGCCACGAGCTGCTGATCCGGCTGCGCGACGGCCGGGAGCCGGAGCTGGCGCCGGGCGACTTCCTGCCCACGGTGGAGCGCGACGACCTCATCCGGGAGCTGGACCGGTGGGTGGTGGCCACCGCCACGGCGGCGCTGGCCGACCCGGCCGCCGCGGCGGCCGGGACCCGCTTCGACGTGAACATCTCCGCCCGGTCGCTGGAGTCGCCCGGCTTCGGCGACTGGGTGGTGGGGCGGCTGCGCGCGGCCGGCGTCGAGGCCCGCCGGCTGGGCCTGGAGGTCACCGAGACGGCGGCGATCACCAACGTCGCCGCCGTGCGCAACCTCGCCGGCACGCTGCGCGACGCCGGCTGCCGGCTGAGCCTGGACGACTTCGGGGCCGGCTTCGGCTCGTTCGCCTACCTCAAGCACCTGCCGTTCAGCACCGTCAAGATCGCCGGGGACTTCGTCCGGCAGGCCGACCGGGGCGGCGCCGACCCGGTGCTCATCGACGCGGTCGTGCGCGCCGCGCACGGGCTGGGCATGCGCACCGTCGCCGAGTCGGTCGACCGCGACGCGCTGGTGCCCGCGCTGCGCCGGCTGGGCGTCGACGCCGGCCAGGGCTACCACCTGGGCCGCCCCGTGCCCCTGGACGTCCTGCTCAACCGGGTGCCCGACGACCGTCCCGCCGCCGTGGACGGCGCGTCCCGCCGCCCCGACCACTGACCGCCGCCCCGACCCTGCGCCCCGACCACCGCCCCGCCGTTCCCCGGAGACCCAGGTGACCCAGGTGACCGTACCCCCCGCGCCGGCGCTGCCCGGCGGCGTCACGCTCGCCACCCCCGCCCCCGACGCCGCCCGCGCCTTCTACACCGACCTGCTCGGCTGGGCGTACGCCGCACCGTCCGGCCCGCACTCCGGGCGGACCGAAGCGACCGTCGCATACGCCGAGGGGACGCCCGCCGCCGGGCTGGAGCCGGGCGCCGGGCCGGCCCGTTGGTGGACGGTGCTCGCCGCCGGCGACGTCGGCGCCGTCCGGGCCGCCGCCGGCCGGGCCGGGGCGCGCGTCGACGGCGACGACGTGCACGACCCGCTCGGCGGGTCCTTTCGACTGCGCGCCGGCACCGACGTCGTCGCCCCCGGCCCGGGGCGGCCGAGCTGGTACGAGTACTTGACGACCGCCCCCGCCGCCGCCGACCGGTTCCACGCCGACGCCCTGGGGCTGCGGGCGAGCGTGCCGCCGGGCGCGCCCGACGATTCGTATGCCCTGCTGCTGGCCGACGGGCGGCCCGTCGCCGGCCGGCTGGCGCTGCCCCCGCCGCTGGCCGGCCTGCTGCCGACCGGCTGGATGGTCTACTTCGCCGTCGCCGACCCCGACGACGTGGCCGGGCGGGCGCAGGCGCTGGGCGGGCGGCTGCTGGTGCCGCCCCGCGACGTGCCGACCGGCCGGGTGGCCGCGCTCGCCGACCCGGCGGGGGCGGTGTTCACCGTCGTCCGCCCGGCCACGGCCCCGGCGTAGTCCCGGCGTGCCGACCGCTGCTCGTGGGTCCGGTCGGGGGCGCCGTGGCCGTCGGGGCCGCCGCGCTGTTCGTCGGCGTCGGCACCGCGGCGACCACCAGACTCGGCGGAGCCCTGCTGCGGTCGGGCGGGCGACCGCCCGCCGGTCCCGGTCACTTCCGCCACGCCGGTGCCATCCGCTCGGACATCTCCCGCCAGAAGGCCCGCAGGTCGGATCGGTTGACCGCCTGCCACCCCGCCCGCGCCTGCGGGCGCAGCCAGTGCCCGACCAGGTCGACCTGCCGGGCGCAGAAGACCTCGTCCATCTGGTACGGCAATTCGTCGCCCTTGGGCGGCAGCGGGCAGAGCCGGAACGGGCAGTCGTCGATGCAGGTGGATCCGGGGTGGACGTCGTGGGCCTGCCGGCGGCTCAGGGTCACCCGCAGGGCGCTGCGGTCGATGGTGAGACACGGCGGCAGATCCTGGCGGCACGCCCGGCTGATCCGGGCGGCCCGCTCCACGTCGTCGGCCCCCCGGTCGGCGAGGTTGAGCAGCAGCATCACGTCGGCGAGCAGACGCTGGGCGCGGGGGGCCAGGACCCCCCAGCCGAGCGAGGGTGGCAGCCAGGAGTCCTGGAGCCGGCGGATCTCCGGTTGCGGGCTGACCGAACCCACCCGGCTGACGATCTCCCGTTCGTCGACCCAGCAGTGCCGCTCCGGGTGCCGGTCGACCAGCGCCTCGACGCAGAGGGCGGCGGCCTCCTCGACCAGCGGATGGGTCGTCCCGCTGCCGGGCGACGGGGCGTCGTCGCCGCCCCCGGCGATGGCCAGCCAGTAGTCCATCAGCCCTCGCGGATCCGAGCCGTGTCCGCGTTCGCGGAGCGTCTCGGCGGGGTCGCGGGGGAGGGCGAGCAGAGTGAGCGCCTGGAGCAGGACGAGCTGGGGATACCAGAAGCGCGTGTGCCGCAACGCCCGCTCCGCCTCCTCCAGCAGCACGTTGCGGTGCGCAGGGTACAGTCGGCAATTGGCCGCCAGGCGGAATCCCTGGGCCAGGGTGATCTCGTAGAGACGCGCGGTGTCCGACCGGTCGGTCGCCAGGCGGTCGACCCACCGCCGCAGGTTGTCCCGGGCCACGCTCCGGCACCGGGGCTCCGCTGCGGCCAGGAAGATCGCGGGTGCCAGCCAGGTGCGCAGCTGCCGCAGGCGTGCCGAGCGCTGGGCATCGCCGCCGGCGTGGTCCGGCCCGCTGTCGAGTAGGTGGTCGAGGGCCCGCAGGGCCGCATCGCCGCCGATGGCCAACTGGCGCGCGGCGGCCAGCCTCGGCAGGTACGACGTCTCGTCGCCCATCATCAGGAAGAGCCGCCAGTACTGCGGGGCAGGGGCGCGCCGGCACCGCGACGCCGACTGGGGACCGTGCCGCAACAGCCGGGCGGCGTCGCCGAACCTGTGCACCAGGGCGATCTTCGCGTCCTCCAGGGGACGGTCGGTGACGGAGCCGTCGCCCTGGTAGCGCGGCCACGCTTCGTGGACGGCCCGGGCGATGGCGAGGTGGTTCCGGTGTCCGGCCGCCGCGTCGATCTCCAGGGCGGCGGCGAACATCTCCACGGCCTTGGTGCGGTTGCTGGTGGCCACGGCCTCGTCGAGCAGCCGGCGGGCCAGCGCGGTGGACCGGATGCGGGTGGCTCGTGTGTCGCGGGCGTCCTGGTCCGGCTCGACCGGGCGGCGGGCGAGGTCGCCCAAGCGGCCCTGGAGCCGGGGCAGCAGGCGTCGGGCACGCCCGTCGCTGCGTTCGAACCTGCCGTCGCTCTGGGCGTAGAGCGTGAGGGCGGCCAGCAGTTCCCTGGCCGGGCCGTCGTCGTGGTCGAAGGCGCGGTCGAGAAACCCGTCGTCGCGCAGCGCGGCGGTGAGGTAGCGCGCGCCGAGGTACGCCTGGACCACGCCGTGCACGAAACGCACGCCGTCCTGGTGCTTGACCACGAGGTTGAGCTCACCGCCGGTCGTCTCGGCGAGCCCGACGTCCTGTGGGTTTCCGGCGTCGAGCTTGCGCAGCCGGTGGTGCAGCTCCTGCCTGATCCACCGGTGGCCCGTGTCCGCTCCGTCCGGGTCGCCGAACAGCTCGGCCGTCCGGACCCGCAGCCGGTTGTTGCCCAGCCCGATGCAGGCGAGAGCGGAGATCACCTCGATCGCGTCGGCGCGCTCGGTCTGCGGGACGCCGTAGTCCTCGTAGAGGTCCCCGGCGACCAGCGCGTCGCACCACTGCTCCAGCAGCCTCCAACGCGCGGCTGACCGGCCCCGGTCGCACGACTCGACCCGGTCGAGCCGGTCAACCTCGTGCAGCTGGCTGATGATCCGCAGGTAGAACGGCGAGTCGGCGACGTCGGCCTCGCGTACCAGGGCGGTGACCCGGTCCCACCGGTCCTCCGGACCGGGCTGCCGCCGCTGGGCCCGCACGTACTCCAGGGCGGCGCCCTCGGCGAGCGGCTCCAACTGGAGCACCAGCGCATCCAGCCCGCGCAGCGGGTCGTCCGGGCGGGACGAGACCACCAATGGGAGCCGCTCCTCGCCCGCGGTGCGGATGGCCTGCCGGAGCACGCTGTCGCGGTCGTAGGGCTGCTGCGCGTCGGCCAACACCTCCTCCAGGCCGTCGGCGATGACCACGACCCGGTTCTCGGCCCAGAGCTGCCGCCACACCTTGTCGGCCTCCCCCTCGGCGTGGAGCTGGGTATCGATGGTGCGCTGGAACCGGTTGCGGGCGAGCCGGTGGAAGTCGAGGTCCTCCGGCGTGTCGACCCCGCGCAGGTCGACGCCGATCGGCACGATCCGGGTGTCGATGAGCAGCTCCGCTAGGCGGACGAGGGTGGCCGTCTTGCCCGTGCCGATGCCGCCGACCAGCACCAACGGGCGTCGGGTGCGTCGGTCGCGCAGCCGCTGGATGATCAGGTCGCACAGCTCGTCGCGCCCCACGATGCGGACGCTGCTGATGTCGTGTGCGGCAGTGGGCACGACGAGCTGGCGGTTGCGCAGGGCGCTGGCGTGATACCAATGTCGGACCCAGAAGTAGCGGACCACCAGGAAGATCGCCAACCCCAGGGCGATGACCAGGGGACCCTTGACGAAGTCCTGCACCTGGCCGCAGTAGTATGCCCGCGGATGGTCTCCACCGCACCACTGGGACAGCCGCAACAGGTATGGCTCCCGGTCGAGGACCAGCAGCGTCAGCGAGTAGGCCGTCCAGGCCAGCAGCAGCGCCGCGCCGAGCTGGATCGTCCAGCGTAGCCGGCGGTGGTAGCGCCACCCGATCCGGTGGTCGGCACGCTGGTCCGCGCGCCGGCGGACGACCCGCTCGGCGCGGCGTTCCCGCCGGGTGCGCCACCGTCGGCGGCGCTGCTGCCACCACAGCTCGGCCGCCCAGAACGGGCCACGTGCCGGTCGCCGCATCCACACCCCCGTGGTCGGCCGCCGTGAAGGCGAGCAGCTCTCGCCGTCCAGGGTAGTGCGGGATCGGCTGGCCAGGGCCCGTTTCCGCTGGTCGTGTTGCTGCCGACCACATCAGCGCTGGTCGACCGCCGCCAGGATCGCCTGCGTCGGCCCCGTCGGCTTCGTCGTGCCGCCGCCGACCGGGGCGGGGCCGCCGTCCGGCGCGTGTGCCGCGGGTGGGCCGGTGCCGGGCGTACGCTGGCCTGCGTGGATCACGAAGACCGCATCGCCCTGTTCCTCGACTACGAGAACCTCGCGCTGGGAGCGCGCGAGCACCTCGGCGGCATGGTCTTCGACCTGCGTCCCCTCGCCGACGCCCTCGCCGAGCGGGGGCGGGTGGTGGTGCGCCGGGCGTACGCCGACTGGTCCTACTTCGACGAGGACCGGCGGATGCTCACCCGCTCCCACGTGGAGCTGATCGAGATGCCGCAGCGCATGGGCGCCTCGCGCAAGAACGCGGCCGACATCAAGATGGCCGTCGACGCCGTGGAGCTGGCCTTCGAGCGGGCGTACGTCTCGACGTTCGTGATCTGCACCGGCGACAGCGACTTCACGCCGCTGGTGCACAAGCTGCGGGAGCTCAACAAGCGGGTCATCGGCGTGGGCGTGGAGAAGTCCACCTCGGCGCTGCTGCCGCCGGCCTGCGACGAGTTCCTCTACTACGACCGCCTCGAGGGCGTCGACGTCCCGCCGGCGCGCGCCCGGCGCGGCCGTCCGGCCCGGCTGCCCAGCCCGGAGGCCGGGCAGGTCGAGCAGGCCGGGCAGGTCGAGGCGGCGGAGGCGGGGGAGGCGGCGGAGCCCGAGGCGCAGCCGGTGGGCGCGGAGCCGGCCCGCGACGTCGACACGCTCAGCGTGCTGGTGGCGCAGACCGTCGCCGGTCTCCAGGGCAGCTCCAGCGGGGAGGTCACCGCCTCGACGCTCAAGCGCACCCTGCTGCGCAAGGACCCGACGTTCAGCGAGTCCGACTACGGCTTCCGCACCTTCGGCGAGCTGTTGCGCCACCTCGCCGGGCGGACGGTGATCGAGCTGGCCGAGGGGCCGGCGAAGGGCGACCCGGAGGTGTCCCTGCCCGAGCACGGCGACCGGGAGGTGGCCTTCGGGCTGCTCCGGTCCGTGGTCGCCGACCTGGCCGGCGGCGGGGGCGACGTCGCCCTGTCCGGGCTGAAGAACCAGCTGCGCCGGGCGCGCCCCGACTTCAGCGAGAAGAAGCTCGGCTACCGCAGCTTCCTCCAGTTCTGCAAGGCGGCCGCCACCAGCGGGGTCGTCGACCTGCGGTGGAGCGCCGACGCCGACGACTACCTGCTGACCGTGCCGGCGGCCTCCTGACCGCGCTCCGGCGGCCCCACCACCGTGGACGGTCGGGATCGGACGGTCCGTTGTGGCGTCCGGCTACCGTGGGCAGTGGCGTCGCCACCCACCCGCGGGGCGGTGCCGGTGGCGGTTCCCTCGATCGCTAGGGTTGGGACGTGTCTCTATGGATGGCCGCGATGTGGGGAATGGTCGGCAGCGCCGTCGCGGAGGCACTGAACCTCTCCGCCATGATGCGCCCGACCAGCGAGTCCGGGGGCCGGTGGCAGTGGCCGTGGCGCGACCGGCGGGACCGGCCGATCGTCGTCTTCGCCGTCCTGTTGCGGGCGGCGGCCGGCACCGGCCTGGCCGCCGCGGCCGGCGCGGGTGGCCTGGCCGACACCGCGTTCGCCAGCTTCACCTTCGGGGTGGCCGCGCCACTGGTGATCGCCAAGATGTTCGACCAGGTCCGGGTGGAGCCGCCGGCCGAGCCGCCCGCCGACACACCGGACGGTGAGCACGATGACGGCGCGTGACACCCGGTGGCAGCGGTGGGTCGCCGCGCTGGCCGCCCGCCCGACGACGACCACGACCGCCGCGCCGGTTCCCGGGCGCACCCGGCTGGCCGCCGCGCTGGCCGCGCGGCCGGTCGTCGGCCCGCGCCGCCCGCCGCCGCCCGTGTTCGACGGCGGGGACGCCGAGGGCGGCAAGCTCACCGAGCGGGTGAAGGGGATCCTGGCCGCGGTCCTCGGCGTGACCGCCGACCAGCTCCGGGTCGACGCCGACGGCGACGTGGGCATCCGCGCCGGTTCCGCCATGATCTTCGTACGGGTCCAGGACGACCCGCCCCTGGTGGACGTCTTCTCGCCGCTGCTCACCGGCGTCGAGCCGACCCAGACGCTCTACCAGCGCCTCTCCGACCTGACCAACGGGCTGGTCGTCGGCCGGGTCTACTGCACCGGCGGCACGGTGTGGGCCTCCATCCCCGTCTTCGGGCAGGACTTCGTCCCCACCCACCTGCTGCTGGCCGTACGCGGGATGATCGCCCTGGCCGACGACCTCGACGACCGGCTGCGCCTGGAGTTCGGCGGCAGCCGGTTCTTCGGGTCGGAGGCGATCGGGGGGCTGACCCCGGTGCCCGACCCGACCGGCTACCTGCGTGACCTCGCCGACTCGGGCGCCTCGGGGGCGCGGGGCGCGGGCAGCGTCCTCGTCGACCTGCTGGCCGACCGGGGGCACACCGACGAGCTGCGGCTGCGCGCCGACCACGGCGACGGGCACGCCGCCGCCCGGTTGGCGGCCCTGCTGGCCGAGCGGGGGGAGGCGGAGGACGCCGAACGCTACTGGCGCGTCGCCGCCGACCTCGGTGATCCCGGGGCGCACGTCGAGCTGGCCGCCCTGCTGGCCGCCGGTGGCCGCCCGGACGAGGCGATCGACCTGCTGCGGCGCGCCGTCGAGCAGGGCGACCGCCGGTCCCTGCCGCTGCTGATCACGCTGCTGACCGAGCACGGGCAGCTCGACGAGGGCATCGACCTGCTGCGCCGCTGGGCGGCCGGGGCCTACCCGCCCGGGGCCTGACGGCGGCGGTGCGCCCGGCGGTCCCGGCCGCGTTCCCGGCGCTGCCGGTGGCCGGCCCACCGGTCCCGGCGGCTGCACGAGGAACGGGGGCCGGCGACCGCCGACCCCCGTTCCGCCGTGGGTGCTGTCAGTCCCGCTGCACGACCATGCCCGCGCCCACCGTGCGGTTGGTGGCCTCGTCGATGATCACGAAGCCGCCGGTGGTGCGGTTGCGGTGGTAGTCGTCGACGAGCAGCGGAACGGTGGTGCGGATGCGGATCCGGCCGATCTCGTTGAGCTTGAGTTCGGTGGCGGTTTCGTCGCGGTGCAGGGAGTTGATGTCGAGGCGGTAGTGCAGGCCCCGCACGATCGCCCGCGCGGAGCGGGTGGTGTGCTTGATGGCGTAGCGGCCGCCGACGGTCAGCGGGCGGGTCTCGTCCATCCAGCAGACCATCGCCTCGATGTCCTGCGCGACGGTCGGGGCGTTGTGGGGGCGGCAGATCATGTCCCCGCGGGAGATGTCGATCTCGTCTTCCAGCCGGACGGTGACCGACATCGGGGGGAACGCCTCCTCGACCGGCCCGTCGGCGGTCTCCACCGCGGCGATGCGGGAGGTGAACCCCGACGGCAGGACCATCACCTCGTCACCGGCCTTCAACACCCCCGAGGCGACCTGACCGGCATAGCCCCGGTAGTCCGTCACCGTGGTGGACTGCGGCCGGATCACGTACTGCACCGGGAACCGGACGTCCTGCAGGTTGCGGTCCGAGGCGATGTGCACCCGCTCCAGATGGTGCAGCAACGACGGACCCTCGTACCACGGCATGTCCTCCGACCGGGACACGATGTTGTCCCCCTGCAGCGCCGACACCGGCACCACCGTCAGGTCCGGCACGTCCAGCTTCGCCGCGAACGCCGTGAACTCGTCCGCGATCGCCTCGAACACCTCCCGGTCGAAGTCGACCAGGTCCATCTTGTTCACACACAACACCAGATGCGGCACCCGCAACAACGAACACAGGAACGCGTGCCGCCGCGACTGCTCCACCAGGCCCTTACGCGCGTCCACCAGGATCAACGCCAGGTCCGCCGTCGACGCCCCCGTCACCATGTTCCGCGTGTACTGAATATGACCCGGCGTGTCCGCGATGATGAACTTCCGCCGCGGCGTCGCGAAATAGCGGTACGCCACATCGATCGTGATGCCCTGCTCCCGCTCCGCCCGCAACCCGTCGGTCAACAACGCCAGGTTCGTGTACTCGTCCCCCCGCGCCGCCGACACCGCCTCCACCGCCGCCAACTGATCGGTGAACAACGACTTCGTGTCGTACAACAACCGGCCGATCAACGTCGACTTACCGTCGTCCACACTCCCGGCCGTGGCGAACCGCAACAGGTCCATCGGCCGCGCCTCCACCTCGACCGGCGCCATGTCGATGCTCATCAGAAGTAGCCCTCCCGCTTACGGTCCTCCATGGCGGCCTCACTGACCCGGTCGTCGCCCCGCGTCGCACCCCGCTCGGTGACCCGCGTCGCGGCCACCTCCTCGATCACCGCCGCCACCGTCGCGGCATCCGAACGCACCGCCGCCGTGCACGAGGCGTCACCCACCGTCCGGTACCGCACCACCTCCACGAACCGCGTCTCACCCGCCCGCGGGGTGAAGAACTCGTTCACCGCGTACAACATCCCGTCGCGCTCGACGACCTCACGCTCGTGCGCGAAATAGATCGACGGCAACGGGATCCGCTCCCTGGCGATGTAGTGCCACACATCCAACTCGGTCCAGTTCGACAACGGGAACACCCGGATCGACTCACCCGGATGATGCCGACCGTTGTACAACGACCACAACTCCGGCCGCTGGTTCTTCGGATCCCACTGCCCGAACTCGTCCCTGAACGAGAACACCCGCTCCTTCGCCCGCGCCTTCTCCTCATCCCGCCGCGCCCCACCGAACAGGGCGTCGAACCGGTGCTTCTCCACCGCGTCCAACAACACCGGCGTCTGGATCCGGTTACGCATCCCGTCCCCGGACTCCCGCACCAACCCCCGCGCCAACGCCTCCGGCACCGACGCCACGATCAACTGCAACCCCAACTCCGCCACCCGACGATCCCGATACTCCAGGACCTCGGGAAAGTTGTGCCCCGTATCCACATGCATCACCGGAAACGGCACACTCGCCGGCGCAAACGCCTTCTGCGCCAACCGCAACATCACGATCGAATCCTTACCACCCGAGAAGAGCAGCACCGGCCGCTCCATCTCCGCAACCACCTCACGCATCACGAAGAT
This sequence comes from Micromonospora sp. WMMD712, assembly GCF_029581295.1. Taxonomy (NCBI): domain Bacteria; kingdom Bacillati; phylum Actinomycetota; class Actinomycetes; order Micromonosporales; family Micromonosporaceae; genus Micromonospora; species Micromonospora sp. WMMD712. The sequence continues at coordinate 181,860 of NZ_CP120743.1, forward strand.
GCTCTCCGCCTCCAACTCGTCGAGCTGGGAGACCTGGTACGCAGCCGATCCGCTGCTCATCGCGTGTCCTTTCCGGTCGAGGGGACGCCTCCGGTCGAGGGGACGCCGGAGCCGCCGGGGGCCGCCGCGCCGGAGAGCTGCCGCGCGAGGGCGGCGAGCAGCGGCGCGGCGAGCTCCTGACGGCACACCAGCAGGTCGGGAAGGCGCGGGTCGGCCTGGTTGTAGGCCAGTGGGGAGCCGTCGACGCGCGACGCGTGGAAGCCGGCGGCGGTGGCCACGGCCACCGGGGCGGCCGAGTCCCACTCGTACTGGCCGCCCGCGTGGACGTACGCGTCGACCTCACCCGTCACCACAGCGGCGATCTTCGCCCCCGCCGAGCCCATCGGCACCAGCTCGGCGCCGATCTCGGCGGCCAGGTCCGCCAGAAAGGCCGGGGGACGGCTGCGGCTGGCCGCCAGCCGCAGCGGCGCGGCGGCGTCGGCGGAGGGGGCCGGCGGCGTCGGCGGCGCGTCGGTGGCCAGCACCCGCCCCTGGGCGGGCAGGCCCACGGCCCCCGCCACCAGGCGGTGCGGCGTCGACGCGCCGCGCGCCCACAGCGCCACGTGCACCGCCCAGTCCGAACGGCCCTCCTCGGAGAACTCCCGGGTCCCGTCCAACGGGTCGATGATCCACACCCGGTCGGCGGTGAGCCGGCCGCCGGCGTCGACGTGTCCGACCGCGCGGGAGTCCTTGTCCTCCTCGGACAGGACCGCGTCGTCCGGTCGGTGGGACGCCAGCTCGGCGAGCAGGAGGTCGTGGGAGGCCCGGTCGCCGGCCGCCTTCAACGCGGCCGGGTCACCGTGGCCGTGCGCGGAGCGTACCCGCAGCAGCAGCTCGCCGGCGTGGGCCGCGAGCCGGCGGGCGAGCGCCGCGTCGGATTCCGGAGGGGTCAGGGTCGGCATGGCAGCTCCTCGCAGGGGCCGGTGGGTAACGCCCGGGCGGTCACTGGACCGCCCGTCGACTGAAGCAACGGACGCTGAGCCAGGTCAGCGCCACGGCCACCCCGGTGAGCACGCTCAGGCACACCCACGCCGGGATGTGCGGCACCTCGGGCAGCAGCGCCCCGCGCACCCCCTCCGAGACGTACGTCATCGGGTTGAGCGCGGTGACCACCTGGTACCAGGGCAGCGACAGCCTCGGCCAGGGGTAGTGGATGCACCCGGTCCAGATGATCGGGGTGAGGATCACCGAGAAGGTGACGTTGATCCGCTGCACCGGCAGGGTGGTGGCCAGGCTCATCCCGATGGCCCCGCCGATCCACGCACCGAGCAGCGCCACCACGAACGCCAGGGGCAGCCCCTCCGGACGCCACGGCGCGGAGCCGACCACCAGCGCGCCGAGCGGATAGATCAGCAGGGCCGCGATCAGCCCGCGGACGGTGGCGATGACCAGCTTGCCGATCGCGACGAGGCTGGTCGGCAGCGGGGCCATCAGCCGGTCCTCGATCTCCATGGTGAAGCCGAACTCCTTCACCAGAGGCAGGGCCACGCTCTGCAACGCGGTGGTGAGGGCGGCCAGCGCGATGATGCCGGGCAGGAAGAGATCGGCGAAGTTGCGCCCGACGATGCCCTGCCCGCCGAGGATGGTGTCGAACACGAAGAGCATGAACAGCGGGGTCAGCCCGACCTGCACCAGGATGACCCACAGCTCCCGGCCGGTGACCATGAGGTCGCGGCGCAGCACGGCGGCGAACACCCGGCCGGCGCCGGGCCGCGGGCGTGGGGTGACCGCCGGTCGCAGCGGGGTTGGCGTGTCTACAGCGGTCACCGTGGTTCCCTTCCGGTCAGTTCGATGAAGACGTCCTCCAGGCTCGGCTCCCCGATGTCGATGGCGTTGAGCGCCGCCGACCGCGCGGTGAGCACGGTGACCGCCGCGCCGAGCAGCGCGGCGGGGTCGGTGGCCAGGTGCAGGCGCACGCGCAGCCGGCCGCGCCCGGCCGGGCCCCCGCCGTTGCGGCCCGCCGCGCCGCCGCGCCCGAGCAGGCCCGCGCCGGCCAGGGCGGCCAGGCCGCCGCCACCGGGCCGCGCCCCGCCGCCGGCCCGCGTGGCCAGGGCCGCCAGCGCCGCGCCGCCGCCGGCCCCGCCGGGCAGCCCCGCGCCGCCCCGCAGACCGGCCGGCACGGTGGGCGACGCGAGCCGTTCCGCCTTGCGTACGCCGTCCAGCTCGCCCAGCGCGGCGCACAGCGCCTCCGGGTCGTCGCCGGGGGCCGGGGTGAGCGTGAGGTCGAGCAGCGCGTCGCCGGCCAGGCCCCGGACCAGGTTGTCCGGGGTGTCGCAGGTGAGCAGCCTGCCGTGGTCGACGATGCCGACCCGGTCGACGGTCCGGGCGGCCTCGTTCATCGCGTGGGTGGTGAGCACGATCGCGACGCCGCGCTCGCGCAGCTGGCGGATCTGGCCCCAGATCAGCAGCCGGGTCTGCGGGTCGAGGGCGTTGGTCGGCTCGTCGAGGAAGAGCACCATCGGGTCGTGGGTGAGCGCCCGGGCGATCATCAGCCGCTGGGCCATCCCGCCGGAGTACGCCTCGATGCGCCGGTCGGCCCGCTCGGTGAGGCCGAAGCGTTCCAGCAGCTCCCCGGCCCGGCTCTCGGCCTCCCGCCGGGGCAGCCCGTGGTAGGTCGCGTGGTAGACCAGGTTCTGCCGGGGGGTCAGGGCGCGGTCCAGGTTGTTGTGCTGGGGCACCACGGCCAGTTGGGCGCGGGCGGCCGCGGGGTCGCGCCCGACGTCGACGCCGCCGACCAGCACCCGGCCGCCGGTGGCCCGCAGCCGGGTGGTGAGGATGCCGACGGTGGTGGACTTGCCGGCGCCGTTGGGCCCGAACAGTCCGAAGATCTCGCCCGGCGCGACGGTGAACGACAGCCCGTCCACGGCGTTGGTGTCGCTGCGCGGGTAGCGCTTGACGAGGTCGGCGACCTCGACCACGGCCGGCCCGTCTCTGCTGGGCATCTGCTCTCCTGTCTGGGGGTGCGGGGTGCCGCCGTCCGCCGCCGGCACGAGGGGTGCCGGCGGCGGACGGCGCGGGGCGGCGTCAGCCGCCGGCGGGCTTGGGGTGGGCGCTGAAGAACTGCCAGATGGTCTCGGTGGCGTTCAGCGCGGTGGAGGGCGGGTCGAGGTTGAGCAGCCGCTGCGCGCGCGGCGGGTTCGGCTTGCCGCCGGGCCACTGGTGGCCGGCGTCGGTGATGGTGATCAGCTCGACGGCGCGCCCCTCGGGGCAGGTGGCGGCGGTGCGGACGACCGGGCCGTCGGTGGTGTCCTTCGGCTCGCCGCAGTCGTCGACGGCGCGCCACCGGGCGGCCAGCTCGGGGGCGGACGGGCCGTCGATCTTCACCGGGTTGCGGCCGGTGCCGCCGTTGTCGCGTCGGCCGGGGCCGCCGCCGTAGGGCATGGTCTTGTCGAGCTTGCCCTGGATGTGCAGCACCGACACCGGCTTGGGGTCGTCGCACTGCCCGGTGAGCGTGGTCGCCACCGCGCCGACGGCGGCGAAGACCGTGGTGTCGCAGACCAGCCGGAACGCCAGCAGCCCGCCGTTGGAGATCCCGGAGACGTACGTGCGGGCCGGGTCGACCGGGACCGTCTCGCCGACGGTGCGGACCAGCTCCGTGATGAACTTGACGTCGTCGACGCCCTCGCGGGCCGGCGCGCCGCAGCACTCGCGCCCGACCGCCCAGGCGCGGTTGATGCCGTCGGGGAAGACGGCCACGAAGCCGTTGCGGTCGGCCTCCTCCGTCCAGCCGTACGCCTCCTCGGCCTGTTCGCCGGTGCCGGCCGCGCCGTGCAGCATGACCACGAGCGGGACCGGCTCGGTCAGCTTCGCCGAGGCGGGCCGGTACAGCCGGTAGGTGCGTTCGCGCCCGTCGACGGTCAGGGTGCGCTGGGACGAGCCGACGGGCACGTCCGCCGTCGACGCGCCGTCGGAGGCCCGGTCGGTCCCCGGCCCGCCGTCACCGATCCCGCCGCCGCGGGTGCAGCCGGCGAGCAGGGTCAGCCCGACGAGGAGCGCGAGCGCCCCGGCGAGTCGGGTGGCGGCGGGGGAGGGCGACGGTCGGTGCGACCGACCGCCGGGCATCCCGGCGGCGGGGCGAAAAACGGAAAAAGTCATCATATGAACACTTTCGCCCGCGAATGTTCGAGGAATGTCAGGAACGGGCCAGGGTTCGGCAAGGGCTGCCGGCCGCCGGCCCGGCGCAGGAGGGGACGCCGGGCCGGCGGCACGGGGATCAGCAGCCGGCCTTGAGCTTGATCAGCTCCCAGCCGCCCTCGGGCACGTCGTCGTTCGGGTCGGTCCGCAGGTTCATCGGGTTCGCCATGCCCAGGTAGAGGTTGGGGCCGTCGACGACCATGTTGCGCACCCCGTAGTTGAGGTAGTTGCCCACCCCGGTGTCGCTGATCGTCGTCGCCCCCTTGCGGGTCGAGGAGAACGCGTACAGGTCGCCGCCGTACACCGCCTCGGGGATCTCGGCGGTGGCCCGCATTCCGGGCGGCGCTGCCGCCGCGGCCGGCGCCTTGGCCAGCACGTCACCCATCTGCGGCGACAGGCCGAGCTGGGCGGCGGTCTGCTGGCCGAACTCCTTGGCCAGGTAGCTCCAGTCCATGGTGCCGACGTAGAGCTTCCCGGCGGCCACCGCCATCTTCCAGGTGTAGTTGTTGTACGGGTTGCCGAAGCCGGCGGCGCCGTACTTCGGGGTGTAGTTGGTCGACTTCGTGGTCCACGCCCCGACCCCGTTGTTGGCCTCCGGGTCGAACGCGGGCAGCTCGGTCGCGCCGTAGAGCAGGTCCACCTTCTGCTTCGAGGAGCCGAAGCCCTTGCCTCGGTAGATGCTGATCGCCCGCTGGGTGTTCTGGGCCGTCGCGGTGATCCCGGCCTCGTCGACCGGCGGGTAGATGCTCAGGTGCAGGCTGGTGGCCTTCATCGGCACGTGCATGGTGCCCCAGTAGAGGTAGCCGCCGTAGGAGGCCAGGCCGCCGAGACCGTAGGTGTAGGCGACCACCGGGTCGGGCTCGTAGCTGGCCACGTTCCACACCTGCTGCCAGGCGGCGTCGTCGGACGGGGTGAGCCCCGGCTCGCCGTCGGAGAGCTTCGGGCTCATCCACACCGAGGCGATGCTCGCCGGCGGCTCCGTCGGCTCCGCCGCCTCCGTCGCCTCCTCACCGAACTCCTCGGTCGCCCCCGGCCAGGTGGTGACGAAGATCCGGCCCTCGTGGACGGTCAGGTCGGCGGCCTGCGCCGGCAGGGTCGCCACCTGGACGAAGTTGAACGGGTCGGTCTTGCTGCCCATCCAGCGCAGCACGTGGCCGCGGTTGCCGCCGTTGTTGCCCACGCCCACGCCGGCGTAGAGCGCGCCGTCGGCGACGGTGAAGTGCCGGATGTTGCCGTACGCGGTGAAGTTGTGCGAGCCCAGGAAGGCCCCGGTGTCGGTGTCGAAGGCGAAGAGGTTGATGCTCTCGCCCAGCGCCGGGCCGCCCAGCAGGGCCACGCCGCCGTAGTTGCCGGCGGCCCGGATGCCGACGGTGTTCTGCAACCGGGTCGCGTCGTCGGGCGAGGCGGCCTTCACCAGGTCGGTCTTCTCGGTGAGCTGGTTCGACCTGGTGTCGTAGGTGTAGAGCCGCGGGATGCGGTGGTCGCCCAGCTTGACCGGCAACTGGGGGTTGCGCTTGGCGATCTGGCTCTCGCCGTACTCGCAGACCCAGTCGGCGTTCTGCGTCGGCACGGTGTTCTCCAGCGTCCGGCCGCTGGTCAGGCAGTTGACGTTCGCTCCGGTGCCGAAGAACAGCGTCCGGCCGGCGCGGGTCATCCCCCACAGGTACGCCTGGTTGACCTTCGCCTGCCCCGTCTCACAGGGCGGACCCGCCGGGTACGGCTGCCCGATCCCCGCGAAGCACTCGTCCGGCGGGGCCTTGGCGAGGACCTGCGTGGCCGGCGGCTGGCCGCCGGCCGCCCCGGCGGCGTCGAGCGGCGCGCCGAGCGCCGCCGCGGGGACCGCCAGCACGGGCCCGAGCCCGAGCACGGCAACGGCGGCTAACAGCCGCCGAGTGGAGATCCGGAGTGGATTCACCAACTGCCTCTCTTTCCAGCAAAAAGGGTGGGACACCGGCGGCCGGGCCCGGTGGTCCGGGCCCCGGCGCGCAGGAGAATTGGGTGCGGTGTGGGGTGGGGCGGTTCAGACGGCGGCGGGCGCGGGCTTGCGGGCCGGGGCGACGACCCGCCCGGCGACCTGCTCCGCCCACTTCCCGGCCTCGGGGAACTCCAGGTACTCGCCGAGCTGCGTCAGCTCGCCGACCGGGTCGGCGACCAGGTCCTCGTAGCGCATCCGCAGCAGGTGCTCCGGCGGCACGTCGGACAGCGCCTGATCGGCCTGGCTGGTCATGAACGCGCACAGCCCGAGATAGCGGCGCATGTCCTCGCCGCGCTCGCGCAGCGCCTCGGCGGTCAGCCGGTGCGGCAGGAACGGCTGGAGGTCCGCCGGCACGTCGTCGGCGTCGGTGACCCGGAACGGGTCCAGGCCGCAGCGGCCCAGGAACTCCACCCGGAGCTGGATGAGCTGGAACGACGAGTGCCGGCTCATCGACTTCGCCGTGTCCTCACGGTTCCGGGTCAGGTAGACGATCTTGCAGTCCGGGAAGCCCTTGAGCAGGTGCGGGGCCAGGTGGCTGGAGCCGCCGGAGCGCTCCACCCAGCGCTTCTTGCCGGTGAGGGTGGCCACCAGGTCCAGGAAGTCGCTGTGGTGCCGGGCGACCGACTGGGTGCCGAAGCTCGGCACCCGCTCGGCGAGCTGGTCGAACAGGGCGTCCGGGTCGTCGGTGAGCTTCGACAGGGTGATCGCCAGGATCCGGGGCAGCTCGGTCATCCGGCCGGCCCAGCGGCCCGTGGCCGGGTAGCGGACCTCCTTGGGCGGCAGCCCGATCCGGAACAGCGTGGCCAGCTCCGGCTTGGGGCTGGCCAGCACCGCCCAGTACTCCGCCCCGGTGATCACCTCGGCGCTGCGCGCCCACGGCGTCACCGACATGAAGAACTCCTGGGCCGACAGCGTGTCGGGCTCCTCGTGGATCAGGTCGGACAGCAGCGTCGAGCCGCAGCGTCCGTTGCTGATGATGATCGACCGACCCGTGATCGGGGTGTCCATCGGGATTCCTCCTGGAAGTCGCGCTGTCATGTGGTGACGGGTGGGGCCACGTCGAGCCCGCACTCCTCGCCCAGCCAGGCGAGGACGTGCCGGCGCACCGAGTCGGGCCGGTCGATCAGGACGGAGTGCTTCTGGTCGGGCAGGACGACGACCCGGGTCTGCGGCAGCAGCCCTTGTACGGCCGGGGCCAGCTCGCCCACCGCCGAGTCGCCGCCGTAGAGGCACAGCACCGGGCAGGCGATCGCCGCGAGCGCGTCGCGCGCCGGCAGCCGGCTCGCCGGCAGCTCCGCCGTCATGGTGGTCTCGGCGAGCATCCGGCCGGTGTCGGCGGCCCGACGGGCGGCGATGCGCCCCCGGGCCGCGCCGATCTCGGCCAGCGCCCCCTCGCGGGGCAGCCGGGCGGCGACCCGCTCCAGCCGCATCCGCACCCGGCCCATCCACTCCGGCGTCGGCGGGGACGACTCCACGGCCACGATGCCGGCCACCCGGTCCGGGTGGCGCGCGGCGTAGCCGAAGGCGATCGTCCCGCCGAAGGAGTTGCCGAACAGCAGCAGCGGGCCCGTGACGTCCAGCTCGACCAGCAGCGCCGCCAGGTCGTCGACGAAGTCGTCGAGGGCGTACCCGGTGGCCGGGCGGTCGCTGCGGCCGTGGCCGCGCAGGTCGTACAGGACGGTCGGGAAGCCGGCCCGGGTCAGCGGCTCGGCCATGGTGAAGTACCAGCTCGCCATGGTGTCCGAGGCCATGCCGTGGATCAGCACCGCCGTCGGCGTCGGCCCGGTCCCGCCCGCCGGGGCCGCACCGGCGGGATCGAGCCGCTGCACGTGCAGCTCGATCCCGTTCGCCCGTACCATCGTCACCGGCTGCCCGCCGTGACCCCGTCGCCCTCCAGGGAGGTGGCGATGTGGTCGACGAGCTGACCGACCCGCAGCTCGCCCACCGTCTCCAGGTCGAGCTTCGCCACGAAGTGGGCGAAGTTGACGGTGTCGCCGTAGCGGGCCTGGAGCCGGCCGGCGAGCGAGACGACGTCGATGCTCTCCATGCCCAGGTCGTCGCGGAACGTGGTGTCCATGGTGATGACCTGGTCGGTCGCGAAGTCGCCCAGTACGGCGTTGATCATCTCGGTGAGGTCGGCGAGGATGCTGTCCTGGGCCGCGGCCATGATGGTTGCTCCTTCTGTTGTTCCGGTGGGGTGGCCTGCTGTCGGGGTGGGCCGGCCGGTCGGCCGGCCCGGTCTGTCGTTCACGGTCGGGACACCCCGGGCGGGGTGGCGGGGGCCGGCTCGGGGCCCCAGGTCCAGGCGACGACGTAGCGCCGGGGCCGCAGGTCCTCGGGGTTGTCGACCTCCCGGTAGCCGACCCGGTAGCCGCGCCCGGCGACCTCGACGGTCAGCACGCCGTCGGCGGCCTCGCGCACCTGGAACAGGCGCGGCCTGCCGTCCAGCCCCGTGCCCTCCGCCCTGCCGACGGCCTCCTTCGCCGCCCGGAACCGGGTGGACCACAGCCGGTGCGCGGCGGCGTCCCCGCCGGCCAGCGACGCCAGCAGCGCCGCCTCGCCGTCGGTGAGGGCGGAGCCGACCGTGCCGTCCGGGTCGTCGGTGACCTCGGCGACGTCGATGCCGACGCCCGGCGTCGCGGCCGGCGCCCCGGCGGGACGCAACCGGGCCATCGCCACCCCGATGTCGCCGCAGTGCGCGAGCGAGACGTCGCAGTCGTCGAGGCCGCGGCCGGGCCGACCGCGCACCCACGGCCGCCCGTCGGGGTCGTTGCCGACGGTCAGCTCGATCGGGTAGATGTCGGTGTGGCCCTGCTCCCACAGCCGGGAGCGCACCGCGTCCTTGGCCGCGATCCGGCCGAGCAGCCACTGCTTGCGGGTCTTGGCCGGCTGCCGCTCGTATTCGGCGTTGGCCGCGCCGCCGAGGATGCCCCGGGCCGCCATGCCCAGGGTGACCAGGTCGGTCCAGCAGTCGAAGGCCATCGTCCAGCCCTCCGGCTGGAAGTGCGACATCGGGTACCGCTCGGGGAAGCGCTCCGCGACGCGGGCCTGCGGGTGGCTGTCGAACCGCCGGTCGACCGCCCCCTCGATCTGCGCCCACACCCGCCCCTGGTAGCTGAGCTGGGTGTCGGCGACGAGCTTCCCGTCGTCGATGGTCTGCACCCGGGCGACGCAGACGAACGCCCGGCCGGCCGGCGGGGGCGGCCCGAAGAACCGCACCCGGCCCAGCCCCACCGGCAGGGCCACCGTCCGGAACGGCTGCGTGGTGATCAGCCAGTTGCCGATGAGCTGCAACGCGTTGTCCAGCAGGGCGCCGGGCGGCACCGGGGCGGTGACGATGCCCCGCACGTGCATGTCGCCGAGCGCGTGCACCTCGGTCACGCCCTGGAACTGCGGGCCGTGGAACATCAGGCGCTCCGCGTACATCTCGGCGGCGCCGAGGGTGGGCGGGCGCTCGGTGGCCGGGTCGTGCGTCCAGACCTCCGGCGGGGCCGGGTACGCGGTGCCGACCTCGATCGTGGCCCGGGCGTAGCCGGCGAAGACGACCGAGTAGAGGTTCGGCCCGGCGGTCTTCACCACGATCTCGACGTCCGTGGCCGGCTCGGCGATCAGCCACTTGTTGAACTTGGCGTCGTGCACCTGGACCACCCGGGTGCCGGGCACCAGCTGCTCCACCGCGTCCATCATGTGCGCGACCAGCGCCGTCGCCGGCACCACCGGCCACCGGTCCTCCGGGTTCGGCCAGTCGTCCGGCTGCACGAAGAAGCAGTGGTCCAGCAGGTACGGCATGGTGTCCAGGGAGACCCGCAGGGTGATCCGGCCGATCTCGCCGGGATTGACGCCGGGGCGCACGACCGGGGTCGGGGCCTTGAAGGCGGCCGGCGCGGTGGCCGGCGCGGTGACGGGTCGCGGCGGCTGGGACCGGACCGGGCCGGCGGGTGTCGCCGGGCGGGCCGGGGCCAGGGTGCCGCTGCCGCCGGTGGCGTCCAGCACGCTGGCCGCGCTCTGCGCGGTGTCCTGGAGCAGGGCCGCGAACTCGGCCGCCGCGCTGGACTGCCCGGCGAGCCGGTTCACCGCGGTCATCGCGGCGCTGGCCTCCTTGGACAGCGCCGCGCTGGCCTGCTGCGCGACGGTGCCCTGGGGCACGGCCGGCGGGGTCGCCGGTGCGGCGGCCCGGGCCGGCGTGGCCACCGGCGCGCCGTGGCCCGTGGCCGGGCGGGCGACGGGGGCCGCCGGCGCGGCCGGCGTGCCGTTGCCGGCGGCCCGGACCGGCACGGTGGCCGGGGTGCCGTTGCCGGCGGCCGGGCGGGGGCCGGCCGGGGTGCCGTTGCCCACCACCGGCCGGGCGGCGGACGCCCCGTTGCCGGCGGACCGCACGGGCGTCGGCGCGGCGGTGGCGGCCGGCATGGCGTCCAGCCCGAGCAGGCCGGCCGCGTCCGCGCCGAGGCGGACCAGCGGGCCGCCGAGGTCGAGCTTGATCCGGGGCCCGCGCCGGCCGGTGCTACTGGTGGGCTTCGCCGGCGCGGTGCTCGCCGGGGCGGCCGGCGCGGTGCGCGCCGGGGTCGACAGGGCCTTCAGGTCCGGGGCCGCCCCCTCCACCCACAGCGCGGTGGCGACCCGGCGGAGCTGGTTCAGCCCGGTGCGGTGCGCCGTGTTCACCGGCATCGCGAGGTGGTCGCGCCCGCGCAGGTTGTCGCCGATCAGGGAGGCGAGCTGCCCCGCGCCGACCTGGAGGAAGACGCGGAACCCGTCGGCGTACATCGCCTCGACGGTCTGCCGGAACCAGACCGGCTCCATCATGTGCCGGACGAAGATGTGGTTGACCTGGTCCTCGTCGGGCGGGAACGGCGCGTGCAGGGTCGCCGACCACACCGGCATCCGGGTCGGGTGCACCTCCCACCGGCCCAGCGCCGCGCCGATCGAGGTGAGCCCCTCGGCGAACGCGGGGGTGTGGAAGGCCGAGCGGAACGGCAGCTTCTGGCACAGGATGTTGCGGCCCCGCAGCGCCTCCACCAGGCGGTCCACCTGGGTCTCCGGCCCGTTCACCACCGACTGCGCCGGCGCGTTGTCGTGCGAGAGCACCACCCCGGGGAAGTCACCGAGCAGCGGGGTGACCCGGTCGGCGCCCGCGCCGACGGCGGCGAAGACGTACCCGGAGATCTCCACCGACTCGGCGTTGAACAGCTCCAGGAACTCGTCCATCGCGGCGGTGCTGATCTGGCCGCTGACGGCGGCGGCGGTCCACTCGCCGATGCTGTGCCCGGCGACGGCGTCCGGGCGCACGTTGATGCGTTCCAGCGCCGCGTTGAACAGCTTGCCGACCTCGATCAGGCCGGCGCCGTGCCGGCCCAGGTCGGCGGCGGACCACTCCCGGTCGGGCAGCCCGAAGTGGGCGGCCAGGTCGGTGGTGCGCGGCGAGAACTCCGCCTCCAGGCCGGGGAAGACGAACGCGAGCTTGCCCGCCCCGTCGGCCAGCAGCGGCTGCGGGCTGAACCAGATGTCCCGCCCGCCCCGCCACGCCTGCCCCCGGGCCACCGTCTTGCGGGCCACGGCGAGCAGCTTGTCGGTGGGGTTGACGATGCCGAGGCGGGCCCGCCCCGGCGCGTCGCCGCCCGAGCGCGCGGCCAGGTCGGCGCCGAGGCGGCGTACGGTCTCGTCGTCGCGGTCCAGCAGCTCGGCGAGCCCGGCCGGGCTCGACGCGGCCAGCCACAGCACCTGGTCGGCCTCGTCGACCGAGACCGACCCGGCGCCGGCGGCCGGCGCGGTGAACCCGACGAGCGGCTCGCCGGCCGACGCGGGCGCCTGCTCGATGACCAGGTGGGCGTTGATCCCGCCGAAGCCGAAGGCGTTGACCCCGGCCCGGCGCGGCCCGTCGCTCTCCCACGGCTGGGCGGTGGCGATCGGGGCGAACCGGGTCGCCGCCATCTCCGCCCGGGGGGACTCGCAGTGCAAAGTGGGCGGCAGCACGCCCCGGTGGACCGCCATCGCGGCCTTGATCAGGCCGGCGACGCCGGCGGCCGGCATGGTGTGCCCGATCATCGACTTGACCGACCCGATGACCGGGCGGGGGCCGCCGGTGTACGGGCCGAACACCTGGGCCACGGTGGTCAGCTCGGCGGCGTCCCCGGTCGGGGTGCCGGTGCCGTGCGCCTCCAGCAGCCCCAGCGCGTCCGGGGCGGTCGGGTCGAGCCCGGCGGCCTCCCAGGCCCGCTTGATGGCCAGCACCTGCCCGGAGACCGCCGGGTTGAACATGCTGGCGGACTTGCCGTCGCTGGACACCCCGCTGCCCCGGATCACCGCGTAGATCCGGTCGCCGTCGCGGACCGCGTCGGCGTACCGCTTGAGCACCACCACGCCGGTGCCCTCGCCGATCAGCAGCCCGTCGGCGGCGGCGTCGAACGGCCGGATCTCGCCCTGCCGCGACAACGCCCGGAGCTGGTTGAACACCGACCAGAAGCTGATGTCGTGCACGTGGTGCACGCCGCCGGCGAGCACCGCGTCGAGCCGGCCGTTGAGCAGCTCCGTGATGCCCTGGTCCACGGCGATCAGCGAGGAGGCGCAGGCCGCGTCGATGGTGTACGCGGGGCCGCGCAGGTTGAGCCGGTTGGCCACCCGGGAGGCGGCCAGGTTCGGCACCAGGCCGATGGTCCCCTCCGGCTGGTACGGGCCGAGGCGCTCGTCGAACTTCTTGCGCAGCAGCTCCAGCCGGGCCGGGTCGACGTCCGGGATCAGTTCCCGCAGGATCCCGATGACCTGGCTGGACATCCGCACCCGCTGGGCGTAGCGGGCCTGGGCGGGGCTGAGGATGCCGCCCCGGCCGAGGATGACGCCGACGCGCTCGCCGTCGGGCATCTTGTCGGCGCCGCCCGCGTCGTCGATCGCGGCGGCGGCCACCTCCAGCGTGATCAGCTGGTCCGGCTCGATGTCGCCGATGGAGGCGGGCATCACCCCGAACCGCAGCGGCTCGAACGTGGCGAACTCGTCGACGAAGCCGCCGCGCTTGCAGTACATCCGGTCCGGGCGGTGCGCCTGCTCCGGGTCGTAGAACTCCTCGTCCCACCGGTGCGGCGGCACGTCGGTGATCGCGTCGACCCCGTTGATCAGGTTGCGCCAGTAGCTCTCCAGGTCACCGGCGGAGGGCATCAGGGCGGCCATCCCGACGATCGCGATCTGGCCGGGCGCGGGTGCGCCGTTGCTCATCGGTTCCTCCGTCGTGCGGTGTGGGCGGGGGCGTTGCGGGGCATCGGCGCGCTCACCAGCCCGAGGCGGTGTAGACGACCGAGGTGACCGCCGCGTCGGCCCAGGCCAGCTCGCGCAGCAGGGCCAGCGCGCCCTCCTCCGGGTCGATCAGGCCGATGCCGCGGCGGGCGTACTCCCGGCTCAGCTCGGCGGTGACCATGCCGCCGTGGCCGACACCGGGCGCCCACGGCCCCCAGTGGACGGTCACGGTGCGCACCCCGGTGCGGGCCGCGTAGCGGGTGCCGATCGTGTCCAGGGCGTCGTTGGCGGCCGCGTAGTCGGACTGCCCCCGGTTGCCGTAGGCGGCGGCGATGCTGCCGAAGAAGACCACGAAGCGCGGCTTGGCGGGCAGCTCGTCCAGGGCGGTCAGCAGCCCGCGCGCCCCGTCGACCTTCGTGTCGAAGACCCGGGTGAACGAGGCCGGGTCCTTCTCGGCGATCAGCTTGTCCTCGATGATCCCGGCGGCGTACACCAGGCCGTCGAGCCGGCCGTGCTCGGCGTGGATGCGGCCCAGCAGGTGCCGGGTCGCGGCCGTGTCGCGGACGTCGAGGGTGTGGTAGCGGACCTCGCCACCGAGCTCGGTCAGCTCGGCGATGGTCGCGTTGACCTCCCGGGCGGCCAGGATGCGCTGGGCGGTGCGGTCGATCTCGGCGGGGTTGCGCAGGCCCTGCCGGGCCAGCGCCGCGACCAGGGCCTGCTTGTCGCCGGCCGCGGCCAGCGCCGGGTCCTCCGGGCCCTCGGGCAGCGGGGTGCGGCCGACCAGCTCGATGCGGCACCGGCTGGCCGAGGCGAGCGTCCGGGCGAACCAGGGGGTGATGCCCCGCGCCCCGCCGATCAGGACGATCACCGAGTCCGGCTCCAGGCCGATCGCGGCGGCCTCGGCCACCCCGTCGCCGGCCGGGCCGGCCCCGCCGGCGGCCAGCGCGCCCAGCTCCACCGGCACCAGGTCGGCGACGTAGCGGTCGTCGCCCCGGAGGTACACCACCGGCGCCTCGCTGCTGGTGAGCACCTCGTTGAGCAGCTGCCGGGCGAGCATGTCCGCCGCGGCGGCCGGGTCCACCTCGACGAAGCGGGCGGTCAGCTGCGGGTACTCGCGGGCGATGGTGCGGAACAGGCCGGGCATGCCGTCGGCGGCCCCGGCGGCGTCGCGGGCCCCGGCGGCCAGCAGCCAGCGCGGGCCGGTCGCGAGCGCCCGCTGCAACAGCGGGAACACGTCGGGCAGCAGCGGCTCGTCGAGGTTGGTGAGCCCGTCGAGGACGAGCACCCCGTCGAAGCCCTCGCCGGCCTGCTGGCTGTCGAGCACGCCGAGCTGGCCGCTGGCGCCGTACTCGCCGAGCAGTTCCGCCAGGTACGCCGCGATCGCGCCGCCGCCGGTGATCAGGAACCGGGTGCCGGCGAGCACGGTGGCCGGGTCGCCGACCGGCTCGGTGCGGACGCTCTCCTGCGCCACCAGCCGCTTCGGGGCGATCCCGACGCCGACCCCGGCGTCGGCCGGCTCCGGCGCGGCCGGGGCCACGGCGGGGGCGGCCTGCACGGGGGCGGCCGGGGCGGCGATGCTCGCCGTGGCGGTGAGGGTCGCCGTCGCGGTGACCGCGCCGTTGAGCTTCTCGTCGAGCCAGGTGACCATGGCGCGGACGGTGCGGGCCTTGACGAGGTCCTCCAGCTCGGACTCGTCGCCTTCGACGGCGAGTTCGAGGCGTTGGGCGACCTCGCCGGCGACCTCGGCGCGCTTGATGGAGTCGATGGAGAGGTCGGCTTCGAGGTCGAGGTCGAGTTCGATGAGGTCGACCGGGTAGCCGGTGCGCTCGCTGATCACCGTGAGGATGGCGTTCTGGAACTCGGCGAGCGAGGCCCCGGGCGCGGCGGCGGCGGGGACGGGAGCGGTCGGCAGGGCGACCGGGCCGGTGGTGGACACCGACACGTGGACGCTGCCGCCCATCTTCTCGTCGAGCCAGGTGACCATGGCGCGGACGGTGCGGGCCTTGACGAGGTCCTCCAGCTCGGACTCGTCGCCTTCGACGGCGAGTTCGAGGCGTTGGGCGACCTCGCCGGCGACCTCGGCGCGCTTGATGGAGTCGATGGAGAGGTCGGCTTCGAGGTCGAGGTCGAGTTCGATGAGGTCGACCGGGTAGCCGGTGCGCTCGCTGATGACGCTGAGGATCGCCTGCTGGAAGTCGGCCGTGGTGACGCCGACCGGCGTGCCGGCGGGCGGGACGACGACCGGCCCGGCCGCCGGTGCGGCGACGGGCGCCGAGCCCATCTTCTCGTCGAGCCAGGTGACCATGGCGCGGACGGTGCGGGCCTTGACGAGGTCCTCCAGCTCGGACTCGTCGCCTTCGACGGCGAGTTCGAGGCGTTGGGCGACCTCGCCGGCGACCTCGGCGCGCTTGATGGAGTCGATGGAGAGGTCGGCTTCGAGGTCGAGGTCGAGTTCGATGAGGTCGACCGGATAGCCGGTGCGCTCGCTGATCACCGCGAGGATGGCGTTCTGGAAGTCGGCGACGCTCGGCCCGGTGGCCACCGGGGCCGCCGCCGGCACCGGTGCCGGGGCGGGGGTGATGGGCCCGACGGCGGGCGAGACCGGGACGACGGCCGGGGCCACCGGCCGCGCCGGCGCGATGGTCGTGGCCAGGGCCGACCCGCCGTTGGTCGCCAGCGCCACGGCCGGCACGGGGGCCGCGGCGGGCGCGGGGGCCGGGGGCCGGGGGGAGGCGGGCGCGGGTGCCGGCGGGGCGATGGCGGGTGCCGCCGCTGCCTGCGGCAGCGCGGCCGGCGTGTGGCCCTCGACCCGGTACGTCTCGGCGGGCTGCCAGACGAGCCGGCCGCCGCCGCCCGGACCGCCGGTGCCGGGGTCACCGAGGAAGGCGAGCATCACGTCACGCTGGGAGGCGATCATGTCCCGGGTGGCGCGCAGGTACTCGTTGAGCAGCTCGCCACGGATGTCCTGGCCGCCGGCGTCGGGGCCGGTGCCGGTGGGGGTACCGGTGACGGCACCGTTCGCTGGGGTCATCGACAACTCCTTGATCCGTCGGGGAGGGGTCATGCCACCGGGAAGACAGTTGCCGTGCTGGTCCCGGACGAGCAGCCCGTCGACCGTCCAGATCGGACGACGGGTCGGTGCGGTGGCGGGCGCGTCGGCGGCGACGCGGCCGTGGAAGAGCCAGTCGGGGCGCACCGGCGCACCGGCGCAGGCGAGCTCCCCGATCGAGATCAGGAAGCCGCGCAGCCCCTCCTCGGGCCCGCGCTCGCAGGCGATCGCGCGGTGTGGCCGGTCGCCGAGCACGGCCTTGACCAGGCGGGTGAGCACCTGCCCGGGTCCCACCTCGACGAAGAGGCGGGCCCCGGCGGCGTACATCGCCTCGACCTGCTCGACGAAGCGGACCGGGGCCCCGATCTGCTCGGCGAGGTGGTGGCGCACCTGGCCGGCGTCGCCGGAGTAGCGCGCGGCGGTCAGGTTGGACCAGACCGGGATGCGCGGCTCGGCGATCCGGTGGGCGGCGAGCACCTCGGCGAAGGTCTCCACCGCGCCGGCCACCACGGGGCTGTGGAAGGCACAGGCGACGGAGAGGGCCTTGGCCGACAGCCCGGCCTCCTTGAGCGCGACCACCGCCGACTGCACCTTCGCGGTCGGCCCGGAGACCACCACCTGCTTCGGGGAGTTGCGGTTGGCCAGCACGACCTCGCTGGTCAGCCCGGCGCTGGCGAGGACCTGGGCGACGTCGTCGGCGGAGGCGTTGACGGCCGCCATGGTGCCCGGGTCCTCGCCGGCGGCGCCCAGGATGGACGCCGCGCGCTCCCGGCTCAGCGCCATGAGCGTGGGCGCGTCGAACGCGCCGGCCACGCAGAGCCCGACCAGCTCGCCGTAGCTGTGGCCGGCGGTCATGTCCGGGCGTACGCCGAGGCGGCGCAGCAGGTGGTCGACGGCGAGCCCGCCGATGCCGAGCACGGGCTGGGCGACCCGGGTGTCGCGGACCCGCTCCTCCTGCTCGCGCCGCGACGACTGGTCGAAGGCGGCGGCGGGGAAGAGCAGCTCGGCCGCGTCGCGGTCGAGTTCGAGGTAGTGCCGCAGCTCCGGGAAGGCGACGAAGAGCTCCGCGAGGGCGCCGGGGCGCTGGCTGCCCTGCCCGGGGAAGAGGAACGCGACCTGGCCGGGCCCGACCGGCTCGACCTCGTCCGGCTGCACCAGGCCCCGGGCCGGGTCGTGCTCGCCGGCCAGCGCCCGGTGCAGCAGCGCCTCCAGCTCGGTCAGGTCCCGGGCGACGATCGCCACCCGGGTGGGGCCGGACCGGCCGGCGGCCTTCGCGGCCACGGCGGCGGCCAGCTCGGCGAGGCGTCCCGGGCGGTCCCGCCCGGCGTCGCCGGCGAGGCCGTCCAGCAGCTGCCGGACCGACTGGTGGGCCGCGGCCCGGTCGAGGCCCCGGAAGCAGAACAGCTCCGCCGGCCAGAGCCGCCGGCCGTGCCGGGGCTCGGGGGCGCCGGCGTGCGCGCTGAGCACGACGTGGAAGTTGGTGCCGCCGAAGCCGAACGCGCTCACCCCGGCGATCCGCTCCTCGGCGGGGGCCGGCCAGGGGCGGGCCTCGGTGTAGAAGGCGAACGGGCTCTGCTGCGGGTGCCAGGCCGGGTTGGGGCGCTTCAGGTGGATCGTCGGCGGCCGGACGCCGTGGTACAGCGACAGGGCCGCCTTGATCAAGCCGGCCAGCCCGGCGGCGCACTTGGTGTGCCCGATCTGCGACTTCACCGACCCGAGCGCGCACGCGCCCGGCTCCGCGCCGGCCTCGACGAACATCCGGGTCAGGGTCTCCAGCTCGGTGCGGTCGCCGACGACGGTGCCGGTGCCGTGCGCCTCCACGAGGCCGACGTCGCGCGGGGAGACGCCGCTGCGTCGGTACGCCCGGTCCAGCGCCCGCCGCTGCCCGTCGGGGCGGGGGGCGGTCAGGCCGAGGGCGCGGCCGTCGCTTGCCCCGCCGAGTCCCTTGATCACGCCGTAGATCCGGTCGCCGTCGCGCTCGGCGTCGGCCAGCCGCTTGAGGACGACGCAGGCCACGCCCTCGCCGAGGGCGATGCCGTCGCCGGTGCTGTCGAAGGGCCGCGACCGGCCGGTGGGGGACAGCGCGTGCGCCGAGGTGAACATCAGGTAGTCGTTGACGCCGTTGTGCAGGTCGGCGCCGCCGCAGATCATCATGTCGCTGTCGCCGCTGGCCAGTTCCTTGCAGGCGGCGTCCATGGCGGCCAGCGAGGAGGCGCAGGCGGCGTCGATGGTGTAGTTCGGCCCGCCCAGGTCGAGCCGGTTGGCGACCCGGCCGGCGATGACGTTGGCCAGCACCCCGGGGAAGCTGTCCTCGGTGACCGTGGGCAGCAGGTCCTGCATCTCGTCGGGCACCTCGCCGAAGTACGCCGGCAGCATGGTGCGCAGGGTCTGCGCGTGGCCCATGTCGCTGCCGGCCTCCGCGCCGAAGACGACACCGGTGCGGGAGTGGTCGACCCCGGCGGCGTCGTGCGGGTAACCGGCGTCGACCAGCGCCCGGTGCGAGACCTCCAGGGCGAGCAGCTGGGTCGGGTCGATGCTGCCCAGCGCCGTCGGCGGGATGCCGTAGCCGATGGCGTCGAAGGGCACCGGCTTGATGAAGCCGCCCCACTTGGAGACGCTGATCCGGCCGGTCTGGCCCGGCCCGACCTCGGGGGCGTAGTAGAGGTCGGTGTCCCAGCGCTCGGCGGGGACCTCGGTCACCGCGTCGGCGCCGGTGAGCACGGTGCGCCAGAAGCTGTCCAGGTCGGGGGAGCCGGGCAGCATGCAGGCCATTCCGACGATGGCGATGTCCAGCGGCGCGGGACGCTCCTCGATCTCGGCGGGCGGGGCGAGCCGGTCGCGCAGCGCGTCGAGCCGGGCGGCGTGCAGGTCGCGGGCCTCGGTGCTGACGGCGTCGTGCAGGCCCGCCACGGTCGTGGCGGCGTCGCGCAGCACGGCGACCTGCCCGGCCATGAACAGCCCCTCGGCGGCCTGGACGCCCTCGTCCACCGCCTCGATGACCTCGCCGTTGCGCTTGAGGCCCTTGCTGGCGATCCGCAGCCGGCCGACGTTGAGCAGTTCGAGCTGCTCCCACACCTCGCGGTTCTCCGCGCCGGCCTGCTCCAACTGGGCGCGCAGCGCGTGGAAGTCGTCGACGAACGGGGTGTGCAGGCAGCGGGTGACGTGGCCCGGCGCGGTCTCCAGCAGGGCGGTCCGCTCGGCGGTGAGGGCCTCACGCTGGAAGAGCGGCTGGACCGCGCCGTGCTCCACCGCCTCGGCGGTGAACAGGTAGGCGGTGCCCATGAGCACGCCGATGCGGGCGCCCCGGCGCGCCAGCGGCGCGGCCATCGTGGCGACCATCGCCGCCGAGCGGGCGTCGTGGACGCCACCGGCGAAGAAGACCTGGAGCTGCGCGCCCGCGTCCGGTTCGGCGTCGAGGTACTCCTCCAGCACCAGCAGCTGCGCCTCCCACAGGGGGAAGCTGAACCGGGGGCCGATGTGCCCGCCGCACTCGGCGCCCTCGAAGATGAACTTCCGCGCGCCGGAGCGCAGGAACTGCCGCAGCAGGCCCGGGGAGGGCACGTGCAGGAAGGTGCTGATCCCCTGCTCCTCCAGCGCCTTGGCCTGCGGCGGCCGCCCGCCCGCGATGATCGCGAAGCCGGGGCGGATCTCCTCGATGACGGCCAGCTGCGCGGCGCGCAACTCCTCGGGGGCGAAGCCGAGCACGCCGACGCCCCAGGGCCGGTCGCCGAGCCGCTCGGCGGTCTCGGTGAGCATCCGGCGGCACTGGTCCGCGGAGTTCAGGGCGAGCGCGATGAAGGGCAGCGCGCCGCCGTCGGCGACCGCGGCGGCGAAGCCCGCCTCGTCGCTGACCCGGGTCATCGGGCCCTGGGCGACGGGCACCCGCACGCCGAGCGCCTGGGCCAGCGGCGAGCCGGGCAGCAGCAGCGTGCCCGCCTCGGGGTCGTCGGCGGCGTCGAGCATGATGGCCCGCATGGCCCGCACGGCGCTGGCGGTGTCGGCCCAGCGGTCGGCGAAGACGGCGGCGAGCCAGCCGTCCTGACCGATCGGCAGCAGCTCCGAGCGTACGTCGTGCTGGCCGCCCCGGCGCATCCCCCGGGCACCGTCGGCCAGCACCGTCTCGGAGCCGTCCATGCGCCGGATCGCGGCCTTGACGTCGGCCGGCAGCTCGGACTCGGGCATCAGGGCGAGCTGGGTGTCCAGGACGATCCCGGTGGCCCCGCCGACGAGGCAGGCCCCGGCGGTGCGCGGCCCGATCCCACCGGCCACCCAGACCGGCAGGTCGACGGTGGCGTCGGTGACGAGCTGCTGGAGCAGGACGAAGGAGCTGAGGTCGCTGACCCGGCCCCCGCCCTCCAGGCCCCGGGCGATCAGCCCGTGCGCGCCGCCCGCCGCGGCTGCGCGGGCCTCCTCCCGGCTCGTGACCTCCACGATCACCCGGTACCGCGGGGTGATCTCGGCCAGCGACCAGGGGCTGTCGGCGGTGACCACCACCAGGTCGACCCGGCCGCGGGCGGCGTGGTCGACCTCGTCGGGGGTGGCCAGGCAGCCGGCCGGCACCCGGACCCCGATCGGCCCGGGTGACCAGGAGGCGGCCTGGGTCAGCGCGCGCAGCGACCAGTCGTCGCCGCCGGCCAGGTCGAGCACGCCCAGCCCGCCACCGGCGCAGGCGGCGGCCGTGATCCGTGGGCCGGGCTCCAGTGCGCCGGCAGGGTTGACAACCATGATCAGGTCGCGCGTGTGCGGTGCAGTACTCATCAGGCTCCCACTTCGGTCGCGAGAAGATCGCGGGGCGACGGGCTGGACCGGCCGGCCGTACCACCGGCGCTCGGGCCCTAATTCGCGTCAGTCAATGTCGCGCTCGGTCCTAACGTAGCGTCGCTCAGTTACGGCCCGGTTAAATCTGACCAACCTGATCGGGGAGGTGAAGATTTCCTACTAAGGTGGCGGGATTTGCCGGTGAGGTGGCCAGGCAAAATGACCGCGAGCTCGGACGGCAGGGGGTGCGAACGGCACCGCTCGCCGCAGTGCGGCGATTGTCGAGTTCATTACGAAATTGTTTTACGCTCTCCGGACATTCCCTGGCAGTGGGTGATTTTGGTCGTTCTGTCTCACGATGTGGAACGGGTCTTGCCAGGGGTTGTGGACTGCCTCAACGATCCCTGTCAATGTCGTCATCGCTATTACCCATCGATTAACTTCGACATTCACCGAAAGTGAGGTGAGCTTCGCCGGGCGATCAGCGAAGGTCCTGGTAGACGGCGTGTTGTGACCCACGTCACGCTAGCTGCGGTAACGACGCGGACCGCATCGAGTGCGGTTCGCCACAGGCGGTGAGTTCAGCGACGGTCTTGCCGGCGGTCGCGCTGGGCGAGCCGATACCGCGACCGGGCGGCGGCACCGTAGCCCCGCTTAACGAGCGTTTTACCCAATCTGTCGGAATGATTAGTGCGCGGTCGCCCGTCAATGGGGCGGCCGGCGTCGCCTACGACAATCCCTGTACCTGCACAGACTCGGCTCGCCGGGGCGGTGCGGTCCGCCTCGACCGCCGTCCCCGCCCGGCGCTGCCAGACCCCCTTTTGTCTTTCGGATCGGCGGAAATTGTGCGTAAACTCCTTCTCCTCGCCCTTGTGGGACTCGGTGCGCAACT
The DNA here is from genome assembly GCF_029581295.1 of Micromonospora sp. WMMD712. Lineage (NCBI taxonomy): Bacteria > Bacillati > Actinomycetota > Actinomycetes > Micromonosporales > Micromonosporaceae > Micromonospora > Micromonospora sp. WMMD712. Next base: position 203,925 of record NZ_CP120743.1, read on the forward strand.
GGTAGACGGCAGCCTCGGCATGGCGTACGGCGTGACGTCGACAACACTGCTGCTGGCCATCAACACCAGCGCCGCGAGTGCTTCCGCAACCGTTCACCTGGCCGAGATCGGTACCACCCTCGTCTCCGGCGCCGCCCACTGGCGCTTCGGCAACGTCGACTGGACGGTGGTCCGCAGGGTCGGCGTGCCGGGCGCCGTCGGCGCTTTCGCCGGCGCCACGTTCCTCTCCAGCCTCTCCACCGCGACCGCGGCCCCGATCATGTCGTTGATCCTGCTGACCCTCGGGGTCTACGTGCTGGTCCGGTTCACCGTCTCCGGGTTGCCCCGCGACCGGGTCGGGCTGCCCCTGCGCAAGCGCTTCCTCGGCCCGCTGGGCCTCGTCGCCGGCTTCGTCGACGCGACCGGCGGCGGCGGCTGGGGCCCGGTCGGCACCCCCGCCATCCTCGCCAGCGGCCGGATGGAGCCGCGTCGGGTGATCGGCTCCATCGACACCAGCGAGTTCCTGGTGGCGATCGCCGCCAGCGCCGGGTTCCTGGTCGGGATCGGGTCGGAGAACATCAACTTCGGCTGGGTGGGCGCGCTGCTGCTCGGCGGCATGATCGCCGCGCCGATCGCCGCCTGGCTGGTGCGGATGGTGCCGCCGCGGGTCCTCGGCTCCGCCGTCGGCGGCGTCATCATCCTCACCAACGTGCGGACCCTGCTGCTCAGCGACTGGATCGACGCCTCCGCCGGCATCCGGTACGCCAGCTACCTGGTCATCGTGGCCGCCTGGGCGGCCGCCGTGGCCTGGTCGGTGCGCCAGCACCTGGCGGACCGGACCGTCGAGCCGGTCGTGGCCGGGGACGGTCCCGGGGAGCCCGCCACCGCGACGAGCTGACCGCCCGCCGGGCCCGCCGTAGCCGGCGCGCGGGCCGGTGTGGGCCGCCGGCACGGGAGTCCCGCCCGGACCCCCGTGCCGGCGGTCGGCATGTCGGATTCGTGACGAGGGCGCGCACCGGAATCGGTGCGCGCCCTCGCCGGCGACGGTGGGGCGGAGCGCACCGCCACCGGGTTGCACTCAGGAGACCGAGCAGGCCGCCCCGTTGAGGGTGAACGAGGCCGGCTTGGCGGTGTTGCCGGTGTGGTCGGCCTGGAAGCCGATGCTGACCGACGAGTTCGGCGCGATCGTGCCGTTGTACGAGACGTTACGGGCGGTCACCGCGCCGCTGGTGGGGGAGTAGGTGGCGTTCCAGCCGCCGGTGATGCTCTGCCCGGCCGGCAGCGTGAACGCCAGGCTCCAGCCGTTGATCGTCGTGCCGCCGGTGTTGGTGATCGTGACGGCGGCGGTCAGGCCGGTGTTCCAGGCGTTGACGGTGTACCCGACGGCGCAGCCCCCGCCGGCCGGCGGCGTGGTCGGCGGCGGCGTCGTGGGCGGCGGCGGCGTGGTCGGCGGTGGGGTGGTCGGCGGGGCAGTGGTGGGCGGCGGCGTCGTGGGCGGGGTGGCGTTGTCCAGGCCGAAGAACCGGATGGCCTGCGCGGCGTCCACGGGCAGGTTGTGCGAGACCCCGGCCATGCTGATCGCCTCGACCGGCGCCATGGTGCCGCTGCCGCCGTAGCGGGTGCGGGTGTAGCCGGACTGCGGGGTGTCCGTGTACGTCGGGGTCTGGCTCAGCCCGTGCACGTTCGTCCACTGCTTGACCTCTTCGCCGAAGTTCGGGTAGCGCAGGGTCTCGTCGTTGGTGCCGTGCCACAGCTGCATCCGGGGCCGCTTGCCCGTGTACCCCGGGTAGGCGTTGCGGACCAGGTCGCCCCACTGCTGGGCGGTCTTGGTGACCTGACCGTTGGCGCACTCGCTGTTCCACTCCGAGCCGTTCGTGGTGGCGAAGCAGCCGAACGGGACGCCGGCGAAGGCCGCGCCGGCGGCGAACACGTCGGGGTAGAGCCCGAGCAGGACGTTGGTCATCATCGCCCCGGAGGAGACGCCGGTGGCGAAGATCCGGTCCGCGTCGACGGGGTACCGCGCCCGGACGTAGTCGATCATCGACTTGATGCCCACCGGGTCACTGCCGCCGTCCCGGCGCAACGCCTGCGGCGAGGAGACGTCGAAGCACTGGCTGCTGCGGGTCACCGACGGGTAGACGACGATGTAGCCGTACTGGTTGGCCAGCTCGTCGAACTGGGCGCCGTTGAAGAACGCCGGGCCGGTGCCGGTGCAGTAGTGCACCGCGACCAGCAGGCCCGGCCGGGGCGCGACCCGGTCTGGCACGTACAGGTACATGCGCAGGTTGCTGGGGTTCGCGCCGAAGTTGGTGACCTCGGTCAGCGCTGCCGCCGACGCGGGCGCGGGTGCCGTGACGGCCGCGAGCGCGGCCACTGCGGCGGCCACCAGGGCGGCGCCCAGCAGCTTCGTCCTTGATCTCATGGGGCAGGTTCCTCCGGAGAGTGCCGATGGGGCGAGGTTCCGATCGGGGCTGCCCGGCCTCCGACCATGTCCGGCTCAGGAACGTTCATCAGTATGGATAGCTGGAGTGAGGGTGGCAACCAGCGGAAGTTTCGGGCCCGGAAAGCGGCTAGGGTAGGGCTTCGGTGTGCCGGGAAGTCTGGTCGGCGACGAGACGACGCTGCCCAGCCGACGAGGAGTTCCCCGTGACCGACGCCCCCCGGCGCCGCCCCAGCCTGCTCGCCCGACGCTCGTGGGGTGAGACCAGCCGCATCTTCGGCATCCTGCGCAGGGAGACCGTGGGCGGGGCGCTCCTGCTGGTCGGTGCGTTGCTGGCCCTGATCTGGTCCAACTCCCCCTGGGCCGACGGCTACCAGGCGCTGCGGGACCTCAGGCTGGGTCCGGCGGCGCTGCACCTGGACCTCAGCCTGGCCACCTGGGCCGCCGACGGCCTGTTGGCGATCTTCTTCTTCGTCGCCGGGCTGGAGCTCAAGCGCGAGTTCGTCGCCGGGGACCTGCGGGACCCGCGCCGCGCGGCGGTGCCGGTGGCCGCCGCCATGGGCGGCGTGCTCGTGCCCGCCCTCCTCTACCACCTCATCGCCGGCGGCGACGCTCCGCGGGGCTGGGCGATCCCCACCGCGACCGACATCGCCTTCGCCCTGGCGGTGCTCGCCGTCGTCGGCCGCTTCCTGCCCGCGGCGCTGCGCACCTTCCTGCTCACCCTCGCGGTGGTCGACGACCTGCTCGCCATCGTGATCATCGCCGTCTTCTACACCTCCGACCTGGCCGTCGGGCCGCTGCTGGGCGCGCTGGTCCCGCTGGCGGTCTTCGGGCTGCTGGTGCAGCGCCGGGTCCGGTCCTGGTGGCTGCTGCTGCCGCTGGCCGCCGTGACCTGGGTGCTGATGCATGAGTCCGGGGTGCACGCCACCGTCGCCGGCGTGCTGCTGGCGTTCACCGTTCCGGTGGTCCGCAGCCGGGCCGCGGGCGGCCCGGACGCCGGTCCCGGCCTCGCCGAGCACTTCGAGCACCGGTTCCGGCCCCTCTCCGCCGGGGTCGCGGTGCCGGTCTTCGCGTTCCTCTCCGCCGGTGTCACCGTCGGCGGCCTCGCCGGCCTGGCCACCGCCCTGACCGACCGGGTCGCCGTCGGGATCGTGGTCGGCCTGGTGCTCGGCAAGCCGATCGGCATCATGGCGGCGACCTGGCTGGTGTCCCGGTTCACCCGCGCCGACCTCGACGAGGGGTTGAACTGGCTCGACGTGTTCGGCCTGGCGCTGCTGGGCGGCATCGGGTTCACCGTCTCCCTGCTCATCGGCGAGCTCGCCTTCGGCCTGGGCAGCGAGCGCGACGACCACGTCAAGGTCGCCGTGCTCACCGGATCCCTGCTCGCCGCCGGCCTGGCCACCGTCATCCTGCGCGTCCGCAGCCGGGCCTACCGGCGGGTGCACGAGGCCGAGACCGTCGACCGCGACCGGGACGGGGTGCCCGACGTCTACCAGGCGCAGCCCGACCGGTCGGCCTGAGCCGCCGCGCCCCGCGCCGGGTCAGCGGGCCGGCGCGGGGTCGGCCGTCGCCAGGGCGGGGCCGGTCGCCGCCAGGGCGGGGCCGGTCGCCGCCAGGGCGGGGCCGGTCGCCGTCAGCGCGGGGCCGGTCGCCGCCAGGGCCTCCTGCCGGGTCGCGAAGGTCGGGAAGAGGCCGTCGAGCCGCATGGTGTGCAGGACGGTGCGGACGAACCGGGACGGCGCGGCGAGGCACAGGACGACGCCCCGCTGCCGGGCCTCCTGGTGGGCCCGCACCAGCAGACCCAGCCCGGCCGGGTCGATCTGCTCCATGCCGTGCAGGTCCACCACGGCCCGCCCGTCGAACTCGACCGCGTCGCGCAGGGCGGCGCGCAGCCGGTCCTCGCCGTGGCTGGGCGCGTCGTCGCAGCCGTCGACCTGGTCGATCCCGAGGAGTTGGCTCGGCGCGGGGCCGGCGATGCTGCACGGCGGGCACCGGTGCGGGCCGACGGCGAACGGCGAGCCGCTCCAGCCGTGCTCGGACACCAGCGTCCAGACGACCTCGGCGTCGGGCAGCACGCACGCGTTGCCGGTCGTCGTGTCGCCGCAGTCGTCGCAGATCAGCGTCATCAGGCGATCGTCCGGTACGACCGTCATCCGGCCTCCTCTCCTCGGCGGCGGCAGCCCCCACCCTGGTACGCGGTTTTGGAGGGCACCCCCCGGTTCCATGACGGTTGTGTGACGAAACCGCCCTCACCTGGGCCGGCACCGCCGTGGCCGCGCCCGGTGGCGGGCCGGGGCGGCGACGCAGGTTTCGTCCGCCGGACACCGCGGGCAAGGAGATCGGGGGCGGGAGCACTCCCGCGCCTCGCTGACGGAGGGGGACCGGGTCCATGACCAGATCCAGAATGGTCGGCGCCGTGCTCGCGCTCGCGCTCGCCGCCGCCGGGTGCGGCGCCGGCGACAGCGTCGACGTGGACGGGGCCGGCGACACCGGCGGTACGGGCGCCGGCGGCACGCTGAACGCCGCGATCGGCGGGGAACCCGACCAGCTCGACCCGCACCGGACCTCGGCCTACTACAGCTTCCAGGTGCTGGAGAACGTCTACGACACCCTCGTCGAGCCGGGCCCCGACCTGCGGATGGGTCCCTCACTGGCGACGAAGTGGACCACCAGCGCCGACCAGCTCACCTGGACCTTCACCCTCCGCGAGGGCGTGCGCTTCTCCGACGGGTCGCCGCTGACCTCCGAGGACGTCGTCTACTCGTACGAGCGGATCATCTCGGAGAAGCTCAACCAGTCCTACCGGTTCGAGACCGTGAAGTCCGTGACCGCGCCCGACCCGACGACCGTGGTGGTCGCGCTCACCAAGCCCACCCCGAACCTGCTGGCCAGCCTCGGCGGGTTCAAGGGCGTCGCGATCGTCGAGAAGTCCAACGTGGAGTCCGGGGCGGTCAAGACCAGGCCGGTGGGCAGCGGGCCGTTCGCCGTCGCCGGCTACACCTCCGGCGACAGCATCCAGCTCACCCGCAACGACAACTACTGGGGCGCGAAGCCGAAGCTCGACGGGGTCCGCTTCACCTTCGTCAAGGACCCCACGGTCGCCCTCCAGAACCTGCGCGGCGGCGAGGTCCAGTGGACCGACAACCTGCCGCCCCAGCAGGTCGCCGCGCTGAAGGAGAACGGCGGCGACGTCACCGTCGAGTCGCGGTCGTCGACCGACTACTGGTACCTCGCGCTCAACGAGGGCCGCAAGCCGTACGACGACGTGAACGTGCGCCGCGCGATCGCGTTCGCCCTGGACCGGGAGGCGATCGCGAAGGCGGCCAAGTTCGGGCAGGCCACGGTCAACCAGACCGCGATCCCGAAGGGCAGCTCCTGGCACTTCGAGTACGCGCCGTACCGGCACGACCCGGCGCAGGCCCGGCAGCTGCTCGGCCAGGCCGGCGTCAGCGGGCTGAGCCTGGACCTGATGGTGACCACCGAGTACCCGGAGACGGTCAGCGCGGCCCAGGTGATCGCCGCCCAGCTCAAAGACGTCGGGATCACCGTGAAGATCCGCACCCTCGACTTCGCCCAGTGGCTCGACGAGCAGGGCCGGGGCGCCTTCGACGCGTTCCTGCTCGGCTGGCTCGGCAACATCGACCCGGACGAGTTCTACTACGCCCAGCACCGCACCGGCGCGACGTTCAACTTCCACAAGTACAGCAACCCCGCCGTCGACAGGCTCCTCGACGCCGGCCGCACCGAGACCGACCCCGCGGCCCGCAAGCGGACGTACGACCAGGCGGCCAAGCAGATCGTCGACGACGCCAGCTACATCTACCTCTACAACCCCGACGTGGTGCAGGGCTGGTCGAAGCAGGTGACCGGCTACCAGGTCCGCTCCGACCGGGCCATCCGGTTCCGCGACGTCGCCCTCGACAGGTGAGCTGACGGGGGCAGACATGACACGCTTCGTCCTACGCCGGCTGCTCCAGTCGGTCGTCGTCCTGTTCGGGGTGACGCTCGTCGTCTTCCTGCTGCTCCAGCTCGTCCCCGGCGACCCCGTCCGGGTCGCCCTCGGGACCCGCTTCGACCAGCAGACCTACGACGCGCTGCGGGAACGCTCCGGCCTCGACCGGCCGCTGGTCGCGCAGTACCTCAGCTACGTCGGCCACGCGCTCACCGGCGACCTCGGGGTGAGCTTCCGCAGCGGCCAGCCGGTCACCACGATCGTGCTGGAGCGGTTGCCGGCGACGCTGTCGCTGGCGGTGACCGCCGTGCTGCTGGCCCTGCTCGTGGCCTTCCCGTTGGGCGTGCTCTCCGCCGTGCGCAGCGGGTCCGCCCTCGACCACGCCGCCCGGGTGTTCAGCCAGTTCGGCGTGTCGGTGCCCGACTTCTGGATGGGCATCATGGGCATCCTGCTCTTCGCCGGGGTGCTCGGCTGGCTGCCGCCGTCGGGCTACGTGGCCCTGACCGAGGACCCGGCGCGGTGGGCGTCGCACGTGGTGCTGCCGGCCACGGCCGTGGGGCTGGTCACCGCCTCGATCCTCACCCGGTTCATCCGCTCCTCGGTGCTGGAGGTGCTCGCCGAGGACTACGTGCGCACCGCCGAGGCCAAGGGGCTGCGCGCCCGGGTCGTGGTCGTCCGGCACGTGCTGCGCAACGCGCTGATCCCCGTGGTCACCGTGGTGGCGGTGCAGTTGGCCAGCCTCGTCGGCGGGGTGATCGTGATCGAGGTGCTGTTCGCCTGGCCGGGCGTCGGCCGGCTCACCTACGACGCCGTCCAGGCCCGCGACTACCCGGTGCTCCAGGGCGCGGTGCTCTTCGTCGCTGCCCTGTTCCTGCTGATGAACCTGCTGGTGGACGTCCTCTACGCCCGCCTCGACCCGCGGATCGGGCTGCGGTGAGCGGCGGCGAGGACCGGGCTGCGGTCGGCGGCGGAGCGGACCGGCCCGCGGCGCGCGGCGGGTCCGACGGCACGCTGCGCCGCACGCTGGCCGCCTTGCGCCACGACCCGCCGGCCGTCGCCGGCGCCGTCGTGCTGCTCCTGCTGCTCGTCGTCGGGGTGGCCGGCCGGTGGCTGGCGCCGGCCGGGGTCAACGACGTCGACGTCGAGCGGATGCTGCGCCCGCCCAGCCTCGACCACCCGTTCGGCACCGACGAACTGGGCCGCGACGTGCTCAGCCGCGTCCTCGTCGCCGCCCGGGTCTCCCTGGAGGTGGGCCTGGTCAGCGTCGGCATCGCGCTGCTGGTCGGGGTCACCGTGGGCCTGCTCGCCGGCTGGTACCGGGGCTGGGTGGACAACGTCCTCATGCGCGGCATGGACGTGCTGTTCGCGTTCCCGGTGCTGCTGCTCGCCGTCGCGATCGTGGCGGTGCTCGGGCCGGGCCTGGTCACCGCGATGGTCGCGATCGGGGTGGTCTACACGCCGATCTTCGCCCGGGTCACCCGCGCGGGCGTGCTCTCCGTACGCGAGCAGGTCTTCGTCCGCGCGGCGGTGTCCATCGGCGCGTCGGACGCGCGGATCATCCGCCGCCACGTGCTGCCCAACGTCGCGGCCCCGCTGATCGTGCAGACGTCGCTGTCGCTGGCGTTCGCCATCCTCTCGGAGGCGGCCCTGTCCTTCCTGGGCCTCGGCGTGCAGCCGCCGGACCCCGCCTGGGGCCGGATGCTCTACGACGGGCGCGGGTTCGTCACCGAGGCGTGGTGGCTCGGCGTCTTCCCCGGCGCCGCGATCTTCCTCACCGTGCTCGCCTTCAACCTCGTCGGCGACGCGCTGCGCGACGTGCTGGACCCGCGCCAGCTCACCGTCGGCGAGGCGAACAGGAGCAGGACATGAGCACACCACCCCCCGCCGCCCGCGATGACGCCGGGCCCGGCCCCGCCGCCCGCGACGACGACGCGCCGGTGCTGGCGATCGAGGACCTGACGGTGACGATCGGCACCCGACGTGGCCCGGCCCGGGCCGTCGCGGGCGTCGACTGGTCGGTGCGGGCCGGGCAGACCCTCGCCCTGGTCGGCGAGTCCGGCAGCGGCAAGAGCATGACCGTGCTCGCCGCCACCGGCCTGGCCCCCCGCGCGGCCACGGTCACCGGCCGGGTCCGGCTGCTCGGCGAGGAGCTGACCGCGCTGCCCGAGCCGCGCCGCCGGCGGCTGCGCGGACGGCACGTCGGCTTCGTCTTCCAGGACCCGATGACCTCGCTCAACCCGGTGCTCACCGTGGGCCGGCAGGTGTCCGAGGCGTGCGAGGAGCACCTCGGCATGACCCGCCGGCAGGCCCGGGACCGGGCCGTGGAGCTGCTCGACCTGGTCGGCATCCCGTCGCCGGGCCGGCGCGTCGACGAGTACCCGCACCAGTTCTCCGGCGGGATGCGGCAGCGGGTCGTCATCGCGATGGCCCTGGCCTGCGAGCCGGCCCTGCTGATCGCCGACGAGCCGACCACCGCGCTCGACGTCACCACCCAGGCGCAGATCGTCGAGCTGGTCGCCGACCTGCGCCGCCGGCTCGGCACCGCCGTCGTCTGGATCACCCACGACCTCGGCGTGGTCGCCGGGGTCGCCGACACGGTGGCCGTCATGTATGGCGGCCGGATCGTCGAGCGGGGCGACGTCGACGCCGTCTTCGACGCGCCGGCGCACCCGTACACCCGGGCCCTGCTGGCGGCCCGCCCGGACCCGCAGCATGGCGGCGGCGACCTCCCGGCGATCCACGGCGCGCCGCCGAGCCCGCTGGACCTGCCGCCCGGCTGCGCGTTCTGGCCCCGCTGCCCGGTGCGCGGCGACGCCCGGTGCGCGCACGAGCTGCCGCCGCTGGTCCCGGTGGCCCCCGGTCACGACGTACGCACCTTCTATCCCGGCGGGGAGGACGCATGAGCACCGACACCGTCCCGGCCGCGCCGACGCCGCAGGCCCGGCCGCCGGAGCCCCTCGCCGAGCTCGACGACCTGCGGGTGTGGTTCCCGGCCGGGGGCGGCGCGCAGGTGCGGGCCGTCGACGGGGTGTCGCTGACCGTCCGGCGGGGCGAGACGCTGGGGCTGGTCGGCGAGTCGGGCAGCGGTAAGTCCACCACCGGCCTGGCGCTGCTGCGCCTGGTCGACCCGACCTCCGGGCGCGTGCGGGTCGGCGGCCGGGACGTCACCCGGTGGTCCCGCCGCCGGCTGCGCGGCCTGCGTCGGCGGGTGGCCATGGTGTTCCAGGACCCGCAGGCGTCGCTGGACCCCCGGCGCACGATCGGGGCCAGCGTCGCCGAGCCGCTGGTGGTGCACCGCCTCGCCGGCTCCGCCCAGGCCCGCGGCCGCCGGGTCGCCGAGCTGCTGGAACTGGTCGGCCTCCGCCCCGACCTCGCCGGCCGGCACCCGCACGAGCTTTCCGGCGGGCAACGCCAGCGGGTCGGCATCGCCCGCGCGCTGGCCGGGGAGCCCGACCTGATCGTCCTCGACGAGCCCATCGCCTCGCTCGACCTGAGCGTGCAGGCGCAGATCATGAACCTGCTGCGGGCGCTGCAACGGGACCTGGGACTGACGTACCTGTTCATCGCCCACGACCTCGCGGCCGTCGAGCACATGAGCGACCGGATCGCCGTGATGTACCTGGGCCGGATCGTGGAGACCGGCACCCCGGCGCAGCTCTACCGGCAGCCGGCGCACCCGTACACCGCCGCGCTGCTGTCGGCCGTCCCGGTGGCGGACCCGAAGGTGGAGCGGCGCCGGCGGCGGATCATCCTGCGCGGCGACGTGCCGAGCCCGGTCGACCCGCCCGCCGGCTGCCGGTTCCGGACCCGGTGCCCCCAGGCCCGGCCGGACTGCGCCGAGGTCGACCCGGGGCTGGTCGAGGTGGCCCCCGGTCAGCGGGCCGCCTGCCTGTACGCGGGCGAGGCGGTGCGCGCCATGCGGGACGGGGCCTGACCCCGGCGGCGTCCCGTCCACGTGGACGGGACGCCAGCGGTCGGGGCGGTCAGCAGGGCCGGGTGCTGTGCCGGACGATCAGCGGGGTGGCCAGCTCGATGCGGTCGCTCGCCAGCTCCTCGTCGTTGACCAGGCTGAGCAGCATGCGGGTGGCCATCGCGGCCATCTCCGTCAGCGGCTGCCGCACGGTCGTCAGCGGTGGCACGGCCCATCGGGCGGCGTCCAGGTCGTCGAAGCCGACGACGCTCATGTCGTCGGGCGCCCGTAGTCCCCGCTCGTAGAGCGCCTCGTAGGCGCCCAGGGCCATCTCGTCGGAGCAGGCGAAGATCGCGGTTGGCGGCCGGGCCAGGTCGAGCAGGGCGTGCGTCTCCCGGTAGCCCGAGGGCGCCAGGAAGTCGCCGGCGCGGACGTGGCCGGTGGGGACCCGCTGCCCGGCGGCGTCCATGGCGGCCCGGTAGCCGTCGACGCGGGCGCGGCTGCACGGCACGGTGGGGGGTCCGCCGATGACGGCGATCCGCCGGTGTCCGAGGTCGAGCAGGTGCTCGGTGGCCGCCCGCCCGCCGGCCCAGTTGGTCGCCCCGACGGAGGGGATGTCGGCGGGGGGCTGCCCGGCGGGGTCGATGATCACCGCCGGGATGCCCAGGTCCTCCAGTTGGCCGCGCTGGGCGGGGGAGAGGTCGGAGAGGACGAGCAGCACCCCGTTGCAGCGTCGGGCGGCGAGCTGCTCGGTCCAGCGCCGGTCGGGGCGGGTGCGGTGCCGGCCGTGGACGGCGGAGACGACGACGCCGAAGCCGGCCTGGTAGGCCAGCTCCTCCACGCCGTCGATGATCTGCATGGCCCACGGGCTGCCGAGATCCCGCAGCACCAGGTCGATCAGGCCCGCCCGGTTGGCCGGGCGGGCGGTGCCCCGGGCGGTGTACCCCCGCGCGTCGAGCAGCGTCTGCACCCGGTGCCGCGTCGCGGGTGCGACGTCCGGTCGGCCGTTGAGGACCTTCGAGACGGTGGGGATCGAGACCCCGGCCGCCTGCGCGATCTCCGCCAGCGTCGCCCGCTGTTGTTCCATGCCATCTCCCTAGTTCCCGGCCCGCCGCAGCATATCCCGAAACTTTCGACGCTTGGGGGCGGGTAGGGGTGAAGTCGGGGTCTGGCCTCGTCGCATCGACAGGTGACGCTTGACTCGCCTTCGCTCGAAAGCTTAGTCTGCACGGGTCCGAAACAAGCTCGAAACTTTCGGGCGCGGGTTGCTGCTGCCGCGTCTGCTGTCGGCCGGGTCGGCGCCGCCGGACGGGGCGGCGTCGGCCCGGTGCCCGACGGGGGTTCCCCGGGCCGGCATGGCCGCCCGGGGTAGGGCTTCGGCGGGGCTGCGAGCCTGGGTGCTTCGGTCGCGCTCCGTGACGAAGGGGAGCTGGCCACATTAGGACGATCGTCCTTACCCTGCGTTGTCATTCTCCGGGGGTCTCCGTGATGCCGCCGCGCGCTCTGCTGCGTGCCCGGCGCCGCGACGCCCTCGTCGAGCGGTGCGCATCCGGCTCCGCGAGGAGCTGCGAAGGCTTCTGCCTCGTGGCGGAGCGTGAGTGTTGCGTCCTCTGGCGCGGAGCGGGTCGGGCGGGTGGCGTGGTGCGCCGGGGGGCCGTCTCTCACTCCCCGTCACGGCCGGGCGGCGGGTCGGTGGGCCCGGCGGGGGCCGGCGGGCGGCGGTGGGGCGTCTCCCGCGCCGTGCGGCCGGCTCGCCCTCTCCTTGTGAACGCGCACATCCCCGGCCTCGGGCCGCCTCCGCCGCGGGTCGCGCCCCGTGACCGAATCGTCGCCGACGTGGCCATCTGGAGAGACTCCAGGCTGGGGGCCGTGTCGGGGACCGGACTGAAAGATCTTGGCGGGAAGCATCTTGACGACACGACATGTGAGCGCTAACACTGTTGCCAGCAAGTGAGCGGAGGATGTCATGAGCGTTTCGGCAGGGCCGGGCGACCGGTACGTTGTCGGCGTCGACTACGGCACGTTGTCGGGTCGAGCGCTGGTGGTACGGGTCGGTGACGGTGCCGAACTGGGCACGGCGGTGCACGAGTACCGACACGCCGTGATGGACACGGTACTCGCCGTCGACGGCCAGGCGCTACCCGCGGACTGGGCCCTCCAGGACCCGGACGACTACCGCGAGGTGCTGCGGCAGGCGGTGCCGGCGGCCCTGGCCGCCAGCGGCGTCGACCCCCGCCAGGTCATCGGCATCGGCATCGACTTCACCGCCTGCACCGTGCTGCCCACCCGCGCCGACGGCACCCCGCTGTGCGAGCTGCCCGACCTGCGTACCCGGCCGCACGCCTGGGTCAAGCTGTGGAAGCACCACGCGGCCCAGCCCCAGGCGGACCGGATCAACGAGCTGGCCCACGCCCGCGACGAGCCGTGGATCGGCCGCTACGGCGGCAAGATCTCCGCCGAGTGGCAGTACGCCAAGGGCCTGCAACTGCTGGAGGAGGACCCGGAGGTCTACGACCGCGCCGAGCGGTGGATCGAGGCCGCCGACTGGATCGTCTGGCAGCTCTGCGGCGTCGAGACCCGCAACGTGTGCACCGCCGGCTACAAGGGCATCCGCCAGGACGGCCGGTACCCGTCGCGGGAGTACCTGGCCGCCCTGAACCCGGGCTTCGCCGACTTCGTCGCCAAGATCGACGGCCCGCTCGCGCCGCTGGGCGCCCGGGCCGGCGGACTGACCGCCGAGGCCGCGGCCTGGACCGGCCTGCCCGAGGGGATCGCCGTGGCGGTCGGCAACGTCGACGCGCACGTCACCTCCGCCGCCGCCCAGGCCCTCGACCCGGGCCGGCTGGTCGCCATCATGGGCACCTCCACCTGCCACGTCGTCAACGGCACCGAGCTGGCCGAGGTGGCCGGCATGTGCGGCGTCGTGGACGGCGGGATCAGCTCCGGGCACTGGGGCTACGAGGCGGGCCAGAGCGGCGTCGGCGACATCTTCGGCTGGTACGTCCAGCACGCCGCCCCCGCCGGCTTCGACTCGCACGAGGCGCTGACGGCCGCCGCCGCGGCCCAGCCGGTCGGCGCACACGGCCTGGTGGCGCTGGACTGGTGGAACGGCAACCGGTCCCTGCTGGTCAACCACGACCTCAGCGGGGTGATCGTCGGGCTGACCCTGGCCACCCGGCCGCCGGACGTCTACCGCGCGCTGCTGGAGTCCACCGCGTTCGGCACCCGCATGATCATCGAGGCGTTCGCCGAGGCGGGGGTGCCGGTCGACGAGATCATCGTCGCGGGCGGGCTGACCAACAACGCGTTGCTCATGCAGATCTACGCCGACGTCACGAAGCGCCCGCTGGGCATCATCGGCTCGACGCAGGGCCCGGCGCTCGGCTCGGCGATCCACGCGGCGGTGGCCGCGGGCGCGTACCCCGACGTGCCGGCCGCCTCGGCCGTGATGGGCCGGGTCGACCGCGACGTCTACCGCCCCGACCCGCAGCGGGCGCTCGCCTACGACGCGCTCTACGCGGAGTACCGGCGGCTGCACGACCACTTCGGCCGGGGCGGCGACGAGGCCCTGCTGCGGCTGCGCGCCATCCGCAACGCCGCCCGTCGGGCGGCCGACCACTCCCCGGCCGGCGAGGCCGCAGTCCCCCTGGAGGTGTTGGCATGAGCCCCGACCTCGGCGCCGAGGTGACGCGCCTGCGCGAGCAGGTCGCGACCCTGCACGGCGAGCTGGTCCGCTACAACCTGGTGGCCTGGACGGCCGGCAACGTCTCCGCCCGGGTGCCCGGCGCGGACCTGATGGTCATCAAGCCCAGCGGCGTCTCCTACGACGACCTGCGGCCCGACAACATGATCGTCTGCGACCTCGACGGCGTCGTGGTGGAGGGTGACCTGTCGCCGTCGAGCGACACCGCCGCGCACGCCTACGTCTACCGGGCGATGCCCGAGGTCGGCGGCGTGGTGCACACCCACAGCTCCTACGCCACCGCCTGGGCGGCCTGCGGCGAGTCGATCCCGTGCCACCTCACCGCCCAGGCCGACGAGTTCGGCGGCGAGATCCCGGTCGGCCCGTTCGCGCTCATCGGCGGCGACGACATCGGCAAGGGCATCGTGGCCACCCTGTCCGGGCACCGCTCGCCGGCGGTGCTCATGCGCAACCACGGCGTCTTCACCATCGGCAAGGACGCCCGCGCGGCGGTCAAGGCGGCGGTGATGTGCGAGGACGTCGCCCGCACCGCCCACCTGGCCCGCACGCTCGGTCGGCCGGTGCCGATGGCCCGCGAGGACATCGACTCCCTCTACGACCGTTACCAGAACGTCTACGGGCAGCCCGGGGTCTCCGCCACCCCCTGACCGCCCCACCCCGTCCCGGCCGGTCCGGCACCCCGAGGGCCCGGCCCGTTCCACCGCACCTCACCACAGCACCACCGGTTGGCCGTGCCGTCCGGCACGCCGAGGCGGCCCCGGCCCATGTAGGTACCCCACCCACCCCCGCAAGGAGTCATCACATGCGCAAGTCCGGCACGACCATCACCCGCCGCGGGTTCGGCGCGATCCTGGCCGCCGGCCTGATGGCCACCAGCCTGGCCGCCTGCGGCAACAGCGACACCGGCTCGGAGTCCGGCGGCAACGGCGACGGCCAGATCGTCCTCGGCTTCTCGCAGGTCGGCGCGGAGAGCGGCTGGCGCACGGCGAACACCAACTCCATCAAGGAGTCCGCCGAGAAGGCCGGGATCAAGCTCCAGTTCGACGACGCCCAGCAGAAGCAGGAGAACCAGATCAAGGCGATCCGCAACTTCATCCAGCAGAAGGTCGACGTGATCGCCTTCTCGCCGGTGGTGGAGTCGGGCTGGGACACCGTGCTCAAGGAGGCCAAGGACGCCAAGATCCCGGTCATCCTGACCGACCGGGCCGTCGACTCGGCCGACAAGAGCCTCTACAAGACCTTCATCGGCTCGGACTTCGTCAAGGAGGGCCGGCTCTCCGGCGAGTGGCTGGTCGAGCAGAAGAAGGACGCCACGGGCCCGGTGAACATCGTCGAGCTCCAGGGCACCACCGGCTCGGCGCCGGCCAACGACCGCAAGAAGGGCTTCGCGGAGGCCATCGCCGCCAACCCCAACCTGAAGATCGTCGCGTCGCAGAGCGGTGACTTCACCCGGGCCGGCGGCAAGCAGGTCATGGAGCAGTTCCTCAAGGCCAACCCGAAGATCGACGTCCTGTTCGCCCACAACGACGACATGGGCCTCGGCGCGCTGGAGGCGATCACCGCGGCCGGCAAGGTGCCGGGCAAGGACATCACCATCATCACGATCGACGCGGTCAAGGACGGCATGCAGGCCCTGGCCGACGGCAAGTTCAACTTCATCGCCGAGTGCAGCCCGCTGCTGGGCGACCAGCTGATGGACCTGGTGAAGAAGGTCAAGGCCGGCGAGGAGGTCCCCGCCCGGGTCGAGACCCAGGAGACCACCTTCACCCAGGAGCAGGCCAAGGCCGCTCTGCCGACCCGGAAGTACTGACCGGAGGGGGCCGCCGCGCCACGCGCGGCGGCCCCGCCGCTCGCTTCCGCGACACACGAAAGGCCTGGTGGGATGTCGCAGAGGCATCCGGTCCTGACGATGACCGCGATCAGCAAGATCTTCCCGGGAGTACGCGCCCTCGACGGCGTCGACTTCCGTCTCTTCCCCGGTGAGGTCCACGCCCTGATGGGCGAGAACGGCGCCGGCAAGTCCACCCTCATCAAGGTGCTGACCGGCGTCTACAGCACGGACGCCGGCACGATCACCCTCGACGGTCAGCAGGTCTCCTTCGCCGGGCCGATGCAGGCCACCGCGGCCGGGGTGAGCACCGTCTACCAGGAGGTCAACCTCCTGCCCAACCTGTCGGTGGCGGAGAACATCTTCATCGGCCGGGAGCCGCGCCGGCTCGGGGCCGTCAACTGGCGCGAGATGCGCCGCCGGGCCAAGGAGCTGCTGGCCCGCATCGACCTGCACATCGACGTCACCGAGCTGCTCGGCAGCTATTCCCTCGCGGTGCAGCAGATGGTGGCCATCGCCCGCGCCGTCGACGTGAACGCCCGGGTGCTGATCCTCGACGAGCCCACCTCCAGCCTCGATGCCGACGAGGTGGCCCAGCTGATGCGGATCATGCGCCAGTTGCGCGACGACGGCATCGCCATCGTCTTCGTCACCCACTTCCTCGACCAGGTGTACGGCATCGCCGACCGGATCACCGTGCTGCGCAACGGCCGCCTCGTGGGCGAGTACCCGACGGCCGAGCTGCCGCAGATCGCCCTCGTGGAGAAGATGATCGGCAAGGAGCTCGACGCGCTGGAGCGCCTCGACTCCGAGACCGACCGGGACCGTACGGCGGTCACGCAGGGAGAGCCCCTCGTGGCGGCGGACGGGCTGGGCCGCTCCGGCTCGGTCGCGCCGTTCAGCCTCACCATCCACGCCGGCGAGGTCGTCGGGCTGGCCGGGCTGCTGGGGTCGGGGCGTACCGAGGTCGCCCGCCTGTTCTTCGGCGCGGACCGCGCCGACCAGGGCCGGCTCGCGGTCGACGGCGCGCCCGCCGCGATCCGCAACCCGGTGGCCGCGATCGACCGGGGCGTCGCCTTCTGCTCCGAGAACCGTCGCACCGAGGGCCTGGTGGGCGAGCTGTCGGTGCGGGAGAACATCATCCTGGCCATGCAGGCGGCCCGCGGCTGGCTGCGGCCGGTGCCCCGGCGCAAGCAGGACGAGCTGGTCGAGCGCTACATCAAGGCGCTGAGCATCCGGCCGGCCAACCCCGACATGCCGGTGCGCAACCTCTCCGGCGGCAACCAGCAGAAGGTGCTGCTCGCCCGGTGGCTGATCACCGAGCCGCGGCTGCTGATCCTGGACGAGCCGACCCGGGGCATCGACATCGGCGCGAAGACCGAGATCCAGCGCCTCGTGGCGCAGCTCTCCGACGGCGGGATGGCGGTGCTGTTCATCTCCGCCGAGCTGGAGGAGGTGCTGCGGCTCAGCCACAAGGTCGTCGTGATGCGCGACCGGCGGCTGGTCGCCCAGCTCGACAACGACGACACCCTCGACGCCGACCGCGTGATGCAGGCCATCGCCAGCGGCGCGGCGCAGGAAGGGTTGGAGAAGGTATGAGCACAGCGCGTACCCGCCTCGCGGGCGTCACCGGCCACCGGCTGTTCTGGCCCCTGGTCGTGCTGGTGGTGCTGCTGGCGGCGAACACCGTCTACCGGCCGAGCTTCCTGTCGGTCGAGCTGAAGAACGGCCACCTCTACGGCAGCCTCGTCGACATCGTCCGGCTCAGCGCCCCGCTGATCCTGGTCGCGCTGGGCATGTCGCTGGTGATCGCCACGGGCGGCATCGACCTCTCCGTGGGTTCCGTGGCCGCCGTCTGCGGCGCGATAGCCTGCCTCTACATCAGCGAGCAGCCCGACCAGAACAGCCTCGGCGCCGTGCTCACGGCGGTGGCGATCGCGTTCGGCGTGGCCCTGGTGCTCGGCGCGTGGAACGGGATCCTGGTCGCCGGGATAGGCATCCAACCGATCATCGCCACGCTGATCCTGATGGTCGCCGGCCGGGGCCTGGCCCAGCTGGTCACCTCCGGGCAGATCATCACGATCAACAGCGAGCCGTACAAGACGATCGGGGTCGGGCACCTGCTCACGCTGCCGTTCGCGATCATCATCGCCCTCGCGGTGACGCTGGTCGTGGCGGTGCTGACCCGCCGCACCGCCCTCGGCATGATCATCGAGGCGGTCGGCGGCAACGCCGAGGCCAGCCGCCTGGCGGGCGTGCGCTCGCGGCGGATCACCTTCCTGGTCTACGTGGTGAGCGCCGCCTGCGCCGCCGTGGCCGGGTTCATGATGACGGCGAACGTCTCCAGCGCCGACGGCAACGCGGTCGGCCTCTGGGTCGAGCTGGACGCCATCCTCGCCGTGGTCATCGGCGGCACGTCGCTGGCCGGCGGCCGGTTCTACCTCAGCGGCACCATCGTCGGCGCGCTGATCATCCAGACCCTGACCACCTCGGTGTACGCCATGAACATCGACCCGCAGACGGCCCTGCTGTTCAAGGCGGTCGTGGTGATCGCGGTCTGCCTCATCCAGGCGCCGGCGTTCCGCGCCCGGTTCCGGCGTCGGCACGCGCCGACGTCAGCCCCGGCGACGCCCGCCGAGAAGCAGAAGGAGCAGGTCCCGGCATGACCACGACCCCCCTGGCCGCGCGCGGCCCACGGGCCTGGTGGCGGGTGCCGCAGCGGCAGGTGCCGGTGCTGGCCACCCTGGCCCTGCTGCTGGTGATGTACGGCATCGGCGTCTCGCAGTACCGGGCCTTCTCCAACATCCAGGTCGTCTTCAACATCTTCATCGACAACGGCTTCCTGCTCGTCGTCGCGGTCGGCATGACCTTCGTCATCCTGACCGGCGGCATCGACCTGTCGGTCGGCTCCGTGGTGGCGATGACCGCGATGGTGTCGGCGTCGCTGCTCGGCGACGGCGTGCACCCCGCGGTGGTGCTGCTGATCGCGCTGCTCATCGGCCCCGCCCTCGGGTTCGCGATGGGCTGCGTCATCCACTTCTTCGACATCCAGCCGTTCATCGTCACCCTCGCCGGCATGTTCTTCGCCCGGGGCATGTGCACCTGGATCAGCTCGACGTCCATCCCGATCACCGACGGGTTCTGGACCTCGGCGGCGCAGGAGCGCATCCGCATCGGCGAGAACTTCGTGACCGTGAGCGTCCTGGTCGCCCTCGTCGTGGTGGCGGTCGCGGCGTACACGCTGGCCTACACCCGGCTGGGCCGCAACGTGTACGCCATCGGCGGCAACCAGCAGTCGGCGCTGCTCATGGGCCTGCCCGTGGGGCGTACGAAGATCGCCGTCTACACGATCAGCGGGCTCTGCTCGGCCATCGGCGGCATCCTGCTGTCGTTCTACACGCTGTCGGGCGCCCCGCTGATCGCGATCGGCATGGAGCTGGACACGATCGCCGCCGTCGTCATCGGCGGGACCCTGCTCACGGGTGGCTCCGGCTACGTGTTCGGCACGGTGCTGGGTGTCCTCGTGCTGGGGGTGATCCAGACGCTGATCACCTTCGACGGCAGCCTCAGCTCCTGGTGGACCAAGATCGTGATCGGTGGCCTGCTGTTCGCGTTCATCCTCCTCCAGCGCCTCGTCGGCATCCGCAAGAAGTGACCACCCCAGTACACCGGAAGGCAACCCCATGACCAACCCATCCCCGGCCGCCGAGGTCTGGTTCCTCACCGGCAGCCAGGGCCTGTACGGCCCGGAGACCCTGCGTCAGGTGGCCGACCAGTCCCGGCAGATCGCGGAGCAGCTCGACGCCGATCCGGCCATCCCCGCCCGGGTGGTCTGGAAGCCGGTGCTCACCTCCAGCGCCGACATCCTGGCCGTCTGCCGTGACGCCGCCGTCCAGGGCGCGGTCGGGGTGATCGCCTGGATGCACACCTTCTCGCCCGCGAAGATGTGGATCTCCGGCCTGGACGCCCTGCGCACCCCGCTGCTGCACCTGCACACGCAGGCCAACGTGGCGCTGCCCTGGTCCGAGATCGACATGGACTTCATGAACCTCAACCAGGCCGCCCACGGCGACCGGGAGTTCGGGTTCGTGCAGACCCGGCTGGGGGTGGCCCGCAAGACCGTCGCCGGGCACGTGAGCAACCCGAGCGTCACCGCCCGCATCGCGGCGTGGACCCGGGCGGCGATCGGGCACGCGGAGCTGCGGTCGCTGCGGCTGGCCCGCTTCGGCGACAACATGCGCAACGTGGCGGTGACCGAGGGCGACAAGGTCGAGGCGGAGCTGCGCTTCGGCGTCTCGGTCAACACCTACGGCGTGAACGACCTGGTGGCGGCCGTGGACGCGGTGGCGGACACGCGCATCGACGAGCTGGTCAAGGAGTACGACGACAGCTACCGGCTCGTCGCCGAGCTGCGGGCCGGCGGCGACCGGCACGACTCCCTGCGCTACGCCGCCCGGATCGAGGCGGGCCTGCGCGACTTCCTCGACGCGGGCGGGTTCCGCGCGTTCACCACCAACTTCGAGGACCTCGGCGGGCTGCGGCAGCTGCCGGGGATCGCGGTGCAGCGGCTGATGGCCGACGGCTACGGCTTCGGCGGCGAGGGCGACTGGAAGACCTCGGTGCTGGTGCGCACGCTCAAGGCGATGTCGGTGGGCACCACCGGCGGCACCTCCTTCATGGAGGACTACACCTACGACCTCACGCCAGGGCAGGAGGTCGTCCTCGGCGCGCACATGCTGGAGGTCTGCCCGACCATCGCCGCCGACACGCCCGCCGTGGAGATCCACCCGCTGGGCATCGGCGGCCGCGAGGACCCGGTGCGCCTGGTGTTCGACGCCCAGGCGGGGCCCGCGGTGGTGCTGGGGCTGGCCGACATGGGGGAGCGGTTCCGGCTGGTCGCCAACGAGATCGACGTGATCGTCCCGCCGCAGCCGCTGCCGAAGCTGCCCGTGGCCCGCGCGGTGTGGCGGCCCCGGCCGGACCTGGCCGGCTCGGCGGAGGCGTGGCTCACGGCCGGCGCGCCGCACCACACGGTGCTGTCGCAGGCCGTCGGGGTCGAGGAACTGCACGACCTGGCCGAGATGGTCGCCACCGAGCTGGTCGTCATCGACGCGGAGACGACCACCCGCCGGCTGACGAACGAGTTGCGGTGGAACCAGGCCTACTACCGGTTGGCCAGGGGATTCTGAGGCTCGACCGGTCGACCGTACGACAGGGCCATCCGGCGTGCTCCCCGAGGTGGGGGCACGCCGGACACGCCCTCCGCGCAGCGAGCCTGACCGCCCGTCTTGTTGATCACGACGGGCTACGATGGCCACGAGGGGAGTTGCCATGGGTCAGCAGCCGGCCGCACGCGCGGCGGTGATGAACGACGTCGCCCGGCTCGCCGGTGTCTCGCACCAGACGGTGTCGCGGGTGCTCAACAACCACCCCAGCGTCCGGCAGGAGACCCGCGAGCGGGTGATGCGCGCGGTGCACCAGCTCAACTACCGGCCCAACGCCCTGGCCCGGGGCCTGGCCGGGCGGCGCTCCCGGGTCATCGGCGTGGTCAGCTTCGACACCATCCTCTACGGCCCGGCGGCGACCCTGCTCGGCATCGAACGCGCCGCCCGCGCCGCGGGGTACGGCATCAGCATCGTCACCCTGGAGCAGCTCGACCGGGCCGGGATGCGGTCGGCCATCGACGCCCTCACCGAGCAGTCGGTCGCGGGGGTCGTCGTCATCGCCCCGATGATGACGGCGGCGGTGGCCGTGCACGGCCTGCCCACCGGCGTGCCCGCCGTGGTGGTCGAGTCGAGCGGCGGCGCCCGGGAGCTGCCGAGCATCTCCGTCGACCAGGTCGCCGGGGCCCGGCTGGCCGTGGAGCACCTGCTCTCCCTCGGGCACGAGACGGTGTGGCACATCGCCGGCCCCCGGGACTGGCTGGAGGCCCGCGACCGCGTCGACGGGTGGCGGTTGGCGCTGGAGCAGGCCGGGCGGTCCGTCCCCCCGGTCCTCGTCGGCGACTGGAGTCCCCGCGCGGGCTACGAGATCGGGCAGACGCTGGTCGACCGCCCGGACGTGACGGCTGTGTTCTGCGCCAACGACCACCAGGCGCTCGGCCTGCTGCGGGCGCTGCACCAGCGCGGCGTGCGGGTTCCGGAGGACGTCAGCGTGGTCGGGTTCGACGACATCCCCGAGGCCGAATACCTCTCGCCGCCGCTGACCACGGTGCGGCAGGACTTCGACGAGGTGGGCCGCCGCTGCGTGGCGGCCCTGTTGGAGCTGTTCGACGCCGACGGCCCGGCGGGGCGCTTCCCGCATCCGCAGGTCGAGCCGCAGCTCGTCGTGCGCGCGAGCAGCGGCCGGAAGGGCTGACCGCACGCCGCACGCGGCGCGCCGCCAGGGCCGTGCCGGCCTCCGCCGTGCCGTCCGGCCGCCCGGGCCCGCCGGCGGTGGCCCGGCGGTCGAACCGTCCGCCGCAGTGATCCCTGTTAGCGCGCACATACCCAGCGTCGTGCCTGGTGGGCCCCTTGACTGCGGGGTTTCGTAGCGCCGAGAATTCGGGCTTGTTAACGCTCACACCCCCGCCACCACGAGGGAACCCCATGCGCGAAGCAGCTCCCCCGGAAACGCCATCCTCCTCCCCGCCCCGCTCCCGACGCCGCGCCCGGCCACTCGTCGCCGGGATCCTCCTCGCCCTGGTCGCCGGGCTGCTGCCCGCCACCGCCGCGCCGGCCGCCGCGGCCGACGTGACCGACGGCCTGCTGGTGCGCTACGACCTGACCCAGACCACCGGCACCACCGTCACCGACAGCTCCGGCCGGGGCAACGACGGCACGCTCACCGGCGGCGGCACCTGGACCGGCCAGGGGGGCCTCCTCCTCGACGGGGTCGACGACCACGTCAGGCTGCCCGACAACATCATGGCCGGGCTGTCGTCGATCACCGTCGCCGTCGACGTGCTCGTCGACCCCGCGCAGCAGACGCCGTACTTCATCTGGGGCCTCGGCAACCCGGCGACGTCGAACTCCGGCACCGGCTACCTGTTCACCAGCGGCGACGCCTTCCGCACCGCCATCACCACCACCAACTGGTCCGGCGAGAAGGTGACCGGCAAGGGCGCGAACCTCGCCCGGGGCGTGTGGAAGTCCGTCACCTACACGCAGACCGGCACCACCGGCACCCTCTACGAGGACGGCGTGCAGGTCGCGCAGAACACCGGCGTCACCGTGCTGCCCGGCGCCGTTGGCAACGGCACGACGACCAACAACAACCTCGGCCGGTCCAACTACGCCGCCGACCGGTTCCTCAAGGGTCGGGTGGCCAACTTCCGCATCTACGACCGGGCGCTGGCCGCCGGCGAGGTGGCCGCCATCGCGCTGCCCGACGCCACCCGCGTCGCCGCCGACACCGCCGCCCTCGACCTGGGCGACCTCTCGGCCGTGACCGGGAAGCTCACCCTGCCCACCACCGGCACGTACGGCTCGGCGATCTCCTGGTCCTCCAGCGCGCCGGGCACGATCAGCGCGACCGGCGAGGTGACCCGCCCGGCCCCCACCGACGGGCCCGCCACGGTCACCCTCACCGCGACCGTCAGCCGGGGTGGCAGCAGCGACACCAAGGCGTTCACCGCCACCGTCCTGCCCAACGAGACCGACCAGACGCGGGCCGCCGCGGCCGCCGCCGCCCTCTCGCTCGTGAACGCCGGCGACGTGCGCGGCAACCTCACCATGCCGAGCACCGGGAGCAACGGCGCGACCGTCGCCTGGCGCTCCGCCCGCCCGGACGTCGTCAGCCCCGACGGCATCGTCAAGCGCCCCGCGCACGGGGCGGGCGACGTCAAGGTCACCGTGACCGCCACCGTCACCGTCGGCACGGCCACCGCCGAGCGGGCCATCGAGCTGACCGTCCGCGAGCTGCCCGAGGCCGCCCCCTACGCCGGCTACGCCTTCAGCTACTTCACCGGCAACTCCATCGCCGGGGAGAAGATCTACTTCGCGGCCAGCCAGGGCAACAACGCGCTGCGGTGGACCGAGCTCAACGGCGGCCAGCCGAAGCTGGAGTCGACGTTCGGCACCCTGGGCCTGCGGGACCCGTTCCTGATCCGCAGCCCGGAGGGGGACCGGTTCTTCCTCATCGCCACCGACCTGTCCATCGGCCGCAACGGCAACTGGGACGTCGCCCAGCGCCAGGGCAGCCGCTACCTGGAGGTCTGGGAGTCCACCGACCTGGTGAACTGGTCGGAGCAGCGGCACGTCCTGGTCTCCCCGCCCGCCGCCGGCAACACCTGGGCGCCGGAGGCGTACTGGGACGCCGCCCGGGGCGAGTACCTCGTCTTCTGGGCCTCGAAGCTCTACGCCGAGAGCGACCCGAACCACACCGGCAACACGTACAACCGGATGCTCGCCGCGACGACCCGCGACTTCGTCACGTTCAGCCAGCCGACGATCTGGCAGGACCCGGGCGACTCGCGCATCGACTCCACCGTGATCCGGGAGGGCGACACCTACTACCGGTTCACCAAGGACGAGGGCGGCGGCGGCACCGGCTGCTCGGACATCATCCAGGAGAAGTCGTCCTCGCTGACCGCCGTCGACCTGCCCGGCAAGCCCTCCTGGGCGGTGCTCGACTCGTGCATCGGCCGCGACGCCGGCACCTCCGCCGTCGAGGGCCCCACGGTCTTCAAGGCCAACCCCGGCGACACCTCCGGCTCGAAGTACTACCTGTTCGTCGACGAGTACGGCGGCCGGGGCTACATCCCGCTGGGCACCGACGACCTGGAGCACCCGGACTGGAAGGTGCCGGCCTCCTACGACCTGCCCGCCAGCCCCCGGCACGGCACCGTCATCCCGGTCACGAAGAAGGAACTCGACGCCCTCAACGACGCGCCGCCGCCGGTGCGCGCCAACGCCGACGGCGTCGTCGCCCACTACGCGCTCGACCAGGCCGGCGGCACCACCGTCACCGACGACTCCGGCAACGGCTACGACGCGAAGCTGGCCGGCGACGCGAACTGGAGGGACGGCAGCCTCGCCCTCGGCGGCACCAACGGCCACGTGGCCCTGCCCGACAACATCATGGCCGGCCTCGACGAGATCACCGTGTCGATGGACGTCAACATGGCCACCGACCAGGCGACGCCGTACTTCGTCTGGGGCCTGGGCAACACCGACTCCGCCGGCGTCGGCAACGGCTACCTCTTCACCACCGGCAACAACTACCGCACCTCGATCAGCCTCGGCAACTGGACCGGCGAACAGACCGTCACCGGCGGCAGCGCCGTCCCGCGGGGCGTGTGGAAGACCCTCACGTACACCCTGAACTCGGCCGGCACCGCTCGGATCTACCTCGACGGGGTGCGGGTCGCCGAGAAGACCGGCCTGACCCACCGCCCCGGCGACATCGGCGGCGGCCGGACCACGGCCAACTACATCGGCCGCTCCCAGTACGCCTCGGACAGGTACCTCAAGGGCCGGGTGCGCGACTTCTCCCTCTACAACCGGGCGCTCACCGACGGCGAGGTCGCCGCGCTGGGCGCCAACGGCACCAGCGTCGTGGCGGTCGAACTCGACAGCCTCAAGGTCCCCGCGATCGTCGACGCCGCCAGCAGCACCATCACGCTGCCGGTCAAGCCGGGCACCGACGTGACCGCCCTCGCCCCGACGTACGTGGTCGCGCCGACCTCGACCGTCACGCCCGGCGGCGCGCGGGACTACTCGCAGCCGGTGACGCTGACCGTGACCAGCGCGGCCGGGGCGACCCGCGAGTGGACCGTGCGGGCGGTGCAGATGCGCTCGCCGGTGCTGCCCGGCTTCAACGCCGACCCGAACATCGTCCGGTTCGGCGACACCTACTACATCTACGCGACCACCGACGGCTTCCCCGGCTGGGGCAGCTCGACGTTCAAGGTCTGGTCGAGCCGCAACCTGGTCGACTGGACCGAGCACGACACGATCCTCGACCTCGGGCCGGACATCACCTGGGCCGACAGCAACGCGTGGGCGCCCGCCGCGATCGAGAAGAACGGCAAGTACTACTTCTACTTCTCGGCGCAGCAGAACATCGGCGTCGCCGTCGCCGACTCGCCGCTCGGGCCGTTCGTCGACCCCATCGGCAAGCCGCTGGTGAGCAAGGCCGACTACGACAACGCCCAGCAGATCGACCCGGCGGTCTTCACCGACGACGACGGGCAGAGCTACCTCTACTGGGGCAACGGCACCCCGTACGTGGTCCCGCTCAACGACGACATGGTCTCCTACGACGTCGCCAAGCGGGTGCGGCTGACCGGCCTCACGGACTTCCGCGAGGGCCTGTTCATGCACAAGCGCGCCGGGACCTACTACCTGTCCTGGTCGATCGACGACACGGGCAGCGAGAACTACCGCGTCGGCTATGGCACCGGCACCAGCCCGCTGGGGCCGTTCACCGCCAAGGGGGAGATCCTCACCAAGGACCCGAGCCAGGGCATCCTCGGCACCGGGCACCACTCGATCCTCCAGGTGCCGGGCACCGACGACTGGTACGTCGCGTACCACCGGTTCGGGATCCCGGGCGGCGACGGCACGCACCGGGAGACCACGATCGACCGGCTGTACTTCGACGCGGACGGCGCCATCAGGAAGGTCGTCCCGACGCTGGGCGGCGTCGACCCGCTGCGCTACGAGGGCGGGCAGCCGAAGGCGACGGTCTCCGCCGCGGGGGCCGACGGGTGGTACGGCGCGGACGCCGCCCTGACCATCACCGCCGGTGACCAGGTGAAGCTGGTCGAGTACCAGATCGACGGCGGCGGCTGGTTCCCGTACCGCGAGCCGGTGGACCTGCCGGCGGGCAGCCACCGCGTCGACTACCGGGCCCAGGGCGTCAACCTCTTCTGGAGCGACGTGTGGTCGCTGCCGGTCAAGGTGGACGAGACCGCCCCGACCGTGCAGGCGTACCTGGTGGAGCGCAAGTTCGTGGTCAACGCCAGCGACGTCGACTCCGGCGTGGCCCGCATCGAGTACCGGATCGACAAGAGTGCCTGGCAGCCGTACCTGGCCCCGGCCCGGATCGACAGCTGTGCCCACGTGATCCGCTACCGAGCGTACGACGTGGCCGGCAACGTCAGCCGCGAGCGGGCCCTCAACGTGCCGGCGCTGGGCGACCCCGCCAGGGCCACCACGCTCCCGTCGGTCAGCGGGACGGCCAAGGTCGGCAAGACCCTCACCGCCGACCCGGGCAGGTGGGACGAGAAGAAGCTCACCTTCTCCTACCAGTGGCTGCGCGGCGGCAAGGTCATCGCCGGGGCCACCGGCAGGACGTACGTGCCGAAGGCCGCCGACGTCGGGTACCGGCTCTCCGTGCGGGTGACGGCCACCCGCTCGGACCTGCAACCCGGCACGGCCACGTCGAAGGAGACCGCGAAGGTCGTCAAGAAGTAGGTCACCGGTCTCTCGCTACGCCCGAAGGCCACCTCCCCCGGGACGGGAGGTGGCCTTCGGCGCGCGTGCCGCCGCCGCGCGGCGCGGCGTCAGCCGGCGTACGTCTCGAACTCGGCGACCCGCGGCGTGCCGGTCGCGCCGGTGATCTCCAGGTTGATCTTTTTCAGCGAGGTGGGGCTGAAGGACACGACGCCCACCCCGTTGCCGCCCGAGGCGAGGACCGCCCCGGTGTCGTTGTTGACCAGCCGCCAGGAGCGGATGACGCCGGTCGCGCCGGAGGCCTCGCGGATGTTCACCGAGCCGACCCGGACGGCGGCGTCCCACTTGACCGAGATCCGGCCGGTGGAGCCGGACGGCGACCAGTAGGTGCCCAGGTTGCCGTCCAGCACGTTGCCGTAGCTGCTGCCGTCGGCCTTGCTGGAGCCGTCCGCGCCGGCCCCGAGGCTGAGGTTCGTCCCGCCCGGGTTGGTCGGCCCCGGCGTCGGGGTGGTCGGCCCGGGGGTCGGGGTGGTCGGTGCGGGCGTGGTCGGGGCCGGGGTCTGCGGCGTGCAGCTGCCGTCGGACACCTGGAGGCCCTTGTTGGCCCCGGCCGTCTGGCGCACCAGGTTGGGCACGCAGCTGGCCCCGTCGAGGCGGTAGGAGTAGGGGATGCTGACCGTGGTGGTGGAGGTCGGGTTCGGCCCGGCGGGGTAGTTCTCGTTGCCGGGGCTGGACCAGGTCACGTTGTCGAAGACGTTGCCGGCGACCTGCCAGGTGCCGCGCTCGTTGGTGTAGAAGGTGCCCAGGACGTCCTTGGAGTCCTTGAAGTAGTTGTTCTCCACCTTGGCCTTCGCGCCGGCCCGGGAGTTGATGCCGGACTCGCGCAGGTTGACGTACGAGTTGTTGTACATGTGGGCCGTGGCGCCGCGCAGCAGCGGCGCGCGCGAGTCGAGGTTCTCGTACAGGTTGTGGTGGAACGTGATGTAGTTGTTCCCCAGGTCGCTCTCGCTGGAGCCGACCAGGCCGCCCCGGCCGGAGTTGCGCAGGATGCTGTAGGACAGCGTCACGTACTGCACGTTGTCCTTCATGTCGAACAGGCCGTCGAAGCCCTCCGCCTCACCGCCGGAGGCCTCCAGGGTGACGTGGTCGACCCAGATGTTGCGGACGGTGCTCTCCATGCCGATGGCGTCGCCGCCGTTGGAGGTGGGCGAGCCCGACTTCTTGACGTTCCGGACGGTCACGTTCTGGATGATGATGTTGCTGGAGTCGCGGATGTGGATGCCGAGCTGGTCGAAGACGGCCCCGCTGCCGACGCCGACGATCGTGACGTTGCTGATCTGCTTGAGCTCGATCAGGCCGGCGTTGGTGTTGCAGCTGTCGCCGGACACCTTGGCGGTGTTGCCGTGGTTGATGGTCCCCTCGACCTGGATGATGATCGGGGTGCTGCTGCTGGCCCGGGTGCACAGCGCCGTGTGGATCGCGGTCCCGGTGGTGGCCCGCACCGTCTGCCCGCCCGCGCCGCCGGTGGTCCCGCCGTTCTGGGTCGCGTAGCCGGTCACGCCGCCGGTCGCCGCCGACGCCTGGGGCGTCGGCAGCGCCACGCAGATCGCGGCACCGATGACCGTCGCGGCCACGGCCGCGTGGAGTCGCAGTGGGACTGGTCGTCTCATCCTCGCCTCGCCTTCGATGTGGTGCTGGAGGTGGTACGCCCGGCGGCTGCCGGAGGCGACGAGGGGGCCCCCGCCCTGGGACGTGGTCTACGGGAGCCCATCGCCGCCGACATGTCGACGGGCGGCGTGCTGCGTCTTCGTCGTGGCATTGGGAAAGCGCTTTCCGACACGAGGATAGGGATCGGTGAATGGGTATGGCAAGGACGTGTCCGCTTTGCGCACTAAAGCTCCCGGTGCCCACCGCCGCCACGTCGCCGGTCGTCGAACGTGGACACTTCGTGTCACCGGCCGACCACGACCGTCCAAGATCGCGTCGCGGCCGGCCCGGTAGGGTGGGGGAATGCTCGATGCGCCTCCGCCGGTGGCCGGCGGGGGGCCGTCGTCCCGAGGTGCGGACGCGTCCGGCGGGGGGTCGACGCCGGGCCGGGGCGCGGCGGGGCTGGCCGGGCGGTGCGCCCGGGTCGCCCGGTCCCGGCCCTTCGAGATCGCCATCGTCGTGCTCATCCTGGCCAACGGGGCGGTGCTCGGCATCGAGACGTACCCGCACCTGGGGTCGGCGCGGCCGGTGCTGCGCGGGCTGGAGTGGGCCTTCCGGCTCGCCTTCGTCGCCGAGATCGGCGTGCGGGTGCTGGCCTACGGCCGTCGGCCGCAGGACTTCTTCCGCCACGGCTGGAACGTCTTCGACTTCCTGGTGACCGCCGCGATCTTCGTGCCCGGCCTGCACGGCGACTCCGCGCTGCTGCGCGTCGTCCGGGTCGCCCGGATGCTGCGGCTGGTGCGCTTCTCGCCCGGCCTGCGGACGATCGTGGCGGCGCTGTGGCGCAGCCTGCCGGGCGTCGCCGGCTTCCTCGCGCTCGCCGGCGTGACGCTCTACGTGTACGGCATGGCCGGCTGGCTGATCTTCGGCCGGTCCCAGCCGGAGGAGTACGGCGACATCGGGCGGTCGCTGCTGACCCTGTTCGTGCTGCTGTCGCTGGAGACCCTGCCCGACCTCGTGGCGCAGGGGATGGCCCTGTCGCCGTGGACGCTGGTCTACTACGTCAGCTTCGTGATCATCACCGTCAACCTGCTGCTCAACATCCTGATCGCGGTCATCGTCAACTCCATGGAGGAGGCCCGCCGGCTGGAGATGACCGAGCGGCTGGCCCCGGACTACGACGCCGACGGCGACGGCGTGCCCGACGAGGTGGACCGGATCGCGCTCACCCAGCGGCTCGACGACCTGCGGGCCGTCATCGCCGAACTGGAGCGGGAGCTGCGCATCGACCGCGACGACAGGTCGTAGGCCCGCCGGGCCGGCAGGCGACGACGCGGCGGCACGCGCCGGCCGGTGGGTCGACGCGCGCCGCCGCCGGGAGCGTCACTGCTGGATCGGCTGCCCGTCGTTGCCGCAGATGTAGCCGTCGACGATGCAGGTCTTCACCCGCCGGGCGAGCTCTGCCTCGTCCCAGGCGTTGAAGAAGTCGCCGTGGAAGGTGTAGCCGGGGGCGGTGGTGACGTTGGCCCCGTCGCGGATGCCGGCCAAGCTGAGCCCGGTGCCGCGCACGTCGTACGTGATGAGGAGCTCCAGCCGGGGCACGGGCACCGGGTGGCTGGCCGGGCAGGTGCCGCCCACGCCGCCCAGGCCGAACGCCATGTGGCTCTTGTGGTCGGGGCTGTCCAGGTTCTTCCCGTCCCAGCAGGTCGGGAAGTCCAGGTACGTCTCCAGCTTGGATCCGGCGGGGCAGACCGGGAAGTCGCCGCTGGCGGCCGGGATGCCGACGCAGTTCCACCGGGCGGCGGGGTTCTGGCCGGCGCTGGTGGCGAGCGGGTTGCCCACCACGATCCGCAGGCCCTGGGGGTGGGGCTTGACATTCGCCCGGTCGGTGAGGCCCTGGTAGTAGATCCGCACGCTCTGTGGCTTCTGCGCCACCCCGTTCTGGTAGAGCGTCGGCACCCAGTACGCGGACTTGTCGGCCACCGGGTTGCAGGTCGTCCCGCCGGCCCGCAGCGAGGTCAGGTCGGTGTACGCGTTGGTCGTCGTGTTGCCGAAGAACTCGTGCGTGTGCGAGGCGCCCGGGCGGCCCCACATGACGATCGGGTCGTCGCCTGCCCGGCCCTTGCTCGGGCAGTCGGCCCGGAACTCGGAGCCGCGCACCGGAGCGAGCTGGAGCTCCAGCGCGGCGGCCTCCTGCTCGGGGCTCAGCGCGTACGCGTGGCCGGCGTGGCCGCCGACGGCGGCCGACCCGCCGCTCGCCGCCCGCGCGTCGACGGCGTCCCGGTCGGCCAGCACCCCGCCCGCGACCAGGGTCACCAGCGCCACGGTCAGCGCGCCCGCGCGGCGCAGGCGCGGTGGGCGGGGGACCGGGTCGGCGGCGCGGCGCTCTCGGATGAACCGCATGCTTCCTCCTCGCCCGGCGCACCGGGCACCGGCCCG
Source organism: Micromonospora sp. WMMD712 (assembly GCF_029581295.1). Lineage (NCBI taxonomy): Bacteria > Bacillati > Actinomycetota > Actinomycetes > Micromonosporales > Micromonosporaceae > Micromonospora > Micromonospora sp. WMMD712. The sequence continues at coordinate 235,201 of NZ_CP120743.1, forward strand.
GGATCGCCGGGCCGTAGACGGGATGGGTGGGAGAGCGCTCTCTGACTCATTGATAACCGAACGCAGTCATACCTGTCAATGTGAGTGACGGCGGCTCCGGTCCACTCCGGACAGTCGGCCGACGGGTGGGCCCGGCGGCCGGGCGGGCCGGGGCGGACCGTAGCCGCGCAGGTCAGCGGGCATAGACCCCCGTGGGTTCACCGCGTCGAGATCGACTTGACACGCCGGCGACACGGCCCGGTCCGACAGTGGGCGCATCATCTCCCACCCCAGGAGGAGCACCCCTTGGCGCCAACCCCACCGACCGACGCCGAACTGGACGTCCTCATCCGCGCCCGGCTCGCGTCCCTCGGCATCGACCTCGACCAGCTCCCGCCCGGCACCACCGCCGACCCGCAGACCGGTTCCCCCGGCCGCGACTCCGTGCTGGCGTCCCTGCGGTCCTTCGTCCGTGGCACCGTCGGCACGCTGGCCGCGTACCAGCTGCCCGCCCCGGCCGGCACCGACCCCACCGTCGCCATGGCGCTGTCCCAGCAGCCCGCGCCGATGCTCTACCCCTCGATCAGCACGGAATGGCGGAAGTGATGAGCACAGCCCCCGTCGACCGTGGCGTCGACCGTCGAGCCTTCCTCGCCCGCACCGCCGCCCTGGCCGCCGCGTCGGCGGTCGGCGGCGCCGTCGGGCTGCCCGCCGTGGCCTCGGCGGCCGGTCCCGCCCGAACACCCCTGCTCGCCGCCGCCAAGTGGAACCCGGCGCTGGACGTGCCCAACGCCTACGTCAAGCCCCGCCCGGAGGCCGTGGCCGACCCCACCGAGCTCACCGTCGCCGAGGCGGCCTGGCTGATCCGCGCCGGCAAGCTCACCCCCGCCAAGCTGGTCGAGGCGTACCTGGCCCGCATCTCCACGTACGACGGCACCTACCAGGCGTTCAACCTGGTGCTCGCCGAGGCGGCGGCCAAGGCGGCGGCCGCCCTGGCGAAGAAGCCCCGGCGCGGCGCGCTGCACGGCATCCCGCTGGCGATCAAGGACAACTACTACACCGCCGGGGTGCCCACCACCGCCAACTCCTACCTGTTCGCCGACTTCCGGCCGCCGTACGACGCCACGGCGGTGTCCCGGCTGCTCGCCGGCGGGGCCATCGTGCTCGGCAAGACCCAGATGGGGCCGCTGGCCACCACCCGGGCCACCACCCCCGCCGGCGTGGTCACCACCGTCAACGCGTGGACCCCGACCAACAGCAGCACCGACCCCGGCGGCTCGTCCACCGGCACCGCGACCGCCGTCGCCGGGCGGCTCGCCGCCTCCGGCACCGGCACCCAGACCGGCGGCTCGATCACCGCGCCGTCCAACGCGCAGAACCTCACCGGCCTCAAGCCGACGATGGGCCGCGTCTCGTTGCACGGCATCATCCCGCTCAGCTACACCCGCGACCACCCCGGCCCGCTGGCCCGCGACGCCAAGGACGCGGCCATCATGCTCACCGCGATGGCCGGCGAGGACCCCGCCGACCCGCGCACGCAGGGGCTGCCCGAGGTGCCGAAGCTGATCGACGCGGCCACCCCGGCGTACTCCGGCGGCAAGCTGAAGCTGCGCTGGAAGACCCGCATCGGCGTGCTGCCGGGCTTCACCGCCGGCACCACCGAGACGGCGGCGGCGCGGGCCGCGTACCTGGCGAAGCTCGCCGCGATCCCCGGCGCGACCGTGGTGGACGTGCCGCTGCCCGACGAGTGGGACCTGCTCACCGGCAGCGCGTTCAACAACGTACGGCTGCCCGAGCGCAGCGAGCCGTTCATGCCGTACCTGCGCACGGACCTGCGCGGCTTCGGCGTGTCCGTGACGAGCTGGCTGCAGGGCGCGCTGCTGGGCGCCAACGAGTTCGTCACCGGCCAGCGGGCCAAGCTGCTGCTCATGGAGCGGGTGCTCGACCAGCTCTTCGCCTCCTGCGACGTGGTGGTGCAGACCGGCCCGGTGCCGTTCGACATCCTCGGCCTGCCGGAGATCGCCTTCCCGATCGGGTTCACCGCCGCGGGCGTGCCGATCGGCACCATCCTCGGCGGCCTGCCCTACGGCGAGGACCGGCTGTTGTCGGTGGCGGCGGCGTACCAGGCGGTCACCGACTGGCACCGGCGGCGGCCCGCCGACCCGCCGGCGGCCCCGGCCGCCGCGGCGCGCGGCCTGGCGGCCCCCGCCGCCCTGCGGCTGACCGCCGAGGAGGTCGCCGAGCTGGCCCAGTGAACCCGTCGTCGCCGGCCCGCCCGCTCCGCCCGCTCGGGGCGGGCCGGCGACGACGCCCGCGAGCGGCCCCGCCCGCGCCCCGATTGACCTCAACCCTGGTTGAAGTCGTACGGTCGGCGGGTGGCCGTCGAGGGACGGCCCGTTGTCCCCTGTGGAGGATGCGTTGTCCGAGTCCCCGTACCAGTTGGCCGTCATCGTCGGGAGCGTCCGCGACGGCCGCTTCGGCCCCGTCGTGGCGAACTGGTTCTGCCGGCAGGCGAGGCAGCGCGGCGACCTCGTCGTCGACCTGATCGACCTCGCGCACGTCCCGGCGGCGCTCGCCGGCGCGCCCGGGGCCGTGGCCCCGGACGAGGCGTCCTTCGCGGAGCGGATCGCCGCGGCCGACGCCGTCGTGGTGGTGACGCCGGAGTACAACCACAGCTACCCCGGGCCGCTGAAGGCCGCGATCGACTCGGTGGGCGTCCCGTGGCACGCCAAGCCCGTCGGCTTCGTCTCGTACGGGGGGATCTCCGGCGGCCTGCGGGCGGTGGAGGCGCTGCGGGTGGTCTTCGCCGAGCTGCACGCCGTCACCATCCGCGAGACGGTCAGCTTCGCCGGAGCCCACGCCTGCTTCGACGCGGCCGGCGAGCCGGTCGACGCCGGCCAGGTCGACCGCGCCGCCAGCGCCATGCTCGACCAGTTGGGCTGGTGGGCCGAGGCGCTGCGCACGGCGCGGGCGGCCCGACCGTACGGGTCCTGACCCCGGTCGGTGGCGCGCCCCGTCCGGCGCGCCACCGGCTGCCCGTGGGTCCCCCGGCCGTGAGAAGGGGACCCTTCTCGACCGTATGCGTTAAGAGGGGGCCCTTCCTTGCCCGCTCAGCGGTCGGGGGCGTCGGCGGGGGCCATCACCCGTAGCGCGTTGGCGGCCAGCCCGATCCGGATCGGGGTCTGGCCGCACAGCTCGCCGTCCACCTCGACCCGCGCCGGCCGGTCGGTCTCCAGCCACAGCTCGCCGACGGCGAGGAACGGCGTCTCGGCGAGGGTGCGCCGGGCCCCCGTGGCGGCGTTGCGGGCGGTGTCCCGCAGCAGGCCGCGCCGGGTCGGCCCGCCGACCGGGTACGCCACCAGCAGCCGGTCGTCGGCGTCGGTGTCGGCGGTGATCGGCCGGCCGGCGTGGAAGCCGCCGTTGGCCACGTAGAGCTGGTGGGTGTGGAACTCGTGCGTCGCGTCACCGGCCCGCACCGTCGCCCGCAGCGCCCGGTGCCGGGCCAGCAGCGCCAGGGCGGTCGCCGGGTACGCGAGCCGGCCGGTGACCCGCTTGAGCGCGGGCGGCGTCCGCAGCATGATGTCGGCCGACATGCCCACCCCGACGTGGTTGGCGAACGGCATGTCGCCGGCCAGCCCCAGGTCGACGTCGATCACCTTGCCGTCGGCGAGGACCGCCACCGCGGCGGCCAGGTCCAGCGGGAGGCCGAGGGTGCGGGCGAAGTTGTTGGTGGTGCCCAGCGGCAGCAGGCCCAGCGCCACGTCGCGGTGCGCGAGCAGCCGGGCGGCGGCGCTCTGCGTGCCGTCGCCGCCGCCCGCGACGAGCAGGTCGGGCCCGAGCGCCAGGGCGTCGGCGAGGCTGCGCTCCAGCTCGCCGGGGCGGTCGGCCGGATACTCCCCGAGCAGGTCGAAGCCCGCGCCGGTCAGCAGCGCCCGGGCGTGCTCGTAGAGGCGGCGGCCCCGGCGGGAGCGGGCGTTGACCACCAGCGCCGCCCGCCGGTCGCGCCGGATGGCCGCGTCCAACTCCTGCTTCGTCCGCATGGCTGCCGACCCTATCTCCGCCGGCCGGAGATCGCGGTGGCCAGGCCGCCGCGTGGCGTGGGAACGGCCGACAGCCGGTGAAGGATCGGCGAACAGTGCCGAGCGGGGCAGCGGGCGGGACGGTGAAGACGGTAGATACGTGAGGCATGACGAACACCATCGACCGTCGTACCCTCCTGCGGCTGGCCGGCGCATCCGCCGGGACGGCCGTGCTCGCCGGCGCCACCCTGGCCGGCGCGGCCCCCGCCGGCGCGGCCGGCGGCGCGTTCCGGCACGGGGTGGCCTCCGGCGACCCGCTGCCCGACGGGGTCCTGCTCTGGACCCGGCTCACCCCCACCGACGAGGCGCAGCCGGGCTCCGGCGTCGGCCCGGAGGCGGAGGTGACCTGGCAGGTCGCCGCCGACCCCGACTTCGTGACCGTGACGGCCCAGGGCGCCCTGACCACCGGCCCGGCCCGCGACCACACGGTCAAGGTGGCGGTCACCGGCCTCGCCCCGGCGACGACCTGGTGGTACAGGTTCGGGTACGCGGGGGCGTGGTCGGCGACCGGGCGCACCATGACCGCGCCGCCCGCCGACGCCGACATCGACCGGCTCCGCCTCGGCGTGGTCTCCTGCGCCAACTGGGAGGCGGGCTACTTCTCGGCGTACCGGAACCTGGCCGACCGGGGCGACCTCAACCTCGTCGTGCACCTCGGCGACTACCTCTACGAGTACGGCACGGGCGAGTTCGACGCCGGCGGGTCGGTGGTGCGGCCGGTGCTCCCGGCGCACGAGGTGCTGACGCTGGCCGACTACCGGATCCGGCACGCGCTCTACAAGACGGACCCGGACCTGCAGGCGCTGCACGCCTCGGTGCCCTGGGTGATCACCTGGGACGATCACGAGGTGGCCAACGACCAGTGGTCCGGCGGCGCGGAGAACCACACCCCGGCCACCGAGGGCGCCTTCGCCGACCGGGTGGCCGCCGCCCGGCAGGCGTACGCCGAGTGGATGCCGGTGCGCACCGGCGCGGACGGGGCGATCTACCGCCGCTTGCGGTTCGGGCGGCTCGCCGAGTTGTCCATGCTGGACCTGCGCAGCTACCGGTCGCAGCAGGCGTCGGGCTCCGCCGTCGACGACCCGGCCCGGACGATCACCGGCGACGCGCAGATGTCCTGGCTCAAGAGCGGCCTGGCCGCCTCCACCGCCCGGTGGAAGCTGGTCGGCAACCCGGTGATGATCGCCCGGGTCGACCTCGCCACGCTGCCCGCCTGGCTGCTGGGCCCGATCGGCCGGCTGCTGGGCGTCCCCGAGAACGGCGTGGTGCTCAACCCCGACCAGTGGGACGGCTACAACGCCGACCGCAACGAGCTGGTCGACCACCTGCGCGCCACGGGCACCCGCGACGTCGTCTTCCTGACCGGCGACATCCACACCTCGTGGGCCAACGAGGTGACCACCCGGGCCACGGGCACGTCCGACCCGGCCGCTGCGGAGTTCGTGGTCCCCTCGGTGACCAGCGACAACGTCAACGACTTCCTCGGCCTGCGGGAGGGCAACGCGCTCAGCGTCCTCGGCGCGGACCTGCTCCGGGCGACCAACACGCACGTGCGCTGGACGGAGCTGGACGGCCACGGCTACGGCGTGCTGGAGGTGACGCGGCAGCGCTGCCGGATGGACTGGTACCACCTGGCGGACCGGACCCGGCCGGGCAGCGCCAGCCGGTGGGTGGCCGGCTGGTCGGTGGCGGCCGGGTCGTCGACGTTGCGCCGGGAGACCGCGCCGCAGGCGTGACCCGGCCCGGGGCGGGCGGTGGTCCGCCCGTCCCGCCCCGGCGCCGGTCACCGGGGCGGTCCGCCGGCCCCGGCGTCAGCGCCCGCGCAGGGCGCGGCCGAGGTTGCCGCCGAACACGTCGGCAGCCTCGGCGGCGGAGAGCCCGTCGAGCCCGACCGGCCGCAGGGCCTGGGCGAACGACACGTGGTCCAGGCTGGGGGAGAAGTCCGAGCCCCAGTAGAGCCGGCGCGCGCCGAAGCGGTCCAGCAGCAGGTCGACGAAGGGCCGGGCGGCGTCGTGCGGGTACGCCTCGGCCGGGTCGCTCACGGCGTACAGTCCGGAGATTTTGACCCCGACGTGCGGCAGGCGGGCCAGGTCGGTCAGCGGGGCGAGCCGGTCGGCGGCGGCCCGGGGAGCCGGCGCGGCGGGCTGCCGGCCGGGCAGGCCGAGGTGGCTGAACAGCACCGTGCACCCGTCGAGCGCGGCCAGCGCCCGCCCGAGCCGGCCGGTCGCCTCGGGGGTGGCGTTGAGGCTGACCACCGCGCGCGCGTCGTTGAGCGGCCCGGCGGCGCTGTGGGCCCAACCGGCGAACGCGTCGGCCGCGTCCGCGTCCGGCAGGTACGCCGCGACGCCCGCGAACCCCGCCGCCCGGAGGCGGTCCAGCCCGGCCCGGTCGGTGCCGGTGACCGGAACGTAGGCCAGCGGCGCGATCCAGTCGTGGGCGGCCGCGAGCGCGGCGAGGTGCCGGTTGTTGCCGGCGAACTCCGGCGCGCCCTCGTAGCCGACCACGAGCGCCCGGCCGATGCCGTGTTCGTGGCGCAAAGTCCGGTAGACGGCGAGTTCGTCGCCCCCGGCGGGGGACCGTCCGTAGCGGCCCGGATACCCGTCGGCGAAGAGGTGCAGGTGTGCGTCGGCGCGTTCCATGGCCGGACCCTAACCGATTCCGAGCTGCCCATTGACGTGGGAGGACCCCTCGCTTAGGTTCTTGTCTCAATTAGGTCCGGATTATCGGACGCAGGCGAGGGGTGGTCCGCGTGGTGCAGGCGTACGAGGGTGTTGATGATCTGGTGCGGCTGCGACGGCAGCTACACCAGCACCCTGAGCTGCGGTTCACCGAACAGCAGACGGCGGCCGTCCTCGCCGGCCGGCTCGCCCCGATCGCCCGGGTTCGCTCCGGCGTCGCCGGCACCGGTCTCGTCGCCGAGATCGAAGGGCGTGCCCCAGGGCCGTCGGTCTTGCTTCGGGCCGATATGGACGCCTATCCGGTCCAGGACGCCAAGGAGGTGCCCTGGGCGTCGGGGAACCCGGGCGTCTGCCACGCCTGCGGGCACGACGTGCACATGACCGTGGTCGCCGGCGTCGCGGCCCGGCTCGCGGCCGACCCGCCCGAGCGGGGCACGGTGACCGTGCTGTTCCAGCCGGCCGAGGAGATCCCCTTCGGCGAGGACTCCGGCGCCGCCGCCGTGCTCGCCGACGACGCCCTGCGCGGCCGGCGCTTCGACGCCGTCCTCGGCCTGCACTGCTGGCCCGACCTGCCGGTCGGCGCGGTCGGCGTCGACCGGGAGACCGCGATGGCGGCCAAGGACGCCTTCCGGGTCGAGGTGCTCGGCCGGGCCGCGCACGCCGCCACCCCCGCCCTGGGCCGCGACGCCATCCTCGGCCTCGCCGGCATCGTCAACCTCCTGCACGCCGGGGTCGCCCGCTCCCGCAACCCGCACGAGCTGGTCGCCTTCAACATCGGCACGATCGCGGGCGGGGCCAGCCAGAGCCAGGTCGCCGAGCGGGCGGAGGCGACCGGCACCCTGCGCACCCACGACGAGGGCACCCGCGCGCGGCTCAAGGAGGTCGTCGAGCGCATCGCCCGGCAGCAGGCCGCCGCGCTCGACCTGGGCCTGCGGTTCACCTGGGCCAACGAGATGCCCCCGGTACGCAACGCCGCGCCGCTGGTGGCCCTCGCGCACGCCGAGCTGCCCGCCGTGGTCGACGTCGTCGACCTGACCGAGCCGCCGCTGACCACCGACGACTTCGCCCTGCTGGGCGCGCTCGGCCCCAGCCTGTACGTCAAGCTCGGGGTGACCGGCGACCGCGGCGGCGCGCCGCTGCACTCCGGCGCCTTCGACGTCGACGAGCGGTGCATCGGGGCGGGCGTGGCCGCCCTGGACCGCCTCACCCGGGCCGTCCTCGCCGGCCGGCTCGCCGGGCCGGAGGCGGCCGACGCCCCCGCCCGGCCGGAGGCCGACGCCCCCGGCGCGCGGGAGCTCCCCGGCGCGCGGCGCGCCACCGACGCCGACCCCGGCGGCCCGACCGTCGCCGCAGGCCCGGCCGCCGCCTCCGGGGCGGTCGGGGCATGAGCCGCCCGTCCGTGGCCGTGGTCGGCGCGGGGGCCTTCGGCGTGCGGCACCTGGCCGCGTACCGGTCGCTCGGGGTGGCCGTGTCCGCCCTGGTCGAGCCGGACGCCGCGACCCGGGCGCGGGTGGCCGCGGAGCACGACGTGCCGCGGACGTACGCCTCCGTGGCCGAGCTGCTGGCCGCTGCCGGGCCGGATGCCGCGTCGGTGTGCGTCCCCGGCCCGGCGCACCGCGCGGTCGCCGTGGAGCTGCTCGCCGCCGGGGTGCCCGTGCTGGTGGAGAAGCCGCTCGCCGCGACCGCCGCCGACGCCGCCGCCATCGTGGCCGCCGCCGAACGCGCCGGCGTGCTCTGCCAGCCGGGGCACATCCTGCGGCACAGCGCCCCGCACCGGGCCCTGCACGACGCGGTCCGCGCCGGCCGGATCGGCGACGTGCTCGCCGTGTCGTCGCGCCGCGACCGGCCCCGCACCCTCAGCCGGCTCTTCCCGCGCGAGCACCCCGCGCTGCTCACCGCCGTGCACGACATCGACCTGGCCCTCTGGTACGCCGGAGCGCCCGTGGTCGAGGTGCGCGCGGCGGCCCGGACCCGACCCGGATCGGCCACCCCGGTCCTGGTGTGGGCGGAGCTGCGGCACGCCAACGACGTCGTGTCGTCGATCCGCAACAGCTACCTGCTGCCCGAACACACCCCGAACCACACCTCGGACCTGGTCGAGGTGTACGGCACCGACGGGGTCGCGCACGTCGACCTCGGCCACCCCACGCTGCTCGTCCAGGGCGAGCCGACCGAGGCGCCGGACTGGCTCCTCTCCCCGGTCGACGGCGGCGGAGCGCTCGCCGCCGAGCTGCGGCACTTCCTCGGCCGGATCGACGGCACCGAGCCGACGGCGGTCGTCCCGCTCGCCGACGGCCTGCACGTCGTCCGGGTCGCCGAGGCCGTGGTCGACAGCGCCTCCGCCGGCGGGTCGGCCCGCCGCGTCCCTCAGAGCCCCCACTTGTGACAGGAGCTACCCCGATGTTTCGACGGAGTTTGGCCGGCGCCCTCGCCGCCGGCATGGCGGCCGCCGCGCTGCTGACCGGATGCGGCGGTGGCGGTGACGACGCCACCGACGGCCCGGTCACCCTGAAGGTGCTGACCTGGGAGCCCGGCGGCACCGAGTACTGGAAGCAGGTCAAGACCAGCTTCGAGGCCGGCCACCCGAACATCAAGCTGGAGATGCAGTCCGTCCCCTTCGACAAGTACCCCGAGGTGCAGGGCCCGTACATCACCTCGCAGTCCGGGCCGGACGTGATGGCCAACAACGCCGGCCTGGAGCTGTTCGACCGGCGCGGCGCGTACGTGCCGCTGGGCGACAAGGCCGCCGAGATCACCAAGGACCTGGTCACCTACAGCGGCGCCTGCGAGGGCTTCGACACCAGCAAGACCTGCTACGGCGTGCCGTTCTCCTACCAGGGCAACGTCCTCTACTACAACAAGGCCGTCCTGACCGCCGCCGGCCTGGACCCGGAGAAGCCCCCGGCGACCTGGGACGAGTTCGGCGCGGCCTGCGACGCGGTGAAGAAGGCCGGCAAGACCTGCCTCGCGCTCGGCCTCTCCGGCACCTTCCCGGCGTACTGGGACTTCCCGGAGATCGCCCGCAACTATCTCACCGAGGACGACATCCGGGCCCTGCTCGCCGGCAAGCTGTCCTGGAAGGACCCGAAGCTCGTCGCGGTGCTGGAGAAGCTCGCGGAGATCACCACCAAGGGCTGGGCGAACAAGAACGCCCCGTCGATCACCATGCTCCCCGACGGCGCGGACATCTTCCAGCGCGGCGACGCCGCGTTCGCCGGCACCATCATCTCCGACGCGGTGAACTGGGAGGCGTTCGGCAAGGCCCTCGGCGACGACAAGCTCGGCGTCACCCGGTGGCCGGCGATCGACCCGGCGGCCCCGCTGGCCCAGAAGTTCTCCGGCATCGAGGGCGCCGTCTACGGCGTCACCCAGTGGAGCCAGAAGAAGCAGGCCGGCCTGGAGTTCATCACCTGGCTCGCCGGCAAGGAGAACGGCGAGCTGTGGGTCAAGTACGGCAAGGGCCAGCCGCTGAACAAGAACGTCGACAAGGCCCTGCTGCCCTCCTCGCCGGCCTTCCTGAAGATCCAGGAGCTGGTGGCCCAGCCGACCCTGCACGCCGGCGTGATGCTCTCCGGCCCCGAGGCCGACGCCCTGGCCCGCGGCTGGCAGCAGGTCACCCTCGGCCAGCTCACCGTCGACAAGTGGGCCGAGCAGATGCAGCAGGCGCTGGAGCGCAGCCCCACGAAGAAGCAGACCAAGTAGCCACCCCGGGCGGGGCGAGCCTCGTCGCCCCGCCCGGCCAGCCCCGGAGGAGGAACCCTGATGACGATCTCCACCGCGCCGGAGCCGGTGGCCGCCGACGCTCCGCCCGCGCCGCGCCGCCGCCGGGCCCACCGGCCGGGCCAGGCCCGGGAATGGTGGCTCGGCGCGGTGCTGGTGCTGCCCGCGCTCGTGCTGGTCGTGCTGTTCAAGCTGGTGCCCCTCGTCCGGGGCGTGCTCACCAGCTTCGAGGCGTCCAGCGGGTTCGGCGGCAGCGAGTTCGCCGGGGCCGACAACTACACCCGGATGCTCGACGACCCGATGGTGCGCACCAGCTTCCGCAACGCCCTGCTGGTGGTGGCCACCCTGCCGGTGTGGATCGTGGTCCCGCTGGTGCTGGCGCTGCTCATCCACCAGCGCTCGCCGGGCTGGAAGTTCTTCCGCGCCGTCTACTTCGTGCCGTACACCATCGCGCCCATCGTCGTCGGCATCATGTTCCGGCAGATCCTCGCCCCCGACGGGCCGCTCAACGCCCTGCTGCGCGGCGTCGGCCTCCAGCCGCTGGCGATCGAGTGGCTCAACGGCCGGTACAGCGCGTTGTTCTCGCTGGTCGCGGTCGCCCTGTGGAGCTTCTTCGGCCTCGGCGTGATGACCTACCTCGCCGGCCTGGCCACCATCCCCGAGGAGACGCTGGAGGCGGCGTACCTCGACGGGGCGGGCTTCTGGCGGCGGCTGTTCTCGGTGGTCGTGCCGATGCTGCGCCCGACCGTGGCGTACTGGAGCGTGCTCTGCGCCTCCGGCGTGCTGATCTGGCTGTTCCCGCTGATCTACGCGCTGACCCAGGGCGGGCCGGGCGACGCCACCATGCTCCCCGAGTACCTGGTCTTCCTGACCACCTTCCAGTTCCTCGACCGCGGCTACGGCTCGGCCATCGGCATCGCCCTGTTCGTCTTCGTCGCCGTGCTGTCGATCTTCAGCGTGCGGCACATGTTCACAGAGGGGACCCGCAAGCCGCGATGAACGCGCGCCACTCCGCCCGCATCGGGCGCTACCTGCTGACGTTCGCGTTGGTCGTCGTCGCCGTCGCGGCGATCTACCCGCTGCTGTTCACCGTGGTCAGCTCGGTGAAGACGCAGGCCGGCTTCGCCGACGACCCGCTGGGCCTGCCCGCCGGGATCACCCTGGACAACTACCTCGAGGCGTTCCGCCGGATGAACATGCCCCGGCTGCTGCTCAACTCGCTGATCACCACCGTCGGCGGGCTGGTGCTGTCGGTGCTCGCCGCGCTGCTGGTCGCGTACGCGGTGACGAAGCTGCGCTTCCGCGGCGGCAAGATCGTCTTCCTGCTGATCATCGTGTCCCTGACCATCCCCAGCCAGGCGATCATCTACCCGCTCTACCAGACCGTGCTCGACCTGGGCATGTCCGGCGAATACCAGGGCCTGATCCTGGCGTACGCGGCGTTCGGGCTGCCCCTGGGCACGTACCAGCTCGCCGGCTACTTCCAGCAGGTGCCCGACGAGCTGATCGAGGCGGCCCGGGTCGACGGCGCGGGTCACCTGACCATCCTCTTCCGGCTGCTCGCCCCCATCGCCACCCCGGCCCTGGCGGCGCTGGCCATCTTCAACTTCGTCTGGATGTGGAACGACCTGCTGCTGCCCCTGGTCATCATGGGCGGCTCGGACAGCAAGACGCTGATGGTCGGCGTCTCCCTGCTCAGCGGCCAGTACGACGTGTCGGTGCCGCTGGTCAGCGCCGGCCTGATCGTCGCCCTGCTGCCGGTGCTGGTCATCTACCTGGTCTTCCAGCGGCAGCTCGTCTCCGGCGCGCTGGCCGGCTCCGGCAAGTGACCGCCCCGGCGGGCGCCGGCCCCGACCGTCCGCCGGCCGGGGACACGGGCCCGGCCCGGCGCGCGACGGGAGACGCCGGCCCGGCCCGGCGCGCGACGGGCGCGCCGGCCGGGCCGGGGGAGCAGGTGTGCCACCTGTACCGGCTGCGCCCCGGCGCCGAGGCCGAGTACGAGCGCCGGCACGCCGAGGTGTGGCCGGAGCTGTCCGCGCTGCTCGACGAGGCGGGGATCTACGAGTACGCCATCTACCGGCGCGACCTGCTGCTGATCTGCGTGCTGCGCACCCGCGCGGGCTTCGCCCACGCCGGCGCGGTCACCGCCGCCTCGCCGGTGCAGGCCCGGTGGACGGCGTCGCTGGCCCATCTCTTCGCCGAGATCGCCGACGCCGACGGCGAGCCGCTGTGGGCGCACCGGGTGTTCCACCACCCCGGCCACCCACCGCCCGCCTAGCGGGTCGGCGCACGCCGCCCCCACCGCGCCCCGCGCGGCGCACCCCGCGCGGCGCACCCCGCGCCGCGCACCCCGCGCCGCACCCACCTGCGCCTGCGGTGAGAAGGGTTCCCTTCTCGACCGCAGGCGTTAACAGGGGGCCCTTCCTTAAACCGCGTACGCGACGGAGCCGTCGGCGCGCAGCGGGATGCGGGTCAGTGGCCGGCCGGTGAGGTCCAGCGGCGTCGGGTCGGACAGGTCGAGGGTGACGCCCAGCCCGGGGTCCTGCGGCACCGGCAGGAAGCCGCCCTCGCGGCGCACGCAGGCGCGGGCGGGGCCGTCGGCGAGCGCGTCGTCCAGCGGCGAGTACTCCTGCGTGACGAAGTTCGGGATGACCGTGTCCAGGTGCACGGAGGCCATGGTGAGCAGCGGGCCGAGGCAGTTGTGGGTGACCACGGCCGCGTGGTGCGCCTCGGCCAGCGCGGCGATCTTGCGGGCGTGGCTGAGACCGCCGGCGAGCCCGACGTCGGGCCGGACGTACTGCGCGCCGCCCTGGGCGAGCAGCTCCTTGAACTCCCAGATGGTGTGCAGCCGCTCCCCGTTGGCCATCGGCACGCCCGGGGCCCGTCGGAGGACCCCGGCCTGGCTGCTCACGCTGTCGATCTGGATCGCGTCCTCCACCATCAGCGGGTGGTGCCGGGCCAGCGCCGGCACGACCGCCTCGGCCTGCAACGGGGTGAGCTTGCGGTGCAGCTCGATCAGCAGGTCGACGTCCGCGCCGACGGTGTCGCGCACCGCCGCCGTGGTGGCCTCGGTCTCGGCCACCAGGCGGGCCTGGGACAGGTCGCCGTAGTTCGCCGGCAGCGGGTCGAACTTCACGGCGGTGAAGCCGTCGGCGACGGCGGCGGCGGCCTCGGCGGCGAGGGCCGGCGCGCCGGTGCCGCCCAGCAGCAGGTGCAGCCGGATCCTCTCGCGCACCCGCCCGCCGAGCAGTTGCCACACCGGCATGCCGAGCCGCTTGCCGAGCAGGTCCCACAGGGCCAGGTCGACGGCGGAGACGGCGGCGGTGAGCACCGAGCCGCGGAACGGGCCCATCCGGTACAGGTGGTGCCAGTGGTGCTCGATCCGGCCGGCGTCCGCCCCGATCAGGTAGGGCCGGAACGCCTCCACCACGGCGTGCACCGCCGTCGGGTAGCCCCAGCAGGCGGACTGGCCGACCCCGGTCAGCCCGTCCGCCGTGTGCACCTGGACGAAGTGCGCGTCGCCGCGCACCGCCGACTCGACCTCGACGATCTCCATGCCCGCTCCCAAATTAGAGACCAATAACGGCCACAAACTTGCTTCAGCACTCTTCCATAGCCCTGGACTGCTGGTCTAGGCTCCTCAACCAACGAGTCGGAATAAGGCTCAATTATCTCTGGGGGATGTGATGGGGCTGCCGGACGACTATCGGCTCATGGCCCGGATCCGCCGGTTCGAGGAGCGGCTGACCGCCCTCAAGGACGCCGGCGAGATCCCGGGATCGATCCACCTGTGCAACGGCCAGGAGGCCGTCCCGGTCGGCGCCTGCCGGGCGCTGCGCGACGGCGACCACGTCACCGCGACCTACCGGGGGCACGGCTGGGCGATCGCCCGGGGCGTCGACCTCACCGGCCTGTTCGCCGAGATGATGGGCCGCGACTCGGGGCTGTGCGGCGGGCGCGCCGCCTCGCCGTACCTGTCGGACCCGGGGCGCTGGTTCGTCGGCGAGAACTCCATCGTGGGCGCCGGGGTGCCGATCGCGACGGGCGCGGCGCTCACCGCCCAGCGCACCGCCAGTGGCGCGGTGTCGGTGGTCAGCATCGGCGACGGCGCGATGAACCAGGGCAACGTGCACGAGGCGCTCAACCTCGCCGCCGTGCTCGACCTGCCCCTGGTGCTGGTGGTGGAGAACAACGTCTACTCCGAGATGTCGCGCATCTCCGACATGGTGCGGGTGAAGCAGCTCGCCGAGCGGGCCGCCGGCTACGGCCTGCCCGGCCGGGTGGTCGACGGCAACGACCCCGACGCCGTGTACGACGCGGTCGCCGAGGCGGTGGACCGGGCCCGCGAGGGCTCCGGCCCGTCCATCGTGGAGGCCATGACCGAGCGCCTGGTCGGCCACTACAGCGGCGACGCGCAGCACTACCGCCCGGCCGGCGAGATCGCCGCCGCCCGGCAACGGGAACCGCTGGCCCGCATCCGAGCCGCCGCCGACGCGGACCTCACCGCCCGGCTCGACGCGATCGACGCCGAGGTCGACGCCGAGATCGAGGCCGCCGTCACCGCCGCCCGCGCCGTGCCCCATCCGGACCCGGCGACCGCGAGGGAGCACGTCTATGTCTGAGTCGCTGCGCTACATCCAGGCCGTCAACGCGGCCCTCACCTGGGCCCTGGACAGCCGGACCGACACCGTCTACTTCGGCGAGGACGTGGCCCTGCCCGGCGGGCCGTTCGGCGCGACGAAGGGGCTGCACAAGAGGTTCGGCTCCGACCGGATCTTCGACACCCCGATCTCCGAGACCGGCTTCCTCGGCATGGCCCTCGGCGCGGCCATGACCGGGCTGCGGCCGATCGCCGAGATCATGTACGCCGACTTCTCGTTCGTGGCGATGGACCAGATCGTCAACCAGATAGCCACCATCCGCTACTCCAGCGCCGGGCGGTGGCGGGCCCCGCTGGTGATCCGGATGCAGCAGGGCTACTCGCCCGGGGCCTGTGCCCAGCACTCGCACTCCCCGGAGGCGTACTTCGCGCACACCCCCGGCCTGCGGGTGGCGCTGCCAGCCACCCCCGACGACGCGTACCAGATGCTGCGCACCGCAGTCGTCAGCGACGACCCGGTGGTCGTCGCCGAGGCCCGGATGCTCTACCCGACCCGGGGCCCGGTGCGCACCGACGCCCCGGTGGAGCCGGTCGGCGGGGCCCGGGTCGTCCGGTCCGGCGCCGACGTCACCGTCGTCGCCTGGTCCCGCATGGTGTCGGCGGCCCTCGACGCCGCCACCACCCTGGCCGGGGAGGGCATCGACGTCGAGGTGGTCGACCTGCGCTGGCTCAACCCCCTCGACTTCGACACGGTCGCCGCGTCGGTGGCGCGCACCGGCCGGCTGGTGGTGGCGCACGAGGCCAACCTCACCGGCGGGTTCGGCGCGGAGATCGCCGCCCGGGCCGCCACCGAGTGCTTCGCCGACCTGCGCGCGCCGATCGCCCGGGTGGCCGCCCCGGACGTGCCGATGCCCGCCGCGCCGGCCCTACAGGCCGTCGTGGTGCCCGAGGCCGCGACCGTGGCCGACGCGGTGCGCCGGACGGTCCGGCCGTGAGCGACGCCCCGGCCGGCGCGCCGGTGGGCGGCGACCGCGCCGGTCTGCTGGCCGACGGCGGCGACCGCGCCGGTCTGCTGGCGGGCCGGCGGGTGGTCGTCGTCGGCGGCGCGTCCGGCATCGGCCTGGCCA
Source organism: Micromonospora sp. WMMD712 (assembly GCF_029581295.1). Lineage (NCBI taxonomy): Bacteria > Bacillati > Actinomycetota > Actinomycetes > Micromonosporales > Micromonosporaceae > Micromonospora > Micromonospora sp. WMMD712. The sequence goes on from NZ_CP120743.1 coordinate 251,384, forward strand.
CCGTGGTCGCCGCCGCCGACGCCGGCGCGGCCGTCGCCGTGCTCGACGCCGACGCCGCCGGCGCGGCCCGCGCCGCCGCGCAGGCCCGTGCCGCCGGGGCGACGGCCTGCTCCCGGGGCGTGGACGTCACCGTGGAGGAGGAGGTCGCCGGGTCGCTCGACGCCGTGGCCGCCGAGCTGGGCGGGGTCGACGCCGTGCTGCACGTCGCCGGGGTGATGCGCGGCCAGGGCCTCGACGTGCGCGACGTGCCCGTCGAGCTGTGGGCGCGGGTCATCGCCGTCAACCTCACCGGCCCGTTCCTGGTCGCCAAGCACGCCGCCCGGCACCTGAGCGCCCGCGACGGGGTGCTCGTGCTGGTCGGGTCGAAGGCGGGCGTGCAGACCGGCTCCGGCTCGGTACCCTACGGCGCGAGTAAGGGAGGGTTGCACGGACTGGCGCTCACGCTGGCCCGCCAGCTCGGTCCACAGGGGATCCGTGTGCACGCGCTCTGCCCGGGGGACATCGACACGCCGCTGATGCGGCGGTCGCTGGACGAGGCGCGGGCCAACGGCACCGACGGCGGGCGGATCGCCGCGGTCGAGGCCGCGCTGGGTCGCCCCGAGGACGTCGCCTCGGTGCTGGTCCTGCTGGCGTCGCCGGTCAGCGCCGGCCTCGCCGGCACGGTCTGCACCGGCTGAGCACCCCGCCCACCTGGCCAGCGGCGCACGACATGGAGGCAGCAACGTGATCGGGATCATCGGCCCGGAGGACTCGATCCGGCTCGTGCAGGAGGTGGCGGCCGGGGAGGGCCGCGCGGACAGCGTCACCGCGCGCGCCTACACCCGGCCCGAGCAGGCCCCCGAGCTCGCCCGCGAGCTGGACGAGGTGTGCCAGGTGCTGCTGTTTACCGGCCGCATCCCGTACGCGTTCGCCAGCGCGGCCGGCGACCTGCGGGCGGAGATCGACTACGTCCCGCACGCCGGCATCGACCTCTACCGGACCCTGTCGCGGATGCTGCTGGCCACCGGCGGGAAGCTGCCCCGGGTCAGCGTGGACACCATCGAGGCCGAGATCGTCCGGGAGACGTACCACGACATCGAGGTCGCCCCGCCGACGGAGATCCTGCCGATCGCCGACTCCTCCGGGCTGCTCTTCTCCGGCCTCGACGAGATCACCGCCTACCACCGCGAGCGCTACGCCTCCGGCGCGGTCGAGGCGTGCCTGACCTGCCTCGGCGCGGTGCACCGCGACCTGGCCGACAGCGGGGTGCCGGTGTGGCGCGTGGAGCACACCCGCGCCTCGGTGCGCGACGCGCTGCGCCGGGCCTGGCTCGCCGCCGAGGTGCGCCAGTCCCGGGCCACCCAGATCGCCGTGATGATGGTCGACCTCGGCGCGTCGACGCACCGGACGCAGGACCCCTACCAGGCCGAGCGGCAGCGGCTGCGGGTGCGGGAGGCGCTGCTGGAGCACGCCGAGCGGATGCGCGGCCGGCTCGCTGCCGTCGACGACCGGACCATGGTGATCACCACCACCCGGGGCACCGTGGAGAGCGCCATCGCCCGGCACCGCGACGGGCACGCCTCCCTGCTCACCCTGCGCGGCGTCGACGTGGGGCACGCCGTCGGCTTCGGCGCGGGCACCACCATCGCCGCGGCCGAGGACAACGCCCGCAAGGCCCTCGCGTTGGGCCGGCACAGCGGCGACACCCACGTGGTCTTCCCCGACGGCGAGGTCTACTCCAGCCGGGAGACCGCCGTGCGTCCCCGGCTGCGGGAGACCGCCCCGGGCGTGCTGCGGGTCTCCGAGCAGCTGCGCATCGGGCCGCTGTCGACCCGGCGGCTGCTGGAGGCCCTGCACCAGATGGACCCCGACCAGGTCACCGCCCGCGGGCTGGCCGACGCGTACGGGGTGGAGGCGCGCTCGGCCCGCCGCCTGCTCAAGGCCCTGCGGGCGGCCGGCTTCGCCGAGGAGGTCGGCGTGCACGTGAGCACCGGCGCGGGCCGCCCGCAGGCCGTCTACCGGGTCGCCATGCGGCGGCTCCTCGGCGCGATCGGGGCCGAGCCGTGAGCGGGGCCGAGCCGTGAGCGGGGTCGAGCCGTGAGCGGGCCGGGCGCGAACGGGGGCCGCGGCGTGAGCGGCGTGAGCGGCGGGACCGGGCCCGTGAGCGGGCCGACCCCCGACGCCGGCGCGCCGGTGCGGTTCGAGCCGACGTACCTCGTCACCGCCGTCTTCGCCGCCGACGCCGCCGCCCGGCGCGAACCGCACCGGGCCGCGCACCTGGCGCACGTGCGGGCCCTGCTCGCCGACGGCGTCGCCCTGGTCGCCGGTGCGCGCGCCGACCTGACCGCCTCCGTGCTGGTGCTGCGGGCCGCCGACGCGGCCGCCGCCCGCGCCCTCGTCGCACAGGATCCCTACTGGCGGCACGGGGTGTGGACCACGCTCGACGTGGCCGACTTCCTCGCCGCCACCAGCCACACCCTCGGGAGGACATGATGTCGTCGTACCGCCAGGTTCCCGGCGTGCGGGTGCTCGGGGCCGAGCACGCGCCGTACGCCGCCGCCCTGCTGCGCGCGGCGTGGGGCGACGGCGGCCCGGACGCCGTGCCGGTGCGCCTCGCCGTCGACCCGGCGCTGCCCGAGGGCGGCCACCGCGTCGACGTGCCGGAGGCCGGCGAGATCCGGCTCACCGGCGACCCGTTCGCCGGCCTGGTCTACGCCGCCCGCGACCTCGTCGGCCGGGCCACCGGAGCCGGCCTGCCCGTCGGCGCGTCCGCCGCCGCGCCCGGGCTGCCGCTGCGCACCCTGTGGACCTGGGACCACTCGACCAACTGGGACACCCGGCAGCTCGGCCAGCAGGAGATCGGCGCGCTCAACCCGTACGCGAAGTCCGCCGACGCGTTCGGCGCCGACTACCGGCGGCTCGTCGACTTCTGTAGCCGCGAGCGGATCGGCGGCATCGTCGTGTACGGGCTGCTGCGCGACGCCCACGGCGGCGTCGAGGCGGCCCGCGACCTGTGCGAGTACGCCAACGCCCGGGGCGTGCGGATCATCGCCGGGATCGGCGTCAACGCCTACGGCGGCATCTACTTCGACGGCCGGCACCGCTACAACCTGGCGACCTGGCTGCGGCAGCGCCCCGACCTGGCCGCCGAGCTGCCGAAGAAGGTCGGCTTCGACATCGACGAGTTCGGCGACCTGCACTTCCCGGCCAGCGAGTACATGATGGCCGCCTGCCCGTCGCAGCCGGACAACCTCGCCTGGCACCGCGACGCGATCGACTGGCTGCTGGACACCCTGCCCGTCGGCGGGATCAACTTCGAGACCGGCGACTACGGCAGCTGCGCCTGCGCCCGCTGCGGCGAGCGCACCGGCGGCGAGCGCACCTCCTGGTCCTACGAGGCGATGCGGGCGGTCTACCCGACCCTGCTGGAGACCGCCCGCCGCCCCGGCCCGGCCGGGGTGCCGCTGCGCCACCTCGTGGAGGTCTACTGGGACAACATCTTCGACCTCGACGCCCAGCAGCCCCTGGCCGACCTGCCCGACGACGTCGCCTACCAGTACTGCGTGAACCGGGGCTTCTGGTACGACCAGCGCGACCGGCTCACCGCCGCCCACGTCGACCGGCTGCCGCACACCACGAACGTGCTGCGCACCCACGCCGGGTCGCAGTGGAACCGGCAGCGCCACTCCTGGGTGCCCGAGATGTACGCCGACATGGCGGCCCGCTGCGGGGCGGCCGAGATGCGGGGGCTGACCATCTTCGCCGAGGCGGCGGCCTACCACCCGACCAACGAGATCAGCTATCTGGCGTACGCCCGGTTCACCTGGAACCCCGAGCTGGCCTGGGCGGACTTCTGGCGCGACGAGGTCGCCCCCCGCTTCGGCGGCTCGGCCGAGGCCGAGGCGTTCCGCGACGGCGCGGCCCTGCTCGACGACCCGACGGCCGACGCGGCGGCCCTGACCGCCGTGCGCGGCGACGCCCTCGCCATGGTCGCGGCCACCGGCGGGGAGGTCCAGCGCCGCTGGCTGTGGCTCGCCGAGCGGGCCGCCCGGCACGCCCACTCGGCCGGCTGACCGCGCCCGGCCGGCGGCATGACGGTTGCCGGGCGGGACCATGACAGTCGTGTGAAGAATCCGCCGGCCGGGTCGCGGAGGGTTTGCCGCCCGGGCCGCGAGGGGCACCGTGGAGGTGCACGCGACAACCGTTCGAGAGGATCGGCCCAGTGGAAGTCACCGGTTTCTTCACCGCCATCATCATCGGTCTGATCATCGGCGCGCTGGGCCGGCTGGTCGTGCCCGGCAAGCAGAGCATCCCGATCTGGCTCACCCTGCTGATCGGCGTGGTGGCCGCGATCCTCGGCACCCTCGTCGCCGGCGTGCTCGGGGTCGACGAGACGGCGGGCGTCGACTGGATCGAGCTGTTCATCCAGGTCGCCTTCGCCGCGATCGGCGTGTCGCTCGTCGCGGGCGCGTACGGCCGCCGGCGCTGACCACGCTCCCGCCCGCCGCCGGCCCGCCCCCGCCCGGGGCGGGCCGGCGGCTCAGTGCGCCGCACCGGGGCGGGCCGGCGGCGGCTCAGGGCGTCGCCGCGCCGCGCCGCGCCGCCCGGTCGGCCCCGGCCCGGCGCGTCCGGCCCGGCGAGCCGGGTGCGCCGGCCGCCGCCCACGCCGCCGTGAGCAGCAGCAGCGCGGCGACATAGGTGCCCATCACCAGCAGGCCGTGGCCGGGCAGGGTCGTGCCGGCCGCGTCCACGCCGATCAGCAGGTCGGACACCAGGAACAGCGCCCCGCCGGCCGCCGCGCGCCCCGAGACCCCGGCCGCCGCGGCGGCCATCAGGCACAGCGCGAGGCTGTAACCGAGCACGGGCAGCCGCAGCGTGCCGAGCGGACCCCACAGGGCGGCGTTGGCCAGCGCCCACAGGGCCAGGTAGCCGGCGACCACCGCCACGGGCGGCCGCCGGTGCCGGGTGAACGCCACCACGAGGCTGACCTGGGTGCCGAGGAAGCAGCCCATGCCGACCAGGAAGGCGGGCTCGCCGGGCAGCAGCAGGGCCACGTCGCCGGCCGTGGCGAAGACCAGCCCGAGCGCGAACGCGTCGAAGCGCCGCCGCCTGTCCGTGTGCGCCGCGTCGTCGGTGGTCCGCCCGGCCCCGGGCCGCCCGGGGCCGGGCCGCAGCAGCCAGAGCAGCAGCAGCGGGGCGAGCAGCGGCTTGGTCAGCCACTGGAGCACCAGGTTGTCGAGCGCCACGCCGACCAGCTCGACGGCGGCGACCACCCCGAACGGCACGAGCCGCCTCATCGGGCGCCCTGCGCGGCCCGGACGGCCACCGCCGGGGCCGGCGGCGGCCGCCAGCCGGGCCGGCGGAACAGGTGGCCCAGCCGGTGCCGCCAGGACGCCGCCGCGCGCACGTCGGCCCAGATCGCCGCGTACTCGTGGGTGGCCACCCGCAGCGGGTGGTAGGTGCCGATGTTCGTGGTCAGCCCGTACCGGGCGGGGGCGCGTTCCGGCTCGAAGGTGCCGAACAGGCGGTCCCAGACGATCAGGATGCCGCCGTAGTTGCGGTCCAGGTACTCGGCGTTCACGCCGTGGTGGACGCGGTGGTGCGACGGGGTGTTGAAGACCCACTCGACCGGCCGGGGCAGCACCCGGACCCGCTCGGTGTGCAGGAAGAACTGGTAGAGCAGGCTGACCGACTGCTGGAGGAAGATCATCCACGGCGGGATGCCGAGCAGGGCCAGCGGCAGCCAGAACGGCAGCGACGTCATCGGCGTCCAGCTCTGCCGCAGCGCGGTCGACAGGTTGTAGAACCTGCTGGAGTGGTGCACCACGTGGCTGGCCCAGAACAGCCGCACCTCGTGGTGGGTGCGGTGGAACCAGTAGTAGGCCAGGTCGTCGGCGACGAACAGCAGCATCCAGGTCCAGACGCTGGCGGGGGAGAGCTGCACCGGCGCGAGGGTCCACAGCCCGGCGTACAGGCCGACCGTGAGCAGCTTCCACGGGAAGCCGATCACCTGGCTGCCCGCCCCCATGGTGAGGCTCGTGGCGGTGTCGCGCAGCTCGTAGCCGCGTTCGTCGTCGTCGGGAGCGAACCGGTAGGACACCGCCTCCACGACGATGAGCAGCAGGAACGCGGGCACGGCGTAGAGCACGGCGGGGATCATGCGCGGCACTCCCGTCCCGGCGCGGCGGGGGCGGCAAGGGCGGCGGTGAGCAGGGACCGGGCCTGCCGCGCGGCGTCGTCGCCCCGGCCGTCGGCGATCGCCTCGGCGAGCCGCCGGTGCCCGGCGACGTCGAGCAGCTCGGCGGCGCGCCGCTGCGGCGGCACCTCGCCGACGGCGAGCGCGCCGGCCACGAGGCTGTTGAAACCCAGCAGGTACGCGGTGTTGCCGCAGCCGCGCACGACGTGCCGCCACAGGGTGATGTTGGCCTCGGCCATCCGGGGCAGGTCGGGCGCGAGCGCGGCGTACTCCTCGACGGCGCGGGTGACGGTGTCCCGCGTCGCCGCGTCGGCCCGTTCGGCGCAGAGCCGGGCGGCGTCCACGCCGATGCAGGCGCGCATCTCCAGCATGTCCCGCACGAGCGTGTCGACCGGCAGGACGTCGCCGGAGCGGACCAGGGACAGGGCGAGGTCGAGCCCCGCGTGCACCCGCCAGTCGAGCACCCGGGTCGCGCCGCCCTGGCTGACCCGGACCAGGCCGAGCTGTTGCAGGCGGCGCAGCGCCTCGCGCACGGCGTGCCGGTTCACCGCGAACGCGGCGGCCAGCTCCCGCTCGCCGGGCAGGGTGTCCCCGGGCCGGTACGCGCCGCTGACGACGGCGTCGCGGAGCTGGGCGAAGACGTGGTCGGAGACGGAACCCCGGGGGACAGGGACGAAGGTCATGCGGTGCAGTGTGGCCCGGCCCACATCAACCCGTCAACTGGTTGGACCACCCGGATCCGTCGCGGATGGGGAAGCCGCGCCCGGCCGGGCGACCCCGACGCGCCGGCCGGGCGGGGTGCCGGCCGGCGCGTCGGGCCCGTCACCGCAGGCGGTACACCGAGACGTGCGCGCGGCTGTCGGCGTCGAACGGCCGCCGGTCGAAGTCGGCGTACCGCGCGGCGAGGCGCAACCCGGCCCGCTCCGCCAGCTCGTCGATCTGCTCCGGCCAGCAGTACCGCATCGCGAACGGCTCCAGCCGTGCGCCCCGGCCGTCGATCACGATGGTCTGCCGGACGAACCGCTGCGCCGGCCGGTCGTACCGGTGCACCCGCAGGGTCACCGAGTCCTCGGTCACCTCGCGCACCTGGAGCTGCTCGTCGCGGTCGAAGCCGGCCGGGTCGGGGACGAACGCCTCGACGACGAACGCGCCGCCGGGCGCCAGCACCCGGGCCACGTTGCGGAAGCAGTCCTGCTGTCGGGACTCGTCGACGAGGTTGAACAGCGTGTTGAACACCAGGTAGGCCAGGCGGTAGGGCCCCGTCACCGGCACGTCGGCCATGTCGCCGATCGCCACCGGGATGCCGTCGCCACCCGGCTTGGCGCGCATCCGCGCCACCATCTCCGGCGACGCCTCGACGCCCTCGACGGCGAGGCCGCGCGCCGCCAGGGGCAGGGCCACCCGGCCCGTGCCGATCGCCAGCTCCAGCACGGGACCGCCGCCGGCCAGGTCGGCCAGGAAGTCCACGGCCGGGGCCGGGTCGGGGTTGGGGCCGGTGTCGTAGCCGGCCGCCCAGAGCCGGCCGAACAGGCCGGGATCGTCGAAGATCGACATCAGCCGGCCTCCCCGTCGTGACGGTGCCGGGGCGCGGGCGCGGCGGCGAAACGGTGGGGACTAGTGGTGCTCGCCTGGGGCGTGCGCCCCGGGGTCGACGTACTCATGAAGCCTCGCATCCGGAAGGGGGACGAACCTCGGGCTGGCGGCGGACCTCGACGGGTCGGGCATGGCGCTGCTCCCTTCGATCGGACGGCTCACGACGAGCACAGCAGAGGCCGGGCGACGCCGGCAACCGCATTTGCGGCGGGGAACGACAATCGGCGGGGTGTGACCAACCGCCTGCCCGGGGCGGGTTTAACGGGCCGGAATGCCGGTCAACCTGTTCGGGTAGCGACGACGAGAGGGGTTTCCGCGTGTCCGGCACAACGCACCACCGGTCCAGTCACGACACGGCTCCGCCGAGCGACGTGACGGACACGCTGCTGTGGCGGCTGGCGTACGACGTCACCGAGGCCCACCAGCCCGACGGCGCCGGCCGCTGCCAGAACCTGCTCTGCGGCGGCCGGCAGGCCCCGTGCGACCCGCTGCTGAACGCCGAGCGCGCCATGCGGCTGGCCCGGGGCGACGCCGGCGCGGGAGCGCCGGCCCCCGCGCCCCGCCCCCGGCCCGCCGCGCCGGCCCGGCCCGAGCACCCGCGCACCGGGCGGGAGGCCGCCTGACCCCGGGCGTGCGCCGGGTCAGCGCGGGGCGGCGGCCGGCGGCGCGGACGCCCCCGGCCGGGACCCGAACGCCGTGAGGAAGCGGTCCCGGAAGGTGTCCATCCGCCACACCGGCGCGTCCGGCCCGGGCCGCAACCCGTCCTGCCACTGCCAGCCGTCGATCCGGTCGAGCACCTTCGGGTCGCGGGCCACGACGGTGACCGGCACGTCCCGGCTGGCGTCCTCGCCGGTGACGACCGGTGCGGGCTGGTGGTCGCCGAGGAAGACCAGCACCAGGTCGTCGTCGCCGTAGGTCTCCACGTAGGAGATCAGCGACTTCAGCGTGTACTCGACGGTGCGCCGGTAGTCCGCGCGGATCTGGGCGGCGGTGCGGCGCACCGGCTTGCCGCCGACGTCGGCCACCGCCGAGTTGCGGTGGTAGACCGAGCCGTCGCCCACGTCGTCCCAGTCGATGACCCGGGGGAACGACGTCCACGGGGAGTGGCTGGAGGTCAGCGGGATCTCGGCCATCACCGGCGGGTGGCCGGGGGTCGACCGCTCGCGGCGCTGCAACTCCGACAGCGCGTACTGGTCCGGCATGAGGAAGTAGCCCAGCTTCGGCCCCTGGTAGCCCAGCTCCCGGGCCGGATAGAACCGGTCGTAGCCGTAGAACCCGCCCTCCGGCCAGTCGGCCAGCGCGCCGGGCATCACCCCGACCGTCCGCCAGCCCGCCCGCTGGAACGCCCCGCCGAGGGTGAGCCGGTCCGTGGCGAGCAGGCTGCGGTGCCGCTGCTGGCTGTCGATCCACAGCCCCGACAGCAGCGTGGCGTGGGCCAGCCAGCTTCCGCCCCCCGCCGTCGGGGACGTCAGATAGGCGCTGCGGGAGGCGAAACCGGCCGCCCGCAGCCGCCGGGTGCCCTCGTCGAGCACCGCGCCGACCTGCGCGAACTCCGGCTCCTCCACCGCGTCGCGGCCGTAGCTCTCCACGAACGCGACGACGACGTCCTTGCCGCGCAGCGCGGTCAGCAGTTCGTCGCCCGGCGTGTCCCGGAACCGGTCGGCGGCGACCTCGGCGGCGAACACGTCGCCGTCGGACAGCCCGCCGCGCACCTGCGCCGCGTGGTAACGGACCATGGCGGTCGCGCCGCTGTCGGCCACCGGCACCCCGGGGACGATCCGCACCCCGAAGGCGGCGCAGGCGACCCAGCCCACGGTCAGCGCCGCGACGGCCCGTCTCGCCCCGGTGTCGTGCCGGGCGAGCAGCGCGGCCAGGCGCAGCGCGGCCAGCGCCAGGGTCACGAGCAGGGCGACGGCCAGCAGCACGACGCCCACGGCGACGCCGACCGCCCCGGGCCGGCCGATCGAGCCGGCGAGGAACCCGTACGCGTCGTCGAACAGCACCCAGTCCGACACCAGGTCGAAGGGGCGGTCCCAGGCGACCTGGAAGCCCAGGTCGGTGAGCCTGACCACGGTGACCAGCCCCAGGGCGGCCCCGGCCAGGGCGGCGACCACCCGGCGGGGGCGCGGCGGCAGGGCGAGCAGAGCGGCGGCGACGATCAGCGCCTCGACCGGCAGCCGCAGGAACGCGGCCGGGCTCAGCTCCCGCAACTGGTCCGGGGCGGTGAGGGCGGCGGCCACCAGCAGCGCGGCCAGGGTGCCGCCCACCGCCCGGCGGACCCGTCGACCCCGCCCCGGCACCGCGACCGGCCGGCCCGCGTCGTCCGCCGCGCGCGGGCCCCCGTCGCCGCCCGTGCCGTTGCCGGTGGCGTCGGTCGTCTCGTCGCCCGTCGTGTCGTCGCCGGTGGCGCGGGGCGGGCCGTCGCCCGTCGGGCCGTCGCCGGTGGCGCGGGGCGGGCCGTCGCCGGCCGCGTCGGTCGGGTCGCCCGGGTGGTTCGTCACGTCGTCTTCTCTCCCGTGCATCCGGTGGGCGGTCAGGCCGGCAGGTGGGCCGGCACCCGGACCGGGTCGTCCCGGCGCAGGGCCGCGCCGTCGCGCCCGGCGACCGGGCGGTGCCGCCACAGCCACCCGACGTCGCGCCCGAAGGACTCGACGAGCAGCGCGAACGCCCCGGCCAGCAGCACCGTCGCCCCGACCGGCGGCAGGACCCCGGCCGCGGCGACGACCAGGACGATGCCCTGGAGCGCGGCGACGACCTTACGCCACCGCCGCGGCGGCAGCGACCCACGCAGCCACGGCGACGTCCAGCCGGCCGCCACGAAGGCGTACCGCATCGCGCCGAGGGTCAGCACCCAGACCCCGGCCGTGGGCGCCAGGTGCACGCCCAGCAGCAGGATGAGGTACGCGTCGACCTCCATGTCGAACCGGGCCCCGAGGTCGCTCGCGGTGCCGGTGCGCCGCGCCACCTGCCCGTCGACGGCGTCGAGCAGCAGCGCCACGGCGGCGAGGCCGACCAGCAACGGCACCGGCACGGCCCGGGTGAAGCCGTCGGCCACCAGGGCCGTCACCCCGCCGATCAGCACCGCCCGGCCCAACGTCACCACGTCCGCCGGCCCCAGGCCGGACTCGCCCGCCCCGCGCAGCGCCCGGGCGAGCAGCCCGCTCAGGACCATCCCGTACGCCGTGCCGGCGAGCCAGCCCGCCGGGCCGAGGCCGACGGTCGCGCCGATCCCCGCCAGCAGGACGAACAGGCTGACCAGTCCCGCCAGCGGACCGTGTTGAACCCTGCGCACCGTGCCTCCGTGTTTGATGATCGAGAGACTGCCGTTCGACAGGCTGTCGACAGACAACACGGAGAATCCGGCCGAACGGTTCGGTGCGGCGGACGACACGAGGAGGACGACGTGACGACGAGGACCCTCCGGTGACCGGCGAGGCGTACGCGTTCTGGCTGCGTGAGCCCGGGGTGGGGGAGATCCGCCCGGCGGCGCTGCCCACCCCCGGGCCCGACGAGGTGCTGGTGCGGGCCCGCTACTCGGGCGTCAGCCGGGGCACCGAGACCCTCGTCTTCGCCGGCCGGGTCCCGGTCGACCAGCACACCGCGATGCGCGCCCCGTTCCAGGAGGGCGACTTCCCGGCCCCCGTGAAGTACGGCTACCTCAGCGTCGGCGTCGTCGAGCAGGGCCCGGCCGGGCTGCGCGGGCGGACCGTGTTCTGCCTGCACCCGCACCAGAGCGCGTACGTCGTGCCGGCCTCGGCCGTGGTGCCGGTGCCCGACGGGGTGCCGGCGGCCCGCGCCGTGCTCGCCGGCACCGTGGAGACCGCCGTGAACGCCCTGTGGGACGCCCCGCCGCTGCTCGGCGACCGGGTGAGCGTCGTCGGCGCGGGCATGGTCGGCTGCGGCGTCGCCGCGCTGCTCGCCCGCTTCCCCGGGGTGCGCGTCGAGCTGGTCGACGCCGACCCCGGCCGGGCCGCCGTCGCCGCCGCGCTCGGCGTCGACTTCGCCACCCCCGAGCGGGCCACCGGCGGACGCGACCTGGTGGTGCACGCCAGCGCCACCTCCGAGGGGTTGCAGCGGTCGCTGGAGCTGCTCGCCCCGGAGGGCACGGCGCTGGAGCTGAGCTGGTACGGCGACCGTGCGGTGCGGCTGTCGCTGGGCGGGGCGTTCCACTCCGGCCGGTTGACCGTGCGCAGCAGCCAGGTGGGCATGGTCGCCCCGGCCCGCCGGGGCAGCCGCACGCACGCCGACCGGCTCGCCCTCGCCCTGGAACTGCTCGCCGACCCCGCCTTCGACGCGCTGCTCACCGGCAGCTCGCCGTTCGCGGAACTGCCCGACGTGCTCGCCGGCCTCACCGACGGCAGCCTGCCCGCCCTGTGCCACCTCATCACCTACCAGGAGAGTGACCCGTGTTCAGCGTGACCGTCCGCGATCACATGATGATCGCCCACAGCTTCCGCGGCGACGTCTTCGGCCCGGCGCAACGCCTGCACGGCGCCACCTTCGTCGTCGACGCCACGTTCCGCCGGCCCGACCTCGACGCCGACGGCATCGTCGTCGACATCGGCCTGGCCACCGAGCAACTGCGTGCCGTCCTCGGCGAGCTGACCTACCGCAACCTCGACGACGAGCCCGCGTTCGCCGGGGTGAACACCACCACGGAGGTGCTGGCCCGCACGGTCGCCGACCGGCTCGCCGACCGGGTGCACGCGGGCGACCTCGGCGCGGGCGCGCAAGGGCTGGCCGGGATCACCGTCACCCTGCACGAGTCGCACGTCGCCTGGGCCAGCTACGAGCGGCCCCTGTGACAGCCCCGGCCCCGGGCGCGCCGGCCGGCGCCCCCGCCGCCGCCCGGCCCGAGGTGCACGTGGTGCTCCCCGGCGACATCGACGACCCGGCCACGCCCAGCGGCGGCAACCACTACGACCGCCGGGCCTGCGCCGCGCTGGCCGACGCCGGCTGGCGGGTCCACGAGCATCTGGTGCCCGGCGACTGGCCGACGCCCGGCCCGGCCGCGCGGGCCGACCTCGCCGCCCGGCTCGCCGCCCTGCCCGACGGCGCGGTGGCGCTCCTCGACGGCCTCGTCGCCTCGGTCACGCCGCAGGAGCTGCGGGCGCAGGCCGGCAGGCTGCGGCTCGTCGTGCTGGTGCACATGCCGCGCGACGACGACGCCGAGGCCCGCGCCCTGGCCGCCGCCACGGCCGTCGTCGCCACCAGCGAGTGGACCCGCCGCCGGCTGATCGACCGGTACGGGCTGCCCGCCGACCGGGTCCACGTCGCCGCGCCTGGGGTCGACCCCGCCCCGCTCGCTGGCGGCACGGCCGCCGGAACGGCGCTGCTCTGCGTCGCGACCGTCGCCCCGCACAAGGGGCACGACGTGCTGCTGGCCGCCCTGGCGACGGTGGCGGACCTGCCGTGGCGGTGCGCCTGCGTCGGCGCGCTGACCCGCGACCCCGCCCACGTGCGGCGGCTGCGCCGGCAGGCCGCCGGGTCCGGCCTGACCGGGCGGGTGGAGCTGCTCGGGCCGCGCACCGGTCCCGCCCTGTCCGCCGCGTACGCCGCCGCCGACCTGCTGGTGCTGGCCTCGCGCGGCGAGACGTACGGGATGGTCGTCACCGAGGCCCTCGCGCGGGGCCTCCCGGTGCTGGCCACCGACGTCGGCGGCGTGTCCGAGGCGCTGGGCCGCGCCCCCGGCGGCGAACGCCCCGGCCTGCTGGTGCCGCCCGGCGACCCGGCGGCGCTGGCCGGCGCGCTGCGCGCCTGGCTGGGCGACGCCGGCCTGCGGGAGCGGCTGCGCCGCGCCGCCCGTGCCCGCCGGCCCGCCCTGGCCGACTGGTCGGCCACCTCCACCATCCTCGCGGCGGTCCTGAAGGGAGCGGCGGCATGAGCGACGCCCACGGCGACGGCGGTCCGGTGACCAGCCCGCGTGACGCTGGTCCGGTGACCCGCCCGCGTGACGGCCACGGCGGCGCGGCCGGGCACATGAGCGACGGCGACGACACCGCCGCCTTCGCCGGCTGGCTGCGGCTGCGGGAGCCCGCCGACGCCGCGGCCCGCGCGGCGGACCTGCTGACGCCGGTGCGCCGACGCCTCGCCGGCGACCGGCCGGTCGTGATCCACGACCTGGGCGCCGGCACCGGGTCGATGGGGCGCTGGCTGGCCCCCCGGCTGCCCGGCCCGCAGCACTGGGTGCTCCACGACCGCGACGCCGGCCTGCTGGCGCGGGCCCGGGCCGCCCTGGCGGGCCTCGCCGCCTCCGGCGGCGGCGCGGTCACCGTGGAGACCCGGCAGGGTGACATCACCCGGCTGTCCGCCGCCGACCTCGCCGACGCGTCCCTGGTCACCGCGTCGGCGCTGCTGGACATGCTCACCGCCGAGGAGGTCGGGCGGATCGTGGCGGCCTGCGCCGACCGGCCCGCCCTGTTCACCCTCACCGTGGTCGGCCGGGTGCGGCTGACCCCCGCCGACCCGCTGGACGCCGACGTCGCCGCCGCGTTCGACGACCACCAGCGGCGCGTCGTGCCCGGCCGGGGCGCGCTGCTCGGCCCCGACGCCGTCGCCGCCTGCGCGGCCGCGTTCGCCCGCCGCGGCGTCGACGTGCTGACCCGGCCGAGCCCGTGGCGGCTCGGCCCGGACCGCGCCGAGCTGACCGCCGAGTGGTTCACCGGCTGGCTGGGCGCCGCCCGTGAGCAGCGCCCCGAGCTGACCGGCCGCACCACGGCGTACGGCCGGACCCGGCGGGCCGCCGCCCGCGCCGGTACGCTCGACGTCCTGGTCGACCACGCCGACCTGCTCGCCGGCTGCGGGTGAACCATCCGGGCGCGCCACACGTGAACCCGGAGGGAAGATGATCGTGCAGGGAGGACCGGGTTTGCCAGCGAGCACGGAACCGGCGGCGTCGCCCGCCACACGCGTCGGCCGGCTGCCCCGGTCGTTCTGGGGGTGGGCGCGCACCCTCGCCGGGGTGGCGGTGCTGGCCGCCCTGCTGTGGCGGCTGGGCAGCGGCCCGTTCCTCGCCGGCCTGCGCCTGATCGACGGCACGGCCCTCGCGGCGGCGCTGGGCATCGGCCTGGTCACCACCGTCTGCGCCGCGTGGCGGTGGAGCCTGGTCGCCGCCGGGCTGGGCGTCCGGCTGCCGCTGCGCGCGGCGGTGGCGCACTGCTACCGGGCCGTGTTCCTCAACTCCACCCTGCCCGGCGGGGTGCTCGGCGACGTCGACCGCGCGGTGCGTCACGGCCGCGACTGCGGGGACGTCGGCCGGGGCGTGCGGGCCGTGCTCTGGGAGCGCACGGCCGGCCAGGCGGTCACGGTGGTCCTCGCGGTGGGCGTGCTGGCCGCGTTCCCGTCGCCGGTGCGGCCGTACCTGCCGGTGGCGGCGGCGCTGCTCGTCGTCGCCGGCCTTAGCGCGGTGCTGCTGGGTCGCGTCGCGCCCCGGTCGGGGGCGTCGCGGTGGGCGCGGGCGCTGCGCACCGCCGTGGCCGACGTCCGCTCCGGCGTGCTGGGCCGGCGGACCTGGGCCGGCGTGCTGGTCGCCTCCGCCGTGGTGCTGGCGGGCCACCTGGCCACGTTCGTCGTCGCGGCCCGCACGGCGGGCTCCGCCGCGCCGCTCGCCCGGCTGCTGCCGCTGACGCTGCTCGCCCTGCTCGCGATGATCCTGCCGCTGAACGTGGGTGGGTTCGGGCCGCGCGAGGGGGTGGCCGCGTGGGCGTTCGCCGCCGCCGGGCTGACCGCCGGGCAGGGCGTCGCAGCCGCCACCGTGTACGGGGCGTTGGCGCTGGTGGCGAGCCTGCCCGGGGGCGTGGTGCTGCTGGCCCGCCGGCTCCCGCGGCCCGCCTCGCCCGGCGTCGTGCCCCCGGCCCCCGTCGCCACCGCCCGTGCCGCCCGGTGGGCGTCGCGTCCGGCGCGCACCGGCGTGCACGGTTGACCGTCCGACGAAGGAGACCGATGTCCGAAGCACTGCCTGTCGCGACCATCCGGACCCAGGTGACGGTCCCGCTGCGCTTCCCCGACGGCTACGCGACCACGGCCCGGGTGTTCTCGTTCCACGGCCTCGTCGACGGCCGGGAACACCTCGCGTTCGGGCTCGGCGACTGGTCGGCCGCGGTGGACCGGGCCGCCGCCGGCGGGCCGCCGCCGCTGGTGCGCCCGCACAGCGAGTGCCTGACCGGGGACGTGTTCGGCAGCCAGCGGTGCGACTGCGGGCCGCAGTTGCGCGAGGCGGTCGAGCGGATCGCCGCCGCCGGTGGGCTCCTGCTCTACCTGCGTCAGGAGGGGCGCGGCATCGGCCTGTACGCGAAGCTCGACGCGTACGCCCTCCAGGACGCCGGGCTGGACACCTACGAGGCGAACCTGGCGCTGGGCCGGGGCGCGGACGAACGGAACTACACGGTCGCGGCGCAGATGCTGGCGGCCCTCGGCGCCGAGCGGGTGGCCCTGCTCAGCAACAACCCGGACAAGGCCGACCAGCTGCGCCGGCTCGGCATCGAGGTGGCCGAGCGGGTGCCGACCGGGCTGCACCTGTCCGACGCCAACGCCGGCTACCTCGCGGCCAAGGTGGACCGCGCCGCCCACACCATCGACCTCCCGTTCGTCCGGTGACCGCCGCCGCACCCACCCCGCACGCCGCCGGGCCCGCCACACCCCGGCCGTACGTGCTGCTCAGCTGCGCCATGTCGATCGACGGCTACATCGACGACGCCAGCGACCAGCGGCTGCTGCTGTCCAACGAGGCGGACCTGGACCGGGTCGACGCCGTGCGGGCCGGGTGCGACGCCATCCTCGTCGGAGCGGCCACCGTCCGGGCCGACGATCCGCGCCTGGTGATCCGCTCGCCGCAGCGGCGGCGGGAGCGGGCCGACCGCGGCCTGCCGCCGTCGCCGACGAAGGTCACCGTCACCGGGAGCGGCGACCTCGACCCGGCGGCGCGGTTCTTCACCGTCGGCGACGCCGAGCGGGTCGTCTACTGCGCCACGTCCGTGCTGGCGCAGACCCGGCACCGGCTCGACGGCCTGGCCACCGTCGCCGACGGCGGCGACCCGGTCGACCCCTGCCGGGTGCTGGCCGACCTGGCCACCCGGGGGGTGCGTCGGCTCATGGTGGAGGGCGGCGCGGCCGTGCACGCCCTGTTCCTCGGCGCGGGCCTCGCCGACGAACTGCACCTGGTGGTCGCCCCGTTCTTCGTCGGCGACCGCCGCGCGCCGCGCTTCCCCGGCGAGGGCCGGTTCCCGTGGCACCCCGGCCGTCGCGCGGGCCTGGCGGAGGTCCGCCAGATCGGCGACGTCGTCCTGCTGCGCTACGCCCTGTCGGGGCGCTGCCCCGACGTGTGACCGGCCCGGTCGCGCGGGTCAGTCGTCCGGCGGGGACAGGTGCTCCGCGAGCCGCACGGAGGCGGTGAGCATGGCCCGGCCCCGGTCGGTGAGCCGCCGCCGCCAGCTCGCCAGGGACTCGGCCAGCGGCTCGGTGCCGGCGGCGTCGCGGACCTGCCGCACGACCGTCGCGATGTGGTCCAGCCGGTAGCCGCCCCGCCGGAGCAGGTGGGCCAGCTCGGCGTCGCGCACGTCGTCGGCCGAGTAGAGGCGGTAGCCGGTGGCCGTGCCCCGGCTCGGCGCGAGGACGCCGGCCCGTTCCCACTTGCGCAGCGCAGCCGGGGTCACGCCGATCCGGCGGGCGAGGCCGCCGATCGCCAGCGGCCGGTCGGGTCGGCCCGCCGCCACCCGGCCGGGCCGGCCCGGCGCCGGCTGGTCGGATGGGGCCGTCGTCGCACGCTTGTCGGTTCGGGTCGCCGACGGTGGCTGGGTGAGCAGGCCCACGGCCGCCTCGACGGCGTCGAGCGTCTCCCGGTCGCGCAGCAGGCGGGCGTGGCTGTGGTCGATCGCGCGCAGGGCGGTGTCCAGGTCACCGGCGTTGACCGCGCGCATGATCTCGCCGCTGGTGGCGTACCCGTGCGCCGGGATCAGCGCCAGGTAGGCGCGCAGCGCCCGGACGTGCACGGCCGTGTAGGCGCGGTAGCCGCTGGGCGTGCGCCGGGCCGGGGGCAGCACGCCGTCGCGCTCGTAGTTGCGGACCGTCTGCGTCGAGATGCCGTGCTCGCGCGCGAGGTCGGCCGGCCGGTAGGAACTCCTACGCACCTGACCTCCCGTTTGATGCTTGCCGCCAGCCCTACCGCTTGTGCTCCGGCCCGAGCTTCACAAGGGTGTTCAACGATACGGTAGAGGTCATGACGCAGTCGCCCCCGCCCGTCCCCGCCGCCCCTGTCCCGACCGAGGCCGAGCTCGCCCGGCGGATCCTCGCGCTGCCCGGCGTCACGCAGGTGCGGGCCGACGCGGAGTCGGGCGCGCCCCGGGCCAGCTGGGGCGAGCGGTTCTTCTTCGTCGGCCCCGACCGCCGCCGGCCGTTCGCCACGATCGTCGCGCACGACACACCCGGCTTCGACGAGGACTCGCGCCTCGACCGGCCGGACGTCCACCGCCTCAACGTCGAGCTGGGCCGCGCGGAGTTCCAGCGCCGGTTCGGCTACCCGCCCGCGCGCTTCCCCGACCACCGCGCCGGCATCGACTTCACCCGGCAGGACGAGGTCCTGCCCCACCCCGTCTACGGCCTGCACGGCTGGGCGTGCGTCCTGTGCCCCGGCGGCGGCCTGCTCCCGGAGGTGGACCGGCTGCTCGCCCACGCGCACGCCCGGGCGGTCGACCGGCACCGGCGGGCCGGTGGCCGCCTGGGGTCGGACGGGGGCGGAAACCTCAGCGCGCCGGGCCGGTGACCTGGGGCCCCGCTTCGAGGAAGCGCAGCATGTGGTCGCCCAGCTCCTCGGCGAGGGCGAACGGCAGCAGGTCGGTGCGGATCGTGATGCGCAGCAGGGCGTCGGCGTGGCGGGGGATCGCCTCGACGGTCAGCCCGCTCATCACCTCCCGGGCGTACGGCTCGACGACCTCCTCGGTGCGGCAGCCGGGCAGCTCCAGCGGGAGCACCAGGTTGTCCTGGTACGCGAAGCCGGGCAGGCCGGCGACGACCTCGCTGGGCAGCCCGACGGCCGGGTCCGCGGCGCTCTCCGAGAAGGGGACGTCCTGGGCGGCCATCAGCTCGTCGACGGTCTGCTGGACGTGCCGGATCAGGTCCTGCCCGGGAGCGAACCGCACCCGCACGCAGTTGGAGTTGATCCGGGTGGTGAACGCGGAGTCGAGCACCCGGCTGCCGCGCTTCGCCACGATCATGAGCAGGCCGATGTCGTCCTGGTGGTGGATGGCGCGCAGGGCGGTGGCGAAGGCGGCGACGAAGTAGCTGGAGCGGCTGAACCGGTGCTCCCGGGCCGCCTGGTCCCAGCGCTGGAGGACCTGCGGGCTGACGGTGAGGATGTGCCCGGCCTTCGGGCCCCAGGCGAGGGCCTGCTCCAGCGGCACCTTCAGCTCGCCGTCGCCCTGCCGGGGGAGGCCGTGGAGCTGGGTGCGCCAGTATGCGCGTTGGGCGGGCAGGTCGGCGGCGTCGTGGAGCCGGGTGTACTCGTCGTAGGTCTGGCGGAGGGTGGGCGCGGGGCGGTCCCATTCGGGTGCCTTGCCGGCGAGGCGGGCGGTGTAGGCGTGGGTGAGGTCGCGGACGAGGAGGGTGTGGGACCAGCCGTCGAAGGCGATGTGGTGGATGCCGATGCCGAGGAGGGTGCGGTTGGTGGAGCGGTCTCGGATGATGGCGGTGCGCCAGTTGCGGCCCTGGGTGTAGTCGAGGGGTTGTTGGACGGCGTCGGCGAGTTGGTCGAGGGCGTCCTGGGTGGTGGGGGCGTCGGTGAGCAGGAGCAGCTGGGGCATGCCGGGGTTGGGCGGGATGATCGCCACGGGTGGGTCGACGCGTCGGTAGCGGGCGTGCAGGGCCTCGTGCCGGCGGTGCAGGTCGCCGAGCGCGGCCATCAACGCCCGCAGGTTGAGCTCACCCTCCACCCACCAGGTGGTCGGGCAGACCAGCTCGAAGGGGAGCCAGACGCACTTGGCGACCGACAGCGTCAGCGGCACCGGCTTCGCCGGCCCGGAGCGCGCGACGCCCGACGGTTCCGCCTCGGCCCGGGGGCGGCGTGGCGCGGTGGCGAGCCACGCGGCGAGCGCATGCGGGGTCGGGGTGCGGCGGATCTGGGAGACGGGCACGACGGCGTCGGTGGCCTCGTCGAGGGCGGCGGCGAGGGCGGCGGACTGGAGGCTGGTCCCGCCGAGGTCGAAGAAGCTGTCGTGGACGCCGACCCGGTCGATGCCGAGGACGGTGACGAAGGCCGTGGTGACGAGCCGCTCGTCGGCGGTGGCCGGCGCGACGTAGTCGACGCCGACGTCGGGGCGCTGGGCGTCGGGGGCGGGCAGCGCGTTCCGGTTGATCTTGCCGGTGCCGCCGACGGGGAACCGGTCGAGGACCATGATGACGGCCGGGACCATGTAGGACGGCAGCACCGCCGCCGCGTGCGCGCGCAGCGCGGGCACCGATGGCGTACGTCCGTCGCGTCCGGTGACGTAGCCGATGAGTCTGGGGGTGTCGTTGTCGTCGCGGCGGGTGACGATGGCGGTGGTGACGTCGGGGTGTTGTTCGAGGGTGGTTTCGATTTCGCCGAGTTCGATGCGGATGCCGTTGATTTTGATCTGGTGGTCGATGCGGCCGAGGATTTCGAGGGCGCCGTTGGTGTTCCAGCGGGCGAGGTCGCCGGTGCGGTAGGCGAGTTGGTGGGTGTGGGGGTCGGTGACGAATCGTTGGGTGGTGAGTTCGGGGCGGTGGAGGTAGCCGTCGGCGATGCCGTGGCCGGTGATGAGGATTTCGCCTGGTGCGCCGGCGGGGACGAGGTTGAGGTGGGGGTCGACGATGTGGATCTGTCGGTTGGGCATGGGCCAGCCGATGGGTACGTAGCTGCCGGGCCAGCCGGTTGACGCGTCGTACCAGGTGCACGCCACGGCCGCCTCCGCCGGCCCGTACGCGTTGATCAGCCGGACCCCGGCGGCCAGCCAGCGCTGCGCCATCCGCGGCGGCACCGGCTCCCCGGCGAGCGTCAGGCAGGACATGCTCGGGCAGTCGGCCGGGTCGACGGCCGCCAGGTTGGTGGGCGGGCAGAACGCGTGGGTCACCTGCTCCTTGGCGATCAGGTCGGTGAGGCGGCGGGCGTCGAGCAGCTCGTCGCGGGAGCAGACGACGACGGTCGCGCCGGAGGTGAGGGCCGTGAAGATCTCGCCCAGGGCCACGTCGAACACGGGAGTGCAGCTGTGCAGCATTCTGCTGTCGGGGCCGATGGCGCATTCGTCGGCCATCCAGGCCAGGAAGTTCGTCAGCTTCTCGTGCGTCAACACCACACCCTTGGGCGTGCCCGTCGACCCCGACGTGTAGATCACGAACGCCGGCCCGTCCACGGCGACCACCGGCAGGTCCACCGGGTCGGCGGCCTCGATCTGCGGCCACTGTTCGTCCAACGCCACCACCCGCACCCCGTCCGGGCACGGCACCCGCGACGCCACCTCACCCACCGTCAACACCACCCGCGCACCATGATCGGCCAACAACACCCGCATCCGCTCCGCCGGCCATGCCACATCCATCGGCGTATACGCCGCACCCGCCCGCAACACCCCCAACGCCGCCACCAACGTCCACAAACTCCGATCCAACGCCAACGACACCACATCACCGACACCCACACCCACCGACCGCAGGAACCCCGCCACCACCGCAGACCGGCGCTCCAACTCCCCATACGTCAACACCACACCACCGGCGACACCCGCCACCGCCTCCGGCGACCGCTGCGCCCACCCCACCACCAGGTCGTGGATCGGCGCGTCCGGCACCTGTCGCACCGGACCCCGACCCCACCCCAACAACCGCTCCCGCTCCACCCCCGACACCAACCCCAACCGCGACAAGCCCCGCCCCGGCTCCTCCACCCCCGCCGCCACCAACGTCACCACCGCGTCCACGAACCCCCGCACCCACCCCGCCGAAAACTCCTCCACCGCGAAGTCCACCCGAAACCCCGAACCATCCCCGGCCACCCACACCACCAGCCCCGCGTCCACCACCTCCGGCCCCACCGCACCCACCGGCCCATCCACCACATGCAGCAGCACCCGATCCACCCGACCACCCGCCACCGGCGACACCAACGCCGCACCCACCCGACCCGTCAACTCACCGAACCCCGGATCACCAGCCACGTCCACCCGCACCACACCACCACCGGCCAACCCGAACACCACCTCCGACTGACCCGTGTACCGCGCCAACACCCCCACCAACCCCGCCACCACCACACCCGAACCCACCACACCCGAACCCGCCACACCCACCGGCCACGACACCACCTGCGACACCGAACCCGCCCGCGCCGGCCACCCCACCACCCGCCGCAGATCACCCACCAGATCGAGGGCCTCGAAGTCGGTGCCGGGGCCGGCGAGCCCCGGAGCCTGGGCCTGACCACCAACGAACCCGACGGACATGAGCAGAACCTCCGATCAGGACCGGCGTCGCCCGCAGGCGGGCCGGTTCGAAGAACCAGGAAACCGGCGTGGGCGCGGCCGTCCGCGCCCACGCACGAGAGGGGGTACGTCGATCAGCGGCCCGAATCCGGCGCGGGGCCGGCCTCGAGGAAGCGCAGCATGTGGCCGTTCAGCTCCTCGGCGAGGCGGTACGGCAAGTAGTCGGTGCGGATGGTGACGCGCAGGAGGGCGTGGTCGGCGCGGGGCAGCACCTCCACGGTGAGGCCGTTGGACACCTCCCGGGCGTACGGGTCGACGACCTCCTCGGTGCGGCAGCCGGGCAGCTCCAGCGGGAGCACCAGGTTGTCCTGGTAGACGAAGGTCGGCAGGCTCGCGACGACCTCGCTGGAGAGCCCGGCCGCGGGATCGTCGGCGGTCTCCGCGAAGGGCACGTCCTGCGCCCGCATCAGGTCGGCGATCGTCTCGTGGACCCGCAGCACGAGCTTGTCGTCCTGCGGCCCGTCGAAGCGCACCCGCACGCAGTTGAGGTTGAGCCGGGTGGTGAAGGCGGAGTCGAGCACCCGGCTGCCGCGCTTGGCGACCACCATCAGCAGGCCGATGTCGTCCTGGTGGTGGATGGCGCGCAGGGCGGTGGCGAAGGCGGCGACGAAGTAGCTGGAGCGGCTGAACCGGTGTTCCCGGGCGGCCCGGTCCCAGCGCTGCATCACCTCGGCCGGCACCGTCACCGTGTGCCCGGCCTTGGGACCCCAGGCGAGGGCCTGTTCCAGCGACACGGTCGGCCCGTCGTCGCCCTGGCGGGGGAGGCCGTGGAGCTGGGTGCGCCAGTATGCGCGTTGGGCGGGCAGGTCGGCTGCGGTGCGGAGTCGGGCGTACTCGTCGTGGATCTGGCGCAGGGTGGGTGCGGGATGGTCCCAGGTGGGTGGGTGGCCGTTGGCGCGGGCGGTGTAGGCGTGGGTGAGGTCGCGGACGAGGAGGGTGTGGGACCAGCCGTCGAAGGCGATGTGGTGGATGCCGATGCCGAGGAGGGTGCGGTTGGTGGAGCGGTCTCGGATGATGGCGGTTCGCCAGTTGCGGCCCTGGGTGTAGTCGAGGGGTTGTTGGACGGCGTCGGCGAGTTGGTCGAGGGCGTCCTGGGTGGTGGGGGCGTCGGTGAGCAGGAGCAGTTGCGGCATGCCCGGGTTCGCCGGCACCAGCGCCACCGGCGGCTCCACCCGTCGGTAGCGGGCGTGCAGGGCCTCGTGCCGGCGGTGCAGGTCGCCGAGCGCGGCCATCAACGCCCGCAGGTCGAGCTCACCCTCCACCCACCAGCTCACCGGGACCACGACCTCCGGGGGCGACATCAGGCACTTGGCCACCTGCTGCGCGAGGGGCACCGGCCCGGGCCGCTGGCGGCCGTGGCCGACGGCCGGCCCGCCGCCCGTGCGGCGCGGCGCGGTGGCGAGCCACGCGGCGAGCGCGTGCGGGGTCGGGGTGCGGTGGATCTGGGAGACGGGCACGACCACGTCGGCGGCCTCGTCGATGCCCGTGGCCACGGCGGCCGACTGGAGGGACGTGCCGCCGAGGTCGAAGAAGCTGTCGTGGACGCCGACCCGGTCGATGCCGAGGACGGTGGCGAACACGCCCGTGACGAGCCGCTCCTGTGCGGTGGCCGGTGCGGCGTAGTCGACGCCGAGGTCGGGGCGTCGGCCGTCCGGGGCGGGCAGCGCCGCCCGGTCGATCTTGCCGGTGCCGCCGACGGGGAACCGGTCGAGGACCATGATGACGGCCGGGACCATGTAGGACGGCAGGATGGCGGCGGCGTGCTCGCGCAGCGCCTCCGGCGTGGGCGTGCGTCCGTCGCGTGCGGTGACGTAGCCGATGAGTCTGGGGGTGTTGTTGTCGTCGCGGCGGGTGACGATGGCGGTGGTGACGTCGGGGTGTTGTTCGAGGGTGGTTTCGATTTCGCCGAGTTCGATGCGGATGCCGTTGATTTTGATCTGGTGGTCGATGCGGCCGAGGATTTCGAGGGCGCCGTTGGTGTTCCAGCGGGCGAGGTCGCCGGTGCGGTAGGCGAGTTGGTGGGTGTGGGGGTCGGTGACGAATCGTTGGGTGGTGAGTTCGGGGCGGTGGAGGTAGCCGTCGGCGATGCCGTGGCCGGTGATGAGGATTTCGCCTGGTGCGCCGGCGGGGACGAGGTTGAGGTGGGGGTCGACGATGTGGATCTGTCGGTTGGGCATGGGCCAGCCGATGGGTACGTAGCTGCCGGGCCAGCCGGTTGACGCGTCGTACCAGGTGCACGCCACGGCCGCCTCCGCCGGCCCGTACGCGTTCACGACCCGGGCACCCGCCGCCGACCACCGCCGGACGAGCTGTGGCGGGGCGGCCTCGCCGCCGAGGACGACGCAGCGCAGGCTGGGGCAGGCCGCCGGGTCGAGCGGGGCGACGTTCGTCGCGGGCCCGAAGGTGTGCGTCACGCCGTGCCGCCCGATGAGCCCGGTGAGCCGGCGTACGTCGAGCAGGTCGTCGCGCGAGCAGACGACGACCTGGCCACCGGAGATGAGCGTGGCGAAGACCTCCCCGAACGCGGCGTCGAAGACCGGCGCGGCCGAGTGGAGCATTCTGCTGTCGGGGCCGATGGCGCATTCGTCGGCCATCCAGGCCAGGAAGTTCGTCAGCTTCTCGTGCGTCAACACCACACCCTTGGGCGTGCCCGTCGACCCCGACGTGTAGATCACGAACGCCGGCCCGTCCACGGCGACCACCGGCAGGTCCACCGACCCGACAGCCTCGATCTGCGGCCACTGTTCGTCCAACGCCACCACCCGCACCCCGTCCGGGCACGGCACCCGCGACGCCACCTCACCCACCGTCAACACCACCCGCGCACCATGATCGGCCAACAACACCCGCATCCGCTCCGCCGGCCACGCCACATCCATCGGCGTATACGCCGCACCCGCCCGCAACACCCCCAACGCCGCCACCAACGTCCACAAACTCCGATCCAACGCCAACGACACCACATCACCGACACCCACACCCACCGACCGCAGGAACCCCGCCACCACCGCAGACCGCCGCTCCAACTCCCCATACGTCAACACCACACCACCTGCCACCCCCGCCACCGCCTCCGGCGACCGCTGCGCCCACCCCACCACCAGGTCGTGGATCGGCGCGTCCGGCACCTGTCGCACCGGACCCCGACCCCACCCCAACAACCGCTCCCGCTCCACCCCCGACACCAACGTGAGCCCCGACAACCCCCGCCCCGGCTCCTCCACCCCCGCCGCCACCAACGTCACCACCGCGTCCACGAACCCCCGCACCCACCCCGCCGAAAACTCCTCCACCGCGAAGTCCACCCGAAACCCCGAACCATCCCCGGCCACCCACACCACCAGCCCCGCGTCCACCACCTCCGGCCCCACCGCACCCACCGGCCCATCCACCACATGCAGCAGCACCCGATCCACCCGACCACCCGCCACCGGCGACACCAACACCGCACCCACCCGACCCGTCAACTCACCGAACCCCGGATCACCAGCCACGTCCACCCGCACCACACCACCACCGGCCAACCCGAACACCACCTCCGACTGACCCGTGTACCGCGCCAACACCCCCACCAACCCCGCCACCACCACACCCGAACCCACCACACCCGAACCCACCACACCCACCGGCCACGACACCACCCGCGACACCGAACCCGCCCGCGCCGGCCACCCCACCACCCGCCGCAGATCACCCACCAGGTCCAGACCCCCGGCGTCCACCGCGCCATCAGCGAACCCAACAGGCATGAGCCCAACCTCCGAGTGAATGGGGACGACCGGGAGAGGGGGACGAGGCGGCCGGTCGGCCGTGGGCGGACGTACCGCCGGGGTGCCGGGCCACCGCCGAACGACCCGCCCTCGCCATGTTCCGGTCGCGGGCGGGCCCACGATCGCCCACCTCCGTTCCCGGTCCGGTGCGGGGTGGGGGAACGACGACCCGACGGGGCCCGACGCTACGGAGCCTGGCCAAGCGGCGTACACCCCTAGAATTCGGGTGCGATCGACCCCTAGCCCGTGGTGGCGAAATGGGCCGGTCCCACTCGGCTGTCCGGCCCATCCGCGTGCTCGGAGGGCGCTGACTATGCTTCACCGATCATGATGTCGATCATGACGCAGTCGGTGACTGGTTGATCACACATCGGCTGCTGGTGCGCACCGCGCCGGCGCAGCGCTGACCACAAGCCAGCCGCTAGCTGACCGGCCCAGCCCGGATCCGTCCGGCCGGTGCGCGCGGCACGCCCGACTCTCGCGGCCGAGCGGCCTCATCAGGACCGGTACGCCATGCCTCACCCGCCACGTGCTCCGCAGCTCGCGGCCGGGGCGAACCGGGCTTCTCGCCACACCCCGAGGCCCCCCGCGGGGGGCCGGCACGTCAGGAGATCCAATGGATGGGCCTATCCAAGTACAGGCCCTGTCTCACATTCGGTGGTGACGGAGGGTGCTGTTATCCGAGGAGGATGCGGTGGCGGAGCAGGGTGAAGCTTGCTCGTCCGTGCATCTGGCGTGCGATCCGTTTGGTCTTGGTGTTGACGCCTTCGGTGGGGCCGTTGCTGTAGGGGAGCGTGAGTGCGGCGTTCACGGCGTCGCGGTCACGTTCCATTCCTCTGGTGAAGGCGTGCAGGTGAGGTAGATCGACGGCGCGGGCCTGGGTGATCCAGAGCGTGAGCTGGTCGGCGTTTCCCGGCTGAGGCGTCAGGAGTTCGGCGAAGCCCCCAACGGCGGCGGCCAGTTGGGTCATCTCGGGGCAGGCTGCGGTGAGCCGTGCCAGTAGATCCTGGTGCTCGGGTTTGAGGTTGGCGGGCCTGGTGAGGATCATCCGGGCGAGGCGGCGCGGGGAGATGTGGCTGCGGTCGGCGTCCGCGCGGCCTTGGTTGATGTACTTGTGCAGGAGGTTGAGGCAGCCGGTGAAGCCGAGGGCCTTGATCTCCTCGAAGAGGTGCTTGACGCCGACGGCGGGGTCCTCGGATCGACGTTTGCGTAGGTGTTCGCGGTAAGGGTCCACGAGGCCGGCCCGGTATTTGGGGACGCGGAGCATCCGCTCGGGCTGGTCGGCTCGTGCGTAGCGTTTGACGGTGTTCAGAGCCAGCTGCAGACGGCGGGCGCACTCCAGCAGGCCGACGCCCTGGTCGAGCAGGTCATGGACCTGATGCCAGCGTTCCAGGGTCGTCTGTGCGCGGGGCCCGTTGTAGATGGGTGCGTCCAGTACGGGGGCCCAGCAGGTGCTGTGTGCCTTTACTTCGCTGAGAGCTGCTTCGCACAAGTTGTGCCATAGGTGCCACCTGTCCGCGACCTGCACCGCGTCGGGCAGGGCACGGCGGATGGCCTCGGCGTAGGTGGCGGAGCCGTCGCGGCACACGACCTCGACGCCTGGATGCGCGCGCAGCCACGCTTCGAGGGTGTCGGCGGTGCGATCGGGTAGTACGTCGATCCGCTCATGGGTCTCGGCGTCGATCACCAAAGTGGCGTAGCGGTGCCGCCGGCGCAGAGCGAAATCGTCCACGCCGATAACCCGGGGCGTCCGCCCGGTGGGCAACGGGATGCGCAGCAGGGCGCGCAGGGCCGTGTGACGGGACAGGCCCATGGTCAGTATCGCCAGCAAACGTGCCCCTGCCCGGCCCGCTAACTCCTTGACCACGGCTTTGATCTGCCTGCTCAGACGGGCCGTGCGGCGTTGGTAACGCTCTAGCACCCCGGGAACCTGTTCGCGGAAGGTGTGGCGGCAGCCGCGCGTGGGGCACACCAGACGCCGTACCCGCACGCGGACCACCACCCGCCGCCCGTCGACCGGAACGTCGGCTACCGTCCGCCAGTGATAGCCGTGGACCCGTCCCGACGAGGCCCCGCACAGCGGGCAGACCGCGGTGTCCTGCGGCGTCCGGGCCCGAACCACGATCCGCTCACCCTCATCAGCCACATCCTCGATGACCAGCGGAGACAGCCCCGAGAACACCGTCTGCACAAGTATGTTGAGCTCATCCACGGAGGAGCAACGACACCTGCCACCCTCCGTTACCACCGAATGTGAGACAGGGCCCAAGTACAGGTGTTCGCGCACGACGGGGTGGTCCTGGCCCGGCCGCCCAGCCCGGTGGAGACCGCCGGCAGCCGCTATCTGACCAGCGCGGGCGCGGGCCTGCACAACGGGCTGGACATGGTCACCGGCCTGCACCTGACCCTGCCGCACCAGTCGGCGGTCATCTGCAGCAGCGGCGCCAGCGCCGACAAGTCGCTGCGCCTGCTCAGCCGGTGCGGCCTCAAGACGCCGAGCGACCTGCGGGAGTACCGCTCCGGCGAGCAGGCGGTGCGGCTGGCCCGGGAGGCCGCCGGCCGGGGCGAGCTGCTGGAGTTCCAGTTTCCCCCGCAGGACCCGCAGTTGCGGGCCGCGCCGGCCCGGGTCGCCCCGGACCTGCTGGCCCGCCTCAACAACAAGACGGTCCTGGAGACCCTGATCGCACCGGACTACCTGCCGCGCCGGCAGGTGGCCACCCCCGCCGAGGTGCGGCAGATCGTCCGGGCCGACCGCCGGCCGGCGGTGCTCAAGCCGGCCGGCACCGAGGTCTACAGCGGGATCGCGATCTTCACCCGGAGGTTGCAGGACCGGCTGAACCGGTCGCTGTTCCACCAGCTGGAGCAGGTGAGCGACAGGTGGATCGTCGAGGAGGAGGTTCCCTTCCGGACGGTCTGGGGCCTCCAGTTCGGCGTGACGGAGAGCGGTTCGGTCGAGTACTTCGGTGCGTCCGTGCACCTGCCGCAGCCCACCTCGACGTGGGTCGGGTGTGTGCTCGACGACGACCGACCGCCGGCCGAGCTGGTCGAAGCGCTGACGGCAGGGGTCCGAAAGGCCAGCGCCCTCGGGTACCGGGGGTACTGCTCGTTCGACGCCGGGGTCGGCCGAAACGGCGAGCTACGGGTCATCGACCCGAACTTCCGGGTCAGCGCGGCCACCACGTCGGTGTTGCACCGCAGCTCCCTGCTGAGCCAGCATCCGTGCGCCATGACCACCTTCTTCACGCTCGCGCCGGGCCTGGACGCCGAGCCGCTCCTCGCCCCGTTCATCGACCGCGGGGAACTCGTCGTGTTCATGCACTACGACCCGGCGGAGACGGACAACGGCCCGCATCCGGCGACGGTCCTCGGCATGGTGGGCGCGGCCGACCGCTACGCCTGCGGCGTGCTGATCTCCCAGGTCCAGCGGGCCCTGACCAGCTGACACCCCCGAGGCCGCACGCGTCGACCATGGAGGTGGCGGCGACTGGGGAGTCGCCTCAGCCGCCGCCACCGGGGGAGATGCGGCGCCGCGCCCGCGCCTCGAAGCTCGTGGGGCGATGCCGAGGGCCCGCGTGTACTCCGGGCGGGGTGGCCGAACACGTTCATGAGGTCGTGGGAGGCGCCCATCCCCGGCATTCCCGCGTCGGGGCGGGCAGGCACACCGTGAACGTCGCGCCGCGACCCGGCCTGCCCTGCGCGTCGATCGTGCCGTGGTGACTGGTGACCACCTCCCGCAGCAGGGCCAGCCCCAGCCCGGAACGGCGGTCGCCTGCGCCCGCACCCCGGTGGAACCGGTCGAACAGACGCCGCGCGTCGGCCTGGTCGAAGCCGTCCCCGGTGTCCGCGACGGAAAGTTCGGCGCGGCCCTCGACGGCGCGCAGGGTCACGGCGATCCGGCCTCCGGCGGGGGTGTGGGCCAGCGCGTTGGCGAGCAACTCCCCGACGACCCGGCGCAGCGCCGACTCGACGCCTGGCACCGGCAGCGGCTCGCCGGGCGCGTCCAGCGTGAGCGCGACCTGGCGCTCGACGGCGCGGTCGGCCTCGGCGGCGACCGCCGCGCCGACCAGCGCGGTGAGGTCGACCGGGGGTTTCGGTGGCTGGCCGGCGGGGGCTGCGGCGAGTTGGGCCGAGAGCAGCAGGTCGTCCACGATCTCGCCGAGGCGGCGGGTGGTGTCGACCAGTCGCTCCAGGTCGTCCGGGCTCACACCGGTGCCGCCGGCACGCGCCCGCCGGGCCAGCACCTGGGCGCGGGTGTACACCTGCGCGATCGGGGTGCGCAGCTCGTGGCTGGCGTCGGCGACGAAGCGGCGCTGGCGGGCCAGCGCCTCCACCAGCGGCGCGACGGCCCGGCGGCTGACGAGCAGGCCGGCCAGCGCGGCGGCGAGCACTCCGACGGCCGCCGCGAGGCTGAACGCGAGCAGCAGGTGCCGGCGGTCGGCCAACTGGAAACGCGCGTCGAACACCGCCTGCACGACCCGGTCGCTCCGGGCGGCGGTGCGGACGTGGTAGACCGTCCCGTCGCGGGTGACGGTGGTGGTCTCGGCGGTCCGGGTCGCCGCCACGGTCTCCAGCGCGTCGTGCAGCGGGAAGCCGGGCGGCGGCGGGTCGAGTCCGGTGTCCACGGTCGTGCCGTCGTACTCGAAGATCCAGCTACAGGCGGGCGGGCCGCCGATCGTGCCGTGCCGCGTGCCCCATTCGAGTTCGCGCTGGATCTGGGCCTCCTGGCGGCGGACCAGCGACTCGTAGGAGATGCCGCCGCCGAGGACCAGCAGGGCCCCGAAGACCAGGCCGACCAGCACGGCGATGCGCAGCCGGGCCTGCCGGACGACAGCCCGCTCGGCCCGGTCCACCTACAGCCTGCCCAGGCGGTAGCCGAGTCCGTGCAACGTGCGGACCACCGGGCGGCCGAGCTTGCGCCGCAGGTAGTAGACGTAGGTGTCCACGATCGACGCGGCGGTGGCCTCGGGGAAGACCTGTCGGCGCAGCTCACCCCGCGAATGCACGGTGCTCGGCCGGGCCGCCAGCACCCGCAGCAGCTCGAACTCGCGGGTGGACAGCGCCACCCGGGTGCCGTCGGCCAGCACCGCCTGGCGCAATGCCAGGTCGAGCCGCCCGCCGCCGACGCGCAGCACCTCGGTGCACCCGGAGGCGCGCCGGCACAGCGCCCGGATCCGCGCGCTCAGCTCGTCCAGGTCGAACGGCTTGACCAGGTAGTCGTCGGCGCCCGCGTCCAGCCCGGCGATCCGGTCGTCGACCGTGGCGAGCGCGGTGAGGATCAGCGTCCGCGCCGGCACGGCCCGCGAGCGCAGCCGGGCGACCAGGTCGAGCCCGTCGAGCGCCGGCAGCAGCCGGTCGATGACCATCACGTCGTACGGGCGGGTCAGCCCGAGATGCAGGCCGCGCTGGCCGTCCGGGGCGCGGTCGACGACGTAGCCCTCGTTGACCAGCGTCTCGGTGAGCAACTCCGTCAGATCCGCGTCATCCTCGACCAGCAGCAGCCGGTTCGGTTCTCCCCCGTGCATCCCTCAACAATTCATAGGCGTCCGTCGATAAATCCGTGAATATTGTCTCCTCAACTACTGCCAACCCGCCAGGGCCTGCGTGGGTGCAGTGGTGACCGTCCTAGCCTCCCGCCGCTCGATCCAGCTCAGCAGCGGCGTCGTCATCAGCGTCGTGACCAGCGCGACCAGCACCAGCACCGTGAACAGCGACCCGTTCACGATGCCCGCCTCCAGCCCGACGTTGAGCGCGATGAGCTGCATCAGGCCCCGGGCGTTCATCAGCGCGCCGACCCGCAGCGCCACCCCCTGCGGCTCGCCGCGGATCCGGGCCGCCGCCCAGCAGGCGCCGAACTTGCCGACGACGGCCGCCGTCACGCAGGCCAGCGCGAACAGCAGTACCGGCGGGCTGCCGAGCAGCCCGAACTCCGTGCGCAGGCCCGAGTAGGTGAAGAACAACGGCAGGAACACCGTCGCGGCGACCGGGGTCAGGGTGTCCACCACCCGGTCGGTGTTGGCGGTGCGGGGCATGACCACGCCGACCGCGAACGCCCCGAACACCGCGTACAGCCCGATCTCGTCGGTGTACCAGGCCACCAGGAAGAGCAGAACGACCATGCCGAGCAGCCGGGCCCGGTCGTCGAGGCCCCGGGCGGTCATCAGCGCGGCGGTCGTACGGCGGCCGGCGAGCCAGAGCACCAGCCCGAAGAGGACCGCGCCCCCGGCGGTGACGATTGCCGGGCCGGACCGGCCGGAGGCGAAGGCCAGCACCACGGCGAGCATGATCCAGGCGACCATGTCGTCGATCGCGCCGCTGGCCAGGGAGAGGGTGCCGTGCCGGGTGGCCGCCTGGCCGCGTTCGGTGATGATCCGGGCCAGCATCGGGAAGGCGGTGATGGCCAGCGCGACGCCGACGAACGCCGCCGAGACCCCGAGCGAGGTCCCCTCGGCCCGGATCGGCACGGCCCTGGAGGTCGCCAGGACCAGCAGGACGCCCAGTACGAGCGGCGTGGCGACCCCGGCCAGCGACACCGCGCCGGCCGTGCCGGCGAGGCCGGTGACGCGGTGCGCGCCGAAGGCGTACCCGGCCTGGAACATGAACAGCACCAGCCCGACCTGGCCGACCACGTAGAGGACGGGGAGCAGGGGAACCGGGAACAGGGCGTCCTGCACGTCCGGCAGGAGCAGCCCGAGCAGCGAGGGGCCGAGCAGCACCCCGGCGAGCATCTCGCTGACCACGGCGGGCTGGCCCGCCCTGCCGAGCAGCCAGGCCACCCCCTTGCAGAAGAGCAGGATCACCGCGACCGCGATGAAGAACCGCGGTGCCAGCTCCGTGGGGGTCATCGGACCGCCTCCTCGAAGTAGTTGCCGCACAGGCGCTGTCGACGGGCGTCGACGACCATCCAGGTGCCGAGCACCAGTTGCCGGACGCTGCGGCCCACGTCGGCCCAGCGGTCCCGCCACCGCATCGCGCCCAGCCGCAGCCGGCCCGGCCCGGGGAGCCCGGCCGGCGTCAGGTACGCCGGGCCCCGGCTGGGCAGCGGCCGGGTGTGCGCGACCGAGGACGCCAGGGCGTACCGGCGCAGCACCTCGCGGGTCGCGGCGCGCAGCATCACCGGCGCGACCCCACGCGCCGGGCAGGCCCGGTTCGCGGTGATCCCGTACGGGATGAGGTGGGCGTCGCGGCGTGTGAGGGTCAGCCACCGCTGCGGGTCGAACCGGTCGTCGGCGGCGGCACCGGCGCGCTGGAACGCCAGGTAGTTGAACAGCAGCACCGACCCGGCGGGCAGCGACACCCCGGGCAGGGTGATCGGCGCGGACGTGATCCGGTGCGCCACCCCGAACAGCGGATACAGCCGCAGCGTCTCGTCGACCACCCGGTCCAGCGCCGCGTCGTCGTCGAGGCCCCGCTGCGCGTCGGGGTGGGTGGCGAGGGCCAGCAGCACGTGCGCCATCGCCTCGGACATCTGCACGACGGCCGTGGTGCAGAAGGCCCCGTGGAGATACCAGGCCGTCTCCTGGGCGGTGAACGGCGGCGGCAGCGTCACCGGGCAGGTCCCCGCGTCGACGCGCCCCCGCAGGTACCGGGTCAGCCGGTCGCGCCGGTCCATGTGCCGCAGGCTCGTGCACTTCAGCGAACTGGACACGTCGTCGGCGTTGGCGACGATCAGCGCCCGCGCGTCGGGCGGGCACACCCCGCCGAAGACCAGCTCGTGGAAGACCTCGGCCCACACCGGCACCATCAGGTCGCGCAGCCGCACGTGGCTGGTCCGGCCGGACGGCAGCTCGTCCAGCACCCGCCGGGTGGCGGCGGTCGCCAGTTCGTCGGCGCGCTGCGGGCGCACCGCGAGCACCCGCCGGGTCGTGGCCGCCACCGTGCGGTAGCGCTCGCCGGGCTCCAGGTGCTCCTGGTGCATGTGCGGCCCGGGGGACAGCCAGTACCAGAACAGGTCCGACAGCCCGGCCCCCCGGCTGCGCCCGTCGGCCGCCGGGTCCGCGTACACCCGCATGAAGTGTTCGACGCCGACGGTGGGGCCGGGCACCGGGATGCCCTTCGCGCCGTTGACCCGGGCGAAGACCCACTCCCGCAGCCGCACCACCGCCGGGGGCAGCCAGCGCGGCAGGGTCCAGCCCGCGCCGAGCGCGACGAGGGCGACCGCGACGACCGGGGCGCTCATGCCCCCACCACCGGGGCGACGGGGCCGCAGCCGGCGACGAGGTCCGGGCCGAGGTCGGCCGGTCGGGCCGCGCCGGCCAGGGCCAGTGCCCGGTCCAGGTCGGCGCGCAGCAGCTCCAGCACGTGCCGCACCCCGGCCGCCCCGCCCACGGCCAGCCCCCACAGCACCGGCCGCCCCACCAGCACGGCGGTCGCACCGAGCGCCAGCGCCACCAGCACGTCCGTGCCCCGCCGGACGCCGCCGTCGACCAGCACCGGCAGCCGCCCCCCGACGGCCGCGACGATCCCGGGCAACGCGTCCAGGGTGGCCAGCGCGCCGTCGAGCTGCCGGCCGCCGTGGTTGGAGACCAGCAGGCCGTCGACGCCGTGCGCGACGGCCAGCCGGGCGTCGGCCGGGTGCAGCACCCCCTTGAGCAGGATCGGCAGCGACGTG
Organism: Micromonospora sp. WMMD712; assembly: GCF_029581295.1. Lineage (NCBI taxonomy): Bacteria > Bacillati > Actinomycetota > Actinomycetes > Micromonosporales > Micromonosporaceae > Micromonospora > Micromonospora sp. WMMD712. The sequence goes on from NZ_CP120743.1 coordinate 286,013, forward strand.
ATGCCGCGCAGCCACGCGATCCGCTCCCAGCCCAGCCCGGCGTCCATCTCGATGCTGCGCACCCGACCGTCCGTGTCGCGCATGTTCTCGCAGGCCAGCCCGGGTGGCAGGTCGACGAAGCCGTGCCGCAGGTCGCGCTCGCGCCGGCCGAACACGGGCGAGTCGACCGTGACGACCAGGGCCCGGCAGCCGGCGGCCTCGGCCCGTCGCACCACGGCGGCGGTGAACTCCAGGTCCGGCTGCGGGTAGAGCTGGAACCACAGCCGCCCGCCCGCCGCGGCGATCTCCTCGACTCCCCGGGTGGCCGCCATGCTGACCACCATCACCGTGCCGGCCTCGGCGGCGGCCCGCGCGGTGGCCACCTCGCCGTCGGGGTGTGCCAGCCGGTGGAACGCGGTCGGCGCGACCAGCACCGGCATCGAGACCGGCTCGCCGAGCAGACAGATGCGCAGGTCGCGCCCGCCCGTGCCGCGCAGGACCCGGGGCACGACCCACCGCCGCGTGTACGCCGCCTCGTTGGCCCGGACCGTGCGTTCCCCGCCGGCCCCGCCGGCGAAGAAGTCCCAGTGCGCCGGCTCCAGCCGACGTCGCGCCTCGGCCGCCACGTCGGCCAGGTTCAACCCGGCCCCGTCCAGCGTGAGCATCTCAGCCCTCGCCGCCGCTCAGGCAGCGGTCCACGAACGCGACCAGCGGCGCCACGTGCACGTCCGGCCGGTCCCAGCGGTTCTCCAGGTTTTCCGCCAGGTGGTGGGTGGCCACCACCCGCCCGTCGCGGTGGTGGCGGACCACCGGATGCAGGTACGCGGCGTCGTGCGCCTGCCCGACGACGTCCTGCGCCACCCGGTTGACCGTGATGTCGAACGGGTCCACCTGGTCGTGGTCCGGCCCGTACTCCAGCGTGACGACGAAGGCGTGCCCGTAGTCGTGGTCGGGGGTGCGCAGCCCCTCCTCGGCGAAGTATTCGACCGGCACCTCCTCGTGGTAGCGCGCGTCCGGGCCGGCCACGGTGACCACGTCGGCGAGGACGCCGAACTGCTGCCACAGCGCCGAGGTGCGGTTGACCCGGGCGACGACGGCGTCGGCGATCGACTCCGGCGTGGCGTCCAGCTTCTCCGCCGGCCACGGCGTGTCCCCGTACCGCCGCTCCAGGATCTTGTGCAGCGCCCGTACGGCGTAGCGGAAGCCGTGGATGAAACCGTTGGTGGAGCGCTTGAAGTCGCGTTCCTGGGAGAGCGTGCCGGCGAAGTACAGGCCGGGAACGTTGACCGACTCCCACGCCGCGGTCTGCGCCGGGAAGCGGTCCCTGACCGCCAGCGCCGGGCGGCAGGTGTCGTCGAAGATCGACGCGTCGAAGGCGAAGCCGGTGCAGGCGAGCACCCGGTCGTAGCGCAGCTCCTTGACGACCTCGTTCGCCCGCGAGAACGAGAACGTCACCGTGAACCCGGTGCCGTCGCGCTCGATGCGCCGCACGTCGCCGTCGAGGATCGCGTTGGCCGACTTGAGCTGGTACGTGTCGAGGAAGTTGTTGTTCACCGCCCGCAGGTGCCCGACGTAGTGGGTGCGCCACGCCATCCGCACCGAGCTGGGCCCGGCGACGTGGATCAGCGTGGTCGTCTCCATCAGGTTCTCCGCCGTCTCGAACGCGGAGTTGCCCTTGCCGATGATCAGCACCTTCTGGTCGAGGTAGTCACGCGGGTCGACGGGCATGTCCGCGTACCGCTCGGCCAGCTCCAGCCCCGGGATCGGCGGCTCGTACGGCTTCGACACGCCGGTGGCGACGACCAGCCGCCGCGCCCGGAACGTCTCCCCGGCCGTGCGGGCTTCGAAGACCCCGTCCACCCGGCCCACCGACGTGACCCGCGCGCCGTAGCGCACCCGCGCCCCGGTCTTCGCGGCGAAGTCCGCCAGGTAGCGGACCATCACGTCGGCGTGCGGGAAGTACCGCTCGGTGTAGGCGGTGAACCGGAGCGTCGGGTCGTCGCTGAGCAGCGAGTTCCAGTCCAGCCGCAGGTTCAGCTCCGGGTCGTCGGAGCCGGTGTGCGGCTTGTTGATGGAGATGAGCTGCCGGTGGCGGGGGAAGGTGGCGAAGAACGCGCCGGGGGAGTCCGCGCCCTCCAGCACCAGGTAGTCGCGCCTTCCGTCGGCCTCCAGCAGGGCGGCCAACTGGAGGCCGGCCGGCCCGGCCCCGATGATCAGGTAATCAAGCGTCACGGCGGTCACCCCAGGGAAGAGAAGTCACGAGCGTTTCGACGACATCGGCGGCGCGTCGCACGTCGCCGTCCAGCGGCCGGTCCGGGTCCACCGGCGGTACGGCCTCCGCCAGCGCCGCCAGCACCTCGGCGCACCCGGGCGCGGACGGCGTGCGCGCGCCCACGTACGCGGCCTGGCGTAGCCCCACCGCGAGCGACCCGACGATCAGGTGCAGCAACCGCGCCTGGTCCAGCGCCCGCAGCGCGGCCTGGGTGCCCAGCGGGACGACGTCCTGGTTGTGCAGGTTCGTCGGCAGACTCTGCATGCTCGCCGGCATCGTGTCCCGGCGGATCTCGGCGATCAGCGCGGTCGACGCCAACTGCACCCCCTGCAACCCGTGCTGCTGTCCCGGCCCGGCGGCGAGCATCGGCGGCAGCCCACCGTTGCGGTTCGGGTCGACGAGCAGGTCGAGCTGCCGCTCGGCGAGGTTGCCGACCTGCGCCACGACCATCGACAGCAGGTCGGCGGCGAACGCCGCCGGCTGCCCGAAGAAGTTGCCCCCGTGCACGACGGCGTCGTCGTCGGGGAAGAACAGCGGGTTGTCGCTGACGCTGCCCAGGTCGGCGGCGACGACGGCGTCGACGTGGCGCAGCGCGTCCTCGGCCGCGCCGAGCAGCTGCGGCGCGCAGCGGATGCTGTACGGCTCCTGGAGCGGGCGCTTGCCCGACGCCACGATCCCGTCGCCGACGCGCCGCATGGCCGCGCCCACGTCGATCGCCCCCGGGTGCCCGTACGCGTTCAGCAGCCGGGCGTCGAGGAACTGTGGATCGCAGCCGAGCAGGTCGGCCAGCAGGGTGGTGAGCACCTGCACCGCCCGGTGCGACGCGCGCACCGACCACAGTGCCAGCGCGGTCGCCGCCGTGGTCAGCGACGTGCCGTTGACCAGGGCGAGGGCGTCCCGCCCGTCCAGCGGCAGCGGTTCCAGGCCCGCCTGCGCGAGCGCCTGCGCCGCCGGCAGCCGCACCCCGTCCACGTAGGCGTGCCCCCGGCCCCGCAACGCCTGCGCCGCCGCGCCCAGCGGGATCAGGTCCCCGCTGGCCCCCACCGAGCCGAGGCGCGGCACCGCCGGCACGAACGTGGTCGCCAGCATCGCCGCGAGGGCGTCGACGACGTGCGGGGAGACCCCCGACACGCCCCGCGCCAGCGACCAGGCCCGCAGCAGCAGCGTCGCCCGGACCACCTCCGGCGCGAGGTCGGGGCCCTGTCCCGCGCCGAGGTGCGCGAGGGTGTTGTCGGCCTGGTCGCGCAGGTCGGCCCGACCCGCGTACCCGACGAGCGCGCCGAAGCCGGTGGTGCTGCCGTACACCGCGCGGTCGTCGCCGAGCACCTCGGACAGGAAGCTGCGGGCGGTCGCGACCCGGTCGCGGACCTGCGGCGGGACCACGACCCGGACCGGGTCGCGGGCGGCGCGCAGGTCGGCGATCCGCAGCGGGGCGGCGAGATCTACCTCTGTCGTCATGCGACCGCACCCTAGAGACGGATTCTCAGAACGCTCTGAGATCGGGCGATTACGTTTCGCCGCATGACGCTCGACTACCTGATCATCGGAGCCGGGCCGGCGGGGCTCCAGCTCGCCGCCCTGCTGGAGCGCGACGGCCGCGACCACCTGGTGCTGGAGGCCGGCCCGGGGCCGGGCACGTTCTTCGCCACCTACCCCCGCCACCGGCAGCTCATCTCGATCAACAAGGTCTGGACCGGCTCCGACGACACCGAGTTCAACCTGCGCGCCGACTGGAACTCGCTGCTCACCGACGACCAGGCGCTGCTGTTCCGCCACTACAGCCGGCGCTACTTCCCCCACGCCGACGACCTCGTGCGCTACCTCGCCGACTTCGCCCGGGGCCTGCGGATCCGCTACGACACCCGCGTCACCCGCATCGCCCGCGACGGGGAGCTGTTCACCGTCGACGTCGCCGGCGGCGACACCCTGACCGCCCGCCGGGTCGTCGTCGCCACCGGCGTCTCCCAGCTCCACGTCCCGCCGATCGAGGGCGCCGACCTCGCCGAGCGGTACGACACCGTCAGCGTCGACCCCGACGACTTCACCAACCAGCGGGTGCTCATCGTCGGCAAGGGCAACTCGGCCTTCGAGACCGCCGACGCCCTCGTCGAGACCGCCGCCGTCATCCACGTGGCCGGCCCGCACTCGATCAAGCTGGCGTGGCAGTCGCACTACGTGGGGCACCTGCGCGCGGTCAACAACAACTTCCTCGACACGTACCAGCTCAAGTCGCAGAACGCGGTGCTCGACGGCACGATCGAGCGGATCGCCCGCCGGGACGACGGCGGCTACCGCATCGACTTCCGTTACGCCCGCTCCGTCGAGGCGATCCGGCAGATCGACTACGACCGGGTGATCCTGTGCACCGGCTTCCGGTTCGACGCGAGCATCTTCGACCCGTCGGCCCGGCCGCGCCTGGTCATCGACGACCGCTTCCCCGAGCAGACCCCGGCGTACGAGTCGGTGAACGTGCCCGGCCTGTACTTCGCCGGCACCCTCACCCAGCAGCGCGACTTCAAGCGCTCCACCAGCGGCTTCATCCACGGCTTCCGGTACGGCACGCGGGCCCTGCACCGCATCCTCAACGCCCGCCACCACGGCGTTCCGTGGCCGTCCGCTGCGCTCGACGCCACCCCCGAGGCGATCACCGACGCGATCATCGCCCGCATCAACCGCACCTCCGCGCTGTGGCAGCAGTTCGCCGTGCTCGGCGACGTCGTCACCGTCGACGGCGACACCGCCCGCTACCACGAGGAGGTGCCCGTCGCCTACCTGGGCGACGGCGGCCTCGGCCCCGAGCCGTTCGCCTTCGTGGTCACCCTGGAGTACGGCCCGGACCACGACCAGGTCGACCCCTTCGACGTCACGATCCCCCGGATCGCCGAGAACGACGCCGAGCACGCCCACGACGCCAGCTACCTGCACCCCGTCGTACGGGTCCACCGGGGCGGCCGGGTCGTCGCCACGCACCACATGGCAGAGAACCTGGAGAACCACTGGAACCTGCCCGCCGTGCACCAGCAGCCGCTCGCGCACTTCGTCAAGGGCGTCCTGTCCGATGCCGACTGATCCGACATCCGCTGATCCGGCCCGGGCCCGGGCTTGGCCGGCACCGGCCGAGGTCTGGCCGCAGCCCCTCCTGGACCTGCTCGCCACCGGCGGCGACCGGCCCGTCTTCGCCGACGGCGACCGCATCGTCACCGCCGCCGAGATGTCCGCGCTGGTCCGCCGCGTCGCCGCCGGGCTGCGCGCCGCCGGGGTCGGCCCCGGCACCGGGCTGGCGCTGCGCCTCGGCGTCACCCCGGAGGCCTTCGCGGCCACCGTCGCCGCCTTCGCCGTCGGTGCCCGCGTCTCCGGCGTCCGCCCCGAGCTGACCCCGGCGCAGCAGGCCCACCTGCTCGGCAGCGACCCCGGGCCGCTCGTCGACGACGCCCGCCTCGCCCAGCTCGTCGACACCGGCGACGACGGCCGTCCGCTGGTCGCCGCCGGCCGACCGGGCGACGTCGCCCGGATCATCTGGACCAGCGGCAGCACCGGCAACCCCAAGGGCTGCGCCCAGACGTACGCGGCGATGAGCGCCGCCTGGTCCCCGTACCCGGACCGCTGGCCCCCGGCGATCGCCGACCTCGCCTCCCGTCTGGACCGCTACCTCGTCTTCGGCTCCCTGAGCAGTCAGGTGATGCTGGAGTACGGCATCCTCGCCCTCACCGCGGGCGGCACCCTCGTCGCCGCCCGTCCCCCTGGCTTCCCCGGCATGATCACCCGGCACCGGGCGACCGCCAGCGTCATCACCGTCGGCAAGCTGCACCAGCTCGTCCAGGCCCAGCGCGCGGACCCGACCGACCTGAGCAGCCTGCGGGCCCTCGTGGTGTCCGGCTCCCCGCTGACTCCGAGCCGCCTCGCCGAGGCCCTCGACGTGCTCGGCCCGGTGGTCTTCCACGGCTACGGACAGACCGAAACCGGCATGATCACGATGGTGACGCCGGCCGAGATGCTGGCCACCCCGACCGCGCTCGCCTCGGTCGGTCGCCCGCCCGCCGTCACCGACCTGTCCATCCGCGACGCCCACGGCCGCCCCGCCGCCGAGGGTGAGCTGTTCGTGCGGACCCCGGCGCAGGCCACCGCCTACTGGGCGGACCCGGCCGAGACCGCCGACGTCTTCACCGACGGCTGGGTCCGCACCCGCGACCTGGCCCGCCTCGACGACGACGGCTACCTGCACCTGCTCGGCCGGGCGCGGGACGTCGTCATCGTCAACGCCAACCTGGTCCACGCCGGCCCGGTCGAACGGGTCCTCGCCGCCGACCCCGACGTCGCCGAGGCGTACGTCGTCGGCCGCCCCGACGACGCCACCGGGGAGGCGGTGCACGCGTACGTGGTGCCGGCCGCCGGCCGCACCCCGGACGTCGCCCGCCTGCGCGCCCGCGTGGCGCAGGCGCTGGGCGAGGCCGCGGCCCCGAAGACGATCCAGCCGATCGACCGGGTCCCGCTGGCGCCCAGCGGCAAGCCGGACAAGCGCGCGCTGACGTCGACCGGCCCGCACGGGTGAGGCCCTCCCCGCCGCCACCTCCGGATCGAGCACGATCTTGTCCGAAGCACCCGCCGGGCGGGGGCGCGACCGGGGTGCGGGTGCCGGGCGGTCAGGGGCGTGGGGCCGGTACGCGCCGGGCGGCCGGCACCACCAGCGGCGAGCCCGTCTCCGGGTCGTCGATGACCCGGCAGGGCAGCCCGAACACCCGCTCGACCAGGTCGGCGGTGACGATCTCCCGGGGCGGGCCGGCGGCGACCACCTGCCCGTCGCGCATGGCGATGAGGTGGCTGGCGTACCGGGCGGCCTGGTTGAGGTCGTGCAGCACCGCGACGAGGGTGCGCCCCTGCTCCTCGTGCAGCGTCGCGCACAGGTCGAGCACCTCGATCTGGTGGGCGATGTCGAGGAACGTGGTGGGCTCGTCGAGCAGCAGCAGCTCGGTCTGCTGGGCGAGGGCCATGGCGATCCACACCCGTTGCCGCTGCCCGCCGGACAGCTCGTCGACGAGGCGGTCGGCGAGGTCGGCGACGCCGGTGGCGGCCATCGAATCGTCGACGATCCGCTCGTCGTCGCGGGACCACTGGCGCAGCAGCCCCTGGTGCGGGTAGCGGCCCCGGGCCACCAGCTCGGCGACGGTGATGCCGTCGGGGGCGGTGGAGGTCTGGGGGAGCAGGCCGAGGGTGCGGGCCACCTTGCGGGCCGGCTGGGCGTGGATGTCCCGCCCGTCGAGCAGCACGGTGCCGGCGGTGGGCTTGAGCATCCGCGCGAGGGCCCGCAGCAGCGTGGACTTGCCGCACGCGTTCGGGCCGATGACCACGGTGAACGACCGGTCGGGGACGGTCACGTCGAGCTGCCGGGCGATGGTCCGCTTGTCGTACGCGAGGGTCAGCCCGTCGCCGCTGAGCCGGGGGGTGCCGGGCCGCATGGGCGGTGCTCCGTTCTCTGTCGGGGGACGGTGGGCCGGGCGGGTGTTGATGAGGGGCCCTTCCTCTACAGGATGCGTTAACAAGGTGCCCCTCCTTTCACAGCCGGCCGGCGCGGCGTTCGGTGGCCAGCAGCCACACCAGGTAGCCGCCGCCGAGCGCGCCGGTGACGACGCCGACGGGGAGCTGGTGGCCGGGGAAGCCGCGCTGGGCGATCAGGTCGGCGGCGACCAGCATCGCCGCGCCCAGCGCCATGGCGGCGGCCAGGTTGGGGCCGGGCGCGCGGGTGAGCCGGCGGGTCAGGTGCGGCGCGGTGAGCGCGACGAAGTTGACCGGCCCGGCGGCCGAGGCGGCGACGGAGACCAGCAGCACCGCCGCGACCAGCAGCGTCGTGCGTAGGCCCCGCACCGGGACGCCGAGCGCGGCGGCCGTGTCGTCGCCCAGTTCGGTCATCCGCAGCGCGGGCCCGCAGGCGAACAGCACCACCGGCACCGCCACGGCGAGGGTGACGGCGACGGGCACCGCCTGCGCCCAGCCGCGCCCGTCGAGGCTGCCGGTGAGCCAGAGCACGGCTCGGGCGGCGTCCATGAGCTGCGCGCGGGTCAACAGCCAGCCGTTGACGCCGGTGAGGATCGCGGCGACGCCGATGCCGGCGAGGATCAGCCGGTGGCCGTGCGCGCCACGCGCCCAGGCCACCGCCCACAGCAGGACGCCGGTGGCCAGCCCGCCGGCCACGGCCGCGCCGGCCAGGGCGAGGGTGCCGCCGCCGACGACCACGACGAGGAGCGCGCCGGTGGCCGCGCCCTGGGTGACGCCGAGGATGTCGGGGCTGCCGAGCGGGTTGCGCACGAGGGCCTGGAAGACCGCGCCGCCGAGGGCGAGGGCGGCACCGACGAGCAGCGCGGTGACGAGCCGGGGCAGCCGCAGCTCGCCGATGATGAAGTCCTCGGCGGGGGTGCCGCCGCCGGCAAGGGTGCGCAGCACGTCGGCGGGGCTCATCGGGTAGTCGCCGCCGCCGATCGACAGCACGCCGAGCGCGCCGGCGGCCAGGGCGCAGCCGATCCCGACGAGCAGGGCGCGGGCCCGGAACCGCACCGACCAGCCTCGGACGCGGACGACGCTCACGCGCGCACCGCCCGGGTGCGGGTGACCAGGTGCAGGAAGAGCGGCCCGCCGAGCACGGCGGTCATGATGCCGACCTGGAGTTCGCCGGGGCGGCCGAGGACCCGGCCGGCGACGTCGGCGCCGAGCAGCAGCACGGGGGCGAGCAGCGCGCACGCCGGCAGCAGCCAGCGCAGGTCCGGCCCGGTGAGGGCGTGCACGAGGTGCGGCACGAGCAGCCCGACGAAGACGAGCGGCCCGCAGGCGGCGGTGGCCGCGCCGCAGAGCAGGGTGACGGCGACGATGACGGCGGCGCGGACCACGGCGGGGTTGGCGCCCAGCGCGCGGGCCTGGTCGTCGCCGAGGGCGAGGGCGTTGAGCGGGCGGGCCGCCGCGAGAGCGATCACCAGTCCGACCGCGACGAACGGCAGCACCCGGGCCACCGTGGCGAGGTCGGCGCTGGCCAGCGAGCCGACGGTCCAGAACCGCATCTTCTCCAGCGAGGCCGCGTCGAGCAGCATCACCGCGCTGACGTAGGAGTAGAGGGCCGCGTTGAGCGCCGCCCCGGCGAGGGCGAGGCGGGCGGGGGTGGCGCCCCGGCCGCCGCCGACGGTGTAGACGAGGGCGGTGACGGCCGCCGCGCCGGCCAGGGCGAACCAGACGTACCCGCCGACGGTGGCGACGCCGAGGAACGCGGCGGAGCTGGCCACGGCGGCGGACGCGCCGGCGTTGATGCCGAGCAGCCCGGGGTCGGCGAGGGGGTTGCGGGTGACGGCCTGCATGATCGCGCCGGCCACCCCGAGGGCGGCCCCGGCGAGCAGGCCGAGCAGGGTGCGCGGCAGCCGCATCTGCTGCACCACCGCGTGCGCGGGGGCGGCGGGGTCCCACAGTCCCGCCCAGACGTCGGCGAGGCCGAGCTGCCGCGCGCCGACGGCGAGGCTGACCGCGCACACGGCCGTGAGCAGGGCTGACGCGGCCAGCAGCCCGGCGACCCGGGCCGCGGGTCGGCCGCGTCGCGGTGGCGGGGCGGGGGGCGTCGCCGCCGGCGCGGGTGCGTTCGGCGACGAGTCGGTGACGGACAGCGGAAGCTCCTGTGTGGTGGAAATCGATCGCTGAGGGCTGTTGACAATAACTTAGGTTAGGGTAACTTAACCTCGCCCTTGGTCATCGGACCACCCCGGAGCGGAAAGAAGCCGTCATGCCCGTACCCGTGTCCCGCCCGCGCCTGACCCGCCGCGGCCTGCTCTCCGCCGGCGGCGCCCTCGCCGTCAGCGCCCTGCTCGGCGGTTGCGGCGGCTCCGACGACTCCGCGTCGCCGGCCGGCACCGGCGGGCCGTGGTCGTTCACCGACGACCGGCCCGAGAAGGTGACCCGGGACGCCACCCCGACCCGCGTGGTCGCCTTCACCGGCGTGGCCGCGGCGCTCGTCGACTTCGGACTCGACAGCCAGCTCGTCGGCGTGTTCGGCGAGACCACCCGCGCCGACGGCTCGAAGGAGCCGCAGGCCGGCGACCTCGACGTCGGCAAGGTGACGGTGCTCGGCAACGTCTGGGGCGAGTTCAGCATCGAGAAGTACGCCGCCCTGCGCCCCGAGCTGCTGGTCACCCACATGTACGACCCGGGCGCGTTCTGGTACGTCCCCGACGAGAGCAAGGACAAGATCCTCGCCCTCGCGCCCGCCGTCGCCATCCAGACCGCCCGGGTGCCGATGAGCCAGCCCATCGAGCGGTACGCGGCCCTGGCCGCCGCGCTCGGCGCGGACCTGAAGGCCAAGAAGGTCACCGACGCGAAGGCCCGGTTCGAGGCGGCGGCCGAGAGCGTCCGGCAGGCCGTCAAGGCCAACCCCGGCATCAAGGTCCTCGCCGCGTCCGGCAGCCCCGACGTGTTCTACGCCTCCAACCCGAAGGTCAGCACCGACCTGATGTACTTCGCGGAGCTGGGCGTCGACATCGTGGTGCCGACGAAGCTGGAGCAGGGCGACTACTTCGAGGCCCTGAGCTGGGAGAACGCCGACAAGTTCCCGGCCGACCTGATCCTGCTGGACAACCGCACCACCGCCCTGCAACCGGCCGACCTGGCGAAGAAGCCCACCTGGGCGGCGCTGCCGGCCGTCAAGGCCAACCAGGTCACGCCGTGGGACGCCGTCCCGCGCTTCTCCTACGCCGGCGCCGCGCCGCTGCTGGAGAACCTGGCGAAGGCCATCGCCGCCGCGAAGAAGGTGAGCTGACGCCGTGGCGGGCACCCCCCGCTCCCACCTGTTGACCACCGGCACCGCCGAGGACTACCGGCGGGTGCTGGCCGAGGGCATCGACCGGGTCGGCACCCGCATCGCGCGCACCGACCGGCCGTTCAGCGGCGTCACCCCGGCCGCGCTCGCCCCGGCCGTGGCCGCCGTCGACCTGGACCGGCCGCTCGCCGACGCCACCGCCGCCCTCGACGAGCTGGAGGAGGTGTACCTCCGCGACGCCGTCTACTTCCACCACCCCCGCTACCTGGCCCACCTCAACTGCCCGGTGGTGATCCCGGCGCTGCTCGGCGAGGCCGTGCTCACCGCCGTGAACTCCTCGCTGGACACCTGGGACCAGAGCGCCGGCGGCACCCTCATCGAGCGCCGCCTCATCGACTGGACGGCCCGGCGCATCGGCCTCGGGCCCGCGGCCGACGGCGTCTTCACCAGCGGCGGCACCCAGTCCAACCTCCAGGCCCTGCTGCTGGCCCGGGAGGAGGCGTGCGCCCGCGACCCGGCCCCCCGCCGCGAGCTGCTGCCCCGGCTGCGGGTGCTCACCTCCGCCGCCGGGCACTTCAGCGTGCAGAAGGCCGCCACCCTGCTCGGCCTCGACGCCGACGCCGTGCGCACGGTGCCCACCGACGCCGACCGCCGGATGTGCCCCGACGCGCTGCACGCCGAACTGACGAGCTGCCACCGTGACGGGCACACCGTGATGGCCGTCGTCGCCACCGCCGGCACCACCGACTTCGGCTCCATCGACCCCCTCGACGCCATCGCCGACCGGTGCGCCGCCGCCGGGGCGCGGCTGCACGTCGACGCCGCGTACGGCTGCGGGCTGCTGGTCTCGCCCACCCGGCGGCACCTGCTCGCCGGCATCGAACGCGCCGACTCGGTGACCGTCGACTACCACAAGTCGTTCTTCCAGCCCGTCTCCTCCAGCGCCCTGCTGGTGCGCGACGGGCAGGTGCTGCGGCACGCCACCTACCACGCCGACTACCTCAACCCAGCCCCCCGCGCCAGCGGGGAGCAACTGCCCAACCAGGTCGACAAGAGCCTCCAGACGACCCGCCGCTTCGACGCGCTGAAGCTGTGGCTGACCCTGCGGATGATGGGCCCCGACGCGGTCGGCGAGCTGTTCGACGAGGTCATCGACCGGGCCGACGGGGCGTGGCGGCTGCTGGCCGGCGACCCCCGCTTCGAGGTGGTCACCCGGCCCACGCTGAGCACCGTCGTGTTCCGCTACCTGCCGCCGGCCCCGGCGGGCCACCTCGCCGACGACGCCAACCGGCACGCCCGCCGCGCCCTGGCCGCCTCCGGCGCGGCCGTCGTCGCCGGCACCCGGGTCGACGGCCGGCAGTATCTCAAGTTCACCCTGCTCAACCCGGAGACCACCCTCGACGACGTGGCGCACGTCGTCGACCTGATCGCCGCGCACGCCGACCGGTACGTGTGCGAGCGGGCCGCCGTCGCCCCCTGCCCGGTCGGCTGACCGGCGACCGTGCCCACCACCCCGACCCCGCGCAGAAAGCGACCCCATGCCCACCCGTGACGTCGTCGCCGTCGGGCTCGGCCCGTACAACCTGGGCCTGGCCTGCCTCGCCGAGCCGCTGTCCGACCTGGACTGCCTGTTCCTGGAGGCCCGCGACACCTTCGACTGGCACCCCGGGATGCTGCTGGAGAACGTCCGGTTGCAGACCCCGTTCCTGGCCGACCTGGTCACCCTCGCCGACCCCACCTCGCCGTTCTCGTATCTCAACTGGCTCAAGGAGACCGGTCGGCTCTACCCGTTCTACATCCGCGAGCGGTTCCACCCGCTGCGCAGCGAGTACAACGCGTACTGCCGGTGGGCGGTGCAGAAGCTGACCAGCGTGCGCCTCGGCCAGCGGGTCACCGCCGTCACCCACGACCCGGCCGACGACGTGTTCGCGGTGACCGCCACGGTCACCGCCACCGGCGAGACCGTCACCCACCATGCCCGCAACCTGGTGCTCGGCACCGGCACCCCGCCGCACGTGCCGGCGGCCTGCGCCGGGCTCGGCGGCGACGGCGTCGTGCACTCCTCCGACTACCTGGCGCACCGCGACGCGCTGCGCCGCCGCCGCAGCGTCACCGTCGTCGGCTCCGGGCAGAGCGCCGCCGAGATCTACCAGGACCTGCTGGCCGACATCGACACGTACGGCTACCGGCTGAACTGGGTCACCCGCTCGCCCCGGTTCTTCCCCCTGGAATACACGAAGCTCACCCTGGAGATGACGTCCCCGGACTACGTCGACTACTTCCGGGCCCTGCCCGAGGCCACCCGCTACCGCCTCGAAGCCGAGCAGAAGGGCCTGTTCAAGGGCATCGACGCCGACCTGATCAACGACATCTTCGACCTGCTGTACGCCAAGAGCATCGCCGGGCCGGTGGACACCCGGCTGCTCACCAACACCGAGGTGACCGGCGCGGAGCCCGCCGACGGCGCGTACGCGCTGCGGCTGCGCCACGTCGAGCAGGGCGGCGAGTTCGACCTGACCACCGAGGGGCTGGTGCTGGCGACCGGCTACCGCTTCCAGGTGCCGGACTTCCTCGACCCGGTGCGCCACCTGCTGCGCTTCGACTCCCACGGCCGCCTCGACGTGGCCCGCGACTACCGCGTCGACCACGCCGGCCGGATCTTCCTCCAGAACGGCGGCACCCACACCCACAGCGTCACCTCGCCCGACCTGGGCATGGGCCCGTACCGCAACTCCGTGATCATCCGGGAGCTGCTGGGCCGCGAGCCCTACCCGGTGGAGCGGCGCATCGCGTTCCAGGAGTTCGGCGTCCCGGCGGGGGTGGGGGCGTGACCGGGACCCTCTACACCCGCACCGACCCCCGGCTCGGCGAGTTCGCCCTGCGTACCCTCGACCCGGCCGCGGACGCCGCGCTGCTGCACTCGTGGGTGACCCACCCGAAGGCCGCGTTCTGGCTGATGGGCGACGCCGACGTGGCCCGGGTCGCCGCCGAGTACGCCCGCATCGCCGCCGACCCGCACCACGACGCGTTCGTCGGCCTGTGGCGCGGCGAGCCCGCGTTCCTCGTCGAGCGCTACGACCCGGCGCGGGTCGAGCTGGCCGGGCGCTACCCGGCCCGCCCCGGCGACGTGGGCATGCACTTCCTCTGCGCGCCCACCGACACCCCGGTCTCCGGCTTCACCCGCGCCGTCATCACCACCGTGATGGCGTGGCTGTTCGCCGACCCCGCGCACCGCCGGGTGGTCGTCGAGCCGGACGTGCGCAACACCGCCGTGCACGCCCTCAACGCCGCCGTCGGCTTCACCCCCGCCGGCACCGTCGCGCTGCCCGCCAAGACCGGCCTGCTCTCGTTCTGCACCCGCGCCCAGTTCGCCGCCGCCACCGCGGCTCCGCCCCAAGGACCGGACACCGTGGACCCGCAGGACGCCGTCGCCCACCTCACCCCCGGCACGTGGGCGCGCGCCAACCGGCTGCTGGTCCGCAAGGCCCTCGCCGAGTTCTCCCACGAGCGGCTGCTCACCCCCGAGCCCGTCGGCGCGGCCCCGGAGCCCGGCGCGTCCGCCGTCTACGAGGTGCGCAGCGACGACGGCGCCGTCGCCTACCGGTTCGCCGCCCGCCGGCTCGCCCTCGACCACTGGCACGTCGACCCGGCCAGCATCACCCGCCGCCGCGACGGCGTGGAGCTGCCGCTGGACGCCCTCGACCTGTGCGTGGAGCTGCGCGGCACGCTCGGCCTCACCGACCGCGTGCTGCCGGTCTACCTGGAGGAGATCACCTCCACCCTGGCCGGCTGGGCGTACAAGCTGGACCGGCCCGAGATCCCCGCCGCCGAGCTGGCCCGCGCCGACTTCCAGACGGTCGAGACCCGGATGACCGAGGGCCACCCCGGCTTCGTCGCCAACAACGGCCGCATCGGCTTCGGCATCGACGAATATCACCGGTACGCCCCGGAGGTGGGCCGGCCCGTGCGGCTGCTCTGGCTCGCCGCCCACCGCGACCACACCACCTTCACCTGCACGGCCGACACCGACGCGGACGCCCTGTACCGGGCGGAGCTGGGCGACGATGCGCTCGCCGGGTTCGCCGCCACCCTCACCGGCCTCGGCCTCGATCCGGCCGACTACCTCTACCTGCCGGTGCACCCGTGGCAGTGGTGGAACCGGACCGCCGTCACGTTCGCCGCCGACGTGGCCGAGCAGCGGCTGGTCTGCCTCGGCCCCGGCCCCGACGAGCACCTCGCCCAGCAGTCCGTGCGGACGTTCTTCAACGTCACCCGGCCCGAGCGGCACTACGTCAAGACGGCCCTGTCCGTGCTCAACATGGGCTTCGTGCGGGGCCTGTCGGCGGCGTACATGGAGGCCACCCCGGCGATCAACGACTGGCTCGCCGACCTGATCGAACGCGACGAGGTGCTCAGGTCCACCGGGCTGACGATCCTGCGGGAGCAGGCCGCGATCGGCTACCGCAACCGCCGGTTCGAGGCGGCCACCGACCGGTACTCCCCGTACCGCAAGATGCTGGCGGCGCTGTGGCGGGAGAGCCCGGTGCCGGGCCTGGAGCCGGGGCGGCGGCTGGCCACCATGGCGTCGCTGCTGCACGTCGACTCGGCCGGCGGGTCGTTCGTCGCCGCCCTGGTCGCCGAGTCGGGGCTGCCCGCGCCGGTGTGGCTGCGCCGCTACCTCGACGCGTACCTCACCCCGCTGCTGCACTCCCTCTACGCCTACGACCTGGCGTTCATGCCGCACGGCGAGAACGTCATCCTGGTGCTGCGCGACGGGGCGGTGGAGCGGGCGATCTTCAAGGACATCGCCGAGGAGATCGTGGTGATGGACCCGGACGCCGACCTGCCCGAGGCGGTGCACCGGGTCCGGGCGAACATCCCCGAGGGCGAGAAGATCCTGTCGATCTTCACCGACGTGTTCTCCTGCTTCCTGCGCCACCTCAACGTGGTCTGCACCGACGCGGGGCTGCTCACCGAGGAGGAGTTCTGGCGCGCGGTCGCCGACTGCGCGGCCGACTACGCCGCCCGGGTGCCGCACCTGGCCGACCGGCTGGCCCGCTACGACCTGTTCGCGCCGGAGTTCGCGCACTCCTGCCTCAACCGGCTCCAGCTCCGCGACAACCAGCAGATGGTGGACCTGTCCGACCCGTCGGCGGCGCTCCAGTTCGCCGGCACCCTGGCCAACCCCATCGCCCCGTACGCCCGCCGCGCCTGACCTTCGCCGCCGCCCGTGCCGTCAGCCCTTGCGGGGGTACGGGCGGCGGGTCAGCGTCGCGTGCAGCATGGTGGTGAGCGTGACGATGTCGAACACCGGCAGGCCCAGGCGGGCCTGGACGGCGTGCGCGAACGGCACCAGGTCCGTGCACTCGATCACCAGCGCCCCCAGCTCGGGGTGCGCCCCGGCGAGCTGGTCGACGCGGTCGAGCACCTCCCGTTCGAGCCGGTCGGCGTCGAGCGCGTCGCGGCGGCCCTCCAGCATCACCTCGGTGAACTCCGGCTGCCCGGCCATGCCCGTCACCCGCACCGGCACGTGTTCCGCGCCGATCGCGGCGAGGTGACGCGGGGTGAGCGCGGCGGAGTCGGCGACGAGCAGCCCGACCGGCCGGCCGACCATCCGGTGCGCCAGGTCGAGCTGGAGCAGGCTCGACGACCACAGCGGCACCGACACGGCGGCGGCCAGCTCGGCCTGGAACAGCACCAGGAACCCGCACGCCCCGGTGATCCCGGCGACGCCGGCGGCCTCCAGGTCCCGGGCCGCCGCCACGAACGGCTCCAGCAGCGTCGGGTCGGCCTCCCGGACGAGCCGCTGCGGCGTGGCCCCCTCGACGACCCGGTAGACGACGGGGAAGTCGAAGGTGGCCGGGTTGCGGATGTGCCCGGGGATCTTCTCGAACGAGGTGTCCAGGCAGAGCACGCCGATCGGGGCGTCGGTCATCGGTTCCTCCGCGAGTCGGTTGCGCCGCGACGGCATCATCGGTTCCTCCGGGCGAACGGGCGACGCCGCCAGCGGTCCACGGCGAAGGGCGCGAGGTCCAGCTCGGGGCGTTCGCCGCCGACGAGCTGGGCGACGAGCCGGCCGCCCGCCGGGGCCAGGCCCATCCCGATGTGGCCGTGCCCGGCGGCGACGACCACGTTGCGGCACGCCCCGGGCCGGCCGAGCAGCGGCAGGCTGTCCGGGGTGCAGGGGCGCAGCCCGCTCCACACCCGCACCCGCCGGTCGGTGTCCAGCCCCGGCAGGTACGCCGCGACGGTGCGCACGATGCCGTCGACGCGGCGCGGCGAGACGCTGGTGTCCATGCCGACCAGCTCCAGGGTGCCGGCCAGCCGCAGCCGGTCGCCCAGCGGCATGACGGCCACCTTGCCCTCGCTGAGCAGGACCGGCAGCCGGGGCGGGTGCGCGCCGGCGGCGACGTCGACCGCGTACCCCTTGGCGGGCTGGAGCATCAGGTCGACGCCGAGCCGGCGGGCGCAGGCCACCGACCAGACCCCGGCGGCGAGCACCACCTCGGCGGGGCGCAGGTCGCCGCCGCTGGTGCGCACGGCCCGCACCCGGCCGCCGGTCACCTCGAAGTCGCGTACCTCGGTGTGGGTGCGGATGTCGACGCCCGCGGCCCGCAGCGCGTCGGCGAACGCGACCAGGAAGGCGGGGATGCGCAGCGCGGCCCCCTCGGCGTTGAGCAGGGCCCCGGCCACGTCGAACGCGACGCCCGGTTCGAGGGCGGCCAGCTCGCCGGGGTCGAGCACCCGCAGCGGTACGCCCCGGGCGACGGCCGCCGGCACGGAGGCGCGGGCCGCCGCGAAGCCCTCCGGGGTCTTGCAGGCCAGCAGCATCCCCTGGGCGGTGAGGGTGTCGGCGAGCGGGCCGGTCGCGCACACCTCGCGCAGGATGGCGAGGCTGCGCTGCTTGAGGGTGAGCAGCACGTCGAACGCGGCGCGGGCGTGCTGCTCGGTGCAGCGGCGGCGGAAGTGCCACAGCCAGGCCAGCAGGGCCGGGTCGGGGCGGGGGCGCACGTGGAACGGGCTCTCCGGGTCGAGCAGGTAGCGCAGCCCCTTCGCGGGCACGCCCGGCTCGGCCAGGGGCGCGGCGCCCTGGGTGCCGACGAAGCCGGTGTTCCCCGACGAGCAGGCCGCCGGGTCGCCGATCTCGCCCCGGTCGACGACGGTGACCCGGTGCCCGGCGCGGGCCAGGAACCAGGCGCAGAACAGGCCGACGACGCCCGCGCCGACCACCAGCACGTCGGGGTCGTCGCCGGGTGGGCGCGGCGCGGGCGGCGTCGACATCGCGGCGGCCTAGAGGCTGACCACGAAGAAGCAGGTGGGCAGGTTGAGCACCACCCGCTCGTAGATCTCGGCGGTCAGCGCCACCCCGGGCTCGGCGAACGTGCCCGGCGGCGGCTCGGCGAAGGAGATCATCGACCGGCCGGCGTCGAACAGCAGCGCGCCGTGGCCGAAGTCGCCGACGATCGCCGTGCCCGGGTCGACCAGCCGGGTCCGGACGATGAACACGCCGTTCTCCTCGACGTCGCGCATCAGGGTGCCGGAGCCGAGCAGCCGGTAGTAGTCGGCCGGGTTGATGATCAGCCCGTCGGCGGTGCTGCCGTTCTGCTCCACCTCGTTGCAGGCCGACAGGATGGTGGAGCCGAACGGGCCTCCGTCGGTGAGCCGGGCGATGTCCGGCATGGTCAGCAGGCCGCCCTCGCCGCGCAGGATGGTGACGTTCTCGGCGGTGGCGAGCCGCACCACCAGGCGGTAGTTGATGAACTCGGCGAAGCTGGTCGGGTCGTCCCACAGCCCGTCGGGCACCTGCACCCACGCCTTCGTGGTGAACAGCGGCGGGATGGGGGAGCGGTGGAAGTGGTTGGCGGCCTCCCGCCGCAGGTCCGCGCCGTCCACGGCCGGGTCGTCGGGGCGGGCGGGGCTCTCGTGCCAGTAGAACTCCTGCGGGTCGCGGGACAGGTCCACCACCTTGAGCATGTTGCGCGACGGGTAGCGCGGCTTGCGCCGGGAGCTGGTCAGGGAGTCGGTGATGGTGACGTCGTAGTCGACGCGGGTGTCGAAGCCGCCCTCGGCGAAGGCGTCGACGAAGACCTGCCCCGGCGAGAGCTGCTTGCGGCGGTCCTCGACGACCTCGGCGATGGTCCGTTTGATGACGTCGGTTCGTTGCATCGGGCGCACACCTTCCGGTCGGTTCGTCGTCACTGCGCGTCGGTTCGGGTCGTCACTGCGCGTCGGTTCGGGTCGTCACCGCGCGGCGGGCTTGCGGGCGACGAACATGCCCCAGCCGAACTCGCCCCGGTCGATGGCGGCCTGGATCTCGCCGCAGGACGCGGCGAAGCCGAGGATCCACTCCCGGGCGGCCGGGTCGTCGGTGGCGGCGGCCCGCTGCCGGGCCGTCTCGCCGAGCACCCGGTACGTCTGCCGGATGTGGCTGTCGAGGCTGCGGGCGGTCAGCACCTCGAAGCCGGCGGCGGTCAGCGCCTCGGCGTACCCGTCGAGGGAGTAGCCGCCGCTCCACCGCACCCGGTCGTAGACGTGCCGGCGGGCGGCCTCGCCGATGTCGGTGGTGGGCTGGAGGAAGTCGGTGACCGCGAGGATCCCGCCGGGGGCGAGGACCCGGTGCATCTCGGCGTGGCTGCGCGGCTTGTCCGGCACCAGGAACAGCGCGTCCTGGCTGACCAGGTGGCTGAAGGCCCCCGCGTCGTACGGCATGGCGGTGGCCGAGCCGTGCCGGAAGGTGACGCCCGCGGTGCCCCGCTCGGCGAGCTTGGCCTGGGCGAGCCGGACCCGCTCGATGCTCAGGTCCAGGCCCTCGCCCCGGCAGCCGGTCTGCCCGGCCAGCCGCAGCAGGAAGTTGCCGCAGCCGCAGCCGACATCGAGCACCGTCGATCCGGCGTCGATGCCCGCCTCGGCGGCCAGCAGGTCCGAGGTGCGGTCGGCGGCGGCGTGGTAGTCGGTGTCGGCGTCGTCGGCGAAGTAGCCGGTGTGCAGGACGCCCTCGCTGTCCCAGAAGCTGAGGTACGTCTGGGTGGTCTGGTCGAAGAACTCGGAGACGTCCCGCTCGGTGAACGTGGGGCTGGTCGTGGACATCGCGCACTCCTTCGTGCTGTGCCGCCGGCCGGCGAGGCCGCCGCCGGGATGGGGATCTCAGGCGTAGGTGTCCTTCCGGACGCCGGTGAGGTGCGGCAGGTCCGGTCCGGTGGCGCTCGCGCCGCCGTCGACCAGGTGCACCCCGGCGGTGACGAACGAGGCCCGCTCGCTGGCCAGGAACGCGGCCACCGCTGCGACCTCCTCGGGGCGGGCCAGCCGGCCCAGCGCGCTGTGGTGGCCCATGGCGGCGAGCTGCCCCTCGACGTCGCCGTCGTCGCCGGCGAGCCGGGCGGCGGCCCGCTCCATCGGCGGGGTGCGCACCGAGCCGGGGGCGAGCACGTTGACGGTGATCCGGTCGCGGGCCACGTCCACGGCGAGGCCCTGGGCGAAGCGGACCAGCGCGGCCCGGGTCACCCCGGACAGCAGCAGCGGGGCGATCGGCACGGCGGCGGTCTCCGAGGCGACGAAGATCAGCCGCCCCCAGCCGGCGGCGCGCAGGTGCGGCAGCGCCGCGAGGGCCAGCCCGACGGCCGGCAGCAGTACCCGGTCGACGGCGGCCCGGTAGTCGGCCGTCTCGAACAGGGCGGCCGGGCCGATCGGCGGGCTGCCGCCGCTGACCAGCAGCACGTGCGCCGCGCCGAGGTCGGCGGCCACCCCGTCGACCCAGCGGCGGGCCGCGTCGGCGTCGGTGACGTCCACCGCGGTGGCGCTGACCCGGCCCTTCGCCACCCCGGCCAGCTCCCGCTCGGCGGCGGCGAGCCGGTCCGGGTCCCGGCCGCAGATCGCCACGTGCGCGCCCTCGGCGGCGAACTCCTTCGCGCAGGCCAGCCCGATGCCGCTGGACCCGCCCGCGACGAGCGCCACCCGTCCTGTGAGCCCCAGATCCACGTCTCCTACCTTCCGCCGGTCGGTGACAGCCGGCCCGCCCCGGCCGACCGGTAGCCGTAGCGGGTGAACAGGGGCTGGGCCAGGGCGGTGGCGGCCAGCCGGTCGGCGGCCGACAGGGTGCGCCGCCACGCCTCGTCGCTGTCGCGGATCACGGTCGGGCCGCTGCGGAACCGGTCGGGGTTGCCGGTCACCGTGTGGTTGGTGCCCAGTTCGACGGTGCGCCCGCGCACCGGGTTGCCGGCCGGGTCGGCCCCGCACAGCCGCAGCAGCGCGTCGACCGTGCCGGCCGGGTCGGCGGCGAACGACTCGTAGCGCAGCAGCGTCGAGCGCTGCGGGTGCCGCCGGGTGATCGCCGCCGAGGCCAGGTTGAACCCGTGCCAGTACGCGGTGCTCCGGGCGGCCGACATCGCGTACACGTACTGCTTCGGCTCCCGCCAGGAGTGCGCCACGGCGCGCGGGTCGCGCACCAGGTGCACGTAGTAGGGGGTGATCCCGGGCAGGTGCGCCAGCAGGGCCGCCTCGCCGGGGATCTTCGTGGTGTCCACGATGGTGTGCGCGCCGGTGCGTTCGGCGACCGCCCGGTAGACCCGGCCCATCAGCTCGGCGTGGGCGCGGATCTCGTCGTCGTACAGGCCCCGGCGCAGCACCCGCCAGGTGTGCCGGGTGCGTACCCGGGACCGCTGGCGGCCGATCACCTGTTCGGCGTGTGCGTCGGCCGACAGGCCGGCGGGCCGCCCGACGGGCAGCACCCGCGACCAGATGTCGCAGGCGGTCAGCTCCCGGCCGCAGCCGCACAGCCCGTTGACGCCCCGGCCGGTGGAGTTCTTCCACAGGAAGTGCAGCTCGCCGACGTGGAAGAAGCCGGGCACCTCGTTGAGGACGTTGCCGATGATGGTGCTGCCGTTGCGGCACCAGCCGGTGACGCACAGGACCGTCAGGTCGCTCATGCCGCGCGGGCCTCCGTCCGTGCGCCGCCGGGCCCGCCGGGACTGCCGGGGTCGGCCGCCGGGCGGCCGATCCACGCCGCCATGGCCGCCGCCGCGACGGCGCACACCGCACCGACGCCGAACACGGCCGGGTAGTCGAGGGTTGCGGCCACCAGGCCCGTCACCGGACCCCACACCGCGAGCCCCAGATCCCAGAACGAGGTGTACGCCCCGATGGCCGCCCCCTGCCGCGTCGGCTCGGCCCGGTTCATCACCATCAACGCCAGCGACGGGTGCAGCAGCGAGAAGCCGACGCCGGTGACCACGCCCCCGGCCACGGCGACGGGCAGGTTCGGCGCGAGCGCGACGATCGTCAGGCCGACCGCCTCGCCGGCCGCCGACCAGGCCGCCACCCGGCGGGGGCCCAGCTTGTCGGGCAGGTGGCCGATGACCAGGCGGGTGCCGGCGTACACGGCGCTGAAGCAGCTCAGCACCAGCACGCCGGAGCCGATGCCGCGCGCGTCCAGGTGCAGCACGACGAACGCGGCCAGGCCGGCGTAACCGGCGGCGCCGAGGGCGAGCGCCGTGCCGGGCAGCAGCGCCGGGCGCAGCAGCAGCCCACCGCCGCCCCTGGATGTCCCGCGCGCTGCGGCCCCGGGCTCCCCGCGCGCTGCGGCCCCGGGCTCCCCGTGGGGCGCCGGGACCACGGCGATCAGGGCGGCGGCCAGCAGGGGAGCGGCGGCGGCGAGCGCCCAGACGGCGGTGAAGGAGACCTGTTGCAGGGTCGCGCCGAGGAAGGTGCCGGCGGAGATGCCGCCCCACATGCTCACCCCGTACAGGCCGATGAGCTGGCCCCGGCGGTGGTGCGGGGCGAGCGCCACCGTCCACACCGCCCCGGCGGTGAACAGGGCGGCCTCGCCCGCGCCGAGCAGCAGCCGCACCGCCACCAGCGCCGGCACCGCGAGCGGCAGGAAGTAGAGCAGCCCGCCCAGGGCCGCGACGAGCGCGCCGACGAGCATCACGGTGCGGTGGCCGTACCGGTCGGCCAGCGCACCGGCGACGGGCCGCACGAGCAGCGCCGTCCCGGCGGTGACCGTGACGACCAGGCCGACGACCAGGTCCCCGGCGGCGTGCCGGTCGCGCAGGAACGCCGGCAGCACCGGGATGACGGCGGTGAGGCCCAGGTAGCCGGCGAACAACCCGCCGAAGATGCCGACCAGGGCGGGGCGCGGCACGGCGCGGCCGGGGTCGTCCGTCATCGGCCCACCGGCTCCGCCGCCCCGGCCGGCGCGACCACGGGCCCCGCCCCGTCCGACGGCGGCCCGACGGGTGCCGCGTCCCGCGCGGCGGCCACCTTGCGCACCGCCCGCACCAGGTCGTCGCAGTCGTCGGTGGTCAGGTTCGACGACAGCGGCACGTCGACGGCCTCGCGCAGGTAGCCGGCGGTGCGCGGCAGCATCGCCCGGATCACGTCGACGTCGTCGGTGTCGTACGCGAACCGCCAGTTCCAGAACGCGCGGACGTTGAGGTCGTCGTCGGCGCCGATGTTGCGCGCGTCGATGCCCTCCCGGCACAGCGCGCGGGCGAACCAGCCCGCGTCGCCGCCGGGCACCCGGAACACGAACGCCTCCCCGAGGTACGCCCCGGGGGCGACCGGGCGGCGGATCGCGATGCCCGGCACGTCGGCCAGCGCGGCGGCGACCCGGTCGTAGTTGCGGTGGAACAGCCGCAGCCGCTGCGGCAGCCGGGCCATCTCGGCGCGCAGCAGCGCCGCGCGGATCTCGTCCATGCGCAGGCTGAGCAGGGGCAGGTCGAGGCCGGTCAGCGGCGGCTCGGCGTCGGGGAAGTGTCGCCGCAGCCGCCCCTCGTACGCCCCGGACAGCGCCACCGCGCGGGCGAACAGCTCGGTGTCGTCGGTGACCAGGAAGCCGCCCTCGCCGCAGTTGAGCGCCTTGTCCGACTGGGTGCTGAACGCGCCCGCCGCCCCGAACGTGCCGAGCTTGCGCCCGCGCAGCTCCGCGCCGAGCGCGGGCACCGCGTCCTCGATCAGCGGCACGCCCATCTCGGCGGCGAACGCGGCGAGGGCCTCGGCGTCGGCGGCGAAGCCGCGCATGTGCACCACGAGGATCGCCCCGATCCCCGGCTGCCAGCGGCGGCGCAGGTCGTCGAGGTCCATCCGCAGGTCCTCGTCCACCTCGACGAGGAACGGCTGGCAGCCGGCCATGACGATCGCGCTCGGCGTGGCGACGAACGTGAACCCGGGACAGGCGACCAGGGAGCCCGGGGGCACCCGCGCCGCCATGATGGCCAGGGCGAGGGCGGCGGTGCCGCTGGACACGGCGAGCGCGTGCCGGGTGCCGAAGAAGCGGCACAGCTCGTCCTCGAACCGGCCGCACTCGGTCTCGTGCTGCGGCCGGTGGTCGTAGCGGAAGTAGAGGTGGCTGCGCACCGCCCGGCAGGCGGCCTCCTCGTCCTCGGGGTGGACGAAGACCGCGCCCTTGTCGTAGGTGGGCCAGGGGGTGCTCCGGACGGGCGCGCCGCCGTGCAGGGCGAGGCGGTCCTCCGGTCGATCAGGGCGCGTCGCCGGCCGTGGCCGGGGCGGCGCGGGAGCTTCGTCGTTCCCGTTCACCGGCGGACTCCTCGCTCGTTCCTGACGGGTGTTCCGCCGGCTTTTCTCCGGCCCGCGGAACGGTGGCCGGCGCGCGTCCTGCGGACAGCACGAATAGCCCACTGACGTGGGAGAATTCGTCGATCCGGAATCGCGTCAATCGCCGCCCAGTGACAGTCATGATTGCCTTGGGGGTGCGGCCCGTCAACCCGTCTTTGTGGTGCCCGCCGGCCGCCGTCCGGTCGGCTGCGAAGGATCCGGTGACCACCGGTTGTCGTCGGCGGTGGGCCCGGCCGGTCGGAGCGCTCCTGAGCTGGGCGGCTGTCCTCCGGTTCGCTTTGGTGACGATCACCCTCGGTCAGGGTGTCCCGGCGGTTTCTTTGGGGCGGCCGGAATGCCGGAACCGCAATTCCGATTCCCTATCGGATAGGCAGACTTTCCTGTCTTCGGCAGGGTGCAAAGTCGGTCAACAGCCATCAATGGCGTGTTGTCCGAGCGGAACCGACTATCTGTGCCTACGCCGCCACCTGAATCAATTGTTCGAGACCTCGCCCAGGGACAAAGAACGCCTGCCCCGCCCGCCTCGCCTCCCGGGCCCGTCCTCCCCCTGCCGCCCCCGGTGGTCAGGGAGGGGCGTCGAGGTTGATCTCCAGCCCGACGCTCTTCTCTTGGTCGCCGAGGGTGGCGGCGGGGCGGCGGGGCGGGGTGGGGGTTTACTGTTAAGAAAGTTTAATTTATGTTTCTTGCATGTCGCTGGCGGGCGTATCGGACCAGCTCGGCGCGGTGTGCCGACGCCTGCCCCGAACGAAGGAGCGTCACATGCGTCGAAGGGTCGTCCTTCCGCTGGCGTCGGCGGGTGCCGTCGTCGCCTCCCTGGCCGTCGCGGCGCCCGCCCAGGCGCACGGCTACGTGTCGGGACCGCCGAGCCGGCAGGCGCTCTGCGCCCAGGGCCGGGTCCCCGACTGCGGCCAGATCAAGTACGAGCCGCAGAGCGTCGAGGGCCCGAAGGGGCTGCGCAGTTGCAGCGCCGGGATCGGCCAGTTCGCCGTCCTCGACGACGACGCCCGGGGCTGGCCGGCCACCCCCGTCGGCAGCTCGGTGACCTTCACCTGGACCAACACCGCCCGGCACGCCACCAGCAACTGGGAGTACTGGATCGGCGGGACCCGGCTCGCCGTCGTCGACGGTGGTGGGCGACAGCCCGACGCCACCGTCTCGCACACCGTCAACCTGGGCGGCTGGTCGGGCCGGCAGAAGGTGCTCGCCATCTGGAACATCGCCGACACGGCCAACGCGTTCTACTCCTGCGTGGACCTCCAGATCGGCACCGGCGGCACCCCCACGCCCACGCCCACCAACCCGACGCCGTCCCCGTCGCCGACGAGGACGGCCACCCCCGCGCCGACCACCCCCGCGCCGGGCGGCACCTGGACGGCCGGTCAGGCGTACCGGGTGGGTGACCAGGTCACCTACGGCGGGGCGGCGTACCGGTGCGTGCAGGCCCACACCGCCCTGCCCGGCTGGGAGCCGCCGAACGTGCCCGCCCTGTGGGCCCGGCTCTGACCCGCCGCCGGGTGCGGCCCGGGGGCACGGGGCCGAGGTGGGCGGGGCGGCCGCGCTCCCGCCGGGCGGCGCTGGCGCTCGCCGCTCTCCTGGCCGTCGCCGGCTGCGCGCCGGACCCCGGCCCGCCCACCCCGGCCCCGTCGGGCGGCCCGCTGCCGGCCCCGCCGGCCGTGTCGGCCCCCGCCCCGGCCGACGTGCCGTTCCTGCGGGCGATGGTGGCCCACCACGACCGGACCAGGGTGATCGCCGCCGCGGCCACCGGGCGGATCACCGACGCCGAGCTGCGCACCCTCGTGGCGGCCGTCGACGTGACCGAGGCGGACGAGCTGGCCACCATGCGGCGCTGGCTGGCCGCGGCCCCGGACGGCGACGCACCCGGATCGCCGGGCCACCATCCGCACCACGACACCCACGACACCGGCGATGCCCAGGGCGCCAGCGCCACCCGCGACGCCAGCGCCACCCGCGACGCGCCGACGACCGCCGACCCCGACCTGGCCCGGCTGCGCGCCGCGCCGCCGGGCCGGTTCGACGCCGTACTCGTGGAGGTGCTCACGGCCCATCAGCGCGCGGCCGTCGCGTTGGCCCGGCGGCACCTGCCGGCGGCGGTCGGCCCCGAGGTGCGCGACCTCGCCGACCGCGTCGCCCGCTCGCGCGCCGCGCAGATCCGGCTGATGGCCGGGCTCCCGGCGGCCTGACCTGTGGGAAACTGCCCGGGCCCGCCCACGTCAGGGGCGGTACGTGTACGGTCCGGCCATGAGCAGCGGTGGGGGTGACGGCGACGGCGCGGGGGCCGGCGCGTCCAGCGGGAGGGCCGGGGCGACGCTGTTGGCGGAGGTCATCAGAGCCGACCGGGTGACGGCCCTGCGCCACGCCGTCACCGCCGCGGCCGGCGCGGCCGGGCTGGCCGACGTCGCCCTGGAGGACTTCGTGCTGGCGGTGCACGAGCTGGTGACCAACGTCGTCCGGCACGGCGGCGGCAGCGGCCGGCTGCGGCTGCGGCGTGACGGCGACCTGCTCACCTGCGAGATCGGCGACGACGGCCCCGGCCTCGGCGACGTACGCGTCGCCCTGCCCGCGCCCCACGAGGTCGGCCACCGTGGCCTGTGGCTGGCCCAGCAGCTCACCGACGGGCTGGAGATCCGGGCCGACGGCCGCGGCACCACCGCCTGGGTCAGCGCCCGCCTGCCGACCCCGGCGGCCGACCGCCGCTGACGACCCGCCGGCCGCCCCCAATGCGGCTTGGGCGACCTTCCGGGCATACTTGCGCGGGTTTGGTGTCGCTGCCGGACGGGCGGGCCGTCCGGCTGGTCGCGGTGCGGGGGTAGCGATGGTCGAGCGGTCTGCGGCACGGCACGGTGGTGGGACCCCCCTCGCACCCCCCGGCCCGGTGACCGATCCCGGGCTGCGGCAGTTGTTGGCGGGCCTGACCGCGGTCCGCGACGGGGACTTCGGCACCCGGCTGCCGGAGGACGGCGACGGCCTGCTCGGCGAGATCGCCACCGTCTTCAACGGCATGGTCGACCAGCTGTCGCTGTTCACCTCCGAGGTGACCCGGGTGGCCCGCGAGGTGGGCACCGAGGGGCAGCTCGGCGGGCAGGCCGAGGTGCCTGGCGTGTCGGGCACCTGGAAGGACCTCACGGACTCCGTCAACGCCATGGCCGGCAACCTCACCGACCAGGTCCGCGACATCGCCGAGGTGGCGACGGCGGTGGCGCGGGGCGACCTGTCGCAGAAGATCACCGTGGACGTGCGCGGCGAGATCCTGGAGCTGAAGGTCACCATCAACACGATGGTCGACCAGCTCTCGTCGTTCGCCGACGAGGTGACCCGGGTGGCCCGGGAGGTCGGCAGCGAGGGCCGCCTCGGCGGGCAGGCCGAGGTGCCCGGGGTGGCCGGCACCTGGCGGGACCTCACCGACTCGGTGAACTTCATGGCCGGCAACCTCACCAGCCAGGTCCGCAACATCGCGCAGGTGACCACGGCGGTGGCGCGGGGCGACCTGTCGCAGAAGATCACCGTGGACGCCCGGGGCGAGATCCTGGAGCTCAAGAGCACCATCAACACGATGGTGGACCAGCTCTCGTCGTTCGCCGACGAGGTGACCCGGGTCGCCCGGGAGGTCGGCACCGACGGCCGCCTCGGCGGTCAGGCGCAGGTCAGCGGCGTCGCCGGCACCTGGCGGGACCTGACGGACTCCGTCAACTCGATGGCCGGCAACCTCACCGACCAGGTCCGCAGCATCGCCCAGGTCGCCACTGCGGTGGCGCGGGGCGACCTGTCGCAGAAGATCACCGTCACGGCGCACGGCGAGATCCTGGAGCTGAAGAGCACCATCAACACGATGGTGGACCAGTTGTCGTCGTTCGCCGACGAGGTGACCCGGGTCGCCCGGGAGGTCGGCACGGAGGGCCGCCTCGGCGGGCAGGCCGACGTCAAGGGCGTCTCCGGCACCTGGAAGGACCTCACCGAGTCGGTGAACGTCATGGCCGACAACCTCACCGCCCAGGTGCGCAGCATCGCCGAGGTCACCACGGCCGTGGCCAAGGGCGACCTGACGCAGAAGATCCGCGTCGACGCCCGGGGCGAGATCCTGGCCCTGAAGGAGACCATCAACACGATGGTCGACCAGCTCTCCGCGTTCGCCGACGAGGTGACCCGGGTGGCCCGGGAGGTGGGCACGGAGGGCCGGCTCGGCGGGCAGGCCCGGGTGTCCAACGTCGGCGGCACCTGGAAGGACCTCACCGACAACGTCAACGAGATGGCCAACAACCTCACCAACCAGGTGCGCTCGATCGCGCTGGTGGCCACGGCCGTCGCGCAGGGCGACCTCAGCCGCAAGATCACGGTGGAGGCGAAGGGCGAGGTCGCCGTGCTCGCCCAGACCATCAACACGATGGTGGACACCCTGGGCGCGTTCGCCGACGAGGTGACCCGGGTGGCCCGGGAGGTCGGCACGGAGGGCCGGCTCGGCGGGCAGGCCCGGGTGCCCAACGTGGCCGGCACCTGGAAGGACCTCACCGACAACGTCAACTCGATGGCCAACAACCTCACCGGCCAGGTCCGCAACATCGCCCAGGTGACGACGGCAGTGGCCCAGGGCGACCTGACCCGCAAGATCGACGTGGACGCCCGGGGCGAGATCCTGGAGCTGAAGACGACCATCAACACGATGGTGGACCAGCTCTCGTCGTTCGCCGCCGAGGTGACCCGGGTGGCCCGCGAGGTGGGCAGCGAGGGCCGGCTCGGCGGCCAGGCCGAGGTCGAGGGGGTCTCCGGCACCTGGAAGCGGCTCACCGAGAACGTCAACGAGCTGGCCGGCAACCTCACCCGGCAGGTCCGCGCCATCGCCGAGGTGACCAGCGCGGTGGCCACCGGTGACCTGACCCGCTCGATCACCGTCGACGCCTCCGGCGAGGTGGCCGAGCTGAAGGACAACATCAACTCCATGGTGGAGTCGCTGCGCGAGACCACCCGGATGAACCAGGAGCAGGACTGGCTCAAGACCAACCTGGCCCGGATCTCCGGCCTCATGCAGGGCCACCGGGACCTGGAGGTCGTCGCGGGGCTCGTGATGGACGAGCTGGCCCCGCTGGTCTCCGCCCAGCTTGGCACGTTCCTGCTGGTCGAGGACGGCGTCGGGGAGCCGACCCTGCGGGTGGTCGGCGGGTACGGCCACCGCGCCTCCGGCCGCCGGTTCACCCTCGGCGACTCCCTCGTCGGACAGGCCGCCGCGAGCCGGCGGGCCATCGTGGTCGACGCCGTGCCGGCCGACTACGTCACCGTCTCCTCCAGCCTCGGCGCGGCGACGCCCCGGCACCTGGTGGTGCTGCCGATCCCCTTCGAGGGCCAGGTGCTCGGCGTCATCGAGCTGGCCAGCATGAGCCGGTTCACCGAGACGCACCGCAACTTCCTCGACCAGTTGATGGAGACCATCGGCGTCAACGTCAACACCATCGTCGCCAACGCCCGCACCGACGTGCTGCTCACCGAGTCCCAGCGGCTCGCCGCCGAACTGCGGGCCCGCTCCGAGGAGTTGCAGGCCCGCTCCGAGGAGCTCCAGCGCTCCAACGCCGAGCTGGAGGACAAGGCGGCGCTGCTGGCCCGGCAGAACCACGACATCGAGACCAAGAACTCGGAGATCGAGCAGGCCCGTCAGGAGCTGGAGGCCCGCGCCCAGCAGCTCGCGCTGGCCTCGAAGTACAAGTCGGAGTTCCTCGCCAACATGAGCCACGAGCTGCGTACGCCGCTGAACTCGTTGCTCATCCTGGCGCAGTTGCTGGCGCAGAACCCGAACCGCAACCTCACCGCCAAGCAGGTCGAGTACGCCACCGTCATCCACTCCGCCGGCACCGACCTGCTCCAGCTCATCAACGACATCCTCGACCTGTCCAAGGTCGAGGCCGGGAAGATGGACGTCAACCCGGAGACGTTCGCGCTGAGCGAGCTGCGCGACTACGTCGACGCGACGTTCCGGCCGCTGACCACGCCGCGCGGCCTGGAGCTGGACATCAGCACCGGCCCGGACGTGCCGCAGTGGCTGCACACCGACGAGCAGCGGCTGCGGCAGGTGCTGCGCAACCTCGTCTCCAACGCGGTCAAGTTCACCGAGCAGGGCCGGGTGCAGCTGCGCATCGAGCGGGCCCGCCCCGACGAGCTGCCGGAGGGGTTCACCCCCGGGGAGACCGTGCTGGCGTTCCGGGTCGTCGACACCGGGATCGGCATCGCCGAGCAGCACCTCACCGCCATCTTCGACGCGTTCCAGCAGGCCGACGGCACCACCAGCCGCCGCTACGGCGGCACCGGGCTGGGCCTGTCGATCAGCCGGGAGATCGCCCACCTGCTCGGCGGCCGGATCGCCGCGCGCAGCGTCCTCGGCCGGGGCAGCACCTTCACGCTCTACCTGCCGGCCACGCTCACCGGCCCGGTCGCCCCCGCGCCCCCGCCCACGTCCCCCGTCCCGCCGCCCGCCGCGTCCCCCGCCGGCCGCGCGGAGCGCGACCGGGCCGCCGGGCCGCACCCGGGGGCGGCGCCGGCCGTGGAGCCCCCAACCGGGCC
Organism: Micromonospora sp. WMMD712; assembly: GCF_029581295.1. Classification (NCBI taxonomy): domain Bacteria; kingdom Bacillati; phylum Actinomycetota; class Actinomycetes; order Micromonosporales; family Micromonosporaceae; genus Micromonospora; species Micromonospora sp. WMMD712. The sequence continues at coordinate 317,173 of NZ_CP120743.1, forward strand.
GCGGCGGGTCCTCGTCCTCGAACACCACGACAAGGGCCTGCTGACCATGCTGGTCCACGGCGTGACGGCCGGGCTGGCCGGCCCGCCGGTCGAGGTCGCCACCGCACTGGACGCCCCGGCTGCGCTGGAGGCCGTCGCGGCGCGCCGGCAGCACTGCCTGGTCGTCCACCTCGACCTGCCCGACGACAGCGGGGCGGTGCTCCTGCGGGCGCTGCACGACGCCCCCGCGCACCGGGGCGTGCCCGTGCTGGCGTACCACGCGCGCCCGCTGGCGGCCGGCCAGGAGGCGCTGCTGCGGGCGGTGGCCGGCGACCGTCCGCTGGAGATCCTCGGCAGCCTGGACGACCTGCGGGAGCGGATCGTGCTGCACCTGTCGGCGGACGCCGCCGGGCACGTGGTGCCCCTCGCCCGGCCCCTGCCCGTGGCCGCCGCGCCCGGGGAGGGCTTCGGCGTCGGCCTCGCCGGCCGCAAGGTGCTGGTGGTCGACGACGACGCCCGCAACGTCTTCGCCCTGACCAACATCCTGGAGCTGCACGGCCTCGACGTGGTCTACGCCGAGAACGGCCGCAAGGGCATCGAGACGCTGATGCGCCACGACGACATCGACCTCGTGCTGATGGACGTGATGATGCCCGAGATGGACGGCTACGCGGCCACCGCCGCGATCCGCGCCATGCCGCGCTACGCGGACCTGCCGATCATCGCGGTCACCGCCAAGGCGATGCGCGGCGACCGGGAGAAGAGCATCACCTCCGGCGCCAGCGACTACGTCACCAAGCCGGTGGACGCCGAGGACCTGCTGCACTGCATCCGCCGCTGGCTCGACGGCTGACGCCCCGACCCGTCCGGCGGGCCGCATCGCCGCTCCGCCAGCCGCAGGCGGCCAACCCGTCGTACCTCACGGTCGCCCAGTTCGCCGCGCTCCGCGACCACCTTCCGCCCCACTGACCTCCCGCCCGATCAGTCGGAAACCGGACGCGCGACGACGCTGCAGGGGGGTTACGGCGTGGCTACCATGTGTCGACGCCTTCCGAGCAGAGAGGTCGGCCCGCGTGCGTTGTCCCGCTGTCCGCTCCGTCCCGGCCGTGGTGGCCGTGGCGCCGCGGCGTGCCGGGGCCGCGCCGGCCCCCGGGTCGGCCCGACCGTGGCGGCTGGCCGGGCTGCTGCTGGCGGCGGTGGGCGCGGGCATCGTCACGGCGGTCCTGTTCTCCGGCCCGGCGGCGGCGGACGAGGGCCGGGGGTCACCCCGCCACGCCGACCCGTCCGCCGGCGCTCCCGCCCCCGACGAGGCCGGCCGGGCGGGCCTCGCGTCGCCCGACGGGCCGCGTACCGGCTCGTCCCTGAGGGATCCCGCGCGGCCCGACCGGGAGCGTCCCGGCCCGCTCCGGGGGGTGCTCCGGCCCCCGCCGACCCCGGTCCCGTCCACCCCCGGCCCGTCGGATCCCGGCCCGACCGATCCCGGCCCGTCGAAGCCCGCCCCGACCGATCCCGAGCCGTCCCCGCCGGGTGCGCCCGCCGAGCCGGACGCGCCGAGCAGGCCGTCCGAGCCGTCTGCGCCGAGCAGGCCCTCCGAGCCGGGCGCGCCGGCCGGGGCCGTGCCACCCGGGCCGGCCGAGCCCGGGTCGGCGGCGGGCCGGCCCGCCGCCGTCACCCCCGTCCCCGGCGGCCCGGCCGGTCCGGGCACGTCGCCCGGCGGGGTCGCGGTCGCGCCGGGCGGACCGGCCGCGCCGGACGGGGCGCCGCAGCACCCCGCGGTCCCGCCCACCGACCCCGCTGCGGCGGTGCCGTCCGTGGGACCGGGTCGGGGCGGCGACGGGCGGCTCGCGCACTGCCTGCCGCAGGTCGTCGGTGGCCTGACGAGCTCCCTCGGCGCCCTGCTCGCCTCGGCCCTGTCCGGGCTCGACCAGCATCTCGTGGCCCCGGTCCTGGGCCTGGTGGGCAACCTGCTTCCGCGGGTGCTGCCGATGCCGCCCCTGGTCCCGTCCGATCCCGCCGACCCGGCGGTGTCCGCGCCGCCCCGGGCGGGGCCGGCACCCGGGGGCGGGCCGGTCGACCCGGTGGACGCCCCGGCGGCGGTCCCCGGTGGTGAAGCGCGGCCCGTGATCCCGTCCGGGCGGTCCGGCGGCGCGGCCGAGGCCCCGGCCGGGACGTTCCTGGCGGCGTGGCCGGCCGCCCCGGCCGGCGCGTCGTCGGATTCGTCGTCCGCCTCCGTCCGGGCGGCGGCGGGGCCGACGTCGGCGGGTGGCCCGGGCCGGCCCGTGTCGCCCACGGGCGACCGCGCCGACGATCTGCGCACCGGGTCCGGGCCCACGCCCGCCGCGGCCGACGCCTCGCGCGCGTCGGTGCGCGTCGCCGGCCGGCACCGCACCGCCCGCCCGCCGGTCTCGGCCCAGAGCCGGGCTCCGGGGGTCGCCGCCCGTCCCGGCTGAGGTCTCGGCAGGGCCCGTCCCGCGGTCCACGGCCCCGTGCCGTGCCGCACCGCCGACGTGGCCGTACGGGGCCTGCGGGCGTCCACCAGGGACCGCCGTGGGCCGACGCCGCCCGTTCCGCGCGCACCGAACCCCACCCCGCCCTCCCCCGAGCCGGCGTGGCCGGGGCGACGTGCCGCGTACCCGAGATCGGAGATCCGTGGTGATCCACGTCGTCGTGGCCGAGGACATGGGACTGCTGCGCAGCGCGCTGTGCGCCGCGCTGTCGAGTGAGGAGGACATCGAGGTGATCGCCGACGCCGCCGACGTCGGCGAGCTGTGGTCGGTGCTGCGCCGGGAACGCCCCGACGTGCTGGTGCTGGACCTGAAGCCGGAGTTTCCCGAGTCGGCGGAGGTGGTGGCCAAGGTGGTCGTCGAGGCGCCGGGGACGGCCGTGCTGGCGATGAGCCACCGGTGGAGCCCGCCGTTGGTCGAGGCCGCCCTGGCCGCCGGGGCGCGCGGGCTGGTCAGCAAGGACGTCGCGCTGTCGGAGCTGGTCCGCGCCGTGCGCACCACCGCCGCCGGGGAACGGGTGATCGACCCGTCCGCCGCCGTCGCGGTGCTCAGCCCGCCGGTCAACCCGCTCACCCGCCGGGAGCAGGAGGTGCTGCGGGCGGCCGCCGAGGGTGTGCCGCTGAAGGAGATCGCCCGCCGGCTCTACCTGGCCCACGGGACGGTGCGCAACCACCTGTCGGCGATCCTGCACAAGACGGGGGCCCGCAACCGCATGGAGGCGGTCCGGGTGGCGCAACGGGAGGGATGGTTGTAACGACCCCGGACGGGGTACCGACGAGGCGATCCGGTACCCCGTTCGCCGATCGAGCGACGCATTGTAATTCGTGTTTGAATGTTCACGATCTGTGATGCGCCGAGACGCCTGGGAGAGGTCCAACGTGATCCGTACCCTGCTCGCCCTGGACGGTGCCCTGGTCCGGGGCGCGTTGTCGCTCGTCCTCGCAGCCGAGGAGGACATCCACGTGGTGGGGGAGGTGGGCCGCGGCGACGCGGTCGACCGGGCGCTCCGCGCCGGCCGGCCGGACGTCGCCGTGGTGGATTTCGATCTGATCAACGAGACCCCGGCGGTGGTGGGTCCGGCGACGGCACAACCGTGCCCGCTGCTGGTGCTCGCCGACCCGCGCCGCGCCCGGGGCCTGCACGGGGTGTTCGCCCCCGGGCGCACCGTCGGCATCCTCGCCAGCGACGTCGCGCCTCAGCGGGTGGTCGACGGGGTCCGCCGCCTCGCCCGCCGGGAGTCGGTGGTCGACGCCGAGCTCGTCATGGCGGCGCTCGCCGCCGACTGCCCGCTGACCGCCCGGGAGACCGAGGTGCTGCGGCTGACCGCCGCCGGCGCACCGGTGGCCGAGGTGGCCGGGTCGCTGCGGCTGTCCTGCGGCACCGTCCGCAACCACCTGGGGCGGATCGCCCGCAAGACCGGGGCCCGCACCCGGATCGAGGCGGTCCGGTTCGCCCGCGAGTCCGGCTGGATCTGAGGCCGGCCCGGCCCGCCGCCGCCCGGGGCGGTCAGCTCCGGGCGGCGGCGGCCGGCCGGTCGTCCCAGTGGCCGACGAGTTCCCGGTACGTCGCCGACCGGGCCAGCAGCTCCTCGTGGGTGCCGACCACCGGCCGTGCGTCGTCGAGCACCAGCACCCGGCGGGCCCGCACGGCCGAGCTGATCCGGTGGGCGATCACCACCAGCGTGCCCGGGCGTCGGGCGAAGGCCTCCTCGACCCGCGCCTCGGCGGCCGGGTCCAGGTGGCAGGTCGCCTCGTCGAGCAGCACCAGCGGGGCGGGGGAGAGGTACGCCCGCACCGCCGCGATCAGCTGCCGTTCGCCGGCCGAGAGCGCCGCCGGCTCCACCTCCCCGGCCAGCCCGCCGAGCCGGGCGGCGAGCGGGCCCGCACCGAGGGCGTCGAGGGCGGCGGCGACCGTGGCGTCGTCGGCGTCCGGCCGCAGGTAGCGCAGGTTGTCGGCGAGCGACCCCGTGAAGACGTACGCCTCCTGCGGCACCAACGCCCGCAGCCGGGCCAGGGCCTCGGGCGGGGCGTCGGCGACCGGGACCCCGCCGAGGCGCACGCTGCCGGCCTGCGGCGCGAGCAGCCCGGACAGCAGGGCGGCCAGGGTGGACTTGCCCGCCCCGCTCGGCCCGACCACGGCGAGGTGCTCCCCGGCGGCCAGCGTCACGCCCGCGTCCTCGAGCACCGGCCGCGCCGCGACGCCGTACCGGAACGTCAGCCGCCGGGCGCAGACGGCGGGCGGCTCGCCGTCGGCCGGGACGGGGGTGGCGCCGGTCGGGACGGGGGCGGCGTCGGGCCGCTCCACGGGTGTGCCGCCCGCCTCGTCGGGGCAGGCCCGCAGGATGCGGTCGAGGGTGACCACGTAGCGCAGCCCGCCGCCCCCGACGCCCTGCACCAGCGCGTGCAGGGCGGGCTGGACGCCGGTGGAGACGTACACCAGCGCGCCGAGCACCGCCCCGGCGGTGAGGCCCCGGTCGACCAGCCAGGGCGCGGCGAGCAGCAGCACCGCCAGCGGCAGCCAACCGCCGAGGCCGAGGCTGAGGCTGCGCACGGCGGACATCCGGGCCAGCGTGCGCTCGGCGGCGGCCTGGTCGGCCACCCGCGCGCCCACGTCGGCGACGACCCGCCCGGCCGCGCCGCAGGCCCGCACGTCGCGGTGCCCGGCCAGCGCGGTGGAGGCTGCCCGCCCCAGCTCCTCCCCGGCGCGCACGTACCGGCGCTGCTGCCCCGCCATCGCCGGGAGCGCGGCGAGGAACACCACCAGCCCCGCGACGAGGGGCGCGCCCACCAGCGCCGCGACCACCGGGTCGAGGGCGAGCAGCCCGATCAGGGCCGCGCCGGCGGCGAAGAGGAACCCCCGGGTCACCAGGAGCAGGCCGGCGAAGGTGTCGCGGACCAGCTCCACCTGGTGCGTCAGCCGGGCCGCGGCGGCGCTGTCCGGGCGTCCGCCGGGCCGGGTCGCGTCGTGCAGGGCGGCCCGGACCACCCGGGCGGCGAGGTCGTCGCGGAACGGTTCGACCACCGCGCCGAGGCTGCGGTACGTCCGGCCGGTCGCCACCGCCCCGACGAGCACCGCCGCGCCCAGCGCCGCCAGCCAGCCGAGCCCCGTGCCGAGCCGACCGGCCAGGAAGCCCCCGTCGACGGCCCGCGCCACCAGGGCGCCCGACAGCAGCGCCGGCAGCGCCTCCAGGGCCGACCAGCCGGCCAGCCGCGCCACGGCCGCACGCCGGGCGCGCAGCGCCGCCCACGTCGCGCGCCCCACCCCGGCCGTGCCCGCGCGGCCGCCCCGGGCGCTCACCCGGCCTCCCCGTCGGTGCGGAAGACCGCCCGGTACGCCGGGTCGGCCCAGAGCCGGGAGTGCGGGGCGACGGCCCGCAGCCGCCCGCCGTCGAGCCACGCCACCAGGTCGGCCGCCGCCGCCGTGGCGGCCCGGTGGGTGACCACGAGGCGGGTACGCCCGCCCGGGCCCCCGGTCACCGCCCGGGAGATCCGGTGCTCGGTGACGGTGTCCAGGCTGGACGTGGCGTCGTCGAGGATCAGCAGCCGGCGCGCACCGGCGAACGCCCGGGCCAGCCCGAGGCGCTGCGCCTCGCCGCCGGAGAACGGCGCGTCGGCCAGCGGGGTGCGGAAGCCCTGCGGCAGCCGGGCGACGACGTCGTCCACGGCCGCCGCCTCGGCGGCCCGCCGCACGGCGACCGTCGCCGGCGAGCCGTCGGCCGGGGGCGCGGCCTGCTGCGGGGGCAACGCCAGGCCGACCGCGTCGTGCACGGTCGCGCCGACCAGGGCGGGACGGTCGAAGGCGTAGCCGACGGCGCGGCGCAGCTCGGCCGGGTCGAGCCGGGGCAGCGGCGCCCCGTCGAGCCGCACCTGACCGGCGTCGGGGTCGTGCAGCCGGCCGGCGACGGCGGCGAGGGTGGACTTGCCGGCGCCGGAGGGGCCGACCACCGCCACCGTCGCGCCGGCCGGCACGTCCAGGTCGACGCCGTCGAGGACGGGCCGGCCGTCGTCGCCGTGGACGGTCACGCCGTGCAGCCGCAGCGCCCCGGCGCCCGGCGGCAGCGGGGCGTCGCCGTCGGCCGGCGCGGGCAGGGCGAGCAGCTCGGCGACCCGGGCGGCCCCGGAGCGGCTGCGCACGAGCCGGTTCAGGGTGGCCAGCACCGCGCCCAGCCCCGCCCCGGTCGCCGCGTAGCGGACCGCCGAGACGAGCTGGCCGGGGGTGAGCCAGCCGGCCGTCAGGGCGTACCCGCCGACGGCGACCACGGCCAGTTGCAGCAGCGGCGCGACGGCGGCGGTGCGGGCGCTGGCGCGGGCCAGCAGCTCCCAGCCGCGCCGGCCGTACCCGCCCAGCTCCGGCAGGGCGGCGAGCACCCGGGCCTGTTCCCGTCGCCGGGTCCCGGCGGCGGCGATGGTCCGCGCGCCCGCGAGGGACTCCAGCAGCCGGCCGGCGATCCGGTTCAGGGCCTTCTGGTAGCCGGCGGTGGCGGCCGACGCGTCGGTGACGAACGCGCGCATCAGGCCGGCGAGCAGCACGAGGCCGGCGAGCAGGGTGATCCCCAGCGCCGGCTCGATCAGGGTGAGCGCGACGACGCTGCCCAGCGGGGGCAGCAGCGCGATCGCGCCCAGCACGACGGTGTTGCCGGCCTGGCCGGCGTCGGCGGCCTGCCCGACCAGCCGGCCCACCAGGTCGCCCACCGGGTACCGGCGGGCGGCGCGCACGTCGAGGGCGAACAGGTGCCGCAGCAGCCGGCCGCGTAGCCGGGCGGTGGCACGGGCGGCCCCGTAGCCGCCGGCCAGGTCGCCGAGGGTGTCGGTGGCGACGAGCACGGCGACCAGGGCGCAGACGGCCACCGGCCACCAGCGGCTCCCACCGGTCAGGGCCGCGTCGACGGCGAGCCCGAGCGCCGCCGGCAGCAGCAGCTCGGCGACGGCGCCGGCCAGGGTGACCGCGCCCAGCGCCCAGGCCCAGCCCCCGGCGTCGCGGGCGGCCTGGCGGAACGGCCCGTCGCCCCTGCGCATCGCGCCTCCCCGCATAACGGCGGGCGGCCCCGGGTGGACACGTCTGTCCACCCGGGGCGCCGCGGAACGGCCTGGGTCAGTTGCAGGTGGTGACGGAGAGGCCGCTGTCGCCGCAGAGCAGCAGGCTCGCGCTGGAGCCGCCGCCGGTGCGGTCGGCCGGGGCCATCTCGAGGCCCTGGAGGTCGAGGAGCGCCATGTTGATCAGTCCTTTCGGAGATGGTGCGGTGGATGGGGTCAGTTGCAGGTGGTGACGGAGAGGCCGCTGTCGCCGCAGAGCAGCAGGCTCGCCCGGGAGTCGCCGCTGGTGCGGTCGGCCGGGGCCAGCTCGAGGCCCTGGAGGTCCAGGAGTGCCATGTCGAATCACCTCCCCCCGTCGGGTAGCGGGTCGTGACCGCCCCCGCCGCTGCGGGGGAGTTCGGGCGCGCCGGCCAGCGGCGCGAGGAAGGGCAGGGTCGCCGGCTCGTCGTGCCGCGCGCAGGCCAGCGCGAACAGCACCCCGGCGGCGCCGGTGCCCAGGTCCATGGAGAGCCGCAGCAGCTGCTCGCCGGGGAAGGCGGTCCCGCCGCCGTACGGCAGGGCGTGCCAGCCGAGCCGGCGCAGCTGCGCGTCCAGCTCGCGGCGGCTCTCCGCGTCGGGGAGCGTCGCCAGGTACGCGATGATCCCGGCCCGGCCGGCGAAGAGGCCGGACTGGGCGTAGAACGGGGACCGGGCGGCCCGGCGTGCCCCGGCGCTGGCCTCGGCGAAGCGCTCGTCGGCGCGGTGGCGGAGGTACTGGTCGAGGACCAGGCCGACGCCGACGCCGCCCTGCCCGAGGTACGGCATGGTGCGCCAGCCCTCGTTGACCTCCAGCGCCCCGTTCGGGCGCACCACGCACCGGCGCAGGTCCTGCCGCAGCGCGGTGGCGGCGTGCTCCAGCAGCGCCGGGTCGCCGGTCAGCTCGTGCATCCGCACCAGCAGCAGCGCCGCCCCGGTGCGCCCGCGCAGCAGCCCCGCGTACGGATTCCGGCCGCCGCTGATGTCCGGGCCGGGGTCGTCGGCGAGCCGGTCGAGCACGGCGGCGGTGACCTCGTCGGCGGCGTCGCGCAGCGCGGTCTCCCCGGTGCGCCCGGCCAGCTCGGCGAGGTTCAGGGCGATGCCGGACAGGCCGTTGGCCAGGCTCAGGTCCAGCTCGGTCCAGGACTGGCGCAGGCAGACGTCGAGGACGTCGAGGGCGTCGGCGCGGCGGCCCAGGTGTTCCAGCGCGTACGCCACCCCGTGCAGGCCGTCGTAGAAGCCGATCCGGGTGCCCGACGCCGGGGCGGTGGCCCGCCGCACGAGCCACTGTTCGTGCTCGGGGAACCGGCCCGCGCCGCTGACGGCGAGGGCGTGCAGCACCCCGGCCGCGCCGTGGGCCAGGTTGGGCCCGCCGCTGCGGAACTGCTCGATGTCGCCGGGGAAGAGCCGGTCGTCGCGCTGCGGCGTGGCACTGGCGAGGATCGCGGTGACGATCCGCCGACGCGTGCCGGGCCAGTCGCCGGTCGCGTCGAAGGCGTCGTCGCCCGCCTGGTCGGGGCCGGTCACGGTGTCCCCGCCGCTGCCGGCGTCCGCGCGTCCGCCGCCGGTGATCTCGGCGACCGCCTCGGCCAGCCACTCGCGGGGCACCGGGAAGTGCTCGGCGACGACGTCGGCGAGGTGGGCGGCCTTGTCGGGGGCGAGCCGGACGAGCTGGGTCAGCGGCAGGAACAGGGCCAGGCGCAGGCAGGCCAGCGCGTACCGGTCGACGGCGGGGCCGGTGCGGTCGTTCGGCGCGGCGAACCCCTGGTTGCGCAGGCCGGGGCGGCGGTGCCCCTCGATCGGGGCGGCGACCTCGAAGTCGACCAGGGCCACCCGGCCGTCGGGGCGGACCATGATGTTGAACAGGTGCAGGTCGCCGTAGACGAGGCCGCGTTCGTGGATCGCGCCGACGATCGCCTCGACCTGGGTGAGGACGTCGCGCGCCCAGCGGGCGTAGTCGGCCCGGTCGGCGTCGGTGGCGTCGGAGTCGATCAGCGGGTACTTCTCGACGACCACCTTGTTCAGCGACCGGCCCTCGACGAACTCCAGGGCCAGGAACCGGTGGTCGCCGATGGCGAACTCGTCGTGCACGGCGGGCACCTGGGGCAGGTCGGCGAGCCGGCGCAGCGCGGCGGCCTCCCGGGCCAGCCGGGCCACCGCGTCGACGCCGTCGGCGTCGAGGCCGGCGTGCGGGCGGGCCTCCTTGAGCACCACCTGGGCGTCGGTGCGCAGGTCGCGGCCCACGTACAGGCCGCCGCCGTTGGAGAAGTGGATGACCTTCTCGATCTTGTAGGGGACCTCGGTGGTGCTGGTGGCGTTGCGGGCGGCCAGGTGCGGGGCCAGGAAGTCCGGCAGCGACACCCAGTCGGGCAGGTGGAACACCGGGTCGCGGCGGTCGGGCACCAGGGTGCCGGAGGCGTCGGCGATCGCCGGGACGACCTGCCCGTCCGGGGAGAGGCAGTAGCGGCGGGCGAAGCCGCCGTAGCGCACGTGCACCGGCCCGGCGCCGTAGCGCAGGTCGCTGAGGATGTACGGCCCGGCCTCGCCGGCGAGCAGCGCGTCGAGCTCCTTGCAGGCCAGCTCCAGCTCGGCGGTGTCCTGCGGGTAGATGGTGACGAACTTGCCGCTGGCCGACCGCGAGGCGTACTTCGAGTTGCGCAGCAGCAGGGTGCGCGGCCCGCGCAGGAACTTGAACGACATTCCGCGCGGCACGCAGTAGTCCCACACCGCGTCGAGCACCCGCTCGGCGTTGTCGAGGGTCGCCGACACGTGGATCTTCCAGCCCTGCTGGGGCAGCGAGCCGCCCTCCGGCGCGTGGATCAGCCAGTCGTCGAGCGGTTCGCGACGCCAGCCGGCCGGCACGTCCCGCCCGGCGGCGGCGAACGCCGGCTGCGCGACCGCGCTGCCCGGCGAGTCGTAGAAGATCCGGTCCGCGGCGCAGTAGTTGTCGTAGCGCTCGTCCACCGTGACCCCCTCCGCGATCTCGGCCGGTTCCGTTGCCCGGCGACGGATACGAGTCTCGTGGACCGGACCCGCCCGCCCCCAGTGCAGTTAGTCATGACCATGGATGCGGGGCGCACGGCCCGCGGTGACAAAAGTCACCGGCGACCCGTGCCGCCTCGAAAGAAAGAACCGGCCGACGCCGCGGGGGCGTCGGCCGGTTCCGGAGAACCGCGGACCGGTCAGTCGGTGGCGTGCCGCTGCGCCCGGTAGCGGGCGATCAGGGCGCGGGTCGACGAGTCCAGGCCGGACAGGTCGGCCTCGTCGCCGGTGAGCAGCGGCGCGAGCTGGTTGGCCATCACCTTGCCCAGCTCCACCCCCCACTGGTCGAACGGGTTGATGTCCCAGATCGCGCCCCCGGTGAACACGATGTGCTCGTAGAGCGCGATGAGCTGGCCGAGCACGGCCGGGGTCAGCTCGGCGGCGACGATCGAGGTGGTCGGGTGGTTGCCCGGCATCACCTTGTGCTCCGCCAGCTCCGCCGGGGTGCCCTCGGCCTCCACCTGCTCCCGGGTGCGCCCGAACGCCAGCGCCGCGGTCTGCGCGAAGAAGTTCGACATGAACAGGTCGTGCATGTCGCCCAGGTCGTGCCGGGGCCGGCTGAACCCGATGAAGTCCGCCGGCACCAGCCGGGTGCCCTGGTGGATGAGCTGGTAGAAGGCGTGCTGACCGTTGGTGCCGGGCTCGCCCCAGAAGATCTCCCCGGTGTCGTACGACACGCGGGTGCCGTCCAGCGTCACCGACTTGCCGTTGCTCTCCATCGTGAGCTGCTGCAGGTACGCCGGGAACCGGTGCAGGTACTGCGAGTACGGCAGCACCGCGTGGGTCTGCGCGCCCAGGAAGTTGGTGTACCAGACGTTGAGCAGCCCGAGCAGCGCCGGCACGTTGCGCTCCACCGGCGTGGTGCGAAAGTGCTCGTCGACGGCGTGGTAGCCGGCCAGCAGCTCCCGGAAGCGCGCCGGCCCGACCGCCAGCATCACCGACAGCCCGACGGCCGAGGGCAGCGAGTAGCGCCCGCCCACCCAGTCCCAGAAGCCGAACATGTTCGCCGGGTCGATGCCGAAGTCGCGCACCCGCTGCTCGTTGGTGCTCACCGCGACGAAGTGCCGGGCCACCGCCGAGGCGTCGCCGCCCAGGCCGGCGAGCAGCCAGTCGCGGGCCTGCCCCGCGTTGGCCAGCGTCTCCTGGGTGGAGAACGTCTTCGACACCACCACGAACAGGGTGCTCGCCGGGTCCAGGTCGGCCGTCGCCTCGGCGATGTCCGTCGGGTCGATGTTGGAGACGAACCGGCAGGAGATCCCCGCGTCCCGGTACGCCCGCAGCGCCTCGTACGCCATCACCGGCCCCAGGTCGGAGCCGCCGATGCCGATGTTGACCACCGTGCGGATGCGCTCGCCGGTGTGCCCGACCCACTCGCCGGAGCGGACCCGGTCGGCGAACGCCGCCATCCGGTCCAGCACCGCGTGCACGTCGGCCACCACGTCGCGGCCGTCCACGGTCAGCGCCGCGCCCGCCGGGGCGCGTAGCGCCGTGTGCAGCACCGCCCGGTCCTCCGTGGTGTTGATGTGCGCCCCGGCGAACATGGCCGCGATCCGGTCGGTCAGCCGGGCCCGCCCCGCCAGGGCGGCGAGCAGGGCCAACGTCTCGTCGGTGACCAGGTTCTTGCTGTAGTCGACGTGCAGGTCCGCCAGCTCGCCGGCCAGCCGCTCACCGCGGTCCGGGTCGGCGGCGAACAGGTCACGCAGGTGCGCGTCCCGCAGCTTCTCCGCGTGCGCCGCCAGCGCCCGCCACTCGTCGGTGGTGGTGATCTCCTCGGCCATTACGGCTCTCCTCCCGCACCTGCTCACAACCGTTGCGCGGCCGTAACCGTACTGCGTGTGCCCGGCCGCCCGGGCCAGACTGCCACCAGCCGGGACGTGGCGCACCCCCGGCGCGCGGTCCGCCACCGCCCGTCCGGCCCGGAGGCGAACCTGTCGTACCCCCGGGGCATGATCTTTCCCAGGACGGGCGCTGCGGGGCCCGGTTCCGGCGGGCCACCGTGCTCCGCCATCCCCCTGTCGTCGTGCGCCGGCCCACCGCCGGCGCCCCAGTCGGCGCGCCCTCGGGCGCACCGGGTACGGAGGTCGCAGTGCCGCAGACGCAGCACGCACCGTGGGAGCGGCGCAGCCTCGCGCCGGTGCTGCCCGCGGTGCGCCCCCGCAAGCTGGCGAAGGTCCCCTTCGTCGAGCTGGCGGACGGCCGGTTGCAGGGCGTGGTGTCCAGCGGCTCCGACATCGAGCGGGTCTACGTCTCCTCGGTCGCCGCCGGCAGCCACGCCTACCACTGCTCCACCAACAACAACCGGCCCTGCGGCGGTCTGCGCGGCGCGCCCTGCAAGCACCTGCACGCGCTGCTCGACGAGGCCGTCCTGCAATACGGCGTCGCCCGCGTCGGGCGCTACCTGCGCGTCGACGTCCCCGACGGGGCGCAGACCGGCGGCGATCTGCTCGGGGCGCTGCACGGCCACCACGAGCCCACCCCGGCGGCGGTCGTGTTCAGCCGGTTCCTGCGCCACCTGGCCTACCTGGAGCTGCCGGCGGCCGACGGGCCGCTGCCCGAGCTGCACTGGTTCCCGGCGACCGGGGCGGGCCGCTGATGCGGGGGGCCCAGCTCAGCGCGCTGGCCGACGCGCCGGCCGGCGTCGACGCGGCCCTCGACGTGGTCGCCGGCCTCGACGACGCCCTGGTCACCGGCCTGGCCCGCCCGGGCGAGGCGCAGCTCGCCGCGCTCGGCGACCTCGCCGCCGCCCTGGCCGTCACCCCGCTGGGCGGCCGGGTCGCCGAGGCGGTAGCGCAGGTCACCGCCGGCGCGCCCGCCGACGAGCACCTCGCCGCCCTGGCCGGGGCGCGCACCGCCCTGCTCGGCGCGGCCCACGACGCCCTGCTCGCCGCCGCCGACGCCGCGCTCGGCCGGGAGCGCGCCGCGCTGCCCGCCCCGCCGGCCGGGCCGTTGCCGGCCGGGGCCGCCGCCCCGCTGCCCGCCGCCCGGTCCTGGCTGACCGAGCTGGCCATCACCGGCTGGCGCGGGGTCGGTCACGACCTGGCGGCGGCCGGGGCCCGGCCGATCGAGGCGAGTCTCGCCGTCGCGCCGCTGCGCCGGCTCGCCGTGCTCCTCGACGGCCTGGCCGGCGAGCTGGCCGCGTCCTGCCCGGTGGCCACCATGCCGGCGGTGCCGGCCCGGCGGTGGGCCGACCTGTGGGCCCGCGCCGTGCTGCTCGCCCAGGACGACGCCCGGGTGGCCGACCCGGCCGCCACCGAGCGCGTCTCCGGCCGGCTGCTGGTGCTCGGCGTCGACGTGCACGAGCACGCCACCGCCGTCCAGGCGCAGGTGCACGCCGTCCTCGAACCGTCCGGCGGGACCCCGCCGCGGCTGGTCCGCACCGCCGTCGCCGCGACGAAGGTCGACACGATCGTCGGCCCGGCGCTGTGGCGGCTGCTCGCCGACCACCCGGTCCTGCTGGCCGCGCTGGCCGGCCGCCGCGCCCTGGAGGTGACCGACCTGCCGCTGACCGGCGGCGACCTGTGGTGGCGCGACGGGCAGGCCCGGGTCGGTGAGCCGGCCGACCCGTTCGCCACCGCCCGGGTGCTGCTGCCCGCCGCGGCGTCCGCGCCGACGCCGCCGCTGGACCGGCACCCCGTGGCCGTCGCCGAGCCGGTGCTGCTGGAGGGCTACGCGGTCGACGCCACCGGCGACGACGTCCGGTTCACCGTCGACGGGGTGAGCGTCGCGGTCGACGTCGACCGGCTGCCGACCTGCGGCCCGCTCACCCCCGCCCTGGTCGCCGCCTCGACGGCCTGCCTGGGCCTGCTGCGCTGGGACGCCGGCCGGTGGACGGTGCAGCCGCTGGCCGTGCAGAGCACCGTCAAGCGGGCCACCGTCGTCGCGCACACCGGCGACTGGGCGCAGGGCCCCACCGACGCGAAGGTCGCCAAGGCCGAGGCGAAGGCCGGCGACTCCGTCGCCGTGCTGCGGGAACGCGCGGGACGGCTGCTGCGCCGATGACCACGACCCCCGACACCCCGCAGGGCCCGCCCGTTCCGGGGTCCGGCGACGCCGCTGTGGGCCAGCCCGCTCCCGGGACCGACGCCGCTGCGGGCCCGCCCGTGAACGCCGATGCCAACCGCCGGCAGGTGCTCTACTGGCGGCTGCTGGCCCGGCTGTTCGACCCCGAGGAGCAGCCGGCGCTGGAGGCGGCGAGCGTCGCCGTCGTCGACGACCTCGGCCTGCCGGCCGCGCTGCTGGACCCGGCGGTCTCCGTCGACACCGTCGTGCAGCGCTTCCCCGACCTGGCCGGGGAGCTGACCGGCCTGCTCACCCCGCCCGAGGCCGAGCAGCCTGCGGCCACCGAGCCAACGGCGGCGGCTGAGCCGGCCGGCGGCGCGGAGGTGCGCCGGGCCGCGCTGGTGTCGAAGCTGCTGCTCAACGTGTTCGCCACCGGCGGCGGCAGCGTCAGCGCCACCCAGCTCGCCCGGTGGCAGTCCGACGCCGGCTGGTTCGAGCGGGCCCTGGGCTGCGAGGCCGGCGAGCTGCGCCGGCAGGCCGGCGACGGGCCGAACGGCGGCCTCGGCGGGGTGCTCGCGGGGCTGGAGGGCGACCTGGTGCGCCGGATGCACCTGCGCGAGGTCCTCGCCGACCCGAAGCTGGCCGCGAAGCTCACCCCGAGCATGTCGCTGATCGAGCAGCTGCTGCGCGACAAGTCGAACCTGTCCGGGGCGGCGCTGGCCAACGCCAAGGCGCTCATCCGCCGCTACGTCGACGAGGTCGCCGAGGTGCTGCGCACCCAGGTCGAGCAGACCAGCGTCGGCGCGATCGACCGGTCGGTGCCGCCGAAGCGGGTGTTCCGCAACCTCGACCTGGACCGCACGATCTGGAAGAACCTCACCAACTGGAGCCCGGAGGACCAGCGCCTCTACGTCGACCGGCTCTTCTACCGGCAGACCGCCCGGCGCACCAGCCCGGCCCGGCTGATCGTGGTCGTCGACCAGTCCGGTTCGATGGTCGACTCGATGGTCAACTGCACGATCCTGGCGTCCATCTTCGCCGGCCTGCCCAAGGTCGACGTGCACCTCATCGCGTACGACACCCGGGCGCTGGACCTGACCCCGTGGGTGCACGACCCGTTCGAGGTGCTGCTGCGCACCAAGCTCGGCGGCGGCAACGACGGCCCGGTGGCGATGGCCATGGCCCGGCCGAAGATCACCGAGCCGCGCAACACGGTGCTGGTCTGGATCTCCGACTTCTACGAGTTCGACCGCTCCCAGCCGCTGTTCGACGGCATTGAGGCGGTGCACCGCTCCGGGGTGAAGTTCATCCCCGTCGGCTCGGTCAACAGCTCCGGCAGCCAGATCGTCAACCCCTGGTTCCGGCAGCGCTTCAAGGACCTGGGCACCCCGGTCGTCTCCGGCCACATCCGCAAGCTCGTCTTCGAGCTGAAGAACTTCCTCACCTAGGAGACCCCTGACATGTCCGAGATGTTGCGCGCCCCCGCCGAGGTCACGTTCGCCGAGGAGCTGGCCTGGCTGGAGTCGGTCGACACCGACCCGAAGCCGTTCTCGTGGCGGCTGAGCCCCCGGATGGTGCGGCTGTTCGTCCTCGGCTCCGAGCGGGCCGACGGGCTCGACCGGGAGGTCGCCCAGAAGTGGTTCGGCGACCGCAGCTTCGTCGAACGCGCGATCGTCACCCTCGCCTCCGACCGGGGCCTGCTGCTCATCGGCGACCCGGGCACCGGCAAGAGCTGGCTCGCCGAGCTGCTCGCCGCCGCGATCTGCGGCAACTCCACCCTCGTGGTGCAGGGCACCGCCGGCACCACCGAGGACCACATCAAATACTCGTGGAACGTCTCGATGGTCATCGCCCGGGGGCAGTCCCGCGAGTCGATGATCCCGTCGCCCATCATGACCGCGATGGAGCAGGGCGTCATCGGCCGCTTCGAGGAGCTGACCCGCTCCACCAGCGACGTGCAGGACGCCCTGATCTCCATCCTGTCCGAGAAGTACGTCGCCATCCCCGAGCTGGACGCCGACAACATCGTCTTCGCCAGGCCCGGCTTCTCCATCATCGCCACCGCCAACAGCCGCGACCGGGGCGTCAACGACCTCTCCTCGGCGCTGAAGCGGCGGTTCAACTTCGTCCGCATCCCCGTGGTGACCAACAAGCGCAGCGAGGCGGAGATCGTCCGGTTCCGCACCGAGGAGCTGCTGCGCCGGCACCGCATCGAGCTGGACGTCCCGCCCACCCTGCTGGACATCCTGTTGCAGAGCTTCGCCGACCTGCGGGCCGCCGCCGCGTCGGCCACGAGCGACGACGAGAAGCTGGAGTCGGCGCTGTCCACCGCCGAGCAGATCGGCGTCCTGGAGGACGCCATCCTGCACAGCCAGTTCTTCGGCGACCGCGTCCTGCGTGCCGAGACCCTCGCCGGCTCGCTGGTCGGCTCGCTGGCCCGGCGCACCCCGGAGGACCTGGCGATCCTCAACAAATACCTGCACGGCGTGGTGGAGCCCCGGGCCAAGGCCGACGGCGGCCCGTGGGAGGGCTTCCTCGACGGCGGCCGCCAGACGATCGCCACCCTGTCGTGACCGGCCCGACGACCACCCCGCCGGGTGCGGGCCCCGGGGTGCACCCGCCCGGCGTCGTCGCGCCGACCCCCGCGCGGGTGCCCGGTGGCCCCGGGGCGTTCGGCGCGCTGCGCGACCAGCTCACCGACGCCGCCGCGGCCTTCGCCGGCAGCCCCGGCGCGCTCGCCGAGATCCTCACCGGGATGATCGACGACGTCGACCGGGCACTCGGCGAGCGGCTGGAGATCTTCCCGGTCTGCCACCACTCGCCGGCCTCCGCCCTGGCCATGGCGCGCCGGCTGCGCGCCAAGCGACCGAAGGTCGTCTACCTGGAGCTGTGCGAGGACCTGCAACCCCTGCTGGGGGAGCTGCGCAACTGCCGCCTGCCCGTGGCCGTGCAGGCGTTCGCGTCGAAACTCGACGGGTTCCCCGCCGAGTGGGCCCCGCTCAGCGTCGTCGCCCCGATCACCGAGGCGTCGGCGGAATACCAGGCCATCGCGTACGCGCTGGAGACCCCCGGCGTGGAGCTGGTGCTGGTGGACCGCTCGGTCGACCACGTCTTCCAGTGGGCGCCCCGCGACCCGGCCGAGGGTCCGGCCCCGTCCTCCTCCGACGCACCGGCGGCGGCCGAGGAGGAGGCCGCGCTGCACGGCGACGCCGTCGGCGTGGAGATCGGCGACCTGCGGCCTCGCTTCGCCGAGCTGGAGTCCTACCTGCTGCACCACGGCAAGGTCCGGCACTGGTCGGAGTGGTGGGACCAGTACGTCGAGCAGCCCCTCGTCGCCGCCGACCACGAGACGTACCGGCAGGTGATGGTCCTCATCGGCAGCCTGTTCCGGCGGCTGCGCCCGGCCGACGCCGACCGCCTCGACCGCGACGTCGAACGCGAGCGCTACATGTGGACCCGGATGCGGCAGCACCTCGCCGCCTCCGGTGTCGACCCGGCCGACTGCCTCTACGTCTGCGGCGCGTTCCACGCCGCGAGCCCCGTCGAACAGTTCGGCACCGGGCCCGACGCCGCGCCGTACGAGATCAGCCCGCGCACCGCCACCCGCTGGCTGTACGGGCTGATCCCGTCCAGCCACTCCGCCATCGAGGCGCAGTTCGGGCTGGCGCCCGGCTCGGTCTCCGTCGCGGCGGCCACCTGGGCCAAGGCGGTGTCCCGCTCGGGGGTGGCCCCGTTCCGGCTGGCCGGGCAGGCCGGCGGCAGGCCGGCGAAGGGCCGGGCCCGCCGGGCCGCCCCGGCCGAGGCCGCCGACGGGCGGGTCACCGACCGGCTGTCGGACTTCCTGGCCCGGCCCCCGGTCCTCGACGACCTCGACGAGGCGGAGCTGCGTGGCTGGTGCGTGGACATCGTCCGGCTGGCCCGCCGCAACGGCTACCTGGCCAGCACCGCCGACGCGATCGCCGTGTTCGAGACGTCGATCCTGCTCGCCGGGCTGCGCAACCGGGCCCGCCCCACCCCGTACGACTTCGCCGACGCGGCCGTGACCTGCATCGAGAAGGACGTGGTCCCGGGCCGGCGCGACGTGCGCCGGCTCTGCGAGATCCTGCTCGGCGGCGACCGGATCGGCCAGGTCGGCTACGACGCCCTGCCGCCGCTGGCCCGCGACGTGCTCGACCGGCTCGCCCCGCTCGGGCTCGACCTGGACAAGCGCACCATCCAGCGGGCCCTGCTGGACCTGACCGCCGACCCGGCCGTGGCCGGCTGCTCGGACCTGCTGTGGCGGCTGCGGCACCTGCTGCCCCACGACGCCGTCCGTCCGATCATGGGGGAGCGCCGGCTCGGGGAACGGTCGACGCAGGAGAGCTGGGACCTGGCCCTCGGCCGCCACCAGCGCGCCCTGATCGAGCTGGGCTACGAGGGCGTCACCATCGAGCAGGTGCTCGAACAGCGGCTGCGCCGCCGGGCGTGGGGGCCCCGGGCCACCGCCGCCGTCGCCCTCGAAGCCGTCGAGGACGCGCTCCTGCTGCTCGACGGCCGCCGGCTCGTCGACGAGCTGGGCGCCCGGGCGGTGGAGCTGCTCGCGGCCGAGCGCACCGTCGACGAGGCCCCCGAGGTGCTGCGCCGCATCCGCCGGCTGCTGGCCCACTACCGGGCCACCGAGCCGACCCTGCCGCCCTGGTGCGCCGCATTCGTCACCACCGGGTACGCCCACTACTGCACCCTGCTGCCCAGCGCGTTCGTCGACGCCGAGACCGGGGTGCGGCAGGTGGGCGCGATGCTCGGCTTCCTGTTCGGCATGGAGAGCCTCGCGCTGTCCCTCGGCTGCGACCGTACGCAGCTCGAACTGGCCGTGCGCCAGTCCCGGCCGGAGGCGCCGGCCCGGGTGGCGCTGCACTGGGCCGCCCAGCACCACCTCGGCCTGCTGCCGCTGGCGCAGCTGCGCGCCCGCAGCACCGAACTGCTGGCCAACCCGCTGGTGGTGCCGGCCTTCCCGCAGTACCTCAGCGGGTTCGTGCAGGCCCTGGAGCCGGTGCCCGGGCTGACGCCGTTCGTGGTGGAGGTGATGTCCACCGCGTTCGCCCGGCTGCCCGACCCGGTGCTGCTGCCCTGGCTGCCGACGTTGATCACCACGCTGCGCGCGCAGGCCGGCGAGCTGGTGCCGACCCTGGTCCGGGAGGCCGGCCGCACGTTCCCGGCGGCCCTGCCCGCCCTGGACGCCTGGGTGCCCCCGTGGACGCACCGGCCGGCCGGCGGGGCGGTGCCGACCCGGGGACCGGGGTCGGCGGCGCAGCCGGTGGCCGCCGTGGCCGGCCCGGTGGCCGATCTGCTGGCGGGCCACCCGGCGACCTGCGACGCCGTGGCGGACCTGCTCGGCTGCGCCGGCGACTGGGCCCTCGGCTCGGCCGGAACCGGTCCGGCCGTCTCCGGTCCGGGCGGCATCGGGTCGGGCGGCCCTGGTCCGGGCGGCACCGGTTCGGCGGTCGCCGTCGAGGCCGCAGGGCTGCTCACCGCGCACCCGGCGACCGCCGACGCGCTCGCGGCCCTGCTCGTGCCGCCTACATGGCGGGCAGCGCCGCCGGGTCCGTAGGGTTCCGGCATGGATGCGGATGTGATCGTCGTCGGGGCCGGCCTGGCCGGTCTGGTCGCCGCCACCGAGGCCGCCGACGCGGGCCGGACGGTGCTGCTGCTCGACCAGGAGCCTGAGCAGAACCTCGGCGGCCAGGCGTGGTGGTCGTTCGGCGGGTTGTTCCTGGTCGACTCGCCCGAGCAGCGGCGCATGGGGGTGCGCGACTCGGTGGAGCTGGCCTGGCAGGACTGGCTGGGCAGCGCGGCGTTCGACCGTCCGGAGGACCACTGGCCGCGCCGGTGGGCCGAGGCGTACGTGCACTTCGCCGCCGGGGAGAAGCGCTCCTGGCTGCGGTCCATGGGGCACCGGTTCTTCCCCGTCGTCGGCTGGGCCGAGCGGGGCGGCGGCGCGGCGGACGGGCACGGCAACTCGGTGCCCCGGTTCCACGTCACCTGGGGCACCGGCCCCGGCGTGGTCGAGCCGTTCGCCCGCCGGCTGGCCGCCGCGGTGGACGCCGGCCGGGTGCGGCTGCGCTTCCGGCACCGGGTCGACGGCCTGGTCACCACCGGCGGGGCGGTCACCGGCGTACGCGGGGCGGTGCTGGAGCCCAGCGACGTCCCGCGCGGGGCGTCCAGCTCCCGGGTCGAGGTGGGCGAGTTCGCCTACGCGGCGCAGGCCGTGGTCGTCACCTCGGGCGGCATCGGCGGCGATCACGACCTGGTGCGGGCGGCCTGGCCGGCGCGGCTCGGCGACCCGCCGAAGCGGATGGTCTCCGGCGTGCCCGCCCACGTCGACGGGCGGATGCTCGGCATCACCGAGGCCGCCGGCGGGCAGGTGATCAACCCGGACCGGATGTGGCACTACGTCGAGGGGCTGCGCAACTGGGACCCGATCTGGCCGCAGCACGGCATCCGGATTCTGCCCGGGCCGTCGTCGCTGTGGCTGGACGCCACCGGCAGGCGGCTGCCCGCGCCGCTGTTCCCCGGCTTCGACACCCTCGCCACGCTGCGCCACCTGCGCGCCACCGGCCACGACCACAGCTGGTTCGTGCTTACCAGGAGGATCGTCGCCAAGGAGTTCGCCCTCTCCGGCTCCGAGCAGAACCCGGACCTGACCAACCGTAGCGTCCGGCAGGTGATCGAGCGGGCCCGCGCCGGCACCCCGGCCCCGGTGGCGGCGTTCCTGGAGCGGGGCGCGGACTTCGTCGTCGCCGACACCCTGGAGGCCCTGGTGGCCGGGATGAACGACCTCGTCGCCCCCGACGGCGGCCCGACCCTGGACGCCGCCCAGGTGCGGCGGACCGTCGAGGCCCGCGACCGCGCGATCGCCCACCCGTTCGGCAAGGACGCCCAGGTCACGGCGATCCGGGGCGCGCGGGCGTACCGGGGGGACCGGCTGATCCGGGTGGCCCCGCCGCACCGGCTGCTGGACCCGGCGGCGGGGCCGCTCATCGCGGTGCGGCTCAACATCCTGACCCGCAAGACCCTCGGCGGCCTGCACACCGACCTGGACGGGCGGGTGCTGCGCCCCGACGGGCAGCCGTTGCCCGGCGTGTACGCGGCCGGCGAGGTGGCCGGCTTCGGCGGCGGGGGCATGCACGGCTACAACTCGCTGGAGGGCACCTTCCTCGGCGGCTGCCTCTTCTCGGGCCGGCAGGCGGGCCGGGCGGCCGCCGCCGCCACGCGCTGACGCCGCCGGTGCCCGCCCCGACCTGGGGTGATCAGCTCACCGGTATGACCAATGATGGATATTGACCGCTGAATCGACGCGTGTAAGTGTTTCCTTCCCTGGAACGAACGTCGCGGCGCCCCCTCGCCACGCCGCCGGACCCCGCTCGCCCCACCCTCGCGAGCGGGGTCCGGTCACGCCCAGGTGCACGACACCCCCTACCTGCACCGAGGAGCACCCATGAGACGCAGCACAGTGACCGCGGGCCTGGCCTTCGCCGCCGCCCTCGCGTTGACCACGTCGACGGCGACCCTGCCGGCCGCCGCCGCCCAGGCTCCGGCCGCCCCCGCCCCCGCCGCCGCCCCCGCCGTCGCGGCGCTGGCCGCGCCGGACATCTCCGTGACGAACGTCCAGGCCCACCTGAGCCAGTTCCAGAGCATCGCCACCAGCAACGGCGGCAACCGCCGCTCCGGCTCCGCCGGCTACACGGCCTCCGTCAACTACGTCAAGAGCAAGCTCCAGGCCGCCGGCTACACGGTCACCGAGCAGAACTGCACCAACTGCACCTACCCGGGCAACAACGTGATCGCCGAGTGGCCGGGCGGCGCCCCCGCCGACCAGGTCATCATGTTCGGCGCGCACCTCGACGGCGTCACCGCCGGCCCCGGCATCAACGACAACGCCTCCGGCTCGTCCGTGCTGCTGGAGAACGCCCTCGTGCTGGCCCAGCAGAACCCGAGCCTGACCAAGCGGGTCCGGTTCGCCTGGTGGAACGGCGAGGAGCAGGGCCTGCAGGGCTCCAAGTTCTACGTCAACTCGCTCAGCACCGCCCAGAAGGGCTACATCAAGGGGTACTACAACTTCGACATGGTGGCCTCGACCAACGGCGGCTACTTCATCAACCGGGTCACCTCGACCACGGCCGCGCCGCTGAAGGCGTACTGGGACTCCCTCGGCCTGTCGCCGGAGGAGAACGTCGAGGGCCAGGGCCGCTCCGACGACTACTCCTTCCAGCAGGGCGGCATCCCCACCTCCGGCTACGCGATGGGGGCCAGCGCCCGCAAGACCAGCGCCCAGGCCGCCAAGTGGGGCGGCACCGCCAACGCCTCCTACGACCCCTGCTACCACCGGTCCTGCGACACCACCAGCAACATCAACGCCACCGGCCTCGACCGCAGCGCCGACGGCGTCGCGTACGCGATCTGGGACCAGGCCGTCGGCGGCGGCACCCCGACCAACGACTTCTCCGTCGCGGTGAGCCCGACGGCCGGCAGCGTCGCCCGGGGCGCGTCCACCACCGCCACGGTCTCCACCGCCACCACCTCCGGCAGCGCCCAGACCGTCGCCCTGTCCGCCAGCGGCGCGCCCAGCGGGGTGACCGTCTCGTTCAGCCCGTCGTCGGTGACCTCCGGCGGCTCGTCCACCATGACGATCGCCGCCTCCGCGTCGGCCGCCACCGGCACCTACACCGTCACGGTCACCGGCACCGGTTCGGCGACCCGCACGGCCACCTACAGCGTCACCGTGACCGGCACGGGCGGCTGCGCCGGCGGCCAACTGGTCGGCAACTCCGGCTTCGAGAGCGGCGCCACCGTCTGGACCGCCTCGTCGGGCGTGATCACCAACTCGGCCAGCCAGGCCGCGCACGCCGGCTCCTACAAGGCGTGGCTCGGCGGCTACGGCGCCAGCCGCACGCAGACGCTGTCGCAGTCGCTGGCCGTCCCGGCCGGCTGCGCCACCTACACGCTGTCGTTCTGGCTGCACATCGACACCGCCGAGACCACCTCGACCAGGCAGTACGACAAGCTCACCGTCGCCGTCGGCGGCACCACCCTGGCGACGTACTCGAACCTGAACAAGGCCACCGGCTACGTCCAGCGCACCTTCGACGTCGCCGCCTACGCCGGGCAGACCGTCACCCTGACGTTCACCGGCGTGGAGGACGCGTCGTTGCAGACGAGCTTCGTCGTTGACGACGTCACCCTCACCGCCAGCTGAGGTGCAAGGAAGGGCCCCTTGTTAACGCCTGCGGTATAGCAGGGTTCCCTTCTCACCGGCGCGGGGCGGCGCGAAGCCGCCCCGCGCCGGGCCGCGCCCGGGCTCGGTTGCGACACGTGTTCGACACGCCGATGACGCGCTGACTTCGGGCCGTCGCGCACAGTAGGCTCCTCGATGGTTGTCGGTGTGCCGCCGGTCGCGGCCCGCGCCTGCCTGGAGGGGCCCGTGAAGAGAGCCGTCCGCCAACGCCGGTCGCCCGACGCCGCCAGCCCCGCCGAGGCCATCAGCCCCGCCGAGGCCATCAGCCCCGCCGAGGCCACCAGCTCCGCCGAGGCCACCAGCCCCGCCGAGGCCACCAGCCCCGCCGAGGCCACCAACTCCGCCAGCGCAGCGTCGGGCGGTGCCGGGTCGCCGGGAGGCGCGGCCGCCGACGGCGACGCGTCGGTGCTGCCCGAGTTGGAGGACCGCGCGTGGATGCACCACGCGACCGAGTTCGCCCACACCACCTTCTGGGCGGTGGCCCGCCGGCTGCCCCGGCTGGTCCGCGAGGCGGTCGCCCTGGCCTGGGCGACCAGCCGCCGGGACACGGCCGCCTCCATCGGGCTCAACGTGGCCGCCGGGGTGATGACCACCCTCGGCCTGCTGGCCACCACCGGCGTGCTGCGCGAGCTGTTCGCGGCGGGCCCGACGCCGGACCGGATCCGGGCGGCGCTGCCGGCCCTGGCCCTGGCGGCGGCGGCCGTGACGGCCAAGGGGGCGCTGACCATCGCGGCCGGCTGGGCGCAGGCCCGCCTCACCCCCCAGATCAACTACCAGGTCGAGCTACGGCTGTTCGAGGCGACCACGGCCGTCGACCTCGCCGCGTTCGACGACGCCGGGTTCGCCGAGGAGATGGACCGGGCCCGCGACCGCGGGGTGACGGAGGCGGCGTTCATCGTCGACCACACCGTCAACCTGATCACCGGAGTGGTCGGGGTGCTCGCCACCGCCGCGGCGGTCACCGTGATCCAGCCGCTGCTGCTGCCCTGCCTGCTGCTGGCGGCCGTGCCCGAGGCCGCGACGGCCGTGAAGATGGCCCGCCGGCAGTACCTGGAGATGCTGGCCCGGATCAACCGGCGTCGCCGGATGTGGATGTTGGCCAACCTGATGGCCAACCGGCACACCGCCGCCGAGATCCGGGCGTACCAGATGCGCGACTTCCTGCTCGGCGAATACCGCAAGATGATGGCCACCGAGACGCGGGCCCACCTGCGCCTGGTCCGCGCGCAGACCCGGACCAGGGTGCTCGGCACCACCACCGCCGGCCTGGCCACCTTCGGCGTGTACGCCGTGCTCGCCGGCCTGCTGCTGGCCGGCATGGTGGCCCTCGCCGCCGCCGCGACGGCGCTGATCGCCCTCCAGTCCGCCCGATCCAGCCTCGGCGTCGCCGTGTTCGCCACCAACTCGCTCTACGAGGACGCCCTCTACTACCAGGACTACCGGGACTTCCTGGACCGCGCGGTCAGCCGGACCGCCGCCGGGGGCGACCGGCCGACCGACGGGTTCGACGTCATCACGCTGGACCGGGTGAGCCTGCGGTACCCGGACACCGACCGCCCGGCGGTGGACGAGGTCAGCCTGACCGTACGCCGGGGGCAGGTGGTCGCGCTCGTCGGCGAGAACGGCTCCGGCAAGACGACCCTGGCGAAGCTGATCGCCGGCCTGTACCGGCCCACCGGCGGCACGATCCACTGGGACGGGGTCGACACGACCCAGCTCGATCCGCGCCAGGCCGGCGCGCAGGTCGCCGTGCTCACCCAGGACTGGTGGAAGTTCCCGTTCACCGCCGGGCAGAACATCCGGGTGGGCCGGCACGACCGGGCCGCCGGGCAGCGGGGTCCCACCATGGAGGACGCCGCCCGGGCCGCCGCCGCGCACGAGATGATCGTCGGCCTGCCCTTCGGGTACGACACGCTGCTCGACCGTGAGTTCAAGGACGGCCACGACCTCTCCGGCGGCCAGTGGCAGCGCCTCGTCGCCGCCCGTGGCCTCTACCGGGACGCCCCGCTGCTGATCTGCGACGAGCCGTCGGCGGCGCTCGACGCCCGCGCGGAGCACGCCCTGTTCCAGCACCTGCGGCGGCGGCCGGACCGGGCGGTCGTGCTGATCACCCACCGGCTGGCCAACGTCCGGCACGCCGACCAGATCTTCGTGATGGAACGGGGCCGGCTCGTGCAGCAGGGCACCCACGACGAGCTGGTCGCCGCCGACGGCCTCTACCGGGAGCTGTTCCGCCTCCAGGCCAGCGGCTACGTCGCCGACACCGAGGGCGCCGCCCCGCCGCCCTGACCGCCGCCCCCCGGCGCCGGCGCGTGTAGACCGCCGACGCCGGGGCGTGGCCCCGCCGATGCTGGGGTCGCCGCCCCGGCACCGTAGGCGCGTTGCGCCGCGCCGGGACCGTCGGCGGGGCGGAGTCAGCAGACCGTCACCGGGTGCCGGACGACGCCGTCGAAGAGGTACCCGAGGTCGTTGTGCCGGGCACGCGCCGGCTGGCCGACGCCGGTGGCGTCGGTGGCCCGCGCGCGCAGCGTCACCGGGCCGGGCCCCGCCGGCCGCCAGCGTGCCGTCCAGCGCTGCCACGGGCCGCCCGCGTCGGCGTCGACCAGTTCGGCCGGTCGCCAGCCGCCGTCGCCGGTGTGCACCTGCACCGACCGGATCGGGCCCGCCCCCGACCAGGACCGGCCGCGCAGCAGCACCTCCGCGCCGGCCGGCACGCGCGCGTCCCAGGGCAGCTCGAAGGCGCTCTTCACCGACTGCGCGCCCAGCGTCGCGCCGCCGGCCGGGTAGCCGGGGCCGAACATGCGGTAGAGCTGCGTGTTCCACGGCGAGAACAGGGCGGTGGCGGAGACCTCGACCGGGCCGACCCACTTGATCGAGGAGATGCCGATCCAGCCGGGCACCACCACGCGCACCGGGTGGCCGTGGTCGGCCGGCAACGGCTCGCCGTTCATCTCGTACGCCAGCAGCACGTCGTCGAGGGCCTTGCCGACCGGCAGGGGGCGGCGGACCCGGCCCAGGTTCACGCCGCCCGTGACGTACTCCGGGTCCAGGCCCTCCGGCATCACGTCGACGGCCCCGCCGGTCAGCCCGGCCCGGCGCAACACCTCCGCCAGGCGTACGCCCCGCCAGTGCGCCACGCCGACGCCGCCGAGCCCCCACGCCACCCCGGGCGTCGGCCGGCCCTGCTGCCCGGCGAAGAACCGGCGGCCGTTGCCGGCGCACTCGACGAGCGCGGTGACCCGTTCGGCGGGCAGCCCGCGCAGGTCGTCGTAGCCGAACTCGACGGGCCGGTCCCGGGTGGGCGCGCCGCGCAGGCCGTCGCCGAACAGGCGCAGCCGCCACGTGCCGGCGTCGATCCGGGGCGTGCGGGTGTGGTTGCGGACGAAGAACCGGTCGGTCGGCACGACGTACCCCTGCCCGGCCATCGCCTCCCAGCGCATCTCGGCGTTGGTGTCGTGCCGGTCGAACAGCCCCGGCGGCAGCGGCTTGACGATGCCGGCCGGGCCGCCGCCCGCGTGCGCGGCGGGGCGGGAGCCGGGTCCGGCGGCGCCGACCGGTCGGGGCGCGACGGCGACCGGCTCGCGCTCGGCCGCGGCGAGGGCGGTCATCGCCGTGCCGAGTTCGAGCAGGCGCGGGCGGGCGAACCCCTCGCCCCGGGCCCGCCCGGCGAGCCACTGGCGGGCCCGCCGGGCGTCGTGGTCGGCCTCGTCGTACGACAGGGAGTGCGGCATCGGGTCTCCTCCGGCACGGCGGCACAAACTCCTATTGAATCAGTAGGAGTTCGTGCCGGCGGGCACCGCCGCGCCGCCCTCAGGTCGCCGCGACCAGAGTCACCAACCCGGCGGCCACCAGCACCCCCGCCCACAACCGGTCCACGTTGAACCACGCCCGGCGCAGCACGCCGACGCCGAGCACCTCGTACACGGCCACGGCGGCGGCCAGCGCGACGCCGAACATCGCCACCGTGTGCACCCCGGCGGCGGCCAGCCCGGGCAGCGCCCCGACAGCGGCCTGCCCCGGAAGCGCCCCGGCCGCCGTCAGGTGCCCGGCGTGCCCGCCACCGGCGACCGGCCCGGCGAGCAGCACCGGCAGCAGCATCAGCCCCGCCCCGTGCGCCGACGACATCAGGAACGACCAGCCGGCGAGCTGCGCGTTCGACAGCCGCATCCCGGCCCAGCGGAAGTGCCGGCGCGACAGCAGCCGCCACAGCCCGAACCCGACCAGCAGCACGCCGCCGGTGACCGCCACGGCGGTGCTCGCCGCGACCGACCGGGTCGCCGTGACCAGAGCGGCCACCACACCGACGGAGGCGAGGTGGCCGAGCGCGATCGGCGGCAGCGCCGCCAGCAGCACCCGCCGGCTGCGCTCCTGCAACCCGCGGGCCACCGCGAACAGCCAGCCCATCGCCGGATTCAAGCCGTGGAACGCGCCGAGCCCGGCCAGGGTCAGCCAGGTCGCCGTGGTCACGGGAAGCAGTACGAGTCGGAGGACGCGTCGCCGCCCTGCAACCGGGTCTGGTGCACCCGCAGCCCCCGGAACTCCTCGCCGCGTGGGAAGAACCGGGCGTCCGGGGTGAGGCCGCCCGCCTCGGTGTCGACGTCCAGCTTGGCCAGCCACGCGCCCACCCCGTCGGGATAGAACTGGTCGTCCCAGGAGCCGTAGAGCGAGTTCGACACGTACACCCGGCGGCCGTCGCGGCTGATCTCCACCATCTGCGGGCCGCCGGCCAGGGGCTCGTCGGGGAAGCCGGGGTGGGGGGTGCGCCGCACGATGCCGCCGAGGCGCACCGAGCCGGTCAGCACCGGGTGGAACGGGTCGCCGACGTCGTACTGGCGCAGCTCGCCGGTGCCCCAGCAGGAGACGTAGAGGAACCGGTCGTCCACGGACAGGTCGATGTCGGTGACCAGCGGCGGCACGGCCCCGAACGGCTTGAGCAGGTCGGGCAGGTCCGCCGGGTCGGCCGGCTCGGCGGGGATGTCGATCACCTTGGTCACGGCCCACTCCTCGCCGTCGCGGTGCCACAGCCAGATCGAGGCCGACAGGTCCTCGACGCTGATCACCACGCCGACGAAGCCGTACGTCTGCGTCGGGTCGTGGGCCGGGCGCAGCTCCAGGGGCATCTGGTACGCGTCGCCGAGGTCGACCCGTTGCACGTGCCGCCGTTTGGCCAGGTCCCAGAAATGGATCGCGTGCCCGTACCGGCGGCCGAGCAGCAGTTCGCCGACGATCCCGTCCTCGATCATCGACGGGGTGCCCCACTCGCTGGTCACCAGCACGTCGTGGTTGAGGTGCCACCAGAAGTCGTACGCGAGGTGCTGCGGGCCCCGGTCGGCCTCCCACGCCCCGCGTACGTCGAAGGTGGTGTGGTCGAGGATCGCGATGCCGCCGGGGCCGTCGGCGTCGCCGGCCCCGCCGAGCGCGGACAGGTAGATTCCGTCGGGCCCGCAGTGCACGGTGTGCGGGCGGGAGTACCCGGCCCGCTCGGCCAGTTCCCCGGGCTCGATCACCTTGACCAGCTTCGGCGCGCGCGGGTCGGGCTTGGTGTCGTACACGTGCACCCGCGACGAGCGCAGCCCGGGGACGATCAGGTAGCGGCGCTCGACGTGCGGGTGCGGCGCGGTGGGGCAGAGCGCGCTGCTGCACGCGTTCCAGCCGAAGTGGTGCAGCTCGTCGCCGGTGTGCGGCAGGTCGGTCCAGCCGACCACCCGCCCGTACTCGGGGGAGTCGGGGTCGGTGTCGAGCACGGCGAGGGCGTCGGGCCGCTCGGCGGCGCGGTCGAACGCGGCGACGTACGCCAGCTTCTCGGCGGGGGCCAGGGCCGCCTGCCGGGGCGACGGGTAGAACGACGGGTCGGGGGTCCAGCGGGTCATCGGGTCTCCGGGTCGGGTGGTGGGCGGCTCCAGGTGCGGGCACGCCGGGGCGGCCGGCGAGCGAGAGCAGCCTACTAACCCGATAGGTTATGTGGGTAGTGTGCCGACGTGGTCGTCCCACCCCTCAGGAGGCGGCCGGCGACAGCGGGCCGGTGGCCGCAGGCCCGTCGGGCAGCCGATGTCCGCAGGCCCGTCAGGCAGCCCGGTGGCCGGCGGCCCGTCAGGCAGTCCGGTGGGCGGCGAAGAAGTCGGCCAGCACCCGGGTGTGCGTGGAGAACGCCAGCTCCACCGGCTCGGTGACCACCAGCCACTCGGTGGCCTCCTCCGTCGGCGTCGACGCCGGCAGCAGCCCGGCCGCCCGCTCCGGCAGCGTCCCGAAGACCATCATCGTGCCGCCGGCCGGTGCCCCGTGCACCGCGAACAGCTGCGCGTCGTCGGCGGACGCCACCAGCCCCGTCTCCTCGCGCAGCTCCCGTACGAGGGCCTCCTGCCACGCCTCGCCGTACTCGATGAAGCCGCCGGGCAGCGCGAGCAGCCCGCGCGCCGGCTCGATGTCCCGGCGGACCACGACCACGCCGAGGCCGGCGTCGGTGCGCACCGGCAGCACCGCCACCGCCACGGGCGTCGGATTGCGCCACACGGTCTGGCCGCAGGCCGCGCACACCCGGGGCCAGTCGGCCGCCGCCGGGTAGCCCGCGCCGCAGTAGGAACAGTGGGAGTACGGTGCGCCGGTCACGCCCGGCACGTTACCGCCTCGCCCACGCGCCTCCGGCCCGGGTGGTACGCCGGGCGGGGGAGCGGGCCGGGGGCGGGCCAGGTGCGGCGTGGGGCGCGGCCGGTCAGGGGCGGCACGGGTCGGGGCGCGGGGCAGCGCCGGTCAGGTGTGGCGCGGGTCAGGGGCGCAGGGCGGCGCGGGCGGCCATCAGGGCGAAGCCGAGCAGGTTGTCGCCGCGCCAGCGGGCCGGGTCCTGCGCGTCGGGGTCGCCGGCGGCCAGGCCGATGCCCCACACCCGGTCCACGGGGCTCGCCTCGACCAGCACCCGCTCGCCGGTGCCGAGCAGGAACGCGCGCAGGTCGTCGTGCGCGGCGAACTTCGCGACGCTGCCGGCCACCACGATGTCGTACCGGTGGGCCGCCCAGGTGGCGTCGTCGAAACCGCGGACCATGCGCCCGAGGGCCTTGGCCCGCTGCGGGTGCCCGGCGGTGAGGACGCGCGCCGCCGTGTCGTGGTCGCCGAACAGGGTGGCCTTGTGCCACATCATCCAGTGCTCGGCGGTGGCGAAGACCCGGCCGTCCACCGTGAACGGCGCGGGCCACCACTGGCTCAGGCAGCCCGCCCCGGCCGTGCCGTCCGGCCGGGGGCGGTGCCCCCAGAAGTGCAGGTAGCGCACGCGGGCGTCGGACTCGTGCAGGGCGACCAGGTCGGCGACGGAGCGGGGCGACATGGCCGACAGTCTGCCGAGGACCCCGACACCGGGCCACCGGATTACCCGTCGCCGGCCCGCTCCGGCCGGCCTGCGGCCCCTCGCGGTCAGCCGGCCGACGCCCCCGTGTACGCCTCCGTGGTCCGCTGTGCCGCCGCGGCGGCCTCGGCCGGATCGGTGCCGGCCGCCGCGCTCGCCTCGCCCCAGAGCCGGCTGGCGGTCACCAGGAACTCCCGCCCCTCGGCCGATGCCGCCCACTCGGCGCCCCGCGCGGCGGGATCGTCGTCGGCGCCGTCCCCGGCGTGCAGGTAGGTGGCCAGCCCGACCAGCCCCATGTCCCAGCCGACCCCGACCGCCCCCGGCCCGAACTGGTCCCAGATCGCGTCGTCGACCTGCGCGACGTGCTCCAGCGTGAACCGGGTCCGGCCGCCGGGCTCCGGGGACAGCCGCACCTCGATCCAGCTCACCTGGTCGCCCATCTCCCAGGTGGCGGCGAAGCTCTCCGGCGGGTCGCAGCGCTGCACCTCGCCGCCCGCGTTGCCCTCGAACTGGTACCGGCCGTGCAGCCGCAGCTCGCCGCTGATCGGCAGGAACCAGCGCGGGATGCGCTCGGCGTTGGTGCAGGCGTCCCAGACGTCCTCGATCGGCGCGTCGTACGTCTGGCTGATGGTCATGACGCGGGCCTGCCCGGCGGGGAGCACGCGGCTGCCCACCCGACGCTCCACGGCGCTGATCTGGTGCGTAGCGTCGATCATTCTGGTCTCCTCTTCGCGGAACTCTCGGATTTCTCGGGCTGTGCGGCCTTCTCGGGCTGTGCGGCCTGCGCAGGCTGCTCGCGCTGCGCGGCCTTCTCGCGCTGTGCGGGCTGCTCGGGTGCTGCCGCCAGCCGGCGTTGCCGGCTGCCCCGGGCCAGCTCGGTGGCCAGGGCGTGCAGGGGCGGGGTCCAGAACCGGCGGAAGTGGCCGAGCCAGTCGTCGACCTCGCGCAGCGGCTCCGGGTCGACCGCGTACAGCCGGCGGGCCCCCTGGGGGCGCACCGTGGCGAAGCCGCTGTCGCGCAGCACCCGCAGGTGCTGGGACACGGCCGGCTGGGAGATGCGGAACTCGGCCTGGATCACCTCGCAGACGGACCCGGCGCTCCGCTCGCCCTCGGCGAGCAGTTCGAGGATCCGCCGGCGCACGGGATCGCCCAGCACGTCGAAGGCATGCACCCCGCCTTTATATCAGACCCGCCTTATATAAGCCGAAAATGTCAAAGAATCCTCGGGTGGCGTGTCGATCCCGGGCGGCCCCGTTCGTGTGGAGGGTGAAGGGTGGAGAGGGGCGGCCGGCGCCGCGCCGGCCGCGACCGAGGAGGACACCATGGGCCAGTACCTGATCAGCATCTACCATCCGGCCGGCACGGGGCAGCCGGAACCGGAGTTCCTCGCCGGGGTGATGCGTGAGGTCGAGGCCATCCACCACGAGTTGGTGGAGGCCGGCTCCTGGGTCTTCGGTCAGGGCCTGCACGCGCCGGAGACGGCCACCGTGCTGCGTGCCGACGGCGACGAGACGCTGGTGACCGACGGTCCGTACGCCGAGGGCAAGGAATACCTCGGCGGGATCACGATCGTGTCGGTGCCGGACCTCGACGCCGCCCTCGACTGGGGCCGCCGCTACGCGCGGGCCACCACCCTGCCGGTCGAGGTCCGTCCCTTCGTGGGCGGATCCTGACCGGCGTGCCCGGGCTCACCGGCGTCGAGTCCACCGACGTCGAGCGTGCCTTCCGGGCCGGCCACGGTCGCGCCGTCGCGGTGCTGATCCGCCTCCTCGGCGACATCGACCTCGCCGAGGAGGCGGTCCAGGAGGCGTACGTCGAGGCGGTGCGGCGCTGGCCGGTCGACGGCCCGCCGCCCAGCCCCGACGGCTGGATCATCACCACCGCGCGCAACCGGGCCGTCGACCGGCTCCGCCGGGAGGCGACGCGGGAGCGGCGGCACGCCGAGGCGGCCCTGCTGTACGCCCCCGCCGAACCGCCCGAGGAGGGGCCCGTGCGCGACGACCGGCTCCGGCTCCTCTTCACCTGCTGCCACCCGGCGCTCGCCCCGGCCGCGCGGGTCGCGCTGACCCTGCGGCTGCTCGGCGGGCTGAGCACCGCCGAGATCGCCCGCGCCTTCCTGGTGCCCGAGGCCACCATGGCCCAGCGCCTGGTCCGGGCCAAGGCCAAGATCCGTGACGCCGGCATCCCGTACCGCATCCCCCGCGACGCGGACCTGCCCGACCGGCTCCGCGCGGTGCTCGCCGTGGTCTACCTGATCTTCACCGAGGGGCACACCGCCAGCGCCGGGAAGCACCTCGTCCGCGACGACCTGTGCGCCGAGGCGATCCGGCTCGGCCGGCTGCTGGTCGAGCTGATGCCCGACGAGCCCGAGACGCTCGGCCTGCTCGCCCTGATGCTGCTCACCGAGTCCCGCCGCCCCGCCCGCACGTCCCCCGACGGCGAACTGGTCCCGCTGGCGGAGCAGGACCGCAGCCGCTGGGACCACGCCCTCGTCGCCGAGGGGCACGCCCTCGTGCGCCACTGCCTGCGCCGCGCCCGCCCCGGCCCCTACCAGATCCAGGCCGCGATCGCCGCCGTGCACGGCGACGCGCGCAGCGCCGCCGACACCGACTGGGTCCAGATCCTCCAGTTGTACGACCACCTCGCCGCCCTCGCGCCCAGCCCCGTCGTCGCCCTGCACCGGGCGGTGGCCCTCGCGGAGGTATGCGGCCCCGCCGAGGCGCTGGCCGCCGTCGACGAGCTGGGCGGCGCGGCCCCGCCGCTGCTCCGTTACCACGTCTACCACGTCGTCCGCGCCGACCTGCTGCGCCGCCTGGCCTGCGTAGGGGAGGCCCGGAAGGCGTACGAGACAGCAATCGCCCACACCGCCAACACCCGCGAACGCGCCCACCTCGCCCGCCGCCTGGCGGCGCTCGTACCCCCGTGATCGTCTGTCGAAAAGTGAGCCGACACGCCGACGACCGTCTCCGAAATCAGCAGCCGATCGAGGACGCCCTACCACCTCCCCGCCCCGAGCGGGCCCCGTCCACAGCGGAGCCCCTGTCCACAGCCGGCCGCCGGCGGGGTTGCGACGCGGGGACGGTCACCGACACCGTCCATGCCGTGGACGAACCGCTTCGAGCACTGCTGGACCGCCATGGCGGCCTGCTCATCCGAACGCTGGCGACCCAGGTGGTGCCCGCCTGGGTGCTGCGACACGCGGTGGACACCGGCGACCTGCTCCGCGTGCTGCCCGGCGTCTACGTCGAGTCGTGCCGGACGCGGCCGGGCCGTGCTGGGCTCGCCGCGCCTGACTCTGCTGAAGTTGCCGTGCTCCCGCCCGGCTCGGCTGGGCTGGCTGCGCCTTTGTCCGGCTCGGCTGGGCTCGCTGCGCTCCGGCCGGAGCTGCGGCACCGCGCCGCCGTGGCGTACGCGCAGGGGCGGGGCGCGCTCGGCGGACCCACCGCGCTGCACGCCTGGGGCGTGCGCCGGCAACCCGACGACGAGCCCGTGCACCTCGACGTGCCGGCCCGATCAGGGCTCCGCTCCCGGCCGCCGCACCTGGTGCTGCACCACCGGCACGGCTTCCGCCCCGAGCCGCCGCAGGCGGTGACCCGCCGGGGCCTGCCCGTCGTCCGGCTGGACCGGGCACTGGTCGACGCCTGGCCGCTGCTGCCGGCCGTGGACCGCACCGCCCCGCTGATCCGCGCCGTCAACGACGGTCTGACCACCCCGGCGCGCGTCGGGGAGGCGCTGGCGGAGGCGCCCCGGCTGGCGCGACCCGGGGCATCCTCGTGGTGCGCTTCGCCCACCGCAGGCTGGTGCGCGAGCCGGACCGGGTACGCGCCGAGGCGTTGGCCATCCTCGCCAGCAGCCGGGCGGAATGACGGGCCGGCGGGCTGACGAACCGCCGGGCGGGCTGGTGGGCTGCCAAGCGGGCTGACGGGCTGACCGGGGTCGGCCGGTCGGACCGGCCGGGCGCAGAAGTCCGGCCACGCGCAGAAGGAGGCAGGGAGGTCGGTGGTCAGTCGCGCAGGGTCCGCAGGATGCGGGCCAGGTGGGCCCGGTCGGTCGGGTCGAGCCCGCCGAAGAGGCGCTCGGCCTCGGCGTGCCGGGCGGCGTGGATCGCCGCGCCGACGCGTACCCCCTCGTCGGTGAGGGTGACCAGGACGGCCCGCCGGTCGGCCGGGTCGGGGCGACGGGCGACCAGGCCGCGCTCCTGGAGGCCGTCGACGACCTCGGTGGCGGAGCGCGGCGCGATGCGCAGGTGGTCGGCGAGCGCGCTGAGCCGCAGCGCGCCGTGCCGGGTGAGGATGCCCAGCGCCCGCGCCTGCCCGGGGTTGACCTGCCACGGTTCGAGGGTCTGCCGGGACAGCTGGCGCAGCCGGCGGGCGACGGCCCAGAAGCCCTCGGCCAGGCCCTCCTCGTCGGGACCCGCCGCGGTGGCGGGGCTCACCGGGATGTCGGCGCTCACCGGAATACGGTAGCAGAGAATGCTGTTGCTCCCTCATGATGAGGTAACCTCAGCATTGTTCCCGACGAAGGGCGGTCCCTTGGACGCACCCACCACCCACCGCGAGGGCCGGGGCGGCCCCCGCACCGTCAGCCCCGCCGAGAAGGCCCAGGCCCGCCAGGTGCCGCTGCGCCGGGTCGGCCGGCTCTTCGCCCCGTACCGCTGGCAGCTCGCCACCGTCACCGCGATCATCGTGGTCTCCTCGATCGTCGCCATGGCCTCGCCGTTCCTGCTGCGCGCCGTGATCGACCGGGCCCTGCCCGAGCGCGACCTGACGTTGCTGGCCCGGCTGGTCCTCGGCATGGTCGCCGTCGCCGTCGTGACCGCCGCCCTCGGCGTGGTCCAGACGTGGCTCTCCACCCGCGTCGGCCAGCAGGTCATGCACCGGCTGCGCACCGACGTCTTCGCCCACCTGCACCGGCAGTCCATCGCGTTCTTCACCCGCACCCGCACCGGCGAGGTGCAGTCGCGGATCACCAACGACATCGGCGGCATGCAGACGGTGGTCACCTCGACCGCCACCTCGATCGCGTCGAACCTCACCACGGTCGTCGCCACCGCCGTGGCCATGGTGGCGCTGTCCTGGCGGCTGTCGCTGATCTCCCTGGTCGTGCTGCCGCCGTCGATCTGGCTCACCCGCCGGGTCGCCCGGATGCGGCGGGAGATCACCGCCCAGCGGCAGCGCGAGCTGGCCGACCTCAACGTCACCATCGAGGAGGGGCTGTCGATCAGCGGCGTGCAGCTCAGCAAGACCCTCGGCGCGGGCGGCGCGCTCGTCGACCGGTTCGCCGCCTCCTCGGCCCGCCTCGTCGACCTGGAACTGCGCTCCGACCTCGCCGGCCGCTGGCGGATGGCCTCGATGAGCGTCATCTTCGCCGCCATCCCCGCGTTCATCTACCTCGGCGCGGGCCTGCCCGGGGCCGCCGGCACGCTCAGCATCGGCACGCTGGTCGCGTTCACCGCCCTCCAGGGCGGGCTGTTCCGGCCGCTGATGGGCCTGCTCGACGTGGGCGTCTCGGTCACCGCGTCGATGGCGCTGTTCGCCCGGATCTTCGAGTATCTCGACCTGCCCGTCGAGGTCGACGACCCCGCCGACCCGGTCGACGTCGACCCGCGCCGGGTGCGCGGCCACGTGCGGTTCGAGGACGTCACCTTCACCTACCCGGGCAGCGACACCGCCGCCCTCGCCGGGGTCACCCTCGACGTGCCGGCCGGCACCGGCCTCGCCGTCGTCGGACACACCGGCTCCGGCAAGAGCACCCTCGCCGCCCTGGTCAGCCGCCTGCACGATCCCACCGCCGGCCGGGTCACCATCGACGGCGTCGACCTGCGCGAGATGCGGCTGACCGACCTGGCGGCCGTCGTGGGCGTGGTCAGCCAGGAGACCTACCTGCTGCACACCACCGTGCGCGAAAACCTGCGGTACGCCCGACCCGACGCCACCGACGCCGAGATCGAGGACGCGGCCCGCGCCGCGCAGATCCACGATCTCATCGCCGCCCTCCCCGACGGGTACGACACCATGGTCGGCTCGCGTGGGCACCGGTTCTCCGGCGGGGAGAAGCAGCGCCTCGCCATCGCCCGCACCCTGCTGCGCGACCCCCGGGTGTTGATCCTCGACGAGGCCACCAGCGCGCTGGACACCGAGACGGAGCGCGCGGTGCAGCGGGCGTTCGACGAGCTGGCCCGGGGACGTACCACGATCACGATCGCCCACCGGCTGTCCACCGTGCGCGACGCCGACCAGATCGCCGTGCTCGACCACGGCCGCATCGTCGAGTCCGGCACCCACACCGCCCTGCTCGACCGCGCCGGCCGTTACGCCGCTCTCGCCACCTGATCCCGCCGGGATCGGAAAGTCGACAGTTGCGGCGGCAGGCTCCGCCGTCGTGGCGGGGGCCTCGATCGCCGCCTACCATCGAGCGACCGGTTTCACTGTGCGTCGTGCGGCACGACGGGGTGCTCCTTTCCGGCGGGGCGGCGGGGCGGCGGGACCGACGATCGCGCGGATTCTTCGGCGGGTTCGAGACGGGGGAGAATGGCCGACGAGAGGGTGCCCGAGCAGGGCCGGCGGGCGTACGCCGAGTTCCACCGGCTGGTGGAGCTGATCGAGTCGATGGTGCTGCGGCCCGCGCGGCGCGGCTGGCGGCTTCCGCTGCTGTGCCTGGTCTCCCGGCCCGGCACGCCGTCGCCGCTGGCCATGCTGGCGCACGTGTTCGCCGGCGAGGAGCGGCGGGTGCCGCACGTCCGCCTCGACGCCACCGGCCGGGACGTGCGCGCCCTGCTGCACGAGGCGTACACGGGGCTCGTCGCCGGGAACTTCGGCGGCGCGGACCGGCTGGCGTTCCGCCACTACGCGCTGGCCGACGGGCTCATGCAGGTGGACCTGACCGGCGTGGCGACGAACCGGCGTCGCCGGGAGCTGACCCGGCAACTGCGTGAGCGGATCTCGCAGCGGGCGGCCACCGGCGGGCAACAGGCCCCGCCGGACCCGGGCGGCTGGCTCGGGGTGCTGCTGTGGTTCGTCCTGCGCGTGCTGCCCGGCGTGTCGTTCTGGCTGCTGACCAACGGGTGGCTGCTCGGGGCGGGGCGTCGGTTCCGCTGGTTCCTGCGCCAGCAGTACCTCGCCCCCGAGCTCGCGGCCGGCGACTTCGTCGCCTTCGCCAGCCGGCTCACCGTCCCGTCCCGGGAGACCGAGGACCAGGAGCAGATCGACCTGCTGCTGGTGCACGCGTTCCTCCAGGACCTGCGCGTGGAACACCGTCGCCGGCCGTGGCGGCTGCGGCCGTGGCGGCGCACCGCCTGCCCGGTGCTCCTGCTCGACGGTCTCGCGCCGGGCAACGGCGGATACGCCCTGGTCAGGCTCATCAACGCGGTGCGCGACGAGACGGGCCGCTCGGATCCCCTGCTGGTCATCTCGAACGGCCACGACGTGCCGCCGGACGGGCTGTCGCCCACCGACCCGGCCGTCGCCGGCCAGCTCGTGCCGCTCGACGGGGTGGAGGGGGCGTACCGGGCGTGGCGCAGCGGCCTGCCCCGGGCCCGGCGGGCGCGGGAGGACAACGCCTGGTACCTCCAGGTGGAGGTCCCTGCGGCCGACCTCACCCCGTTCCGCAACCGGCTGTCGCGGATCGTGCCGCCCCGCCCACCGTGGCTGGCCCGGCCGGTCGCCCTCGTGGCGCTGGTCGCGGTCGTGCTGACCACGTTCGGCGTGTGGCAGATCCCCGGGCAGGCGCAGCGGTGGCGGGCGGACTGCGAGTGGCCGCCGTCGGCCCGGGGCGGTGGGCTGGTGCACACGGCGGTCCGCGACGGCCAGTGCATCGGCTACAGCGACCACGGGCGGCAGCTCTTCAGCCGCGACGAGTCCCTGCTCGCCGTGCAGCGGCAGATCTTCGACCAGAACCGGGAGGTCGAGGCGGCGTGGGCCGTCCGCCGGGACCGGCCCCGGGTCACCCTGGTCTACTTCGGGTCGCTGACCAAGCCCGACGCGCTGCCCGGCGAGGAGACCTTCGCCGGGGAGCGGGAGGAGTTGCAGGGCATGGCGGCGGCGCAGCGCCGCGCGTACCTGGAGGCCAACGACGACCGGGCCAACCCGTACCTGCGGATCGTGGTCGCCAACGCGGGCCAGGAGATGCGGTACGCCGGCGACGTGGTGCGGATGCTCGCCGAGCTGGCCCGCGACGAGCCGACGGTGCTCGGCGTGGTCGGGCTGGTGGAGAGCCGCAAGGCGGTGCAGGACGCGATCAAGGAACTGGGCGACCTGAACCTGCCCGTCATCGCGCCGACGCTGTCGGCCGACCGGATCGCCGACGCCTCCAGCCGCTACCTCCAGATCTCCGCGCCGAACATCGACGAGGCCACCCTCGTGCACGACCACGTCACCGAGGTGCTGAAGAAGAAGCGGATCTTCAACTTCTACACGTACGGCAACGTCGACCCGGACGTGGGCGCGCGCGAGGACCTGTACGTCAACACGCTGCGCGACGGGCTGCGGTCCCGCTTCGGCGGCGACGCCTACCAGGAGACGTACTGGCGGCAGGGGGTCGACCTCACCCCGGTCTGCGCCGACCGCTTCGGCGACGGCGTGGTCTTCTTCGGTGGGCGCTACACCGAGTTCGGCGCGTTCGCCGCCCGGCTGGCCGAGAACTGCAGCGGCCGGGTGCCGCTGCTCATCGGCGACGACTCCGTCAACCGCTACCTGGCGAACACCGCCGCCCGCCGGCCCGCGCCCGACAACCTGCCCTTGGCGTACGTGGTCAAGGGCGAACTGGCCTACTGCCACCGGATCCTCGGGGCGACCGACATCGAGCGCAAGCTCTTCCTCACCGACGTGCGGACGGTGCTGTCGCTGTGCCAGTCCAACTCGCACATCGGGGAGCGGGTCGGGTTGGCCTACGACGCGACCCGGCTGCACCTGCGGGCGGTGCGCACCATCGCCGGCAACCTCTCCGCCCCCGCCGGCCGCGAGTGGAACCCCCGGGAGGTCACCCCCACGACGGTGTACGTCGCCATCCGCGACGTCGCCGACCCCGCCTACCAGGGGGTGACCGGGCTGATCCGGTTCGACGCCAACGGCATCGCCGTCGGCAAGCGGCTCACGCTGCTCTGCGTGCCCGACATCCGCAAGGCGTTCGACTCGCCGTCGGACGTGCCGAGGGAGATCGACCGGCACCCGATCGACCCGGCGGAGAACAAGCTGTACGGCACCCCGCCCCCCGACCGCCGGGCGTGCACCACGCAGGGCTGAACAGCGGCTACCGCCGCTCCCACTGCTCCTTGGTGATCTCGTACCGTACGCCGCCGTGCTCGGCACCCTCGATCGTCGCCATGTCGTCGGGGACGGGGGCGGTCTCCGTGAGCGTCATGCCGAGCTTCTCCATGATGTTGCGCGAGGCGCGGTTCACGGTCATCGTCTCCGCCCAGACCGTGCGCACACCGAGCTCCGTGAACGCCTTGCCCAGCAGGGCCCGGGAGCCCTCGGTGGCATAGCCGTTGCCCCAGGCCGCCCGCCGCAGGCGGTAGCCGAGCTCGACCTCGTCCAGCGGGCCCTGCGGCTCGGGACGCAGGATGAACCAGCCGACGAACGCGCCGCCGGCCTTCTCGTGCGCGGCGAACAGCCCGAGGTTGCCGCCCCACTTCTGGTAGCCGGCGAGGATGTTCGGCAGGTGGCGCTCGCGGACGATCTCCGGCGGGGTCGGCTCCCCGCCGCTCAGGTAGCGCATCACCTCCGGGTCGCTGTCCAGCTCGATCAGCAGGTCCGCGTCGTCGGCGGTGAAGTGGCGCAGCGCCAGCCGCTCGGTGTCCAGATAGGTGTCCACGCGCCGATCGTGCCCGAGGCGCGGCGGGCAGCCCAACGGGTTTTCCCGACGCCGCGCCCTCACCTTCGTCGCCCGGAGACCCGGCCGACTCCCGAGGGGGTCGACGCGGACCGCTGCGCGGGTCGTGACGGCGGGCGACGCGGGACGGCCGCCGTCGCCGGGGCTGCAGGCCGGAGCCCGGCGAGCTGGACGTAGATCTCGCGCTTGGCGGTGGCCAGGCCGCGCTGGTCGAGGACGTAGCCGGCGAGCCAGATCCAGCCGTGGTAGGTCGGCAGGTCGGGCACCGACACGACGCGGAAGGCGACGGCCCGGTCCCCGGCGAACTGCACCGAGGCCCGGCCGTCGACGGTCAGCAGGTCACCGGGGGCCGGGCGCACCGCTACCAGCGACCCCGGTTGGGCCGGGCGTCGTCCGGCGGGACGCACTCCCGGGCGTGCATGACCTGCCAGTCGCGCAGCGCCCGTTTCAGCCGGTCGTTCTCCTGGGTCAGCAGCCGCACGTCCTCGTGCAACCCGGCCAGCTCGTCGGCCAACCGGGCCTGGAACTCGCGCACCTGGTCGGCGTCGACGCCCCGCCGACGCGGGTCGAACACACAGGTGCGCACCTCGTGCGGGGTCAGCCGGTCGGGCCGGCCCGTGCCGTAGAGCCGGCCGCCTCGATACACGTGGGCCACGACGATCCTTTCCGGGGCAGGGGAGCGGGCGGGGGCCGTGCGACGGGTCGGGGAAGGAGCGGGCCGTCCGCGCCGACAACGGACGGCCCGCCCGGCCCCGCCGCCCGGGTCGGGAGGTGCGGCGGCGGGGCGGCCGAGGACCGGGGCGGGCGTGCACACCCGCCCCGACCAGGGGGAGAGCCGATCTCGTTGCCACGCGAGGAGCGGCCCAGCACCAACACTAACGGCTTAGTCGTTTAAGTCAACCACTGGCTGTTGTCGTTTGTGGGCGTTTCGTGATCGAATTGGCGAGCCACGCAAGGAGCGCCATGCCTACAACGCCCGACTACATCCGCATCGCCAACGACATCGTCGCTGCTGTCAAGGCGCGCGAGCTCAAGCCCGAGGACAAGCTGCCATCGATCGCGCAGATGGCGGCGGACTACAAGGTCGGCACGTCCACCATCCAGATGGTCTACGTGCGACTGGAGGCGCTGCGGGTGATCCGGCGCCACCAGGGCAAGGGCATCTTTGTCACCGATCCGGAAACCTGGATGCGCGAGCCTTGATCCCGACACGGGGCGGCGGCACCTCAACGAGTCGGGTAACCGCAGGGTGCAATGCGATGCTGGGGCCTGTGCGTCCTGCGGCCCGCCCGGGGTTCAACTTCGGGCGGGGCAAGGTCGGTGAAGCGGGGCCTGGCAGGAGCTAATGCGCTGTCGACGCGCGGCATATCGCAGGTATCCGTGGCGATCCGTAGTGCCTCGAAAGTGCGTTCTTGTGGTGCTCGAACTATCCGCCGGATGATCGGTATGCGTGAGGAACCTGCACGCTTGTCAAGCCTGCCAAGCGCTCCGTCGCCCTTCAAACGCCGACAGGGGGACCAAGTCGGTGTCCCGGTTGGTCGTGTGGCCCACCGCACGACCCGACCGGCTCAGTCGGCTGACCGTCGGGCGTACCGCCGCCCACGGCCGCCGACGGGCGTGCTCGTCGGCTCGCCAGGTCCTTCAGTGCCTTACGTGCAGGGGCAAGCTCTGGTAGTTGAACACGACCAGTCGTTCCGCCCGCTCGGGGTGAGCGACACCAGGACAAGCGCGACTGCGTCCTCCCGACGCTGCTTCGGACGATGGGCGGGGGCGGAGGGGAACGACCACGGGACCGGTCGCGCCCCGCCGCACGTCACCGAACAAGCTGGATGCTGAGGTGCGGGGACGTGCTCGGGTGTTCGGCGGCCTCGATCCTGGCGGTGAGACCGCTACGCCTCGGCAGGCCGCTCGCTTGACTGGGGCTGCGCATACTGGAGGTAGCGATTTGCCTACGGGCCGCTAACCGGGTCCGTGTCGCCCGATGGACGGAGGCTGACATGCGTTGGCTCATCATCTTCATCATCGTGTTGGTAGCTGCGGCAGCCGTCTGGCTGTGGCGCCGCTCCCGGCGGGCATCGATCGACGCCTCCGGCCAACTGCTCGATCAGCAGGCGTCGACCGAGGCCCGGAGAAGGCTTGACGAGCATCGCAACCGAAGCGACGGTAGCGGCACCGGCAGCGGTGCGGTCGGTGGCTGGAGCCTGTGAGCCGAGGCGGCGGCAGGTCCGCAGGGTCGTCGCCGGACCTGCCGCCGGTGGGTCACCGGGCGCGGGCGAACTCGGCGACGGCGGCGGTGGCGTCGAAGTCCGGGGTGAGGATCTTCGCCTCCTTGAACAGCTTGACGGCGTTGTCCAGGGCGGCCATGTCGACATACCCGCTGTATGCCAGCTCGGGGATCGCGGCGAGGTCCTCGGCGGGCTTCTTGCAGTACTTGGCGTAGATGGCGAACTTGTCGGTGTTGCTGGCGGGCTGCTTGGCCGCGTCGGCGGCCTCCTGCATGGCGGCGACGAACCGTTCGGCGGAGCCCTGGTTCTGCTTCAGCCAGGAGGAGGTCACCGCGTAGAGGGCGTTGGGGGTGGCACCGACCCCCTCCCAGGTCGGGTTGCCGATGGCGCGGCCCTTTCCGCTCGCGGTGATCTTCTGTACGTCGGCGGCGGTGACGGCGCCGGCATCGACCTTGCCGTTCTCCACGGCCGGTTCGATGTCCGCGAAGCCGAGGGCGACGAACTTGGCGGTGGACTTCTGCCCGGTGGCCTTCTCGATCCACCGGTTGACCAGGGTGACGATGGTGCCGCCGAGGTCGTTGACGGCGATGGTCCGCCCCTGAAGGTCGGCGGGCCCGTTGATGCCGGAGCTGTTGTTGACGATGATGCCCTGGCTGTCCTTGGTGGTCTCCCCGCTGTCTGAGATGATCTTCAGGTCGACGCCCTTGTCGATCGCGGTGAGCAGGCCCTGCGGGCTGACGAAGGCGATGTCGGCCGCGCCGCCCTGCACCGCCGCGATTCCGGCGGAGCCGGACTGCACGCTGACGAGTTCGATGTCGAGCCCGTTCTTCTCGAAGATTCCCTTGTCGAGGGCGTAGAGGGACAGTTCGTTGCAGAGGGACAGGCTGGTCATCCGGATGCTGGTCTTCCCGGAGTCGTCGGAGCCCTCCGCCCCGTCCGAGGAGCAGGCCGTCACGGCCGCGATCAGCAGGAGGCCGCTCAGGGCCGCCGCTGTCTTCTTCCCAAGAAGCATCTCTTCCTCTTCCTTGACGCATTCATGAATGCTGCTGGATGGTGAATTAAGGGATATATCCTGTCGTGAGGTCGACGGCACCTCACCGCGGTGGCGGTGCGACTGGCGGTGGCGGAAGGGGTGTGGCCCGAGCTGCGACAGCTCAGGCGGCGGCGTCGGTCGGGCGCATCACCAGGCGAAAGATCTCGCTGCGGAGTTGGGCGAACCGGGGTTCGAGCTTGGTGGTCACCTGGTCCCGGGGGCGGGGCAGGTCGATGGGCAGGTCGCGGACGAGCCGTCCCGGGTTGGCCTGGAGCACGAGCACCCGGTCGGCGAGGTAGACGGCCTCGTCGATGTCGTGGGTGACGAAGACGACTGTCATCTGGTATTCGTGCCGGACCTTGAGCACCAGGTCCTCCAGGTCCGCGCGGGTCTGGGCGTCGACGGCGGCGAAGGGCTCGTCCATCAACATCACCTCGGGGC
Organism: Micromonospora sp. WMMD712; assembly: GCF_029581295.1. Lineage (NCBI taxonomy): Bacteria > Bacillati > Actinomycetota > Actinomycetes > Micromonosporales > Micromonosporaceae > Micromonospora > Micromonospora sp. WMMD712. The sequence goes on from NZ_CP120743.1 coordinate 361,876, forward strand.
GCAGGACCAGGGCGCGGGCGATCGCGACCCGCTGCTGCATTCCGCCGGACATCTGCCAGGGGTAGAGGTTGTCGGCCCCGTGCAGGCCCACCGCGGCCAGGGCCTCGGCAACCCGTGCCGCGATCTCGGGTCTGGGCAGCCGTGCCGCCTTGCCCGCGATGGCGAGGTTGCGGCGGACCGTCATCCAGGGGAAGAGGGACCGGCCGTAGTCCTGGAAGACGACGCTCAGGCCGGCCGGGGGCCCGGTCACCACCTTGTCACCCAGGCGGACCTGCCCGGCGGTCGGGGTGAGCAGCCCAGACATCATCATCAGCATGGTCGACTTGCCGCAGCCCGAGGGCCCGACCACGCAGACGAACTCGTCCCGGCCGATGGTCAGGGAGGTCTCGGCGAGCGCGAGACGCGGGGCGGCCTTCGCGGCGGGGTAGCTCTTGGTGACGTTGTCGATGGTCAGGGTCATGATGGTCCTCCCGTCGGGCCGGGCTTCACAGGGCGCCCAGGCCGGTGCGGCGCTGCCAGCGCAGTGTCCGGCGTTCGAGCAGGGCGGTGGCGAGGTTGAGTACGAGGCCGATGACCGCGATCAGCAGGAAGGCCGACCACATCTGGAGATAGCTGAAGGTCTCCTGGAACCGCATCACCTCGTAGCCGACACCGGCGGTCGTGGCGTAGAACTCGGAGACGATCACCATGATGAGACCGACGCCGATGCTGACCCGCACGCCGGCCATGATCTGAGGAGCGGCGGCGGGAAGGATGACGTGCCGATAGAGCTGCCAGCGGGACAGCCGCATGCTGCTGGCGCTGCGCAGCCAGGCGGCGTTCACCCCACCCACCCCGTCGGCGGTGTTGATCATTATGAGCCAGACGGTGCCGAAGAAGATCACGAAGATGTTCAGCGCCTCGGAGACCCCGAAGACCTGTAGCGCGACCGGCAGCAGCACCACCTTCGGGGTGGCGAGCCAGAACCGGATCATCGGGCTGTACATGTCCCGGATGATCGGGCTGCGGGCCACGAGGACCCCGCCGGCCACCCCCAGCACGAGGGCCAGCAGCATCGCCTGGGCCAGCCGGGACATGCTCGGCAGCACGGCGGTCCAGAACTGGTCGGACAGGAAGGCCCGGGCGGGCGGTCCCGAGAGCCAGTCCTGGCGGAACTGCACCAGAATCGAGGTGAGCGGCGGAAAGAAGATCGTGGGCCGCGCCCGGGCGTAGATCTCCCAGGCCACCAGCAGGACGCCGAGCAGCCAGAGGTTCGCCAGCGGGCGCAGGGCCCCGGCCCGCGACGCCGTCGACCGCGTCGACGCCACGGCGCTAGTCAATGGACTTCCACTTCACGATGTGGTCCTCCAGCCAGGTTATGGCGGCGTAGACGAAGACCCCCACGACGCCGACGATCAGGGTTCCGGCGATGACGTAGTCCGCGCGACCCGCCCGCTGATACGCCACCAGCACCGTGCCGACCCCGTTCAACGCCCCGAGCAACTCGGTGCTGATCACCACCACCAGGGCGGCGCCCGAGGCGATCCGGACTCCGGTGAAGATCGAGGGAAGTGCGCTCGGCAGGGCGACCACCAGTTGGGTACGCAGCCAGGAGAAGCGCATCGACCGGGCCGCGTCGATCCGGGTGGGCTCGACACCGGACAGTCCGTAGATGGTGTTGATCAGGATGGGCCAGACGATGGCGTAGACCGCCACTGCCGTCTTCATTCCGGTGCCCAGGCCGAGCAGCAGGATGAAGATCGGAATGAGCGCGGTCGAGGGCACCGACCGGAAGGCGTCCACCGCGACCGAGGTCGGGGCGGCGAGCCCCGGGATCGCCTTGGACAGCGCCCCGACCAGCACTCCGGCGACCGTCGCCAGCCCGAGGGCCAGCGCCCACGTCCAGAGGGTGTCCAGCAGGCCGGACCGGAACTCGGCCGAAACGAGCAGCCCCGGCAGGTTGCGCAGGACCGGGATCGGGCCGGGAAGGGAGTTCTCGGGGAGGGTGTCCGTCACCCGGATCAGTTGCCAGGCGACGAGGACCGTGGCCACCCCCAGCGCCCCGAGGGCGACGGGCCTGCCGCGTCGAGCGATGTCCATCTCTCTCCCTTCCCGGCCGGTCCGGCCTACAGGCCCCAGTCGAATCGGGGCAGTGCCGCCAGCCGGATGCTGAACCGGCCCCGGTCGTCGTCGGTGCTCCCGTCCCGGGTCTCGGACCGGGACTTCACGACGTGCCGCCCGAAGCGCGGGGCGAGTGGGCGTCCGACGTCGCGCTGGAGCCAGAGCCGCAGCAGGTGGCGGCGGCGGCCCTGCTCGGGCCAGTCGACGAAGGCGGTACGCGAGTGCAGGGCGGCATAGTTCAGCAGCCACTGGATGTCGCCGGGCCGGAAGTCCATGTCCAGCGCGACCCCCGGTTCCCGGGCGATGTCGTCGAGCAGGTGCAGCAGCTCGACCTGTTCCTCGGTCAGCCGGGGCACCTCCGGGTAGTCCTGCGCCGAGAATATGATCTTGCTGCCGGCGTAGATGCTGAAGGTCCCCTCGACGTAGCTGACGATCGGGGAGGTGTAGTAGGGGGTCGGCGCGTCGTGGTCCTGCTTGTGCCAGTCGAAATACCACGGCTCCAGGAGCAGCGGGGCCAGCTCCGGCCGGCGGGCCAGCACCTCGTTGAAGAGGGTGGCGCCGCTGACCAGGCTGCTCGCTCCGCCCGCGCGGGCGGAGCGGAGGCAGAGCAGGGCCACCACGTCCGAGCTGTCCGAGTGGAAGTCGAGCTTGTCGCGGATCTTCGAGCCCAGGGCGGTGGGGTCGGTCCTGGACTTGTCCGAGGTCGCCAGGATGTGGTCGATCAGGTCGCCGAGTTCGTTCTGCCGCATGGGGCTGCCCAGGTGGAGCCCGAGCAGGAAGAAGATCGCCGCCGACACGGCGTCGCTGTAGTGCTCCACCCGCAGCCCCCGGACCAGGACGAAGCCGGGCCCCGAGTCGAGGTCGGCGGCCCACCGGGCCAGCCCGCCGGCCAGGGTCGGCAGGGGGTACTGCCCGGCGGTGACGGTGCGCAGGTCCGGATCGTCGTCGACGAACCGGCGGCCGACCCGCTCCAGTTCCGCGACCTCCGCGTCACTGAGCTGGTATTGCCAGGAGGGGTCGTCGGCGATCTCGTCGCCGCGCCAGGCGGCGGGACCCGAGATCGGCTTGAGGATTGACATGGGAACTCCCGAAATTGACTGGTGTGCCGCTGATAAGGCCATGAGGGAATGGCGGGCGCGAATCATCGACCCCGCTGGTGCGGGCCGACACTGGATTGCGCGCCAGGGCGATTCGCCGCGGGCGGGTCAGAAGCCCCTCAGCTTCTCGCCCGACGGCGCCACCGTGGAGTGCGCAGCGTCGGGCGACCCGCACTGGTGCGGGTTTCGGGGCGGCACAGTCAAAACAGGATCATGATGCCGCCGACGGCGGCGCCGAAGCGGATTCCGTGTCGCTTCGGATTGTTGCGGGCCCGGGTGTGCACCGGAGGGACGGCAGGGGAGTTGTTTTCGGCCCTGGTCAACATCGGTTCACCTCCCGGTTGTCTCGCCTTACAAGACGACATCTTGTAATCAGCAAGCCCTAGTGTCAAGGGGTGGAAACAAACTCGTTACCGCAGGTCAGCCGGTGGCCCTGGCGGGCCGCGCGGCACGGCGGTTGGCCGAACCGCGGGAGGCGGCGACCCGTCGGTGCTTCCGGGCGGGCGTCGTGCCGCCCGCCCGGCGCTCCGCCGACGCGCCTCAGGTGCAGGGGCGCGCCCCCAGGTAGGTGCTGCCGTCGCCGGTGCCGCCCTCCGGGTCGAGGGCGTAGACGTGAAGTTGGGTGCCCGGCGTGCACCCGGAGATCGTGAACCGGAACCCGTGCACCCCGCCGATGCCGAAGTACGCGTTCACGTCCGGCCGGTTGGTCGCGGTCGGGAAGTCGCCCAGGTGCGTTCCCACGCCCGCCGGCCCGCCCCGGTAGACGGCCACCGTCGAGGAGGTCCCCGGTTGGTCGGTGTCGACCGCCCAGCCCTCCACTGTGGAGCCGGTGAGCAGCTCGAAGTTGCCGCGCGGGGGCGAGGTCCAGCGGAACACCCGGGTGTCGCCCGCGTTGAACGGCAGGTTCGCCAGCTGCGCGCAGGTGCGGCACAGCTCGACGTCGCTGGGGTACAGCGCCGTCTCGTACACCCGGGGCATGGCCTGCGGCAGCCGGATGGTCCTCGTGCCGGTGGTGCCGGCGTGCACCATCAGCGTGTTGCCGGCGGCCTCCACGACGTCGCCGGCCGGCGCGAAGTGGTGCACGCCCGCGTCCTCGCTGATCCGGCGCAACGCGGCCAGGGGCAGCTTGGGCGCGGCGGCGTACACCGACGTCCAGCTTTCGCCCGCGACGGGGACGGACTTGCGGGCCAGGGAGACCCCGCCCGCCTGGTAGGTGCCCAACGTCGTCGCGCCCGCGTCGGTGACGGTGAACCACGGCGTCAGGGGGTACGCCGGCCCGCCGCTCTGCCCGACGAACGAGTAGTTCTGCCCCAGGTTGGGCGTGCCGGTGCCCTTGGCGACCGTGATGCCGGTGAGCGCGGCCATCGAGGCGGTGGAGGCGGCCTGGTCGCCCTGCACGTATCCGGCGGCGTACAGCGACAGCACGGTGCGGCCGGGCGTCTTCAGCCTGGTGTCGATCGCCGAGCGCACCGTCGGGGAGACCGCGTAGGCGTTGGGCAGGACGGCGAGCTTGACGGCGCTCAGGTCGAGGGTGCCCTTGGTCAGGTCACTGAGCAGGTAGTGCCGCACGGGCGTGCCCAGCCGGGTCAGGTCGTCCATCAGATTGGAGAGCTGGTCGCTGGCGAAGGCGTACGAGTTCTCCCCGGCGGGGGTCAGGGCGGGCTGGTAGTTGGCCGACACGTCGTCGACGAACACCGCGACCTGCGGCTGGTAGGCGTTCGCCCCGCCGTGCTGGATCTTGTCGGCAGCCCGGAACACCGACTGGAGGTTCGCCCACAGGGTCTCCGAGTCGGCGGCGCGCGCCGGGTCGCCGAACCAGCCGACGCCCTGTAGGTCGAGGAAGTGGAGGGCCCGGCCGCCGATCGCGGCGGTGGTCAGGTTGCGGCGCAGCAGGCGGATGCTGTCCCACAGGTTCGTGGCGGTCTGGAACGGGATCGGCTGGCAGTTCGCCGGCGCGCAGGCCAGCAGGGTGCGCGTGTCGTCCTCGTCCAGCCACAGCTTGTTGGCCAGCCGCATGGTGTCCGGCGGCCCCTGTTGGACGAAGCCGTTGCCGAGGCTGCGGCTGTCGCCGTACGAGTAGGGCACGCCGATGATGTCCACGGACGGGCTGTCGACGAGCGTCGCCAGGTCGTTGCTCCCGCTCATCCCCAGCTCGGTGCGCAGGCCGTAGAGGTAGCCGTAGAAGACGGCGGTGAGGATGCGGTTGCCGGTCACCTGCTTGGCCTTGGCCAGCAGGCGGGTGATGGCCGCGACGTTGCGCGACGACAGGTACTGGTGGTATTTGGCGGCGCGCAGCGAGTTGAGGTCGGCCGGGTCCAGCACGGTGCCGCGCGACGCGCCTGAGGCCGGCGGTGACTGGCCGGGGACGGCGTTGTTGCGTTCGGTGGGGGTGGCCGACCGGCAGCCCGGGACCAGGCTCGCCGGCAGCGCGCTCCAGGCGCAGAAGCCGGCCTCGGCGCTGGCGGAGTAGTCGTCCAGGTAGAACGAGTGCCGCCCGCGCGGGCCGGGCCGGGTGCCCGCGTCGTTGGTCCAGGGGTAGAGCTGGCAGACCCGCACGCCGTCCGGGCCGGTGGCGCAGAGGCTCGGGCTGCCCCAGTCCAGCATCCTGTTGGCGGTGTCGTCGTAGCCGTAGGGCCGGTAGAACCACTCGCCGCCGTTCTCGTAGGCGATCAGCACCGACATGACCCGCCCGGGATACTGGGCGTCCATCCGCGTCAGCACCCGGCTGATCTGCTGCTCCTGGTAGGCCAGCCACGCCTCGCTGAACGTCCACGGGTGGCCCGCGCCGTTCGTGTCGTCGCGGACGTTGCCCTGGAGGTCCTTCATCCGCATGGGCTCGGCGCCGGGCGGCGCGTCCTGGAGGTACATGCGGACCATCAGGTACGGCCGGGGGTTGAGCTGGTTGAGCCGGCCCGCCAGCTGGTCGATGAACGCGTCGCTGGTGTTGTTGAGGTGCACCTGGAGCATGGGCGCGACGTTCATCTCCGGTGCGGCCGTGTTCGCCGCGGCCAGCTGGGCCTGGTAGTTGAAGTACGACCAGTCGTTCTGCCCGATCGGGGCGCTCTGCGTGTTGAGCGCCATGAAGAACGGCGTGGTCGTCCGGCAGCCGCCGCCCTGGTCGCAGAGCTGGATCACCTTGCGGCCGTTGCGGTTGACGATCGTCGACTGCGGCCCGGACCAGCCGTCGGCGTGGGCGTACGCGGTGGGCAGGACGGGGGTGAACGGCAGCACGATGAGCGCGGCCAGAACGGCGAGCAGTCGTCTCATGTGTCCTCCCGACGCGGCGCGGGGCAGATGGGGACGGGCGGGGACGGGCGGGGCGCGGCCACGGGACCGGGTCGCGCCCCGCCCGTCGGCAGGTGGGGCGGGCGACGGTCAGGGGAGCAGGTATCCCTGCGGCCCCTCGACGATCTGCCCCTCGCAGTTCGCGTCCGGCGAGTCGAAGTGCTCCCCGCTGCCGCGCACGAGGCAGCGGTAGAGGGGCTGGCTGGCGGTCGCCGACGGCGAGTCGTAGGCGTAGCCGATCACCCCGAGGAAGACCTGACCCTCGCAGTTGGCGGCCGCGGAGGTGAACCTGTCGTTGCCCACCCGGCACTGGTAGAGGGCGTGCGTGCCGGCGACGGCGCTGGTGTGCACCTTGCCGAGCGGGCCCTCGGCCTGGTAGCTGCCGCCGGGGTGGGTGGTGGAGCTGACGTGGTCCCCGGCCCCGTAGTACCGGGTCAGCGTGGCGGTGCCGGGGGACGGCGGCGCGGCGCCGGTGTAGAGCAGGCGGTTCGGCGAGCCCGTGCCCGGGTTGCTGATCTTGCCGGGGGTCGAGGCGTCGAAGAGGGCGCTGGCGACCTGGGCGGGGGTCAGGCCGGGGTTGCCGGCGAGGACCAGCGCGGCGGCACCCGCGACGTGCGGGGTGGCCATCGACGTGCCGCTGAGCGTGGCGGTGGCGGTGTCGCTGCCGTTGGACGACGAGACGATGCCGTCGCCGGGGGCGAAGATGTCGGTGCAGGTGCCCCAGTTCGAGAACGACGCGCGGGCGTCGGCCGTGGTGCTGGCGTTGACGGTGATCGCCTCGGCGACCCGCGCGGGGGAGTAGTTGCACGCGTCGAGGTTGCTGTTGCCGGAGGCGATGGCGTAGACGATGCCGTCGGCGATCGAGTTGCGCACGGCGTCCTCGAGGGCGCCCTGCGCGCCGCTGGCGCCGAGGCTCATGTTGGCCACGGCCGGCACGCCGGCGGCGTGGTGGCCGGTCACCCAGTCGACGCCGGCGGTGACGCCGGCCAGGGTGCCGCTGCCGCCGCAGTTGAGCACCTTGACCGCGACCAGCGAGACGCCCTTGGCGACGCCGTACTGGGCGCCGCCGATGGTGCCCGCGACGTGGGTGCCGTGGCCGTTGGTGGAGCAGTCCGAGTCGCGGCCGTCGCCGGTGGTGTTGGTGCCCCAGGTGGCCCTGCCGCCGAAGGTGGTGTGCGTGGTCCGGATGCCGGTGTCGATCACGTACGCGCGGACGGCGGACGCCGTCGTCGGGTACGAGTAACTCGCGTCCAGCGGCAGGTCGCGCTGGTCGATCCGGTCCAGGCCCCAGGACGGCGGGCTGGGCTGGGTGTCCAGCGCCCGCACGGCGCGGTTCTGCTCGACGTACGACACGCCGGGCTCGGCCGCCAGCCGGCGGGCCGCGGCGCGGCTCATCGTGCCGGCGAAACCGCGCAGCGCGTGCGCGTAGGTGTGTTCCACCCCGACGGCGTACTTCGCGGCCAGGCGTCCGGTCCGGGCCGCGACGTCCGCGCGGCTGTCGCCGGCGGCCCGGTCGTCGAAGACGACGAGGTAACTGTCGGCGATGACGCCCGGATCTCCGGTTCCCCGCACCTCGCCCGCAGCATTTGCCGGAGATGCGATTCCCATTGCCAGGATGGTTGTCACTGCCGTGAACGCGGCGAGCCCGGCCACATTCGGTCGGCGCACTCGGAAATGATCCATGGTCGTGCATGATTCAGCAACAATAGCTGCGTGTCAATATTTTAGAATGGTTTTGCTGGTCAGGTGTATGTGGTCGGCGTCGACGGGTGCCGGCTAGATCCTTTTTGGTGGAGCATTGCCGGGTGCGGGTCGATCGGTTATGGTCCTTGTCTGCATATCATGGATATTGCTGTCGATCCCGGCGATCCAGGCCACGTAACCGCCATCCCTGTCATAGTTGGAGTAATGCGCGATGGCCGTGAACAATCGTCACCTGCTGCTGATCCACACCAGTCCGTTCCACGGTTGTGAGAACGAGTTCAATCACTGGTACGACCGTGTTCATCTCGCCGAGGTTCTCGCTGTCCCCGGTTTCGTCGGGGCGCAGCGTTTTATCCTCCCGCAGGCCCCTGGCGAACGCCGGCGGTACGTCGCGATCTACGAGCTCGAATCCGACGACGTCGCGGCCACCATGGAGCGGTTCGAGAAGGCACGACCAACGATGTCGACCACGCCGGCCCTCGACCCGGCCAGCGTCACCGTCGAGCTGCTGACCGCAGTGACCCCGATGGTGACACCAGGGCAACCGTAGTGACGACGGAGGACGGACTCATCGAATCGACGACACCGGTATCCGAAGGGCAGTCCGCCACCGGCAACGGGCTGTCGACCCTGGACCACGACGAGAACCCGAGCTGGCGGGTCGACGCCTCGCAGGCGGTGAGCTACGAGGTGCGCCTGTGCCGGGGGCTGCTCGACCCGGCCTCCGACCTGATGGTGACCGCCGCGAGCGCGGACGGCGGCCCCGGCCGACGCCGCCTCGTCGTGCTGGACTCCCAGGTGGACGTCCTGTTCGGCGAACGCATCAGGGCCTACCTCGAGGCCCACCGGGTGACCTACGAGCTGTGCGTCATCGAGGCCGACGAGCGCCGCAAGACGATGGCGTCGGTGTTCCGCGTGGTGTCGGCCATGGACGCGTTCGGCGTGGCCCGACGCCGCGAGCCGGTCATCGCGGTGGGCGGGGGAGTGCTCACCGACATCGTCGGGCTCGCCGCCAGCCTCTACCGCCGCTCGACGCCGTACGTGCGGGTGCCGACCACCCTGATCGGCATGGTGGACGCCGGGATCGGCTCGAAGACCGGCGTCAACTTCAGCGACCACAAGAACCGGCTCGGCACGTACCACCCCTCCGCGACCACGCTGATCGACCCGGGCTTCCTGGCCACGCTGCCCGCGCGGCACCTGCGCAACGGGCTCGCCGAGGTGCTCAAGATGGCGCTGATCAAGGACCGCCGCCTGTTCGAGCTCCTCGCCGACCACGGCGCCCGCATCGTCGCCGAGCGGATGCAGCCCGCCGACAGCGCCGACGGCGGCGCGGCGGCGCTGGCCGTGATCCGCCTCGCGATCGGCGGCATGCTCCAGGAGTTGCAGCCGAACCTCTGGGAACACCAGCTCGAACGGGTCGTCGACTACGGCCACTCGTTCTCGCCGGTGATCGAGATGCGGGCGCTTCCGGAGCTGCTGCACGGCGAGGCCGTCGCCGTGGACATGGCGCTGTCGCTCGTGCTCGCCCACCACCGCGGCCTGCTCTCCCCCGAGGAGCTGACCCGCGCGCGCCGGGTCCTGGGCGAGCTCGGCCTGCCGACCTGGCATCCGGTCTGTTCCACCGAGCTGCTCACCGAGGCGCTGGCCGACACGGTGCGCCACCGCGACGGCCGGCAGCTCATCCCCCTCACGGCCGGCATCGGCCAGGCCCGCTTCGTCGACGACGTGACCCCCGCGGAGCTGACCGCGGCCCTGGCCGGCCTGGAGCCGAACTGGACGTCGATGGCGGCGGCCCCGTCCGCGCCGACGCAGGGGAGCCACGGATGAACGGCGTACGCGCGGTGCTGCTGGCCGGCGGCCGGGGGGAGCGGATGGGCCCGTTGGGCGCCGGCCGGCTCAAGCCGCTGATCCCGTTCGGCGGGACGAGCCGGCTGATCGACTTCAGCCTGCGCAACGCCTGCGACTCCGGCCTCGACGAGGTGCTGCTGCTGTCGCAGTACGAGGAACGCATGCTGATGGACGACCTGCACCGGGTCTGGAACCGCACACCGGGGTTCCGCGCCCACTTCGGGCCCTACGACGAGGCGTACCGCCGCGCCGCGCCCGGCACCCTCCCGGCCGCCCTGCCGGAACGGACCTGGCCCGCCGAGCGGGGCACCGCAGACGCCCTGATCAGCAAGGAACGCTGGGTCTTCGGCGGCGCGCCCCGCGACATCCTGGTGCTGCACGCCGACCACGTGTACCGCTTCGACTACCGGGGCATGCTGCGTGAGCACCGGGCGTCGAAGGCCGCGCTGACGGTCGCGTACCAGCGGATCGAACGCCGCTTCGTGCGCCTGTTCGGCATGGTCGAGTTCGACGACGCCGGCCACCTCACCGCGTTCGTCGAGAAGCCCGCCGAGCCCACGAGCGACCTGGTGTTCGCGGCGTTCTGCCTGTTCGACGCCCGGATCCTGCGCCGCTACCTGGAGCAGCTCGCCGGCACCGCCTGGCAACACGACATCAGCCGCGACGTGATCCCCGCCATGCTGGCCGGCGGGGAGCTCATCCGCGGCCACCGGGTGCCGGGCTACTGGGAGGACATCGGCACCGTCGACCGCTACCACCTGGCGCACCGCTCGCTGCTGGCGCGGCCGCCGTCGATCCCCCTCGCCGACCTGCCCGCCACCGTGCGGCCGGAGGTCGCGCGGCGGATGGTCGACGAGGCGCCGGGGATCCGTCGCTCGCTCGTCCCGGCCGACCTGGTCAACCACGGCGAGATCACGCACAGCGTCGTCTACCCCGGCGCCCGCGTGGGCGCGGGCGCGGTGGTGCACGACAGCGTGCTGCTGCCGGGGGCGACGGTGGCGGCCGGGGCCCGGATCGACGGGGCGATCGTCCTGGAGGACGGCGCCGTCGCGCAGTGCGCCGCCGATGCCGCCGCCGAGGCCCACCGATGACCGACCGGGGCGGCCTGTTCGTCGTCGCCGACATCGGCGGGACGACCCTGCGAATCGGGCACGTGACGGCGGGCGACCCCGTCGTACGGGGGGTGCGCCGCGTCGCGACCGACGGGTTGGCCCGCTATCCCGACGCCCCCGCGGCCGAGCTCCAGCAGCGGGTGCTGGGTCAGCTCGCCACGGAACTCGCCGCGTACCTCGTCAGGTCCGAGGCCGCCGGGAGCCGGGCGGTGGGCCTGTCGTTCGCCGGGCCGACCACCGCCGACGGCGTCGCCCTCGCCGCCCCGACCATCTGGGGCGAGGGCGGCGGGTCGGTGGCGCTGAACGCCCACCTCGGCGCGCGGCTCGGGCTCCCGGTGCTGACCGTCAACGACATCACCGCGGCGGCGTGGCGCTACGCCCGCGCCGAGGACGACGCCTTCTGCCTGTTCACCGTCAGCTCGGGCGTCGGCAGCAAGGTCTTCCGCCGGGGCGAGGTGCTCGTCGACGACGCCGGCTTCGGCGGCGAACTCGGCCACTGGCGGGTCGACTGGAGCGGCACCGCCCCGCCGTGCGACTGCGGCGGTCGCGGACACCTCGGCGGCATCGCCTCCGGACGCGGCATCCTGCGGGCCGTGCGGGTCGCCGCCCGGCAGCGGCCGGGCGAGTTCGCCGGCTCGGCGCTGGCCGCGTCGTCGGCGGGCCGCCCGGAGGGCATCACGAACGAGGCCGTCGCCGGGGCCGTGCGGCGCGGGGACGGCTTCGCCGTCGACGTCCTGCGCGCTGCGCTCCGGCCGCTCGCGCTGGCGGTGGCGAGCGTCTTCTCCTCGATCGGCATCCGCCGGTACATCTTCATCGGCGGCTTCGCGGTCGCCGTGGGGCAGCCGTTCGTGGACATCCTCGGCGACGAACTCACCGAACTGGGCTGTTTCGGCCTGACCCCGCCCCAGGTGCGCGCGATGCTCATGCTGGGCGCGGCCGACGACGACCACAGCCTGATCGGTGTCGGCCGGATGCTCGCCGCGGCCGGCGCGGATCCCCGACTCGCAGCGGAGGCCGCGCATGCGTACGTTGATCGTTGGTAGTGGATTCGTCGGCAGGGCGGTGGCCGACCGGCTCGCCCGCGCGGGCGAGCGACCCGTCCTCGCGTCCCGACACCCGCCGCAGCACGCGGCGGCCCCGTGGACCCCGCTCGACGTCACGGACCCGGCCTCCTGCGCCCGCGTGTTCGCCGACACGGCGGCCGAGCAGGTGGTGCTGGTCCACGGTCCGTCCGACGTGACCTGGTGCGACCGGCACCCGGGCGAGGCGATGGCCGGCCACCGGACGGCGGCCCGCAACATGCTCGCCGCCGCCGGTGACCGCCGGGTGGTGCTCATCTCGACCGACAACGTCTTCGACGGCAGCCGGCCCGACTGCGCAGAGTCGACGCCGACGGCCCCGCCGAACGCCTACGGCCGCGCCAAGCTCGCCGCCGAACAGGTGTTCGCCGGGCACGCCGCCGCCACCGTGCTGCGGGTCAGCCTCGTCTACGGCTGGGAGCCGGCGGACAGCGCCAAGTGGCTCAACTTCTTCGCGGCCTGCGCGCACCGCCTGCTCGCCGGGGAACCGGTGGCCGTCCCCCACGACCAGTGGACCACCCCGGTGCTGGTCGACGACGTCGCCGCGGTGACGGCCGCCGTGCTGGCCGCCCGCGACCTCCCGCTGCTGCACCTCGGCGGACCGGACCGGATCTCGCGCGCCGGCTGGGCGCTGCTCATCGCGGCGGAGCTCGGCGTCGACCCGGGGCTCGTCGTCGCCGAGCCGCGCGCCGCCGGACGCTACGCGGGGCGGCCGGAGAACACCTGCCTGACCAGCACCCTGCTGTCCCGGACCCCCGCCACCGCCGGCGTGACCGTCCGGGGCGTCCGCGAGGCCGCCCGGCTCCTGGTCGCCGACGGCGTGTGGGCGGCCCGGTGAGCGCCCCGGACGGCCCGGTGGGCGCCCCGGGTGGCCCGGTGACCCGCCGGATCACCGGCCGCACCGTCTACCGCAACGCCTGGATGACGGTGCGCGAGGACGCCGTGGAACGCCCCGACGGCTCCCGCGGCGTCTACGGCGTGGTCGACAAGCCGGACTTCGCCCTCGTCGTCCCGGCCGAGCCGGACGGGTTCCACCTCGTCGAGCAGTACCGCTACCCGGTGGGCGGTCGGTACTGGGAGTTCCCGCAGGGCTCGTGGCCCGAACCGGCCGGCGGGCGCAGCGCCGAGGAGCTCGCGGCCGCCGAACTGCGCGAGGAGACCGGCCTGACCGCCGGCAGCATGCGCCACCTCGGCCGAGTCCACGTGGCGTACGGCTACGCCAGCCAGGGCTGCCACATCTTCCTCGCCACCGACCTGGTCGCCGGGCCGCCCGCGCGGGAGGCCAGCGAGAGCGACCTGGTGCACCGGTTCGTGACCCACGCCGAGCTGCGGCAGCTCGTCGCCGACGGCAGCTTCACCGACGCCGTCTCGCTGGCGGCGCTCACCCTGCTCGACGGGAGATACCGATGACCGGCCCCGGCATACCCGGCGCGCAGCGCGTCGACCACGTGGCGCTCACGGTCGCCGACCTCGACGCGGCCACCGCGTTCGCCGTCGACGTCCTCGGCGGCGAGGTCGTGTACCGCCTGCCGCCGCTGGCCCGCAGCGACGACTGGATGAGCGAGCACCTCGACGTGCCGCCCCGGGCCACGGCGGAGATCGCGCTGATCCGCCTCGGCCCCACCACCAACCTCGAACTCTTCCAGTACGCCGTCGCCGGGCAGGCCACCACGCCGCCGCGCCGGCACGACCCCGGCCACCAGCACCTCGGCTTCCTCGTGGCCGACGTCGCCGAGGCCGCCGCCGCCGTGCACCGGCTCAGCGGGCTCACCCCGCAGGGCCCCGTCCAGGCCGCCGGGGGGCGGTCACCGCTCGCCGGGGCGTGCCGGGCCCGCTTCCGTACGCCGTGGGGGCTGGCGTTCGAGCTGCGGTCGCCGCCGCCCGGGGCCACCGACCCGGCGGCCCGGCACCGCCCGGACGGGCCCTGGACCAACCGCGACGGCGCTCCGCCCGGTCCGCCGCCGATCACCGGGCTGCGTGGGGTGGACCACATCGGCTACACCGTCGCCGACCTGGACGAGGCGCTCGCCGTGTTCGCCGACGTGCTCGGCGGAGAGCTGCTGCACCGGGCCGCCGAGACCGACCCCGACGGCCCGGTGGAGGTCGCCACCCTGCGGATGGGCCCCACCGACAACGTGGAGCTGCGGACCTTCGCCGGCACCGACCGGGCGGTCCCGCCGCCGCGCAACTGCGACGTCGGCGGCCGGCACCTCGCCGTGCACGTCCGCGACGTCGACGCCGCCGCGCGTCACCTCGCGGCCCGTCCCGGGTTCACCGTCCTGGGCGCGCCCGAGACCATCGACGACGGGCCGATCGCCGGCGACCGGTGGGTCTACGTGCGCAGCCCGATCGGCCTGCACGTCGAGGTCGTCCGGATGCCCGACGGCGCGCTGCCCTACGAGCGGACCACCGCGGCACGGCGGGCCCCGGCCGGCGCCCTGAGCTGGACGGACCGGTGACCCGCGCCGCCGGCGTCGACGCCGCGCGCCCCCGCCGCGGCACCGGCGTCGGACGCCCGCCCGGTCCCGCCATCCGGGCGGCCCGATGACCGGCCCGACCTTCGGCCACTACCCGGGGAGTTGACGATGTCCCTCGTCCAACCGTCGCATCCGCAGACCCTCGCGTCGGCCGTCGCCGACAGCCTGGTCGTCGCCGCCGACCCGCAGGCGCCCGAGTCCAGCATCTTCTACTGGGAACGCGGACGCCCCTACACCCGGGCCGTGGTGGACGCGGTGCGCGACGTCGACGACGCCGAGGTCCGCCGGCTGGCCGAGGCCCTGCTCGCCGACACCCGCAACCCCCGGGCGTACGCCGCCCTGCACCGGGCCCTGACCGCGCTGGCCGCCGCGCCGCCGTCGGACAAGGTGGCCGCGCTGTTCGCCCACGGCTGGCGGGCCGAGTCCAACTGCCGCCTCGGCAGCCACCTCGGCGCGCTGTACGGCACCCGGCCGGTGCGGCGCTGGGCGTCCTTCGAGGAGCTGCGCACCCTCCCGCCGGGGCCCCCGCCGGGCGACCCGGCACGCGCCCAGATCCTCGTCGTCGTCCCGTTCCGGGACCGGACGCCCGACCGGACCCGGCTGCGCAACCTGCTCGCCTGCCTCGCCTCGCTGCGCGACCAGTCCGCGCCGCGCGAGGAGTACCGGGTCCTCGTCGTCGAGGCCGACACCGAGCCGCGCTCGCAGCAGGTGATCGAGCCGTACGCCGACGACTACCTGTGGGTGCACAAGGACGGCCTGTTCAACAAGTCGTGGGCGGTCAACGTGGGGGTGGTCAACGCCCCCGGCGACCCCGAGGTGGTGTGCATCCTCGACGCGGACGTGCTGGCCGACCGCGACTTCGTCGCCCGCAACGCGCGCCGGTTCAACCGCCCCGGCACCATGGGCCACCTCAGCTACCGCGACATGTGGTGCCTCGACGCCGAGTCCACCGCCTACGCCATCGAGCAGCGGCTGGCCCAGGGCAGCGCCCAGGTCGACCCGGACCGGCTACGGGCCTTCGTGCTGCGCCGCCCGCCCGGCTGCTGTGTCTGGGTGCGCAAGTCGGCGTTCCTGCGCATCGACGGCATGGACGAGCGGTTCGAGGGCTGGGGCGGCGAGGACAACGACTTCAGCTACCGGATGGACACCAACTCGGCGTTCGACTCCTACGACGACCCGCTGCTGCACATGTACCACCCGTCGTCGGCGCTGCTGCGCGCCGACGGCGAACTCATCAACGCCCACATCCCCGCGCTGACCTGGCGGGCCGAGACGCCGATCGGCGACCCGAAGCGCTTCGTCGACGGCCCCGCGCCCGCCTCCTACGACGGCGAGGTGCGACTCGCGACCCAGGTCATGACCGGCATCACCGAACGAGAGGCGAGCAGCGCATGACAACCGCAATCCCCACCCTCGACCTGACGCGCTGGCGGTCGGCGGACCCGGACGAGCGAGCCCGGACGTCGGCCGAGCTGGACGCCGCGCTCCGGCAGACCGGCATGTTCCTCCTCGCCGGCCACGGCGTGCCGGCCGACCTGACCGCGCGGATGCGCGCCGTCGGGCACGCGTTCATGCGGCTGACCCCCGAGCAGAAGCGCCGCTACGCGGTCAGCCGCCCGTACGACAACGGGTGGCGGGGCCTGGGCGCGTTGCAGGCCAGCGCGGTGGACGGCATGGTCAGCGCCCCCGACCTGCACGAGGCGTACCACATGGGCCCCCAGCACCGGACCGGGGACGCGAGGTTCGACTGGCTCTACTACCCGGACAACAAGTGGCCGACGGAGCTGCCGGAGCTGCGCGAGGTCGCCACCGAGTACACCGGCCACCTCAACCGGCTCGCGCTGGAGGTCCTGGAGGTCCTCGCCGTCACCCTCGGCGTCCCGGCCGACCACTTCACCTCCCGCTCCCAGCGGGCGACGTGGACGCAGAACGTCAACTGGTACCCGCCGCTGTCGGCGGTGGGGCGGCTGGAGGAGGGCCAGATGCGGGTCGGGCCGCACTCCGACTTCGGCACGATCACCTTCCTCGACCGGCAGCAGGGCGTCGGCGGGCTGGAGGCGTGGAACGCCGAGGACGGCTGGTTCAAGCCGCCGTTCGTGCCCGGCACGCTGGTGGTGAACCTGGGCGACATGATGAACCTGTGGACCGACGGCCGGTGGCGGGCGCTGCGCCACCGCGTCCTGGCGCCCCCGGCCAGCGACCCCGACGAGGAACTGGTGTCGCTGGTCTTCTTCTTCGAGGCGGACCCGGACGCCGAGGTGCGCCCGCTCGCCCCGCCCGCCGGTGGCGGCGAGGGCATGGCGCCGGTCGTCGCCGGCGAGTCGATCCTGGAGAAGGTGGGGGTCACCCTCACCCTCGCCGACTGACGCGCCACGCACGGCCGGGGACGGGGCACACGCCCCGTCCCCGGCCGTGCGTCAGCCGGTCGTGGCCGCGACCGGGACGCCGGCCCACACGCAGCGGCCGTCCCGGCAGGTCACCAGCACGGCCACCGGGCCCGCGGTCGCCGGGCCGAGGCCGGCGAACGAACCGTCGTCCTGCCGGTCCAGCGCGACCACCGCCACGGGGTCACCCGGATACACCAGCTCCACCCGGGCCGCCTCGGGGTGGGCCCAGCGCACCGAGACCCCGTCCGGGCCGGCGACCGCCGTGCCGACGCCACCGTCGTGGCCGGGGGAGGACGTCGGCGGCAGGACGTCGGGGCCCGACCGCCCGCCGGGCCAGGTGCCCGCGACGCACGCCGCGAACACGGCGAGGAACCGGTCGGCGGCCCGGGACCAGGTGAACTCGCGGGCGGTCGCCACGGCCCGCGAGCGGAGCGTGTCGACCAGCGGCGACCCGGCGCGGACCAGCGCCAGCATGCGGGCCAGGCCGTCGTGCACCGCGTCGGTCAGGTCCGGGTCGGCGACCCGGAAGGAGCGGGGCAGGGCGAGCCCGGTCGCCGTCGGCGCGTCCAGGTCGAACGAGTGCCGGAAGTGGCGCATGCCCCGCTGCGCCGTGGCGACCGGCACGGCGCCGCTGGCCATGGCCTCGCCCATCGCCATCAGGAAGGTGTCCATCTCGAACTTCGCCGGGAACACGCACAGGTCGCTGGAGGCAGCCCAGTCCATCAGCTCCGCGGGCGCCATCGGCCCGGTGCGGATCCGGACCTGCCCGGGGTGGTCGGCGGCCAGCGCGGCGAGGTCGGCGTCCTGCGGCGGGTGCGGGGCGAGGCAGTGCAGCAGCAGGTTGAAGCGCTCGCCCTCGTCCAGCAGCCGCCGCGCCCCCCGGAACAGCTCCCGCAGCCCCTTGTGCTCCACCGAGTACCGCCCGTTGTGGTAGACGGTCGGCAGCGCCGGGTCGAGGCCGAGCGCGGTCAGGGTCCGCCGCCGCCGCTCGTCGTCGCGCGCCACGTCCAGCCATTCGTCGCCGATGGCGCACCCGCCGACCATCAGCCGGTCCGCCCGCGACCACAGCTCGCGGCGGACGGCCAGCTCGGCGAAGAGCTGGGCGAACGGCGTCTCGGCCTGGGTGAGGGCGTGTTCGAGCTGCCCCTCGGAGAGGAAGTCCACGGCGTCTGCCGAGCGGGCCACCAGGGCCAGCGCGCTGACGTAGTCGTGCCCCGGCCGCTGCGGCTGGTCGCGGTAGAGCAGGGTCTGCGGCAGGAACGCCCGCATGGCCCGGTGCAGCGGCGCGTCCAGGGGCGGGTCCGCGAGCCCGTCGACGACCGTGGGGTCGGCGTCGAGGTCGCGCAGCAGGGCCCGGGCCTGCGGCGCGTAGACCTTGGTGTTGACCGGAAGGTTCGTCTGCACGGTCGAGACGACGGGGAAGCCGTACGCCGACAGCGCCGCGGGCAGCAGGTGGTGCAGGACGGGCTCGTGCAGGTGCACGACGGTCTGCGCGGTTTCCTGGCCGGAGAGGAAGCGGGCGGCGAGGATCTGGAACACCAGCGGCTTGAGGAACGTCGGGTCCGTCCCCTCGGCGGCCGCCGGTGGGTGCAGCGTGTCGGTGTGGGAGTCGAGAATCTCGTTGCCGAGCAGGATCACGTCGATTCCCTCGACGGTCATCCGATAGGCGCGCGCGGATCCGTCCACCGTGACGCCACCGGGATGACCCGGCCATCTTTCGGGGTCGACCGGAATGGTTATCTCGCCGGTGGACCGCCAATCCGTCTCGACGACGTCGTGGTTCCGCCGCAGGAGTGGGATCAGCCCGTGCGCCGCGGTCAACGCGGTGACCCGGTGCCCTCGGTCACGGAACTGCCGGAGCAGATTCCACAGATAGACGGAGGTGCCCGCCTGTACCAGAGAGTCGTCGAATCCGGTGCACTCGAAATGGCATTCGATGATGTGCAAGCGCGGTTCCTTCCAGGTGACATCCGTCCCCGGCGGACAACCGTCAGCGCTCGACCCCCGCTGACGGGACCGGGGCATTGTCCTGCTTCTCGCCGGCGCGGCTCGGTGCCCGCATCGCGGTGGCGCCCGCCGCGACGAAAACTGCCAGCACCACGGGAATCCACAACGCCGACGGCAATCCCACCACGGTCGCTGCGGCACCGATGAGAATAGGGCCGAACAGGAATCCCAGATAGCCGATGCTGACCACGGTCGACAGGGCCCGGCCGGCGCGGCTCGGATCCTGGTTCCCGGCCGCGGAGTAGACCTGCGGGGCGATGCACGACAGGCCGGCACCCAGCAGCCCGAACCCGACGACGCCGGCGACCGGGTGGTGCACCAGCAGTGCCGCGCCCAGGCCGCACGCCGCGAGCGCGCCGCTGAACCGCACCAGCGTGACCGGTCCCAGGGCGCGCACCAGCCGGTCGCCGAAGAGCCGGCCCACCGTCATCATGATCGAGAACGCGGCGAATCCGTACGCGGCGAAGCCGGGGCTCGTCTCCAGGTTGTCCCGCAGGTAGACGGCGCTCCAGTCGGCGGCCGCGCCCTCGCCGACGAGCGTGCACAGCACCAGCACGCCGAAGAAGACCAGCAGCAGGGAACGGCGGGAAGGCCCCTGCTCGGCGGTCGGCGAGCCGGCGGAGGCCTCGGGGGCGTCCGCCGCGGGCAGCACCCACAGCGCCGCCCAGACGGCCAGCACCAGCACCCCCGCGCCGACGGTGAGGAAGGTGACGCCGACGCTGGCCCCGCTGCGCGCGAAGAAGCTGCCCACGATGGCCCCGAGGAAACCGCCGATGCTGTAGATGGCGTGGAACGACGACATGATCGGTTTTCCCCAGGCCCGCTGCACCTCAAGCGCATTGGCGTTCATCGCGATGTTCAGCGTGCCGTGCGTCGCCCCGAAGAGGAACAGGGTGACCGACAGGACCACCAGGGTGTCGCTGTATCCGGGAAGGACGAGCAGCACCCCTTCCAGGATCGCCGACGGAATGAACACCCGGGTGCTGCCGAAACGGTCGGTGAGGCGACCGAGCATCGCCATGCCGACGATGCAGCCGGCCGCAAAGGCCAGCAGCGCGACGCTCAACCGGCCGTCACTGAGCCCGAGCTTCTCCTTCACCGCCGGAATCCGCGCCGTCCACACCCCGAGCGCTGTTCCGAAGAGCAGGAACGCCAGGGACGTGGCGATTCTCCCGCGACGAATCCGACGGCGGTCGACTGGTGCGTTGTCCACAGGGCCCCCTACCCAAGGCAGGCCCCGACACTACCGTGCCCGGCAGGGATACGCCACGAGCCGACAGCGCGGGTTTCGACGGCGAATCCGGTTGACGGGAATGGATCCGGGGCCGGTTATCGCCGACGTGGCGACGCGACCCGGGCCGGCGGTAGGGCCCGGTCCGCATGCCGGGCGCGCCCGCGGCCCCGGCGGCGGTCGGCGCGCTGCCGCCACCTTGCTATCCATCGGTGGGCATCACTAGATTGGTCGACGGGCGCCGCCGTGCCGTCGATCGCCGACCGGCCCGACGGCTGATGGTCCGCCCGGAGCCGGGCATCCGCGTCGCGCCGCCGGTCGCGCCGCCATGCGAGCGTTCCCGCAGTTCCCCCGTGCCGCCGTCGGCCACGCTCCGCGCCCGTGCGGCGGCACACCCCCGGAAGGAACCCGATGAGGATCTCCCGCGCCCGTCTCACCCCGATCGTCGCCGCCGGGGCGGTCCTGGCCGCCGCCCTGGCCGGCGTCGGCCTGCCCACCGCCCCCGCGACCGCCGCCGCCGGCTGCCGGATCGACTACGTGCCCAACCAGTGGACCGGCGGCTTCACCGCCAACATCCGGATCAGCCCCGGCGACACCGCCGTCAACGGCTGGACCGTCACCTGGACGTGGGGCGGCGACCAGCGGATCACCAACGGCTGGAGCGCCGAGGTCAGCCAGTCCGGCGCGGCGGTGACCGCCCGCAACGTCGCCTGGAACGCCTCCGTCCCGGCGGGCGGGTCGACCGAGTTCGGCGTCCAGGGCACCGTCGGCGCGAACACGGCCGGGCCGACCGGGTTCGCGCTCAACGGCGTACCGTGCAACGGCGCGACCCCGCCTCCGACGACGACCGCGCCGCCGACCACGCCGCCCCCGACGACGCCGCCGCCCACCACCCCGCCCCCCACGACGCCGCCCCCGACCACCCCGCCGCCCACGACGCCGCCGCCCACCACCCCGCCGCCCGCCGGCTGCGGCACGGCCGTGCTCTGCGACGGATTCGAGAACCAGACCGGGTCGACGCCGTCCGGCGACTGGGCGGTGGTCAACCCCGACTGCTCCGGCACCGGCACGGCGGCGATCGACACCGCCACGACGCACAGCGGCAGCCGCTCGCTGCGCATCAACGGCACGGTCGGCTACTGCAACCACGTGTTCGCCCGGACCACCAAGGGCCTGAGCACCCTCGGCGCGGTCCGCTACGCCCGGCTCTGGGTGCGGCACACCACCGCTCTGCCCACCTCGCACGTCACGTTCCTGGCCATGGCCGACTCCGCCGACGGCGGCAAGGACCTGCGGATGGGCGGCCAGAACGGCGCGCTCCAGTGGAACCGGGCCTCCGACGACGCGACGCTGCCGGAGCAGAGCCCGTCCGGGGTGGCGCTGAGCCTGCCACTGGCCACTAACCGCTGGTCCTGCGTCGAGTTCATGGTCGACGGCGCGCAGGGCCGGCTGAACACCTGGGTCGACGGCACGGCGGTCACCGGCCTGACCGTGGACGGCACCCCGACCCACGACATCGACGGGCAGTGGCTCAACCGCACGTGGCGTCCGCAGCTCACCGACCTGCGGCTGGGCTGGGAGAGCTACGGTGAGGGGGCCGACACCCTCTGGTTCGACGACGTCGCGGTCGGGGCGAGCCGGATCGGCTGCTGACCGCCCGGGTCGGGCGGCCCGGACCGGGCCGCCCGACCCGCGTTGGCGCGGATTTCACCGCCGTGTGCGGATCAGTTCCCCCGCCGCCCCTGGCCCGCGCCGGCCCGCCGGGCCCAGACTGTTCCCCGGCGCCGGTCCGCGCGGTCCGGCGCCGCACCGGGGAGGGCACCATGACCGAGGGGTACGCCATCGGGCTGCCGTCGTGGCTGAGCATCGCGGATACCGGCCCCACGGACGCGTCGGGGGAGCGGGCCGTGCTGGTGGCGGCGAGCGCCCGCAGCCGGTCCGGCCTGTTCACGGCGCTGGTCGGCGCGCTCGACCTGCCCGGCCACGTCGGGCGCAACTGGGACGCGCTCGCCGACAGCCTGCGCGACCGGCTCGACGCCGGCCCGCTGACCCTGGTGGTCGACGAGGCCGCGCAGCTGCTCGCCGACGAACCCGTCGGCCACCTCGGCCTGCTCCTGGCGGTCCTCGGCGGTGCCGCCGGTGACGCCCCGCACCCGCTGCGCGTGGTGCTGCGGGACGCACCGGAACGCGTGTCGGACGTGCGCCGCCGCACGACGCGCGCCCTGCCGGGCCGCTGAGCCGACCGGCGCCCTGCCGGGCCGCTGAGCCGACCGGCGCCCTGCCGCGCCGCTGGGCGGGTCGCACCGGAGCCCGCGCCCCCCGGGCCCGCGGGCTCACCGGCCGGTCGGGGCCCCGGCCTCCACCGGCTCGTCGAGGATCGCCGCGAAGCGTTCCTCGGCGAGGTCGAGCTGGCCGAAGATGTGCTCCTTGACCTCCGGCGCGAGCGGGGTGTCCGGCCGGGCGACCAGCTCCCGCAGGACCGGCACAAGCGGGCGGTACTTCGCCGCCAGGGAGTAGACCCGCGGCCCGACGGTGTGGATCAACCCGACCCCGTTGTCGGTGAAGTCGGAGACCTTGACGACCCGGGCCCACGGCTCGCGGTCCAGGCTGGCCGCCACGTGCTCCCGGTACTGCGCGTGCCGGTCCCGGTCCGGGTCGTACGCCGGATTGGTGACCGCGGCGACCAGCCGCGCGACCCGCGGGCCGAACCGCGCGGCGAGCGTCGCCAGCGCCGCGGCCGTGCGGTCGCCGCCGGTCGCCGGTCCCGCCCGGTGCTGGCCCGCCAGCTCCGCCGGGTGGTCCTCCACCGCGTCGTGCAGCAGGCCGGCGACGACCACGTCCACGTCGCGCACCTGATAGTGGTGCATCATCCGGATCGCGACCCGCAGCAGGTGGTTCAGGTACGGCTCGCGCACCCGCCGGTCGTCGCGGTGCAGCTCGGCGGCGAGGTCGAGGGCGGCGGTGAGCCGGGCGCGGGCCTCCTCGTCGAACGCGTGGATCTCCAGCCGGAACCGTTCCCGCAGGCCCGGCTCTCCGTGGATCTCGGTGATCGCGTGCATGGGCATCGAGGCCAGGTACGGCGGGAAGTCCATCCACCACTTATAGCTGATCTTCACCGGCGGTGGGCCTTCCCGTCGGCCTTGTGACGCCGACCGTGGCCGACCCGGCGTCGCCGGTCGGGCGGTCGCCGCGCACGTCCGGGGGTGCTCCGGGCGAGTCGGCCGGACGGGGCCGCGCCGGGGCCCGGCCGGGCAGAATGATCGGGGTGGACCGGGTGCTGGCGGTGCTGGTGGCGTTGCCGCCCGCGCTGGTGCTCGCCCTGGTCTTCCTGCTTCCCGCGCTGGAGGCGTCGACGTTCCTCGGGCTGTTCGTGCCGGGGGAGATCGCCGTGCTGGTGGGCGGGGTGGTGGCGCACTCCGGGCGGCTGCCGCTGTGGGCCGTGATCGCGGCCGCCGTGGCGGGGGCGGTGCTGGGCGACCAGGCCGGCTACCTGGTCGGCCGCCGCTACGGCCGCCGGCTGCTGGCGCGCACGCCCCGGCGGTTCGTCCGCTCGGGCGAGCTGCGGCGCGCGCTCGACCTGGTGCGCCGCCGGGGCGCGCTCGCCGTGCTGATCGGCCGCTGGGCGGCGGCGCTGCGGGCGCTGGTGCCGGGGATCGCCGGGCTCAGCGGGGTGCCGCGGGCCACGTTCACCCTGGCCAACGTGGCCGGCGGGGTGCTCTGGTCGGTCGCGGTGGCGGTGCTCGGGTTCCTCGCGGGCGCCTCGTACCGGCTGCTGGAGCGCCGCCTCGGCCTCGGCGGGGAGGCGGTGCTGGCCGTGCTCGTGGTCCTGGTGACGGTCCGGCTGTGGCGGCACCGCCGGGCGACCCGCCGGACCGCCCCGCCGCGCCGGGGCTGACCCCTGCGCGCCCTGATCGGGGGGTCGACGTGCCGGGACGGGGGAGAGAGGGGGCCCCCGCCCCGGCACGCCGAGTCAGGTGAGAAGGGGACCCTTCTCGACCGTATGCGTTAACAAGGGCCCCTCCTTTCACAGCGGCAGGCGGTTCGCGCCGGCGAGCGCGCCGACCACGAGCGGGACCAGCGGCGCGGGCAGCACCTGGCCGTGCCGCAGGGTCGGCGTCCAGCCGGCGTCGCCGCCCAGGTCGGGGTCGTGGGCCGCGTTGTACGCGGCCACCAGGTCGACCGGGCGGGCCCGGTCGCCGTCGGCGCGCACCCAGTTGCCCCGGGTGGTGACGGCGGTGCCGCCCCAGTCGTAGAGCAGGTCCCCGGCGGCGATGCCCGCGCCCAGGGTGAAGTGGTTGTTCTCCACGTACGCGGCGGACTGCACCCCGACGCCGACGGCGTACTCGAAGCCCTCGCCCGAGAGCCGGTACCAGTTGTTGTAGACGTCGACCTGGCCGAACCGCACGCGCGGCAGCCGCTGGAGCACGCGGTCGAACATATTGTGGTGCAGGGTCACCTTGAGCCGGCCGACGTCCGGGCCGACGGTGTTCGACGAGCCGATCAGCATGAGCTTGTCCCGGCCGACGAACCGGTTGTACGAGGCGGTGACCAGGCTGGCGGTGTGGGTGACGTCCAGCGACCCGTCGTGCACCTGGTAGGGGCGGCCGAAGTACACCGGCTGCGCGCTGTCGGGGTTGTCGCCGTCGGTGAACGTGTTGTGGTCGACCCAGACGTGCTCGCTGCGGCGCACCGAGACCTGGTCGTACTGGGAGTTCCAGTTGCCGGTCGCGCCGTCGGTCGGCGACCAGGCCGGGAAGCAGTCCCGGGCGTCGTCGAAGGTCAGGTTCCGCACGATCACGTTGTCCGCGGTGTCGATCATCAGGGTCAGCCCGGTCAGCGTCGCCCCGCGCAGCCCCACGATGGTGGTGTTCGGGCCGACGTTGATCTGGGTCTGCTTCGTCTGGTTGGCCACCGAGCGCACCCGCGCGGCCTCCAGCGGCCCGGTCGGCGGCACCATGCCCCAGACCGCCGGGTCGTACGCGGCCAGGTAGGCCGCCTGCGAGTACTCCGGGTCGGCCAGGTCGGCGCAGCCGAGCAGGCTGCCGTCGGCGGCCTCGAAGCCGTCGACCACGCCGTCGACGACGATCAGCTTGGGGGTGGCGTTGGCGCGGTTGGTGGCGTTGTCGCCGCCGAGGGCGTCGACCAGCTCGGCGCGGGTGCGCACGAGGTGGACCTGGTCGGCGGCGGCGGCCGAGCCGCCGGTGGTGCCGACGCCGTCGGCCGCCCAGCCGTCGCCGGGCGGCAGCGTCTGGCGGGCGAAGCGCTCGACGGGCCGGGGCACCGGGCCGGCGGCGTCGGCGGGGGCGGCCGCCGCCGCGCCCGGTGTGACCAGCAGGGACAGGGCGACCAGGGCCGCCCCGGAAATGCGGTGACGCATGAGGACTCTCCGAAGGGGTCTGTCGGTGCGGCGGATCCCGTGACGGGCACGGGACGCCGGTACGACTGACCGTAAGGAAAATCACTCAAGTGAGTCAATGCTTTCTATATGCAGCTATGTTGCACCGAATTGTGACAAGCGGCATTCACCCGACCATTCGCGGCCCCGAACGCGGTGGTTGCGCCCGATATGCGGGACCGGCCGTCGCCCGTCGTTTGCAGCGCGTTTTCAGTGGCCCGGCACCGGGCCCGCCTCGGCCGCCCCCTCCCGCGCCAGTTCGGTGCGCACCGGCGGCACCGCCCACGGCACACCCAGCTCCGACAGCAGCGCCCCGGAGGCGGCCGCCGCCCGCAGCGCCGCGTTGATGCCCCGCACGGTCAGCACCCGGTCCGGCCCCCGGCCGGTCGCGGTCACCAGGTCGCCGCCGAGCAGCGTCGGCTCGGGCGCGGCCTGGACCGCCTCCAGCACGGCCGTGAACGGCGCCGTGCGCGCCAGCGGGGCGATCAGCGGCGTCCCGGCCGGGTCGGCCCGGTGCGCCAGCAGGTTCTCCAGCAGCCCGCGCCGCCCCGGCACCTCGCGGGGCGCGTCGTCGCCGGGCAGCAGCAGCCGGTCCGTCGGATATTCCAGCACCGCCCGCCCGGCCGAGCCCGTCACGAGCACCTCCCCGGCGACGAAGTCCTCGCCGGCCAGGGTCACCGCCGCCACGATCGGCGGCCCGGCGCGCGGCACGACCCGCAGGGCCGCCGTGTCGTCCACCTCGATGGGGCGCACCCGGTAGCGCTCCAGCTCGATCGTCGCCGGCCGCACCGGCGCGCCGGTGACGGCCTCGGCCACGGCGAGGCACTGCATCACGGCGTGGGCGAGCGGGTTGGCCAGCGCCCCGTCGAGCACCGGGCGGCCGTCCAGCGTGCGCCGGCCCGCCCAGGGCGCCCGCGCGTAGTAGCCGTCCGAGCGCTGCCAGGCGGCCACCGTGGCGATGCCGGTGACCGTGCCGAGCCGCCCCGCCGCCACCGCCGCCGTCAGCTCGGAAAGCGCCGCCGAGCCGAGGGCCTGGAAACCGACCTGGCAGGCCCGGCCCGTCTCGGCCAGGGCGGCGGCCAACAGCCGGTGCTCGGCCATCGACAGCACCGGCGGCTTCTCCAGCAGCACGTCCGCCCCGGCGGCCAGCACGTCCCGGGCGATCGGCAGGTGGGTGTGCGGCGGGGTGCAGACCACCACCACGTCCGGCTTCGCCGCCGCCAGCATCTCCGCGTGGTCGGTGAAGACCGCCGCGTCCGCCGGCAGCGCCGCCGCCGGCTCCGGCTCGATCGGGCGTACGTCGACCAGCGCGACCAGGCGCAGCCGGCCGGCCTCGTGCAGCGGCGCGATCACCCGGCGGTGCCAGCGGCCGTGCCCGTTCGCGCCGATGACCGCCACCCGGGGCGGCGCGCCGGTCGCCCCGGCGCTCATGCCGGCACCGTCCTCATGCCGCCCCCGCCAGGGTCGCCGCGACCCCGTGCCGGTGCAGGGCGGTCAGCCAGTCCGTGACGTCGGCGCGGACCTCGTCGTCGCCGGTCACCTCGGCGGGGAAGACCTCCCGCAGCCCGAACAGCGCCTCGACCACCCCGGCCGGGGTGCCGCCGGAGGCGGCGAGCGCCCCGGTGATCCGGTCGGCGAGCGGGTCGGCCAGCGGCAGCGCCGTGCCGTCGTCGGCGGTCCCGCACACGAACCGCATCCACGCGGCGACCACCAGCGCCGACCAGCGGGCCGACCGGCCCGCCGCGCGCAGGTCCACGATGGTGTGCAGCACCCGCTGGGGCAGCTTCTGCGAGCCGTCCATGGCGATCTGGAGCGTGCGGTGGCGGATCGCCGGGTTGGCGAACCGCGCCAGCACCTCGTCGCCGTACGCCACCATCGACAACCCGTCCGGCGGGGTGAAGCTGACCGCCACCTCCTCGGCGACCAGCCGGCGCAGCACCCCGGTCAGCCCCGGCACGCCCAGCGCGTCGGCGACGGTCTCCCGCCCGGCGAGGGCGCCCAGGTAGGCGGTGGCCGAGTGCAGCCCGTTGAGGCCGCGCAGCTTCACCCGCTCCCACTGCCCGGCGTCGTCGGTGAGCACCGCGCCGGCCACCTCCCACGCCGGCCGGCCGCCCGGGAAGTCGTCCTCGATCACCCACTGGCGGTACGGCTCGGCGGCCACGGCCGCCAGGTCGGCGAAGCCCAGCGCGTCGCGGGCCGCGGCGAGGGTCTCGGCCGTGCTGGCCGGCACGATCCGGTCCACCATCGTGCCGGGGAACGTGACCTGCCCGGCCACCCAGGACAGCACCCGGTCGGACGCGCCGGAGCGGGCCAGCGCCTGCTCGACCAGCCCGCGCAGCCGGGCCCCGTTGGCGGGCAGGTTGTCGCAGCTGACCAGCGCGACCGGCCCGGCGTCGGCCGCCGCCCGGGCGGCCAGCCCGCGCACCAGCAGGCCGGGCACCGTCGTCGGCGGCGCGTCGCCGGCCAGGTCGGCGGCGAGCGCCGCGTCGGGGCCCAGCCGCCCGGTCACCGGGTCGAGCTGGTACGCCTTCTCCGTGACGGTCAGGGTGACCACCCGGATCGCCGGGTCGGCCAGCAGCGCGACCACCGCGTCCGGGTCGCTCGCCGCGTGCCGGACCCCGGCCAGGGCACCGATCACCCGGGTGCTGTCGCCCTCGCCGGACAGGGTGGTCACGCTGAACAGGTTGTCCTGCGCGGCGAGCGCCTCGACGAGGTCGGTGCTGCGCGGGGCGACGCCGACGATGCCCCAGTCGCCGCCGGCCGCGCCGACCGCCTCCTCCGTGTAGACGGCCTGGTGGGCGCGGTGGAACGCGCCGAGGCCCAGGTGCACGATGCCGGCCGGCACGGTGCCGGGGCGCAGCAGCGGTCGGCTGGCCTCGGGCAGCCGGCGCAGCGCGGCCAGCCCGAGGCGGGACGCGCCCACGGTCACCGCCATGCCGGGCCGTCCGGGAAGCGGAACTCGGCGATCGACTCGGGGCGCATGGTGGCGCTGTAGCCGGGCGCGGCGGGCAGCAGGTAGCGCCCGTCGCGGGTGCGGACCGGGTCGACGAAGTGCTCGTGCAGGTGGTCGACGTACTCGACCATCCGGCCGTCGAGGCTGGCGCCGACGCGCAGGAAGTCGAAGACGGCCAGGTGCTGCACGTACTCGCAGAGGCCGACGCCGCCGGCGTGCGGGCAGATCGGCACGCCGAACTTCGCCGCCATGACGATCTCCGCGAGCACCTCGTTGACCCCGCCGACGCGGCAGGCGTCGATCTGCATGACGCCGATCGCCTCGGCCTGGAGCAGCTGCTTGAAGATCACCCGGTTGGCGGCCACCTCGCCGGTGGCGACCCGGCACCGGCCGCCGGTCAGCTCGGTCACCGCGCGGGCGATCCGGGCGTGGCCGAGGATGTCGTCGGCGTGCGTCGGCTCCTCGATCCAGTACGGGTCGACCTCCGCCAGCGCCGTCATGTTGGTGATCGCCTCGTCGACGTCCCACACCTGGTTGGCGTCCATCATCAGCAGCGCGTCCGGGCCGATCTCGGCGCGGATGATCCGCGCCCGGCGCAGGTCGTCGGCCGGCGGGCCGCCCACTTTCATCTTCATCGCCCGCCACCCCGCCGCGTACGCCTCCCGGGTCAGCGCCCGGACCTTCTCGTCTGGGTAGCCCAGCCACCCGACCGAGGTGGTGTACGAGGGGAAGCCGTCGCGCTCCAGCAGGGCGACCCGGTCGGCCATCCCGTCGCGGCCCTTGTCGAGGATGGCCGCCGCCTCGTCGGGGGTGAGGGCGTCGGTGATGTGGTGGAAGTCGATGCTGGCCACGAGCTCCTCGGTGGGCAGCTCGGCGAGGAACCGCCACATCGGCCTGCCGGCGAGCTTGGCCCGCAGGTCCCACACGGCGTTGACCAGCGCGCCGGTCGCCATGTGGATGACGCCCTTCTCCGGGCCCAGCCAGCGCAGCTGCACGTCGGCGCTGAGCGAGCGCCAGAACGTCACCGGCTCGGCGACGATCTCCTCGACCGTGCGGCCCCGCACGTGGTGGGCCAGGGCCCGCACGGCGGCGCAGGTGATCTCGTTGCCCCGCCCGTTGGTGAAGGTGAAGCCCGCGCCGACCACCCCGGCGTCGGTGCCCAGCTCGACGTACGTCGCCGAGTAGTCGCCCTTGTTGATCGCGTCCGAGCCGTCGCCGGCCGCCGCGGTCGGGAAGCGCACGTCGTGCACGTCGACGGAGGTGATCCTGACACTCACAGCTGTTCCCCGATCTTGTAGACCCTCTTGGGCAGGCGGTAGGCGAGGTCGACGATCGTCTCGGCGGCCTCGTCCTCGGTCAGCCGGTGCTCGGCGACCAGCCGGGCGAGGAAGCCGGCGTCGACCCGGCGGGCCACGTCGTGCCGCACCGGGATGGAGCAGAACGCCCGGGTGTCGTCGACGAACCCGGCCGTGTTGTAGAAGCCGGCGGTCTCGGTGACCGCCTCCCGGAACCGGCGCAGCACCTCGGGGGAGTCCAGGAACCACCAGGGCGCGCCGAGGTAGAGGGCCGCGTAGCCGCCGGCGAGGGGGGCCAGCTCCCGGGTGAACGTGTACTCGTCGAGGGTGTAGACCACCACCCGCAGCCGGGGGTCGTTGCCGTGGGCGTCCAGCAGCGGGGTGAGCGCGTGCAGGTACTCGGTGGCCTGCGGGATGTCCCCGCCGACGTCGCGGCCGTGCCGGGCGTACAGCCAGCGGTTGTGGTTGCGCACCGAACCGGGGTGCAGCTGCATCACCAGGCCGTCGTCGAGCGACATCCGGGCGAACTCCAGCAGCATGTGCGCCCGGAACGCCTCCGCGTCGGCGGCGTCGGCCGTGCCGCGCAGGCCCCGCTCGAACAGCGCCGCGGCCTCCCGGGCGTCGAGGTCCAGGGTCTGCGCGGTCGGGTGGCCGTGGTCGGAGCAGGTCGCGCCGGCCGCGATGAACGCCTCCCGGCGTCGCCGCAGGGCGGCCAGGAAGCCGGCGTACGTGCCGGTGTCCTCCCCGGCGACCGCGCCGAGCCGCTCGACGTTGCCGGCCCAGTTGTCGAACTCCATGTCGACCACGTTGTCCGGGCGGAACGTGGTGACCACCTTGCCGCCGGGGCCGCCCCAGCCGTCGGCGGCGAGCTTCGCGTGCTGGGCCAGGTCGTCCAGGGGCGACTCGGTGGTGGCCAGCACCTCGATGCGGAACCGGTCGAACAGGGCCCGGGGCCGGAACGCGGGCTCGGCGAGGCGGGCCGCGACCTCGTCGTACACGGCGTCGGCGGTGGCGGGGGACAGCGGGGTGTCGACCCCGAAGACCTCGGTGAGGGTCTGCTCCAGCCACAGCCGCGACGGGGTGCCCCGGAACAGGTGCCAGCCGTCGACGAAGCGCCGCCAGATCTTCCGGCCGTCGGTCTCCACCGGGCTGCCGTCCACCGTCGGGACGCCCAGCTCGGCCGGGGGCACGCCCTGGCTGAGCAGCATCCGGGTCAGGTAGTGGTCGGGCACGATGATCAGCCGGGACGGGTCCGGGAAGGGCTGGTCCTCGGCCAGCAGGGCCGGGTCGACGTGCCCGTGCGGGGAGATGATCGGTTGCTCCGCCGCCAGCGCGTACAGCTGCCGGGCCAGGGCGCGCAGGCCCGGGTCGGCGGGGAGGAGCAGGTCGGGTCGGGAGGTGGTCGGCACGTCGGATGGCTCCTCGGATGCGGTCGATGGTGCGGGGACGGGCCGGCGGGGCCGGGCAGCGCCGGCCGGCCCCGCCGGGGCGGGCCGCGACGGCGGCGCGCCCGGCGCGCGGTCGGTCAGGGCAGGGAGAGCAGGTCGGCCACCCGGACGGCCTGGCCGGTCTCGAAGGACCGGTTGGCGGCCAGGCCGGTGAGCAGCGCGAGGGCCCCGTCGCGGGCGGTGGCCGCCCGGCGCAGCGGGTCCGTCGCGCCGCCGAAGAGCACCCGGGTCATCCGGGCGTCCGCGCCGCCGTGGCCCTGCCGGGTGTAGCCCTCGACCTCGATGCGCCGCGGCGGCTGCCAGTAGGGGCGCAGCGTGAGCGTGGCCGAGCCGCCCTCGGCGGCGGCCTCGGCGCCGTGCAGCGCCGCGCCCTTGAGCGCGCCGGCGGCCTGCGGGCTGACGAACTCGCTCTCCACGACCTCCAGTTCGAGGCGGCCCCGGCTGCCGTTGACCATCACCCGGTAGCCCTCCCAGGGGGCGTACGCGGTGAGGTGGTAGGTCATCGTCGCGCCGGTGGAGTAGCGGGCCAGCACGGCCATGTCGTCCTCGATGGTGACGCCGGGGGCGAAGACGTTCTGGTCACGGTGGTAGCCGTCCTCGGCCTCGGCGTCGAGGTACAGCTCCCGCAGCCGGGGGTGCTCGGCCATCCGCAGCGCGAACGGGTCGTCGTCGGCGGCCGGGGCGTCGTGCGCGCGCTCGTAGTCGCGGGCGTAGCCGTGCCGGCGGCCGGCGTCGCCGTAGAAGAACAGCCGGCCGGCGGCGTAGACCTCGACCGGCGTGGCGTCGAGCCACCAGTTGACCAGGTCGAAGTGGTGGCTGGCCTTGTGCACCATCAGCCCGCCGGAGTTGGCCTTGTCGCGGTGCCAGCGCCGGAAGTAGTCCGCGCCGTGGCGCACGTCGAGCAGCCACTCGAAGTGCACCGACCCGATCTCGCCCACCGCGCCGTCGGCGAGCAGCCGGCGCAGCTGCTCGTGCAGGGGGTTGTAGCGGTAGTTGAACGCGACGGTGACGTGCCGGCCGGTCTCGGCGACCGCGTCCAGGATGCGCCGGCAGCGCGGCGCGTCGACGGTCATCGGCTTCTCCGAGACCACGTCGCAGCCGGCGTGCAGGGCCGCGACGATGTACTCGTCGTGGGTGGCGTCGACGGTGGTGACCAGGACCGTGTCGACCCGCTCCTTGGCCAGCATCGCGGCGAACTCGTCGGCGCGGTACGTCGGCACCGGCGGGTGGCCCAGCTCGCCGAGCCACCGGTTGTGCGCGTCCATCCGGGCCTGGTTGACGTCGGCGAACGCGACCAGCTCGGCGGTGTCGGCGTGGTCGCGCACCAGCGCCCGGACGAACATCTCGGCCCGGGCCCCGGTGCCCACCACGGCGTGCCGGGTCCGTCCGCCGGTTCTGGAAGACATCGCGTGGGCCTCCTGGCTGGCTGCAAAGGTTTGCAGTGAAGAAACCACGATCGATCGCAGCGAGTCAACGACGGAAACAAAATCCGCGTGCCTCGTCCTACTTTCGCACCATACGAACGCATGATGCGTGCCCGTTCGAAACCTGGTCGTAACCTTCGAGCGTTGACACTGGAGCAACCGTTTGCATTAATTGGCGGCACCCCACGTGACCGCAGCCACACCGGACGAAAGGGCCGCCGTGCCAGTCACCATCAGGGACGTCGCACGGGCCTCCGGCGTGCACATCTCGACGGTATCCCGCACGTTCTCCGCGCCGCACCTGGTCAACCCGGAGACCCGGGTCCGGGTGCTGGCCTGCGCGGAAGACCTGGGCTACCGGCCCAACCGCGCCGCGCGGGCCCTGATCACCGGTCGCACCCACAACATCGGCCTGATCATCGCCGACATCGCCAACCCGTTCTTCCCGCCGCTGATCAAGGCGGCGGAGGGGCAGGCCCGGCACCGCGACTACCACATCTTCGTCGCGGACACCAACGAGGACCCGACGGCCGAGGAGGAACTGGTCCACGCCCTGGCCAAGCAGGTCGACGGGGTGCTGCTGTGCAGCCCCCGGATGAGCAACAGCCTCATCGAGCAGCTCAGCCGCGAGGTCCCGCTGGTGGTGATAAACCGCCAGGTGACCGGCCTGCCCTGCGTGATGATGGACGTCGGCCAGGGCGCCCGCTCGGCCATCGAGCACCTGGTCGGCCTCGGACACACCGCGATCGGCCTGCTCAGCGGGCCGCGCGGCTCGTGGACCAGCCGGGAGATCCGCCGCTCGGCCGCCGCCGCGGCCCGGGCCGGCGGCGCGGAGCTGACCGTCCTCGGCCCCAACCCGCCCACCGAGCACGGCGGCCTCGCGCTGGCCGAACACGTCCAGCGCAGCGGCGTCACCGCCGTGCTCGCCTACAACGACCTGATGGCGATCGGGCTGATCGAGGGCCTCGACGCCCTCGGGGCCCGGGTGCCGCAGGACGTCAGCGTCGTCGGCATCGACGACATCGCCCTGAGCCGGCTCACCCGGCCCAAGTTGACGACGGTGGCCACGCCTACCGCGGCCGCCGGCCGGACGGCCGTCGACATGCTGCTGCAACAGGACACCGACGCGCCGCGGGGACCCCGGGGCGTCGGCAGGGGCACGGCAGTCGGCGCCCGTCGCACCACCGCACAGGTAATGCTCCAGACCGAGTTGGTCATCCGCGACTCCACCGGACCCGCTCCTGGGACCGGTAGCCCCGACGCCGTCCGTGTCGGCCCGGATCCGCATCGCACTGCGGACCCGGGCCGCCCGAGGGCGGCCACCGGTGGCGCTGTCGCCTCCTAACGCCGAGGAGTGAGCGCACATGCACCCCGCCACACCCCCCACCGCCGGCGCACCCGCCGGGCGTTCCCACCGTACCCCCCGCCGTAGGCTGCTGCGCGGGCTCGTCGCCCTCGCCGTGGCCGCGCCGCTGGTCCTCGGCGCCGCCGCCTGCGGCGACGACTCCGCCGGCGACGACGGCAAGATCAAGCTCTCCATCTTCTGGTGGGGCGGCGAAGCCCGGGCCAAGCTGACCGAGGACGCCCTCGCCCTCTACACCAAGAAGAACCCGAACGTCACGTTCGAGAAGACCTGGCAGGCCAACCAGGGCTACTTCGACAAGCTGGCCACCCTCACCGCCGGCGGCAACCCGCCGGACATCTTCCAGATCGACGACAACTACCTCGCCGAGTACGCGGCCCGCAACACCACCCTCGACCTGACCAGCTACTCCGACTCCGGCAAGCTCGACGTGTCGAAGTTCCCCAAGAGCCTGTGGCAGTACGGCGTGGTCGACGGAAAGCTCGCCGGCCTGGCCGCCGGCGAGAACACCCAGGGCCTCGTCTACAACAAGACCCTGCTCACCAAGAACGGCCTCCCGGAGCCGACCACCGGCATGACCTGGGAGGAGCACATCGCCTGGGCCGAGCAGGTGGCGAAGAAGGCCAAGGTCCCCGGCACCATGGACCCCAGCGCCGACTACAAGGCGTTCTGGGTGTGGCTGCGCCAGCAGGGCAAGGACATGTACAAGGGCACGGAGCTCGGCTTCACCGTCGAGGACGTCACGAAGTGGTTCGAGCTGTGGAAGGGCGCCCGCGACCGGGGCGCGACCCCGACCCCGGACGTGATCCACGAGGGCAACGCCACCGACATCACCAAGCAGCTCGTGGTCACCGGCAAGGCCGGCACCTCCTGGGTCTGGGTCAACCAGATGCCGGAGCTGAAGAAGAACACCAAGGACGAGCTGGGCGTGGTCGCCTACCCGGGTGACCCGAGCGCCCAGTGGGCCCGCGCCGCGATGTACTGGTCGGTGTTCAAGGGCAGCAAGCACAAGGACATCGCCGTCGACGTGCTCAACTTCCTCGCCAACGACCCGGAGGCCGTCAAGATCCTCGGCACCGACCGGGGGCTGCCGTCCAACCTGGACCTGCGCCGCGTCGTCAGCGACGACACCACCGACCCCGCGATGAAGCAGTCCATCGCGGTCGAGACCGAGCTGGCCCAGAAGTTCGGCCAGTCGCCGCAGGTGCCGATCAAGGGCCACAGCAAGGTCCGCGCCGAGCTCATCAAGGCGGCCGAGGAGGCGCAGTACGGCCGGCTCGCCCCGGCCGCCGCGGCGGCCCTGTTCATGGACGCCTGCAAGTCCGCCATCGCCTGAACCGCCGCACACGCTCGGAAAGGAGCCGGCTCGTGGCCCTGACCACGGTGCCCGACCCGACCCGACGCGGCACCGGATCCGCCCGCGCCCGCGCCCGCCACGGCGCGGGCGGGCGGATCCGGCAAAGCGAAGGTCTCGCGGGGTACGTCTTCCTCTCGCCCTGGCTCGTCGGACTGATGGCCATCACGGCGATTCCCATGCTCTTGTCCCTCTACCTCAGCTTCACCAACTACGACATCCTCACCCCGTTCTCCGAGGTCGAGTGGGTGGGCCTCGCCAACTACGAGCGGATGTTCACCAGCGACCCCTCGTACTGGCACGCGGTGCGGGTGACCCTGACCTTCGCCCTGGTGGCGGTGCCGCTGAAGCTGGCCGCCGCGCTCGGCGTGGCGCTGCTGCTCAACCGGGCCTGGCGCGGGGTCGGGCTGTTCCGCAGCCTGTTCTACCTGCCGTCGCTGCTCGGCGGCAGCGTCGCGCTGGCCATCGTCTGGGTCAACATGTTCAACCGCGACGGCGCGTTCAACTCGATGCTGGCCCTGTTCGGCATCGAGGGCAAACCCTGGGTCAACGACCCGGACTGGGCACTGGAGACGCTGATGGTGCTCGCCATCTGGCAGTTCGGCGCGCCCATGGTGATCTTCCTGGCCGGGCTCAAGCAGGTGCCGACCGAGCTGTACGAGGCCGCGTCCGTGGACGGGGCCGGCAGGTGGCGGCAGTTCCGCGCCGTCACCCTGCCGATGCTCTCCCCGGTCATCTTCTTCAACCTGGTGCTGGAGACCATCAACGGCTTCCAGGGCTTCACCGCGGCCTTCGTGCTCAGCAACGGCACCGGCGGCCCGGTCGACTCCACGCTGATGTACACGCTGAACCTCTACATCAAGGGCTTCACCGACCTGGAGATGGGCTACGCCTCGGCGATGGCCTGGGTCTTCCTGATCGCCATCGGCGTCATCACGGCGGTCTTCTTCAGCACCGGACGGTTCTGGGTGCACTACTCCGACGGGGAGGACCGGTGACGACGGCTACCGCGGAACCGCCGGTGACCGGGCCGCGCCGCCCGCGCGCCGGACGGGGGCAGGCCGTCCGCCTGCTCGTCCTGATCGCGATCGTGGTGGTCGTGCTCTACCCGCTGTTCTGGATGATCGGCACCTCGGTCAAGAGCCAGCAGGAGATCGTCAGCAACATCGGCCTGCTGCCGAAGGAGTTCACCCCCGGCAACTACGTCGACGGGTGGACCAACTTCGACCTCAGCTTCGGCCGGTTCTTCCTGAACAGCGCGATGGTCAGCCTGCTGACCGTCGTCGGCAACGCGGTCTCCTGCCTGCTCGCCGCGTACGCCTTCGCCCGCCTGCGGTTCCGGCTGCGCGGGATGTGGTTCGCGATCATGATCGGCACCCTGCTCCTGCCGGGGCACGTGCTGATCGTGCCGCAGTACATCCTGTTCCGCAGCCTCAACCTGGTCGGCGGCGAGTGGCCGTACCTGCCGCTGCTGATCCCGCAGTTCCTGGCGACCGAGGCGTTCTTCGTCTTCCTGATGGTGCAGTTCATGCGGGGCATCCCGCGCGAGCTGGACGAGGCCGCGAAGATCGACGGGGCCAGCGCGTTCGGCATCTTCCGGCACGTCATCCTGCCGCTGAGCCGCCCCGCGCTGGTCACCACCGCGATCTTCTCGTTCATCTGGACGTGGAACGACTTCTTCCGGCAGCTGGTCTTCCTGTCCAGCCTGGAGGACTACACGGTGCCGGTGGCGCTGACCCTGTTCATCGACTCGACCAGCCAGAGCGCGGTCGGCCCGATGTTCGCCATGTCGGTGCTGTCCCTGCTGCCGGTGTTCCTGTTCTTCCTGGCCTTCCAGCGGATGCTCGTCGAGGGCATCAACACCAGCGGCCTCAAGGGATGAGCGCCGTGCCGCAGGACGCGCCGGCCCGCCGGGACTGGCGGGACGTGCTCCGCGACGCCGCCGACCTGGCCCTGGTCGGGTTCGCGCTGGTGGTGGGCGCGCTGCCGGTGGTCACCGCCGGCGCCGCGCTCGCCGCCGCCAGCGCCGCCGTGCACGACCGGGTCACCGACGGCGGCTGGCCCGACGCGCGGACCACGCTGCGCCGGTACGTGCGGGGGCTGCCGGCCGGCGTGCCGGTCACCCTCGCCGCGCTGGCCGGCGCGGTGCTGCTCGGGGCGGACCTGGCCGCGCTGGCCACCGGCCGGGTCCCCGGCGGGGCGCCCGCCCTGCTGGTCACCGGCGTCGTCACCGCGGCCCTGGCCGGGTACGCCGGTCTCGTCGTCGTCGAGGTCGGGCGGGCCGGCGGGCGGGGCTGGCGGTCCGCGGCCCGGTCCGCCGCCCGCTCCTGCCTGGCCCGGCCGGGCGGCTGGGCGGCGGCCGGCGGCGTGTGCTGCGTGGCCGGCGTCCTGACCGCGCTGGTCATCCCGGTCGCGCTGCCGATCCTCGCCGGGTACGCTCTGGCCGCCCTGCACGCGGTCGCCCGCCGCCCCGCCGTCGCCGTGGAGCCCTCGTGACCGACCCCCGCCCCCGCCCCCGCACCGACGACGCGGGCCCCGGCAGCCCCGACGACCCCCGGCTGCGCGTCGGCGGCGTCGAGGTGGCCCGCTACGTGCTCGCCCCCGAGCTCGACGCCACCCACGGCCCCCGCCCCTACCTGCACCCGGTGCGGACGCTGGGCGGGACGGTGGTGAC
This sequence comes from Micromonospora sp. WMMD712, assembly GCF_029581295.1. Classification (NCBI taxonomy): domain Bacteria; kingdom Bacillati; phylum Actinomycetota; class Actinomycetes; order Micromonosporales; family Micromonosporaceae; genus Micromonospora; species Micromonospora sp. WMMD712. The sequence goes on from NZ_CP120743.1 coordinate 400,112, forward strand.
CGACGAGCTGCCGGCCGACCACGTGTGGCACCTCGGCGCGTCCCTGGCCGTGCAGGACGTCGCCGGCACCAACCTGTGGGGCGGGCGCACCTACGTGCGCGACGCCGGCTACACCTGGCGCGACGACCACGGCCGGATCGTCCACACCGGATGGGAGGAGCGCGGCGACGACGTGCTGGCCCACCGGCTCCAGTGGCGCGACCCGGCCGGCGCGGTGCTGCTCACCGAGCGCCGCCGGCTGGCCGCCGCGCCGGTGCCCGGCCGCCCCGACGCCTGGCGGCTGGACCTGCGCTACGCCCTGACCGCCCCCGCCGCCCGGGACGTCCCCCTCGGCAGCCCCGCCACCAACGGCCGCCCCGGCGGCGCCGGCTACGGCGGGTTCTTCTGGCGGGCGGTCGCCGCCGAGCCGCCGCACGCCTTCACCGCCTCCGCCGACGGGGAGGAACACGTCAACGGCAGCGCCGAGCCGTGGGTCGCGCTGACCGGCACCGGGCCGGGCGGCGGCGCGTACACCCTGGTCTTCACGGGCCTGGGGCCCGGCGACCGGTGGTTCGTCCGGACGGCGATGTACCCGGGGGTCTGCGTGGCGTTCGCCTTCGAGGCCCCGGCCGTGGTGCCCGCCGGCGGCAGCCGGCACGGCCGGCACGGCGTCGTCGTGGCCGACGGGGCCCTCGACCGCGACACGGCCGCCGCCCTCGCCGCCACCCCGACGGAACGCGCGTGACCGGCGCGCCCGGCCCCGAGGTGGTCGCCGTCGGCGAGACCATGGTGGTCATGTCGCCGGCGGACGCCGCGCCCCTGGACCGCGCCGACCGGCTCCGGCTCGGCGTCGGCGGCGCCGAGTCCAACCTGGCGATCGGCCTGGCCGGCCTCGGTCACCGGGTGGCCTGGGTCAGCCGGGTCGGCGACGACCCGTTCGGGCGGATGGTGCTGCGCGAGGTCGCGGGCGGGGGCGTCGACGTCGGCTCGGTGGCGCTCGACCCGCACGCGCCGACCGGCGTCTACTTCAAGGACCCCCGGCCGGAGGCCACCGGCGTGCACTACTACCGGGCCGGCTCGGCGGCGTCCCGGCTCGGCCCCGGCGCGCTGGACGACCCGCGCCTGGCCGGCGCGCGGCTGCTGCACCTGTCCGGCATCACGCCGGTGCTGTCGGAGTCCTGCCGCGCCCTCGTGGCGCACGCGGTCGACGACCGGCCGCTGGGCGACGCGCTGGTCAGCTTCGACGTCAACCACCGGCCCCGGCTCTGGTCCGCCGACCGGGCCGCCGACGTGCTGCGCGACCTCGCCGACCGGGCCGACATCGTTCTCGTCGGGCTCGACGAGGCCGAGCGGCTGTGGGGCGCCGCCGACCCGCAGGCGGTACGCCGGCTGCTGCCCCGCCCCGCGACGGTCGTCGTGAAGGACGGGGCCGTCGGCGCGACGGCGCTGCCGCGCACCGGACCGGCGGTGTTCGTGCCGGCGCTGCGCGCGCCGGTGGTCGAGCCGGTCGGCGCGGGCGACGCGTTCGCCGCAGGCTACCTCTCCGCGGCGCTGCGCGGGCTGGACCAGGCGGCCGCGCTGCGCTGCGGCCACGTCGTCGCGGTCCGGGCCCTCGCGGTGCCCGGGGACTGCGCGCCCCCGCCGCGGCGGCGGGACCTCGACGGGGTCGTGGCCCTGACCGCCGACCGGTGGGCGGCGCTCGACCCGGTCGCGGCCGGCCTGCTCCACGGCCTGACCGACGGACCGGCTGATGGACCGGTCGGCGGATCGGCTTCGGACCCGGTCGCCGCTGCGGTGGTCTGGCAGGCCGACGGAGCGGTCGTCGCAGCCGCCGACGGACCGGTCGGCGGTGGCGGGACGGCCGCCGCCGATGACGGGAGCGCACACGTGGGGACCGGCGCGGCCGGCCCCGGAGACGGAAGGGGCAGCCGGTGACGGCGCACGACTTCACACCGATCTTCGCCGGGGCGCGGGTCATGGTGATCCTGCGTGACCTGCCGCCGCAGGAGACGGTCCGGCTCGCCAACCGGGCCTGGGACCTCGGCATCGACGTCGTGGAGGTGCCGGTACGCACCCCCGAGGCGGTGACCGCGCTGCGCGCGGCCGTGGAGGCGGGGCGGGAACGTGACCGGATCGTCGGGGCGGGCACCGTCTTCACCCCGGCGCAGGTCCGGCAGTCCGCGTCGGCCGGCGCGGCGTTCACCGTCGCCCCCGGGCTCGACCTCGCGGTGGCCGACGTGGCCCTGACCTACGGGATCCCGCACCTGCCCGGCGTGGCCACCCCGACCGAGGCGCAACGCGCCCGCGACCACGGGCTGACCTGGCTCAAGGCGTTCCCGGCGGTGAGCCTCGGGCCGCAGTGGTTCAAGGCCGTCGCCGGGCCGCTGCCCGAGCTGCGCTTCGTCGCCACCGGCGGCATCGACGCCGGCAACGCGGCCGACTTCCTGGCGGCCGGCGTCAAGGTGGTGGCGGTCGGATCGGCCCTGTCCGATCCCGCCCAGATCGACCGCCTCGCGGAGCTGGCCCGGGGCGACCGGGCGGCCTGACCGCCCGGGGCGTGCGGGCGGGGCGGGGCGTGCGGGGCCGGGTGATCGACTCCATGTCGGCGACATGGCGGTATCCTGGCGAGTTGATCGCGCGATGTCGCCGACATGGCGGCCGGGCCCGGGCCCGAGCCCGCCCGGCCCGCCGGCCGCGCCGGGGCCCGGTCAGGCGGGGCGGGGACCCGGGGGCCGGGTCAGGCGGGGGCCGGGCCGGTGCTGCCCCGGCGCACCAGCTCCGCCGGCAGCGTCTCGACGCGGGGGCTGCCGCTGGCCGGGTCGAGGGCGAGGGTCATCGCCCGCACCCCCATCTCGACCAGGGGGAGCCGCACCGTGGTCAGCGCGGGGGTGACGTCGGCGGCGATCGGCATGTCGTCGAAGCCGAGGACGGAGACGTCCTCGGGCACCCGCACGCCGCGCTCCCGCAGCAGGGCGAGCGCGCCGACGGCCATCGAGTCGTTCAACGCCACGATCGCGGTGGGCGCGGGGCTGGCGTCCAGCAGCTCGGCCGTGGCCCGGGCCCCGCCGTCGCGGTCGAAGTCGGCGTACCGGATGCGTTCGTCGGGCAGCTCGACGCCCTGCTCGGCGAGGGTCCGTCGTAGCCCGGTCAGCCGGTCGGTGATGGTGGTGAGCACCCGGGGCCCGGCGACGACACCGACCCGCCGGTGCCCGAGGCGCAGCAGCTCCCGGCCGATCAGCTCGCCGCCGGTCGTGTTGGCCGGCATCACCGCGTCGCCGAAGTGGTCGTGCCGGCCGATCACCGCGACCCGCCCGCCCGTCGCCTCGTACGCGGCGAGCTTCTCGTTGAGCGTCGTGGTGAACGCGGCGTCGTGGTAGCCGGACCCGGCCAGCACGATCGCGGCGACCTGCTGGCCGCGCAGCAGCTCCACGTAGTCCAGCTCGCGGACGGGGTCGCGGTAGCTGTTGCAGATGATCAGCAGCCGGCCCCGTTCGGTGGCGACCCGTTGCAGTCCCCGGGTCACCTCGGCGAAGTAGGGGTCGGAGACGTCGTGGACGACGACGCCGACCACGCTGCGTTGCGGCCGGGCCAGCAACTGGGCGTGCGCGTTCGGCACGTACCGCAGGTCGGCGACGGCGCGCAGCACGCGTTCGCGCAGCTCGTCGGCGACCGGTTTGCTGCTGCCGTTGATCACCCGTGACGCCGTGGCGGGGGAGACGCCCGCCCGCCGCGCCACATCGGCCAGCGTCGCCATCCGCCGCCCCTCGTGGTCCGCCCGCGCGGCCGGACCCCGCGCGGTCGCGGACAGGTTACCGCAGTCGCATCCGAAAGCCCTTGCCCTGCGGGGCGGCGGCCCCTACGCTCCCAGGAAAGCGCTTGCCTGGCGGATTGGCCGCGTGTGCCCGCCGGGCGGGTGCCGGCCGCCCGAAGAGAGGGAAGAGAATCATGAGCCGTAGGCCGATAGGGATCATCGTCAATGGCGTCACCGGTCGGATGGGCTACCGCCAGCACCTCGTCCGTTCGCTGCTCGCCATCCGCGAGCAGGGCGGGGTGCCGCTGGCCGACGGCACCCGCATCTGGCCCGAGCTGATCCTGGTGGGGCGCAACGAGAGCCGGCTGCGCGACATCGCCGAGCGGCACGGGCTCACCGACTGGACGACCGACCTCACCGCCGCCCTCGCCCGCGACGACGTCGACGTCTACTTCGACGCCCAGCTCACCCAGCAGCGCGAGAAGGCCGTCCGCCAGGCCATCGACGCCGGCAAGCACATCTACACCGAGAAGCCCCTCGCCGAGGACAGCGCCGCCGCCGTCGAGCTGGCCCGCGCCGCCGACGCCGCCGGCATCCGCACCGGCGTGGTGCAGGACAAGCTGTTCCTGCCCGGCCTGCGCAAGCTCAAGCGCCTCGTCGACGGCGGCTTCTTCGGCCGCATCCTGTCCGTGCGCGGCGAATTCGGCTACTGGGTCTTCGAGGGCGACTGGCAGCCCGCCCAGCGTCCGTCCTGGAACTACCGCGCCGAGGACGGCGGCGGCATCGTGATGGACATGTTCCCGCACTGGCACTACGTGCTGGCGGAGCTGTTCGCCCCGGTGCGCGCGGTCACCTGCGTCAACGCCACCCACATCCCGCGCCGCGTCGACGAGGCCGGGCGCGCCTACCCGGCCACCGCCGACGACGCCGCGTACGGCATCTTCGAGCTCGAAGGCGGGATCATCGCCCAGCTCAACTCCTCGTGGGCCGTCCGGGTGCACCGCGACGAGCTGGTCGAGTTCCAGGTCGACGGCACCGAGGGCAGCGCCGTAGCCGGGCTGCGCAACTGCCGCGTGCAGCACCGCTCGGTCACCCCGAAGCCGGTGTGGAACCCGGACCTGCCCTCCGGCGAGAGCTTCCGGTCACAGTGGAGCGAGGTGCCGGACAACGACGAGTTCGACAACGGCTTCAAGGTGCAGTGGGAGGCGTTCCTGCGGCACGTGGTGGCCGGCGAGCCGTTCCCGTGGGACTTCATGGCCGGCGCGCGCGGCGTGCAGCTCGCCGAGCTGGGCCTGCGCTCCGCCCGCGAGCACCGCCGCATCGAGATCCCGGAGCTGGACCGATGAGCGGCGGGGTCGTCCTGCCCGACGGCACCCGGCACCGGCTCACCGGCAGCGGCGGCTTCCCCCGCCCGGCCGCCCCGGCGACCACCCGGATCGCGTACGCCGCCGCGCACGTGGTGGCCGACCCGCACGCCGAGAACGTCCCCGGCGCCCCGGCCGCCGTCGACTGGGACCGCACCCTCGCCTTCCGGCGGCACCTGTGGTCGTACGGGCTCGGGGTCGCCGAGGCCATGGACACCGCGCAGCGCGGCATGGGCCTGGACTACCCGGCGACCCGGGAGCTGATCCGGCGCAGCGCGGCCGAGGCCCGCGCGGCCGGCGGCCGGATCGTCGCCGGGGTCGCCACCGACCAGCTCCCCGTCGGCCCGGCCAGCATCGCGCAGATCCGCGACGCCTACGCCGAGCAGCTCGCCGAGGTGCTCTCCGCGGGGGCCCGGCCGGTGCTGATGTGCAGCCGGCACCTCGCCGCCGCCGCCCGCGGCCCCGAGGACTACCAGCAGGTGTACGCCCACCTGCTGGCCGCCTCCGACCAGCCGGTCGTGCTGCACTGGCTCGGCGACATGTTCGACCCGGCGCTGGCCGGCTACTGGGGCTCGGCCGACCTGGACCTCGCCGCCGACGCCGTGCTCGACCTCATCAAGGATCACGCCGAGAAGGTCGACGGGATCAAGGTGTCCCTGCTCGACGCCGACCGGGAGGTCACCCTGCGCCGCCGGCTGCCCGCCGGGGTGCGCCTCTACACCGGCGACGACTTCCACTACCCGGAGCTGATCCGGGGCGATGCGATGGGCCACTCCGACGCGCTGCTCGGGGTGTTCGCCGCCATCGCGCCGGCCGCCGCCGCCGCGCTGGCCGCCCTCGACGCCGGCGACCTCGCGACGTACGACGAGGTCTTCGCCCCCACCGTGCCGCTGGCCCGGCACCTGTTCGCGGCCCCGACCTGGCACTACAAGACCGGCATCGTGTTCCTGGCCTGGCTGACCGGCCACCAGGACCACTTCACCATGGTCGGCGGCCAGCAGGCGGGCCGGTCGCCGGCCCACCTGGCCCGGCTGCTCGTCCTGGCCGACGCGGCCGGGCTGCTGCCCGACGCGGAGCTGGCCGCCGCGCGGGCCCGCGCCTACTTCACGGTCGCCGGGGTGGCCCAGTGACCGCCGCCGACGGCCCGGCGGGCGACCGCCTCGGCGGCCGGCTGGCCCGGTTCTCGTTCAACCAGGCCACCGCCACCGGCTGGGGCCTGGAGGAGCTGGTCGCCGGCTGCGTGGCGGCCGGCGTGCCGGGCGTCGGGCTCTGGCGGGAGCCGGTGCGGGAATACGGCGTCGAGCGGGCCGCGCGGCTGGTCCGCGAGGCGGGGCTGGCCGTCACCTCGCTGTGCCGGGGCGGGTTCTTCACCGCCGACGGCTGGCGCGACGAGAACCTGCGGGCGATCGAGGAGGCGGCCACCCTCGGCACCCGCGAGCTGGTGCTGGTCTCCGGGGGCCTGCCGGCCGGCAGCCGCGACGTCGACGCCGCCCGCGAACGGGTCGCCGACGCGATCGGCGAGCTCGTGCCGCACGCCGGGGCGGCCGGGGTGCGGCTGGCCATCGAGCCGCTGCACCCGATGTTCTGCGCCGACCGGTGCGTGATCTCCACCCTCGGCCAGGCCCTCGACATCGCCGAGCGGTTCGACCCGGGCGCGGTCGGGGTGGTGGTCGACACGTACCACCTGTGGTGGGACGACACCGTGTTCCGGCAGATCGCCCGCGCGGGCGACCGGATCGCCGCGTTCCAGGTTGCGGACTGGGTCACCCCGCTGCCGGCGGGCGTGCTGCTGGGCCGGGCGCTGCCCGGCGAGGGCTGCGTCGACCTGCGCCGGTTCCGTGACGCCGTCGACGCGGCCGGCTACCGGGGGGCGATCGAGGTGGAGGTCTTCGACGCCGACCTCTGGGCCCGCCCCGGCCCGGAGATCCTCGCCGCCGCGATCACGGCCCACCTCACCCACGTGGCCTGACCCACCGACCCCACCCCCACGCGATCTTGCACTTGCGGCCCCTCCGGTGGGGCTTTCGCACCATTCGTCGGGGCCGAATGTGCAAGATCGCGTGAGGTGCCGGCCCGGGTTCCGGGGTGGGGCGGGGCCGGAGCACCATGGGCGGTGGCGCGAGGGCAGGGGAGCGCGAGGGCAGGGGAGGCGGCGATGGTGCGGTGGAGCTGGTTCCGGGAGGCCGCAGGCCGGGTCCGGCAGGGCTGGCTGCCGGTGGTGGAAGGCACGGTCGCGGCCACGGTGGCCTGGGTGCTGGCCACCCGGCTGGTCGGGCACCCGCAGCCGTTCTTCGCCCCGGCCGCCGCGCTCATCGTCCTCGGGCAGGCCCGGGGCCAGCGGATGCGCCGGGCGGTGGAGGTGGTGCTCGGCGTCGCCGCCGGGGTGCTCGTCGCCGACGTCGTGGTGCAGGCCCTCGGCCCGCACAGCAGCTGGACGGTCTTCACGGTGATCCTGCTCACCATCGTGTTGGCCGTGGCGGTCGGCGCGACCGGCGTCTCCGTGGTGCAGGCCGCCGTCTCCGCCCTCTACCTGGTGGTGGTCGCCCCGCCGACCGAGTCGCTGATCCCGTTCCGGTTCGTCGACGCCCTGATCGGCGGGGCGGTGGCCCTCGTGGCCAGCCAGATCGTCGACGCCCGCCGCCCGCTCGCCCCGTTGGTCGTCGAGTTCCGGCAGACATTCGAGGGCCTCGCCGGGCTGCTGCGCGAGGTCGCCGACGCCCTCGACGGCCGCGACGAGCAGGCCGCCCTGGCCGCCCTGGACCGGGCGCGGGGCATGGACGCGGCCGTGGAGCGGCTGCGCGACGCGGTGCTCGCCGCCGGGGAGGCGCTGACCCTGCACGTACGCCGCCGCCGGCACCTGGGCCGGCTGCGCACCGTCGACGCGTCCATCGGGCAGATCGACTACGCCGTGCGCAACGTGCGGGTGCTGGCCCGGGCCGGGGTGACCCTCACCCGGCTGGCCGCCCCCGTCCCGGCCGACCTCGGCGGGGCGGTCCGCTGCCTGGCCGACGCCGTGCAGGCGGCCGGGGAGGCGTTCGCGGCCGACCTCGACGGTCGCGACGCCGTCGCCGACGAGCACGCCGGCCGCGCCGAGGCCGCCGCGCTGGACGCCGTCCGGGTCGCCGGGCGGCTCTTCGCCTCCGGCCAGCCCCTGCCGCTGGCGATGATCGTGGGGCAGGTGCGGGCCACCGCGATCGACCTGCTGCGCGGGGTCGGCGTGGACGACGACGCCGCCGTGCTCGGCCGGGTCGACGAGGCGCTCGGCCTGCCGGCCGTGTGACGCCGGCCCCGGCGTCTGCCGGGAGCGGGCCGGTCCGGATTACGGTAAGGGGCGGGGCCAAGATCGGTGCTGTCGCGCCAGGGTGTCCAATGGGCGGTCGACGCCCGCAGAGCCGAGAGGAACTCGTCGTGAGCAGCACCGACGCGCCGCCTGCCGAGCCGGATGCCGGTCGGGTCGGCGCGCAACGCCCGGTCCTGCCCGCCCGCAACGGCGTGGCGGCCGTGTTCGCCCTGAACGGGCTCGCGATCGCCACCTGGTTCGCCCGGGTGCCGGCCGCCAGGGAGGCGCTGGACCTCAGCGCCGGAGGGCTCGGCCTGCTGCTGCTGTCGATGTCGGTGGGGTCGCTGCTGGCCATGCCGACGGCCGGGCTGGTGGCCCAGCGCCTCGGCACGGCCCGCGCGGTGCTGCTCGGCACCGCGCTGGTCTCGGGCGGGTTGGCCGTCGCCGGCACGTCCGCCGGGGTCGCCGGCTTCCTGCCCGGGGCCGCCGTCGGCCTGTTCGCCTTCGGCTACGGCGCCGGCACCTGCGACGTGGCGATGAACATCGAGGGTACGACGGTCGAGCGGCGGCTGGGGCGTACCATCCTGCCCCGGTTCCACGCGGCCTGGAGCCTCGGCTCGGTGGCCGGGGCGGGGATCGGGGCCGGAGCCGCGCGGGTCGGGGTGCCGATCGCCGCGCACCTGAGCGTCCTCGCGGCGGTGGTGCTGGTCGGCACGCTGCTCGGGGTCCGGACGTTCCTCGCCGCCGGCACCGCGTCGGCCGGCGGGGAGCGGGCCGCCGCCGCGGCCCGGCGCGCGTCGCTGCTCGCCGCCTGGCGGGAGCCGCGCACGCTGCTCATCGGCCTGCTGGTGCTGGTGATGGCGTTCACCGAGGGCAGCGCCAACGACTGGCTGGCCGTGGCGTTCGTCGACGGGTACGGGCTCAGCGAGGCGGCCGGCGCCGCCGTGTTCGGGGTGTTCGTGGTCGGCATGACCATCGGGCGCACCGCCGGAACCGTGGCGATCGACCGCTGGGGCCGGGTGCCCGTGCTGTTCGGCACCATCCTGCTCGCCGCGGCGGGCGCCGGCCTCGCGGTGCTGGCCGGCGACGGGCCGGTGGCGATCCTCGGCGTGGCGCTGTGGGGGCTGGGCGCGTCGCTCGGTTTCCCGGTGGGGCTCAGCGCCGCCGCCGACGAGGAGGACCGGGCCCCGGCCCGGGTCAGCGTCGTCGGCGTGATCGGCTACACGGCCTTCCTCGGCGGCCCGCCGCTGCTCGGCCTGCTCGGCGACCAGGTGGGCACGCTGCGGGCGCTGCTGTTGGTGCCGCTGCTCCTGGTGCCCGCCCTCGCCCTGGTCCCGGTGCTCCGGCCGCCGGCCGGCACGCGCAGCCGCCCGGCCTAGCCCGGCCGTCCAGTCCGGACCCAACGCGGCGCCCACCCGCGGGGCGTCCCGTGCCGACCGTCGACGGCGGCCGCAGCGGGTCGCTCCTGAGCCGCTCGTCGTTACGCACCGCACCTCGCTGGCCATCGTGGCCGCCGGAGGGCACCCACCGATCAGAACGCTTTGCTCTGCACCCACATACGCAGCGCTGGCGCAGCGTGACCACGTTGCTGCGTCGCCGGATATTCATGACATTCTATCTGACCAGCTCGATCGGGGTGCTGCGTCGGTGGGTGCAGAGCAAAGGAGTGAGCGCGGGGGTACGGGGTGACACCTGCGGTGACGTACGGTCAACCGGCGCACGGGCGGCGTGTGCCCGTGCGTCGGTTGCGCAGAGTGGTCAGCCGGTGGCGGGGTCCGGGTCGCGGTCGTGGTCCGGGCGCAGCCAGACGCGCAGCGGCCCGATCCGCCGGAAACCCGCCTCCTCGGCCGGCGGCAGGCCGCCCCCGGACTCGTAGCCGACCAGCGGCCGGTCCGGGCAGGCGGCCACGACGCCCCGCCACACCCGGGCGAGATCGCCGTCGGCGGCGAAGACGTTGGAGACCCCGACCGCCGGGCCCCCGTCGGTCAGCACGACGCCTGCGGTGACCGCGCCGTCGGCCGCGTGCCGGGCGAGGATCGTGACCCGCGGGTCGGCCAGCAGCGCCGGCCGGCGCAGGACCTCGCTGCCGTGCGCGGCGGACCAGTCGGCCAGCCCTCGCGCCGACGTGACCGGGGCCAGTGCGGTCGGGCCGGTGCCGGGCGGCACGACGAGCGGCGCGCCGAGCGGTACGGCGGGCGGGCGGTGGATCCACTCGGCCGCGAAGAGCACCCGGAAGCCGTGCGGGGCGAGGTCCAGGTCGGCGAAGCTGTCCTTCACCGACGCGCCGGGGCCGGCGTCGATCCGGGCCAGCAGCCGGGCGGCGTCCACGCCGGGGCGCAGGGTCACCGCGTCCGGATACCACTGCGGAGAACGGCGGGGCACCGACCAGGCGTCCGCGTCGCGCGCCCCCGCGAGGCCGTGGGCCCGGCCGACCAGGTCGCACCAGTCGGCGTTGTCCCGCGCCGCCACCGCCCGCCACGCCGCCACCGGGGGAGTGTACGGGGAGGCCGGCCGGGTCAGCTTCCTCACATCCCGCGTCCAGCAGGCTGCCAGGCGGGGATGCTCCACTGGAGGGCACGCCGAGGAGAGGAGCCGGGCATGGGCTGGTTCAGCCGCCGCCGACCTGTCGCCGACGGGATCCCGACGAAGCTCGACCGCGAGGCGACGCCGGACGACCTGGCCGCCCTGGAGGAGTTCGTCCGCAGCCGCCGGGGCGTGGAGTTCTACCTGGAGCCGGAGACCACCGCGACCGACACCACCGTGATGGCGATAGCCCACGACGGGGAGTGGATCCGGCGGCGGACCGGGTCGCCGCGGGCCGCCGCGAAGATCGCCCAGCGGCACGCCGTGCCGTTGTACGAGGCCGCGCGGACAGGGTACCCGGAGCGGATGCGGGCCTGGAACCGGGCGCACCCGGAGCGCCGGGCGCGCTGACCCCGGGCGCCGCCGGCCCGCCGCACCGAGTCGCTCAGCGCACGTGCGCGGCGATGGCGCGGGCGCAGTCGAGCGACTCGGTGCGGCCGGTGTCGACCTCGACGTCGTAGCGGACCCCCTCGTGCACGGTCTCGGCCTGCGTCGCCGCCATCCCGATCACCCGGTCGCCCCGGGCGATCTCCCGCGCCGCCGCGACCGCCGGGGGACACCGCACGCCGGCCCACAGCACGTCGACGTCGGCCAGGTAGCCGCCGAGCCGCTCCTGGGAGGCGCCGCCGCCGAGGAAGACCTCGTCCAGGATGATCCGCGCCCCGGCGTCCGCCATCGCGGCGATGCCGACCAGCCAGGCGTGCTGCACGGCGAGGAAGTCCCCGCCGACGTCGACCTCGCCGTGTGGGCCGAAGCTCAGCCCGGCGGGGCTGCCCAGCAGGGCCGGCGGCAGCCGGGCGATCAGGTCGTCCACGCCGAGACTGATCCACGGGTGCGGCAGGATGCGCTGGAGGCACCGGACGATCGCGGACTTGCCCGAGCTGGAGCCGCCGTTGAGCACGATGACCTGCGTCGCCACTGATCGGATTCCCTTCGGGCAAGTCCCGTCCCGCGCCGGCGGGCGATGATCGGAATCAGCCTAGCCAGCCCGGGGGCGGGCGGCGGGGAAATGCGCGCGGAACGGGTCGCATCCATCGGCGTACGACATTTGCTTTCGCCGCATCCGATTCCCGATGCAATTGTCAGGCATCGATGTAGTTAGGGGGGTGGGGTGGCCGGGAGCCCGGCGTTGACCGGCGGCGGTCGGGTGTGGCAGCATTCGCGGCCTGACGGCAGTGAAGGAAGCCGGTGCGATTCCGGCGCGGTCCCGCCACTGTCACCGGGGAGCGATCCCCCCTCGTGAGTCACGGCCGTGTGTCTGCGGTTGGAAGGCCGGGGGAGAGCGTCGATCCGGAAGCCAGGATACTTCGGCCGTCGGAGCGACCCCAGGGCGTGGACACCCGAGGAGGACCCGATGACGCACGGCGTCTCGCACATCGACGTACACCGTCGCCGCCTGCTGGCGCGCGGCAGCCTGCCCGCGCCCCGTCGCCGCACCTGAGCCCGAGCCCCGCGTACCGCGCCATGCTGCGCCCCCGGCGCCCCGGCCCGCGCCGGTGAGCCGGCCGCAGGCCCGCCGTACCCGCTGAACCCGCGCCCATGCCTGCCCGCAGGCGGCCTGCCCGCCGCCCCGTGCATCACTCTCCGGAGCCCTCCGTGCGCACCCTGCTGCTGTCCACCGCCGACACCGACCTGCTCGCCGCCCGGGCCAGCGGCGCCGGCTACCGGCTGGCCAACCCCGCCCGGGTCGCCGCCGACGCCGTGCCGGCGCTGCTCGACGGCGTCGACCTCGCCGTCGTACGGCTGCTCGGGGGCCGGCAGGCGTGGCCGGACGGCCTCGCGGCCGTGCTCGGCTCCGGGGTGCCGACGGTCGTCCTCGGCGGCGAGGCGGTGCCCGACGCGGAGCTGATGGCCGCGTCCACCGTGGCCTCCGGGGTGGCCACCGGGGCCCTGGCGTACCTGGTCGAGGGCGGGCCGGGCAACCTCGCCGAGCTGGCCCGGTTCCTCTCCGACACGGTGCTGCTCACCGGCGAGGGCTTCGCCCCGCCCGCGCCCACCCCCGGGCACGGCGTCCATGGCGAGCGGCCCGTCAAGCCCGAGCGGCCGACGGTCGGGATCGTCTTCTACCGGGCGCACGCCCTCGCCGGGAACACCGCCTTCGTCGACGCCCTCGCCGACGCCGTCGACGCCGCCGGGGCGAACCCCCTGCCGATCTTCTGCGGCTCGCTGCGCGGGCTCGCCCCCGGCGACGGGCCGCTGGAGCTGTTCGCCCGCTGCGACGCCCTCGTCGTCACCGTGCTCGCCGCCGGCGGGACGGTGGCCGCCGACGCCTCCGCCGGAGGCGACGACGCCTGGGACGTCGGCGCGCTCGCCGCCCTCGACGTGCCGATCGTGCAGGCGCTCTGCCTCACCAGCACCCGCGACCAGTGGGCCGGCAGCGACGCCGGGCTGTCCCCGCTGGACGCCGCCATGCAGGTGGCCATCCCCGAGTTCGACGGCCGGATCGTCACCGTGCCGTTCTCGTTCAAGCGGATCGACGCCGACGGGCTGTCGGTCTACGAGCCCGACCCCGAGCGGGCCGCCCGGGTCGCCGGGATCGCCGCGCGCCAGGCCCGGCTGCGGCACGTGCCCCACGCCGAGAAGCGGCTGGCGATCGTGCTCAGCTCCTACCCGACGAAGCACTCCCGGGTCGGCAACGCCGTCGGCCTGGACACCCCCGCCTCGGCGGTGCGGCTGCTCGCCGCGCTCGCCGACGCCGGCTACCACCTCGGCGACGGGCCGGTGCCCGACGACGGGGACGCGCTCATCCACGCCCTGATCGCCGCCGGCGGCCACGACGTGGAGTGGCTCACCCCCGAGCAGCTCGCCGCCGCCGACGCCCGGGTGCCGGGGGCGGACTACCGGCGCTGGTTCGAGGCGGTCCCGGCCGCGCTGCGGGAGCGGATCCGCGAGCACTGGGGCGAGCCGCCCGGCGAGCTGTACGTCGACGACGGGCACGTGGTGCTCGCCGGCCTGCGGCTGGGCAACGTGCTGCTGGCGATCCAGCCGCCGCGCGGTTTCGGCGAGAACCCGATCGCCATCTACCACGACCCCGACCTGCCGCCCAGCCACCACTACCTCGCCGCGTACCGCTGGCTGGCCGCGCCCGTGGCGGACGGCGGGTTCGGCGCGGACGCCGTGGTGCACCTCGGCAAGCACGGCACCCTGGAGTGGCTGCCCGGCAAGGGCCTCGGCCTGGCCGCCGACTGCGCCCCCGACGCCGTCCTCGGTGACCTGCCGCTGGTGTACCCGTTCATCGTCAACGACCCCGGCGAGGGCACCCAGGCCAAGCGCCGCGCCCACGCCGTCGTCGTCGACCACCTCGTCCCGCCGATGGCCCGCGCCGAGACGTACGGCGACCTGGCGAAACTCGAACAGCTCCTCGACGAGTACGCCACCGTGCAGGCCCTCGACCCGGCGAAGGTACCGACGGTGCGGGCGCAGATCTGGGACCTGGTGCGCGCCGCCGAGCTGCACCACGACCTGCACACCGCCGACATGCCCGCCGCCGACGACTTCGACGACTTCGTGCTGCACCTCGACGGGTACCTGTGCGAGGTCAAGGACGTGCAGATCCGCGACGGCCTGCACGTCCTCGGCGGCGCGCCCACCGGCGAGGCGCGGGTCAACCTGGTCCTCGCCGTGCTGCGCGCCCCCCAGGTGTGGGGCGGGGCGCGCGCCCTGCCCGGCCTGCGCCAGGCGCTCGCCGCCGCGTACGGCCTCGACGAGGCCGCCCTGCTCGCCGAGCCGGGACGGCGCATCGCCGTGCCGACGGAGCTGACCGACGTGGCCGACGGCCCCGCCGGCACCGCCGCCGACGCCGTCGACCTGATCGAGGGCCTGGCCCGCCGCCTCGTCGTCGCCATGGAGACCCTCGGCTGGGACGCCGCCGAGACCGGCACCACCGCCGATGCCGACGCCAGCACCGCCGACGCCAGCGCCGACCGGGTCGACGCCGTCGTCGCGGAGGTCACCGGCCGGGCGATCCCCGACGCCGCCGACGTGCTGCGCTTCGCCGCCCGCGAGGTGGTGCCCCGGCTGGCGCGCACCACCGACGAGGTCGGCCGGGTGCTCGGCGCGCTCGACGGCCGGTTCGTGCCGCCCGGCCCGTCCGGCTCGCCCACCCGGGGCCTGGTCAACGTGCTGCCCACCGGCCGCAACTTCTACTCCGTCGATCCGAAGGCGATCCCCAGCCGCAACGCCTGGGACGTCGGCGTGGCCCTCGCGGACTCGCTGCTGGCCCGGCACCTCGCCGACACCGGCGCCTACCCCCGCTCGGTGGGGCTCACCGTCTGGGGCACCAGCGCCATGCGCACCCAGGGCGACGACGTCGCCGAGGTGCTCGCCCTGCTCGGCTGCCGCCCCACCTGGGACGACCGGTCCCGCCGGGTCACCGGCGTCGAGGTGGTGCCGCTCGCCGAGCTGGGCCGGCCCCGCGTCGACGTCACCGTCCGCATCTCGGGCTTCTTCCGCGACGCGTTCCCGCACGTCGTCGCGCTGATCGACGACGCGGTGCGCCGGGTCGCCGCCCTCGACGAGCCGGCGCGGGACAACTACGTCGCCGCGCACGTCGCCGCCGACCTCGCCGAGCACGGCGACGAGCGCCGGGCCACCGCCCGCGTCTTCGGCTCCAAACCGGGGGCGTACGGGGCGGGGCTGCTGCCGCTGATCGACGCCCGCAACTGGCGCAGCGACGCCGACCTCGCCGAGGTGTACGCCGTCTGGGGCGGCTACGCGTACGGGCCGGGCCTGGACGGGCGGGAGGCCCGCGCCGACATGGAACGGTCCTTCGCCCGCATCGCCGTGGCGGTGAAGAACCAGGACACCCGCGAGCACGACATCGTCGACTCCGACGACTACTTCCAGTACCACGGCGGGATGGTGGCGATGGTGCGCCACCTCACCGGCGTCGCCCCCGCCGCGTACGTGGGGGACTCGGCGATGCCGCACGACGTGCGCACCCGCACCCTCGGCGAGGAGACCCGGCGGGTGTTCCGGGCCCGGGTGGTGAACCCGAAGTGGATCGCCGCGATGCGCCGGCACGGCTACAAGGGCGCGTTCGAGCTGGCCGCCACCGTGGACTACCTGTTCGGCTACGACGCCACCGCCGGCGTCGTCGACGACTGGATGTACGAGCGCCTCGCCGCCGAGTACGTCTTCGACGACACCACCCGGGCGTTCCTGGAGCAGTCCAACCCGTGGGCGCTGCGCGGCATCACCGAGCGGCTGCTGGAGGCCGCCGAGCGGGGGATGTGGGCCGCCCCGCAGCCGGCCACCCTCGACCGGCTCCGCGAGACGTACCTGGCCAGCGAGGGCGACCTGGAGGACCGGCAGTGAGCGCGTTTCCCTTCTCCGCCGTGCTCGGCATGGCCGACATGCGCCTCGCGCTGCTGCTCAACGCCGTCTGCCCGGCCATCGGCGGGGTCCTCGTGCGGGGCGAGAAGGGCACCGCGAAGTCCACCGCCGTGCGGGCCCTGGCCGCCCTGCTGCCGCCCGTCGACCAGGTCGCCGGCTGCCGGTTCGCCTGCGACCCGGCGACGCCGGACCCGTCCTGCCCCGACGGCCCGCACCCGGGCCCGCCCGACGGCCCGCACCCCGCCGGCGCGGCCGTTCCGGGTCGCGCCGCCGCGCCCGTCGAGCGTCGCCCGGCCCGCCTGGTCGAGCTGCCCGTCGGCGCCGCCGAGGACCGGGTGGTCGGCTCGCTGGACCTGGAGCGGGCCCTCGCCGAGGGGGTACGCGCCTTCGAGCCCGGCCTGCTCGCCGCCGCCCACCGGGGCGTGCTCTACGTCGACGAGGTCAACCTGCTGCACGACCACCTCGTCGACCTGCTCCTCGACGCCGCCGCGATGGGCCGCAACCACGTCGAGCGGGAGGGCGTGTCGGTCAGCCACGCGTCCCGGTTCCTGCTGGTGGGCACGATGAACCCGGAGGAGGGGGAGCTGCGCCCGCAGCTGCTGGACCGGTTCGGGCTGACCGTGGAGGTGGCCGCCAGCCGCGATCCGGCCGTGCGGGTGGAGGTGGTGCGCCGCCGGCTGGCCGCCGACGCCGACCCGGCCGGGTTCGCCGCCCGCTGGGCCGACGCCGACGCCCAGGTGGCCCGGCGGGTCGCCGCCGCCCGGGACCGGCTCGGCCGGGTGCGGCTGCCCGACGCCGCGCTGCGCCAGATCGCCGAGGTGTGCGCCGCGTTCGACGTGGACGGGATGCGCGCCGACATCGTCACCGCCCGCGCCGCGATGGCGCACGCCGCCTGGCAGGACCGGACGGTGGTGACCGCCGAGGACGTGCGGGTCGCCGCCCGGCTCGCCCTGCCGCACCGCCGCCGCCGTGACCCGTTCGACGCCCCGGGGCTGGACGAGGACCGTCTCGACGAGGCGCTGCGGCGGGCCGCCGACGACCACCCCGACGACGACCCGCCCGCCCCCGACGGCGACGGCGACGGCGACGGCCCGGACGGTGGTGGTCCCGGGGGCGGCCCGGATGGCGGCGGTGGCCCCGGGGTCGGTGGCGGTCCCGACGGGAGCGGCCCGGACGGCGGTGGCCCGGCGGGAGGCGACGGCCCCGGGAACGGGACGGCGGCTGGCGGCCCGGCGAGCGGCTGGCACGACGGCGACGGCTCCGGCGACGGCACAGCCGGGTCGGCCGCCGACGCCAGGGCCCCCGGACAGCCCGGGGACCAGCCCACAGCCCAGTGCGGGAACCCGCCCGCCGACCAGCCGGTCGACCGACCCGGGGACGGCGGCGGCGGGCGGCAGCGGGTGGCCGTACCCCAGCGGGGGTTGACGGCCCGGCTGCTCACCGCGCCCGGCGTCGGCGACGGGGTGCCCGGCCGCCGGTCGCGGGCCCGCACCGGCCGGGGCCGCACCACCGGGGCGCGGACCCCGCGCGCCGGCCGGCCCGGCCCGCTGCACCTGCCGGCGACGATCCGCGCCGCCGCCGGGCGTCGCGCGGCCCGGGGCCGGGTCGGCGGGCCGCTGCGGCTGCGCCCGGCCGACCTGCGGGAGGCGGTCCGCGAGGGGCGCGAGGGCAACCTCGTGCTGTTCGTCGTCGACGCCAGCGGCTCGATGGGCGCGCGGGAGCGGATGTCGACCGTGAAGGGCGCCGTGCTGGCCCTGCTCACCGACGCCTACCAGCGCCGGGACAAGGTGGCCGTGGTGGCGTTCCGGGGGGCCGGGGCGCAGACCCTGCTGCCGGCGACGTCGTCGGTGCTGGCCGCGTCCGCCCGGCTCGCCGACCTGCCCACCGGCGGGCGCACCCCGCTCGCGGAGGGCCTCGCCGCCGCCGCCGAGCTGCTGCGGGTGGAGCGGCTGCGCGACCCGAGGCGGCGTCCCCTGGTGCTGGTGCTCACCGACGGCCGGGCCACCGCCGGGCCCCGCCCGCTGGAGCGGGCCGACCGCGCGGCGGCGGCGCTCGCCGCCACCGGCGCGCCGTGCGTCGTCGTCGACTGCGAGTCCGGCCCCGTCCGCCTGCACCTGGCCCGCCGCCTGGCCACCCACCTCAACGCCCCCCACCACCCCCTCACGGCCCTCACGCACAACGATCTTGCACTTGCGGCCCGGACGAAAGGGACGAAGGCGGTGCAAGCGGGGGCCGCAACTGCAAGATCGCGGAGAGTCGGCGGGACGAGCCGGCAGGACAGGAGTGTGCGCTGATGCCGCAGGGCAGGCCGGAACGGGTGCCCGCCGACGGGCTGACCACGCGGCAGCGGCGGCACCGGCCGCTGCTGATCGTCCACACCGGGCAGATGAAGGGCAAGTCGACCGCCGCGTTCGGGCTGGCCCTGCGCGCCTGGACCGCCGGGCTGCCGATCGGGGTGTTCCAGTTCGTCAAGAGCGCCAAGTGGCGGGTCGGCGAGGAGAACGCCTTCCGCGCCCTCGGCGAGGCGCACGAGCGCACCGGCCAGGGCGCGCCGGTCGCCTGGCACAAGATGGGCGAGGGCTGGTCGTGGATCCAGCGCGGCGGCGAGGCCGACCACGCCGCCGACGCCCTGGAGGGCTGGCGGCAGATCCAGCGCGACCTGGCCGCGCAGCGCTACGGCCTGTACGTGCTCGACGAGTTCACGTACCCGATGAAGTGGGGTTGGGTCGACGTCGACGAGGTCGTGGCGACGCTGGCCGACCGGCCCGGCTTCCAGCACGTCGTGATCACCGGCCGCGACGCCGACCCGCGCCTGGTCGCCGCAGCCGACCTGGTCGCCGAGCTGACCAAGGTCAAGCACCCGATGGACGCCGGCCAGAAGGGCCAGAAGGGCATCGAGTGGTGAGCACCGGATGGGCGCTGCCCCGGGTGGTGGTCGCCGCCCCGGCCAGCGGGCACGGCAAGACGACCGTGGCCACCGGCCTGCTCGGCGCGCTGCGCCGCCGCGGGCTGACCGTCAGCCCGCACAAGGTGGGCCCCGACTACATCGACCCCGGCTACCACGGCCTCGCCGCCGGCCGGCCGGGCCGCAACCTGGACCCGTGGCTGGTCGGGCCGGAGCGCGTCGCGCCGCTGCTGCGCCACGGCGCGAGCGTCCCGACGCCCGCCGACGTCGCCGTGATCGAGGGGGTGATGGGCCTGCACGACGGCGCGGTCGGCCGCCGGGGGTACGCCTCCACGGCCCACGTCGCCACCCTCGTCGACGCCCCCGTGCTGCTGGTGCTCGACACGACCGCCCAGGGCCGCTCCGCCGCCGCCCTGGTGCTCGGCATGCGCGCCTTCGACGAGCGGGTGCGCGTGGGCGGGGTGATCCTCAACCGGGTCGGCTCGCCCCGGCACGAGACGCTGCTGCGCGACGCCCTCGCCGAGGTGGGCGTGCCGGTGCTCGGGGCGGTCAGCCGGTCCGTGGAGGTCGCCGCCCCCTCGCGGCACCTCGGTCTGGTGCCGGTCGCCGAGCGGGCCCCGGAGTCCCTCGCGGTCGTGGCCGCCCTCGCCGACCTGGTCGCCGCCACCGTCGACCTCGACGCGGTGCTCGACCTGGCCCGCAGCGCCCCGCCGCTGACCGCCCCCGCCTGGGACCCGGTCGCCGCCGTCGGCGGCCCAGCCAGCACCGCCGCCGTCGGCGGCCCGGCGCGCACCGGCGGCCCGACGGTCGCGGTCGCCGCCGGGGCGGCCTTCACCTTCTCGTACGCCGAGACCGCCGAACTCCTCGCGGCGGCCGGGGCGACCGTGGCCCCGTTCGACCCGCTGCGCGACCCCGGCCTGCCGGCCGGCACCCGGGCGGTGGTGATCGGCGGCGGCTTCCCGGAGGCGCACGCCGACGCGCTCGCCGGCAACGCCGCGCTGCGCGCCGAGCTGGCCGCCTTCGACGGGCCCGTCGTCGCCGAGTGCGCCGGCCTGCTCTACCTGGGCCGCTCCCTCGACGGCGCGCCGATGTGCGGGCGGCTGGACCTGACCGCCCGGATGACCGGCCGGCTCACCCTCGGCTACCGGGAGGCGGTGGCCGCCGCCGACTCCCCGGTGACCCGGGCCGGCGAGCGGGTACGCGGCCACGAGTTCCACCGCACCGTCACCGATCCCGGCCACGGCGACACCCCGGCGTGGCGTTTCGACGGCGCGGCGCACGGCTTCGTCGACGGCCGGGTGCACGCCTCCTACCTGCACGTCCACTGGGCCGGCCAGCCGCACGCCGCCCGTCGCCTCGTGCAGGCGTGCCGGTGACCGCCCCGGGGCCACGGCCCGTCCCTGCGTCGTGGCCCGCCCCGGCGGCGCGCCCCGACGGGCCCACGCTGACCGGCGTGGGGGTCGGGCCGGGCGACCCGGAGCTGCTGACCGTGAAGGCGGTGCGGGTGCTGCGCGAGGCCGACGTGGTGTTCGTCCCGGTGATGGCGGAGCACCCCGACGCGCCAGCCGGCCCCGACGCCCCGGCCGGTCCCGACGGGACCGGGACCGGCCCGGGGACGGTGGACGGCGGCGGGCGGGCCGAGGCGACCGTCCGGTCGTACGTGGACGGTGGCCGGGTGCGACGGCTGCCGTTCGCCCTCGACGACCGGGGCGGCGTCACCGCCCGCCGCCGGGCCGCCTGGGACGCGGCCGCCCGTGCCGTGGCCGACGCGTTCGACGCCGGGGCGGGGCGGGTCGCGTTCGCCACCATCGGCGACCCGAACGTCTACTCGACCTTCGGTTACCTGGCCCAGGGCGTGCGCGCGCTGCGCCCGGCGGTGCGGGTCGCCACGGTGCCCGGGATCACCGCCATGCAGGACCTCGCCGCCCGCAGCGGCACCGTGCTCTGCGAGGGGCGCGAGCCGCTGACCCTGCTGCCCGCCACCGCCGGGCCGGAGCTGTTCGCCGCCGCCCTGGCGGGGCCGGGGACGGTCGTCGCGTACAAGGGCTGGCGGCGGCATCCCGAGCTGGTGGCCGAGCTGCGCCGGCAGGGCCGCCTCAGCGAGGCGGTGCTGGGCCGGGGGCTCGGCCTGCCCGGGGAGCGGATCGGCCCGGCGGACCCCGACGACGGCGACCTGCCGTACCTGTCGACGCTGCTCGTCCCGGCCCGCCGGGACACCCGGGGAGGCAAGCTGTGAGCACCGCAGGAGACGCCGCCGGCGCGCCGGCGACCACGGGGAAGGTGTGGTTCGTCGGGGCCGGGCCGGGCGCGGCCGACCTGCTCACCCTGCGCGCCGCCCGGGTGATCGGCGCGGCCGACGTGGTGGTCTGGGCGGCGAGCCTGGTGCACGCCGACGTGCTCGACCACGCCCGCGCCGACGCCGAGATCGTCGACTCCTCGCAACTGGCGATGGAGGGGGTGCTGCCGGTCTACGAGCGGGCCGCCGCCCGGGGGCTGACCGTGGCGCGGATCCACTCCGGCGACCCGGCGCTGTGGGGGGCGGTGCAGGAGCAGCTCGACCTGTGCCGGGCCCTCGGGCTGGCCGTCGAGGTGGTGCCCGGCGTGTCCGCGTTCACCGCCGTCGCCGCGCTCGTCGGCCGGGAGTTGACCGTTCCCGAGGTGGCCCAGTCGGTGATCCTCACCCGCCTCGAAGGCGGCAAGACGCCGATGCCGCCCGGCGAGCGGGTCCGTGACTTCGCCCGGCACGGCACCACCATGGCGCTGTTCCTCTCCGCCGCCCGTTCCGGGCAGGTGCAGGCCGAGCTGCTGGCCGGCGGCTACCCGGCGGACACCCCGGCCGTGGTGGCGTACCGGGCGACGTGGCCGGACGAGCTGGTGGCGCGCTGCACCGTCGGCACCCTGGAGGCCACCGTCAAGCGGCACCGGCTGTGGAAACACACCCTGTTCCTGGTCGGGCCGGCGCTGGCCGCCGCCGGCACCCGCTCGCACCTCTATCACCCCGGGCACTTCCACACCTTCCGCCGGGCCGAGCCGGCCGCCCGCGCGCAGCTGCGTCGCCGCCGCGACGACGGCACCGGCGCGGGCGGGGACGCCGAGCCCGGGACACCGGCCGCGCCGGGACGGGCCGGATGACGTACCCCGAACCGGAGCTGCGCGAGCCGGATCTGCCGCGTACCGCGAAGGTCCGGCCCACCGCGCTGCGCACCGGCTGGACGACCGGCGCGTGCGCCACCGCGGCGGCGAAGGCGGCGGTGACCGCGCTGGTCACCGGCGTGCCGCAGCGGCAGGTGGAGATCGACCTGCCCGCCGGCCGCCGGGTGGCCTTCCCCGTGGCCCGCTGCGACCTCGCCGACCCGCCCGGCGCGGGCGCGGAGGCCGTGGTCGTCAAGGACGCCGGGGACGACCCGGACGTCACCCACGGCGCGCACCTCACCGCCACCGTCGGCTGGCGCGACGCCCCCGGCCTCGACCTGGCCGGCGGGCCGGGCGTCGGCACGGTCACCAAGCCGGGCCTCGGGCTCGCCGTCGGCGGCCCGGCCATCAACGAGACCCCGCGCCGCATGATCGGCCAGGCCGTCGCCGAGGTGGTCGACCTCGCCGAGGTCGGGGTACGGGTGGTCATCAGCGTCCCCGGCGGGGAGGTGATGGCCCGCAAGACCACCAACCGGCGGCTCGGCATCCTCGGCGGCATCTCCATCCTCGGCACCACCGGGATCGTCCGGCCCTTCTCGACGGCGTCCTGGCGGGCCAGCGTGGTGCAGGCCGTGCACGTGATGGCCGCCCAGGGGGAGCGGACGGTGGTGCTGTGCACCGGCGGGCGCACCGAACGGGCCGCCCGCGCCCTGCTGCCCGACCTGCCCGAGGTGTGCTTCGTCGAGGTCGGCGACTTCACCGGCGCGGCCGTCACCGCCGCCGTCGGCGACGGCCTGACCCGGGTGGCGTTCGTCGGGATGGCCGGCAAGCTGGCCAAGCTCGCCGCCGGGGTGCTGATGACCCACTACACCCGCTCCAAGGTGGACCTGTCGCTGCTCGGCGCGGTCACCGCCGACGCCGGCGGGGACCCGGCCCTGGTGGCCGAGGTGGTGGCGGCGAACACCGGCCGGCACGCGTACGAGCTGTGGGCGGACGCGGGGCTGCTGCGCCCCGCCGGGGACCTGCTCTGCGCCCGGGTCCGCCAGGTGCTGCTGCGCTTCGCCGGGCACGCCGTCGACGTCGACGTGGCGATGGTCGACTTCGCCGGGGAGCATCTCGTCGCGTCGGCGGGCCGGTGGGCGGCGTGACCCCCGGCGCAGGCCCGGCGGGCCGCCTGCTCCCCGGCGACGTCCCGCCGGGGCGGGTGCCCCGCGCCGCCGACGCCCCCGCGCCCGTCGTCGGCGTCGATCCCCCCGCGCCCGTCGTCCGCGTCGGGACCCCGGTGACCGTCGTCGGCGTCGACGCGGGCGGCGCGCCGTCGCACCCCGCCGCCGCCGACGCCCTCGCCGGGGCGCGGCTGGCCGTCGGCGCGGCCCGGCACCTCGCCGCCGTCGCGCTGCCCCCCGGCTGCGCCACGGTCACCCTCGGCCCCCTCGCCCCCGCGCTGGAGCGGCTCGCCGCCGCCGTCGCCGCCGGCACCCCGGCGGTGGTGCTGGCCAGCGGCGACCCGGGGCTGTTCGGCATCGTGCGCCGACTGCGCGCCGACGGGCTGCCGCTGCGGGTGCTGCCCGCCGTGTCCAGCGTGGCCGCCGCGTTCGCCCGCGCCGGCCTGCCCTGGGACGGCGCGGCCGTGGTCAGCGCGCACGGCCGCGACCTGCGGCCCGCGCTCAACGCCGCGCGGGCGCTGCCGGCGGTCGCCGTGCTCACCGCCCCCGGGGCGGGGGCCGCCGAGATCGGCGCGGGCCTGGTCGGCTGGCCGCGCCGCCTCGTCGTCGCCGAGCGCCTCGGCACCCCGGCCGAGCGGATCGTCGAGACCACCCCGCAGGCCGCGGCCGGCACCGCCTGGGCCGACCCGCACGTGCTGCTCAGCCTCGCCGACCCGGCGCTGGCGGACCCGCCCGTGCCGCCCGGCCCCGCCGACCCGGCACCGGCAGATCCGGCCGACCCGCCCGTGCCGCCCGGCCCCGCCGACCCACCGGCCGACCCGGCCGACCAGCCCGGCCCCGCCGCCGGTCCGGGCTTCGGCGCAGGTCCGGGCGTCGGCGCAGGTCCGGGCGTCGGCGGGGCGTCGGCCGGGGCGCGCGCCGACAACCAGCCGGCCGCCGCGCCCGCCGGGGGCTGGGCGCTGCCCGAGGACGCCTACGCCCACCGTGACTCGATGATCACCAAGGCGGAGGTGCGGGCCCTCGTCGTGGCCCGGCTGCGCCCCCGCCTCGGCCGCCTCGTCTGGGACGTCGGCGCGGGCAGCGGCTCCGTCGGCATCGAGTGCGCCCTGCTCGGCGCGGCCGTGATCGCCGTCGAACGCGACCCGGACGCCGCCGGCCTCGTCCGGCGCAACGCCGCCGCGCACCGGGTCGAGGTGCGGGTCGTCGCCGGTCCCGCCCCGGCGGCGCTGGCCGGGCTGCCCGACCCGGACGCCGTCTTCGTCGGCGGCGGCGGACTGGCCGCGCTCGCCGCCGTCGCCGCCCGCCGGCCCGCCCGCGTGGTGGCCGCCATCGCCGCCCTGGACCGGGTCGCCCCCGCCCTCGACCTGCTGCGCGGGCACGGCTACCGCGTCGAGGGCGTGCAGCTCTCCGCCGCCCGCCTCGCCGACCTGCCCGGCGGGTCGGTGCGCCTCGCCGCCACCAACCCGGTGTTCGTCCTCACCGCCGACCACCCACCGTCCCCCGGGGAGCGCAGATGACCCGCATCGGACTCGTCGCGGCCACCGCCGCCGGCCGCCGCCACGCCCGCACCCTCGCCGCCGCCTGGCCGCACGCCCGCCTCGTCGAGGCCGACACCGCCGCCGACGCGCTGCGCGCCGCGTTCACCGGGCACGACGCCGTCGTCGCGTTCCTGGCCACCGGGGCGGTGGTGCGGATCCTCGCCCCGCTGCTGGGCGACAAGCGCACCGACCCGGCCGTCGTGGTCGTCGACGAGGCCGCCCGGCACGCCGTGGCGCTGCTCGGCGGCCACGCCGGGGGCGCGAACGCCCTCGCCGCCGACGTCGGCGCGCTGCTCGACGCCCGGCCGGTGGTCACCACCGCCACCGACGCGGCGGACCTGCCCGGCCTGGACACGCTCGGCTGGCCCGTCGAGGGGGCGGTCGCCGCCGTGACCCGGGCCCTGCTCGACGGCGAGCCGGTGCGGCTCGTCGCCGACGCGGCCTGGCCGCTGCCGGCCCTGCCGCCGCACGTGCGCGCCGACGCCCCCGCCGATTCGCCCCGGCTGCTCGTCACCGACCGGGTCGTGCCGCTCGACGGGCGCACCGCCGTGCTCCGGCCGCCGTCGCTGGTCGTCGGCGTGGGCGGCAGCCGGGGCGTGCCCGCCGGGCAGGTGCGCGACCTGCTCGACCGGGTCCTCGCCGCCGCCGGCCTCAGCCCGGCCAGCGTCCGCTGCCTGGCCAGCGCCGACATCAAGGCCGACGAGGCGGGCATCCGGGCGACCGCCGACGCGCTCGGCGTACCCCTGGTGACGCATCCGGCGGCGGACCTGGCGGCCGTCGACGTGCCGCACCCCAGCGAGGTGGTCCGCGCGGCCGTCGGCACGCCCAGCGTCGCGGAGGCCGCCGCGCTGCTCGGCGAGCCCGGCCGGCGCGCCGACGCGACGCTCGTCGCGCCGAAGACCGCCTCGGCGATGGCCACCGTCGCGGTGGCCCGGCACGCCCCGCGCGGCCGGCTGGCGATCGTCGGCCTCGGCCCCGGGGCGGCCGACCTGCGCACCCCCCGTGCCCTCGCCGAGCTGCGCCGCGCCGCGGTGGTCGTCGGTCTCGACCAGTACGTCGACCAGGTGCGCGACGTGCTGCGCCCCGGCACCCGGATCCTCGCCAGCGGCCTCGGCGCGGAGGAGGAACGCGCCCGTGCCGCCGTCGCCGAGGCCACCGCCGGGCACGCCGTGGCGCTGGTCGGCTCGGGCGACGCCGGGGTGTACGCGATGGCCAGCCCCGCCCTGGAGCACGCCGACGACCGCGTCGACGTCGTCGGCGTCCCCGGGGTGACCGCCGCGCTCGCCGCGTCGGCGCTGCTCGGCGCGCCGCTGGGCCACGACCACGCCTACCTGAGCCTGTCCGACCTGCACACCCCGTGGGAGGTCATCGAGCGGCGCGTCGCCGCCGCCGCGGAGGGCGACTTCGTGGCGCTGCTGTACAACCCGCGCAGCCGCGCCCGGGACTGGCAGCTCGCCGCCGCCCTGAAGACGTTCGCCGCGCACCGGCCGCCGGACACCCCGGTGGGGGTGGTGCGCAACGCCAGCCGGCCCGGCGAACGGGTGCACCTGGCCACCCTCGCCACCCTCGACCCGGCCGTGGTCGACATGTACAGCGTCGTGGTGGTCGGCAGCAGCCGCACCCGGCTCGTCGCCGGCCGGATGGTCACCCCGCGCGGCTACCGGTGGCGCGCGTGACCGCCCCGCCCGCCGCCGCGCCCCCGCCCCGCCCCCTGCCCGCGCCCGCCGCCGCGCCGCCGGCGCGCGCCCCCGTGACCATCGTCGGCTGCCAGGGGTGCGGCGCGTGCCTGCTGACCTGCCCCACCCACGCGATCCGACCCACCCCCGGCGGGCTGCTGGTGCGCGCGCAGGCGTGCACCGGCTGCCTGGAGTGCCTGGAGATCTGCCCGGTCGACGCCATCCGCGTCACCGGCACCGACCCCTGTGGAGGAACCCGATGAGTACGACCGTGGTCAGCGCCGCGCCCCCGGCGGGCCGGTGGAGCCGCGCCGAGCGGGTACGCCTCGGCGGCATCGTGCTCGCCGTCGCCGTGCTGCACGTCGCCGGCTGGAGCCTCTACCTCTACTGGAACGGCCAGCCCGCGGCGGCCGGCGGGCTGGCCGGGGCCGGCACCCTCGCGTACGCCCTCGGGGTGCGGCACGCCTTCGACGCCGACCACATCGCCGCCATCGACGACACCACCCGCCTGATGCTGCTGCGCGGCCGGCGTCCCGTCGGGGTCGGCTTCTTCTTCGCCGTCGGCCACAGCGCCGTGGTGCTGCTGCTCGCCCTGATCGTCGGGCTCGCCTCGACCAGCCTCGCCGGCCCCGGCCTGGCGCAGGCCCGCGAGGTGGGCGCGACCGTCGCGATCGTCACCGCCACCCTGTTCCTGAGCCTCGTCGCCGGGCTCAACGCCGTGGTGCTGGCCGGGCTGGCCCGGCTGTGGAGGCGGCTGCGCCACGGCGGCCTCGACGAGCGGGAGCTGGACCTGCACCTGCTCAACCGGGGCCTCGTGCAGCGGGTGCTGGGGTCGCGGGCGCGTTCGCTGGTGCGCTCGTCCTGGCACATGGCGCCCGTCGGGTTCCTGTTCGGCCTGGGCCTGGAGACGGCCAGCGAGGTGACCCTGCTCGCCCTATCCGCGAGCACCGCCGCCGCCGGGGGACTGCCCGTGCTGGCCCTGCTCACCCTGCCGCTGCTGTTCGCCGCCGGGATGTCAGCCATGGACACCGCCGACAGCCTGCTGATGAGCCGGGCGTACTCGTGGGCGTACCGGCAGCCGGCCCGCCGGCTCTACTACAACCTCGCCACCACCGGCATGACCGTGCTCGTCGGCGCGCTCGTGGCCAGCGTCTACCTCGCCGGGCTGCTCGTCGACCACCTCGGGGTGTCCGCCCTGGCCGGGTACGCCGCGCTCGCCGAGCACTTCGAGCAGCTCGGCTACGCCGTCGTGGCGCTCTTCGCGCTGGCCTGGGTCGCCGCCGCCGCGCTGTGGAAGCTGCGCCGCTACGACGAGCGCTACGGGACCCCCGCCGCCGTCGGTCCCGCCGACCGGGTCGAGCACGTCGCGTCGGGGGAGGCGGGCCGGGTCGACCGCGCCGCACCCGGGGCGGCGGACCGGTGAGCCGCGTCGTGCATCCGATCGAGCGGCGGTCGTACGCGATCCTGCGCTCCCGGGTGGACCTGACCGGCCTGCCGCCGCTGACCCGGGCCGTCACCGAGCGGGTGGTGCACGCCAGCGCCGACCTCGACTACGTCGCCGACCTGGTCTGCGACGAGGCGGCCCTGGCCGGCGGGCTGGCCGCCCTGCGCGGCGGCGCGCCGGTGGTCGCCGACGTGGCGATGGTCGCCGCCGGGATCACCCGCCCGGGCCCCGGGCCGGTGTGCCCGATCGCCGAGCCGGCCACCGCTGCCCTGGCCCGCGCGGCGGGCCTCACCCGCTCGGCGGCGGCGGTGCGGGTCGCGTACGACCGGGTGGGCCCCGGCGCGGTGTGGGTGGTCGGCTGCGCGCCCACCGCCCTGTTCGAGCTGCTCGACCTCGGTGTGCGGCCGGCGCTGGTGGTGGGCCTGCCGGTCGGGTTCGTCGGCGCCGCCGAGAGCAAGGCGGCGCTGCGCGCCAGCGGCCTGCCCGCCGTGTCCAACGTCGGCGAGAAGGGCGGCTCGGCGGTCGCCGCCGCCGCCCTCAATGCCCTGCTGTACCTGGAGGAGACATGACGAACCGACCCGGAACGGACGCGCGGGGGCAGGACCGCACCCCGCTGCTGATCGTCGGCCACGGCACCCGCAGCGCCGCCGGCGTCGCCCAGTTCGCGGCCCTGGTCGACCGGATCCGCCGCCGCCGCGCCGTCGACGACGTCGAGGGCGGCTTCATCGAGCTGTCCCGCCCGCCGCTGACCGACGCGGTCGGCGCGCTCGTGGGCCGGGGGCACCGCCGGCTCGTGGCGCTGCCGCTGGTCCTCGCCGCCGCCGGGCACGGCAAGGGCGACATCCCGGCCGCGCTGGCCCGGGAGAAGGAACGCTTCCCCGGCCTCCGCTACGCCTACGGCCGCCCGCTGGGCCCGCACCCGCTGCTGCACGACGTCCTCGCCGACCGGATCGACGCCGCGCTGGCCGGCGTCGACCGGGCCGGTACGTGGGTGGCGCTGATCGGCCGGGGCTCCACCGACCCCGACGCCAACGCCGAGGTCGCCAAGGTGGCCCGGCTGCTGTGGGAGGGGCGCGGCTACGCGGGCGTCGAACCGGGCTTCGTCTCGCTGGCCGAGCCGTCGGTGCCGGCAGTGCTGGAGCGGCTGCGCCGCCTCGGCGCGCGCCGGATCGTCGTGGCCCCGTACTTCCTGTTCGCCGGGGTGCTGCCGGACCGGATCGTGGCCCGGTCGGCGGAGTTCGCCGCCGCCCACCCCGACCTCGACGTGCGGGTGGCCGACCTGATCGGCGACTGCGACGCCCTCGCCGACCTGGTCCTCGAACGGCACGCCGAGGCGTTGCGCGGGGACATCCGGATGAACTGCGACACCTGCGCCTACCGGGTGGCGCTGCCCGGCTTCGCCGACAAGGTGGGCCGGCCGCAGACCCCGCACGACCACCCCGACGACCCGGTCGGCGGCCACCACCACCATCACCATCACCACGGCCACGCCCACGTGTAAGGAAGGGCCCCTTGTTAACGCATTCGGTAGAGAGGGGTCCCCGTCTCACCCCGCCGGCCTACGCCGTGGACCGGGTCAGCACGAACACGAACGGCCGGTCGGCGCCGCGCAGGTCCATGACGCCGAGCAGCGTGCGCTCGTCGACCCGCCGGAACACGTCGTGGATGGGGAGGCGGTCGTAACACATCGTCGCCGACACCACCCCCCGGTACTCGGTCATCCGCAGCCGCGCCGCCGGGCGGGTCGTGGTCAGCAGCGGCCGGGCCAGCGCGAAGGCCCGCGCGGCCAGGGGGGTGCGCACCGCGCCGGGCGGGCGGACCAGCAGCCCCGTCGGCACCAGCGCCGGGTTGACGCTGACCAGCCGCCCGCCTGCGGCGAAGACCAGCGGGTGCACGTCCTCCGGGCCGTCGAACCGCTTGCCGTGCCACCCGTAGCGCTCCAGCAGGCCGTCGAGCGGGTGGCCGGTGGCGAAGCCGCTGCCCCGCCAGGCGCCGAGCATCTCCTCGACGGCGACCGGCGGGAGGCCGTCGAAGCAGGCCAGGGCCGACGCCAGGTCTCCCGGGGCCGGCAGGGTGGCCGGGTGCTCCGGGGCGGGCAGGGCGGCTGCGGGAGCGGGGTCCGCCGCGCTCGACATGGTCGCATCTCCTCGGTCGCGGGGTCGACCTGCTCTCGTGGTCGACCTGGTGCCGTCGACGGTACGCCCGGATCGCCCCGGCTGCGGACGTCCCGTGCCGCCGACGGAGCACCGATGATCACGAACGCTCTTCATATTCGCCCCGATCGGGCCTACGCTCTGGGCAGTTCCACAGTGATCACTATGGAGGTTCACATGAGGAAGATGACCGTGCGTCGCACGAGCACCCTGCGCCTGCTGTCCGGCGCCCGTCGGCTCTGGATCGAGTGGTGCTGGTAGGACCCGGCGCGGCGGGCGTCCCCGGGCGCCCGCCCCTGCGGGGACCGGCCCGGTCGTGAGCGTCGACCCGGGCGGCTACGACTGCCACCGCGACCACGGGCCGTACGCCGGCGTCGCCGACTTCCTCGGCCGGATCGCGGCCGCCCGCCCCCGCCTGGCGTCCCGGCACGCCGTCGAGCTGCGCGCCATCGCGCCCGCGCTCGACCCCGCCGCCCGGGCCGCTGCCGACGAGGAGCCGATCCGGTTCCACCCCGCCCGCCGCACGGCCTGCCTCGCCTACGGCGCGACGGAGTTCGTGCTCGCCTGGGCGGGCACCCTGCGGCGCCCGGTCACGGTGCGCTTCGACCACGTCGACGCCGCCGACGAGACCACCCGCGAACTGCTGGACGCCCTGTCGCGCCGGGTCGGGCCGGCCCCGTTGCGGCTGGACCTGCGCGACGGCGGCACCGCCCGGCGCGCCGCCGCGGACCCGACGCCTGCGGCGCTGCGCGCGGCCGTGGGGGACTCGCTGGCCCGCGGCTTCTACCACCACGCCGCCCGCACCGCCCGGCGCGGGCGCGCCGCCGTGACCGCGACGGGCGACCTGCGGCACTGGTGGGCGTTCACCACCGGCCTGGCCACCGCCCTGGCGGCCCTCGACCGCGCCGCCGAGGCGCTCGACCTCTACGACGAGGCCCGCGCCGCCACCGACGACCCGAAGATCACCATGTCGGCCGCGTACGCCACCGCCATGCTGTACGCCCGGCACCTTCCCGCCGCCGACCAGGACCCGGAGCGGGCGCGGCACTGGCTGCACGAGGCGCTGCGCCTGGCCGGCGGCCTGGCCGACCCGCGCCGGCGGGTGCTGTCCACCGTCTTCTACGAGCAGGGCGTGGCGCTGCTGGACAGCCGGGCCGGCGAGCCCGCCCGCGCGCTGCGGCTGATCGACGACGGGCTGACCCGCCTGGCGGCGGTGCTCGCCCCCGGCGAACGCCCGCAGGACCTGGCCCGGCTGCGCCACAACCGGGCGCAGGTGCACCTGGCCCTGGGGGACGCCGACCGGGCCCTGGCCGAGCTCGACACGGTGATCGCCCACGACCCCGACAACTGCGAGTACTACGTCGACCGGGCCGCCCTGCACCGGGCGGCGGGCCGCGCCCGGGCCGCGATCCGCGACTACGACGCGGCGATCCGCCTCGGGCCGCACCTGCCCGAGGCGTACTACAACCGGGCCGTGCTCCAGCAGCAGCGGGGCCGCGCCGGGCGGGCGCGCGCCGACCTCGACCGGGTGCTCGCCATCGACCCGGGGCACCTCGACGCCCGCATCGCCCTGGTCAACCTGCACCTGGAGCGCGGGGAGCACGACGCGGCCGAGGCCGGCGCGCGGGCGGGGCTGGCCCTGGCCCCGCAGGAGCCCGCGCTGCTGTGCACCCTCGGGCTGGTCCGCTCCGAGCGCGGCGGGTCCGCCGAGGCCGACGAGCTGTTCACCCGGGCCCTGGCCGGCGACCCGGGGCTGGTCGAGGCGTGGACCAACCGGGCCGCGGTCCGGTTCGACCGCGGCGACGTCGCCGCCGCCGTGGCGGACCTGGACCGGGCGGTGGCGCTGGCCGCGTCGGCGCCGGTGCCCCGCTACAACCGGGGCACGGCGCTGCTGCGGCTCGGCCGCCGGGACGAGGCCGCCCGCGACTTCGCCCACGCGCTCGCCCAGCCCGGCCTGGACCGCGCGTTGCGCCGCGACCTGCGGGCGGAGCTGGCCCGCTGCCGGGGCGCCGGGGCCGGCTGAAGATCCGGTCGAGGGGGTGTCGACGCCGCGCCTCGCCGGCGCCAGGTCGGCCCGGTGACTGTCGGCTTTCGGACAGCAACCACCGGGGGTGGGTGGCACAGCGTCCCGGTGCCACGGTGACCAGCGCGGTCACGGCGGTCCGGCCACGGGCACACCCCTATTCGACGGGCCGAGCCGAGACCGGTCCACTGTGTACTTTGACGGTTCACTCCCGTTCGCCGGTGGCAGCGCGGGGCGGTCCGTGCCCCGGGCCGGTCCGCCGACGCGCCGAAGGCCCGGCCGGCGGGGCAGCCGGACCTCGTTCGAAGGACTACGAATCATGTACGACGCGATAGTCGTCGGTGGGCGCTGCGCGGGCGCCGCCACCGCCCTGCTACTCGCCCGGCAGGGCCACCGGGTGCTGGTGGTGGACCGCTCGTCCTTCCCCAGCGACGTCATCTCGACGCACTTCCTGTGGCCGCACGGGATGTCCTACCTCAACCGGTGGGGCCTGCTGGACCAGGTCACCGCCGTGACCCCCACGCACACGGTCGTCGACATCGTCAACGACGGCATCCCGCTGAGCGGCTCGGTGCCCGTGTCGCTGCTGCGTGAGCACTTCCGGGACCTGCACGGCGACGACTCGGGCGTCGTACAGAGCTACGCCTCGGTGCGCCGCCGGGTGCTGGACCAGATCCTCGTGGAGGCGGCGGCCAAGGCCGGTGCCGAGGTCCGCACGCACAGCACCGTCCGGGAGCTGGTCATCTCCGACGGCCGGGTCGTCGGCGTGCGGGGGCGCGCCAGCGACGGCGGGGAGTTCGAGGAGCGGGCCCGCATCGTCGTCGGCGCCGACGGCCGCAACTCGTTCGTCGCGCGCACCCTCGGCCTGCCCCGCTTCGACGAGCGGCCCCGCTGCACGTTCGCCTACTGGAGCTACTGGTCCGGCTTCGACCCGGGCCGGGGGCAGATCCACCGGCGTGGCCGGCTCGGCTGCGCGGTGGTGCCGACCAACTTCGGGCAGAACATGGTCCTCGTCTGGGGGCCCAGCGAGTGGTCCCGGGAGTTCCGCGCCGACGTGCCCGGCAACGTCCAGCGGGCGCTGGACTTCGTCAGCCCCGAGCTGGGCGAGCTGGTCCGCACCCGGGGCACCCGGGAGGAGCGCATCTACGGCACGCTGGACCAGTCGGGCTTCCTCCGGCAGCTGCACGGGCCCGGCTGGGTGCTCGTCGGCGACGCCGAGTCGGCCAAGGACCAGTGCACCGCCATCGGCATGACCCACGCGTTCCGCGACGCGGAGCTGGCCAGCGCCGCCCTGCACCGGTGGCTGGCCGGCGAGTCGTCGCTCGACGAGGCGATGGCCGCGTACGAGGGCCGCCGCCGCAGCCAGAACTCCGCCGCCTACTACGACTACGTGTGCACGCTGAGCGAGATGCGGCCGTACCGGCACGACGAGCTGCAGCTGTTCGTCGCGTTGCGGGGCAACCAGGAGGAGACCGACCGGTTCATCGCCACGCACGCCGACATCGCGCCGGTCTCGGAGTTCTTCCAGGCGTCCAACCTCTTCCTGCTCAACGACGCCGCCAAGGAATCCTCCGCCGGGTACCCGGTCTTCGACGACTTCGCCGCCACGTCGCGCATGTACCAGCAGAACCTCTTCGCCTGATGCCGCACCAGGGAGCCGACACCGTGACCAGCACCGACCTTCAGCAGCGCGACGACGGCGAGCTGATCGAGGCCATCCTCGACGCCGCCCGGCGCGGCGACGTGGCGACCATGGCCCGCGAGGCGGCCGAGGTCTCCGAGATGACCCGCAACTGGGCCACCCACATCCCCTGGGACGACCTGGCGGCCCTCGACGCCTCCGGGGCCGACGGCGAGCTGGCCCGGGTCGTGGCGGACCTGACCGAGATGTGGGAGCCGGCACACCTGCGCAACCCCGTCGACCCCGACGAGGAGTACGCGCTGGACAAGAACGCCTACGACTTCTACCGGCCCGCCGGCCGCGACCTGCTCGCCCGTACCGAGGACTTCTACGGCTGGGTGCAGGCCCGCCGCCGCACGGAGACCTGGCAGTACTCCCGGGTCCTGGAGGCGGCCCCGGACAGCATCGCCGAGATCACCAACGACCTGGGCAAGCGGACCCGGGGCATCAACTTCAACTCGCAGGACTACCTGTCGTTCAACACCCACCCGGCGATCCGCGAGGCGGCGGTCCGCGCGATGCGCGACTACGGCCCGCACAGCGCCGGCTCGCCGATGGTG
This sequence comes from Micromonospora sp. WMMD712, assembly GCF_029581295.1. Classification (NCBI taxonomy): domain Bacteria; kingdom Bacillati; phylum Actinomycetota; class Actinomycetes; order Micromonosporales; family Micromonosporaceae; genus Micromonospora; species Micromonospora sp. WMMD712. The sequence goes on from NZ_CP120743.1 coordinate 434,681, forward strand.
CTGGGCAACACCCGCATCTCCGACGAGCTGGAGGCCGCCCTCGGCGAGCTGACGGGGCTGGAGCACGTCACGCTCTTCTCGACCGGCTGGTCCGCGGGCTTCGGCGCGATCGTCGGCCTGGTCCGCCAGTCCGACCACGTGGTCATCGACCGGCTCGCGCACTCCTGCCTCCAGCAGGGCGCGCGGGCGGCGACCCGCAACGTGGTCCGCTACGAGCACCTCAACGTCGAGGCCGTGCGTCAGCACCTGGTCGACATCCGGTCGCACGACACCCGCAACGGCATCCTCGTCGTCACCGACGGCCTCTTCTCCGTCGACGCCGACTGGCCCGACCTGGTGACCCTGCAACGGGTCTGCCGGGAGCACGACGCGACCCTGCTGGTCGACGTCGCGCACGACCTCGGCGCGATGGGGCCGGGCGGCACGGGCGTGCTGGGCATGCAGGGCCTGCTCGGCGAGGTCGACATCGTCATGGGGGCGTTCTCGAAGACGTTCTGCTCCAACGGCGGCTTCGTGGCGTCGCGCTCGCCGGCCCTGAAGCAGTACGTGAAGATGTTCAGCGGCAGCCACTTCTTCTCCAACGCGCTGTCGCCGGTGCAGACCGCCGTGGTCCGGGAGGCCGCCCGCATCATCCGGTCCCCCGAGGGCGACGAGCTGCGCGCCCGGCTGTTCACCGCCATCCACGCGCTGCGCGACGAGCTGACCGGCCGGGGGCTGACCTGCATGGGGGAGCCGTCGCCGATCGTGCCGCTGCTGATCGGCAACGAGAAGCTCGCCCGGACGGCCAACCGGCTGCTGTTCGACCGGGGGGTGCTCGCGTTCATGGTGGAGTTCCCGGTCACCCCGACCGGGTCGTCGCGGTTCCGGCTCCAGGTGCAGGCCGGCCACCGGCCCGAGGAGGCCCGGGAGGCGGCCCGCATCATCGAGGGGGCCATCGCCGACTCGCGGGCGTACCTGTCCAGCGCGTTCGGCAGCGCCGCCCGGTAGCCGCCGGTGGGCGGCGGGCCGACACCGGCCCGCCGCCCCGCACGGACCGGTCAGCCGCCGGCGGGGGCGGGCGAGACCGGAGCGGCCCGGCGGCGGCGTCGGGCCAGCGCGCCGAGGACGACGTCGACGACGACGAACGCGAGCAGGGGGCCGCCGAACCAGGGCAGCGCCCACCCGACGGCCGCGGTCAGCGCGAGGCCCGGCAGCAGCGCCCACCACGGCAGGCCGCGCAGCCCGCCCCGCGCGGGCGGGACGCCGACGGCGGCGCGCCGGTCGGCGCGGGTGGGGCGGCGCTGCCACCACATCCGGTAACCCCAGACGACGACGCAGAGCAGGCCGAGGGCGAGTGCGGCGAGCAGGACCTGGTTGACCGGGCCGAACAGCAGGCCCATGTGGGCCTGGACGCCGAGGCTGCTGAGCTGGGCCAGCAGCGGCCAGTCGGCGAAGTCGCTGCGGGCGGTCACCGTGCCGGAGACCGGGTCGACGGCGATCCGGTCCCGGGCCACGGGCCAGGTGTTGTCGGTCTGGGCGACCGTCCACGCGTCGCCCGGCTCCTCGGCGGGGGAGATCCGCATCGGGCCGGCCAGCCCGGCGTCGGTGGCGGAGGCTAGCACCCGGTCGAACGTCGCGGGGTCCGCCGGCCCGGCGGTGACGCCGCCGTGCTGGTGCTCCCCGGCGGCGGGCGGCGGCGCGCCGGTGAGGCTGGTGGAGATCTCGGGGGTGCCGGCGCGCAGCGCGTCGAGCGCGCTGCCGAAGTGCCCACCGGCGTACCGTGACCAGGTCAGGCCGGTCGCGGAGAGGAAGAGCAGGCCGACGGCGAGCCAGACCCCGGTGGTGGCGTGCCAGGCCCGGGTGCGCCGCACCCCCCGGCGGGCGGACAGGTCGGGCACGAGCAGGTGCCGGACGCGGGTACGGGCGGCGCCGCGCCGCCGCCACCACAGGACGACGCCGCCGACGGCGAGCAGCCACAGCCAGCTCGCGGCGATCTCGGAGTAGTGCCGGCCGAGGTCGCCGAGGTGCAGGTTGCGGTGCAGGTCGTCCAGCCAGGTGGTGACGGGCGTGGCGTCGAACCAGGTGGTGAGCTGTCCCTCGACCCGGGCGGTGTGCGGGTCGACGTAGACGGTGTGCTCCCGGTCGCCGAGGTCGGGCTGGGCGAACACCACCCGCGTGGTGGCCCCGTCCGCGCCCGGCAGCACGGCGGCGACGGTCCCCTCGGGGTGGGCGGCGCGGGCGGCGGCGACCTGCTCGGCGAGGGACTTCGGCGGGCCGCCCGGCGCGGCGGTCAGCAGGTCGCCGTAGACGACCCGGTCGAGTTGCGGGGTGACGGTGTAGGCCAGGCCGGTCAGGGCGGCGACGAACAGTAACGGGGCCACGAGGATGCCGGCGTAGAAGTGCAGGCGGAGCAGGAAGGCCGCCCACGCCGGGGTCCGGCGCGCCACCGGCGCGGGCCCGTCGGCCGGGGTGAGCGGCTCCGGCGTCGACCCGCCGTGCAGTTCGGTGATGGACATACGCTTCCGATCGGAATAGCCGGGATCGTTCCCGGTGGGACTGCCCCCGTACGACAGGGGTGGGTCCCGTCGGTGCCGCAGGGCCCACCGGTGAGGTGGTCGGGCGCGGGGCCGGGGAAGTTCCCGGGCCGTGGCGCGATCGCCGTGGGCTACCGGGCGCGCCGCCGGCGCAGCACCCGCGCGCCGGCGAGCGCGACGGCGGCCAGGGCGACACCGGCCAGGGCGACGGCGGCCGCCACGGTGAGCGGGCCGGGCCCGCCGCCCGGGCCGGCGCGTCCCGCCGCGCCGGCCGCCCCGCTGGTCGGCGGGGCGGTGGGTGGCGCGGTGTGCGGGGCGCTCGCCGGGGCCGGTGCGGTGGCGGCGGGGCGGGCGACGGTGAAGCGGTAGGAGCCCTGCACGGGGTGCCCGTCGGTGGAGACGACCCGGTAGGCCACCGTGTAGGTGCCGTCGGGCAGCGTCTCGGCGACGGCGACGGTCGCCCGCGTGCCGGCGACGACGGGCGCGTCCGTGGGCACCACCCGGCGGGTGGCGTCGCTGAGCACGACGGTGGTGAGGCCCGGGTCCAGCTTCTGGAGGAACCGCACCGTGATCTCGGACGGCGGCTCGGCCAGCCGGGTGTCCGCGGCGGGGGTGGCCGCGGCGAGGCTGTTGTGGGCGGCGGCCGGCGCGGCCGGCGCGGCCAGGACCGCGAGGGCGGCCAGCGCGGCGGCGGCCGCCGCGCGGCGGGGGTGACGGACGGTTCTGCGCATGCTGGTCCCTCTCCTGGTGACGCCGGTCAGGCGAGCAGCTGCTGGCCGATCCAGCCGCCGTCCGGGCAGCCGGGCGGCACGGCGAACACGGCGGAGCCGATCGGGGTGGTCCACTCGTTGAGCAGGTCCCGCTCGGCGAGGCGACGCTGGATGGGCAGGAACTGTGTCGTGACGTCCGCCTGGTACGAGGCGAAGATCAGCCCGCTGTCGGCGGTGCCGTCGGCGGCCGGCACGCCGTCGTAGTTGTACGGGCGGCGCAGGATGCGCAGCCGGTCGTCGGTGACCCGGGCGCGGGTCAGGTGGGCGAAGTCGGGGATGACGGTGAGCCCGGCGGCGTCGACGGCGGCGAAGTCGGGCTCGTCGTGTTCGGCCGTGCCGGTGAGCGGGGCGCCGGTGTCGAGCCGACGGCCGACGGCCAGCTCCCGGTCGGCGCGGCCGAGCAGGTCCCAGGTCTCCAGGTTCATGCTGATCCGCCGCACGACCAGGGTGCTGCTGTCCCGCAGCCACGCCGGCCCGTCGGGCACCCACAAGGCGGTCTCCAGCGGCCCGCCGGGGCGGGGGTTGGCGGTGCCGTCGAGCTGGCCGAACAGGTTGCGCTGGGTGCGCCCCGGTTCCGCGCCCGCCGCCCGGCGGAACCCCTGCTGCACCCAGGCCACCGTCGCGAACGGCCGGCTGTCCTTGACCAGGACCCGCTGGGCGTGGGCCACCGTGACCGGGTCGTCGGCGCAGATCTGCAGCAGCAGGTCCCCGCCGGACCAGCGGGGCTGGAGGCGGTCGACGCGGAAGGCCGGCAGCGCCGCCACCGACGCCGGCCGGCGGTCGTCGAGGCCGGCGGCCCGGTAGAGGCCCGGCCCGAAGCCGAACGTGACGGTCAGCCGCGCGGGCAGCAGGCCGAGCTCGGGTTCGGTGTCGGCGAGGGCCGGCCGGCCCCGGGTGAGCCGGGCGGCGTCGTCGGTGAGCAGCCGCAGCAGCCGGCCCAGGGCGGCCCGGTCGGTGGCCGGGGCGAGGGTCAGCGCGACGAACGCCGCGTGCGCCTGCGGCTCGGTGTCCACCCCTGCCTGGCGCGCGCCGTGGAACGGCACCACCGCGCCGCCGATGTCGGCCACCGGGACGGTCTCCTCGGGGCGCACGTCGGTGTCGCCGGGGCGGGCGAGGGCGACGGCGGCCCCGGCGAGCGTGCCCCCGGCGGCGAGGGCCCCGCCGGTGAGCAGGGCGCGCCTGCGCACCGGGCGGCCGGTGGTGGCGTCGGTCATGACGCGGGGCTCGTGGCCGCCCGCGGCGTGCCGCTCGTGCCCGGCATCGGGGTCGCGCCGTGGCCGGGCGCGTAGCTCTCCTGCGCGCCGGTGAACGGCTTGGCGACGGCGGTGAACGTCTGCGTCCGGCCGTCGGCGAAGGTGAGCGTGACGGCGAGTTCGTCGCCGGGCCGCACCGGCTGCCGGAGGTTCATCAGCATCAGGTGCTCGCCGCCGGGCTCCAGCGCGTGGCTGCTCTTCGCCCTGACCACGATGCCGCCCTGCTTGGCCCGCATGACCATCGTCCCGTCCTTCATGGTCATCTCGTGCAGCTCCATCGGGGACACGTCGGTGGCCGCGCCGGTGATGGTCACGTCCGTGTCGCCGTCGTTGACCAGGGTGCCGAACGCCGCGGTCATGCCCTGGTCGGCGGCCTTCACCCACGGGTCACGCACGGTCAGCACCCCGGCGGCGGCGCTCGCCGACACCGACGGTGACGGCGTCTGGTCCGGCGCGGCCGTGGACGTGCTGTCCGGCGAGCCGCAGCCGGCTACGGCTGCCGCCGCGACAAGGGCGGTGAGCAGGACTTTCGTCTGCCGGGACCGGCGGGGTGCGCGGAGATTGGGCATCGTTTCCCCTTCGATGATCGATTCCAGCTGGATGGTCGGCGTCACGGGGGGTAAAGTTCCGCCGCCGAACGTGACCCACGCCACTCGGGGGATCCGGCCGGGCGGGCGCGCCGGCGACCGCCCTGCGGACCGGTGCCCGGGGGGAGAGAAACTTTTGCCATCTGCGGAAAAAGTTCGGATGGGCTTGACGGAAGTCCGGGTGCGGCGAGGATGATCCGATGCGTCGTCCCCCTCCGGTCCCCGGCCGCTTCGTCTCGGGCCTGCTCGCCGTCGTCCTCGCCGCGGCGGTCGCCGTCCTCGGAGCCGCCCCGCCCGCCGCCGCGCACGGCACCCTGGCCATGTCCACGCCGGCGGTCGGCGCCACGGTCGGCGAGCCGCTGGCGACCGTGCAGCTCTACTTCACCGAGCGGGTCGCCGACAACGCGTACTTCGCGGTCACCGCGCCGAACGGCGGCCGGGTCGACAACGGCTGGACGCACGGGTCGCCCGCTCCCCTGGACAAGCCGGTGCGCGAGTACCTGCTCGTCGACGGCAAGTTCGAGCCGCGCGAGTACGCCACCGGCTTCCCGGCGGTGGTGAAGCTGGCGCACCTGCCGGCGGCGGGCCAGTACACGGTGAGCTACCTGTCGGTGGCCTCCGACGGCGAGCCGGTGCGGGGCACGATGAGCTTCCGCTACACCGGTCGGGTCACGGCCGCCCCACAGGGCTGGCGTGCGCCGACCGCGGGACCGGACCCGGCGCTCGTCGCCGCCGCCGAGCAGCACGCGACGTCCGGGCACGGCGCGCCCCAGTCCTCGAACGGACCGGCCACGCCGGCCGCGTCGCCCGCCGCCCCGGGCGCGGCCTCCGTCGCCGCGGCCCCCGTCGAGGCCGAGGACACCGGCGGGTCCGGGTGGCCCGGCGTCGTCGCCGTGGTGGTCGTGGTGGTCGTGGCGGCGGCCGGCGTCGTCGCCTGGCGGTGGCGCGCCGCGCGGGCCGGCGGCCCGGGCCCGACGCCCCGCTGGCCGTGGGCCCGCCCGCGCCCCGCCGGCCGGGCGGCGCGCCGCGCCCCGGCCGCGCGGGCGGCGGGACGCCGGAAGCCCGCCGGCCCGACCCCACGCCCGGCGGCCCGCGGCGGCGGCCCCCGACGCGGCCCGGTCGCCCCGGGCGAGGCGTCCGAGGACCCGCCGGCCAACGGGCCCCGGCTCGGCGACCGGGGCCTCGCCCTGCTCGTCGGGGGACTGGTGGTCGCCCTGGTGGCCGGCTTCGGGCTCGGCCGCGTCGGCGCCGGCGACGGGCGGGCCGCCACGGCGGCCGTGGGCGGGTCGCCGGCCACCGGCCGCCCCGTCGCGGCCGGGGACGGGCACCAGCACGCGCCGGGCGCCGGGGCGCACACGCATCCCGGCGACGGCGACCCGGCGCAGGCGCAGGTGACCGGGACGACGGTCAGCGCCGGCGGCTACACGCTGAAGCCGGTGACGCGGTCCCAGCCGGCCGGCGTGGACGCCGACTACCGGTTCCGGATCGTGGGCGTCGACGGGCAGCCGGAGACGCGCTTCGCGGTCGTGCACGACAAGCCGCTGCACCTGGTCGTGGTGGGCCGGGACCTGGGCGGCTACCAGCACCTGCACCCCACCATGGCCGCCGACGGCACCTGGAGCGTGCCGCTGGCGCTCGAGCGGGCCGGGGGCTACCGCGTCTACGCCGACTTCGCCACGACCGCCGCCGACGGCACCGCACGGCCGCTGGTCCTCGGCGTCGACCACCAGGTCCCCGGCGCGCACACCCCGGCCCCCCTGCCGGCCGCCGCGCCGCGGGCGACGACCGGGCCGTTCGAGGTGGAGATGGTGGGCGCCCCGACGGTCGGGGCGACGGTGCCGCTGTCGTTCCGGGTGGGCCGCGCGGGCGGCCCCGCGCCGACGCTGGAACGCTACCTGGGCGCGTACGGGCACCTGGTGGTCGTCCGCGAGGGCGACCTGGGATACGTGCACGTCCACCCGGATCAGGAGCTGGTCGACGGGGCGCCCCGGTTCTGGCTGACCGCGCCGGGCCCGAGCCGCTACCGGGCGTTCTTCGACTTCCAGGTCGACGGCAAGGTCCACACCGCCGAGTTCACCCTCGACCTGGGCTGAGACCCGGGGCCGGCCCGCACCGGGAGCGGTGCGGGCCGGCCCGACGCGCCGGGGTCGGGGTCGGGGTCGGGCTAACCCTCGATCCGGACGATGTTGCGGATCTTGTTGGACGCGTCCAGCGCCGCCACCTTGTACGCCTCGGCGAGGGTCGGGTAGTTGAACACCGCGTCGATGAGGTAGTCGACCGTGCCGCCGCAGCCCATGACGGTCTGCCCGATGTGCACGATCTCGGTGGCGCCGGTGCCGAACACGTGCACGCCGAGCAGCCGGCCGTCGGCCGGTGACACCAGCAGCTTCAGCATGCCGTACGAGTCGCCGACGATCTGCCCGCGGGCCAGCTCGCGGTAGCGCGCGATGCCCACCTCGAACGGAGTGGAGCTCTCCGTCAGCTGCTCCTCGGTCTTCCCGACGAAGCTGATCTCCGGGATGGTGTAGATGCCGATCGGCTGCAACTCGTTGAGCGCGCGGACCGGCTCCCCGCAGGCGTGCTGGGCGGCGATGCGGCCCTGCTCCATGGAGGTGGACGCCAGCGCCGGGAACCCGATCACGTCGCCCACGGCGTAGATGTTCTCCACCGCCGTGCGGTAGTCCGCGTCGACCGTGATCCGGCCGCGCCGGTCGGCCTGCAACCCGGCCGCCTCCAGCGCCAGGCTGTCGGTCTGGCCCTGCCGGCCGGCCGAGTACATGACGGTGTCCGCGACGATCTTCTTCCCGCTCTTGAGGACGCACAGCGCCGCGCTCTCGTGCTTCTCCACCGCCGCCACCTCCTCGCCGAAGCGGAACGTGACCGACAGGTCGCGCAGGTGGTACTTCAGCGACTCGACGACCTCCTCGTCGCAGAAGTCGAGCATCCGGTCGCGCCGCTCCACCACGGTCACCTTCGTGCCGAGCGCGGCGAACATGGAGGCGTACTCCATGCCGATCACGCCCGCGCCGACCACGACCATGCTGCGGGGGATGGACTCCAGGTTGATGACCCCGTCGGAGTCCACGATCGTCCGCTCGTCGAACTCGACGCTGTCCGGACGGGCCGGCCGGGTGCCGGCGGCGATGATCGCCTTGTCGAAGGTGACCCGCGACTCCTGCCCCGACTCGCCGTCGACCCAGATCGTGTGCGCGTCGGCGAACCGCCCGGTGCCGGTGATCAGCGTCACCCGGTTGCGGGCCAGCTGGTTGCGGATGACGTCGGTCTGCCGGCTGATCACGTGCTGGGTACGGGCGGCCAGGTCGCCGACCGTGATCTCGTCCTTGAGCCGGTAGCTGCTGCCGTACAGGTCGCGCTGGCTCATGCCGCTCAGATAGAGCACGGCCTCGCGCAACGTCTTGGAAGGGACGGTGCCGGTGTTGATGCACACCCCACCGATCATGTCGCGGCGGTCGACGATGCCGACCCGCCGACCGAGCTTGGCCGCGGCGATCGCGGCCTTCTGACCGCTGGGCCCGGAGCCCAGCACCAACAGGTCGTAGTCATACACGCCGTAAGCCTCGCAAGATCCCGCAACCCCCGCCACCGCACGTTCGGCGGTGGCCCCCGGCCCATCGGCGCCGACGGGCGTACGCCCCGGCACGCCGGCCGGTGGGCCGACGTGCCGGGGCGCGGGTGGGGACCGGGTCAGGGGGTGGTGATGTTGAAGCTCCTGACGGTGGCGCTGCCGCCGAGGGCCTGGGTGGCGTAGTTGAAGACGCCGAACCGGTAGCCCATGAAGAACGGCCAGTTGTTGTCGAGGGTGAGCGCGTTGCCGAGGGAGACGAAGTTGGTGCCGTCGGTGCTGTAGGAGAAGCGGGCCTGCCGGCCCGCGCCCGGTCTGATGTCGGCGTTGACGCGCAACCAGATGCGTCCGCCGCTGATCGCCGCGCTGGCGATCTCGCTGCCGGTGTTCGTGGTGTTCCAGTTGCTGTCCATGGTGATGTTGTTGGTCATGACCACCCGGTTGGCCCCGTTGTCGCGTCTGACGCCGATCCAGGCGGACGAGTTGCGCAGCATGGACAGGCCGCTGCGGTCACCGTCGCGCATCGTGGAGTAGTCGAGCTCGATGGTGGCGGTGCTGGTCGGCCCCTGGATGCGGTGGGTCAGCGTGTTGCGGGCCTTGTAGAGGTCGGTGGTGACCGTGGCGGCCTGGAGCCGCAGCCCGTTGTTGACCGACCACTTGGTGTTGTCGGGGTTGTGGTTCCACTCGTACTGCGGGCCGAGCGTGGTGCCGGGGAACGTGTCGTTGCCGATCATGGACTTGACCGGGCGGGTGGGCAGGGGGTTGGGGTAGGAGCCGCCCCAGGCGCCGTTGACGGTCTGGATCTGGGGCCAGCCGTCGGAGGTCCAGTTGATCGGCGCGAGGGCGGGCACCCGGCCGCCGGGGTAGGCGTCGATGAAGCTCATGTAGTACCACTGGCCGTTCTGGGTCTGCACGAGCCCGCCCTGGTGGGGGACGCCGCCGCCGGAGATCGGGCCGGGCATGTTGAGCAGGACCTGACGCATCTCGTACGGCCCGAACGGTGAGCTGGACTTGAGCACGTACTGGCCGTTGGCGGGGCGGGTCAGCCAGATGTAGTAGCTGCCGTTGCGCTTGTAGAACCGGGCGCCCTCGAGGGTGCCGACGCTGGACGGCGTGGAGAAGACCTGCTGCGCGCGCACCTGCGTCTTGCCGTCGGCGGAGAGCTGGGCGACGCTGATCTGGGTGTTGCCGTACGCGACGTACATGGTGTCGTTGTCGTCGACGAGCAGGCCGGCGTCGTAGTAGCAGCTGTTGATGGTCGAGATGCGGTTCCAGCCGCTCTCGACGCTGGTCGAGCTGTAGACGTGGGTCTTGGAGAAGTCGATGCAGCCGAGCCAGTAGAAGGTGTTGTTGCTCTTGCGGTAGTTCATGGCCGAGGCCCAGATGCCGTCGACGTAGGCGTGCGAGCCGTTGAGGTCGTACTTGGTGCCGAAGTCGAGGCGGGGCACCGAGTGCCCGGCGAACTCCCAGTTGACGAGGTCGTAGGAGCGCAGGATCGGCGCGCCGGGGGAGTAGTGCATGGTGGACGCCGAGTAGTAGTAGGCGTCACCGACGCGGAAGATGTCGATGTCGGCGAAGTCCTGCCACAGCACCGGGTTCGTGAACGACCCCGAGGGCGAGGGCGGCGGCGTCGTCGGCGGGGGCGTGGTGGGCGGGGGAGTGGTCGGCGGCGGCGTGGTGGGCGGCGGCGTCGTGGTCGGGTTCCCCGTGGGGACCGAGCCGGTGCAGGTGACCCCGTTGAGGGCGAAGCTGGTCGGCGCCGGGTTGCTCGACGTCCAGGTGCCGTTGAAGCCGAAGTTGACGTTGCCGCCGGTGGGGATGGCGGCGTTGAAGTCGGCGTTGGCCACCGTCACCTGGGCGCCCGACTGGCTGGCCGTGCCGTTCCACAACTGGCTGATCGTCTGCCCGGCGGCGAAGGACCAGGTCAGTCGCCAACCGTTGATCGCGTCGCCGAGGTTGTCCACGACGACGTTGGCGCCGAAGCCGCCCTGCCACTGGTTGGTCACCGTGTAGGTGACCTTGCAACCGACGGCGGCCTGGGCGGAGACGGCCAGGGTTGACCCGGCGGCGCTGACGGCGATGACCGTCGTCGCGGCGAGCCAGAGCCGAAGACGCGAGCGTTTCACTGCCATTCCTCTCCTCTGTGCGATCCTGGATCTGCTGGTCGTGGCACGTCGGGCGGGTCGCCGACCTGGCGTGCGGGGCGCGCCGCCGGATCAGCGGGAACCGCGACCGCCGCGACGCCGCGCCCGTCGGCGTGGGCCGGCGGACGGAAGTCGGTCGGGTGGCGGCCCGGCACGGTCCGGGCTGGTGAGACTGGACGATCGTGGCTGCGCAACGTCACGGGTCTGTCGACATCAACCCGGGGCCCGGCCGACAGAGGCTGCCATCTCCGGCCGGCGCCTGGCATGGTGCGACGCCCGAAGGATGGCCCCGGACAGCTGTCGTCGGTGCCGCTCGTGCCTCCGGCTCCGGTCCCGGATCGGACACCGTGCTGCCGGTCGGAGCGCGCCCTTCGCTCCTGCAGCGGACACTAGCGTGTTACCGTTCACACCGGCAAGTCATCGACCTGAAACGATGTCCGGGGATTCCGGCGTCGCCGGGCCGGGGCCGGCCGCGATCACCCGGGACCGGACATCGTCCGCCGCGCCCGACCCGTCGGCCGCTGCGCTGGACAGCCGGATGAACGTCGGCCCCGCGCCCGCCGACACGGCGTCCCCGCCGCACCTCGGCGGTGGCGACACGAGCAGGTGCAGCCGGGGCGTCAGCAGCGCCGCGACGCTGTCGTGGTCCCGGACGGCGTCGGGCGCGGCCGGATGGCCGATCAGCCCGGCGGTCAGCCAGCCGCCGGACCGGTAGCGGTCGAGCCGTCGGGCGAACCAGTGTGCCTGGGCCGCGCCGACCAACCCGTGGTGGCCGTCCGGAAGGTGGCTCTCCGCCATCGTCGAGTTGATGCCGGCGACCACCAGGTTGAGCTCGGGCATCTCGAAGACGCTCCACGGCCGGTGCCGGTCGAACGTGGGGCCGTCCACCCCGTCGTAGAGTTCGGTGAAGAACCGGAAGTAGTGCCGCCATTTGTCCCAGTAGGGCGGCTGCGGCCGCACCTCGTCGGCCTCGCAACTCGCGAAGTACGCCCGGCAGGCCGCGTGGTTGACGTCGTGCGGGCCGGGCACCACCGCGATCCGCCCCGCATCCAGGTCGAGGACGTCGCGGAGCCGGGCCAGGAACGCCAGCGCCTCGTCGAACTCGCGGATCCCGCCGGCCGCGGTCAGGTCGCCGCTGATCAGCAGCGCGTCCGGGCCGGTGCCGCCGGTGGCGAGCAGCCGGTCGACGCCGGAGCCGACGGCGTCGAGCAGCTCCTTGGCGCGTTGGCGCGGGGCCGGCCCGGCGCCGGGCCGGCGGGCGAACCGCGGGCCGGGCAGGTGCAGCAGGGTCACCTCGGTGTCCGCGGCGTGCCCCGTCGACCGCTGCGGCGGGTAGGCCGGCGGGTGCCGCAGCCGCAGCCGGGGGTGGTGCGCGGCGATCTGCGGGGGTGGCTGTCCGGCCGGCAGCTCGTCGTCGCCCGGCCCGACCGCCGGGCCGGCGGGGAACCCCGGCCCCGCCGTGGGCTTCGCCCGGCCGCGCATCGCCTCGCCGACCCGGCGCAACAGCCGTCGCCGGGCGTCCCGTTCGTCGGCCGCGCCGACCAGGTCGACGTAGGTGATGGTGGCCAGCAGCCCCTCCGGGTCGAAGTCCTCGATCCGTACGGTGATCAGCCGCCGCTGCGGGTCGTCGGGCGCGCTGCGGAACGCCGCCTGCCACTCCAGCCGCCCGTAACGGGACCGGACATAGTTGGGCGACAGCACAGCGATGACGGCGATCGATTCGCAGATCGCCCGGTCCATGAATTCGATGAAGTTCGTCCCGGCCACGAAATCCCAGGCCTGGAGAATCGTCCGGTAGCCCGCGCGCTCAAGCTCCCAGGCTATCCAGGTCGCCCACCGCTCGTCGGCCGGTGAATAGCTGATCAGGAAATGAGCCGCGTCGGCGGGGGATCCGAACTGGCCGGTCATGTGCCAATTCTGCCCGGCCGTCGGCCGCGGGGTGAACGCCACTCCGCATTGGCGTCGACGACTGGCCCGAACGGCGGGCCGGGCCGTCGGGGCGGGGCGCCCGTGGCTCAGCCGTCGAGGCCCGGCGGGCGGCGGGCGCTGGCGACGAGCGACCCGCCCAGGCCCGGGAACAGCCGGGCCAGCAGCCGGGACTGGAGCCAGCGGCCCCGCCCGACGTGGACGCCGACGTGGTTCGACCGGATCGACACGTCGACGAAGCCGGCGGCCCGCAGCACCCGGCGCAGCATCTGCGCGGTGAACGGGCGGATGTGCAGGTGCAGGTACGGGTGCGTCGGATCGACCTGACGCGGCGACCGGCCGAGGAGGAACCGGACCCGGTCCTGGAGCGGGGCGAGGTTCGGCGTGCTCAGGACCAGCGCGCCGCCGGGGCGCAGCACCCGGGCGATCTCGGCCAGCAGGGCCCCCGGGTGGTACACGTGCTCGATCAGCTCGGCCGCGACGACCCCGGCCACCGACCGGTCCGCCAGCGGCAGCGGCCGGGTGACGTCGAGCCGGACCGGGTGGTGCCCACCGACGCGCGCCCCCGCCAGCGCCGCCCAGGACAGGTCGGCGACCACGGTCGGCCGGCGCGGGCGGGGCAGGCCGTCGAAGATGCTCCGCGCCCCGGGCCCCAGCTCCAGCAGGGCCCCGGCCGGACCGCCGGACCCGTCGCCGCCGTCGGGACCCCCGAGCGCGTCCAGCAGCGCCGCGCCGACCAGGCGTCGGCGCACCGCGTGGTACGGGTCGTCGACGTACGCCCGGGTCGCCCGGCCGTCGTCGTAGCACCGGCTGTTGGCCTCCCGCGCCGCCTCCGCCGCGCGGCCCCCGCCGGTCACCGCCGGCCGGCCGGCGTCAACCGGTCGGCGTCCCTCGTCAGCCGGTCGAGGGCGGTCCGGGCCAGCGAGACCGTCTCGGCGCGGCCGTGCAGCCGCCGGGTCAGCCGGTGCGCGGGCGTGTCGAGGGCGCCGAGGGTGAGGTCCGGCTTCTCCGGATGGTGCAACCCGAGCACGACGGTGGCGGCCGGCGCGCCGCCCACGACGGTGGACGCGTGGAAGTGCCCGGCGGCCAGCTCGTACGCGCTGCCGGCCGCCCAGTGCTCCGGCGCGCCGGCCGTGGCGTCCACGGTGCGCGTGGTCGGCACGAGCCGGTCGCCGCCCGCCGTGGTACGCGTGTCGAACACCCGGTACGTGCTGCCGGTCGCCACCGTCACGTGCTGGTTGCCCACCTGGCCGTAGAGGACGTGGCTGAGCAGGTCCCAGCTGTGGCAGTGGAACGGCGAGACGGAGAGCCGCACGGGTGTGCGGCGCTCGCCGAACAGGTGCACGCAGACGCCCTGCCGGCCGTCGCGCAGCACCGGCAGGCAGGCGAAACCCAGCGGGTGGCGTACCGCGGACAGCGTCGACTCGCCGTTGGCGATCGGATCCAGCCAGGTGGTCCGGACCAGCTCGGCGACCCGGTCGGGTGATCCGCTACGGATCGCCCGCTCCAGCGTCGCGTAGATCATGACGGTCATCTCCTGAGAATGAGAGGAAACGTGATTCACGTCCGGGCGCGCGCGAACACCGGCGGTCCGGTCGAAGGAAGGTCGGGGGTCAGTCCCGCAGGGGGACACCGGCCGGTATCCGGCCCACGTTGTCCAGATACGGATCGAGCTCACCGACGTCGAACCGGCACATCCCGGCCACGTGCCAGAAGTCGGCCGAGACCTCGCCCGCCGACTTGTGCCGCCCGTTCGGGGTGAACGCCACCCAGGAACGCTCGGTCAGGCCCAGCAGCGTGCACCGGTGGGCGGCCGTGCCGTCCGACGCCGGCTGCCACAGCCGCACGGTGCCGTCGGTGCTGCCGCTGGCCAACAGGCCACCGTCCGGGCTGAACGCCACCGACCAGATCCGGCGCGTGTGCCCCGTCAGCTCCTGCACCCGCTGGCCGGTCCGCGTGTCCCAGAGGTCGATGACCCCGTCGTCGCCGGCCGTGGCGAGAAGCCGGCCGTCCGGGTGGAAGGCCACCGTCCACAACTTGCGCCGCCCCGGCTGGAGCACCCGCAGCACGGCCTGCCCGTGCGGGTCCCACAGCACCGCCGTGCCGTCGGCGCTCGCCGAGGCGAGCATCCGCCCGTCCGACCGGTAGGCCAGGGACACGATGCGGCCGCTGTGCGTCTTCGGCAGCACCCGCGCCTCGTCGGAGCCCGGGTCGTGCAGGCGGACCAGCTCGTCGTCGCAGCCGGTGGCCAGCGTCGCGCCGTCGGGGGAGTAGGCCAGGGCCCGGACCCGGCCCCGGAAGCCGCGCAGCCACCCGATCGTGCGCCCGGTCGTGCGGATCAGCAGCTGCACCGTGTGGTCGTCGTTGGCGACGGCGATGCGGTCCCCGGCCGGGTCGAACACCATGGCCCAGACCGCGTCGCTCGACACCTCGAGCTGCCGGCCCTCCGCGCCGGCCTCGGCGTCCCACAGGTAGACCCGCCCGTCGTTGCTGGCGGTGGCCAGCAGATGGGGCTCCGCGCCGAAGGCCACCGAGACCAGCCGGTCCATCCGGTTGGACTCCAGCACCTGCCGGCACTCCCCGGCGACCGGGTCCCACAACCGGACCAGCCCGTCGTTGCTGCTGGTGGCCAGCAGTGATCCGTCCCGGTTGAAGGCCACGGCCCGCATCTGCCGGCCGTGGCCGCGCAGCACGGCGGCCGACTCGCCGCTGCCGGTGCTCCACACCTTCGTGGTGAAGTCGTTGCTGCTGCTGATCAGCCGGTCACCGTCCGGGCGGAACGTGATCGGCCACACCGAGGCGTAGTGGCGGTCCAGCTCGTGGCGTACCTCGCAGGTGGCGTCGTCCCAGATCCTGACCCACCCGTCGCTGTCCCCGGTGGCGAACATCGTGCCGCGCGGGCTGAACGCGACCCGGTACACGGCCCCGCTGTGCCGGCCCACCTCCCGGCCGACCGGCGAGTGGCAGCCCTCCGGCAGGTCCCAGCGTCGCACCGACCCGGTGACGTCGGCGCTGACGAGGTGCCGGCCGGAGGGGTGGAAGTCGAAGGTGTAGATCGGCCCCGCGTGCCCGGTCAGCCGGTGCAGCAGCCGGCCCGTCCTGGGGTCCCACAGCCGCAGGACGCCGTCCTCCGCGCCACCGGCCAGGAAGGTGCCGCCCGGGTCGTGCCGCAGCCAGTACGTCAGCTTGTCCTCCGCCTCCGCGCGCTGCCGCAGCAGGCCGGTGCGCAGGTCCCACAGCCGCACGACGCCGCCGTCGTCGCCGGTGGCCAGCGTCGAGCCGTCCGGGTTGAACGTGCCCGTCCACACCGGCGCCCGGTGCCCCGGCAGCTCCCACCGCAGTCGCCCGGTGGCGACCTCCCAGACCCGGACCACGCCGTCCTTGTCGCCGGTGGCCAGCATTGTGCCGCTGCTGTCGAACAGCAGCGGCCACACCCACTCCCGGTGCCCGGACAGCACGTGCCGGCACTCGCCGGTGGTGGCGTCCCAGAGGCGGACGAGGCCGTCCTGGGCGCCGGTGGCCAGCAGCGGCTCGGTGGGGCTGAAGTTCACCGAGTACGTCCGCCACTCGTGGCCGGTCAGCGTGCGCAGCGGCCGGTTGTCCCGGGCGTCGCAGATCAGCACCGAGCCGTCCTCGCAGCCGATCGCCAGCAACGCGCCCTCGGCGTCGTAGCCGACCGGGCGCGGCAGCCGGCCCTCCTCGAAGCCGAACAGGACGCCCAGCGCGACCGGCCGGACCGCCGTGGTCAGCGGGCTGCCGGGCAGCACCACCGCGCCCCGGCGGCGCAGCCCGTCGAGCGCCGCCGGGGCGGCCGTCGCCGACACCACCGCCGCCCTCCGCCACCGCACGTCGGTCAGCACCGCGTCGGACAGGTCGGTGGTGAGGATCCGCGCGTCGGTCAGGTCGGCCCCGGTCAGGTCGGCCCGGGCCAGGCTGCTGCCGACGATCCGGGCCCCGGACAGGTCCGCGTCCCGCAGGTCGGCCCCGGACAGGTCGCTGTCCTCGATGGCGACGCCGGCCAGCCGGGCCCCGCGCAGGGTGGCGCCGGCGAGCACCATGTCCGCCAGCCGGGCCCCGGTCAGGTCCGCGTCGGTGAGGTCCGCCGCCGGCCACGACCGCTCGGTCAGGTGCAGCCCGCTGAGCAGGGCCGAGCGCAGGTTGAGCCCGGGGGAGGTGCTGAACCGGGCGATGATTCGCCCCGCGTTCGTCCGGGCGGCGGGGGTGGCGTCGGGATCGTCCAGCACCCCCTGCGCCCAGCGCCGGCAGACCGACGGCTCGGCCAGGTCGCAGAGGAAGTCGATGGTGAGCTGGGACAGCGGGTGGGCGTGCAACCGGCCGGTGTGCTCGCGGCCGGTGGCGGAGAGGTCGTCGGCCAGGTGCCGGGCGACCAGCCACTCCGTGACGGATTCGTGGATGAAGCTGAACACCCCGTCGTCGGTGCGGATGAGCAGGCTGCCGGCGCCGATGGCATGGGTGATCTGCTCGGCGGACAGGTGCCGGCCGGCGAGATCGGTCAGCGTGCCGGCCAGGTCCTGGATCTCCTCGACCCGCATCAGCGCCTCGCCGCGTTCCCACAGCCGCAGCGCGAGCGCGGTGACCGCCGCGAACAGGTCCCCGGCGGCGAGGCCGACCGGCACGCCCCGGATGTCCTGCGTCCGGTCGCCCTCGTAGCCGAGCCAGGCGTCGATGATCTCCTCGTACAGGCGGGCCGGGCTGATCGTGCCGCTCGCCGCCGACACCGCGCGCAGCCGGTCCGTGGGCAGGTCGGCGATGAAGCCCAGCATCCGTGGGTTGGTGGCCAGCGGCATCAGCCCGGGAATGCTCGCCAGGAGGTCGAGCCGCCGGTCGACCTCCTCGACCTGCCCACCGAAGCGCTGGACCAGCAGGGCGCGGATCTGCGCGGCGGACAGGTGCGACAGGCTCAGCACGCGGCGCTGGGGCAGGCTGCCGATCCGCGCCTCCATCGCGGTGGCGACCTGCGAGTGCGCGGCGAAGTGCTGGGTCCGGCTGGCAACGATGATCTTGGCCTGCCCGCGGGCGGCGGCGAGCAGCGTGCCGAGGTGGTCCGCCGCCCGGGCGTAGGTGGCCCGGGCCACCAGCTCGTCGAAGCCGTCGAAGATCAGCACGATCCGGCCGTGGTCCAGCATGTACCGGAAGGCGGGCAGGTCGATCTTGTCGTGGCCGTGGTTGGCCAGGTGCGCCGCGACGTGCCCCTCCAGCGTGTTGGCCTTGTCCGAGGCCCGCAGGTCGATCAGGACCGGCAGCACGTGCGGCAGTTCGGTGCCGATGCGCCGGGTCAGCTCCCGCAGCGCGAAGGTCTTGCCGCGCCCGAAGTCGCCCAGCAGCAGGACGAACCGGCCCTCGTCGCCGCCCACCAGCTCCAGCAGCTCCCCGACCAGGTCCTCGCGGGTCTCGTCGTCGTCGACGCGCGGGCGGGCCGCGGCGTGGGTCTTGTCGACGAACCGCTGCGGGACGTAGCCCTGCGCGGGATAGCGGGGGTCGGCCAGCAGCGCCTCGGACTGCGTCCGCAGGTAGCCGGTGAGGTCGAGCAGCCCCTGGAACTGGCGGAAGCTGCGCAGTCGCACCTTGCGTCGGCGGGCGTAGTCGCGCAGCGCCCGCGCCGGCTCCTCGCCCTGGTAGACGAGTTCCGACTCGACGTCGGGGTCGGCGCCGTGCACCTGCTCCAGGAAGGTGTCCACGTCGTGCTCGTCGACCGTGCGCACGCAGGCGCCGATGCGCAGCTGCCGCGCCCGCCCGCCGTCGGCGTAGGTCACCCGCAGGTAGGGGAACGCGCCCTTGATGCGGTGCACCACCGCGCCCGGGTGCCGGGCCACGCACACGTCGGCGATCTGGTCCAGCAGCAGACGCCGCGAGTCGAGCTGATCCCAGTCCGAGCCGGCGGGCCTCCAGCCGTCCCCGGAGCGCGCCACGACCCGGTGGGCCGACGACACCGGGAAGGTGTTCTCCGCCGCCCGCCAGACGACCGGCGTCGGCGGCGACCACCGGGGCCGCTCGACCACGTCGGCGGTCTCGCCCAGCCAGCGGGCCTGCTCCCGGTCGAACCGGCGGCTGAGCCGGACCAGGCCGTCCTCGGTCAACCGCAGCAGCTGGTAGCGGCTGGCCGCCTCCGGGCTCGGGAGGGGACCCAGCCCGTAGGTCGGCAGGCCGCCGGCCAACTGGCCGCCGGCGGGGGCCTTCTCGTCGCCGGTGCCGTGCAGCAGGAGGTTCAGCCGGTGGCCCAGGGCCCCGTCGAGCAGCTCGGCGTCGGCGAGCCGCTCGTGGGCCGGCTCGGAGCGGCCGTGCGGATCATGGTGCACGACGCCGATCCGCAGCCAACCCCGCTCCTCGTACGTGGCCAACGACTCGGCCACGTGCCGGGCCTGCTCCGCGCCGATGCGGCCCGGCCGGGGGCCGGTCCCGGCGGCCGGCTCGGCGTCGATCGTGGAGTTGAGCCCGGCGACCACCACCCGCAGGTCGGGCAGCTCGAACAGGCTCCACGGGTGCTCCTTCTGCATCCGGGCCTGCTGGCGGTCCTCCGGCCAGGCGTCGAACAGGGTGGCGAAGTGCCGCCAGTTGTGCCAGTAGGGCTTGACCGGGGCGACGTCGTCGGCCTCGCACTGCGCCAGGTACGCCCGCGCCGCCGCCTCGTTCACGTCGCGTTCTCCCGGCACGACCGCGATCCGGCCGAAGCCGATGCCGAGGTGCTCGGCGAGCCCCTCCAGGAAGGACTTGACCAGGTCGAACTCCCGGGGGCGCCCGGTGACCGCCAGGTCGCCGCTGACCACGACGAGGTCCGGGCGGGCGCCCGGAAGGCTGCGGGCGACCAGGTCCAGGTCCGCGCACAACGCCGCGAGGACCTCCTCGTGGGCGCCCGCCGGCACCGGTGCGCCGAACGCCTGCCCCGGCGCGAACCGCAGGTGGGACAGGTGGAGCACGGTGACCGCGGTGTCGGCGGTGAGCTGGTCGAAGGTGACCCCGAGCGCCGTCGCCAGCAGGTGCAGCTCCTCCACGTCGATTCCCCGCAGACCCGCCTCGATCTTGGCGATCGCGCTGCGGGACAGCGAGGACGTGCCGAGCTGCTCGCACTGCTCGGCGAGCTGCCGGGCGGACCAGCCGCGTTCGTCGCGCAGGCGGCGGATGCGGGCAGCGATGATCTTCGTCAGTTCCGGCCTGGCCATGACGCCGACACCTCCTCGGAGGGGGTGTCTCCACTGTACGCGGTGTTGCTCCATGAGGGAGCAGGCACCCGGCTGGTTTCTGGCAGATACCCTCGGACGGGTGACGGCGATGTCGGGCGTCACGCAGGACGACACGCGAACGGACGCTCGCAGTCACGTTGTGCGACAGTCGTGGTCGTCGTAGCCTGGACATGTTGCTCCCCCACAGAACAACCTCCGATCCCCCGGGAGGGGGCACAGTGAGCGCCCCGGCGACGAACAACAACGATCGGACACCGCGCGGCCGGAGCGCCGTCGGGCGCGGGAAGCCGAGCCCCTACGACAGCAAGCCCCCCAGGACCGAGCTGGAGTTCCGCGACCACCACCTGCGCCGGGCGACCGACGACGAGACGACGAACCAGCTCTACATCCGGCTGCGCTGGCACCAGGCGTTGATGTTCCTCGTCTACGCCGGCGCGGCCCTGCTGCCGATCGTCGTGGTCATCTCGATGGCCAAGTGGGCCGGACTGCAGGCCGACCAGATCATGCAGCTCGCCCTCGTCGCCAGCGGGGGCGCGGGGGCCGGGGCCGCCGTCGGCTGGCTGGTCCGGCGGCGCGGCGGCGGGACGCCCACCGACGGCCGCGCGCCCTGACCCGGCCCGGGCCCGCCGCCCGGCGCGAGGTGGGGGTGCGCTGGCCTGTGGGGCGTCAGTCGGCCGAGGACCGGCCGTTCCCGCGCGCGGCGAACCGGCTGAGCAACGGCACGACGACGAGGCCGCCGACGGACGCGACGAGCGCCGTGACCACGCAGGCGGTCACGAACGAGTTCCCGGCCCAGAGACGGCTGCCCCACACCCCGACCGCCATCGCGACCGAGGCGGTCACGCTGATCCCGGCCAGGACGACGACCGGCCGCGCGCGGCTGACGCTCCGTTGTGCCACACGACGACAATACGCCCGCCAGCGCCCCGCCAAATAGGGCCTTTCTGCCCGCCTTCGACGGCGGACCTGACATCCTCGGCAACAGGGCGGTCGCCCTGCCGGCGGCAGGGCGACGGGAGCCACGACGGCCGCGCCACCGGGCGCGCCCGGGATGCACCACGCTGGAGCGGCATGCGAGGACAGCGATTGGATCCGAACGGACCCGTTCCGCGCCGGGCCGGTCCCCCGGACAGCGGGGCGGGGCCGGACGACCGGCGCAGCGGCCGGCTCGTCGCCGGGCTGCTCCTCGGCGTGGCCGGCGCCATCGACGCGGCGGTCGGGGCGAGCGTCGTGCGGGTGGACCCGTACGTGGTGGTCGACGAGGGGTTCCGGCGGCTCGACGTCACGGGGTGGGCGTGGCTCCAGCTCGCGGCGGGGCTGGCGACGGTCGCGGCGGCCCTGGCGCTGACCGTGAACCGGCGGGCCACCATCCTCGCGGCGACCGGCGCGGGCTCGCTCGGCATCCTGCTCACCGTGCTGCTCTTGCCCTACCATCCGGTCGAGCGGGCGCTGTCGGCGCTGCTCGCCGCCGTGGCGGTGTGCCTGCTCGCCGGGTGCCTGCGGGCGGCGGGCCGCCGGCGGCCCGCCGCGCCGGGCGGGCGGGGGATCAGCTGACCGGCGCGCAGAGCTGCGACTTCAGGAACGGCTTCGTGCCCGGCGGGACCTGGCTTCGCCAGGCCGGGTTCAGGGTGACCGTCAGGGGCGGCGCCTGCCAGGCCGCCCCGAGGCGCTGGAGCACGCCGTACTCGGCGCGTGGCTTGTCGAGGTTCCGGCCGGCGAGGAAGTCGATCATCTCGTCGGCGACGGCCCGGCGGCCGAGGAACCCCGCGTGGAAGGCGGGCACCTCGACGACCGGGATCCTGGTGAACGGCCCCGGCGGAGCCTCCACGGAGCTGACGGTCGGCAGGAAGGCGATCATCCGCACCCCGGGGACGGGGCACATCGTCTGGTAGCGGTAGAAGGGCGCGTTGTCGATGAGGGAGCGGACGAAGGGCTCGTCGGGGTTGCTGGTGCCGTTGCCGAGGCGGTTGGCGAGTCCGAACATGGCGCGCAGCACCCAGCCGGTGCCGACCCCCCAGCCGCCGGTGGCCTCCGCCGGCGGATAGTACGCCCGCCCGGAGCGGACCAGCGGGCTGAACATGAGCAGCGCGCGCACCGGCGAGTCCGGCCGGTCGCGCAGGTAGGTCCGCGCCACCATGGCCCCCTCGCTCTCCCCGAGCAGCGCGACCGGCCGGCCGGTGAGCCGGTGCAGCGCGTCGACCTGGGCGGCCAGGAGCTCCGAGCTGGTCGCCAGCGACTGGTGGGTGGCCAACGCCGCGTAGGGCAACGGCCGGCCCCGGGCGTCCACCCCGGCGTAGGAGTAGCGCCACACCCGGGGGTCCGCGGCCGGCCGGCCGTCGTAGGTGCTGTCGTGCCCGGCGAGCAGGAGCACCGCGTACGGGACGGACGCCGCGAGCGGCTGCGAGAACAGCGGCGGGCCGAACGAGTCCCGCATGCCGCTGCGCGGCACCGCGAGGATCTGCATGACCAGCGGCACGGCCAGCGCCAGCACCACCACGACCGGCACCGCCGGCAGCCGTGGCAACCGCACGTGGGCGGGCCGCAGGGCCGCGCGCACCGTCTGGTGCCAGAGCAGCCCGTTGCACACCCCCGCGCCCAGCGCGACCAACGGCGTCCAGCCCGGGGCGGCGCTCCAGACCAGGCCGCCGGTCACGGAGAGCAGCACCAGGTCCAGCAGCGACCAGCCGAACAGCTCCGCGGACGGCAGGCCCCGCCACCCGTGGGGGACGACGGCCATCCGTTGCAGGAAGGGGGCGAGCAGGATCATCGGGCCGAGCGAGACGAACAGGTACCAGGACAGGGCCACCGCCGACGCCGCGACCGACAGCGCGGCGAAGGGCGTGACGATGGCGGCGGTGAGCGTGGCCACCCCGAGGTTGCGCCGGACCAGCGCGCCGGTGGGCGGGCGGGGCGCCTGCGCCGGCCAGGAGAGCAGGACCAGCAGCGCGGACAGGGCGCCCCGGAGCACGATCGCCGCCACCATGCCGAGGCCGAAGGTCGGCCACGAGTCGTGGTAGACGAACAGCCACCGCAGGTCGTGGTAGGTGTCGTACGGCCAGACCGCCGTGACCTGCGGCGCCAGCGCCTGCGGCGAGACGAAGTCGAGCCACATCAGGATCGTGGCCTCGACCAGCGGGAGGCCCCCGGCCATGGCGAGCAGCGCCGGCAGGCGACGGGATCGTGGCACGGGATCCTGCTCCTCTCGCCGGGTGGTCAGGACCGACCCTCTCGGCACCGACTCTCTCGCGATCGCCGCCGCCGCCGGGGCGATACCGCCGAATCGGGGCCCGCCCGGCGGGCCGGCGGCCGGCCTGTCCGGTATCCGGCCGGTCGCCGGGGGATGGCGGCTCGCCGTGACCCGGGCGGTGGCTCACAATGGAGGGCCGGTCACGTGGCCGTGTGGCGGGGGAGGATGCAGTTGAGTCAGGCAAGCGAGCCGGGCCCGGCCCGGCCGGCCACGGCGGGGGACGCCCCGCCGCGCGTCACGCGGGTCCGACAGATCCGGCTGGTGGGGCTCGCGGTCACGCTGGCCGTCCTCGCGGCGGCCCTGATCCCGATCGTGCTCGCGTTCGGCCCGCCGACCCGCGACGAGCTGTTGGAGCAGGCCGGGATGAAGGGCAGGCAGCAGCTCCTCATCGGGGTGAAGGACGACCAGCCCGGCATCTCCCAGCGGTTCCCGAACAACGTGTGGAAGGGCTTCGACGTCGACATCGCCTACATGATCGCCGGCTACCTCGGCTTCGACCGGTCCCAGGTGCGGTTCCTGCCGATCGAGAGCGAGGACCGGGCCCGCCGTCAGGCCCGCGACGGAGACGGGTTCGTCACCGTCGACCTGGTGATCGCCTCCTACAGCATCACCAAGCAGCGGGAGGAGGAGGGCGCGGTCTTCTCCGCCCCCTACCTCTACACGGAGCAGTCGGTGATCACCCTGGACAGCGTCGGCGACGCGGAGCAGGTGAGCAGCCTGGAGGACCTGGGCGGCCGGACGGTCTGCACGCTGACCACCTCGACCTCCGCCCAGCGGCTGCGGGAGGCCGGCGCCAAGCCGATCGGCCGCAACCGGATCAGCGACTGCGTCCAGCTGCTCTACGACGGCAAGGTGTACGCGGTCACCACCGACGCCGCGATCCTTGCCGGCTTCGTCACCGGCGACCGGCCCGACGACGACGGTCAGCGCTTCCCGGCCGAGCTGCGGGGCGCCAAGCCGCTGCGGCACTGGGACATCGGCTCCTCGGCGCAGGAGAAGTGGGGCGTCAACACCGGCCCCAACGAGGCGCTGCGGGACCTGGTCGACCTCGCCCTATACGCGTCGGCCGAGGACGAGGAGAACTCGACCTGGGAGAACGCGTACGACGCGAACCTGCGCTGGCAGCAGCGGTACAACCTCCCGCAGTCCGTCGCGGAACAGCGGCAGCCCGAGCCGAGGAAGGTGGAGGTACGGCAGTGGCCGTGGGAGAGGATCGCGCTACCGGCCCCGGCGCACCCCGGATCGCCGCCGGCCCCGGCAAGTCGGGGCGGCCGCGCCGCATGGCGGGGGCGCGGCAGGCGCAGCAGTGGCTGCTGACGCTCCTGCCCGCGTTCCCCGTCCTGCTCCTGGTGCTGCGGTTGTGGCAGCTCAGCCGGCAGGACATGTCCACCATGCTGCTGCTGGTGCAGTACGTCAGCCCGCTCGGCCTGCTCAGCGCGCTGCTGATCGCGCTGGTCTGGGCCTTTCCCCTGGTGGTGCTCACGTTCGGCGTGCTCGGTCGGCTGCTGCGGCTCAGCGCCCCTGACCGGTTCGACCCGGAGCGGTCGCTGTTGGCCTCCGGGACGGCGCGCACCCCGGGCTGGGTGCTCACCGGCGCCGTCGCGCTGGGGGCGCTGACGTGGCAGCTGCGCTTCCTGCCGACGCTGCTGATGCTGGGGCTCTGGCTGCTCGCGCTGCGCACCCGCTACCTGCATCCGGACCAGCCGACCCGGATCCTGCTGGTGAGTGTGGCGCTGCCGCTGGCGGCGGCCGTGCTGGCGTACACCGCGCTGGGCCCGGCGATCTGGTCGGCCCTGCGGCAGGACGAGCTGGCCACGGCCGCGCTGCTGGCGGTGCCGCCCGCCGCGGCGGTGCTGCTCACCGGCCCGATCCCCGGCTGGAGCGCCCCGGTGCTGACGCACGGGCTGGCGTACGCGGTCGCCGCCGTGCTGCCGCTGGTGATGGGGGCGGTCTTCCTCCGGGTCCCGGTGCTGCCGACCGCCGCGGTCGAGCTGGCCCCGGCGGGGGCGGCCGACGCCGAGGCGGGCACCGGCGCGGACCCGACGCCGGCCGACCGGACGGGGCCGGAGGTGGTGCTCGGCGCGCTCATCACGGTGACCGACACGTCGACGATCGTGCTGGACCGGGCGGCCGGGGTGCGGTTCCTGCCGAACGGCCGGGTCCGGTCGCAGGTGCTCTGCCCGGAGGCGGCGCGGGTGCCGTACAGCGTGGTGTCGGTGCACGGCTGGCCGGTGGAGGAGACGGTCCTGGACTGGATGATGCCCCGGCGGCCGGTCGCCGACCCGGACGTCCGCTGCGACGGCCGGCTCCCCGCCGCCCGGTGATTGCCGGCACCCGGCCCGCGTCGCCGAGCTGTCGGATCCCCCGCCGGCCGGATATATTGACGCCGATGGTTGGCTGGCTGGTGGGAGGGGTGTGCCGTGAGAGCCCGGTCGATGATGGTGGCGGCGGTCGTGGCGGGCCTCGCGGTGAGCGGCGTCGGCGCGGCGGCCCTCGCCGACCCGCCGTCGGCCGCCGGCCCCCGCCCGGTGGCGGGTGTCGCCCTCGCCGTCGGCGACTTCGACCTCAGCCGCCCCCAGGTCGCCGCCAGCGGCCTGACGGTGCCCTGGGGGATGGACTTCCTGCCCGACGGCAGCGCGCTGGTGACGCTGCGCAACTCCGCCCAGGTGCTGCGGGTGCGGCCCGGCCAGCCGACCGAGGCGGTGGCCCAGATCTCCGGTGTGACCCCGGTCGGCGAGGGCGGCCTGCTCGGCCTCGCCGTCTCGCCGACCTACGCCCAGGACGGCTACGTGTACGTCTATCTCACCACCGCCACGGACAACCGGATCGTCCGGTTCCGGCTCGCCGATCCGCAGACCCAGACGCCGATCCTCACCGGCCTGGCCCGGGCCAGCACCCACGACGGCGGGCGCATCGCCTTCGGCCCGGACGGCCTGCTCTACGCCGGCGTCGGCGACGCGGGGCAGACCGCCAACGCGCAGAACCCGGCCAGCCGCAACGGCAAGATCCTGCGGATGCGGCCCGACGGGTCGGTCCCGCCCGACAACCCGTTCCCCGGGTCGCTGGTCTACAGCCTCGGCCACCGCAACGTGCAGGGCCTGGCCTGGGACGCCCAGGGCCGGCTCTACGCCACCGAATTCGGGCAGAACACCTGGGACGAGGTCAACGTCATCGTCGCCGGTGGCAACTACGGCTGGCCGACGGTGGAGGGCCGGGGCAACGACCCCCGCTTCCGCGACCCGCTGCTGGTCTGGACGACCGCCGAGGCGTCCCCGAGCGGCGCGACGATCGCCGGCAGCCGGCTCTTCGTCGCCGCGCTGCGCGGGACCCGGCTGTGGAACGTGCCGCTCGACGGCGTCGGCGGCGCGGGCACCCCGGTCGCCGAGCTGGTCGGCACCTACGGGCGGCTGCGCACGGTCGAGTACGGCCCGGACGGGTGGCTCTGGGTCGCCACCAGCAACCGCGACGGGCGCGGCTCGCCGACCGCGACCGACGACCGGATCCTGCGCTTCCCGCCGCGCGACGCCACGCCCCCGCCGACCACGACGCCCCCGCCGACGACCGCCCCGCCGACGACCCCGCCCACGACGCCCCCGCCGACCGGGGTGCCGGCGACCTGCCTGGTCACCTGGACCCCCAACCAGTGGACGGGCGGGTTCACGGCGGAGGTGCGGGTCACCAACCGGGGGCCGGCGCTGAACGGGTGGGCGTTGACCTGGTCGTTCGCCGCCGGTCAGCGGGTCACCAACGCCTGGAACGCGCAGGTCACCCAGTCCGGGGCCGCCGTCACCGCCCGCAACGTCGACTGGAACGCCAGCCTGCCGCAGGGCGCCACGGCGAGCTTCGGCTTCCAGGCCAGCTCCGGTGCGAGCAATCCGCGCCCCGCCGACTTCGCGCTCAACGGGGCCGCGTGCCAGGTGGATCAGTAGGCGGCGGCACCGGATTCCCCGATGGACGGTGCGGCCGCGATGATGCGGGGGTGACCAGACCTGGATCGGCCCGGCACCCCCGGTGGCGGTGGCCGGTGGCCGCAGCCGCGGTGGCCGTCGTCCTCGCCCCCGTCGTCGCGGCGGCCCCCGTCGTCGCGGCGGCCCCCGTCGTCGCGGCGGCCCGCCCCGGCGCCGCGCCCGCCCCGCCGGCAGGGCGGCCGGTGTGCGACATCCGCGACGACCGGTTGACCGAGATCTCCGGGCTGGCCGCCACCGACGACGGGTTCGTCGCGGTCAACGACGGCGCCGACGAGGAGTCCCGCCGCCGGATCTTCTTCCTCGACGCCAGCTGCCGGGTGGTGCGGGCGGTGCGCTACCCGTCGCGCCCGCGCGACACCGAGGACCTGGCCGTGGGCGCGGACGGCACGATCTGGGTCGCCGACATCGGCGACAACGACCGGGCCCGCCGCACCGTCGCCCTGTGGCGGCTGTCGCCCGGCGCGGCCCGTCCGGTGCTGCACCGGATGACGTACCCGGACGGGGCCCACGACGCGGAGGCCCTCCTGGTCGACGACGGCGGGCGGCCCGTGGTCGTGACGAAACAGGGCGGCAGCGCGGGCCTGTACCGCCCGGCCGCGCCGCTGCGGGCGGGCGGGACGGTGCCGCTGGCCCGGGTGGGACAGGTGCGACTCCCGTCCACCACGACCCGCAACCCGTACTCCTTCCTGGGGCGGCGGGTGGTCACGGGCGGGGCGAACGCGCCCGACGGGCGGCGGGTGGTGCTGCGCACCTACGCCGACGCCTTCGAGTTCGACGTCCCCGACGGTGATCTCGTCGCGGCCCTCACCACCGGCCGGCCGAGGAGCATCGCGCTGCCGCACGAGCCGCAGGGGGAGTCGGTCAGCTACAGCCGCGACGGCCGGTCCCTGCTGACGGTCTCGGAGACGGCGAACCAGCCACCCGGCACCCGACCGCGGATCCTGCGCTACGCCCTGCCCGCCGGCCCGACCCCGTCCGCACGCCCCGGCGTTGCGGGGCCGACCGGTCGCGCCGCCGCTCCGGGCGCAGCCGACCGGACCGGCGCGCGCGGCGACCGTGCCGCCGCCGGGCGCGACCTGCCGGGCCGGGCCGGGCGCGACGGCGCGTCCCTCGTGGTGGGCGGCGTCGCGGTGGTGCTGGCGCTGGCCGCCCTGGCACTGGCCGGCGCGCGGGCCGCCCGCCCGCGCGGCGGGCGGTAGCCGCCCGCCGCCGCCGCCCGCCCGACATCGGGAGCCGTCATCCGCCCGGGAGCCGTCATCCGCCCGGGGGCCGCCGGCCGATCGGCTGCGTCGACGGTCGGCCGATCCGGCGGACGCGAGGGCTGTGTCGGTCAGCCGACACCTCGCCCCGCGCCGCTCTGCCACGCTCCCCCCTGACTCCGGATTCAGGGGAGAACGTGGTGCCGGTCACAGAACAGCGCAAGGTCATCGACATCGCCCGCGACATCGTCGCGGAGGTGGCACCGGACGAGTTGGCGGACTTCGACTTCGTGGCGACCGCCTACCTGCGCGACCCGGCCGCCGCCCGCCGGGCGCGGCGGGCCGGCGCGGAGCCCACGGCCGCCGGCTGGGAGGAGGCGGGCCAGGCCGTCGGCGTGCTCGCCGCGGCCGTGGTCGTCGACATCTGCAAGGACCTCGTCGTCGCCGGCGCGAAGGCCGCCGGGCGTCGCTACCGGGCGGCGGGCTGGTGGCCGTTCCGCGGGCCCACCGTCGACGAGGACAGCGTCGCCCCGCCGATCCCGCCCGGGCAGGAGGAGCGGATCAGGGCCCTGGCGGCCGGGCGCGCCGCCGACCGGGGCGCGCCCGAAGCCCTCGCCGCCGACCTCGCCGCCGTGCTGGTGAAGCGGTGGAACGCCCGGCCGTAGCGGACCCGGCCGCCGACCGGGCACGGCTGAACCCGTTCACCCTCCCGCCCGCCACCACCTCGCTGTTCCTGCTGCTGATGACGCTGACCCTCAGCGCCGCCGCCTACACCTACGACGCGGTGGCCGGCGGCCTGACCGGCTGGGAGAGCAGCTACTGGCGGTGCGTCGCCGCCGCCGACACGGCGGCCGCGACCGCCTCGCCGCAGCGGGTCACCGACGACTACCTGGCCTGCAACTCGGCCGTCGACGTGCGCCGCGCGGGAGTCGGCCTGGGCGCGGCGACGCTGGTGGCGACCGCGATGTTCGTCGGCTACCGGCGGCACCCCCGCCGGCTGATCCGTCGGCAGGGGCTGCGCCCCCTCGACCCGGCCGTGTACCCGGTCGCGGCGCGGGAGGTCGCCCGGTTGGTCGACGAGGCGCGGGTGGCCCGTCCGCCCCGGTTCGTCGTCAACCCGTACCGCACCGGGCCGGGCGGCCGGGCCTTCGGCTGCCACCCCCACTACCACGTACGCCTCAACCGGGGACTGCTGCACGACACCAGCGACGACGGCCTGCTGGCGCTGCGGGCGGTGGTCCGGCACGAACTCGCCCACCTGCGCAACCGCGACGTCGACCGCACCGTCCTGGCGCTGCTCAGCGGCTGGGCGTTCCTGCTGGTGGTGGCCGTGCCGCTGCTGGCGTTCGTGGCCGTCCGGAGCCCCGCCCTGCTGTGGCCCGTCGGGTGGCGGCTCGCCGTCGCGGTCGCCCTGCTCTGGCTCGTCCGGGCCGCGGTGGTCCGCGCCCGGGAGCACCACGCCGACGTGCGCGCGTCGGCGACCGGCCCCGACCGCGCCGACCCGCTCTTCCACCCGCCGGCCTTCCCGGAGCGCCGGCCACCGGCGGGTGGGCCGCTCGGGCCGGCTCGGCGCGCCTGGTGGCGGCTGCTGCGGCTGCACCCGACCAACGCGGACCGCGCCGAGGTGGTACGCCGGCCCGAGGCGCTGCTGCGCGCCGGAACCGTCGAGGCGCTGGCGGCCGGCGTGACCGTCGGCGTCTCGCTGCCGTACCTGAGCACCATCACCACCAACCTGCTCGGCGGCGACCGGCTGCACGGCCTGCTGCTGGCCTCGGCGCTGCTCGGCGCGCTGACCGTGACCGTCGTCGGCACCGGCCTGTGGCGGCAGGCCCTCGTGTCCCTGGTGGCCGGCGCGCCGCTGCCCACCGGCGTGCGCCCTGGCCTGGCGCTGGCCGCCGGCATCGCGGGCGGCGAACTCGTCGCCGCGCCGCTGAGCGACGACGGGACCTGGCCGTCGATCCTGCGGCAGGTCCCGGTGCAGGGCGTGCTCGCGCTGGCGTTGCTCGCCCTGGGCTGCCTGCTGTTCGCCCGCTGGTCGGTGGCCTCGGCGGCGGCGTGGCTGCCGTCGGCGGCCGGCCGCACCCTGACCCCGGTCGTCCGCGCGGGGCAGGCGTTGGCCGCGCTCGCCTTCGGCGCCGGTTTGACGGCCTGGTCGACGGGGACCTCGGTGGCGGCCACGGGCGTGCCCGTCGCGTTGCCCGTCGGCGTGTTCGCCAGCGCGCTGGACCCGTGGGTGCTGCTGCCGCTGCTCGCGGCGGCGGCGTACCCGCTGACGGCCGCCGCGCGGCGCGGCGGGGCCCTGCGGGCGGTGCGCCTCGACCGGGCCGACGGCGCGGCCGCCCTGCCCCGGCCGCGCATCCGGCCCGCGGTGGCGCTGCTGCCGCCCGTGCTGGTCTTCGTCGTGGCGCTGGCCGTCAACGAGGCCACCTCCGGGCGGCTGCTGGTGGCGGCGGCGACCTGGCTGGGCCGCGAGCTGGACCCGGGCAGCTACCAGCGGGCGCTGCTCAACGTCTACGCGCTGCTCGGCGCGGTCGCGCTCGGGCAGCTCGTGGTGGCGTTCGTCGCCGCAGCCCTCGGCGGCCGGGCCGACGTCGGGCTCGGCCCCGCGCACGCCCTCGTCGCGGCGGTGCTCACCGGCTACGCGCTGGTCTCGGTGCTGCTCACGATCACGTTCGTCCAGCTCTGCCTGGGCACCGGCTGCGGCGACGTCTACCAGGGCGTGCTGGCCATCGGCAGCGCGTACACCGTGGTCGGGGTGTTCGGCCTGGCCGCGGCGCTGGTGGCCGGCACGGTCGTGGCGGCGGTGGCCCGGCTGGCGCGGCGGCGTCGCGCGCGGTGGCCGCAGGGCCACCCGGCGGGGCCGGCCGGGCTCCGCCGGGGCCGGGGCTGGCCGCGCGCCGTCGTGGCCGTCGTGACCGGGCTGCTCGTGCTCGGTTACGCCGCGCCGGTCGTCGCGATGTGGCTGGCCACGAAGGGTTTCCTGCCGGGCCGGGCCGGGGCGCTGGTGCCGGAACAGGTCGCCGCCGCCGCGCCCCCGCCGGCCGCCGGTTCCGTCGCCGCCGCCGACGCCTGCCGGTTCGCGCAGGCCGCGCCCGGCCGCCTGCTGCTGGTCGACCAGCGGGCCGTCGCCCACGTCGAGGTGGGCCGGCGGGCGGCCGGCTCCGACGCGCCGGGGCTGCGCGCCCTGGGCCAGGTGCTCTACGACGGGACCCGGCGCGGCGAGGCAAGGCGCGAGGACCCGGCGGAGGTGGCCGTCACCAACTACTGCCGGTGGCTGCCCGCCACCGCCGGCCGTCCCGGCCCGGCCACCCCACCGCCGCCGGACCCCGTCCCGTCGGGGCCGGTGCCGACGCCGGCCCGGCTGGCCTTCGGGCAGACGTACGCGTGGCCCGACGGCGTCACGCTCACCCTCGCCGCGCCGCACCGGGTCCAGGTCCAGGGCGCCTGGTACGCCCTGGTGATCGCCAGCCTCACCAACGGCCGCCCCGGGGCGCTGGACGTCAACGAGTTCTCCTTCCGGGGGCTGGTCGACGACCGGGAGACCCTGGCGCTGGTCGTGCCCGACCCGGAGTACCCGAAGGCCGGCCCGACGGTGGACGCGGGGGCGGTGCGGCGGCTCAACTACGCCTTCCTCGTCCCCGCCGACGCGGCGCGGCTGCGCATGGAGATCTTCCACCGGGCGCGCGACGCGCAACGGCCGGCGGTGGTGTTCGACGGGCCGCTGGGCGCGCCGCCCGACCCGACCCCGCAGGTGTCCTCGTCCCCGTCGCCCACCCCTCGTTGACGCCGGTCCCGCCGCGCCTCCTCCGCGCCCGGCACGCGCTGTTCCGCCGCCGCAGCCGGGGCCCGGTCCCGCCCGCCGCGCGCCTGGAAGTATCGCCAGCTGACGATCCATTGTGGGTGTTAGCGGTAACACGTTATGGTGTCGGCGGCCAGGGTGAAGGGCACGCTCCAGCCACGGGCCGCCGGTCGTCCGCCCGGACACCGGGGCCGGCGGCGCAGCCGCACGGGCACTGCTGACGGTTGGCCTTCCCGCGCCGCCCCCGGCAGTTGCGGTGGCGCGCCGACCCGCCGTGCCGCCGTTCATCCCCGCCCGCCGTCCGCGGGCGGACCTCGACGGGGCCGACGCCGCGCCCGGATTCCGCACCTCGCCCCGGCACGTCCCTCGCCCGGGCAACCACCATCGGGAGGATACGCATGACACGAAGAAATCGCCTGTTCGGCGCCGCGGCGGCCGTCATGGCGGTCGTCGCCACCGCCGTCACGTTCGCGATCGCCCCCGCCAACGCCGAGTCCAACGGCGGCGTCCGGGTGATGCCGCTCGGCGACTCGATCACCGACGGCTTCAACGTCCCCGGCGGCTACCGCATCGACCTGTGGCAGAAGTTCGCCGCCGGCGGCTACCGGATCGACTTCGTCGGCTCGATGTTCAACGGGCCGGCCAGCCTCGGCGACCACGACCACGAGGGCCACTCGGGCTGGACCATCTCCCAGGTCGACGCCAACGTCGTCAACTGGCTGCGGGCGACGACCCCCCGCACGGTGCTGCTGCACATCGGCACGAACGACATGTACGGCGACCCGACCGCCGCCGCGTCCCGCCTGTCCACGCTGATCGACCGCATCACCTCGACCGCGCCGTCGGCGGACGTCTTCGTCGCGACGATCATCCCGCGCTCCGGCACCGAGAACGCGGTGCGGACGTACAACGCGGCCATCCCGGGCATCGTGCAGAGCAAGGTCAACGCCGGCCGCCGCGTGCACCTCGTGGACATCGGCAGCGCGCTGACCTACGCCGACCTCGCCGACGGCATCCACCCCAACGCGACGGGCTACGGCAAGATGGCCACCGCCTGGTACAACGCGCTGCGCGCGGTGCCGGGCAGCATCGGCGGCACGCCCCCGACGACGACGCCCCCGCCGACCACGCCGCCGCCCACGACGCCCCCGCCGACCACGCCCCCGCCCACCACCCCGCCGCCGACCACGCCCCCGGCGTCCGGTGCGTGCCGGGTGGCGTACACGGTCAACGCCTGGGGCAACGGCCTGACCGCGTCCGTCACGATCACCAACACCGGCACCGCGGCCGTCAACGGCTGGGCCCTGGCGTTCACGTTGCCGGCCGGGCAGAGCATCACCGGCGGCTGGAACGCCACCTACACGCCCACCAGCGGCGCGGTGACCGCCCGCAACGTCTCCTACAACGGCAGCGTCGCGCCGAACGGGTCGGTGGAGATCGGGTTCCAGGCGAGCCACACCGGCAACGCCGGCAAACCGTCCTCTTTCACCCTCAACGGCGCCGCCTGCTCGACCGTCTGACGCCCGGTGGGCCCCCTGCGCCCGTAGTGTTCGCGGGGGGCCCACCGCCCTGTGACCTGCGTTACCTGTCGCCGGACGGGGAATCAGCAGCCGGGCCCCGGATTTGGAGCCTGTTGTGACAGTTGCATCATTTCCCGCCCGGCTGCGCGCCGGCCGTGCCGGAGCGTCCCGATGAAGGCCGCCACCGTGGCGACGGCGGCCCCGTCGACGCCGGGCGACGCGATGGGACGCCGGCAGCGCCTGCGGCTCGTCCTCGTGCTCGGCTCGCTGATCGCGGTGGGCCCGCTCACCATCGACATGTACCTGCCCACCTTCCCGGCGCTCGTCGCCTACTTCCAGACCACGTCGGCGGCGGTGCAGCTGACCCTCACCGGCACGCTCGCCGGACTCGCCGTGGGCCAGCTCCTGATCGGCCCGCTGTCCGACGCGGTCGGCCGGCGCAAGCCACTGATCGCCGGCATCGCGCTGCACATCGTGGCGTCGGCGCTGTGCGTGGTCGCGCCGAACGTCGCCGTCCTCGGCGCGCTGCGGGTGGTGCAGGGTCTGGGCGTCGCGGCGGCCTCGGTGGTCGCGATGGCCGTGGTCCGCGACCTGTTCAGCGGCGCGGCCTTCGCCACGCTGCTGTCGCGGCTGCTGCTGGTCATGGGGGCCGCGCCGATCCTCGCGCCCACCCTCGGCGGCGGGCTGCTGCGCTGGACGGACTGGCGGGGCGTGTTCGTGGCCCTGGCCGTCTTCGGGGCGGCGCTCGTCGTGGTCGCCGTGTTCGGCCTGCGCGAGACGCTGCCGGCCGAGCGGCGGCGACCCGGCGGGGCGCTCGCCACCCTGGCCGTGTACGGGTCGCTGCTGCGCGACCGCACGTTCGTCGGCCTGGTGCTGGTCGCCGGCCTGGCCATGGCGGCCCTGTTCGCGTACGTGGCCGGGTCGTCGTTCGTCCTGCAACAGCAGTACGGCCTCGACGAGCAGCAGTTCGGGCTGGCCTTCGGGGCGGGCGCGGTGGGGCTGATCGGGGCGACCCAGTTCAACGTGCGGCTGCTGCGTCGCCACTCCCCGCAGCGGATCCTCGTGGCGTCCCTGGGCGCGGGGACCGTGGCGGGGCTGGCGCTGCTCTTCTTCGCCGTGACCGGCCTGGGCGGGCTGCCGACCCTGCTGGCCTCGCTGTGGGCGGTGCTCGCCGCAGCGGGGCTGGCGATGCCGAACGCGCCGGCGCTGGCGCTGTCCCGGCACGGCGAGGCGGCGGGCACCGCCTCCGCGCTGCTCGGGGCGGTGCAGTTCGGCGTCGGCGCGGTGGCCGCGCCCCTGGTGGGGATGCTCGGCACCGGCGCGGTGGCGATGGCCCTCGTGGTGGCGGGCGGGATGGTGGCCGCCACGGTGGTCCTGCTCGTCGTCGTGCGGCCGGCCCGGCTCGCCGGCCTGCCGGCCGACGCGGTGGTCGTGGCGGCGCACTGACGAGGAACGATCTCGTTGTCACCCGGTCAGGGGAGCGTTAACATCGAGTAACTTCGATTGTTGACGTGGGGGTGGCAGATGTTCCGAACCGTCCGCCGGTCGTGGCGTCGGGCGGCGCTGACGGCCGCGACCGTCCTCGCGTCGCTCGCCGCCGGGCTGCCGGCCGTCGGGGTCACCCCGGCGGCGGCCGCCGCGCCCCCCGCCGGGCAGACCTCCCGCTACACGATGACGGCGTTCACCAACAGCAGCGAATCGAACATGTACGTCTACGAGGCGGCCGACGCCACCGGCTACCGGCTGCTGCGCGGCCCCGCCTACACGCCGCCGACCGGGCTGATCCGCGACCCGAGCATCATCCGGCACACCGACGGGCGCTACTACGTCGTCTACACCACCAACTGGACCGGCAACACCATCGGCTTCGCCACCAGCACCGACCGGGTCAACTGGACGTTCCTGCGCAACCACACCATCCCCATGACGGTGCAGAACACCTGGGCCCCCGAGTGGTTCGTCGACAGCGACGGCAGCGTCAACGTGATCGTCTCGCTCTCCACCAACGGGGCCGACTTCAAGCCGTACCGGCTGCGCGCGACGAACTCCTCGCTCACCGCGTTCGCGACGCCCACGCTCCTTTCCGGGATCGGCCCCAACCACATCGACACGTTCGTGGTG
Source organism: Micromonospora sp. WMMD712 (assembly GCF_029581295.1). NCBI lineage: Bacteria > Bacillati > Actinomycetota > Actinomycetes > Micromonosporales > Micromonosporaceae > Micromonospora > Micromonospora sp. WMMD712. Next base: position 470,510 of record NZ_CP120743.1, read on the forward strand.
AAGGTCGGCGCGACGTACCACGCGTTCGCCAAGCAGGAGACCACCAAGTACATCGAGCACGCGACGGCGAGCAGCCTGAACGGCCCCTACACCTTCGTCGGGACCGGCGACTGGGCCGGCTGGGGCGGCCCGCGCGAGGGCCAGGCGCTGGTGCCGCTCGACAACGGCGGCTGGCGGATCTACTTCGACGGGTACACGGTCGGCAAGTACTACTTCAGCGACAGCTCCGACGGGCTGCGCACCTGGACCCCGCCGGTCGAGCTACCCGGGCTGTCCGGCTTCGCCCGGCACTTCACCGTGCTCCGCGAGACGGTCCCCGGCGGCGTCACGCTGCCCACCGGCGGCCGGTCGTTGCAGTCGGTCAACTTCCCCGACCGGTACGTGGCCCGCCGCGCCGACAACCTGGGCTACCTCGACCCGGTCTCCACGGCCAGCCCGGCGCAGGCCCGCCAGGACGCGACCCTCACCGTCGTCGCCGGGCTCGCCGACGCCAACTGCTACTCGCTGCGCACCGCCGACGGCCGGTACCTGCGGCACTACGACTACCGGATCCGGGCCGACGCCAACGACGGCAGCGCGATCTTCGGGCGGGACGCCACCTTCTGCGCCCGGCCCGGCTCGGTCAGCGGGGCGGTCTCGCTGGAGTCCTACAACTTCCCCGGCCGCTACCTGCGCCACTACGACTACGCGCTGCGCATCGACCTGTACCAGGACACCGCCGTCTTCCGGGCGGACAGCTCCTTCCGCCCGGTGGCCCCGCTGGCCTGAGGCCCGGCCCCGCCGGGTGGGCGCGGGCCGGGACGCCGTCGCGGCGTGGGGCGGGACGCCCCACGCCGCGACGGGTGGATCGGTGGACCAGCGGTTCGGCGGTTCAGTGGATCAGCACCGGGGCCGGGGCCTGCTCGTCGTCGAGCAGGTGGGACACCTGACGCCGGCGGGGCAGGAAGAAGGCCGGCACGAACGTCACCAGCACCAGGGCGAAGCCCACCCAGAACGTCGTGGCGAACGAGTCGGCGACGAACTCCAGCCCCCGCTGGAGCAGCCCCGGGTCGACCGGGAACTGCTGGGCCAGGTCCGGGTTCTGCTTGACGGCGATGGCCAGCCCGGCCTCGGTGACCGGCGCGCCCGTGTTCGGGTCGACCGCCCCCGGGATGACCGGCGCGTCGTTCAGCTTGCTGGTGAGGATCACCGACATGATCGCCGAACCCACCGACCCGGCGATCTGCTGGAGGATGTTCAGCAGCGTGGAACCCCGGGCCACCTCGTGGTTGGTCAGCGTCTTCAGCGCCGAGGTCATGATCGGCATCATCGTGCCGCCCATGCCCAGGCCCATGACGAACAGCGAGCCGCACAGCAGCAGGTAGGACGTGTCGGTGCCGACCTGGGTGAACGCGAAGAAGCCGGCCGCGATCAGCACCAGCGCGAACGGCACCGTCCGGCCGACCGGGATCTTGTCGGCCAGCATGCCCGCGATCGGCATGGTGACCATCGCGCCGATGCCCTGCGGGGCCATCAGCAGGCCGGCGTCGAGCGTCGACTCGCCGCGCACCTGGAGGAAGTAGCTCGGGAACAGCAGGCCGGCGCCCATGAACGCGACCATGAAGACGGCCATCGTGACGGACGCGACGGTGAGGTTGCGGTCACGCAGCAGCCGCAGGTCGAGCAGCGGGTGCTTCGGCTTGAACGAGTAGACGACGAACGAGACGACCAGCAGCCCGCCGACGAGCATCGGCAGCCACACCTTCCGGTCGGCGAACGTGCCGGTCTCGGGCAGCGACGACACCCCGTAGAGGAAGAGGGCCAGGCCCGGCGACAGCATCAGCATCCCGACGAAGTCGAACGACTCGGACGGCTCCGGGGCGTCCTTCGGCAGCGCCCACTGCGCGTAGGCCAGCGCGACGACGCCGATCGGCAGGTTGATCAGGAAGATCCAGTGCCAGCTCGCCACGTCGATCAGCCAGCCGCCCAGGATCGGGCCGCCGATCGGGCCGAGCAGCATCGGGATGCCCAGCACCGCCATCAGCCGGCCGATCCGCTCCGGCCCGGCCGCCCGCGTCATGATCGTCATGCCGAGCGGCATCAGCATGCCGCCGCCGAGGCCCTGCAACACCCGGAAGCCGATGAGCTGGCCGATGGAGTCGGCGGTGGCGCACAGGCCCGAGCCGAGCGTGAACAGCACGAGCGCCGCCATGTAGAGCCGCTTCGTGCCGAACCGGTCGGCGGCCCAGCCGGTCAGCGGGATCACCGTGGCCAGCGCGAGCGTGTAGCCGGTCATCGTCCAGGCGACCCGGGCGTAGGAGGCGTCGAACTCGGTCTGGAACGTGGGCAGCGCCACGCTGACCACGGTCACGTCGAGGATCGACATGATCGCACCGAGGACCACGACCCCGGCGATCTTCAGTACGGCGGCGTCGAGCTTGGCCGGCGCCGCGGGTTGACTGCTCACGGAATCTCCTGATGAAGCTGGCGGATGCCGCCGATCGGCCGCGTGCCGCACCTCGGGCGGCAGCACGTTGTGGGTTACCTGTCGGGCGGGGCTGTCGCACACGGCGGCCCCGTGCGCCCGGTTGGATGCAACCGCCCCCCTGGTGGACGCGCGGCCACGCGAACGCACCGCGAAACGGTAACAAGGTGGTCCACGGTTTCACGCGCCCAATACGGCCGCGTGAACTGTGGTTACGATCACGGCAGCCGGGGCGGTCAGCGGGTGGGGCAGCCCTCGCCGGAGAGGCTCTCGATGATCGTGCCGGTTTCCGTATAGAAGCAGCGTGACCGCCCCTCGCCGCCGGTGAGCAGCGGGAGCCCGTCCAGTTCGTCCACGGTGAGGGTCCCCCGTCGGTCCTGCGACACCCAGTCGATCTCCAGCCGCCAGGAGAGGACCCGGGGCTGGCCGGACTGCGCCCGCACGGGCAGCACCGACACCGACCTGGTGACGGCGAGCGGGAAGCGGACGCCCCCGGTCGATCGGGCGGGCTCGGCGTCGAGGTCGAACCGGAGCTCGTCGCCCCCGGGCTCGTCGCCCCCGGGGCCCCCGCAGGCGACGCCGACGGTGGTCGAGACCTCGGGCGGCTCGCTCCGCCCGGCCACCGCAGCCCGGATGCCCGTGACGGTGACGGTGGCATCCGAGCGGGACCGCAGGGTCAGCGTCACCCAGGCGGCGCCGGTCCGGGCGCCGCCGAGCCGGGTGAACCAGTCGGCCCAGTCCCCGGACGTGTACCGCCGCGGCGGGGCCGGGAGCCGGGCGGGCGACACCGCGGCGAGCACCGCGCCGTCGCACCACGCCCAGTCGACCGCGGCGACGACCGCGAGCGGCGGCGGCTCGTCGACCGGGGGCGGCGCGTTCAGGCTCGACTGTGTGGTCGTCGCCACGGTGCACGAGAGGATCGTGGTGCCCACCACGCCGGCGGTGAACCCGAAGGTCCGGCTGCGCTGCCGCGAGCGGGGGCCGCCGCCGGTCCCGGTACCGCCGCCTCCCGGTGCGTTGCCTCCCGGGCCTGCGCCGTCGCCGGGCCCCGCCTGCCGGTCCCGCCGGCGCGGAAGGAGCGACACGAGGCCGAGGAGCACGCTGGAGATCCCCGCGAACAGCCCGAACACGCTCGCGTACTTGTCCGCCCGGTCGATCCCCTCGGTGGCGAGGAAGACGATGGTCACCGGCACCAGGAAGACGAGGGCAGCGAGGAGCACGACGAGCAGGACGCGCGGCCGGTCGCCCGTGGCCCGGCGGCCGTCGTCCTCCGGCACGGCCGGCAGCGGGTCCGGGCCAGCGGGTTCGATCACCGTGCGAGCCTAGGCAGGCGGGCGGTGCCGTGGGAACGTCGTCCTGGCCGCCCGCCGGCGTCGCCCCGGGCCCGCCGCCGCGGGCTGGGCCCTCCGACCTGCGGGAACCCGCGCCCGGGCGGGGCGGCGGCGGGGAAGCTGTCACATGATTGACAGCCCGCCGCCTGCGTTCAGTGGATCGTCCGCCCCCGCACGTCCGGCACCCCGGACTTGCGGAAGAAGTACGTGTTGACCTGGTCGCGCCACTCGATCGCGCAGCGCAGCTGCTCCTCCAGCCGCTCGGCCACCCGGGCGTGCACCGCCGGGTCGATCACCCCGGCGAGGCGTCGCCACCGCTGCCGCATCCCGGCCACCTGCTGCACCCCGGCGAAGTGGGTGTCGTAGATGTGCTGGATGACGGTCGACCCGCTGCGCAGCACGTGCCCGTACGGGACGTGGTGGAAGAAGAGCAGCAGCTCGTCGGGGCAGTCGGACAGCGACTCGTACACCTGCGACCACGGCGGCGGATACTGCCCGGTGAAGCCGGTGCCGGTGGCGCGCGTGCGGTCCACGCCCACCCCGTCGCGGTCGGCGAAGTGGTAGGTGCCCCACCGCGAGTACTCGTAGCCGTCGACGTCGGGGCCGTAGTGGTGGCGGGCCGGGCTGACCATGAAGCCGACGCCCAGCGGGGCGGTGTACCGCTCGTAGGTGCGCCACGAGTCGTCCATGACGGCGTGCAGCGTCTCGCGCACCAGGGCCGGGTCCCCGACCGTCGACGCGGGGAAGGTGAGGTCGATCCACTCGTCGAGGACGGCGACCGGATCGAGGCCGGGGTCCCAGGCGAGCCGGCCGTAGGCGTACAGGTTGGCCTGGGCGAGGGGGTGCCCGGTCCAGAACGGGTCGTCGCCCACGTTGGCCACGGCGGCCAGGCCGCCGCCGGCCGCCGGCCCCGGCCCGGTGCCGGCGGCCACGTCGGCGACCGTCGGCCCGCCCGGCCCCCACGGCGCGAACGTCAGCGCCTCGCTCCAGCAGGGCGCGAGATAGCACACGTGCTGCTGCTGTCCCGTGTATTCCTGGGTGACCTGGAACTCCACCGCGAGCCGGGTCGCCGGCATCGCGGCCAGCACCGGCGACACCGGCTCCCGGGGCTGGAAGTCGATCGGGCCGAACTTCGCCTGCACCACCACGTTGTCGCGGAACCGGCCGTCGAGCGGGGCGAAGTGGTCGTACGCGGCCCGCGCCCGGTCGGTCGAGCGGTCCCGCCAGTCCTGCCGGTGGTTGTAGACGAACGCCCGCCAGTGCACCACGCCCCCGAACGGCGCGAGGGCCTCCGCGAGCAGGTTCGCGCCGTCGGCGTGGTCGCGCCCGTACGTGAACGGGCCCGGCTGCCCCTCCGAGTCGGCCTTCACCACGTAGCCGCCGAAGTCGGGGATGCGCGCGTAGACGCGGCGGGTGGCGGCGGCCCACCACGCGCGCACCGCCGGGTCGACCGGGTCGGCGGTCGACAGGCCGCCGAGGACGACGGGCGCGGCGAAGGTGACCGACAGGTGCACCCGCACGCCGTAGGGGCGCAGCGCGTCGGCCAGCTCGGCGACGTCGCCGAGGCGGTCGGTGAGCAGCCGCGCCTCGGTCGCGTGGACGTTGACGTTGTTCACCGAGATCGCGTTGACGCCGCACGCGGCCAGCAGCCGCCCGTACGTGCGGACCCGGTCGAGGTCGCGGCGTGCCGCCCCGGCCCGCCAGAAGATCGACCCGCCCGCGTAGCCCCGCTCGACCTGCCCCATCACCGGGTGCACGTCGACGTTGTCCCAGTGGTCGAGCATGCGCAGCGCCATCGCGGGGGCGTGCCGCCGGACCGGGTGGTCGCCCTCGAACGCCGCCGCGCCGAGACGCACCAGGTGGAACAGCCCGTACAGCAGGCCGGCCGGCGCGTCGGCCAGCATCACGGTGACGCCCTCGGCGCGGGCCAGCGCGAACCCCTCGCCGCCCAGCGGCCCGTCGGCCCCTGCCGCCCGGGCCAGCGCGGTCGCGGCGGCGGGCAGGGGACCGGCGTCGCGCAGGGCGAGCACCAGGTCCACCGCCCGGTCCCCGGCGGTCCGGTCCGCCCGGCCGCCGTGCCGGGCGCAGGCCCGCTCGACCTCGTCGAAGACGGTGTCGACGAGCACCCCGTCGCCCCGCACGAGGACGCGGCGCGAGCCGAGCGGGGCGAACGCCTCCGGCGGCAGCCAGGCGGCGTGCACGTCCCCACCGGGGCCCGCCGGGTCGTGGCCCGCGGCGTGGCCCGCGGCGGCGTGGCCCGCGGCGGCGGGGCCGGTCGTGGCGGAGGGCAGGCTCATGCGGTGAACTCCTCGCGGATCGTCTCGACCATCGGGGCGGCCACGCGCAGCAGCGCGAGGGCGCACACCGAGCCAGCGAGCGCGAGCACCGCCTCCGAGGTGACCGCCGTGACGGCGGCTCCCGCCACGAGCACCAGGGCCGTGCCGATGCCCACCCCGGGGGCGCGGACCGTGAAGTGCAGGGCGAGCCGGGCGACGTCGCGGGCCCGGAACGCGAACAGGGAGGTGATCACCAGCGCGTTCACCCCGACGAGGGCCGCCAGGGCGGCGACGCCGACCAGCGGCACCGCCCACCACCGGGGCACGCCCGCGACGTCCAGGTGGGCGAGGTTCACCGCGACGACGGTGAGCAACGCCAGCAGCGGCGCCCAGATCCGCAGCACCCCCGCCAGGTTGGCCCGGTAGCCGCGCCGGAACGCGGCGGCGGGCCGCAGGTCGGTCAGGTCGGGGCGCTGGTGGTGCAGCGCGTACAGCGCGGCCGACAGCGCCGGGCCCAGCGGCAACGCGCAGGCGGCGTAGAGCGGGATGTTGCTCGCGTCGGCGTCGAGCAGGACCAGCGGCACCAGGCCGGGCAGGCAGGCCAGCAGCAGGAGCAGCTCGACGACGAGCAGGGTGTAGACCCGCGCGGCGGACCGCGACAGCGGGCCCTCGCCGAACTGCCGGGCGGCCCGCGCGGCGTCGCCGCTCACGGCCGCCCGTCCCCGCCGGCCGGGACGCCGTCGCGTCGCCCGTCGCCGTCGTGGCCGTTTCCGTCGTGGCCGCCGACGCCGCGGCCGGGCAGGCCGAGCAGCCGGTCGTCGTCCCACCACGGCGGGGTCTCGTCGCGCACCGCGTCGATCTCGACCAGGGTCACCTCGTGCCGGGCGAGGGTGAGGTCGACCTCCACCCGGCCGCCCACCACCGGCAGGCTCCGGTGGCTGCGGGCCGGCTCGGCGGCCTCCCGCAGCGCGTCGAGCTGGCGCGGCAGCGGGGACCGGGGCCGGCCCATCTCGGCCCAGGCCGCCTGGACGTTGCCCGCCTCCTCGCTCACCGACGAGCGCGCCAGGTATGCGGACGTCGCCCCGGGCGCGTCCAGCGGCACCGACAGCGCCAGCGTGTGCCGCTCGGGCACCGGCGCGCGGCCGGTGACGTCCACCGGCGCCCACGCCAGCACCGTGACCCGGCCGTCGGTGTCGCGGGTGACCAGGTGGTCCGCCCCGCGCGCCAGCACCGCGTCGCCCATCCGGGCCAGGAACGCGTACAGGTGGTAGGTGGGCTTCTTGAGCTGCCGGTGGGTGAGCAGGCCGAAGCCGCCGTGCAACAGCGCCGTCGGGATCCCCGCCTCCTCGAACATGTCGCTGAACGTCCAGTACGAGAAGGAGTCGACCAGGTCGCCGCCGGCGGCCACCACGGGGGCGAGGTACGCGGCGTGGAACGCGGTGTCGTGGATCGGGTTGTCGGGTCGGTAGGAGGAGTTGAACTCGGTGATGTGCACGGGCAGCTCCGCCAGGGCGGTGCCGGCCAGCAGCCGGCACGGCGCGGCGAACTGCTCCAGCAGGTGTTCCGCCGGGGCGAGGGTCTGGTGGGTGCCGAACGGCACGTGCTGCGCCGGGCCGGAGGTGTAGGCGTGCCGGCTGACGAAGTCGCACGGGACGTCGCGCGCGGCGACGAACTCGGCGAAGGGCACCAGCCACTCGTCGGAGCCGGGGGAGATGGCCGGGCCGCCGACCTGGAGGGACGCGTCGACCTCCTTCACGGCGTGCGCCGACACCTCGTACAGCCGGTGGTAGGCGTCGCGGTCCGCATCCTGCCAGAAGGCCGTCAGGTTCGGCTCGTTCCACACCTCGATGGGCCAGCCGCGCACCTCGTCGAGGCCGTACCGGTCGACCAGGTGCGCGACCGTGGCCCGGACCAGGTCCGCCCACTCCGTCCAGGACGCCGGCGGGGTGACGTTGCCCTGCCACCAGAACACCGTCTGGTCGCCGGAGGCCAGGCCCGAGGGCATGAAGCCGAGCTCCACGAAGGGCCGGATCCCCAGCTCCAGGTACGCGTCGACGACCTGGTCGACGTACGTGAACGAGTGCCGTACGCGCCGCGAACCCGCGTGCTCGTAGGGGCGGTGCACGCCGACGCCGTCGCTGAGCAGGCCGTGCCCCCGGATGTGCCGGAAGCCGATGTCCCGCTGGACGAGCGCCAGCGAGTCCTGGTAGTCGCGCCGCAGCGCCAGCTCGAACCGGCCGGTGCCGACGCAGGCCCGCCAGGCGTCGGTCAGCCGGCCCGTGGGCCGCCCGGGTACGTGGATCCGCATCTCGTCCTTGTCCTGCTCGTCCTGCTCGTTGTGCTCGTCGTGCCGGCCGGGCCGCCGGTCCCGGCCGGACCCCGGTCGCGGGGCCCGGCCGGGACCGGACGGTCAGCCGTTGTCCTTCTTGAACCGCTCGTACGCCTTGTTGACCACGTCGATGTACTTGTCGGAGTTGCGGGCCTTCAGCTCACCGACGTAGGCGTCCCACTCGGTCAGCGGCCGCTGGCCGAGGATGAACTTCAGCGTGTTCTGGGTGACGTAGTCCTTCAGCGGCGTCTCCCACAGCGACACCTGCTCGCGTTCGGCGTCGGTGAGCGGTGCCGGCGGCGGCACCTCGATCGGCTTGCGGGTGTTCATCACCTTCTGGAACTCCAGCTCCTCCGGGGAGAAGAAGGACTGCACCAGGTCGAGCTTGCCGCCGTAGGCGAAGACCCCGTTGGCGAAGCCGAAGTCCTTCTGCAGGTGCTTGGTGCCCTTGGGGTTGAGCCCGATCATGTCGACGTCGGGGGCGGGCATCCGCTTGCCGGCGGCGTCCTTGACGAACGTGGTGCCCTCGATGCCCCACTTGGCGAACTCCTGGCCGGCGTCGGAGTAGTAGAGCCAGTCGATGAACTGCATCATCGCCACGAAGTTCTTGCTGTCCCGGGCCTTCTTGGAGATCATCACGCCGTTCTCCAGCCGGGAGGCGGGGTTGATCTCACCGGCCGGGCCGACCGGCAGCGGGATGTTGACCAGCTTCGCGTTGGGCAGGGTCTTGGCCAGGTCCGGCCGGTAGTCGTTGACCAGGGTCTGCGCGTTGCTGGTGATGACGAAGGACTTGCCGTTGGCCAGCTTCTGCCGGGCGGCCTCGTCGCTCTGGGTGAAGCTCTCCGGGTCGAGCAGCCCCTCGGTGACCAGCTTGTTGAGGTACTGGACCATCTGCTTGTACTGCTCGGTGGCCCCGGTGTAGACGAACTTCCCGGCGGCCGGGTCCCAGGTGTTGTGCTGGAACGACCAGCCGGCCTGGGTGCCCCAGGAGTTGCCGGCGATCCGCAGCAGCGCGCCGGCGGGGTTGGGCTTGCTCCACCGGTCCGAGTACGGGTACGAGTCCGGGTACTTCGCCTTCATCGCCTTGAGCACCGTGTAGAGCTCGTCCCACGTCTTCGGGACCGGCTGCTTGAGCTCGTCGAGGATGTCGGTGCGGACCGCGACCGTGTATTCCTGCCAGGGCTTCTCGTGCAGGCCCGGCAGCAGGTAGAACTTGCCGTCGGACTGGCGCAGCGTGTCGATCTCCGGCTTCAGCCCCCACTTGTCGATCTTGTCTTTGAGGTTCGGCATCAGGTCCAGGTAGTCGCTGACCGGCAGGATCGCGCCGGACGAGACGAACTGGTTCTCCGCCGGGTGGTAGGTCTTCGGGATGATCAGCGGGGCGTCGCCGGCACCGATGAGCAGGCTGCGCTTCTGCTCGTAGTCGCTCAGCGGCACGGCGACCGGTTCGAGTTTGACGTTCGTCCGCTTGGTCAGCTCCGACCAGAACAGCCACTCGTTCTTCAGAGGGTAGTTCGGGTGGTTGTTGTAGAGGATCGAGAAGGAGAGCGGCTCGGTGGCCGTGAACTGGGTCCCGACGCCGTAGTCCGCCATGGCACCGGCCCGGTTGCCGGACAGGTCCTTGGCGTCGCCGGCCTCCTCGGAGGAGCAGGCGACGAGGGTGAGGGTGAGCAGACTGGCCGCGGCTATGGCCGCGCGCCGCCACGTTCTGTGGAGCACGGCTCGTCCTTTCGCAAACGGTGGTGGGGTGGAGGGGAAACCTCGCCGGGCTACCCCTTGACCGCGCCGAGCATCACGCCCGACACGAAGTAGCGTTGGATGAAGGGGTAGACCGCCAGGATGGGCAGGGTGGTGAGCACGATGGTCACCGCCTGCAACGTCGCGGCGGCCTGGACGGCGTCGGACTCGGCCACGCCGCCGGCCGACTGGGCGCCGGTGGCCCCCGCGATGAGGTTGCGCAGGTAGACGGTCACCGGGAACATCTCCTGCTGGTCCAGGTAGAGGAACGCGGTGAACCAGGAGTTCCAGAACGACACCGCGTAGAACAGCACCATCGTGGCGATGATGGCCTTCGACAGCGGCAGCACGATCCGCAGCAGCGTCCCGTACGTGTTCAGCCCGTCGACGGCGGCGGCCTCCTCCAGCTCCTCCGGCAGGCTCTCGAAGAACGCCTTCATCACCAGCAGGTTGAACACGTTGATGGCGTTGGGCACCACCACGGCCCAGATGGTGTTCTTCATGCCCAGGCTGGTGATCAGCACGTAGTTGGGGATGAGCCCGCCGGAGAAGAACATGGTGAACACGGCGATGCCGACCAGCGCCCCGCGCCCCTTGAGCCGCGGCTTCGACAGCACGTACGCGTAGCAGGTGGTCAGCACGATGGAGATGGCCGTGGCGACCACCGTGTAGACCACCGTGTTGCGGTAGTTCGTCCAGAACAACGCGTCGGACATCACCAGCTTGTACGTCGTCAGGTTGAACCCGCGCGGGACGAGGTTCACCCGCCCGGCGATGATGTACGCCTCGTCGCTGAGCGAGCGGGCCACGATGTTGACGAACGGGTACAGCGTCACGATCACGACGCCGGTGAGGATGACGGCGTTGACCGCCTGGAAGACCCGGTAGCCCCGGGTGGGGCGGATCCCCTTCGGCCGGCGGGCCATCCGCCGGGTCTCGCCGGTCCCGGCGGCTTCCACGGTCACCACAGGCTCGTCCCCACCGTGCGCTTGGAGATGGCGTTCGCCGACAGGACCAGGGTCAGCCCGATCACGGCCTCGAACAGGCCGATCGCGGCGGCGTAGCTGAAGTTGCTCGACTCGAAGCCCATCCGGTAGAGGTACGTGGAGATCACGTCGCCGGTCGGATAGGTCAGCGGGTTGTACAGCAGCAGGATCTTCTCGAACCCGACCGCCATGAACGTGCCGATGTTGAGGATCAGCAGCGTCACCATCGTGGGCCGGATGCCGGGCAGCGTCACGTGCCAGGTCTGCCGCCACCGGTTCGCCCCGTCGATGCGGGCCGCCTCGTAGAGGTTCTCGTCGATCGTGGTGAGCGCGGCGAGGTAGAGGATGGTGCCCCAGCCGACGGTCTGCCAGACCTCGGAGGAGACGTAGATCGTGCGGAACCACTCCGGCCGTTGCAGGAACGGCACCGCCTCGCCGCCGAGGCCGCGCACGATCTGGTTGACCGTCCCGTCCATCGACGTCAGCTGCATGACCATGGCGGCCACGATCACGATGGACAGGAAGTGCGGCAGGTAGGACACCGACTGCACGAACCGCTTGAGCCGGCGGGCGCGGACCTCGTTGAGCAGCAGCGCCAGCACGATCGGCAGCGGGAAGCAGAACAGCAGGGTCAGCGTCCCCAGCACGAGGGTGTTGGTGAACACGTCCCAGAACGTCGGGTCGGCCAGGAACAGGCGGATGTAGCGCAGGCCCACCCAGGTCTCGCCGAACAGGCTGCCGCCGGGGGAGAACTTCCGGAAGGCGATCACGTTGCCGGCCATCGGCAGGTAGCGGAAGACCAGGAAGAACAGCAGCGGCGCCACGGCGAGGGAATAGAGCTGCCAGTCCTTGCGCAGCGCCTGCCGCCAGGTGCGGCGTCGCCCGCGGCGGCGCGGCGCGGGGCGGCCCGCCGGCGAGGGGGCGTCCCGCGTCGGGGGCACCGGCGGGGGATCGAGGGTGTCGGGGACGGTCATCGACGGCCTCCAGGACGGGGCGGAGGTGCCTAGGCGGACTGCGGGACGGCGGCCGGGGCGACCCGCGCCGTCGACACCAGCCGGCGGTGGTGGCCGACGGCGCGTTCGGCGCCGACGAGGCGCAGCGGGAGGGTGGCGGCGAACTCGCCGCTGGAGCGGCCCAGCCGCAGCTCCACGTCGCCGGGCTCGACGACGCGTCGGCCGTGCGCCCCGGTGAACGACGTGACGTCGGCGGGCACGCCGAACGTCACCCGGGCGCTCTCGCCCGGCGCGAGCGGGACGCGGGCGTAGCCGATCAGGCGGACCACCGGCCGGGTGGTCTGCGCGACCGGGTCGTGCAGGTAGAGCTGGACGACCTCGACGCCGGCCCGGTCGCCGGTGTTGCGGACCGTGACGTCGACCTCGACCTCGCCGTCGACCGCCCAGTCGAGGCGGTCGCCGCCGCCCGCGTCGGTGGTGGGGACGTCGTCGGCCCCGCGTACGCCCGCGTCGCTCCACTCGAACGTCGTGTAGCTCAGCCCGTGGCCGAACGGGAACGCCGGGGTGGGGTCGACCGACGACACCTCCGACCGGCGGCCCAGCGGCGGGTTGAGATAGGTCGACGGCAGGGCCCCGGCGTCCCGGGGCACGCCGACGGGCAGCCGCCCGGACGGGTTCACCGCGCCGGTGAGCACCTCGGCGATGGCCTGCCCGCCGCGCTGGCCGGGGAAGAACGCCTGCACGACGGCCGCGGCGGCCTCGACCTCGGGCCCGAGCGCGTAGGGCCGCCCGGCCAGCAGCACCAGCACCACGGGCGTGCCCGTGGCGAGCACCGCCCGGACCAGCTCGGGCTGCACCCCGGGCAGCCGCAGGTCGGTGGCGTCGCAGCCCTCGCCGGACGTGCCCCGGCCGAACATCCCGGACCGGTCGCCGACGGCGAGCACACACACGTCGGCCGCGGCGGCCGCCGCCACGGCCGCGGCGAAGCCGGCGGTGTCACCGCCGGTGACCGCGCACCCGGGGGCGTGGGTGAGCCCCGGCACCAGGCGGCCGAGGGCCTCGCGCAGGGAGGGCAGCTCCACGCCGAGCCCGTGCTCGGGGTGGCGCACCCCCACGTGGGAGGGGAACGTGTAGCAGCCGAGCATCGCCATCGGGTCGTCGGCGACCGGGCCGACGAGGGCGACGCGGCGGCCGGCCTCCAGCGGCAGCAGCCCGCCGTCGTTGCGCAGCAGCACCACCGACTCGCGGGCCAGGCGCAGGGCCACCTCCTGCGCGCCCGCGTCGTCGAGGCGCAGCCCGTCCACGCCGTCGGGCAGCGGCCGCCAGCCCGGGTCGAGCAGGCCCAGCTCGGCCTTCTGCGCCAGCACCCGGCGCAGCGCCCGGTCGACGAGCGCCTCGTCGACCGCGCCGGCCCGGACCGCCTCGACCAGCGCAGGACCGAACGCGTCCACGGTGGGCAGCTCCACGTCGATGCCGGCGCGCAGGGCCAGCCGCGCCGCCTCGACGCCGTCGGCGGCGACCCGGTGCAGCGTCTGGAGGAAGCGCACCGCGAAGTAGTCGGCGACCACCGTGCCGGTGAAGCCCCACTCGTCGCGCAGCAGCCGGGTCAGCAGGCCCTCGTCGGCGGCGGCAGGCAGGCCGTCGATCTCGGCGTAGGAGTGCATCACCGAACGGGCGCCGCCGAGGCGCAGCGCCATCTCGAACGGGGGCAGGATCACGTCGGCCAGCTCCCGGCGACCCATCGACACCGGGGCCAGGTTGCGTCCGCCGCGCGAGGCCGAGTAGCCCGCGAAGTGCTTGAGGGTGGCGACGACGCCGGCGGCCTCCAGGCCGCGCACGTAGGCCGCGCCGGTCGTGCCGACCAGGTACGGGTCCTCGCCGATGGTCTCCTCGGTGCGGCCCCACCGGTAGTCGCGGGTGACGTCGAGCACCGGCGCGAGCCCCTGGTGGACCCCGGCCGCCCGCATCGACCGGCCGATGTGGCCGGCCATCTGCTCGACCAGCTCGGGGTCGAAGGACGCGCCCCAGCCCAGCGGCGTCGGGTACACGGTCGCGCGCCAGGCGGCGAAGCCGGTGAGGCACTCCTCGTGCACCTGCGCGGGGATGCCGAACCGGCTCGCCGCCGCGATCTCGGCCTGGGACGCGGCCAGCGAGCGCGCGCCGGCCACGGGGTCGACCGGCGCGGTGCCGAACGGCCGGGTCAGCTGGCCGAGCCCGTGCCGGATGACGTCGTCCCACCGCAGCTCGCCGTCGACCATGTCGGCCTGGTGCGGCGCGACCCCCTCGCCGGAGGCGTCGGCGCCGACCCACACCCCGACCAGTTGGGCGACCTTCTCCTCCAGCGACATCAGCGGCAGCAGGGCGTCGGCGCGCTCGGTCGGGCTCAGCCGCGGGTCGCGCCACCGCGCGGCGTCCGGGGACGCCTCCGCGTCGTGCACGGGCAGCTGACTGTTCATGCCACACCCCTTCAGCCGGGCCCGGGAGGCTCCCCGGTGGCCCGCGACGACTGACGACGGCGAGCCGGCCCGAAATTTTCGGAAATCTCCGCGTGACCTATTTCGGGCAACTTAAGGGCCTTAAATGGGCATGTCAAGGCTCGTCCCGCCCGAAGCGGATCGACGGTGGTCATCGTACCCGGGCATCGCGCATGATACAGTCCTCGAAAATTTCGGAGAGGTTCCATGCCCCAGTTCGACCTGCCCCTCGACCAGCTCCGGCAGTACGTCCCCGCCGTGGCCGAGCCCGCCGACTTCGACGCGTTCTGGCGGGCGACCCTCGCGGCGGCGGCCGAGCACCCCGTGCTCGGCGAGGTCCGGCCCGAGCCGACCCACCTGCGCCTGGTCGACACCTGGGACGTCACGTTCGCCGGCTACGGCGGTGACCCGGTGCGGGCCTGGTACACCCGGCCCGCCGGGGCGGACGGGCCGCTGCCCGCCGTCGTGGAGTACGTCGGCTACGGGCGCGGCCGGGGCCTGCCGCACGAGCGCCTCACCTGGCCGGTGGCCGGCTACGCGCACCTGCTGATGGACGCCCGGGGCCAGTCCGGCCACTACGCGGCCGGCGACACCCCCGACCCGCGCGCCGGCGCCCAGGGCGGCCCCTGGCCGGTGACCTGGGGCATCCTCGCGCCCGAGAACTACTACTACCGGCGATTGATCACCGACGCCGTGCGGGCCGTGCAGGCGGCCCGCGCGCTGCCGGGCGTCGACCCCGGCCGGGTCGTCGTCGCCGGCAACAGCCAGGGCGGGGGGATCGCCCTCGCGGTGGCGGGCCTCGTCGACGACCTGGCGGCCCTGATCACCACCGCGCCCTTCCTGTGCCACGTCCAGCGGGCCATCGAGATCACCGACGCCGAGCCGTACGGCGAGATCGCCCGCTACCTCGCCGCCGACCGGACGGCCGAGGACGCGGTGCGGCGCACCCTGTCCTACGTCGACGGCGTCGCCTTCGCCCGCCGGGCGGTCGCGCCCGCGCACTTCGGCGTCGGCCTGCGCGACACCGTGTGCCCGCCGAGCACCGTGTTCGCCGCCCACAACCAGTACGGCGCCGCCAACGGCCGGCCGGGGCCGCCGCAGCGGGTGATGCACGTCTACCCGTTCAACGGCCACGAGGGCGGGGAGGCGGTGCAGGTCCGTCGGCAGCTCGCGTGGCTCGCCGGGGTGCTCGCCGCGCCGGGCGACGCCACCGGCCCCGCCACCGACACGACGGAGGAGACCGCGTGAGGATCGTCGACGCCCGGGTCATCGTGACCTGCCCGGGCCGCAACTTCGTCACCCTGAAGATCGTCACCGACGAGGGCGTCACCGGGGTCGGCGACGCCACCCTCAACGGTCGCGAGCTGGCCGTCGAGGCGTACCTGCGCGAGCACGTGGTGCCGCTGCTGATCGGGCGCGACCCGGCCCGGATCGAGGACACCTGGCAGTACCTCTACCAGGGGGCGTACTGGCGGCGCGGCCCGGTCACCATGAGCGCCGTCGCGGCGGTGGACACCGCGCTGTGGGACATCAAGGGCAAGGTCGCCGGCCTGCCGGTCTACCAGCTGCTCGGCGGCCGGTCCCGCGAGGGCGTCACCGTCTACGGCCACGCCAACGGCGAGACCGTGGACGAGGTGCTGGCCGAGGTGGCCCGCTTCGTCGACCTCGGCTACCGGGCGGTGCGCGTGCAGTGCGGCGTGCCGGGCCTGGCCAAGACGTACGGCGTGAGCGCCGACAAGATGTTCTACGAGCCGGCCGACGCGGCGCTGCCCACCGAGACGGTCTGGTCGACGGCCCGCTACCTGGCCCACACCCCCGACGTGTTCGCCCGGGTCCGCGAGGAGTTCGGCCCGACCCTGCGGCTGCTGCACGACGTGCACCACCGGCTCACCCCCATCGAGGCGGCCCGGCTCGGCCGCAGCCTGGAGCCGTACGCGCTGACCTGGCTGGAGGACCCGGTCCCCGCCGAGTTCCAGGAGGGCTTCCGGCTCATCCGGCAGCACACCACCACGCCGATCGCCACCGGCGAGGTGTTCAACTCCGTCTGGGACGCCACCACGCTCATCCGCGAGCAGCTCATCGACTACGTCCGCACCACCGTGGTCCGGGCCGGCGGCATCACCCACCTGCGGCGCATCTTCGACTACGCCGCGCTGCACCACGTGCGCAGCGGCTCGCACGGCGCGACCGACCTGTCGCCGGTCTGCCTGGCCGCCGCCCTGCACCTGGACCTCGCGATCCCGAACTTCGGCCTCCAGGAGTACATGCGGCACACCGAGGAGACCGACGCGGTCTTCCCGCACCGCTACCACTTCGCCGACGGCTACCTGCACCCCGCCGAGACCCCGGGGCTCGGGGTGGACATCGACGAGGAGGCCGCCGCCCGCTACCCCTACTCCCCGGCGTACCTGCCGGTCAACCGGCTGGAGGACGGCACCCTGCACCCCTGGTGACGCCGCCGGCCGGCAAGCCGCGCGGGGGCGCGGTGTCGGAGGGATCTTGTAGCGTCCGGGCCCGTGAGCGCCCAACAGACGTACAGGTACCTCGGATCCTCCGCCCTGAGCCGGTCCGGCCTCGCCCTGTCCACCAGCGGCGGGCCCGCGCCGAACCCCCGCTTCTTCAGCGGCTTCCTCACCACGCCGCAGGCCGCCGCCGTCGGGCTGCTCGCGGTCGCCGAGGTCGCCCGCACCCGCTACTTCCGGCCGGTGAGTCCGGCCAGCCTCGACCCGGTGGTCACGGGCAGCCGCGACCGGCTGCGCTTCGAGTCGTTCTCCGGCTGCTGCGGCGTCTACGCCCGCCTGGACGCCCTGCCCGAGGGGCTCGACGGCGACGTGCTGGAACACGGCACCACCAACGTGGACGTCAACAACCCGCTGCGCGAGGCGCTGTCGCGCGTCGGCGGCCTCGACCCGCTGCGCCTGTCCGTCGGCCCCGACGACCTCACCGTGGAGACGATGGACGGCGCGGTCGTGGAGAAGAAGGTGCCGCTGCCGCAGCGGTGGCTGCGGGGCTTCGCCGAGGTGCAGGTGCTCGCCGCCGGGTTCGAGCCGCGCGCCCAGCTCGCGGCGGCCGAGGCGGCGACGTTCCTGCGCCGGCTGCCCACCGCCACCGACCGGTCGGTGCTCTGGGCCGTGCCCGCCGGGCGGAGCCTGCGGCTGACCTCCCGGCCCGTGGCCGGCGCGGTCTGCCTGGCCGGCGCGGGCCGGCTCGCCGCCCTGCGCGGCCTGCTGCGCCACGCCCGCACCCTGACCGTCTACGGCCCGACCGTCGCGCCCGGCGTCGGGGCGCTGCCCAGCACCTGGGAGCTGGACACCGGGGCGCTGCGGCTGTCGCTGACCCTGTCGCCCGAGCCCTACCGGGGCTTCTCCGGCGAGGGCGCCGCGCTGGCCGCCCTGGCCGGCGACGACGTCGCCGACGACGCCGAGCTGGTCTCGGCGCTGCTGGCCTGGGACCCGACGATCGACGTGGACGCCCTGGCGACCTCCGCCGGCCTCGACGCGGCCCGGGTGCGGGGCGCCCTCGCCCAGCTCGGCACCGCCGGCCGGGTCGGCTACGACGTCGCCGAGGCGGCGTACTTCCACCGCGTGATGCCCTACGACGCCGGCCGGGCCGAGCGCGACAACCCCCGCCTGGTGGGCGCGCGGGCGCTGGTCGAGTCCGGCGCCGTCGACCCCGACGACGCCGGGGCCACCGTCCGCAGCGCGGGCCAGGTCTACCGGGTCCGGCGGCTCGCCGACGACGCGTACACCTGCACCTGCCCCTGGTGGGCCAAGCACCGCGGCCAGCGCGGGCCGTGCAAGCACGCGCTGGCCACCCGGATGGCCGGCGTCGGCGAGCGGGAGGCGGTGTGAAGTCCACTGTCCGGCGTCGGTGGGAGCTGGCGGCCGGCGGCAGCAGCGACCTGTTCGACCTCGTCGACGCCGGGTCGGCCGACCTCGTCGCCGCCGCCCTGACCGGGCTGCCCGAGCAGCGCCGCCGGGCCGTCGGCGTCGAGCTGACCGAGTGGTTCAAGACGCGCCGGTCCACCTTCTGGGGCAGCGCCAAGGGCACCGCCCTGGCCGTCGCCGTGGTCGGCTGCCTGCCCACGGCCGCCCAGGCCGCCGCGCTGCTGAGCCGCCGGTCCGTCGCCATCGACGGCGACCGGGCGGCCCGGCTCGTCCGCGTCGTCGCCGTCGAGCGGGGCATCGACTGGCTGCCCGAGCTGGCCCGCCGGCTGGCCGACAAGCTGACCCGCGACGTCTGGCTCGGGCACTGGCGGTTCGTCGCGGGGCTGCTGCCCGCCGACGCCGCGCCGCCGACCGGGGAGCGCTTCGTCGAGCTGTGGGTGCAGTCGCTGGGCATGCCCGACCGCCGCCGCGGCGCGCCCGTGCCGCTGGTCGACCGGCTCCGCGCCGACCCGCTGCTGCCGGCGCTGCTGCCCCGGCTGTTCGAGATCGACGGGCTCGGCGGGCCGATGATGTTCGACGAGGTCCACACCGACTGGGAGAACCGGCGGCGTCACGTCCTGCCGACCGCGCTCGCGCAGCTCGCCGCCGAGGGCGTCGTCGACCGGGCCGCCCTGCTCGACGGCGCGCTCGGCCGGCTCCTGCGTGGCGACCGCCCGGCGGCGCTGCGCGCGTTCACCGTCCTGCTGCACGAGCTGCAACCCACCTCGCAGGAGGTCGCCGCCCGTGCCACCGACTACCTGCGGCTGCTCGCCGACGCCCCGGCCCCCGTCGCCGTCATGGCGCAGAAGGCCCTGCGCGCCCTGCCCGACCCCGAGCCGGAGGCGGTGCTCGCGGCCTCCCGCGAGGTGCTGCTGCGCCCCGACAAGGCGCTGGTGCGCGGCCAGCTCGCCTGGCTCGACCGGCTCGTCCGCCGGCACCCGGACCGCGCGGCCCAGATCGCCGAGGTGATCGCCGTCGCGGCGGGGCACCCCGCCGTCGATGTGCGCGACCGGGCCGCGGCCCTGACCGCCCGGCACGGCCCCGCCCCGGCCGCCGCCGACGCCGCCCCGGCCGCCGAACCGGCGTCGGCCGGCGGTCCGGCGGCCGCCGGCGCGCGCGGCGACGACCTGCCCCACCCCGGCCCGCCCGCGCCCGCGCCGGCCCCGATCACCGACCTCGACGAACTCACCGAGGAGGTCGCCGCGCTGGTCGGCACCGAACACCGCGGCGAGCCCCTCGACCGGATCCTCGACGGGCTGGTCCGGCTCGCCCCCACCGACGGCCCGCGGCTGCGCGCCGCGCTCGACCCGGTCCTCGCCCGGCGGCACTGGGCCTGGGCCAACGAACACACCTGGGACCCGTGCTGCCTGTGCGGCCTCGTCAGCGACCTGCTGGAGACCGCCGGCGTGCCCCGCCCGGCCGCCCCGCAGCGCGGCCGATGGGCCGCGCTGCTCGCCGCCGTGCGGCGCCCCGGCCCGGCGGGGCCGGCGCGTGAGCTGACCCGCACCGACCCCCGGGTGCCGGCGCCGCACGCCCTGCTGCGCGCCCGCCTGGCCGAGATCGGCCACCACCTCGGCGAGCCCGGCCACCCCGGCCTGCTCGCCGCCCCCACCTCGGCCAACGGGGCGCTCGACCCGCTGGCCCTGCTGGAACGGCTCACGGCGCTCGGCGAGCGCCAGCCCTGGCGGTGGGACCTCACCCAGGCGCTGCTGCGGCTGCCCACCGGCGTCGACGACACCCTCGCCGGCAAGGCGGAGGCGCTGCGCACCCCGGCCGGTGACCGGATGGCCGCCTGGCTGCGCGCCGGCGGGCTGCCCGACCCGGTCGCCCGGCTCGTCCCGCAGGCCCGCCGCCCCCGCCGGGTCGGCCACGACTGGGAGCACGGCCAGTTCCCGCCCCGGCGGATCGCGGTCGAGCTGCGTCCCCCGGCCGGCCACCCCGACCCGTACGGGCTGCTGACCGTCGACCCGCCGCCGATGGAGACGGACCACGCCACCTGGGCACGGATGTGGCCGTCGGTGCTGCCGCACCACCTCGGCGTCGTCGCCGCGTACATGCTGCCGCAGGTGACCGCCGCCGCCGACCTGGACCGGCGCGACGGCGCGCTGGCGCTGCCCCTGCTCGCCGAGTGCGGCGGCACCGGCGGGCCCGCCGTCGACGTGGCGCTGGCCTACGGGCTCGCCGCGCGCCACGGCGTCGACCGGGTCGCCGCGTTGGACGCCCTGCTCGGCCTGGCCGCGACCGGCCGGCTGGACGCCGCCGGGGTGGGCGCGCGGCTGGGTGACCTGGGCGCGGGCCAGCTGGTGAAGCTGACCCGGGCCGTCGAGCCGCTGCGCGACGCGGCCGGCGCGGGCGCGCCGCGCAGCGTGTGGCGGCTGCTCGCCGCGGCGCTGCCGCCGCTGCTCGCCGCGCCGACCCCGCCCCGGGGCCTGCCCGACCTGCTGACCCTGGCCACCGAGACGGCCACGGCCACCGGGGCGCGCGTCGAGGTGCCGGGGCTGGCCGAGGTGGCCGGGCGCGGCGGGTCGAGCCGGGTGGTGACCGAGGCGCGCCGCCTGCACCGGGCACTGACCGCCGGCTGACCGCCGGTCAGCCGGCGGCGGGGGCGGCGAGCGGGACGCTGTCGCGCAGCGCCCAGTCGCGGCTGATGTCGGCGGCGGTGCGCAGCAGGCGCGGCAGGTGCTCGTCGACCAGGGTCTCCACGCTGGTGTCCGCCGCGTGCACGGTCACGTTCAGCGCGGCGACGATGCGGCCGTCGCCGTTGCGCACGCCGGTGGCCACCGAGCGGATGCCGGGGGCGAGGTCCTGGTCCGCGAGCGCCCAGCCCTTGGCCCGCACGTCGCGCAGCGCCCGGTCCAGCTCGGCCCGGTCCGGCTGCCACCGCGAGACGACCCCGGAGCGGCCCGGCTCGGCCAGGGCCCGGTCCAGGTCGGCGGGGTCGAGCGCGGCGAGCAGGACCTTGCCCATCGACGTGGCGGGGGCGGGGAAGCGGGTGCCGATGGTCACCGCCAGGGTGACGATCTTCGGTACGGCGACCCGCGCGACGTAGACGATGTCGCCCCCGTCGAGCTGGGCCATCGAGGTGGACTCGCCGGTCTGCCCGACGAGCCGCTGCATGTGCGGCCGGGCGACGTCCCACATGGTCAGCGAGTTGATGTAGGACATGCCGAGCTCCAACACCCGGGGGGTGAGCGCGTAGCCCCGGTCGGCGACCCGGACGTAGCCGAGCTCCTCCAGGGTGAGCAGGATGCGGCGGACGGTGGGCCGGGCCAGACCGGTGACGCCCGCGATCTCGCTGAGCGTCATCACCGCCTGGCCCGGCCGGAAGCAGCGCAGCACGTCGAGCCCGCGGGCCAGGGCCTCGATGAAGTCCGGTCCCGCCTCGCGTGCCATCGGGCTCCCTCCGTCCGTGCTCGACCGGCCGCCCGGGCGGTCACCCGGGCGGCAGGCTAATGCTTCCACTGGGCCGAGCCGGCGTCCCACTCGGTGTACGTGTACGGGTTGTCGAGCACCGCGGTGGCCGGGATGTCGGGGTTCATGCCCGTGCGCCACGCCTCCTCGCCCATGGCGTCCATCAGGTACGACACCGTCGCCTCGACCCCGCGCCGCGCGGCGGCCAGGTCCACCCCGACCAGCCGGTGCTCGTGCTTGACCACCCGGCCGTCGACCAGCACGGTGTGCACGTCGCCGCGCTGCGCCTGGAAGGCCACGTGCCCGTAGGGGTTGAGCAGCGGGAACATCACCGGCGAGGCGTCGTTCTTGAGCAGCACCACGTCGGCCCTGCGGCCAACCTGGAGGCTGCCCACCTGCGAGTCCATGCCGAGGGCGCGGCTGCCGCCCCGGGTGGCCCAGTCGACGACGTGCTCGGCGCGCAGGTGGGCGTGGGTGACGGTCTCCTGGCGGGCGTGCGCGTCGAGGTGCTCCCGGGCGCGGTCCGCGCCGAGGGTGGCGCGCATGGCCGAGAAGAGGTCGCCGCTCCACCAGACGCTGGTGTCCATCGACAGCGAGACGCCGATGCCGTGCCGGCGCAGCGCCCAGGTGGGCGGGTAGCCCTGGCCGGCGCTCTGCTCGCTCTCGGTGGACACCGACACGGAGCCGCCGGTGGCGGCGATGCGGTGGTACGAGTCGGGGTTGAGCGTGGCGGCGTGCACGTAGACCGTGGACGGGGTCATGAAGCCGTGCTCGTGCATGAGCCGGATGCCGTCGTCGTTGGTGGCGCCCCACACCCCGGCGTGGGTGGTCACCGGCACGTCCAGCTCCCGGGCGACCTCGAAGGCGGCCTTCTCGGGGAACGACGGGTCGCCGGTGACGTCGAAGGCGAGCTGGAAGCCGAGGCGGCCCCCGTCGATGCGCCGGCGGTGGAAGTCGCGGAACTCGGGGCTGGTGGCCCACTCCCAGGGGCCCTGCTGGATGTTGCCGTAGGCGAGGACGAACCGGCCGGGCACGGATTCGAGGGCGTCGGCCGCCGCGTCGGCGTGCTCGACGGTGCGCAGGCCGTGCGACCAGTCGACGGTGGTGGTGACCCCGGCGTCGATCGCCTCCAGGGCGGCGAGCACGTTGCCGGCGTGCACGTCCTCGGGGCGGAACAGCCGGCCGTGGTCGAGGTAGTACCAGACGAAGTACTGGGTGAGGGTCCAGTCGGCGCCGTAGCCGCGCATGGCCGTCTGCCACATGTGCCGGTGCGTGTCGATCATGCCGGGCATGAGGATCCCGCCGGTGGCGTCGATCTCGACCGCGTCGGCGGGCGCTTCGAGGCCGACGCCCACGGCCGCGATGCGGCCGCCGACGACGAGGACGTCGGCGTCCGGCAGCACCGTGTGCCGGTCGTCCATGGTCAGCACCAGCCCGTTGCGGAACACCACCGGCCGGCCGTGCGCCGTCGGGTCGCCTGCGCTCATCGCGGCCACCACCCCTTCCCGGGTCGGGGCCCGCCCATCCTGCGGACGGATGTCCGTGCAGCGGTCGGCGAGCCGATTGGCGCAAGTGTGTTCCGGGCCACGAGGCATGTCAAGAACATGTTTCGGTACCGGTCACCCTACCCTCTACCCGGCATTCCGGTCACCCGATGTGTCCAGCGTATTGCCAGCGTGCAGCCGTTGACAGCGGCGCGGCGGGCGGCAAGACTGGCGAAACAGCGGACGCCTGTCCGCCTGTCGGTCGAGGAGGGGTGATCGGGTCATGGGGGAGCAACGCTCGGGGCCACTGGACGGGCTCCTCGTCGCGGACTTCTCGCGCATCCTCGCCGGGCCGTACGCGACGATGCTCCTGGCCGACCTCGGCGCGCAGGTGATCAAGGTGGAGGGCCCGGCCGGCGACGACACCCGCACCTGGATGCCGCCGGTGCGCGACGAGGTCTCCACCTACTACCTCGGCATCAACCGCAACAAGCGCTCGATCGCCCTGGACCTGAAGGACCCCGCCGACCTCGACGTCGCCCGGCGGCTCGCCGCCCGCGCCGACGTCATGATCGAGAACTTCCGGCCCGGTGGCCTGACCCGCTTCGGCCTGGACTACGACACCGTCGCCGCCGGCAACTCCCGCGTCGTCTACGCCTCCATCAGCGGCTTCGGCACCGGCGCGGGCGCGAACTACCCCGGCTACGACCTGATGGTCCAGGCGATCTCCGGCCTGATGAGCCTCACCGGCGACCCCGACGGCCCGCCCTACCGGGCCGGGATCTCCGTGTTCGACGTGATGGCCGGCCTGCACGCCAGCATCGGCATCCTCGCCGCCCTGCACCACCGCGCCCGCACCGGCACCGGCCAGCACGTCGAGGTCAACCTGCTCTCCTCGGCCCTGTCCGGCCTGGTCAACCACAGCAGCGGGTACGTCGCCGGCGGCACCGTGCCGTTCCGGATGGGCAACGCCCACCCGAGCCTGTTCCCCTACGAGCCGCTGCCCACCGCCGACGGCGAGCTCATCGTCATCGCCGGCAACGACGGGCAGTTCCGCAAGCTGTGCCAGGTGCTCGACCTGCCCGACCTGCCCGACGACCCCCGCTTCGGCCGCAACCAGGACCGCACCGCCCACCGCGAGGCCCTGCGCCCGATCCTCGTCGAGCGGCTGGCCCGGCGCACCAAGGACGAGTGGTTCCGCGACCTGCTCGCCGCCGGGGTGCCCTGCGCCCCGATCAACACCATCGACGGCGGGGTCGCCCTGGCCGAGGAGCTCGGCCTCGACCCCGTGGTCACCGTCGGCGACGTGCCCGGCGTCCGCAACCCGATCACCTTCTCCGACACCCCGGCCCGGTACGAGCTGCCGCCGCCGGGTCTCGACGAGCACGGCGAGGAGATCCGCGCATGGCTGACGAGCTGAGCTTCCCCACCTCCCTCGGCACCTCCGACCCGACCACGATCCGGCTGCTCGGCCACGACCTTGCGGCCGACCTGATGGGCTCGGTCGGCTTCGGCGAGCTGGCCTACTGGCTGGTCGCCGGCCGCCGCCCCACCCCGGGCGAGGTGCGCGTGTTCGAGGCCGTGCTGGTGGCGCTCGCCGACCACGGCTTCACCCCGACCGCGATCGCCGCCCGGCTGACGTACCTCAGCGCGCCGGAGTCCCTCCAGGGCGCGCTCGCCGCCGGCCTGCTCGGCGGCGGCTCCCGCTTCCTCGGCGTCACCGAGGACTGCGGGCGCTTCCTCGCCGACACCCTCTCCGCCGCCGGCGACGCCGCGGGGACCGCCGCCGGGCCCGACGACTGGGACGCCATCGCCCTCGACGCGGTGCGCCGGGCCCGCGCCGACAGGCGCCTCGTTCCCGGGCTGGGCCACCCGGTGCACAAGGAGCGGGACCCGCGCACGCCGGTGCTGATCCGCATCGCCGAGGAGGAGGGCCTGCGCGGGCCGCACCTGCGCCTGTTCGAGGCCATCGGCCGGGTCCACCCGCAGGTGCTGGGGCGCACCCTGCCGCTCAACGGGGCCGGCGTGTGCGGCGCGGCGCTGGCCGACCTGGGCCTGCCCGTCGAGCTGCTGCGCGGCTTCGCCCTGCTCGCCCGCGCCGCCGGGCTGCTCGGCCACCTCGCCGAGGAGCGCCGCGACCCGATCGGCATGGACGTCTACCTCGCCGTCGACCGCAACGCCGTCTACCAACCACCCGAGAGCTGACCGTCAAGGAGCCGCCATGGCCACCGTCGTCGCGGTGATCGCCTCCACCCACCACCCGTTCTACTACCGGGCCAGCACCGCCACCGGCGCGGACCGTCCCCCCTTCGCCGACGAGTGGGTCAGCAAGATCCTCGCCTTCCGGGAGACCCTGACCAGGGCGAGGCCGGACGTCCTGGTGATGGTCGGCTCCGACCACTTCCACCAGCTCTGGCTCGACAACATGCCGCAGTTCCTCGTCGGCAAGGCTCCGTTCTACGACGCGAACTGGTACAACGAGGAACGCGAGTTCGGGCTGCCGCGGATGCTGCTCACCGGCCAGGAGGACCTGTCCGGGCACATCCTGCGCGCCGGCCTGGACGCCGGCTTCGACCTGGCGTTCAGCAACGAGCTGCGCATCGACCACAGCATCACCTGCCCGATCGTCACGCTGCGCCCCGAGGCCGACCTGCCGATCGTGCCGATCTACACCAACATCTTCGCCCCGCCGCTGCCGCAGCCGAAGCGCTTCGTCCAGCTCGGCCAGGCCATCCGCGAGATCGTCGAGTCGTGGCCGTCGCACCTGCGGGTGGCGATCATCGGCACCGGCCACCTGTCGCTGGAGCTCGGCGGGCCCCGCCAGTTCGGCCCGCACGGCCCCGACCCCGAGTTCGACCGCCGGGCCGTGGAGTGGATCGCCAACGGCGACCTCGACGGCTGCCTCTCGGAGGTGACCCTCGACAGCCTGCACGCCCCCGGCAACGCCACCCACGGCTTCATGGACTTCATGCTCATGATGGGTGTCGCGGGCGCGGGCGCGAAGGCCGACCACGTCGACACCCTCGACCTGTTCCACACGATGGAGGCCTACTTCACCTGGTACCCGAACGGAGCGCCGGCATGAGCAAATACCTGCTGGACAAGTTCCTCTACACCGTCGACCGGGACCCGGAGCTGGTGGAGCGCTACCGGGCCGACCCGGAGGCCCTGGTGCGGTGGTGGGAGGCCGAGCGGGCCAACGCCGTGCTCAACTGCCACACCGGCGAGGCGAGCACCTGGCTGCGGTTCACCCCGGCCGAGCGGGCCGCGCTGATCGCCCACGACCACGTCGCGCTGTTCCAGCTGGGCGCCCACCCGTTCCTCACCCTGACGCTGTTCATCGCCATGTTCGAGCGGGACAACACCGAGCCGCTGGAGTACCAGAAGGCGTACGCCGCAAGGCTGGCCCACTTCGACCTGCCGTACCCGGACATCGCGACCTGACGGGTCGGCGCGGCGGCCGGGAACCGCCATGTGCGCGCTCACACCGACCGGCCCCGCCCATTCGGGTACGTCGATCAGTGGCGCGTCGTGGCGGTGGCCCGGCCGGGCCACCGCCACGCGCCGGTCAGCTCAGCAGGAACGTCGTCCGGTTCCCGGCCGCCGGCCCGACGATCAGCCGGCCCCGGTCGTGCCGCAGGTACGCGGTGGCGTCGCCGGCGAGCTGGAGGGAGATCCCGCCGCCGTCGCGGGGCACCCGACGGAAACTCGCCGAGGTCGCCTCGGGGCTGCCGGCCGCCACCGGGACGATCTGGACGGTCCCGTCGACGACGCGGACGTACCGGTCGGGGAAGTTGACCGACCGCAGCGACTCGGTGCCCGCGCCGGCCAGCCCCGGCACGAACCGGAACTGGGTGTCGGCCAGCTCGCGCACGCCGGAGTCGACCCGCAGCACGTACTCCCAGTGCCGCACGAACGCGCCGCGGGCGTCGGCGGGGGACAGGCGCACGAACGGGCCGCCCTCGCCCACGGGCACCCCGAACAGCGGGGAGCCGTCGCCGTGCCAGTACAGCCGCTGCACCCGGGTGTGCCGGTTGGGGTCGTAGAGCGGGTCGCCGGTGATGTCGCGGTAGTCGCGGGCGTGGTAGACGAGGACGTCGGTCACCCCGTCCTCGGCGACGGTGAACGAGTTGTGTCCCGGGCCGTACCGCCGGGTCTGCTCCCAGGTGGCGAAGACCGGGTCGGGGGTCTTCACCCACGACCGGTTGTCCAGCAGGTTCGCGCCCGCGTCGGCGGTCAGCAGGCCCATGCAGTAGCGGGCGTCCGTGGCGCTGGCGGAGAAGGTCAGGAACACCCGCCCGTTGCGCACCAGCACCGCCGGGCCCTCGTTGACCGCGAAGCCCTGCGTCTCCCACGCCCGCGTCGGGGTGGCGATGCGCACCGGCTTGGTGCGGATGGACCACGGCGTGTTCATCTCGGCGATGTACAGGCTGGTGTTGACCGCGATCTCCGGCTCGGCCTGCGCCCACACCAGGTAGCGCCGCCCGGCGTGCGCGAAGGTGGTCGCGTCGAGGGAGAAGTCGTCCCACTCCGTCGCGATCTGGCCGCGCAGCGTCCACCCGGCGGGGTCGCGCGGGTCGGCCAGCCCCGACTCCAGCACGTACATCCGGATGCGGAACACGTTGTCGGAGTCCCCGGCGGCGAAGTAGATGTACCACCGCCCGTCGATGCGGTGCAGCTCCGGCGCCCAGATGTGCCCGGCCATCCGTCCGCTGGCGGGCCGCCGCCAGATCACGGACTCGGCCGCGGTGGCCAGGCCGGCGATGGTGGACGCGCCGCGCACGACGATCCGGTCGTACTCCGGCACGGAGCCGGTGAAGTAGTACGTCCCGGCGACCGGGCGGGTGATGAACGGGTCGGCGCGCTGGGTGATCAGCGGGTCGACGGTGGTGACGCCGTAGACCTCGGCGTCGGTGCGGGCCACGCCCGGCCGGGGGCCGGCGGTGGCCGCGGAGGACAGCCCGGCGACCATGCCGGTCGCCGCCACGCCCAGCCCGCCGCGCAGCAGGACACGTCGGCTCATCGGGTACGTCATCGTGGCTACCTCACTTGGTCCGGATGCGCAGGAAGGTGACGGAGTTCGGCGCGAAGGTGCGGGTGAACGTGCCGGCGATGCCGCCGACGGTCCGGGTGGCCGGCTGGATCGGCTCGGCCGAGCGGGTGTTCTGCTCGCCCGGGTCGCCGGTGATCACGGTCATCCGGGCCCGGTCGCGCACCCGCAGCCCGCCCAGGTCCACCCGGGTCACGGCGGGCCGGTCCTGGGCGTTGACCACCTTCACGATCAGCTCGCCGGTGGCGTCGTCGCGGGTGACGACCTGGGTGAACGTGCGGGTCACCCGGTCGTCGGTGAAGCTGGCCCACTCCTGGCCGTCGAGGAACAGCGTGACCTTCGTGCCGCGCACCTGCACCCGCACGTCGTACGTGGTGCCGGTGGTGATCCGGTTCGGCTTGGCGACCAGGGTCTCCTTGGCCCCGTTGGTGGCCTTCTCCACCGCGCCCTGGGTGTTGTTCCAGCCGCCGAGGTTCCACCAGTAGAAGTTGCCGGAGTCCTTCACCCCGAACGCGACGAGGAAGCCCTCCGCGCCGGCGTTCTTGCGGGCCTTGAGCGTCAGGTCGTAGTCGCTGGCCGTGACGTCGGCGGCCCTGACCAGCGTGTCCTGCGCGCCGGTGTCCGACTGGGTGTACGCGCCGTCGACCACCGACCAGGAGCCCCGGTTCGCCAGCGGCGTCCAGGCGTCGGCCCCGGCGGAGAAGTCGTCGGCGAACAGCACCGTGCCGTCGGGGGTGGTCACCCGCACGTCGTCGTACGTCGCCGAGGTGGCCCAGGTCGACAGGCCGATCCCGCCGGTGATCGGCGTCGGCGCGGTGGACGGGCCGGTGACCCGGCTCGGCACGGTCCGGTCGCCGACGTTGTTCATGAACAGCTTCTGCACCTGGTAGCTGGTGGAGCCCCACGACTCGTCGTTGTCGAACCAGATCAGGTCGGGCCGCCACTGGACGTTGTCCACGTTGGCCAGCAGCGGCGCGTACGAGGCCATCCGCACCACGTCGGCGTTGCGCTCCAGGCCGGTCAGGTACGCCGCCTCGGCCAGCGAGTTGGCCAGCTTGTTGCCCTGCGAGGCGTACTCGCCGAGGAAGACCTTCGGGCCGGCGCGGTCGTAGGAGTCGTAGCGGGTGGTGTTCTGCAGGAACCACGCCGGGCTGTTGTAGTAGTGCTCGTCGACCATGTCGACGCCGGCGTCGCGGTTGAGCTGCCAGAGCCGGTCGAAGGTCGCGCCGGCGTCGTCGGGGCCGGAGTTGCCGATGACGGTGATCCCCGGGTGCGCCGCCTCGATCGCGGCGCGGAACCTCTGGAAGTTGGCGAAGTAGGCGTCGGGAAGGTTCTCCTCGTTGCCGACGGCGAGGTGGGTCAGGCCGAACGGCCGGGGATGCCCCATCGAGGCGCGCAGGCGGCCCCAGGTGGAGCTGGCCGGGCCGTTGGCGAACTCGATCAGGTCGAGGGTGTCGGCGATGTGGCGTTGCAGCAGGGCCTCGTCGGCGGTGGCCTGGTTCTGGCCGCAGCCGGTGACCAGGGCGGGCACGACGGGCAGCGGCATCGCGCCGATGTCCTCGGCGAACTGGAAGTACTCGTAGTAGCCCAGGCCGTAGGACTGGTTGTAGCCCCAGAAGTTGGCGTTGGTGGCGCGGGTCTCGACCGGGCCGACGGTGTCCTTCCACTGGTAGGAGCGGGCCCGGGGCCAGTTCGAGGCGGCGTCGTAGCCGGACATGCTGCCGGTGTTGACCAGGCAGCCGCCGGGGAAGCGGACGAAGCCGGGCTTCAGCGCCGCGATCTTCTCGGCGAGGTCGCGGCGCAGGCCGTTGGGGCGCTTGCGGAAGGTGTCGCGGGGGAACAGCGAGACCATGTCCAGCCGCAGGACGCCGGTGCCGCCCGCGCGCACGGACAGCCGGCCGGCGTCGGTGGTGCGGGTCGCCTTCAGCGTCCCGGTGTACTTCGTCCAGCGGTCGCCGCGCACGGCGCGGGTCAGGGGCGCGGCGAGCGGCCGGCCGGCGGCGTCGTGCAGGGTGACGGTCAGGGGGGTCCCGGCGGCGGCGTCGGTGCGGGCCCAGACCGAGAAGTCGTACGCGCCGCCGGCGCGCAGCGCGATCCCGGTGGTGAAGCCGGCGTTCGTCACGCCGTACCGGCCGCCGCCGGGGTTGTCGAGGTCGAGGCGCAGGTAGGTGCGGTTGCGCTCGTGCAGCCGGGCGGCGTCGTCCGCCGTGGACGCGGTGCCGACGCCGCCGGCGTCGGCGGTGGGCGTCCAGCCGGTCAGCGGCGTGTAGGACCGGTTGTCGGCCGGGCCGAACTCGAAGGAGCGGTTGCGGACCAGCTCGGCGTAGAGCCCGCCGTCGGCGGCGAAGTTGATGTCCTCGAAGAACACCCCGTACATGGAGTCGCTGATCGGGGTGCCGGCGGCGGCCGGGTCGACGGTGATGGTGTATTCGGGCTGCGGGGCCGGCGTCCTGGCCAGGCCGGGCGCGGCGGTGGCGACGGTGGTGGCCACCAGCGCGGCCGCCGCGAGGCCGAGCAGTGGGTGCGGTCGGAACATGTGTGCCTCCTGGACATCGGCACCGCCCCGGGCGCGCCGTGGCCGGGGCCCGACGCGCCGCGCCCCGGCCGGACGGAATTGGATGTGAGCGCTAACACGGGGGAGTATTGCGGGCCGATGAAAACCGGTCAATAGCCGGGTTACCGGGAAGTACCTCCGGAGCGCGTTTTCCCGCGCTCAGCGTCCGCTCCGTGGCGCTGCGCGACCGGGCGGTCACCCTGCCGCCTCCCCGTCGGGCCGCGCCGGCGCGACGGCTCCGGCCCGGCGGGGGTGACCGCCCTCACGGCCGCGACCGGTCCGCGTGAAAACGGCGTCAAGAAACGGCCCGCCGCCGTCACGGTCGCGTTATGGCCCCTGTCCGCGCGCCGCGTGGCGGGATGTGATGGCCCGGCGCGGCCGGCCCGGTCGCGGCGACCGTGTCCGGTAGGAGGAAACGACCGTGTCCGACCTGGGGTACGTGCTGGTGACGGTGGCGCTGTTCGCGGCGCTCGCCCTCCTGGTGAGGGGCGTGGAGAAGCTGTGAACGCCGTCAACGCCGTCGGCCTGGTGCTGGCGATCGGCCTGGGCGTGCTCCTGGTGATCGCCCTGCTGTTCCCGGAGCGGTTCTGATGACCACGACGACAGCCGGCGCGCTGTCCGCGCTCTCGCTCGTGGCGGCCCTGGCCGCCGCCTACCGGCCGTTCGGCGACCACCTGTACCGCGTGGTGGCGGGCACCCGGCACGCCCGCGTCGAGCGGGTCGTCTACCGCCTGGTCGGGGTCGACCCGGCCGCCGGGCAGACCTGGGGCGTGTACGCCCGCGCGGTGCTGGCCTTCTCCGCCGTCTCGATCCTCTTCCTGTACGCGTTCCAGCGCGTGCAGGACCACCTGTGGCTGTCCCTGGGCTTCGCCCCGGTGGTGCCGCACGGCGCGTGGAACACCGCCGTGTCGTTCGTGACCAACACGAACTGGCAGTGGTATTCGGGCGAGTCGACCATGGGCCACCTGGTGCAGATGGCCGGGCTGGCGGTGCAGAACTTCGTCTCCGCCGCCGTCGGCATCGCCGTCGCGGTCGCCCTGGTCCGCGGGTTCGCCCGGGGCCGCACGGGTGAGCTGGGCAACTTCTGGGTCGACCTGACCCGGATCGTGCTGCGGGTCCTGCTGCCCGTGGCGGTGCTCGGGGCGCTCGTGCTGATGCTCGGCGGCGTGGTGCAGAACCTCTCCGCCGGCACCGACGTCACCACGCTCACCGGCGGGA
This sequence comes from Micromonospora sp. WMMD712, assembly GCF_029581295.1. Lineage (NCBI taxonomy): Bacteria > Bacillati > Actinomycetota > Actinomycetes > Micromonosporales > Micromonosporaceae > Micromonospora > Micromonospora sp. WMMD712. The sequence continues at coordinate 502,703 of NZ_CP120743.1, forward strand.
CCCAGACGATCACCGGCGGGCCCGTGGCCAGCCAGGAAGTGATCAAGGAGCTGGGCACCAACGGCGGCGGCTTCTACAACGCCAACAGCGCCCATCCGTTCGAGAACCCGACGGCCTGGACGAACTGGCTGGAGATCTTCCTCCTCCTGGTGATCCCGTTCAGCCTGCCCCGGGTGTTCGGCCGGATGGTCGGCCAGCACCGGCAGGGGTACGCCATCGTCGCGGTCACGGCGATCCTGGCGGTGGCGAGCGTCGCCCTGACCAACGTTTTCGAGCTGGCCGGCCACGGCACGGTGCCCCAGGCGGTCGGGGCGGCGCTGGAGGGCAAGGAGGTGCGCTTCGGGGTGTCGGGCTCGGCGACCTTCGCCGCGGCGACGACGCTCACCTCCACCGGCGCGGTGAACTCGTTCCACGACTCGTACACGGCCCTGGGCGGGATGATGCCGCTGGTCAACATGATGCTCGGCGAGGTGGCGCCCGGCGGTGTCGGCTCCGGCCTCTACGGGATGCTGGTCCTCGCGGTGATCACCGTCTTCGTCGCCGGCCTGATGGTGGGCCGGACCCCGGAGTACGTGGGCAAGAAGATCGGCGCACGGGAGATCAAGCTCGCGTCGCTGTACTTCCTGGTCACCCCGGCGTTGGTGCTGGCCGGGACGGCGGCTGCCTTCGCCACCGGCAACGACTCGACGGCCCTGAACGCCGGCCCGCACGGCCTGTCCGAGGTGCTCTACGCGTTCACCTCGGCGAGCAACAACAACGGCTCCGCGTTCGCCGGCATCACGGTCGGCACCCCGTGGTGGAACACCGCCCTGGGCCTGTGCATGCTGCTGGGCCGATTCCTGCCGATCATCTTCGTGCTCGCCCTGGCCGGCGCCCTGGCCCGCCAGGCGCCCACCCCCGCCACCGCGGGCACCCTGCCGACCCACCGGCCGCTGTTCGTCGGGATGGTCGTCGGCGTCACGGTGATTCTGGTCGCGCTGACCTTCCTGCCCGCCCTCGCGCTCGGCCCCCTCGCCGAGGGGCTGTGACCACCATGAGAGAGAAGGACATGACAACGTCCATGCCGGCACCGCACGGCACCGCCGACGCGGGCACCGCCGGCACGCCCGCCACCCGGGGCAACCCGGCCGGCGGCGGCCTGCTCGACCCGGGGCAGCTCCTGGCCGCCCTGCCGGACGCGCTGCGCAAGCTCGACCCGCGCACCCTGTGGCGCAACCCGGTGCTGCTGATCGTGGAGCTCGGCGCGGCCTTCACCACCGTGCTCGCCGTGACCGACCCCTCGGTCTTCGCCTGGGCCATCACCGGCTGGCTCTGGCTCACCGTGGTCTTCGCCAACCTCGCCGAGGCCGTCGCCGAGGGGCGCGGCAAGGCCCAGGCCGCCACCCTGCGCCGGGCCAAGCAGGAGACCATCGCCACCCGGCTGGTCGGCTGGTCTGCGGGCGCGCCCGCCGACGCCTACCGGGACGAGGCGGTGCCCGCCGCCGAGCTGCGGCAGGGCGACGTCGTGCTCGTCCGCGCCGGCGGGATCATCCCCGGTGACGGCGACGTCGTCGAGGGCATCGCCAGCGTCGACGAGTCGGCCATCACCGGCGAGTCCGCCCCCGTCATCCGGGAGTCCGGCGGCGACCGCAGCGCCGTCACCGGCGGCACGAGGGTGCTCTCCGACCGGATCGTCGTGCGGATCACCCAGCGGCCGGGGGAGAGCTTCGTCGACCGGATGATCGCCCTGGTCGAGGGCGCGAACCGGCAGAAGACGCCGAACGAGATCGCGCTCAACATCCTGCTCGCCGCGCTCACCCTCATCTTCCTGCTGGCCGTGGTCACGCTCCAGCCCCTCGCCGTCTTCTCGAAGGGCTACCAGGGCGCGGCGCCGGACACCGGCGCGATCACCGACGCCGGCGTCAGCGGCGTGGTGCTGGTGTCGTTGCTGGTCTGCCTCATTCCCACCACCATCGGCGCGTTGCTCTCGGCGATCGGCATCGCCGGCATGGACCGCCTGGTGCAGCGCAACGTGCTGGCCATGAGCGGCCGGGCCGTCGAGGCCGCCGGTGACGTGCACACCCTGCTGCTGGACAAGACCGGCACCATCACCCTCGGCAATCGGCAGGCGGCCGAGTTCCGGCCCGTCGACGGGGTCGACGCCGCCGAGCTGGCCGACGCGGCCCAACTGTCCAGCCTCGCCGACGAGACCCCCGAGGGCCGGTCCGTGGTCGTCCTCGCCAGGAACGCCTTCGGGCTGCGGGAGCGGGAACCGGGCCTCGTGCCGCACGCCACGTTCGTGCCGTTCACTGCCCAGACCCGGATGAGCGGCGTCGACCTCGCCCCGGACGGCGACGCCACCGGTCCCGCCCGGCGGGTCCGAAAGGGCGCGGCGGCAGCCGTGACGAAGTGGGTCCGTGAGCACGGCGGCCACCCCACCGAGCAGGTCGGCCGGGTGGTCGACGAGATCAGCGGGCTCGGCGGCACCCCGCTCGTGGTGGCCGAGCACGTCCGGGGCGCACCGGCGCGGGCGCTCGGCGTGATCCACCTCAAGGACGTGGTCAAGCCGGGCATGCGGGAGCGCTTCGACGAGATGCGCCGGATGGGCATCCGCACCGTCATGATCACGGGCGACAACCCCCGCACCGCGCAGGCGATCGCCGACGAGGCCGGCGTCGACGACTTCCTCGCCGAGGCCACGCCGGAGGACAAGCTCGACCTGATCAGGCGCGAGCAGGCCGGCGGCCGGTTGGTCGCGATGACCGGTGACGGCACCAACGACGCCCCGGCGCTGGCCCAGGCCGACGTCGGGGTGGCCATGAACACCGGCACGTCGGCGGCGAAGGAGGCCGGCAACATGGTCGACCTCGACTCCGACCCGACCAAGCTCATCGAGATCGTCGAGATCGGCAAGCAACTCCTCATCACCCGGGGCGCCCTGACCACCTTCTCCATCGCCAACGACATCGCGAAGTACTTCGCGATCATCCCGGCCATGTTCGCCGGCATCTACCCGGGCCTGGACACGCTGAACGTCATGCGGCTGGCCAGCCCGGAGTCCGCGATCCTCTCGGCCGTCGTGTTCAACGCGATCGTCATCGTCGCGCTCATCCCGCTGGCCCTGCGGGGCGTGCGCTACCGGCCGGCGGCGGCGACGACGCTGCTGCGCCGCAACCTGCTGGTCTACGGCCTCGGCGGCATCGTCGTGCCGTTCGTCGGCATCAAGCTCATCGACCTGCTCGTCCAGTTCGTCCCGGGGATCTCGTGATGCGCCTACCCACCTGGCTCGCCCAACACCTGGCCGCCCTGCGTGCCCTGCTCGTGCTCACCGCCCTGCTCGGCCTCGCGTACCCGCTCGCCCTGGTCGCCGCCGGCCGGCTGCCCGGCCTCGACGCCCGCGCCGACGGATCGCTCGTCACCGCCGGCGGCCGGACCGTCGGCAGCGCGGTCATCGGCCAGGCGTTCACCGACGCCGACGGCGACCCCGTCCCGCGCTACTTCCAGTCCCGCCCCTCGGCGGCCGGCGACGGCTACGATCCCACCGCCACGGCGGCGAGCAACCTCGGCCCGGAGAGCGTCGTCGACACCCTGGCCGCCGACCCCGCCGACTCGTCGGCGAGCCTGCTCACCCGGGTCTGCGCCCGCAGCCGGGCCGTCGGCGCGCTGAACGGGGTGGACGGGCGGAGGCCGTACTGCACCGTCGACGGGGTCGGCGCGGTCCTCGGCGTGTTCCACCGCGACGGGTTCACCGGCCCGGTCACCCGGGTCGTCAGCGTCAACCAGACCGCACCCGCCACCCCGTTCGTGGCAGCCTGGCAGGGCGTCGCGGTGGAGCTGGCGCGGCCCGGCGAGGACTACGTCGCGGCCGGGGCGGTGATCGTCCCGGTGCGCGGCGACGCCCCGGCCGACCCGGCCGTGCCCGCCGACGCGGTGACCGCCAGCGGCAGCGGCCTCGACCCGCACATCAGCCCCGCGTACGCCGAACTCCAGGTCACCCGCGTGGCCCGCGAGCGCGGCGCGGACCCGGCGGCCGTCCGGCGGCTGGTGGCCGCGCACACCACCGGCCGGGCGCTGGGCTTCCTGGGCGAGCCCGGCGTTAACGTGCTGGAGCTGAACCTCGCCCTCGACCGGTGGTTCCCCGCTCGGTGAACCCTCGCCGGGGCGGACCACCGCCGGCCCGCCCGGCGATGCCCGCCCGGACGACGTCGACCCACGGAAGGAGGAACACGGTGCCCACCGGAGAGCTGCGCGTCTACCTCGGGGCCGCGCCCGGCGTCGGCAAGACGTACGCGATGCTCGAAGAGGCCCGACGGCGGGCCGCGCGCGGCACCGACGTGGTGATCGGGCTGGTCGAGACCCACGGCCGCCCGCACACCGCCGCCATGGTCGGCGACCTCGAACAGGTGCCCCGGCGGATCCTCACCCACCGGGGCGTGCAGCTCACCGAGCTGGACCTCGACGGCGTGCTGGCCCGCCGCCCCGAGGTCGCCGTCGTCGACGAGCTGGCCCACACCAACGTGCCCGGTTCCCGCCACGACAAGCGCTGGCAGGACGTGCGGGAGCTGCTCGACGCCGGCATCACCGTGCTGACCACCGTCAACGTCCAGCACCTGGAGTCGCTCAACGACGTGGTCGCCCGGATCACCGGCACCACCCAGCGCGAGACCGTCCCGGACGCCGTCGTCCGCGCCGCCGAGCAGGTCGAGCTCGTCGACATGACCCCGGAGGCGCTGCGCCGGCGGATGGCCCACGGCAACGTCTACGGCCCCGACCGGATCGACGCCGCCCTCGGCAACTACTTCCGGGTCGGCAACCTCACCGCCCTGCGCGAGCTGGCCCTGCTCTGGCTCGCCGACACCGTCGACGACCAGCTCGGCGCGTACCGCGCCCAGCAGGGCATCTCCGACACCTGGGAGGCCCGCGAACGTGTCGTCGTGGCCCTGACCGGCGGGCCGGAGGGGGACACGCTGATCCGCCGCGCCGCCCGGATCGCCGCCCGGGGCCGGGGCGCGGACCTGCTGGCCGTGCACGTCGCCCGCAGCGACGGCCTGGCCGGCGCCGACCCCGCCCGGCTGGCCCGCCAGCGGGTCCTCGTCGAGGGCCTCGGCGGCACCTACCACCAGGTGCTCGGCGCGGACGTCCCGGCGGCGCTGCTCGACTTCGCCCGGGGTGTCAACGCCACCCAGCTCGTGCTCGGCGCGAGCCGGCGGGGCCGGTTCGCCCAGCTCTTCTCCCGGGGCGTCGGCGTCACCACCACCGCCCTGTCCGGGCCGATCGACGTGCACCTGGTCACCCACCCCGAGGCCGGGCGCGGCCGGCGGGCCGCCGCCACGCCGGCCGCCCTGTCGCGGCGGCGCAGGCTGCTCGGCTTCGCCCTCGCGGCGCTCGGCATGCCGGCGCTCACCCTGGCGCTGCGCACTCTGCCGGATCTCACCCTCACCAACGACATCCTGCTGTTCCTCGCCGGGGTCGTGGGGGTGGCCCTGGTCGGGGGCCTCTGGCCGGCGCTGGTCGCCGCCCTCGGCGGGTCGCTGCTGCTCAACTGGTTCTTCACCCCGCCGTATCGCACGTTGACCATCGCCGAGGCCGACAACCTGCTGGCGCTGGGCGTCTTCGTCGGCGTCGCCGTCGCCGTGAGCTGGGTCGTCGACGTGGCCGCCCGGCGCACCCGGGAGGCCGCCCGGGCCTCCGCCGACGCGCAGACCCTCGCCACCGTGGCCGGCGGCGTGCTGCGCGGCGAGCGCCCGCTGCCGGCCCTGCTGGACCGGCTGCGGGAGACGTTCGCGCTGCGCGCGGTCAGCGTCCTGGAGCTGGTCGACGAGGCGCGGGGCCGCCCCGACCGGGCCCGCGACCGGGCCGCCTGGCGGGTGGTGGCCAGCGTCGGGGACGCCCCGGCCGGCAGCCCCGACGCCGGGGAGACAGCCGTGCCCGTCGACGACACGCTCACCGTCGTGCTGTCCGGCCGGCGGCTGGAGGCCGCCGACCGGCGCGTCGTCGAGGCGTTCGCCGCCCAGGCCGCCGTCGCGCTGCGGCAGGAACGCCTCGCCGTTCAGGCCGCCGCCGCCGGGCCCCTCGCGGAGGCCGACCGGATGCGCACCGCGCTGCTCGCCGCCGTCAGCCACGACCTGCGTACGCCCCTGGCGTCGGCGAAGGCGGCGGTGAGCAGCCTGCGCAGCCCCGACGTCGAGTTCGACGCCGACGACCGCGAGGAGCTGCTCGCCACCGCCGACGAGTCCCTCGACCGGCTGGGTCGGCTGGTGGCGAACCTGCTGGACATGAGCCGGTTGCAGGCCGGCGCGCTCGGCGTCACCGCCACCGCGGTCGGGCTGGAGGACGTGGTGCCCCGGGCGTTGGACGAGCTCGGCCCGGCCGCCGCCGACGTCGGCACCGACCTCCCCGCCGACCTGCCCGCCGCGTGGGCCGACCCCGGGCTGCTGGAACGTGTGCTGGTCAACGTCGTCGCGAACGCCCTGCGGCACAGCCCGCCCGGCCGGCCGCCCACCGTCGCCGCCAGCGCCCACGCCGGCCAGGTCGAGCTGCGGGTGGTCGACACCGGCCCCGGCATCCCCGCCGACCAGTGGGAGCACGTCTTCCTGCCGTTCCAGCGCCTCGGCGACCGTGACAACCAGACCGGGGTGGGCCTCGGCCTCGCCCTGTCCCGCGGCCTCGTCGAGGCCATGGGTGGCACCATCGCCCCCGAGACCACCCCCGGTGGGGGGCTGACCATGGTGCTGCGCCTGCCCGCCGCCAATCCGCCGGGTCGGCCCGGGCCGCCGGAGGCCGGGGAACGGGGTCAGCCGCAAGCGCAGCAGGAGTCGCAAGCACAAGGTGAGCCGGAGGGGCCGCAGGAATGAGCCGCATCCTCGTCGTCGACGACGAGCCCCAGATCCTGCGCGCCCTGCGGATCAACCTGCGCGCCCGCGGCTATGACGTGCGGGTCGCCGAGACGGGCACGGCCGCGTTGAAGGCCGCGGCCGCCCACCCGCCGGACCTGGTGGTGCTCGACCTCGGGCTGCCCGACCTCGACGGCGTGGAGGTGATCCGGGGCCTGCGCGGGTGGACGAGCGTGCCGATCATCGTGCTGTCGGGCCGGGCCGGCAGCGAGGACAAGGTCGCCGCCCTCGACGCGGGCGCCGACGACTACGTCACCAAGCCCTTCGGCGTCGACGAACTGCTCGCCCGCATCCGCGCCGTCACCCGCCGCCTCGCCGCGCCGTCGGCGGACGGCGCGACCCCGGCCCCGCGCGTGGGGCGGCACACGGTCGACCTGGTCGACCGCACCGTCACCCGCGACGACGGCGCGCCGGTGCGGCTCACCCCCACCCAGTGGGCGGTGCTCGACAAGCTGCTGCGCCACCCTGGCAAGCTGGTCAGCCAGCGGCAGCTGCTGCACGACGTGTGGGGCCCGGAATACCAGAACGAGACCAACTACCTGCGGCAGTACATGGCCCAACTGCGGCGCAAGCTGGAGGACGATCCGGCCCGGCCCCGGCACCTGATCACCGAGCCGGGCATGGGCTACCGCTACCGCCCCTGACCCCGACGGCGCAGGTCATTGCCGGGCCGCCGGCTCGGCGGCGTCGCGCTCCTCGGGGCCGGCCGGCGACCGGCGGCTACGGCGTGTCGACGACCTCCCGCCCCAGGGGCCAGAACGCGGCGGGGACGAGCTTGAAGTTGGCGATCCCGAACGGGATGCCGATGATCGTGACGCAGAGGGCGACGCCGGCGACGATGTGCGACAGGGCCAGCCACCAGCCCGCGAGCACCACCCACAGCACGTTGGCCAGACCGGAGCCGACGCCCGCGCCCGGCTTCGGCACCACCGTCCGCCCGAAGGGCCACAGCGAGTAGCTGGCCAGGCGCAGTGACGCGACGCCGAACGGGATCGTGACGACCAGCACGAAGCAGATCAGCGCCGCGATCCCGTACCCGAGGGCCAGCACGATCCCGCCGCCGAAGACGAGCCACAACACGTTCAACAGAAAGCGAATCACCCTTCGAGCATGACCGACGTCCGCCACCGGCGGTCGGGCGTGGGCCCTCACCGCCCGGTGTGGGAGACACGGCGCGGTGGCCGGCCGAGCAGCGCGTCGAGGCGCGCGGCGAGCTGGTCCGGGTCGCGCAGCGGCCGGGCGAAGGACAGCCGCACGTCGTGCGGGCCCGCGGTGGACCCGGCGGGGGCCTGCACCCGCAGGACGATGCCCGCGCGGTCCAGCCGCAGCAGGTGGATCCGGGCGTCGGCCGGCCGCAGCCGCGCGGGGACCAGCCCGGTGAGCTGTTCCACGGTGCTCGCGTCGGTGGCGAGGCGACGCAGCAGCTCCGTCTCGACGGGGGCGAGCGGGTCGGGGCGGGCCGTGGCGAACGCGTCCGGGTCGATCGGGGTGGTGCCGCCGGTGTCGGTGATCCCGGCCGTGGCGAGGTGCAGCACCGCGACGAGGTCGGGTCGCCGGCCGCGCAGCCCCTCGACGGTCAGCCAGCCGGTGAGGGCGGCCCGGCCACGTACCCGGTCGGGCATCGGGACCGGGGCGAGGTCCGCCGCGTGCACGACGGCGGGCAGGTCCCCCTCCCGGGCCAGCTCCCGGGCCGCGCCGGAGTCGGCCGGCAGCTCGACGCGGAGCCGGCCGTCGGGGCCCACCCGGTGCCGGCCGGTGAGCTCGGCCCGGTGCGTCGGGGTCAGCAGCGTCACCGAGTCGGCGGCCACGAGCAGGGTACGCAGCCGCTCGGCCGGTGTGCCGGCGGCCACCGCGACGGTGGCCGGGGGGATGTTGCCCGACATCTGCACCTCCTATTAGGTTAGGCTTACCTTACCTGAGAGGCAGATGATGAATCAGTCCCGCCCCAAGGCCAAGCGGTCGCGCCGCCTCGGCATCGCCCTGACCCCCAAGTGCGTGCGCTACCTGGAGCGCCGCCCGTTCCCGCCCGGGGACCACGGCCGGGCCCGGACCAAGGACAGCGACTACAAGGTCCGGCTGCTGGAGAAGCAGCGCCTCAAGGCGCAGTACGACCTGCGGGAGGGGCAGCTGCGGCGGGCGTTCGACCGGGCGGCGCGCCGGCCGGGCAAGACCGGCGAGGAGCTCGTCGTCGACCTGGAGACCCGGCTCGACGCCCTCGTGCTGCGCGCGGGGTTCGCCCGCACCATCTACCAGGCCCGGCAGCTCGTCACCCACCAGCACCTGACCGTCAACGGCCGCCGGGTGGACCGCCCGTCGGCGCGACTGCGCCCGGGCGACGAGATCGCGGTTGCCGCGCGCAGCCGGGGCAAGACGCCGTTCCTGGTCGCCGCCGGGGGAGCGCACGCGCCGCAGCGGCCCGCGCCGTACCTCGACGTCGACCTGGCGGGCCTCGCCGCCCGGCTCACCCGGCTGCCCCGGCGGGCCGAGGTGCCGGTGGTCTGCGACGAGCAGCTCGTCGTCGAGCACTACTCCCGCTGACCGGGCGGCCCGGCCCCGCCGGTGGCTGGTCAGCCGCTGAGCTCCAGGTGCCGGTCGATCATCGCGTTGACCTGGTCCGGCACCTCGAGCTGGACGAAGTGTCCCGAGCCGGCGGCCTGGCCGATGTTCGCCTGCGGGGCCAGCCGGGCGAGCCGGGCGTAGTCGGCGAACGGCGCGTTGCTGCCGACCAGGAGCAGCGGGCGGTCCCACCGGCTCAGGGCCGCCTCGTCGCCGCCGTCGCCGACGAACGCGGCCAGGGCGGCGATCGGCGCGTACGCGACCTCGGTGGACGGGCGCGCCATGGCCGAGACCACCCACCCCACCAGTCGGGGGTCGGACTGCGGCAGGAAGTACGACCGGACGATCGACTCCCGGACCGCGCCGGTGGTGTCGTCGCGCAGCGACCGGGCGATCTCCTCGATCGCGGCGGCGGCACCCGGCGGCCCGGCCACGGCGGAGTCGAGCATGACCAGGCCGGCGAAGCGGTCCCGGTCGCCGGCTGCGGCGGCGAGCGACCAGACCCCGCCCAGGCTGTGCCCGATCACGACCACCCGCCGCAGGTCGAGCTCGGCGGCCAGGGCCCGGAGCCGGGCGGCGAGCTGCTCCACGCCGTAGCCCTCGGGCGGCGGCGGGCTCTGCCCGTGCCCCGGCATGTCGACCGCGATCACCCGGGCCGGTCGGCCGGCCAGGTGCCGGGCGACCGGCTCCAGGAACCGGTGGTCGCAGCACCAGCCGTGCACCAGCAGAAACGTGTCGCGCCGGCCGCGTCCGTACGTCCAGTAGCGCATCCCGGCGGCGGTGTGTCGGTCGGTCATCGGGCCCTCCCGGGCGGTGGGTGGGTGAGCTTCTCGTTCCACTGAAGCGCGGCCGTCGCGGGCCGCCATAGCGTACTGTGGCCTTCGTGCCATTACATCCGTTTCGTCAGCTATAGCGGAAGGGGTGTGCGGGTGCGTGGTGACAGGAGCGCCCCGTGAGCGCGGAAATCGACCGCTTCTTCGCCGGCCTCCCGGAGGCGTCCCGGGGCCGACTGCCCACCACGCCCACCGGGCTCATCGCGTTCCGCTTCGTCACCGACGACGGGCCGACCAGCACCTGGTTCGTCACCCTCGACGGCGGGCGGGCCCGGGTGGCCCGCCACGGCCACGACCCGGACTGCCTGGTGGAGATGCGGCCCGAGACGTTCGAACGGCTGGTCGCCGGCGCCGACCACAGTGTGGCGATGCTCTTTCGCGGCGTGGTGTCCGTCGAGGGCGACCTGCCGTTGTTCCTGGTCTTCCGCCGGCTGCTGCCCGTCCGCGCCGACAGCCGCGGCACCGGACCGGGCGCCGACGTGCTGCCCGACGTCGAGCGCGACGGCGTCGGGTCGCACGACACGACCAGCATCTTCTACGGCAACATGTTCATGCTCAGCTCCCGCAACGGGGACGTCGTGGCCGAACCGGTCACCCCGCTGGGCCTCTTCTTCTTCGACACCCGCTTCCTGTCGACCTGGCGGCTGAGCCTCGACGGGGAACGACTCACCGAACTGTCGATCGACGACGTGCGCTCCTTCGAGTCGAAGTTCGCCCTGGTGCCCGGCGAGCCCACGCACTACGTCAACGCCACCACGTCGATCCTGCGGCACCGCTTCGTGGGGGAGGCCTTCGAGGAGGAGGTCACCCTGTTCAACTACGGCGCGGACCCGGTGCGGTACACCGTCCGGCTGGACGTCGGGGCGGACTTCGCGGAGGTGCAGGACATCCGCGACGGCCTGCGCCGGGCCCGCGAGGTGACCGCCACGATCGACGACAGCTCGCTGCGGCTGCACTACCGCAGACACACCCTGCACCGGGAGACGGTCGTCTCGGCCAGCGCGCCCGCCAGCGTCGACGAGCGCGGATTCTCCTTCGCGGTCTCCGTGGCCCCGCACGACACCTGGACGGTCCGGCTGCGCGTGCTGACCCTGGTGCGGGACCTGCGCCGACGGGACCTGCGGGAACGGCTGCGCAGCGCCATCCACCGGTCCCGCGCCGAGGCCGGCCGGGAGATCGACGAGATCGTCGCCGGGGTGCCCGAGCTGCGCGCCGACCACGGGCCGCTGGCCGAGGCGTACCGGCGCAGCGTGCGCGACCTGGCCGCCCTGTACTACCAGGGCCTCAACTACCGCGACCGGCTGCCCGCCACCGGCCTGCCCTGGTCGATGACCCTGCTCGGCCGGGAGAGCCTGGTCAGCAGCCTCCAGGTGCTGCCGTTCCTGCCGCACCGGGCCGTGAGCACGCTGCGGATCCTGGCGCTGAGCCAGGGCGCCCGGATGGACCCGTTCCGCGGCGAGCAGCCGGGCCGGATCGTCCAGGAGAGCCGCTACGGCGAGTCGGCCGCCTTCGCCGACACCCCCGACGCGACCGACTTCTCCGCCGCCGACACCACGCCGCTGTTCGTCATCCTGCTCGACGAGTACGAACGCTGGACCGGCGACGCCGAGCTGGTCCGCCGCTACGAGTTCGAGGTCCGCGCCGCGATCGGCTGGCTCGACGACTACGCCGACGCGGTCGGCGACGGCTACGTCTGGTCCAGCCGCCGGCAGCGCCGGGCCGGGCCGGTCAACGAGAGCTGGCGCAACTCGGCGCAGGCCATCTGCTTCCGCGACGGCCGGCTCGCCACCTACCCGCAGGCGATCTGCGAGATCCAGGGGTACGCCTACGACGCCCGGCTGCGGGCGGCCCGGATGGCCCGGCTGTTCTGGAACGACCCGGCCTACGCCGACCGGCTCGAACGCGACGCCGTCGCGCTGCGGGAGCGGTTCGACCGGGACTTCTGGATGCCCGACCGGGGCTGCTACGCGCTCGCGTTGCAGGCCGACGGCCAGCGGGTCGACGCGCTGGCGTCCAACCTCGGGCACCTGCTGTGGAGCGGGATCGTCGCGCCGGAACGCGCCGCGGGCGTGGTGGGCCACCTCCTCGGGCCGGCCCTGTTCTCCGGCTGGGGGGTGCGCACCCTGGCCAGTACCGAGGGGCAGTTCAATCCGCTGGGCCACCACACCGGCGCGATCTGGCCGGCGGACAACTCCCTCATCGTCTGGGGGCTGCGCCGCTACGGCTTCCGCCAGGAGGCGGCCCGGATCGCGCTGGCGCTGCTGGAGGCGGGACAGCACTTCGAGGGCGCGCTGCCCCCGTACTTCGCCGGCTACGACCGGGCCGTCACCCGGGTCCCCGTGCCGCACCACTTCACCGACAACCCGTACGCGCCCTCCGCCGGGGCGCCGCTGCTGCTGCTGCGCGCGCTGCTCGGCCTCGAACCCCACAACGACCACCTGGCGGTCGACGCCGGGGTGCCGGAGGAGATGGGCCAGATCGAGCTGCTCGACATCCGGGGCCGCTGGGGGTACGCCGACGCCCTGGGCCGGGGCCGGCCCTTCCGGTGATCCGCCCCGGCGACCGTCACAGGCCGGCGCACGGGGTGTCCGCCACCGCGCACGCCTCGGGCGCCTTGACGAACGGGTCGGCGTCGCGGACGTCGAACCGGACGGTCTGCGATCCGCCCGGTGGCACCGCCGGCCCGGTGATGGTCACGGACCGGCCGTCCTGCTCCCACTCGCCGCCTTCGACGTCGTCGACCGTGCTGCCCGAGGGCAGGGTGAGCACCACCGTCCAGTCGCGGGCCGCCGCGCCGGCCGCGTTGTCGACGACCACCTCGCCGGTGTAGCCGAAGAACCGGGTGTCCACGGTCTCGTACCGGGCGGCGAGGGGCGTCGCCGGCGTCGGGGCCGCGGTGGGCGTCCGCGACGGCGTGGGCGAGGCGGAGCGGCTCGGGCGGGCGCTGGGGGTGGCCTCGCGGGTGGGCCGGGCGGTCGGGGTGGCCCGGGGCGGACCGCTGGTGGCGGCGGTGGTCGCGACGGGCGGGACGGTCGCCGGTTCCGGGGCGGCGGCGCGGTCCGGGTCCGACGGCAGCAGCGCCCAGGTCACGAGCCCGGTGACCAGCACGCCGCCGCCGAGCGCCGCGACCAGCGGGGCCCGGCGCCGACGGCGCGCCCGGGGCGCGGGGCCGGCCGCTTCGACGACCGGCATCTCGGCCGTCGGCGGGCCCTGGTCGCGGAGCAGGTCGACCTGCTGGAACGCCAGCCAGTCGAGGATGGCGGGCAGCCGGCCGGCGAGCGCCTGCTGGTAGAACTGCTCGCGGCGCACGCGCTGCTCGACGGGCCAGGGGCCGTGGTCGAGGGTTTCGCGGACCGTCAGCCGGCAGCCCTCGGCGGTGGGGGTGACGGCGCAGCTCAGCAGGGTGCGCCGGCCGGCCTCCTGGCAGCGCAGGACGAGCGCGTCCGGCTCCCGCCGCTCGGTCACCTCCGCGTCGACGGCGGCGTCGAAGCCGGGCAGCCCCGCCGTGTAGAGCAGCAGCCGGCCCGGCCGGCCGGCGGCGGGCTCGACCTCGGTGTACCAGCGGGCCAGCAGCGTCGGGTCCGTCAACGCGCGCCAGACCCGGCCGGTGGGGTGGGGCAGGTCGACCCGTGCGCCGATCTCGATCACGGCGAGACTCTACGGGTTCCGCCGCCCGCCGGCCCGCCGGGGCGACGCCCCGGGTTCCCCCGGTGACCCTCCGGAACTGGCAGGAGTCTTGACGGAAAGATGATACATCGACAGACTTCGCTATAGAGAGAGCGCTCTCTGCGCGCCGTCGCCGGGCGGCCGCCTCACTCTCGTCGCCGCCCGGACCGTCCACCGAGGAGACCCAGTGACCAGACTCCGATCCGTCCCCCGGGCGCTCGCCCTCGCCGCCGCCGCGCTCGTCGCCTCCACCGTGTCCCTCGTCCTGCCCGGCCACGTCGAACCCGCCGCCGCGGCCATCGGGGGGATCACCTGGCAGGACGAGTTCAACGCCCCGGCGGGCACGCCCGTCGACCAGAGCCGGTGGCGGTTCGACATCGGCGGCAGCGGCTGGGGCAACAACGAGCGGCAGTACTACACCAACAGCACCAGCAACGCCGTGCACGACGGCCAGGGCAACCTGGTCATCACCGCGCGCAAGGAGAACCCGGCCAACTACCAGTGCCACTACGGCCGGTGCGAGTACACCTCCGCCCGGCTGCTGACCGCCGCGACCTTCACCCAGGCGTACGGCCGGTTCGAGGCCCGGATCAAGATCCCCCGGGGTCAGGGCATCTGGCCGGCGTTCTGGATGCTCGGCAACGACATGGGCAGCGTCGGCTGGCCGAACGCGGGCGAGATCGACATCATGGAGAACATCGGCCGCGAGCCGAACACCGTGTACGGCACCATCCACGGCCCCGGCTACTCCGGTGGCGGCGGCATCACCAACAGCCGCACCATCGGGGCCCCGCTGGCCGACGCCTTCCACACCTACCGGGTCGACTGGGAGCCCAACTCGATCATCTGGTACCTCGACGGCGTCGAGTACCACCGGGTCGACCCGAGCCGGCTCGGCGGCAACCGCTGGGTGTTCGACCACCCGTTCTTCATGATCCTCAACGTGGCGGTGGGCGGCAACTGGCCGGGCTACCCCGACGCCACCACGCAGTTCCCGCAGCAGATGCTGGTCGACTACGTCCGGGTGTCCGGGTACACCTCCGGCGGCAACCCGCCGGCCGGCACCACCCGGCTGCGCGGCGCGCAGAGCGGCCGGTGCGTCGACATCCCCAACGCCGACCCCGTCGACGGCGCCAAGCTCCAGATCTGGGACTGCAACACCACCGCCGCCCAGGCCTGGACGTTCGCCTCCGACGGCACCGTGCGGGCGATGGGCAAGTGCATGGACCCGGCCTGGGCCGGCACCGCGAACGGCACCGAGGTCAACCTCGTCACCTGCAACGGCAACCCGGTCCAGCGGTTCACCCTCAACGGCAACGGTGACCTGGTGAACCTCAGCGCCAACCGCTGCGTCGACGTCCGCGACCAGAACCCGGCCAACGGCGGCAAGCTCCAGCTCTGGGACTGCACGGGCGCGGCCAACCAGAAGTGGTCGCGTTACTGACCGGACCCACCCGCGCCACGCCGCCGCCGGGGTGCCGGCGGCGGCGTGGCCGTGCTGCGCGGGGCGGCCGGCGACGACGCTCGGTTCGCCGCGCCGGGCGTCGATCGATCCCGGCCCCGGATCCGTACTCCCCGGTGCCGTCCACCGGGAGAGAGGTTCAGCGCATGTCCGTACCCGAGACGCGTCCCGCACCGTCCGACGCCGACGGTCGCCGGCCGCGTGTCGTCACGGGGGTGGTGGTGGAGCCCGATCCCCACGTCGACGTCGACGCAGCGCGCCGGGCCGACGCGTACGGCGGGTCGGGCTTCTTCGCGGGCCCGGTGATCGACGTCGAACCCGGGCGCCGCGCGGCCCCCCGCCGTCGGCCGGTCCTCGGCGTCGTCGGAGTCGGGGTGATCCTGGCCCTGCTCGCCGTCGGCGCGTTCGCCCTCGCCGCGGGCCCGCCCGGCCTGCGCGCGGCGGGGACCGGGCCGGCGGTGGGCGGCGGCGGCCCGGCAGCCGGCGGTGGCCTCCCGCACACGGTCACCGCGCCCCTGGGCGGGCGGTCCCGGGCCGCGTTCGAGCTGGTCACCGGCACCACCGCCGTCGACCTGCGCCTCGCCGACCTCGGCGCGGACCTCTACCGGATCAGCACCCCGGTCGACGGCGACAGCGTCCCGCGGCCGGTGCGCACCGCCGAGGGCGTCGCGCTGCACCTGACGCCCACCGGCCGCGCCGGCCCCGGGGCGGTGCAGATCCGGCTCACCTCGCGGGTGGCCTGGCGGCTGGTGATGGGCGGCGGCGCGAGCACCCAGCTGCTCGACCTGCGCGCCGGCCGGCTGACCGGCGTGGATCTCGCCGGGGGCACCGACCGCACGGAGCTGCGGCTGCCGGCCGCGGCGGGCAGCCTTGCCGTGCGGCTGACGGCCGGGGCCAACCAGCTCACGGTGACCGTGCCGGACCTGCGGCCGGTGCGGGTGCGGGCCGTCCGGGGGGCCGGCTCGGTCACCGTGCACGCCGAGCGGCGCGTCGGCGTGGCCGGCGGCGCGGTCATCGCCACCCCGGGCTGGGAGACCGCCACCGACCGCCTCGACCTGGACCTGGTCGGCGGGGCCGAGGCGGTCACCGTGCTGCGGCGCTGACCGGGCCGCCCGCCGTGGCCCGTCCCGCCCGCGCGGCCCGCGGGCGGGACGGTCACCGGGGCGTCAGGGGCCGCAGTAGAGCATCCGGTTCGGCGAGCCGGCGCCCGCGCTGCCGACGACACCGACGGTCGCGGTCGCAGCGAGGTGCGCCGCCACCTGCGCCGGGGTCCAGGTGGGATGGTCGGAGAGCACGAGGGCGGCGCAGCCGGCGACGTGCGCGGCGGCCATCGGGCTGCCGCTGACCGTGTTGGTGGCCGTGTCGCTGGTGTTCCAGGTCGAGGTGATGCTGCCGCCGGGGGCGAAGATGTCCACGCAGACGCCGTAGTTGGCCGAGCTCATCTTCACGTCGGTGGGGAGAGTGCCGGAGACCGTCAGCGCCGTGGGCACCCGCGCGGGCGAGAAGTTGCAGGCGTCGCTGGACGAGCTGCCCGAGGGCACCGTGTACGTGACGCCGGAGGCGATGGAGGCGGTCAGCGCGGCGTCCACGGTGCTGCTGGCGCTGCCGCCGAGGCCCATGGTGGCCACGGCGGGTTTCACCGCGTTGCGGGTGACCCAGTCGATGCCGGCGATGACCTGGGCCCAGGTGCCGCTGCCGGTGCAGTTGAGCACCCGCACCGGCACCAGCCGGACGTCCTTGGCCACCCCGTGCAGCTGGCCGCCGACCGTGCCGGCGAGGTGGGTGCCGTGGCCGTTGCAGTCGTCGGCCGGCAGCGCCCCGTCGACCGCGTCGTATCCGCCGGTCACCGAGCCGCCGAAGTCGACGTGGCTGGCGCGGATGCCGGTGTCCAGGACGTAGGCGCGCACGTTCGGCGCGGTGTTCGGGTAGGCGTACCGGCCGTCGAGCGGCAGCGCGCGCTGGTCGATGCGGTCCAGTCCCCACGACGGCGGGTTGAGCTGGACGCCGGCCGCGAGCGTCGTCACGTGGTTCTGCTCGACGTACGCCACGGCCGGGTCGGCGGCGAGGCGGCGGGCGGCCCGCTCGGGCAGGCGGATCTCGAAGCCGCGTACGGCGGCGTGGTAGACGTGGCCGCGTACGCCGCCGAACCTGCCGGCGAGGCGGTCGGCGGTGGCGGCGACCGCGGCGGCCGACCCGGCGGCGGCCCGGTCGTCCAGCAGCACGAGGTAGCTGTCGGGCACGGCGGTGGGGCCGCCGGCGTGCCGGATGGGTCCGGTGGCCGCGGCGGCCGGCGACGCGGCGGCCGGGCCCGCGCCGAGCGCGAGGGCGACACCGAGGGTGGCCGCCAGCGACCGCCGGCGTCGGGTGCCAGGAACGATCATGTCCGGTCCTTTCCTCCGACGCGCCGGCCCCGGGGTGGTCACCCCGGGGCCGGCGGCTGGTCGTCAGGTCAGCTGGTGGGGGCGAGGTAGAGCAGGCGGTTCGGCGAGCCGCTGCCGGGGCTGCCCACCGTGCCGGTGCTGGCGGTGGAGGTCAGGTACGACGCCACCTGCGCCGGGGTCCACGACGGGTTGTTCTGCAGCACGCGGGCGGCGCCGCCGGCCACGTGCGGCGAGGCCATCGACGTGCCGCTGATGGTGTTGGTGGCCGTGTCGCTGGTGTACCAGGCGGACAGCACGGCCGAGCCCGGCGCGAAGATGTCCAGGCAGGAGCCGTAGTTCGAGTACGACGCGCGGGCGCCGTCGCTCTGGGTCGCGCCGACGGTGAGCGCCGTGGGCACCGCCGCCGGGGAGGTGTTGCAGGCGTTGGCGTTGGAGTTGCCGGCGGCCACCGCGTAGGTGACGCCGTCGGCGATCGAGTTGGCCACGGCGGTGTTCAGGGAGGTGTTGAGGCCGCCGCCGAGGCTCATGTTCGCCACCGCCGGCTGGCCGGCCTGGTGGTTGGAGGTCACCCAGTTGATGCCGGCGATGACGCCCGCGGTGGTGCCGCTGCCGGAGCAGTTGAGCACCCGCACGGCCACCAGCCGGACGCTCTTGGCCACGCCGTACGTCGACCCGCCGACGGTGCCGGCGACGTGCGTGCCGTGACCGTTGCAGTCGGCGGCCGGCAGGGCGTTGTCGACCGCGTCGTAGCCGTCGACGGCCCGCCCGCCGAACTGGCTGTGGGTGGTCCGGATGCCGGTGTCGATGATGTACGCGGTGACCCCCGAGCCGGTGCTGACGTAGCTGTAGGTGCCCGACAGCGGGAGGGCGGCCTGGTCGATCCGGTCCAGGCCCCACGGCGGGTTGGTCTGGGTCGTGGTGGCCGTCACGGTCTGGTTCTGCTCGACGTACGCCACGGCCGGGTCGGCGGCCAGCCGCTTGGCGGCCCGCTCCGACAGCCGGGCCTCGAAGCCGTTGAGCGCCTCGCCGTACACGTGGCCGACGGTGGCGCCGTACCGGCCGGCGAGGGTGCCGGCCGAGCTCGCGACGGCGGCGGTCCGGGTGCCGGCCCGGCCACCGACGGCGCTGTCCTTCAGCACCACGATGTAGCTGTCCTTGACCGCCGTGGCGCTGCCGGCGGACAGGATCTCGCCGGTGGCGGGCGCCGCGCTGGCCGGCGCACCGACCGTGGCGGCGGCCAACGCGGCGGTGGTGAGGACGCCGAAGGCGGCCAACCGGCGGGGGCTCGTGCGGGGGAGTGTCATCTCCCGGTCCTCCCTTGTTCTGGCCGGCCCGGGCTCCGTCGTGAGCCCGTAGGGCCGGTCCGAGCGGTTGTGGGGAGCCTAAGGTCAATCCGCGAACATCTATATATACCGAACGGTTCATAGCGTTGCCCTATGGCGTGCCGGGGCGGGCCCGGGCCCCGGTGGGCGGCGAACGCGCCGCCGGCCGTGCGGCGGCGGGCGGCCGGTCGGCCCGGCGGGCGACCGGGGCCGGGGCACCGCGATCGCGTGATCCGCCGGGGTGGCCACGACAAACGGATGCGGGCGGCCGCCCTACCCGACGGCCGCCGATCGTGCGCTGCATACCGGGCGGATCTGATTGTGGGCACCCCGCGCGGTGTCCGCCAGGTGGAACGCGGCCGGATTCTATTGTCATGCCTCGATGTGTTTCGGGTTCGTTGCCAATCCTGTGCGTGAGCTGTGGAACGTAGTCGGCGGCCTTCGCCGGTGGCGCGACGGGGGAGGCCGGGGAAGGGGGCGGCCCGGACTGTGGCCGGGAGCCGTGCCGGGTGCCGGGAGGCCACCTCGCGGAATTGTCATCGGTGGGAATTGCGCCGCGGAGGGGGTGTCACGGGCACGGCTCCAGCCCCTCCCGGCTGGCGGGGGCCGGCGGCCGGGACGTGTCACTCCCGAGTGACACGTCCCGGCCCTGCTGAGGTGCCGGTTCACCGGGTCTCCGGGGCCCGCCCCCGGCGGCTGCGCGGCGCGGCCCGCGGCGGCGCGCGCCGCCGCGGGCGCCGTGCGACGGCGGGCCGTTCCGGTTCGCTCGGGCCCGTCGACCGCGCCTTTCGTGCGCCAGCTTTCGGCATGCGTTCCGGAGAACGTGCGGAATGGTCTCCCGAAAGGCGGACTCCGGTGGTCGGTCTCGTCGGGCGGGCCCGTCCCGGATTCGGTCGACACGGCTCTTCCCATCGTCTCCGCGCTGTCGTGCGCGGGGGCGGACGATTCTCGCGTCATTCGCGTTCGGGGGGCGAGGGCAGGATTCACCGAAGCAACTTACCGCCGCTGCCTTTCTCGCCCCCGATAATGGACGGAAATATCGTTCCGGTGTCGACCCGCGTTGCCCGACCACTCGACGGATCGGCCGGGCTGGCCGGCGTGCCGGGACGCGGCCGGGGCCGGCCGGTCGGCGCGTCAGATGCCGTCCCGCCGCCCCCGTCGTTATCCAGGGCAAATGTTCGGCGAGGCAACCATCTGCCGATGCAGAAATTGCTACGGGCAACCGACGGGGCGGGCCGGCGGCGCATCGGTTAATTGCCCCCCGTCAACCATGGCGGTCCTGTTTTCCCAGCTCAGGCTGGTCATGGTGGGAATGTAGCGTTCGGTGTGTACGGCGTTACTGGCACCTTCTCGGGCCGTTGGTCGCCTTATGGGGCGCATCCGCGCCGCCTGCGGGATTTCGCCCGGCAAGGACCGCTTCTGTCGGGATCGGGCAAGGTGTCGCCTGGTTCGGCGCCGCGATTTCCGGCACCGTTACTTATTACTGTAGGTAATTTCCGCTGGTCAGGCGGGTTCTCAGCATTCTTTCAGGAAATTTTAGGAGTATGATGCGCGTCACATCTCGGTCGGGTATTTGTCGGGGTTCATGGTCAACGTGCAGGGGATCGGCGCTTGGATGGCCGTTCTGATAGGTGCCCGCGGCAACCGGGTGCGATGCCTATCCATTGACCGAAAGGAACCCCGTTACTAGCCTCTTGGCCATCCCGCACCCGCATTGGACGGCTGCTTTATCTCGGGCTGACGACTGATCGGAGCAAGCCCATGTTCGATGTAATCGTTGTCGGTGCGCGCTGCGCTGGTTCGCCAGTCGCAATGCTATTGGCCAGGCGCGGCCACCGGGTCCTGATGGTCGACCGCTCCTCCTTTCCGAGCGACGCGGTGTCGACCCACTACATCCACCAGTCCGGGCTCGCCCGCCTCCAGGCATGGGGCCTGCTCGACGAGGTGATCGACGCGAAGACCCCGGCCATCCGCAAGATGAACTACGCCAACCACGGCATCCCCCTGGTGGGCTTCGCCGATCCCATCGACGGGATCGACGCGGTCTACTGCCCCCGGCGCATCGTGCTCGACGAGATCCTGGTCAACGCCGCCCGCTGCGCCGGTGTCGAGGTCCTCGAGCAGTTCACCGTGTCCGACCTGGTCTTCGCCGACGGCCGGGTCGTCGGCATCCGCGGGCGCGAGGGCGACGGGCCGGACCGGGAGTTCCGGGCCAGCGTCGTCGTTGGCGCCGACGGGTTCCACTCCACGGTGGCCAGGAAGGTCGGCGCGGAGCTCTACAACGTGCGGCCCGCCGCCGGGTTCACCTACTACTCCTACTACAGCGGGCTGGACTGGGGCCTGCACCACAAGACCGGCTTCCACGAGCAGTGGTACGGCACCTGGCCGACCAACGACGACCTGAACATGGTCGCCGTCATCTGCACCCGGCGGCAGCTCAAGGAGTTCCGCCAGGACCCCGAGGCCCGCTTCCTGGCGGTCCTCGACGACGTCGAGCCGGAGATGGCCCAGCAGCTGCGCGACCAGGGCCGGCGCGAGGAGCCGCTGCGGCCGATGCGCTACCCCGACAACTACTACCGCCAGTCGCACGGGCCGGGCTGGGCGCTCGTCGGCGACGCCGGCTACCACAAGGACCCGATCACCGGCTGGGGCATGACCGACGCCTTCCTGCACGGCGAGCTGCTCGCCGACCGCATCCACGAGGGACTGTCGGGGGCGCGGACCATGGACGACGCCCTCGCCGACTACGTCAAGGTGCGCGACGAGGAGACCGCCCCCGTCTACGACTACACGACGAGCGTCGCCGAACTCACCCTGACGCCCTACCTGGAGACGGTGCTGGGCGCGATCAGCACCAGCCAGGAGTGGACCACCAAGATGCTCGGCATCATCGCCGGCGGGGTGGAGGGTTACGAGATCTTCGCGCCGGACAACCTGGACCGGCTCTACGACGACGCCGGCGTGCCCCAGCACAAGCGCATCTACGAACCGTCCTGACCTGAGTGAGGCCGCGCCGGGCGAGCGCGGCACGACGGGGGAGGGCCGCGGCCCTCCGCCCCTCGTTCGGTGCACTTCATCCTCAAGGAGTCAAGCAGATGACGCGCGCGTCCAGCATGTTCGACCTCATCGGCCAACAGGACGACCAGCGGGCCTACTACGACACCGGCGGCCGTGGCCGGTCCCACGCGTTCTACACCGGCGAGGAGCAGTACCGCCGGGAGATGGAACGCATCTACGGCCGCCGGTGGCTGCCGGTGGACCACGTCTCCCGGTTCCCCGAGAAGGGGTCCTACGTCACCCTGACCATCGGCACCGGCTCGGTGCTGATCATCAACGGCGACGACGGCATCCAGGCGTACCACAACTACTGCCGGCACCGCGGCTACCGGCTCGTGGAGGAGGCCGCCGGCAAGCGGCAGAGCCTCGTCTGCATCTACCACTGCTGGGTCTACGACCGCAACGGCAAGCTGAAGAGCCTCAACGGCACCTACTTCGACCACTTCTTCGACAAGGAGAAGAACGGCCTGCTGCCGGTGCGCACCGAGGTCCGGTACGGCGTCGTCTTCATCACCTTCTCCGACGACGCCCCCGACCTCGACGCCTCCCTCGGCGAGTTCGGCGAGTTCGCCCGCGTCTACGAGCTGGCCGACCTCAAGTGCGTGCAGGCCAAGGACTACCCGGTCGCCTCCAACTGGAAGCTCGTGGCGCACAACGTCAACGAGAGCCTGCACTTCCCGACGGCCCACAAGGACCTGCACCGGATCACCGACTTCGACGACGCGGGCACCTACGAGCTCAAGGGTGACATCGTCGGCGCGTGGCAGGTCATCCGGGACAGCTACAACTCGGTCTCCATGACCGGGCGCAGCCAGCGCGCCCCCATGCCGCTGGTCCCCGAGGCCGACCTCAAGAAGATCAACTGGATCACGATCCTGCCGAACCTGCTCTTCGGCTTCACCGCCGACTACGTGATGATGCAGTGGGTCTGGCCCGAGAGCCCCAGCACCTGCATCGTCCGGCACTTCTGGCTGTTCCACCCCGCCGAGACGGCCAAGAGCGACTTCTCGCACGAGGCCGTCTTCGCCCTCTGGGACAAGGCCAACTACGAGGACTGGGAGCTGTGCGAGCGCACCCACCGCGGCCTGTCCAACCCGCTGTGGTCGCCCGGCCAGCTCTCCCTCGACGAGGAGGTCGTCTCCCAGATCGACGCCTGGGTGGCCCGGGAGACCGCTGACCCCGTCGAGAACGAGGGATGACTGCCGTGGTCAACTGCTTCCTCATCGGCGGCACCCGGGTCCTCGCCCGCTGCGCCGACCAGCTCGTCGCGGCCGGCGTACGCGTCGAGGGCGTCTTCACCGACGACCCGGCCGCCACCGCCTGGGCGGCCGAGCACGGCGTGCCCGTGCTCGACCCGCGCGCCGACCTCGTCGCCGCCCTGACCGACACCCCCGTCGACTACCTGTTCAGCATCGTCAACTTCCGCATCCTGCCCGGCACCGTGCTGGAGCTGCCCCGGGTGGCCGCCGTCAACTTCCACGACGGCCCGCTGCCCCGCTACGGCGGCAGCAACGTCGCCGCCTGGGCGCTCTACGAGGGCGCCTCCCGGCACGCCGCGACCTGGCACCGGATGACCGAACGCGTCGACGCGGGCGCCGTCCTGCTCGAACGGTGGTTCCCGATCCGGACCCACTCCACCGCCCTGTCGCTGACCTACGAGACGGCCGAGGTCGGCATCGCCCTCTTCGCCGACCTCGTCCCGCACGTCGCGGCGGGGACGCTGCCCGAACCCGTCGACACCAGCGGCCGGGAGCGCCGCTTCTACCTCCAGTCCGACCGCATCGCCGCCGGTGGCCTCATCCACGCCGGCACCACGGCCGCCGAGGCCGAACGCATCTCCAAGGCCCTCGACTACGGCACCTTCCCCAACCCGCTCGGCGTGCCGACCCTCGTCACCGCCCAGGGCGCGGTCTTCACCCGCCAGGTCCGCCGCATCCCCCGCGAGGACCCGCTGCCCGAGACCGTCGCCACGGCCGTCACCGACTCGGCCCTGACGCTGTCCGCCCCCGACGCCGACCTGCTGCTGAGCGACTTCGTGGCCGTCGACGGCAGCGCGCTGTCCGCGCGGGCCGCCGCCCAGCGCCTCGGCATCGCCCCGGGTCGGCCGCTGCCCGCCGCGCCGCCCGAGCGGCTCGCCGCGATCGCCGGGGCGCAGGCCCCGCTGCGCCGGCACGAGCCCTGGTGGAAGGCGCGCCTGGCCGACCTGCGTCCCGCGCCGCTGCCCGCCGCCGACTTCTCCGCCGCCGCCGCGCACTACGGCCGCTACGAGCTGGCCTACCTGCCCCGGACCCGGGCCGAGACCGTCAGCGTCGTCCGCGCGTTCCTCGCCGTGCTCGCCGAGCGCATGGAGGCCCCCACCTTCGACTTCGCCTGGTCGCCGTCGTCGGCGCGCGCGCTGGCCGAGGCGACCTGCGGGCTCGCCGCCGCGCGCGTGCCGGTCCGGTTCGACGCCGCCGACGCCGAGGCCCTCGCCGACCGGCTCGACGAGGCCGCCGCCCGCCACGGGTACGCCACCGACCTGGAGGTCCGCCTCGGGCTGGCGTACCGCCCGCCCGGCTCCGACGGGCCGACCTTCACCCGCGTCATGGTGCTGGAGCGCGACCCCGACGAGGAGGCCGCCACCGACCCGGACACCGAGATCGCCCTGCTCTGCCTGCACGACGGGCCGCCGATCGTGTTCGTCCGCGAGACCGCGATGACCGCCGACGACGCCCTCGACTTCGCCGAGCGGGTCGAGGACATCGCCCTCGGCGCGATGCTCCCCGGCGCGGCCGGTCCGGCCGCGCCGCGCGCCGCCGCGCCGGTGTCGCCGGCCCCCGAACCGGTCGCCGGACCGACCCCCGCGCCGGCCGCCGAGTCCGACAGCACCGCGGTCGACAACGTGGCGTCCGACGCCGCCGGGGCGGCGCCGACGTCGACCGGCCCCACCGTGCTTGACCTGGTCGCGGCCATCGTGGCCGCCCGGCCGCACGCCGTCGCCGTGCGCGCCGGCGACCGCAGCATCGACTACGCCACCCTGGACGCCTGGGCCGACGCCGTCGCCGCCCACCTGTACGACCAGGGCGTCGAGGCCGGCAGCGTCGTCGGCCTGCTCACCGAGCGCGGCCCCGACCTCGTCCCCGCGATGCTGGGCATCCTGCGCGCCGGGGCCGCGTTCCTGCCGCTGGACCCCAACTACCCGGTGGAGCGGCTGCGCCGCTACGTGGAGGTCGCCCAGTGCGACCTGATCCTGGCCGACGCGCCCAGCCGCGCCTTCGGCGAGACCGTCGGGACCGTCCTGCCCATCCCCGGCCCGGACGCCTCCGCGCTGGCCGTGCCGCCCACCGTCACCGGCGCGGACCTCGCCTACGTGCTGTTCACCAGCGGCTCCACCGGCGAGCCGAAGGGCGTGGAGATCGGGCACACCGCGCTGGCGAACTTCCTCACCGGCATCGGCGGGCGGCTCGGCTCCTCCGCCGCCGACGTGATGCTCGCGCACACCACCGTCGCCTTCGACATCTCCCTGCTGGAGCTGCTGCTGCCGCTGACCGTCGGCGGCACGGTCGCGCTCGCGTCCCGGGCCGTGGCCCGCGACCCGCACCGCCTGGCCGACCTCATCGGCGAGGTCACCGTCGCCCAGGCGACCCCCAGCATGTGGCGGCTGCTGCTGGAGACCGGCTGGGCCCCCGGCCCGGGGCTCACCGTCCTCTCCGGCGGCGAGGCCCTCGCGCCGGCCGTCGCCGAGCGGCTGCACGCCACCTCCCGCGCCCTGTGGAACCTGTACGGCCCCACCGAGGCGACGATCTGGGCGTCCGCCCACCGGGTCGACGCCGTCGGGTCGTACCTGCCGCTCGGCGAGCCGCTGCCCAACCTCGACCTGCACGTCCTCGACGCCGAGCTGAACCCGGTCGCCCCCGGCGGCACCGGCGAACTCCACCTCTCCGGCGTCGGCCTGGCCCGGGGCTACGCCAACCGCCCCGACCGCACCGCCGAGGTCTTCCTCACCCACCCGGCCACCGGCCTGCGCCTCTACCGCACCGGCGACACCGTGCGGCTGCACACCGACGGCACGATCGAGTGGCTGGGCCGCGCCGACTCCCAGGTCAAGGTCCGGGGCAACCGGATCGAGCCGGCCGAGATCGAACGCGTCCTCGGCGGCTACGACGGCGTCACCGCCGCCGCCGTGGTCGCCGTCCCGTTCGAGGGCCGCGGCGAGCCGCGGCTCACCGCGTACCTGGTCGCCGACCGCACCCTCGTCAAGGCCGACCTCGACGAGTTCGTCGGGCAGCGCCTGCCGGAGTACATGGTGCCCGACGCCTACGTGCGCCTCGACGCCATGCCGCTGACCGACAACGGCAAGATCGCCCGGTCGCGGCTGCCCCAGCCGTCCCGGGACACGATCATCCGCACCGGCGTGCCCTCCGTCGCCGCCGTCGAGCAGCCGAGGGCCGAGTCGACCGAGCCGCCGGCGCAGCGTATCGCCCGGATCTTCGCCACCGTCCTCGGCCACGACGTCTTCCTGGCCACGGACAACTTCTTCGACCTCGGCGGCGACTCGGCCAACGTCACGATCGCGGCGGCGGCCCTCACCGAGGAGTTCGGCGTCGAGGTGACCCCGCCGGCCGTCTTCGCCACCGGCACCCCGCAGCGGCTCGCCGAACTGCTCCGGCCCGGGGCGGCCCCGGCCGACCGGCCCCGCACCGGGACCGGCACGGTGCGCAGCGGCGCCGGCAAGACCCCCGAGCAGGCGGTCGTCGCCGCCGCGGAGGCGGTCGTCGCCGCCGAGGCGGGGGCCGCGACCGACCCGGCGGAGCAGCCCGCGACCGGCGCCCCGGCCGCCGACCGTCCGGAACCGGCCCGCCCCCGGCCGCCGGCCGCGCCCCCGGCCGCCCCGGCCACGGGCGACACCCGCACCGGCCAGGGCCGGGCCCCCGCCGGCCACGACACGGCCCGCGCCGGTCACGGCGACGCCCCCGCCGTTCCCGCCGATGCCCCCGCCGACCACGGCGACGCCCTCGCCGTCATCGGCATGGCCTGCCGCTTCCCCGGCGCGGCCACCCCCGACGAGTTCTGGGCCAACCTCGCCGGCGGCGTCACCAGCGTCGGCGACGCGCCGGCTGGCCACCGGGGCTGGGCGCACCTGTGGACCGACGCCGACGAGGTGCCGACCGGCTGGGTCGACCGCGTCGAGTACTTCGACGCGGCCCGCTTCCACCTCACCGACCGGGAAGCCCGGCGGCTGGACCCGTTGCAGCGCATCCTGCTCAGCGTCACCGACGAGGCGCTGGAGAGCTGCGGTCACGACGCCGCCTCCCTCGGCACCGCCACCGGCGTCTTCGTCGGCACCATCGCCAGCGACTTCCCCGAGCTGGTGGCCGGCAGTATCGGCCCCGGCGACCCGCACGTGGCCACCGGCACCGCCGTGTCCATGGTCGCCAACCGGCTGTCGCACGCGTTCAACTGGACCGGGCCGAGCTTCGCCGTCGACACGGCCTGCTCGTCGTCACTGGTCGCCCTGCACCAGGCCGCCATGTACCTGCGTACCGGCGAGATCGACGCCGCCGTCGTCGGCGCGGCCAACCTGGTCCTCACCCCGACCAAGACCCGGTCCTTCCTGCGCAACGGCATGCTCTCGCCCAACGGGGTCTGCCGCACCTTCGACGACGACGCCGACGGCTACGTCCGCGGCGAGGGCGCCGGGGTGCTCGTCCTCAAGCGGCTCGCCGACGCCCAGCGCGACGGCGACCCGGTCCTCGCCGTCGTGCGGGGCGCCGCGGTCAACCACACCGGCGCCGCCGGGTTCCTCACCGCGCCCAGCAGCACCGCCCAGGAGGCGGTCATCCGCACCGCGATGCGGCGGGCCGGCGTCGACGCCGACGGCGTCGGCTACGTCGAGGCGCACGGCACCGGCACCCAGCTCGGCGACCTCATCGAGCTGGAGGCGCTGCGCGCCGCCCTCGGCGGGTCCGGCCGCGCCACCGTGGCGGTCGGGTCGGTGAAGACGAACATCGGCCACCTCGAACCGGCGGCCGGCATCGCCGGGCTGATCAAGACGATCCTGGCGTTGCAGGCCGAGCGCATCCCGCCCTCGGCCAACCTCACCTTCCCCAACCGCGGCTTCCGCTTCGAGGACTCGCCGCTGTTCGTCCCCGACCGGCTCGTGCCCTGGACGGGACCCCGGGTCGCCGGGGTCAGCAGCTTCGGCTTCGGCGGCGTCAACGCCCACGCCGTGCTCGCGGCGGCGCCGCAACCCGCCCCGGCCCCCGCCGCCGCCGGCCCCGGCCTGCTCACCCTGTCGGCGGACTCCGCCGACGGGCTGCGGACCCTCGCCGGCCGGCTGGTCCTGCTGCTGCGCTCGCCGTACTGCCCGCCGCTGGCCTGGCTCTGCGTGGCCAGCCGCCAGCGGCCCGCGGCGACCCACCGGCTCGCCTGCGTCGTCGACACCGTCGAGCAGCTCGACGACAAGCTCATGCTGTTCCTCGCCCGCGCCGAGGGCACCCGCAACCTGCACGTCGGCGTCGTCGACCCGGCGGCGACCGGCGGCACCGTCGCGCCGCCGGGCGTCGACCGCGACGCCCTCGACGCGGCGGCCCGCCGCTTCGTCGCCGGCGACACCCTCCCGGCCACCGAACGCGCCCCCGTGCGCTTCCCCACCGCGCCCCACGAGGAGAAGCACCTCTGGCTCGAACCCGCCCCCGCGCAGCTCACGGCGGCCCCACCACGCCCGCGTGGCTGGACGTGGAGCGAGCACCCCGAGGCCGGCGAGCACGTCGTCCTGGGCAACCCCACGCTGCCCGGCTCCGGCTACCCCGGCAAGGTCGCCGAGGTCGTCGGCCGCGCCGCGTACGCCCTGCGGGACCTCACCTTCCGGGCGACCGTGCAGCCCCCGGCCACGCTCACCGCCGAGCGCACCGGCGACCGGATCACCTTCCGCGACGACACCTCCGGCGTCGTGGCCGACCTGGAGCTGACCGAGCCGACGCCCGCCGACCCGGCGCTTACGCCCCCGGCCAGCGCGGTCGGCTTCACCCCGGTCGGCCTCGACGAGATGTACCGCGACTTCGACCGCAACGGCCTGCGCTACGGCCCCGGCTTCCGCTGCGTGCGGTCGCTGTCCACGGCGTACGGCCAGGCGCTCGGCGCCCTGCGCGCCGACGGCGACCCCACCGGCGCGGTCGACGCCCGGCTGCTCGACGGCGCCTTCCAGGTGGCCCTCGCCGCCTGCGGGGCCCAGGGCCTGTACGTGCCGTTCACCATCGCGCGGCTGACCGTGCACGCCCCGCTCCCCGCCGCCGTGCGCGTCTACGCCCGCCGCGACCGCGGCAGCGCGCCCGACGCGGGCCTGCTCACCGCCAGCCTCGTCGTCCTCGACGGCGACCGGCCCGTGCTCACGGCCGAGGGCATCACCTGGCGACGGATCTCCCCGGCCCCGCCGCCCGGCCAGCCCGGCTCCGCCGGCGCGCAGGACCGGGCCCGGCACGACGGCGCGGCCACCGCGACGACCGCCGCCGGCAACGGCCGCGCCCCGGCCGCGCCCGCGCACCCCGCCGTGCCGAGCGGCCACCACCGCGCCAACGGCTCCGCCGCCTCCGCCTCCCTCGGTCCGGCGCTGGCCCGGTGGATCGCCGAGGGGCTGGAGACCGACGTCGAGTCCCTCGAACTGGACCGCCCGCTGGAGGCCCAGGGCCTCGACTCGATGCTCGCCGTGTCCCTGGCCCAGGACATCCGCGCCCGGCTCGGCGTCGACATCCCGGTGACGCTGCTGCTCGAGGTGGGGACGGTGGAGAACCTCGTCACCGAGCTGCGCGACACGTACGGGGTCACCGCCGTGCCCGGGGCCGAGGCCGCCCCGGCCGCGCCGCCGACCGTCGCGCCCCCGGCCGACGTGGCGACCGCCGCGCCTCCGGCCGAAGCGCCGGCCGGCGGGTCACCGACGCCCGCGCCCACCCCGGCGGCCGCGCCGCCGCCCGCCGTCGCGGCCGCCCCCGCCGCCCCCGCCGCCCCCGTGGCCCCGGCGGCGCGGCAGGCGACCGACCGGCACGACATGGCGATCGTCGGCGTCGACGGGGTCTTCCCGAACGCCGGCAGCCCGGACGAGCTGTGGGAGGTCGTCACCAGGGGCGAGGACTGCCTGCGCGAGGTGCCCAAGTCCCGCTGGGACATCGACGACTACTACTCCGAGGACGCCGAGCCCGGCACCGTCTACCTGCGCCGCGCGGGCTTCGTCGACGAGCTGACCGGCTTCGACGCGGCGTTCTTCCGGATCTCGCCCGCCGAGGCACAGTGGATCGACCCCCAGCAGCGCCACCTCATCCAGTCCGCCTGGCGGGCCCTGGAGGACGCCGGGCTCTCCGGCCGCGCCGCCGACCGGTCGACGGGCGTGTTCGTCGGCGCCAGCTACCAGCACTACCGCGACATGGTCGTCGGCGACGTGGTGCAGACCGCCGCCGGCCTCGGCAACCACAACGCGATCCTGGCGAACCGGGTGAGTTATTTCCTGGATCTGTCGGGTCCGAGCATGACGATCGACACGTTGTGTTCGTCGTCGTTGGTGGCGTTGCACACGGCGGTGCGCAGCATCCGCAGCGGCGAGTGCGACCAGGCCATCGTCGCCGGCGTGCACCTCGCGATGTCCCCGCAGTACTTCCAACTCGGCTCCCGGCTGCGGTCGTTCTCCCCGACGGGTGCGTCGCGGGCGTTCGACGCGGCGGCGGACGGGTTCGTGCCGGGGGAGGGTGTGGTGACGGTGGTGGTCAAGCCTCTGGCGGATGCGGTGCGTGACGGGGACCGGATCCGTGGGGTGATCCGGGGGACGGCGGTGAACCACGGTGGCCGGACGAGCGGGTTGACGGTGCCGAGCAGTTCGGCGCAGCGGGACGTGATCCTGGCGGCGTTGCGGGATGCGGGGGTGGGTCCGGAGGGGATCGGCATGGTGGAGGCGCATGGGACGGGTACGAGTTTGGGTGATCCGATTGAGGTGGAGGGTTTGACGCGGGCGTGGCGGGAGTTCACGTCGCGGACGCAGTTCTGTGCGATTGGTTCGGTGAAGTCGAACATCGGTCATCTGGAGCCGGCTGCGGGTTTGGCCGGTGTGGTGAAGGTGTTGTTGGCGTTCGAGCGGGAGCTGATTCCGCCGACGTTGCACGTCACCCGGCCGAATGATCACATCCGGTTTGAGGAGTCGCCGTTCTTCGTGGCGGATCAGGCCCTCCCGTGGCCCCGGACGGCGGGTTCGCCGCGGCGGGGTGCGGTGTCGGCGTTCGGGATGGGCGGGGTGAACGCCCACGTGATCCTGGAGGAGCCGCCCGTCGCCGCCCCGCGTGAGCCGATGTCGCAGGAGTCTTTTGTGGTGCGGGTGTCGGCGTCGGGTGAGGAGGGTGTGCGGCGGTTGGCGGCTGATTATGCGCGGGCGTTGTCGTCGGTGTCGGATGTGGGTGGGTTGGGGGATTTCGGGTTTACGGCGAATGTGGGTCGGGCGTCGCATCGGTTCCGGGTGGCGGTGTCGGGTGTGGACGTCGGGGGTGTGGTGGAGGGTTTGTCGGGGGTGGCGGATGGGTCTCGTTCGGTGGGTCGGTTGGTGAATGCGGCGCCGGTGTCGGTGTTCATGTTTTCGGGTCAGGGTTCGCAGTATGCGGGGATGGCTCGGGGTTTGTATGGGGTGGAGCCGGTGTTCCGGTCGGCGTTGGACGAGTGTGCGGAGTTGGTGTCGCCGTTGGGTGTGCCGTTGTTGGATTTGTTGTTTGGTGGTCGGGGTGGGGAGTTGGTGGAGACGCGGTTTGCGCAGGTGGGGATTGTGGCGGTGCAGGTGGGGTTGGTGCGGTTGTTGGAGTCGTGGGGGGTTCGGCCGGGGCTTGTGGTCGGTCATTCGGTGGGTGAGTTGTCGGCTGGGTGGGCGGCGGGGGTGTTCGGGCTGGCAGACGTGTTGGGGTTGGCGGTGGCGCGGGGCTCGTTGATGCAGCAGCAGCCGTCGGGTGGGGCGATGGCTGCGGTGTTCGCTGACGCCGAGGTGGTGGGGTCGGCGGTGGGTTCCTATCCAGGATTGGAGGTGGCGGCGTGGAATGGGCCGCGGAGTGTGACGGTGTCGGGTCCGGCGGATGTGGTGGATGCGTTCTGCGCGGATTCCGGGTTGCGGTGTCAGCGGTTGGTGGTGAGTCATGCGTTTCATTCGGTGGCGATGGCGGGTGCGGTGGAGCCGTTTGCGGAGGTGGTGTCGCGGGTGGTGGTGTCGGCGCCGCGGATCGGGTTCGCGTCGTCGATCACCGGCCAGTGGCATGACGCGGGGTCGGTGGCGGATGCCGGGTTGTGGGGTGGGGGGATTCGTCGGCCGGTGTTGTTCGGTGAGGCGTTGGGGTTGGTGGGTGCGGCTGGTGGTGGGGTGTTCTGGGAGATCGGTGCGCATCCGGTGTTGGCGGGTCTGGGGAAGCAGGTGTTGCCCGACGCCGGGTTGGTGTGGTTGCCGACGTTGCGGCGGGAGCGTTCGGATCAGGCGCAGTTGCATGCGGCGGTGGCGGAGTTCTACAGCCGAGGCCTCGGAGAAGTGGACTGGGCGGGGGTGCACGCCGGTAAGGGGCATCGCACGACCACCATTCCCACCTACCCGTTCGAACGCCGCGAGCTGAGCGCGCCCCGCGTCCACGAGACCGCCGCCGCGCACCGTCGCCGCCCCGAAGCACAGGTTTCCGTACCCACCGCAGGTGACGAGGCCGCCGGCCATCCGCTGTTCGACCGTCACTACGAGCACTGAGCGAGGGAACGTGACGTACCGGGTTGAGACCTACGAGAAGACCTTCGCGGGGCACGAGCCGTTCATCGCCCAGCACCGTTCCTCCGGCTTCGGCATCCTGCCCGCGTCCGTACAACTGGAGATGGCCCTGCTCGGGGTCGCACAGCGCCGGGCCTTCGCCCCGCTCGAACTCGTCGACGTCGCCTTCGTCCGGCCGTTCACCGTCGCCGACGGCGAGCGGGTCACCGGCCGACTCGACGTGACCTTCGCCGAGCGGACCCGCTTCGAGCTGAGCGCGGTCACCCCCGACGGCCGCAAGGCCGTCTCGACCGGCACCGGCGGGCCGCTGCCGGCCGACGCCCGGCCGCCGGCCGCGTGGGAGGTGACCTGCCCGGTGCCGGTACCGCCCGAGCGGATCTACCGCGGCTGGGCCGAGGCCGGCCTGACCTACGGGCCGGACTTCCACACCGTACGCCGACTCTCCGTCGGCGACGGCACCGCCGAGGCGAGCCTCGCCACGGTGGCCCAGCCGGTGCCCTGGTACTCCCACCCCCTGCTCCTTGACGGCGTCTTCCAGGTGGTCAGCTGCGCCCTCCAGGATCTCGCCGACGGCGACGCGCCCGGCCCGATGCTGCCCATCGGCGTCGCGCGGTTCACCCTGTACGCGAACCTGTCCGCGCTCACCACCGGGGTGACCGTCCGGGTGCGCCGCACCGCCGTGCAGGACGCCTGGTCCGTCGCGGACGCCGTGCTGCTGGACCCCGCCGGCCAGGTCGTCGCCGAACTGACCGGGGTACGCATGCGCCGGCTGCCGGCGCACCGGTCCGCCGCGGCTCCCGGGCTGCTCACCCGCATCGAATGGACCGCCGCCGACGCCCCCGCGCCCCGCCGCCCGGCGACCGGCACCTGGGTGGTCCTGCACCACGGCGGCGCCGACGCCGTGGGCGCGGCCACGGTGCGGGCCCTGCGCGCCGACGGCGCCCGGGTCGTCGAGGTGCTGCCCGAGGGGCCCGCCCCGGCGGCCGGGGCCGACCTGCGGGTCGTGCCCCGGCCCGACGAGGCCGCGTTCCGGCAGCTCTGGGAGGAGCTCGCCACGCCCGTCGAGGGCGTCGTGCACCTGTGGAACACCGGCCCGACCCGACCGGAGCAGGCCGAGCTGGGCGGCGGCCTCTACGCCTGCCTCGCCGCCCTGAAGACCCTCGGCCAGCGGCAGCGCACGGGCCGCTTCCTCGTCGTCACCGAACGGGCCCAGCCGGTCGCCGCCGGGGACGCCCCCGAGCCCGCGCGCGCCGCCCTGTGGGGCCTGGTCCGCACCGCCGCCATCGAGTACCCGGGGCTGCGGCCCCGCCTGGTCGACCTCGACCTGGACCCCGCCTCCGCCGAGGCGCTCGCGGCCGAGCTGGGCGGCGACGGGCCGGTCGAGGTCGGCTACCGCGCCGGCCGGCGGCACGTGCCGGTCCGCGCCCCGCTGCGCGCGTCCGACGGCGGCCGGCCGCCCGTGCGGCGCGACGGCCGGTACCTGATCCTCGGTGGGCACGGCGGGCTGGGCCTCGCCGTCGCCCACCGCCTCGCCGGCGACGGGGCCGGCCTCGTCGCCCTGGTCAGCCGCTCCGGCGGGACCGGAGCCGACGCCGACGCCCTCGCCGGGATCGAGTCGTACGGCTGCCGCACCGCCTCGTTCGCCGCCGACGTCGCCGCGCCCGGCGCGCTGACGGCGGTGGTGGCGGAGATCCGGCAGCGCTTCGGCGACCTGCACGGCGTGGTGCACGCCGCCGGCGCCCTCCGCGACGGCCTGCTGCGCGGCACCACCGCCGAGGACGTGGCGCAGGTGCTGCGCCCCAAGGTCGACGGGCTGCACGAGCTGACCGCCGCCGTCGCCGGCACCGACCTGGACTTCGCGGTGCTGTTCGCCTCGGTCTCCGGGACGTTCGGCAACCTCGGCCAGGGCGGGTACGCCGCCGCCAACGCCTACCTCGACGCGTACGCGCACGCGCGGGGCGCCCCCTGGACCAGCGTCGACTGGGGACTGTGGGGCGAGGTGGGCATGGGCACCGGCGTCGCCGAGCAGCTCCGCCGTCGTGGCGTCCGGCCGCTGGGCACCGTCGAGGCGCTCGACGCCCTGATGACCGTGCTGCGCGACGACGTCCGGCAGGTCGTCATCGCCCACCCCGACGCCCCGGCCGGCACCCGGGCCGAGGCGGCGACCGGCCCGGCGTCGGCCACGCCGCCGACACCGGCGGCCCCGGTCCCCGCGCCCGCCACGGCGACCGGCCCGGCCCCGGCCGGTGACGTCGACGCCGGGCGCACCGAGGACGGGCTCGCCGAGTTCCTCGCCGAGCTGCTCGGCGTCGACGGCTTCGACCGGACCGCGCCGCTCACCGACTACGGCATCAACTCGATCATGAGCGTCGAGCTGGCCGAGGAGCTGTCCCGCCGCTGGCGGGTCACCCTCCCGGCGACCCTCTTCCTCGAGTACGGCGACTTCGCCGAGCTCGCCGCCGCCCTCGCCACCCGCTACGCGGCCGGACCTCCCGCCGCCCCCGAGCCGCCGGCCACCGTCCCGGCCACCGCCACGCCCGCGCCGGCCGCCGCCACGCCGGCCACCCCCGAGCCGGAGCCCGCGCCCGCGCCGGTGTCCACACCCGAGCCGGTGTCCATGCCCGCCCCCGAGCCGGCCGCCCGGCCCGCTGCGCGCGGCGGCGACATCGCGGTGGTGGCCGTGTCCGGCGACCTGCCGGGCGCCCGCGACCTGACCGACCTGTGGCCGATGCTTCGCTCCGGCGCGGACGCCTTCACCGAGATCCCGGCCCACCGGTGGAACATCGACGAGCACTTCCAGCGGCGCGGCCCCGAGATGACCGGCACCTACTGCCGCACCGGCGCGTTCGTGACCGCGATCGACCGCCTCGACCCGAAGTTCTTCGGCATCGCCGTGCGCGAGGCACAGGAGATGGACCCGCAGCAGAAGCTGCTGCTGGAGCACGCCTGGTCCGTCGTCGACGACAGCGGCTGCGCCGGGCGGCGGGACGTCGGCGTCTTCGTCGGCGCCACCTACACCCACCACCGCGACGCCACCGGCCTCGACGCCGTCGGGCCGCACACCGCCCTCGGCTCGATGAACGCCGTCCTGGCCAACCGCATCTCCTACGCGCTGGACCTGACCGGCCCCTCGCAGACCGTCGACACCCTCTGCTCGTCGTCCCTGGTCGCCCTGCACCAGGCGGTGGTGAGCCTGCGCACCGGGCAGTGCGGGGCGGCCATCGTCGCCGCCTGCCACGTCGGACTGACCCCCTGGTACTACCGCAGCCTCAGCCAGCTCGGCGCGCTGTCGCCCACCCGCCCCCGGCCGTTCGACGACCGGGCCGACGGGTTCGTGCCCGGCGAGGGCGCGGTCGCGGTCATGCTCAAGCGGCTCGACGATGCCGAACGCGACGGCGACCGGATCCACGCGGTGATCCGGGGCGCGGCGGTCAACCACGGCGGCCGGGGCAGCGCCCTGCCGGTGCCGCGCAGCGAGGCGCAGGTGGCGGTGATCCGGGCCGCGCTGGCCGACGCCGGCCTCGCCCCGGCCGACATCTCCCTGGTCGAGACCCACGGCACCGCGACCCGGCTGGGCGACCCGATCGAGATCGCCGCCCTGGCCGAGGTCTTCGCCGGCGACCGGACCGAGCCGGTGCACGTCGGCTCGGTCAAGGCGAACATCGGCCACCTGGAGCCGGCCAGCGGCCTGGCCGGCCTGGTGAAGGTCCTGCTCTGCCTGCGGCACGGCGAGATCCCGCCGCTGGCCGGGTTCGAGACGCTCGGCGCGCACATCGCGCTGCCCGCCGGCCGGCTGGCCATCCCCACCGAGCCCCGGCCGTGGCGCTCCGCCGGCCCCCGCCGGGCCGGCATCAGCGCCTTCGGCATGGGCGGCACCAACGCCCACGTCGTCGTCGAGGAGTACGTCCCGGACCCCACCGGCGTCGCCGCCCGCCCCGACGAGCCCGCCCGCGAACACCTGCTCGTCCTCTCGGCGCACACCCCGCAGCTGCTCGTCCGGCGGATCGCCGACGTGGAGCGGCTGATCGGGCGGGACCGGTCGGTCGACGCCGGGGCGCTGTGCTTCTCCGCGTCGGTCGGGCGCGCCCACCTGCCGCACCGGATCGCCGTGCTCGGCGCGACCGCCGACGAGCTGGGCGCGGGCCTGCGCCAGGCCCTGCGTCTCGGGCCGGACCCGTCGGCGACGGTGCTGCGCGGCGCGACCGTCCTGGCGGGCGACCCGGTCCCCTGCGGCCCCGACCTCGCCGGCCGGCTCGCCGGGTACGTGCCGCTGACCGCCGAGCGGATCGCCGCCGAGCTGCGCACGCCCGACGGCACGCTGCTCGCCGCGCTGGCCCACCTGTACGTCGCCGGGCGCGACGTCGACTGGCGGCGGTTCCACGCGGGCAGCGGGCAGCGCCGGGTGCCGCTGCCGCCCTACCCCTTCCGCGACCTCGCCGGCCCCGCCGGCCCGTCCCGCCCGGCCAGCCCCGCCGCGCCCGACGACCGCGTCCTGGACCGGCTGCTGGGCGCGCACCGGGTCTTCGGCGAGGAGACGCTGCCGGCCGCGTTCCTCGTCGCCAGCGGCTTCGCCCGCGCCGCCGTCCTGCGCCGGCTCGCGTTCACCGCGCGGGGCACCGGCCGGCACCGGCTCACCAGCCACGCCTCCGGCGACACGACCACCTTCTCCTACGGCGGGCGGCCCGTCGGCCACCTCACCGTCGGCGCGGCCGAACCCGCCGACCCCGCCCCCGAGCCGGTGGCGCTGGACGCGCTGCGCGCCGGCTACCCCCGCACGCTCGACCCCGCCGGCCTGTACGCGTGGTTCGCCGCCAAGCACGTCGACTTCGGGGCCCCGCTGCGCGTCATCGGGCACGTCGCGTACGGCGCCACCGGCGTACTCACCCAGGTCGACCTCGCCGACGCGGACCCGGGCGTGCGGGCGGTGGCCGCCCTCGACGCGGCGTTGCAGACCATGGCGGTGCTGACCCTGGCCGACCCGGCCGCGTCCACGCTGACCTACCTGCCGGTCTCGATCGGCCGGGCGGTGCGTTGGGGCGACCCGGCCGGCACCCGCCACGTCCACCTGCGCCTCGCCGGGCAGGACGCCGACGGCAGCCGGCGGGCCGCCGCCACCCTCCTGGACGCCGCCGGCCGGGCCCTGGTGCTCCTCGACGACGTCGTGTACCGGCCCGTCGCGGCGGGCGCGCCCGACCCGGGCCGGGGCACCCCGCCCGCCGTCGCCCCCACGCCCGACCGGGTCCCGCCGGCCACCGACCCCGCCGTCGACCAGCCGCCGGCCGGTGCCGTCCCGGCCCCGTCCCGCCCCCGGGTGACGGAGGAGACGGTCGTCGACCTGGTCCGGGCGGTGCTGCGGGACCCGCAGGTCAGCGCGACGAGCCCGCTTGCCGCCGCCGGCATCGACTCCATGCTGGCCACCATGGTCGCCGCCGAGGTGCAGGACCGGCTCGGGGCGACGCTCAGCCCGGTCGACGTGCTCCAGGCACGCGACTGCCGGGCCCTCACCGCCGTGGTGGCGTCCCTCGTGCCCGCCGAGCCCGCCGCCCCCGACACGCCGCCCACCCCCGACGCCGCCCCCACCGGGTCGGCCGCGGCGACGGGCGGGGACGCCCGCGACATGGCGATCGTCGGCGTCGCCTGCGCGCTGCCCGGCGCGACGGAGCCCGAGGGGTTCTGGTCCCTGCTGGCGGGCGGGGGCAGCGGCGTCGGCCCGGCGCCCGCGTTCCGCTGGCCCGCCGACGGCGACCCCGACGGCACACCGGTGGGCGGCTTCCTCGCGCAGATCGACGAGTTCGACGCCCGGTTCTTCGACTTCTTCGCCAAGCAGGCGGAGGTGCTCGACCCGCAGGTCCGCTGGCTGCTGCGCACCGCGTGGGAGGCGCTGGAGTCCGCCGGGACCGCGCCACTGTCCACGCCCGCCTCGACCGGCGTCTTCGTCGGCGCCAGCTACCAGCACTACAAGGACTACAACATCCCGCCGGAGCTGGACGCCGCCGCCGGCCTCGGCAACCACAACGCCTTCCTGGCGAACCGGGTGAGTTACTTCCTGGATCTGTCGGGTCCGAGCATGACGATCGACACGTTGTGTTCGTCGTCTTTGGTGGCGTTGCACACGGCGGTGCGCAGCATCCGCAGCGGCGAGTGCGACCAGGCCATCGTCGCCGGCGTACGCCTCGCCATGTCGCCCCTGCACTACACCGCGATGCGGAACCTGCGCGCGCTGTCCCCGACGGGTGCGTCGCGGGCGTTCGACGCGGCGGCGGACGGGTTCGTGCCGGGGGAGGGTGTGGTGACGGTGGTGGTCAAGCCTCTGGCGGATGCGGTGCGTGACGGGGACCGGATCCGTGGGGTGATCCGGGGGACGGCGGTGAACCACGGTGGCCGGACGAGTGGGTTGACGGTGCCGAGCAGTTCGGCGCAGCGGGACGTGATCCTGGCGGCGTTGCGGGATGCGGGGGTGGGTCCGGAGGGGATCGGCATGGTGGAGGCGCATGGGACGGGTACGAGTTTGGGTGATCCGATTGAGGTGGAGGGTTTGACGCGGGCGTGGCGGGAGTTCACGTCGCGGACGCAGTTCTGTGCGATTGGTTCGGTGAAGTCGAACATCGGTCATCTGGAGCCGGCTGCGGGTTTGGCCGGTGTGGTGAAGGTGTTGTTGGCGTTCGAGCGGGAGCTGATTCCGCCGACGTTGCACGTCACCCGGCCGAATGATCACATCCGGTTTGAGGAGTCGCCGTTCTTCGTGGCGGATCAGGCCCTCCCGTGGCCCCGGACGGCGGGTTCGCCGCGGCGGGGTGCGGTGTCGGCGTTCGGGATGGGCGGGGTGAACGCCCACGTGATCCTGGAGGAGCCGCCGGTCGCCGCCCCGCGCGAGCCGGTGCCGCCGCGATCGCACCTGGTCCGGGTCTCCGCCGCCAGCGAGGAGGCGGTCCGCCGGCTCGCCGCCGCGTACGCCGAGGTGTTCGCCGCCTCCGACGACGACCGGCGGACCGCCGACCTCTGCCACACCGCGAACGTCGGCCGCTCCCCCCTCGGCTACCAGAGCGCGGTCACCGGCCCCACCGGCGCGGCCCTCGCCGAGCAGCTCCGGGCCGTCGCCGACGGCCACCTCCCGGTGGCCCGCGTCGACGCCGCCCTGGCCGCCGCCGCGCCGCCGGCCACCCCCGACGGGCCGCCGGACGTCTGGCACGAGGCGCTGGCCGACCTGGCCCGGCGCGGCCACCCCGGCATCGACTGGGCGGCGCTGTCCGCGCCGGGCTCCCGGATCGTCGCGCTGCCCACCTACCCGTTCGCCCGGGGCCACTACTGGCACACCCGCAGCGCCCCGGCGACCGTGGCGACGACGGCGGCGGCCGCACCGTCGTCCACCG
Organism: Micromonospora sp. WMMD712; assembly: GCF_029581295.1. NCBI lineage: Bacteria > Bacillati > Actinomycetota > Actinomycetes > Micromonosporales > Micromonosporaceae > Micromonospora > Micromonospora sp. WMMD712. The sequence goes on from NZ_CP120743.1 coordinate 542,963, forward strand.
CGCCGCAGCCCGCCGCGTCGGCGTCGGCCGGGGCTCCCGCAGCGACCGCGCCCGAGGCGCTGTGCACGCGGTGGCGGGCCACCACGCCCCGCACCGGCGGGTCGGCCTACGGCGTCACCGTCCGGGTGGTCGCCGCCGACCGGGCCACCGAGGGCGTCGTCTCCGCCGCGCTGTCCGCCCAGGGCGCCGACATCGCCGCCCCGGGCGCGCCCGCCCGCGCCCTCGTCGTGGTCGCCGCCCCGGCCGCGCCCACCGACGCCGAACCGGACCTGAGCGGCTTCTGGGAGCAGCTCCGCGAGGTCACGGCGACCCTCCCGGCGCAGGCGAGGGTGGTCTGGGTCGAGCACCGGTCCGCCCCGGTCGACGAGGCCGACCGGGCCCTGCTGGACCCGGCGGCCGCTGCGCGGGCATTCACCGTCCGCGCCGCCGCCGCCGAGCACCGGTTCGCCGTCGCGGCCCTCGACCTCGACGCCGGCGACCCGGCCGAGACCCGCGCCCGGCAGATCGCCGCCGAGTTCGCCGCGCTGCGCCCCGGCGTCAACACCGCCGTCGCCTACCGGCGGGGCATCCGGTACGCCCCGGAGCAGGTCCCGGCCCGGCCCGGCCCGGCGACCCCGCTGGACGGCGACGGGTACCACCTCGTCACCGGCGGTCTCGGCGCGATCGGCCGGCGGCTCGTCGCGCACCTGGTGCACGGCGGCGCGCGACGCGTCGGCATCGTCGGCCGGTCCCCGGCCGACCCCGGCGCCGAGGCGTTCCTGGCGCAGCTGCGGCCGCACGCCGAGGTCGACTACCTCCGGTGCGACGTCGCCGACGCCGCCGCGCTCGCCGACGCCGCCGCGTCCTTCGGCAGCCGGTGGGGCCGGCTGCTCGGCGTGGTGCACTGCTCCGGCGGGGTCAACCCGTTCGGGTCGCTGCGTCGCCGGCCCTGGTCGGAGGCGGCCCGGGTGGCCGCGCCGAAGGTCGCCGGCTCCCGCAACGTGACGCGGCTCGCCCGCACCCAGGGCGCGGGCTACGTCGCCCTGGTCTCCTCGATCGCCGGCGCGCTGCCGCACGCCGGCCGGGGACTGGTGGACTACGCCCTGGCCAACGCCTACCAGCTGGCGCTGGCCGAGGCCGCCGGCGACGACGGCACGACGGTGACCGCGCACGCCTGGCCGAACTGGGTCGGCATCGGCATGGAGGCCGACGAGTCCGTGGCCGCCGGGCACTCGATCACCCTCGACCAGGCGCTGACCGGATTCACCGCGCACCTGCGCACGGGCGGGGGCGTCGTGTTCCCCGGCGCCGCCGCGCCGGACAGCGCGCCGCCGACCGCGCCCCCGACGGCATCCGCCCAGCCGGCCCCGACAGCACCGGCTCCGACAGCACCGGCTCCGACAGCACCGGGCCCGGCGGCACCGGGCCCGGCGTCGGCCGCGCGACCCGCCGCCGAGCCCGCGCCGGCGACGGCCGCCGCGCCCGGCCCCACGTACACGCTGGTGCGCGACGCCTTCGTCGACGTGCTCGGCGAGGACCCCGGCGACTGCCCCCTGCCGGACCTCGGCCTGGACTCGCTGGTCATCGTCGACCTCACCAACGCCATCGAACGGCTCGGCGGGATCACCGTCGACCCGTCCCTGGTGATGCGGGCCCGCACCATGGCCGACCTCGCGGCCCGGCTGCCCGGCGCAGCCGGCGCGCAGCCCGCCGCACCGCAGGAGGCGGCCGGGTCCGGCACGCCGACGCCCGACGCGGACGGACCGGCCCCCGCGCCGGCCCCGGACCTCGGCGCGCTGCTGCGGCCCCTGCTCGTCCACGGTCAGCAGCAGGGCCACTGACATGCCCACCGAGCGGGACGGAAGGAGCGACGCGACCATGACGGACAATCGGATCGCGGTGATCGGCATGGCCGTACGGCTTCCCGGCGCCGAGGACGTGACCGACCTGCGGTGGATGCTGACCCACGACTCGGTCGAGGTCGACGAGGTCCCGCCCAGCCGCTGGGCCCGCGACCTCTACCTCGGCGACGGCGACCACCAGGGCACCCACCACCGGGGGGCCTTCCTCCAGGACCCGTTCTCCTTCGACCACGAGGCGTTCGGGCTCACCGCCGCCGACGTCGTCCTGCTCGACCCGCAGCAGCGGGTCATGCTGGAGGTCGGGGCCCGCGCCCTGGAGGACGCCGGATACCTGGCCGCCCGGCGGCGGCTCGATGCGGGCGTCTTCATCGGCGCGCGGATGAACTCCTACGGCTTCGACCACGGCCGCGGCGTCGCCCCCGCCGGCCGGGCCGGTGCCCCGGCCGCCGGCCCGCCGGTCCCGGCGGCCCTCTGGGGGCGCTCGCAGAACTTCGTCGCGGCCTGGCTGTCCGACCGGCTCGACCTCGCCGGCCCCAGCCTGGTCGTCGACACCGCCTGCTCGTCGTCGCTGACGGCGGTCTGGCTGGCCTGCCAGAGCCTCGCCGCCGGCAGCTGCGAGATCGCCGTGGTCGGCGCGGTGGACCTGCTGGTCGACCCGCTGACCTTCGTGCTGCTGTCCCGCACCGGCGCGCTCTCCCCGGACGGGCTGTGCCAGACCTTCGACGAGAAGGCCAACGGGTACGTCCCCGGGGAGGGCGCGGTCGCCCTGGTGCTCAAGCCGATGGCGGCGGCCGTCGCCGACGGCGACGTGATCCTCGGGGCGATCACCGGCACCGGCGTCAACAACGACGGCCGCACCATGGGGGTGACCACCCCCAACCTGGAGGCCCAGGTCGAGCTCCTCACCCGCGTCTACGACCGGGTCGACCCCGCGACCGTCCAGTACGTCGAGACCCACGGCACCGGCACCGCCATCGGCGACCCGATCGAGGTGCGGGCGCTCACCGAGGTCTTCGGTCGGCACGGCGTCGCCCGGGGCAGCGTCGCGCTGGGCTCCCTGAAGCGGCGCATCGGGCACCTGCACTCGGCGTCCGGCCTGGCCGGGCTCGCCAAGATCGTCCTCTGCCTGCGGGACGGGACGGTGCCCGGTGTGCCGGTGCCCGCCGTCAACCCGCGCCTGCGGCTGGACGCCAGCCCCTTCCACCTGCCGCCGCGCGCCGCGCCCTGGCCGACGGCGTCGATCCGGCGGGCCGCGGTGAGCGGCTTCGGTTTCGGCGGCACCAACGCGCACGTCGTCGCCGAGGCGGCCGGCCCGCCCGCCGCGCCGGCCGGCGTCGGGCGCGCCGCCGAGGTGCTGCTGCTGTCCGCCGACAGCCCGGACGGCCTGCGCGAGCTGGCCGCGCAGTGGCTGGAGTTCCTCCCGACGGTCGCCGACGACCTGCCCGACGTGCTGGCCACCGCCCGGCTCGGGCGGCCCCACCGCGCTGTGCGGTGCGCCGTCACCGGCACCGACGCCGCCGGCCTCGCCGCCGCCCTGCGGGCCCGCCTGCTCGCCGCCGACGCCCCGCTCGGCGAGACCCCCCGGCGGCGGCCCGCCGTCACCGTGCGCCCGGCCGCCGCGCCGGCCCCGCCGGCCTGGCTGCTCGCGCTCACCGGGGCCGTGCCGGCGGTACGGGAGATCGTCGCCCGGTTCGAGGCCGCTGTCGGCAGCCCCGTGACGACGTTCGCCGGCCCGCTGCTGCGGATCTGCGCCGGGGTCGTGCTGGCCGTGGCGCTGCGCGACACCGGCGTCCCCGAACAGGCGGTGGACCTGCCGCCCGGCTGGGTGCCGATCGCCGACTTCGCGCACGGGCGTACCACGCTGGAGCAGGCGCTGAGCGCGGTCCTGACCGGCCCGGCGGCGACCGGCGTCGAGCCGGCCGCCGACCCCGACGCCGGCCCGGAGCTGTGCGCCCGCCTGGCCGACGCCACCGACGAGCGCGACGTCGCCGCGCTGCTCGCCGCCGTCGCGGCGGAGCTGCACGAGGCCGGCGCGGACGTCGACTGGGTCGCGTTCCAGGGGTCGGCCGGGTGGCGCAAGCGGCTGTTGCCCGCCGCCCAGGCCCGCGGGCCCGCGCTGGACCTGCGGGAACCCCTGCGCTCCGCCGAGCCCGGCGGCCCGACCACCCTGGACGCCGACGAGGGACCGGCCGGATACGCCTTCTCCCGCGTGTTCGGGGCGGGCGAGACGCCCATCGCCCAGCACTCCGTGTACCGCCGGATCATGCTCCCCGGCGTCGCCTGGTTCGACTTCCTGCGCCAGGGCGCGCTGCTGCGCGGCGACGCGTTCCATGGGGTGCGGGACGTGCTGTTCCACCGGCCGCTGATCCCCACCGGCGCGCACCGCGTGCTGTGCCGGGTCGACGGGCAGGGCCGGTTCACGGTCGCCGACGCCGACGGCACGCCCTTCGTCACCGGCCGGTACGCCCCGCAGCCCGACCCGGCCCCGACCACCGAGCCGCTGCCGGAGCTGCTCGCCGCCTGCTCGCGGCTGCACGCCGGCTCCACGGTCTACCGGTGGCTGCGCCGCATCGGCTACCACCACGGCCGGTACTACCGCAACATCTCCTGGGTGGCCGGCCTCGCGGGCGGGGGCACGCTCGCCCGCATCGAGGGCGGCCGGCAGCGCGGGCTGAACCCGCCGGACGTCCAGCTCTTCCCGGGCCTGCTGGACAGCGTCACCATCGCCGCCATCGACCCGGACAACCCCGTCTTCGGCACCGAGCACGCGTCCGCGTTCATCCCGCTGTCGGCGGACCGGGTGAGCGTGCACGGCCCGCTCGACGACGCCGCCTACGTCCGCACGGAGGTCTCCTTCTGGAACGAGGAGGCCTGCCGGGTCACCCAGGTCGTCCTCGACGCGCGGGGCGTGCCCCTGCTGACCTTCGGCGACATCTCGTCGAAGCGGGTGCCCCTGCTCGCCTTCAGCGACCAGCCGCCGGCCCCCGCCGCGCCCCGCCCGGCCCCGGCGGCCGTCGCACCCGCCCCGGTCCCGGTCGCGGCGGCCCGGCCTCCGGTGCCCCCGGCCCCGGCCGGGCGGCCCACCTCGACCGAGTCCGCACAGCCCACCGCGGCCCCGGTCGCTCCGGCCGTCACCCCTGCGCCGCCCCCGGTGCCGCAGCCGGCGGCGCTTCCCGGCGGTGTCGCGTCGGTGTCGCCCGTCGCGCGGGCGCTCGCCTGGTTCCTGGCCCTGTCCGGCACGGACGCCGAGCACGCCGACACCGAGTTCCTCTCGGCCGGCTTCGACTCGGTCGGCCTGGTCGGGCTGAGCGACCGGCTGTCCCGGGAGCACGGCCTGTCGCTCTATCCGACCGTCTTCTTCGAGTATCCGACGCCCCGCAGCTTCGCCCAGCACCTCGTCGACGAGGCCCCCGACTTCGTCGCCTCGCTGGCGGCACCGCCGGCGGGCCCGGCGGGTCCGGCGAGCGCCCCCGATCCGACCCCGGAGCCACCCGTCGCCCCGGCCGCCGCCACCGCCCCGCCCCCCGGGCCGACCGAGGTCCGCGAGCCGGCCGAGGCCACCCGGCCGGTCGAGGTCCCCGAGCCGGTCGCGGCGACGCCGCCCGCCGGTCCGCCGCCGGTCACCACCGCGCCCGAGGCCGTCGACAACGCGCCAGCCGCCGGGCGTACGCCGGGGGCCGCCGAGCGTACGGACACCGGGCGCGACATCGCCGTCGTCGGTGCCGCGATCCGGGTGCCCACCGCCGACGACCTCGACGGGTACTGGTCCCTGCTGGCCGAGGGGCGCGACACCGTCCGCGCCCTGCCCGAGGGCCGCTGGCAGCGCGCCGAGGAGGGCCCGGTCCCGCAGGCGTCCTTCCTGGACCGGGTCGACGAGTTCGACCCCGTGCCGTTCCGGATCTCCGCCCGGGAGGCGCCGCTGATCGACCCACAGGCCCGCATCGTGTACGAGACCATCTGGGCGGCCCTGGAGGACGCCGGCCGGATGGGGCGGGGCGACCGGGAGAACCGGATCGGCCTGTGGATCGCCTACAGCCACGACCACTACCACGAGGAGCGGTCCCGGCACGGGGTGCCCGACGGGCGTGGCCTCGGCCTGGAGGCGATGATCCCGAACCGGCTGTCGTACCTGATGGACTGGCACGGACCGAGCGTCGTGGTCAACACGCTGTGCTCGTCGTCGCTGGTGGCCCTGCACACGGCACTCCAGCACCTGCGTGCCGGCGACATCGACACGGCGGTCATCGGTGGCGTGCACGCCGCGATCAGCCCCGAGTACTTCCGGTCCATGCAGGACCTGCGAGCGCTCTCGCCCACCTTCCGGTGCCGCGCGTTCGACGTCGACGCCGACGGCTTCGTGCCCGGGGAGGGCGCGGTCGCGGTCGTGCTGCGCCGCCGCGCCGACGCCGAGCGGGACGCCGACCGGATCCGGGGCCTGATCAAGGGCGCGGCGGTCAACCACGGCGGCCGGACCACCCGCTACTCCGCCCCGAGCCCTGCCGGACAGCGGGACGTGATTCTGGCGGCGTTGCGGGATGCGGGGGTGGGTCCGGAGGGGATCGGCATGGTGGAGGCGCATGGGACGGGTACGTCTTTGGGTGATCCGATTGAGGTGGAGGGTTTGACGCGGGCGTGGCGGGAGTTCACGTCGCGGACGCAGTTCTGTGCGATTGGTTCGGTGAAGTCGAACATTGGTCATCTGGAGCCGGCTGCGGGTTTGGCTGGTGTGGTGAAGGTGTTGTTGGCGTTCGAGCGGGAGCTGATTCCGCCGACGTTGCACGTCACCCGGCCGAATGATCACATCCGGTTTGAGGAGTCGCCGTTCTTCGTGGCGGATCAGGCCCTCCCGTGGCCTCGGGTGGTGGGTGTGCCGCGGCGGGGTGCGGTGTCGGCGTTCGGGATGGGCGGGGTGAACGCCCACGTGATCCTGGAGGAGCCGCCCGTCGCCGCCCCGCGTGAGGCGATGTCGCAGGAGTCTTTTGTGGTGCGGGTGTCGGCGTCGGGTGAGGAGGGTGTGCGGCGGTTGGCGGCTGATTATGCGCGGGCGTTGTCGTCGGTGTCGGATGTGGGTGGGTTGGGGGATTTCGGGTTTACGGCGAATGTGGGTCGGGCGTCGCATCGGTTCCGGGTGGCGGTGTCGGGTGTGGACGTCGGGGGTGTGGTGGAGGGTTTGTCGGGGGTGGCGGATGGGTCTCGTTCGGTGGGTCGGTTGGTGAATGCGACGCCGGTGTCGGTGTTCATGTTTTCGGGTCAGGGTTCGCAGTATGCGGGGATGGCTCGGGGTTTGTATGGGGTGGAGCCGGTGTTCCGGTCGGCGTTGGACGAGTGTGCGGAGTTGGTGTCGCCGTTGGGTGTGCCGTTGTTGGATTTGTTGTTTGGTGGTCGGGGTGGGGAGTTGGTGGAGACGCGGTTTGCGCAGGTGGGGATTGTGGCGGTGCAGGTGGGGTTGGTGCGGTTGTTGGAGTCGTGGGGGGTTCGGCCGGGGCTTGTGGTCGGTCATTCGGTGGGTGAGTTGTCGGCTGGGTGGGCGGCGGGGGTGTTCGGGTTGGGGGATGTGTTGGGGTTGGCGGTGGCGCGGGGTGCGTTGATGCAGCAGCAGCCGTCGGGTGGGGCGATGGCTGCGGTGTTCGCTGATGCCGAGGTGGTGGGGTCGGTGGTGGGTTCTTTTCCGGGGTTGGAGGTGGCGGCGTGGAATGGGCCGCGGAGTGTGACGGTGTCGGGTCCGGTGGATGTGGTGGATGCGTTCTGTGTGAACTCTGGGTTGCGGTGTCAGCGGTTGGTGGTGAGTCATGCGTTTCATTCGGTGGCGATGGCGGGTGCGGTGGAGCCGTTTGCGGAGGTGGTGTCGCGGGTGGTGGTGTCGGCGCCGCGGGTTGGGTTCGCGTCGTCGATTACGGGTGGGTGGCATGACGCGGGGTCGGTGGCGGATGCCGGGTTGTGGGGTGGGGGGATTCGTCGGCCGGTGTTGTTCGGTGAGGCGTTGGGGTTGGTGGGTGCGGCTGGTGGTGGGGTGTTCTGGGAGATCGGTGCGCATCCGGTGTTGGCGGGTCTGGGGAAGCAGGTGTTGCCCGACGCCGGGTTGGTGTGGTTGCCGACGTTGCGGCGGGAGCGTTCGGATCAGGCGCAGTTGCATGCGGCGGTGGCGGAGTTCTACAGCCGGGGCCTCGGAGAAGTGGACTGGGCGGGGGTGCACGCCGGTAAGGGGCATCGCACGACCACCATTCCCACCTACCCGTTCGAACGCCGGACGTACTGGGTCCCCAATGGACGGGACGAGTCGAGAATCGTCGCGACGAGCCGTCCCCCTTCCTTGAGGGAGGAAACATGCAAACCTAAGATCCACCTCTACCCGCCCGCTGAGGGAATCTCTGTCGTGAAGGACCGGATGCAATGACTGGCGAATACGGACTCAAGCGCCACTTCAACGGTGACGCCGCCCGCCTCATCGGTGGAAAGATCCGCGAGGTCCACCCGGAGTTCGATGTCGAGGACTACGCCGTCGAGGTCGAACGGCGGATCCCCGGAAAGGAGCTGAAGGACCGCGTCCTCGTCCTGGCGGAGGGGCTGCGCAGCCGGCTCCCGCAGGACTACCCCGAGAGCGTGCGCATCCTCGTGTCGATCCTCGGCGACGAGCTCGCCGAGGGGGAGGGGATGTTCAACGTCAGCTGGTACCTCATGCCGGTGGCCCGGTTCGTCGAGGAGTACGGCCTGGACCACCCGGAGGTGTCCCTCGACGCCCTCGTCGAGATCACCAAGCGGCACACCGCCGAGTACGCCATCCGCCCGTACATCGAGCAGCACTACGACCTGACGATGAAGCGGATGGCCGACTGGGCGCGCGACCCCAGCCACAACGTGCGCCGGATGGCCAGCGAGGGCACCCGCCCCCGGCTGCCCTGGGCGCGGACGCTGACCATGTTCGTCAGGGACCCGCAGCCCGTCCTGGAGATCCTCGAACCGCTGCGCAGCGACCCCTCGGAGTACGTCCGCAAGTCCGTGGCGAACAACCTCAACGACATCTCCAAGGACGCCCCCGACGTCGCGTTGGCCACGGCGCTGCGCTGGCGGCAGGAGAGCCCGACGCCGGAGACCGCCTGGATCGTCCGGCACGCGCTGCGCACCCTGGTCAAGAAGGGCAACCAGGAGGCCCTCGCGATCGTCGGCGTCACCGGCGGCGAGCACATCCGGGTGCCGTCGATGGGGCTGTCGCCCCGGTCGCTGACCCTCGGCGAGTCGACCCTGATCCGCCTCGACGTCGAGAACACCGACAGCCGCCGGCACACCGTCGCCGTCGACTACGTCGTGCACCACGTGCGCAAGAACGGCCAGAGCATCCCGAAGGTCTTCAAGCTCACCACCCTCGAACTGGCCCCCGGCGAGCGCCGGACGGTGGAGAAGTCGCACCCGGTGCGGGAGGTCTCCACCCGGCGCTACTACCCCGGCGAGCACCTCGTCGACATCCAGGTCAACGGCCAGGTCCTGGCCACCGACAGTTTCGACCTGCGGCTGTGAGCGCCCACCGGACCCTGCTGGCCGCCGACGACCCGGTGCTGCGCGACCACCGGATCGGCGGGACGCCCGTGCTGGCCGCGGCGGCGCAGGTCGACGCCATGCTCACCGCCTGCGACGCGGCGCGGCCCGGCGGGAGCTGGAGCCTGGAACAGGTCGCGTTCCTCGCGCCGCTGCGGGTGCCGCCCGGCACGACCGTCGGGGTCGAGACGACGCTGACCGACGACGGGGAGTGCGCGCTCGGCTCGTGGGCGCCGGGCGCGTCCAGCCCGACGCCGCACAGCCGGGCCCGGGCCACCCGCTCCGCGCTGCCGCCCCCGCACTACCTGGACGTGGCCGAGCTGCGCGCCGGCTGCGTCGACGAGGTGCCGCTGGCCGCCGTCGCCGACTGGCGGCGGGGCAGCGGCATCGAGTACGGCCCGACCTTCCACGCCATCCGCGCCGCCCACCGGGGGCCGGGCCGGATGCTGGCGCTGCTCCGCGCGTCCGGCGGGCTGACCGACCCGCACCTCGTCCCGCCGGCGCTGCTGGACAGCGTCTTCCAGTGCCTCGGGATGCTCGACGACGGCGCCGCCGGCCCCTGCCTGCCCTGGTACGTGGGGCGGGTCAGCGTGCGGCGGCGGGTCACCGGCACGGTCCTGGCGCTGGTCGAGCGCACCGACCCGCCGGGCGCGTCCGGCGGGTCGGTGCGCGGGCGGGCCACCGTCTGCAACCAGCAGGGCGAGGTGCTGCTCGAACTGGACCGGATCGTCCTGAAGGCGCCGGGGCGGGCCGGCGGATCCGACCGCCCGGCGGGGGCACCGGCCCGGCACCGGCCGGTCCCCGCCGGGTCGGTCACCGCCGTCACCTGGCAGCCGGTCACCCCGACCCCGGAGCCGGAGCCGACGGGCGGCCACACCTGGCTGGTGTCGCGCGAGCTGTCCGGCGGGTCGCCCGACGACGGGCCCGTGCTGCTCGACCCGACGGACCTGCACGACGAGCACGTCGACCGGGCGCGCGCGCAGACCCCGCCGGCCGAGGTGGTCTACGTCGCGCCGCGCGGGGTGCGCGACGCCGACGAGGCCGCCGCCGTCCTCCAGGGCGTGTTCACCCTGGTCCGGCGGCTCGCCGCGCAGCCGCCGATGCCGGCGCTCACGATCGTCACCAACGCCGCCCACCAGGTCACCGGCGGCGAGCCGGTCGAGCCCGTGCAGACCGCGCTGTGGGGGCTGGCGCGCACCCTGCGCATCGAGCACCCGCAGGTCCGCGTACGCCTGGTCGACCTCGGCCTCGGCGGTGCCGCGCCCCCGCCGACGCTCGACGAGGTGCGCCACGGCGAGGCGGAGCTGGCCTGGCGCGACGGCACCTGGTACGCCCCGGCGCACCCGGCGGTGGACGCCGCCCCCGGCGAGCCGGCGGGCCGGGCGGTCGGCGGCCGGTTCCTGGTCACCGGCGGCCTGGGCGGCATCGGCCTGCACGTGGCGGAGTCCCTGGCCGGCGCGGGCTGCGCCCACCTCACGCTGGTGGGCCGGACGGTGCCGACGCAGGGGCCGGCGCGGGACCGGCTGGACAAGCTCGCCGCCGCCTGCGACCTGCGGCTCCTCGCCGCCGACGTGCGCGACCTGCCCGAGGCGCTGGCCGACGCGGAGCCCTTCGACGGGGTCTTCCACGCCGCCGGCGTCCTGCGCGACGGGCTGGCGCGCAGCCTGTCGCCCGAGCGCGTCGACGAGGTGTTCGCCCCGAAGATCGGCGGGGTGCACGCGCTCGACGCGGCGTTCGGCGCGCGGGCGCGCCCCGGTTACGTGGTGCTGTTCTCCTCGATCTCGGCCACGCACGGCAACCTCGGCCAGAGCTCCTACGCCTGCGCCAACGCCTATCTCGACGGCTACGCCGCGCGCCGCCGGGCCGAGGGGGAGGCCTGGTACAGCCTCGGCTGGGGCCTGTGGGCCGTCGGCATGGGGGAGCGGGTCGCCGACGCGGCGGCGGCGCGTGGCATCCCGGCGCTCGCCGCCGACGACGGCGTCGCGCTCCTGCGGCAAACCCTCGGGCTGCCGCCCGGCAACTACGTCCTGTCCGCAGTCGACACCCCGGAGGACGACGAGATGACGACCCCTGTGACCTATCCCGACAGCCGGCTGTGGCCGGAGCTGTCGGCGATCCTGAAGCGGACCCTGCACGTCGCCCAGGTGTCGCCGGAGGACAACCTGCTGGACCTGGGGCTGGACTCGATGATGGCGGTCGAGGTCTCCGCCGCGCTGGCCGGCGCGGGCGTCGAGATCGACCCGGCCACCTTCTTCGACCACCCCGGCGTCGGCGCGCTGCTGCGCCACCTGGAGGGGCTCCCGCGTCCCGCCGCGTCGCCCGTTCCCGTCGCGCCCGTGCCCGCCCCGGCCGTGCCCGCCGCGCCTGCGGAGACCGGCCCCACCGCGCCGTCCGCGCCGGTCGCCGTACCCCCGGTGGTGGCCGCGTCGCCCGCGGCCGTCGGGTCGGGCGGGCCGGCGGCACACGCGTTCGTCCCGGACTGGGACCGGTTCCGTGACGCCGACGCCGACGCCGTCGTGCGCCGCCCGGCCGGGCGCGCCGCCGAGCCGGCGGCGCTCGACGGACGACCCCCGGCGGCGAACGGGCGGCCCGCCGCCGCGCACCCACCGGCGGCGGCGAACGGGCGGCCCGCGCCCGCCCTCGCCGCCGGCCACCGCCCGGCGCCGGCCGGGCCGCCGCCGGCCGCGCCCCGGCCCGCCGGCCCGCCCGGTGTCGCCGCAACCCCCGGCGGGTCGGTTCCCCGCCGCACCCTGCCCGGCCGGCTCGCCGACCGCCCCGACGGCACGTTCCTCGACCGGCGGATCGACGCGCTGTCGGTGGACGACCGGCTCGTCATCGCGCGGGACGACTACTTCTACGAGCCGGTCATCGAGGAGTCCAAGGGCGCCTGGATCAAGTTCGACGGGCGGTGGTTCCTCAACTTCGCCTCCTACAGCTACCTGGGGCTCATCGGCCACGACTACATCAACCACCAGGCGCAGCGCGCCCTGGAGCGGCACGGCACCGGCGCGCACGGCGTCCGGCTGCTCGCCGGCACCCTGCACCTGCACCGCGAGCTGGAGCTGGCCATCGCGCGGTTCGTCGGCGCCGAGGACGCCATCGTCTACACCAGCGGCTACATGGCCAACGTGGCGACGGTCGGCGCGCTGGTCGGGCCGGGCGACGTGGTCATCGGCGACGTCTACAACCACGCGAGCATCCTCGACGGCTACCGGCTGTCCGGCGCGACCGTCATCACGTACGCCCACAACGACCTGGCCGACCTGGAACGGGCCCTGCGCCGGGCGGGCGACGCCGGCAAGCTGGTCGTCACCGACGCGGTGTTCAGCATGGACGGCGACGTCGCCGACCTGCCCGGCATCCTGGAGCTCTGCGAGCGCCACGACGCGCCGCTGATGGTCGACGAGGCGCACAGCCTCGGCGTGCTGGGCGCCACCGGCCGGGGCATCACCGAGCACTTCGGCATCGACCCGGCCCGGATCGCGGTGAAGATGGGCACGCTGTCCAAGACGGTGCCGAGCACCGGCGGCTACGTGGCGGGCTCCAGCGACCTGATCTTCGCCCTGAAGAACAACGCCCGGGGCTGGATGTTCTCCGCCGCCGGCACCCCGATGCAGGTGGCCGCCGCGCGGGCGGCCGTCGAGGTCATGGAGGCGGCCCCGCACCTCACCGGCGAGCTGCGGGAGCGCACCGACCGGTACCGCGCGCAGCTGCGCGGCCTCGGCTTCGACACCCTCGGCAGCGTGACGCCGGTGGTGCCGATCATCTGCGCCAGCGCCGGCCAGGCCCAGGAGATGGCCCGGCTCTGCCAGCGCGCGGGCGTCTTCGTCCAGCCCATCGTCTATCCCACTGTGCCCAAGGCGCTGCCGCGCCTGCGGACCATCGTCAACCTCAGCCACTCCGTCGACGACCTCGACCACGCCGTCGCCGTCTTCGCCGACGCCGGCCGGCGGGTCGGGCTCATCGCCTGAGGGCAGCCGGGAGCGTTCCGGTCGCGACACCACCCGTGTAGCCGGCCGCCCGCAGCGGGCGCGCCGGCGGAAGAAACCCCGTCGAGAGGAGACCACAGTGAGCGACATCGACAGCAGGGCCTTCTTCGGTGCCGTCCTGAAGGCCATCGCCTGCACCCGCAACCACAACCCGGACGAGTCCGGCTACGCCGAGGGCGTGCTCGCGCCCACGGCCCGCATCCGCGAGTTCGAGAAGGAGCTGGGCGACCGGCCGCTCGGCCCCGCCGAGGTGGACCAGGTCCTCGCCTGGCTCGACTCCACGTTCCGGACCAAGCACACCCCGGCCGAGGAGCGGGAGCACTACCTGCGCCGCGTCGCCGAGGTGACCGGGCAGGCCCGGGACCGGGCGGCCGTCGCCGCGTAACCGGTCGCCCCCCGAGCGGGCCGCGGCGTCGACACCCCCCGTCGGCGTCGCGGCCGGCGACCACCCGCCCCCTCCGACCCGAGCGCCAAGGACGTCGCACATGCCGAATCTCGCCTGGTACAGCCACGAGGTCTGCTTCTGGCACGACCCCGGCCAGGGGTCGGGCTACCTGCCGGTCGGCCCGGGCATCGAGCCCCTGCGCCAGTTCGCCGTGGACCCCGACCTGCGCCGCGCCGAGGGGCTGGTGCGGATGGCCGGGGTGCTGGACCACTTCACCCAGGTCACCCCCGACCCGGCCGGCGACGACGACCTGCTGCTCGTGCACACCCGGGAGCACGTCGACCGCGTCGAGGCGGCCTCCGCGCTCGGCGCGGGCGACGCCGGGGTGTACGCGCACGTCAACCACCACAGCGCCCACGCCGCCCGGGTGGCCGTGGGCGCCTGCGTGCAGGCCGCCACCGCCGTGCTCGACGGGCGGCACGACCGGGCGTACTGCCTCGTCCGGCCGCCCGGGCACCACGCCGAGCCCGACCGGGCGATGGCCCTCTGCCTCTACAACAACGTGGCGATCGCCGCGCGGGCGGCCCAGCGGCACGGCGCACGCCGGGTGCTGGTGCTCGACTGGGACGTGCACCACGGCAACGGCATCCAGCGCGCCTTCTACACCGACCCGGACGTCCTCTACGTCTCGATCCACCAGGAGGGGCTCTTCCCGCCCGCCTCGGGCCTGGTCACCGAGACTGGGGAGGGCGCCGGGGCGGGCCGCACCCTCAACGTGCCGCTGCCGGCCGGCTCGGGGCACGAGGCGTACCTGGCGGCGCTGACCCGGCTGGTCGAGCCGGCGGCCCGCGCCTTCGGCCCGGCGCTGATCCTCGTCGCGGCGGGCCTCGACGCGGGCGGCCACGACCCGATGGGCCGGATGATGTGCACCAGCCGGACCTTCCACGCCATGACGGCCCGGATGTGCGCCCTCGCCGACGAGCTGACCGGCGGGCGGATCGTCCTGGCCCACGAGGGCGGCTACTCGGCGTGGTACCAGCCGACGCTGGTGCTGGCCGTCGCGTCGGCGCTCGCGGGCCTGCCCGAGCCGCCGGATCCCTTCCTGCACTCGCTGGAGCACCTGCCGGGGCAGCGCCTGCGACCGCACCAGAACCGGGTGCTGGCCCACCTCGAAGCCCACCATCCGTTGCTGGCGTGAGGACGACGATGAACCCCTGGTTGCTGAAGGTGGGCGGCGGCGCGCGACCGGCCGCCGCCGCAGCCAGGCCGGACGCCCCGTGGGCGCGGCTGGTGGCGCTGCCGCACGCCGGCGGCTGGCCCTCGGCGTTCCGGTCCTGGACGCGGGTCGTCCCCGCCGGGGTCGAGTTCCTGGTCGCCCAGTTGCCCGGCCGGGGCCTGCGCGCCGCCGAACCGCCGCTGCGGCGGGTCGGGCCGCTCGTCGAAGGCCTCGCCGGGGCCCTCGCCGAGCGGGCGCCCCTGCCGTACGTGATCGTCGGGCACAGCTTCGGCAGCGTGCTCGGCTACGAGCTGACCCGGGCGATGGAGCGGGCGGGACTGCCGCCGCGGCACCTCGTCGTGTCGGCCCGGCAGCCGCCCTGCTTCCCCAGCGAGCCGCCGTACGGGCACCGGCGCACCGACGCCGAGCTGCTGGAACACCTGGTGGACATCGGCGGCATCGCCCCCGACCTGCTGCACCGGGCGGACCTGGTGCGACCGGCGCTGGCCGCGATCCGCGCCGACCTGGAGGCCATGGAGACCTACGAGCGGCCGGCCACCGGCACCGGCGTGCCGATTCTGTCGTTGGGCGCGGCGGACGACCCGATCGTCGTCGCCGACCGGCTGCACCTGTGGTCGCTGGAGACGACGGGGCCGTTCGCCCGCCGGATGTTCACCGGCGGCCACTTCTACCTGTACGAGTCGCACGTCGCCGAGGCGGTGGTCACGCAGCTGACGACCCACTGCCTCCCCCGCCCGGCGGCACATCCAGAAAGGATCCACATTGCCCACCACGATCGAACCGCAGCACCGGGCGGGCCCCCGGGAATGGCTCGGCCTGGCAGTGCTGGCGCTGCCGACGCTCCTGCTCTCCATCGACATGAGCGTCCTGCACCTCGCGGTGCCGCACATCAGCGAGAGCCTGCTGCCCAGCGCCCCGCAGATGCTGTGGATCATCGACATCTACGGCTTCATGATCGCCGGGTTCCTGGTCACCATGGGAACCCTCGGTGACCGGATCGGCCGGCGGCGGCTGCTGCTGATCGGCGCCGCCGCGTTCGGCGTCGCCTCCGTGGTCGCCGCGTACGCCGACACGCCGGCCATGCTGATCGCCTCGCGGGCCGCGCTGGGCGTCGCCGGGGCCACCCTGATGCCCTCCACCCTCGCGCTGATCAGCAACATGTTCCAGGACGCGCGGCAGCGGGGCGTCGCCATCGCCGTCTGGGTCACCATGTTCTCGGTCGGCGTCGCGCTCGGCCCCGTCGTCGGCGGCGCGCTGCTGGAGTTCTTCTGGTGGGGCTCGGTGTTCCTGCTCAACGTGCCGATCATGGCCGTGCTGCTGGTGGCGGGGCCGCGGCTGCTGCCGGAATACCGGGACGCCGACGCCGGCCGGCTCGACCTGGCCAGCGTGGCGCTGTCCCTCGCCGCGATCCTGCCGATCATCTTCGGGCTGAAGGAGCTGGCCAAGGACGACGCGGGCCCGCTGCCGCTGCTCGCCGTCGTCGCCGGCCTGGTCGTCGGCGTGTTCTTCGTCCGCCGGCAGCGCGCCCTGGCCAGCCCGCTGATCGACCTGCGGCTGTTCCGCAACCGCCCGCTGGCCACGGCACTGGTGGCGATGCTGTTCAGCATGCTCATCGCCGGCGGCACCTACCTGTTCGTGACGCAGTACCTGCAACTCGTCGTCGGGCTCTCCCCGCTGCGGGCCGGGCTCTGGCTGCTGCCGGCGGCGCTCGCGTTGATCGTCACGTCCATGCTGTCGCCCGTGCTGGCCGCGCGGATCGCGCCGGCCCGGGTGGTGGCCGTCGGGCTGGCGGTCTCGGCGGTCGGGCACCTGATGCTCGCCCTGCTCGACAGCCAGGGTGGCCTCACCCAGCTGGTCGTCGGCTTCCTGCTCGTCTACGCCGGCGGCGGCCCGCTCATCGCGCTGGGCACCGACATCGTCGTCGGGTCGGCGCCCCCCGAGCAGGCGGGCTCCGCCTCCGCCGTGTCGGAGACCAGCACCGAGCTGGGCATGGCGCTCGGCGTCGCCATCCTGGGCAGCGTCGGCGCGATCGTCTACCGCAGCCAGTTCACCGCGCCCGAGGGCTCGGGCGCGGGCGACACCCTCGCCGCGGCCGTCGCCGCGGCGCAGGAGCTGCCCGGCGACGCGGGCGCGGCGCTGCTGGCCGCCGCCCGGGACGCCTTCACCGGCGGGCTCAACATCGTCGGGGCGATCAGCACCGTGATCACCGTCCTGCTCGCGGTGGCGGTGCTGACCATGGTCCGCGACCGCCCGGCCGGCGACGCCGAGGCCGGCGCGGACGACGCCGTGCCGGCGCGGGCGGCCTCCTGAGGCCCGGCCGTCCCGGCGGGTCAACCGCCCGCCGGGACGGCTACCGCCCGCCGGCGGCCGTCCCGGCGGGCGACGGGTCGGCCTCCGGGAGGCGGAACGGCACGGGGTCGGTGAGCTCGCCGACGAACACGCCGTCGACCCGGTCGAGGAAGCCGATGAGCGCCCATCCCCGGTCGCCGTCGGGCACCAGGCGGGGCGCGTACAGGTGGGGGTGCGGGACCGGCCGCGCGGCGGCGACGTCCCAGGGGCCGCGCACGCCCGGCGCGTCCGCCACCCAGATCCGGTGGTCGGGCAGGCGCGGGTCCGCGACGGCGTTGGTGCAGAACAGCAGGAGGGGCCGGCCGTCGACGACGGCGACCTGCGGCACCTCGAGGTGACCGAAGCCGGCGGGCGCGGACAGCGGCGGCCGGACGGTCCAGGTGACCAGGTCGGGCGAGGTGGCGTGCCCGATGACGCCCCGGTCGCCCGCCGGGCCCCGGTTGGCGCGGGCGGTGACGAGCATGTGCCAGCCGTCGCCGTCGGGGTCGGCGAAGACCCAGGGGTCGCGCCAGGCCTGCTCGTACCACGCATCCCGGTCGAGCAGCTCGTACCACGTCGGGTCGGCCTCGACGAGGGGGCCGTCGCCGTGCCGGTGCCACGTGGTCAGGTCGTCGGAGACGGCCAGGCCGATGCGCTGGACGAGGCCGTCCTCGGCGCGAGCGACCCCGGTGTAGAACAGGCGCCACCGCCCGTCGGGTCCGCGGACGGTGCAGCCGGTCCAGGTGGCCAGGTCGTCCCAGGCGGGCCCGTCGGCGGGCACGAGCGCGTCGGGGAGCAGGGTCCAGGAGCGCAGGTCGGTGGAGACGGCGTGGCCGATCGACGCCCGGTGGTGGCGGCGGTCGGGGTCGTGCAGGGCCCGGGAGGCGCGCAGGAAGAACACGTGCCACCGGCCGTCGTCGTCCTGGACGTACCAGCTGTCCCACACCCAGTGGTCCGGCAATCGCAGCATGGCCGGCAACCTACCAGTGAATCGGTTTAGCAACCACCTCGGCCGGCGGTGGCGGCGCTCACCGGCCTACGCCGGCGCCCGCCTCGGCGCCGGGACGCCGACTGCCGGCGCGGCGACGGACCGGCGGCGACGCAGCGGCATGGGGACGTACGACGGCCCGGCGTCGCCCCCGTCGAGCACGAGCTCCACGGCGCGGCGGCCCATCCGCTCGTGCGGCAGGGCGGCGGTGGTCAGGCCGGGGCGCAGCCAGGCGGCGATGGGGTCGTCGTCGAACGAGACGACGGAGATGTCGTCGGGGATGGCCAGGCCGGCCTCGCCGAGCGCCTGGTACGCCCCGAACGCCAGCCGGTCGTTCATGCAGACGACGGCCGTCGGCCGGGGCGACCGGGACAGCAGGGCGCGCATGGCGGCGTACCCGTGCTCCGGCAGCCACTCCGTGCAGAAGCACTCGGCGAGCAGGCCGACGTCGGCCGCGGCGAGGGCGGCGCGGACCCCGCGCAGGCGGGCCGGCGCGGCGATGGAGACCTCCGGGTCACCCTCCTTGAGGCGGTTGCGGCCGATCAGCGCGATGCGGTCGCGGTGGCCGTGCGCGAGCAGGGCCTCGACGAGGGCGACGGCCGCCTGCTCGTCGTCGGGCAGCACGCAGGGCAGCTCCCCCGGGCTGACGGCGTTGAGCAGCACCACCGGGCCGCCGAGGATGGCGGGGGGCACCGTGAGCCGGCGGGTGGCCATCGCCGCGTAGACGACGCCGTCGACCTGGCGGTCGAGCATCGCCTCGATGGCGTACCGCTCGAACGCGGCGTCGCCCTGGGTCTCGGTGATCAGCAGCACGTGGTCCCGTTCCCGGGCGGCGTCCAGCGCGCCCCGGATCAGGTCGCCCGCGAACCGCGTGGTGGCGACGATGTCGGAGACGAACGCGATGGTGGCGGTCTTGCGGGTGCGCAGGCTGCGCGCGGCCATGTTGGGCCGGTAGCCGAGCTCCTCGGCGGCGGCGAAGACGCGTTGGTGGGCCTCCGCGGACAGCCGGGTCCCCTCCCGCCCGTTGAGCACCATCGAGGCGGCCGTCTTCGACAGTCCGGCCAGCCGCGCGACATCGGCCAGGGTTGCTCTGTTGCGGCCCATGACTCCTCCGAATCACCGTGACGCGTCCCGCGTCGCCCCGTCACATCATCATGCGCGAGTCACGAGGGCCACCCCCGGCGGGTGGGTGACGGGCCGCGGGACGTGTGAACCGGTCGTTTCCGAGTCGTTGCGAACTCGTCCTTGACAGGTCCGGAGCGCCGCGCGCATGCTCTGCTAAATCATTTTAGCTACGCCGTTTGGCCGTGCGGAAGGGCACCTCGACCCTCCCCGTGATCATGTCGACCGGCTCGGTCGCGACCCGCAGAGTCGGGCCGCGCGGGCCGGACACGACACGGTCGGGCCGGTACGCGCCGGCCCGCCGGGCGGCGTGACGCGGCGTGAAATCAAGGAGTGGTTGACGTGCCGGATTTCTCGACCAGGTTCTCGCGGCGCGGCCTGGCACTGCTGGTGCCGGCCCTGGCCGCGGGCCTGGTGATGAGCGCGTGTAGCGCGCCAGGATCGGACCAGCCGTCGTCGACCGGGTCCGACGCACCCGTCAGCACCGAGCTCGGCACCGGGCCGATCACCCTGGAGCTGTACGCGGAGACCGGCTTCCCGCTGGTCAAGGCGCTGGCCGACGAGTTCACCAAGCAGCACCCGAACGTGAAGTTCAACATCCGTGAGGACCAGTTCACGGTGATCACGGAGAACGCGCCCCGGGTGCTCGCCTCGGACAACGCGCCCGACATCATCCGCCTGCCCACCATGGTCGACCTGGTCAAGGACGACCTGCTGAAGAACCTCGACCCCTACGTCACGGCCTACGGCTGGGACAAGTTCCCCGCCTCGCAGCTCGTCCAGCTCCGGCTGGCCGACGGGGGCAAGGTGCGCGGCTCGGGCTCGCTGTACGGGCTGGGCCTCGGCTACAGCGTGACCGGGGTGTTCTACAACAAGAAGCTGGCGCAGCAGGTCGGCATGACCGAGCCGCCGGCCACCGTCGCCGAGTTCGAGGAGCTGCTGGCCAAGGCCAAGGCCGCCGGCGTGCAGCCGATCGTGCAGTTCAACAAGAACACCGCGGGCATCAACTTCCCGCACCAGGCGTTGCAGAACCAGTTCGGCGACCCCGCCCAGATCGCGGACTGGATCTTCCAGAAGCCCGGCGCCACCTTCGACACCCCCGCCGCGCTGAAGGCCACCGAGACCATCCAGCGGTGGGCCAAGGCGGGCTACTTCACCAAGGACGCCAACGCCCTGGACTACGCCACCATGGTCGGCGACTTCGCCAAGGGCGGCGGCCTGTTCATGTTCAACGGCGACTGGGAGTCGGGCAACCTGGACAAGAACATGGCCGGCAACGCGGGCTTCTTCCTGTTCCCGACCGAGGCCGCCGGCGGCAAGCACGTGGCGATGTCCGCGCCGAACACCTTCGGCGTCGGTGCCCGGGCCAAGAACCCGGACGCCGCCGCGTACTTCCTCAACTGGGCGCACACCGACGCGAAGGCCCGGGAGATCTCCGTGAAGGTCGGCGGCTCCAGCCCCGGCGGCCCCGCCGAGCTGCCCCTGCCGCCCGTCGCCGAGGGCACCGTGCTGGCCGAGACGCTCAAGGCGTCGCAGCAGCTCGGCGCGGAGAACGGCGCGGTCGACTTCACCGCGAACGCCACCGGCGGCATCTTCGCCGCGGCGATCACCCCGGAGCTGCAGAAGCTGATCGCCGGGCAGCAGACCCCCGAGGGGTACGTGAAGGCGGTCCAGGCCGAGTACGAGAAGGAACTGTCCCGATGACCGCTGCCGTCGGCGGCACCGCCGGTGCCCCGGCCGGCGGCGCACACCAGCAGTCACCCGTGCGGCCCCACCGGAGGCGGTGGGGCCGCACGGCCGGGTGGCTCGGCTGGCTGTGGGTCCTGCCGGCCCTGCTCATGTACGCGATCTTCGTGCTGCGCCCGCTGCTGCTCACGATGCAGTACTCGCTGTACCGCTGGAACGGCATCGGCCAGGCCGAGTGGGTCGGGCTGACCAACTACCTGACCGTGTTCACCGACAGCGACCTGCTGAAGATCATCGGAAACGCGTTCGTCCTGATCATCTTCTTCAGCTTCGTCCCGGTCGCCCTCGGTCTGCTGGTCGCCAGCCTCGTGCGCCGGATGAGCGGCGGCGCGTTCGGCACCGTCGTGCGTACCGTGCTGTTCCTGCCGCAGGTGATCCCCCTGGTCGCGGCCGGCATCGCGTGGAGCTGGCTGCTGTCCACCGACGGCCTGGTCAACCAGGTGCTGCGGGCGGTCGGCCTGGGCGGGGTCACCCGGGCCTGGCTCGGCGAGTTCGACACCGCGCTGCCGTCGGTGGGCGTGATCGGCACCTGGGTCATGCTCGGCCTGTGCACGATCCTGCTCGTCACCGGCATGAGCAAGATCGACCCGGCGCTCTACGAGGCGGCCCGCATCGACGGCGCCGGGCCGGTACGGGAGTTCTTCGCCGTCACCCTGCCGAGCCTGCGCCAGGAGATCGGCGTCTGCCTGACCGTGACCATCATCGCCGCCCTCGCCAGCTTCGACATCGTCTACATCTCCACCAGCGGCGGCCCCGGCATCCAGACCACCGTGCCCGGGCTGGAGATCTACCGGCTCGCCTTCTCCCAGCGGCAGGTCGGGCTGGCCTCGGCGCTGTCGGTGGTGCTCATGGTGCTGGTGCTGGCCTGCGTGCTGCCGATCCAGCGGCTGACCCGGGAGGACAAGGCATGAACCTCACCAGCCGCAGCGAGCGACTGACCGGCCGGATCTTCCTGATCGCGCTGGTCGTCGTCACCCTGCTGCCGTTCCTGAGCATGCTGTCGGCGGCGTTGCAGCCGCGCGGCACCGTCCCCACCGGGCTGGCCTGGCCGACGGACCCGCAGTGGGGCAACTTCGCCGACGCGTTCACCGCCGCCAACATGGGGGCGCTGCTGCGCTCCAGCCTGCTGATCGTGGTCGGGGTCGTGCCGATCGGCGTGGTCATCGCCACGATGGCCGGCTTCGGGCTGGGCCACCTGCGGGTGCCCGGCGGCCGGATCGCCTTCGGCCTGCTCCTGCTCGGCCTGACCCTGCCGTTCGAGGCCGTGGTCACCCCGCTGTACTACCAGATGCGCGACCTGGGCCTGCTCAACACCCGGTGGGCGATCATCCTGCCGCTGATCGGCCTGTACATGCCGTTCTCGGTGTTCTGGATGCGGGCGCACTTCGCCACCGTGCCCAAGGAGCTCTCCGAGGCGGCGCGGGTCGACGGCAGCAACACCTGGCAGCTGTTCTGGCGCGTCCAGGTGCCGCTGGCCCGGCCGGCCATCGCGTCGCTGACCATCCTGCTGTTCCTGTGGACCTGGAACCAGTTCCTGCTCGCCATCGTGCTCGTCGACGACGCCACGAAACGCACCATGGCCGGCGCGCTCGGGGCGTTCCAGGGGCAGTGGGGGACGGACCTGGTGCTGCTGTGCGCCGGCTCCCTGCTCATCCTCACCCCCACCCTCATCGTGTTCCTGATCTTCCAACGCCAGTTCATCAAGGCCCTCATCCAGGGATCGCTGAAGGGATAGCGCGTGACGACGCCTGCACCGGTCCACGGCGACGCCGACGAGGGCTTCGGCCCGGTCGTCGACGTCTTCCGGGACAACTTCACCGCGCGCGGCGACGTGGGCGCCGCGGTCGCCCTCTACGTGCGGGGCCGCAAGGTCGTCGACCTGCACGGAGGGCTCGCCGACCCGCGTTCCGGCCGTCGGTGGGTCGCCGACACCCCGGCGGTCGTCTTCTCCTGCACCAAGGGGATCCTGGCGGTCTGCGCGTACCTGCTGGTCCAACAGGGCCGCCTCGACCTGGACGCCCCCGTCACCCGGTACTGGCCCGAGTTCGGCCAGCACGGCAAGGACGGGATCCCGGTGCGCTGGCTGCTCACCCACCAGGCCGGCCTGCCGGCCCTGGACCGGCCGCTGACCCGCGCGGACGTGGTCGCCTGGACGCCGGTGATCGAGGCGATCGAGGCGCAGCCGCCGCTCTGGCCCCCGGGCACCGCGCACAGCTATCACGCGATGACCTACGGCTGGCTGGTCGGCGAGGTGATCCGCCGGGTCACCGGGCAACTGCCCGGCGCGTTCTTCCGCGCGGCGCTCGCCGAGCCGCTCGGCCTGCATACCTGGATCGGCCTTCCCGAGGCCGAGCGCCCGGCGGTGGCCTGGATGCTGGCGCCGCCGGCCGGCGCGCTGCCCGCCCTCGACCCGGTCGCCGAGCGGGGACTGACCATGAACGGGGCCTACGCCTTCCCGGCCGACGACGACGGCCTGGTCAGCTTCAACGACCCGGTCATCCAGGCCGCCGGGATCCCCGGCGCCGGCGCGGTCAGCACCGCCGAGGGCCTCGCCCGGCTCTACGCCGCGGCCGTCTCCGACGTCGACGGCGTCGGGCGGCTGCTCACCGTGGCGTCGGTCGACGACGCGACCACGCCCCGCGTCTGGGGCCGGCAGCGCTACGGGCCGCCGGACGAGGGGCAGCGCTGGGGGACCGGCTTCCTGCTGGACTCCCCGCCGGCCCGGCCGCTGCTGGGCGCGCGCAGCTTCGGCCACGACGGCGCGGGCGGTCACGTGGCCTTCGGCGACGACGCCCACCAGGTCGGCTTCGCGTACGTGGTCAACCAGATGGGCGGGGTGGGCGACGAGCGGGGCGACCGGCTGGTCGCCGCCGTGCGTCGGTGCCTGGAGAGCTGACCCGTCGACGGCCACGATTGTTTCCACCGGATTTCCATTGTGTCTTGACAGGGGCGCGGCGGGGCGCGTTAGCTCCAGCTAAATCATTTTAGCGTCGATGGATGGCGGCGGGCGGGCCGCGCCCGCCGCCACCGGAGACCGCGGGAGGGACGAAACCGCATGACCCCTCGCCTGAGGACCGTCGCGCTGCTGACCGCCGCCATCCTGTCGACATCGGCCGGCGCGGCGTACGGCGCGGACCGCACCGGCCACGGCGGCGACACCGCCACGGGCATCCGGAGCATCACCCCCATCACCCAGGTCCACCCGTACGGCCAGCAGGTCTCGGCCGTCGCCGTCGAGTACGGCGCGACCGTCGATCCCCGGACCCTCGACACGGGCACGTTCTCCGTCGCCGACACCGTCTACAACTTCCGCTTCAACCCCATCGAGGACCTGCCGAAACTGGCGGACCGGAGCATCACCCACGTCTACACCAACAGCCGCCCCGCCACCCGGGGCGACCACCGGGCCGTCACCGGCCGCTACGTGATCGTCGAACTCGACCCCGCCGACGGCAAGGGCTCGACGGTGATCGTCTCGAAGTGCCCCACGTTCCTGTGCACCGTCAAGGTGAACCCGGACCTGCCCACGCGGGTGGTGCAGCGCGAAGACGTGCGCGGCGTGCCGGGTCGCGGCCGGGGCAAGGGACCGGTGCTGGCCAAGGGGGCGCCGCACCGGTCGCACCCGATGACCGAGGAGCCCGTCGACCTCCTGGTCGACGACTTCACCTACGGCTCGTACCTCAGCGGCGGGATGGTCCTGCCCTACCACTACCACCTGCCGAAGAACTACCAGCCGGGCCGCAGGTACCCGCTGATGGTGGTGCTGCCCGGTCACGGCATGGGCTGGGACGGCGACAACACCGGCGTGCAGCTCGCCGCGGACATCCCGGCGACGGCGTGGCTGCAACGCGAATGGACCGGCACCGACGAGGACGTCATCGTGCTGGCCCCCCAGCACCAGCGCGTGGGGGCCGCCGCCGAGGCCGACCTGCTCGTCAAGCTGGTCGAGCGGTTCGTCGCCGACCACCCCGTCGACGCCGACCGGGTCTACGCGACCACCGTCTCCTACGGCTCGCAACTGGCCTGGCAGGCGTTCGCCAAGCGCCCGGACCTCTTCGCCGCCGGCCTGATCACCGGCGGCTTCCAGGTCGGCGTCGACCAGGCGGAGGCCATCGCCGCCGCCGAGATCCCGGTCTGGATCACCCACGGCGTCAACGACCACCTGCTCAACGTCTCCCTCGCCCGCAACTCCCGCGCCGCCCTCCAGGCGGCCTACGCGGCCGACGGCAAGACCCCCCAGCAGATCGACGCCCTGCTGCGCTACACCGAGTACGGCAATGACGCCTTCACCCAGCCGGACTACCACGCCGCCTTCGGGCCGACCTACGCCGACCAGGGCATCCTGCGCTGGCTGCTCGCCCAGCGCAGGTAGCGGACGCCGTCCGGCCCGATCCGTCGGCCCGCACCCGATCCCGTCGGGTGCCGGGCGGCGGGTCGGCCCGGACGGGGCGACCGTGCGGTCCACAATGGCGCGATGAGCGTGGGGGAGGGCGGGGCGACCGGCCGTTGGCCCGGTGGCGGGGCGGCCGGGTGGCACGCGCCGGCCGCCCCGGTTCGCGATGCGGTCACCGCGTCGGCCACCCTGGACTACTACCTGGTCCATCCGGGCCCGGCCGGCGGTGAGCCGCGCGGGCGGCCGGAGGGTCTGGTCGTCGAGGAGTTCGAGCACGCGGCTGACCACTCGGCGGCGCGCCTGCACAGCGCCGCGTGGACCCCGCAGGACGGCGGCTGGTGGAGCTCGGCGGACTTCAGCCGGACCATGCGCCTCGACGCTGCCCTGCGCCGCCGGGTGGTGGCCGTCGCCCGACCGGACGCCGCAGCCGCCTACCACGAGCTCGGCGGCGGCGACCTGCCCGACGAGGGGACGCTGCGCGGCCACTTCCACGACCCCGCGCCGCTGGCCACGGCACCGCTGCGGCTGACGCCCGGACACCCTGCGGCCGGGCCCGGCGAGACCCGGGTCTACCGGGTGCTGTTCGCCGACGCCCTGGGGCCGGACGGCCTGGCGCACCTGCGCGCCACGTGGCGGATGACCGTCGCGGGCGACGCGGCCGACCCCGGGGCCCGGGTGCTCGGCGTCGCCCGGCGGCGGGTCGGTGACGACGCGTTCACCTGGCACCTGCGCCGCATCGGCGCGGGCGGGCCGTGGTGCCTGGACCTGACCGTCGACCTGGCCGGCGATCGGGACGACACCATCCGGCCGATGCTGCGGGAGCTGACCACGACGCTGCGGATGCGGGGGCTGCTGCCCGTCACCGTCGAACGCTTCTCCTGACCGCCCGGCGGGTGCGCGCCGGGCGGCCAGGAGGGCGGGCGGCGGCGGCTCAGGACGCCGGCGACGGGCTGACCGCCGCGCACGCGGCCAGCGCCTCGGTCGTCTTCGGGTCGCCGGAGTCGATGTCGGCGGGGTCGACGCCCCGGTTGCTCAGGCAGGTGCGGTAAGCGGCGCGGCGACCGTCGTCCTGCCCGCCCCCCGGCGCGCCGGAGCCCCCCGGCCGGGCGCCCGGGCCGCCACTGGGCCGCACCGAGGCGCACGCCTGCTGCGCCTTCTCCCACGTGGCCTCGTCGACGCCGTCGGGGCGTCCCAGGCCCGGTCCACCGCGTCCCGCGCCCGCCGAGGCGTCCGGCCGGGCCGAGGGACGCGCGCTGCGCAGGCCGGATGGCCGGGCCGTCGGGAAGCCGGACGGTCGCGCCGTCGGGAAGCCGGACGGCCGCGCGTCGCCCGAGGGCAGGGTGACGCCGTTGTCCTGGAGGCAGTCCCGGTAGGCGGCGAAGGCGTTCTGGCCGCCCTGCCCGTTGTCGCCGGCCGGAGCCGCCGCGTCGTCGGTGCCGGCGCAGGCGGTCGACAGCGCCAACGCGGCGACGGTCAGCGCGGTCGCGAGCAGGCGGCCTCTTCCAGACAACGACATGCGAAACTCCTCAACCTTCTCCGGGGCCCGTCCAGGTAACCGGGCCCACCTCACCGGCCGCTCGGTCCCGGCTCGGAGTTGCCTCGGAGTCCGCGCCGCACCACGGCGACGGCCCGTCGGCGCGGCGACCCGCCGGGGGCGTTCCCAGGCAACTCCGAGCTGAGGCCGAGCCGGTGCCGAGCCGTGGTGGGCAGACTGGCCGCCCATGGGAGACGGCCAGAACCGACGGTGGCGCACCCGGCGTGCGCGTCGGGTCGTGGCGGGCGGCGCCGCCCTGCTCCTGATCGTGGCCGGCGGCGGGTGGCTGCTGGCCACGAACGCCGATCCGACGCCCGCCCGCCCGTCGACCGTGGCCGCCGACCGGGGCCCCGTCGCCGTCGAAGTGGCCACCTCGGGCACCGTGGCGCCGGCGACCACCCGAGCCCTGGGCTTCTCCGTCGTCGGCACGGTGCAGACCATCTCGGTGCGGCCCGGCGACGTGGTGCGGGCGGGACAGCGGTTGGCCGCCGTCGCCGACGACGACGCCGCCGCGGCCGCCGAGGCGGTGGACGAGGCCGAGGACGACCTGACCGAGGCGCGGGACGCGCTCGCCCGGGCCCGCGAGGACACGGCCGACGGGGCGGCGGACTGCCCGACCGGTGCCGGCGTACGACCGGTCGTCCTGCGCTCGGCCACCGCCACCGCCACCGCGACCGCGCCGACTCCCGGTGCCTCCGCCAGCTCCGCCACCGCCTCCCCGAGGCCGACGGCCACCAGGTCGACGCCCGCACCGACGGCCACCGGCGGCCGGTCGGCCCGCCCGTCCGCGTCCGGCCCGACCGCGCCCGCGCCGGGCGGCACCTGCGCCGGCGGCGGCGCGGCCGGCGCCGCCGACCCGATCCTGCAGGCCCAGCGCCGGGTCAACCAGGCCGAGGCGAGCCTCGCCGAGGCGCGGGAGACGCTGGCCGGCACCATGATCACCGCGCCGATCGCCGGCACGGTCCTGTCCGTCGCCGGCAAGGTGGGCAGCGAGGTCGGCCGGGGCAGCACCTTCATCACCCTCGCCGACACGTTCGCGATGCAGGTCGAGGCCAGGTTCCCCGAGGCCGACGCCGTGGCCCTGGCGGTCGGGCAGCAGGCGACGCTCACCCTCCCCGACCGGCCCGACCGCACGTTCGCGGCGACCGTCGTCCAGGTCGACCCGGTCGGCGTCAGCGACGGCAGCCTGGTCCGCTACGGCGTCGTGCTCTCCTTCACCGAGGCGCCGCAGGACCTGCTCGTCGGGCAGAGCGCCGCGGTGACCGTCGAGACCGCGGCGGTGGCGGACGCGGTGCGGGTGCCGTCCACGGCCGTCCACGACGTCGCCGGCGGGACCGGCACCGTCCGCGTCGGCGTCGAGGGCACGCCGCGCACGGTCGCCGTCGGGCTGCGGGGCGGCCGGTTCACCGAGGTGACCTCCGGTCTCACCGCCGGTGAGCTGGTGCTCCGCTCCTGGTGACAGCGGGGACACAGCTTCCGCACAGGGCGCGTGGAGCAGCCTCCGGTAGGCAGTGGTGGTGCGAACCGACATTCTCCGGCCACCCACCGGACGGGCCGCCACGGCCGTCGACGGCGCCTGCGCCGCGCGGGTCCTCGTGGTCGACGACGAACCGAACATCTCCACGCTGCTCGCGGTCACCCTGGGCCTCGTCTCGTACGAGACCCGGGTGGCCGCCAGCGGCCGGGCGGCGCTGGCCCTGGTCGAGGAGTTCGACCCGCACCTGGTGGTCCTCGACGTGATGCTGCCCGACGTGGACGGTTTCGAGGTCGCCCGCCGGCTGCGCGCGGCCGGCCGGCCGGTGCCGGTGCTCTTCCTCACCGCGCGGGACACCGTGGAGGACCGGGTGACCGGGCTGGTCGTCGGCGCGGACGACTACGTGGCCAAGCCGTTCAGCCTCGAGGAGGTGGTGCTGCGCATCCGGGCCATCCTGCGGCGCAGCCACCCGGAGCAGCCGACGGCCGCGCCGCCCGCGCCCCCGCCGCCGGCCGTCCTGCGCTACGCCGACCTGGAACTCGACGACGACGCGCACGAGGTGCGCCGGGCCGGTCGTCCGGTCGACCTGTCGCCGACGGAGTTCCGGCTGCTGCGCTACCTGCTCACCAACGCCGGCCGGGTGGTCAGCAAGGCGCAGATCCTCGACCGGGTCTGGAACTACGACTTCGGCGGGGACGGGCGAATCGTCGAGTCCTACGTCTACTACCTGCGTCGCAAGATCGACAAGCTCGGGCCGCCGCTGATCCACACCGTGCGCGGCGTGGGGTACACGCTGCGGCTGCCGCGCGGCGACGAGTGAGCCGGCGGCCGATCCGCCCCTGGGCGCACTGGACCCTGCGGTCCCGGCTGGTCCTCCTCGTCGGAATCCTCGCCACCCTGGCCCTGCTGGGAGCCAACGCCGCCGGGCTGGTGCTGCTGCGCGGCTACCTGGTGCAGCGGGTCGACCAGCAGCTCACCGGGCTGGCCCGCCCCTTCACCGACGCCCCGCGCGCCGCCTCCGGGCTCCCGGCCGGGGGCGCGACCACCGGCGGGCCGCGCAACCCCGGCCGGTTCGCGCGCCTCGGGCCGGACCAACTGGTCGTCCACTACCGGGCCGACGGCACCCGGGACCCCGAGCGCAGCAGCACGCCGTCGGCCGCCGCGCCCGATCCCGGCCCGCTGGCCGAGGTGGCGGCGCGGGCCCGGACCGGCCGCCCGTACACCGTGGCCGGCGACGGGGACGCGTGGCGGCTGCTGGCGGTCCCGGTGGGCGACGGCGGGGAGGTCGTGGTGCTCGGCGCGTCCCTGGCCGAGGCGGAGCGTACCGTCGACCGGCTCGTGCTGATCGACGTCGCGGTGACCGGCAGCGTCCTGATCGTGCTGGGCCTGCTCGCCGCCTTCGTGGTCCGCCTCGGGCTGAGCCCCCTGACCAGGATGGAACGCGTCGTCGCGGGCATCACCGGCGGCGACCTGGCCCGCCGGCTGCACGACACCGACCCGCACACCGAGCCCGGTCGCCTCGGCGCGGCGGTGAACCTCATGCTGGACCGGATCGGCACGGAGATGACCGCCCGCGCCGCGGCCGACCGCCGGCTGCGCCAGTTCGTCGCCGACGCCTCGCACGAGCTGCGCACCCCGCTGACCTCGATCCGGGGCTTCGCCGAGCTGTACCGCCGCGGCGGCGCCCCGCCCGGACCGGCCCTGGACGAGGCGATGGGCCGGATCGAGGCCGAGGCCGCCCGGATGGGGGTGCTCGTCGAGGACCTGCTGCTGCTCGCCCGGCTGGACCGGCACCGCGCCCCGGTGCTGCGCCCGGTCGACGTGTTGGAGGTCGCCGCCGACACCATCCGCGACGCGCACGCCCGCGCCCCGGGGCGGCGGGTCCGGCTGACCACGCTCACCGAGGACGACGAGACGTTCGAGCCGCCGACCGTGCTCGGCGACGAGCACCGGCTGCGCCAGGTCGCGGCGAACCTGGTCGGCAACGCCATGCAGCACACCGGGCCGGGGGCGCGGGTGACCGTCCGCATCGGCCGGCTGCCCGCCGCCGTGGCCGGCCCGCCGCCCGCGCCGGACCGGGGCGCCGTGGTGGTCCGGTCCGGGCCGCCGCCCGCACCGCCCGCCGGCGGGCTGGCCGTGCTGGAGGTGCACGACGACGGTCCGGGCATCCCCGCCGAGCACGCCACCCGGGTCTTCGAGCGGCTCTACCGGGCCGATGCGAGCCGGGGCCGGGGCGACGGCGGCGGCTCCGGGCTCGGCCTGTCCATCGCGGCGTCGATCGTGCACGCCCACGGCGGCTGGATCGAGCTGCACAGCGGCCCGGGGGCGGGCACCGCCTTCCGCGTACTGCTGCCCGCCGCCGGCTCCCCGGCTGAGGGCGGCCGGCCGGCGCGGCCGGTCCCCGACGCGCCGCCGCCGACTCCGAGCCAGCTATGAGGTGACGTCGAAGATCCTCCGAGGCGGGGCCGCCAGGATCCCCTCCATGCGTGCACGCCTGCCGGCGGTCCTGCGCCGGCCCACCGTGGCGGTCAACGCCGTCCTGACCCTGTTGCTGGTCGGCGGCGGCACCTGGGCCTGGCTGTCCGTGCGCGGCGACGCGTCGGCGCGGGCCGGGACGACCGGCGGCACCCGGACGGTCCAGGTCTCCCGGGGCACGGTGACCGCGACGGTCACGGCGGACGGTTCGCTGGAGAGCGCCGCCACCGCCACCGCCACCTTCGCCACGGCCGGGACTGTCACCTCGGTCGCGGTGACCGTCGGGCAGAAGGTACGCAAGGGCCAGCTGCTCGCCGAGGTCGACCCGGCCGACGCCCGGCGCGACCTGAAGGTGGCGCAGGCGAACCTGGACGCGGCGGAGGACGCGCTGGAGCGGGCGCGGGACGCCGGCTCCGACACCGCCACGGCGGAGAACGAGGTGACCCAGGCCGAGTTGGCCGTCGACGAGGCCGAGGCCGCGGTGGAGGGCACCCGGCTCACCGCGCCGATGGCCGGCACCGTCGTCGCCGTCAACGGCACCGTCGGCGGCCCGTCCGGCGGCTCGTCGGGTTCCGGCTCCTCGGCTTCCGGGTCACCGGGCTCGTCGGGCTCCGGCTCGTCCGGGGCCGCCTCCGGCGGGTCGTCCGGCGCCTCGTCCGGCTTCGTCGACCTCGCCGACCTGTCGAAGCTCCAGGTCACCGCCGCGGTCGCCGAGGCCGACGCCACCCGGCTCAAGGCCGGCCAGCCGGCCACCGTCACCTGGAACGCCCTGGACGGGGCCACCGCCACCGGCGAGGTGCGGGCGATCGACCCGCAGGCCACCACCGCCAACGGCGTGGTCACCTACGGGGTCACCCTCGGCGTCGCCGACCTGCCCACCGGGGCCAGGCCCGGGCAGACCGTGCGGGTGGCCGTCGTGACCGGCACGGCCGAGAATGTGCTGCAGGTCAACTCGGCCGCGGTGAGCGGCAGCGGCGACCGGCGGAGCGTCACCGTCCTCACCGACACCGGCCAGGAGACCCGGCGGGTGCAGGTCGGCCTGGCCGGCGACCGGGCCTACGAGATCACCTCCGGGCTCACCGAGGGGGAGCGGGTCGTGCTGCCCGAGACCGGCACCTCCGGCACCAGCGGCGGTCTGACCGGCGGCGGGGGCCGCTTCCCCGGCGGCGGAGGCTTCCCCGGCGGCGGTTTCCCCGCCGGGGGACAGGGCGGCCCCCGGGCCGGCACCGGGACCCGCTGATGGAGCCCCGGACCACGCCGCGCCGTCCGGTCCTGGACGTCCGCGCGCTGACCAAGGTGTACGGCGAGGGCCCCGCAGCCGTCCACGCGCTGCGCGGGGTGTCGCTGACGGTGGACGCCGGCGACTACGTGGCGATCATGGGCTCCTCCGGGTCCGGCAAGTCCACCCTGATGAACATCATCGGCTGCCTCGACGCGCCCTCCGGCGGCAGCTACCTGCTCGACGGCGTCGACGTCGGTCGCCTGGCGGACCGCCAGCTCGCCCTCGTGCGCAACCGGCTCATCGGGTTCGTCTTCCAGGCGTTCAACCTCATTCCCCGCACCAGCGCGGTGGCCAACGTCGAGCTGCCGCTGGCGTACGCGGGCGTGCGGGCGGGGCAGCGGCGGCGACGGGCGCTCGCCGCGCTGGACGCGGTGGGGCTGGCCGACCGCGCCGACCACCACCCCAATCAGCTCTCCGGCGGGCAGCAGCAACGCGTCGCGGTGGCCCGCGCGCTGGTCACCGAGCCCGCGCTGGTGCTCGCCGACGAGCCCACCGGCAACCTGGACAGCCGCTCCACCGAGGACATCCTGGCGGTGTTCGACCAGCTCAACGCCGCCGGCAGGACGATCGTGCTGATCACCCACGAGCCGGAGGTCGGCGACCGCGCCCGGCGGCTGATCCGGCTCCTCGACGGTCGGGTCCGTTCCGACGAGCGCCAGGACCGCACGGGCCGGCACGCGGCGGTGGCCGGCCGATGACCGTCACCGAGACGATCCGGTTCGCCCTGCGCGGCGTGGCCGCCAACAAGCTGCGCTCGGCGCTGACCATGCTGGGCATCCTCATCGGCGTCGCCGCGGTGATCCTGCTGGTGGCCGTCGGCAACGGGTCGGCGCAGGCCGTGACCAGCCGGATCGAGGCGCTGGGCACCAACACCCTCACCGTGACCGGCACCAACCGCGGCTCGGGACCGGGCGGCCTGACCGTCGAGGTCGCCGACGCGCTCGCCGACCCGGTGCTCGCCCCCGGCGTCCGTTCGGTGTCCCCGCTGGCGACCACCTCCACGACGGTGACCTACGAGGGCGCCGACCACGAGGTCGCCCAGTTCGTGGGCACCCGGCCGGGCTGGTTCGCCGCCTCCAACTCGCCGGTGGCCGCGGGGGCCGCGTTCACCGCCGACGACGAGGCGCAGGGCCGCCGGGTGGTCGTCATCGGGCAGACCGTCGCCGACGAGCTGTTCGCCGGCCTCGACCCGGTCGGCCGGCAGGTCACCGCCGGTGGGGCCCTGTTCACGGTGGTCGGGGTGCTCGCGCCGAAGTCCTCGACCGGCTTCCAGGACGCCAACGACACCGCCGTCGCGCCGCTGAGCGCCGTGCGGGAGGTGCTCACCGGGTACGGGCCGATCAGCTCGATCCTCGTCGAGGCGGCCGACCCGGGCGAGGTGGACGCCGTGCAGGCCCAGATCTCCACGGTGCTCGCCCAGCGGCTGCCCACCACCGGTTCGGCCAGCGCGCCGTACCGGATCCAGAACGCCGCGCAGCTGTTGCAGACCCAGACCGAGACGGCCGACACCTTCACCACCCTGCTCGGCGCGGTCGCCGCGATCAGCCTCCTCGTCGGTGGCATCGGGATCACCAACATCATGCTCGTGACCGTCACCGAACGGACGCGGGAGATCGGCATCCGCAAGGCGCTCGGCGCCCGGCGTCGGACGGTGCTGACCCAGTTCCTGATCGAGGCGACCCTGCTGAGCCTCCTCGGCGGGGCGCTCGGGGTGGCCGCCGCGCTGCTCGGGTCCCGGTTCACCATCGTCGGTGTCCGGCCCGTGATCGTGCCCAGCTCCGTCGCGCTGGCCCTCGGCGTCTCCGTCGCGATCGGCCTCTTCTTCGGCGGCCTGCCGGCGGCGCGGGCGGCCCGGCTGCGCCCCATCGACGCCCTGCGCTACGAGTAGGCCAGCGTGCCCGACAGGCAAGGATCGAACATGGACAACAGCGACACCGTCGTCTTCGCCCGGGTCGGCGGCGACGCCACGGACCCGACGGGCCCGGCGGAGCCGGACGACGACCGCGCGCCCGCGTCGCCGGCCGCCGCGGGGCCCGACGGCGACCTCACCGCCGCGCTCGCCGCGGCGGCTCCCCGCCGGTGGTGGAACCGGGGCACGGTGGTCCTCGGCGCGCTCGTGCTCGTCGTCGCCGGTTTCGTCGGCGGGGTGCAGGTGCAACAGCGGTGGGGCGAGCCGGCGGCGGGTGCCGCGGCGTCGTCCTGGCCGTTCCCGGCGGGTCTGGCCAACGGGGCGGCCGGGATGGGGCGCGGCCAGGGCGGCACCGGGCAGGACGGGCAGCCGAGCGCCGGGGCGAGCGCGAGCGCGGGCACCACCACCGGCACGGTGACGCTGGTCGACGGCGACACCCTCTACGTCGAGACCGCCGACGGCACCGTGGTCACGGTCCGCACCACCGACGACACGGCCGTGCGGACCACCCGGGCCAGCAAGCTGACGGCGATCGAGCGGGGCCAGCGGGTGACCGTGCAGGGCGGCGCGCTGACGGACAACGCCATGACCGCCACCTCCGTCACCGCCGGCGGCTGACCCCGCCTGATAGGCCCGTTCGCCCCTCCTTCCCCCGCCCGCCGTAGAACCATGTGGGGGCGGGCAGGCGCCTCCGGCGCCGTACGGCCGCACCGGACGTACGACGCGGAGGGGTCGACGTGGAGGGGCTCGTCCTGATCGTGGTGCTGGCGGCCACCGTGCTCGTCGGCACGACCATCGGCGGGCGCTACCGGGTCGCCCCGCCGGTCCTGCTCATCGGGATGGGCGCGCTGCTGGCGCTCGCCCCGCCGCTGTCGGACGTGGTGCTCGAACCGGACGTGGTGCTGCTGCTGTTCCTGCCCGCGATCCTCTACCGGGAGAGCCTCACCATCAGCCTGCGGGAGATCCGCGCCAACCTGACCGTCATCGCCCTGCTCGCCGTGGGTCTGGTCGCGGTCACGATGGTGACGGTGGCGCTGGTCGCCCAGGCGGCCGGCGTCGAGGGGCCGGCGGCGTGGGTGCTCGGTGCGGTGCTGGCCCCGACCGACGCCGCCGCGGTCGCCGGCCTGGCCAAGCGGATGCCCCGTCGCTTCCTCACCGTCCTGCGCGCGGAGAGCCTGATCAACGACGGCACCGCGCTCGTCCTCTTCGCCGTCGCGCTCGGCCTGATCACCGGCAGCGCGCCGCCGGGGGCGCTGCCGCTCGTCGTACGCGTGGGCGGGTCGTTCCTCGGCGGCGTCGCGGCCGGGCTGGTGACCGGGGTGGTGGTCGTGCTGATCCGCCGCCGCCTCGACGACCCGCTGCGCGAGGGCGCGCTCAGCGTGCTCACACCGTTCGTCGCGTTCCTGGCCGCCGAGGAACTGCACTCCAGCGGGGTGCTCGCGGTGGTGGTCGCCGGCCTGGTGCTCTCCTTCGCCGGTCCCCGGGTGATCCGGGCGCCCTCCCGGGTGCTGGCCTACGCCTTCTGGGACCTCACCACGTTCCTGATCAACGGGGGCCTGTTCGTCCTGCTCGGCATGCAGATCCCCCGTGCGGTGCGCGGGGTCACCAGCACGTCGGCGGGGCAGGCGCTGCTCATCGCGGTGCTGGTCGCCGGCACCGTGCTGGCGACCCGGATGGCCTGGCTGCACCTGTCGGCGTACCTGTTGCCGCTGGTCGACCGCCGCAAGTCGCAGCGGGCCCTGCGGGTCGGCTGGCGGATCCGCACGGCCGCCGGGTGGGCCGGCTTCCGCGGCGCGGTGTCCCTGGCCGCGGCCCTCGCGGTGCCGCTGTCCACGCCGGCGGGGGAGCCCGTCCACGAACGGGACCTGATCATCTTCTGCACGGCGCTGGTGATCGTCATGATCATGCTGGTGCAGGGCACCACCCTCCCGCTCGTGGTCCGCTGGGCGGGCCTCGTCGGCGACCAGCAGCGCGCCGACGAGGTGCGGATGGCCCGGCTGCGGGCCACCGAGGCCGGGCTGGCGGCGCTGCCGGAGGCGGCCGACCGGCTGGGCGTGCACCGGGACGTCGCCGACCGGATCCGCAGCGACTACCAGGACCACCTCGACGACATCCGCGCCGCCGAGCAGGGCGAGGCCGCCGAGGCGGCCCGCGACCTGGAGCGCCGGCTGCGGCTGGCGGTCCTGGACCGCAAGCGGCGCGAGGTGACCCGGCTGCGCAACGCCAACGAGATCGACGACACGGTGCTGCGCGAGTTGCAGGCCGCGCTCGACATCGAGGAGATCCGCCTGCTGGGCCCGCCCACGCCCGAGTGACCTGCCGGACCCGCGCGGCGGGCCGCCGGGTTGCGGCGATGGTCCACGATGGAGCGCATCCGGGCAACGCGGGTTCGCGGGTTCGAGGGACGCATCGACGTGGACACCACCGGGCCAGGGGCCCCATTGCTGATCGGCGAGGTCCACACCGGCCTCCTGCAGCACTCCACCGCGCTCTCCGCCAGCACGGTGGCCCAGGTCCTGCGGCTGCGTCCCGGGGAACGGGTCGGGATCATGGACCGGCCGATCCGGTACGCGGTCTCCCCGTCCCTGCTCACGGGGGTGGACTGCCGGTTCGGCGGCGCGTCGGGCGGCACCCGGGTGGTCGGGGCCGTGTCGTCCCGGTCCACCGTGACCGGCGGCCACGTCGTGCAGGCGTCCTCGTTCGCGCGGATCACCCCCGACAGCCGGTGGCGGCGTGCGGTGTGGTCGCACTACCTGGCCCGTCCCGGCGTGCTGGAGCCGCTGGGGGGCCGGCTCGCGGACCGGGCGGACGAGGACTTCCTCACCAGCGAACAGCCGGGCGGGGGCCTCGACCTGGGCGCGATCAACACCCGGCTGATGGACGTGGTCCAGTCCGCCGGCCTGGACCGGCGCGCGCCCTTCCGGGTCCCGCGCACGCGGCTGCGCTGGACCGCCCGCCACACCACGACCGCGCACATCGACTTCGGGGTGGAGGAGGGGCACCTGCGCTCGCTGCGCCTCGGCCTGGCCCCCGCCGCCGGCGAACCGTGGGACGAGGTCAGGTCCTTCTGCGAGGACGTCGCCCTGCACGACTGGCTGCTCACCGGCCTGCTCCATCTGATCGACAGGGCCGTCGGCGCGGACGGCGCGGACGCGGTGCGGCGGCTGCGCCCGATCGTCGACCACCTCCTGCACCTGTGGATGCCGGCGGCGCGCCCGGACCGGACCACCGCGCCGCTGTGGGCGAGCCTGGACCGTCAGGTGGGATTCAGCCGGCAGTGGGACAGCTGCGCCACCTGGGTCCGGGACCGGGTGGGCCTCGCCTCCCTGCACCGGCCGGGCGGGCCCCGGTGAGCGGGCTGTCGGGCCTGCGCGAGGCCTGGGCGCAGACCGGACGGCCGGTGCGGGTCGCCTCGCTGGGCATGTGGTCCGCCGGCGGGCTCGGCACGGTCGTGGGGGTGGTCGGCGACCAGCTCGGCTGGTGGGACGACCGGCCCTTCCTGACCAACCTGATGTCCTCGCTCGTCGGCGCGCTGTTCGGCATCCCGCTGGCGCTCATCGTGCTCCGCCGGGTGACCGCGGTGGAGGGACGCCGCACCGAGCGGGTCGAGGCGCTGCACGTCGCCCGCGTCACGGCCGAGCGACTGGCCGCCGACCTCGCGCCGTTGTGCCCCGACCGGCGGCTGGCCGAGCGGGCCGCCGGCATCCTTCGGCGGCTCGACGACGAGCTGCTGCCCGGGCTGGCCGACCATCGGTTCGGGCCCGCCCTGGCCGAGGCGCTCACCCTGTGGACGGAAGCGGTCGGCCTGTGCGACGCGGGGCTGCGCGACGCCCCGTCGGCCAGGGACGTGCTACGGGACGCGGAGGCCACCTGGCGGCACCTGCGCAGGGACGTCGCCCCCCGGCTGCGCGCGCACGGCGTCTCGTGGCCGTCCCGGGTGGCCGCCGACCGCGTCGATCGGCTGCTCGCCGACGTCGACGCGTTCCTGCGGGACGACCCGGGCGAGGTGCGCCACCTCGCCGACGCCGCCCGGAGGACCCTCGGCGAACGCAGCATCGACCCGCTCGTGGCCCTCTACGCCGACGAGTACGCGGTGCTCGGCGGCATCCGCGAGCAGGTGGGATCGCTGTCGGCGGGGGTGGCCGCCGTCGTCGCGTTGCTGGCGACGGCGGACCAGCTCGGCCCCGACCTGCCGACCGCTCACAGGAACACGTAGCGGAGCCGGTCGACGGGGTGCCCGGGCAGGGCCAGCCCCTCGCCGGCGGCGCGGTCGCGGACCTGCCGCGCCGCCGCCGGGTCCACGGCGACCTGGTCGAGGATCGTCCGGACGGCCGTCTCGACCGGCAGGAAACCGCCCGGCAGGACCGACAACGTCCGGTACGCGCAGAACGGCGCGGGCCGGTCGCCGAGCTGGACCACGGCGGGCAGCTCCGCCCACGAGTCCGGGAAGGCGCCGCGCCACGGCCGGGGCCGCGCGACGGGGCGCCCGGCGTCGCGCAGCAGCCCGAGCCGCAGCAGCTGCCACACCCCCGCGAGGAACGCGCACGACCAGGTGCGCACGCCGTCGCGCTCGTCCCACAGCTCGACGTCGACGAAGACGGAGTGCCGCCGGGGGACGTTCTGCCGCGGCGGGACCCACTGCGCACCCGGCGACATCGCCTGGCCGCCCTCGGCGGCGTCCCCGGGACCCGACCGTTGCCCGTTGGACAGCCAGCCGGCGACCGTGGGCGGCGGCCGCGTCCCGTTCGTGCCGGGGGTCGGCTCCCAGACCAGGCTGCCCGCCACGATCGCGGCGGGCGAGACGTCGCCGACCTGGGCACACGCGGACTCGCGGGCCAGGTAGTCGATCGCGACGCCGTGCTCCTCGGCGGCCCGCAGCAGCAGGGGCAGGACCTCGCGGGGCGGGCCCGGGTCGGCGAGGTAGTCGTCCACCAGGTAGCACGTGCTCACCCGGGGGGCGTCGTCGGCGCCTCGCCGCTCGGACTCGGCGGCCGCCCGGAACCAGGGAGCCACCGTGGCGAACAGTCTCCGGTACCGGTCCGGGCCTTCGGCGTAGTCGGCCTGGCGGAGGTGGCCCAGCTCCACGGAGAGCCGGGCCAGCGGCACGGCCTCCACCCGGCGGCGGGCGCCGGCCTGCTCGAAACGCACCTCCGCCGGCCCGGTCGGCTCCGGCCCGCCCGGGCCGGGCGCGGTCACAGGCTCTCCCACGCGTCGGCGTGGGTCACCGCGCGGGCCAGCCGGTCGAACGCCTCGACGGTCGCCTGGTTGGCGATTCCCCGGCCCCAGACGTCGTTGTCGGAGATGATCTGCTCGCGCCACTGCAACAGCGGCTCCAACGGCGCGCTGCCCAGCAGCGTGGTCCGCCCCATGCGGTTGCGGCTGGCCAGCTCCTGGAGGTCCTGGTTGCAGGCGCGCAACCAGGCGAGCTGACCCGGGCGCAGGCCGGCCAGCTCGGCGGAGTCCAGGTCGACGACGGCGGTGCGGACGTACCTGATCGAATCCAGCAGGGCCGACCGGTCGTGCCCGAGCGCCTCCCCCGCGTCCGCGATGCCGTGCCGGCCGTGGACGAGCCCGGCGGCGGCGAGGATGTGCTGGCGGGTCCACCGGTGGAAGACCAGCCACCGCACCGGCACCGCGGCCAGGGCACGCTGCGCGGTGACGGCGAGCGCGAGCTGGGTCGCGTACGAGCGGCCGGCGCTCAGGTCGACCAGGCAGACGTCGAACTCCTCCTCCAGCCGCAACAGCAGGCGGGCGCAGCGCTGGACCGTCCCGGGGTCGATGGGGAACTCGCCGCCGCCCTCGTCGCCGGGGAACAGCACCAGCTGGCCCGTTCCGGCCGGCCGGGTGCGCAGCCCGGGCCGCTCGCTCTCGGTCCACACGTCCACCCGGTGCGGGCTGGCCGCCGAGCCGGTCAGGTAGCTGTGCAGCCCTCCGGACGGAGTGCCGCGCCCGACGGAGTCGACCTGGAAGATCGTGCCCACCGTCGGGGAGCCGAAGTCGAAGTCGAGGTAGCAGACGTCGACGCCGGCCAGGGCCCACCGGTAGAGGATGTTGCAGCCGGTGACGGACCGCCCGGTTCCGCCCTTGTCCGAGGCGGCGAAGACCAGCACGGCCTACTCCACGTCCCGGCGCGCCGCGGCCAGCCGGTCCAGCTCTTGCAGCACGCGGGTGGCGAGGGCCGCGGCCGTGCCGGGCCGGGTGTCGATGATCCGCCGGGCGCGGTCCAGGCCGGCCTGGACGGCCTGGAGGTGCTGACGCATCGCCGGGCCGGCGGTGTCGGCCCCGTTCAACAGCTCCTGGCTGAACAGGTGCTCCGCCTCCAGCAGCAGGTCCTCCCCGTAGGCGACGAGCCGTTCGCTGCGCAGCGGCGGCCCGCCCGTCAGCCGCGCCGCCGCGACCAGGCACT
Organism: Micromonospora sp. WMMD712; assembly: GCF_029581295.1. Lineage (NCBI taxonomy): Bacteria > Bacillati > Actinomycetota > Actinomycetes > Micromonosporales > Micromonosporaceae > Micromonospora > Micromonospora sp. WMMD712. The sequence goes on from NZ_CP120743.1 coordinate 583,602, forward strand.
CGACCACCCGCTCGGTGTACCGCCACGACGGCAGGTCGTGCCGGTCGTCGACGAAGGGGTACACGTTGACGACCTGGTCCCACAGGTTGCGCGCCGGCCCGTCGCTGATCCGCCGGCGGGACAGGTGGTCCCACACCTCGTCGGCCTGGCGCAGCAGCTCGCCGCGCAGGCCCGGATCCCGCATCAGGCCGGCCAGGCCGAGCATGCGCTTGAGCAGCAGCGGGGAGAAGTCGGTGCACGGCCACAGCAGCCGGCCCGGACCGGCCTTCTCGCTGCCGACGAGGGAGATGAGCACCCCGGGGGAGTGCAGGGCGACCGCCGGATCGCGTGCGAATGGCCGGCGGACGATCCGGGCCCGCCCGGCCAGCTCGTCGAGCACCCGGGCCACCCGGCCCAGCTCGGTGTCGGGGGAGCGTTGCTGGATGAGGTCCTGCACGGTCATCGCGGTCACCAGGAGGCTGAAGTAGTCGGACTCCTGGTCGTCGGTCGTGCGCCACGGGATGTCCTCCAGCGGCCAGCGCGCGGTGCCGAAGCTGGCCACGGTGGACCAGTAGCGTTGGGTGATGTCCCAGCGCAGTTGCAGCGCCCGGGCGAGGCGCTCCTGCTCCTCGGTCAGCAGGCCGAGGATCCGGGTCCGCTCGGAGAACAGCTCCTCGATCCCGTTCAGGGCGGCGAGGGAGAAGTAGAGGTAGGGCGCGGCCTCGGCGACGCCCGGCCGCTGGACGCCGACCTCCTCGCCGACCTCCACCTCGGGGGCGTCCCTGAGGACGCCCCAGGACCAGCCGCACTCGAACAGCCGGCCGGGGTGGTCCAGCGTGTCGGTGACGTCGGGCGCGGCGATCCGGACGCCCCGCAGCGCGGCCCGGACGTCGGCCAGCCCCTGCCACAGGCTCTCGACGACCATCCGGTCGGGCAGCCCCGTCTGGTTGACGGTGCGGATCAGCGTCCGGCCGGCCGGCGAGTCGGCCTCGAACACGGACACGGCGAAGCTGCGCAGCAGCCCGACCATCGCCGCCGTCAGCCGCCGGCTCGCCTGCTCCTCCAGCTCGTTGATCTCGGCGCGAAGCTGGGCCCGGGTGACGACGGTGCGAAAGACCCGGGCGAAGCCGATCGCCGCGAGCGACAGCCGCACCGACATGGTGTACGAGTCGACGATGTCCATCCCGGCCTGCTCGACGCTGACCTCGTCGGACCCGTCGACGTGGAAGTAGCCCGCGCCGGAGAAGACCGGGGTGCCGTCGGGGTCCGTGTACCGCTGCAGGTACTCGCTGAGGACGCGGACGAGCAGCCGGGGGACCCCGATCGAGTCGCCGAGGTCGGCCAGCGCCCGCAGCGCGTCGTCGGAGGTCGCATCCGGCCGTTCCAGCACGAACCGCGGATCGGTGGTGGCGGGCAGCATCAGGCAGAGCAACTGCTCGGCGTCGCTGATCGAGTTGGAACCGTCGCGCCCTCCCCACACCCAGGTGCCGTCGCGATAGCACAGCCGCGCCGTCGCCCGCCAGATCTCCAGCAGCTGTTGCCGAGGTTGCATCCTCATGGGCGCAGGGACACCTCCTCGCCGGCCGCCACACGGATCCCGCCTCCCAGGATGGGGCACCGGCGCAAGGGCGTCAGGCCCGGGCCGGCACGCCGCCCGCGCCCTCCCGCAGCGCCAGGTCCGAGAGGTGGCAGGCGACCTCGCGGTCGGCGTCGCCCGGCGTCGGTCCGAGCACGGGCTGCACCTGCCCGCACTGCTCGCGGGCCAGCCGGCAGCGGGTGTGGAACCGGCAGCCAGGCGGCGGGTCGGACGGGCTGGGCGGGTCGCCGGCGAGCACGATGCGCCGGCTGCCGCCGCGTCGGCCCGTGGGGTCGACCACGGGGGAGGCGGACAGCAGCGCCTGGGTGTACGGGTGGGCCGGCCGGGTGTAGACGGTCTCGGTGTCGCCGATCTCGGCGAGCCGCCCGAGGTACATGACCGCCGTGCGGTCGGCGACGTGCCGCACCACGGACAGGTCGTGGGCGATGAACACCAGGGCGATGCCCATCCGGCGTTGCAGGTCCCGCAGCAGGTTGACCACCTGCGCCTGGACGCTGACGTCGAGGGCGGAGACGGGCTCGTCGCAGACGAGGATCTCCGGCTCCAGGGCGAGGGCGCGGGCGATGCCGATGCGCTGGCGCTGCCCGCCGGAGAACTGGTGCGGGTAGCGGTGCATCAGCTCCGGCGCGAGCCCGACGAGGCCGAGCAGCTCGGCGACCCGGTCGGCGCGGGCGCGGCGGTCGCCGCGGCCGTGCACCACGAGGGGCTCGGCGATCAGGTCGCGCACGCACATGCGCGGGTCCAGCGAGGTGTACGGGTCCTGGAAGACCATCTGCACCTGTCGCCGCAGCAGCCGCCGGTCCCGCCCCCGCACGCCGGTGATGTCGCGGCCCCGCACCACGATGCTGCCCGCGTCGGGGCGTTCGAGGCCGACCAGCAGCCGGGCCAGGGTGGACTTGCCGCAGCCCGACTCGCCGACGATGCCGAGGGACTCCCCGGCGTGCAGCCGCAGGCTCACCCCGTCGACGGCGCTGACCCGGGTGCGGCCGAGCCCGGCCCGGCCGGTGGTGAACGTCTTGCGCAGGTCCGTGGCGACCAGGACCGGTTCAGCCGGTGACGGCATGCGACAACTCCTCGGTGCGGTGGCAGGCGGCGGCGCGGCCGCCGGTGACCCTCAGCGCGGGGCGTTCGGTGCGGCACCGCTCGACGACCCGGTCGCAGCGGGGGTGGAACGCGCAGCCGGGCGGCTTGCGGGCCGGGTTGGGCGGGGTGCCGGGGATGGCGTACAGGTCGTCGCCGCGCTGGTGGGCCTGGGGCACGGAGCGCAGCAGGGCGTCGGTGTACGGGTGGGCGGGCGCGCCGAGGACCTCGGCGGTGGTGCCGGTCTCCACGACCCGCCCGGCGTACATGACCACCACCCGGTCGGCTACCTCGGAGACGACGCCGAGGTCGTGGGTGATCAGCAGGATGCCGATGCCGAGGTCCCGGCGCAGCCCGTTGAGCAGCTCCAGGATCTGCGCCTGGACGGTGACGTCGAGGGCGGTGGTCGGCTCGTCGGCGATGATCAGCTCGGGGCGCAGGGCGATGGCCATCGCGATGAGGATGCGCTGGCGCATCCCGCCGGAGAACTGGTGCGGGTACTCGTCGACCCGGCGGGCCGGGGCGGGGATGCCGACCTGGGCGAGCAGGTCGACGGCGGCGGCGCGGGCCTGCTTGCGGGAGGCGCCGCGATGGGTGCGGAACAGCTCGCCGAGCTGGTCGCCGATGCTGAGCACCGGGTTCAGGGCGGACAGGGCGTCCTGGAAGACCATGCTCATCCGGTTGCCGCGCACGGCCCGGCGGCCGGCCTCGGTGAGCGTGGTGAGGTCGGTGCCGCCGAGCGCGATCCGGTCGGCCTCGACGCGCACGGTCGGCGGGTGCAGCCCCATGATCGCCTTCGCGGTGACCGACTTGCCGGAGCCCGACTCGCCGAGCAGCGCGACCAGTTCACCGGCGGCGACGTCGAGGTCGACGTCCACGGCGGCGGGCACGTCGCCGCGCCGGGTGGCGAAGGTCACGGACAGCCCGCGTACCGACAGGGCCTGTCCTCCTCCGTCCGGTGGGGCGGTGGTTGGGGCGTCTGGCTGATTCACCGCGGGCCTCCAGCTACGCATAACGGACGCCCGTGCCGGTAATCCCCGCCGCGATGGCCGTCCATGCCTGTTCCTGAACTGCATCTTGACTTCCGTGCCGAATCATTGCAACCCTCTAATCGGTCGCGCCGGTTCTGGGCGTCGACCCCGGCGGCCGCGCCCCTTCTTCGCGGGCCGCGAATCTGAAAGGGACCCACGCGGATGCTTGAACAGGCGAAGCGCTACACCGGCTACACGGCGTACGACTACCTGGAGGCCGGCAAGGACTTCAAGAAGTTCCGGTACGCCGAGCAGATCGGCCGGGTGCCGGCCTACGCCGGCCTCGACCTCTCCGACAGCCAGCGGGAACGCACGCAGCGGCTGCTGCGCGACGAGATCGTCATCTCGCTGCACGACCACGTCCAGGTCTTCCCCGAGGACATGGGCCAGCTCCGCGAGCACATCCGGGCCGGCCGCGAACCCACCGGCTACCTCGGCCTGTCCCGCTCCGGCATGACCGCCGTGTTCGACAACGGCATGGACGGCACCTGCTGCATCTCCAGCGACGCCGGCTGGAAGTACACCGACGTGCTGTTCGACCTCGGCGTGCGGATGGCCGACATCGCCCACCAGGACTACGTGATCAAGGCCGAGTCGCTCAAGGACATCTACCACGCCCACGAGACCGGCCGGCTCGCGCACGTGTTCGCCCTCGAAGCCGCCACCATGATCGAGAACGAGGTCGACCGCCTCGACGTGCTCTACGGCTTCGGCGTCCGGCAGATCGGCATCGCCTACTCCGAGGCCAACATGCTCGGCGGCGGCCTCAAGGAGCGCGGCGACGGCGGCCTGACCTACTTCGGCGAGCGGGCCGTCGAACGCATGAACAAGCTCGGCCTGGCCATCGACATCTCCCACTCCGGCGACCGCACCGCCATGGACGTGATCAAGAAGTCCACCAAGCCGGTGTTCATCACCCACTGCGGCTCCCGCGAGGTGTGGCCGACCAACCGGATGAAGCCCGACGCGGTCATCGCCGCCTGCGCCGAGCGCGGCGGGGTGCTCGGCCTGGAGGCCGCCCCGCACACCACCCTGTCCCCGGCCCACCCCCGGCACAGCCTGGAGTCGGTCATGGACCACTTCGTCCACGCGGTCGACCTCATCGGCATCGACCACGTGGCCTTCGGCCCCGACACCCTCTTCGGCGACCACGTCGGGCTGCACGACGCCTTCGCGGCGAACCTGTCCACCAAGGAGGCCCACGGCCGCGTCGAGTACCCCAAGGTCGAGTACGTCGACGGCCTGGAGAACCCCGCCGAGTGCTTCTACAACATCATCGGGTGGCTCGTGGCCCACGACTACTCCGACGACGAGATCCGCAAGGTCATCGGTGGCAACACCATCCGCGTCCTCGAGGAGGTCTGGGTCTGATGCGTCTCCGCCTATCCCTCGTCGCCGTCACCGCGCTCGCCGCGGTGGCCGCGGCGGCAGCTTGCAGCCCCAGCGCGCCGAGCGAGTCGGCCGCCCAGGGCGGCGACAAGAACGCCACCCTCACCATCGCCACCACCACCGACGTGGTCAACTTCAACCCGCTGCTAGGCAACAGCCGCACCGACGGCTGGATCACCAACCTGATGTACCCGCGGCTGCTCACCATCGACGCCAACGGCGCCAAGCAGCCGTACCTGGCCGCCGACCGCGGCTACAGCGACCCCACCACCGGCTTCTACGAGCTGCGCGGTGACATGAAGTGGAGCGACGGCACCGCCGTCAGCGCCGCCGACGTCGCGTACACCATCAACACGATCATGACGAAGAAGCCCGCCGGCAACGTCGTCTACGGCCAGCTCGCCAACGTCGAGTCCGCCTCCGCCCCGACGGCCACCCGCGTCGAGCTCAAGCTCAAGCGGCCCGACGCGACCGTCGTCGACGAGGTCGGCTTCTGGATGAACGTCGTGCCCAAGCACGTCTTCGAGAAGGCCCCCGACGCGGGCACCTTCGCCAACAACAGCGACTGGGTCAGCGCCGGGCCGTTCAAGCTCACCACCGTCGCCAAGGGCCAGAGCTACACCCTGGAACGGGTCACCCCGTACCCGATGGCCCCCGCCGGCACCCCCAACGTGGCGAAGGTCGTCTACCGGGTCTACCCCGACGTCAACACCGAGATCCTCGCCCTGCGCAACGGCGACGTGGACCTCATCGCCAACGCCCTGCCCCCGGCCCAGGTCAAGACCCTCCAGTCGACCCCCGGCGTCAAGGTCCAGGAGGTGCCGGGCCTCGGGTACGCCCACATGACGTACAACATGACCCGCAAGCCCCTGGACAACCTCAAGGTGCGGCAGGCCCTCGCCCACGCCGTCGACTACGAGGCCATCCGCTCCGTCGTGCTCCAGGGCCAGGCGGTCACCACCGGCTCCAGCCCCATCCCGCCGGTGCTGAAGGACTTCGTCAAGCCCGACCTCAAGGAGTACGCCTTCGACCCGGCGCTGGCCCGCAAGCTGGTCGGCGAGTCCGGCGTCGGCACCCTGCGCCCGCTCACGATGATCTACTCGCTCCAGGACGCCGTCACCGCGCAGTGGGCGCAGCTGGTCAAGGACAACGCCGCCCAGGCCGGCATCACCATCGAGCTGCAGGGCATGGACCGCAACACCTACCTGGCCAAGACCGCCGCCGGCGAGTACGACATCTACGCCGGCAACTTCGCCATCATGGACGACCCGGCCACCAACATGGCCCTGACGTTCCTGCCCGACGGCGCCATCAACTACACCAAGGTCGACGACCCGGCGCTGAGCGCGCTGATCACCAAGGCCACCGCGACCACCGACAAGGCCGCCCAGAAGGACCTGATCTGGCAGGCCGCCACCCTCGTGCACGACAACGTCTACGACAACGTCATGTACATGCAGAACCTCTACGTCGCCCACAGCGACAAGTGGGACGGCTTCGTGGTCAAGCCCAGCGAGCTGCTGTCGGTGGTCGACCCGCAGTCCCTGGCGAACGCGCGGAAGGTCGGCTGAGCACATGCCACCGGTTGTCGGCTTCGTCGCGCGGCGGCTCGGACGGGCGGTCCTGACGCTCTGGTTCGCCACCACGATCACCTTCCTGCTGCTGCGGCTGCTGCCCGGCAACCCGGCGCTCGCCGTCGCCACCCCCAACATGACCCCGCAGACCCAGGCGATCCTGCTGCGCCAGTACGGCCTCGACGAGCCCCTGTTCGTCCAGTACGGCAAGTACCTGTGGCAGCTCGTCCAGGGCAACCTCGGGGTCTCCATCACCCAGTCCGTTCCGGTGACCGACGTGCTGCTGGAACGCCTCCCGTGGACCCTGCTGCTCACCGGGTCCTCCCTGCTGGTGACGGTCGCCGTCGGCATCCCCCTCGGGGTGCTGGCGGCGACCCGCCCCCGCGGGCTGCTCGACCGGCTCGTGCAGGTCGGCGGCGTCGTCGGCCAGTCGGTCTTCGTGCCCAGCGTCGCGATCGCCCTGCTGTTCCTGTTCGGCCTGCAACTGCGGTGGCTGCCCATCGGCGGCGCGTACAGCCCCGGCGTCTACGGCGGGCGGTGGTACCTCGACGTGGCCGCCCACCTGGTGCTGCCCTGCGTCAGCCTGGTCCTGGTGCAGCTCGGCTCCTACGTGCTGACCCTGCGGGCCACCCTCATCGACTCCCTCGGCGAGGACTACTGCGTCCTGGCCACCGCCAAGGGCCTGCCGAACCGCAAGGTGGTGTGGAAGCACGCCCTGCGCAACGCGCTGCTGCCCACCACCACCCTGGTCGGCCTGCAACTGGGCTTCCTCGTCGGCGGCGCGGTGCTCACCGAGACCGTCTTCGCCTACCCGGGCATCGGCCGGGGCATCTACGAGGCGGTCACCCAGCTCGACTACCCCGTCCTGCAGGGCGCGTTCGTCCTGCTCGCCGCGACCGTCGTGCTCGCCAACGTGCTCACCGACCTGGCGTACGGCCTGCTCGACCCGAGGGTGAGGACCCAGTGACCGCCCCCGGCATCGCCCTCGACCAGGTCGTCGCCGACGAGCCGACCGCCGCGAGCGCCACCTGGACCGCGTTCCGCCGCAACCCGCTGGGCCTGGCCTCCCTCGCCGTGCTCGCCGCCCTCGTCGTCGTCGCGGTCGCCGCCCCGCTCATCGCCGACTACCCCGGCGGCTACGGCCCGGCGGTGCTCACCCCGCCGTCCGGGCAGCACTGGTTCGGCACCGACAACCTCGGCCGCGACATCTTCGCCGAGGTCGTCTGGGGCACCCGGATCAGCATGCTCGTCGCCGCGCTCTCCTCCGCCCTGGCCATCGTCATCGGCGTGCTCGTCGCGGTGCTCGGCGCGTACTTCCCGAAGGTCGACACCGTGGTCGGCACGGTCGTCGACCTCGCCCTGTCGCTGCCGGTGCTGCCCCTGATGATCCTCGTCGCCGCCCTGGCCGGGCCCAGCCTCGCCACGGTGGTCGTGGTCATCGCCCTGTTCTCCTGGCCGGAGGTGGCCCGCGTGGTCCGCTCCCAGGCCCTGGCCGTGGTCCGGCTGCCCTACATCGACGCCGCCCGGCTCACCGGCGGCTCCTGGCTGTGGATCATCCGCCGGCACCTGGTGCCCGCCGTCGCCCCCGTCATCGTGGTGTCGGTCGTGCTCACCGCCTCCCGGGCCGTGCTGTCGGCCGCCGGCCTGGCGTTCCTCGGCCTCGGCGACCCCAACAGCTGGTCGTGGGGCCGGATCCTCTACGAGGCCCAGCAGTCCGGCGCGATGTCCAGCGCCTGGTGGACCACCCTGTTCCCGTCGCTGGCTATGCTCGCCCTCGTCGTCTCCGCCACCCTCATCTCCATCGCCTACAACGACGCCCGCAACCCACGCACCCGGGAGAACTGACGTGCTGTCGACCCAACGGCTCCCCGTGGACTTCTACCGGTCGGTGCAGGACGACGTGCGCGCCGCCGCCGACCGCGCCGGCCTGGCCGCCGTCCTCACCGACCACCCCGACGACGTCGCCTACCTCACCGGCTTCTTCCACCACCCCTGCGAGCGACCGGTGGCCGTGCTGCTGCCCGTCGACGGGCCCACCCGGCTGCTGCTGCCCGAGCTGGAGCGCGAGCACGCGCAGGCCCAGCACGCCGCCGCCGACCTGGTGTCCTACCCGGAGTTCCCCGGCCGCGTCCCGCCGTTCACCCACCTGCGCGACGTCGCTGGCCGCGTCGGCCACCCCGGCAGCACCGCCGCCGCCCGCGTCGCCGAGATCGCCCGGGACCTGCCCCGCGCCGAGCTGGAGATCGCCGACGTGGTCGGCACGGCCCGGCTGCGCAAGCGGCCCGAGGAGATCGCCCTGCACGCCGAGGCCGCCCGGATCACCGACCTCATGCTGGTCGCCGGCCGCGAGCTCGTCGAGCAGGCCCTCGCCGCCGGCGGCGAACTGCCGAGCGAGGCCGAGCTGGCCGCGCACGTCACCCGGGTCGGCACCACCACGATGTACGCCGACCACGCCGACGTCGTGGTGGTGTCCCTGCTCGCCGGCGGCCTCGTCTACGCCGGCCCCAACAGCGCCCACCCGCACGGCCTGCCCTCGGGCTACCGGCTGCGCCCCGGCGACACGTTCATGCTCTCCCTCGGCTGCGCCGTCGGCGGCCGGTACGTCGAGGGGGAGCGCACGTTCCTCCTCGGCGAGCCCAGCGCCGCGCAGCGCCGCTACTACGAGGCGGTGCGCGCCGCGCAGCAGGCCGGCACCGAGTTCCTCGCCCCGGGCGTGGTCTGCGCCGACGCCAACCGGCACTGCCTCGACGTGATCCGCGCCGCCGGCCTGGCCGGGTTCCTGCGCCACCGGCAGGGCCACGGCATCGGCCTCGGCATGCACGAGCCGCCCTGGCTGGAGGACGGCGACCCGACCGTCCTGGAGGAGGGCATGGTCGTCTCCAACGAGCCCGGCATCTACGTGCCCGGCCACGCCGGCTACCGCATCTCCGACTCGATGCTGATCACCGGATCCGGGGCCCGCCCCTTCACCAGCTACCCCCGTTCCCTCGACGACGTCGTCATCCCCGTCCCCTGAACCGCCGTCCCGTCCCCTGAGGAGTGCCCGCCGTGCGACTGCCGATCAACGGAAACGAACTGGAGGTGGAGGTCTTCGGCGCCGAGGACGCTCCGCTGCTCATCGCCCACCACGGCGCGCCCGGCCTCGGCTCCCGCGCCGAGCCCCGCGCCACGTTCCGGCCGTTCGCCGACACGTTCCGCGTCCTGGTCTTCGACGCCCGCGGCAGCGGCGTCAGCGAGGGCCGGCCGCCGTTCACCCACGAGCAGTGGGTCGCCGACGTCGACGCGCTGCGGCAATGGGCCGGCGCGGAGCGGTTCGTCCTGGCCGGCGGCTCCTACGGCGGCTTCATCGCCATGGAGTACGCGATCCGCCACCCCGAACGGCTCACCGCCCTCGTGCTGCGCGACACCTCCGCCGACCACGAGAACGAGAAGGCCGCCCGGCGTAACGCCGAGGCATCCACCCGTGTGAAGATCGACCCCGACAAGCTGGACCGCATCAACACCGGACGGGTGCGTGACGATGACGACCTGCGGGACTGCTGGCGGGAGATCCTGCCGCTCTACGACCACGTCTACGATCCGGCGGCCGTCGAGGCCAAGGTCGAGGCCACGTTCTACCGCTACGAGACGCACAACCACGCGTTCGCGGTGAACCAGCCCGCGTACGACATCAAGGCCGACCTGCACCGGATCACCTGCCCGACGCTGGTGACCGTCGGCCGCGACGACTGGATCACCCCGGTGGCCAGCAGCCAGACGATCGTCGACCTGGTCCCCGACGCGCGGCTGGTGGTGTTCGAGAAGTCGGGCCACTCCCCGCAGGTGGAGGAGGCCGAGCTGTGGCGCGAGACGGTACGCGCCTTCCTACGCGAGGTGGGGGCGGATGAGCAGCGGTCCTGAGCACCTGGACGAGCTGGACCGGCGGATCATCCTGGCGTTGCAGGCCGACGGGCGGGCCACCTGGACCGAGATCGCCGAGCGGTGCCAGACGTCGGTGACCACCGTGGCGCGCCGGGGCCAGCAGCTGCTCCGGGACGGCATCGTCCGGGTCGCGGTGATGCCCGACGTCGAGTACCCGGGCGCGGCGGACCTGTTCGTGCTGCGCATCACCTGCGAGCCGGGCACCCAGAAGCGGGTGCTGGCCCAGCTCGCCGACCGGGCCGACCTGCGCTTCCTGGCCCTGGTCACCGGCCCGGCGGACATCATCGCCGAGCTGAGCCTGCGGCGGGGCGACTCGCTGCACGCCCGGATCGTCGAGGAGATCCAGGCGATCGAGGGCGTGCAGCGCTGCGACACCGACCTGACCCTGCACGTCTACAAGGTCTCCCACGACTGGGGCCAACAGCTCGTCGTGCCGGGAACGCCCGACACCGTCGCCGAGGTGCACAAGTGCGCGCCGGGTCACTTCGACGCCGCCGACGAGAAGATCATCGACTTCATGCAGGAGGACGGGCGGGCCAGCTTCCGCGCCGTGGCCAAGGCCCTCGGCGTCGACGAGAGCACCGTGCGCCGCCGGTTCGAGGTGCTCCAGCGCCGGGGCTGCATCAGCGTGGTCACGCTGGTCTCCGCGCCGGCGCTCGGCTTCGAGTCCGAGATCATCTTCAACATCACCGTCGACCCGGCCCGCCTCGATTCCCTAGCCCACGAGCTGGGCACGCACCGGGGCGTCCGGTACGTCGCGGCCACCCTCAACCGCAACGCGCTGTTCTGCGAGGTCATCCTGCCCACCACCGACGACGTGCACGCGTT
>NZ_CP120743.1:597500-1767500 GCF_029581295.1 Micromonospora sp. WMMD712
TTGTCAAGGGCGAACGGTGGATGCCTTGGCACCAGGAGCCGATGAAGGACGTGGGAGGCCGCGATAGGCCTGGGGGAGCTGTCAACCGAGCTGTGATCCCAGGGTGTCCGAATGGGGAAACCTGGCTGGAGTCATGTCCAGTCACCTGCACCTGAATTCATAGGGTGTGTGGGGGGAACGCGGGGAAGTGAAACATCTCAGTACCCGTAGGAAGAGAAAACAATAGTGATTCCGTGAGTAGTGGCGAGCGAAAGCGGATTGAGGCTAAACCGGTTGCGTGTGATACCTGTCAGGGGTTGCGTGGTCGGGGTTGTGGGACCCTGCTACACGAGCTGACACTCGTGTGAGGAGTGATAAAGCCAGTGGATAGCCGAATGGTCTGGAATGGCTGACCGTAGACGGTGAGAGTCCGGTAGGTGAAATTTGCTGGTCTTCTGTGGGTGTTCCCGAGTAGCGGCGGACTCCTGTAATCTGCCGTGAATCTGCCAGGACCACCTGGTAAGCCTAAATACTTCCTGGTGACCGATAGCGGACGAGTACCGTGAGGGAATGGTGAAAAGTACCCCGGGAGGGGAGTGAAATAGTACCTGAAACCGTTCGCCTACAATCCGTCGGAGCCTTGCGGGGTGACGGCGTGCCTTTTGAAGAATGAGCCTGCGAGTTAGTGGCATGTGGCGAGGTTAACCCGTGTGGGGGAGCCGTAGCGAAAGCGAGTCTGAATAGGGCGTTTGAGTCGCATGCTCTAGACCCGAAGCGGAGTGATCTAGCCATGGGCAGGCTGAAGCGTGGGTAAGACTACGTGGAGGGCCGAACCCACCAACGTTGAAAAGTTGGGGGATGACCTGTGGTTAGGGGTGAAAGGCCAATCAAACTCCGTGATAGCTGGTTCTCCCCGAAATGCATTTAGGTGCAGCGTCGTGTGTTTCTTGCCGGAGGTAGAGCACTGGATGGTCTAGGGGGCCCACAAGCTTACTGAAATCAGCCAAACTCCGAATGCCGGTAAGTGAGAGCGCGGCAGTGAGACTGCGGGGGATAAGCTTCGTAGTCGAGAGGGAAACAGCCCAGATCACCAGCTAAGGCCCCTAAGCGTGTGCTAAGTGGAAAAGGATGTGGGGTCGCATAGACAACCAGGAGGTTGGCTTAGAAGCAGCCACCCTTTAAAGAGTGCGTAATAGCTCACTGGTCAAGTGGTTCCGCGCCGACAATGTAGCGGGGCTCAAGCACACCGCCGAAGCTGTGGCACTCACATGTTACTTCGCCAGGCCTTGATGTCTGGTGCAGGTGTGTGGGTGGGTAGGGGAGCGTCGTGCCGGGGGTGAAGCAGCGGGGTGACCTAGTTGTGGACGCGGCACGAGTGAGAATGCAGGCATGAGTAGCGAAAGAAGGGTGAGAAACCCTTCCGCCGGATGACCAAGGGTTCCAGGGCCAGGCTAATCCGCCCTGGGTGAGTCGGGACCTAAGGCGAGGCCGAGAGGCGTAGTCGATGGACAACGGGTTGATATTCCCGTACCCGCGAAGGAGCGCCCGTGATGAACCTCGTTGTGCTAACCACCCAAACCATCCAAGGTCTTCGGACTGAGGGTGGGGAGCGTGGGAACCTGGCGGGTAGTAGTCAAGCGATGGGGTGACGCAGGAAGGTAGCTGATCCCGGCCGGTGGTTGTGCCGGGGTAAGCGTGTAGGCCGGTGTGTAGGCAAATCCGCACATCATTCAGGCTGAGACGTGATGCCGAGCCGATTCAGGTGAAGTCAGTGATCCTATGCTGCCGAGAAAAGCCTCTAGCGAGTTCTGAGCGGCCCGTACCCCAAACCGACACAGGTGGTCAGGTAGAGAATACCGAGGCGATCGGGCGAACTGTGGTTAAGGAACTCGGCAAATTGCCCCCGTAACTTAGGGAGAAGGGGGGCCGGAGACGTGAAGCCCCTTGCGGGTGGAGCGTTGTATGGCCGCAGAGAGCAGGGGGAAGCGACTGTTTACTAAAAACACAGGTCCATGCGAAGAAGTAATTCGATGTATATGGACTGACGCCTGCCCGGTGCTGGAACGTTAAGGGGACCTGTTAGCTCCTTTTGGGGGGCGAAGCGGAGAACTTAAGCGCCAGTAAACGGCGGTGGTAACTATAACCATCCTAAGGTAGCGAAATTCCTTGTCGGGTAAGTTCCGACCTGCACGAATGGCGTAACGACTTCCCCACTGTCTCAACCACAGGCCCGGCGAAATTGCATTACGAGTAAAGATGCTCGTTACGCGCGGCAGGACGGAAAGACCCCGGGACCTTTACTATAGCTTGACATTGGTATCTGAGTTAGCTTGTGTAGGATAGGTGGGAGCCGGTGAAGTCCATACGCCAGTATGGGTGGAGGCAATCTTGAAATACCACTCTGGTTGATTCGGGTATCTAACTTCGGGCCGTTATCCGGTTCAGGGACAGTGTCTGGTGGGTAGTTTAACTGGGGCGGTTGCCTCCTAAAGGGTAACGGAGGCGCCCAAAGGTTCCCTCAGCCTGGTTGGCAATCAGGTGTTGAGTGCAAGTGCACAAGGGGGCTTGACTGTGAGACTGACAGGTCGAGCAGGGACGAAAGTCGGGACTAGTGATCCGGCACTTGCGTGTGGAAGCGGTGTCGCTCAACGGATAAAAGGTACCCCGGGGATAACAGGCTGATCTTCCCCAAGAGTCCATATCGACGGGATGGTTTGGCACCTCGATGTCGGCTCGTCGCATCCTGGGGCTGTAGCAGGTCCCAAGGGTTGGGCTGTTCGCCCATTAAAGCGGTACGCGAGCTGGGTTTAGAACGTCGTGAGACAGTTCGGTCCCTATCCGCCGTGCGCGTAGGATACTTGAGAAGGGCTGTCCCTAGTACGAGAGGACCGGGACGGACGAACCTCTGGTGTGCCAGTTGTCCCGCCAGGGGCACGGCTGGTTGGCTACGTTCGGAAGGGATAACCGCTGAAAGCATCTAAGCGGGAAGCCTGCTTCAAGATGAGGTATCCCACCCACCTTTGGTGGGGTAAGGCCCCCAGCTAGACGACTGGGTTGATAGGCCGGAGATGTAAGCTCGGTAACGGGTTGAGTTGACCGGTACTAATAGGCCGAGGACTTGACTACAAAGATTCTGCTCGCGTCCACTGTGCAACTCTGAACAAACAGACGCCCACCCGGTTGGGGTTGTGGGTTGTTTGATATGTTCATAGAGTTACGGCGGTCATGGCGGAGGGGAAACGCCCGGTTACATTCCGAACCCGGAAGCTAAGCCCTCCAGCGCCGATGGTACTGCACTCGGGAGGGTGTGGGAGAGTAGGACACCGCCGGACATTCTTTCGTTTCAGGGCCACCCCATGAGGGGTGGCCCTGAAACGCATTCCGGCCCGAACGCCGCCCGCAGCACCCGGATGCCGCCAGCGTGGGGGTTGCGGTGTGTGCGGCGCTGTCCGGCAGCCGACAGCGACCGGTCCCGTCTCTGGGACTAGGGTCGATACTGCAACGGCGAGCGTCGATGGCGGGCTGTTGTGGAAGGGGCGCGACGTGAGGTTCCGGTCATGGTTGTCCGCAGTGGTGCTGGCCGCGGGCGTCGTGGCCGTGAGCCCGCCCGCCCCTGCGGTGTCGGCCCAGCTCGACCCCGCACCGTCGGTCACGGCGCGCCCGGCGACCGGGTTGTCGGCCTCGTCGGTCGTCAGGGTCACGGCGACCGGCCTGCCCAGGAGGACCGAGGTCTCCATCGTCCAGTGCGACAAGGCCGCCTACGACTACGACGGCAGCCGCATCGGCTGCCCGGTCGTGCACACGACGACCACCGGCCGGCTGGGGCGGATCTCCGAGCGGGTGAACGCCAGCGTCACGGTCTACCGCAGCCGCCCCTACGGAGACGACGAGCCGGTCTACTGCCGCGCGGACATCTGCCGACTCTTCGTCGAGTGGGTTGTCGACGGTGATCGGCAGTCGGTCGCCACGGCGGCCCTGGAGTTCACCGGCGACCCGGCCACCATCACGGCGACCCCGAACAGTGGCCTGGTCGACGGGCAACTGGTGGAGGTCACCGGCACCGCGAAGGGCTCACCCGGTCGGCACGTGACCATCATTCAGACCGCGTGCTACGACATCATCCAGGGCAGCGGCTGCTATGACGACACGCCGCTGGCCACGGTGCCGCTCACCGGGGACGACACGTTCGCGGCGTCCGTGAATGTCCGGTACTGGCCGAGCTGCGCGCCGGATGACTTCATGACGACGTGCGAGCTGCACGTGGTGGTGTACGACGCGCAGGGGCAGCCCGACGGCTCGTTCGGCTCCGGCTGGTCCGGCCCACACCGCGCCTCCCTCGGCTTCGCCCCGGTCGGCTAGGCGAAGCGGGACGGGTCCCCGGCGCCGACGCGGACGATCTCGGGTTCCCCGTCGGAGAAGTCCACCACCGTGGTGGGTTCGGTGCCGCAGTCGCCGGAGTCGACGACCGCGTCGACGACGTGGTCGAGGCGTTCCTTGATCTCCCAGCCCTGGGTCATCGGCTCGTCGTCACCGGGCAGCAGCAGGGTGCTCGACAGCAGCGGTTCGCCCAGCTCGGTGAGCAGGGCCTGGGCGACGGTGTGCGCGGGGATGCGGACGCCGACGGTCTTCTTCTTCGGGTGCAGCAGCCGGCGCGGCACCTCCTTCGTGGCGGGCAGGATGAAGGTGTAGCTGCCGGGGGTGGCTGCCTTGACGGCCCGGAAGACGGCGTTGCCGAGGTGCACGAACTGGCCGAGCTGCGCGAAGTCGCGGCACACCAGGGTGAAGTGGTGGCCGCTGTCGAGGTGGCGGATCTCCCGGATCCGGTCCATGCCGTCCTTGTTGCCGAGCCGGCAGCCCAGGGCGAAGCAGGAGTCCGTGGGGTAGGCGATCAGCCCGTCCCGGCGGATGAGGTCGGCCACCTGGCCGATGGTGCGGGGCTGCGGGTTGTCCGGGTGCACGTCGAGGTACTTCGCCATGGCGGGAAGCTTAGGCCCCCGCCCCTACCTGTCGTCTTCCTGACAGTGTTCAAGAGACGTAAAAGTAGACGGCCATCGTTGTCCCATGGCCGTTCGATCGTTTCGTGGGGGCGGATACGGGGACCTGCTGGGTTCCCCGCCGATGCCCGGCCCCGTGCGGATCACCGTGCTCGTGTTCGCGGTCCTGACGCTGCTGTTCGCCCTGGCGACGGTGCACCGGCTGCTGGTGCAGGACGGCTCGCTGGGCGCCGCGGTGTTCTTCGCCGTCATGGCGGCGGCCTGCGCGCTGGTGGCCGGCACCCTGGCGGCCCGCCGGCCGTGGGCGGCCTACCCGGCGTACGCGCTGTCCGGGCTGTTCGCCGCAGCCTCGCTGGGTCTCTTCGGCGCGATCACGATCGTCGGGCTGGGGCTGCTGGCCTGGGTCCTCTGGTCGCTCAACACACGGCCCGCGCGGGAGTGGTTGAGCGGGCGTCGCCGGCTGCGGTGACGCCGGCAGGGGTGGCGGTGGCGCGGCCCGGGGGGCGCCACCGCCACCCGACGTTCAGCCCCGCGCGACGATCGCCACCAGGTCGTCGACCGTGTCCACCCGCTGACCGGGCGCGGTCAGCTCCACCTCGACGCCGTACTCCAGCTCGAGGGCGTCGACGAGGCGCAGCAGGCCGAGGGAGTCGACGCCCAGGGCCGTCAGCGAGCCGCCGTCGAGCACGTCGACGGCGGACACGTCGCCCCCGGTGGCCTCGCTGACCATCGCGGCGATCCGGGTACGTGGGTCGGTGACGCCCATCAGGGCTCCTCTCGGGACTGGCGGACGATCTGGGCGATCTCCGCGATCGTGGGGGTGTCGAAGAAGGCGTCGAGCGGCACCTCGACGCCGAGCCGCTGCTGGATCCGCCCGCTGATCCGGGTGATGGTCAGCGAGTGCCCGCCCAGGTCGAACAGGTCCTCGTGCAGCCCGATGTCGGGGATCTTCAACACGTCCTGCCAGATCTCGCGCAGCGTCTCCACCACCGGGTCGGCGGGGCCCTGCACCACCGGGTCGGCGGCGTCCTGCGGTGCGGCGGGCGTCGCCGCGGGGGCGTCGCGGCGCGCCGGCGCGGGCAGCGCGGCCCGGTCGACCTTGCCGGTGGGGCCGACGGGCAGCCGGTCCAGCAGCACCCAGTCGGTGGGCAGGACCGCCGCCGGGAGGCTGAGCGCCAAGTGCCGCCGCAGCTCCGCCGGGTCGACGACCGAGCCGGCGCGGGGCACCGCGTACGCGACGAGGCGGGCCTCGCCGTCGCCGTCGGCGTGCAGCGTCGCGGTCGCCTCGACCACCCCCGGGTGCTCCAGCAGGCGGGCGGTGACCTCGCCCAGTTCGAGCCGGTGCCCCCGGACCTTCACCTGGTCGTCGGCGCGGCCGAGGAAGTCGATCCGGCCGTCCGGCAGCCACCGGCAGCGGTCCCCGGTGCGGTACATGCGGCCGTCGGCCGCGCCGGACGGGTCCGGCACGAACCGCTCGGCGGTCAGGTCGTCGCGCCCCCGGTAGCCGGCGGCGAGCCCCGCCCCGGCCAGGTACAGCTCGCCGGGAACCCCGATCGGCGCCGGCCGCAGCGCGGCGTCCAACACGTACGCCCGCACGTTCGGCAGCGGCCGGCCGATGGTCACCGTGTCCGGGTCGGCGGGGACGTCCTCGACGGTGGCGTAGACGGTGGCCTCCGTCGGACCGTACCCGTTGACCAGCCGGGCCGTGCGGGCCCGCAGCTCGCGGGCGAGGGCGACCGGCAGCGCCTCCCCGCCGCAGACCGCGACCAGCGGCCCGGCCGCGCCCGCCGCGTGGTCCGCGCCGAGGCCCGCGTCCAGCAGCACCCGCCAGCCAGACGGGGTGGCCTGGGCGTGGGTCACCCCGGCGGCGCGGACCAGCCGCAGCACGGCCGCGCCGTCGAGCGCGTTGACGCCCGAGGCGACGACCACCCGGCCGCCGGTGACCAGCGGCAGGAACACCTCCACGGCGGAGATGTCGAACGACGGCGAGGTCAGGTGCAGCCAGCGGTGCGCGGGCCCGGCGTCCAGCAGGTCCCGCAGGCCCAGCAGCAGGTTGGTCAGCGCGCCGTGACCGACCGCCACGCCCTTGGGGTGGCCGGTCGAGCCGGAGGTGTAGAGCACGTACGCGAGGTCGGCGGCCGTCGGGGCGTCGGCGTCCGGCCCCGGGCGCGCGCCGGCGAGCAGGTCCACCCCGTCGAGGGCGAGCACCGGCGGGCCGGCGTCCGGGCCGGCGTCCGGCGCGGCGGCGGTCACCACCAGCGCCGGGGCGGCGTCGGCGAGCACCAGCCGCTGCCGCGCTGCCGGGTGGCCCAGGTCGACGGGCAGGTACGCCGCCCCGCAGCGCAGCACCGCCAGCATCGTCGCCACCGTCCGCCAGGACCGGTCCAGCGCCACCGCGACCAGCGAGCCCGGGCCGACGCCCCGCCCGCGCAGCAGCGCCGCGAGCCGGCCGGCGGCGGCGTCGAGCTGGGCGTAGCCGAGCCGCACGTCGCCGTCGACGACGGCCACCGCGTCCGGGTCGGCGGCGACCCGGGCGGCGAACAGCTCGGGCACGGTGGTGTCCGGGTACGCCCGCGAGGGGCCGGTGCCGGCCCGGGTCACCCGGTCCCGCTCGTCGGCGGGCAGCACCGGCAGGTCGGCCACCGGCCGCCGGGGGTCCGCCACGACGGCGGCGAGCAGGGTGCGCAGGTGCCCGCCGATGCGGTCGACCGCGTCGGTGTCGATGGCGGCCGGGCTGTGCTGGAGGCCGACGTCGATGCCCGTCGGGCCGTCCACGACCTGCACGTGCAGCGCGTTGCGGGCGGCGCCGCCGAACAGGGTCCACTCCACCTCGGCGGCCACCCCGGCGAACGCGGGGTCGTCGCCGCGCCGGCGGTAGCCGACCGACACCGCGGTGAGCGCGGGCGCGGGGCGCAGCCCCGGCACGGCGTGGGCCAGCGGCACGTGCCGGAACCGGTACACCTCGCGTAGCCGGGCCCGCACCGCGCGGGCGTGCGCGGCGAACGAGCCGTCGGCGGGGTCGTCGGCGGTGACCGGCAGCTCGTTGACGAACAACCCGACCCGGTCGGCCTGCCCCGGGGTGCGGGTGGAGAGCGTGACGCCGACGGGCACGCCCCGGTTGCCGTAGCGGTGCAGCAGGGCGTGCACGGCGGCGAGCAGCAGCTCGAAGCGGGTCACCCCGAGGCCGGCGGCGGCCCGGCCCACGCCGTCGACCAGGTCGGCGGGCAGCGCCACGGCCACGACGCCGCCCGGCTCCGCGCCGGTGGGCACCCGGCGCAGCCCCGGCAGGACCACGTCGACGGCGTCGGGCCGGTGCCGCGCCCAGAACTCGCGGGCGGCCGGCAGGTCGACGGCGACGCGGTCCCGTTCGGCCGCCGCGTCCCCGGCGTACCCGTCGGGGCGGGGCGTGGCCTGCGCCGCCGTCCCGGCGAGCGCGGCGGCGTACGCGTCGGCCAGGTCGCGCGCCAGCACGTCCTTCGACATGCCGTCGAAGGCGAGGTGGTGGACGCAGACCAGCAGCAGGTGCCGCCCGTCGGCGGCGGTCAGCAGCGTGAACCGGGCCAGCGGGCCGACCCGCAGGTCGTGCGGGCGGGCCAGCTCCTCGGCGACGCGGGTGTCGGTCCACTCGCCGAAGGCCACCGAGGCGCGCCCGGCGGCGGGGGCCAGCCCCGGCGTGCCGTCGGCGTCGGTGACGACCCGGGCGCCCAGCACGGGGTGCCGGTCGGCCACGGCGGCGCACGCCTCGACCAGGGCCCGGCGGTCCAGGCCGGCGGCGAACCGGACGCCGAGCGCCATGTGGTACGCCGCGCCGGCGACCCCGGCCTGCTCGGTGAACCAGACGGCGTGCTGCGCGGATGTCGCCTCGGCGGTGCCCACATGCTCTCCCATGGATCGGTGTCGGGGTGGATCAGTTGTCGAACAGGCCGGTGAGCTGCCGCTTGAGCACCTTGCCGCCCTCGTTGCGGGGCAGCTCGGCGAGCAGCAGCAGCCGGGCGGGAAGCTGGTAGTCGGCGAGCCGGTCGGCGAGGAAGGCGCGCAGCGCCGGCAGGGTCAGCCCGGCGGCGTCGGCGTGCGGCCGGGCCACCACGGCGGCGGCGACGGCCGAGCCGAGCACCGGGTGCGGCACGCCGACGACGGCCGCCTCGGCGACGAGGGGGTGCTCGTGCAGCGCCGCCTCGACCTCCAGGCTGGAGACCTTGAACGCGCCGGACTTGATGACGTCCTGGTGCCGGTCGGTGAGGTAGAGGTAGCCGTCGGCGTCGACGCGTCCGACGTCGCCCATCCGCACCCACCCGGCCCGGAAGGTGGCCCGGTTGGCGTCGTCGTCGCGGTAGTAGGCGCGGGGGTACGGCGCGCGCAGCCACACGTCGCCGGTGACGCCGGGCGGCAGCGGGTTGCCGTCGGCGTCGGCGACGCGTAGCTGCCCGCCGACCGGGCGGCCCACCGCGTCCCGGCGCGCCGGATCCCAGATCATCGTGGTCTGGGCGGGGGCGGCCTCGGTGGAGGTGTAGTAGTTGACGATGGTGGCCTCGGGGAAGGCCGCGGCGAGCCGGGCCGCCACGGCCGGCGGCAGCGCCGCCGCGGTCGACCCGATCAGGTGTACGCCGGAGGCGTCCCGGCCGCGCAGCGCCCCCGAGTCGAGCAGCTCGATGGCCATCGACGGGACGACGAACAGCGTCCCCGTGCCCGGGGTCTCCACCAGCCGGGCGAACCGGACCGGCGTGAACGTGGGCAGGGTGAGCGCGCCGGCCTTCGCGGTCAGCGCGTTGAACAGCATCGTCTGCCCGGCGTTGGTGCCGATGGCGAACGCGTGCAGGAACCGCTCCGAGTGGGCCAGCGCCAACCGGCGCGGGTGCGTCGGCGCGCCGGCGGTCAGGTTGGCGTGGCTGGCGGCGACGCCCTTCGGGCGGCCGGTCGTGCCGGAGGTGTAGAGGATCTGCGCGAGGTCGCCGGGGCGTACCGGCGGGGGGTCGGCGGCGTCGGCGGGCCCGGCGGCCAGGTCGGCGGCCCGCCACACCGGCAGCCCGGCGGGGGCGGGCGGGGCGGCCGTGGCGTCGCCGTGCACGACGGCGGCGGCCCCGCAGTGGGTCAGCGCGTGGCCGAGCTGCCCGGCGGCGAGCCGGTCCGACAGCGGCACCGCGACCGCGCCGGCCCGCAACACCCCGCAGTACGCCACCGCGAAGCCGGTCCAGTCGCGGGCGCCGAACACCAGGCCGACCCGGTCGCCGGGGCGCACCCCCCGGCCGCGCAGGCCGGCGGCGACGGCCGCCGCGCCGGCCGACCAGTCGGCGAAGGTCAGCGCCCGCACCCCGGCCACCTCGACGGCGACCCGGTCGGGGTGCAGGGCGGTGCGCCAGGCCAGCAGCTCCGGCACGGTCCGGGCGGCCGGCGGCGCGGCAGTCGCCGCGGTCACCGCGACCCGCCCTGGGCCTGCCCCGCGTCGGCGGCGGCGCGGGCCGGACGCCCGGCGGCGCGGGCCTCGCGTTCGGCGATGCCGACCAGGTCGTCCGGCGGCGCGTCGGGCACCTCGTCGTCGAACCGGGCCAGCACCGGCGTGGCCAGCGCCACGAGGGCGGTCAGCGCGATGCACACCCCGAACACGACGTAGAGCAGGCCGTGGCCCCGGCCCGGGCCGACGCCGATGACCGCGCCGACCGTGCCGGCCAGCGCGCCGCCGGGCAGCAGCAGCGGCTCGGCGACCCGCGCCGCGAACGGGGCGACGAGCCCCCAGCCCAGCGGCATGGTCGACCAGGCGATCATCTGGTTGAGCGCGAACACCCGGCCGTGGAAGCGCGGCGGCACCTTCGTCTGGATGATCGTGTTGTAGACGCCGTTGACGACGCCGAGGGCCAGGTACATGCCGAACGCGCCCGCCCCGACCACCAGCGGATCCGGCCGCAGCCCGGTCAGCACGGCCGCCGCCGCGATGCCGAGGGTGCCCAGCAGCACCGCCCGCATCCGGCGGCGGCTCGGGCCGCCCCAGACCAGCATCACCAGGCCGCCGACGGCCGCGCCGACGCCGCCGGCCAGCGCGATCCGCGCCACCTGGTCCAGGTCGGCGAAGCCCAGCACCAGCGGGGAGAGCAGGTACAGCGCCGGGAACAGGAACAGGTTGAGAGCGGCGAAGAACGCCAGCATCGCCCGGAACTCGCGGCGGCGCAGCGCGTACCGCAGGCCGGCGGCCATCTCCTCGCCGATGCCCTCGCGGCGTTGCAGCGCCAGGGTGCGGGGGAACCTGACGAGCCCCAGCACCCCGACCGCGAACACGTACGAGGCCACGTCGATGAGCAGGATGCCGCGCAGCCCGACGGCGTCGAGCAGGGCCACCGCGACCAGCGGGACGGTGAACTGGGTCAGCCCCATCGCGGTCTGGGTGACGCCGTTGGCGTGGCCGAGGAAGCGCTTGGGCACGAGCTGCGGCACCGCCGAGACGAACGCCAGGCGTTGGAACGCCAGCGCCACCGACAGCCAGGCGACCAGCGGGTAGAAGTGCCACACCTGCGCCCGGTCGGCCAGCACCAGGGCGGCCAGCACCGCGTTCGCGCCCCCGGCGGCGACGCCGGCGGCCAACAGCACCCGCCGCCGGCTGCTCCGGTCGATCACGGCCCCGGCCAGCGGCGCGACCAGCAGCCCCGGCAGCAGGCCGAGCACGGCGAACAGGGCGAACCGGGCCAGCGACCCGGTCTCCAGGTAGATCCACAGGGGGATCGCGAAATTGGTCAGCGCGGTGCCCATGCCGGAGACCACCTGGCCGGCGGCGACCAGGCCGAACCGGCGCATGCTCGGCTCGGGGGCGGCCGCGGACCCCGGAGCCTGCGCCGCCCCGGCCGGGCCGGCGGGCCGGCGGGAGATCCCGGCGAGCTGCCACGCGGGCTCCGCGCCGGCCGGCGCGCCGGGCCCGGCGGCCGCGTCCCCGGCCCCGGGGTCGGCTCGCGGCGCCTCGGCCGGCGAAGGCGCGGTGGCGGCCGGGTGCGCGGGCGGGGCCGGGGCGTCGAGCTGCCGGTGCACGGTCGTGACGATCTCGGCCAGCTCGGCGGCCCGGTACTTCAGGAAGTAGTGCCCGGCCTCGTCGACCACGGCGAGGGCGGTGCGGTCGCTGAGGAAGTGCCACTCCCGGAACCGCTCGGCGTGGTAGTCGGTGCTGCGGTCCCGCTCGCCGACCACCGAGATCAGCGGGGCGCGCAGCGGGGTGACCCGCCGGCGCATCAGCTCGGTGAAGTACTCCTCGGAGACCCGGGCGTCGTGGCGCATCGCCCGGATCAGGAACGCCACCTCGTCGGGGGCGAGCGAGCCGACGGAGGTGCCCTGCGCCTGCAACCAGGTGCGATAGATCCGGTCGCTGCGGATCCGCTCGGCCAGCCGCAGCCGCAGCAGCGGCCCGAGCGGCCCCCCGGCGGGACGGCCGAACGGGAACACCGCGCCGAGGTACACGGCGTCGAGGTCGCGTCCCCGCGCCTCCAGCAGCCGGGCCACCTCCACGGCGAGGGCGCCGCCGGGGCCGCAGTGCCCGTACAGGATCACCGGGCCCGGCACCCGGGCCAGGATCTCCTCGGCGACCCCGGCGGCGACCTGGTCGATCGGCGCGGGGTCGTCGGCCAGCCCGATGTCGTGGCCCGGCATGGCCACCGACAGCAGCCGGTACCCGGCGGGCAGCGCGTCGGCCAGCGGCTGGTAGACCACGGCGCTGCCGCCGCCGTACGGGACGCAGACGAGCGTGGCCACGCGGTCGGCGGCGGCCACCGGCGGGGTCAGCTCGTGCAGCAGCCCCGCCGGCCCGGTGTCGCCCCCGGCGGCCAGGGCGGCCAGCTCGCGGACGGTCCGGTGCCGGAACAGGTCCATCACGCTGACCGTGCCCGCCGCGCCGCCGGCCACGGCGGGCAGCTCCCGGCGCAGCCGGGCCACCACCTGCGTGGCCAGCAGCGAGTGCCCGCCGAGGTCGAAGAAGTCGTCGGTCGCGCCGACCTCGGCCACCCCCAGCACGGCCTGCCAGATCGCGGCGACCAGCGTCTCCACCGGCCCGGCCGGCGGCACCCGCTCGCCGGCGGGGACCTCGTCGGTCGGCGCGGGCAGCGCCCGCCGGTCCACCTTGCCGTGCTCCTGCAACGGCAGCCGGTCCAGCACCACCCACCGAGAGGGCACCATGTGCTCGGGCAGCCGGTCGGCCAGGACGCGGCGCAGCCGCGCCGGCTCCGGGGCGTCGGCGTCGGGCGTCGGCTCCAGGTAGGCGACGAGCCGGTCGTCGCGCAGCAGCACCGCCGCCTGGTGCACGCCGGGGCAGTCGCGCAGGGCGGCCTCGACCTCGCCGAGCTCCACCCGGTAGCCGCGGATCTTCACCTGGTGGTCGCGGCGGCCCAGGAACACGAGCTGCCCGTCGGCGCGCCACCGGCCCAGGTCGCCGGTGCGGTACAGGCGCGCCCCCGGCGGCCCGTACGGGTCGGGCACGAACCGTTCGGCGGTCAGGCCGGGCCGGTGGAGGTAGCCGCGCGCCAGGCGGTCCCCGCCCAGGTACAGCTCGCCGGGCACCCCCACGGGCACCGGCCGCATCCGCTCGTCGAGCAGGTGGACCCGGGCGTGCGGCAGCGGCCGGCCGGTCGGCACCGGGCCGTCGGCGGGCCCGTCGGCGGTCACCTCGTAGGTGGCGACGCCGACCGTGGCCTCGGTGGGGCCGTAGTGGTTGAACACCCGGGCCGTCCCGGCGGCGGCCAGCGGCGCGATCCGCTCCAGGTCGGACGCCTCGCCGCCGAGGATCAGCGCCCGGGCGGGCAGCAGGTCGCCCGGCCCGGCGTCGGCGGCCAGCGCCGCCAGGTGCGACGGGGTGATCTTCAGGTAGTCGATGCGGTGCGCGCGGAGCTGCTCGGCCAGCTCCGCGCCGGTGCACCGGCGCGGCACCAGGTGCACCGTTCCGCCGGTGGCCAGCGCCAGGTAGAAGACGGTGACGGCGAAGTCGAACGACATCGACTGCAACAGCGCGTACCGGGCGGCCGGGACGACGGCGAACCGGTCGGCCACCCCGTCGAGGTAGCGCAGCACCTGCCGGTGCGCGACGGCCACCCCCTTCGGGACGCCGGTGGACCCGGAGGTGTAGATCACGTACGCCAGGTCGCCGCCGCTGCCGGCCCCGGGCGGCGTGTCGGGCCGGGCGGCCACCTCGGCGGCGATCTGCTCCAGGCAGGCCACCGCGACGCCCGGGGCGTCCGGGTCGGCCGCCCGCGTGGCGGCCGGTTCCGCCGGCAGCCGGTCGCGCAGCCCGGCGCTGGTCAGCACCACGGCGGGCCGGGCGTCGGCGAGCATCAGGCCCGTCCGGGCCGGCGGCTGCTCCGGGTCCAGCGGCAGGTACGCCCCGCCGGCCCGCAGCACCCCCAGCAGCGTCACGGCCAGCTCCACCGACTGTTCCAGCAGCACCCCGACCAGGACGTCGGGGCCGACCCCGCGCCCGCGCAGCCAGTGCGCCAGCCGGTTGGCCCGCCGGTCCAGCTCCCGGTAGGTGATCGCGTCCGCGCCGCACACCACGGCCGGCGCGTCGGGGGTCGCGGCGGCGTGCGGGGCGACCAGGTCGGCCAGGGTGGCCGCCGCGCCGGTGACCCCGGGCCCGCCGTCGGCCGCGGGGTCGCCGCCGGGTTTCGGGTCGCCGCCGGGCGTCGGGTCGTCGCCGTCGGGGCGGGCCAGCGCCAGCACCCGGTCGCGTCCGGCGTCGCCGAGCAGGTCCAGGTCGACCACCGGCAGGTCCGGCCGGGCGACCGCCGCGCGCAGCAGGGCGTCGAGGCTCGCGGCCAGCCGGACGACCGTGTCGGCGTCGAACAGGTCGCTGTTGTAGACGACCATGCCGCGCAGCCCGTCGGCGGCCTCGCTGACGTACAGCGACAGGTCGAACCGGGCCGCGGCGGCGTCCGCGCCGAGGCTCTCGCTGCTCAGCTCCCGTGGCCACCGGCCGCCGCCGCGGGCGTAGTTCTGCAACGTGAACAGGACCTGGAACACCGGGGAGCGGCTGACGTCGCGGGGCACGTTCAGCTCCCGGACCAGCCGTTCGAAGGGGATCTCCTGGTGGGCCAGGGCGCGCACGACGGTGCCGCGGGTGCGCCGCAGCAGGTCGGCGAAGCTGGGCTCGGCGGCGGGGGAGTCGGCGGTCGCGCCGATCGGGGCAAGGTCGGCGCGCAGCGCGAGGGTGTTGACGAACAGGCCGACCAGGTTCTCCAGCTCCGGCACCACCCGCCCGGCCACCGGGGAGCCGATGGCGAAGTCCCGCTGGCCGCTGTAGCGGAACAGCACCGCCTGCAGGCCGGTGAGCAGGGTCATGTAGAGGGTGGCCCGGTGCGCGCGGCTGAGCCGGCGCAGCCCGTCGGTCAGGTCGGCGTCGACGGTGAACCGGTGCGTGCCGCCCGCGTACGACTGCACGGCCGGTCGGGGCCGGTCGGTGGGCAGCTCCAGCGGGGGCACCCCGGCCAGCGCGCCGGCCCAGTACGCGAACCCGTCCCCGGACGCGGGCCCGTCGAGGCGGTCGCGCTGCCAGGCGGCGTAGTCGACGTACCCCACGGTGGGGGCCGGTGGCGGCGGCCCGCCGTCGCGCAGCGCGGCGTAGCCGGCGGCCACGTCGCCCAGCAGCAGGTCCAGCGACCAGCCGTCGCTGACGATGTGGTGCATGGCCAGGTGCAGCACGTGGTCGTCGTCGGCGAGGCGGATCACCAGCGCCCGCAGCAGGGGAGCGACGCCGAGGTCGAACGGGGTGCGCACGGAGGCGGCCACCAGCTCGCGGGCGTCGGCCAGCGACGGCGCGTCGACCACGGTGACCGGCACCCGCGCCTCGGGCAGCACCGCCACTACGGGCTCGCCGTCGGCGTTCTCGGCGAACCGCATGCGCAGGCTGTCGTGCCGGGCGGCGGCGCCGTCGAGGGCCGCGCGCAGCAGGTCGACCGCCAGGGGGCCGCGCAGCCGGGTCGTCGACCAGACGAGGTACGCGGCGGTGCCGGGGGTCAGCTGCTCGGTGAACCAGATCCGCTCCTGGCCGAATGACAGCGACGGTTTCTCCGCAGAACGGTGGAACGTCGTTTTCGGCGGGGTGTATGTGGCCCGCGTCGGTACGTCAACATTGGTCACGCGGAAGCCTTCTCACACGCCGGGTCGGTCGGAAGCAGTAGTCTGCATGCTGCAAACGGAGCATCGCGTCGTCTGATCGGTCTACTGTGGAAAATCCGATCGACCGACCCGGCGCCCTACCGCCCGTCGTACGGTCGGGAATGCGATTCGTCGATGCGGTCGTGCCCGCCGAGTGGGCGCACGAGACGCTGCTGTCCGCGCCGTTCCGTGGCGTCGGCTCCCCGCCGGCCCCGCTGACCTGGGCGCAGCAGGTGACGTGGCGGGCGGACGCCCGGTACGGCTCCAGCCACCGCTTCCTCAGCCTGCGCCGCACGGTGTCGCTGTCGGCCCGGGCCGGGGTGGACCCCGAGCGCGCCGTCCGGGCGCTCGGCGCGCTGGTGGGCCGGCACGCCTCGCTGCGCACCCGGGTCCGGGTGGTCGACGGCGGGCCCTGCCAGCAGGAGGCCGCGACGGGACACCTGCCGGTGCTGGTCGTGCCCGGCGTGGACGACGGCGCTGCCGCCGCCCGCGACGTCGCCGACCGGCTCGCCGACGTCGCGTTCGACCACGCGCAGGAGTGGCCGGTGCGGGCCGCGGTGGTCACCGTGGCCGACCGGGTACGCCAGGTCGTGCTGGTGTTCAGCCACTCGACGGTGGACGCCCACGCCGCCGAGGTGGTGCTGCGGGACCTGCGGCTGCTCCTGCTGCGCGGGCGTCTCGACACCCCGCCCGGTCCCCAGTCGGCGGACGTGGCCCGGCTCCAGCACACCGCCGACGGGCGGCGCTCCGCCCGGACGGTGGCGTACTGGCTGCGGGAGTTCGACCGGCTGCCGGCCGGGCCGCTGCCGGACGGCGGCCCCGGCCTGACCCCCCGGCTGCGCCGCGGCGTGCTGGTCTCCTCGGCCGTCGACGTGGCGTCCCGGATGATCGCCGCCCGGCACCGGGTCAGCACCTCGGCGGTGCTGCTCGCCGGGGTGAGCACCCTGGCCGCCGCCCGCTCCGGCCGGGAACTCTGCGGCGTTTTCCCGATGGCGCACAATCGGTTCCCGGCCGGTTACGCGAATGCCGTGGCCAACCTCGGCCAGATCGGATTCTGCGTGCTGGACCTGAGCGGCCGGCCGGCATTCCCGGAGGTGCTCTCCCGCGTCTGGCGGGCGTCGCTGAACGGCCTGCGGAACGCCTATTACGATCCGGCCGCGCTGCGCGCCGCATTCGCCGCGGCCGGGCGCGATTACGACTCGGCATTCCTGCCCCACTACTATTTCAACGACGTCCGGCTGCCCGTCGGCGGACCCGCCGCCGTGCCGGAGGCGACCCGGGGCGAGCTGCGGGCCGCCGCGGCGCGCAGCGGCTTCTCCTGGACGGTCGGGCTGGGCCGGTCCTCCTGGCACCTGTTGACCCACGTGGTCGACGCACCGGGCGGGGTGGGGCTCACCCTGAGCGCCGACACCCGGCACGTCGCCCTCGACGCGGTCGAGGTGTTCCTGCGCGAGTTGGAGGAGTTGCTGGTGGACGCCGCGTTCGCCGAGGTGCCCTGGCCGTCGCCCGCCCCGGCGACGCCCCCGCCGACGCCGCCGCCCGCCCTGCTCCCGGCCGCCGCCGGCGAGCAGCTGGCGTACGCGGAGTTCACCGGCGGCCGGGACGCGACCGGCCCGCTCACCTGGGGCCAGCGGGCGATGTGGCGGGCCGTCGAGGTGTTCGAGTCGCCGCGCCACAGCGTGCTCAACCTGCGCCGCACGCTGGCCGTGTCCCGGCGCGCCGACGTCGACGTGGCGCGGGCCGTGCGGGCCGTCGCGGCCCTGGCGCGGCGGCACGAGTCGCTGCGCACCCGGGTCCGCTCGGTCGACGGCGAGCTGTTCCAGGCGGCCACCGGCGCGGGCCGGCTGCCCGTGCTGGTGCGCCCGGTGGCCGACGCCGTCGCGGATCCCGACGGCCGGGCCGCCGCCTCGGCGCTGGCCGCGCGGCTGGGCGACCCCCGGTTCGACCACGCCGCCGAGTGGCCGGTGCGGGCCGCCCTGGTCACCGTGGCCGACCGGGTGCGCCAGGTGGTGCTGGTGTTCAGCCACTCCACCGTCGACTTCCACGCCACCGAGACGGTGCTGCGCGACCTGCGGATGCTCCTGCTGCGGGGGTCGGTGCCCACCCCGGCGGGCCCGCAGTCGCTCGACGTCGCCGAGCGGGAGGGCGCCGGCGAGCGCCGCCGCGGCGACCGGGCGGTGGCGTACTGGACGCGGCACTTCCCCGACCTCGCCGTGGGCCTGTTCGACCCGGTCGGCCCCGGCCTGACCCCCCGCTACCGCCGGGGCTCGCTGGTCTCGCCGGCCGTGCGCCACGCGGCCCGGCTCGTCGCCGCCCGGCACGGGGTCAGCAACGCCACGGTGCTGCTCGCGGCCACCGCCGCCGTGCTCGCCGCCGACGGCGGCGGCGACGTCTGCGGCGTGTTCACGATGGTCAACAACCGCTTCCAGCCCGGGTACGACGGGGCGATCAGCAAGCTCAACCAGATCGGGCTCTGCCGGATCGACCTGGCCGGCCGGCCCCCCTTCGCCGAGCTGCTCACCCGGGCCCGCGCGGCGTCGCTGGACGCCTACCGGCACGCCTACTACGACCCGGGGGAGCTGGAACGCGCGTTCGCCGAGCGGGGCCTCGACTACCACACCGCCCTGGCCCCGTTCTGCTACCTCAACGACATCCGGCTGCCGCCCGCCGTCGACGCCGACCCCGCCGGCTGGGACGAGGCGACGCTGCGGGCGGCGGCGGAGCGCAGCGCGTTCCGCTGGGTGGAGGAGCTGGACGCGTTCAGCTGGCGCTGCCGCCTCCAGGTCGTCGACGCCCCCGGCGCGGTCGAGCTCTCCGTGACCGTGGACACCCGCTACCTGCCGCCGGAGCGGGCGGAGGGGTTCCTGCGCGCCGTCGAGGCCCTGCTCGTCGAGGCGGCCTGCCGGGACGTCCCGTGGCCGTGGTCGCCGCCGCCCGCCGGCCCCGGCGACGAGTGCCCTGGTTAGGCGTGTGCGGCCAACGGTCTTTGGTGGTTTCCTACAACGTCGGCCGCGCAGCCTGCGCTGTCTGCGACATGGCGCTGCCCGCCGGTAGAGGGAAGGGTGAACACTGCCGGGGTCGCAGTGTCGCGTGCGCCCGTCGTCGGTCTACAGGAGGGCTGGGTCGGTGTTCAGTCGTGTCGCCATCGTCAACCGTGGAGAGGCCGCGATGCGCCTCATCCACGCCGTCCGGGACCTGGCCGCCGAGACCGGGACACGGATCGAGACCGTCGCCCTGCACACCGACGTCGACCGCACGGCCACCTTCGTCCGCGAGGCCGACCTGTCGTACGACCTGGGCCCCGCCTCGGCGCGGCCGTACCTCGACCTGAAGGCCCTGGAGCGCGCCCTGGTGGAGACCGGGGCCGACGCCGCGTGGGTCGGCTGGGGCTTCGTCGCCGAGGACCCGGCCTTCGCGGAGCTGTGCGAGCGGGTCGGCGTCACCTTCGTCGGGCCGAGCGCGGACGCCATGCGCAAGCTCGGCGACAAGATCGGCGCGAAGCTGATCGCCGAGGAGGTCGGCGTGCCGGTCGCGCCGTGGAGCCGGGGCGCGGTCGAGACCCTCGACGACGCCCTGGCCGCCGCCGAGCGGATCGGCTACCCGCTGATGCTCAAGGCCACGGCGGGCGGCGGCGGGCGCGGCATCCGGGTGGTCACCAGCTCCGCCGAGCTGGCCGACGCCTACGAGCGCACCAGCCAGGAGGCGGCCCGCGCGTTCGGCAGCGGCGTCGTGTTCCTAGAGCGCCTCGTCACCGGCGCCCGGCACGTCGAGGTGCAGGTGATCGCCGACGGCGCCACCGCGTGGGCGCTGGGCGTGCGCGACTGCTCCGTGCAGCGGCGCAACCAGAAGGTCATCGAGGAGTCGGCCTCGCCGGTGCTCAGCCCCGAGCAGGCCGCCGAGCTCAAGGCGTCGGCCGAGCGGCTCGCCGTCGCCGTCGGCTACCGGGGCGCCGCCACCGTCGAGTTCCTCTACCACCCCGGCGACCGGCTGTTCGCGTTCCTGGAGGTCAACACCCGGTTGCAGGTCGAGCACCCGATCACCGAGGTGACCTGCGGATTCGACCTGGTCAAGGCGCAGCTGCACGTGGCCTCCGGCGGCCGGCTCGACGGCGCGCCGCCGGTCGAGCGCGGGCACGCCATCGAGGCCCGGCTCAACGCCGAGGACCCGGACCGCGACTTCGCCCCCTCCCCGGGCCGCATCGCCCGGCTCGACCTGCCCGCCGGGCCCGGCATCCGGGTCGACACCGGCGTCAGCGCGGGCGACACCATCCCCGCCGACTTCGACTCCATGATCGCCAAGATCATCGCGTACGGCCGCGACCGCCACGAGGCGCTCGGCCGGCTGCGCCGCGCCATGGCGGAGACCACGGTGATCATCGAGGGCGGCGCGACGAACAAGAGCTTCGTGCTCGACCTGCTCGACCAGCCCGAGGTGATCGACGCCAGCGCCGACACCGGCTGGATCGACCGCGTCCGGGGCGAGGGCCGGCTCGTGACGCACCGGCACTCCGCCGTCGCGCTGGCCGCCGCCGCCATCGAGGCGTACGAGGAGGAGGAGCGCGCCGAGCGGCAGCGGCTGCTGTCGACGGCGTTCGGCGGGCGTCCGCAGGTGCAGCACGCCAGCGGCCGGCCGCTGGACCTGAAGCTGCGCGGCGTCGGCTACCGGGTCCGGGTGGCGCGCGTCGGCGCGCACCGGTTCCGCGTCGGCATCGAGGCCGGCGACGGCGTGCGCACCGCCGACGTCGAGCTCGACCGCTTCGACCGGCACACCGGGCAGATCGCCGTCAACGGCGCGCGCTACCGCCTGCTCACCGGCACCCACGGGCCGGTGCACCTGGTCGAGGTCGACGGGGTGACCCACCGGGTCAGCCGCGACGAGGGCGGCGTCGTCCGCTCGCCCGCGCCCGCGCTGGTCGTCGCCACGCCGCTGGAGGTCGGCGCGGAGGTCGAGGCGGGCGCGCCGGTGCTGGTGCTGGAGAGCATGAAGATGGAGACGGTGCTGCGCGCGCCGTTCCGGGCGCGGCTCAAGGAGTGCGCCGTCTCCGTCGGCAGCCAGGTCGAGACGGGCGCGCCGCTGCTGCGGCTGGAGCCCCTCGCCGACGACGCCGCCGCCGAGGACACCTCGTCCGGCCCGGCCGTCGAGCTGGACCTGCCCGCCGCCCCCGCGACGGTCCCGGCGCGCGAGCGTGCCACGCGCGGCCAGGAGGACCTGCGCAGCCTGCTGCTGGGCTTCGACGTCGACCCGCACGACGACCGGCGGGTCCTCGACGACTACCTGGTCGCCCGCCGGGCCGCCGCCGAGGCCGGCTACCGGCCGCTGGCCGAGGAGTTCGGCCTCGTCGACGTGTTCGCCGACCTCGCCGAGCTGAGCCGCAACCGGCCGGCCGGCGAGGACGGCGACGGCCACGTCTTCAGCGCCCGCGAATACTTCCACACCTACCTGCAGTGCCTCGACGTCGAGCGCGCCGGCCTGCCGGACACGTTCCAGGCCAAGCTGGCCAAGGCCCTCGGGCACTACGGCGTCACCGAGCTGGAGCGCACGCCCGCCCTCGAGGCCGCCGTGTTCCGGATCTTCCTCGCCCAGCAGCGCGCCGCCGCCGACGCCACGGTCGTCGCGACGCTGCTGCGCGAGTGGCTGCGCGAGCCCCCGCCGGACGACGTGCTGCGCGAGCCGGCCGGCCTCGCGCTGGAGCGGCTGGTGGCCGCCACGCAGGTCCGCTTCCCCGTCGTCGCCGACCTCGCGCGCGGGGTGGTGTTCGCCTGGCTGGGCCAGCCGCTGCTGCGCCGCAACCGGGCCCGCGTCTACGCCGCCGTGCGCCGGCACCTGCGCCACCTCGACGCCCAGCCCGACGCGCCGGACCGCGCCGAGCGCGTCGCCGAGATGGTGCGCAGCACCGAGCCGCTGGTGCGGCTGCTCGGCCAGCGGCTGGTCCGCGACCACCTCGACAACGCGGTGATGCTGGAGGTGCTGACCCGCCGCTACTACGGCAACAAGGGCCTCACCGACGTACGCACCAGCTCCGTCGCCGGCTGCACGTTCGTCGTCGCCGACCGGGCCGACTCGCGGGTGGTCTCCGCCGCGGTGCGGTTCGAGGCGCTGGGCGACGCGCTGCGCGGGCTGGCGGAGCTGGCCGGCGGCGAGGAGGCCGTCGACGCCGACGTCTACCTCGCCTGGGAGCGGCAGCCGGAGGACCCCGACGCGATGGCGGCGGCGCTGCACGAGGTCATCGGGGCCCACCCGCTGCCTGCCGGAGTCCGCCGGATCACCGCCACCGTCGCCGGCCGCAGCGGCGCGGTGATGCACCACCACTTCACGTTCCGCCCGTCGACCACCGGGATGGCCGAGGAGCGGCTGGTCCGCTTCCTGCACCCGTACATCGCGCAGCGGATGCAGCTGGAGCGGCTGCGCAAGTTCGACCTGACCCGGCTGCCGTCGTCGGACGAGGAGGTCTACCTCTTCCGGTGCGTGGCCCGGGAGAACCCGTCCGACGAGCGCCTCGTCGCGTTCGCCCAGGTGCGCGACCTGACCGAGCTGCGCGAGCACGACGGCCGGCTGGTGTCGCTGCCGACGGCCGAGGACACCGTGGCCACCTGCCTGGACTCGATCCGGCGCGCGCTGTCGCGGCGGCCGTCGAACAAGCGGGCCAACACCAACCGGATCGTGGTCTACGTCTGGCCGCCGAGCGACATCACCCGCGCCGAGCTGGAGACGATCGCCGGTCGGGTGCTGCCGACGACCGCCGGCGCGGGGCTGGAGGAGATCCTGTTCATCGCGCGGCAGCGCGACCGGGAGACCGGCGAGCTGACCAAGATCGCCGTGCGGGTCTCCTTCGACGCCACCGGCGCGGCCGAGCTGACCGTCGGCGAGCCGTCGGACGAGCCGGTCGAGCCGCTCGACGACTACCGGCAGAAGGTGCTGCGGGCCGCCAGCCGCAACACGGTCTACCCCTACGAGCTGACCGGCCTGCTCGGCGAGTTCGTCGAGCACGACCTCGACGAGCGGCACGCGCTGGTGCCGGTCGACCGGCCCCGGGGCCGCAACCGCGCGGCGCTCGTCGCGGGCGTGGTCACCACCCGCACGACGCGCCACCCGGAGGGCGTCACCCGGGTCGTGCTGCTCGGCGACCCGACGAAGTCGCTCGGCGCACTGTCGGAGCCGGAGTGCCGGCGGGTGATCGCCGCGCTGGACCTGGCCGAGTCGATGCGGGTGCCGCTGGAGTGGTACGCGCTGTCCTCCGGCGCGCGGATCTCCATGGAGTCCGGCACGGAGAACATGGACTGGGTGGCCGCGGCGCTCAAGCGGATCGTCGAGTTCACCCAGGACGGCGGCGAGATGAACATTGTGGTCGCGGGCATCAACGTCGGCGCGCAGCCGTACTGGAACGCCGAGGCGACGATGCTCATGCACACCAAGGGCGTCCTGGTGATGACGCCGGACTCGGCGATGGTGCTCACCGGCAAGCAGTCGCTCGACTTCTCCGGCGGCGTCTCGGCGGAGGACAACTTCGGCATCGGCGGCTACGACCGGGTGATGGGGCCCAACGGGCAGGCGCAGTACTGGGCGCCGAACCTGACCGCCGCGCGGGACGTGCTGATGGCGCACTACGACCACACGTACGTCGTCCCCGGCGAGTCCGGGCCGCGCCGGGCGACCACGACCGACCCCGTCGACCGTGACGTCTCCGACTTCCCGCACATCATGGCGGGCAGCGACTTCGCCACGGTCGGCGAGATCTTCTCCGCCGAGGCCAACCCCGACCGCAAGAAGCCGTTCGACATCCGCAGCGTCATGCGGGCCCTGTCCGACCAGGACCACCCGGTGCTGGAGCGCTGGGCGGGGATGGCCGACGCGGAGACCGCGGTGGTGCAGGACGTGCACCTGGGCGGTATGCCGGTGTGCCTGCTCGGCATCGAGTCGCGGTCGGTGCCCCGGCGCGGCTTCCCGCCCACCGACGGCCCGGACACCTACACGGCGGGCACGCTGTTCCCGCGTTCGTCGAAGAAGGCCGCGCGGGCGATCAACACGGCCAGCGGCAACCGGCCCCTGGTCGTGCTGGCGAACCTGTCCGGCTTCGACGGCTCGCCGGAGTCGATGCGCAAGCTCCAGCTGGAGTACGGCGCGGAGATCGGCCGGGCGATCGTCAACTTCCGCGGCCCGATCGTGTTCTGCGTGATCTCCCGCTATCACGGCGGCGCGTTCGTGGTCTTCTCGAAGGCGCTGAACCCGAACATGACCGTGCTGGCGCTGGAGGGCTCGTTCGCGTCGGTGCTGGGCGGCGCGCCCGCCGCCGCCGTGGTCTTCTCCGGCGACGTCAACGCGCGCACCGCCGCCGACCCGCGGGTGCGGGACCTGGAGGCCCGCGTCGCGGCGGCCTCCGGCACCGACCGGGCCGCCCTGACCGCCGAGCTGGACGAGCTGCGCTCGTCGGTGCGGGCCGAGAAGCTGGGCGAGGTCGCCGCCGAGTTCGACCGGGTGCACAACATCCAGCGCGCGGTCGAGGTCGGCTCCGTCGACGCCGTCATCCGCGCCGCCGAGCTGCGGCCCCGGATCATCGAGGCCATCGAGTCCGGCCTGCGCTGACCCAGTATGCGCTGAGTCGAGGTCCGGCCTGCTGGTGCCCTCGGGCATCGGCCGGCCGGACCTTGCGGCCGGCGGCTCCTTCTCGCGCCGCATAGGGAGCTGAGTCGAATACGCCATCACGTGGCCCGCCGTGAATCCGGCCGGGTTGATGTCGTGACCGACTCAGCTCCCTATGCGCTGACTCGCGGTATCGGCGGGCCCAGCTACCCGCTGCGCCACGGGCGTCAGCCCAGGCTGACCCAGTCGGTGGCGACGGCGTACCCGTCGGCGCGGGCCGACAGCCGGACCGGGCCCGACGGGGGAGCGCCCAGCGAGAAGAAGCCCACCTCGTCGACCGCCGACTCGTCGTAGGGTCCGGTGGCCGTGCGGGCGGTGACCCGCCCGCCCCGGGGCGGGGAGAGCTGGCCGACTATCCCGGCCTCGGTCACCTCGATCTCCAGCACCACCTGCCCGCTGCGGAACGACAGCGTGCGGGCGGAGCCGCCCGAGCGGGTCAGGCCGGCCGGTTCGGCGTCGCACGCCGAGTCGAACATCAGCTCGGCGACCGCCAGCTCGGCGTCGACCGTCCGCCAGGCGAACGCGGCCCGCGCCGCGGTGAGGAACTCCTCCGGGACGGGCCCGGTGTCCCACAGCGCGGCGCCCAGCTCCACGGTCAGGGCGTCGTCATCGGCCGGCGGCCACGGCGCCATCGCGTTCACCCCCGCTCGTGTCCAGGCCACGGCGCACCCCGAGGAACGGGGCCAGCGCCGGGCAGGCGCGCAGCTTGCGCAGGCAGCGCGCCTGGGTCGGGCCGATGCTACCCACCGGCATGCCCAGCCGTTCGCCGATCTCCCGGTAGCTGGCCGGCGGGTCGGCCGTCAGCAGCGCCAGCAGGTCCTGGCAGCGGGGCGGGAGCTGCGCGAAGCCCTCCCGCAGCGCCTGCCGCCGCTCGGCGCGCAGCAGCTCCTCGTCGGGCGTCACCGCGTCTACCAGCGACCCGTGCCGGGCGTCGAGCGTGTCGTCGTAGGGGTCGACGGGCCGCATGCGGCGGTCGAGGCGGGACAGCCGGTAGCACTCGCGCCGGGTCGTGGTCGCCAGCCAGGCGGCCAGCGCCTCCGGGTCGCGCAGTTGACCGAGCCGCTCCACCAGGCGCAGCCACACCGTCTGGTTGACGTCGGCGGCGTCGGCGCGGCTCATCCCGTGGGCCCGGATCACCGCCACCACCAGCGGCGTGTAGCGGCGCACCAGCTCCGCCCAGGCCGCCTCGTCGCCGTCGGAGGCCGCCGCCACCAGGCGGGTCGCCGTCGTGTCGGTCACCGCGCCTCCCCGTGGCCCGTCGCGCGGCTCATGCGACGAACACCCCGTAGTCGGGATGCCAGCGGGGATTCGTCAGCAGCGCGAGCCGCGCCGCGTCGGCGCTCAGGCCACCGGCGGTCATCATCGCGGCGAGCCTACCGGAGACGTGGCCCGTGGCGAAGGAGCTGCCGGCCCACGTCGCGAAGCCGTGGAACACCAGGGTCGGTCGCCCGGGCAGCGGCAGTTGGCCTTCGACGTACGTGCTGTCGCGCTCGCCGAGGGCGCAGGCGTCGACCCACGGGCCGAAGCCGCTGTAGGACGCCGGCGCGAGGACCCCGCCGTCGCGGCGCACCGCGGCCACGGCGAGCACCCGTTCCAGGGCGGCCGGCCAGGCGGGACGGCTGCTGCCGGCGTTGCCGGCGGCGGCCACCACGGCGGTCTGCGCCGGCAGCGCGGCCACGGCGTTGACCAGCGGCAGCGGGGGCACGTCGTCCTGGGTGAAGCCGCCGAGGGACAGGTTGATCACGGTCACCTGCGAGCCGAGGCGGGACATGGCGGCCACCAGCATCGCCTCGTCGCCGACGCCGGTGGGGTCCAACGCCTGCTCGGGGTCCACCCGCACCCCCGGCGCGGCCTGCCGGACGACCCCGGCGACGAAGGTGCCGTGCCCGCCCTGCGGGGCCAGCGTGGTGCCGGAGACGTAGAGCGCGTCCAGGTCGTCGGCCTCCGGCAGGTAGCTGCCGCCGAGCCACTGGGGGTGCCAGGCGCCGGCCTGCTGCCAGATCCCGGTGTCGCAGACCCCGACGGTGACGCCGGCCCCCTCGCCGAGGCGGGACGGGTCCGGCGGCGGCAGCGCCGCCGCGGCGTGGGGCGGGCTGCCGGGGTTGCCCATGATGTTGCCCAGGCCCAGCAGCACGTGGTGCGGCTGCACCCGGGGGACCTGCTGGCCGGGCCACTGCCTCGGGTCGCGCAGCGCCGTCACCACCGCCGGCACGTCGGTCTCCTTGGCGAACAGCAGGCGGGTGACCCCGGCGAAGCCGGCCCCGGCGTTCACCTGGTGCCCGCGCGAGCGCAGCCAGGACAGGACCCGTTGGACGTCGGCGTTGGCGGCGAGCATCTGCCGGGGGCGGTAGAGGAACTCCCGGCCCTGCGTGGTGAAGCGCCGCACGTCGGGGTCGGCGGCCAACGCCGTGGAGAACGCCTTCTGGTACGCCTCGTCGTCCGTGCCCTCGGCGGCGGCCGGTCGCGCCCCGCCGCCGAGCGGCACCGCCGCCGCGCACGCGGCGAGGGCGAGCAGCCCTCGCCGGGACAGTCGACCGGCGGGCAATGGCGTGCGGGGGCGGTCAGGAAGCACCGGTCCTCCAGGCGGTCGCGACGTGCGCGGTCGGCGGTGTCCCGGTGCGACAGCACGTCGGGGCGCTGTCGATTCTTCCAAAGCATAGTTGAAAGTCAATTGGAGGAATGGGCGGTCCAATGCCGGCAATTTCCACTGTCGGACCCCGGATTGACGGTGGGCGGGTCCATCGGGAACGCTGTCTGCCATGGCCGACAGCGCCGGTTCCGCCGGCGCGGCCCAGTCCGCGCTCGACGCCGTGCAGCGCTATCCCCGCGAGGCGATCGCGGTCGCGCAGCGGGTGCTCGCCGGGGGTCGCGCCGTCGCGGGTGACGAGCGGTCCACCGCCGAACGGGCGATCGGCCTGGCCCTGCGGGAGCTCAACGACCTGCCCGGGGCGCTGCGTCACCTGCGCCGGGCGGAACGGGCCGCCACGACGCCCCGGGCGCGTGCCCTGGCCCGGATGAGCCTCGGCTACGTGCTGGCCAACGCCGGCCGCACCGCCGCGGCGCTGCGGGCGGTGACCGCCGCCCTGCCGCAGCTCACCGGCGCCGACGCCGGGCGCGCCCGGATGCAGCGGGGCGTGGTGCTGCACTACCGGGGCCGCTACGACGAGGCGGTGCGCGACTACTCCCTCGCCGTCGACATCGCCCAGCGCGAGGGCGACCGGCTGCTGGAGGCCCGGGCCCGCAACAACCGGGGCCTGCTCAACGCCCACCGGGGCGCGCGGGGCCGCGACGACGACCTCGCCCGGTCGGCGGCGATCTTCGAGGGGCTGGGGCTGGACCTGGCCGCCGCCGACGCCCGCTGGAACCTGGGCATCGCGGTCGGCCAACGCGGCGACACGGTGGGCGCGCTGCGCTGCTTCGCCGAGGTCGAGCAGGAGTACGGCCGGCTGGCCGTGCCCCGGCCGGCGCTGCTGCTGGACCGCTTCGAGCTGCTGCTGTCGGTGCCCCTGCTCGACGAGGCGGTCGAGGTCGCCGCCGTGGCCGTGCGGGAGCTGAACCGCCGGGGCATGGCCTCCGACCTCGCCGAGGCGCTGCTGGCCCGGGCCCGGGCCGCGCTGCTCGCCGGCGACCTGGACACCGCCATCGGCACGGCCGCGCAGGCGCGGGCCCGGTTCCGCCGCCAGGGTCGCCGCACCTGGGCGGCCTT
Organism: Micromonospora sp. WMMD712; assembly: GCF_029581295.1. Lineage (NCBI taxonomy): Bacteria > Bacillati > Actinomycetota > Actinomycetes > Micromonosporales > Micromonosporaceae > Micromonospora > Micromonospora sp. WMMD712. The sequence goes on from NZ_CP120743.1 coordinate 625,926, forward strand.
CGCCCGGCACGTCGAGTTGCGCGCGGAGTTCCGCCGGGGCACCCGGTCGGCGGCCCTGTTGACGGCGCTGGTGCGTACCGCCGGTCAGCTCGACGCGACCGGCTGGCCCGGCCCCGCGCTGACCACCCGGATCGACGCCGGCCGGCTGGCCGCCGCGCTGGGCCGCGCCGACCGCGCGGCGGAGCTGCTGGGGGCCGCGGCCCGCGCCCGCCGGTGGGGCACCGCGCCCGGCCGGGCCCAGGGGTGGTACGCCCTGGCGCTGTCGCACCGCCTCGCCGGGGACGACCGGTCCGCGGCGCGGGCGCTGCGGCGCGGGCTGGCCGTGCTGGACAGCCACCGGGCCTCGCTCGGCGCCACCGAGCTGCGGGCGCACAGCGGGGCGTACGGGCAGGAGCTGGCCGCCGAGGGCCTCGACATCGCGGTCCGCTCGGGCGCGCCGGCCCGGGTGCTGGCCTGGGCGGAGCGGTGGCGGGCCAGCGCGGTGCGCACCCGGGCGGCGCTGCCGCCGGCCGACCCGGACCTGCTCGCCGCGCTCACCGAGCTGCGACTGGTCAGCAGCCTGCTGGAGGACGACCTGCTGGCCGGTCGGCCGGCGCACGCGCTGCGGGGCCGGCAGGCGCGGCTGGAGCAGCACATCCGCGACCTGTCCCGCCGGGTGCCCGGCGGCGGTGCCGTGGCGGCCCCGCCCGGCGTGTCGACGCTGGCCGGGCGGCTCGGCCCGCGCGTGCTGGTCGAGCTGGTGGCGCACGGGGAGCGGCTGCGGGCGGTGCTGGTCCGCGACGGCCGGGCGACGCTGCACGACCTCGGCCCGCTCGCCGAGGCGGCGAACCGGGCCCGGCTGCTGCGTTTCGGCCTGCGCCGGCTGGTCACCACCGGCGACTCGGCGGGCGTGCGGGCCGGGGTGGCGCACGCGGCGACGGCGCTGGACCGGCAGCTGTTCGACCCGCTGCGCCGGCACCTGGGCGACCGTCCCCTGGTCGTCGTCCCGATCGGGGCCCTGCACGCCGTGCCGTGGGCGGGCCTGCCCAGCTGCGCCGGCCGGCCGGTCACCGTCGCCCCCTCGGCGACGGCCTGGCTGGCCGCGGACCGCCGGGACGCGCCGGCCGGGCCCCCGGTGCTGGCGGCGGGGCCGCGCCTGCCGGCCGCGCAGACCGAGGTGCGCCAGCTCGCCGGCGTGCTGCCCGGCGCGCGGGTGTTCACCGGGGCGGACGCCACCGCCGGCGCGCTGACCGCCGCGCTGGACGGTGCGGCGCTGGCCCACATCGCCGCGCACGGCACCTTCCGGGCCGACAACCCGCTATTCTCCCGCCTGGAGCTGGCCGACGGCCCGCTGCTGGCCTACGAGCTGGAGCGGCTGCCCCGGCCGCCCGGCTGCGTCGTGCTGTCCGCGTGCGACTCGGGGCTGTCCGGGGTGCGCCCCGGCGACGAGGTCATGGGCTTCACGGCGGTGCTGCTGGCCCGGGGCGCCCGCTGCCTGGTGGCCACCGTGCTGCCGGTGCCGGCCGAGCCCACCACCGCGCTGATGCTCGACCTGCACCGGAGGATGCGGGGCGGCGCGCGGCCGGCGCGGGCCCTGGCCGACGCCCAGGCCGCGTTCGTGGCGACGGGCGACGCCGCCGCCCTGGCCACGGCGGCGGCCTTCGTCTGCTTCGGCGCAGGCTGAGCGCGGCGATAGCACCGTCGTATGACCAGGTGAGGATGATTGGTAATCGACTGTCGTAAATATGATTCCCGTCATCCGAAGGCGGCGCGTCACCCCCGGCGCACCGCAGATGATGCGGAGGAACACATGGTTCGCTGGCGCACCCTCACCGGCCTGTTGGCCACCGCGCTGGCCGCGGTGACCGCGGGCAGCCTCACCCTCGCCGCACCCGCCGCCGCGGCGGGCGACGCCACGGTCACCCCGAACGTGGTCGGCGGCACGCCCGCCGCCCAGGGCGAGTTCCCCTTCATGGTGCGGCTCTCCATGGGCTGCGGCGGCGCGCTCTACAGCCCCACCCTGGTCCTCACCGCCGCGCACTGCGTCAGCCGCACCGGCGCCAACACCAGCATCACCGCCACGCTCGGCGTGGTCGACCTCCAGTCGGCCAGCCGGATCACCGTCCGGTCCAACTACGTCTACCGCGCGCCGGGCTACAACGGCAACGGCAAGGACTGGGCGCTGATCCGCCTGGCCACCCCGGTCACCGGCCTGGCCACCCTGCCCATCGCCACCTCGGGCGCGTACGACAGCGGCACCTTCACCGTCGCCGGCTGGGGCGCGGCGCGCGAGGGCGGCGCCCAGCAGCGCTACCTGCTCAAGGCCACCGTGCCGTTCGTCAGCGACTCCGTCTGCAACGCCAACTACGGCGGCGACATCATCCCGGCCGAGGAGATCTGCGCCGGCTACGCCTCCGGCGGCACCGACACCTGCCAGGGCGACTCGGGCGGCCCGATGTTCCGCCGCGACGCCAGCAACGCCTGGATCCAGGTGGGCATCGTCAGCTGGGGCAACGGCTGCGCCCGCCCCAACTACCCGGGCGTCTACACGCAGGTGAGCTACTTCGCCTCCGCGATCGCCTCGGCCGCCGCCAGCCTCGGCGGCTGACCACCCCGACAGACGGGCGCGGCCCGGCCGGTGATCCGGCCGGGCCGCGCCCGCGCGGGGGACTACCGGGCGGCCGGCGGGGTCCAGCCGGCGGGGAGGTGCCCGATCCGCACCCGCTGCGGGTGGTCGCCGACGGGCACGCTGACCACCTTCTGGCCCGTGGCGAAGCTGATCGCCGTGACCTGGTCGGCGCCCGACTCGGAGATGACGCAGTCGCGGCCGTCGCCGCTCACCGTCGCCCAGTACGGCTTGCTGGCCGTGACCAGCGGACCCGGGGTTAGGGTGGAACGGTCGACGATCGTGGTGTAGTCGTCCATCGTTCCGGCGACGCAGAGCTTCGCCCCGTCCGGGCTGATCGACATGCCGTGGTGCCGCGAGTCGTTGACCCACTTCGTGCGGTCCTCGGTGGTGTTCGGGTTCTTCGGCAGCGTGGCGACCCGGGTGACCCGGTCGCCGGCCACGTCGTACTCGACGAATCCGTTGAAGAACGACACCTGGAAGTAGAGCCTGCTCTCGTCCGGGGTGAAGACCGCCGGCCGGACGGCGTCGGAGAGGTCGCTGCGGCCGTACGCGTCGAGCCGGGGCCGCATGTCGATCTCCTTCACCTTCGCGAAGGTGCCCGCGTCGGCGATGGTGATCTTGCGGTCGCCCTTGGTCCAGTCCTGCGACGGGGCGTCGAAGGAGCTGTTGACATCCCCGATGGACATGTTCCAGATGTACCGGCCGCCGCCGGTGAAGATGTTCTCGTGCGGGGTGTCGCCGGTGCCGAACGAGCCGAGCTGCTTGCCGGTGTCGATGTCGAGCACGTGCACCGTGTCCGAGGTGGACGCCGACACCGCGACGCGGGTGCCGTCCGGGGAGACGGCCATGTGGTCGGAGCGGAACCCGGAGACGGGGAACCGCCAGCGCACCGCGCCCGTGCGCAGGTCGATCGAGACGACGTCGGCGAAGCTGGGCCGGGACGCCACCAGCGCGGTGCCGTCCGGCGTGGTGTACATGTCGTCGACGAGCTGGTCGTGCCCCTCGCCGGGGCCCTGCTGGATGCCCAGGTAGAAGGCGAGCTTGATCGGGTTGAGGTAGATCTCCCAGAGCCGCTGCTGCTTGTCGGGCACGACGTTGACCCGGCCGAGGCGGGCGTAGTCCCCCCGGGAGCGGATGACGTCGACGGTGCCCTCCCAGTTGTTGCCGACGAACATCACCTCCTCCAGGGCGGCGGGGCCCACCGGGACGGCGGGGGCGGCGACGGCCGGGGCCGGCGCGGCGACGGCCACGACGGCGAGGGCGACGGCGACGGCCCCGTACCGGCGGGCGCGGGGACGGCGGACGGGCGGGGACGACGGTGCTGCTGCGGTCATGGGCTGCTCCTGCCGGTGGGGCGACCGATGGTGGCGTTCCGCGTGCGCTGGTGCGGTGTTACTTTGCGGTAACAGAAGGAAACCAACCGAAGCCGGACTCCCGGTAGGGCACGGGGGCCAAAACCCGGCCGGGTCGTTGTGGACGGGCCACAGTGGCCCGGGCGGAGGGAAGCGGGCCGATGACGATGCCGGAGCGGGCCGGTGCCCTCGGCGCGCTGCTGCGCGACCTGGCGACCGACCGGCGGGTGGTGGACGAGATGGTCGAGGCGGCCCGGGTGCACTCGCCCGAGGTGGCCCGGCTGCCGACGGCCGAGAACCGCCGGCACGTGGCGGCGCTGCTGGCCGCCGGGCTGGCGTCGTTCGAGCGGCTGACGGAGCCCAGCGAGCGGGACTTCGCCGAGGCCCGACGCCTCGGCGCCGACCGGGCGGCGCAGGGCGTCTCGGTCGCCGGCCTGCTGCGCGGGGTGCAGGCCGGCCGGCAGCGCGTGGTCGAGATCGCGCTGGACCGGGGGCGGGCCGCCGGGATACCCGACACCGCGCTGCTGGACGCCCTGCTGGAGCTCGGCCGGTACGCCAGCGCGCTGGAACGCGCCCTGGTCGACGGCCACCACACGGCGGAGCTGGAGCTGGCCCGCTCCCGCCGCGACGCCCGCAACCGGCTGCTGCGGCGGCTGCTGCTCGACGAGGCGGGCGATGCGTGCCCCGGGGACGCCCTCGGGCCGCGCCCCGACGACCTGGCCGCCTTCGGGCTGCGCCCCGACGGCCGCTACCACTGCGTCGTCACCGAGCTGACCGACCCGGCCCGGATCGCGGCGGTGGAGCGGCAGCTCTGCGGCGGCGGCGCGCTGTTCGGCGCCGTCGACGACCGGCTCGCCGGCCTGTGCGTACGACTGCCGCCCGCCGACCTCGCCGACGCGGCCGGGCTCGTGGTGGCCGCCCCGGCGCGGCCCCTGGCGCAGGCCCCGGCCCTGCACCGGCTCTGCGTGGCCGCCCTGCGCGCCGCGTCCCGGGCCGGGCTGCGTGGCCTGCACCGGGTGGTCGACCTCGCCGGGGAGACCGCGCTGGCCGCCCAGCCGGCCCTGGCCGACCTGGTCAGCGGGGAGCTGCTGGCGGCCCTCGACGCGGCCGACGAGTTCCACCGGCAGCTCGCCTCGACCGCGCTGACCTACCTCGACCACGGCCAGCGGCTGGACCGCACGGCCGAGGCCCTGCACCTGCACCCGAACACGGTGCGCTACCGGCTGCGCCGGTTGCAGGAGCTGACCGGGATGCCGCCGACCCTCGCCGAGCCGGGCGGCCGGTGGCCGGTGCCGCAGACGGTGCGTTGGTGGTGGGCGCTGCGCACCTGGCTCGCCGGCGACCCGCTGGGCGAGGCTGCCGCCGGCCGTCCCGGGGCCGCCCGGTCGCACCGCCCGGCGAGGTGACGCCCCCCCGGGTAGGGAGCTGAGTCGAAGACGACATCACCGCGCCCCGCCCCGGCCGACCCGGCGGCCCCCGGCGTCGGTCAGCCGGGCAGCGGGGCGGGGAAGAGGGCCTCGAAGCGCTCCCGGGTCAGGAACGCCAGCCGCGCCCGCTTGTCCGGCATGTCGATCTCGTCGTCGAACGTGAAGCCGGAGCGCGCCAGCCGCCGCAGCGCCAGCTCGTTGCGCACGTCCGGCTCGACCACGACCCGCTGCCGGGTCGGGTCCCGGAACAGGAACCGCACCAGCGCCTGCCCCAGCGTGCCGGTGAGGTCACGCGGCGGGCGTCGACCGGGGGACAGCAGCAGGTGCATGCCGATGTCGCCGGGCAGCACCGCGTACCGCTCGCCGACCGGGTCGGCCTCCGGCCGGTAGGTCTGGAACAGCCCGACCGGCGCGCCGTCGAGCAGGATCAGGTACGCGTGGTGCGTCGCCAGCCCGTCGACGAAGGCGTAGACCTCGCGGACCTCCTCGACGGTGTAGCCGCCCATGCCCCAGTACACGGCCCGGGGCTGGGTGACCCAGCCGTGCAGCAGCTCGGCGTGGGCCTGCGGGTCGACCTCGACGAGGGACAGCTCGCCGAGGCCGGGCAGGGTCTCCTGGTACGTCACGTGTCCCTCTTCTCGGATTCACGGGTCAGCAGCCGCCAGTCGGTCTCCACCGGGACGAGGTCGCCGGTGGCCCACAGCGGCAACTGGTCGGCGAAGTGCGGGTCGTCGGGGCGGCCCGACGCGCCGAAGGGCACCACCCACCGGCTCGCCGCCCGGTCGGTCAGGTCCCACACGTAGCGGGCGACCGGGCCGCGCCAGCAGGCGTCCGACAGGCCGGGGACGCTGCTGGTGGCGAGCACGCAGTCGCTGTCGCCGGCCAGCGCGACGCGGTCGCGCATCGCCGCCACCGCCGCGTCGACCTCGGGGCAGACCGGCAGGTGGACGGGGTGCAGGGCGTGCCGCTGACCCCAGGTGCCGGGCGGGTCGCCGTGCGCGACCTCCTCCAGGGCGGCGGCGGCCACGGGCCCGACGTCGACGCCGAGGCCGGGCAGCCCCGCCACCACGGCGTCGAGGGCGTGGCCGATCCGCCCGAGGGGGTTCGTCCACGGCCGGAACAGCTCGTCGTACGCGCCCGGGGCGCGCAGCGGGCGCAGCGCCGGGTGCTCGTGCAGCCCCCGGGCGAGGGCCGCCCGCCAGGCGGCGTAGGCGGCGGCGTCGGCGCTGTCGGCGGCCATCCGCCCGTCCCAGTCGGCCAGCCGCTTCCACAGGTCGCGGGCCGGGCCGGTGCGGGCGTCGGGGTCGAGCCGGTCGAGGACGCCGCGCAGCACGCCCGTGTCGAGCCGGGTGTCCATGTGCACGGCCGCCGGCGCGGCGCCCTCGGCGAGCAGGGCGCGGATGCGGCGGGCCCGGTGCGGCGGGGCGAAGTCGCGGCCCAGCGCCGCCACGTCGGGCCGGCGGTCGTTGGCGCAGGCCGTGGGCCCGGTGACCGTCGTGCGGGGCAGTGCCGCGTACCGGCCGCTCCAGCGGTAGCGGGGCTCCCAGGCGGGCACCGGCTCGCGGCGGCACCGCTCGTCGCGCACCGGCACCAGGCCGGCGACGAGCTGGGTGACCGCGCCCGACCGGTCGGCGACGAGCACGCTGTTGACCGGCTCGACCCAGTCCTTGAGCGCGGCGGCGACGTCGTCGACGGTCCGCGACCGCAGCAGCGGCAGCAGCGCGTCGAAGCCGCAGCGCTGCTCGACCCGGCTGGGCGCGCGCAGGCTCAGCGCCTCGCCGGTGTCCCGGTCGTGGTCGACCACCGGCCCCCGGGCCGTCTCGATCACCTCGACGGGGAGGGGCTCGCCGTCGCGTACCACGACGTGTTCGACCCGGCGGCGGGCCGGCGCCCAGCCGTCGGCCTCGCGGACCAGGACCACGTCGCCGTCGCGGCGCAGCCGCTCGCGGTAGACATCCTGGTAGTCGGCCATCGCGTTGGTGACCGCCCAGGCGACGTCGCCGGCGTGGCCGAAGTGGGGCAGGCCCGGCACCCCCGGGAACGCGAAGCCGAGCACGTCGAACTCGGGGCAGGCCAGGCGGACCTGCTGGTAGACGCCGGGCAGTTCGAGGATCCGGTGCGGGTCGCCGGCGACGACCGGGCCGCGGCCGGTGGCCGGGTCGGCCGGCGTCACCCAGGCGTTGCTGCCCGAGCCGCCGGGGGCCTCGACGTCGAACAGGGCGGTGGCCGCCGGCCCGAGCGTGGCGGCGACGTGGGCCCGCCACAGTTTGTTGGGGAACGTCGAGAAGAGCACGTGCTGCACCAGGAAGACGCCGAGCGGCGACCACGGCCGCCACCGGCCGGGGGCGCAGCCGGCCGCCGCGAACTCCGGGGCCGCGGCGGCGCCCTCGGCGAGCCCGTCGTTGACCCCCTGCGCGTACGCGGCGACCCAGCGCCGGGTGGCCGGGTCGAGCCGGGCGTAGCAGCGCCGGGCGGTGTCGTCGAGGCGGGCCCGGCGGGCGAAGCGGTCCCAGCCCACCTCGGCGGGGCCGACGTGCTCGGCGAGCCGCCCCTCGCAGCGCCACCGCTCCACCTCGATCTGCCAGGCCCGGTCGAGCGCGGTGGCCCGGCCCTGGAGGCGGGCGAGGTCGTCCACGGTGTCGGCCCACAGGTGCGGCACGCCCCAGGTGTCGCGGTGGATGCCGGCGGCGCGGACCGGCGGCCCGACGGGCGGCGCGAGCGACGCCGGCGGTGGCGTCGACTCCCGTAACAGCGTCATTTAGGTTACCCTCCCCTAACTTAGGCAGACCTTACTGGAGGGGTGCGTGAAACGGAACTGGGAAGCCCTGGTGCTGCGCGCGATGGGCGGCCGGACCTTCCGGCTCACGGTGCGGGGGACCGAGTCGGTGGGCGGGCGCTACCAGCGGCTCCACGTCGACGACGGCGGCCTGCTCGCCGAGTGCGGCGTCCACCCCACCATGTGGATCCGGCTGTGGTTCGACAACGACGGCCGGCCCCACCAGCGCGCCTACACCCTCGTGGACCCGGACCCGGCGGCCGGGCGGTTCAGCCTGGAGTTCGCCCTGCACGACGGCGTCGCGGCCCGCTGGGCGAGCGCCGCCCGCGTCGGCGACACCATCGAGGCCACCGTGCAGGGCAGCGGGTTCCGCCTGCCCGACCCCGCCCCGCGCCACCTCTACCTGGTCGGCGACGCCGCGTCGCTGCCGGCCGTGAACAGCCTGCTCGACGCCGCCCCCGACGTGCCGGCGACGGTCTGGGTCGAGTACGCCCACGACGACGAGAAGGCGCTGCCGCCCCGGGCCCGCGAGCACCACGAGGTCGTCTGGGTGCCGCGCCGCGACGAGGGCCGGCACCTGGTCGACACCGTCCGCTCGGCGCTGCCCGGCGTCGACGACGCGCACTACTGGGTGGCCTGCGAGGCCGCCAGCACCCGGGACATCACCCGGCACCTGCGCCGTACCCTCGGCGTCGGCCGGCACCAGCTCACCGCGCTGGGCTACTGGAGCGCCCGGTGAGGTCACCGCTGGGCACCCTCACCACCCTCTACGTCACCCAGTACCTCGGCATCGGGTTCATCACCGTCGGCCTGACCGCGATCCTGCGCGACGGCGGCACCTCGCTGGACACCCTCGCCCTGTTGCAGTTCGTCGGCCTGATCTGGCCGATCAAGTTCCTCTGGGCGCCGCTGCTCGACCGGTTCGGCTCCCGCCGCCTGGGCCACTACCGGTCCTGGCTGCTGGCGTTGCAGGGCGGCCTCGTGCTCGCGCTGCTCGCCCTGCTGCCGTACCCCCGGCCCGCCGGGCAGCTCGGGCCCATCGTGGCGATCTGCGCCGCGTACGTGCTGCTGTCGGCCACCCAGGACATCGCCGTCGACGCCGTCGCCGTCCGGGTGCTCGCCGAGCGCGCCCGGGGCGTCGGCAACGGCGTCCAGGTGTCGGCCAGCTACGTGGGCAACCTGCTCGGCGGGGGCGCCTGCGTGGTCGTCTACGACCGGTACGGGTGGGTGCCGGCGATCCTGCTGCTGGCCGGGCTGACCGCCGTCGGGCTGCTGGTGGTGTGGCGCTTCCGGGAGCCCCCGCGCGTCGCCCGTCCCGCCGGCGTCGGGCCGGCGTACCGGGCGCTGTGGTCGGTGCTCGGGCAGCCCGGGTGCCGCTGGTGGACCTTCGGCGTCGTGCCGCTGGTCTACACCGGAGCGGGCGCGGCGTACGCCCTCGTGTCGCCCGCCCTGGTCGACGCGGGCTGGTCGCTGGAGCGGATCGGCGTCGTCACCGGCGTCGTGACCAGCGTGCCGGCCGTCGTGGCGGGGCTGGCCGCCGGCGCGCTGGTCGGCCGGCTCGGCCGCGCCGGGGTTCTCGTCGCCGCCGGGGTGGCCCTGGCGGCGTCCACGGCGGCGCTGCTGCCGCTGCTGACCGGTCGCGCCCCGCTCGCGCCGACGGTGCTGGCGCTGTCGGCCTTCATGGCCGCGTACACGGCCGCGAACGTCGTGCTCTACACCGTCAACATGGACTACTCCCGGCCGGGCAGCGGCGGCACCGACTTCACGGTGCTGTCGTCGTTCGGGCTGGTCTGCTCCTTCGCCGCGGCCTCCGTGGGGCTCGCCGCCGCCGACCGGGTCGGCTACCCGGCCGTCGCGGTCGGCTCGGTCGCGCTGGTCGCGGCCGGCGTCGCCGTGGGCGTGGCGCACCAGCGCCGCCACCCGCGCCCCGCGCCGGCCCCCGCCGCCGGGCCCGCTGCGCCCGTGGCCCCGGCGACCGTGCGGACCGGCCCGTGAGCCTGCCCGCCCCGGCCGCGGAGGTGCCCCCGGCCGCCCCCGCCCGCCCGCTGCGCACCCGGTGGCTGATCCTGGCGGTGCTCTGCCTCGCCCAGGTCACCGTGGTGCTCGACAACACCGTGCTGACCGTGGCGGTGCCCGTGCTCACCGCCGAGCTGGGGGCCAGCACCGCCGACGTGCAGTGGACCATCAACGCGTACGCGCTGGTGCAGTCCGGGCTGCTGATCACCGCCGGCGGCGTCGTCGACCGGTACGGCCGCCGCCGGATGCTGCTCGCCGGCCTCGTCCTGTTCGGACTGGGCTCGCTGCTGGCCGCGCTCGCCGGGTCCACCGGCCAGCTCGTCGCCGCCCGCGCCGGGATGGGCGTCGGCGGGGCCCTGCTGGTCACCTCCACCCTGGCGGTGGCGATGCAGGTCTTCGACGCCGCCGAGCGCCCCCGGGCCATCGGCGTGTGGGCGGCGGCGAGCGCGCTGGGCTTCGCGGCCGGGCCGCCCGTCGGCGGCGCCATCCTCGCCCACTTCCCGTGGGAGGCGATCTTCCTGGTCAACATCCCGATCGTGCTGCTCTGCCTGGCGGCGGGCGCGGTCCTGGTGCCGGAGTCCCGGGACCCGGCCGGCGGGCGGTTCGACGTGGCCGGGGTGGCGCTGTCCACCGCCGGCCTGACCGCGGTGGTGTACGCCATCATCGCGGGCCCGGAGCGGGGCTGGTCCTCCGCCCCGGTGCTCGGCGCGGCCGTCGGCGGCGCGCTGCTGCTCGCCGCCTTCGTCCGGTGGGAGCTGCGGGTCGCCCACCCCATGCTGGACATGGGCCTGTTCCGCAACCGCCGCTTCGTCGGCGCGATCTCCGGGGTCGTCCTGATCACCTTCGGCGCGACCGGCGCGCTGTTCCTGCTCACCCAGCACCTCCAGTTCGTCCGCGGCTACCCCGCCTGGGAGGCCGGGCTGCGGATGGTCCCGTTCGCGCTGTCCATCGTCGTGCTCAACCTCGCCGGGGTGGCCGCGCGGCTGATCCACCGGCTCGGGACGGCCGCCGCCATCGCCGTCGGCATGACGCTGCTCGCCGGCGGCCTCCTGCTGGTCACCCACGCCCCGTCCGACGGCTACGGCGTGCTGCTGGCCGGGCTGCTCACGATGGGCACCGGCTGCGCCCTGGCCAACCCGGCGATCGTGGAGGCGGTGATGAGCGCGATCCCGCCGGAGAAGGCCGGCTCGGGCGCCGGCGTGGACGGCACGATGACGGAGGTCGGCAGCAGCCTCGGCGTGGCCGTGCTGGGGGCGGTGCTCAACGCGCGGTTCGCCGCCCTCCTGCCCGCCGCGCTCGCCGGGGCCGGTTCGTTCCCCGCGGCGCTGGCGGCCGCCGCCACGGACGCCGAGCGCGGCCAGGTCACCGCCGCCTTCCGCGCCGCGTCGGAGACCGGGCAGACCGTCGGGGCCGGCGCGGTCCTCGCCGGCGGGCTGCTCGCCGCGTGGCTGCTGCGCCGCGCCCAGCGGGCCGGCTGAGGCGGGACGCGACGCGGCGACGCCGGGTCTGAAAGCCGCTGGAACCTCTTGCGGAGGAAGCTACGGCGGGCCGGCTGGCGCGTCAACGCCGTCCCAGTTTTCGAGGCACGCCGCGTGTCCCTCCGGTGACCCACCGGAGCGGGCACGCGGCGGCTGGCCTGCTTCTTTCCGGGGAAGTGCGATCGTCCGCGCGGCGGTCATGTTGCCGCTGAGTTTCAAGAATCTTGCCGCAAGGTCTTGCAATCTCTTTCAGGTATGCCGCATCGTTTCGCTACCCGGACGGCCGTCCACACGCGTCAGTGCCTCTTCGACCCCGGAAGAAGGTCCCCCCTGTCATGGAACCCGTAGGGCCACACCCCCGTGGCCGCGCCGGTCGCCTGCTGCTCGCCGCCGCGATCGTCGCGGCCGGCGCGACGCCGGCGATCGTCGCTGCCGCCACCACCACCGCCACCCCCGCCCGCGCCGCCGTCGCCCTCAACGACAGCGAGGTGACGGCGAACCTGTGGGAGTGGAACTGGACCTCCGTCTCCGCCGCCTGCACCAACCACCTCGGCCCCGCCGGCTACGGCGCGGTCCAGGTCGCGCCGCCCCAGGAGTCGGTCAGCCTGCCCACCAGCGCCGACGGCGTGCACCCCTGGTACGAGGTGTACCAGCCGGTGTCGTACAAGCTGGAGAGCCGCTTCGGCACCCGCGCGCAGTTCGCGGCCATGGTCACCGCCTGCCATGACGCCGGCGTGCGGGTCTACGTCGACGCGGTCGTCAACCACATGGCCGGCGCGAACAACCCGGAGTCCGTCGTCGGCTACGCCGGCACCGACTTCTCCGGCCCCGGCTACAGCTTCCCCGCGGTGCCCTACGGCACCGGCGACTTCCACCGGCCGGGCGACAACTGCCCGACCAACGGCACCATCACCGACTGGAACAACGAGGCCCAGGTCACCAGCTGCGAGCTGCTGTCCCTGACGGACCTGTACACCGAGAAGGACAGCGTCCGCACCAAGATCGCCGCCTTCCTCAACGACCTGATCGGCCTCGGCGTTGACGGGTTCCGGGTGGACGCCGTCAAGCACGTCAAGAAGGAGGACTTCGCGGCGATCCTCGGCAAGCTCAACAACACCGTCGCCGAGAACAAGCGCCCGTACGTCGCCCAGGAGATCTTCGACGGCGCGAGCAACGACGCCCTCAAGGCGCGGGCCTTCACCGGCAACGGCGACGTGCTCGACTTCGCGTACGCGAAGGGCCTGAAGTCGGCCTTCCAGGGCTCGATCTCCACGCTCGCCAACGTCGGCAGCTGGAACCTCGACGCGCCCAGCGCCAACGTCTTCGCCATGGTCACCAACCACGACCTGGAGCGCGACGGGGTCGTGCTGTCCTACAAGAACGGCAGCGACTACACCCTGGCCAACTACTTCGCCCTGGCCTACCCGCACGGCAAGCCGTCGGTCTACGACAGCTTCTCCTGGTCCGACCGCAACCAGTCCCCGCCTGCCGACGGCAACGGCTACGTCACCGACACCGTCTGCGGCAGCTCCTGGAACTGCCTGACCCAGTCCACCGGCATCAAGGGCATGGTCGGCTGGGCCAACGCCGCGCGGTCGGTCAGGACCGTCTCGGACTTCACGGCGGTGAACAGCAACGTCATCGGCTTCCACCGCGGCGACCGCGCCTGGATCGGCATCAACGACTCCGGCAGCGCCGCCACCGCCACGTTCGCCACCGGCCTCGCCGACGGCCGCTACTGCGACGTCGTCTCCGGCCCCGCCACCGCGTCCGGCTGCGCCGGCGCCACGGTGACCGTCTCCGGCGGCCGGGCGTCGGTGACGATCCCCGCCAACAACGCGGTCGCGATCCACGTGAACGCCCGCCCCGGCGCGACCCCGTCGCCGACGGCCAGCCCCACGGTGTCCCCGACCGCGTCGCCGACGGCCACCCCGACCAGCAACCCGACCGACAGGATCGCCACGACCTTCACCGTCGGCGCGACCCCGGCCGCCGGCCAGGACCTCTACGTCGTCGGCAGCCTCGCCGAGCTGGGCTCGTGGGCCCCGGCCGGCGCCGTCAAGCTGACCGCGCAGGGCGGCGGCAGCTACCGGGCCGTGGTCGACCTGCCCCGGTCCACGGCGGTGGAGTACAAGTTCATCAAGAAGACCGCCGCCGGCGTGGTCACCTGGGAGTCCGGGGCGAACCGCGCGTTCACCACCCCCGCCAGCGGCACCTACGCGGTCACCGAGACCTTCCGCGGCGACACCGTCACGAGCGGGCAGGTCGCCACCTCGTTCCACGCCACCGTCACGACCAGCTACGGCCAGAACGTCTACGTCGTCGGCAACGTCGCGGCCCTCGGCGGGTGGAACCCGGCCAACGCCGTGGCGCTCTCCCCGGCCGACTACCCGGTCTGGCGGGCGACGGTCGACCTGCCCCCGAACACCGCCGTCGAGTACAAGTACGTGAAGAAGAACCCCGACGGCACCGTCACCTGGGAGTCCGGGGGCAACCGCACCTTCACCACCCCGGCCGGCGGCGTCCGGACCAACACCGACACCTGGAGGTAGCCGCCGCGCCACGCGGCGACGCGGCGGCCGGCCCCGACACCGACGGGGGCCGGCCGCCCGTCCGCGTGCGCACCCGGACGTCGCGGGTGGACGGGGCGGCGGGTGCGCCCGGCGATGTGCTGGTTAAGCTACCCTTACGTGACTGTCCGTCACGGTGTCGGTCCACCGAGGAGTCCCATGACGACCGCAACGACCACCTGCCGGCGACGCGTCGAGGGGTTCGGCGAGGTGCTCATCCGCCCCGTCGAGCCGGCCCGCGACGTCGACGTGATCCACGACTGGGTCACCCGGGAGCGGTCGCGGTTCTGGGGCATGCGCGAGGCCAGCCGCGAGCGGGTGCGCGAGATCTACGAGTACCTCGACTCGCTCGCCACCCACCACGCCTACCTGGTGCACCGCGACGGCCGGCCGGCGGCGCTGTTCCAGACCTACGAGCCGGCGGCCGACCCGGTCGGGGAGTGCTACGACGTGCGCCCCGGCGACTTCGGCGTCCACCTGCTGATCGGTCCGCCCGACGGCGGCGTCGAGCCCGGCTTCACCGGAGCCCTCCTCGACGCGTTCCTCGCCTTCGTGCTGGCCGACCCGGCCCGGCTGCGCATCGTCGCCGAGCCGGACGCGCGCAACGACCGGGCGCTCGCCCGGCTGGTCCGTGCCGGGTTCGTGCCCGGGCCCCAGATCGACCTGCCGGAGAAGCGGGCCCAGCTGCTCTTCCTGGACCGGTCGGTCTTCCTCGACCGGGTGGCCGCCCAAGGCTGATCCGGTCGCCGGGTCGCCCGGTGGGGGGACGACGCCCCACCCCCGCGCGCGCCCGTGTAAGGGTAGGCTAACCTGACCGGTGTCCGATGATCGACGCCGGGTGCCGTGGGACGGAACCCGCCCACGTCCGAGAGGCGCCATGACCCAGACCCTGCCCATCGCGCCGTGGCGGCTGTTCGACGTCGAGGTCCGCGCCGTGCGGCGGCTCAGCCCGTCGTTCGTCCGCGTCACCTTCACCGGCGTCGACCTCGACCGCTTCGCCGACAACGGCTACGACCAGCGGATCAAGCTGGCGCTGCCGTTGCCCGGGCGGGCCGAGGTCGACCTGCCCGGGGGCCCCGACTGGTACGTCCGCTACCGGGCCCTGCCCGAGCACCTGCGCAACCCGGTCCGCACGTACACCGTCCGGGCGGCCCGCCCGCACCTGGCGGAGGTGGACGTCGACCTCGTCCTGCACGGCGACGGCGGCCCCGCGACCCGGTGGGCCCGCCGGGTGTGCCCCGGCGACCGGGCGGCCCTGCTCGGCCCCGACGCCGGCTTCGACGGCGAGCACGGCGGCATCGAGTTCCGGCCGCCGCCGGCGGGCCGGCTGCTGCTGGCCGGCGACGAGACCGCCGTGCCGGCGATCACCGCCATCCTGGAGCGGCTCCCGGCCGACGCCCGGGGGCGGGCGCTGCTGGAGGTGCCCGAGCCCGCCGACGCGCTCGGCGTCGCCGCGCCGCCCGGCGTGCGGGTCACCTGGCTGCCCCGGGCCGGTGGGCGGCACGGCAGCCGCCTCGTGCCCGCCGTCGCGGCGGCGGCCGGCGAGCTCTGCGGCCCCACGCCGGCTGCCGGCCCGGTCACCGACGTCGACGTGGACCGGGAACTCCTCTGGGAGGTGCCGGTCCCGGCGGCGCCGGTGCCGCTGTACGCGTGGCTCGCAGGGGAGGCCGGCGTCATCCGGACGCTGCGCCGGCACCTGGTGGCCGAGCGGGGGCTGGACCGGCGGGCGGTGGCGTTCATGGGGTACTGGCGGCTGGGCCGGGCCGACCCCGCCTGAGCCGCCGCCGGCGCGCCCGGCGGCGGCCCCCGTGCGCCGCCCGGTCAGCAGCGGCTGATCGACGAGTTGTTCAACGTGACGTTGCTGATGGTCAGGTTGTCCACGCACGGGTTCTCCACGATCCGGTTGTTGACCAGCGTGAAGTTGCGCAGCGTGATGTCGCGGGTGCCGGGGAACTCGGTGCGCTCGGCGAGCCGCACCTCGCCGCCGCCGCTGATCGTGCCGCCGCCGGAGGCGATGTTCACCCCGTAGCAGTTCTCGATCAGGATGGCGTTGTTGCCGGTGTTGGCGATGTCGACCCGGTCGATCGCCGCCCCGCCGGACTCGGAGACGCAGAAGATCCCCCGGCCACCGCCCCGGGCCCGCACGGTGCCGACCCGGACGTTGGTCGGGTAGCTGTCGCCGATACGGCCGTTGCGGTTGGCCATGCGGAACGCCGCGTAGCCGGTGCCGGCGCCGGCGTTCTCCGCGTCCACGGTGGTGACGGTGGCGTTGATCGTCTGGTTGAGCAGCAGCCCCGACTCGCCGACGTTGCGGGCGGTGACGGTGCCGATGGTCAGGCCGTCGACGCCGTAGGTCTCGACGGCGTGCGAGCTGGCCCCGGAGACGTAGACGTTGTCGATGCGCACGTTGCGGGTCCACTGGCTGGTGTCGCCGCGGTTGTCGATGCGGACGCCCAGGCCGGCGGTCAGCCGCATGTCGATCTGCCCGAGGACCACGTTGGTGACGTTGCGCAGGAAGATCCCGTACAGCGGGCTGCCCGTGACGGTGAGGTGCTGCACCTCGACCTGCGTGGTGCCCCGGGAGTAGATCGGCGCCTGGTCGCCGGAGCCGGTGCCGGTCACGTTGATCGTGCCGCAGACGTCGATGGCGGTGTAGCTGGGCAGCGAGATCCGGGAGCCGGCGCTCATCGAGCCGGAGCCGCGTACCACGACCCGCTGCTTGCTGGTGCGCCCGGCGGTCAGGCTGTTCACGGCGGCCTGCACGGCGGCGCGCAGGTCGGTGCCGGTGTGGACGGTGCTGCCGCCGTTGCGGACCGTCCAGGTGCCGCCGCTGAGCACCGCCTCGGCCTGGAACGAGCCCGACCCGCAGTCGGCGGCGGCGCCGCCCACCCGGACGAGCTGCCACTGCTGGTTGGCCCCGCCCAGGTCCTGGTACTGCGAGATCATGCCACCGTCGGCGGTGGACCAGCCCCACACGTCGAGGGCCTTGCCGGAGTGCCGGTTGACGAACCGGACGTGTCCGCCGTCGGAGTCGGCCAGGCCGAAGTGCTGGCGGGTGTTGCCGCTGACCGCCGGGTTCTGCACGAGCGGCGTGCCGTCGACGGCGTTGGGCAGTTCGAGGACCTTGCCGCTGTGCACGGAGCGGATCTGGTAGTAGCCGCCGCCCACGTCCACGAAGCGCCACTGCTGCACGGCGAGGTCGTTGCGGGCGTACTGGTTGACCGGCGCGCCGTCGGCGGTGGACCAGTTGTAGAGGTCCATGGCCTTGCCGCTGTGCCGGTTGACGAACACGTACGTCGCGCCGGTGTCGACGGTGGCGGCGGAGGCGGCCTGCGGGCCGACCGCCACGCTCGCACCGACCAGGGCGAGGATCGTCGTGACCAGCAGGACCAGGCGTGGCGACCTGCCGCGCGCGCTCACGGTCGGCATCGGGCCTCCTTCTCGGGACGGTGGCGGTGCCCGCGGCCCGCCGGGCCCGGGCGGGTTTCGCTGGCGTTCGCCCGGCCGGTGGCGGTGGCGGTGGCCGGGCGACAGGGACGCCCTCATTGGTTCAGGTCAATGCGTTGTCACGATGCTGTCGAGGGCGTCGGCGGATGTCAAGGGCGTCGCGACGGGCGGGAAAGGGCTTGCCCGGCCTGGCGGGCCCCGGACGTTGCGCCGAGCGACTACCGTTCGAATCTCCTTCGTCACCCGACGAGCGACGTGAGGTGGGTTGCGTGAACGAGGACGGCGTTGCCGTGGACGGGCCGGAGAGCCTGGTGCCGTTGCGGGTCGACGGGCATGTCGTCTACCTGTCCACCGGGGTCCTGCGGGCGGGGGCGTCCAGCGACGAGGCCGAGGTCGCCGCCCGTCCGGCCAGCCTGGACGAGGCGCTCGCCGGGCTGGCCGCCTTCGCCGGCAAGGTCGCCGACTCGCTGCGCGGGGCGGACGTGACCCGGCTGTCGGTCGAGTTCAGCTGCGAGTTCGCCGTCGAGTCGGGCAAGTTCGTGGCGATCCTGGGCAAGGCCTCGGCCAAGTCCGGCGTCAAGGTGGGCCTCGAGTGGGAAAAGCCGACGACCTAGCGACCGCGGTCGACGCGAGCTGGGAGGAACTCCTCCACGCCGCCACGGTGGCCATCGAGGTGCCGTCGCCGTCCGGGGGCCCGCCGAGCCGCGGCACCGGCTTCCTCGTCGCGCCGGCAACCGTGGCGACCTGCGCGCACGTGCTCGCCGCCGACGGGCAGCCGACACCGGAGACCGCGCTCGGGCGGGTGGTCGCCGCCGGGGTCAGCCTCACCCTGCGGATCGTCCCGGACGCCGTCCACCGCAGCCGGGCCGGGCTGGACCTCGCCCTGCTGGCCGTCGACCAGTCGGCGCCGTCGGCCGAGCTGACGCCCGTGCTGTCCAGCCCCGTGATCAGCGTCGGCGACGCGCTCTGGGCGTACGGGCACCCCGACGGCATGTTCCGCAGCGGCCAGCCGGCGACGTTCGTCTACGAGGGCCAGTCGAGACGCAGCGAGGACGACCCGCTGCGCCTGCTCCGGCTGCGCGGCACCCCGGTCACGGCGGGGTTCAGCGGCAGCCCGGTGGTCAACCACCGCACCGGCGCGGTGTGCGGCATGATCTGCACGTCGAGCACCACCGGCAGCGCCCACATGCTGCCCGTCGGCGAGATCGTCGCCCGCTGCGGGCACGCCGACCCGCGTCTCGCCACCGTCCAGCCCCACCACCGGCACTGGCTGAGCCTGCTGACCGACCGGCAGCTCGCCGCCGGCCGGTGGCGCTTCCCCGGCCCCCAGCTACGGGCCTACCTGGCGCTCGCGGAGCGGGCATCGGCCCGGCACCCGTACCGGATGCCCGCGACCACCCAGCTGCCGCCCCTGTCCGCCGTCTACGTCCGGCAGACGACCCGGCTGCACGAGACACCCACGGCGGCGTGGTCGGTGCCCGCGCCGATCCGCCCCGCCGAGGTCGTCTTCGACGGCGACCGGGACGCGTTCCTCGTGGGCGGCGCCGGCGCCGGCAAGTCCAGCCTCTTCCAGGTCGTCACGCGCGATCTGGTCCGGCGTCAGCAGAGCACCGACGTCACCGATGTCCCGGTCCGGGTGCAGGCCACCGACCTGCTAGAGGCGGACAGCCTCGGCGCGGCGGTCGCCCGGAGCGTGCGGGCCGACTTCGGGTTGGCGGGCAACGGCGGGTCCTGGCCCCCGGGCTTCTTCGACGCCCCGCCCATGTCGGACGGGACCTGGCTGGTCCTGGTCGACGGCCTCGACGAGATCATGGACTCCGGCCGGCGGCAGGACGTCCTCGCCTTCCTCGCCGCCCACCGGGCGACGCCGCGCAGCGTGCACCGGTTCGTCATCGCCACCCGGCCGGCCGCCGACCTGCACGCCTCGGGGGCGGACTGGGAGCCGCTGCGGTTCGAGCTGCTCGCCTTCGACGAGGAGCAGCGCCGCCGGTTCACCGAGGGCTGGTTCAGCCGCCTCGCGGTCGATCGCCCCGGTGACACCGCCGACGAGTTCGACCGGGAGCTCGACCGGCTCGGGCTGGGGGAGCTGGCCCGCAACCCGCTGATGGCCACCATGCTGTGCCAGCTGTTCGTGGCGAGCGCGCCGCGTCGCCTGCCGCGCGGGCGCAGCAGGATCTTCCACGACTTCGTGCAACTGCTCAGCGAACGCCAGTACAGCGACGCCGACGGCGGGATCCGCCAGCAGGTGCTGCGGCGGCTGCGCCGCTACGGCCGGCAGGCGGAGGAGGCGGGGGAGCGGCTCATCGTCGAGCGCGACGCCCTCATCGGCCGCCTCGCCGCGGACCGGCTGGACGGCGACGCGCAACCGGCCGTCGACAAGCTCGCCCGGTGGACCCGCCACCTGCCCCCGCCGTCGGTGCCGACGGGCACCTGGCGGGACCTGCTCGCCGATCTCCTGCGCCGCAGCGGGGTGCTGCTGGAGCGGGGTGACGACTTCGTCTTCCTGCACCAGACCATCCAGGAGTACCTGGCCGCGCAGGTCGTCGCCCACGACCCCGAACGGGCCGGGCCCGCGTTCCGCGACCTGCTGCAGCGCACGGTGTCGGGCCGGGCGGCGCCCCCGCCCGCCTGGCGGCAGTCCTTCGCCCGGTTCCTGGTCGCGGCGTGGCCGCAGCCCGACGCCGTCGCCTCGGCCCTGCGGGCCATGACGGCCACCGGTGGCCTCGGCGCGGCCCTGTTCGTCGGCGCGCTCGTCGACGACGGCCACGACCTGACCGTGGAGGTCGTGGACAACGCCGTACGGGCGCTGCGTGTCATCGCCCACGACGAGCGCGTACCCGTCGACGACCGGCAGGTGGCCGTCGACACCTGCGTCCACCTCAGCCGGCCCGCCGGAGCCGACCTGGCCCGGGCCGTCGTGACCGACCCGAGGATCGACCGCCGGCTGCGGGTCGGCGCCCTGCGCACGCTGGCCGACCTCGCGCCGCACCCGACGCCGCCCCGCCCCGTCGACCCGGACGGGACGGTCGGCGACGGCGGCGACAAATGGATCATGGAGCAGGTGGCGCGTCTCGTCGACGTCGACGGTCCCGCTCTGCTCGCCGTGGTCGGCCAGGACGAGGCGTTCGAGGGCGGGCAGCGCGTCTGGGCCGCCGACTCGCTCGCCCGTGCGGGCGACGGGCGGGGCCGCGAGCTGCTGGTCCGCCTCGCGCGACACGCGGGCCTGGCGCCGTTGGAGCGCCGCGTGGCCGTCACCGCGCTCGCCCACCTCGACGGCGTCGAGGCAGCGCCCCCGCCCGGTGAACCCGTCCCCGACGCGGCCGCGCCCGGCGCGGCGCGGGCCGGCGGCGCGGAGCCACACCGCGTCTCGCCCGTGCGGCGGCTGGCCCGCCGGATGGGCATCGACGGCCTCCTGGGCGGCGACGCCGCACAGGTCAGCGAGGCCCTCGAACCGGTGGTGGCCGCCCATCGGCAGTGCCACCCCGACGCCGACGTCCTGCTGTTGCAACGCGCGTTCGACACCGCGTCCTGGTGGCACTCCGGCCAGTACCGCAAGTCCGGCGACCCCTACATCACCCACCCGCTCTCGGTGGCAACCATCCTGGCCGAACTGGGCATGGACACCACGACGCTGGTCGCGGGGCTGCTCGGCGACACCGTCGAGGACGCCGCGTACCCCCTGCACCAGCTCCGGGCCGAGTTCGGCGACGAGGTGGCGGCGCTCGTCGACGGGGTGACCAAGCTCGACCGGGTCACGTTCGGCGACGTCGCCGAGGCGGAGTCGATCCGCAAGATGGTCGTGGCGACGGCGAAGGACCCGCGGGTCCTGGTGATCAAGCTGGCCGACCGGCTGCACAACATGCGCACCCTGTCCTTCCTGCCCCGGCCCAAGCAGGAGCAGAAGGCGACCGAGACGCTGGAGATCCTCGCGCCCCTGGCACACCGGCTCGGCATGAACACGATCAAGTGGGAGCTGGAGGACCTCGCGTTCAGCACGCTGTTCCCCAAGCGGTACGAGGAGATCGCCCGCCTGGTCGAGGCGCGCCGGCCCCGGCGGGAGGCGCTGCTGCGCCAGATCACCGTCAAGGTGGACGCGGACCTGAGGGCCGCCAGGATCCGGGCGGAGACGACGGGCCAGCCGAGGCACATGTACGCGATCTACCAGAAGATGATCGTGCAGGGCCGCGACTTCGCCGAGGTCTACGACCTGGCCGGGGTGCGGATCCTGGTCGACACGGTGCGCGACTGCTACGCGGCCCTGGGCGTGGTGCACGCCAACTGGCCGCCGGTGCCGGGCCGGATCAAGGACTACGTCGCGATGCCCAAGTCCAACATGTACCAGTCGCTGCACACTACGGTCGTCGGGCCCACGGGGCGGCACCTGGAGGTGCAGATCCGGACCCACGCGATGCACCGCGTCGCCGAGTACGGGATCATGGCCCGGTGGCGGCACGGCGCACAGGCGCAGGGCGGCCCCGCGCACGTCGACGAGATGACGTGGCTGCGCCTGCTGCTCGACTGGCAGCGGGAGGCGGCGGATCCGAGCGAGTTCCTCGACGCGTTGCGCTTCGACCTGTCGAGCCAGGAGTTGTACGTCTTCACCCAGAAGGGTGACGTCATCCCCCTGCCGACGGGGTCGACGCCGGTGGACTTCGCGTACGCGGTGCACACCCAGGTGGGGCACACGTGCATCGGGGCGCGGGTCAACGGCAAGCTGGTGCCCCTGGAGTCGAGGCTGTCCAACGGCGACGTGATCGAGATCTTCACGTCGAAGTCCGACACGGCGGGGCCGTCACGGGCCTGGCTGGGCTTCGTCAAGAGCCCCCGCGCCCAGACCAAGATCCGCCAGTTCTTCAGCCTCGAGGGGCGGGAGGAGGCGATCGAGGCCGGCAAGGAGGCGCTGGTCGCGGCCATGCGCCGGCAGGGAGTCCCCGTGCAGCGGATGCTCACCCCCGAGGCGTTGCTGGCGATCGCGCGGGACCTGCACCTGGCCGACGCGGCGTCGCTCTACGCGGCGGTCGGCGACAGCCGGGTATCCGCGCAGTCGGTCGTGCGGCGGCTGATGGCCGCGTACGGGGGCGAGGAGGGCGCGGCGGAGGACATGTCCGAGACCGCCGTGGCCACCCGGCCGCCCCGGGTCCGGATGAACGGCCACGACCTGGGCGTGGTGGTGCGGGGCGTCGGCGACAGGCGGATCAAGCTGGCCCGCTGCTGCACGCCGGTGCCGCCCGACTCGGTCTTCGGGTTCCTCACCCGCTCCGGCGGGGTCAGCGTGCACCGCGACGACTGCGCCAAGGCCGCCGACCTGCGGGCCCAGGCCGAGCGGGTGGTCGAGGTGAGCTGGAGCCTCACCGCCACCTCGGCGTTCCTGGTGGCCATCCAGGTGGAGGCCCTCGACCGGCACCGGCTCCTCGCGGACGTCAGCCGGGTGCTCTCCGACGAGCGGGTCGACATCCTCTCCGCGACGGTCACCACCACCCGCGACCGGGTGGCGGTGAGCCGCTTCAGCTTCAGGTTGGCCGACCCGTTGCACCTGGGGCACCTGCTGGCCGCGGTCCGCAGGGTCGACGGGGTGTTCGACGCCTACCGGGTCACCTCGGGCGTCTGAGCCGACCCGGTGCGGGGCCGACGCGCCTCAGTCGTCGTCGGCGACGGCGACCGGCTCGCCGCCGACGCAGCGCACCTTCAGCTCGTGCTCCCCGCCCGGCCCGACGAAGGTGACCTCGACGTCGTCGTCCGGCCCCCGGTCGACGTCGGCGACCCGGTGGTCCTGCGCGGGGGCCCAGGAGACCAGCCGCACCCCGCCCGGGACGCACTCGGCCACGGCCGTGCCACCGGTGGTCGCCAGGACCCGCCGCGCGCCCGACCCGGTCGGCTCCGGCCCGCCCGACCCGCTCGGCCCCGGCGGATTGGACCCGCTCGGCCCCGGCGCGCCGGGGGAGGGGGCCTGCGTCGGGGAGGCGGCTGCGGTGGACGCCGGGGCGGCCAGCGCCCGCTCGACCTCCTCCTGGCTGCGCACCCCGCCCGGGGTGCCGGTGATGCTCTCCCCGACCAGCCGGATCGCGGCCAGCCCGACCACGGTGGCGAGCACGGCGGTGGCCAGCCACCCCGCGACCGCCAACAACGAACGACGACGCATGCCCCGACTATCCCCGATCGAATGTTGGCCCCAGCGTGGGACGACGCTAAGGGACGGTTAAGAACGCCGGCCGCCGCCGGCCGGTGCGGCTAGCCTCGTCGTGTGCCCCGCCTGCTGCTGATCGAGGACGACCTGACCATCCGCACGCCGCTGGTGCGGGCGCTGCGGGACCGGGGGCACGCGGTGGCCGCCGCGTCGACCGCGATGGACGGGCTGCGCGACGCCCTGGACAACCGGCCGGACCTGGTCGTGCTCGACCTGGGCCTGCCCGACCTGGACGGGCGGGAGCTGCTGCGGATGCTGCGGGCGGTCAGCGCGGTGCCGGTCATCGTGGCCACCGCCCGGGACGACGAGACGGAGATCGTCCGGGTCCTCGACGCCGGCGCCGACGACTACGTGGTGAAGCCGTTCACCGCCGCCCAGCTCGACGCGCGGGTCCGCGCGGTGCTGCGCCGCGGCGCGGCCGCCGGGGCGGCGGATCCCACGCTCGTGGTGGGTGGCCTGCGCGTCGACCCGCGGGCCCGGCAGGTGACCCTCGACGGCGTCGCCGTCGAGCTCACCCCGCGCGAGTTCGACCTGCTGCACCACCTCGCCGCCCGGCCCGGCGAGGTGGTCACCAAGCGGGAGCTGCTCACCGAGGTCTGGCAGATCCCGTACGGCGGCGCGGACAAGACCGTCGACGTGCACCTGTCGTGGCTGCGCCGCAAGCTGGGCGAGAGCGCCCAGGAGCCCCGCTACCTGCACACCGTGCGGGGCGTGGGCGTGCGGCTGGAGCCGCCGGGCGGCGCGGCGTGAGGGCCCGCCTGGCGCTGCTGGCCGCCGCCGTCAGCGTGCTCACCCTCGTGGCGTTCCTCGTGCCGCTGGCGCTGCTGGTGCGCGCCGTGGCCGAGGACCGGGCCACCGTCCGGGCCACCGCCGACGCGCAGAGCCTGGTGCCCGTGGTGGGCACCGCCGACGCCGAGACCATCCGGCTGACCGTCGAGCAGCTCGCCGCCGAGTCGGGCCGCCCGGTCAGCGTCTACCTGCCCGGCGACACCGTGCTCGGCACGCCCGTCCCGCGTACCCCCGCGGTGGCCCTGGCCGAACGCGGGCAGAGCCTCACCGCGGAGTCCGACGCGGGCCGCGAGGTGGTGATCGCCGTGCAGGGCCGGCCGGACGGCACCGGGGTGATCCGCACGGTCGTGCCCCACGCCGAGCTGACGGCCGGGGTGACCCGGTCCTGGCTCGTGCTGGCCCTGCTCGGCGTGCTGCTCGTGCTGGTGGGGCTGGCCGTGGCCGACCGGCTGGCCCGCACCCTGGTCCGGCCGATCACCGAGCTGTCGGCGGTGTCGCACCGGCTCGCCAACGCCGAGCTGGACGCACGGGTCACCCCCGCCGGCCCGGCCGAGCTGCGCGAGGTGGCCGGCGCGCTCAACCACCTGGCCGGCCGCATCCAGGTGCTCCTGGCGCAGGAACGCGAGCAGGTGGCCGACCTGTCGCACCGGTTGCGCACCCCGCTCACCGCCCTGCGGCTGGAGGCCGAGTCGCTGCCCGACCCGCAGGACGCGGCCCGCATCGCCGCCGCGACGGACGCGCTGGAGCGGGCCGTGACCGGCCTGATCCGCCAGGCCCGCCGCGACCGGTCACCGGCCGCCGCCCCGGCCGCCTGCGACGCGGCCGCCGTGGTCGCCGACCGGGTGGCCTTCTGGTCGGTGCTGGCCGAGGACACCGGGCGGGAGGTCCACCGTGACCTGGCCGGCGGGCCGCTGCCGGTCGGGGTGCCCGCCGACGAGCTGGCCGCCGCGGTCGACGCGCTGCTCGGCAACGTCTTCGCGCACACCCCGGACGGCACCGCGTTCACCGTCCGGCTCGCCCGGCGGGACGGGCGGGTGCTGCTCGCCGTGGCCGACTCCGGCCCCGGCATGCCCGCGGCCACCGTGGCCCGGGGCGCGAGCCCGGCCGGGTCGACCGGCCTGGGCCTGGACATCGCCCGGCGGGCGGCGGAGGCCGCCGGGGGCCGGCTGGAGCTGCGCACCGCCCCCGGCGGCGGTGCGGAGGTGCGGCTCTGGCTCGGCGCGCCGCCGCCGCGCCTAGCGCCGGCGCGGCCTTAACCGGGCCTTAGCGTCGGTGCAGCGCGCCGCTATCGCGCCGGGACCGATCCTTCTTGGCAGGAACCACGAGGAAAGGTGCCCGAGATGAAGCGCAACTCCCTGATCATGGCGTCCCTGGGCGGCGCGGCGATGCTGGCGGCGGCCGGGGTGGCCGTCGGCGTCACCGCCGCCGACGACCGGGTGGCCCGCACCACCCTGACCGCCGCTACCGCCGCCCCGGCGGACACCACGACCCCGGGCGACGGCGCGACCGGCACCCCGACCGGTGCTCCCCCGGCCACCGGCGTGCCGTCGGCCACCGGCGCCCCGGCGGAGACCGGCGCCCCGGCCGCCAATGTCGACCGGCAGCGGGCCGGCGAGATCGCCCTCGCGCGGGCCGGCGGCGGGCGGATCGTCGAGATCGAGGCCGACGACGAGAACGGCCGGGCGGTGTGGAGCGTCGAGATCGTCGACGGGCAGACCGAGCACGAGATCGACGTCGACCGCAACGACGGCACCGTGGTCGACGCCGAGCGGGAGCCGGTCGACGCCGACGACGACCGCGACGACGCGGACGACCGCGACGACCACGACGACGACCGCGACGACGACTGAGCCGGCCGGTAACGGCACACCCGTGCGGGCCGCCCCTCACCGGGGCGGCCCGCACGGGTGTGTCCGGCCGCTAATCGGGCAGGGGAATACCGGATCTGCCCGAGCCGACGACCCGCCTCGGCTGGCGCGCCCGACGGCGGTAGGTGTGGAGGCCGAACAGCAGCAGGACCAGCAGCGAGGCAGCCGCCCCGGAGGCGAGCGCCAGCCGGGAGCGGTCCACCTTCGCCGCGGCCGCCGCCGGGACGACGCCGAAGCTCACCTCGCCGGTCGCGGTCCGCTTCGTCCACCCGCTGGCCAGCGCCAGCCGCGCCTGCCAGGGGCCGTCGGGCAGCCGGCGGTCCAGCGCGACCCGGATCGTGGTCCGGCCGTCGAGCGGGAGCGTCCTCGCCTCGGCCCGCACCGGTCCGACCGACAGCCCGCCGGGGCCGTCGGCCAGCCACAGCTCGCCGGCCAGATCCAGGGCGCGCCGGCCGGTGTTGTGCACCTCGGCGGCGACGAACGGGGTGCCGTCCGCGTCCCGCCCACCCGTGAGCGGCGCCACCTCGAAGCCGGAGGGTGGTTCGCCGCCCGGCCCCACCGACAGGTAGACGCGGATCCCGGCGCGGGCCACCTGCTGCACCGTCTTGTCGCCGCCGCCGGTGGTCTCGGCCCAGACGACCGCGTACCGTTCGCCGGCCTCGGCCCGCTTCGGCACCTCGATGGTGACCCAGACCGTGGTCTCGTCGTCCGGGCCCAGCTCGGCCTGGGTCTCGTCGACGCTGATCCAGCTGCTGAGCTCGTTCTCGGTCCGGCCGGGCGTGAGGACGAAGCCCTCGTCGGTGACTTCCGCCGCCGCGGGGTAGATGTCGACGGTGCGGCTGACCGGTGAGGCGTTCTCCACCACGATGCGTCGCCGGATGGTGGTGCCGGGGCGGACGTGGTCCACGATGTACTTGTGCGCGCGGGTGTCGTCGCGCCGGTTCAGCGGAGCGTCGAGCAGCCGCACGCCGACGGCGGCGGGCACGTCCTCGTCGGCGTTGCCGGGCGAGGGCCGGGGCGAGCCGTCCCGCCCGGGGGCCCGGCCCGGATCGGGCGCGCCCGCCTGCGTCGTGACCGCCTCGACCGGCCCGGCGGTCGCCGGGCCGGGCACGGCCGCCCCGGCGACCGCGAGGACGACCGCCAGCGCGCAGGCGCGGCGGAGTTCATGCCACCGAATGGGTGATCACCCCCGTGTAGGTGCCGCCGACCGCGTCGGCCGGGATGGTGATGCGCAACGTCGGGTTCCAGGTCGCGGAGTTGTTGCCGCTGCCGGAGGTCTTGCTGAACGCGGTGCGCGGGACGTTCAGGGTCACCGCGTCCGCGGAGGTGAGCTGGCCCGGCACGAACGTGCCGGTGCCCGTGGTGGAGATCGCCGGACCGGACCAGTACTCCACCAGGTTGGGCAGGATCGTCTCCGAGGGGGTGCCGCCGCCGGTGGTGAACGCGGTGCTGCTGACGGTCGCGGTCCAGGTGGCGCTGAGGGCGGCCCGGCTGTCCGTGACGGTGACGTTGCCGAGCTGGCCGTTGACCGTGGAGCCGGCGAACACGGCGCCGAGGTTGACCGAGGGCGGCACCGCGATGTCCAGGTTCGCGGTCGAGATGGTGAAGGTGACGATGGTGTCGCCGGACGGCGCGGCGGCGGCGGGCGCGGCCAGGGCCAGCACGGCGGCCGCGGCGGCGGACAGGGTAAGAAGTGGTTTCCTCATGACCGCGAAGGTAGGGGCCGGCGGGCGGGCCGGCGTGCAAGAACAGGGAAATTCGCCCATTAGGCGACAGAGTGGGTGATAGTGCCCTGGTAGGTGCCCGCGACGATCGTGGCCGGCACGGTCACCCGGATCGTCGGCGCCCAGCTCACCGTGTTGTTGCCGTTGCCGGCGGTCTTGCGGAACGCCTCGCGGGTCACGTTGAGCGTCACCGCCTGGGCCGAGGTGGGCTGGCCCGGCACCAGGGTGCCGCCCCCGGAGCTGTGGACCACCGGCCCGGACCAGTACGCGATCTGCCCGTTGGCGATGGTGCGCTGCGCCCCGCCGCCCGCGGTGGTGAAGGCCGTCGCGCTCACGGTCGCGACCCAGAGGTTGGGATTCACGTTGCCGCGCTGGTCGCGCACCTGGACGGTGCCGAGCTGGCCGGTGAGCACGCCGCCCACGAAGCCGGTGCCGAGGTTGGCCGAGGCGGGCACCGTGATGTCGACGCCCACGGTGAGGGCGAGCTGGACGGTGCGGGGCGGGGCCGCCCCCTCGACGGGGGCGGCGACCCGGGCGAGGGTCAGGGCGACGCCCAGCGACGCGAGTAACGTAGGCACCTGTCAACTATAGACCGAATTGCCAGAATTGGTCCAATAGGGTGCCCCGGGTGGGTCGTCCGATGTGGTGGCGGCGCGGCGTCGTCCACACCACCGGCCCTGCGGCGGCCCCCGGGCAGGCGACCCGGCGCGGCGGGCCGGGAACTTTTCCGCCCGGGCCACCGACCAACCGGGGTGCGGCGCTTGCGGGCGGCGTACCGAGAACGGCCCTCCGCCCCGGCGGGGGGTGCCAACCGCCGGAGCTGGGCCGGGAGACAGACCACGTGAACCGAGCAGCGTCGCGGACCGTACCGGTCCAGGTGAGCGCCCGACGACACCGCCCGCCATGGCAATGGCCGACGACCGGCGCCGGCGCGGACGGCCGCCCGTGAGCGGCCCCGGGTGGGCGGTCGGCGCGGGGGCCGACGACGAACAGGTGACCCGCTGGGCGCGGCTGGCCGGCGCGGGCGACCAGCCGGCGGCCGCCGCCTTCGTCCGGGCGCTCCAGGGCCCGGTGTGGCGGTTCCTGGCCCACCTCGCCGGGCCGGGGGAGGCCGACGACCTGACCCAGGAGACGTTTCTGCGCGCCCTGCGCAGCCTGCCCGGCTTCGCCGGCCGCTCCTCGGCCCGCACCTGGGTGTTCAGCATCGCCCGCCGGGTCGCCGTCGACCACGTCCGCACGGCGATGACCCGCCCGCGCACGGCGGCGCTGCCGGACTGGCAGGCGGCGGCGGAGGACGCGACCGCGACCGGGCCGGGGGCCGACGACGGGGTCGTCCTGCGCCAGCTCATCGCGGGCCTGGCCCCGGAGCGCCGGGAGGCGTTCGTGGCCACCCAGGTCGCCGGCCTGTCGTACGCGGAGGCGGCGCAGGTCTGCGGCTGCCCCGTCGGGACGATCCGCTCCCGGGTCGCGCGGGCGCGGGAGGACCTCGTCGCCGCCTGGCACGCCGACACCCGGTCGACGCGGGCCGGCTGAAGCCGACCCCCGCAGCCCGGTCAGGCGGCCCGCCGGTCGTCCCGCCCCCCGCCGGCCGCGCCGCGGCGGGCGAGGGCCTGCGCCGAGTACGGGTGCGGGGGCAGCAGCCGCAGCGTCGGCGTCGACGGCTCGGGCGCGTCCAGCTCGACCCGCCAGCGGGATCCCGGCGACCGGCCCTGCCGGGGCGCGGGCCCACCCGGCCGCAGACCGGGGCGCGACAGCAGCGCGGTGAGCACCCAGCCGAACACCAGGATCGCGTGGCTGACCAGCCGCGACACGGCGACCTGGCCGGTCACCAGGTCGTTGACCGACAGCAGCACCAGGGTCGCGACGAAGGCGCTGAGCATCGGCAGCACTCCGGCCGGCGGAAACCGGCGTACCGCCACGAACAGGAATCCGGCGCCCACGGCGACGTTCCACGCCGCCGACTCGTGCCACAGGTGCTGCCCGGTGGCGTGCGCGTGGGCGACGCTGGTGCCCCGGCCGACCTGCACCAGGCCCAGCACCACCTGCACCGCCCCCACCAGCCCCAGCGTGGCCCGCAGCCCGGCGACCAGCCGCTCCCGCCACCGTTGCGCCGACCACCGTTGCGCCCACCTCCGTGGCCGCCGCGGCGGCCCGCCGGCTACGGCGGCGAGCACCGCGTCGGCCAGGTCGGGCGTCGCCGTCACCACCCGGGTACGCGCCCGGCGGGTCACCGCCGCCGCCGTCTCGAACCACGCCCGGCAGTCACCGCACGTGATCAAATGCCCCTCGGCCGCGACCCGCTCGGCCGGGGTCTCCTCCCCGTCCAACTGGGCCGACAGCATCTCCCGCCACCGCTCGCACCGCATGTACGGATAGTCGCTCGGCGGCGCGGCGTGGTTCCCGCGCGATCCGGCGGGGCGTCGGGGCGGCGGCGGGCCCGGCCGACGGCCGGGCGACCCGCCCCGGAGTGTCTACTGTGGATCCGACGAGGGCTGTGATCTCATGCTTTCATGATCAATCCCTCTCCTCTCATGCGCCTGGTGGCCGGCGTGTGGGGATTCAAGACCCTCGCCGTCGGCGTCGAGTTCGGGCTGTTCACCCGCCTCGCGGGCGGCCGGACGATCACCCTCGCCGAGGCCGCCGCCGAGTTCGGGCTCGACGAGCGCCCCGCCGACCTCCTGCTGGCCGCGAGCGCGTCCCTCGGCCTGCTGGAGCGGGCCGGCGACGGCTACCGCAACACCGAGCTGGCCGAGCAGTTCCTGGTGGAGGGGCGGCCCTACTACTTCGGCGCCCAGGTGCGCTACTCCGACCTGCGCACCTATCTGCCGTGGCACCGCATCGCCGACGCGCTGCGCACCAACCGGCCGCTGACCTGGGACCCGCAGGTGCAGGAGTCGCTGTTCGACACCGTCGACCCGGAGATGCTGGCGCAGTTCTGGGACGCCATGTTCTCCACCTCCAGCTTCACCGCCCGCGCGCTGGCCGACGCGTACGACTTCGGGGCGCACACCCGGCTGCTGGACGTCGGCGGCGGGGCCGGGGCGTTCCCGATCGAGTTCTGCCGCCGGCTGCCGCAGCTGCGGGCGACGATCTTCGACCTGCCCCACGTGTGCGCGAAGGCACAGGAGCGGATCGCGGCCGAGGGCCTGACCGACCGGATCGGCACGGTCGCCGGCGACTTCCTCGCCGACCCGGCGCTGCCGGATGGCCACGACGTCGTCCTGCTCAGCATGATCCTGCACGACTGGGACGAACCGACCAACCGGGCGCTGCTGGCCAAGTGCCACGCCGCGCTGCCGCCCGGCGGCGCGGTCGTCATCTGCGAGCTGCTGCTCGACGACGACCGCGCCGGCCCCCCGGAGGCGGCCCTGATGGGCATGAACATGCTCGTCGAGACCGAGGGCGGCAAGAACTACTCCGGCGCCGAGTACGCGGCGTGGCTCGCCGACGCCGGCTTCGTCGACGTCGAGCGGCTGACGTTCGACGCGCCGGGCGCCAACGGCGCCGTGGTGGGCCGCCGGGCCTGACGCGCCGACCGGGGCGGGCGGGCCACGGCCCGCCCGCCCCGGTCAGGCCGCCGGCTTGTACGCGGTGACCAGCTCCCAGCCGCCGGGCAGCACCGCGACCCGCTCGAAGCCGACCTCCTTGAGTAGCCCCGTGTAGAACTCGACCTCCCGCAGCCGGCTCACGCAGCTGTCGACGCCGATCAGGAAGTAGCTCCAGAAGAACTGCATCGCCAGCCGGTCCGGGGTGCGGAACTCCTCGCCGATGAGCAGCAGCCCGCCCGGTTCGAGGGCCCGGTACGCCGCCTCGACCAGCCGGCGGGCGACGTCGTTGGGCCAGTCGTGCAGCACCCGGACGAACGCCAGCGCGTCGTAGCCGGTCGGCAGCGCCTCGGCGAAGAAGTCCCCGCCGACGAAGCCCAGCCGCTCGGCATGGCCGCGGCGCTGCCGGGTCTCGGCCACCAGGGGCGCCACCGCCGGCAGGTTGAACACATCGGCCCGCAGGTGCGGGGCGTCGTCGAGCACCCGGGCGGCGAGCGTGCCGTCGCCGCCGCCGACGTCGAGCAGCCGGCGGCGGTCCGCCCAGAGCCGGTCGGCGTGCCGGTGCAGGGTCTCCAGCACCGGCCCGAGCCCGACGGCCATGCTGCGCTCGAACGCGGCGGTCTGCTCGTCGGTGCGCGGCGGCCACGCGAAGTCCTCGTCGGTCATGCTGACCTCGCCGCGCAGGCTCTCGGCCAGCCGGCCGTGCAGCACGCGCCACGGGTAGCGGTCCCGGTCCCGCTCGACGGCGCCCGGCCCGACGACCGCCGCCACGGCGTCGCGCAGCCCCGGCTCGGCCCGGTAGCGGGCGGCGGCGATGTCGTCGTCGGGTTCCTCGCGGGTGACGACGCCGAGGCTCTCCAGGCAGTCCAGGAACTTGTAGAGCCGCAGCGGCCGGAACCCGAACCGCGCGGCGAGGTCGCCCAGGCGGGCGGGGCCCGGCTCCAGCGCGTCGAGCAGGCCCAGGGTGAGGGCCGTCTCCAGCACGTCCATCGCCTTCGGGCCGTTGGCGAGCAGGCTCATCAGCGCCCGCGGCGACAGGGTGACGTTCACCGGCGGACCTCCGCTTCCAGGGCGTCCATGAACACGTCGATCTCCTCCAGGGTGTTGTAGACGTGCGGGCCGACCCGCAGCCAGCCGCGCCAGCTACAGATCACGTTCCGCGCGGCGAGCCGCCGCTTGACCGCCTCCCCGTCGGGCACGTCGAGGCAGACGACGCCGCCGCGGCGGTGCGGCTCGGTCGGGCTGACCACCGTGATCCCGGCGGCGGCGGCCCGCTCGACGATCCGCCCGGTGCAGGCCAGGGAGTGCCGCCGGATCGCGGGCGCCCCGACGCCGGCCAGCAGGTCCAGGCCCACCTGGGAGACCAGCGAGGTGAGCGGGAACGGCGTGCCGCCGGCGAACCGTTGCGCGCCGGCCGCCCAGCCGGTCGACGGCCGGAACGTCAGCGCGACGTCCCCGGCCTGCCAGCCGGTCGCCGCCGGCTCCAGCCGGGGCGTCAGGTCCGGCCGGACGTAGCAGAAGGCGGTGCCGACGCCGCACAGCCACTTGTGCGCGCCGCCGAGGACGACGTCCACGCCCAGCGCGGTCACGTCCAGCGGCACCACCCCGACCGTCTGGAAGGCGTCGACGATCACCAGGGCGCCGGCGTCGTGGGCGTGGGCGACGAGCCGGGGCAGGTCGATGGTGTCGCCGGAGGCGAAGCTGGCGTGCGGCACGCACACCAGCAGCGTCCGCTCGTCGATGCGCGCTTCGAGGGCGTCCTGGTCGAACCGGACGCCGCCGGTGGCGACGACGTCGGCCTGCGCCCCGTAGCGGCCGAACGCGTTCCAGACGAACGGCACGGTCGGGAACTCCAGGTCGGTGGTGACGACCCGGTCGCGGGGCGGGCGGTAGTCGAAGCAGGAGGCGATCCGGGCCAGCAGGGTGCTCAGGTTCGCGTCGGTGACGACGCTGCCCGCGGGCGCGCCGATGAGCGCGGCCACCGAGTCGGCGTACCGGTCGAGGCCGACGTGCCAGCCCTGCCACACGTCGTCACGCCAGCCGCGCAGGGTCTCCCAGTAGTCGGCCAGCACCCGCTGCGCGCCCTGCGGGACCGCGCCGGTGGAGTTGTTGTTCAGGTAGACGCAGGTGCGCAGCAGCGGGAACTCGGCGCGCAGGGCGGCGAGCGCGTCCGCGTCGAGGCAGCGCGCCTCGTCGGCGGCCGGGGCCGGGTCGGGGGTGCTCACGCGGGACAGCCTCCGGTGTTCGTCGGCGGGGCCGCCGCGCCCGGGTCGGGGCCGACGGCGGTGAAGACGGGGGTGGAGCGGACGGCGGCCAGGTAGGGGGTGCCCTCCGTGTATCCGGTGCCGGGGCGCGTGCCGAGCATCCGGACCGCCAGCCGGTGGTGGGTGCGCCGCCACCCGAGCACCGCCTCGGCGAAGGCGCGCATCTCCCGCTCCACCCGGTCGCGGTCGGCCCCGGTGAGCCGGCCGGCGCGGGCCGCCGCCCGGTAGGCGGCGTCGACCGACGGGTGCCCGGCGAGCACCCACTCGCGCACCTCCGGCACCGAGCGGTAGGCCGCCGAGTCCAGCCGCGACCCGTCGGGGGTACGGCACAGCGACTCCACCAGCTTGTAGGAGCGGGACTGGATGGCGCTGGCCCCCTCGGTGTACTCCCGGAAGGTCCGGAAGGACTCCGGCTGCATGGTGGCCAGCAGCGAGAACAGCGGCGCGGCGGCGGCGAGCCGGTCGCGGGCGGACGCCAGCCGGCCGGCCGCCGTGCCCGGCTGCCCGGTGCGCAGGGCGGCGACCGTGCCGCGCAGTTCGTCGGCGAGCCCGGCGAAGACGCACTCGTACGCCTGGAGCACCCGGACGAACAGGTACTCGTCGTGCGACCGGTACACCGGCAGCATGCTCAGCCGCAGCCGGCGCTCCTCGTCGCCGGTGTCGTCGGCGACGGCGAACGCGTGCAGGGCCGCCGCGGCGGTGGCCGGACTCCGGTCGTCGACCGTCCACGCCGGGTCCAGCCGGGCCATCGCGGGCAACACGGCCCGGACGCCGAGCCGCAGGCGCTTCGCGACCGTCGCTGGGCCGGGGCGCTGCTCGGGGAGCAGGGTGGTGGCTCCGGCCGTGGCGGCGAGTTCGAAGGCGAGGGCGTCGGCGACCAGCCGCACCAGGAGCCGGTCGGAGGCGCGGCGGGCGTCCGCCGGGTCGGGCCCCGCGTCGGTCCCGGGGTCGTCCGCCGTGCAGGGCAGCCGCAGCAGGGGCAGCGCGAGGTAGCTGCGGTAGTCGTACCGGCCGTCCCACTTGTCGAGCGCGACGTCGAGGAACTCGCGCAGGAACCGGTGCGGCTCCGTGGGCCCGGCGGCGGCGCGCCCCGCCGCGACGACGTGCGTCCGTATCTCGTCGAGAAGTGCGAGCAGTTCTTTTTCGACAAAGTGTTTACCGGCGCGCTGGAACGCGTCGAGCACCGCAGAGTAGGGAAAGTCGTCGGGATCGGATAGGCCGGATCGCCAAGTCGTCAGCTCACGCACGAACGGCACCTCAACATTACGGTCGTGTTAAATACGGACGGTGAGGAACCGACGATTCCGGCGGCGGCCGGTCAGGCCCGTGGGGTGGCCGGCGCGGGGCCGGCGACGCCCACCCGCAGATGCCACAGCTCGGGGAAGAACCGGTGGTCGATCAGCCGGGCGAGCATCGTCGCCGGGCTGCCCGGCGTGCCGGCCGGGCCGTGCCCGCCGATGCGCAGGGCCACCTGGTAGTGCCGTACCCGCCAGGACGCGACCCGTTCGTCCCACTCCACCATGGCCTCGGCCAGCCGGTGCAGCGGATCGGCGGGGTCGGTGCCCGGCAGCGCGGAGACGTCGACGCCGACGGCGGCGAGGTGGTCGGCGAAGGCCCGGCCGAGCCGCCGGCTGGCGGCCTGCACCTGCCGCCAACCAGGCGATTCGGCGCCGGAGCCGTTGCCGAGCGCCGGCTGCATGGCCTGGAAGTCGGCCGGGGACAGGTGGCGGAACATCTCCAGCTGGTCGGTGACCAGCCGCACGCCGAGCGCCGCCCGGGTCAGCAGCAGCTCCGCCGCGCCCGGCTCGCCGGCGTCGAGTCGCGCGGCGGCCTCGCGCAGCTCGGACGCGGCGAGCTTGAGCCACAGCTCCGCCGACTGGTGGACCACCTGGAAGAGCAGCTCGTCGCGACAGATCACCTGCTCCGGGGTGCGCTGCAGGTCGAGCAGCTCGTCGACGCGCATGTAACGCGCATAGTCGGTGTCGCCGTCGCCCGGCAGCACGGGTGAGTGGTCCCGCTTCACGGAATTGTCCCCTTCGGCTAAGCGTCGGGGCACCTGAACGCGACCCGCGACGGCTCATCGCGGCGGACATTATCCAACGACGTCGAGCAATATGTCACGCCCGGGGATCCCGTCCGTAGGACGGCAGGGGTAATTCGAGCCTTCTCGACCGTTTCATTCGACGGAAAGGAGACCGCCCGGCGCGCTGTCGAATAGGGGCGCGCCGGGCCGGGGAACGGATCAGCCGCGCAGGGCCAGGTCGAGCACGGAGCCCAGCCCGTTGGGCCGGCCCGGCTCGGCCTCGGGCAGCACCAGCACGGCGCAGCCGGCCCGCACCGCACCGGCGTCCGCCGCCGTGTCGCCCACCATCAGCGCCCGCTCCGCGTCCACCCCGAGCATCCCGCAGGCCCGCCAGAAGATCGCCGGGTCCGGCTTGCAGCGCCCCACCTCGTAGGACAGGACGAACGCGTCCACCAGGGCGTCGAGGCCCCACGCGGCGAAGAACGGCCGGATGTCGAAGCCGATGTTGCTCACCACCGCCACCTTCACCCCCGCCGACCGCAGCGCCGCGAGGGTCGGCGCGGTGTCCGGGTACGGCACCCACCCGTCCGGCCGCAGCACCCGCTCGTAGAGCGCGTCGGCGAGGCCGTCGATCCCGGCGTCCACGGTGGCCGCCAACCCCGTGTACGCGCCCCGGTGCGCGTGCGGGTAGAGGTCCCGCTCGGCCCACAGCTCGGCCAGCGCCGGCGGCACCCGCGCCGGCAGCGGCCCGCCGGCCCGGCCGGCGGTGAGCAGCCGGTCGGCCAGCGCGGTGGCCCGCACCCGCTCCAGGGCCACCCCGCACGCCCGCGCGGCGGCGAGCACCCAGTCGTGGGGCTCCTCCACCTGCGCGAGGGTGCCGTGGAAGTCGAACAGGACCGCCTCGACGGGCCGACGGGACGCCCCGACGCCCGCGGCGGAGTCTGCGCTCGGTGGGGTCGACTGGGTCGGTTCGGCATGATCCGGCACGCCGTGCACCCTACCGACCGCCCCCGACCCCCCTGTCGGACGGCCTTGCGGCGGTGGTCGTCGGAGGCACGCACTAATCTTGGTGGCATGTCGAGCCCCGCCGAGCGGTACGCCGCGGCGCGCCGCCGGGCCGCGCAGGCCTCACAGTTCCCGGCGCTGGACGAGTTCGCCCTTGACCTGGGGTTCGATCTCGACGACTTCCAGCGGGAGGCGTGCCAGGCCCTGGAACGGGGCAGCGGCGTGCTGGTCTGCGCCCCCACCGGCGCCGGCAAGACCGTGGTCGGCGAGTTCGCCGTACACCTGGCCCTGCGCGGCACGCCCGCGCGGCCGGCGGCGGCCGACGGCGAGGGTCCGCCGCCCGCCCGGCGCAAGTGCTTCTACACCACGCCGATCAAGGCGCTGTCCAACCAGAAGTACCACGACCTGGTCGACCGCTACGGCGTCGAGCACGTCGGCCTGCTCACCGGCGACAACGCGATCAACGGCGACGCCCCGGTGGTCGTGATGACCACCGAGGTGCTGCGCAACATGCTCTACGCCGGCTCGGCCACCCTCGAGGGCCTGGCCTACGTGGTCATGGACGAGGTGCACTACCTCGCCGACCGGTTCCGCGGCGGGGTCTGGGAAGAGGTGATCATCCACCTGCCCGCCTCGGTGACCCTGGTCTCGCTGTCGGCGACCGTCTCCAACGCCGAGGAGTTCGCCGACTGGCTGGTCACCGTGCGCGGCGAGACCGCCGTGGTGGTCAGCGAGCACCGCCCGGTGCCGCTGTGGCAGCACATGCTCGTCGGCAAGCGGATGTTCGACCTCTTCCACGACGCCGACGCCGCCCGCAAGCACGACGTGCACCCGGAGCTGCTGCGCTACACCCGCGAGACGGTGCGCCGCCTGGAGCTGGGGGAGGGGCGCAGCGCCGGGCCGGGCGGCGGCCGGCGCGGGCCGCGCTGGCGGGGCCCGCTGCGCCCGGACATCGTGGACCGGCTCGACCGGGAGGGGCTGCTGCCGGCGATCCTGTTCATCTTCAGCCGCGCCGGCTGCGCCGCCGCCGTGCAGCAGTGCCTCGCCGCCGGCCTGCGGCTCACCAACCCGGAGGAGCGCGCCGAGATCCGCCGGGTCGTCGAGTCGCGGGTCACCGCCATCCCCGGCGAGGACCTGACGGTGCTCGGCTACTGGGAGTGGCTCGACGGCCTGGAGCGCGGCCTGGCCGCCCACCACGCCGGCATGCTGCCGGTGTTCAAGGAGGTCGTCGAGGAGCTGTTCGTCCGGGGCCTGGTCAAGGCGGTCTTCGCCACCGAGACCCTGGCGCTGGGCATCAACATGCCGGCCCGCTGCGTCGTCCTCGAACGCCTCGTGAAGTTCAACGGCGAGGCCCACGTCGACCTCACCCCGGGCGAATACACCCAGCTCACCGGGCGCGCCGGCCGCCGGGGCATCGACGTCGAGGGGCATGCCGTCGTGGTCTGGTCGCCCGAGACCGACCCCCGGCACGTGGCGGGCCTGGCCTCCACCCGCACCTACCCGCTGCGGTCCAGCTTCCGCCCGTCCTACAACATGGCCGTCAACCTGGTCGGCACGGTCGGCGCGGAGCCGGCCCGCGCGCTGCTGGAGAGCTCGTTCGCCCAGTTCCAGGCCGACCGGTCGGTGGTCGGCCTGGCCCGGCAGGTGCAGCGCAACACCGAGACCATCGACGCGTACGGCGCGGAGGCCGCCTGCCACCACGGCGACTTCGACGAGTACTTCGCCCTGCGGGTGGCCATCGCCGACCGGGAGCGCGCCATCGCGCGGCAGGGCCAGCACCAGCGCAAGGCCGCCGCCGTGGCGTCGCTGGAGCGGCTGCGCGTCGGCGACGTGATCCGGGTGCCGTCCGGCCGGCGTGCCGGCCTCGCGGTGGTGCTCGACCCGGCCACCGGCGGGTTCGGCGAGCCCCGCCCGCTCGTGCTGACCCAGGACCGGTGGGCCGGGCGGGTCAGCCCCGGCGACTTCACCACCCCCGCCGAGGTGCTCGCCCGCATCCGGGTGCCCAAGCACTTCAACCACCGTTCCCCGGCGGCCCGCCGCGACCTCGCCGCCGAGGTCAGCGGCACCGGCCTGGACCGGCACGGCGGCCGCCGGGGCGGCCGGTCCCGGCAGGGCGCGGGCGAGGACCACGCGCTCAGCCAGCTCCGCACCGAGCTGCGCCGGCACCCCTGCCACGCCTGCCCCGACCGGGAGGAGCACGCCCGCTGGGCCGAGCGGCGCCGCCGCCTCGAACGCGACACCGAGGAGCTGCGCCAGCGGGTCGCCGGCCGCACCGGCTCCCTTGCCCGCACGTTCGACCGGATCGTCGCGCTGCTCACCGCGCGCGGCTACCTGTCGGCCGATGGGGCCGTCACCGACGCCGGGCGGATGCTCGGCCGGATCTGGACCGAGGCCGACCTGCTGGTCGCCGAGTGCCTGCGCCGGGGCGTCTGGGACGGGCTCTCGCCGGCGGAGCTGGCCGCCGCCGTGTCGGTGGTGGTGTTCGAGGCCCGCCGGGACGCCGACGAGCGGGCGTCGCTGCCGCGCGGCCCCGTCGCGGACGCGGTGGACGAGACGCTGCACCTGTGGAGCGGCATCGAGGCCGACGAGGCCGCCCGTGGCCTCGCGGTGACCCGCGAGCCCGACCTCGGCTTCGCCTGGCCGATCTACCGCTGGGCCCGTGGCGAGGCCCTGGCCAAGGTGCTCGCCAGCGGGCACCAGCTCGACGGCGAGATGCCGGCCGGCGACTTCGTCCGGTGGGCCCGCCAGGTCGTCGACCTGCTCGGTCAGGTCGCCGACTCCGGCGGCGCCTCCACCGAGCTGCGCGCCACGGCCCGGCAGGCCATCGCCGCCGTCAACCGGGGCGTCCTCGCCTACCACGCCACCGCCTGACGGTCACCCTGCGTCGTTTCGACGCCGGTCCCATGCATCGGACTGTCACCGTGACAGCACCCCCCGAAGTGGTCGGGGGGCGCTGTTGCGGCAGCTCAACGCGTCCCCGATCATGTCTGCGGCGCGTCGTCGACGCGCCGGTGACCGGGTGGGGGGACAACCGCCGTGGCGGAGATCAATCACTTTGAGTACGGCTGGATCACGCCGGCGCTCAGCTACGCGTTGTCGGTGCTGGGCTCGTTCCTCGGTCTGGTCTGCGCGGGCCGCATCCGGGCCGCCGCCACCACCGGCCAACGCGTGTGGTGGGGCACCCTCGCCGCCTGGGCGATCGGCGGCACCGCGATCTGGAGCATGCACTTCATGGCGATGCTCGGCTTCGCCGTCGAGGGCACCCGGATCCGCTACGACGTGCCGATCACCGTGGCGAGCGCCCTCATCGCCGTGGTCGCGGTCGGCATCGGCCTGGCCATCGTCGGCACCGGCCGGGTCTCCGCGCTGCGCATCGGCATCGGGGGCGGGCTGACCGGGGCCGGGGTCGTCGCCATGCACTACACCGGGATGGCGGCGATGCGGCTCGGCGGCTCCCTCGGCTACGACGGCGTGCGGGTCGCCCTGTCGGTGGCGATCGCCGTGGTCGCGGCGACCGTGGCGCTGTGGCTGGCCGTCACCGTGCGCCGGGTCCTGGCCGTCGTCGTCTCCGCGCTGGTGATGGGCGTCGCCGTCAACGGCATGCACTTCACCGGCATGAGCGCCCTGTCGGTGCGCCTGCACGAGCAGCACGACGACGTCACCGGTGCGGGGTTCAGCACGCTGCTGGTGCCCATCGTCCTCGCGGTGATCCTCGTGGTGGTCGGGCTGGTCTACGCCCTGCTCGCCGCGCCCACCGAGGAGGACCGGGCCGGCGCGGCCTACCTCGACGCGCGCCGGGCGGACCCGGCCGGGTCGGCGGCGGCGGATCCGCAGCCGGCCCCGGACCCGGTCGGGCTGCGCGCCCGCGGCACCCTGGCCCGCCCCGGCAGCACGTTCCCCACCCGCCGCGTCGACCCGCCCCGCTGACCCGCTGACCCGCTGGTCCGCCCCTGGCCGGCCGGGGGTGGGCCCGCGGTCAGTCGCGGATGGCGAGGGCGTCGACGAGGCGGCGGCAGGAGCCGGCCAGGTTCCAGCGCTCGGCCAGCGCCAGCAGCCGGTCCGGGTCGGCCGGGGCCTGCGGCAGCGCCGTGGGCAGCTCCGGCAGCGGCACGTCCAGCGCCACCCGCACCACCGTCGGCGCGACGGCCAGGTAACCGCGGGCGGCGTCCAGCCGGGCCCGCAGGCCGGGGGCGAACCCGGCGTCGGGGTCGTCGAGCGCGGCGAGGATGCCGGCGACGCCGCCGTAGCGGTCGACCAGCCGGGCCGCGGTCTTCTCGCCGACGCCCGGCACGCCGGGCAGCCCGTCGCTGGGGTCGCCGCGCAGGGCCGCGAAGTCGGCGTACCGGTCGGCGGGCACCCCGTAGCGGGCGCGCACCGCCGCGTCGTCGCAGTCCTCCAGCTTCGCCACGCCACGCCCGACGTAGAGCAGCCGCACCCCGCGCGCGTCGTCGACGAGTTGGAACAGGTCCCGGTCCCCGGAGACCACCTCCGCCGGTGCGGGCTGGGTCACCGACAGCGTGCCCAGCACGTCGTCGGCCTCGTAGCCGGCGGCCCCGACCGCCGTGATGCCGATCGCGGCCAGCACGTCCAGGATCACCGGCACCTGCGGGCCGAGGGTGTCGGGCACCTCCTCGCCCCCCTCCGGGGCCACCCGGTGCGCCTTGTACGACGGCAGGAGCGCCACCCGCCAGTCGGGACGCCAGTCGTGGTCCAGGGCGCAGACCAGCCGGTCGGGGCGGCGGGTGCGCACCAGCGTGGCGAGCATGTCGAGGAATCCGCGCACCGCGTTGACGGGGCTGCCGTCGGCGGCCCGCGCGGCGGACTCGGGGACGCCGAAGTAGGCCCGGAAGTAGAGACTGGGAGCGTCGATCAGCAGGATCGGGGATCGGTGTGCCACGCCGGACAGCGTGGCACAGCCGTCCGACGATCCGGGCGCGGCGCGGCGGTCAGCGCGGCCCGTCGTGCCGGTAGAGCGCCTCCCGGCGGGCGAGGCGCTGCACGGCGTAGCTCGCCACCAGCAGGACGAGGGCGACGGCCGCCTCCAGCCACGCGAGGGCCCCGTTGGCGACGGTGAGGCCGACCGCCAGCAGCACCAGCCCGGCGACGGCGAGGATGCCGGCCCACAAC
Source organism: Micromonospora sp. WMMD712 (assembly GCF_029581295.1). NCBI lineage: Bacteria > Bacillati > Actinomycetota > Actinomycetes > Micromonosporales > Micromonosporaceae > Micromonospora > Micromonospora sp. WMMD712. Next base: position 668,129 of record NZ_CP120743.1, read on the forward strand.
AGCCCGCGCCGCCGCCGCGCCCCGCGCTCCCGCCCGCCGCCCATCGCGCCGCCTTCTCCGTCCCGTCGGCCGGCGGACCGGTGCCGGCGTGGGTCCAGGCTATCGACGTCGCCGCCCGCCTCGGGCGGGTTCGACGCGACACCGCCGCCTCCCGCAGGTGGCCAAACGACCGTTAAGCTCACAGGGCGGGAACCGACGGTAGAACCGGCCACCGGAACCCGACGCCGTCCGCACGACGGGCGGCGTGACCCGGCTCAACACCACCCCACGGAGCTCAGCGCGCTATGACCGTCGACCGGATCCTGCCCACCGACGAGGCCCACGACCTGCTCGACCTCGCCACCGAGCTCGCCGACCGGGAGCTCGCCCCCCGCGCCGCCGCGTTCGAGTCCCGCGCCGAGTTCCCCCGGGAGGTGCTGCGCACCCTCGGCCGCGCCGGCCTGCTCGGCCTGCCCTACGCCGAGGAGCACGGCGGGGCCGCCCAGCCGTACGAGGTGTACCTGCAGGTGCTGGAGGTGCTTGCCAGCCGCTGGCTCGCCGTCGCCGAGGCGGTCAGCGTGCACACACTGTCCTGCTACCCCCTGGCCCAGTTCGGCACGGGCGCCCAGCGCAAGCTGCTGCCCGACATGATCGGCGGCGAGCTGCTCGGCGCGTACTGCCTGTCGGAGCCGCAGGGCGGCTCGGACGCGGCGGCGCTGACCACGAGGGCCGTGCGCGACGGCGATGCGTACGTGGTCACCGGCACCAAGGCGTGGATCACCCACGCGCAGGTGGCCGACTTCTACAACGTCTTCTGCCGCACCGGCGGGCCCGGCCCGAAGGGCATCTCCTGCCTGCTCGCCGACCGTGACACCCCCGGCATCGTCCCGCAGGCCGCCGAGCGGACCATGGGCCTGCACGCCTCCCCGGTGGCGCAGGTCGCCTTCGACGACGCCCGGGTGCCGGCCGACCGCCTCATCGGCGGGGCGGGCGCCGGCTTCACCATCGCCATGTCCGCCCTGGACTCCGGCCGTCTCGGCATCGCCGCCTGCGCCGTCGGCCTGGCCCAGGCCGCCCTCGACCACGCGGTCGGCTACGCCCGTGAGCGTCGGCAGTTCGGGCGGGCGATCGTCGACTTCCAGGGCCTCGGGTTCACCCTGGCCGACCACGCCACCCAGATCTCCGCCGCCCGCGCGCTGACGCTGGCCGCCGCGCGGCTGCGCGACGCCGGCCGGCCGTACTCGATCGAGGCGGCGAAGGCGAAGCTGTTCGCCACGGACGTGGCGATGCGGGTGACCATCGACGCGGTGCAGGTGCTCGGCGGGGCCGGCTACGTCGCCGACCATCCCGTCGAGCGCTACCTGCGGGAGGCGAAGGTGCTCCAGATCGTCGAGGGCACCAACCAGATCCAGCGCCTGGTGATCTCCCGCGCCCTGGCCAGGGACTGAGCGCGCGTCGGCACGAACCTGCCGGCCTGCGGTGCCGGGACGATCCAGAACATCCCGAACAACGGCACGGGCGGGCACACGGTGACCATCCACCACTCCGACGGCTACCGCAGCCAGTACCTGCACCTGTCGCAGTTCCTGCTGTCCGACGGCTCCTGGCGTGGCTTCGCCCGCTTCCTCAACCAGGACCAGTGGGACTGAGGCCCGACGCGGAAGGTCACCCGGGGCGGACCGAGCGTCACGCGGGGCGGGGGCGTCGTCGCGGGGGAGCGCTTTTACCGGTAGGTTGCACGCCGTGGAGGAGATCGACCGGGCCATCGTCGCGGCGCTGACCGCCGACGGGCGGCTGTCGTACACGGACCTGGCGGAGAAGGTGGGCCTGTCGGTGTCCGCCGTGCACCAGCGGGTCCGCCGGCTGGAGCAGCGCGGGGTGATCCGGGGCTACGCCGCCCGGGTCTCCTTCGAGGCGGTCGACCTGCCGCTGAGCGCGTTCGTGGCGATCCGGCCGTTCGACCCGTCGCAGCCCGACGACGCCCCGGAGCGGCTGGCCCACCTGCCCGAGATCGACTCCTGCTACTCGGTGGCGGGGGAGGACTTCTACCTGCTGCTGGTGCGGGTGGCCTCCCCGGCCGACCTGGAGCGCCTGCTCCAGGAGATCCGCACGGCCGCGAACGTCACCACCCGCACCACCGTGGTCCTGTCCACCCCGTACGAGAACCGGCCGCCGAAGATCAGCGGGGAGCCGTCGACCCGGGCGCGGTCCCGGACGGCGGGGGAGGCGGCTGGTTCCACCGCAGGATGACCCGCCGGCCGTGCTCGTGGCCGAGGACGCTGACCGTGGCGGTGTCCAGCCGCAGCAGCCCGCCGCCCGACGGCGGGAGGCCGATCCACCGGGCGCCCAGCACCCGCAGGCTGTGCGCGTGGCCGACCAGGGCGACGTCGCCGTCGGCGAGCGCGGCGGCGGCGCGGGCCAACACCCGGTCGAGCCGCGCGCCCACCTCGGCCGGTGACTCCCCGCCGGGGCAGCCGTCGGTCCAGATGTTCCACCCAGGGCGGCCGGTGTGGATGTCGGCGGTGGTGACGCCCTCGTACCGGCCGTAGTTCCACTCGGCCAGGTCCTCGTCGGCCGCCGTGACGGCGAGCCCGGCCAGTTCGGCGGTGCGCAGCGCCCGGCGGCGCGGGCTGGCCAGCACGAGGGCGAACCGCCGGCCGGCGAGGGGGGTGGCGAGCGCGCGGGCCTCCCGCTCGCCGTCGGCGGTGAGCTCCAGGTCGGTGTACGAGGTGTGCCGGCGGCTGGCGCTCCACTCGGTCTCGCCGTGGCGGACGAGGACGATCTCTCCCATCGGCCCAGTCAACCAGGTTCCCCGCCGCACACGCGACACCTAGCCTCCTAGGATGCCCTGCCGCGTGTGACGCCGCCCGCATCCCAGGTTTCCGCTGCCCCACACCCGGGCATGCCTACGGTCAGGGGCAGTGAGGCCCCGGAACGCCGGAGCAGAGGGAGTCGACATGAGCTTCACCGACAAGGCGAAGAACAAGGCCCAGGAGCTGGCCGGCGCCGCCAAGGAGCGCGTCGGCGACATGACCGACAACGAGCGCCTGCGGGCCGAGGGCGCCACCGAGCAGAGCGACGCGCGGGCCCGGCAGGCGGGCGAGCACGTCAAGGACGCCGGCCGGGACGTGCGCGACGCGTTCACCAAGTGACCCGACCGCGCGGCGGCCCCGGAGACTGCCTCCGGGGCCGCCGTCGTGTCGTCCCCGTGTCCGGCCGGGGAGGGGGCGGGCTAGGAGACCCGGGTGACGCGGATCGCGTCGGCGATGACGAGGCCGGCCCCGGTGGTCCACCGGCTCACACCGACCCGGTTGGCGTCGCCGGCGGGGAGGGCGAACGTGCCGAGGGCGCGCCACTGCCCGCCGGTGGCACGCTGGTCGGCGTACACCGTCTTGTTGCCGGTGGTGGTGGCGACGAGGTACGGGGTGGCGTTGTTGTATCCGGCGTTGGCCGGCCACCAGGCGTCGACGCGGTAGGTGCCGGTGGCCGGGACGTTGACCCGGTACCAGGCGACGTCGCTGGAGGCGACGGGGTCGGCGTAGCGGTAGTCGGCGCCGTAGCGCTGGCCTGAGTAGGTGGAGACGCGCCAGTTGGCGCTGGCGGTGAAGCGGCCGGAGGTGGCGTTGTCGACGATCGTGCTCCAGGCGGTGCCGCCGTTCATCCGGGCGGCGACGTCGGCGCGCATGACGTCCAGGTCGATGAAGGACGGGTCGATCTTGCCGGTGGTGCTGGTCTCGCGGTGGCCGCGGGCATAGCTGGCGTCGCGGCCGAGGCGGGTGAGCACGGCGGCGGTGGCGCGCAGTGACGCCTCGTACTGGGCGGGGGTCATCTCCTGGCTGACGCCGTTGTAGTCGATCTCCCAGCCGATCATGAGGGTGTTGCCGTCGCCGGCGGGGATGGGTCCGCTGCCGCCGCTGGCGCCGGCGTGGTTGGCGCGGCCGGCGGAGATGAGGTGGAACACGCCGTGGTAGTCGACGAGGGCCTGGCAGAGGGGCCCGGGCAGGTCGGAGCGGCCGTTGATGCAGATGCCCAGGGCGGGGTGGGGGTTGGTGGCGCTGGAGGTGGAGGCGGTGTGGTGCCACAGCACGCCGATGGGGTCGAAGTCGCCGGGGCGCATCCGGTTGCGCCAGTCACCCTCCTCGACGACCTGTACGCCGGCGGCGCGCAGGACGTCGGCGAGCCAGCCGACGATGGCCATCAGGACTGCTCGATCAGGTCGGCGAGGCACTCGGCGCGGGCCTCGGCCCGGACGGGCGCGGGGCGCAGGGCGACGGTGAGCGCGGCGGCGACGAGGGCGGGGAAGCCGAGGAGCCCTCGGCGGCGCAGGCGGGCGACGGGTGACGTGGCCACGGCACTCCTCACGGCGGCGGACGGTGGTCCGCCCGGTCGGTGGTCAGGGATGACGGCACGCTATCCGGTTACGCCTGTCGATGTCGATACCCTTCGATCAAACGGCTGGGGTTGAAGGTTTCCCGCAGCGCGGGCCCGTTCGGAGGTGCTCAGGTCCGCTTTGGACACGGGCTGTCGGCCGGTCTGTCGCGGTCTTCCGGCCCTGTCCGGGGGCGACCGGCCGCTGCTGTACTCGGGGCATGGTCGTCAAGCTGCGTGAGTTGATGCGGCGGTGGCCGGTGGCGTCGTTCTTCGCCCTGGCGTACGTGCTGTCGTGGAGTTGGTGGGTGCCGATCGCGGTCGCCGGGGGTGTGGTGCGCGGCGGCGATCCGTGGCCCACCCACATGCCCGGCCTGCTCGGTCCGCTGCTGGCGGCGGTGACCGTCACCGCCGTGACCGGTGGCCGGGCGGCGGTGGCCGGGTACGTCGGGCGGCTGTGGCGCTGGCGCGGCGGCTGGCGCACGGCGCTGCTGGCCGTCAGTCCGTTGGCCATGCTGGCCGTCGGGCTGGCCGTCGTCGCCCTGGCCGGTCAGCCGGTCCCGCCGTGGCGGGACCTGTTCGTGATCAGCGGGTTGCCGTCGGCGGCGCTGCCGATGCTCCTGGGTCTGGTGGTGCTCAACGGGCTGGGGGAGGAGGGCGGTTGGCGCGGCTTCGCCCAGGAGCGGCTCCAGGCCCGCCACGGGCCGGTCCGGGCGGCGCTGCTCACCGCCGTCGGGTGGGCGGTCTGGCACGCGCCGTTGTTCGTCATCCTGGCCACCTTCCGTGGCTTCCGTCCCGCCGTGCTGCCCGGCTTCTTCCTCGGCATGGTCGCCGGCGCGGTGGTCCTGGCCTTCGTCTACAACGCCGCCGGCGGGGGCATCGCCGCCGCGGCCTGCTGGCATGTGGCCTACAACCTGTCCTCGGCGTCGGCCGCCGCGTCGGGAACCGTCGCCGCCGTCTCCACCACCGTGGTCATGCTGTGGGCGGTGGTCCTGCTGGTGATGGCCTGGCGTGCCGCCCGCCGCGGCGCGCCGTCGCCGTTGCTCGCCGGAAGGCGTCGGGCAGGATCCGAGCCTCTGACCCTAGTGTCCTAGGACGCCTTACGGGACGTGACCCGCCACGCCGAAACCAAAAAGCATGGGCCCCGGCACATGCCGGGGCCCATGCGGTCGAGCGGGTGCCGGTCAGTCGTCGCGGTGGTCGTGCCACCACTGCCGGCCGGCGGCGGGCAGGGTGTCGATCGGGTCGTAGTAGGCGTAGCGCTTGTTGAGCGCCTCCAGGTCGGCCGACTCGATGGAGGTGCGGTAGTTCTTCGTCCAGTAGGAGATGCCGCGCTCGCGGTCGTAGTCGGTGAGCATGTGCACCCACCGCTTGCCGACGAACGGCACGTCGCAGACGATCCGCGGGGTGGCGTAGCCGGGGAGGTAGCCCATGATGTCGTGCTGGAGCTGCTGGGCGTGCCAGACCGGGACCCGCCAGTGCTCGGCGTTGGGGATCATGTCGCACATGTAGAAGTAGTAGGGCAGGATGCCCGCCTCGCCCTGGAGCGCGAAGCAGAGGTCGAGCAGGTCGGGGGCGGTGGCGTTGACGCCGCGCATGAGCACGCCCTGGTTGCGTACGTCGCGTACGCCGACGTCGAGGGCGGTCTGGGCGGCCTTCGCGACCAGCGGGGTGAGCGACTGGGCGTGGTTGACGTGGGTGTGGATGGCCAGGTTGACGCCGCGGCGGGCGGCGGTGCGGGCGACGCGTTCCAGGCCCTCGACGACGTCGGGCTGGAGCCAGTGCTGGGGCAGGCCCATGAGGGCCTTGGTGGCGAGGCGGACGTCGCGGATGGTTTCGATCTCCAGCAGCCGCATCAGGTACGACTCGAGGTTGCGCCACGGGACGTTGGCCACGTCGCCGCCGGAGACGACCACGTCGCGTACGCCGGGGTGGGCCTTGAGGTAGGTGATGTGGGCGTCGTAGCGGTCGACGGGCTTGAGGGTGAGCTTGAGCTTGTCGACGGCGGGGGTGGAGTTGCCGACGAGGTCCATCCGGGTGCAGTGCCCGCAGTACTGGGGGCAGGTGGAGAGCAGCTCGGCGAGGACCTTGGTCGGGTAGCGGTGGGTGAGGCCCTCGGCGACCCACATGTCGTGCTCGTGGAGGGAGTCGCGGCTGGCGTAGGGGTGGGAGGGCCAGTCGGTGCGCCGGTCGGAGGCGACGGGGATCATGTAACGCCGGATGGGGTCGGCGAGGAGCGCGGCGGTGGTGAGCGGCGCGTGCGGCACCATGGTGTTGATCATTTGGGGTGGCACGAGCATGGACATGGTGGCCAGGGCCTGCTGGTCGGCTTCCAGGTCGGCGTAGAAGGACTCGTCGACGGTGTCGCCGAGGACCGCGTGCAGCTGCTTGATGTTCTTGACGCAGTTGACGCGCTGCCACTGGGCGCTTTCCCACTGTTCGCGGGTGACGTGACGCCAGCCGGGGAAGCGGGTCCAGTCGGGTTCGACCAGGGGGCGGCGGCGGTATTCGTAGGGCTGCCCGGCGGTGGGTGCGGCGACCGGGGCGTGACGGGGCGCAGGGATGGTCTCAGCCGGTTGGGTCTGGGTCACGGCCCCTCCTCGGTGCGTGGTGCGGATGATCGGCGGCCCGTAGGCTACTGGAAAATATCCGGCGAAGAAATTAGTCTGCCGTAAGTTTTCCCGCGATGCGAGTCCTGCGCGGGGCTTCGGGCGGCTGGACAGGGGAGGTCGGCGTGACGTCACCGGTGGGTCTGCACCGTGTTGTCGAACCGGCGGGGGTGCTGCCGCAGGCGGCGTGGCGGTTGGACGCCAGCGCGCCGATAGCGCCGAACGAGGTGCGGATCCGGGTGGAGCGGTTGAACCTGGACGCGGCGAGTTTCCGGCAGTTGTGGCAGAAGCACGGCGGGGACGGGGGGAAGGTCCGCGCCGAGGTGCTGGAGATCGTCGCGACGCGGGGGAAGATGCAGAACCCGGTGACGGGGTCGGGCGGGATGCTGATCGGCACCGTGGAGGAGGCGGGCCGGCGGTCGCCGCTGGGGTTGCGGGTGGGTGACCGGGTGGCGACGTTGGTGTCGCTGACGTTGACCCCGTTGACGATCACCGACGGGTTGGCCCGTTGGGACGGGCGCAGCGAGCAGGTGCCGTGTGACGGGTGGGCGATCCTGTTCGCGCGGTCGATCGCGGCGGTGTTGCCGGCGGATCTGCACCCGGAGTTGTCCCTCGCCGTGTTGGACGTGTGCGGGGCGCCGGCGTTGACGGCGCGGGTGGTGGCCGATCAGGTGGCGGGGCGGGATCGGGCGGGTGATCCGCGTCCGGTGTCGGTGGCGGTGATCGGTGGGGCGGGCAAGAGCGGGTCGTTGTCGTTGGCGGCGGCGCGGCGGGCGGGTGCGGCTCGTACGGTCGGGGTGGTGCCGGTGGTGGCGGAGCGGGACGCGCTGGCGGCGGCCGGGCTGGCCGATGTGGTGGCGTTGGCGGATGCGCGGGATCCGGTGGGGTTGTCGACGGCGGTGACGTCGGCGTTGGGGGCGCCGGCGGACGTGACGGTGGTGTGCGTGGACGTGCCGGGTTGTGAGCACGGGGCGGTGTTGGCGACGGCGGACGGCGGGACGGTGATCTTTTTCTCGATGGCGACGAGTTTCGCGGCGGCGGCGTTGGGGGCGGAGGGGTTGGCGGCGGACGTGACGATGCTGGTGGGCAACGGGTACGTGCCGGGGCACGCGGAGTTGGCGTTGGGGTTGTTGCGGTCGGAGCCTGGGGTGCGCGGCCTGTTCGAGGCCCGGTTGGCGGCAGACTGACGTCATGACTAGTCCCTCGATCTTGTACCGCGGTGGTGTGCTGCACTGTCCGGCGGATCCGCGTGCGACGGCGTTGTTGGTGCGTGACGGGCGGATCGCCTGGTTGGGGGTGGATGCGGAGGCGCCGGCGGCGGACCGGGTGGTGGATCTGGCGGGGGCGTTGGTGACGCCGGCGTTCGTGGACGCGCACGTGCATGCGACGGACACGGGGTTGGCGTTGTCGGGGCTGGATCTGTCGGGGGTGGGGTCGGCGGGGCAGTTGTTGGACGCGGTGGCGGTGTTCGCGGCGGGGTTGCCGGGTGACGCGGTGGTGTTGGGGCACGGGTGGGACGAGTCGGGTTGGGACGATCCGCGGTTGCCGGATGCGGTGGCGTTGGGTCGGGCGGCGGGTGGGCGGCGGGTGTACCTGTCGCAGGCGTCGATCCATTCGGCGTTGGTGTCGGCGGCGTTGCTGGCGGCGTGTCCGGAGGTGGTGGCGGCGGCCGGGTTCGACGCGTCGGGGTGGTTGCGGCGGGACGCGCATCACGTGGTGCGGGCGGCGGCGTTCGGGTCGGTGACGCGGGCGCAGCGGGTTGCGGCGCAGCGGCGGGCCCTGGCGCATGCGGCGTCGTTGGGGATCGCGGCGGTGCACGAGTGTGGCGGTCCGGAGATCTCCGACGAGGAGGACTTCACGGGGTTGCTGGCGGTGTCCGGGCGGGGTGTGCCGGAGGTGTACGGGTACTGGGGTGAGTTGTTGGGTGCGGCGCGGGCGCGGGAGTTGGGTGCGGTGGGTGCGGGTGGGGATCTGTTCGCGGACGGGGCGTTGGGGTCGCGGACGGCGCACGTGTCGGCGGCGTACCTGGATGGGGAGCCGGGGGCGTGCGGGCACGGGTACGTGACGGCGGGGCAGGTGCGTGACCACTTGTTGGATTGTGTGGCGCACGGGGTGCAGGGCGGGTTCCACGCGATCGGTGATGCGGCGATCGGGACGGTGTTGGCGGGGTTCGCGGGGGCGGCGGAGCGGGTGGGGGTGGAGCGGTTGCGGGCGGGGCGGCATCGGGTGGAGCACGCGGAGTTGATGGGGCGGCGGTCGATCGCGGGTTTCGTGGAGTTCGGGATCGTGGCGTCGATGCAGCCGGCGTTCGACCGGTTGTGGGGTGGTGCGGGTCGGATGTACGAGGCGCGGTTGGGGTTGTCGCGGTCGTTGGAGTCGAATCCGATGGGTGCGATGCATTCGGTGGGGGTGGCGTTGGCTTTCGGGTCTGATTCGCCGGTGACGCCGTTGGATCCGTGGGGTTCGGTGCGGGCGGCGGCGGCGCATCACAATCCGGTGCAGCGGATGAGTGTGCGGGCGGCGTTCGCGGCGCACACCCGGGGTGGGTGGCGGGCGGTGCACCTGGACAACGAGGGTGTGTTGGCGTTGGGGGCGCCGGCGACGTTCGCGGTGTGGGACGCCCCGGCGGGGGTGGATCGGGGGTTGCCGGTGTTGCAGGCCGAGGATCCGGAGTTGCGGGGTGCGGATGATCCGACGCCGTTGCCGGTGTGTCGGGCGACGGTGTTGCGGGGTGACGTGATCTACGAGGAAGGCGTGTCGTGACGGGCAAGCTTGGGTTGGATCCGGCGCTGGTGGGGCGGGCGCGGGAGTTGGCGCGTCGGGCCGGGCAGCCGGTGGTGGATCTGGCGCGTAGCCACACGACGGTGTCGGTGGAGCGGGCGGTGTTGCGGCTCGCGGGGGTGTCCGGTGCTGATCCGGACGGGATTCCGTGGGTGAACCGTCTGGTGGACGCGGTGGTCGCCGATGTGGGGTTGGGGCACGGGGTGGCGGTGCCGGTGTTCGACGCGTTGGCGCGGGAGGGCGTGTCGGATGTGACGTTGTTGGCGCAGAAGGCGGCGGCCGGGTCGGTGCGGTTCGGGGTGCCGTCGGGGCGGGCGGCGTCGGCGGCGCGGCGGGGGTCGCGGCGGGCGGTGGCGGCGGGGATCCGGCGCATCGATCGGCGGCGGGCGGAGCGGGATCGTCTGGTGAGGCGGTTCGGGGATCCGGCGCGGCGGCCGTGGATCTATCTGATCGTGGCGACGGGTGACATCTACGAGGACATTCCGCAGGCGCAGGCGGCGGCGCGGGCGGGTGCGGACGTGATCGCGGTGATCCGGTCGACGGGGCAGTCGTTGTTGGACTATGTGCCGGAGGGGGCGACGCGGGAGGGGTTCGCGGGGACGTATGCGACGCAGGAGAACTTCCGGTTGATGCGGGCGGCGTTGGACGAGTCGTCGCGGGAGTTGGGTCGGTACGTGCGGTTGACGAACTACGCGTCGGGTCTGTGTATGCCGGAGATGGCGACGTTGGCGGGCCTGGAGCGGCTGGACATGATGCTCAACGATTCGATGTACGGGATTCTGTTCCGGGACATCAATCCGATTCGGACGTTCGTGGACCAGCGGTTTTCGCGGCAGGTGCACGCGCGGGCGGGGATCATCATCAACACGGGTGAGGACAACTATCTGACCACTGCGGACGCGGTGGACGAGGCGCACACGGTGACGGTGTCGCAGTTGTTGAACGAGTTCTTCGCGCATGAGGCGGGGTTGGCGGACTGGCAGTTGGGGTTGGGGCACGCGTTCGAGATCAATCCGGATGTGCCGGAGTCGTTGCGTCTGGAGTTGGCGCATGCGTTGTTGGCGCGGGAGTTGTTTCCGGATGCGCCGTTGAAGTGGATGCCGCCGACGAAGCACATGACGGGGGACGTGTTCCGGGGGAACCTGTTGGACGGGTTCTTCAATCTGGTGGGTGCGATGACGGGGCAGGGGATCCTGCTGGTGGGGATGATGACGGAGGCGGTGGTGACGCCGTGGTTGTCGGACCGGGACATCGCGTTGCAGAACGTGCGGTACGTGTTGGGTGCGGCGGGTGGGTTGCACGAGGATTTCGTGCCGGCGTCGGGTGGGTTCATCCAGCAGCGGGCGAGGCGGGTGCTGGGTGAGGCGGTGGACCTGTTGGAGCGGATCGGGGATCAGTCGTTGTTGACGGCGATCGCGGAGGGCACGTTCGGGATCATGAAGCGGCCGGCGGACCGGGGGAAGGGTCTTTCCGGGGTGGCGCGGCATGAGGGGGACTACTACAACCCGGCGACGGAGATTCTGGAGCTGCCGGCATGAGCGAGCGCACCGAGCGGAGCGAGGGCCGCGAGGGCATGCCCGGCCAGCGCAGCATGAGCGAGGGCCAGTCCGGCCGGCGTGGCACGGGTGGGAAGAGCATCGTGCGGCCGTACGGGGATACGACGGGTGACGGCATGGTGCAGGTGTCGTTCACGTTGCCGGTGCCGCACGACAAGCGGGCCGAGGGCGCGGCGGTGCAGCTGGCGAACAGGATGGGCATGGATCCGGCGATGCTGGTGCACGCCAAGCCGATCGGTGACGGGTTCACGTTCTTCGTGGTGTATGGGCGGGTGAACCATCTGGTGGACCTGTCGACGGTGCAGGTGGTGGAGCGTGACTTCCCGCTGTTGTCGGCGAAGGAGGTCAACGCGGTGGTGAAGCGGCGGCTGCGGCGGAAGCTGTCGGTGGTGGGCGCGTGCATCGGCACGGATGCGCACACGGTGGGGATCGACGCGATCCTCAACGTGAAGGGCATCGCCGGGGAGAAGGGGCTGGAGTACTACCGGGAGTTGAAGGTGACGAACCTGGGTGCGCAGGTGAGTGTGCCGGAGCTGGTGGAGGCGGCGCGGCGGGAACGCGCCGACGCGGTGCTGGTGTCGCAGGTGGTGACGCAGCGGGATGCGCATCTGCACAACACGCGGGAGATGTCGGCGGCGTTCCGGGAGGCGTTGCCGGCGGGGCGGCGGCCGTTGTTGATCGTGGGTGGGCCGCGGTTCGACGAGACGATGACCGCCGAGTTGGGCGTGGATCGGATCTTCGGTCGGGGCACCACTCCGGGCGAGGTGGCCAGCTATCTCGTCCATGCGTTGATCACGTCGAGGAAGGCGGGTGTGGCATGAGTGATCCCCGGGTCGGTCTGACCGTCGTGCACCGCCGGTATGTGCCGTATGCGCATGCCCACTATGCGGGGAACCTGGTGGACGGGGCGTACGCGTTGGGGTTGTTCGGGGACGTGGCGACGGAGGTGTGTATCCGGACCGACGGGGACGAGGGGTTGTTCGCGTCGTATTCGCAGGTGCAGTTCCGGGCGCCGGTGCGGGCGGGTGACGTGGTGGAGGTGGCGGCGACGGTGACGCGGGTGGGCACGCGCAGCCGCACGATCGACTTCGAGGCGCGGGTGGTGTGTCGGGGGTGTCCGGACCGGGGTGGGTCGGCCGCGGAGGTGTTGGCCGAGCCGATCGTGGCGGTGACGGCGACCGGCACGGTGGTCGTGCCGCCGGTGGCGTGAGCACGGCGGTCTGCGTCGACGTCGGTTCGACGTACACGAAGGCGGTGGTGGTCGATCTGGACGGCGGCCGGCTGGTGGGTGCGGGGGCGTCGCCGACGACGGTGGGTTCGGATGTGCTGCGCGGGTTGGACGCGGCGGTGGGTGCGGCGACGGCGGCGGCCGGTGTGGGTGACGTGCCGTGGTACGTGTGTTCGTCGGCCGGTGGTGGGTTGCGCCTGGCGGTGGTGGGCTACGAGGCGTTGGTGACGGCGCAGGCGGGTCGGCGGGTGGGCCTGTCGGCGGGGGCGGACGTGGTGCACGTGGCCGCGGGCCGGTTGGGCGCGGCGGAGGTGGCGGCGTTGCGGGCGGCGCGTCCGGATGTGGTGTTGCTGGTGGGTGGCACCGATGGTGGGGACGCGGAGGTGTTGACGCACAACGCGACGCGCCTGGCGCGGGCGCGGTGGCGGGTGCCGGTGGTGTTGGCGGGCAACGTCGACGTGCGCGAGGAGTTGCGGGCGGTGTTGGCGGGGTCGGGGGTGCCGGTGTCGGTGGCCGACAACGTGTTGCCGCGGATCGGGGTGTTGGAGCCGGGGTCGGCGCGGGCGGCGATCCGGGAGGTGTTCCTGCGGCATGTGATCGGTGGGAAGCGCCTGTCGCGGGGGCCCCGGTTCGGGCGGCTGGTGCGGGCGGCGACGCCGGACGCGGTGTTGACGGGGGTGGAGGTCCTCGCCGACGCCGTCGGTGGGGACCTGTTGGTGGTGGACGTGGGTGGGGCGACGACGGACGTGTATTCGGTGTTGACGCCGGACGAGCGGGCGGGTGGGCCGGGGCGGGAGGTCGCCGGGTCGTTGTGGCGGGCCCGCACGGTGGAGGGGGATCTGGGGGTGCGGTGGAGCGCGCCGGGGGTGGTGCGGGCGGCGGCGCAGGAGCGGCTGGTCGACGCGGCGGAGGAGGAGGCGTTGGCGGTGGCGGCGCGGGCGCGGGCGGCTGATCCGGGGTTCGTGGCGGCGGATGAGGCGGGGTGGGTGGTGGACGCGCGGATCGCGGCGTTGGCGGCGACGGTGGCGGTGCGTCGGCATGCGCGGGGTGGGGCGACGGGGGAGCGTGGGGGGCGGGATCTGCGGGATGTGCGGCTGCTGGTCGGGTCGGGGGGTGTGTTGCGTCACGTGCCGGCGGGGGTGGGCGCGGGGGTGTTGGGGGCGGTGTTGGCGGATCATGCGGGCGGGTGGGCGGTGCCGCGGGCGGCGCGGGCGGTGGTGGACGTGGAGTACGTGCTGGCGGCGGCGGGGTTGTTGGCGGCGGATCATCCGGGGGCGGCGGGGGCGTTGGTGCGGCGGTGCCTGGCCGTGGATTGAGACTCGCCGACGCGACACGCCGGGGCGGGTGGGGCGACTGGCCGGGGGCGGGTTGACAGGGGCTGGGGGGCAGCACGTACCGTCTTTGAGTCCTACTACGGGAAGCGGCTGTTGTTCGCTTCGTCCCTTCGTCCGCTGGCCGAGTGACCTTCGATGGTTGCGGCGGCCAGGTCCAGCGGGCGGGGGTCGGCGGGGCGGCGCGAACCGGCCGCGGTTACCGGTGTACGGGCAGGGTGAGGTGCGCGGCCAGTAGACAACGGCCGGGCGGGGGCAGCCAGTTTCCCGTCGGGTCGGTCCGAAGGTCGTGGCGCCTGATCCTCGCCCCACCGGCCGGGAAGGGCCTGGGAGCATCGGGGTGCGGCGTAGGCCGTGCCCCGATTTCCGTTTCGCAGGTGGCGTCTGTCGCCGGGTCGGCGCGGTGGTGCGGGTAGCCTTCGGCGGTGTGATCGCAGGTGAGATGCCGGTGACGGCTGTCGCGCAGGACCCGTCGTCTGCGCCGGTGGCGCGTGCGGCCGCAGGGCCGTTGCCGTTGCGGGTGGCCGTGCCGGCGGCGGTGGCGGCCGGGTTGGTGCTGCTGGTGGCGTTCCCCCCGTACGACTGGTGGGTGGCGGCCCCGGTGGGGGTGGCGTTGCTGGCGGCGGCGGTGCACCGGCGTCGGGTGCGTGCGGGCGCGGGGTTGGGTTTCCTGGCGGGGCTGGCGTTGTTCGCGCCGCTGCTGGAGTGGACGAACCTGCACACGGGGATGCTGCCGTGGGTGTTGTTGTCGCTGTCGCAGGCGGCGGTGGTGGCGTTGCTGGGTGCCGCCTCGGCGTGGGTGTCGCCGGTGGTGGACCGGTGGCGGTGGGCGTGGCCGGCGGTGACCGGGGTGTTGTGGGTGGCGCAGGAGGCGCTGCGGTCGCGGGCCCCGTTCGGGGGGTTCCCGTGGGGCCGGTTGGCGTTCAGCCAGGGCGACGCGCCGACGCTGCGGTTGGCGGCGTGGGGTGGGGCGCCGCTGGTGACGTTCGCGGTGGCCGTGGCGGGTGGGCTGGTGGTGGCGGCGCTGTGGCGGCCGTGGCGGGCCGGGGCGCGGGCGCGGTGGGCGGCGGTGGGGCCGGCGGTCGCGGCGGTGGCGGTGCTGTCGGTGGGGTGGCTGGTGCCGGTGGGGGTCGCCGGTGGTGGGGCGACGGTGACGGTGGCGGTGGTGCAGGGCAACGTGCCGCGGTTGGGGTTGGACTTCAACGCCCAGCGGCAGGCGGTGCTGAACAATCATGTGCAGGCGACGTTGGACCTGGCGGCGCAGGTGGCGGCCGGGCAGCGCCCGCAGCCGGACCTGGTGGTGTGGCCGGAGAACGCCAGCGACATCGACCCGTTGCGTAGTGCGGCGGCCGGTGAGCGCATCGGTGTGGCGGCGGCGGCGGTGCGGGCGCCGATCCTGGTGGGCGCGGTGCTGGTGGGGCCGGGGCCGGGGCAGAGCCAGAACGCGGGGATCCTGTGGCGGCCGGGGGCCGGGCCGGACCTGGAGCAGATGTACACGAAGCGGCATCCGGTGCCGTTCGCGGAGTACGTGCCGTTGCGGGACGTGGCGCGGATGGTCAGCAAGGAGGTCGACCGGGTCCGCAGCGACATGGTGGCCGGTGACCGGCCGGGGGTCGTCGACGCGGGTGCGGTGACCGTGGGGGATGTGATCTGTTTCGAGGTGGCCTACGACGGGTTGGTGCGGGACACGGTCACCGGTGGCGCGCAGCTGCTGGTGGTGCAGACGAACAACGCGACGTTCGACGTGGCGGAGGCCCGCCAGCAGTTGGCGATGGTGCGGGTGCGGGCGGTGGAGCACGGCCGTGCGTCGTTGATGGCGTCGACGGTGGGGGTGTCCGGGTTCGTGGGCGCCGACGGGCGGGTATCCGACGCCACCGGGTTCAACACCCGCGCCGTGGTGTCGCGGCAGCTGCGCCTCGGTGACGGGCGCACCCTGGCCACCCGGGTCGGGGTGTGGCCGGAGGTGGCGTTGGTGGCGGTGGCGGTGGCCGTGGTGGCCGGTGCGGCGGTGCTGCGCCGGCGGCGCTCGGGCGCCGAACGGTCCCGGGTGACGGTGGGCTGACGGATGCGCCGGGGGTGCCGGCGGGAACGGTGGTGCAGCGGTGGGCGTGCGAGCACGGGCGGGCCGGGTGCCGCTGCGGCGGGTGCTGGTGGTCATCCCCACCTACAACGAGGCCGACAACGTGACGTCGATCGTGGCGCGGGTGCGGGCCGCCGCCCCGGAGGTGGACGTGTTGGTCGCCGACGACGCCAGCCCCGACGGCACGGGGGTCCTCGCCGACGCCCTGGCGGCCTGCGACGGGCGGGTGCACGTGCTGCACCGGGCCGGTAAGGAGGGGCTCGGCGCGGCGTATCTGGCGGGGTTCGCGTGGGCGCGGGAACGCGGCTACGACGCGGTGGTGGAGATGGACGCCGACGGTTCCCACGCGCCGGAGGACCTGCCGAGGTTGTTGGCCGCGGCCGCCGACGCGGACGTGGTGATCGGGTCGCGGTGGTGCCGGGGGGCGCGGGTGGTGGGGTGGCCGCTGCGGCGGCTGCTGCTGTCGCGGTGCGGGAACCTGTACACGCGGGTGGCGTTGGGGATGCCGGTGACGGACGCGACGGGCGGGTACCGGGTGTACCGGTTGGCGGTGTTGGACGCGGTGGACCTGGGGTCGGTGTGTTCGCAGGGGTATTCGTTCCAGGTGGAGTTGTCGCGGTTGGCGCATCGGGCGGGGGCGCGGATCGTGGAGGTGCCGATCACGTTCGCGGAGCGTCAGCGGGGGGCGAGCAAGATGAGCGGGTTGATCGTGGCGGAGGCGTTGTGGCGGGTCAGCGTGTGGGCGGTGCAGGATCGGCGGGCGGCGTGGCGGCGGGGCCTGCACGGAGACGGTCAGGTGCGGTGGCCGTGAGCGGCGGCGTGTCATGCTTGCGGGACCGGGTGGTGGGACGCGACGGGGCGATGGGGTGAGATGCGCCGAGGACTGAGGTTCGTGCCGTTGGCCGCGTTGGCGGCCGTGCTGGTGGAGCTGGCGGTGTTCGTGGGTGTCGGCCGGGCGGTCGGGTTCGGCTCGGCGGTGCTGCTGGTGTTCGCGGCGTCGCTGCTGGGGTTGGTGCTGCTGCGCCGGGAGGGCATGCGCGCGTGGCGGGGGTTCCGGGCTGCCGCGCAGGCGGGCGCGCCGCCGGGCCCGCAGGTCACCGACGGGCTGGTGGGCCTGTTGGGGGCGCTGCTGCTGGCGGCGCCGGGCCTGGTCTCCGGCGTGGTGGGGTTGGTGCTGCTGGTGCCGCCGGTGCGGCGGCTGGCGGGCGCGGGGGTGCGCCGGGCCACGGAGCGGCGGGTGTCGTCGATGGTGGCCGGTGACCTGTTCGGGCCGCGGCGGGTGCGGGTGCGCCGCGGCGACGCGCCACCGGCCGGGCAGCCCGAGCCGACGGAGCCGGGGCGGGCCGCGCCGACGGTGGTCGACAGCGGCGCGGCCATCGAGGGTGAGATCGTCGACCGGTAGCCGGTCGCAGACGCGAAACGCCCCCGCGGGGATGATCCCTGCGGGGGCGTCGTCGGCGGCGGGTCAGGCGCGGCCGCGGCGGGTGCGGACCTCCTGGAGCCGTTCGGCGAGGATGTCCTCCAGCTCGGCGATGGAACGGCGCTCCAGCAGCATGTCCCAGTGGGTGCGCGGCGGCTTGGCCTTCTTCTGCTCCGGCTCGGTGCCGTCGACCAGGCGGGCGACGCTGCCGTCGAACTTGCACTCCCAGGTCGTGGGGACCTCGGCGTCGACGGCGAACGGCACCTCGAACTGGTGGCCCTTGGCGCAGAGGTACTCGCGGGTCTGACGCGGCGCGAGCTCCGTGTTGCGGTCGGATTCGTAGCTGACCGCGCCCAGACGGCTTCCGCGCAGCATACGCTCGCCCATGATCGACTTCCCCTCGTTCGTGGTGGTGGCCTTCAGGTCCAACGGTGTCTGTCGGCCGGGTCATTCCCGCCCCGCCGGGCCGCACCCCGCCGGCCGGCGGGACGCGGCGAGCCCCGCCGCCCCTGCAAGGGTAGCCGGCCACGCCAGGTGCCCGGCGGGGTCGTCCCGGCCGGGCGAATCGGTGGAGGTGTCCGGCGGCTCACCGGGGATGCTACCCATTCCCGCGCGGGCGTGGGCGGCGACGCCCGGTGACGCGCCGGCCGCCGCGCCCACCGGTGCCGTCAGCGGGGCGGGGCGCCCAACCGGGCCAGCGCGGTGGCGAGGTCGCTGACCTGGTCGACCAGTTGCGCCGAACGGCGCTGCGCGGCGTCGCGTTCGGCCTCGGCCGCGCGTAGCCGTACCTCCAGCTCACCGAGGCGGCCCTCGACGGCGGCGGCGGCCTCCCGCGCGGCCGCCGCCTGGCCGGTGGCCGCGTCGTGGGCGGCGGTGGCCTCGGCCAGCCGCGCCGCCAGCGCCGCCGCGTCCTGTCGGGCGGCCTGCGCCTGCGCCCGGGCGGCCTCGGCGTCGCGGCGCGCGTCGGCGGTGTCGGCGCGCAGCCGGTCGGCCTGCTCGCGGGCCCGCTGTGCGTCGGCGCGGGCGGCGTCGGCGCCCAGCGCGGCGCTGCGCGCGTCGGCGAGGGCCTGCCGGGCCTGCGCGTCGGCCTGCTCGGCCCGCTCGCGGGCCTGCGCCGCGGCCTCGGCGTCGCGGCGCGCGGCCTCCCGGGCGGCGTCGCGTTCGACGCCCAGGTCGGCGGCGCGTTGCCGCTGCGCGTCGCGTTCGCCGCGCACCGTGCGCAGCTCGTGGCGGGCCGCGTCGCGGTCCCGTTCGGCCTGCACCCGCAGCGCCTGCGCCGCGTCCGCGTCGCGGCGCGCGGCGTCGCGGGCCGCCTCGGCGGCGTCGGCCCGCTGCCGGTCGGCGGCCGCGTCGGCCAGCGCCGCGTCGGCGCGGGCGACGGCGGCGTCGCGTTCGGCGGTGACGGTGCGGGCCTGCTGGCCGGCGCGGGCGGCGGCCGCCGCCGCGTCCTGGGCGTCGCGGCGGGCCTCGTCGCGTTCGGTGTGCGCCTGGGCGAGTTCCGCGGCGGTCTCCGCGCGCAGCTGGGCCAGCTGCCGCTGCACCCCCGCCGGGGACAGCTCGGCGTGCAACGCCTCGGTGAGGGTCTGCACGATCTGGTCGAGGCGGTCCACCGCCTCCCAGGTGCGGGCCACCTGACCGGGCAGGCCGGGGGCGTTGCGGTGCCGCATCCGGCTGTTGCGCGAGGCCCGCTGGCAGGCGCCGTCGTTGTCGCGGCAGTAGCGGAACGGCCGGCCCGCGCCGGCCCGCTGCGGCACGTCGCGCCCGCAGTGGGCGCAGGGGCGGATGTCGGCGGCGGGGGAGGGCTGGTCGTCCATCGAGGCGGAAGTCTAACGGCGGCGGCCGCCCGGCCTGGCCGGGCCTGCGGCGGCAGGTGGTCAACAAGGGGCCCCTGCTCTACCGGAGGCGACAACAAGGGGCCCCTGCTTGCGCGTCAGCCGGCGGCGCGGGCCGCGCCGTCGAGGGTGTAGCGGCGTTGCAGCAGCACCGCGGCGAGCATCAGCGCGGCCGGCAGCAGCCCGAATCCGTAGCGGATCGCGGCCCCGGCCGCGTCCGGCTGGTCGACGACCTGACCGCCGGTGGAGGCGACGAACCCGCCGGCGGTCAGGCACAGCGCGAACGCGTAGGGGCCCAGCGCCGCGCCGGTGGCCTCGGTGGCCGTCCACACCCCGGCGTAGGTGCCCGCGCCGGTGCCGCCGGCGGCGCGGATGACGTCGGGCATCATCGCGAACGGCAGCAGCTGCATGCCGGCGAACGCGATGCCGAGCACCGTCACCGCCGCGACCAGGACGGGCAGGCCGGCGGGGGCACCTGCGGCCAGGACCAGCGATCCGGCCGCGAACGCGCCCTGTGCGACCAGCAGGGCCCGCTGCTTGCCGGCGCGGCGGGCCGCAGCCAGCCACACCGGGGTGACCAGCAGCGCCGGGGCGACGAACGCGGCGACCAGCACCGTGGTCAGCGCCGGGCGGCCCAGCTCGTACTCGGCGTAGTACGGCACCCCGGCCAGCACCAGGTGTGTCGTGGTGGACATCGCCAGGTAGGCGGCGACCAGCCAGCGGAACTGCCCGTCGCGCAGCGCCGCCGCCAGCGCCGGCCAGCCGCCCGGCGCGTGGCGGTGCGCGGTGACGCCGGCGCGCCGGCGCAGCCGGCCGATGCCGGCGACCCCGGCCAGCATGGCGACGCCGGCGGCGACGCCCAGCAGCAGGCCCATCCGCTGGTAGCCGTCGCGGGTCGCGGCGTCCCCGCCGGCCAGCAGCGGCGCGAGCAGCCCGGAGACCAGGATCCCGGCGGTGAGCACCACCATCCGGAACGCCATCAGCCGGGTCCGCTCGTGGTAGCCGATCCGCAGGTCGGCCGGGGTGGCCAGGTAGGGCACCTGGTAGGCGGCGAACAGCAGGTTCCCGGCGACGAACCAGGCCGCGACCCACCCGGCTGCGGCCGCGCCGGCGAGGCCGCCGGGCACCGCGAACAGCGCGGCGAACGCCGCCGGCAGGGCGCAGCCGGCCAGCAGCAGCCGCCGCCGGTCGCCGCGGCGGGCCGCCCCGGCGTCGCTGAGGTGGCCGACCCACGGGTGGGCCAGCACGTCGACGACCTTCGGGGCCAGCAGGACCAGGCCGGCCAGCCACGGCGTCACCGCGAGCACGTCGGTGAGGAAGTACAGCAGCAGCAGCCCGGGTACGGTGACCCACACGCCCATGCCGAGGGAGCCGGCGGCGAAGCCGAGCAGCGGGCCGCGCGGCAGGCCCGCCCGTGGCGTGGGGGCCGGGTCGGTCATGGTGGGGTCCTTTCGGCGGCACGCCGCCGCCAAATCCAACGGTTGCTGGATTGTAGGGGGACAATGGCGCCCATGACCATGCCCCGACGGCGGCCCGGCCGACCCCGACGTTCCGAGAGCCGGGACACCCGCGAGGTGGTGCTGACCGCCGCCACCGCGCTGTTCGCCGCCCGGGGCTTCGACGCCGTCGGGCTGCGGCAGGTCGCCGCCGCCGCCGGCGTCGACGTCGCCACGGTCTCCCACCACACCGGCACGAAGGCCCAGCTCTACGACGCCTGCTTCGCCCGGGTGTTCGTCGCCGAACGCGACGCCCTGCGGGCGGCGACGCGCGCGGCCCACGACGCCCTCGACACCGGGCCCACCGCCGCCCGGGGGGCGCTGCACGACCTGGTCGACGTGTTCGTGGACTTCCTCCAGGAGCACCCGCAGACCACCGCCCTGTGGCTGCGCCGCTGGCTGGAGCCGCACCGGCACGCCGACCTCGACGAGCGGTACTCCGCGCCGCTGTACGAGCTGGTGGAGCAGTTGCTGCGGGCCGCGGCGGACGCCGGGGCGCTGGTCGAGCCCACCCCGCACATCACGGTGCGCAGCCTGGTCTGGGCCGTGCACGCGCACGTGGTGGCGCTGGCCGCGGACGCGGCCTCGGCGCAGCGGGAACGCCGGGAGTTCCGCGCCTTCGTGCACCGGTTCCTCGACGGCCTGTACTGGCCCGGCGGGCGACCGGACGCGCGATAGCCGGCGGCGCACGGGACCGGCCCGCGCGCCGCCGGCGGGATCGTCAGCGCCGCATCAGCGCGAACACCCCCCACCCGAGGTGGGGGCGCTGGTAGCGGACGTACTGCTGCGGCGCGGCGTCGAGCTCGGCGCGCAGCTCGCCGGCCAGCTCGTCGTCGGGATGGGCGTCGAGCCAGCGGCGCACCGACAACCACTGCGCGGCGACGTAACGGTCCCAGCTGTCCTCGTCGGCGAGGACCATCTCCACCAGGTCGAAGCCGAGCCGGCCGTAGAGGGCGACCAGGCCCGGCAGGTCGTGGAAGTCCTCCCGGGCGGTGGCGTGGCAGGCCGCCACCGTCGCCTCGTCGGGCGGGTCGGCCCGCCAGAACGGCTCGCCGACCAGTAGTAGGCCGCCGGGGCGCAGGGCGCGTTCGAGCAGCTCGATGGTGCCCGCGACGCCGCCGCCGATCCAGGTCGCCCCGACGCAGGCGGCGACGTCGACCGCGGTGCCGGCGGTGTACGCGGCGGCGTCGCCGTGCACGAACGTCACCCGCCCGGCGACGCCCAGCTCGGCGGCGCGGGCCCGGGCGGCCTCGACGAAGGCGGTGCTGATGTCGACCCCGGTGCCGGTCACCCCGTGGGCGCGGCTCCACTGGCAGAGCATCTCGCCGCTGCCGCAGGCCAGGTCGAGCAGGGTCGTGCCCGGCCGCAGGCGCAGCGCCCGCCCGAGGGTGGCGAGCTTCTCGGCGGTGAAGGGGTTGTGGATGCGGTGGTCGCGTTCGCGGATGACAAAGCTACGTGGCAGGTCCACTTCTCGGTTTCCTCACGTCGAGGGCGGGGGTCTGCTGGGCGGGCGCGCTCGACACGGGCATCCGGAACACCTCCACGGGACGTGAGGTCCGTAAGGTAACCGCGGCGCGCGGCGGCGTCGACCGCATTACCGGCCCGCGAGGGCCGGACGTCTTGACGCCGGGCCATCGACCCCCGCATTATCCATCGAGTGTTGGATTAATGTGGGGGAGGACGACGACATGGGGCAGCCCCCACGGGTCGCGGTGATCGGCGCCGGCGCCGCCGGCCTGGCCACCCTCAAGGCCCTCGCCGACGCCGACGTGCCGGCCGTGGCCTTCGAGACGGCCGACACCGTCGGCGGCCTGTGGGTGTACGGGGCGCCGGACTCGCCCGCCTACCGCACCCTGCACCTCAACACCAGCCGGACCCGCACCCAGTTCGCCGACCACCCCATGCCCGCCCACTGGCCCGACTACCCCCACCACACCCGCGTCGCCGGCTACCTGCACGACTACGCCCGGCGCTTCGGGCTCCTCGACGCCGTCCGGCTGCGGCACACCGTCGTCGGGGTCACCCGTGGCCCCGACGACCGGTGGACCGTGCGGGCCACCGGCGGCGACGGCGTCAGCGAGGTCACCGTCGCCGCCGTCGTCGTCGCCAACGGCCACAACCGGGTCCCCCGCCCGCCCGAGCCCCCGCCCGCCGGCGACAGCACCGCCGAACAGCTCCACAGCCACGCCTACCGCGGCCCCGACCAGCTCGCCGGCCGGCGGGTCCTCGTCGTCGGCGGCGGCAACTCCGCCATGGACATCGCCGTGGACGCCTCCCACACCGCCCGACGCACGCTGCTGTCGCTGCGCCGCGGCGTGTGGGTGGTGCCCAAGCACCTGCTGGGCCGCCCGTCGGACACCCTCAACGGGGCGCTCGCGCGGCGGCTGCCCTGGCGGCTGCGCCAACGGATCAGCCAGGCCCTGCTCACCACCGCCGTCGGCCCGCCCACCCGCTACGGGCTGCCCGCCCCCACCCACGGCCTCCTCCAGGACCATCCCACCCTCTCCGACGCGCTGCTGTCGCGGCTCACCCACGGCGCGATCGAGGCCCGCCCCGGCATCGCCGCGTTCCACGGCGACGAGGTCGAGTTCGCCGACGGCCGCGTCGACGCCGTCGACCTGGTCGTCTGGTGCACCGGCTACCGCATCGAGATGCCGTTCCTCGACCCCGCCCTGCTCGGCGTCGGCCCCGACACCCTGCCGCTGTACCGGCACGTGTTCCACCTCGACGCCCCCGGCCTGGCCTTCGTCGGGCTGACCCAGTCCACCGGGGCGGCGTTCCCCCTGCTGGAGGCGCAGGCCCGCCTCGTCGCCGCCCGCCTCGCCGGCCGGTACGCCCCACCGGCCCCGGCGGCCCAACGCGCCGCCTGCCGCGCCGAACTGCGCGCCGCCACCGCCCGGTGGGGGCACCGCCGCCCGGCGATGCGCGTCGACTTCGACACCTACCTGGCGCAGCTCGGCCGCGAACTGGCCGCCGGCGCCCGCCGCGCCGCCCGGGACGCGACGTGAGCGCCCTGACCGGCCGCCGCGCCCTCGTCACCGGCGCGCGCGGCACCTTCGGCCGGCACCTGTGCGCGGCCCTGCACGCCGCCGGCGCCCACGTCGTCGGCCTCGACCTGCACGCCCACGACCACCCCGACACCCCGGTGCTCGGCGTCGACCTGACCGACCCGGCCGGCACCGCCACCGCCGTGACCGCCGCCGTCGACCGGCTCGGCGGCCTCGACCTGCTGGTCAACAACGCCGGCGTCGGCGGCCCCGCCCCCGCCGAACTGCCCCCCGACGACACCGTGCGCCAACAGCTCGAGGTGAACCTCCTCGCCGCCTGGCGCACCACCGCCGCAGCCCTGCCCGCCCTCGTCGCCGACCGCGGCCGGGTGATCTTCGTGGCCAGCCGGATGGCGGTGCTGCCGCTGCCCCTGGCCGCCGCGTACGGGGTCAGCAAACGCGCCCTCGTCGCGTACGCCGACGCGCTGCGCCTGGAGGTCGGCACCCACGTCGGCGTCACCGTCGTCTACCCCAGCATGGTCGCCTCACCCATCCACGACAGCACCGCCCGCGCCGGACTGTCCCTGGACGGGGTGTCCCGGCCCGAACCCGTCGAGGGCGTCGTCGCGGCGATCCTGCGCGCCGCCGCCGCCCGCCGCGCCCCGCGCCACGTGGCCACCACCGCCCGGGGCCGCCTCGAACTGGCCGTCGCCCGCCACGCCCCCGCCCTGGCCGACCGCCTCGTGCGGCGCACCGTCGCCCGCCGGATCGCCGCCGGTGACCTCGACGCCGCGCCGCTGGCCGCCGGCCTCGTGCGCCGCCACCGCCACCCCGGGACGCCCTGACCCCGGCCCGCCCACGGGACGACGCCGGCCGCGGCGGTGGGCGACACTACGTCAACGACGCCCGCGACGCCCACCGATGGCTGGTCCGCAGCCGGCCGCCGGTTCGCCTTCGCCGTACGCGAACCCCGCCCCGGTGGCGACCGCCACGTCGCCCCCCGAGGGTGAGCAGCAGCGCGCGGCATCAGGTCGCGGAGCCCCGGAACGCCCGCCGGTAGGCGCCCGGGGTCGCGCCCACCCGAGCCCGGAAGCGACGGCGCAGATTCGCCGCCGAGGCGAGGCCGACCCGGACCGCGACGGCCTCCACCGACAGGTCCGTCTCCTCCAGCAGCGTGCGTGCCCGCGCCACCCGGCGCGACAGCAGCCACCCGCCCGGGCTCGTGCCGAGCTGCTCGGCGAACCGTCGGGCCAGCGTCCGGGGCGAGACGTGCAGATACGCCGCAAGGTCACTCACCGACAACGCCGTTCCCAGACGCGCCTCGGCCCACTCCAGGAGCCCGTCCAGGCTGTCCGTGGCCGGCCCGGTCAGCACGGGCTGGGTCTGGCCGCCGCCGCGGTGCGGCGGCATCACCATGTACCGCGCGACAAGCGCCGCGTGCCCGACCCCGTGATCCTTCCCGACGAGGTGCAGGCACAGGTCGATGCCGGCGCCTGCGCCGGCGCTCGTGGCCACGTCCCCGTGATCGACGTAGAGCACCTCCGCGTCCACGCGCACCCGGGGGAACTCCTGCCGCAACCGGTCGGCGCGGGCCCGGTGCGTCGTGGCCGAGCGGCCGTCGAGCAGGCCGGTGCGGGCCAGCGCGAACACGCCGCCGCAGATCGCGACGAGCCGCGCCCCCCGGGCGTGGGCCCGCAGCAGCGCACGGCGCACCCGCGCCGACAGCGGCGCCTCCACCGGCGCCCAGCCCGGGATCACCACGGTGTCCGCGGCATCGAGAGCCGAAAGATCCCGCGACACCGACAGCGCGTACCCGGCTGACGTGGACACCTGCCCGGGCCGCTCCGTGCACACCTCGAACTCGTAGTGGCGGGGCGTGCCAGGGGGCACCGTACCGAAGACCTCGGCGGCGCAGCCCAGCCCGAACGTCGACTGCACCGGTCGTACCAGGGCGACCACGCGATGCATGGCGAGAAAGTACCCCACGGTGTCCTCGTCGCCGCTGTCGTGCGGGGCTCCCCGGCGGCACCGTGGAGGGCATGCATCCAGAGATCCTGGCCCAGGAGGGCTACACCGCCGTACGCGTCGAGACGGCCCCCGTCCGCGAACTCTTCCCCGGCGTCCGGGTGCGTCCGCTGTGGCGGGGACCGCACGGCGCGCAGGCCGCCGTGCTCGAGATGGACCCCGGCTCGTCGTGGCCGCGCCGCGACGTCCACACGCCCGGCCCCGAAGAGGTGTACGTACTCGACGGCACGTTCCACGACGGCGCGCGCGACTACCCGGCGGGCACGTTCCTGCACGCCCCGGCCGGATCGTGGCACGTGCCCGCGACCGTCACCGGCTGCAGACTGTTCCTCTTCTACCCGGCGGGCTAGGGCACCGGAACCACGCGACCTCACCGCGCCCCGGTCACCGACACGGCCGGACGGGTACCGTGGGGCCGGGGAGGTGCCGGGTGAGCGACAGGTGGGAGGCCGCGGCCGAGGCGCAGATCCGCACCGCCCAGGAACGCGGCGAGTTCGACAACCTGCCCGGCGCGGGCAAACCGCTGCCGGGCCGGGGCACGCCCTACGACGAGTCGTGGTGGATCAAGAGCTTCCTGGAGCGTGAGAAGCTGCCCAGCGACCTGCTGCTGCCCACGCCGCTGCTGCTGCGCCGCCGGATCGAACGGCTGCCCGACGAGGTGCGGGGGCTGCCCACCGAGGCGGCCGTGCGGGCGTACGTCGCCGACCTCAACCGGGAGGTCGTCGCCTGGCTGCGCAACCCGACCGGCCCGCAGGTCGTCGTGCGTCCCGCCAACGCCGACGAGGTGGTGGCCGGGTGGCGCGCCGACCGGGAACGCGCCCACGCGCAGGCGGTGGCGGCGGCACGGCCGGCAGCGGCGCCGCCGCGCGCCCCCGGCCCTCGCCGCCGCCGGTGGCGGTGGCCGTGGCGGCGGCCCTGACGTCCCGCTACTAGCCGGGCGCACCCAGGTCGACGGCCTGCCGGACGAAGACGACGCCGTCGATCACGTCGAGCCGGGCCGGGTCCAGCGGGAAGTAGGCGAAGTCCCGGGAGACACGGGGGGAGGCTCCGGTGGCCACCTGGGCCAGGTGCCGGCCGCCGACCAGGGCGGCGTCCCACGGCAGGGTGGCCAGGACGCCCTCGGCGCAGTCCGCAGCCGGGGTGTCGCCACCGACGGCGCCGAAGGCCGAGGCGAGGTAGGCGTACCGGTCGCCCAGCCGGGCCGCGGTGATCGCCCCCGCGCTCCACATCTGCACGTGCTGGTCGCCGAGCGACAGGCGGCTGCGGTGGCGTTGCAGGTGGAGGTTGTGGGCGAAGACCAGCGCCGGGCCGTGCGCGGCGACGGCACACAGGTTCGCGGCCATCATCGCGTCCCGCAGCGCCGACAACCGGGAGATCCGGGCCGCGCCGGGGTCGGCCATCGCGTGATGGTAGCGGAGCAGGCCGACGGCGGTACGTCCGTAGAGCTGCGCCCGCTCCCGGTCGCGCACGCCCAGCTGCGGCAGCTGCGTGTCGAGCAGCGCCACCAGCTCGTCGGCGATCACCCGTAGCCGCTGGGCGTCGGCGGACCGGCCGATCGACCGGGCCGGGTCCATGACCGTGGCCTCGTCCGACCACCGCTCGTCCGGGCCGAGCAGCGCGTCGAGGGTTTCCCGGGTGCAGGGCAGCGGGCCGTCGAGGAGGCCGTGCAGGGCGGTGAGCGCCTCGCGGGGGCTTGCCGCCCAGTACTCCAGCGGGCCGTCGACCCCGAAGAACCGCAGCTTCTCGTCGTGCTTCTCGTTGTGGGCGCGCATCCAACGCACGAGCTCACGATTGGCCGGCGACGCGCCGAAGCCGTGGCTGAAGCCGCGCGCCATGACGTCGTCGAGGTCACCGGCACCGGTCGCGAGGTGGTCGTCGACCACGAGGCCCTTCAGGCAGTCGCTCTCGATGGCGAACGACCGGTAGCCCTCGTGCTCGACCAGGTGCCGGAAGATCTCGTTGCGCAGCTCGCCCAACTCCCCCACGAAGTGCCGGGCCTCGCCGAGGCCGAGCAGCAGGGGACGGGCGGGCAGGGAACGCAGGAAGGCCGAGATGGCGGCCCCGTCGAGTTCGCGGGCCATGTTCCGGATGGTCATTCCCTCAACGGTATCGTTGAACGAACGGTGTAAACCTGTCCCGATCGGGACAGCTCAGCCTCGGGAAAAGCCTCCAACGACGGGTCGCGGCGGGGGACGTCGGCGGGCACCGGTCGAGCGACACCCGCGCCGTCGGTTATGGTCGGGGGCATGGGTTGCTCCGCCGCCATGAACATCCGCACCGCCGCCGGGCGGTATCGCGGTCGCCCGTGACCGCAGCCTGACCTCCGGCTCCGCCGGGGGGCGACGCCAGGCGTACCGCCGGATCAGGTCCCGCCGGCAGCCACCCGCGTCCCGCTGTGCTGCCGGATCGCCCTGCGTGATTCGGGGAGCAGACCCATGCCGCAGCAGTTCCGCCCCAGGCGTCAGGACCGCGGTTCCGAGACGTCTCCCGCCGGCCGCGACAAGCTGGCCGCGGCCGCCACGGACACGAAGCCCGACCAGCAGGCGCGGCCCGGACCCGCCAGGCTGCTCCTGATGGTCGGGCTTCCCGGCGCCGGGAAGACCACCCGGGCCAGGGAACTCGCCGGGGCACACCGCGCGTTGCGGTTGACCCCGGACGAGTGGATGATCCCCCTGTTCGACGGAGCGCAGCCCGAGGGCAAACGCGACCTGCTGGAAGGGCAGCTCATCGGGTTGGCCCTGCAGGCGTTGCGCCTGGGCACGAACGTCGTGCTCGACTTCGGGCTCTGGAGCCGCGACGAACGGTCGGCGCTGCGCTGGCTGGCGACGTCGGCCGGCGCGGTTTCCCACATCGTCTACCTGCCGGTCGACAGGACCGTCCAACGCGCGCGGATCGTCCACCGCCGGGCGACCGCGCCGCACACGACGTTCCCGATGAGCGATGCGGACATCGACATGTGGCGCGGGCAGTTCCAGGCGCCGGACGCCGCCGAACTCGACGGCGGCCCCGTCCCCGGCCCACCGTCGGGGTGGCGGGGCTGGCCGGAGTGGGCCGCGTACCGCTGGCCCTCGCTCGCACCCGGCGACGCCGCCGGGACCCGGCTCGGGTGAAGTGTCTGCTCCAGAGCCGGGTCGTTCAGGTGGGCGACGTCGGGGAGGGCGACAGGTGGGCGCGTTCGCCTTGAGCGCTGAAGAGCGTCAGCAGCTCCGTGGCCTGAGATCACGGCTCGACCGCACCCTGGTCATGGAACAGGGACCCCGACACGCATCACCCCTCGCCCGGCGAGACCGCCGCCGAGCGTGCCCAACTCGGCCGATCCAGAAGGGTTGCGGGCTGTCAGAGCGCGGTGTAGTGGTGCTCGGCGCCCTCCCGCTTGATGTAGAGGTCCCAGTAGTGCCGGGC
The DNA here is from genome assembly GCF_029581295.1 of Micromonospora sp. WMMD712. Classification (NCBI taxonomy): domain Bacteria; kingdom Bacillati; phylum Actinomycetota; class Actinomycetes; order Micromonosporales; family Micromonosporaceae; genus Micromonospora; species Micromonospora sp. WMMD712. The sequence continues at coordinate 697,223 of NZ_CP120743.1, forward strand.
GATCGTGTCGGGCTGGGTCTCGGGGCCGCCGGCGCCGATCCAGACCGAGAGGGGGACGTGGGCGGCGTAGACGCCGGTGCCCTCGGTGACCTGGTGCAGCTTGAGGACCCAGGAGCGCAGGGCCGCGCCCGCGATGGCGATGTTGGCGAACTCCGGCGATGCCTGGGTGGGGTTGACCGAAGCGCCGCCGGTGGTGAACAGCAGGGTGCCGTTGCCGCGTTCGAGCATGTCGGGCAGGACCTGCTGGGCGGCGGTGATGCCGCCGTACAGGTAGTAGTCGAGCTGGGGCTGGATGTTCTCGACGGTGACGTCCAGGGGACCCGCCATGGTGATGCCGGGAACCGGGGTGTGCGGGGCGGGCGAGTATTCCAGGACGTCGACGGTGCCGAAGCGCTGCTTGATCCGGGCGAAGGCGTCGACCAGCGAGGAGCGGTCCATGACGTCGGCGGCGAAACCGGCGGCGTCGACGCCGGCCCGGCCGAGTTCGGCGGCGAGGGCGTCGAGTTTGCTCTGGGTACGGGACACGAGGGCGACGGAGAAGCCGTTGCTGCCGAAGGTCTTCGCGATGGACTGGCCGAGGCCGGAGCCCGCGCCGACGATGGCGATGGTGGGCATGGTGGTTCCTTTCGGGGTGTGCCGGTGGGTTGTCAGGTGCAGAGCTCTCCCGGCCGGCAGCTGTCGCCGCCTGACACGAGGTGGATGACGGTGCTTTCGGGCGGTTGCTCGCCGGGCCCCTTCGGGTCTGCGGCGCGCGGTGCCGGGTCGGCTTGCGGGACCGGATCGGCCTGGTCGGCGGGCGCGGTCGGGGCGCTGGTCATGAGCGGGACTCGCGGGCGCGGCTGATGGCCTGGGCGTAGGCGTCGATCGACTGGGCTCCGGCGACGGCGAACCGCTGGCCGAGCAGGACGAACGGGACTCCGGTGACGCCGAGCTCACGGGCGCGCCGCTCGTCGCGGCGGACCTGCTGGGCGTAGGAGTCGCTGGCGAGCACGGCGCGAACCTCGTCGCCGTCCAGGCCCACCTCCACGGCGACCTCGGTCAGGCTCGTGTGGTCGTACGGGTTGGTCTCGCCGGCGAAGTAGCGCTTCTGCACGGTCTCGAAGAACACGGCGCCGGCACCGTGCCGGTTCGCCAGCTGCAGCACGCGGTGCACGTCGAAGGAGTTGGCGTGCACCCGGTCGGTGCTGAAGGGCAGCCCTTCGGCGGCGGCCTGGGCCTGCATGGCGGCTTCGGCCTGCATGGCGGCCTGGGTCGGCAGGCCGTGCTTGCGAGTGAGGATCTCCGGGATCGTCATCGGTTCGGCCGAGGCGTCCGGGTCCAGCTCGAACGAGCGCAGCATGAGCGTGATGCCGGCGGCCCCGGCGCGGTTCATGGCGTGGCGTAGCCGGTGGCTACCGAGGTAGCACCAGGGGCAGCCAAGGTCGGTCCAGACCTCGACCGTCAGCTGACCCGTTGCGGGCGGGGCGTTCGTCACCGTTGCGGTGTCCGTCATCGCTGTCTCCTGATCACGTCACGAATAAGTGGTGCCTTGCCTCCACTTGACCGTAGCAGGCAAGTGGCGTCGTGGCTCCACTTGTGCGATCGTGAGAGTGTGACGAGCCGGACACCCACCGAGAAGCCCCTGCGTGCCGACGCTGCGCGCAACCGCAACGCGATCATCACCGCCGCCCGGCACGCGTTCGCCGAACAAGGGCTACAGGTGCCGCTCGACGAGATCGCCCGGCGGGCCGGCGTCGGGGAGGCGACTCTGCACCGCCGCTTCCCGGACCGCGAGTCCCTGATCGCCGCCGCGTTCACCGACAAGATGACCGACTACGCCAACGCTGCGGCGCAGGCGCTCGCCGACCCGGATCCGTGGGCCGGGTTCTGCGGCTACGTGCGCCGGGTGTGCGCGATGCAGTCCGGCGACCGTGGCTTCGCCGACCTGCTCACCCTGACCTTCGCCGCCACCAACCCCGCGATCGAGGACCTCGAAGGCCGCCGAGCCGGCGCCTACCGCGACTGGGTCACCATCGTGCACCGCGCCAAGACCTCCGGGCAGCTGCGCGCCGACTTCCACCCCGACGACATGATCCTGCTGCTCATGGCCAACGCCGGAGTCGTCGCCGCCACCGTCGGCACCGCCCCGGACGCCTGGCAACGCATCGTCGAGTACCTGCTCCAGGCATTCACCACCGAACACGCCCGCGAGCTACCCGCCCCACCGCTGCGCGAAGCCCTTCGCCGAGCCATGCGCCGCAGTCAGCAGGCCGCGGTCTGAGCGCCGCCGCCCGTTCCATCCAGACAGGTGGGCAGAAACCGAAGAAGCTGTGGGGCTTGTGCTGGGCAGAAGCCGTTCAACCCGCCACGGTGCGGCGCTCTCGGCCACCTCCTCATTATCTCATGAGCATCATTTTCGGCTACAAGGGGTAGCGGCTTCGGGGCCATCCGGTGACGGCTACGGTGCCCGGCATGCTTACTGGTGAGGAGAAGTTCGTCCGTTCCGGGCGGGTCCGGTTGTGGACCGAGCGTTTCGGTCGCCCTGACGACCCCACTGTCTTGTTGGTCATGGGCACCTCTACGCAGGGCATCGGCTGGCCCGATCAGCTCGTGGAAGCTCTCCTGGACAGCGGCCGGCAGGTGATCCGATTCGATCACCGTGACACCGGCCGTTCCGACTCCGTCGATTTCACGACTCATCCGTACGCGCTCGCCGACATGGCGGCCGACGCCACCGCCGTTCTGGACGGTCACGGAGTCACCGCCGCGCACGTCGTCGGGACGTCGCTGGGCGCGGCGATCGGGCAGTGGCTCGCCGTGCATCAGGCGGCCCGTGTCCGCACCCTGACGGCCATGGCTTCCTCTCCCATGGGGAACAACCCCGGCCCGGCATGGGCGCGGGCGATGGCAGGTCAACCGGCTGCGGCCGACGGGCTCCCGCCTCCGACGGCGCGGTTCCTCCACCACGTGCTGGACTCGGCGAAGGCGCCACGCACGACGGCCCAGCAGCGCATGGACGCCGACATACGGACCTGGCGAGTGCTCAACGGTGACGTCCTGCCCTTCGACGAGGCCGCCGCGCGACGGTTCGTCGAACACTGCTACGCCCGGGCCGACAACGTCGCTGCCGCCTCGAATCACGATCTCGCCGGCCGGCGGTGGGACGACGACCGGCGGGCCTCCTTGTCCCGCATCACCGCTGCGACCCTGGTCCTGCACGGCAGCGACGACCCGCTGTTCCCTCAAGCCCACGGCGAAGCCGTCGCGGCGCAGATCCCGGCGGCCCACCTGGAGATCGTGCCTGGAATGGGCCACCATCCCTTCTTCTCGCCGGGGCTGACCGAGCGGATCGCCCGCTCGATCATCCGCCATACGACGACCTGATCCCCAGCCGAACGGGGATGTCCGCCAAACCGCGCTGAAGCCCGGTCAGGGCAGGGCGGCCTGCCACGTCCACGCGGCGCGGCGGGGCCGTCCGTCGAGCTCGGCCCGTCCCGTCATCCACAACAGCACCTCGGCGGGCGGGCCGGGCGGGGCGTCCGGGAACAGGCGGGCCAGCACGGCGGCGGCGGGCGCGGCGGGCGGCTGCCAGTCGACGCGGAGGCCCCGGGTGATGTCGTGGGTGTGCAGGAGGGTCTCGGCCATGCCCATGGCGGCGAACCCGGCCGGGTCGCAGGGGCCGAAGTGCCAGGCCCGCAGGTCCGGATCGGCCGCGTCGACGGCGGTGGCGAGCAGTCCGCCGCAGGCGGCGACGACGGCCAGCACCCGGGCGGGCGTCGCGGTGGGGGAGACCCGCAGGTCGAACGGCAGGTAGCCGTCGGCGGGCCGGCCGGCCAACTGCCCGGCGTACGCGAGCAGGTCGTGCGCCACGTGCGCCGCCGTGGTCCAGCAGTCCCACTCCAGGGTTCCGGCCGGCACCGCCCAGTCGCGTTCGGTGTGCGGCCGCAGGACGCGGCCCATCTCGTCCACGGCGGCGCGTACGCCCGCTCCGTCCGTGGCCGTCATGCCCCGACCGTGCCAGCCGGCGGCCCGGCCGACAAGCCGGATAATTATCGGATTACCGGTAATGGCAATGCGGTAATTGGATGCGGCAAAACGGGCAAATCATCAGCACACCATAATGACAGTTATGTGCGCGGCGGCGACTATGGCGTGACCCCGGCGGTCAGCTACGGCTGTCCGGTCCCGCTGTAGCTGACACGTTCCCGCGCAACTGATACGCCGGACCACATGTCTGATAAGCGGCCCAGGCAACCTGATAAAAAGATCGACGTCGGTGGGTTGGCGACGTGCCCCCCGAGGTTGTCCGTCTTTCGGGTTGAGGGGAGCCGCTGGTGGCGTTTTCAGTCGAAGACAGGCTTGCGGTGCATGAGCTGGTCTCGTTGCACGGCCATCTGATGGACAGCGGCGAGTTCGACCGGATGGACGAGCTGTTCTGCGCCGACGTCGTCTACGACGTCTCCGCGTTCGGGCTCGGGGAACTGCACGGGTACGACGCGATCAGCGAAGCCAGCCTGGCGGTAGGCGACGCGAACCCCGTCGGCCATCACGTCACGAACATCTGCGTGACTGAGGATCCGGACGGCACGGTGCGGGTGCGCTCGAAAGGGATCGGGATCTCCGCCACCGGCAGCGTGGGTAGCGTCGTCTACGAGGACGTCGTACGCCGCGAAACGGCTGGCTGGCGTATCGCGTATCGCAAGGTGATCCCCCGCCGCACGCCACTGCACCCCTGACAGCCCGATGGAGGACACGGCGGTCGCGGGACTTCGATCAGTTACGGGCGGTCAGCGCCTATCAGATACGGCGGACCCGATGCCAGATGGACGACCCGACGCATCTGATAAACCCCAGCTCAACAGAGGCTCACATTGTCAGGTTTATCGGGACCGGACCTACGGCCTGCTCCGCAGGGGCAGGGGGAACGTGGTGGCCGTCATGCTCTCGGAGAGGGTCCAGAGGCGGCGGGCAAGTTCGGGGTCGCGGGCTGCCTTCGACGGGGTGGTGACCTTGGGGCGGCCCCGGGACTGGGTCACGCCGCTCGGTGAGACGTAGCTGTTGCCGGGCAGGTCGGCGGTGGCGGCGTGCACGGTGGTTCGGGCGCCGCCCACGTCGGACTGGGACAGCGGGCGCAGCAGGGCGTTCGTCCAGCGGGCCGCCCGGCTGCCGCCGTGACTGAGCAGGTTGGTGGCGGCCAGGCCGGGGTTGGCGGCGGTGGCGAGGACGGCCGAGCCGGACGCGGTGAGGCGGCGCTGGAGTTCGGCGGTGAAGAGCAGGTTGGCGAGCTTGGACTGGGCGTACGCCGAGAACGGCCGGTAGGGGCGGTTCCTCCAGTGCGGATCGTCCAGGTCCAGGGTGCCGGCCTGGTGCCCGCCGGCGGACACGGTGACGACCCGGCCGGTGATCCGCGGGAGCAGGAGGTTGGTGAGGGCGAAGTGGCCCAGGTGGTTGATGCCGAAGTGCGGTTCGAAGCCGTCGACCGTCAGATCCGGCGGTGGCATCATCACCCCCGCGTTGTTGATCAGCACGTCGACAGGTTCGGTCCAGGCCGCAGCGAACGCGCGGACCGAGGACAGGTCGGCCAGGTCGAGGTGGCGCACCTCGGTCCGGCCGGGCATGTCGGCGGCGGCGGCGCGGCCCCGGTCCGGGTCGCGGACCGCGAGGACGACGCGGGCGCCCCGGCCGGCCAGGGTACGGGCGGTGGCGCGGCCGATGCCGCTGTTGGCTCCGGTGATCACGACGGTGCGCCCGGCGAGAGATGGTGTCATACGTCGAGGGTCGTCCGGTTCCGGCCGGGTAGCCAGGGCCCGCCGCTACGGTAGGAACGGCGTTACCAGGCAACCCGTCGGGAACGCGGCCATCATGGGAACATGACGAACGATCTCGGCAGTCTCCTGCGGGCGTGGCGGGACCGGTGTTCCCCCGCCGACGTGGGCCTGTCCGGGCACGGGCGACGCCGGGCGCAGGGGCTGCGCCGTGAGGAGCTGGCCGGCCTGGCCGGGGTGAGCGTCGACTATCTGGTCCGCCTGGAGCAGGGCCGGTCACGGCGGCCCAGTCAACCGATCGTGGCCGCGCTGGCCCGCGCGCTGCAACTCGACGAGGCAGAGAACGCCCTTCTGCATCAGGCCGCCGGGCTGCCGGCGCCGGCCGGCCGGGTGGTGCCGGTGCACATTCCGCCCGGGGTCCAGCGGCTGGTCACCCGGATGACCGACTACCCGGTGGCGGTCTACGCGGCGGACTGGAGCCTGATCACCTGGAACACCATGTGGAGCGCTCTCTACGGTGACCCGGCGGGCAGTCCGGCCGCCGACCGCAACGTGATCCGGGCGACCTTCTGCGCGCCCCCGAGCTGGGCGAACACCCACGGGCCGGACGAGGAGATCGAACGGGCGCTGGTCGCCGACCTGCGTCAGGCCGTCACCACCTATCCGGAGGACGAGGAGCTGCGTACCCTCGTCGCCGAGGTTTCCGCGGCCAGCCCGCGTTTCCGGAGCCTGTGGCGCTCGGGCGCGGCGGGACGGCATCTCAGCTCCCGCAAGACGGTGCACCACCGGCTGGTCGGTGATCTGGTGCTGGACTGTGACGTGCTGACCGTCACCGGCTCCGACCTGCGGATCACCGTCTACACTGCGGCGGCCGGCAGCGCCGCCGCCGAGCGCCTGGAGTTCCTGCGGGTCGGCGCGGTCCACGCGGTCACGCCGTGAACCCTGGTAATCCGGTTCCTACCGTCGCGGAGGGCACTGGTTCGGCGCCCGGCGGGGGCCGAACCTGATGGGCATGGACACTTTGACCCTCAACAACGGCGTCCCGATGCCGGCTCTCGGCTTCAGCGTCTTCCAGAACCCGCCGGCCGAGACCCAGGCTGCGGTCGAGACCGCGCTGGCGGCCGGTTACCGGCACCTCGTCGCGGCCGCCGCCTACTTCAGCGAACCCCAGGTCGGTGCGGCGATCGCCGCCTCCGCGGTGCCCCGTGCCGAGCTGTTCCTGCAGACCAGCCTCTGGATCAGCGACTACGGTTACGACCGGACCCTGCACGGGTTCGACAAGAGCGCCCGCAAGCTCGGCGTCGACCACATCGACCTGGTCCTTCTCCATCAGCCGCTGCCGACTGCATTCGACCGTACGCGGGAGGCGTACCGCGCGCTGGAGACGCTGCTGGCCGAAGGCCGGGTCCGGGCGATCGGCGTCAGCAACTTCACGCCGGACACCTTGGACGCGCTGCTCGACACGGCCACCGTCGTGCCCGCCGTGAACCAGATCGAGGTTCACCCGTACTTCCGGCAGCCGGACACCCAGAAAGCCGGCGCCGAACGTGGCATCGTCACCCAGGCGTGGTCGCCGATCGGCGGCGTGACGTTCTATCCCGGATGGGCGGGCAGCACCAACCACAGCAGCGTGCTGGCCGACCCGGTGATCGGGGCGATCGCGGCGGCCCACGACCGCACTCCGGCCCAGGTGATGCTCCGCTGGCACCTGCAGCAGGGCCGCTCGGCGATCCCCAAGTCCGCCGATCCCGCGCGCATCCGGGAGAACCTCGACATCTTCGATTTCGTCCTCACGGCCGCCGAGCTGAACGCGATCGACGCTCTCGACACCGGCGTCCGGGGCGGCCCCGACCCCGCCCTGATCACTCTGGACACGTTCAAGGGCGAGATCCCCGAAGCCTGATAGCAGCCCGCCACCGGTGCGACGGGGCGGGCGCGGGGGGCGGCCCGCCCGGGCGGGCCGCCCCCCGCGCGACCCGGACAGGTCACCGGCCGAACCTCTCGATCGCCTCGGGGGTCACCGGGGTGAAGAAGTTGACCATGTTGCCGTCGGGGTCGCGGAAGAGCAGGGCGCGGTTTCCCCACGGCATCGTCGTGGGTTCGGTCACGACGTCCGCCACCGTGTCCTTCAGCTTTTCGTAGGCCGCGTCCACGTCGTCCACGAGAAACTCGATGATCACGGTGCGGTTGGCGGCCGGGCGGGCCGAGCCCGGCGCGAACAGCGCGACCGTGCGGGTGCTGCCGATGGCCAGCGTGCCGTGGGCGGTGCGCAACTCGGCGAAGTCCTCGTTGCCCCAGGCCGCCCGCACGCCCGTGACGGTCTCGTAGAAGCCGACGAGTCGGTCGATGTCGTCGGTGATGACGCGGATCGAGACGAAGTCCATGCCTTCTCCCTGCTCGGTGCGGATCGGATCAGAAGCGAGCCCCACGCTAGAGCGAATACTGGACAGATATGGTCCAGTATTCGCTGCTAGGGTCAGGCCGTGGCACGACCGACGGCTCAGGTGCTCACGCTGCTGGAGCTCCTACAGTCCGGCGGCGTCCGGACGATGGCCGAGCTCGCCGACCGCCTGGGCGTCGAACCGCGCACGGTGCGGCGCTACGTGGGTCACCTGGTCGACCTCGGGGTGCCGGTCGAATCGGTGCGCGGCCGCTACGGCGGCTACCGGCTCGCCGCCGGGTATCGGCTGCCGCCGCTGATGCTCAGCGACGACGAAGCCCTGGCCGTCCTGCTCGGCCTGGTCGCCGGCCGCCGCGCCGGGTTGGCGACGGCGACGGGCACGGCGGGCGAGACGGCCGCCGCGAAGATCCGACGCGTCCTGCCGGCGCGGACCGCCGAGCGGCTGGACGCCGTGCGCGAATCCCTCGCCTTCACCGCCGCACCCGACGAGCTCCCTGCGCCACAGACGGGCGTGCTGCTCACCGTCGCCGACGCGGTCCGCCACCGGCGGCCGGTCTCGTTGCACTACACCTCGGGCGACGGCCGGCGCAGCACCCGCGTTCTGCACCCGTTCGGGCTGGTCAACCATTCCGGCCGGTGGTACGTCACGGGAGCCGATCCACAGCTGGGCGAGGACCGGACCTTCCGGCTCGACCGCATCGCCGACGCGCGAACGCTGCCGGGCTCGTTCGCGCCGCCGCCCGCCGGGGACGATCCCGCACGTCGCCTGCTCGCCTCGATGGCACAGGCGCCGCGCCGGCATGCCGTGACGCTGCGGATACACGGAACAGTCGAGCAGATCCGCAGCCGGCTCCCGGCCAGCGTCGCCGAGGTGCGTGAGGACGGGGACGAGGGCTGGCAGCGCGTGGAGATCCGGGCGGAGCGCCTCGACTGGCTGCCCGCCGTCCTCGCTGCGCTCGACCTGCCCTTCGTCGTCGAACGCCCGGACGAGCTCCGCGACCGTGTCGTCGCGCTCGCCGACCGGCTGGCGGCCTCGGGACGCAGGCAGTCGTAGCACGCGACGGACCGTCGGCGCGGGAGCGCGACGTCGCGCTCCCGCTGATCGTCCGGCTCGGCGGCGTGCTCGACGCGAAGGCGGTCACCTCCGGTGCCGCGCGGCGGCGCTCACCCGGGCACCGCCGGCGACGGCAGCAGGTGCCGGGCGAAGAAACCCGCCGCGTCCTGCCCGGCGGACTGCGGGACACCGGTGTGTCCGCCCATGTTGGCGTGCAGCGTCTTCTCCGGGGAGCCGAAGGCGTCGAACAGGTCCAGGGCCGCCTGCCGGTCGTTTCCTTCGTCGTCCCACTGGAGCAGGACGTGCAACGGAATGGTGACCTGCCGGGCCTCCTCGAACATGACGCGGGGCACGAGGCTCCCGGCGAAGAGGCCGGCGGCCACGATGCGGGGCTCGACCACCGCGAGCCGGATGCCCACGGAGATCAGCCCGCCCGAGTATCCGACCGGGCCGCCGATCTCGGGCAGCGCCAGGAGGGCGTCCAGGGCGGACCGTAGTTCCGGGACCGCCCTGTCGACGAGCGGGAGGACGAGGGCGTCGATGATCTCGTCGCTGACCGGCCCGCCGGCCGCCATGGCCCGGCGCAGGTCGGCGCGGGCCTGCTCGACGGTGGCCCACCGGGGCCGGTCGCCGCTGCCGGGGAGCTCGATGGCGGCCGCGGCGAAGCCGTCCGCCACGGCGTGTCGGGCCCGGGCCGCCAGGCGGGGGTACATCCTGTGCAGTCCGAGCGGGGGGTGGCCGAGCAGGATCAGCGGGACCGGCGCGGACGCGGCGGCCGGCGTCCACAGGAGGCCGGGAACCTCGCCGAGGGCGAACTCGCGTTCGACGACGCCGCCGTCGAGGTGCCGTTCGGTGGTGAATCGCATGGTCGTGCCTTTCGGGAGTGCTCGTGAGCGGCGCTCCCGGACGACCTATCGCCCGACCGTGACCCCGGAGGGGAGCACCCATGTCGAAACGTTCACGGGTACCACCTCCTCGGTCTCTCGCACGGCCTCCCGAAAGGTATCAGCGGCCGTGGGGAGCGCCCAAACGGGTTTCGCGCACGGCGTGCTGCGCCGGTTCGCGTGAGGGCGGCACGGTTGTCGGCCGGCTGCCGGGTGCAGGCGTCGCCGGCTGGACCCGGTTCTGCACTAGCGCCAATAGGTTTGCTGTGGAAACCTATTGGCATGACTACTGAGCCGGTCACCGCCGGTGGCGACCCCCGCCGACTGCTGTCCGACATCCGCTCCCTGGCGCACCAGGTGCGCCTCGACCAACGGCTGACCTGGGCCGCCCTGCTGGTGCTGGGTGTGGTGACGCTCCTCGGAATCCCGTTCGACTGGCTCGGCATGCAGGCGCACTGCCACCCCGACACCAGCTGCGAGTTCGCTCGGCGGGGCGTGCTGTTCTACTGGCCCCCGGCGCTCCTGCTGGCCTATACCGGGATCGCCGTCTGCTACGTGCGGGCCGCCCGGTCACGGGGCCTGGGTGCCCGGGCGGTGCCGTACGCGATCGCCGGCGCCGCGACGACCGTCGTGTCCACCGCCGCTTGGGTGGCCGCAGCCCGGTACTTTCCGCATCATCCGCTGCCGGATCAGCCGCTGCCGTACTGGTGGCTGCTCCTGGACCGGCTGGTCTCACCCTGGGGCATGATCGGGATCGCGCTGGTGGTGCTGGCCCGGATCGAACGCAACATCGGGCTGCTGCTGTTCACCCTCGCCTACCTGGCCCTGGTCCTGCTGGTGCTGCCGATGAACGAGGGCTGGGGACCGGCCGGCTGGGGGCTTCAGGCCCGGTTCGCGGTGCCGCAGGTCGTCAGCGGCGCGCTGCTGCTGCTCGGCGCGGCCGGGTTCCTCCGGGCAGCCCGCAGGCGGCAGCGGTGACGGCGACGACCGGCACTCCGGACCCGGACGCGGGGCACCCGGCCAGCGGGCTGGACGAGGTGGTGCACCAGCGGGCACGGCTGGGCATCCTGACCATCGCGCACGAGGCCCGGCGGGTCGAGTTCGGCTACCTGCGCACCCACCTCGAGCTGACCGCCGGCAACCTCTCCAAGCACCTCAGCGTGCTGGAGACGGCCGGCCTGATCGAGATCCAGAAGGGCTACGAGGGACGACGCGGCCGCACCTGGATCACCCTCACCACCGCCGGAGCCACCGCCCTCGCCGACGAGATCGCGCGGCTCAAGCAGCTCATCGCCCGCGTCGAGACGACCAACGGGCCGCGACACTGAGCGGACCCACCTCTTCGGACGGTGCGCGTGCGCGGCGGGGGTGACCGTGTCGCTTGCCCGTGCACGAGGATGGGACCGTGGATCAGGAACAGCGACTGGCCGGCGGCAACACCGGCGGAGCGGTCCGCATCGGCGACACGGTACGGCGCACGCCGGGGCCGTGGACGCCGTCGGTGCACGCGCTGCTGCGGCACCTGGAGACGGTCGGCTTCGACGGGGCGCCCCGGGCGCGGGGCTTCGACGAGCACGGGCGGGAGGTCCTGTCGTTCCTGCCCGGGGAGACGGTCGGCGTCACCCGGCCGTGGCCGGCCTGGGCGCACAGCGACGACGCGCTGTGCCAGGTCGCACGGTGGCTGCGGGACCTGCACGCCGCGGTGGCGGGCTTCGTGCCGCCCGTCGGGGCGCGGTGGCGCGAGGGCGGCGTCTGGCGGCCGGGCCTGATCGTCGGGCACAACGACGCGGCCCCGTACAACGCGGCGTGGGCCGACGGGCGACTCGTCGGGTTCTTCGACTGGGACCTCGCCGCCCCGGTCACCCGCGAGTGGGACCTGGCGTTCACCGCGTTCGCCTGGGTGCCGCTGCACGCCCGGCACGTGGTGGCCGCCGAGGGGTTCACGGCGTTCGCGGACCGGCCCCGGCGGCTGCGGATGTTCCTCGACGCCTATGGCCACCCCGGGCCGGTGGGGCCGTTCGTCGAGGTGGTCCGCCAGCGGGTGGCCGCCTCGGCCGAGGACATCCGCCGCACGGCGGCGGCGGGCGACCCCGCGTACCGGTCGATGGTCGACCACGGCGTCGACGCCGCGCTGGAGACGGCGGTGCGGGAGCTGGCCGACTTCCCGGCCGGGTGAGGCGGTGTCGGGTTGACACGGCCGGCAGGGCGCGCTATCAAAGAACCAGGAACTTGAGTCACCCAGACTCAACCCGATGCCTTCGGCCAGGAGAACCGAGGAGGAACCACGATGTTGATGCGCACCGACCCGTTCCGTGAGATCGACCGGCTCGCCGAGCAGCTGCTGGGCACCAACTCCCGGCCCGCCGTGATGCACATGGACGCCTACCGCGACGGCGACTACTTCTACGCCGCGTTCGACCTGCCCGGGGTGGACCCGGACAGCATCGACTGCACCGTCGAGCGCAACGTGCTGACCGTCCGCGCGCAGCGCCGCCGCCCGACCGGCGACAACGTCGAACTCGTCGCCGCGGAGCGCCCCATGGGCACGTTCAGCCGGCAGCTGTTCCTCAGCGACACCCTCGACACCGACCGCCTCGAGGCGGGCTACGACAACGGGGTGCTGACCCTGCGCATCCCCGTGGCCGAGCGGGCCAAGCCCCGCCGGGTGGCCATCGCCACCAGCGGCAACGGCCACCGGCAGATCGACGCCTGACCCACCCCGACCGCACCGCCGCCGCCACGCACCGGCCAAATCCGGTCGCGGGCGGCGGCCGGGGGTGCCAGACTCGACGGCGTCCTGCGCAGCCGAGACACCGGAGCCGACCAGCACATGTGATCCCGCAGGCCGCGGCCGGGCCGAGGAGCCCCGCCGCCACGCGCACCGACCGGCCGCCCGTCGTGGGCGCGCCGGCCCGCCTGCCGTCCCGCGGAGGATCACCGTGTTGAAGGCCGTATCCGTCAGCAAGCAGTACGACGCCGAGCCGCTGTTCACCGGCGTCGACCTCATCGTCAACGCCGGCGACCGGGTCGGCCTGGTCGGCCCCAACGGGGTCGGCAAGTCCACCCTCCTGCGGGTGCTCACCGGGGCCGAGCCGCCGTCGACCGGGCACGTCGCCGTCACCCCCGGCACCCGGATCGGCTACTTCGCCCCGCAGCCGCCCGACCCGACGGTCACCGTCGGGCAGTTCCTCGCCGCCGGCCTCGGCGAACTGGGCCGGCTCGACCGGCGGCTGCGGGCCCTGGAACGGCGGCTGGCCGGCGGGGACACCGCCGCCCTGGACGCCTACGGCGAGGCGCAGGACCGCTTCGCCGCCCTGGACGGGTGGCGGGCGCAGGCCCGGCTGGCCGAGGCCCGCCAGCGCCTCGACGTGGCCGACCTGCCCGACGACGCGCCGCTGCACCACGTCAGCGGCGGCGAGCAGGCCCGGCTGACCCTGGCCCGGGTGCTCCTGGACACCCCGGACCTGCTGATCCTCGACGAACCGACCAACCACCTCGACGCCGACGGCATCGCCTGGCTCGGCGGCTGGCTCGCCGCGTTCGACGGCGGCGTGCTGGTGGTCAGCCACGACCGGGCGTTCCTCGACCGCACCGTCACCCGCATCGTAGAACTCGACGGCATCCACGACACACCGCAGACGTACACCGGCGGGTACACCGCCTACCGGGCGGAGAAGACCCGCCGCTGGCAGCGGCTGCTGCTGGACTACGAGGCACAGGAGAAGACCCACCAGCGGCTGCTGGCCGACATCGCCCGCACCAGGGAACACGCGCGCGGGGTGGAGCTGACGGTGCGCCGCGGCCTCGGCGCCGACCAGGCGCGCCGTTACGCGAAGAAGGTCGCGCGCAAGGCCACGGCGCGGCAGCGGCGGCTACGCCGGCAGATGGATTCGCTGCGGTGGCTGGCGCAGCCGCAGACCCGCCCGACGCTGACCCTGACGTTGCCCGACCCGGCCGGCGACGACGGCCGGGACGTGCTCGCCGCGCGGGGCGTGGGCGCCCGCGCCGGCGACCGGTCCCTGTTCGCGGGCGTGGACCTGCGGCTGCGCGCCGGCGACCGGGTGCTGCTCACCGGCGACAACGGGGCCGGCAAGACCACGCTGCTGCGCATCCTCGCCGGCCTGCGCGACCCCGACGCCGGCCGGGTCGACCGCGGCGCGCCGGTGGCGCTGCTGCCGCAGACCCACGACGCGCTGCGCACCGACGTCGCGGTGCTGACGTGGTTCCGCTCCCAGGTGCCCGTGTACGTCGACGAGGCCGAACGGCTGCTCGACGCGCACCTGTTCGGCCCGGAGCAGTGGGACCAGCCGCTGCGGCTGCTGTCGGCCGGGGAGCTGCGCCGGCTGGTGCTGGCGGTCATGGTGAACGGCCCGGCGCGGGTGCTGCTGCTCGACGAGCCCACGAACTTCCTCGACTTCGACTCCCTGGACGTGGTGCAGGAGGCGCTGCGCGCGTACCGGGGCACGGTGGTGCTGGTGACCCACGACGTGTGGTTCGCCGACGCGGTCGGCTACGACCGGCGGTGGCGGGTCGGCGGCGGCGGGGTCGACGAGCAACCGGCGGACGGCGGCGGGCGGCCGGGTCGGGAAACCCCTCGGGCGCGCCTCACCGCCGACACGCACGGAGGCTGAGAACCTTTCACCCATGCTTCGTCCCGAGTTCCCGGTGCTGCCGCGTGGCGTGGCCCGACCGGCCCTGCGCGGGGCCGGTCCGGGTGACTTCACCGAGGCGTGGCTGCGTAACCGCCGGTTGTCCGAACACACCCGCGACGCGTACCGGCGGGACGTGTCGGGATGGCTGGCGTGGTGCCGGGCGCGGGAGCTGGACCCGCTGCGGGCGAACTTCCTCGACGTCAACGCCTACGGCCGGGAGCTGGAGGCGACCCCGGCGGCGCGCAGCGGCCGGCCGTTGACCCCGGCGACGGTGGCCCGCAAGCTGTCGGCCCTGTCGAGCTGGTACGACTTCCTGGTCAAGCTGCGGGCGGTGGAGGCGAACCCGGTGACGGCCGCCGACCGGCCCCGCGTCGACCGGGACCACTCCTCGACGGTCGGGTTGACCCCGCAGGAGGTGGACGCGCTGCTGGCCGCCGCGCAGGCCGAGACGGGGCCGACGGCGGCCCGTAACCGGGCGGCGGTGGCGCTGCTGGCCGACCTCGGGTTGCGGGTGGGGGAGCTGGTGTCGCTGGACGTGTCGGACCTGGGCGCGGAGCGGGGGCACCGCAGTGTCCGGTTCGTCGGCAAGGGCGGCAAGCCGCGGCGGCGGGCGCTGACCCCGTCGACGGCGTACGAGGTGGACGCCTACCTCGCGCAGCGGGCGGCGGCGCGGGGGGTGGGCGTCCACGAGGTGACCGGGCCGCTGCTGGTCACCGCGACCGGCGCGCGGCTGGACCGGCACTCGGTGTTCCGGCTGGTGCGGCGGCTGGCCCGGGTGGCGGGCATTCCGGCGTGGGAGAAGCTGTCGCCGCACTCGCTGCGGCACGCGTTCGCCACGACGGCCCGCGCGGAGGGGGTGCCGTTGGAGGACGTGCAGGACGCGATGGGCCACGCCGACCCGCGCACCACCCGCCGCTACGACCGGGACCGGCACAACCTGGACCGCGACCCGGCGTACGCGATCTGGGCGGCGCGGGCCCGGCGGCGCGCCTGACGCGTCAGCAGAGCAGGTCGAAGTGGCGGTGGGCGTCGGCGGAGATGTCGTCGTGGCGCAGCCGCCGCCGCGCCCACAGCTCGGCGGCGACGCGGGCCTGCTCGTCGCCCCACGCGGCGTGTTCGACGAGCAGGGCGCAGGTCGTCGCCGCCGCCAGGCGCAACGCCAACGCGCGGGCGCCGGCGACGACGCCGGTGGCGCGCGGGTCGGCGACGACGGCGGCGAGGGCGGCGGTCAGCTCCCCGGTGACGTCGGCGAGGGTGTCAGCCAGGACGGGTGACAGCGGCCGGGCCAGGTCGACGGCGGCGGCGAGGCGGCGCAGCAGGGGCGCGTCGGCGTTCTCGCGGGCGACGGCGCGCAGCACGTCCAGGGCGAGGACGTTGGTGGTGCCCTCCCAGATGGGCAGGACCTGCGCGTCGCGCAGCAGCCGGGGCACGCCGGTGTCCTCGACGTACCCGGCGCCGCCGAACGCCTCCACGTACTCGCTGGCGCAGGCCACGGCGAGGCGGCCGGTGGCGAGCTTCGCCAGGGGCGCGACGACCCGCAGCTCGGCGGCGGCGTCCACGTCGGCGTCGACCTCGACGCGGCCCAGCAGCGCGAACGCGTGCCCGGCCAGGGCGAACGCGGCGGCGGCGTCGACGGCGAGCGCGCCGAGGGTGGCCCGGTGCAGCGGACTGTCGGCGAGGCGTCCCCCGGCGACGGCGCGGGCGGTGGCGTAGGCGCGGGCGTAGTCGAGGCCCCGGCGGATCCCGCCGGCCGCGGCGGCGGCGTTGTGCACCCGGGTCACCACCACCAGGGTCATCACCCGGGCCAGGCCGGGCACGTCCGGGTCACCCAGCGGCAGCGCGTACGCGTCGGTCAGGCCGATCTCGGCGGTCGGCAGCGCCCACGTACCCAGCTTGTCCTTGAGCCGGTGCACGGTGACGCCGGGGGCGGGCGAGTCGGCGGCGACGGTGACCCCGGACAGGGGCGAGTCGGCGGCGTAGCGGGGCACCAGGAACGGGGCGAGCACCCGGCTGCCCCGCCCGGCCCCCTCGGGTCGGGCCAGGGCCACCGCCATCGGCGCGTCGGCGGCGGAGCAGAACCACTTCTGCCCGGTCAGCCGCCACGACCCGTCGGCGGCGGGCCGGCCGATGGTGCTGGACCCGGACAGGTCGGAGCCGCCCTGCGACTCGGTCATCCACTGCCCGGACACGATCGCCGTGCCGGGGTCGGTGGAGGTCAGCCGGGGCAGCCACGCGTCGCGCACGCCCGCGTCGACGTCGGGCAGGCTCAGCAGCGCCGCCGCCCCGTCGGCCATGGCCACCGGGCAGGAGAACGTGGCCGACTCCGGCCCGTACAGGTGCAGCAGGGCGTGTTGGACGACCCGCGCGCCGGCCCCCCACCGCTGCCGCGCGGACGCCTGGTAGGGCAGGGCGACCACGGCGTGCCGGGCGGCGGCGGCCCGTTGGGCCTGCCACCCGGCGGAGGTGTCGATGCGGTCGACGCGCGCGCCCCACGGGTCGTAGCGGACCAGGACCGGCGGGTGGGCCTCGGCGTCGGCGTGCGCGGCGCGCAGCGGCCCGGCCACGTCGGCGGCCAGGTCGACCAGCCGGGGCTGCGCGGCGTCGTGCCCGGCCGGGCCGAGCAGGCGGCGCAGCCAGGACCGCAGCAGCGCATCGCCGGTGTACGGGTCGTCGGGGGTGGGCACCGGCTGCACGTAACGGGTCATCGTCGCCTCGCCTCCGCAGGGTCGTGTCCGTGTGCCGCCGACCGTAGACGATGCGGCCGGGCGGGGCGACCCGGGGCGAGTGCCTGCGCGGTGGCGGCGGATGGGCCTACGGTCGACGTGATGGGCGGTGGCCAGCAGTGGACGCGGCCGGCGCGGCGGGGCCGGCCGGCGCGCACCGGGCTGCTGGCCGCCGGCGCGGGGCTGGGGCTGTGCCTGGTGGGGGTGGCCGGGCTGGGCGCGTGGAACGTGCAGATGCTGGCCGGGGCCGGCGACCAGGTCCGCGACAGCGCCGACGGGTTTCTGCGGGAGGTCGCCGCGGGCGACGCGGAGCGGGCCTACGAGCGGCTGTGCGCGCCGTCGCGCAGCCGGTGGAGCGCGGCCGGGTTCGCCGCCTGGGTGCGCACGCCGCCGGTGGTCACCGGCTACGAGGTCGTCGACGTGTCGGTGCGCACCAAGGGGGGCCGGCCGACCGGGACGGTGCGCGCCCGGCTGACCCGCGACGGCGGCGCGGGCGAGGAACGCACGGTGCCGATGGCGCAGGAGGACGGCGACTGGCGGGTCTGCGGCGACCCGTTCTGACCGACCGTCTACCGCAGGACCGCCTCGCCCCACACCGCCGTGTCACCACAGGGGGTGATGCCGATGCTGTCGACCTCCAGCGTCAGCCGTAGCCCGTTGCTGACGCCGACATCCACCGTGGCGGTCTCACCGAGACGCAGGTCGCGCTGGAACAGCACCTTGCGGTCGACGAGCACCCGGAAGCGGGTGTGCGCGTCGTCCGGGGCGTCGTCGGGCAGGCCGATGGTGGACCGCAACCGCGAGTAACGCCTGCCGAGATGGAACGACTCGGTCGGATCGTCCGTCGACGAGCAGGTGGAGCCGATGACGCTACGCGGGTGCGGTGTGCCGTCGACGGTGGCCGCGCCGTGCCGCCAACCACGGCCGCCGTCGACGGCTGCCAGGTCGGCCAGCCAGGTCTCCACCGGGGTGTCGGCTGTCGGCGCGCCCGGGGTGGGGCTGTTCGTCGTCGGGCCGGTCGAGGGGGACGCGGCCGTCGTCGGGCCGGCCGGGTGGGACGCGGCCGTCGTCTGCTGTGCCGGGCCGGCTGGTGGGGACGGCCGCAGGGCGTACCCGAAGATCCCCGCGCCGACGACGGCGACGGCCAGGCCCATCACCGCCGTACGGTCGACCGGCTGGCCCAGCCGCCGCACCAGCAGATAGCTGCCGGCCAGGACGGCACCCAGGCTGCCTGCCCAGACGATCGGTCTGCCGCCGCCGGCCAGCAGCGCGGCCACCGCCGCCACGTCGGCGGCCACGCCGACGCCCTGTGGCAGCAGCCGGGACCGGGGCGTGGACGTGGCGTCGCCCGTCGTCGCGGTCGTCATGCGAATCTCCTCACCGGTCGGCTTCGCGTATCGGACCGGGGCAGTTCTACCAAAGTCCACGCCGTGCCGGGGTGCCGCCACGACGGCGAGGCCGGCGATCGGCAGGACAGCCGGGCGGGCTGTCGCGCATCCGACTTCAGTCGCGGGGGCCCAGCTCGCCGGCGCGGTAGTGCCGCCGGCACAGCACCTGGTAGCGCACCTCGGCGGTGTCCACGGTGTCGCCGATGACGACCTGTTCGCCCTCGCGCACGACCCGGCCGTCGATGACGCGGGCGTTGAGCAGCCCCTCGCGGCCGCACCAGCACAGCACCTCGACCTGGATGCGGGCGACGGAGTCGGCGAGTTCGAACAGCCGCCGGGCGGCGGGGAACAGGCAGGACCGGAAGTCGGTGGCCAGGCCGAACGCGTACACGTCGACGTCGTAGTTGTCGACGAGGTCGGCCATCTGCTCGACGTGTTCGAGGTCGTAGAAGGACGCCTCGTCGCAGATGAGGTAGTCCACGCGCACCCCCTCGGCCCAGGCGTCGTTGACCAGGTCGCGCAGGTCGAGGCCGTCGGTGACCTCGATCGCGGCGTGGGCCAGGCCGATGCGGGTGGTGACCTGCGGCCCCAGGGACCGGTCGATGCGGGTGGTGACCAGGCCGCGGCGGCCCTGCCGGGCGTGGTTGTGGTTCATCTGCAGGGCCATCGTGGACTTGCCGCAGTCCATCGGCCCCCAGAAGAACCGCAGGGCGGCGGCGTGCAGCGGACGGCCGTCGACGCCCCGGGTGGCCGCGCAGCCGCGGCGGGGGTCGTCGTCCGGGCCCGGGAGGGGCCGGGCCAGGCAGATCGGGGCGGCAGCGGCGTCGTCGGTCACGTCGGGGCAGCCTAGCCGATCGAGCGCCGCCGATCGGCCCGGCGCGCGTGCCGCCCTACAGCACCCGCGGCGGGGTGTTGCCCGCGGCGACGATCGCCCGGCGGATCGGCACGGCGGCCAGCAACACGAACCCGACCACGAAGAAGATCAGCAGGGAGACCAGGCCCACCCGGTAGGAGGCGGTGAGCTGGAACACCAGCCCGAACGCCAGGGGCCCGAGCCAGCTGGTGCCCTTGTCGCTGATCTCGTAGAAGCCGTAGTACTCGCCTTCCTTGCCGGCGGGGATGAGCTGGCTGAACAGCGACCGGCTCAACGCCTGGCTGCCGCCGAGGACCAGCCCGATGGCCCCGCCGAGGATCATGAACGGCAGCGGCGCCTCGGCGGGCAGCCGGAACGCGGCGACGATCACCCCGGTCCACAGCACGAGGCTGAGCAGCACCGTCTTCCACGCCCCGATGCGCCGGGCCAGCGCGCCCAGGGCCAGCGCCCCGCCGAAGGCGAGGAACTGCACCAGCAGGATGGTGGTGATCAGGGTGCTCTGCCCCAGCCGCAGCTCCTCGGTGCCGTACTGGCTGGCCAGGGTGATCACGGTCTGGATGCCGTCGTTGTAGACCAGGAACGCCAGCAGGAAGAACAGCGTCAACGGGTACGCCTTGACCTCGCGCAGGGTGCGGCCGAGCTGCCGGAACCCGTCGGTGAGCACGTTGCCGCCGCCGGCGGACGCGGCGGCGGCGGAGCGCTCGCGCAGCCAGCGCAGCGGCACGAGGGTGAACACCGCCCACCACACCCCGGCCGACACGATCGACCAGCGGGCCAGGTCCAGGGTGCGCTGCGGGTCGCCCTCCTCGGCGAGCATGGTCACCGCGACGAGGTTCGCGGCCAGCAGCAGGCCGCCGCCGAGGTAGCCGATGGCCCAGCCGCGGCTGGAGATGCCGTCGCGTTCGTCGGGGCCGCCCAGCTGCGGCAGGAACGAGTTGTAGACCACCACGGCCGCCCCGAAGGCGATGTTGGCCACCAGGAACAGCACCCCGCCGAGCAGGTACCGCTCGCCGGTGACGAACGCGAACGCGATCGTCGCCCCCGCGCCGGTGAACGCCGCCGCGCCCAGCAGCCGCTTCTTGTGCGCCGACCGGTCGGCGACCGCGCCGACCACCGGCAGCACGAACACGGTCAGGAACACCGACAGGGAGATCAGGTACGGGTAGTAGGAGCCGGCGGCGACCCGGATGCCCAGCGGGTGCACGTACCCGTCGCAGGTGTCGGCGCCCAGCTCGCAGCCGGCGGCCAGCTCGGTGACGGTGGTCAGGAACGGGCCGAGGAACACGGTGATCACGGTCGTCTGGAACGCCGAGTTCGCCCAGTCGTAGAGGTACCAGCCGCGCCGCTCACGGGCGGTGCTGGCAGGCGGCGGGGACGCCACGTCGGGGGTGACCGTCTCGGCCATCGGTTTCCTCCGCCGATCTCAGGCGGCCCAGTGGCCGCGGCTGCGGTAGACGTCGCGCAGCACGCCGACGTGATCGGTCATGATGCCATCCACCCCAAGATCAAGTAACTCGTGCATCTCGGCAGGTTCGTCGATCGTCCAGACGTGCACGTGCAACCCCAGCCCGTGCGCGTACGCGAGGAACCGGCGGTCGACCACGGGCACCCGGCCGAAGCGGGGCGGCACCTGCGCCGCCACCACCGACGGGTGCAGCCGCACCGGCCGCCCGTGCAGCGACGCCACCCGCAGCCGGGCCACCCCGCGCGCGCCCAGCCCCGTGGCGACCCGCCCGTGCGTGGCCGCCCGCAGCCGGGCCAGCCGGGCGTCGCTGAACGAGGCCAGCAGCACCCGGTCGGCGGCGGCCGCTCGCCCCAGCGCGGCGACGGTCGGCGCGACCGCCCCGTCGGCCTTCACGTCGACGTTGAACCGCACCTGCGGCCAGGCGCCGAGCACGTCGTCGAGGCGCGGCACCACGGCCGCCCCGCCGACACGCACCGACGCCAGGTCCGCCCAACGCAGGTCCGCGACGCGCCCCGGCTGCCCGGTGACCCGCCGCAGGGTCGCGTCGTGGAACACCACGGCCACCCCGTCGGCGGTGGCGTGCACGTCGGTCTCGACGTACCGGTAGCCGAGGCCGACGGCACGGGCGAACGCCTCGGCGGTGTTCTCGTCGCCGTGGGCCGCGCCGCCGCGGTGGGCGAACGCCAGCGGCGCGGGCGCGTCGAGATAGGCGGCGGGCGAGGGCACGCCCGGCAGTATGCCCCGCCGGGGCCCACGCCGGATGGCCGGCAGGTGACCGGCGGGCCACGCCGACACCTCGGGAGGCGTCAGGGCAGCCGGCGGCGGTGCGCCCGGGAGGTGTCGACAGGCCGGCCCGGGTCGACGTGGCGCGGCACGTCGGGCTCGTCGGGGCGCAGCGGCACCAGCGTGTCGGTGATCGCGTCGATGATCCGGTCGGTGACCCGCCGGGCCGCCCCCGGCGCGTCGGCGGCCACGTCGCCCAGCACGACCGGGTCGCCGAAACGCACCCGCACCACCGGCCGCCGGCACACCGCCCGAGCCACGGCGCGCAGCATGCCCTTCGGCGCCCGGTACGGCAGCACCTCGTGCGAGCCCCACTGCGCCACGGGCACGACCGTCGCGCCGCTGGCCAGGGCGAGCCGGGCGGTGCCCGTCTTGCCGCGCTCGGGCCACAGGCCCGGGTCCAGCCCGATGCGGCCCTCCGGGTACACCAGGATCACCGACCCGGCCGCCACGGCGCGCGCCGCGTCGTCCAGGGCCCGGTGCACTGCCGCGGTGCCCCGGTCGACGCGCAGGTGCCCGGCGTGCCGCATCGCCGCCCCCAGCAGTGGGGCGCGGAACAGCCCGCCGGTGGCCATGATCCGGGGGGAGACGCCGCGGGCGCGGCACGCGGCGGCCAGCACGAGCGGGTCGAAGGGGCTCAGGTGGTTGGCCGCCAGGATCAGCGGCCCCCGGCGCAGCCCGTCGGGCACGTCGCCGGTGACCTCCAGGCGGGCCAGGGCGCCGACGACGGCGCGGGCGAGCAGTTGGGCGCCGCGCCAGATCAGGGGCGGCTGCCAGCGGGCGGTGGGCGTGTCCATCAGCGGTCGATGGTCGCACGCCCGCGCCAGGGGCGGGGGAGAGGGGAGCGCGACTCCCGCAGGGCCGCCCGGCCGAGGTGATCAAGGTCATTGGTCCCGGGTCGGTCCGGGACCTCCGCCCCTGCCGAATCGTCTACGACGACGAGTAGTATCTACTACGTCTCGTAGTATGAAAGGCTGGGGGGTTCCAGGTGGACGCGTTGGACGTCGCCCGCTGGCAGTTCGGTGTCACCACCGTCTACCACTTCCTGTTCGTGCCGCTGACCATCGGCCTGTCCGTGCTCGTCGCCATCCTCCAGACCATGTGGCACCGCACCGGCAACGAGCGCTACCTCAAACTCACCAAATTCTACGGAAAACTCTTCCTCATCAACTTCGCCATGGGCGTCGTCACCGGCATCGTCCAGGAATTCCAGTTCGGCATGAACTGGAGCGACTACTCCCGCTTCGTCGGCGACATCTTCGGCGCACCCCTGGCCATCGAAGCCCTCGTCGCCTTCTTCCTCGAATCCACCTTCATCGGCCTGTGGATCTTCGGCTGGGACCGCCTGCCCAAACGCCTCCACCTCGCCGCGATCTGGGCCGCCGCCATCGGCACCAACCTGTCGGCCTACTTCATCCTCGCCGCCAACTCGTTCATGCAGAACCCCGTCGGCTACCGCATCAACCCCGACACCGGCCGCGCCGAACTCACCGACTTCCTCGCCGTCCTCACCAACAAGGTCGCCCTCGTCACCTTCCCCCACACCCTCGCCGGATCCTTCCTCGTCGCCGGCTCCCTCGTCGTCACCGTCGGCCTCTGGCACGTCATGCGCAACCGCGACAGCGCCGACACCGGCGCCTACCGCTTCGCCACCAAGTTCGGCTCCTGGGTGGTCCTGGTCTCCTCGGCGCTCGTCCTGCTCACCGGCGACATCCAAGGCAAGATCATGACCGAGGTGCAGCCCATGAAGATGGCCGCCGCCGAAGGCCTCTACACCACCGAAAGCCCCGCCTCGTTCTCCGTGCTCACCGTCGGCAGCCTCGACGGCAGCCGCGAGATCTTCGCCCTCAAGATCCCCTACCTGCTGTCGTTCCTCGGCACCGGCGACCCCCACGGCACCGTCCAGGGCATCAACGACCTCCAGGCCCAATACGCCACCCAGTACGGCCCCGGCGACTACGCCCCCATCATCCCCGTCACCTACTGGAGCTTCCGCTTCATGATCGGCCTCGGCCTCGCCGCCGCCGCCATCGCCCTGCTCGTGCTCTGGAGCCAACGCAAGAACCGCACCCCCACCAGCCGCTGGCTCCTGCGCGCCACCCTCGCCATGCCCGCCCTGCCCCTGCTCGCCAACTCCTTCGGCTGGATCTTCACCGAGATGGGCCGCCAACCCTGGATCGTCTTCGGCGAAATGCTCACCCGCAACGGCGTCTCCCGCACCGTCTCCCTCACCGAAGTCCTCACCTCCTTCACCGCCTTCACCCTCATCTACGCCACCCTCGCCGTCATCGAATTCAAACTCCTCCTGCGCTACGCCAAAGCCGGCGTACCCGAACCCACCCCCGAACCCGAACCCACCGACGACGACACCGAGCGCCCGCTCGCCTTCGCCTACTGACCCGGAGCCCCACCGTGGAACTCACCACCATCTGGTTTCTCCTCGTCGCCGTGCTCTTCACCGGCTACTTCATCCTCGAAGGCTTCGACTTCGGCGTCGGCATGCTCCTACCCGTCCTCGGCCGCGACGACCGCGAACGCCGAGTCCTCATCAACACCATCGGCCCCGTCTGGGACGGCAACGAGGTCTGGCTCATCACCGCCGGCGGCGCCATGTTCGCCGCCTTCCCCGAGTGGTACGCCACCCTCTTCTCCGGCTTCTACCTGCCCCTGCTGCTCATCCTGCTCGCCCTCATCGCCCGCGGCGTCGCCTTCGAATACCGCCACAAGCGCCCCGAACCCACCTGGAAACGCCGCTGGGACCACGCCATCTTCTGGGGCTCCGCCATCCCCGCCCTCCTGTGGGGCGTCGCCTTCGCCAACATCTTCCGCGGCGTACCCCTGGACGCCGACCACGAATACGTCGGCGGCCTACTCGACCTGCTCCACCCCTACGCCCTGCTCGGCGGCCTGACCACCCTCGGCCTCTTCCTCACCCACGGCGCCGTCTTCCTCGCCCTCAAGACCACCGGCGACATCCGCCACCGCGCCCGCGCCCTCGCCGTCAAACTCGGCGTCGGCACCGCCGTCGCCGCCGTCGCCTTCCTCACCTGGACCCTCACCATCCGCGCCAACACCGCCGCCATCACCCTCGCCGCCGGCGCCGCCATCGCCCTCCTCGGCGGCCTCGCCGCCGCCCGCGCCCGCCGCGAAGGCTGGGCCTTCACCGGCACAGCCCTCGCCATCGCCCTCGCCGTCGCCACCCTCTTCACCGCCCTGTTCCCCAACGTCATGCCCTCCACGCTGGACCCCGCCGGCACCCTCACCGCCACCAACGCCGCCTCCACCCCCTACACCCTCAAGATCATGACCTGGGTGGCGGTCATCTTCACCCCCATCGTCCTGGCCTACCAAGGCTGGACCTACTGGGTCTTCCGCAAGCGCATCGGCGTCACCCACATCCCCACCCACTGACCACCCACCCCGGGACCGGCGCGACCCCCCACGCGCCGGCCCCCACACACCACACCGCCCCCGCCGCGACAGCGACGGGGGCGGACACGGGGGAGAGGCACCATCAACCCGCCTCGCGCAACTCCGCCAACCGCGCCTCGATCTCCGCCAACTCCGCCCGCAACTTCTCCGCCTGCTGCTCCGCCTCCGCCCGCTCCGCCGCCAGAATCTGCTCCACCGCCTCCTGCACCCCCGGAACATCCACCAACGCCACCATCCGCAACGCCTCCGCCGGCTTCACCACATACGGCTTCGCCAACGCCTTCGCACCCTGCTGCGCCGCCACCGTCCACTCACCCTCCGCATACGCCAACGTCACCGTCAACCCCGCCGGCCCCTTCGGCTTCACCACCTTCGCCGCCTTCACCGGCCGACGCGCCGGCTTCGCCTCCGCCAACTCCTGCTCCTCCACCCTCGGCTCCTCCCGCCGCTGCGCCGGCACCCGCGGCGTGTCCAACACGAACTCCGGCTCCACCGCCACCGGCCCAGGATCCGGCTCCGGCTGCGCCTCCGCCGCCACAACAGCCGCCTTCCGACCCGCCCCCCGCGGCGCCACCGCCACATCGGCAGGGGAGAACGGCAACTCGTCACGCCCGAACCGCACCACCACGAACTCGTCCGACACCGCCGGATCCGTCAACTCCACCACCTGACCCACCTGACCGGCGATCTGACCAGCCGACGACGTGAACACCACCCTCGGCTTCCGGCCCGCCGCCAACGCCTCCCGGATGCTCTGCACCTCGTCAGTGGACAACCCCTGGCCCGCGGCAACCATCACAACCCTCTTCCGTACACCTGTCTGATCCTGCCTTGATACCAGCCCACCCCGACACCGAGAAGATCAACCCCCCAACGCCCGCAACGCCCGATCCGCATGCTCGTTCATCCCCAACTCGCTGTGCACCACCTCCACCACCCGCCGATCCACCCCGATCACGAACGTCATCCGCCGCGTGCTCAACGGCCCCAACGGCAACCGCCGCAACACCCCGAACCGCCGCGCCACCACACCGTCGACATCCGACAACAACGGATAGTCGAACCCGTGCAACCGCGAGAACTCCGCCTGCCGCTCCACCACGTCCCGACTGATCCCCACCCGAGACGCACCCACCGCCGCGAACTCCGCCGCCAGATCCCGGAAATGACAACTCTCCGCCGTGCACCCCCGCGTCATCGCCGCCGGATAGAAGAACAACACCACCGGCCCCGACGCCAGAAACTCCGACAACCGCCGCGGCGCACCCGTCTCGTCCGGCAACTCGAAATCCTCGACCAGGTCACCGACCCGCACACCCGCCACCACGACCACCCCTCTGCACGAACCGACGCCGGCAGCGTAAGCGATCACACCCGCCACCGCCCCCACGACGCCACCGGTAACGTCACCACCACACACCCGGGGGAGGACCACCCGATGCCACCCGTCACCATCGTCACCGGCGGCAGCCGCGGCATCGGCGCCGCCACCGCCCGCCGCCTCGCCCACGCCGGCCACCACGTCGCCATCGCCTACCGCCGCGACCACACCGCCGCCACCACCGTCGTCGCCGACATCCACGCCACCGGCCGAACCGCCCTCGCCGTCCAAGCCGACACCACCGACCCCGCCGCCGTCACCCACCTCTTCGACACCGCCGCCACCCTCGGCCCCCTCACCGGCCTGGTCAACAACGCCGGCGTCACCAGCCCCATCGGCCCCCTGGCCGACCTGCGCGCCGAAGACCTACGCCACGTCGTCGACGTCAACCTCATCGGGTACGTCCTCTGCGCCCAACAAGCCGCCCGCCGCCTCACCCGAGGCGGCGCCATCGTCAACGTCTCCTCCGCCGCCGCCACCCTCGGCAGCCCAGGGGAGTACGTCCACTACGCCGCCGCCAAAGCCGCCACCGACACCCTCACCATCGGCCTCGCCAAGGAACTCGCCCCCCACGGCATCCGCGTCAACGGCGTCGCCCCCGGCATCATCCGCACCGACCTGCACGCCATCTCCGGCGCACCCGACCGCGCCGACACCGCCGCCGACCGCATCCCCCTCGGCCGCGCCGGCGAACCCGACGAGATCGCCGCCGCCATCGCCTGGCTGCTCAGCCCCGACGCCAGCTACGCCACCGGCACCGTCCTGCGCGTCTCCGGCGGCCTCTGACCACCACACCCCGCCACCACCCGCACGACGCGGGCCGCCACCCCGACCGGGGGCGGCGGCCCACCACACACCCGTCAGCCGGCCGACTTCTCCTGGCACGGCACGCAGAACCGGGCGTACGGCACCACCTCCAACCGCGGCACCGGAATGGGCCGCTCGCACCTCTCACACACGCCGTACCCACCCTCGTCGATGCGCCGCAACGCGTCGGCGACCTGCTCCACGCCGCGCCGCGCGGCCACCACCAGCGCCGCCCGGGTGTGCGCCTCGCCCGGGTCGCCCGTGTCGGCGTTGAGCTCGGTCAGTTCCCTGAGCCGAGCCGTCTGCGTGGCGAACTCGTCCGCCAGGGACGCGCGTAGCTCCGCCAGCCACCGCTGGTCGACGGCGCGATGATCCAAACTCATGATCAATCCTTCCGATCAGAAACCCGGGAAAAAGAAAAAGGGCCGAAGCTCTACGGCTTCGCCCTGGCGGTCGTTTCGGGGAGAGGACCGCCGCCGGAGGGCCACGGCCGGTCGGGCTCGGCAGCCCGTAGGTCGCCACGGCGCTCGCCCGGCCGACGACGACCGAACCGACCGGGGCGAACGCACCGCGCGCGACACGCGCCCGCGTCACCGACGTGACGGCGGGCGGACAGGTCGACAGCGGGTACATCGGACCAGCATAGGTTGATCATCAGGGGGAAGCCAGCGGTAATCGTCACGTCTCCGTGGCGATTCGATAATGCACATTATGTCAAGTCGACTGCTTCGGGCCTCCTCCGGAAGGGGCGCCGGTCGCCGCCAGCCGGCGCGCCGGCTGGCGGCGCAGCAACGGCCGCACGGGCCACGGGGCCGCCCGGTCGCCGTGCCTACCGGCCGCGCACGCTGACGGCGACCGGCGGCAGCCCGGCTCGGAACGGCCTGCCGCCACCGCGGCGACGCGGGCGCGCCGCCCGGCTCACGCCCGCCGGCATCTGCACCCCGCCTCGTCGTGGCGCGCCGCGCCGGGGTTCCGCGCCAGCCGGCCGGCGCCCCCTCTCGCGTCGACGGTTCGGGCGCGCCCGCTCCCCTCTCCCGCGGGTCGCCGAGAATCCGAGAATCATGCATAATGTCCCTTATGCATGACAAACGGGACGAATCGGTTATCAGCCTCGTCGAGGAGTTCCTGACCGCCCTGGCCACCCGCAAGCCGTCGCCGCACACCCTCGCGGCGTACCGGCGGGACCTGCGGGCGGTGGCGACGCTGGCGGCGGAGGTCGCCACCCCGGCCCTGCCGCCCGAGGCACTGCCGGTCGCGGCCCTCTCCCCCAGGGTCATGCGGGCGGCGTTCGCCAGGTTCGCCGCGCCCCGCGCCGTGGCGTCGGTGCACCGTGCCTGGTCGACGTGGAACAGCTTCTTCTCCTTCCTCGTGGCCGAGCAGGTGGTGGCGGGCAACCCGATGCCGGCGGTGGGCCGCCCCCGCGCCCCGCTCCCCCAGCCCAAGCCGCTGCGCGGCGAGGACACCCCGGAGCAGCTGCTCGCGGCGGTGTCCCGGGAGGACGGTCGGCAGCGTGACCCGTGGCCGGAGCGGGACGTGGCGGTGCTGGCGCTGGCGCTGTGTGCGGGGTTGCGCCTGGCGGAGCTGCTGGCGCTGCGGGTGGCGTCGCTGGCGGGGCGGCCGGGTGAGCGGCGGGTGGAGGTGGCGGGCAAGGGGGGCCGGCCGCGGGTGGTGCCGATCGAGCCGGAGCTGGACGGGGTGCTGGTGGCGTATCTGGACAGTCGGGCGCGGCGGTTCGGGGCGCGGTCGGTGCGGCCGGAGTCGCCGTTGCTGGTGGATCGGCGCGGTGAGCCGTTGCGGCGGGGTGGGTTGCAGTATCTGGTGGAGTCCTGTTATCGGCGGGCGGGGGTGGTCGACCGGGTGCCGCGGGGGGCGCGGTTGCACGCGTTGCGGCACACGTTCGCGACGCGGTTGGCGGAGGACGGGGCGAGCGCGGCGGAGATCATGCGGTTGTTGGGGCATGCGTCGTTGGCGTCGTCGCAGACGTACATCGAGGTGACGGCGGGTCAGCAGCGGGCGGCGGTGCGGTCGAACCGTACGAATCGGGTGTTGGGTGGGTTGGTGTCGGCGCGGGGGGACGCGGGGTGAGGGGTGGGTGCGGCAGGATGGTGGTACGCGACTGGCGGCACCGGGGATGGGTTTGACCATCGGGGAGCTCGTTGTGGGGGTCGTCCGCCTGGGCTCCTGCGAGCGGGGTGGTTGTCGTGTCCTCTTCGGTGGATTCCGTGGGTGGGGCTCGGTTGTTGCCGGGTGGGCCGGTGGCGGATCGGGTGTTGGGTGAGGTGGCGGCGGAGGTCGTCGCGTTGCGGGCGGCGGGGGTGACGCCGTCGTTGGCGACGGTGCTGGTCGGTGACGACGAGGCGAGCGTCGGGTACATCCGGATCAAGCAGCGGCAGGCGGCGGAGTTGGGGTTCGCGTCGCCGCACGTGCGGCTGCCGGCGTCGGCGTCGCAGGCGGATCTGCATCGGGTGATCGAGGATCTCAATGCCGACCGTGGGGTGCACGGGGTGTTGGTGCAGCATCCGGTGCCGGGTGGGTTGGACTACGGGCGGGCGTTGCAGGTGTTGGATCCGGACAAGGATGTGGATGGGATGCATCCGGTGAATCTGGGTCGGTTGGCGTTGGGGTTGCCGGGGCCGGTGCCGTGTACGCCGGCGGGGATCGAGGCGTTGTTGGCGTTTCACGGGGTGTCGGTGGCGGGTCGGGAGGTGGTGGTGCTGGGTCGGGGTGCGACGTTGGGGCGGCCGTTGGCGATGTTGTTGGCGCAGAAGCGGGCGACGGCGAATGCGGCGGTGACGGTGGTGCACACGGGGGTGGCGGATTGGCCGCGGTTCGCGCGTCGGGCGGAGGTGTTGGTGGCGGCGGTGGGGGTGCCGGGGATGGTGCGGCCGGAGCATGTGCGGCCGGGCGCGGTGGTGGTGGGTGGTGGGGTGCGGTATGCGGGGCGGCGGTTGTTGCCGGATGTGGATCCGTCGTGTGCGCGGGTGGCGGGGGCGATCACGCCGCGGGTGGGTGGGGTGGGTCCGACGACGGTGGCGATGTTGTTCCGGAATGCGGTGGGGGCGGCGCGGCGGGTGGTGGGTGGTTAGCCGAGGTCGACGACGAGGGGGCGGTGGTCGGAGATGGTGGAGGCGGGGGTGGCGGTGGAGGTGACGGGTGGTAGTCGGTGGCGGTGGTGGCGGTCGGCGAGGATGTGGTCGAGTTGGATGCGGGGGTGGGTGGTGGGGTAGGTGGGGCGGCGGGCGAGGGGGGTCCAGCCGGAGATGAGTCGGGCGGCGGTGGCGGGGAGGTTGAGGTCGCCGAGGAGGATGCGGGGGGCGGGTAGGGCGCGCAGGGCGCGGACGGTCTGGCGGAGTTGGTGGGCGTTCCAGCCGGGGACGAAGGAGAGGTGGGTGGCGGCGACGGTGATGTCGCCGTGGGGGGTGTCGAGGACGGCGGCGAGGATGACGCGGGGTTCGTCCTGTAGGAGGAGGAGGCCGCCGTCGGGGCCGGGGATGTAGACGGGTGAGCGGACGGGGGCGGGTTTGAGGCGGGTGACCTGCCAGGTGCGTACGGGGTGGCGGGTGATGAGGCCGATGCCGTAGCGGGGTTCGCCGTGTCCGTCGTCGTCGTGGCGCAGGGGGCGGAAGTGTTCGCCGGGGGTGCCGACGAGGGCGGCGGCGAAGCGGTGGTGGGGTGCGTGGAGGGCGTGGGCGGCGATGGTGGTGAGGTCGTGGTTGCCGCTGCGGGTCTGGTCGCGGTCGACTTCTTGCAGGGCGAGGACGTCGGCGTCGAGGGCGGCGACGGCGGCGGTGAGTCGGTGGGGGTCGACGAGTCCGTCGGTGAGGGACCGGCCGTGGAGCAGGTTGAAGGTGGCCAGGCGCACTCTGTGCAGCCTACGTGGGTGATGGGAGGTGGTGGGGTGCTGAGGGTGTTGGTGTGTTCGATGGTGGTGTTCGTGGTGGTGGGTTGGGTGGGTGTGTGGTTGCGGCGGCGGCGGGGGTTGTGAGGGTGGTGCCGGGCCGGCGTGCGGTGGGCGCGCGCCGGCCCGGCGGGGTGGTCAGGCGTGGCGGACGACGTCGTCGTAGTCGAGGCGGGGCAGGCGGGGGTACCAGGCGTCGGGGCCTGGCTTGCCGATGTTGACGACGAGCAGGGAGCGCCAGCTGCTGTCGGTGAAGAATTCGCGGTCGATGCCGGCGGCGTCGAAGCCGCCCATGGGGCCGGCGGCGAGGCCGGCGGCGCGGACGGCGAGGAGCCAGTAGGCGATCTGGAGGGTGGCGTTGAAGCGGGCCATGGTGTCGCGGGCGGCGGGGTCGGCGGCGAGGCCGTCGCGCAGTTCGGGGCGGATGGGGAAGATGCGGGGGATGTGGTCGTGGAAGTCGGTGTCGGCGGCGAGGACGGCGACGACGGGGGCGGCGGCGGTCTTGGTGCGGTTGCCTTCGGCCATGTGGGTGAGGAGGCGGTCGCGGGCGTCGCCGGGGCGGATGTAGAGGACGCGGAGGGGTTGGGTGTTGGCGGCGGTGGGTGGGTACTTGGCGAGGTCGTAGATGGCGCGCAGGTGTTCGTCGGTGACGGGTTCGTCGGTGAAGGTGTTGGCGGTGCGGGCGTCGGTGAAGAGTTGGGCTTGGGCGTCGGGGTGGAGGGTGATCAGGGGCGTGGTCGTGTCGGTCATGGTGTCCTCCGGGTTCGTGGGTTTGTTGCTGCGCCTACGGTAGCAGCTAGCTTTTTCGAAGCTGCTGCGTCGTGGCGGGTGCCACGTATCCTGGGGTCATGACGCCGCGCTCCCCTGCCGACGAGGCTCCCCGTGTGTGTGACCGGGGCCTGACGCGGGCGTTCGCGTTTCTGGGCAAGCGGTGGAACGGGGTGTTGCTGGGGACGCTGGGGCTGGGGCCGGCGGGGTTCGCGGAGTTGGCGCGGGCGTTGCCGGGGATCAGCGAGTCGGTGTTGTCGGACCGGTTGGGTGAGTTGGTGCGGGTGGGGTTGGTCAGCCGGACGGTGCGGGAGGGCCCGCCGGTGGGGGTCAGTTACGAGCTGACGGAGCGGGGTGCGGCGGTGTTGCCGGCGTTGGACGCGGTGGCGCGGTGGGCGCACGAGAACCTGCCGGCCGAGGGGTGCCGCTGAGCGGGTTGGCGCGCGCCGAGCACGACCGGGGGTTGTTGGGTCGGCTGCTGGGTCGGGATCCGGCGTTGCACGCGTACGAGTTGGGTGATCTCGACGACTTCTTCTGGCCGTACACGTCGTGGTTTCGTCGTGGTGGGCAGGTGGCGTTGCTGTATCACGGTGCGGTGCCGCCGACGTTGCTGGCGTTCGCCGGCGCGGGTGGGCGGGCGGAGTTGGCGGGGTTGCTGGCGGATCTGACGCCGGTGTTGCCGGCGCGGCTGCACGCGCATCTGTCGCCGGGTCTGGTGGGGGCGGTGGCTGGCGGGTTCGACGTCGGTGCCGGGGTGGGGCACGTGAAGATGGCGTTGACGGATCGAGCCCGGTTGGCGGGGGTGGTGGCCGAGGGGCGGGCGTTGTCGGCGGCGGATCTGCCGGAGTTGCGGGGTCTGTACGCGGCGGCGTATCCGGGGAACTGGTTCGACGCGCGGATGCTGGACACGGGCCGGTACGTGGGGGTGCGTCGGGGTGGGGCGCTGGTCGCGGTGGCGGGGGTGCACGTGTATTCGCCGACGTGGGGGGTGGCGGCGTTGGGGAACGTGACGACGCATCCGGGGTTTCGTCGTCGGGGGTTGGGTGCGGCGGTGGTGGCGGCGTTGTGTGGGCGGTTGGTCGGTGAGGTGGAGCACGTGACGTTGAACGTGCGGGGCGACAACGTGGCGGCGTTGCGGCTGTACCGGGGGTTGGGTTTCACGGCGGTGGCCGAGTACGGGGAGTACACGTTGACGGCCCGGTCGGGCTGAGGGACGCGGCGGGGCCCGGCGTGGTGGCCGGGGGTGGCGGCGGGTCAGCGGCGGGGTGCGTCGAAGCGGCCGGCGCGGATCTCGCGGAGGGCTCTGCGTCGGGTGTCGCCGTGCAGGGTGTCGACGTAGAGGCGGCCGTGCAGGTGGTCGGTCTCGTGTTGCAGGGCGCGGGCGAGGAATCCGCTGCCGGAGATGGTGAGGGGTTCGCCGTGCTGGTCGAAGCCGTGTGCGGTGGCGTGCAGGGCGCGGGGGGTCGGGAAGTAGAGGCCGGGGATGGACAGGCAGCCCTCGTCGTCGTACTGGGTCTCGTCGGACAGTTCGAGGGTGGGGTTGATCATGTGGCCGCGGTGGCCGTCGGCGTCGTAGACGAAGACCTGGGCGGGCACGCCGATCTGGTTGGCGGCGACGCCGGCGCGGCCGGGGGCGCCGAGGAGGGTGTCCATGAGGTCGGTGACCAGGGCGCGCAGTTCGGCGTCGAAGGTGGTGACCGGGTCGCAGGCGGCGCGTAGCACCGGGTCGCCGATGATCCGGATGGGGCGCATCGTCATGTGTTGAGGTTATCGGTTGGTGAGGGCGGCGCGGACGGGGCGGGCCTTGGCAGCGGCTTCGGCGACTTCGGCGGCGGGGTCGCTGTCCCAGGTGATGCCGCCGCCGGCCCAGGTGTGCAGGTGGTGGGCGTCGGCGGCGGCGGTGCGGATGGTGAGGCCGAGGTCGAGGTGGCCGGGGGCGATCCAGCCGAGGGCGCCCATGGCGGCGCCGCGGCCGACGGGTTCGTAGGCGGCGATGACGTCGCAGGCGGCGCGTTTGGGTGCGCCGGTGACGGAGCCGCCGGGGCAGAGCGCGTGGAGCAGGTCGGCGAGGCCGAGGCCGTCGGCGGGGGCGGCGGAGACGGTGGATTCGGCCTGCCACAGGTCGCACCAGCGGCGTACGGCGAACAGTTCGTCGACGGTGACGGTGCCGGTGGCGGCGACGCGGGCGAGGTCGTTGCGTTCCAGGTCGACGATCATGATGTGTTCGGCGCGTTCCTTGGTGGAGGTGAGCAGCTCGGTGCGGCCGGCGGCGGTGGCGGGTCGGGTGCCCTTGATGGGGCGGGTGACGAGGCGGCCGGCTTCGAGGGCGATGAGGGTTTCCGGGGAGGCGCAGCCGATGGCCCAGCCGGGGCCGTGCAGGGTGCCGCCGTAGCGGGCGCCGGGCAGGCGGGCGAGTCGGGCGAGGGCGGGGTGGGGGTTGCCAGTGTAGGGGGCGGCGGCGTGGCCGACGAGGTTGGTCTGGTAGACGTCGCCGCGGGCGATGGCGGCGCGGACGGCGGTGACGGCGGCGGCGTGCTGGTGGGGGGTCCAGCTGGGGGTCCAGTCGCCGACCCACCAGGTGGTGTCGGGTGGTGGTGGCGGGGTGGGGCCGGTGGCGGTGTGGTCGTAGACGACGACGGCGAGGTCGGGCAGGGCGGGGGCGGGGGTGGGTGCGCCGGGTGCGGCGGCGGTCATGGTGGCGGCTGCGGCGGCGGAGAGGTAGAGGGCGGCGCCGCAGGGGCCGTCGGGGCGGTGGGTGGCGGGGCGGGTGAGGTCGTCGACGCCGAGGCCGTGGGCGGTGAGGAAGTCCTGGGCGAGGGCGGCGGGGTCGCCGCCGTCGGTGAGCCGCCACTCGAGGCGGTCGCGTTCGGCGAGGCGGTCGCGGCAGCGGGTGGGGGCGGCGGGGGCGTCGACCCGTCTTAGTGGGAGCGCTTCCACGCCGTCCGGCCCATTCCGCCTCGTCCGTTCAGTGGATTTCCCCGCAACATGGCGTGAACCTGCTCGATGCGGCTCGCTGTCGCTTGGTACTGTGCGTCACTGGTCATGTGAACCATGACACAGTGCCCCCACAGTCCGGAGAACCCGATGTGCCAGCACCAACCCACCTGCCCTTCCGCCGAAGCGACCGACCGGGAAGCCGCCCGGATCATCGCCTGCTTCCCTGAGCAGGGCTGGAGCCTGCTCTGCAACGGTGTCATCGTCTTCGAGGACACCGGCGAGCTCCTTCCCGACGGCAGCACCATCGCCCCCCACCGTGGCCCCGCCCGACACGCCCTCGTGGCCTGACCGTTCACCCAGCGTCAACCTGACGCACACGTCGACCTCAGGCTAGTCCCCGCTGTCGGGGCCGCCCTCCCCAGGTCGACGGACCGGCCGGGGCGGCCACGTGCACCGCCCCGGCGTCGCGCGCCGGTCCCCCGCGCTCAGTCCTCGAACGCCTCCGGCGCGGGGCACGAGCAGACCAGGTTCCGGTCGCCGTAGGCGCCGTCGACGCGCCGCACCGGCGGCCAGTACTTCCCGGCCCGGTCCACGCCCGCCGGATAACCCCCCACCGACCGCGGATAGGGGTGCGGCCACTCGTCGGCCGACACCATCGCCGCCGTGTGCGGCGCGTTGGCCAGCGGGTTGTCGCCGGCCGGCCACCGGCCCGAGGCCACCGCGTCGATCTCCGCGCGGATGGCGATCATCGCGGCGCAGAACCGGTCCAGCTCGGCGAGGTCCTCGCTCTCGGTCGGCTCCACCATCAGCGTCCCCGCCACCGGGAACGACATCGTCGGCGCGTGGAACCCGTAGTCGACGAGCCGCTTGGCGACGTCGTCGACGGTGACCCCCGTGGCCTTCGTCACCGGCCGCAGGTCCAGGATGCACTCGTGCGCCACCAGGCCCTTGTTGCCCGCGTACAGCACCGGGAAGTGCTCCCGCAGCCGCGCCGCCACGTAGTTCGCGGCGAGCACCGCCACCCCCGTGGCCCGGGACAGGCCCGCCGCGCCCATCATCCGCAGGTACGCCCACGGGATCGGCAGGATCCCCGCCGACCCGTGCCGGGCCGCCGAGATCACCGGCCGGCCGTCGCCGCCGTCGCCGCACGGGTCACCCGGCAGGAACGGGGCCAGGTGCGCCCGCACCGCCACCGGGCCCACCCCCGGCCCGCCGCCGCCGTGCGGAATGCAGAACGTCTTGTGCAGGTTGAGGTGCGACACGTCCGCGCCGAAGCGGCCCGGCTTGGCGAAGCCGACCAGGGCGTTGAGGTTCGCCCCGTCGACGTAGACCTGGCCGCCGGCGTCGTGGACCCGCGCGCACAACTGCGCGATGCCCGTCTCGTACACCCCGTGCGTCGACGGGTACGTCACCATGATCGCCGCGAGCGCGTCCCGGTGCTTGTCGATCTTCGCGTCGAGGTCGACCAGGTCGACGTTGCCGTCGTCGTCGCAGCCCACGACGACCACCCGCATCCCCGCCATCACCGCCGACGCGGCGTTGGTGCCGTGGGCCGACGACGGGATCAGGCACACGTCCCGGTGCGCCTCACCCCGGTCGGCGTGGTAGGCGCGGATCGCCAGCAGCCCCGCCAGCTCCCCCTGCGACCCGGCGTTGGGCTGCACGCTGACCGCGTCGTAGCCGGTCACCTCCGCCAGCCACGCCTCCAGCTGGGCGATCAGCTCCCGGTAGCCGGCGGTCTGCGACGGCGGCGCGAACGGGTGCACGTGGGCGAACTCCGCCCAGCTCACCGGCTCCATCTCGGTGGTCGCGTTCAGTTTCATCGTGCACGAGCCCAGCGGGATCATGCCCCGGTCCAGGGCGTAGTCGAAGTCCGCCAGCCGCCGCAGGTAGCGCAGCATCGCCGTCTCGGAGCGGTGCGCGCCGAACACCGGGTGGGTCAGGAACGCCGACGTGCGCGCCAGCCCCGCCGGCCACGCCGGGTCGACGTCGCCGTCGAACGTGGGCACCCCGAACGCCGCCCACACCGCGGCCAGGTGCGCCGGGGTGGTCGTCTCGTCGCAGGACACCCCCACCCGGTCGGCGTCGACCAGCCGCAGGTTCACCCCGCGCCGCTGCGCGTCGGCGACCACCTGAGCGGCGCGGCCCGGCACGGTCGCGAGGACCGTGTCGAAGAACGCGGCGTCGGCGACGCTCACCCCGCCCGCGCGCAGCCCGGCCGCGAGCCGCGCCGCCATCGCACGGGTACGCCGCGCGATCGCCCGCAGCCCGTCGGGGCCGTGGTAGACGGCGTACATGCCGGCCATCACCGCCAGCAGCACCTGCGCGGTGCAGATGTTGCTGGTCGCCTTCTCCCGCCGGATGTGCTGCTCACGGGTCTGCAACGCCAGCCGGTACGCCGGGTTGCCGGCGGCGTCGCGGGACACCCCGACGAGCCGGCCGGGCAGCATCCGCTCCAGGCCGGCGCGCACCGCCAGGTAGCCGGCGTGCGGGCCGCCGAAGCCCATCGGCACCCCGAAGCGCTGGGTGGTGCCGGCGGCGATGTCCGCGCCGATATCCCCCGGCGCGCGCAGCAGCGTCAACGCCAGCAGGTCCGCCGCCACCGTCACGAGCGCCCCGGCCGCGTGGGCCGCGTCGACCAGCGGCGTGTGGTCGCGTACGGCCCCCGAGGCTCCCGGGTACTGCAGGTGCAGGCCGAAGAACTCCCCCGGCAGCTCGTCGACGTCCAGGTCCACCACGCGCACCTCGATGCCCAGCGGCTGCGCCCGGCTGGCGATCACGGCGATGGTCTGCGGCAACGCGTCGGCGTCGACCACGTACACCCTGCTGCGGGACTTCGACGCCCGCCGGGCCAGGGTCATCGCCTCCGCCGCGGCCGTGGCCTCGTCGAGCATCGACGCGTTCGCCGTGGCCAGCCCCGTCAGGTCCGTGACCATCGTCTGGAAGTTCAGCAGCGCCTCCAGCCGGCCCTGGCTGATCTCCGGCTGGTACGGCGTGTACGCCGTGTACCAGGCCGGGTTCTCCAGCACGTTGCGGCGGATCACCGCCGGGGTGTGCGTGCCGTGGTAACCCAACCCGATCATGGACACGGCGACGGTGTTGCGGCCGGCGATCTCGCGCAGCTCGGCGAGGGCGTCGTGTTCGCTGGCCGGCTCCGGCAGGTCCAGGGCGCCGTGCCAGCGGATCACCTCGGGGATCGCCGCGTCCATCAGCTCGTCGATCGAGTCGTAGCCGACGACGTCGAGCATGCGGCGCTCGGCGTCGGCGTCGGGGCCGATGTGGCGGGCGGCGAACTGCTCTGTGGTCATGGGCGGCGCTCCCCGGGGTGAGGTCGACAGGTCGGCCTCCCCCTGAGTCGCACCCCGGGCAGGGCGCTCCACAGTGCCTGCCCACGTGGTCCTTCTGCCTGAGAGGTTCCGGGGAGGAAGCTGCCCCTTCGGCGCCGCCCCGAACACCTCGGGCGGTCTCTCCCACGCGGGGTACCGGCACCGACCACGCTACCAGCGCGGCTGTTACCGGCGGATGTCGTCCCCGCAGCGGATCACCCGCGCGTCACCGCCGCGTCGGCGCGCGGCGCGGCCGGCGACGCGCGGGGGGCGAGGCGGTCGGCCAGTTCCGGCAGCACCACGCCCAGCGGGGCGTCGACGCGGACGGTGGCGTAGCCGTCGCCGCGGGTGGGCCCCTGGTTGACGATCGCCACCGGAATGCCCTGTTTCGCCGCCCGGATCACGAACCGGCGTCCCGACATCACCGTCAACGACGAGCCGAGCACCAGCAACGCCCGGGCCCGTCGCACCAGGTCGAAGCACGTCGCGACCCGCGCCGGCGGCACCGTCTCCCCGAAGAACACCACGTCCGGCTTCAGCATGCCGGTGTGACACCCGGCACAGTCCACCGGCCGGAACCGGGCCACCTGGGCGTCGGGCAGGTCGACGTCGCCGTCCGGGTTGACCGCCGACACCGCCGCCGAGAACCCCGGGTTCGCGTCCCGCAGCCGCCGGTCCAGCTCCTCGCGGGTGGTGCGGTCGCCGCAGTCGAGGCACACCACCGCGTCGAGGCTCCCGTGCAGCTCCACCACCGGCGTCGACCCGGCGGCCGTGTGCAGGCCGTCGACGTTCTGGGTGATCACGGCGTCGACGAGGCCGCCGCGCTGCAACCGGGCCACCGCGGCGTGCCCGTCGTTGGGCGCGGCGCGGGCGATCGTGCGCCACCCCAGGTGGCTGCGCGCCCAGTAGCGCCGCCGCGCCACCGGGTCCTGCGTGAACGCCTGGAACGTCATCGGGGTGTGCCGGCGCGCCACGCCGCTGGGCCCCCGGTAGTCGGGGATGCCCGACTCCGTCGACAGGCCGGCGCCGCTGAGAACCACGACACCACCCTCGGCGAGCAGGCCCGCCACCGCATCGATCGTCTGCGTCACGGCGTCCATGCTGCCCCGGCGTGCCCGGTGTCGGCGACCACCGGGCGCGTGACGCTGCTCGCCTACCCGCCGAGGACCTGACGCAACTGCCGGTCGGCCTCGGCGGTGTGCTCCGCCTGCGCCCGTACCTGCTCGGCCTGCCCCGCCAGGAAGGCCTGCCACCGGCTCAGTTGCTGCTGCGCCGCGGCCGCCAGCGCCGCCTGCCGGCCCTCCAGCTCACGCACCCGCCCCAGCAGCCGCAGCTCCTCGGCGCGGGCGTCCGCCGCGTCCGGGCGGGTGCCGAGCAGCGCGCCCGCCCGCCGGTGCGCCTCGGCGACGATCTCCTCGGCCTGCCGCCGCGCGTCCGCGATGATCTCCGCGCCTTCCGCGCCGGCGTCCTCGATCGTCCGGTTCGCCTCCTCCTGCGCCCGCACCGCCAACTCGATCACCATCGGGTCCGGGCCCTGCGGGGCCGCGCTCGGCAGCGCGCCGTGACGCAGCATCTCCACCTGCCGCACCAGCGCCTCGTTCTCCCGGCGCAGCCGCTCCAGCTCACCGTGCAGCAACCCGATCCGCTCGTCGGCCGACCGGGCCACGTCGGCGACCTGGTCGACCGGCAGCCAGTCGCCGCCCCGGAACCGGCGGGCCGCCAACGTGCCCACCACCCGGGCCGTGCCGCCGTGGTCACCCGCGTCGACGCTCATCGGGCCCCCGTCGCGCTGAAGTCCCGCACCGCCGCCGCGGCGGTCCCGCCGGCCAGCGGCGGGTACTGGCAGTGGTCGTAGGCCTCGGCGAGGATCCGGTGCGGGGCCACCCCCGCCCCGAGCAGCGCCCCGATCGTCTGGCGCGTCATCTCCGGGCTGCCGCACACCAGCACCTCGGCCTCCTCCCACGGCCCCAGCCGCACCGCCGTGTCGCCGGCCGTGCCCACGGCGCCCGACCAGCCCCAACCGGTCTGCACCGTCGGCACGTACCGCAGCCAGCCCGTCGCGTCCGCCAGCTCCCGCACGGACGCGTCGTCGTAGAGGTCCTCCGGGGTCCGGCCGCCCACCACCAGCGTCGTGGGCCGCCCCGGGCCCGCCCGCAACGCCTCCACCACCGCCCGCAACGGCGCCAGCCCCGTCCCGCCCGCCACCAGCAGCAACGGCAGCTGCGGCGACCGGTCGTAGGCCGCCAGCGCGGCGCCCGTCGGCGAGCCCAGCAGCACCTGGTCCCCCACCCGCAGGCGGCGCACCAGGTGCGTCGAGAAGCGGCCCACCGCGCGCACGTGGAACTCGATGGTGCCGTCGGGGCGGGGCGCGTTGGCCGGCGACAGGTACCGCCACAGCCGCAACTGCGGCACCTGCACCGGCAGCGACTGCCCCGGGAGGTACTCGCACAGGTAGTTGGGGCGCACCGTGAACACGCACAGGTCCGCGCGGCGTCGCTGCACCGCGAGGACCTGC
Organism: Micromonospora sp. WMMD712; assembly: GCF_029581295.1. Classification (NCBI taxonomy): domain Bacteria; kingdom Bacillati; phylum Actinomycetota; class Actinomycetes; order Micromonosporales; family Micromonosporaceae; genus Micromonospora; species Micromonospora sp. WMMD712. The sequence continues at coordinate 738,255 of NZ_CP120743.1, forward strand.
GCCTCCCACAGCGGCGGCGACGACCGGTCCGCGTCCGCCGCGCCGGCCAGCATCAACCCCGACACCACCTCGTACGCCGTCGCCCAGTCCGCCCGCAGCCCCGGCGTCCACTGCGGCCCGAGGAACCGTTCCAACGTGGCCAGCAACGCCTGGCCCACCCAGTGGTAGTGCCCCTGGCCCAGCGGCACCGTCCGGCCCTGCGGGTCCTCGCCCCGGAACCGGCGGTGGTCGGCGCCCAGCCGGCGGGCGAAGCCCGCCAGCTCCCGCTCGTCGTCGACGTGGCTGACGATGTGCCCCAACGCCGCCAGCAGCTTGTCCTCCTGGTAGCGCATGTTCGTCGGGAACATCGACCGCACCTCCGGCGCGATGGTGAACAGCGTCGCGTAGAAGTACTTCGCCGCCTCCGGACCCGCCACCCGCAACTGCGCCCAGCTCTGCCGCAATGCCGCGACGTCCATTCTCAGTCCTCCCGCCAGCGGGCCGCGTCGTGACGCGCCCGCAGGGTCGCCTCCGGCGCGCCGGCCGCTCCGTACGCCCGCGGCGTCGGCCACAGGTTCGGGTTCGGCACCCCCGGGTCGTAGTAGCGGTGGTGCACCGCGTGCAGGGCCGCCCAGCCGACGCTGCCGTTGAGCCACGACCAGTCGCCGTGCACCGGCCGCCCCGCCCGCTCCTCCTGCGCGCAGAACCGCAGGAACAGCTCCGACTCGGTGTGCGGATCGGACACCCGCACCCCCGCCAGACGGAACGAGTGCAACACCGCCTGGTTGATCACCAACGCGGCGTGTTCCCGCCACAGCGTGTCCTCCCGCGACGTGTCCAGCCCCAGCCCCCGGGCCACCGGCAGCAGCTGGTCGTAGCGGTCCCGGTCGCCCATGTTGCGGGTGCCGATCTCGTCGCTGAGATAGTGGCCGTTGAACGGCGCGCAGCTGTAGTCGACCCCGCCGACGCGCAACCGCATGTTGCTGATCACCGGCACCGCGTGCCACCGCAGCCGCAACCCGGCGAACCACGGGTACGCCGGGTGCGTCAGCGCGACCTCCCGCACCAGGTCCCGGGGCACCCGCACCAGCGTCGGATCCTCGTACGCCGTCTCGATCACCCACGGCAACAGGTCGAACCGGCCCGGCGCCGGCGGCGGCCGCCACCCCAGGGCCAGCGCCGCGTCCGTCATGGGCAGCTGGGCGGGATCGCCCAGCACCGACCCGTCGGCAACCCGGTGGCCGCAGTAGCGGATCAGCTGGTCGTTCCAGATCCGCGCCCGCGGCCCCACCCCCGGCCGGTCCGCGGCGAACACCGTCATCACCGACTGGATCCGGCCACCGTTGTCCGCCGCCGCCAGGTGCCGCGCCAGCTCCTGCGCGATCCCCGCCACCGTCGTCACGTCCCGGCGGTCACGCACCCGCAGGCCCGCCCACCGCACCCGGCCCACGCAGCGCACCGACTGCCGCCACGCCACCTTCGCGCCGTGCGTCAGCTCCTCCCGGGTGTGCCGGTACGTGCCGGTCACGGCGATCTCCTCCCGCACCTGCGCGATCCGCGCGGCCACCCCGGGCAGCCGCCGCTCCGCGTGGAACAGGTGCAGGAACTCCGTCGCCTCCGCCAGCACGTCGCCGGCCGGCGCGGGCGGTGGCGACGGCAGCGGGCCGGGCGCGTGCGCCACCGGGCACCCGGAGCCGCCCAGGGCAGGTCCGCCGACGTCCACCAGGGTCACGCCGGCCTGACTGTCAGTCTGCACTTCGGTTCAAATCCGATCGTCGGGCGGCGCCGTCGCCACACCCTGGGTCGTCCCGTCCACCGGCCGCGGCTCGCCACCGCACTCACCGACGGTGACGTGCCCGCAGCGAGCCGCAAAGGCCGCCCCATAGGATTCCTGGCAACCCAAAAGCTGTCAACCCGACCCGACATGTCCCGTGAGCACACACACACGACGGTCCCCACCAAACCGGACCGCCCGGGACAGTGCCCGACCAGCGCCGCCGGCCGCCGGAGGGTCAGCCCGCCCGGCGGCGCGCCCGGCGCGCCGCCAACTCGTCCTGCACGGCGTCGTCGCCCGCCGCCCCGGCCGCCGGCTCTGCCGGCTCCGCGGGCAGGTGCGACAACGAGCCCTCGATCTCCTTGAACGCGCCGCCGATGGCGATGCCGAACACGCCCTGGCCGCCCTGCAACAGGTCGACCACCTCCTCCGGCGACCGGCACTCGTAGACCGTCGTGCCGTCCGAGATCAGCGTGATCCCCGCCAGGTCGGCCACGCCGCGCGAGCGCAGCGCCTCGATCGCCTTGCGGATGTTCTGCAACGACACCCCGGCGTCCAGCAGACGCTTCACGACCTTCAACACCACCAGGTCGCGGAACGAGTACAACCGGGACGTCCCCGAACCCGACGCGTCCCGCACGCTCGGCACCACCAGCGTCGTGCGCGCCCAGTAGTCCAGCTGCCGGTAGGTGATGCCGACCGCGTGGCACGCGGTCACACCCCGGTAGCCCACCGCACCGTCACCCTCAGTCGCCGGCCCCGCCGGCACCACACCCGTCTCCTGCGCTTGCGTGCCAGGCTCGGGATCTCGCGGCTCGTGCATCCGGACCAACCTCCCCGCCAGTGCGGTGACACGTCGCATCCGGGACGTGCACCCCTCGACACGGCAACCCTATAGCGCCCTTGAGGAGTTACCGCGCAGGAACGGTTGCGACACGCCGCGCAGCCACGGCAAAGATCACCGACGCTCCGGCCGGTCACCCTCAGTGAGCACGCCGGTGGGTCGGGAAACGGGGTCAGCCCGCGAAGTCCTCCGGACGCACCTGCTCCAGGAACTCGCGGAACTTCTCCACCTCGTCCTCCTGCTCGTCCGGGATCACGATCCCCGCCTCGGAGAGGACCTGCTCGGCACAACGAATCGGCGCGCCGACCCGCAACGCCAGGGCGATCGAATCACTCGGCCGCGCCGACACCCGCACCCCGTTGTCACCGATCAGCAGGTCGGCGTAGAAGACGTTCTCCTTCAACTCGGTGATCTCCACCGCCCGCAACGGCGCCTGCAACGCCGCCAGCACGTCCCGCAGCAGATCGTGCGTCAACGGCCGGGCCGGCTTGACCCCCTGCTGCTCGTACGCGATCGCCGTCGCCTCCACCGCACCGATCCAGATCGGCAGGTAGCGATCCCCCTCGACCTCCCGCAGCAGGACGATCGGCTGGTTGCTGGGCAGCTCCACCCGAACCCCGACCACGCTCAGCTCGCGCACCGCCGCCTCCGTGTCGTTGTCACCTACGCCCGTACCGCGACCTTCCCTGCACGGTACACGGGCCGCGACACGCGCATCCCATGCGCTACCCGCACGCCCCGCGCCAGAGAAGGGGTTACCCCGGCAAGCCTACGACACGCCCCCGGAAGCCGGCCCCGCCCATCGCGCCCGCCAGACGCCGCGCGGCCCGGGCCGACGCCCGGGCCGCGCGCACACCACCACGATCACCGGCCCAACGTCGACCGCAGCCCCACCCGCACCAACGCCGCGTGCAACTGCTGGGACAACGCCACCAGTTCCCGGGCCGTCTCCGCCGCCCGCGCCCGCGCCGCCGGGTCGCTCTGCCGCACCAACGGCGCCACCAACTGCGCGAACAAACCCACCTCCCGGTCCGCCGCCGTCCGGTAACCCCGCAGGTGCCGGGGCTCCAGCCCGTACGCCGCCAGACCCGCCACCGCCCGCGCGATGATCAATGCGTCGCCGTCGTACCAACCCGGCGGATCGGACACCAACACCCCGAGCCGCTCCAACTCGCCCAACGTCGACTCGTCGATCCCGCTGCGCGCGACCAGGTCGGACCGACCCAACCGCACCTGGGCCGCATCCACCGGCTGATCCGCCGGCGCGGAACGACCCGGCACCTCACCGCCCGGGCCCACCGCCACCAGCGTCGGCCGCGCCGGCGCGGGCCCGTCGTCCGCGTCCCACTGCGCCAGCTGCTCACGGATCACCCGCAGCGGGAGGTACTGGTCACGCTGCGCGGTCAGCACGAACCGCAACCGCGCCACGTCGTCCCAGCTGTACTTCCGGTAGCCCGCAGCGGTGCGCTGCGGCTCGACGAGGCCCTCGGCCTCCAGGAACCGCAACTTCGAAATCGTGACGTCGGGAAACTCCACCCGCAACTGCCCCAGCACCTCGCCGATGCTCATCAGCGGTTGCGCGCGGGCCGCCCCGGGCGGCGTCGAGGCCGCAGGCTCGTTCACCCCCGGCCGGCCTCCTCCTCCGGGCGCGGACCGGCGATGAACACCACCCGGAACTTGCCGATCTGCACCTCGTCACCATTGCTCAACGTGGCCGCCTCGACCCGCTCCCGGTTGACGTAGGTGCCGTTCAGGCTGCCCACGTCCCGCACCGTGAACGTCCCGCCGTCCCGGTGGAACTCCGCGTGCCGACGCGACACGGTCACATCGTCGAGGAAGATGTCGCTGTCCGGGTGCCGGCCACTCGTCGTCACGTCGTGGTCCAGCAGGAACCGGGCGCCCGCGTTCGGGCCCCGACGAACCACCAGCAGCGCCATTCCCGGCGGCAACGAACCGGACATCCGGCTCGGCACCACATCGGTGTCCGGCCCCTCCAGCACTTCGTCGAGCGAACCGAGATTGAGCGTCGAAGTGACGTCGAGTGGGGGGAACTCGTCGTCTGGCCGCGTCATGGGACCACCTCACGGATCTGTTTCGCGTCGGCGTCGGGTGATTCGGGTCTGGCCGCCGGGCAGCACACCCGGCGGCTGGCTCCCCGTGCCCGGAAAGGCAATTCCGCAACGCTCAACTTATGGGTTCTCGGTCGACTGGGCGAGCCTAGCCAGCGCCGAAATGCAGGGCAACCGGACGCGCGGCACGAACACCACACGCCCAACGGGCACTCAGCTCTCGGTGAGCTCGCGGTAGGCCCCGGCGGTCAGCAGCCCGTCCACCGCCGCCGGATCACCCGGCGTGATCTCCACCAGCCAACCCGCACCGTACGGGTCGGAGTTGATCACCTCCGGAGTGTCCACCAACGCGTCGTTCCGCGCCACCACCACCCCGCTGACGGGGGCGTAGATCTCGGACACGCTCTTGGTCGACTCGATCTCACCCAACGAGTCGCCCGCGGCCACCTCCGCGCCCTCCTCGGGCAACTGGACGAAGACGATGTCACCCAGGGCGTCCTGTGCGAAGTGCGTGATGCCGACCCGGACCGCGCCCGAACCGTCACCCGCCACCCACTCGTGCTCAGCGGTATACCGCAGATCCTCGGGAATCACCAGACGCGTCCTTCATCGTCGTGCCGACCAGTGGTGCGCCGGCGGACCGGCGCGGGCCGCACCGGTCAGGAGACCGGACGGGCGTGCTCCAACTTCACGGGCGCGTGCAGCGCCGACACGTCGGCCACCTCACGATCCTCGACGATCACGTTACCGCCGTCACCGGCGACCGACGCGGCCACCCCGCCCGGAATCTTCAAGGCCGTCGCCATCGTCGTCGGATCACCGATCACCGTGATCGTGAACGGACCCGACAGCCGACGCCCGTCGACCACCAGATCCCCACCCGATCCGTCCAGGAAGTACGTCGACGCGATGATCCGCACCGCCGAGCCGTCGCCACCGGCGATCTGCATCGCCTCCGCGCCCGCGCCCCGCAGCTCCTGCACCGCGTCCAGCACCCGGTACGCCGAGATCGGCTTCGCCCCGGCCTCGAAACGCACGCTCAACCCGGGGCCCCGCGCCGGCAGCGTCCCCGCCAGGATGCCCAGCTCGTCGGCCCGCCGCGTCGCCTCCTGCAACGCCGCCTGCCGGCCCTGCTCACCGGAGCGCAACTGCCGCTGGCTCTCCTCCAACGCCTCGATGTCCTGGCGCAGCCGCTTCTCCCGCGAATCCAGGTCCGAGAAGATCCGCACCAGGTCCTCCTGCCGCGTCGCCGCCGACGTCGGATCCGTCGACGTCGTGCGCAGCTGCACCACCAGGGTGAACCCCAGCAGGCCCAGCAGCAGGGCGATCATCGCCCCCGCCGACGTGAAGCGGCGCGCCACGGCGGCCGGCGCGGCGGGCGTCGCAGCGGCCGGAGGGGTCACCGACGACAGGTCCACCGTCGCCGTGTCGCCGGACTCCGGGTCCCCCGGCGGCGGCGACTCCCGGCCCGGGGGCTCGCCCTGCGGGCTCAGCGGCGACGTCTCGTCGGAGTCCGGCGCGCCCGGCCGTGGATCCGGCCCCGTGCGCCGGCCCGGCACCGCAGGCTGCGGCCACCCCGTGCCCGTCTCGGTCTGCTCCTCGCTCATCGCCGTCGAGCCTACGCCCGGAACAGGTGGCGACGGATCGCCGCCACGTTGCCGAAGATGCGCACCCCGAGCACCACCACCACGCCGGTGGACAACTGCCCACCCACGCCCAGCTGGTCACCCAGGTAGACGATCAGACCCGCCACGAGCACGTTCGAGATGAACGACACCACGAACTGCTTGTCGTCGAAGATCCGGTCCAACTTCGCCCGCACCCCGCCGAACACCGCGTCCAGGGCCGCCACCACCGCGATCGGCAGATACGGCTGCAACGCCGCGGGAACCGTGGGATCGAGGTACACCCCGAGCACCACCCCGGCGAGCAACGCCAGCACCGCGATCATCGGCCACCTCCGGAAGGACTGGGAGACGAAGCAGAGCCGGACGGCTCAGGACCGGACGAACCCTCGACGCCGCCGGAACCCGACGCGGACGGGCTCGGACTGACCGAAGGCTCGGCGTAGCGTAGCCGTGGCTCCGGCGCCGCCGGCAGGGTGAGGTCCTCCACCTCCCGGACCTGGAACGACAGCCCCACCGAGTTCACCAGCTCCCGCATCAGGAACGCCGCCCGGCTGTCGTCGAACCGGTCGCGCAGCGAGCCCGGCCCGATCGCCGACACCTCGTACGGCCCGGTCACCGGCCGGAAGTCCACCAGGATCGCCGCGCCCGCCGACCGGATCGTCGACGTCGCCGTCAACCGCTGGCCGTTGATCGCCACCGCCTCGGCGCCGGCCGCCCACAGGTCGTTGGCCACCTTCTGCAGGTCCGTGTACAGCACCCGCGGCGGCCCGCCCTCGGAGCCGGTCACCGACCCGTCGCCCTTCGGCGGCGCGTCCGCCAGCCGGACCACCACGCCGTCCCCGCGCACCCGCCCCAGGCCGGTGCCCGCCTCCAGCCGCCGCAACCGCGACGCCTGCGAGCCGCTGAGCGCGGCGTCCCGCTGCCGGCCGACCTCCTCCCGCAGCCGGTCGGCCCGGGCCGCCATCTCGTCGGTCTCCGCCTCGCGTTCCTTGATCTGCGCCACCAGGTCCGCCCGCGCCTTGCTGCGCCCCGGCTCCTCCGCCATCGTCTGCCGGTACGCCACCGCGAACAGGAACCCCAGCGCCACGAGCACCACCACGCTGACCGACCGCGCCGACCGGCCGCGCCACCCCGACGGCGGCGTGTCCCGACGACGGGCCGCCGCGTCGGCGTAGCCCGGGTCGAGCGGATTGCGGAACAGCTCGGTGAGGAAGTCCGGCGCGTACACCCGGGACGCCGGGCTGTCGCCTTGCGGGGCGTCGGGCCGGCTCCGCAGCGGGCCGGTCACGCCGCCGCCCCCGCCGCCGGGGAGCGCACCGCCCGCACCAGCCGCGCCGCCTGCACCACGTAGAGCGCGCCGGCCGCCCAGTACAGCACCAGCCCCCACCAGGCCAGCCCCCAGCCGACCGCGCCGGCCACCGTCGCCGTGGCCGCCGACGTGGCGTGCGCCAGCAGCAGGATCGGGAAGGCGGCCAGCAGCAGGAACGTGGCGGTCTTGCCGACGTAGTGCACCGGCGGCGGCCCGTACCCGTGCCGGCGCAGCACCCCCAGCGAGGCCAGCAGCAGCAGCTCCCGGGCCAGCAGCGCCAGGGTGAACTGCCACGGCACCACCTCGCGGGCGGTGAACGCCAGCAGGGTCGCCAGGATGTAGAGCCGGTCGGCCAACGGGTCGAGCAGCTCGCCCAGCCGGCTGACCTGCCGCAGGCGGCGGGCGATCCAGCCGTCGACCCAGTCCGTCGTGCCCCCCAGCGCCAGGACCACCAGCGCGGCCACGTCGGCGCGGGCGACCAGCAGCAGGTAGAGGAAGAGCGGCACGCCGAGCAGCCGGACGAGGCTGATCAGGTTGGGCAGGGTGAGGACGCGGTCCCCGGTCGGCGCGGCACCCGGGCCGCGGGTCTCATCCGGGGGCGGGGCCCCCGCCGGCCGACGCGACACCGAACCTCCCCTCGCAGCACGGTCCGGCGCCCGAACGGGCGCTGCGGAGGGACGTGCGCGTTGCCGGGCCGGCCCCCGCCGGCGCCTTCGGATCCCGGGCTGGGACCTCCCCTGGTGCGGCCCCCGATCGCGGGATCAGGGGCCGGTGAGTTGCGCTGCCACTATATCGGGCCTGGCTCCGGCCCCCGCCGGCCCGCGTTCGCCTCGCCGGGGTGGTCACGTCACTGTGGCTCAGCTCACGTCGCGGCGATCGTCGCGGGTGGCGGCGCGCTCAGGCCGTCCGGGTGCCCGGCTCCGGCTGGACCGCCGCCGGCGTCGGGGCCGCCGCCTGACCGAATGCCAGCAGCGACAACAGCAGCTCGTGCTGGGTACGCGACGGCATCCGCTCCAGCACCGCGCGGACCGCCCGGTGCCGGCGCTCGGTGAGCTCCCGCAGCAGCGCCTCGGCCGCCGCCGTGGGCACCAGCCGCACCTCCCGCCGGTCCCGTGGGTCGGCCACTCGGCGCAGCAGCCCGATCGCCTCCAGCCGGTCGCACAGCCGGCTCGCCGACGACGGCACCACGTCGAGCAGCTCGGCGAGGCGGTTCACGTTGGTGCGGGGACGGGCGCTGAGCAGCGACAGCACCCGCAGCTGCGTGGGGGACACCGTCATCTGGTGCCGGGAGCCCGTGGGGTCGAGCACGCGCACGAGCGCCTCGGCTGCGGCGTCGATCGCCGCGGCGAGATCCGGTTGCTCCACCCGACGTCCCCTGCGATGTCCGTGTCCCGCTACCGCCCCGTCACCGCGCCCCGCCGCCCGGACCACCGGCCCGGCCGCGCCAGTCGAGGCAGACGACCACCGCGTCGTCACGCAGATCGGCGTCGGCGTGATAGGACTGCAGCCCGCGCATCACCGTACCAACTGCCTCCGTCGCCGGCTGCAAGCGCGTCGCGCGCATCGAGCGCGCCATGGCCCGCTCGCCGTACGGTTCACCGCCGCCCGGCGCCGCCGCGTACACGCCGTCGCTGACCACGAAGAGTCTGTCGCCCGGTTCGACGGTGAACTCCTGCACCTCGTAGCGGGTCTCGGCGAACATGCCCAGCGGCAGCTGCTGCTCCAGCGGCACCCGCTGCACCGAACCGCCCCGCAGCCGCAGCACGTGGGGCGAGCCCGCGTCCACGGCCCGGACCCGGCCGTCGGTGGCGTCCAGCTCCAGCAGCAGCGTCGCCACGTGCCGCTCGCCGCGGTGCTGGAAGAAGACCGTGTCCGAGGCCAGTTCGGCCTGCTCGACCAGGCCGCCGCCGGAGCGGCGGGCGTTGCGCATCGCGTTGACCGCCACCGCCGTCAGCAGCGACGCCGACAGGCCGGTGCCCGCGCCGTTGAGCACGGTCAGCGCGAGCCGGTCCCCGTCGACGGACCAGTCGAAATGGTCGCCGCCCACCGTGTACGCCGGCTCCAGCTGCCCGGCCAGCAGGAACGCGCCGTGGGTGACGCTGCGCCCCGGCAGCAGGTCCCACTGCATCTCGGCGGCCATGCTCAGCCGCTCGCGGCGGCGGGCCCGCCGGTACCGGTCGGTCCCCCGGTCGGCCGCGCGCAGCGCCAGCGCCAGCTCGCCGGCGATGTCCCGGGCCGCCTCCACGGTCGACGCGGCCGGGGCGGCCGGCAGTTCGACCAGGAGCACGCCGAGGCGCTCGCCCCACACCGTCAACGGCAGGTAGACCCGGCAGCGGCCGTCGTCCCCGCTGTCGAGGACCGGCTGCTGGCTGCTGAAGCAGCGCTGCGCCACGCCGTGACAGGCGAGGAACCCGGCGTCGGGCAGGTCCGGGTCCAGCACCGGCCACAGGCCGCTGATGCGGTAGTCGGCGACGAACACGTCGGTCCGGGACGCGCCGAGAGCAGCGCGGATGGCCCGGTCGGCGGCCTCCGCCAACCGGTCGGGCGGCGCCTCGCGCAGCGCGCGGGACACCGTTCCGGACGCCTCCGGCATGATCACCCTCCGACAACTCTTGCTGTAGGGCAAGCATCATACGGAGGGGCTCCGGCCCGCCGACGGGCCCGGTCACCCCGAACCCCGTCGGGCGCGTCACCGGGCGCTGCGGGAGCCGCGTCTCAGGCCGCCTGCCGGACGGCGAGCCCGCCGTGGAAGGCGTCCGGCAGGTCCGCCGGCGGGCCGTCGGGACGCCACCGGGTCACCGGCACGATGCCCTCCGGCGTCGGCGTCCACCGGCCGAGCAGCGGACCGAACGCCCCGGGCGGCCGCATCCGGAACGTCGGGCCCATCATCGCCAGGGCCTGCGGATACGCCGCCAACTCCTCGCTGTCGAAGTCCACGGCGAGGAAACTGCCGGGGGCGGTGGCCGCGTACAGGTCGTCGAGGGTGCGCCGCAGCGTCGCGTCGTCGAGGAACGCCGCCAGGCCGAGGAAGACCACGCCGACGGGGCGGTGGCCCCACCCCGGCACGAACCGGCGCAGCAGCGCGGGGTCGACCGTGGCGAGATCGGTGGCGTCGCCGAAGCCGTAGCCGGCCCGGTCGCTGCCGGCCAGGATCCGCTGCCCGAGGCCGACGGTGACCGGGTCCACGTCGGTGTAGAGCACCGTCGCCTCCGGCGCCGCCTCGTGCACGTTGCCGCGGGTGGGCACGCCCGCGCCGAAGACCAGGAAGGCGTCGACCCCAGCGGCGGCGATCGTCCGCACGGCCCGGCCGAGGAACGCCCGCAGGTCGCGAAACAGCGGGGCGCACGGCCCGTACGCCCCCTCGAAGGCCCGGGCCGCCGCCACGTCGACCGGGAAGTGGTGCTCCCCACCGAGCCAGAAGTCGATCATGCGGGCGGTGCTGGGCTGCGCGGCGTCGTCCATCGGCGTCCTTCTCCTGTCCGAGATGTCCGGTCACCGTATCGGCTCGGGGGCCTGCGCGGTATCGCCCCGGCGACGCCCGGCGGGCCGCGATACTGACCGCGGACGCACGGCGGAGGAGGTACGGCGGTGAACGCGGCCAGCGGCGCGGCGGTGGTGGTCGGCGTGGACGGCTCGCCGTCGTCCCTGCGGGCCGTGCGGCTCGCCGCCGCGGAGGCGGCCCGCCGGGACCGGCCGCTGCGGGTGGTGCACGGCTTCATCTGGCCGCTGCTGCGGGTGCCGCTCGGCCCGGCGGCCGGCGCCCCGCCCGGGGCCGGGCTGCGCGAGCAGGCGGGGCAACTCGTGGCCGACGCCGTCGCCGAGGCGGAGCAGGCCGCGCCGGGCCTGCGGGTCACCGGGGAGATCATCGACGGGGAGGCGGCCGCCGTGCTGGTCGGCGAGTCCCCCACCGCCGTGCTGGTCGTCGTCGGCGACCGGGGGCTGGGCGGGTTCGGGGCGCTGGTGCTCGGCTCCGTGGCGGTGCAGGTCGCCGCGTACGCCGACTGTCCCGTGCTGGTGGCCCGCGGCGCGGCGCGCCCGGACGGGCCGGTCGTGGTCGGGGTGGACGGCTCGGCGCTGTCGCGGGCGGCCGTGGAGTTCGCCGCCGAGGCCGCGGCGGCGCGTGGCGTCGCGCTGCGCGCGGTGCACGCCTACCGGCACCCCGCCTCCGCCGGGCCCGGCGACATGCAACCCCTCGTCTACGACGAGGACCGGCTGCGCGGCGAGGAGCAGCGGGTGCTGGCCGACTCCCTCGCCGGGGTCGGCGACCGCTGGCCGCAGGTGCCCGTCGAGGCGGTGGTGGCCCACAGGCGGCCCGTCGCCGCGCTCACCGACGCCTCCCGCGACGCCCAACTGCTGGTGGTCGGCGGGCGCGGCCACGGCGAGCTCACCGGTTTGCTCCTCGGCTCGGTCAGCCACGCCGTGCTGCACCGCGCCGACTGCCCCGTCGCCGTGGTGCGCGCCCCGGCCTGAGCGGCGGCCGCCGGGGGCGGTTGGCTGCGGCGCAGACGGGTAGACGACCTGCGCCAACGGCCCCACCACCGCAGGAGGCGGCGATGCCAGGACCACGACCGGGCAGCAACGCGTACGACAAGCAGCGGGCGCGGCTGCGCGACCTGATCGAGAACTCCGGACGGGCGGCCGACGCCGAGGCGAACCGGGCGGCCAACCGGATCCTGCAGGACGACCGGGGACAACGCGGCGTCGTGCGGGGCGAACGGACGTACGGTCCGAAGGGCGAACGCGAACCGGGCGACCCGAAGTGAACCGGACGCCACTGGTCGACGGGGCCGTCGCCGGCGCGGTCGGCAGCGTCGCGCTCAACGTCGTCAGCTACGTCGACATGGTGCTGCGCGCCCGACCGGCGAGCAGCACCCCCGAGGAGACCGCCCGGCACGTGGCCGGGCTGGCGCACGTCGACCTCGGGCCCGAGGACCGGGCGGCCAACCGCCGCGCGGGCCTCGGGCCCCTGCTCGGGTACGGGCTGGGCATCGCCGCCGGCGTCGTGTTCGCCGTGCTGGCCGCGCGTCGGCGCACCCCGTCCCTGCCGGTGGCGGTGCTGCTGCTGGGCGGGGGCGTCATGGCCGCCTCCGACGCGTCGATGACGGCGCTGGGCGTGACCGACCCGCGCCGGTGGAGCCGCACGGACTGGCTGTCGGACGCGGTGCCGCACCTGGCGTACGGGATGGCGGCGGCAACCACCTGGCACCGCCTGCGGCGGCCCTCGTCGCGGCGGGGCTGACGCGCAAGGAAGGGCCCCTTGTTAACGGATTCTGTTGTACAGGGGTCCCCTCCTAACCGCGGACCGCGGACCGCGGACCGTGCGGATGGGCCGGCGCAGCGTGGGTATCCCGCAGGCGTGGCAGACGACCGGAGGACCGTGCGGGTCCTGCTGGAACAGCAGGGCCGCACGTACGCGCAGGAGGCCGGCATCCGGCTCGCCGACCGGCCGGGCCCGCTGTACCAGCTGCTGGTGCTGGCCACACTGCTGAGCACCCGGATCCGGGCGGGCGTGGCGGTGGCGGCGGCCCGGGAGCTGTTCGCCTGCGGCTACCGCACCCCGCAGGCGATGGCGGCGGCGAGCTGGCAGGCGCGCGTCGACGCGCTGGGCCGCGGGCACTACCGCCGCTACGACGAGCGGACCGCCACCATGCTCGGCGACGGGGCGCGGCTGTGCCTGGACCGCTGGCGCGGCGATCTGCGCCGCCTGCACCGGGAGTCCGGCGGGTCACCGGCGGCGCTGCGGCGGCTGCTCACCGAGTTCCCCGGGATCGGGCCTACCGGTGCGGACATCTTCCTGCGCGAGGCGCAGTCGGTCTGGGCGGACGTGCGCCCGTACGCCGACCGGCGTGCCCTGGCCGGGGCCGGGCTGCTGGGGCTGCCGGCCGACCCGCGCGGGCTGGGTGGGCTGGTCGACGGGGCGGACTTCGGCCGGCTCGCCTCGGCGCTGGTCCGGGTGGCCCTGGACGAGGACTGCGCGCGGGACGTCACGCGCGCCGCCGCCCGCTGAGACCGCAGCCGGGGGCGGTGGGCGTCACTTGGCCGCGTTGTCGCCCGGCCTGGTCAGGTGCCAGGCCAGGGCGGCGGCCAGCACCGCGAGGATCACCACGCCGCCGGACACGCCGCCGCCGTCGTCGGCGCTGCGGCCCCGGCTGCCGAAGTAGATGACCGCGAGGCCGGCGAGCACCGCGACGACCGTCCGCATTCCCCGGTCCTTCACCCCCCGCACGGTACGGAGCCCCACCCGCGCCGAAGTCGGCGAAACGGTCTTTTCACTCGACCGGGGTCGGTCAGTCGGTCTCCAGGTCGTCGAGGGAGATGGCGTGGGTCATCAGCCAGCGGGCGAGCGCCGCCATCCCGAACAGCCACAGCGGGGCCGACTCGGTGGGGCCGTTCGTGGCGAAGATGGCGAAGCGCAGGTCCGGCGCCCGGTACGCCTCGATCCGCCACCGGTGGCTCTTGTCCCGCCAGACCGCCGAAGGGTCCATGACCGCCACGCTAGGCCACCGCCCCACCACGCAGGTGGCGTTGCCGCCGAACCTGCCCGTCAGGGAGGCGGGGACACGACGCTGCGGGCGTCGTCGGGCAGGCGGCGGGTGACGCCCCGCCGGTCCAGCAGCTCCAGCAGTGGCACCGCCACCCGGCGGGTGGTGTCCAGGGCCTGCCGGGCGGCGCTGAGCGTGAACGGCTGCGGAAGCCCGGCGAGGACCCGGGCGGCGGCGTCCACGGCGCCGGGCAGCAGCACCACGCTGTCGGCCAGCCGCAGCAGCGCCCCGGCCCGCACCGCCGCCCCGAGTTCCCGGGGCCCGAGCCCCCACTCGGCGAGGCGGTGCGCCTCCGGGGCCCGGAACGGCCGGTCGGCGTACTCGGCGCGGACGCGGGCCACCGCGCGGGCCACCGGCTCGGGCAGCGCGTCGCCGGCCGACGCGGTGACCCGCCCGGCGGTCACCCGCAGCGGCGGGCGCACGAGGGCCTCCACCAGGGCCCGGTCGGGCAGGCCGAGGCGGTGGCGCAGCACGTCCACGGGGACGCCCGCCTCCAGGGGGTGCTCGGCGGCGTACCGGGTGGTCTCGGCGGTCAGCCGGGCGGCGAGGGCCGCCCAGTGCTCCGGGTCGGCCAGCCAGTCCCCGGCGACGGGGGCGGCGGTGACGGGCACCCCCATCCGGGTCAGCTCCCCCGCCCGGGCCAGGGCGCGGCGGCGCAGCTCCCCCGCCAGGTCGGGGCGGCCGTCGAGGCCGGCGAGGACCCGGGCGCGGGCGGCGGCGGCCCCACGCCGGGCCAGCGGCGGCGGGGCCACGTCCAGCACGGTCACCCCGCCGGCGATCAGGTGCCGGCCGGGGTCGCGCAGCAGCGCCCGGTCGCCGACGAGCAGCGGCAGCGGGCGGGCCAGCCGCAGCCGGGCGGTGTCGACGCCGAGGGGACGCACCCGGGCGGGCACGGCGGCGGAGCCGACGTGCAAGGTGAGCGTCGCCGGCAGGTCGGCCACCGGCTCCCCGGTGACGCGCACGTCGAGCAGGTCGGCGCGGCCGAAGCGGCCGGGGGTGAGCAGCGCCTCGCCGCGGCCGAGCCGGTCGCGGGGCACGTTGCGCAGGTTCACGGCGACCCGGGCCACCGCGTCGACCCGGTCGCGGGCTTCGCCGAGGCGGTGCAGGCCCCGCACGCGTACCTGCTCGCCGGTGCCGGCCAGCTCCAGGTGGTCGCCGACGGTCAGCCGGCCGCCGCCGAGGGTGCCGGTGACCACGGTGCCGGAGCCGGTGATGGTGAACGACCGGTCCACCCACAGCCGCACCGGCGCGTCGGCCGGCGGGTCGGGCAGCCGGGCCGTCAGGCGGTCCAGGGCCGCCCGCAGCTCGGGCAGGCCGGCCCCGGTGACGGCGCTGACCGCGACGGCCTCCACGTGGCCCAGCGAGGTGGCGGCGAGCTGCGTGCGGGCGTGGGCCAGCGCCGGACCCGGGTCGGCCAGGTCCGCGCGGGTCACCACCAGCAGCCCGTACGCGACGCCCAGCGCGTGCAGCGCGGCCAGGTGCTCGGCGGACTGGGGCATCCAGCCCTCGTCGGCGGCGACGACGAACAGCGCGGCGGGCGCGGGGCCGACACCGGCGAGCATGTTCGGCACGAACCGTTCGTGGCCGGGCACGTCGACGAACGCGATGGTGCCGCCGGAGGGCAGCGTGGTCCAGGCGAAGCCGAGGTCGATGGTCATGCCCCGGCGGCGTTCCTCGGCCCACCGGTCCGGTTCCATCCCGGTCAGCGCCCGCACCAGGGTGGACTTGCCGTGGTCGACGTGCCCGGCGGTGGCCACCACCCGCACGTCAGTCCACCACCCGCAGGTCGGCTTCCGCCGGCACGTCAGTCCTCCGCCGGCACGGCCAGCACGGCGGCCCGCAGCGCGTCGTCGGCGGCGGCGGGGACGCAGCGCAGGTCCAGCAGCAGCCGGCCCCGGGTGACCCGGCCGAGCACGGGCGGGTCGCCGAGGCGCAGCGGCCCGGCGTACCGCTCGGGCAGGGCCAGGGCCCACGAGTCCAGCTCGACGCCCGGCGCGCCCCCGCCGCCGACCACGGCGGCCGTGGGCACCACCTCGGCCTTGCAGCCGTCGGCGGTCAGCCGGTCGCGCAGGCGTTCGGTGCGCCGCCGCAGGGCGGCCGGGTCGGCGTGCAGGGCCGCCCGGGTGGGGGTGTCGGGGCCGTGCAGGGTGGCCGCCAGCGCGGCGAGGGTGAGCTTGTCGACCCGCAGGGCGCGGGCCAGGGGGTGCCGGCGCAGCCGGTCGACCAGGCCCGCGTCGCCGAGCAGCAGCCCGGCCTGCGGGCCGCCGAGCAGCTTGTCGCCGCTGGCGGTGACCAGGTGCGCGCCGGCGCGCAGCGTGCCCGCCGCGTCGGGCTCGGCGGGCAGCAGCGGGTCGGGCGCGAGCAGCCCGGAGCCGATGTCGGCGACGACCGGCACGCCCAGGGTGGCCAGCCGGTCGACGCCGACGGCGCTGGTGAAGCCGGTGACCACGAAGTTCGACGGGTGCACCTTCAGCACGAACCCGGTGTCGGGGCCGACCGCGTCGGCGTAGTCGGCGAGGGTGGTGCGGTTGGTGGTGCCCACCTCCCGCAGCCGCGCGCCGGTGCTGGCCAGCAGGTCGGGCAGGCGGAACCCGTCGCCGATCTCCACCAGCTCGCCGCGGCTGACCACGATCTCCCGCCCTGCCGCGAGGGCGGTGGCGGCCAGGACGAGGGCCGCCGCGCCGTTGTTGACCACGTGCACGGCCCCCGCGTCGGGCACGGCGGCGGCGAGCGCGGCGAGGGCGTCGCGGCCCCGCCGGGCCCGCCGGCCGGTGGTCAGGTCCAGCTCCACGTCGGTGTGCCCGGCGGCGGCGGCCACGGCGGCCACGGCGACGGCCGACAGCGGGGCCCGGCCCAGGTTGGTGTGCAGGACGACGCCGGTGGCGTTGAGCACCGCCGCCGGGCCGGCGGCGGGCAGGGCGGCGAGGGCGGCGTCGCGTACCCGATCGGGGGTGATCTCGCCGGCGCGGGCGCGGGCCTGCGCGGCGACGACCGCGGCCTTGACCCGGTCGCGGCCCAGCCGGTCGGCGGCGGCGGCCAGCCGGGGGTCGGCGAGCAGGACGTCGGTGCGCGGGACCCGCCGGCGGGGATCGGCGTCGCGCATCGCGTCCTTCCCACGGAGGTGCCTGGCGGAGACGGACGGGAATCGAACCCGCCTGGCCCGGGTCCCGGACCACACCGGTTTTGAAGACCGGGAGGGGCACCAGCCGCCTGAACGCCTCCACCGGCCATTTGACCACAGCGCCGCGCCCGGCGTGCGGGGAGGGCGTCAGCTCCCGGCGGCGCGACGGTCGAGGCGTGCGCGCTGCGGCACCACCGTGTACTTCGGGTCGCGGGCGGAGGCGACGCCGCCGTGGAAGATGCCGAACCGGGTGGCGACCGACGCGGCGAGCAGCGCCGCGCCGGACAGGCCGGACAGCAGCCGGCTGCGGCGACCGGCCAGCGCGCCGAGGACCCCGGCGGCGGTCAGCGTCCGGCCGGCGCGCAGCAGCCGGCCGGGCACGCCGGTGCGGTAGGGCTCGCTGAGCAGGCCGAGGCGGGTCTCCACCCGGTGCGCGCCCCACAGCTCCAGGGCCGCGCCGGCCACGGCCATCCGCCGGGCCGGGCCGGCCTGGGCGCAGGGCGCGGCGAGCAGGCCCACGCCGGCGCCGCTGGCCAGGGCGCTGCCCGCGAAGATGGCCGGCAGTTCCGGGTACGCCTCGTGCCACGACGGCACCGCCGTGTCGGCGAGCAGCACCCCCGTGTACGTGGCCAGGGCCGGCGCGGTGGCGGCGGCGACCAGGCCGGCGGCCCGCCCGGCGGCGGGCAGCACCCGCCGCCCCACCCCCAGCACGCCCCGTTCGGGCAGCCACGGCGCGGCCTCGGCGACGGCGGCGACCCCGGCGGCGGGGCCGAACACGGTGAGGATCCAGGTGCCCACCGACATCGGGGAGGTCGGCTTCGCCACCCGCAGCATGTGGTGGAAGCGGGCCGGCCGGCCCAGGTCGTTGACGAGGAAGTAGGCGCTGGCGGTGACCGCCGCCAGCGAGGTGACCCGGCCGGCGCGGCGCAACGCCGGCCGCCCGGTGAGCTGCCCGCCGGCGGCCAGCAACGACGACCCGGCGGCCAGCCCGCCGGTGAACAGGTACGCCGCGATGTCCCACTTCCACACCGGCGGCTTCAGGATCGGGCGGCCGTAGTAGGAGGTGAACTCGGCCGGCGGGACGGCCAACTGTTCCCCGCCGCCGCGTCCGGTGCGGTAGCGGCGGAACCGGTCGCCGACCGGCCGGTGCGGTGCGCTCACGAGGATCCTCCGACGAACGCGACGACGGCCGCCGCCGCCATGGCCAGGGCGGCCAGCCCGGCCCGTTTCCACATCCGGGGCAGGTCCCGGGTGGTGACCACCGGGTCGGGCGGCAGCCCGTACACCTCGGGC
This sequence comes from Micromonospora sp. WMMD712, assembly GCF_029581295.1. Lineage (NCBI taxonomy): Bacteria > Bacillati > Actinomycetota > Actinomycetes > Micromonosporales > Micromonosporaceae > Micromonospora > Micromonospora sp. WMMD712. Next base: position 756,814 of record NZ_CP120743.1, read on the forward strand.
TCGTCGAGCAGCAGGAAGAACGCGCCGTCGCCGCCGACGCCGTCGGTGGGGTCGTGGCCGTAGAGCCGGGCCTGCGGCACGCCGCGCTCGTGCAGGGTGGCGACCCGGTGCGCCGCCCGTTCCCGCAGCTCGTCGAGGGGGCCGTACTGGATGGACTCGGTGGGGCACGCCTGCGCGCAGGCCGGGGTCAGGCCCGCGCCGAGCCGGTCGTAGCACAGCGTGCACTTCCACGCCCGGCCGTCGCCGGAGCGCTGGTCGATCACCCCGTACGGGCAGGCGGGGATGCAGTAGCCGCAGCCGTTGCAGATGTCCTCCTGCACCACGACCGTGCCGAACTCGGTGCGGAACAGCGACCCGGTGGGGCACACGTCGAGGCAGGCGGCGTGGGTGCAGTGCTTGCACACGTCCGACATCATCAGCCAGCGGAAGTCGGAGCGGGTCTGGGCGCCGGTGTCCCGGCCGGGCGGCCGCGCGCCGGGCATGCCGAGGAACTGCGGGCCGGCGGCGGCGCTGCTGCCCGGCGCGTCGACGGCCGGGGCGGCGGGGCGGGGCTGCTCGACGAACGCCACGTGCCGCCACGAGTTCGCCGTCAGCGCGCCGGTGTTGTCGTAGGACATGCCGAGCAGGTCCAGCCCGGAGCCGGGCACGTCGTTCCACTCCTTGCAGGCGACCTCACACGCCTTGCAGCCGATGCAGACGCTGGTGTCGGTGAAAAAACCCATCCGGGGCCGGGCGTCGGTCCAGCCGGCGTCCGGGGCCGGGTCCAGCGGCCCGTGGCGGCTGTCGGCGTCAGGCATCCCCGCCCCCGTCATGCTCGTGCTCGTCGGCCGACGCGCCCGCCGAGCGTTCGTCGGTGCTGCCGGCCGCGTCGCCGCCGCCCGCCGCGTCGGTGGTCACGATCGGGACCCGGCGCTGCGGGGTCATCCCGGCCCGCCGCCGGTAGTCGGCGACCAGGTCGAGCAGGGCCGGCCCGGTGGGCCGGCGGCCGGGCCGCACGTCGCAGGTGCCGATCTTGCTCTCCTGGATGAGCACGTTCGGGTCCAGGGTGATGCCGAACAGGTCGTTGGCCGAGTCGCCGGTGACCAGCCCCTCGGTGCCGAAATGGTACGGCAGCCAGAGCTGGTGGATGACCCGGCCGTCGACCCGCAACGGGGTGAGCCGTTCGGTGACCAGCACCCTCGCCTCGATCACGGCTCGGCCGCTGACCAGGTGCGCCCAGCCCAGGTGCGTCAGGCCCGCCTCGGCGGCCAGCTCCGGGGAGACCTCCACGAACATCTCCGGCTGCAACTCGGCCAGCGGGCGCACCGTGCGGCTCATCCCGCCGGCCGTGTGGTGCTCGGTGAGCCGGCTGACCGTGAACACGTACGGGAAGACGCCGCTGTGCGCCTCCGGCGGGCTCGGGTTGACCGAGTTGACCGGATGCTCGTAGACCTTGCGGGTCGGGTTGGCCTGCTGCCCGTAGAGGGGGTTGCGCATCGGGGACTCGGCCGGCTCGTAGTGCGCCGGCAGCGGGCCGTCGAGCACCCCGCTGGGCGCGAACAGCCAGGCCTTGCCGTCGCCCTGCATGACGAACGGGTCGTCGCCGGCGATGGCCTCCACCCCGGAGGCGCCCTCCGGTGGCCGGTAGGTGGGCGGCTTCGTCTTCTCGAAGTCCGGCACGTCGTAGCCGGTCCACTCCCCGGCGTCCGGGTCCCACCACACGTACTTCTTGCGCTCGCTCCACGGGCGGCCCTGCGGGTCGGCCGAGGCCCGGTTGTAGAGGGTGCGGCGGTTCGCCGGCCACGCCCAGCCCCACTGCGCCGCCACCCAGTCCTGCTCGTGGCGGGAGCGGCGGCGGGCCGCCTGGTTGACGCCGTCGGCGTAGACGCCGGTGTAGATCCAGCAGCCGACCGCGGTGGAGCCGTCGTCGCGGGCCTGCGCGAACGCCGACAGTGGGCGGCCGGTGGCCACCTCGTACCCGTTGATCTCCCGCAGCACCGCCTCGGCGCTCGGCTCCGCGTGCGGGCCGTGCGTCGGGTAGTCCCAGGTCAGGTCGAGCAGCGCCCGGTCGCGCGGGTGCGGCGACGCGGCCAGCTTCTCCCGCAGCCGCCGGCCGAGGTGGTAGAAGAACCACAGCTCGGAGCGGGCGTCGCCCGGCGGGTCGACGGCCTTCTCCCGCCACTGCAACAGCCGCTGGGTCTGGGTGAACGTGCCCTCCTTCTCCACGTGGGAGGCCGCCGGCAGGAAGAACACCTCGGTGCGGCACTGCTCCGGCACGATCTCCCCGGTGGCCACCTCGGGGCTGTTCTTCCAGAACGTGGCGCTCTCGATGAGGAACAGGTCGCGCACGACCAGCCAGTCGAGGTTGGCCATGCCGAGGCGCTGGGCGCGGCCGTGCGCGGAGCCGACCGCCGGGTTCTGGCCGAGCAGGAAGTAGCCCCGGATCTTCCCGTCGATCATGTTGAGGACCTGCTGGTAGGTGCCGTGGTCGCCGGTCATCCGGGGCAGGTGGCCGTAGCAGAAGTCGTTCTCCGGCGTCGCCGCGTCCCCCCAGTACGCCTTGAGCAGGCTCGCCGCGTACGCCCGCGAGTTGCCCCAGAAACCCTTCTGGCCCGGGTGGCGGATGCTGTCGACCCAGTCGTCGAACGTCTCGTGGTCGGCGTGGTGCGGCATCGGCAGGTAGCCGGGGAGCAGGTTGTAGAGCGTGGGGATGTCGGTGGAGCCCTGGATGCTGGCGTGTCCGCGCAGCGCCAGGATGCCGCCGCCGGGGCGGCCCATGTTGCCCAGCAGGGTCTGGATGATCGCGCCGGTGCGGATGTACTGCACGCCGACGCTGTGCTGCGTCCAACCCACCGAGTAGACCAGCGCGCCGGTGCGTTCCCGGCCCGAGTTGGCCGCCCACGCGTTCGCCAGCTCCAGGAACTTGTCCTGCGGGATGCCGCAGACCCGCTCCACCATCTCCGGGGTGTAGCGGGCGAAGTGCCGCCGCAGGATCTGGTAGACGCAGCGCGGGTGTTGCAGCGTCTCGTCGCGCTGGGTCGGCGCGGGCACCGGCATGCCGTGCGACTCGTGTCGCAGCCCGGCCGCGCTGTCGCGTTCCTTGCCGGTGCCGGTGATCTCGGCGTGGCCCTCGTGGCCGGCGTACTGCCAGCTCGACGTGTCGTACGAGCCGGTGTCGGGGCGGTAGCCGGAGAACAGGCCGTCGAGGTCCTCGGTGTCGGCGAACCGGTCGCTGACGATCGTCGCCGCGTTCGTGTACGCCAGCACGTACTCCCGGAAGTCCAGCTCGTTCTCCAGGATGTGGCGCACCACGCCGCCGAGCAGCGCGATGTCGGTGCCCGCCCGGATCGGCAGGTAGGAGTCGGCGACCGCGCTGGTGCGGGTGAACCGGGGGTCGACGTGGAAGACCTTCGCCCCGCGCCGCTTGGCCTCCATCACCCACTGGAAACCCACCGGGTGGGCCTCGGCCATGTTGGAGCCCTGGATGACGATGACGTCAGCGTTGACCAGGTCCTGTTGGAAGTCCGTCGCGCCGCCGCGACCGAAGCTGGTCCCCAGACCGGGGACGGTGGCGGAGTGTCAAATGCGGGCCTGGTTCTCGATCTGGAGCGCCCCCATCGCCGTGAACAGCTTCTTGATGAGGTAGTTCTCCTCGTTGTCCAGCGTCGCCCCGCCGAGGCTGGAGATGCCCAGCGTGCGGTGCAGCGGCCGGCCCGCGTCGTCGACGTCCTCCCAGGTGGCCTCGCGGGCGGCGAGGATCCGGTCGGCGATCATGTCGACGGCGGTGTCGAGGTCCAGGTCCTCCCACTCGGTCGCGTACGGCCGGCGGTAGCGCACCGTCGTCTGCCGCAGCGGGCTGGTGACCAGGCTCTTGCTGGCCGAACCCTTCGGGCACAGCCGGCCCCGGGAGATCGGGCTGTCCGGGTCGCCCTCGATCTGGGTGACCCGGCCGTCGGTGACGAAGACCCGCTGACCGCAGCCGACCGCGCAGTAGGGGCAGACCGAGCGGGCCACGCTGTCGGCGGTCTCGGTGCGGGCCGTCAGCGCCGCCGAGCGGGCCGACTGGGCCGCCGCGCCCCGGCCGAGCGGGTCGGTGCCGGTGAGCTGCCGGTAGACGGGCCAGCCCGCGAGGAACGTCCGCAGACCCATCGGCGCGCACCCCCTCCCCGGCGACAGAAGCTGACGTTGTTCTGAACATAGGCCAGCGCCCGCCGCGCCGCGACCCTCAGCGGATCTTTTCCGCCGCCGGGGGCGGTGCTCACCGCTGCTCACCGCTGCCGGGAGCGGACCTTCGCGGCGCACGCCAGCAGCGCGGCCCGGGCGTCGCCGCCGAGGCTCTCGATCGCCACCAGCGCCGTGAACGCGACGTCGGCCAGCTCGGCGGTCACGTCGTCGCGGGTGTGGGTGACCCCTTTGCGGGGGTTCTGCCCGAGAACGCCGATCCACGCCCCGGCGGCCTCACCGGCCTCCTCGGTCAACTTGAGGATCCGGCAGGTCAACTCCGCGTCCCCGGCGCCGTTGGCGGCGTCGAGCCACCCGCGCGCCGCCCGCACCGCATCCCAGATCGACTCGTCCATGGCGACAGTGAACCCCGACGGCGGCGCGGGGCCGCGCCCGGGGAGGCGAACGCCCCCGTGCCGGGTCGGCACGGGGGCGTTCGGGTGTCGTCACGTCACCACAGCTGCGCGACGATGTCCGCGGCCTGCTCCTCCCACTGGGCGTACGCGTACGGGTACGCCGACACCTGCACCGTCTGCGCCGCGGCGGTCAGCGGCAGCTCCCGCCAGCCGCCGACGTTCTTCAGCGCCCCGAAGAACGCCTTGGACGCGTACTCCGGGTCGGTGATCTGGTCGGGCGAGCCCCAACCGGACGACGGGCGCTGCTGGAACAGGCCCTGCGAGTCGTGGTCGTTGTACGCGCCGAGGTGGCCGAGGTTGTACAGCTTCGACTCCTGCAGCGAGGTGGCCACGCCGATCACCGCGCCGCGCTCACCGACGCCGCTCTCCTTGGCGGCCTCGACGATGGCCCTGGCGTTGGCCACCTGCGCGTCGTCGAGCGGGATGCGCGACTGCGCGCCCTCGACGCCGTGCGGGATCAGCTCGTCGCGGCTCGGCTTGCCCGTCGACGGGGTCGGCTTGGCGGTGTCCTCGCCGGTGGTCAGGGCGGACTCGGCGGTGGCGGCCTCCCGGGTCCTGCCGGTGGCCAGGTCGATGGCGGCGACGGCACCGGTGTGCGGGCCGGTGGTGACGGGGGCGGCGACGGCCGTGGGGCCGAACGCCAGGCCGCCGAGGACGGCGACGCCGCTGATGGTCAGGACGGTCCTGCGGTTCGTGGTCTTCGCGATGGCCGGGAGCCATCGAGTGAAGTCAGGCTTCACGATGGTTGCCCTTTCGGTCGTCACGACGCGCTCCGGGGTGAGCGCCCCTCGGGACCCGCCCCGGCCGGTGGGGTTTACCGGCGGGCGGTACGGGGGACACAACCAGGCTCACGTGTCCGTCATTCCGGATACGGTGGGCCGCGGCCCGGTTGCGGTCCCGGTCACGCCCGGAACCGGACCCGGCGGCCGACACCGGTCAGCGGGCGCACGGTCTGCCGAACCGGACGAGCACGTGCCAGAGCATCTTGAGGTCCTGGAGCGTGACCGCCACGGGGCCCCGGTCGGCCCACCGGCCGGGCTCGGTGACCGCCGAGGCGGCGGCCCGGCCGATCAGCGCGGCGTCGACCGGTTCACCGGGGCGGGCGAACTCGGCGTGGACCCGGGCGGCCAGCGGCGGGATGCCGGGCCCGCGGAACCCGGCGTCGACCTCGTCGACCGGCAACTCGAAGCCGGCGTGCCAGTGCAGCGCGACCCCGTGGCGGGCCGCCAGGTCGGTCAGCACCCGCCCCACCCGGGTGCCCGCGAACGACGGGTCGAGCACGAACGCCTCGACGTCGCGGCCGAGGACGACCTCACCGTGGATCTGCGCCTCGACGTAGTCGTCCAGCGCACGGGCGTTCGGGCCGGCGCGCCAGGCGTCCCGCCCGTCGCGCAGCAGGGCCCGGACCAGGGTGGCCGGGTCCGTCCCCGCGACGCCGAGGCTGACGCCCGTGCCGGCGGTGGCGTCGAGCAGCTCGGCCAGCACCGGCTCGGGCACGTCGACGGTGCCGAGGTGCGGCGGCTCCAGGTGGCTGTCGCCGAAGCAGAACGTCGCGCGGTCCAGCACCTGCGGCCGCAGCCGCAGGTGGCAGGAGCCGAACCGGGGGCACGCGCCGTCGGGGTGGTCGAGCAGGTTGAGCCCGCCGTACGTCGGACGGTCGCCCGGGAGCACGCCCACCCCCTGGTACGCGCCACCGAACATCGCCTCCTCCCAGCGGTCCCGGTCGCCGCCGGGGAACGCGGTCAGGCCGCCGTTGGAGATGCCCGTGACGAACTGGCTGCGGTAGACGCCCTGCGCGGCCAGCGCGTCGGCGACCGTCCGCCCGTCGGCGAGCAGCCGGTCGGGGTGGAAGTTCACGGTGAGCCGGCCGTGCGCGCCGACCGCCGCGGTCAGCTCCTCCGGCTGGTGGCCGCCGCAGGCGGCCAGGTGCCGCGCGATCACGGCGCGGGCCGCCGGGCGTCGGCGCAGCGCCGACCGGCGCACGTGGGTCAGGGCGGCGGCCTGCGCCGGGGTCAGCGGTGGGTGGCCGGCGGCGGGGCGCGCCGGTCGGGATGGGCGGGGCACAGGCGCCGATTGTGCCGGGCCGCTGCCCGCGGTTGAAGCGCATTTCGCGCCGCCGGCCGGTTGACAGGCACCGGGCCCGATTCGAATAATTCATCTGCTGAACAAATTCCCGCCCGTGTCCCCGAGCCGCGCAGGAGGGCCCGTGCCGCTCGTGGCCGGAGTCGACTCGTCGACCCAGTCGTGCAAGGTCGTCGTCCGCGACGCCGAGACCGGGAAGCTGGTGCGCGAGGGACGCGCGCCGCACCCGCCCGGCACGGCGGTGCCGCCGGCCGCCTGGGAGGCCGCGCTGGCCGACGCCGTCGCGCGGGCCGGCGGCCTGGACGACGTGGCGGCCGCCTCGATCGCCGGGCAGCAGCAGGGCATGGTGTGCCTCGACGCCGACGGCGCGGTGGTCCGCGACGCCGTGCTGTGGAACGACACCCGCTCGGCCGACGCCGCCGTCGACCTGATCGCCGACCTCGGCGGCGGCGAGGCGGGCCGGCGGGCCTGGGCCGAGGCGGTCGGCCTGGTGCCGGTGGCCAGCTTCACCGTCACGAAGCTGCGCTGGCTGGCCTCGGCGGAGCCGCGCAACGCCGCCCGTACCGCCGCGGTGTGCCTGCCGCACGACTGGCTGACGTGGCGGCTGTCCGGCGCGCCGGGGCTCGACGCGCTGCGCACCGACCGCAGCGAGGCCAGCGGGACCGGATACTGGTCGGCCGCCAGCGGCGGCTACCGCCGGGACCTGTTCGGGTTGGCGTTCGGCCGCGACGACGTGCTGCTGCCACAGGTGCTCGCCCCGACCGGGCGGGCCGGCCGGCTGCGCACCGGCGCGCCGCTGGGCGCCGGCGCCGGTGACTGCGCCGCGGCGGCGCTGGGTGTCGGCGCCGGGCCGGGCGACGTGATCGTGTCGATCGGCACCTCCGGCATCGTGTCCACCGTCTCCGCCGTGCCGACCGCCGACCCGAGCGGGACCGTCGCCGGATTCGCCGACGCGACCGGCCGGTTCCTGCCGCTGGTGTGCACGCTCAACGCCGCCCGGGTGCTGGACGCGGCCGCCGCCATGCTGCGGGTGGACCACGCGGGGTTGTCGGCGCTGGCCCTGTCCGCCCCGGCGGGCGCCGACGGGCTGGTCCTGGTGCCCTACCTGGAGGGCGAGCGCACACCGGACCGCCCGCACGCCACCGGGGCCGTGCACGGCCTGACCCTGCGGACCGCCACCCCCGCGCACCTGGCCCGCGCGGTGGTGGAGGGCATGCTGTGCGCGCTCGCCGACGGGCTGGACACGATGCTCGCGCAGGGCACGACGGTCGACCGGGTCATCCTGGTCGGCGGCGGCGCCCGCTCGGAGGCGGTACGCCGGATCGCGCCCGCCGTCTTCGGCCGCCCCGTGCTCGTCCCCCCACCCGGGGAGTACGTCGCCGACGGCGCCGCCCGCCAGGCGGCCTGGATGTTCTCCGGTGGGCCACAGCCGCCACCGTGGACGATCGGGCAGGTGGAGACGCACGAGGCCGACGCCGTGCCGGCGATCCGCGAACGGTACGCGGCGGCCAGGGCGCACGTTCTCGACCGCGCCGGCTGAGCGCGGCACCGCCGCGGGCCGGCGCGGCTGCTGGAGCTGGTGCGCGGCGGCCTGGCCGACGCGGGCTGACAGCAGCGACACGGGCTGACTCCCGCCGGCCGGGATGACCGGCCGGCAGGAGTCAGGTGACCGTCAGTGGCCCCGGGCCAGCCACTGCGCCAGGTGCGGCGCCTCCGCGCCGATGGTGGTGCTGTCGCCGTGGCCGGTGTGCACGACCGTCTCCGGGGGCAGGGTGAACAGCCGGGTCCGGATCGACTCGATGATGGTGCCGAAGTCGCTGTACGAGCGGCCCGTCGCCCCCGGCCCACCGGCGAAGAGGGTGTCGCCGGTGAAGACGACGCCGAGCTGCGGGGCGTGCAGGCTGCACGCCCCGGGGCTGTGGCCGGGGGTGTGCAGCACCCGCAGCGCGGTGCCCGCCACCTCGACGGTCGCGCCGTCGCGCAGCTCGCCGTCGGGGGCCACGTCGGGGTGCACCATGTCCCACAGCACCCGGTCGTCGGGGTGCAGCAGCACCGGCGCGCCGGTGGCCCGGGCGAGCTGCGGGGCCACCCGCACGTGGTCGTCGTGGGCGTGGGTGGCCAGGATCGCCACGACCCGCCGGCCACCGACGGTACGCAGGATCGCGTCGACGTCGTGCGGGGCGTCGACGACGACGCACTCGCTGTCGTCGCCGATCACCCACACGTTGTTGTCGACGTCGAAGGTCTGCCCGTCGAGGGAGAACGTGCCGGAGGTGACGGTGTGGTCGACGCGGGCGGTCACGGGAAGACCACCACCGAACGCAGCACGTCGCCGTGGTGCATCCGGGTGAACGCCTCCTCGACCTGGTCCAGGGCGATCTCCTCGGTGACGAACGCGTCCAGGTCGAGCCGGCCCTGCAGGTACAGCTCGGCCAGCAGCGGGAAGTCGCGGCTGGGCAGGCAGTCGCCGTACCAGCTGGACTTGAGGGCCCCACCGCGGCCGAAGACGTCCAGCAGCGGCAGCTCCACGGTCATCTCCGGGGTGGGCACGCCGACCAGCACGACCGTGCCGGCGAGGTCGCGGGCGTAGAACGCCTGCTTCCACGTCTCGGGGCGGCCGACGGCGTCGATGACGACGTCCGCGCCGAAACCGCCGGTGGCGGCGCGGATCGCCTCCACCGGGTCGGCCTCGGAGGCGTTGACGGTGTGGGTGGCGCCGAACTTGCGGGCCCAGTCGAGCTTGCGGGAGTCGGTGTCCACCGCGACGATCGTCGTCGCCCCGGCCAGGGCCGCACCGGCCACGGCGGCGTCACCGACCCCACCGCAGCCGATGACGGCCACGGAGTCGCCGCGGGTGACGCCGCCGGTGTTCATGGCCGCGCCCAGGCCCGCCATCACCCCGCAGCCGAGCAGGCCCACGGCGGCGGGCCGGGCCGCCGGGTCGACCTTCGTGCACTGCCCGGCGTGCACCAGGGTCTTCTCGGCGAACGCGCCGATGCCCAGCGCCGGCGACAGGACGGTGCCGTCGGCGAGCGTCATCTTCTGCGCGGCGTTGTGGGTGGCGAAGCAGTACCACGGCCGGCCCCGGCGGCAGGCGCGGCATACCCCGCACACGGCCCGCCAGTTGAGCACCACGAAGTCGCCGGGGGCGACGTCGGTGACGCCGTCGCCGACCTGCTCGACGATCCCGGCGGCCTCGTGGCCGAGCAGGAACGGGAACTCGTCGTTGATGCCGCCCTCGCGGTAGTGCAGGTCGGTGTGGCAGACCCCGCACGCCTGGACGCGGACCACCGCCTCGCCGGGCCCCGGGTCGGGCACCACGACGGTGGTGACCTCGACCGGCGCGCCCTTGCGCCGTGCAATGACTCCCCGGACTTCCTGGCTCACGATTCCTCCTGGTCCACACGCTTGTCGGTGTCGCCGCCACCGGGCCCCGGCCGACGACGCGGGACGCGCCGACGGGCTGCCCGCGCCGGTCACGTTCCCCGGCGAAACTACCGCCGATCACCTCGCCGGACCCACCGACGTGCGGGGGTTACCCCCGGCGGGGCGGCCTGGACCGATTCGGCCGGAAGGCCGATGCTCTGCGCGGCGGCGAGGACCCGGCGGGCGGCGGCGCGGTAGCGCAGCACCTGGACCGCGCCGAGCGCCCAGAGGGCGTACTGCACGGCGAAGGCCCACCGGAACGCGGCCAGGTCGGGGGCGGCCCGGCCGGCGGGGGTCGCCAGGTCCAGGACGATCCCGACGGCCAGCACGAGCGCGATCGAGGCGGCGAAGCCGCCGACGTTGACGATGCCGATGGCGCTGCCGATCCGGCTGGCCGGGTTGAACGTGCGGGCGTAGTCGAAGCCGATGACGGAGCCGGGGCCGTTCGCGGCGAGCACCAGCACCAGCACGACCAGCAGCCAGCCCGGGGCGCGGCCCGGCCAGGCCAGCACCACCGCCCACACCCCGGCGGTGGCCGCGGTGACGGCGAGCACGAGCACCGAGCGGCGCAACGGGTAGCGGGCGCACAGGTGGGCGACGACCGGGCCCGCCGCCAGGCTGGCCAGGGTCATCAGGGTGAGCAGCGACGCGGCGGCGGTGGGCGTCATCTGCTGCCCCTGCACCAGGAACGGGTACCCCCACAGCAGGGCGAACACCGAGCCGGAGAACTGGGCGACGAAGTGCGTCCACATCCCCAGCCGGGTGCCGGGCTGCGCCCACGCCGCGGCCAGTTGCCGGCGCACCGTCGTCAGGTCGGGGGCGGACCCGGCGGCGGGCCCCCGGTGCGGGGTGTCCCGGACGACCGCGACGACCGCGGTGAGCACGGTCGCCCCGAGCGCGGCGGCGCCGAGGAACGCCGGGGTCCAGCCCGCGTGGTGCAGCAGCGCCACCAGGGGCACCGCGCCCAGCACCGCGCCGAGCTGACCGAGGGTGCCGGTGAGCTGCACCAGCATCGGGTTGCGCCGGCCCGGGAACCAGAACGCGACGATGCGCAGCACGCTGATGAACGTCATCGCGTCGCCCAGGCCGACCAGCACCCGGGCGGCGACGGCGAGACCGACGTCGGTGGCGACGGCGAAGCAGAGCTGACCGGCGACCATCAGCGCGCCGCCGGCGACGAGGAGCCGGCGGGAGCCGTACCGGTCGAGCAGCACGCCCACCGGCACCTGCATCGCCGCGTACACGGCGAGTTGGGCGACGGTGAAGGTGGCCAGCGTGGCGGCGCTGATGTCGAAGCGGTGCGCAGCGTCGACCCCGGTGACGCCCAGCGAGCCGCGGTGGAACACCGCCGCCACGTACGCGCTGAGGGCGACGGCCCAGACCCCGACGGCCCGGCGGCCGGACGAGGCGGCGGCGCTCACCGCAGGGTCCGTGACACGGCGGTGGGGTGGACCGCCCGGTCGGTGGCCATCAGCGCGGTGACGTCGCCGGCGGCCGCCCGGCGGTGCCCGCCGCCGGTCCGGGATTCGTCATGTATCTATGATGGGCCGCGTTCGGGACGGTGTCCGCGACGGGCGGGCGGAAGGTGGCGCGGGCCACCCCGGCCGCTGTGGCGTGCGCCACTTGATGGACACGCCGGTCCCGGGCGGCGGCGGCGGAACGGACTGGGCAGAATCGACGCATGTCTTCCCGCCGGTGGCTGCTCGCCGATCAACTCGGGCCCCACTTCCTCGACGACCCGGCGCAGCCGGTGCTGCTCGTGGAGGCCCGGGAGTTGTTCCGACGCCGCCCGATGCACCGGCAGAAGGCCCACCTGCTGCTGTCCGCGCTGCGGCACCGCGCCGCCGAGCTGGGCGACCGGGCCCTGCTGGTGCGCGCCGACACGTTCCGGCAGGCTCTGGCCCGCGTCGACGGGCCGGTCGAGGTCTGCCACCCGCCGTCGCGGGCCGGGCTGGCCTTCGCCCGCTCGGTGCCGGGGCTGACCGTCCTGCCGCCGCGTGGCTTCCTCGTGCGTCGGGAGGACTTCGCGGCGTGGGCCGACGCCGACCGCCGGGGCCCGTTGCGGGTGTCCGACTTCTACCGCTGGGCCCGGCGCGAGCACGGCGTGTTCGAGGGCCCGCCGGGGCGGGTCCCGCGTCGCCCCCGCCGCGGCGACGGCGGCGGCCTGGTGGCCCCGGCTCCCCCGCCGATCGTGGAGGACGACATCGACGCGGAGGTCCGCACCGAGCTGGACCGCTGGGAAGGCGACGGCGTGCGGTTCCTCGGCCGCGACGGCCCGCGCCGCTATCCGGCCACCCACGCCGAGGCCGACGCGCGGCTGCGGCACTTCGTGGCGCACCGGCTGCCCGACTACGGCCGCTACCAGGAGGTGATGAGCGCGGGCGACCCGCTGCTGACCCACAGCGTGCTGTCGTCGTCGTTCAACCTGGGGCTGCTCGACCCGGCGCAGGCCGTCCGGGCCGCCGAGGGCGCCTGGCGGGACGGGACCGCGTCGCTGTCGGCGGTGGAGCCGTTCATCCGGGGGCTGCTGGGCTGGCGGGAGTTCCTCTGGCAGCTCTACTGGTATGTCGAGCCGGGCCACCGGGGCACCGACTGGCTGGCCGCGACCGAGCCGCTGCCCGACTGGTTCGCCGACCTGGACGCCGACGCCGTGGAGGCGCGCTGCCTGGCCGACGTGCTCGCCGGGGTCCGCGACCGCGCCTGGGCGCACCACGCGCAGCGCCTGCTGGTGCTCGGCAACTACGCGTTGCAGCGCGGCTGGCGGCCGGCGGAGCTCGCCGACTGGTTCCGGAACTGCTTCGTCGACGGCACCGAATGGGTGATCAACGCGACCGTGATCGGCATGAGCCAGTACGCCGACCTGGGCCGCATCGACACCCGCCCGTACGCCGTCGACGGCCGCTACGTCGACGAGCTCAGCGACTACTGCACCGGGTGCCGCTACCAGCCGGAGACGACGCTGGGCGACCTGGCCTGCCCGTACACCGGGGGGTTCGACGCGTTCCTGCACCGCAACCGCGACCGCCTCGCCGCCGACGCGCGGCTGGTCGCGGAGCTGGCCGAACGCGACGACCCGCAGCTACGCGACGCGGTGCTGGCGCAGGAGGAAAAGCGCGGCAGCAGCCCGCCCTGACGGGCGCGGCGGAACCCGGCCGGTGCGCCTGCGCCGCCACCCGGCGACGCCTCACCGGCCGGCGGCCCGGCCCGCCCAGAAGCCGGTGACGAGGCGGTGGAACTCGTCGGCGCGTTCGACCTGCGGCAGGTGCCCGGTGTCGGCGAACAGGTGGGTGCGGGCCCGGGGCAGCCGGGCCCGGGCGGCGGCGAGGTGGGCGGCGGGCAGGATCAGGTCCCGGTCGCCCCAGACGACCAGGACGGGAACGTCCAGCCGGGCCACCCCGTCGAGGAGTTCCTGACGCCACGGCGCGGCGACGCCCCGCACCGTGCCGAGGCTGCCGACGAGCTCACGCATCACCCGGGCGGCGTGCGGGCGGCGGGCCACCGCCAGCGCCTCGGCGAGGCGGGCGGCGGTGACGTGCCGCCGGTCGTGGAACAGGGCCCGCTCGGTGCGGCGGGCCACGGCCCGGCTCGGCCGCAGCAGCAGCCGGGCCAGTGGCCGCACCGCCAGCAGCCGCAGCCCGATGGTCACCTCACGGCCGAACCCGGCGCTGGCGACCAGCACCAGGCTGGCCGCGCGGGCCGGGTCGTCGACGGCCAGCCGCATGGCGACCGCCCCGCCGAGGGAGTTGCCGACCAGGTGGACGGGGCCGGGCACGCCGAGCGCGTCGAGGCAGTCGGCGGCGGCGCGGGCCAGCGCCGCCAGGGTGTGCGGCCCGTCCAGCGGCGCGGAGCCGCCGTGCCCGGCCAGGTCGAGGCTGATCACCCGGTGGTCGCGGGCGAGCCGCCCGTGCAGCTCGGCGAAGTCGGCGAGGGTGCGGCCGATGCCGTGCAGCAGCAGCACGGGCGGGCCGTCGCCGGTGTCCCGGCACCGGACGGCCCGGCCCCGCACGGTGAGGATGGTGTCGGCCGGTCCGCTCACCCCGGCTCCCCCGGCCCGTCCGCCGGCACCGGCGCGGCGGCGACCGCCTGCGGCCCGGCGGACCGCCGGCCCACGGCGAGGGCCAGGACCCGACCGTACCCGGCGGGGGCGAGCCGGGCCAGCAGGTCGGGCAGCCGCGCCGACCAGCCGATCAGCACCCGGCCCCGACGCCGCCGCACACCGCGCAGGATGGCCTCGGCGGCGGTGGCCGGGTCGATGGACAGCAGCCGCTCGAAGCGGCGGCGGGCGGCCTCGTACTCGTGCACGGGCACGCCGCTGCCGACGCGGGCGTCGGCGGCGATGCGGGTGCGGATGCCGCCGGGGTGCACGCACGTCACCCCGACGCCGTCGCCGGCCAGCTCGTGCCGCAGCGCCTCGGTGAACCCCCGCACGGCGAACTTGCTGGCCGAGTAGGCGGCCTGCCCGGCGGGGGCGATGAGCCCGAAGAGGCTGGACACGTTGACCAGGTGCGCGCCCGGCTCGGCCTTCAGGGCGGGCAGCAGGGCGTGGGTCAGCTGCACCACGGCCCGGAAGTTGACGTCGACCACCCAACCGAACTCGTCCAGGGTGACCTGGTCGAAGCGGCCGCCCAGCGCGACCCCGGCGTTGTTGACCAGCAGCCGCAGCCGCGGGTGCCGCCGCCGCAGCTCCTCGGCGGCCCGTGCGGTGGCGGCGGCGTCGGCCAGGTCGACCACGACGGTGTCGACGCGCCGGCCGGGGTGGGCGGCGCGCAGCGCGGCGGCCACGGCGGCGAGCCGGCCGGCGTCGCGGTCGAGCAGCACCAGGTCGGCGCCGCGCCGCGCCAGGCCGTCGGCGAGCGCCGCGCCGATGCCGCCGGCCGCCCCGGTCACCACGGCGGTGCCCGCCGCGAAGTCGAACCTGCGCACGTCGCTCTCCCCTCGCCCGGCCGGTCAGCCGGCGGTCGTGCCGGCCGGGTGGGCCGGGTCGCGTCGCTGGGCCGGGGCGCGCGAGAACCGCACGCCGGCGTCGGTGAGCCGGCCGTGCCGCATCAGCAGCAGGTCGCGCACGTAGTTCTGGTGCAGCCGCCACGGCGCGGCCGCGCCCTGCTTGGGCAGCGCGTCGACGCTGCGCAGCACGTACCCGGCCTTGAGGTCGATGATCGGCTCCAGCGGGCCGCCGGCGGGGGCCAACGGGGTGACGACCTGCTGGCCGGTGGCGTCCAGGTGCCGCAGCAGCCGGCACACGTACGTGGCGACGAGGTCGGCCTTGAGCGTCCAGGACGCGTTGGTGTAGCCGATGGTCATCGCGAAGTTCGGCACCTGCGACAGCATCATGCCCTTGTAGGCGACCGTCGCGGCGAGGTCGACGTCGCGCCCGTCGACGGTGAGCGTCATCCCGCCGAGGGCGAGCAGGTCGAGGCCGGTGGCGGTGACGACGACGTCGGCGGTCAGCTCGACGCCGGAGGCGAGCCGGATGCCGGTCGGGGTGAACGTGTCGATCCGGTCGGTCACCACGTCGGCCCGGCCGCCGCCCAGGGCGGCGAACAGGTCCCCGTCGGGGGCCACGCACAGCCGCTGGTCCCACGGGTCGTAGCGGGGCGAGAAGTGCCGGTCGACGTCGTAGCCGGCCGGCAGGCGACCGGACGCCGCGCGCCGCAGGTACCGCCTGACCAGCGTCGGGGCGCGGCGGCTGAGCTGGTAGTTGGCGGTGCCGAGCAGCACGTTCTTCCACCGCACCACCGGATACGCGGCCTTCGCCGGCAGCCACCGCCGCAGCGCGTCGGCGAGCACGTCGCGCGACGGCAACGCGATGACGTACGTCGGTGAGCGCTGGAGCATGGTGACGTGGGCGGCCCGCCGCGCCAACTCCGGCACGAGGGTGACGGCGGTGGCGCCGCTGCCGATCACGACGACCCGCGCGCCGGTGTGGTCGAGGTCGGCCGGCCAGTGCTGCGGGTGCACCAGCCGCCCGGTGTAGGAGTCGACGCCCGGCAGGTCGGGGGTGTGGCCGGCGTCGTAGCGGTAGTAGCCGGAGCAGACGAACAGGAACCCGCAGGTGACGGTGACGCCCTCGCCGGTGTCGTCGCGGTGGGCGCGCACCGTCCAGCGGGCCGTGGCGCCGTCCCACCGGGCGGCGAGGACCCGGTGGTGGAACCGGATGTGCCGGTCGACCCCGTGCTCGCGGGCCGTGTCGCGCACGTAGGCGCGGATCGACTCGCCGTCGGCGATGGCCCGCGGGTTCGTCCACGGCTTGAACGAGTAGCCGAGGGTGAACATGTCCGAGTCCGACCGCACGCCCGGGTAGCGGAACAGGTCCCAGGTGCCGCCGATCGCGGCGCGCGCCTCCAGCACCGCGTACGTCTTGTCGGGGCAGGCGCGGCGCAGGTGGCAGGCGGCGCCGACGCCGGACAGGCCGGCGCCGACGATCAGCACGTCGACGTGGTCGCAAACCATGACGTGTCTCCCGTCGCAGGCGGTGAACCGGACACTATCCACCACCGTCGACGGCGGTCAACGCGCGGCCGCGGTGGCGCGGTCGCCGCCCCGGGCGCGCCCGCCGTGGTCCGGTACCCGCCTTTGCGCGGCGCACGCGGGTGCCGCAGCCCCCCGGGGGCCGCCGCGCGGCCCCTGCCGGCGGGGCGGCCCCCGGCCGGCGGGACAATGGGCGGGCCCCGGGGTGCGCCGCCGACGCCGTCCCGATGTCTTCCAGGAGAGGGCCGACGTGTCCGACACCGCCCCGCCGGGCCCCGGCGACGAGTTGCGGGCCGACTGCGCCCGCTGCGTCGGGCTGTGCTGCGTGGCGCCCGCGTTCGCCGCCTCGTCGGACTTCGCCGTGGACAAGCCGGCGGGTCGGCCGTGCCCGAACCTCGGCGACGACTTCCGCTGCGGCATCCACCGGGACCTGCGGGCCCGGGGTTTCGCCGGGTGCACCGTCTTCGACTGTTTCGGGGCGGGCCAACGGGTCGCCCAGGTGACCTTCGGCGGCCGCGACTGGCGCACGACGCCCGGCGAGGCGACCCGCATGTTCGACGTGTTCGCCGTGCTGCGGCCCCTGCACGAGCTGCTGTGGTATCTGACGCAGGCGGCGGCGCTGACCGGGCCGGGACCGCTGCGCGTCGAGCTGGACGCGGCGCTGGCGCAGACCCGGCGGCTGGCCGCCGGCACCCCCGACCAGGTGCTCGCCGTGGACGTCGACGCGCACCGGGGGCGGGTGAACCCGCTGCTGGTGCGGGTGAGCGAACAGGTCCGGGGCGAACGGGCCGGCGCGGACCGACGGGGGGCGGTGCTCGTCGCCGCCGACCTGCGCCGGGCCGACCTGGTCGGGGCGAACCTGCGCGGCGCGGTGCTGCTCGGGGCGGACCTGCGCGGCGTGGACCTCACGCTGGCCGACCTCACCGGCGTCGACCTGCGCGGCGCGGACCTGCGGGGGGCGGACCTGCGCGGCGCGCTGTTCGTACACCAGTCGCAGGTCGACGCGGCCCGGGGCGACCACCGCAGCGGCCTTCCGGCGGCGCTGACCCGCCCCGCGCACTGGTCGCTGCCGGTCGTCGCGGCCCGCCGCCGCAGCGCGGGCCGGGCGGGCCGGGGCCGCCGCCGCTGACCGGCGTGTTCTCCGCCGGCCGGGACGTTTGCCGGCCGGTCAGCCGGGCACGACTGTCCCATGACCAGTGAACGACGCGTCGACCGGGCCAGCACCGACGAGCCGGACGGTGTGCCGGCGATGGAGGCGTCCCTGCGCCCGCCGGGCGACTCGGTGCGCAGCGGCGCCGACAGCGGGGACGACTTCGCGGACCTGCCGGCGGAGCAGGCCCGCCCGGCCCGGGACACCAGCCGGGCCGGCTACGACGTCGACGCCGTCTCCGGCGCCGCCGACCCGTCCCGCGAGGGCTGACCCGCCCGCCGTCGGCGTCAACCGTCGGTGCGGCGGACCCGCGCGGCGCGGGTGAACCGGCGGGCCAGCCGCGCGAACGCGTCGGCGAGTTCGTCGGGGCCGACGACGTGGATGTCGGCGTCGTAGCGGGCGACGGCGGCGGCGAGGCTGGGCCAGGACCAGGAGCCGAGGGTGAGCCGGCAACGGTCGACGCCGAACTCCTCCACGAGTCCCTCGCGGGTGTAGCGGGCCACGGTCGCGGCGGGCAGGTCGAGGATCACCGTGCCCCGGCAGGGCCACTGCCCCGCGGCGTCCCCGCTGCCCCGGAACGTGCCGGTGACGAACCGGGCCACCTCGCCCCCGGGCAGCGGGCGGGGGGCGAACCGCGGCCCGTTCGGCGTGCGCAGCCGCATCCGGTCCAGCCGGAAGGTGCGCCAGTCTGCGCGGTCGAGATCCCACGCGACCAGATACCAGCGGCCGTCCCAGGTGACCACGTGGTGCGGCTCGGCGCGGCGGGCGGGCCGGTCCCCGCCGTCGTAGTCGAACCGGAGGACCTCGCGGGCGTGGGCGGCGGCGCTGACGGCCAGCAGCACGTCGCCGTCGACCGGCGCGGCCGGCCGGCTGGTGGGCCGCTGCACGGCGGTGACGCCGAGCGCGTCGACGCGATGCCGCAGCCGGGCCGGCAGCACCTGCCGGACGGTGTGCAGCGCCCGTTCGGCGTCCTGGCCGACGCCGCCGTCGGTGGTCGCGGCGACCTGTAGGGCGACGGTGAGGGCGACGGCCTGCCGGTCGTCGAACAACAGCGGCGGCAGCACGACACCGGCGTGGAGCCGGTAGCCGCCGTGTGGGCCCTTCCCGGCGGCGATGGGATAGCCGATCCCGGAGCCGGTCGACGTCGCGGCGCACGGTGCGCAGGCTGACCTCCAGGCGGTCGGCCAGCGCCGCGCCGGACCAGTCCCGGCGCGTCTGCAACAGCGACAGCAGGGACAGCAGCCGCGCGGATGTCGTCCGCATACCCCGCATTCTGCCCGCACATGGGTGCCAGCAGCTGACACCCACTGCTGCGAGTCTTGGCGCCCCGCCGGCCGGCCGGGCGATCCGGTCACGGCCGCCGCCCCGCCGGTCCGGCACGACGACACCCAAGGAGCAACCCCATGGCCATCGCCACCACCACCCACCTCAACTTCCGCGGCGACGCGCGGGCGGCGCTGGAGTTCTACCGGTCGGTGTTCGGCGGTCACCTCACCGTCGTCGCCTACGGCGACTTCGGCATGCCGAGGGACCTCCCCGACGCCGACAAGGTCGTCTTCGGTCAGGTCACGGCCGACAACGGCTTCAGGATCATGGCCTACGACGTGCCCGGCGGCGCGCCCGCCGTGGCCGCGCGCGCCGCCACCACCCGCGACAACGGCACGACGCTGACCGGCGAGCCGTTCTTCGTCTCCGTGCGCGGCGACAGCGCCGACGAGGTCGGCGCGCTGTGGGACCGGCTCGCCGACGGCGCGCAGGTCATCGAGACGTACGGCCCGTCGCCGTGGGCGCCCGGCTTCGGGATGCTGACCGACCGTTTCGGCGTCACCTGGATCCTCGACGTCGCCGCCGCCCACGCCGGCTGAGCGCGCCGCGCTGCGCCGGTGCGGGGCCGCGGCCCCGTACCGACGCGGCGGCGTCGTCAGCGTCCCGTCGTCGACGTGAGGTGGATGGCGCCCGCCGGGCACGTCTCGACGGCCCGCCGGACCCGGTCGGCCGCCTCCGGCGGCGGGTCGGGCCGCAGTAGCAGCACCAGCCCGTCGGTGTCGTCCTGGTCGAAGACCTCCGGGGCGGCCACCACGCAGTTGCCGGACCCGCAGCAGCTGCCCCGGTCCACCGCCACCCGCACCACGCCCACCTGGCTCACCAGGTCACCGGCAGGCTGTTGAGGCCGAACACGACAGACGTGTCGCGGGTCGACGCCTGCTGCGGCCCGACCTCGGCCCGCAGGGTCGGGAAGCGGTCGGCCAACCCCAGCAGGGCGATGCGCAGCTCCGCGCGGGCCAGCGGCTGGCCGATGCACTGGTGCACCCCGAAGCCGAACGCGAGGTGCTGGTGGGCCTGCCGGTACGGGTCGAACTCCTCCGGGTCGTCGAAGACCCCCGGGTCGCGGTTGGCCAGCGACAGCACCGCGATGACGCCCTCCCCCGCCCGGATGGCCTGGCCGCCGATCTCGGCGTCGACCAGAGCCAGCCGGGGCAGCCCCGTGCGGACCACGCTGAGGTAGCGCAGCAGCTCCTCGACGAGGTCGGCCGCCCGGTGCGGGGACTCACGCAGCGCCGCGAAGCGGCCCGGCTCGCGCAGCATCAGCAGGGTGCTCAGGCCGATCATGTTGGCCGTGGTCTCGTGGCCGGCGACGAGCAGCAGCAGGGCCATCCCGACCAGCTCGTCGACGGTGAGCTGCCCGGTGACGACCCGGTCGCGCACCAGCCGGCTGATCAGGTCGTCGCCGCCGGTGTCGCCGCGCCGGGCGACGACCAGCTCGTGCAGGTAGTCGCGCAGCTCCTGCGCGTGGGCGCGGAACACCTCCGGCGACGTCCTGCGGTCCAGCAGCGAGCGGCTGCGGACCTGGAAGAAGTCGTGGTCGGCGTAGGGGACGCCGAGCAGGTGACAGATCACGATGGACGGCACCGGCAGGGCGAACGTCTCGACCAGGTCGGCCGGCGGGCCGGCCGCGGCCAGGTCGGCCAGCGCCCCGTCGACCGTCTGCTGGATCAACGGCTCGATCCGCCGCACATTCTTGATCATGAATTCGGCGGTGAGCATCCGGCGTAGCCGGGCGTGTTCCTCACCGTCCATCCGGATGAAAGCACCCTGCCGGCCCGACTCCGACTGCGGGGGCAGCGGACGCACCAGCGGGAACCCCGGACGCTCCAGGTCGGCGCTGAACCCGGGGTGGCGCAGCACCTGACGCACGTCGGCGTGCCGGGTGACCAGCCAGGCGGGCACGCCCGTCGGCAGCCGGACCCGGGTCACCGGCCCCACGAGCCGGTGCCGCTGCTCCTCGTCGAGCAGCGCGAACGGACCATGGTCGAGAGTGGACGCCGGCCAGAGGGGCAGGTCGGTAGCGGCGGTCGCGGTCACGCGGACACCTCCCGTGACAACCGAGGGTAACGCCATCGATCCGCAACGTTACCCATCCGGGGCGCCGCGGCACAACCCCACACCGTGACGCAACGTCACCCCCGGCCGTTGCGTTTCCACCCGGCCAACCACCCGGTGATGCCGTTACGCACGTACGTGCTGTCGGTGTGCAACCGCACCGGCACCGGCCGCGTCAGGCTCTCCAACGCCCGGATCGCCGCCATCAACTCCATCCGGTTGTTCGTCGTCGGCGTCGCCTCACCCCCGCACAGCTCCCGCTCGTGCCCGCCGTACCGCAGCACCGCGCCCCAGCCACCCGGCCCCGGATTGCCGCTGCACGCCCCGTCGGTCCAGATCTCCACGACCCCGCCGGCCCCCGCATCCACCATGCCCCGCAACCTACCGCGCGCCCCGGCCCCCACCGACACCGAAACCGACACCGAAAACCGGCGGCGTCACCACCACCGCTCTGGCAGGCTGGCCCACCGTGACCGACCGCCACGCCGACCTGCAGGCCGAGATCCACGCCGCCGTCGACGAACTCGTCTCCACCGGCCGCGAGGCAGGCGTGCAGATCGCCGCCTACCTGCACGGCCACCCGATCGTCGAGGTCCACGCCGGCGTCGCCGACACCACCACCGGCCGCCCGATGACCGCCGCCACCCCCGTCTACGGCGTCTCCACCGGCAAGGGGCTCACCGCAACCGTCGTGCACGTGCTGGCCGAACGCGGGCGCCTCGACTACGACCTGCGCATCGCCGACGTGTGGCCCGAGTTCGCCCGCCACGGCAAGGGCCACATCACCCTGCGCCACGCCCTCACCCACACCGCCGGGATCCCGGCGCTGCCCGCCGACGTCACCCTCGACGACTTCGCCGACTGGGACCACATGTGCGCCATCGTCGCCGACGCCCGGCCCCTGTGGACACCCGGCCACCGACTCGCCTACCACGCGTGGACGTTCGGGTGGATCGTCGGCGAGGTGATCCGCCGCGTCACCGGCCGCCGCGTCGGCGACATCCTCACCGACGACGTCGCCGCGCCCCTCGGCGTCGCCGGGGAACTGTTCTGCGGCGTCCACCCCAGCACCCGACCCGGCCCGGCCCGCATGGAGGACGGCAACCTGTCGGCCATGCTGGAGACGGTCGCCGGCCAGCTACCCCACCTCGACCGGGTCGCCCCGCCCGGCGTACGCCCCGACGCCACCCTCGCCGCCCGACCCGACGTGATCGCCGTCGACGTGCCCGCCGTCGGCACCCTCACCGCCCGCGCCGCCGCCCGCATGTACGCCGCGCTCCTCGGCCCCGTCGACGGCGTACGGCTGATCTCCCCGCACCGGCTGCGCGCCGTCTCCCGTCCCGCCGTCCGCGGCACCGAGTGGGTCTTCGGCCGGGAAACGACCTGGGGCCTCGGCTACGCCATCGACGACGACGGATCATTTGGGGTCGCCGGCAGCGGCGGCAGCCTCGCCTTCGCCTACCCCCGGTGGGGCCTCACCGTCGCCGCGACCCGCAACCGCCTCGCCGTCGGCGACGGCGACCCCCTGGAACACCTCCGGGCCCGCATCCGCGACACCGTCGCCGCAGCCGCCGACTGAACCCGGGCCCGGCTCAACCGGCGCGCCGCAGCCGCCCCCGCAACCGGCCCACCGCGTCACCCACCACCGCCGACGTCATCGGCGCCAACGGGCTCGACCGCATCACCGCCAACTCCTCCGCCAGCCCGGTCTCCCCGTCGAGGAACCGCAACACCCGCGACGCCGGATTACGGTCGAACAACCGGCCGAAGAACTCCGGACCGCCGACCCGCCCCGTGTCCCACGCCCGCAACGCCACCGCGTCCATCCACAGGTGCCGCCGGGGATACGCCGGCGCCGGCACCGGCGCCCGCCCACCCGCCAACGCCGCCGCCACCTGCTCGGCCTGCCGCAACATCGCCGAGAACGTGAACCCCGTCGACGGGCGCGTCGCGCCACCCGCCGTGCCCAACCGCACCACCCGCGGCGAAGGACGACGCGGAAACGGCGCGTCGGTCATCGGAATCACCCCGTCCTCCACCTCCCGCACCACCAACGCCGCCGGATCCCACCCCAGCCGCCCCAGATAACCGCGCAACGCCCGGTCGTAGCCGTCCCCGGTCAACCGGGCCGGGGAGAACTCCGTGTACTCCACCAACGCGAACCGGTCGCTGACCGGCAACACGTAACCGAACGACACCCCCCGCGCCGGCTGCGGCGTGCGGAAGTCCATCAACACCGCCCGCCCCGGATCGAACAACGCCGTCTCCGAGGCCACCCACCAACCCCGGAAATGCTGCAACCAACTCGTCCGCCCCGGCCGCGCCGGCGGCCGGGGACGCGAGTCCAGCACCCACGACGCCCGCACCAACGGCGCGCCGTCCCCGCCACGCACCACCACCCGCGTGCCGTCGTCGTCGAGCCCCGCCACCGCCGCGTCGCACCGCACCGCCCCCAGCCGCCGCTCCGCCCGCTCCGCCCGCGCATACACCGGAGCCGACCGCACCATCGCATACCGCAGCGGCGCCAGGTCGAGCACCCGCCGACGCCCCGGCGTCACCACCTCCACCTGCCCCCAACTGGCACTGAGCACCCCGTCGAGCACACCACCGGGCCGACCCCAGAACGCCCACGTGCGGTCCTGGCCGCGCCGGCGCACCGGATCGACCACCGCGACCCGCAACCCCGCCGGCCCGCGCCGGTCCAACGCCGCCAACACCAGCGACGCGGCGCCCCCGCCGCCGACCAGGGCCACGTCCACGTCGACCGGCGCGCCATCGTCCACCCCGACACGCTGTCACACCACCGGCCGCCACCCGACACCGGCCGGCACGGCGGACGACGCCCCGGTCACTGCCCGCGCCGGTGCGCGACCTCCAGGCGGGCCAGGTCCTCGTCGGTCAACCGCAACGACGCCGCCGCGACGTTCGCCACCAGATGATCGGGATCACCCGTGCCCGGAATCGCCAACACGTTCGGGCCCCGCCGCAGCGTCCACGCCAGCCGCACCTGCACCGCCGACACCCCGTGCGCGGCGGCGACCGCCCGGACCTCCGCGTGCTCCGCACCACCCACGCCCGCCTCCCGGCCCGTCGTCGCCAGGGAGAAGAACGGCACGTACGCCACCCCCTGCGCGGCGCAGTCCCGCACGAACTGGTCGTGCCCCGGCCGGAACCCCAGCCCGTACGCGTTCTGCACACTCACCACCGGCGCGACGGCCTGCGCCTGCGGCAGATGATGCGGACGCACGTTGGAGATGCCCAGGTGCCGGATCAGGCCCGCCTCGCGCAGCTCCGCCAACGCCCCGAAATGCTCCGCCACCGACTCCAGGCCCGCCTGCCGCAGATACACCAGGTCCAGGTGGTCACGGCCCAACTGCCGCAGGTTCTCCTCCACCTGCCCCCGCAACTGCCCGGGCCGCGCCAACGGCAACCACTCTCCCGACGCGTCCCCGCCCGGCCCGACCTTCGTCGCGATCACCAGATCCTCCGGGTACGGCGCGAGAGCCGTATTGATCAACTCGTTCGCCGACCGCAACGCCGAGAAGTAGAACGCCGCCGTGTCGATGTGGTTCACCCCCAACTCCACCGCCCGGCGCAGCACCCCGACCGCCCGCCCCCGATCACCGGGCCGCCCCTGCCCCGCCCCCGTCAGCCGCATCGCGCCCAGACCCATCCGGTTGACCGTCAGATCACCCAGCCGCCACGTGCCCGCCGCACCCGCGGCAACCGTCCCCGTATCCATGATCACGAGCATGGCACGGGCAGGGCCACCCACACCGCCCCACCACCGCCGCCACACGACAGCAACGAAGAATTCTCAATCCCACCTGATCGGGGACCCAACCCTCCTAGGGTGGGACACACCGGTGCTACACACGGAGTTGGCCACCCGAACGACGTCCCACGCGACAGCGGACGAAAAGTGAGGGAAGACGCGTATGAAGGCACAGTCAATTCTCGGATCGGCAGCGCTCGGCGCGGGCCTCGGCACACTCCTGCTCCCCGCCGCCGCCCTCGCCGACACCACAGTCTCACCCGCGACCACCCCGGTCGGCGGCACCGTCGTGCTCACCTCCACCTGCAACCCGAAATCCGGCGACGCGCTCTTCCACGTCACCGGCCCCGACCGGGACCAGAACGTCCGATCCACCACCGCCGCCGCCGGCGGCGGACTCAGCGCCGAACTCTTCACCGCCGGATTCACCCTCGGCACCTACACGGTCACCGCCGCCTGCGGCGACGGCAGCACCTCCGGCAGCGCCACCTTCACCGTCACCCCGATCGGCGCCGCACCCGCCGGCACCGGCACCGACACCGACGCCACCGGCCTGCTCGCCACCGGCAGCACCCTCCTCGCCGCCGCCACCACCAGCGCACTCATCCTGACCCGCCGCCGACGCCGCCGCACCGCCGCACCGGCCTGAACCACCCCAACCACGGGTGCCCGCGCCGGCCACCACCGACGCGGGCACCCCCACCGGCCCGAAGGAGACACCCCCATGGCAGCCCCCCACCACACCACCCGGGCCGCCGTCGCACTGACCACCCTCACCGCCGCCGCCGGACTCGGCCTCATCACCACCGCCGCCACCACCCACACCCCGCGACCCGCCCCACCCGACCCCACCGCCACCACCACCCGCACCACCGAACCCGCCCCACCCCTGCCCCACGCCACCCCCCTGCGCATCACCATCCCCACCATCGACGTCCACGCCGACATCGTCCCCGTCGCCGCCGACCCCCACGGCCAACTCGAAGTCCCCCCAGCCGGCCCACCCGCCACCACCGGCTGGTACCGCCCCGGCGTCAGCCCCGGCGAAGCCGGCAACGCCGTCATCGTCGGACACGTCGACTCCCGCGAGACCGGCCCCGCCGTCTTCTTCGACCTCGGCCTACTCAGACCCGGCGACCCCATCCACATCACCCGCGCCGACCACCGCACCGCCACCTTCACCGTCGACCGCACCGCCACCTACCCCAAGACCCGATTCCCCACCGCCCTCGTCTACGGCCCCAGCCCCACCCCCCAACTCCGCCTCATCACCTGCGGCGGCCTCTTCGACGAACGCCACCACACCTACCCCGACAACATCGTCGTCTTCGCCACCGCCGTGCCCTGACCCACCACCACGACCGAAGATCCCCTACGGTTGCCGGCAGTCCCCGCGAAGCGGAGGTGACCGGTGGACCCACGACCCCCCACGACCCGGTGGCGCACCACCCTGCCCACCCTGCTCCGACGCGCCCTACGCCGCCCCACCCCCACCACACCACCGGCCACCCACCCCACCAACCCCGACGCCGTCGTCGACTGCGCCGTCTACGTCGACGGCCAACGCCAAACCGGCCGCCCCCACTACACCGACGCCCACCACCACAGCCGCCGCAACCGGCGCGCCTTCGTCTGGCTCGGCCTGCACGACCCCACCCCCGCCGTCATGACCGCCGTCGGACACACCTTCGGCCTCGACGACCACCACATCGCCCAGGCCCTCACCGCCGGACACCGACCCACCCTGCAACGCCACGACGACACCACCCTGCTCGTCCTCCGCACCGCCGCCTACGTCGAACACACCGAACTGACCGACACCTCCG
Source organism: Micromonospora sp. WMMD712 (assembly GCF_029581295.1). Lineage (NCBI taxonomy): Bacteria > Bacillati > Actinomycetota > Actinomycetes > Micromonosporales > Micromonosporaceae > Micromonospora > Micromonospora sp. WMMD712. The sequence continues at coordinate 783,538 of NZ_CP120743.1, forward strand.
AGGTCGTCGACACCGGCGACATCATGATCTTCATCGGCGACCGGTTCGTCGTCACCGTCCGCCACGGCGCACCCGGCGCACTCACCACCGTCCGCCACCACCTCCAACAACGCCGCGCCCTCCTCGCCGAAGGCCCCTGGTCCGTGGCGTACGCCGTCTGCGCCCGCATGGTCGACCAGTACCTCGACGTCGCCAACCACGTCGAAACAGACCTCGAACGACTCGAAGAAACCGTCTTCGCCCGCGACCGCACCGCCGACATCGCGCACATCTACCAACTCAAACGAGAAATCGTCGAACTCAAACGCGCCGTGCTCCCCGCACAGGCGCCCCTACGCACCCTCGCCGGACCCACCGACGGCCCACCCCCAGCCCTACGCCGCTGGTTCACCGACGTCGACGGCGACCTCGCCCGCGCAGTCGACCGCGTCAACGCCTACGACGACCTGCTCAACTCGATCCTGCAATCCCGACTGGCACAACTGGCCGTCGAACAGAACAACGACATGCGCAAGATCGCCGCCTGGGCCGCCATCGCCGCCACCCAAACCGCCGTCGCCGGCATCTACGGCATGAACTTCACCCACATGCCCGAACTGCACTGGCGCTACGGCTACGCCGGCGCACTCCTGCTCATGGCCACCGCCGCCCTGACCCTGCACCGACTCTTCCGCCGCTCCGGCTGGCTCTGACACCCCACCCAAGGCCGATGCCCGGTTCGCCCCGCCGCGTCCCGTGGCCCGGGTCACCGCGACGGCGGAATCGGGGTGGGGGTGGGGGCGTTGTATCTGGCATGCGACCGGGGCTCTGCCGCCCGGTCGGGCCCTTGAACCGCCCCGCCTCCGCCCCGCGCGCCGGGATGCCGGGGGCCGGGAACCCCGGAATGCCGGTGGGGTCGGGGTCGTTGCACCCTCCGGACGCCCGAGCAGGCCCCCGCCGCCGGGTCGTCCTTCCCCCGGACTTTTCTTCGCGGTGCCGCCGCGCGTGTCCCCCTTTCGCGGTGCCGTGTCTTCTCCCCCGAGCAGAGGAGTCGCCGTTATGCGTACCGATCTGATTCGTCGTACCGTTCTGACCGTTGCTGGTGTCGCTGCGACCGCTGGTGGGATCGCGGGGCCGGCGCTGGCCGCGCAGGCCGCTCCCGCGGAGCGGGCCGCCGTGTCGGTGCAGGCGGAGCGTCGGCCGGCGGGTGAGCGTCAGCTGGACGTGCGCTACGAGGCGCAGCCCAACTTCTTCTACTGTGGCCCGGCGGCGGCGCGTAACGCGCTGAGCGTGCAGGGCAAGGACATCGACGTGGATACCATGGCCAAGGAGATGGGCACCACCGAGGCCGGCACCGACTCCATCAACGACATCACCCCCGTACTCAACAAGAAGACCGGCAAGGCCGACGCCTACCGCAGCGTCGAGATCCGCACCAACAAGGCCGACGACAAGCAGACCGACACCCTGCGGGCCGACATCGTCCGCACCGTCGACAACGGCCGCGCAGTCGTCGCCAACATCGCCGGCACCACCACCGACACCGACGGCGTCACCCACTCCTTCGAGGGCGGCCACTACATCAGCGTCGTCGGCTACCGCGACAACGGCCACACCGTCAAGATCGCCGACTCGGCCAACCCCGACCAGGCCAGCTACTGGATCACCGTCGACCACCTCGCCGACTGGATCGCCACCCGCGGCTACGCCACCTCCTGACCCGCAACCACCAGAAAGGGCCGGCCCCACCGGGGCCGGCCCTTTCGCCGCCCTACGGCAGGATGACCACGTGGCCAAACGACACCGCAACCCGGCAACCGACCCCTGCCCCTGCGGCACCGGCCAGCCCTACCCCGACTGCTGCGGCAAACTCCACCGAGGCGACGCCGACGCCGCCACCGCCGAAGCACTCATGCGCTCCCGATACACCGCCTACGCCCTCGGCGACACCGCCTACCTGCTCCGCAGCTGGCACACCTCCACCCGCCCCCGCCGCCTGCACCCCGAACCCGGCCAACGGTGGACCCGACTCGACATCCTCCACACCGACCGAGGCGGCCTGCTCGACAACACCGGCACCGTCACCTTCCAAGCCCACTACCGACAAGCCGGCCGCCCCGCGACCCTCACCGAACACAGCCGCTTCACCCGCGAACACGGCCGCTGGGTCTACCTCGACGCACAGCCGGACTGAACCAACCACCACACCTCACCGGCCGACGCCGCCCCCGTCCGGCCGACGAATCACCACCGTCGCCTCCCCGTCGTCCACCACCGCCCCAGGCCCCCCGGAACCCTGCCCCAACGGCGGCACCGGCTGCGTCACCTCCGACCCCCCGAACGAACCCACCGGCTGCGTACGCTCCGACTCCTCATCCACCCGGGGCACCACCTGCGTGCGATCGGCATCCCCGGCCACCGGCGCAGCCGCCGCCGCCAACCGCTCCGCCACATCCCGCCGCCCCGCCCGATACGCCCGCGCATGCGCCGCCACCACCCGCGACTCCCGCTCCGCCCGGCTCAACCACGACTCCCACCGACTCTGCATCGGACGCACCAACCCACCACCGACACCCACCACCAGAATCCCGCCCACCGTCGCCAGCACCGCCACCAGCACCGGCGTCGTCACCGCCGTCGCCACACCCACCTGATTCAGCGCCGCGATCACCCCCAACCCCACGATGAACACCGACGCCACGCCCGCCAGCACCCGCCCGTACGACAACCCACCCAACGCGCTGCTGATGATGTCCTTCACCGCCCGGGCGATAGCGGCCGCCACCACCACGATCACGATCGCCACGAACGCCCTCGGCAACCACGCCACCACCGCCGCGATCAGATCCGAGATCGGATTCGGCCCCCACAGGCCGAACGCCACATGCAACGTCACCAACAGCACCCCGTAGTACGCCAGCTTCGCCACGACGTCACTCGCGTCGTACGGCGACCGCGCCAACGCTGCTTTGATCCCCCCACGCTCCACCGCCCGGTCGAACCCGACCCGCGCCAACACCCTGCCCACCACCCGCACCGCCGCCTTGGCCACCAACCAGCCGACCACCAGGACCACCACGAACCCCACCGCCCTGGGCAGGAAAAGCAGCACCGCCCGCAGCACGTCACCCACCGCGTCACCGAAGTCGTCTCTCATCGCACAGATCCTTCACACCAGGGACAGCCGACAAACCCGTCGCCCTACCCTGACCCACCCGCGCGGAAACGGCACCCCGCCGGCCCTCAACGACCACGACAGGCGTACCGCACCTCCGTACCCGCCTGCGTCACCGACGGCTCCACGATGTTGACCGTCGCCGTCTCCCGCGCCGACCCCACACCCGTGAACGACCACCTCAACGGCAGACCCACCGACCGCTGCCCCCGACCGACCCGCTCACTGACCAGCGCACCCGGCGGCGAACCCGAACGCAGCCACTGGTAACGGATCGTGCCCGCGTTACCGTTCGTCCGCACCGTCGCCACCACATCCACCGTCACGTCACACCGGCTCCCCGCCGGCTCGACCACCGCGACCGTGACCCCCTCGATCTCCAACGGACTCAACCGCTGCCACAGGAACAACCCCACGACCACCAGCAGCACCACCGTCAGCAGAGTGGACAGCACCGACACCAGCCGACGCCACACCGGCCGCGACCGCACCCCCGGCCCCGAACCCGGCTGCGGCCACGCCGGCGCCACCGGCGGCCCCACCGGCACCCCCGGACCGAACCGCGTCTCGCCACCCGGCGCGACCGTGACCGCAGGCTCCGTGGAAGCGCCGACCGTACGCGACGACGCCGGACCCGCCACCGTCGCCTCCGGACCCGCCCCGAACACCTGCGTCCGCCCCGCATCCACCGTCCGACCCAGATCCACGGTGCGCCCCAGCCCCACGGTCGGCTCCACCCCACCCGCCGCACCCACGCCCGGCACCGCCGCCGTCGGCTCGTTCGGACTACTCAACGCCGCCCCTCCGTCAACCTCGCCGACACCACCGCGATCAACCCGGCGTACAGAACGGCTGAAGACTCACGTACACCGGCCCGACCGGCCCGGCCGAATTGCCCGCAGCATCCACCGCCGTGACCGACACCGGAATGCGCACCGCCGCCTCCGGCATCGCGAACGGACCCAACGTCCCCTGGAAGACGTCCTTCCCCACCGACGCCATGCCCACCGACGCGGACACCCGACCCACCGTGTACCGGAACGACACCCGCAGCTCCCCCGCCACCGAACGGTCGTCGGTCACACTCACCGTCACCGACGTCGACCTCGGCCCGTACTTGCAGCCCTCCGGCTCCAACGTCGTCAACGCCGTGCTCGGCGACCCCACCGACGGCGCGGTGACATCCGACGGCGGCGACGACGTGCTCACACTCGGACTGGCGGTAGGCGACGCCGTCCTGGTGGGCCGGCCCGTCGGCGACGGCGGACGCGTCGTGGCCGGCGCACCCGTGGTCGGAGCCGCCACCGTCGGACTCGCCGACGTCGGCGCGGGCGTCGGGGTGCCACCCGACGGACCCACCGTGACCTCCGGCGCCGCCGACTCCGACCCGCCACCCGACACCGGCGTCGCCGCCCCGGCCGGCCCACCGGCGTCCACCGGCGCGGCCACGTCCGGCTCCGCATCCGAGGCGTACTGATAACCGACGCCGCCGACCAGCACCGCCGTCACCAGCGCCCCGCCGACCAGGGCCGTACGGGCCCGCCCCGTCCGCATCCGCCGGCCGGTGCGGATCTCCCGACGGGTGCCGAACCCGGCATCCGACCCGAGAACCGTGCTCGCCACGCTCGTGCCGCCGCCCGAGGACTCCGGGAACGGGAACAACACCGCCAACAAGGCGGCCCGCCGGGCCAGCTCCCGTATCCCGCGCTCCTCCCAGTCGGGCCCGTACGCCCCACCCGCGATCTGCTCCAGGACCCCGAGGAAGACCTGCGCCGGCTGCGGCCGCTCGTCGGGCCGCTTGGCCATCCCCCGGCGCAGCAGCTCGTGCACCGGCGGCGGAGCCGGATCGGTGGGAACCGGCGCGCTGGCGTGCTGGTCCCGCAGGGCCAACAGGCTCCGCCCGTCGTACGGGGGACGGCCCGTCAGGCACTCGAAGAAGGTCGCCGTCGCCGCGTAGATGTCGCACGCCGGCGCCGCCGCCGCGCCGGTCCACTGCTCCGGCGCCATGTAGCGCGGCGTGCCGCTGACGATGGTGGTCGACTCCCCGCCGATCGGCATGGCGATGCCGAAGTCGGCGAGCTTGCTCTCCCCCTGCGCGGTGACCAGCACGTTCTCCGGCTTGTAGTCACGGTGCACCACGCCCCGGGCATGCGCGGCCGCCAGGCCCGCCAGCGATCCCTTGAGGACGCAGAGCGCCGCCTCCGGCCCGGTCGGCCCGTTCGCGCGCAGCATCTGCCGCAGCGAGACGCCGTTGACCAGCTCCATGACGATCGCCGCGCCGGTGGGCGACTCGACGTACTCGTAGAGGCGGGAGATGTTCGGGTCGTCGATGTCGGCCAGCAGGCGGGCCTCGGCGCGGAAGGACTCACGGAACGACGGGTCACCGCCGAGCCCACCGACGAGGTACTTCACGGCGACCGGGGTGCCGGTCGCGTCGTGGGTGGCCAGCACCACCCGGCCGGATGCTCCCGAGCCCAACTCACGGACCTCGGTGTAGCCGGACACCAGCCAGCTGTTGGCGCTCATTCGACGGTCTCCACCGCTCCCCCGGGCCGCTGGCCCGACACACCCGAATCCGACGCCGCTCATTGTGACCGGCGTCGTCCAGTCGGCCATCGGCGCATCGGTTGCTTCCTCGGGTCCTGGTGTTCCTCGTCTTGTGGTGGGTTGTGAGGGGGCGGCGTGTGCCACGCCGCGTAAGGCGTCCTAGGACACTAGGTGCAATGGTCCGGGCGGCGGGTCGTCGGTTGCCCCCTGGCGCACCGACCCGGCTTGGCAATATCCTCCACATCACACACCACCCCTGGAGCTCCTTTTCACTCACGCGCCGTCGTCGGCCACAGAGGAGATGCCATGCACTTCGACCATCCGGAGCTCGACCGCCGCACCCTGTTGCGGGCCGGGCTCGGCGCGGCCACGGTCGCCGTCGTCGGCACGCAGCTCGCGTCCCCCGCCTCCGCGCGGGCGGCGTCCGGCCCGGACCTCGACTGGGTCATCGGCTGCGACGAGTGGGGCGCCCGGCCACCGGCCGATCCCCTCTCGGTCAGCGAGATCGCCACCAACAAGATCATCGTGCACCACATGGCGTTCCCGAACGTCACCGACTACTCCCGCGAGCAGGCCGTGAAGCTGGCCCGGGACTGCCAGGACCTGCACATGGACGGCAACGGCTGGTCGGACACCGGCCAGCACTTCACCGTCAGCCGCGGCGGCTACGTGCTGGAGGGCCGGCACGGCAGCCTGGAACGGCTGACCGCCGGCGACCGGCAGATGGTCTCGGCGCACTGCCCGGGCGAGAACGGGCGCGCCATCGGCATCGAGAACGAGGGCACGTACGTCGACGAGACCCCGCCGGAGGCGCTGCTGGACTCGCTGGTCAGGCTCTGCGCCACGATCGGCCGGCAGTACGGCCTGCACGCCCACGACATCTTCGGCCACTGGGACTTCCGCACCACCTTGTGCCCGGGCGCGGCGTTCTACCGGCAGTTCCCCGAACTGCGCCGGCGGGTCTTCCGCGAGCTGGGCACCCGCCACGGCGACGTGCCGGCCCGGCGCTGGCCGGACCTGTGGCGGTTCGTCAGCTCCCCCTCGGTGCGGGTGGTGCAGTACCTGCTCACCCACCGGGGTTACGCGGTGCCCCTCGACAGCACCTTCGACGCCGCCACCGTCGCCGCCGTCCAGGACTGGCAGGCCCGCAACGGCATCCCGGTCGACGTGGACGCCACCCTCACCGCGCCCACCTGGGAGACCCTCGCCCCCGAACTGGACCGCAGCGCCAGCGGCGCGCCGGTCAGCGGGGCGCAGTTCATCCTCAACGCGAAGGGCTACGCCGACGTGGCGGTGACCGGCGAGTTCGACCACGCCACCCGCCGCGCCGTGCAGGACGTGCAGCGGCTGCACAACCTTCCGCCCCACGGCAGGGTCGACACGGGCACGTGGTGCGCGATCGTCGGCGGAGTGGTCCGGCAGTCGTTCCGGCGGCCCTGACGAGCCCGGCCGGGCGGGCCGGCGACGGCCGACCCGCCCGGCGGCGTCGGGCCCGCAGGGCGGCGCGCATTCCGGCCTGTCACTGCGCAAAACGGATCAATTGCTGCCATGATGGCGTCCTGCCGCCCGAACCGCAGCCGGAGGTCCCCATGGCCGATCCACCGCCGGGCATCGAGGGCGAGGCCGTGGCGGCGCTCCTGGCCGCCAGCGGCGCACTCGTCGGGCTGGCCACCCGGTCGCTGGCCGGGACCGGCCCGGAGATCACCCTGTCGCAGCTCCGCACGCTGGTCGTCCTGGCCGTGCGGGGACCGCAGCGCGCGGCGGAGATCGCCGCGGAGCTCGGCGTGGCCCCCTCGGCGGGCACCCGGATGTGCGACCGGTTGGCCGCCAAGGGCCTCCTCCGGCGGGACCGCTCGACCAACGACCGCCGGGTGGTGCGGCTGCGGCTGAGCGCGGCGGGGGCCGCTCTGGTCGACGAGGTGTTCCGCCGGCGGCGGGAGGCGCTGTCCCGCATCGTCGCGCAGACGGCCGCGCACTGGTGCCCGGAGGCGGTCGCGGCCCTGACCGCGTTCGCGGTCGCGGCGGGCGAGACGCCGGAGCGGCAGTGGCGCCACGGCCGGCCGGCCGCGCGGGAGCGCGCCCCGCGGCAGCGCGCCGGCCACGGGTCGACCGGAGCGTAGGCGTCGACCGCCTGAGCCGCCGCCCGGCTCAGGAACCCACCGGGTACGCGCGGGTCTCGGCGGCCTTCACCGCCACCCACACCTGCTGGCCGGGGCGCACCCGCAGCGCGGCGGCGGCCGCCGGGGTGACGTCCGCGGAGACCGGCAGCGGCCCGCCCAGCTCGACCCGCAGGTGGTCCCCGTGCCGCTGCACCCCCACCACCGTGGCGGGCCAGGTGTTGCGGGGGCTGCCGTCGGGCCGGGCGGGGTGCAGGGCCACGGCGGCGGGCGGGAACGCGACGAACGCCTCGCCCACGACGCGGTCGACGGCGGTCAGGGCCAGCGGACCGACCTGCACCCGGTGGCCGTCGGCGTGGCCCCGGTGCAGGTTCAGCCCCACCAGGCGGGCGACGTAGTCGGTGCGCGGGCGGGCGGTGACGGCCGCCGCGTCACCCTCCTGGACCACCCGGCCGCCCTCCACGATGACCAGCCGGTCGGCGAGCACCAGCGCGTCGAGCGGGTCGTGGGTGACCAGCACGGTCGCGCCAGGGTGCGCGCCGAGGTGACGGTGCAGCTCGGCGCGGGTGTCCACCCGGGTGCGGGCGTCGAGGGCGGCGAGCGGCTCGTCGAGCAGCAGCAGGGTCGGCTCCACGGCGAGGGCCCGGGCCAGCGCCACCCGCTGGGCCTGCCCGCCGGAGAGCTGCCGGGGTCGGCGGCGGGCGTGCCCGGCGAGGCCGACGCGGTCCAGCCAGGAGTCGGCCAGGGCGCGGGCGGCGCGCCGGTCCGCGCCGCGCCGCCGGGGGCCGAAGGCGACGTTGTCGCGGGCGCTCAGGTGCGGGAAGAGCAGGTAGTCCTGGAAGACGACGCCGACCGGGCGGCGCTCGGGCGGGACCCACACCCGCCCGTCGGGACGGTCGAGGTCGACCCCGTCGAGGGTGAGATGCCCTGCCGTCAGCGGGTGCAGGCCGGCGAGGGCGCGCAGCGCGGTGGTCTTGCCCGCGCCGTTGGGGCCGAGCAGCGCGACCACCTCCCCCGCGCCCACCCGCAGCGCCACGTCCAGGTGGAATCCGCCCCGGTCGGCGACGAGGCGGGCGTCGAGCAGCGGCGTCCCGGCCGCGCGGCGGCGCGGCCCGGCGGCGGTCACGGGCCGGTGACCCAGCGGTCGCGCAGGCCGGCGAGGATCGCCACGGAGACGGTGAGCAGCACCAGGCTCAGCACGATGGCGGCCTCCAGGTCGGTCTCCAGGGCCAGGTAGACGGCCAGCGGCATGGTCTGGGTGCGGCCCGGGAAGTTGCCGGCGAAGGTGATCGTCGCGCCGAACTCGCCGAGGGCACGGGCCCAACACAGCACCGCGCCGGCCGCCACCCCGGGGGCGACCAGCGGCAGGGTGACGTGGGTGAACGTCGCCCACCGGCCCGCGCCCAGGGTCGCGGCGGCCTCCTCGTAGCGGGCGTCGGCGGCGCGCAACGCGCCCTCGACGGCGATGACCAGGAACGGCATGGCCACGAACGCCTCGGCGAGGACCACCCCGGCGGTGGTGAACGGCAGGGTGACGCCGAGGGTGGCGTCGAGCCAGCCGCCGAGCAGGCCCCGGCGGCCGAAGACCAGCAGCAGGGCCACGCCGCCGACCACCGGCGGCAGCACCAGCGGCACGGTGACCAGCGCCCGCACCAGCCGCCGGCCGGGGAACCGCACCCGCGCCAGCACCCAGGCCAGGGGTACGCCGAGGACGAGGCAGAGCAGTGTCGCTCCGGTGGCGGTCAGCAGGGACAGCCGCAGCGCGGTGAGCACGCCCGGCGCGGCGAGCCGCTGCGGCAGGGTGGCCCACGGGGCGCGGACGAGCAGCCCGGCCAGGGGCAGCACGAGGAACGCCAGCCCGAGGCCGGCGGGGACGAACAGGGCGAGGGGCGCCTGCCGGCCGGGGACACGGCGGCGCGGGGCCGGGGCGGGCGGGCGTACCACCGGCGGTCAGGCCCGGGGCGGCTGGAACCCGGCGGCGGCCAGCGCGGCCCGGCCCCGCTCGGACAGCACGTACGCGACGAAGGCCCGCGCGGCCGTCGGGTTGCCGGCCTGCCGCAGCACGACGATCGGGTAGTCGTTGACGGCCCGGGCCGACTCGGGAAACTCCACGGCGTCCACCTGGGACGCGGCGGCGGTGGCGTCGGTGCGGTAGACCAGCGCGGCGTCGACCTCGCCGAGGCGGACCTTGGCCAGCGCGCCCTTGACGTCGGATTCGAGGGTGACCGGGGTGAGCGCCACCCCGGCGGCGGCCAGGGCGGTGCGGGCCGCCGCGCCGCAGGGCACCTGCTCGGCGCAGAGCGCCACCTTCACCCCGGGCCGGGTCAGGTCGGCCAGCGCGCCGACGCGCCCCGGGTTGCCCTCCGGCACGGCGATGACCAGCTGGTTGCGGGCGAAGGTGGCCGGGGCGTCGGCGGCGTTGCCGGCGTCGGTGACCGGGCGCATGGTGGCCGGGGACGCGGCGGCGAACACGTCGGCGGGGGCGCCCTGGTTGACCTGGGTGGCGAGGGCCGCGCTGCCGGCGAAGCCGAACGTGACGGTGGTGCCCGGGTGGGCGGCCTCGAACTCGTCGCCGAGCCGGGTGAACGCCTCCGTCAGCGACGCCGCCGCGAGGACGGTGACCGGGCCGCGCACCCCGTCGCCGCCCTCCCCCGGCCGGTCGGCCCCGCCGGCGCAGCCGGCGAGGGCGAGGGCCAGGGCGAACGCCCCGGCCAGGGCGGTGCGGATCGTCGCTGCGGTCACGTGCCGGTCCTGCCTTTCGCCGCGGTCGGCCGCTCCACCACGACCGTCGTCGACTTGATCACCGCGACGGCGAGCGCGCCGACCTCGAGGCCCAGGTCGTCGACCGCCTCCCGGCTCATCAGCGACACGACCCGGAACGGCCCGGCCTGGATGTCGACCTGGGCCATGACGGTGTCCTTGACCACGGCGGTGACGATGCCGCGCAGCCGGTTGCGCGCCGAGGAGAGCTCGGCGTGCTCCTCGGGCGCGGCCGCCGCGGCCCGGACGAACGCGGCCAGGTCCACGCCGTCGACGACCCGGTGGCCCTGCGCGTCGCGGGTGGCGGCGAGGCGGCCGGCGTCGACCCAGCGCCGCACCGTGTCGGTGCTGACACCGAGCAGCTCGGCGGCCTCGCCGATCCGGAACATCGCCACGCCGGCAGCATACCGTGCCGCATCTGCAAGGTCGACGGCGTCCGAACCCTGGCATCCACAGGCCGGATCGGCTCCCGACGGCGGCAGGTGCGATGAGAGGCGGGGCCCGGGCGAGCCGTGCGGCGGGCGGCGGGTGCGGGGAGACTGGCGGCATGAGATGGGCCCGCCGAGCCGTACCCGCCGTCGCCGCCGCCGTCGCGGCCCTCGCCGCCCGCGACGTCCTGCAACGCGACCACGCCCTGCTGCGCAACTTCCCCGTGCTGGGGCGGGCCCGGTACCTGCTGGAGTCGCTCGGCCCGGAGCTGCGGCAGTACATCGTCGCCGGCAACAACGAGGAGCGGCCGTTCACCCGCGACCAGCGGCGCTGGGTGTACGCGTCGGCGAAGCAGGAGAACAACTACTTCGGGTTCGGCACGGACAACGACATCGAGTACACGGCCGGCTATCCGATCATCAAGCACCGCACGTTCGGCCGGGCCGTGCCGCCGTCGACGCCGACGGCGGGTCAGGAGGTGCGGCTGCCCTGCGCGAAGGTGCTCGGGGCGGCCCGGGGGCGGGCGCGGGCGTTCCGGCCGGAGTCGGTGGTCAACATCTCCGGGATGAGCTTCGGCTCGCTGTCGGGCAACGCCGTGGCGGCGCTCAACCGGGGCGCGGCCCTGGCCGGCTGCCTGCACAACACCGGCGAGGGCGGCCTGTCGCCGTACCACCGGCGCGGCGGGGAGCTGGTGTTCCAGCTCGGCACGGCCTACTTCGGCTGCCGCGACGCGCGCGGCCGGTTCGACCTGGCCCGGCTCAGGGACCTGGTCGCCGGCGCGCCGGTGCGGGCGCTGGAGGTGAAGCTGAGCCAGGGCGCGAAGCCGAGCCTCGGCGGGCTGCTGCCGGGGGCGAAGGTGTCGGCGGAGATCGCCGCGACCCGGGGCGTCCCGCAGGGGCGCGACTGCGTCAGCCCGTCCCGGCACGCCGAGTTCTCCGACTGCGACAGCCTGCTGGACTGGGTCGAGCTGCTGGCCGCCGAGACCGGCCTGCCGGTGGGGATCAAGTCCGCCGTCGGCGACCTCGGCTTCTGGGCGGAGCTGGCCGACCTGATGCGCGACACCGGCCGGGGCGTCGACTTCGTCACCGTCGACGGCGGCGAGGGGGGCACCGGCGCCGCCCCGCTGATCTTCACGGACTCGGTGTCGCTGCCGTTCCAGCAGGGCTTCTCCCGGGTCTACCGGGTCTTCGCCGAGCGAGGGCTGCACGAGCAGGTGGTGTTCGTCGGCGGCGGCAAGCTGGGCCTGCCGGACAACGCCGTGGTGGCGTTCGCCCTCGGCTGCGACATGGTCAACGTGGGCCGGGAGGCGATGCTGGCGATCGGCTGCATCCAGGCCCAGAAGTGCCACACCGACACCTGCCCGACCGGGGTGGCGACGCAGCACCCGTGGCTGGCCCGGGGCCTGGACCCGGCGCGCAAGTCGGTGCGGGCGGCGAACTACCTGCGGACCCTGCGCCGGGACCTGGTGCGGGTCGCCGAGGCGTGCGGGGTGGAGCACCCGGGGCTGATCGACGCCGACTCGGTGGAGATCCTCGACGGGCGCACCTCGGCCACTCCCCTGCGCGAGGTGTACGGCTACCGTCCCGACTGGGGACTGCCCTCGGCGGCCGACCGGGCGGAGATCGTCCGGCTGATGACCCCGCAGGCGCCCCGGGGCGGCACCGCGACGCCCTCCCCCACCGCCGTGGGCTGACGCCGCGCCGGGCCGCCGCCCCCAGCGGCGGCGGTGGGGGCGGCGGCGCGGCGCTCAGGCGTCACATGTAGAGGGTGTTCGGCTCCAGCCCGCACAGCACCCGGCCGTACAGCTCGGTGTTGACGTCGGGGACGACGAGGCCGTGCAGCGCGGCGGACGTGATGTCCCGCACGATGCGCTGGATCGGCACGTCGGTGTAGATGGAGGTGCCGCCGCTGGCCATCTGGAAGGTGTCGGCGACCTCCTTGGCCAGCCGGGCCGCCTCGCCCTGGTCGGCGCGCACCCGGACCCGCTCCTCGACCGTCCACGCCTCGCCGCTGAACGCCTTGTGGTCGACGACCTCGGCGATCCGCCGGGCGTGGAACATCGCCTGGTCGATCTTGTGGGCGGCGGCGCCGACCCGCAGGTGGGTCAGCGGGGCCTCCGCCTGGCTCGGGTAGTCGGTGTAGATGATCTTCCGGTCGGGCAGCCGGTCGAAGAAGGTGTCCCACGCCGCCTTGGCGATCCCGACCAGCATGCCGACCCCGGAGACCGCGGCGACCAGCGTGGCCGGGGTGGAATAGATCGGGATGTTCCGGTTGGTCTCCGACAGCGTGTTCGGGGCGAGCGCCGCGCCCAGCGGGATGACCCGCTCGGCGGGCAGGAAGACGTCGGTGGCCACCGTCGTGATGCTGCCCGAGCCGCGCAGCCCGGTGGTGTGCCAGTCGTCGACGAGCTCCATGTCGGACATCGGCACCATGGTCATCACCGGCTCCGGCTCGGCGCCGTCGCGCAGGATCACGGCCGCCGCCTCCATCCAGTGCGCGTGGTGCGCGCCGCTGACGAAGGGCCACCGCCCGTTGAGGATGTAGCCGCCCTCGACCGGCACCATCGTGCCCTTGGGGGCGTTGGTCCCGCAGACCCGCACGTCGGGGGTCGAGAAGACCTCGTCCTGCACCGCGTCGGGGAACATGCAGACCAGGTAGGTGGGGATCCAGTTCACCATCGCGACCCAGGCCACGGAGGCGTCGATGCGGCCCAGGGCCGCGCCGACCTCGACCAGCGTCGCGCCGTCGCACTCGTAGCCGCCGTAGCGCTTGGGCACCCGCATCCGGAAGATGCCCGCCTCGGCCATCGCCTCGACTGTCGCCTCGTGCAGGCGACGATTCTCCTCCGACCAGGCCACGTGCTCCCGCAGCACCGGCTCGGCCTTGGCGACGCGGCTGAGGATCTCCTCGCGCGTGGGGGTTTCGGTTACAGTCACCAGTCCTCCTTGGGAAGGCTCTCCGGTCTTGTGGACCTTGTCCGTCCCACGGTCGCACCCGTCGGCGCACGGGCACTTCTTCCGTGTTGCGCCCCCGCCGTTCGCCGCCGGCCCGGCCGCCAGCCGGCCGGCGCGGCCGACCCGCACCGGGTTCGGCGGGGCGGCCGCCCAGGTCAGGACGGCAGGCGCATGGTGCGCAGGAAGACCGGCAGCAGCCAGGGGCGGCGGCCGCCGACCCAGAGCTTGCGGGCGAGGACCGCGCGCGGCCGGGACACCCGGCCGAACAGCATCAGGGTGAACACGGCCGGGTCGAAGGAGAGCCGGACGTCCGGACGGGGCTCGGTCGGCGCCACCGTCACCCGGCCGTCGGCCAGGGCCATCGTCACCTCGGGGCCGAAGCGGTGCCGGAAGTTCACCGAGACGGTCCCCGGATGCACCGGGCCGTCGCGGTCCAGCAGCCGGCCGTAGCCGCGGCGGGTCATGTCCACCATGAACAGGTCGACGAAGAGCGCCGCGTCGGCGGGATCGACGACCCAGCGCCGGCCGACCGCCCGGGCGATGTCCCAGGCGTGCAGGTTCAGCTCGTTGAGCAGGTGGGCCAGCAGGCCGGTGACCGGCAGCCGGGCCCCGCCGAGCCAGGACACCTCGTGCTCCGGCCCGGCCTCGTCGACCGCCCGCAGCACCTCCCCGACGTCGGCGCGCAGCCGGTCGGCCAGCGTCGGCAGCCGCCGCTCGGTGAAGTGCCGCAGCACCTCGGCGTTCATCACCGAGATCGTGTCGACCGTGGTGCGCCGGCGCAGTTCGAGCAGGTCGGGCACCGGCAGGTCGGGCGGGCCGCCCCGGACCAGGGCCAGGCCCATCGCGGCGACCCCGCACAGGTGGGCCATGGTGTCCGCCACCGTCCAGTGCGCGGTGGCGGGCCTCTCGGGCGGGGCGTCGTCGACGAGGTCGAGCAGCCGCCCGAGGACGACGGGCACGGAGGCGCGGACGCGACGCCACTGGTGCGGGTTGACCGACATGTGTCCACGATGGAGGATGCCGGCGCGCGAACACTTGTTCGAGATTGCCGTCCTGCCGGGGCGGATCGGGCAACCTCGAAGAAGTCGATGCGGTCACCCGTCCCCACAATCCATCCATGGCAGTCACCGAAAGAGGACGCGCGGTCCACCTCTCCGCGCGCACCCACCCGCGCTCGCGCGGGATCGTCCTGGGCGGCGTCGCGGCGGGAGTCCTGCTGGCGGTGCTGTGGTCGTACGAGTTCGTCGACCACGTGATCGGCGACAACGTCGCCAACACCCTGCTGGGCCACGACGCGAAGAGCACCGCCATCGGCGGCACCGTCGCGGGCCTGGTCTTCGCCTTCGTCTCCGGCCTGGCCGGCACCTTCACGGCGTGCAACATCGCGATGGCGGCCGCGGTCGGCCCGATGAGCCAGGCCGGCGGGACGGGGGCGACCAGGGCCGGGCTGCGCGTCCTGCTGCGGCCGGTCGGCTGGCTCACCGTCGGGATGGTGGCGGTCGCCGCGACGTACGGCTTCGTGGGCGTGCTGCTCGGCGACCGGCTGCCGCAGCTGTCCACCGGCACCGTCGGCGGGCTGCCGGTGCGGCTGGTCCAGTCGATGGTCGTCTTCGGCGTGATCGGCCTCGCCTTCGTCTACCTCGGCCTGGCCGCCCTGGGCACGCTGCCGGACCCGTTCGCGCACCGGCCGGTGGCCCGGGTCGTGGTGCTCGGCGCGCTCGTCGGCGGGTTCCTCATCGGCCGGCCGTACCCGCTGTTCAACAAGCTGTTCCACTGGGCGGTGGACACCGGCAACCCGCTGTACGGCGCAGGCGCGTTCGTGCTCCAGTCGCTGGGCAACATCGCCATCGTCGCCGCGCTGTTCGCGCTGGTCATCGTGGTCACCCGGGGCCGGTTCGTGCAGTGGCTCGCCGCCAGCCCGGCGCGGACGGCCGCGGTCACCGGGGCGCTGCTGATCGCGCTCGGCGTGTTCATGGTCGTCTACTGGGACGTGCGGCTGCCCGCCATGTTCGGCTACGGCTGGTTCCCCACCATGCCGTACAACGGTTAGGCCGCCGGTCGTGCCGGCGGGCGCGGGCCCGCGCCCGCCGGGCCGGGGCCACCCGGA
Organism: Micromonospora sp. WMMD712; assembly: GCF_029581295.1. Classification (NCBI taxonomy): domain Bacteria; kingdom Bacillati; phylum Actinomycetota; class Actinomycetes; order Micromonosporales; family Micromonosporaceae; genus Micromonospora; species Micromonospora sp. WMMD712. The sequence goes on from NZ_CP120743.1 coordinate 799,606, forward strand.
CCTAGCCGACGTACCCGCCGACCTTGATCCGCTGCGCGGTCTCGGTGTAGGCCGACGGGTCCTCCGGAAGCCGGGTGCCGAGCCCGTCGACGTAGCGGTTGAACATGCAGAACGCGGCCGCGATCAGCACCGTGTCGTGGATCTCCAGGTCGGTCGCGCCCTCGGCGCGGGCCGCGTCGACCAGCGCGGCGCTCACGGTGCGGCCGCCCGCCTGGACGGCGGCGGCGATCCGCAGCAGGCCGCGCAGCTTCGCGGAGACCTCCGCCGTGTCCGGGTCCGCCCGGACCTGGGTCACCAGCGGCATGCCCCCGTCGAGCTGGGCGGCGGCGAACGCCGAGTGCGACGAGCAGCAGAAGGTGCACTCGTTGAGCCCGGAGACGTACGCGGCGATCAGCTCCCGCTCGCCGGCGCTGAGGGTGGGGTGCGGGGCGTGCAGCAGCGCCTCGGCCAGGGCGTTGAGCGCCACGGCGGTCTCCGGCCGGTAGCGCATCAGCCCGCTGATGCCCGGGTACTGCGTCTCGTCCAGGCCCAGATCGATGTGTGCCACGTGTCTCTCCTCGGCGTGACAGGCCGCGGCCGGCGGCGACGCGGTCCTGCTGCGCATGGTGCCGGCCCCGCCGCCCGTCCGCTTCTTCGACCGTGCCCACTGCGGCCGGCGTCCGCGGCCCGCGGGCTCTTCGAGAATGCCGTCCCCGGGGCCGGCACCTGGGCCGACACGGAGGGCGACGAGCAGGGCACGGATGCGTATTGCCGCTGCGCAGCAGCCGCTGCCACGATCGGCACCATGGTCGACACGACGCACATACGGCAGGGGGCCCGGGCGCAGTCCGGGACCATGGTGGACCGACTTCGTCAACTCGTGCACGCCGAATCCCCGCCCGGGGCGGTGCGACGCCTGCACGCCTGCGCCGACCTGCTGGAGAGCTGGATCAGCCCGCTGCTGGGCCGGCCCGCCGTGCGGGTCACCCGCGACGGGCTGCCGCACCTGCTCTGGCAGGCCGAGGACCAGCGGGTGCTGCTGCTGGGGCACTACGACACGGTGTGGCCGGAGGGCACCACGCGGGACTGGCCCTTCGCGCTCGACGAGCACGTCGCCACCGGGCCCGGGGTGTGCGACATGAAGTCCGGCATCGTGCAGCTGGTGACCGCGCTGTCCCTGCTGCCCGACCCCTCCCGGGTGGGGGTGCTGCTGACCTGCGACGAGGAGAGCGGGTCGCCGACGTCCCGGCCGCTGATCGAGCAGCAGGCCCGGCGATCGCGGGCGGTGCTGGTCTGCGAGCCGGCCACGGAGACGGGCGCGCTGAAGGTCGCCCGCAAGGGCGGTTCGCGGTACGAGATCACCGTGCGCGGCCGGGCCGCGCACGCCGGCGTGGAGCCGCACCGGGGGGTGAACGCGGCCGTCGAGCTGGCCCACCAGGTTCTCGCCGTGCGGGCGTTCGCCGCCGAGGGCACCAGCGTCACCCCGACGGTGCTCAGCGCCGGCAGCATCAGCAACCAGGTGCCCGAGTCGGCGACGTTCTGCGTCGACGTGCGCGCCTGGACCCGCGAGGAGCTCGACCGGGTGGACCGGCAGATCCACGCGCTGACCCCGCAGCTGGCCGAGGCCGCGCTCGTGGTGGGCGGCGGGATCAACCGCTACCCGTTGCAGGAGGCGGTGGCGATGCCGCTGCTGGAGGTCGCCCGGCGGGCGGGCCGCGAGCTGGGCCTGCCGCCGCTGGAGGCCGCGCACGCCGCCGGCGCGTCCGACGCGAACTTCACCGGCTCGCTGGGCGTGGCCACCCTCGACGGCCTGGGCGGGGTGGGCGGCGGGTCGCACGCCCGCAGCGAGTGGGTCGACGTGAGCCAGCTGCCCGACCGGGCCGCCCTGCTCGCCGCGACCGTCGCCGGGGTGCTCACCCGGCAGCGGCGCGGCCCGGCCCCCGCGGCCCGGGGCGTGCCCGCGCGCCTGTGAGGCGCGTCGCTGCTGGCCACGGGCCCGCGCACCGTCCATAATGGTGTGTCATGAGCAGCACCACAGGCCGGCACCCGGCCCCACCCCGCTTCGGGGTGGAGGAGGAGTTCCTCGTCGTCGACGCCGTCACCCGGGCCCCGGCGCCCCGGGCCGCCGAGGTCGTCGCGGCAGCGTCGACGTCGCTCGGTGAGCGGGTGTCCGGGGAGATCACCACCCTGCAACTGGAGACCAGGACCCACGCCTGCGGCACCCTCGGCGAGCTGACCGACCAGCTCGGCGAGGCCCGCAAGGTCGTCGCGGACTGCGCCCGGGCGGCGGGGCTGCGGGTGGTGGCCACCGGCACGGCCCCCGTCGCCGGGGCGGTGCCCCCGCCGATGACCGTCGGCCCGCGCCAGACCCGGGGCGCCGAGACCTTCCGGGGGCTGCACGACGAGCTGGCGCTGTGCGCGCTGCACGTGCACGTGGAGCTGCCGGACCGGGACCGGGCCGTGCTGGTCGGCAACCACCTGCGGCCCTACCTTCCGCTGCTGCTGACCCTCACCGCGAACTCGCCGTACTGGGACGACCGCGACTCCGGCTATGCGAGCTGGCGCACCACGGTCTGGGGCCGGTGGCCGGTGGCCGGCCCGCCGCCGGTGTTCGACTCGGCGGCGCACTACGACGAGGTGGTGGGGCGGCTGCTGGACGCGGGCGCCATCGTCGACCGGGCCACCATCTTCTGGGACGTGCGCCCGTCGGAGCGGCACCCGACGCTGGAGATCCGGGTGGCCGACTCGGCCCTCACCGCCGAGGACGCGGCGCGCTACGCGGCGCTGGTGCGGGCGCTCGTGGTGCACCTGACGGCGGCGGTGGAGGCCGGCGAGCCCGCCCCGCACGTCGCCGGGGAGCTGCTGCGGGTGGCCTACTGGCGGGCCGCCCGCGACGGCCTGGCCGGCGCGGGCGTGGACCCGCGCACGGGCCGGCTGCGCCCGGCGGCCGAGCTGGCCCGCGACCTGCTCGCCACGGTGGAGCCGGCGCTGCGCGCCCACGGCGACCACGACGCCGTCGCCCGGTGGCTGGAGCAGCTCGACGCCGACGGCACCGGGGCTCGGCGGCAGCGGGCGGTCGTGCGCGCCGGCGGGACGCTCGCCGACGTCGTCGACCGGGTGGCGGAGTGGACGGCGGGCTGACCTGCGCCGGGCGACCGGCGGCCGGTCCCCCCGGTCGGACCGCCCGGATCTGGGCAATCGCGCACAACCGGCGGCGGGTGCCGTGGGTGATGCTGGAGGGGCCCCGACCTGCTGATGGAGGCCGTTCATGGACCAGATCGCGACCACCCCGTTCCACCTGGACCGGCTGGAACCCACGCTGATGAACCGCACCGCCCGGGCGTTCGCCGACCGGATGGCGGCCCGCCGGTCGGTGCGGCACTTCTCCGACGAGCCGGTGCCGCTGGAGGTCGTCGAGGAGGCCGTCCGGGCCGCCGCGACCGCCCCCAGCGGCGCCAACCTGCAACCCTGGCGGTTCGTGGTGGTGACCGACGCCGACCGCAAGCGGCGGCTGCGCGAGGCCGCCGAGGCCGAGGAGATCGAGTTCTACACCCGCCGCGCGTCCCGGGAGTGGCTCGACGCGGTGGCCCCGATGGGCACCGACTGGCAGAAGCCGTTCCTGGAGACCGCCCCGGTGGTCATCGTGGTGTTCGAGGTGCACCAGGGGCCGCAGACCCCGAAGCCCTACTACGTCAAGGAGTCGGTCGGCATCGCCGTCGGCGTGCTGATCACCGCCCTGCACCTGTCCGGGCTGGCCACGCTCACCCACACGCCCAGCCCGATGCGGTTCCTCAACGAGATCTGCGACCGCCCGGCCGAGGAGCGCGCCTGCCTGGTGATGCCGGTCGGCTACCCGGCCGAGGGGGTCACCGTGCCGCAGCTGACCCGCAAGGCGCTGTCGGAGGTCATGGTCCTGCGGTAGACCTCACCGCCCCAGGTCCGCGGAGAAGAACTCGCGCAGGGGCTGCACGTGCCGGTCCTGCCGACGCCACTCGGCGAGCAGGTCCTCCAGCAGGTGCAGCTCCTCGACCAGCTCCCCGCCCCGGTAGCGGCGCACGACCGGGTGGATGAAGGCGCTCTCGGCGGCCCGGTCCGGCTGCGGGTGCCGCTCGATGGCGAACACGTCGTGGTAGGCGTCGCGGCCCCAGCGCAGCGAGAACGTGTAGTAGTGGCTCTCGCCGCCGAACCGGGCGACCGCGTGGTCCTCCGGCAGGTCGTGGTAGTGGCGCACCACCCCGGCGGCCGCGTCGACGACGAGGACGTCGCAGAGGAACTCGAACTGGGTCCACAGCGCCGAGCTCCAGTTGACCCGGTCCAGCACCACCTCGGTGAGCGCCTCGGCGTCGGCCGCCACCTTCTCGTACGCCAGCGGCGCGCCCTCGTACCGCTCGCGCAGCAAGGCGGTGAGCGTACGCAGGTTGTAGCGGAAGCCGTCGATGAACGCCGACGACGCCTTCTTGAAGTCACGGTCCTGGGCGAGCGTGCCGGCGAAGTAGAGCCCGTCGACGTCGACCGACTGCCAGTCGGGACGGGTGGCGGGCAGCCGCCCGCTGGGCACCATGCCGGGGCGGCAGTTGTCGGCGAAGACCGAGGTGTCCATGGCGAAGCCGGTGCAGCGCAGCACCGACTCGTACTCCATCACGGCGGTCTCGCCGTCGGCGTGGGTGTAGGTCAGGCGCACCTCGTACTTGTCGCCCACGGGGCGGATCTCGTCGATGACGCAGTCGAGCACGGAGTGCAGGGTCTTGAACTGGTAGCTGTCCAGGACCGCGCCGTGGTGGCCGCGTACGTCGCCGGGGTGCTTGGTGTTCCAGGCCAGCCGCAGCGGACGCGGGCTGGCCAGGTGGATCATGGCGGCGTGCCCGAGGATCGCCGAGGCGGTCTCGAACGCCGAGTTGCCCTTGCCGAGGATGAGCACCCGCTGGTCGGCGTAGTCGGCCGGGTCGGTGGACATGTCCTCGTAGCCGATCGCGTGCTCGATGCCGCGCACGTCGGGGATGTTGGGCCGGCCCCAGCCGGCGGCCCACACCACGCAGTCGGCGTGCAGCAGCCGGCCGCCGGCGCGCACGAGGAAGCCGTCGTCGGTCTTGGTGACCAGCTCGACGGCCGTGTCGTAGCGGACGGCGAGGCCGTGGTGGCGGGCGAAGTCGCCGAGGTAGCGGACCATGTCGTCGGCGGAGGGGAAGTATTCCCGGCTGTAGTCGGCGAACGGCAGGTCGGCCGGGGTGTGCAGCAGCGAGTTCCAGTCCCAGCGCAGCCGGATCTCGGGGTCGGTGCTGGTGGTGTGCACCTTGTTCAGAGAGATCAGCTTGCGGTGGCGGGGGAAGCGGCGGAAGAACTCGCCGGGTTCGGCCGCGCGTTCCAGCGTCAGGTAGTCGCTGCCGGCCTGCTGGAGGTAGTAGCTCAGCTGAAGGCCGGCCGGGCCGGCGCCGATGATCAGGTAACGGTGGTGCTCGGTGCCCTCTGGCAAGTCGGTCATGGTTGCTCCCGCGTCGAGTACCCATGACCATTGTGGATAAATGCACTTAAGTCAATACATATCAAGGTCGGATGGTGCCGCCGAAGGACGAATCCGGGTCCTGCCGGCGGCCCGCCGCCCCCGCCGGACGGGCGGGGGCGGCCGGCCTGCGGGCGGCGGCTCAGGCGGGCTGGGCGGCCGGCTCGCGGTGGCCGCTGACCTTCGCCGCCGGCATCGGCCCACCCTTGGCGGTGCCGGTCATCTCGTCGCCGTCGATCGTCACGTCGAAGGCCAGGTCCATCCGCATCGGCTTCTTGATCGACTGGTACCAGGACAGCCGGTTGCCCTCCAGCGTGAGATCGTTCAGGGTGAGCGTCTCCTTCTCGCCGCGGGAGATGCCCTGCAGGACGCCGTCCTTGCTGAACAGCTCCAGCTCGGTGCGGCGGACGCCGAACGGGGTGGCCACGGCCACCTTCCAGAATCCCTCGACAGACACGGCGGCTTCCTCTCTTCCCGGGGTCCCGGGCGGGGCGGTCCCGCAGGACGACGCCCGGGCGGCGCCTCGGGCAGCGCCGTCACCCACGCTAGCCATCGCGCCGGCGGCAGTTAGTCGCCATATTGCCGTCTTGCGCCGGCGGATGGACACAGCGGGTCAACGCGGCGAGACCGACCAATAGGGATCCGACGCGTCAAATCGTCCGCTATACGCGAACTAAACCGCCCGCTTCCTGCGAAAACGTCGGGAGCAATGTGAAAGAAGCGCGCCCCGGCGCCACCGTCGCACGATGAACCTGGCCTGATCCGGTCGCCGAGCATCCACTTTTCCCGCCCGCCGCAGGAGGACACCAGGCACGCCAGAAAACAGATTCGCCGCACCGACGGATAATTGCCGGGGAAACCATCTTCCGCCGGCCGGACCGTCGCGCCGCGAAGCCCCCGACGTCAGGCGACACTCCCCCACCCCTTGCCGCGCAGCGACCCGGGACCCGCCCGTGGAACACCGCCGCGGTGATGCCGTCTGCCCTGTTCACGCCATCGGCTTTGGCAGAAGCCGATGGCACTGTTGTAAGGAGACCGTACCGTGCTGGGTCAACGCGCACGCTCGCTCAGTCCCGGAATAGTCGCGATTCTACTCGTGGCCTCGCTCTTTTTCATCATCGACAGCCGCGTGTCGGTCGCCGGCGCCGACGAAGCCGCCACGAAGTACCGCTTCACCGAGCAGTCGATCGCCTACCCGGACGGGTACGACCAGCTACCGAAGAAAACGATTCGCGACGTCAACCGCTCGTACCACAAGATCCGGGCCTGGATCTCCTCGGTCGGCGCGAGCATCGCGATCAACGACCTGACCGGCCACGGCCGCGCCAACAGCCTCTGCTTCGTGGACGTGCGCACCGACAAGGTCGTCGTGACCTACGCGCCCACCGCGCCCAAGGAGGACCAGTTCGCGCCGTTCATCCTCGACCCGGCGCCGCTGCCGTTCGACGACACGATGGCGCCGATGGGCTGCGTGCCGGGCGACTACAACCTCGACGGCCGGATGGACCTGATGGTCACCTACTGGGGCCGGGTGCCGATCCTGTTCCTGCACAAGGCCAGCGCGACCACGGTGTCCAACGCCACCTACCAGCGCCAGGAGCTGCTGCCGCAGAGCTCGCCCGACGGGATCTACCACGGCCCGAAGTGGCACACCAACGCCTCGCTGGTCAGCGACCTCGACGGCGACGGCAAGCCGGACGTGGTGATCGGAAACTACTTCCCCGAGTCCGACGTGCTCAACACGCGGGGCCAGGACAACGTCGAGATGAACGAGACGCTGTCCAGCGCCACCAACGGCGGCGGCAGCCACGTCCTGCGCTGGGTGTCGGCGACCTCGGGCGACAACCCGTCGGTGACCTTCGTGCCGGAGCGCGCCGCGATCCCGTTCGTCGCGTCGACCGGCTGGACGCTCGGCCTCAACGCCGCCGACCTCACCGGCCGGGGCCTGCCCGACGTCTACGTCGCCAACGACTTCGGCCACGACCACCTGCTGCACAACGTCTCCCGGCCGGGCCGCATCGAGTTCAAGGTCGCCCGCGGCGAGCGCACCCCGACCACGCCCAAGTCGTTCGTGCTCGGCAACGGCTCGTTCAAGGGCATGGGCATCGACTTCGGCGACCTCGACCGCAACGGCAGCTTCGACATGATGGTCTCCAACATCACCACGGCCTGGGGCCTGGAGGAGAGCAACTTCGTCTGGATCAACAAGGCCCGCGACGAGCGCGACATGCTCACCAAGCTCGACAAGGGCGTCGCCCCGTTCACCCAGGAGGCCCGCCCGCTCGGCCTGGCCTGGAGCGGCTGGGGCTGGGACGTGAAGTTCGGCGACTTCCTCAACAGCGGCGACCTGGAGGTCGTGCAGACCCTCGGCTTCGTCAAGGGCAAGATCGACCGCTGGCCGTGGCTGCAGGAGATGGCCATGATGAACGACGACCTGATGTCCAACCCGGCGATGTGGCCGAACATGCAGCCCGGTGACGACATCGCCGGCAGCCAGCCGCTGGCGTTCTTCGCCCGCACCGAAAGCGGCGAGTTCGCCAACATCACCAAGCAGGTCGGCCTGGACGTGCCGATCCCCACCCGGGGCATCGCCACCGCCGACACCCGCGGCATCGGGGCGCTGGACCTCGCCGTGGCCCGGCAGTGGGGCGCGCCGGCGTTCTACGCCAACGAGGCGCCCGCCAAGGGCAACTACCTGAACCTGCGGCTGTACCGGCCCGCGGTCGGCGCCGCGGAGGGCCAGATGCTCTGCACCCCGGCGTACGGCGCCACCGTCACGGTCACCACGCCGGACGGCCGTAAGCAGATCTCCCAACTCGACGGCGGCAGCGGCCACGGCGGCAAGCGCAGCTTCGAGGTCCACTTCGGGCTGGGGGCCAGCAGCGGCCCGGTCACCGTCGACATGCGTTGGCGCGACCTCAGCGGCCAGCAGCACCGCACCAGCCAGCAGCTCACCGCCGGCACGCACACCCTCGTGCTGACCGACCGCGTCGAGGAGGTTCCGAACCGATGACCACGATCGCCCCGCCCCCCAGCATCGACACCGCGCCCGCGGCGCCCATCCGCCCCGCGCCGGCCAAGCCCGAGCCCGACCGCCGTTACCTGGCGCTGCGCAACTTCGCCATCTCGATCAGCGTCTTCAACATCTTCGGCTACACGCTGCTCGGCTTCGAGCAGCCGTGGCTGTGGCCCATCTTCGCGGTGCTCACCGGCTACGCCACCGAGCTGACCTTCGAGCTGATCCGGGCCCGGGCCAAGAAGGAGGCCCCCCGGTTCCTCGGCGGCGGCGCCCGCCGGGTGTACGAGTTCCTGCTGCCCTCGCACATCACCGCGCTGGCCTGCAACATGCTCCTGTACGCCAACGACATGTTCCTGCCGATCGCGTTCGCCGTGATCGTCGGCGTGACCGGCAAGTACGTCTTCCAGGCCCCGGTCTACGGCCGGATGCGGCACTACATGAACCCGTCGAACTTCGGCATCACGATGGCGCTGGTCTGCTTCGGCTCCTGGATCTCCATCGCCCCGCCGTACCAGTTCACGGAGAACGCCAACACGTACTTCCGGATCATGATCCCGATCATCATCGTGACCGCCGGCACCGTGATCAACGCGCTGCTGACCCGCAAGGTCCCGCTGATCGTGGGCTGGCTCGGCGGCTTCGCCATCCAGGCGTTCCTGCGGGCCTGGATCTGGGACGTGGCCCTGTTCTCGGCGCTGGCCGTGATGACCGGCGTGGCGTTCGTGCTCTTCACCAACTACATGATCACCGACCCGGGCACCACCCCGGTCAAGCCGATGAACCAGTTCATGTTCGGCTCCGGCGTGGCCATGGCCTACGGCGTCCTGATGCTGTTCAACGTCGTCTACACCCTCTTCTTCGCGGTGGTCGTCGTCTGCGGCATCCGCGGCATCGGCTGGTGGATCGCGGACATGCGCAAGAAGTCCCGGGCCGCAGCCAAGCTGACCCTCGACACCCCCAGGAGCATCGCGTGAGCGACCGGATAGCCGTCGTCGGGATCGCCTGCCGCTATCCCGACGCGGAGGACACCAACCAGCTGTGGGAGAACGTGCTCACCGGCCGCCGGGCGTTCCGCCGGCTGCCCGACGAGCGGATGAACGCCGAGGACTACTACTCCCCCGACCCCGCCGCGCCCGACCGGTTCTACTCGGCCAAGGCCGCCGTCATCGAGGGCTTCGAGTTCGACCGGGTCAAGTACAAGATCGCCGGAAGCACCTTCCGGTCCACCGACATGACGCACTGGCTGGCCCTGGACACCGTCGCCCGGGCCCTGGCCGACGCCGGCTTCGCCGACGGCGAGGGGCTGCCGCTGGCCACCACCGGCGTCGTCATCGGCAACACCCTCACCGGCGAGTTCAGCCGGGCCAACCTGCTGCGGCTGCGCTGGCCGTACGTGCGGCGCACGGTCGGGGCGGCGCTGCGTGAGCAGGGCTGGGACGACGCGGCCGTCGGCGCGTTCCTCGACGAGCTGGAGCCGCGCTACAAGGCGCCGTTCCCGCCGATCGACGAGGACACCCTGGCCGGCGGGCTGGCCAACACCATCGCCGGCCGGGTCTGCAACCACTTCGACTTCAAGGGCGGCGGCTACACCGTCGACGGGGCCTGCTCGTCGTCGCTGCTGTCGGTCGCCACCGCCTGCAACGCCCTGGCCCGGGGCGACCTCGACGCCGCCGTCGCCGGCGGCGTGGACCTGAGCATCGACCCGTTCGAGGTGATCGGCTTCGCCAAGACCGGCGCGCTGGCCACCGGCGAGATGCGGGTCTACGACCGCAACTCCAACGGGTTCTGGCCCGGCGAGGGCTGCGGCATGCTGGTGCTGATGCGCGACGAGGACGCGGTCGCGCGCGGGCTGCGCCGGCACGCCGTCATCGCCGGCTGGGGCTACTCCTCCGACGGCAAGGGCGGCATCACCCGGCCGGAGGCCAGCGGGCACCGGCTGGCCATCCGCCGGGCGTACGAGCGGGCCGGCTTCGGCATCGACTCGGTGTCCTACCTGGAGGGTCACGGCACCGGCACCGCCGTCGGCGACGCCACCGAGCTGACCGCGTTCACCGAGGCCCGGCGGGAGGCCGACGCGACGGCGGCACCCGCCGCGATCAGCACCGTGAAGGGCAACTTCGGCCACACCAAGGCCGCCGCCGGGGTCGCCGGGCTGCTCAAGGCGATCCTCGCCGTACGCCAGCAGGTCATCCCCCCGGCCACCGGGCACGTGGACCCGCACCCGGTGCTCGACGTGGAGCAGCCCGCCCTGCGGGTGCCCGCCACCGCGGAGCTGTGGCCGGCCGACAAGCCGATCCGCGCGGCCGTGTCGTCGATGGGCTTCGGCGGCATCAACGCGCACGTGGTCGTCGAGAGCGCGGAGAGCGGCCGGCGCACCCGCATCGGGGCGTCGACGACCGCGCTGGTGCGCTCCCGGCAGGACACCGAGCTGCTGATGTTCGACGCGCGCACCCCGCAGGAGCTGGGCTCGCGGCTGTCGGACCTGGCGCCGTGGGTGGGCCGCCTGTCGTACGCGGAGCTGGGCGACCTGGCCGTGACCCTGGCCGGGAAGCTGGCCGGGCGGCCGGTGCGGGCGGCGGTGGTCGTCGCCTCGCCCGAGCAGGCGCGGCAGCGCCTGGAACGGCTGGTCGAGCTGGTCGACGCGGGCGAACAGCGGGTGATCGACGCGGCCGGCGGCGTCTTCCTCGGCGCGGCGGGCCCCGCCCCCCGGATCGGGTTCCTCTTCCCCGGCCAGGGCGCGGGCCGGCGGGCCGACGGCGGCGCGCTGCGCCGCCGGTTCGAGGAGATCGACGCCCTCTACCAGGCGCACCAGCCGCCGCCCGGCGCGGACCTGGTGGCCACGGCCGTGGCGCAGCCGCGGATCGTGACCGCGTCGGTCGCGGGCCTGCGGGCGCTGTCGATGCTCGGCATCCGGGCCACCGGCGCGGCCGGGCACAGCCTCGGCGAGCTGACCGCCCTGCACTGGGCCGGCGCGATGGACGAGCAGACGCTCATCGCGACCGCCGGCGCGCGGGGACGGATCATGGCCGACGCCAGCGCCGGCGACGGCACGATGGCCAGCATCTCCGCCGCCCCCGAGGCGGTGGAGCCGCTGCTGGCCGGCACGCCGGTGGTCATCGCCGGCTACAACAGCCCGCAGCAGACCGTGGTCTCCGGCCCGGTCGACGCGGTGCTGCGGGTCGGCGCGGCGGCCGAGCGGGCCGGGCTGTTCTGGACCCGGATCGCGGTGTCGCACGCCTTCCACTCCGAGGCCGTCGCCCCGGCGGCGGTCGCGTTCGCCGAGCACCTGCGCGGCGGGAGCTTCGCGCCGCTGGCGCAGCCGATGGTCTCCACGGTCACCGGCGACGTGCTGCCGGCCGACACCGACGTGCCGGAGCTGCTGCGCCGGCAGGTGCTGGACCCGGTGCGGTTCACCCAGGCGGTGCGCCGCCTCGCCGACGACGCCGACCTGCTGCTGGAGGTCGGCCCGGGCCGGGTGCTGCGCGGGCTGGCGGCCGACATCGCCCCGGAGGTGCCGACGGTCTCGCTGGAGACCGACAGCCTCTCCCTCGCCGGGCTGCTCAACGCCGTCGGGGCGGCGTACGCGGCGGGCGCGGCGGTGAACCACGAGGCGTTGTTCCAGGACCGGTTCGCCCGGCCGCTGGAGCCGGGCCGGCCGCTGCGGTTCTTCGCCAGCCCCGCCGAGTCGGCCCCGGCCGGGGACTTCGCGGTGGCCCGTACCGCGCAGGAGCTGGCCGCCGTCGCGGCCGCGCCGGACGGCGCGTCGGTGGCGGTGTCCGGGCCCGGCGCCACCCTCGACAGCCTGGAGCTGCTGCGCCGGCTCGCCGCCGAGCGGGCCGAGCTGCCGCTGGAGGCGGTGCGGCCGGACAGCCGGCCGCTGGACGAGCTGCACCTCAGCTCGATCACCGTCGGCCAGATCGTCAACCAGGCCGCCCGGGAGCTCAACGTGGCCGCGCCGACGCTGACCTCCAGCTACGCCACCGCCACGGTGGCGGAGATCGCGCAGATCCTCGACGACGCCGCCGGCGACGCGGCCGGCGGCGACGAGCAGGAGGCGTCGATCGCCGGGGTGGCCCCGTGGGTGCGGGCGTTCGCCGTCGACCTGGTGCCCACCGAGGTGGGGCCGCGCGTCGGCGCCCCGGCCGACGGGGAGTGGCAGGCGTTCACCGCCGGGCACAACCCGCTCGCCGAGCCGCTGCGCACGGCGCTGCACCAGGCCCGGGTGGGCGGCGGGGTGCTGTTGTGCCTGCCACGCGACGGCCAGCCCGAACACATCCCGGTGCTGCTGCGGGCCGCCCGGGCCGCGCTGGCGCAGGGCGGCGCCGTGCGGTTCGTGACGGTGGGTGACCGGCGCACCGCCGCCGGCCTGGCCAAGACGCTGCACCAGGAACACCCGGAGATCGCCACCACGGTGGTCACCCTGCCGCTGGTCGACGAGCCCACCGAGGAGTCGCTGGCGGCCGCGGTGACCCGGGTGGTCGCCGACGTGGCGGCCACCGCCGGGTTCAGCGAGGTCCACTACGACGCCGACGGCAACCGGCACGTGCCCGTGCTGCGGCCGGCGGCCCTGCCGCCCAACGGCGGGCCGGGGCTGGGCGTGGAGGACGTGCTGCTGGTCACCGGCGGCGGCAAGGGCATCACCGCCGAGTGCGCCCTGGCGCTGGGGCGGGACACCCTCGCGGCGGTCGGCCTGATCGGCCGCTCCGACCCGGCGACCGACGCGGAGCTGGCGGCCAACCTCGACCGGCTCACCGCCGCCGGGGTGCGCTTCCACTACGCCCGCGCGGACATCACCGCGCTGGACGAGGTGAAGGCGGCCGTCAACGACATCGAGCGGGTCCTCGGCCCGGTGACCGGCGTGCTGCACGGCGCCGGCCGCAACGAGCCGACGGCGGTGGCCAACCTCGACGAGGCGACGTTCCGGCGGACCCTCGCCCCGAAGATCGACGGGCTGGAGGCCGTGCTCGCCGCGACCGACCCGCACACGCTGCGGCTGCTGGTCACCTTCGGCAGCATCATCGGCCGGGCCGGGCTGCGCGGCGAGGGGCACTACGCCACGGCCAACGACTGGATGACCGACCTGACCCGCAAGGTCGGCGAGGACTACCCGCACATCCGGTGCCTGGCCCTGGAGTGGTCGGTGTGGTCCGGGGCCGGCATGGGCGAACGGCTCGGGGTGCTGGAGGCCCTCACCCGCGACGGCATCGCGCCGATCCCCGTGGAGGCCGGCATCGCCACGCTGAAGGAGGTGCTGGCCAGCCCCGCGGCCCCGCAGGCGCTGGTGGTGATGGGCCGCGCCGACGGCCTGGCGACGGTCACGCTGGAGCGGCGCGAGCTGCCGCTGCTGCGCTTCGTCGACCGGCCGCAGGTGCACTACCCGGGCGTGGAGCTGGTCGTGGACGCGGACCTCACCGCCGACGACGACCTCTACCTGGCCGACCACCTGCTCGACGGGGACCTGCTCTTCCCCGCCGTGCTGGGCATGGAGGCGATGGCGCAGGCGGCGTCGGCGCTCACCGGGCGCACCGAGGCCCCGGTGCTGGAGGACGTCGAGCTGCTGCGGCCGATCGTGGTGCCGCCCACCGGCAGCAACACGATCCGCATCGCGGTGCTCGCCGCCGCCGACGGCACGGTCGAGGCGGTGGTGCGCAGCAGCGACACCAACTTCGCCGCCGACCACTTCCGGGCCCGGCTGCGCTGGGACCGGCCGCTGCGGGTCGAGGCCCGGGCGGGCACCGCCGCCGCGGGGCTGCTGCCGATCGACCCGGCCCGCGACCTGTACGGCCCGGTGCTGTTCCAGGGCCGGCGGTTCCAGCGCCTGCTGGGCTACCTGGACCTGGCGGCGAAGAGCTGCACGGCGCGGGTGTCCAACCGGCCGGTCGACGCGTGGTTCGCCCGGTACCGCCCCGGCGACCTGGTCCTCGGCGACCCGGGCACCCGGGACACGGTGATGCACGCGTTGCAGTGCTGCGTGCCCGACGCGACGCTGCTGCCGGGCGCGATCGAGCGGCTGCACCTGGCCGACCCGAAGGTCGCCGCGACCCTGGACACGGTCACCATCCACGCGGTGGAGCGGCTGCGCCAGGGCGACACCTACCACTACGACGTGGACGTCTGCGACGCCGACGGCAACCTCGTCGAGCGGTGGCAGGGGCTGCGCCTGCACGCCGTGCGCAAGCAGGACGGCACGGGGCCGTGGCTGCCGGCGCTGGTCGGCCCGTACCTGGAGCGGCGGGTCGGCGCGTTCCTGCCCGACGAGCTGCGCGTCGTGGTGCGGCCCGACGACTCCGACGCCGCCGGCACCCAGGCCCGCCGCCGGCAGACCGCCCGCGCGGTGAGCTGGGCGCTGGGCACGGAGACGACGGTGCGGTACCGGCCGGACGGCAGGCCGGAGGTCGACGGCGACGTCCGGATCTCCGCCTCGCACGCCGCCGGGGTCACCGTCGCCGTGGCCGGCGCCTCGGCGGCGGTGGGCTGCGACGTGGAGCTGGCCGCGGCCCGCTCCGCCGACGAGTGGGCCGGGCTGATCGGCGCCGACGGCCTGGCCCTGGCCACGCTGCTGGCCCGGGAGCAGGGCGAGGACCTGTCGGTCGCCGCCACCCGGGTCTGGGGCGCGGTGGAGTGCCTGCGCAAGAACGGCCACGCCCGGGTCGACCTGGTGGCCGAGCCGAACGGCACGGCGGGCTGGGTGGCCCTGCGGTCGGGGGCGGCGCGCATCGCCACCTTCGTCACGACGCTCAACGACGTCGCCGACCCAGTGGTGTTCACGATGCTGGCGGAAGGAAGCAGGTGAAGTCATGGAGTCCTACTACGAGTACCGGCACCTGGTCGGTTTCGAGGAGACCAACCTCGTCGGGAACGTCTACTACGTCAACTACATGCGCTGGCAGGGCCGGTGCCGGGAGATGTTCCTGCGGGACCAGGCGCCGGAGGTCCTGGCGGACATCCGCGACGACCTGAAGCTGTTCACCCTCAAGTGCGAGTGCGAGTTCTTCACCGAGATCACCGCGTTCGACGAGCTGTCGATCCGGATGCGGCTGGAGGACCTCACCCAGACCCAGATCGGCTTCGCCTTCGACTACGTGCGGCTGCGCGACGGCTTCGAGGAGCTGGTGGCCCGGGGGCGGCAGCGGATCGCGTGCATGCGCGGCCCGAACACCGACACCCGGCCGACCCGGGTGCCGGACACGCTGCGGGCGGCGCTGTCGCGCTACGCGGTGACCCCCGCCGCGGGCGGCCAGCGCAAGGTCCTCGAAGGCGTCGGGGAGGGCTGAGCCGTGACCAGAGCGGACCAGCGGCCGACCGTCGGCGCGGTGACGACGGCCCCGCCGGCAACGGCGGCCAACCACGCCGAGCTGCGGGCGGTGATGGGGATGTTCGCCACCGGCGTGACGGTGGTGACGTCGGGCCGGGACCTGCCGCACGGCATGACCGCGAACGCGTTCACCTCGGTGTCGCTGGACCCGGCGATGGTGCTGGTGTGCGTGAAGCGCAGCTCGGTCATGCACGACACCGTCCTGGCGCAGGGCTCCTTCGCGGTGTCGATCCTGGCCGCCGGCCAGGAGGGGCTGGCGCGTTACTTCGCCAGCTCCAGCCGGCCCCGCGACGAGCGGGAGTTCGAGACGGTGCCGTGCGAGGCGGGACCGCACACCGGGGCGCCGATCGTGTCCGGGAACGTGGCCTGGGTGGAGTGCAAGCTGGCGGCCGTGTACGACGGCGGCGACCACTCCATCTTCCTCGGCTCCGTGCTCGGCACCGGCCGGGGTGACAGCAGCGACGCGCTGCTGTTCCACGGCGGCCGGTTCTGTGAGGTGGGCAAGGGTTGACCGGGTCGGCCCGGCGCCGGCCGGGCCGACCACCCGACGGCCGGGCGGCCACGCACCCCGCGTGGTCGCCCGGCCGTCGCCGTGTCGCGGCGCTCCCGCTGGGCCATCGGCCGGGATCCTGCTAGGACTGGGGCCCGGCGGGGCCCTGGGCACACGACGAGGCGCAACCGGGCGGGGAGCACCGGTTGCGCCAGGGTCGCCGGGCAGGCGGGTCAGGCCTCGTGGACGTGCATCGGCAGGCCGCCGCGGACCCGCAGGGTCAGCATCGGCTCCGGCACCACCGGGTAGCCGGGTTGCAGCGACAGCCGCAGCTGCCGGGTCACGCAGGCCAGGACGAACACCGCCTCCATCAGCCCGAGGTTGTTGCCGACGCAGAAGCGCGGGCCGGCGCCGAACGGGATGTAGGCGTACCGCGGCCGGTCGGCGCGCCGGTCGGGGTCGAAGCGGTCCGGGTCGAAGCGGTCCGGGTCGGGCCAGAACTCCGGGTGCCGGTGCAGGGTGTACGGGCAGAGCACCACGTCCGCGCCGGCCGGCACGTGCCAGCCGCCCACGACGTCGTCGCCCTGGGCGATGCGGGGCAGCAGCCACACCGGCGGGTACAGGCGCATCACCTCGTCGACCACCATCGCGGTGTACCGCAGCCGGTGCAGGTCCTCGTACGTCGGGTTGCGGTCGCCGAGCACCTCGACGGCCTCGGCGTGCATCCGCTCCCACACCTCGTGGTGCCGGTCGAGCAGATAGAACGTCCAGGTCAGGGTGCTGGCGGTGGTCTCGTGCCCGGCCAGCAGCAGGGTGACCAGCTCGTCGCGCATCCGCTGCCGGGCCACCCGGGGGTCGGTCTCCCGGCTGGTCGACTCGATCAGCCGGGAGACCACGTCGTCGCGGCCGGCGATCCCGCCGGGCTGCGCCCGCCGGTGCGCCACCAGCCGGTCCACGATCTCCTGGAGCTCGGCGCGGGCCCGGCGGAAGCGCCGTTGCCGGGGCAGCGGCACCCACGGCGGCACGGCGCCCAGCGACATCATCTCGAAGATCGCCTGGTCCTGCACCGCCTCGAACGCCGCGCCGATGCCGCCGAACTCGCCGAGGTCGGCGTCGAGCAGCGTACGGCCCAGCACGCCGAGGGTCAGCTCGGTCATCTCGTGGCGGATGTCGACGGGGCCCGCGCCGACGGCGCGTTGCAGCCGGGCGGCCATCCGCACCGACTCCTCGGCGACCGCGTCGGCCTGACGGGCGATGCGGCGGGCCTGGAACACCGGCTGGATCACCTTGCGCTGCTTGGTCCACAGCTCGCCCTCGCTGGTGAGCAGGCCGTCGCCGAGGGTACGGCGGGCGTGCACCAGCCCGATGCCCTTGTGGTAGTTGCCCGGGTTCTCGGCCAGCACGTGCTTGGCGTGGTCGGGGTGGTTGAAGAACCACAGCGTCTTCGGCCCCAGCGGCAGCCGCACCGCGTCGCCGTGGCGGGCGGCGACCGCCCGCATGACGTCGAGACGGTTGCGGGCCATCCGCCCGAGCAGCACCGGGGCGGTCCAGGGCGAGGGGCCCGGCGGACGTACCCGGGCGGGGTCGGCGACCGCGGTCACGGCTGCACCCGGGCGGCGGCCCGGAACCGCGCGGCCACGGCCCGCCGCCACACCTCGTAGGCGGGCCGGCCGGAGGCGTCCGGGCCGGCGGGGATCAGCTCGTCGGTGACCCGGCCCGCGTCGGCGGCCGACGCCCGGCAGAACACCTGCGTGGCCAGCTCCGTGTGCGGCACCAGCAGCCCCGCCCGGATCCGGGCCTGCGCGGCGAACGCGCTGGCCTGGGCGACGAACGGGGCGTGCTCGCCGGCGCGGGCCAGGAACACCCGCAGCTCGTCGGCGGTGCACCCGCCCGCGTACGTCGCGGCGAGCCCGGCCCCGCTGTAGAGGTCCTCGTGCCGCGCCGCCGGGAACCGGTCGATCAGGTCGGCGGCGACGGTCGGGTCGCAGCCGGCGACGAACCAGGTGGCCCGGCCGATGCCCTGGTCGATGGCGCGGGCGGCGTACGCGGTGGGGCCCTCGGGCGGCCACGGGAAGTCGGTCACCGCGCGCTGGCCGTGCACGTACTCGGCGGTGCGGAAGTACGCCTGGTGGAAGCCGTAGCCGTCGTGCACGAGCCAGCGCAGCAGCGGGTCGGTGGCGGCGGCCAGGGCGCGTCGCCACAGCAGCTTCGGCAGCCGGGCCAGGGCCCAGCCGATCCCGACGTACGCCATGTAGACGTGCCGGTCGCCGGTGCCGGCGAGGAACTCGGCGCTGCGCCGGGGCGTGCCCGGGGTGAGCGCGTCGACCAGCGCGAAGCCCATGGCCGCGCCCTCGTAGGCGAACCCCTGGAAGCGGGTCGGCAGCGGGGCGAGGTCGGTGTCGACGTCGGTCACCCGGCGGGCGCCGGCGGCCGAGGAGAGTCCGGTCAGGAACGACGAGCCGACCGTCTCCAGGATGGTGCGTGACTCCGGGTTCTTGACGTGGAACCCCCGGGTGGAGACGAGGGTCTCCTTGACGTCGGGGGTGAGGACGCGGCGCCTGAGCGCGTAAATGGTGCCGGCCACCTGCTGCTCCCATTCATCGGAGGATCGACGATCCAACTGCCTCATCGTGCCGGCCGTCCGACGCCCGCAGCCACTTCCCGATTGCCCTCTGAGCTGCGGCGGAGCGGCCGGGACAACGGCACGCTGGGAGTAGTGCGCCGCTGCGGGGCGGGACACGATCGAGCCGCCCGCCACCTCGGCGGCGGCGTCGCGCCGCGCGGCACCGCGCCGGTCGCGGGCGGAGAGGAGCTCGCGATGTTGGTGCTCGTGACGGGCGGTACGGGCTTCGTCGGCGCGCACACGGTGGCGGCGCTCGTCGCGGCCGGGCACCGGGTGCGGGTGCTGGCCCGCGATCCGCGCCGGGTCGCCCCGGCCCTGACGCCGCTGTCGGTGCCGGACGACGCGGTGCACGTCGTCGACGGCGACGTCGTCGACGAGACGGCGGTGGCGCGGGCGGTGCGCGGCGTGGACGCGCTGGTGCACGCCGCGTCGGTCTACTCGTTCGACAGCCGGTCGCACGAGGCGACCCGCCGGACCAACGCCCGTGGCACGCAGGTGGTGCTGGCGGCGGCCCGCCGCCTCGGGGTGGGTCGCTCGGTGCACGTGTCGACGTTCGGGGCGCTGGCGCCGTCCCCGGCCGGGACGGTGGGCCCGCAGTCGCCGCCGACCACCGCCGGGGAGACGTACCTGGCGAGCAAGGCCGCCGCGGAGCGGGTCGCCCGGGGCCACCAGGCGCACGGCGACCCGGTGGTGATCGCCTATCCGCCCGCCCTGCTCGGGCCGCACGACCCGAAGCTCGGCGACCAGAACGCCCGGCTGCGTAACGTGCTGCGCGGCCTGATGCCGATGTGGCCCACCGGCGGCTTCCCGGTCGGCGACGTCCGGGACACCGCCGCCCTGCTCGCGGAGCTGGCCACCGCGCCGGCCGAGGACGGCGGGCGGCACCTCGGGCCGGGCCGCTACCTGAGCACCCGCGACTACGTGCGGGCCGTCCGCGAGGCGACCGGCCGCCGGCTGCCCACGCTGTTCCTGCCGGCCCGGGCGATGCTGCCCTTCGCCTACGCCACCGACCTGGTGCAGCGGGTGTGGCCGTGGCACATCCCGGCCGAGTACGGGGCGTGCTACGTCTGCGCCACCGACGCCCGCCCGCAGGAGGCGGCCCGGTCGGCGGGGCCGGCGCCCCGGCCGATCGGCGAGACGCTCGTCGACACGGTGCGCTGGCTGCACCGCACGGGGCGGCTCACCGCCGGCCAGGCCGGTCTGGCCGGCGCACCCGTCGTTCCCGCCGCGCCCGCGGCGGGTCCCGTCGAAGCCGCGGCGCCGCCGCGCAGGGAGGCACGATCATGACCATCGTCGAACCGCACCCGTCGCCGTCCACCGGGGCCACCGCCGTCGCGGCCTACCGCCAGGTCCGGCGGGCCACCGCGGAGCTGCTCGCCGAGGCGCCGCCCGGGGCCGACGCGCGGCCGGTGGCACACTGTCCGGACTGGACGGTCCGGGAGCTCGTCGCGCACCTCGTGGAGGTCTGCGCGCGGGTGCACGGCCGGGTCACCGGCGCGGTCCCCGGCCCGACGCCCGACGGCGGGGTGCCGGAGCTGCTCGCCGAGTGGGAGCGGCTGAGCGGGCCGGTGGAGGAGTTCCTCGCCGGTCCGGGCTCGATGGACGGGCACATCCTGGTGATGGACGCCTTCACCCACGAGCTGGACCTGCGTCAGGCGCTGGGCGTCGCCCCGCCGGTCGACCACCCGGCGCTGCCGGTGGCCTCCGGCGTCCTGCTCAAGGGGCTGTCCGCCTCGCTCGACGGGCACGGCCTGCCGCCGCTGGCGGTGCGGACCGAGCACGGCGACGCCGTGGCGGGAACGGGCGAGCCGACGGTCACCCTCGCCGGCCCGTGGCACGAGGTCTATCTGGCGCTGGCCGGTCGCCGCAGCGCGGCGCAGATCCGGTCGCTGCGGTGGAGCGCCGATCCGGGGCGCTGGCTGCCGGCGTTCACCTGGGGGCCGTTCCGGGTGCCGGAGTCGCCCGTCGCCGGTGCCGTGGGCTGAGCCGGCGCACCGCTGTCGGCTGCCGGCCGGTGCCCCCGGGGCACCGGCCCGCCGCCTTCTTCCGTGGGGGATCGATCCGAGCGCGTCGCCGGGTCCCGTTCGGCGCGCGCCCTCATCCCCCGGTGGCGGCCGCGCCGCCCGATCCGCGGCCCCGCCGCGCCGGGCCAGGGCCCGGGGTCCGGGGCCGCCACCGCCCGGGGGTGGCGGTCACGACTTGGCCCGGTGCAGCACCCGGGACGGCCGCGCGGTGCGCCGGTCGTTGCGGGCGAAGGCGCGGCGGTTGCGGGCCGCCGGGTCGGTGCTGTCCAGCTCGGGAAGCGCGATCAGGATGGGCAGGTCGAACACGCCGGTGTGGTGCAGCTCCAGGTCCACCGTGAGGTTGACGCCGGAGCCCACGGTGAGCGCGTCGTACGCGCCGACGGCGAGGGGGCGGCGCATGGACGGGCGGGCCGCGATGTCACCGAGCGCGATCGCGGCGGCGCGCAGGTACCACTCGCCCTCCGGCACGTCGCGCAGCACGTACTCGCCGGAGGCCTCCAGGATGTCGCAGGAGGCCGGCAGGCCCTGCACGATGGGGCTGTCGAAGACGCCGACGTAGACCTTCACCGGCACGTCGACCGGGGGCAGGACGAGGCGTCCGGAGATGGTGGCCCGGCGGCGCGGGCCGGCCGTGCGGGTGCGGGAGAGCTGCGGGATGCCGTTCTCGGCGAGCCAGCGGTAGCGGGCCGGCGAGATGCCGACACTGCGGGTGAAGCGGCTGATGAAGGTGCCCAGGCTGTTGTAGCCGACGGCATAGGCGATGTCGGTGACGCTCATGTCGGTCTCGAGCAGCAGGTTCTTGGCCTTGTAGAGCCGGATCGCGGTCAGGAATCGGCCCGGCGAAGTGCCCGTCTTCGACCGGAACAACCGAGAGAAGTAAAAGCGGCTGAGAAAGGCCGAATCGGCCATTGCGTCGAGTGACAGGGGTTCGTGGTAACGATCCCACATGATCGAGATGGCTCTTTCGACGGCGTTGTGCACGGCCAATCACTCCATTCGGTGAACACGTTGGGGACACTCCGGCCATACCCGGCGCGACCGGCCCGGGTATGGCGCCGCCGGCCGCGGGATACCCCCCACGACCGGCGGCGTTGCCCTGCCCAGGGTCGCCACGACCTCGTCGTCGCTCCGTGACGGAACAGGTGTTCGATCACCCGGCTCGAATTGTGGAGAAATGCCAGTCCACCGGCCTGTCGGGTGGCGCAAGTGCGGACCGAAACGTATCGGGCCGCGCTTACCGTGAGTGTCCTAAGTGGTCCGGATGGAGTAGGACGATACCATGCATGGAGATCAATCAATACGGGACTTTCGAATGTTCCCACGGCCGGCGAGGCGATTTAATCTGACAGACGCAGCGATTATCCGAATTGGTCGGCGATGCGAGCCCTGTCCATAGTTGATCACTGCGGCGCCGCGAGCCTGCCGCCCAACCACCGGGCCGCGGCCATCGCCGACCAGGCGGAAACCTCCACCAGCGCCCGGTCGTCCACGCCCGCCAGCCGGCAGCCCCGCACGACCGTCGGGTCCACCTGGTAGGACGCGAAGGCGACCAGCAGGGCCAGCCGGGCGACGGGCCGCTGGGCTTCGGGAAGCCCCTCGACCAGACCCTCCACCCAGGACCGGCTGATCCCCCGCGGACCGCCGTGCCAGCCGACCAGGTTGGCCAGCACCAGGTCGCGCACCGCCTCGGGCACCGAGCGCCGACCCGCCGCCTCGATCGCCGCGCTGGCCCGGCCGAACGCCTCCGCGATCGTCGGGCTGCCCGCCGCCCAGGACAGGTCCGCCGGCAGCGGCGCGGCCGGCAGCAGGTCCAGCGAGAGGCCGGGCCCGTGCGGCCGGCGCGACGCGCCCATCATCGCCCAGCCCAGCACCCGCAGCACCATGGGCAGCGCCAGCTCCGGCACCCCCGGCGGCAGCGGCACGTCGCGCAGGAAGACGTTCACCACCCGGTTGAGGTAGTGCAGCAGCACCGCCACCCCGACCAGCTCCGGCGTCTGGGCGGCGGGGAACGGCGCCGGTGGCGGGTTCCCACCGACCGGCATCGCCCAGCCGACGAGCCCCTCCAGCTCCGCCGGGCCGCCGCCGGACCCCGGGTCGGGCCGGGCGCGGCCGTCCACGCCCACGCCGACCCCGGTGAGCAGGCCCAGCGCGTTGTTGTGGATGGTCGCGCAGTACGGGCAGGTGTTGCCCAGCGAGACCGAGGTGGCCACCGTCTCCTTGGCCGCCCGCGAGGCGGCCCCGGACACGATCAGCGTCTCCCGCATGAGCAGCCACGCCGCGGCCAGCACCTCCGGCGCCGGGGCGTGCAGGGCCATCGGTGGGGCCAGCACACCGAAGTCCCTTTCCACCTGCCTGTACACCTCGGCCACCAGGCCACTGGCCCGCCCCCGACGCACCGCGTCGACGTATCGGATCTGCGTCAAACCGAGCGAGCCCAGCACCGGTCGCAGAACACTTGCCGGCATCACGTACCTCATCCGTCTCTGTGAATTGAAAACAGGTTATCGGCGAAAAGTGCCTTCAGCCAGTAGGCAGTACGGCCCAGCCGCGCCGACGGTTCAACTGCGGGACAGTTCCCGCAGTAGGCAATCTGGGAGAGCACTCCAGCTGCGACGACGTGCCATCATGGGCCAGCGGAATCGCTGCCCGACCGTCTTCGCCAGCGTTTCCGTGTCGCCCCGCAGCCCCGTCGGAGATTGCTGCGGCCAGCGCCGACAGCGGCCCTACTTCGTCGTGGAACGCACCGTCGTTCGCCTGGCCCCAGATCGCCCGAGCAACGAGGAGATGGCTCATGGAAACGACGACGAGACAGCCGGGAATCAGAGTCCCGCTGATTGACGAGGATCAGGCCCAGGGTCGTACCGCCGAACTCTACGAGGAAATCAAGGCGGTCACCGGGCTCCCATTCGTGCCCGACATGTTCCGGCTCACCTCCACCAATCCGCGGCTGCTCGCGGTGGTGGTCGCCGGCTACGGCGGCATCTTCGGCGGGGACACCCTGCCCCGGCAGCTCAAGGAGCTGATCTCGGCCTGGACGTCCAAGCTGAACGGCTGCCCGTACTGCGTCGGGACGCACAGCTGGTTCCTCAGCCAGTTCGGCGGCAGCGACGAGCTGCTGGAGGCGGTGTCGGACGCCGACAGCGTCGAGGACCTGCCCGTCGACGAGCGCACCCTGCCGCTCATGCGGCTGGTGACCAAGGTGAGCACCGGCTCGTACAAGATCACCGACGCGGACTGGGAGCAGGCCGCCGCCGCCGGCTGGAGCGACGCCGAGATGCTGGAGGCGGTCTTCTGCGCCTGCCTGTTCGCGTTCATCAACCGGCTGGTCGACGCCACGGGGCTGGGCTCGTCGGTCGACCGCAGCCGCATCGCGCGGCTCGGCGACGAGTGACCCGCGGCCGGGAAGGGACGCCATCATGACCCAGTCACGCGCCATCCTGCTGACCGGCGCCTCGTCGGGCACCGGAATGTCCTCGGGCAGCGGCAAGGCCACCGCGCTGCGGCTGCACCGGGCCGGCTGGCCCGTCTACGCCACCGGACGCAACGTGGAGGCCCTGGCCGACCTGGCCGACGAGGGCATCACGGTGCTCTACCTCGACGTCAACGACGAGGAGTCGATGGCCGCAGCGGTCAAGCGGATCACCGACGAGCACGGCGCGGTCGGCACGCTGATCAACAACGCCGCGTACAGCCTCAACGGCACCATCGGCGAGACCCCGATGGACGAGGTCCGCGCCCAGTTCGAGACGAACGTCTTCGGGCTGTGCCGGCTCACCCAGCTGGTCCTGCCCGGCATGCGGGAGCAGGGCGGCGGCCGGATCATCATGATGTCGTCGATCTTCGGCATGTTCGCCACCCCGGGCCGGGGCTACTACCAGGCCACCAAGCACGCGCTGGAGGCCATCAGCGACTCCCTGCGCCTGGAGGTCGCCCCGTTCGGCATCAAGGTGGTCGTGCTCCAGCCGGCGCCCATCCTGGGCGGCTTCGTCCCCGACAGCGTCGCCGACCTGGGCATGGACTCGCACGACAACCCCGCGTTGTACCGGGACTTCTGGGAGCACTTCGTCGACTGGCACCAGGCGTACCGGCTCAGCGACAACCCGCCGCTGCGCGGCAAGATCGCCGTCCGCGCCGAGAACGTCGCCAAGGTCCTGGAGACGGCGGTCTCCACCCCGAACCCGCGCATCCGCTACCGGCTCGGCATGCCGCCGCGCCTGCTGCCGAAGATGCGGGCGATGATCGGTGAGCGCGGGTGGGAGAAGTTCGTCCGCGCGTTCTTCCCCATCCCCTGACCGCCCGCACGAGCGGCGCCGACGGATCTCGTCGGCGCCGCTGCGCGTTGCCCGGGGTGCCGTCACGTGCCCTCGCCCGTCAGGCCCGGGATTCGTCGATGCGCAGGGACCCCGCCCGCCCGCCGCGCGGGCGCAGCCACAGCAGGGCGACGACCACGGCCAGGACCGCGCCGTCGACGAACAGCAGGAAGGCGCTGAAGCCGTCGATGCCGTGCCCGTGCGCGTCGACCACCACGTTGGTGCTGGCCTGACGCGCGGCGTCGTCGAGCGGGGCCGGCGCGACGCCGGTGCCCACGCTGAACCGGTACGCCCCGGTGCTGGTCGTGCCGTCGGCGAAGGTGACGTGGTAGGCGACCGTGTAGTCGCCGGCGGCGTCGACGCCCAGCGGCAGCCGCAGCCGGGTGGAGCCGACGCGGGTCGGCTCGGCGTCGGTGAGCCGCCCGCCGTCCGCGTCGAGCACCGCGACGTGCGACTGTCCCTCGTCGACCTCGGCGGCGAAGCCCAGGGTCACCTCGGCCGGCGCGGTGGTGAGCACCGCGCCGGCCGACGGTTCGGAGGTGACCGGGCCGTCGGCGGCCCGGGCCGCGCCGGGGGTGAGCGCGAGCAGCCCGACGACCGCCGCCACCACGGCGGTGGCCGCCGCCCGGCGACGGCCGCCGGGCGGGCGGCTCAGCTCACGCGGCATGAGGCGCGAGGGACCGGCCGGCGACGCGGTGCCCGACGCAGCTGCACGTCATCAGCTCCTGCTCCTGCCGGTTCGGCCGCAGGTGCAGGTACATCGCGATCACCATGGGGATGAAGACCACGGAGTTGTAGAACAGGTGCAGCTCCACCCGCGGCAGCACGAGCTGGAGGATGCTGGTCGGCACCTTCTGGCCGAAGAACATGGTGCCGGACTGCACCTGCCACAGCAGCAGGAAGTGCTCGATGTGGTGCCAGAACTGGATGGCCAGCGCCACGGTCCACCAGGTGCGGGCGCGGCCGACGAAGCCTCGGCGCAGCGCGAAGAGGAAGACCAGCATCACGATGGCGTAGCCGTAGTGCAGCCACTCCGAGGAGACCAGCCACGGGTAGAACTGCCCGAGCACCCCCCGGGCCTTGGGCCGGGGCATGCCGAGCACCCAGATCTGGTACGCCTGCACCAGGTGCTCGGCCCAGTGCGCCAGCACGACGAAGAGGAAGACGTTGAGGGCGGCCCGGTGGTGGGCCCCGTTGAGCCGGCCGAGCAGCCCCGAGGACGGAGCGGCGGTGGAGAGGGGTTGGGACATCTTTTGCACCTTCCGTAAGGACGCGGGAGAGTGGAAACGCGGGAGAATCGCCGTACGGCCCGTGGCGGGCGAGACAGCGGCTGCCGCGAAGCTAACCGGCCGACCCGCGCCGCAGTTCCTCCAGATTGCCCAGGTGCTGTCGGAAACCCGTCCGTTCCGCGGGCCCGGGGTCAGGAGCCGATCCAGTTGGCGTGGAAGCCGCTGGGCACCCGGCCGGGCAGGTGCACGACGGCCACCGGCTCCCCGGTGAAGTCGCCGGCGTCGAGCACCACCAGATCGCTGCGGCCGGTGCGCCCGTCGTGGACGTACGTCAGCAGCCAGCCGTCGTCCTCGGCCGAGAGCGGCCCGCGCGGGACGAAGACCGCCTCCCCCGCCTCCCGGTGCGGCCCGAAGTCGTGCACCGCCACCTCGCGGCGCAGCAGGTCGTGGCGCAGCAGGGCGGAGCCGCCCAGCACCCCCGCGCCGGACTGCATGGCCACCGTGTAGGCGTACCGGTGCCGCATCGTCTTGCGGCGCTCGTCGATGCGGGGGAACTCCTGGGGGATGTCGTCGAGCTGCTCGGCGGCGACCGTGCCCCGGGTCAGGTCCAGCGTCCAGCGCCACAGCGTCGGCGCGGACTCCCCCGGGGCGTGCAGGTCGCGGTCGAAGACCCGGTCGTGGCGCACCACGTCGACCACGCACGTGTCGTCGACCTCGTAGGCGTTGACGGGGTGGAAGACGTAGCAGGGGTCGACGTCGAACCAGCGCACGTCGGCCCCGCGCCCCTCCCGGGGCAGCAGCCCGAGCCGCGCCGCGCGCCCGCGCTGCCACGCGTACGGGAAGCGGGAGCCCGCGCGGGCCAGCGTCGGCGAGAAGGTGACCGGCAGGTCGAACAGCACCGAGTGCCGGTCGGTCAGCGCCAGGGAGTGCATCAGCGGCGGCCCGGCGACCTCGACGCGCTCGCTGCGGCGCACCCGCCCCTCGGGGGTCAGCACGAGATGCTCGACGTACGGCAGCTCGTGGTAGTAGGCCACGGCGAACAGCTCGCCGGTGACCGGGTCGCACTCGGCGTGGGCGGCGAAGCCGTGCGGCAGGGTGGCGTCGAAGTCGATGCGGGCCACCGAGCCCAGTTCGTCGTCCAGCTCGACCGGCAGCACGCCGGCCTCGCCGAGGGCCAGGGTGCGCCCGCCGTGCCGGATGACGTTGGCGTTGGCGTTGTCGGACAGCCCGTGCCGCGGGCCGGGCAGGGCGAGCTCGCCCAGGGCGCGGGTGGTGCGGTCGGTGCGGATCCACCGGTTGCGGTACCACAGCGCGCGGCCGGAGCGCAGGCGCACGCCGTGCACCATGCCGTCGCCGACGAGGGCGTGGCCGGGCCGGTCGCCGCCCATCGGGTTCGGCCCGATGCGCACGAAGCAGCCGTCCAGCTCGGCGGGCAGCCGCCCGGTGACCGTCAGGTCGAGCTCCGTCGCCTCGGTGGCGACGGGGCGCCGGTTGTCGTTTCGGGAGAGGGTTCTGGGGGCGAGGGCGACGACGCTCATTGCGGCCTCCACGAGCTGGGGCGATCTTTTTGCGTATCGCGGTTACGTAACAGCGTTACTTCATTGAAGGTACGCCGGGCGTGAGATCATGTCAACGTGAGCCCGCGCCGAATCGACCCGACCCTGGCGACCGCCCTGCTGGAGGCGGCGGCCCGACTGCTCGCCGAGGAGGGCGCCGCCGGCCTCACCACGCGCCGCCTCGCCGCCGCCGTGGGCACCTCGACCACGGCCGTCTACACGCACTTCGGCGGCATGGACAACCTGGTCCGGGCGATGGTGCACGAGGGCTTCGCCCGCCTGCACCGGCGCATGTCGACCGTGCGGGCCACCTCCGACGCGGTCGCCGACGTGATGGCGCTCGGCTACGCCTACCGGGCCAACTCCCTCGACCACCCGCAGCTCTACCAGGTCATGTTCGGCAGCGCCGCGCTCGGCGGGTTCGCCCTGGCCGACGGCGACCGGCAGCACGGCAAGTACACGCTCCAGCCGCTGGTCGACGCGGTGGCCCGGGCCACCGAGCAGGGCCGGTTCCGCGCCGGGGATCCGCTGCTGGTCGCACAGAACATGTGGATCGCCCTGCACGGGCTGGTGAGCCTCGAGCTCGGCGGCTACCTGATCGACCCGTACGACGCCGACGTCTGCTTCGAGGCGCAGCTGCGCTCGCTGATGGCCGGCGCGGGCGACGACTACGAGGCGACCGCCGCCTCCCTGGCCCGGGCCCGCCGCCGGCGTTCCCCCCGCGCCTGACGGCGGCCCGGCGCGGCGGAGAGCACGCGGCGACGGCGCACGGCGATCCTGCGCACCACGATCGCGCACGGCAACGGCGGAGAAGCGACGCGCATCCCCCGGTGTGATGCTCAGGACGGGTCCCGAGCACGTCCGCAATGGAAGCGCATCCACACCTGTCCGCCCACGCGACAGGATCGCCCATCCCCCCACGCACCGAAGGACGCCGATGATGCACGGAATCGATTATCTGGTGGTCGGATCCGGCTCCGCCGGAGCCGCGCTGGCCGCCCGGCTCAGTGAGGACCCCGCCCGCCGGGTGCTGCTGCTGGAGGCGGGCCCCGACTTCGCGACGGTGGCCGAGACCCCGACCGACCTGCTCGACGGCAGCGCCATGTCGATGGACCGCCACGACTGGCACTTCAAGGCCGAGATCACCGACCGCCGGCGGATCATCTTCCCGCGCGGGAAGGTCACCGGCGGCTCCTCCGCCGTCGGGGCGACCATCGCGCTGCGCGGCACGCCGAACAACTTCGACGAGTGGGCCGAGCTGGGCAACCCGGCCTGGGCCTGGGACGAGGTGCTGCCGTTCTACAAGCGGCTCGAGGACGACCAGGACTTCGACAACGAGTACCACGGCAAGGGCGGCCCCATCCCGATCCACCGGTTCACGCCCGACGAGATGACCCCGGTGCAGCACGTGTTCCGCGACGCCTGCGTCAAGGCCGGCTTCCCGGAGGTCGAGGACCACAACCACCCGGAGGCCACCGGCGTCGGCCCCATCCCGTCCAACCGCCAGGGCAGCCACCGGTTTTCCACCGCGATGGGATACCTGGCCGAGGCCCGGGGCCGGGAGAACCTGGAGATCCGCTCCGGGGTCCAGGTCAACCGGGTGCTGTTCACCGGCAACCGGGCGCGCGGCGTCGAGGTCGCCAAGCCCGGCGGCGGCACCGAGGTGATCGAGGCCGGCGCCGTCGTGCTGGCCGCCGGCGCGGTCAACTCGCCCGCCATCCTCATGCGCTCGGGCATCGGCCCGGCCGGGGACCTGCGGCGGCTGGGCATCGACGTGCTGCTGGACCGGCCCGGGGTGGGCGCCGACCTGATCGACCACCCGCGTACCGGCGCGTTCATGGTGCCGCAGGAGGGGAGCTTCAGCCCCGAGGACCCGTTCCTGCAGACGATCCTGCGGACCACCGCGCCGGGTTCGGCGGAGTTCAACGACCTCCAGTACTACATGATCAACCACTTCGACCTGACGCTCTTCCCGGAGCTGCAGATGCTGGCCGCCGCGAAGACGATCTTCGGGGTGATGGTCGTGCACCAGCGGCCCGAGTCCCGGGGACGGCTCACCCTCACCTCGGCCGACCCCACCGCCCCGCCGGACGTCGTGCTCAACTTCCTCGACACCGAGCGCGACATCCAGACCCTCGTCGCCGCCGTGCGCCAGTGCTGGCAGTTCATGCAGACGGCGGGCATCAACGACCAGGGGCAGCGGTTCGTGGTGCTCGGCGAGGACATGGTCGCCGACGACGAGCTGATGCGTCACTACGTCAGGCTCAGCCTCGACAGCGGCTACCACCCCGTCGGCACCGCCCGGATGGGCGCGGCCGGCGACGAGGGGGCGGTGGTCGACGAGCGGCTGCGCGTGCACGGCACCGAGGCCCTGTACGTCTGCGACGCCTCCGTCATGCCGTCGATCGTCAACTGCAACACCAACCTCACCTCCATCATGATCGGCGAGCGGCTCGCCGACTGGCTCCGGCAGTCCTGACCGGTCCCACCGGCACGGGCGTCCCGCGGTGCGAAACCCCGCGGGACGCCCGTCTCGCTGCGTGCCCCCGGGGTCTCGGGGCTGAGGTCTCGCGGCCTGAGGCGTTCCAGGAGCGGACGCGGGTGGCCGGCGGCGGGGCGGGTGCCGCCTTCCCGGGACCTCGCGTCGTCGACTAGGGAGCTGAGTCAGCTACGACATCACGCCGGCCGGCTCGGTCGCCCGGGGTCGGTCCGGTGCTGTTCGGCTCGGTCGCCCGCAGCAGGGCCGGCGCTGCTCGGCGCGCCGACAGGCACTGGGCCTGGCGGCGTGATGTCGTAGCTGACTCAGCTGCGTAGGCGCCGACAGGACCACCCGCCGCAGGCGGGGTTCCCTGCGCGCCGTCGGGTCGGCACCGCCAAGCCGGCCGGGACCGCCCTCAGGGCGGCACTGTCAGCCGGCTGGGCCGGGACACGCTGCCCGACGCCGCACGGGCCGCCCGCCAGGTGGCAGACGGCCCGCGGGCCGACCATGCGGTGCACGGAGCGCCCAGGGGGGTGCGGACCGACGCTCCGTGCACCGCGGTCGGTAGGCGCGCTGGGGGGGGCGCCTAGACCGTGTTCTCGCTGACCTTGCGCGGCACCGGCACCGGCGCGGGCTGCTGCGCCTCGGCGGTGTCCACCGGCTCCTGCCGCTCGGCGGCCGACGACGACGGCCCGGCCGGGATGCCCCGGTCCCGCAGACCGATCCAGATCAGCGCCACCGACACCAGGATCACCACGATCTGCACCTGCATGGCGAAGTGGACGCCGTCCAGCACGTCCGTGCGGGCGGCCACGAGCGCGCCGAAGATCGGGATGCCGATGGTGACCGCGATCTGCTGGGCCAGGGTGGCCAGGCCGGTCGCCAGGCCCTGCTGCGAGTCGTCCAGGCCGGAGGTGGCGGTCACCGTGTAGGCGACGACGGCGGTGACGTGCCCGAAGTACATCAGGAACAGCGACGGCACGATCAGGGCCAGGCTGGGCGTGGTCGACGTGCCGGTCAGCAGCAGCGGGGCGGTGGTCAGGCCCTGCGCCAGCAGGCCGACGGCGAGGACGTTGCGGTAGCCGTACCGGCCGATCATGCGGCCGGCGATGACGCCCGCGACGACGGCGACCAGGCCCGGCCCGCCGAACACCAGGCCGGTGGTGAACGGGGCCATCTTGAGCACGTCCTGCATGTAGAGGGTGAGGCCGAAGTTGACGCCGCTGGCCATCACGAAGGCGACGATGCCGCCGTAGTTGCCCCACTTGATGTTCGGCCGGTTGAGCAGGGTCAGCGACACCAGGGGCGCCTTGGCCTTCAGCTCGACGAACCAGAAGGCCGCGATGAGCACCGCGCCGACGACGAGGGCGATCCAGCTCTGCATGCTCACGCCGTAGACCAGGGCGAGCAGGCCGGCGGTGACCGTGACGGCGCCGGGCACGTCGAGCTTGACGCCGGCGGGACGGACGCTCTCCTTGATCACCAGGGGGGTCAGCACCATGATGGCGACCGCCACCGGCACGTTGATCCAGAACGCCCAGCGCCAGTCCAGGGCGCTGACCAGGCTGCCGCCGACCAGGGCCCCGACGGTGAAGCCACCGGAGAGCAGCGCGCCGTTGAGGCCGAGCACCCGGGCGCGGGCCCGCTCGTCGGAGACGGTGGTGATCAGCAGCGCCATCGCGGCCGGGATGGCGATCGCGTTGGCGAAGCCCTGGAGCACGCGGGCGCTGAGCAGCATCGCCGCGTTGTTCGCGAAGCCGCCGAGCAGTGAGGCCACGGTGAGCAACGCGATGCCGGTCAGGAACAGCCGCCGGCGGCCGAACAGGTCGGCGACCCGGCCGAACAGGAGCGTGAAGCCGGCGGCGGGCAGCGCGTACGCGCTGGCCACCCACGGCAGGTCGGCCAGCGACAGGCCGACGCCCTCCCCCATCCGGGGCAGTGCCACGTTGAGGATCGAGAAGTCGACCGACAGCATGAACTGTGCGCCGAGCAGGACGAATAGGGCAAGTTTCTGCGCGGAGCTGAGCTGCTCCGACGTGCTCTGGTTCTCCGCCATGCCCACGAACCCTAGGTAGCCGCGGCCCGGCTACCCATCTCCCTGCCATGCGTACCACTGGCAGTGGCACCCTCGGCACCCGCCGTGCCGGTCCCGTTCCACGCTACCCGGTCGACGCGCTCTTCGAGCTTGCTCTATTTCCCGCCCGCCGTCGAGGGGGCGTGGGCTGCCCGGGGGCGCGACCCCCGGGCAGCCGACGGGCCGTCAGTCGACGAGCACTCCGCACCCGACGGTGGTGATCGAGCCGGTGAGGCCGCTGGACAGGTCCGAGGCGAGGTACACGGCGGTGCCGGCCACGTCCGCCAGGGTCACCGCCCGGCCCAGCAGCGGGTTCGGCATGCCCGGCTTGGCGGCGAGCATGTCCTCCAGGGTCGCCCCGTTCGCCTCGGCCGCGCGCCGCCACGTCTCGCGGACGTACGAGCCGTGCTGCACGCTCTCCGGGATCGCGTCGGGACGCAGGCAGACCACCCGCACCCCGAACGGGCCCACCTCGCCCGCCAGCTCCCGGGCCAGCGACTCGATGCCGGCGCACGCCACGCCGAAGCCGCCGGAGGGCATGGGCGCCCGCGCGGCGGACGTCGACAGCACCACGATGACGCCGCTGCGCTGCTCCACCATCCGCCGCGCCGCCGCCGCCGTGGTGAGGAACTGGGTGCGCACGAAGGTGTTCATCGGCAGCAGGAAGTCGTCCAGGTCCAGCTCGCGCAGCGGGACGCCCTGCACGTGGTCCAGGCCGACGGCGTTGAACGACACGTCGATGCTCCCGGCCCGCTCGGCGACCAGCTCCGCGTGGGCGTCGACCGCCTCCGGGTCGAGGGCGTCGACCTGGTGGGCGTACGCCCGGCCGCCGTCGGCGGCGATCTCCTTGGCGAGCATCTCGACCCGGTCGAAGTGGTGGCCGGCCAGGTAGAGCGTGGCGCCCTCGCGGGCGTAGGCACGCGACACGGCGCTGCCCAGCGCGCCGGCGGCGCCGTAGACGATCGCCGTCCTGTTCTCCAGCAGCATGTGTGATCCCCTCGTCGTGGGCGGGTCCGGCGACGCCGGACCGGTTCGTCAGACCGACGGGCGACCCTTCGGGAAATATACATTTGCCGCCGATTTGTTGTGCTTGATCCGGTCAGCTTCCGGTGACCTCCGCCAGGCGGTCCCGCAGGTACCGGCGCTCGACGTCGTTGCCGGCGAGCTCCAGCGCCCGCCGGTACGCCCCGGCCGCGTCGGCCCGCCGGTCCAGCCTCCGCAGCAGGTCGGCACGGACGGCCGGGACGAGGTGGTGGCCGGCCAGGTCGCCGGAGCGCTCCACCCGCTCCAGCAGCTCCAGGCCCCGCTGCGGGCCGTCCGCCATGGCGACCGCCACCGCCTGGTTG
This sequence comes from Micromonospora sp. WMMD712, assembly GCF_029581295.1. Classification (NCBI taxonomy): domain Bacteria; kingdom Bacillati; phylum Actinomycetota; class Actinomycetes; order Micromonosporales; family Micromonosporaceae; genus Micromonospora; species Micromonospora sp. WMMD712. The sequence goes on from NZ_CP120743.1 coordinate 833,547, forward strand.
AGCCGCACCACGGCCGACGGCGTCAGCTCGGCCAGCTCGGCGTAGAGCCCGGCGATCTGCGCCCAGTCGGTGCGCGCGGCGTCGGGGGCGCACGCGTGGCAGGCCGCGATCGCCGCCTGCACCTGGTAGAGGCCCGGCCGCCCGTGGCGCAGGGCCCGCTCCAGCAGCCGTGTCCCCTCGGCGATGCGGCCCCGGTCCCACCGCCGGCGGTCCTGCCGTTCCAGCGGCACCAGGTCGCCGTGCGCGTCGGTGCGGGCGTCGCGCCGGGCGTCGTGCAGCAGCAGCAGCGCGAGCAGCCCGAGGCTCTCCGGATCGTCGGGCAGCAGCCGGGCCAGCAGGTGGGCCAGCCGCACGGCCTCCGCGCACAGCCCGTGCCGCAGCAGCTCCACGCCGGCCGTGGCCGCGTACCCCTCGGTGAACAGCAGGTACACCACCGCGCGCACCGCCGCGGCCCGGCCGGGCAGCTCGGCGGCCGGCGGCAGCTCGCCGCGCAGGCCGGCCTCGCGGACGCCGCGCCGGGCCCGCACCAGCCGCTGCGCGAGGGTGCCCGGCGGGACCAGCAGGGCGCGGGCGATCTCCGCTGGGCCGAGGCCCACGACGGTACGCAGGGTCAGCGCGACCTGAGACGTCAGCGACAGCGCGGGATGGCAGCAGGTGAAGATCAGCCGGAGCTGGGCGTCCCGGATCACCGGCGGCACCGGCGGCGCGTCCGCGTACGTCGGCAGGGTGACCGCGGCCTCGCGCAGCCGGACGGCGGCCATGTTCTCGTGCCGCAGCCGGTCGACGGCCCGGTTGCGCGCCACGGTCGTCAGCCAGGCCCCGGGCCGGCGGGGCACGCCCTCGCCGGGCCAGCGTTGCAGCGCGGCGGCGAACGCGTCCTGCACGCAGTCCTCGGCCAGGGCCCGGTCCCCGGTGAGGGCGACCAGCGTGCCGACGAGCTGGCCGTACTCCCGGCGGAACGCCGTGGCCACGGCGGCGTCGACCGGGAAGGTCACCGGGTCCAGACCGGCCGCACCTCGATGACGCCCAGCGCGGCGAACGGGTGCAGGGCGGCCAGTTCCGTCGCCTCGTCGAGGTCGGCGCAGCGCAGCACGACGAACCCGCCCACCTGCTCCCGGGCCTCGGCGAACGGCCCGTCGCAGACCAGCGTGGCCCCGGCCCGGGAGCGCACCGTGCGGCCGGCGCGGCCGGGTCGCAGGCGCTGCCCGCCGGCGAACGCCCCGCGGCGGCGCACCTCGTCGAGCCAGGCCCGGTGCCGGGGGTCCCCGTCGATCTCCGCAGGGCTGAGCTCGCCGGCCTCGTCGTGATAGATCACCAGTGCGTACTCCACCGTCGCCCTCCCAGGTCCGCGCATTACAACGAGGCAGCACGCAGGAAGAAGCGGGGGGTGTGCGGCTCGGCCAGTCTTGGTGCAATCCATGCCCGCCGAGGAGGCATCCCATGCGTCAATCTCAGGTCACCGTCAACGGGGTCGACATCGCATACCGCGAACTGGGCGAGGGCCCGCTGGCCCTGCTGGTGCACGGCTTCCCGTTCACCCCCAACTCGTTCCGGCACCTGGTGCCGGTGCTGGTCGACGCCGGCTACCGGGTGGTGACGCCGTGGACCCGCGGCTTCGCCCCCAGCTCCGTCCCGCCGCCCGGCAGCGAGCACATCCGCGACATGGTGGGCGACGTCAACGCCCTGCACGAGGTGCTCGGCGGCGACGAGCGGGCGGTGCTGATCGGCCACGACTTCGGGGCCGCCGTCGCGTGGGCCGCGGCCGTGCAGGCGCCGGAGCGCTGGTCGCGGCTGGTCGCCTGCGACGTGCCGCCGTTCCAGTTCTTCGGCGAGTATCTGCTCGACCCCCGGGGCATCAACGTCCAGGCCCACTTCTGGTTCTTCCAGATGGCCGCCGCCGACGAGCTGGTCGCCGCCAACGACCTGGCCTTCCTGGAGTTCATGCTGCACAAGTACTCCCGCGACGGCTACGACGTCACGCAGGACCTGGCCGACATCCGGGCCGCCCTGGGCCGGCCGGAGAACCTGCACGCCGCCTTGGGCATGTACCGGACGAACTTCCCGCCGGCGACCTTCGGCACCCCGGACTGGGCGGCGGAGCAGGGCGCGCTGTGGGGCGCCCTGCCGACGCAGCCGACGCTGAACATCTTCGGCGTGCAGGACGTCGCCTTCGCGATGAACGAGGAGAAGCTCGCCCGGATCGTCGAGGCCCTGCCGAAGGGGTCGGCCGGCGCGCTGGTCCCCGACTCGCGGCACGTCCCGCTCACCGAGCAGCCGGAGATCACCAACGCCCACATCCTGCGCTTCCTGGCCGAGACGGCCTGACCGTCCGATCAGGACACTCGTCCGGCTCCGGCCGGGTCCGGCGGAGACCGCCCGCCCGGCCGGAAACCGTTGGTACTCCTACGGTGGGTACCACTGACAGTGTCATGCTCGTCGGCCATACTGAGTCGCATGAATCCGCTGGGCGAGTTCCTCCGATCGCGTCGCGGCGTCATCCGCCCGCAGGACGCCGGCCTCACCCGCTACGGCGAGCGCCGGCGGGTCTCCGGGCTGCGCCGCGAGGAGCTGGCCCAGCTCGCCGGGGTCAGCGTCTCCTACTACACCCGGCTGGAGCAGGGCCAGGCGCACAACGTGTCCGACGAGGTGCTCGACGCGGTCGCCCGTGCGTTGCAGCTCGACAGCGACGAGCGCGCCCACCTGTTCGTGCTGGCCCGCCCAGGCCGGTCCGCGGGCGACCGGGTCGCCCGAGCCCACGCGGCGCCGCCGGCCCTGCAGCAGATGCTCGCGATGATGCCCGACGTGCCGGCGATGGTGCTCGGCGCCGCGACCGACGTGCACGCCTGGAACCCGCTGGGCCACGCGCTGCTCGCCTGGCACCTCGACGAGCCGCCCAACATGAGCAGCTCGGTCTTCCTCGACCCCCGCATGCGCGAGCTGTACGCCGACTGGCCGGGCAAGGCCCGCTCCGTGGTGGCCTACCTGCGGATGGCCGTGGGGCGCTACCGGGGCGACCGCCGGGTCGTCGGGCTGGTCGAGGAGCTGCTGTCGCGCAGCCCGGAGTTCGCCGCCATGTGGGCCGAGCACCCGGTGAGCACCTGCGAGTCGATGACCTACGACATGGCGCACCCGGTGGTCGGGGCGCTGACGGTCAACCAGCACACGCTGCGGCTGGAGGAGACCCCCGACCTGATGCTGGTGACCTTCACCGTCGAGGCCGGCTCGCCGTCGTCGGCGGCGCTGCGGATGCTCGGCGGCATCCCCCGCCGCGCGTCCGCCGTGGCCCCGCCGCCCACGCCCCGGCACAGCGTCACCGTCACCTGAGCCGCCCGCCCGGGCGGAGCCGCCACGGACGCCCGCCGCCGCGCACACGGCGGCGGCCGGCTCCCGGGGGACGGCCCGCGCCGCCCGGCCGGGAACCGGCCGCCCCGACGGGTGGGACGTCGCCGCCCCACCGCACCGGCGTCACTGCGTGCCGGCCTCCGCCGGCTGGGCGGCCGCGCCGTCCTGGCGCACCCGGAACTTGTTGACCCCGGTCCACCAGTTCTCGCCCGGGTTGGCGGCCTCGTCGGAGTCGTAGCGGTCGTGGTGACGCCACCAGTCCCACGGGTGGGCCAGCCCCTCCTCCTGCCGCCCCAGCGGGGTGACGTCGAGGTAGTTGTAGGTGTTGATGAACACCTCGCCGCCCCGGTCGAACACCGAGCTGGCGTGGTAGATCTTCTCGCCGTCGCGGATGAACGAGCTGACGGCCGGCAGCTCGCCCTTCTCCATCGAGACGTTGAAGTCGTAGTTGAAGTCGCTGCCGAATGACGAGACCCACGGGATGTGGCTCCAGCCCATCCGGGCCTTGAACTGCTCGATCTTCTCGATCGGCGCGCGGGCGATCATCACGAACGAGGTGTCCCGGGCGTGCATGTGCGACAGGTTGCCGACGTTGTCGGCCTGCATCGAGCAGCCGACGCAGCCCTCCTTCGCCTCCGGGGCGAACATGAAGTGCCGCACGATGAGCTGGCGGCGGCCCTGGAACAGGTCGAGCAGCGTCACCGGGCCCGACGGCGAGGCGAACACGTACTCCTTCTCCACCGGCACCACGGGCATGGCCCGGCGGGCGGCGCTGAGCTGGTCGCGCGCCCGGGTCAGCGCCTTCTCCTCCTCCAGGAGCTTCTCCCGGGCCGTGGTCCATTCCTCACGCGAGACGATCTGCGGAAAAGCCATCGTTCCTCCCTCGACGGTCGCCGCCGGGCCTGGGGAAGGCCGGGCGACACCTGCGAGCCTGGCACGGGCCCCGCCTGCCGACTTCTCTCCTCGTGCCCTCCCCGTCTCGCCCTCACCTGTCCTGTGTGGACGCCGGGCAATCCGGAAGAGGCCACGGCCCGCGGAGTGTGACAGCGTCGAGGACGCCTGGCCGACACGACCACGGTCGATCCGGTCGCCCCGTTGAGGAGGACACGTGTCCACGACCACCGAAGCACCCACCCGTGAGGAGCTGGTCCAGCGGGCGGCGGGTCTCGTCCCGCTGATCCGCAAGCACGCGGCGTGGCAGGAGGAGAATCGGCGGCTGCACGACGAGACGGTCGCCGCGATCGAGGAGGCGGGGCTGTTCAGGCTCCGCACGCCCCGCCGCTACGGCGGGTACGAGGTGGACACCCGCACCCTCGTGGCGGTCGCCACGGAGCTGGGCCGGGGCGACGCCAGCACCGCGTGGGTCACCTCGGTGCTGTGGATCCCCACCTGGCTCGCCGGCCTCTTCCCCGACGAGGCCCAGGACGAGGTGTTCGCCGTTCCCCACGCCCGGGTGTGCGGCACCAACAGCGTCGGCGGCACGGCCGTGCCCACCGACGGGGGCGTCGTCGTCAACGGCAACTGGCACTTCATCAGCGGGGCCCACCACGCGCAGTGGCAGGAGATCGCGGTGGTCGTGCTGCGCCCCGACGCCGAGCCGGAGCCGATCATGGCGCTGGTGCCGATCGGCAGCCTGGAGATCGTCGACGACTGGTACACCACCGGCCTGACCGCGACCGGCAGCGTCACCACCGTGGCCCGGGACCTGTTCGTCCCGAACAGCCACATCATCCCGATGAGCGCGGCGATGATCCCGCAGGGCCTGTCGCAGGGCAACGCCGACTCCCCCGTCTGGCGCACCCCGGCGGCGCTGAACGCGGCGGCGTCGGGCGTGGGCGCGGCCGTCGGCGTGGCCAAGGCCGCCCGCGACGAGTTCTTCGACCGGCTGCCCGGCCGGAAGATCACCTACACGGAGTACGAGAACCAGAGCGAGGCCCCGGTCACCCACCTGAAGGTCGGCACCGCGCTCATGAAGATCGAGCAGGCCGAGTTCCACGCCTACCACGCCGCCGACCTGGTCGACACGAAGGCGGCCACCGGCGCCGAGTGGACCCTCGAGGAGCGGGCCCGGGTGCGCGCCGACCACGGCTGGGCCACGCGGCTGGCCAAGGAGGCGGTGGACCTGTTCGCCTCGGCCAGCGGCGGCACCTCCATCTACCGGGACGTGCCGATCCAGCGGATCGTCCGCGACGTCAACGCGATGAGCCTGCACGGGCTGATCAACCCCGACACCAACACCGAGCTGTACGGCCGGATCGCCTGCGGCCTGGGCCCGAACACCCTGTTCATCTGAGGCGACGCGGTCCCCCGCCCCTCCACGCGCTCTGCCGAGCGCTCCCCGCACGTGGCGGGCCGTCCGGCGCACCCCCTCGCCGGGCGGCCCGCCGCACCCCTGCGGGCACGCCGCCGCCCGCGCCGGGCCGCGTCAGCCCAGCGCGGCGACCCGGGGACGCAGCCCGTCGATCAGCTCCGGCGGGGCGGCGAGGACGCGGCTGCCGCTCACCTCGACGGCCGCGCCGGCCTCGACGGCGATCACCAGCCCGGCCGCCCAGTCCCACCGGAAGGTGCGGTCCTCGACGTACGCGTCGCAGCGCCCCGCCGCGATCCAGGCCAGGGCCAGCGCGGTGGAGCCGAGCATCCGCACCCCGCGCACGTCGCCGGCCAGGTCGGTGACCACGGCCGCCTGCACCCGGCGGTGGGCCACGTCGTACGCGTACCCGGCGGCGAGGATCACCTCGTCGAGCGCGACGCCCGCGCGGCGGGCCAGCGGGACGTCGTCGCGGAACGCGCCCCGGCCCCGCACGGCGTGGAACAACTCGTCGTGCACCGGGTCGAGGACCACGCCGACCACCGGCCGCCACCCGTGCGCCGTCCGCTCCTCGCAGGCCACGCTGACGCACCAGAACGGCACGCCGGACACGTAGTTCACGGTCCCGTCGAGGGGGTCCAGCACCCAGCGCAGCCCGGAGCTGCCGGTGTGGCCGCTGCCCTCCTCGGCGACGATGCCGTCGTCGGGCCGACGGGCACGCAGCAGCGCCACGATGCGTGCCTCGCTGGCCCGGTCCGCCTCGCTCACCAGGTCGGTGGACGCCGTCTTGTGGTCGACCCGGCCGTGGTCGCCGAAGCGCAGCAGCAGCTCCCGGCCGCCGAGCCGCGCCGCCTCCTCGGCGACCCGCCGGCAGTCGTCCAACTCGGCACCACTGACCATCGCGCTCTCCTCGTGTCGGCCGCAGGGACGGTCGCGATCGTCGCACCGACGCCCGCCCCGGCACCAGTCGCGCGGCGGCCGGCCACCGCCGGCGAAGCCCTCCCGGACGCTTCGGGCACACTGGGGACCGACGCCCGGGGCATCGACGCCCGCCGACCTGCCCCGGCGCCGTCGCGCCACGGGGAGGCAGCACGTCATGGATACATCGGTCATTTCGGGCAGCGCGGAGCGGCTGCTGGCCCGGATCCGGGACGGGGTCGTCGGCGAGGGCGAGGTGCTGGACGGGCCCTACGGGCCGCGCCGGATCACGTACGCCGACTACACCGCCTCGGGGCGGGCGCTGGACTTCGTGGAGGACGCCGTCCGGGACTGGGTGCTGCCCCGCTACGCCAACACCCACACCGAGAGCTCCGCCACCGGCCTGGCCACCGGGCGGCTGCGCGAGGACGCCCGGCGCACCGTCCACGACGCCGTCGGCGGCACCGACGAGCACGTCGTCGTCTTCTGCGGCTCGGGGGCCACGGCGGCGGTCGACAAGCTGGTCGGGATGCTCGAACTGCGGCTGCCGCACGGGCCGGCCCACCGCCACGGCCTGCTCGACCGCATCCCGCCCCGGCAGCGTCCGGTGGTGTTCGTGGGCCCCTACGAGCACCACTCCAACGAGCTGCCGTGGCGCGAGACGTACGCCGAGGTGGTCGTCATCGGCGCGGACCCGGACGGGCACATCGACCGGGCGGACCTCGCCGCGCAACTGGCCCGGTACGCGGACCGGCCGCTGCGCATCGGCAGCTTCTCCGCCGCCTCCAACGTCACCGGGATCCTCTCCGACACCGACTCGATCGCCGCGCTGCTGCACGCCCACGGCGCCCTGTCCTGCTGGGACTACGCCGCCGCCGGCCCGTACGTGCCGATCCGGATGGGCGAGTCGACCCCGGGGGCCGCCGACGGCAAGGACGCGGTCTTCCTGTCGCCGCACAAGTTCGTCGGCGGCCCGCAGACGCCCGGGATCCTGGTGGTGCGCCGGGACCTGGCCCGCAACCGGGTGCCGACGACCCCGGGCGGCGGCACGGTGGCGTTCGTCGACCCGGTCGGCCACCGCTACCTCGACGACCCGGTCGCGCGGGAGGAGGGCGGCACGCCGGCGATCGTCGAGTCGATCCGGGCGGGGCTGGTGTTCGCCCTCAAGCAGGCCGTCGGCACCGACGTCATCCGGGCCCGCGAGGAGCGGCTGTGGTCGCGGGCGCTGCGCCGCTGGTCGACGAACCCGGGGATCGAGATCCTCGGCAGCACCCAGGCCCGGCGGCTGCCCATCGTGTCGGTGCAGATCCGCCACGGCGACCGGCACCTGCACCACAACTTCGTCGTCGCGTTGCTCAACGACCTGTTCGGCATCCAGGCGCGCGGGGGCTGCTCCTGCGCGGGGCCCTACGGCCACCGCCTGCTGGGGATCGACGAGGAACGCTCCCGCGCGTTCCGGGAGGAGATCGCCCTCGGCTGCGAGGGGATCAAGCCCGGCTGGGCGCGGATCACCTTCAACTACTTCGTCTCCGACGTGGTCGCCGACTATCTCGTCGACGCGGTCGACCTGATCGCCCGGCACGGGCACCGGCTGCTGACCGACTACCGGTTCGACGCCCGCACCGGCCTGTGGCGACACCGCCGCGGCCCGGAGCGGCCGCTGCGCCTGGCCGACCTGGGCCCTCTGCTGACGGGCGGCCCGATGGCCGTCGGCCGGCGGGAGCGGGTCGGCGAGGAGGCCCTGGCCGGATACCTGCGCGAGGCGCGGCGGATCCTCGCCGGCCGCGACGACCGCCTCGACGAGGGCCCCACCGGGCTGCCGTCGGGCGTGGAGGCGCTGCGCTGGTTCCACCTCCCGCCGGCCTGCGTGGCGCCCCCGGACGCGCCGTCGTCGCCCTGACCGGGGCGGGGCCACCACGGCGGCAGGACCACGACCACGGCCGCGCCGGACCCGACCAGGATCGGGATCGGATCCGGCGCGGGCAGGGGATCACACCCGGCTCGGGGCCGCCGGGAAGTCGCCGGTGGCGGTGCCCGCACGCACCCGCCGGGAGACGACGACGCCGAAGACGGCGGCGGTGAAGAACATGACGAAGCCGTACGTCACCGACGGCATCGCCATCGTCGAGTTGTCGAGCAGCGTCGGGCTCATCCCGATGGTGATGGCCAGGCTGGCGTTGTGCAGGCCGATCTCGAAGGCCGAGGCGATCGACTCCCGCTCGCCGACGCGCAGCAGCCGGGGGCCGAAGTAGCCGAGGCCCATGCTGATCAGGTTGAACGCCACCACCGCGAGGATGATCTCGCCGAGGATGTCGAACACCTCCGCGCCGAGGCCGGCGATCACACTGGAGATCATCAGGATCAGCACCACCACCGACAGGACCTTGACGGCGCGCTCCAGGCGCAGGGCGGCGTCGGTGAACCTCGCCCGGATGGCCATGCCGATCGCGATCGGGATCAGCACCAGGGCGAACACCTGGATCACCTTGTCGAACTGGAGGCCGATCGAGCTGTCCGAGCCGACGAAGCCCGCCACCGACAGGTTCACGATGACCGGCAGGGTGAACAGCGCGAGCACCGAGTTGACGGCGGTCAGCGAGATGTTGAGCGCGAGGTCACCCTTGAACAGGTGGCTGTAGAGGCTGGCGGTGCTGCCGCCCGGTGAGGCGGCGAGCAGCATCATGCCGACCGCCAGCTCGGGTCGCAGGTCGAAGGCGACGACCAGGCCCAGGCAGATCGCCGGCAGGATCAGCATCTGCGAGACCAGGCAGACGACCATCGCCTTGGGATAGCGCACCACCCGGCGGAAGTCGTCGAGGGTCAGCGTGAGGCCGAGCCCGAGCATGACGATGCCGACGGCGATGGGGAAGAGTATGAGCACGGTGTCGTTACTCATGATGACTCCGCCTTCCGGGAGTAAGAGATCCATGAGTTTCACACCGGCTGCCACCACCCCGGTTCTCGAAGATTGCCCTATGCGCAGCCCTGATGGGCGGCTGACACAAGGGCTCCTGCTGACACCGGCACCTCCTGCCCGCGTCTCCCGGGGGCGCGGCTACGTTGACGAGTCGTGCACCTCGTACCCGATCATGGCCTTGTCTGGCGCGACTGGGCCGTCGCCCTGGCCGGCGCGGTCGCGCTGCTGCTCGCCTCGTGGGCGCTGCTGATCCTGCTGGCCCGCCGGCTCCCGCCCGGCCTGCTGCGGGACCTCGCCGCCTTCGTCCCGGACTGCGTCACCATGGTCCGCCGGCTGCGCCGGGACCCCAGGGTGCCCCGCCGGGCCAAGGTCGCCGTCCTGCTCGCCGGCCTCTGGGTGGCCAGCCCCGTCGACCTGATCCCCGAGTTCCTGCCCGTCATCGGGCCCCTCGACGACATCGTCGTGGTGGCCCTCGCCCTGCGCTACGCCTGCCGGCAGGTGCCCCGGGACGTCCTGCTGGCCGCCTGGCCGGGCGAGGCCCGCCTCATCGAGCGGCTCCTCGGCACACCAGCCACCTCGCGCGCGTCTTCGCCCAGGATCCGGCAAGGGGCCAGCGATTGACTTACATCAGTATGTTCGGTGTGCTGTGCAACGGCTCGCATCCGTCCCGCAGGAGGTTTCGTTGCGCAAGCTCGCCGCCGTCCTCGCCGCGCTGTTGACCACCGGCGCCGCCCTCACCGCCCCCGCCCCCGCGCAAGCCGCCGATCCGGCCTGCACCGGCACCGTCCGGATCACGTCGATGACCTGGTCGCCGCCCCAGGTCATGCCCGGCCAGGGCAGCACCCTGACGGTCGTCGCGCAGAACTGCACCGACGCGCCACAGCAGGCCTCGTTCTTCTCCTACCAACAGTTCCTCGGCTCCGGCCCCGGCGTCCCGCCCGGGTGCCCCATCGTGGATCCGCTACCGGCACGCCCGATCACCATCGAGGCCGGTGGGACGTTCACGGCGACGTCCCGCTACAACACGTATCCCGGCTGCACCGCCACCCGAATCCTGGTCACCGCCCAGTTCACCCTCGGCAGCACGCTGCTCGACGCAGGCTCCGCCAGCCTGGAGATCACCGCGGTGCCGCCCCCGTCGGGATGCGCGGTGACGTACCGCAACGTCAGCCGGTGGGCCGGCGGCTTCGTCGCCGAGGTCACCATCGCCGCCATCGCGGGCGCACCGATCAACGGCTGGACGCTCGCCTTCGACTTCGCCGGCGACCAGCGCGTCACCGGCGGCTGGAACGCGGCCATCGCCCAGACCGGCACCACCGTCACGGCCCGCAACGAGACCTGGAACGCCGTCATCTCCCCCGCAGGCACCGCGACGTTCGGCATCCAGGGCACGTGGCACGACAGCGACGCGCCACCCAGGGCCTTCACCGTCAACGGCGCACCCTGCGAGGTTCGCTGACCCGGGACCGCGGAGGTCGACGACAGCGCCGATCGACGGTGCCGGCTCGCTGGCGGTGCCGCCGGTCAGTCGGCCTCGACCGGCGCTTCACCGAAGACGGCGAAGCTGACGACCCAGTACGCGACGTAGGCGGCGAGCAGCACGTACCCGTGCCAGCGCCGCAGCCGGCCGGTGGAGAGGAAGCAGGCGGCGAGGGCGGTCATGCCGACGAGCACCGGGAGGTGCCAGGAGAGCACCTCGTCGTCGACGACGATGCTGCCCCCGACGAGCAGGATGATGCCGAGCTTCCCGGTCACGCCGAAGACGACGCTGCCGACGACGTTCGCGAGGCCCATGTCGGGTGCGCCCCTGCGGGTGGGCTCGACGGTCAGGAGCACGTCCTCCAGGGTGAGCACGAGGGTGGCGATGGTGGCACCGAACAGGGCCCCCTGGATCCGGAACTCCTCCAGCAGGCCCTCGGTGCCGATGCTGGTCATGGCCGCACCGACGACGAGACCGACGAGCGCGACGACGGCCAGCCCGATCGCCACCCAGCCGGAAAGCGGCCGGGCCCGGTCGAACGGCACCGGCGAAGCGAGGGGCGGCGTGCCGGCAGCCGGCGCGCCGCCCCGCCGAAGCTCCCGCATCGCCACGTAGCCGAGGAAGAACGCGAACAGCAGCAGGAGCAGCACACCGTGGAGCGGGGTGAGGGGCCCGAACACGAGGAAGGGGATCAGCACCACGGGCGCGACGGCGAACAGGGCAAGGTAGCGACCCGGGACCGCGACCCGGGTGGGCAAGATGATCGCGGCGAGGGCGAGCACCACCCCGATCATCGAGATCGCCGTGCCGAAGACGGTGCCGAGCGCGACGCCGCTGAGGTCCTCCATGTTGAGCGCCACCCCGAAGGCGACGTCGTCGAACTCTATTCCGGTGAATACGATCGCGAGCAGAAAGACGGAGACGCGCAGGCCGGACGCGGCACCGACGAGATAGGAGATCAGCTTTTCCGCGCTGTAGATCAGCAGTGCGGCACCGACGACGAAGAGAAGTATCGACGACAAGAGCCGGGCGCCCCTTCCCACGATGACCGGCCGGATCGACGCATTGCGTCACCGGTCGACAACAGCATTCGGCACTTCGAGGCGTCATCGTTGCACATCGATGCCGAGCAGGCCAGGGGCAAGATCCCGCCCGCACCAGCCTCACTGGACACCGCGTGGGAATTGCACGGTGATAGCTCTCGTCGGAGGCATCTTGTAGGGTCGAAAGCGCAGACCAATCGAATGGTCGCCCACCTCCCGAATCACTCCCAGGGCACCATTCCGATGTTTCACCGAAGCCAAGATGCAGGTAACAAAATGCAACACCGAGAGGAGCCGGGAGCGGATGGCCGAAGACATGGGATCGACAGTGCCACGACGACAACTCGGGCGGGCGCTGCGCGACCTGCGCACCGAGGCGGGCGTGACCCTCGACGGCGCGGCCGAGGCGCTCTACTGCAGCCGGCAGAAGGTCTGGCGCATCGAGAGCGGCCTGGGCGCCGTCCGGCCCATCGACGTCCAGGGCATGTGCCAGGTGTACGGGGCGACGCGCGAGCTGACCAAGGCCCTGACCGCCCTGGCGGCCGAGACCAGGGCCAAGGGCTGGTGGCACTCGTACGGCGACGCCATCCCCGACTGGTTCGAGATGTACGTGGGGCTGGAGTCCGCCGCATCCCGGCTGCGCGGCTACGACGAGTCGCTGATCCCGGGCCTGCTCCAAACCGAGGCATACGCCCGAGGCGTCTTCCAGCATCGCACCGACATGAGCGAAGAGGAGTTGGATCAGTTCATCAGCGTTCGGCTTCAGCGGCAAGGGATCCTGCGGCGACGGCTACCGAAGGCCCCTGTGGTCAGTTTGGTGCTCGCCGAGGCGCTGTTGCTCAAGCAGATCGGCAGTTCAGCAGTGATGGCTGACCAACTTCGCCACCTGCTCGACCTCACCGAGCTGCCGAACGTCTCCATCCGGGTTCTGCCCCTGACTGCCGGAGCACACTACGGCGCACTCGCCGGAACCTTCATGATGCTCGACTTTCCCCTCCGCAGCAGGGCCGAGCCCGATCCCTCCGTCATCTACAGCGAGTCACTGACCGGCGCTCTCTACCTGGACAGGCCGGACGAGATCGCCGCATACGAGAAGGTGTGGGCGAGCTTGGGTCGACTGGCTCTCGATGAGCAACAATCGAGAGAGCTGATCAACAAGATCATTGGAGAGGTCCACCATGGCTGAACTGGCCCGCGCCCAGTGGCGAAAGAGCACCCGCAGCGGCGACAACGGCGGAGCGTGCTTGGAAGTCGCCGACAATCTGCCCGGCCTCGTCGCCGTACGCGACAGTAAGGATCCATCCGGACCCGCCCTCACCTTCTCCCCCGCCGCCTGGTCCCGTTTCGTCCGCGCACACAGGTCCACTCGCTGACGACGATCATTCACCGCGCACCCGGCCACGTGCGCCGGGTGCGCGGCCGGCGGAGCAGACGATTCTCTTGATCGGCCGGTCATCACGGTCTTCGATCGGACGGCGGGATACCCTGCCTGCGGTGTTTCACACCGCATGACCGGAGGAGCGATGCTGGGATGACGGCAGGGCGCGCGATGCCGACGCAGGACGACGTGCTCGGGTACTTCAACCTGCTGTCCAACTGGGGACGGTGGGGCGACGAAGACCAGCTCGGCACTCTGAACCACATCACCGACGACGTCCGGCTGGCGGCGGCGCGGGCCGTGCGCCACGGCAGGAGCGTGTCGTGCGCGTGGGAGGTTGCCGCACCGGAAGAGATGGAACGGGCGACGACGTCGTGCCCGTGCGCCGCCGACATGCCGGGTGCCGAGAACATGCCGGTGCCCGGCTTCCACGCCGACCGGCGCTGGGGCTTCTCCTCCGAGCGGATCGGCATGACCTTCCACGGCAACACGCTCACCCACGTCGACTCGCCGTGCCACGTCTTCTGGGACGGCACGATGTACAACGGGCGGTCGCATTCGTTGGTCGACCCCGCAACGGGATCGGCGTGGGCGGCCGTCACGGCGGCGGCGAACGGCATCATCACGCGTGGTGTCCTGCTGGACGTCGCAGGGGCCCGCGGTGTGCCGTGGTTGACCCCAGGGCAGGGTGTGTTTCCCGACGATCTCGAGGAGGCCGAGCGCCGCCAGGGTGTGCGGGTGCGATCCGGCGATGCGGTGCTCCTACGGACCGGCCATGGCCGTGCCCGGCACGAGGCCGGCGAGTCCATCGGTTTCACGCAGGCCGGCTGGCACGCGTCCTGCCTGCCGTGGCTGCACGAACGCGGCGTCGCGCTGATCGGCGCCGACACCCCGCAGGACGTCCAGCCGTCGGGGTACGACGACGTGTTGATGCCGGTTCACGCCGTGGGCCTCGTCGCGATGGGTCTGTGGCTGCTCGACAACTGCGACCTGGAGGCGTGCGCGGCGACGGCTGCCGAGCTCGGCCAGTGGGACTTCCACCTCGCAGTCGCGCCGATCCGCTTCGCCCGTACGTCCGGCAGCCCGGTCAACCCGATTGCGACATTCTGACCGCGAACGACGTTCCGTTACCGGTTGTGGCCACGCTTCCCCGTGCCGGTCGGTGTGACTCTGCGTCATGCTCGTCGACCCCGCAGGACATTCCACATCCCCTTTGCTCTGCACCCGTATCCGCAACACCACCGTCCACCTGCACGCGTGCGAAATCGCGGATGGCCGGGGCCAGATCGGACGGTCGCGCTGCGTGGAGCGCTGCGTCCGTGGGTGCAGAGCAAAGGGACGGTTCGCGGGGTGTGTCGCCGGGCTGGGCGGTCGCGCTGTGTCACGTACCGCTCGCGGGTTCGATCGTGGGCGGGGCGGCCCGGCGCAGCCCGACGGCGGACCCGGCGCGGGTCGCCCGGCCCGGCCCGGGCCGTCGCGGCCGGACCGCGACACCGGGCCTGGGCGGGGTGGGGTGTGCGGCGGGAGGCGACGCCGGTAACGTTGCGCCCCATCACGCCCGGCGGCCGCACCGCCGGCCCTCGGATAGGTCCGACTCTACGGAGGATGCCGGATGTCCCACGGCGGGGAAACCTTCGCGGTACGCAACGAGCCGAACGGGCGGCCGAGCTTCGAGCAGGCGTTGCGCGGCTACGACAAGCGGCAGGTCGACAGGTACGTCGAGCAGGTCGAGGCCACGGCCTCGACGTTGACCGTCGAGCGGGACCGGGCGCAGCACCAGCTGCGCAACCTGACCCTCCAGTTCCAGGCGCTCCAGGCGGAGGTGTCCGACCTGCGGCAGCGGCCGGCGCAGGTGGACCGGGCGTCGTTCCGGGACCTGGGGCCGATGGTCGACCAGATCCTCGCGCTGGCCGAGAAGCAGGCCGCGGCGATCACGGAGAGCGCCGCGCAGCGGGCCGACGACCTGCAGGCCGAGGCGGAGCGGGTGCTGGTGGAGGCCCGGGACCACGCCGCCCAGGCGCTGCACGACCTGGAGACGGAGCTGTCGGCGCGGCGCGCCGAGCAGGAGAAGGCGTACGAGGAGCGCCGCTCGGCGGCCGAGGCGCAGCTCGCGGACGTGCAGGAGCTGGTGGAGCAGCTCCGGGTGGATGGCGAGGCCGCGCACGAGCAGGCCCAGCAGGAGGCGAAGCGGATCAACGAGCTGACCGCCCAGCAGGTGGAGCAGGCGCGGGCGGCGGCCGAGGCGCTGACCAAGGCGGCCCGCACCCAGATCCAGCAGGAGGTCCAGGCCGCCCGCGCGCAGAGCCAGCAGGAGCTGGCGCAGTGGCGGGTCAATGTGGAGCGGGAGATCAACGAGCGGCGGGCGGCGGCCGAGCAGGAGCTGGCCGAGCACCGGGCGGCGGCCGAGCGGGACGTCGCCGGGCAGCTCACCGCCGCCGAGGAGAAGATCGCCACCCTGATCGCCGAGGCGCAGCAGTACTCGACGGAGGTGCGCAAGCGCGCCGACGAGCAGGCGACCGCGCACCAGGAGCAGCTCACCGCCGTGCAGCAGGAGGTCGGCAACCAGCGGCAGGCGTTGACGCAGCTGCACGCCGAGCTGGACACCGCACAGCAGCAGCTCGCCCAGATCCACCGGGAGGGCGCGGCGCTGGAGACCGAGGTCAACCAGTTGCAGCAGCGCCTGGCCGAGGTCCGTCAGGAACTCACCGCGGAGGCGAACCGGCTGGAGGAGGCCCGCACCGCCGCCGACTCGGCCGAGCGGCACGCCAAGGACGTGCGGGCCCGGGTGCAGCGGGAGGCGAAGCGGGTGGCCGATCTGGCTGCCGCCGCCGTGATGGCCGCCGCGGCGGGGGGCGGCGAGACCGCCGAGTTCCCGACGGTGAAGAGCCGGTCCGAGGCGCAGCGCGCGACCGAGACGCCGCGCGCGGCCGGGGAGCAGCGGCCGGTCGAGGAGCAGCAGCCCGCCCCCGAGGTCCCGGCCGGCGCGTAGCGCCCGGCAGCGCGCCGGCGTGTGGCCCCGGTCCCGCTCCGCGGGTGCCGGGGCCTACTTCTCGGGGCACATTCACGGCGGCCTTCATGCTAGTTTCGAGCCACGTTATTGGCATTCCTGAATCGACAGCGATCCGGCTCACGACAGGGCGCTCCACCGGATCGCGCCGCCACGAGGAGCGGCGAGAGCGCTGAGCGGCGCGTCGACGCGCCGCCGGCCCCGTCGCCTCCGCCACTGCTACTGCCGACGGGGGATATTGGCATGAGGTGCCCACCACTGCTCCATAGGTGACCGCGACCCTAGGAGCCACGAGCCACCGCAGGCCCGCTTCGACGACCAGGTGAAGCGGGTGGCCGACCATGACCGGCCACCCGACCCACAGTCGTCTCCTTGGCGCGCCATTCTGCGTGCCATCGACAGCGGCTCCACGGAATCGTCCCGACAACACATCGAAATCGTCAGGCGACGTTATTCGAACAACGGTCGCCCCATCACGCACGCCTGCACATCATCTGATCCAAGGAGTGGAATGTCACGAAACACGTTGGCCACGCGCCGCGTCGTCGCCGGCCTCCTCGGCGTCGCCCTCGCCGTCGCCGCCACGTTGGCCACCGCCCCTGCGCCGGCGACGGCCGCTCCCGCCACCCCCGTCTTCGGCTCGTCCATCGACGGCTACGCCGCCTACGACGGGCAGGAGATCTGCGATCCGACCGCGAAGCCGGGCCTGGTGGGCTTCAAGGACCTGCTCAACTCGACCTACGGCTCGCACACCTGGGGCATCGTCCGCGACTGTGGCAGCGGCGGCACCAGCGAGCACAAGGAGGGCCGGGCGCTCGACTACCACTTCAACTACTACGACACCGCGCAGCGGGCCGACGCCACCGACGTGCTCAACTGGCTGCTGGCCACCGATTCGCACGGCAACAAGCACGCGATGGCCCGCCGCCTCGGCGTCATGTACATGATCTGGAACAACAAGATCTGGAAGTCGTACGACCCGTCCGACGGGTGGCAGGCGTACAGCGGCAGCAACCCGCACACCGACCACATCCACTTCAGCTTCAGCTGGGCCGGCGCCGACAAGCGCACGTCCTGGTGGTCGGGCGGGCAGGTGCCGCCGGAGCCGGAGGACGTGCCGGTCTCGGGTGACTGGAACAACGACGGCGTCGACACGGTGGGCGTGTTCCGCCCGAGCAACTCGACCTGGTATCTGCGCAACACGAACAGCGGCGCGGCCACCAGCGTCTTCAAGTTCGGTCACGGGCCGTCGGGCGACATCCCGGTGGTCGGCGACTGGGACAACGACGGCTTCGACACGGTCGGGGTGTTCCGCCCGAGCAACTCGACCTTCTATCTCACCAACGGCACCACCACCACCGACGCGTCCTTCATCTTCGGCCACGGCGCATCGGGCGACCGACCCGTGGCCGGCGACTGGGACAACGACGGCTTCGACACCGTGGGAGTGTTCCGCCCGAGCAACTCCACCTGGTACCTCACCAACGGCACCACCACCACCGACGCGTCCTTCATCTTCGGCCACGGCGCGTCCGGCGACCGACCCGTGGCCGGCGACTGGGACAACGACGGCTTCGACACCGTGGGAGTGTTCCGCCCGAGCAACTCCACCTGGTACCTCACCAACGGCACCACCACCGACGCGTCCTTCATCTTCGGCCACGGCGCATCGGGCGACGTGCCGGTGGTCGGCGACTGGGACGAGGACGGCGTCGACACCATCGGCGCCCGCCGCCCCTCGAACAACACCGTCTACCTCCGCAACACCAACAGCGGTGGTCCGGTGGACATCCAGTTCATCTACGGAATCTGAGTCCAGGGGACACGACGGCGCCGGGCCGCCACCTCAAGGTGGCGGCCCGGCGGTGCCCATTGAGGTGGGCGTGGGTCAGCAGCCGCAGGTGTAGTACAGGATGTCCCAGTGGTTGCCTTCCTTGGTGTAGAGGTTCCCGGAGGCGGACCGGTACTGGTAGCCGAAGCCGGGGATGTAGCCGACGTAGGCGAAGTGCGCCGAGATGTAGTTCTGCACGCAGGTGGTCAGGCCGATGTCGAGCTTGTAGCCGGTCCAGTGGCTGTAGGCGCCGTCGGCGTGGCCGACCTCGGTGCCGGCGGTGATGGTGATCGCGCAGCCGCTGACCCGCTTGAACGTGATGATCCCGTCGATGGTGGCCTGCCGGATGCCGTCGAACGACGTGCAGGTGGCGGTGTAGCGGTCGCTGCAGTTGCCGCTGGAGGTCCAGGAGATGCCGGCGGCCGACAACTGGGACGCGGCGCTGGAGTGGGTGATCGCCAGGGCGGGGCTGGCGAAGCCGAGCGTGACGCCGAGGGCCGCGAGCGCGGCGACGAGCAGGGTGACCGCTCGGCGGCGCAGCGTGGGGCGGGTCGTGGACATGGTTCTCCCGTATCGCCGTGGGGGGGGTTGGATTTTTGCGATTCAGGGGGCCGGCCTTGCAGGATTTCTACCAGACATCGACGCTCATGACTAGATGTGGGGGTCGGCGGACCGGTCGGTGATCAGTTTGTCGGCACGGTCTGTTACCGTCGCGCCGCCGCTGCACCAGTCGAGCCGGAGGTTGGCGTGTTCAGCTCCCACTTGTCGTCGTTCGCCGGGCTGCCCGTGCTGCCCTTCACCCCGGGGATGAAACTCCCCGACGATCCGTCGGCCGTCGCCTGGCGACTGGAGGTGGAGGACTTCGAGGCCGAGCCCGAGGAGTTCGCCGCCCTGGTCACGGGCCTGCGCGACGAGGTGCCCGCCGACGCGGTGCGGGCCCTGGTGATCGGCGAGTGGGGTTCGGCCTACGAGCGGGCGCTGCCCGTGGAGCTGCTCGTCGAGGCGGCGCGGCACTGGCCGGCGCTGCGGGCGGTCTTCCTCGCCGACCTCGTCAGCGAGCAGTGCGAGGTCTCCTGGCTCACGCACGGTGACATCACCGGGCTGCTGACCGCGTGCCCGTCGCTGGAGGTGCTCTGGGTGCGCGGGGCCACCGAGCTGCACCTGACCCCGGTGCGCCACACCGGTCTGCGGGAGCTGGCCTTCCAGACCGGCGGGTTGCCCGGGGCGGTCGTCCGCGCGGTCGGCGGCTGCGACCTGCCCGCGCTGGAGCGCCTGGAGCTGTGGCTCGGCCGGTCCGACTACGGTGGCGACACCACCACCGACGACCTCGCCGAGATCCTCGCCGGCACCCGGCTGCCGGCGCTGCGCCACCTCGCGGTCAGCAACGCCGAGGACGCCGACCGGGTCGCCGCGGCCGTCGCCGCCGCCCCGGTGCTCGACCGGCTGGAGGTGCTCGACCTGTCCAAGGGCGTGCTCACCGACGCCGGGGTCGAGGCGCTGCTCGCCGGTCGGCCGCTGACCCACCTGCGCCGCCTCGACCTGCACCACCACTTCCTGTCCGAGGAGGCCGCCGCGCGGGTCGTCGCCGCCCTGCCCGGCGTCGAGGTCGACCTGTCCGAGCCGCAGAAGGCCGACGTCTACAACGGCCGCGAGTACCGCTTCACCGCGGTCGGGGAGTGAGGCTGCCGTGAGCGTCCTGTCGCACGCCGAGTCCTTCGCCGGCCTCCGGGTCGTCCAGGTCCCCGCCGACGGCCCGCTGCCCGCCGTCGACGGGCCCGTCGCCTGGCGCATCGACCACCCCGACTGGGACAGCAGCACCGAGCAGCAGCCCTGCCCCGGCTTCCGGGACGCGTTCGACCGGTTCGTCGACGCCGCCGGCGAGTCCGCGCAGGCCCTCGTCGTCGGCGCCTGGGGATACGCGGCGTTCAACGTCGCCCCGATCGACCAGCTCTGCGCCGCCGCGCCGCGCCTGCCGAACCTCCGGGCGCTGTTCCTCGGCGACATCCTCAGCGAGGAGTGCGAGATCTCCTGGATGCAGGTCGGCGACGTCAGCCGGCTGCTGGCCGCGTACCCGGGGCTGGAGGTGCTGCGGGTGCGCGGCGGCGAGGACTTCCGGTTCTCGCCGGTGCGCCACGAGCGGCTGCGCCGGCTGGAGGTGGAGAGCGGCGGCCTGAGCGGCGAGTTCGTCCGCGCGGTGCTCGACTCCGAGCTGCCCGCGCTGACCGACCTGGAGCTGTGGCTCGGCGTCGAGGACTACGGCGGCGACACGACCGTCGACGACCTGGCCCCGCTGCTGGCCGGGCAGCGGTTCCCCGCGCTGCGCCGGCTCGGGCTGTGCAACGCCGAGCACGCCGACGAGATCGCCGAGGCCCTGGCCGGCGCGCCGGTGGTGCGGGGGCTGGAGCTGCTGGACCTGTCGCTGGGCACGCTGTCCGACCGGGGCGCGCTCGCCCTGGCCGGCGGGCAGCCGCTGACCCACCTCACGAAGCTGGACCTGAGCCACCACTTCGTCTCCGACGAGGTCGGCGCGGCGGTCCGGGCCGCCCTGCCCGGCGTGACGGTGGACCTGTCCGACCCGCAGGAACCCGACGAATACGACGACGAGGAGTACCGGTACACGGCGGTGTCGGAGTGACATGCGCCTGACCGTGGTCGGCAACCCCGACAACCGGCGCGTCGGCCTGTTCACCGCCGCCGTGCTCGCCGCCGGGCTGCCCCGGCCGGCGGTGCTGCCCTGGGCCGACGTGCTCACCGGGGCCGCGCCGCCGCCGGCCGGGGCGCTGGTGCGCGTCGACTCCCCCGGCGAGGACCCGCACGTGGACCGGCTGCTGCGGCGGGCGGCCACCCCGGCGCGGCACGGCGAGCTGCTCGGCCTCGCCGACGCGTACGCCGGGTTGGTCGACGGCCTGGCCCGGGTCGCCGTCGGCGGCGCGGATCTGCTCAACGACCCCGGCGACGTGGCGGCGCTGTGCGACAAGCGTCGCTGCCACGCGCGGCTGTCCGCCGCCGGGGTCGCGGTCCCGGCGGCGCTGCCCGGGGTCGACGGCTACGTGTCCCTGCGGGCCGCGATGGCCGACGCCGGGTGGGCGCGGGTGTTCGTCAAGCCCGCGCACGGCTCGTCGGCTGCCGGGGTGCTGGCCCTGGCCGTCGGCCCGCGCGGCGTGCGGGCGGTCACCCCGATCGAGGTCGCCCCCGACGGGCTGTTCAACTCGCTGCGGGTGCGCGCCTACGACGACGAGGCGACCGTCGCCGCGCTGGTCGACCGGCTCGCCGGCGAGGGGCTGCACGTGGAGCGGTGGCTGCCCAAGGTGGGGCTGCGCGACCGGGTCGTCGACGTGCGGGTGGTGGTGGTCGCCGGGCGGCCCACCCACGCGGTCGTGCGGGCCGCCACCGGGCCGCTGACCAACCTGCACCTGGGCAACGCGCGCGGCGACCTGGCCGAGCTGCGGGCCGCCGCCGGCCCGGCGGCGTGGACGGCGGCGATGGAGACCTGCGTACGGGCCGCCGCGTGCTTCCCGCGCAGCCTGCACGTCGGGGTGGACCTGATGTTCCTGCTCGGCTGGCGGCGGCACGCCGTGGCGGAGGTCAACGCGTTCGGGGACCTGCTGCCCGGGGTGCTGGTCGACGGCCGGGACACCTACGCCGAGCAGGTGCACGCGCTGACCAGCGGCCGGTGGGAACGCTGGCGGGCCACCGCCACGGCAGCGGCCCCGGGCGCCGGCACCCGGGCGGCGGAGGTGGTCGCGTGCGCGACCTGATCGGAAGCCACGACGTCTGCCTGGTCACCCTGGACACGCTGCGCTTCGACGTGGCCGACGGCCTGGCCGCCGCCGGGCGTACCCCCACGCTCGCCCGGGTGCTGCCCGGCGGCCGGTGGGAGCGGCGGCACTCCCCCGCCAGCTTCACCTACGCCGCGCACCACGCGTTCTTCGCCGGTTTCCTGCCCACCCCGGCCGCGCCGGGGCGGCACGAGCGGCTGTACGCGGCGGCGTTCCCCGGCAGCGAGACCTCCGGCGAGCGCACCTGGGTGTTCGACGCGGCGGACCTGCCGACCGCCCTCGCCCGGGAGGGCTACCACACGCTCTGCCTGGGCGGGGTCGGCTTCTTCAACCGGCGCGGCGCGCTCGGGTCGGTGCTGCCGGGGCTGTTCGCCGAGGCGCACTGGGAGCCGGAGTTCGGCGTCACCGCGCCCGGCTGCCTCGACGCGCAGCTCGACCGGCTCGCCGGGACGCTGCCCCGGGTCCCGGCGCGGCAGCCGCTGTTCACGTTCCTCAACGTCGCGGCGCTGCACCAGCCCAACCGGCACTACCTGCCCGACGCCGACGCCGACGACCTGGCCAGCCACGCCGCCGCCCTGGAGTACGTCGACAGCCGCGTGGGCCGGCTGTTCGCCCTGCTCGCCGGGCGGGGACGGCCGGTGTTCACGATCGTCTGCTCCGACCACGGCACGGCGTACGGGGAGGACGGCCACACCGGCCACCGGGTCGGCCACGACGTCGTGTGGACCGTCCCGTACGCCCACTTCACCCTGCGACCGGGAGAATGGTGACCAGCAACCTCGCGGGCCTCGACGGCTCGCCGTACCAGCAGTACCTGTACGCGTACCCGCACAAGACGTCGTACCGGGCGCTGCGGCCCCGGCCGCTGCTCGCCGACGTGTGGCGGGCCGAGCCCCGCGACGCGCTGTTCCTCTACGCGCACGTGCCGTTCTGCGAGATGCGCTGCGGCTTCTGCAACCTGTTCACCCGCACCGGCGCGCCCGCCGAGCAGGTCACGGCGTACCTGCGGCAGCTGCGCCGGCAGGCCGAGCGGGTGGCCGACGCCCTCGGCGACGACGCCGGCTACGCCCGCGTCGCGTTCGGCGGCGGCACGCCGACCTATCTGACGGCCGGCGAGCTGACCGTGCTGTTCGACATCGCCACGTCGACGCTGGGCGCGCGGCTGCCCGGCGTGCCGCTGTCGGTGGAGACGTCGCCGGCCACCGCGACCCCGGACCGGCTCGCGGTGCTCGCCGCGCACGGCACGACGCGGGTGAGCATCGGGGTGCAGAGCTTCCTCGACGCCGAGGCCCGCGCCGCCGGCCGGCCGCAGCGGCGCGCGGAGGTGGAGGTGGCGCTCGGCGCGATCCGCGACGCGGCGATCCCGCTGCTCAACGTCGACCTGATCTACGGCATCGACGGGCAGACCGCCGACACGTGGCGACAGAGCCTCGAGGCGGCCCTGGCCTGGCGGCCGGAGGAGCTCTACCTCTACCCGTTGTACGTGCGCCCGCTGACCGGGCTGGGCCGGCGGGCGCACGCCCGTGCCGACTGGGACGCCCAGCGCCTCGCCCTGTACGCGCAGGCGGTGGAGGTGCTCGGCGCGGCCGGCTACCGGCAGGAGTCGATGCGGCAGTTCCGCCGCGCCGACGTGCCCGCGCCGGACGGGCCGGACTACTGCTGCCAGGACGACGGGATGGTGGGGCTGGGCTGCGGGGCGCGGTCGTACACGACGGGCCTGCACTACTCGTTCGACTACGCGGTCGGCGTGTCCGAGGTGCGGGCGGTGCTGGACGACTACCTGGCCCGCCCCGCCGGCGACTTCGCGTACGCCGAGTTCGGCTTCGCCCTCGACGGCACGGAGCAGCGCCGCCGGTGGCTGCTGAAGTCGTTGCTGCGTGCCGAGGGCGTCGACGCGGCCGCCTACGCGGCCCGGTTCGGCGTCGCGCCGGGCGACGACTTCCCCGAGCTGGGGCTGCTGGTCGAGCGGGGCTGGGCCACCGACGGCGGGCTGCGGCTCACCCCGGCCGGGCTGGCCCGCTCCGACGCCGTCGGCCCGTGGCTGACCTCCGCGCGGGTGCGCCGCGCGATGACCGGGTACGTGCCCCGGTGAGCGCGGCCGACCGGTGCGGCGGGGGCAGCGGCAGCGGGGGCAGCGGCAGCGGCCTGGCGATCCTCTACCGGGGCCCGCTGGCCAGCTGCAACTACGACTGTCCGTACTGCCCGTTCGCGAAGCGGCACGACCCGCCGGACGTGCTGGCCGCCGACCGGGCGGCCCTGGAGCGGTTCACCGGCTGGGTGGCCGCGACCACGGACGTGCGGCTGTCGGTGCTGTTCACCCCGTGGGGCGAGGGGCTGACCCGCCGCTGGTACCGGGAGGCGATGGTGGGGCTGTCGCACCTGCCGCACGTCGACCGGGTGGTCATCCAGACCAACCTGGCCGCCCGGGTGGACTGGCTGGCCGACGCCGACCCGGCCCGGGCGGCGCTGTGGACGACGTACCACCCGGGGCAGGTCACCCGGGAGCGGTTCCTGGCCCGCTGCGCCCGCCTGGTCGAGCTGGGGGTGCGGTTCTCCGTGGGCGTGGTGGGGCTGCCGGAGCACCTCGACGAGGCGCGGGCGCTGCGCGCGGCGTTGCCGCCGCACGTGTACCTGTGGGTCAACGCCGCCGACGGCCACCGCTACGACGCCGCGCAGGAGGCGGCCTGGACGGCGCTGGACCCGCTGTTCGGCTACAGCGTGCGCCCGCACCTGTCGCTGGACCGGCCCTGCCACGCCGGGGAGACGGCGATCTCGGTGCGCGGCGACGGGACGGTGCGCCGCTGCCACTTCGTCGACGAGCCCATCGGCAACCTGTACGACGGCTCGTGGCGGGCCGCGCTGCGGCCGCGCACCTGCGTGAACGGGGCCTGCGACTGCCACATCGGGTACGTCCACCTCAAGCCGCTCGGCCTGCGCGACGTGTTCGCCGGTGGGCTGCTGGAACGCATCCCCGCCAGCTGGCCGCCCGGCTGACCGGGGACCGGCCGCCCCGGCACCCGCCCCGGGGTCGCGCGCCGGTCAGGCCCGCAGGGTGTGGCTGGGCGGCCGGCCGTAGACCCGCCGGTACGCCTCGGCGAAGCGGCCCGGGTTGCCCCAGCCCCACCGGCGGGCGATCGCCGCGACCGTCGCGCCCCCGGCCGGGTCGGCGTCGACGAGGTCCCGGTGTGCGCGGTCCAGCCGGACCCGGCGCAGGTGGGCCGTGGGGCTGACGCCGAGGTGCCGCGCGAACGCGGCCTGGAGCCCGCGCGGGCCGACCCCGCAGGCCTGCGCGATCTGCGCCACGGTGATCGGCTCGGCGGCGTGGGCCTCGATGTGGGCCACGGCCCGCCGGACCACGGCCGGCTCCACCCGGCTCGGCCCCGGCACGTAACCGGCCGTCATGGTGGTGTTGGGGAACACGGCCAGCGCGGTCGTCGCCACGTGCTCGGCGAGGCTGGCCCGGATCAGCGGGTGCGCCAGCGTCCCGTCCGCCGCCGCGGCCTGCGCGTCGAGGAAGGCCGACAGCCCCGCCCAGGCGCGGGCCATGGCGGCGGAGACGGGGGCCATCCCCTCGAACCGGAAGTCGGCCACGGCGACGTCGGTGCGGGCGGCGGCGACGCGGGCGACGTGCACGGTCGACAGCCGCACCACGCTGGCGGTGACGTCGCTCCACTGCACCGTCATCGGCGAGTTGTGGAACCGGCCCACCGCGCCCGGCGGCAGGGCCAGCTCGTCGCGGCCGACCTGCCAGTGGTACCACCCGCGCCGCACGTGCACCGCCATGAAGCCCACGTAGGGCTCCGTCCACGACCGGGCGTCCATCGAGTGCACGATCTCGTCGACGCCGAGCTCCCCCGCCTGGGTGACGGCGAGCCGGAACCGGAAGCCGAGGGCGCTGCCGGTGAACCGGGGTCGGTGGGCGGAGTACCGCTCGGCGATGGTGTGGTGGGCGAGGTCGGGATCCCGGGTCGCGACCTCGTCGCGGATCACCGACGCCCGCTCCGTGGTCGCGGCACCCGCGCCGTCGCCTGTGCGCATGTGGCCTCCCCGTCGCCGCAGTCGGAAGCACAACGCGCCGGGCCCGGGCCGCGTTACGGGCGCGCCCGGTGACGCCGGAAACCGTCCACCGGCCGGGACGGCGACGCGCCGCCGGCCGGCCCCGCAGGCGGGCCGGCTAGCTTGGGCCGCCGGTGCGGACGCCGGCCGGCGGCGCCGGGGCCCGGCAGGTCGGAAGGGGTACGAGACGTGCGAGACGACTTCCCGCGCCACCTGGCCAAGGAGCTGGACGCCACGGACCCCCTCGCCGACCTGCGCGACCGGTTCGTGATCGCCGACGACCACCTGATCTACCTCGACGGCAACTCCCTGGGCCGGCTGCCGGCGGCCACCCCGGCGCACCTGGACCGGCTGGTCCGCGAGGGCTGGGGCGACGGGCTCGTCCGGTCCTGGCCCACCTGGATCGAGTGGGGCCGGCGCATCGGCGACCGGCTCGCCGCGCACGCCCTCGGCGCGCGACCCGGCGAGGTGGTGGTCTCCGACTCCACGTCGGTGAACCTCTACAAGCTCGCCGCCGCCGCGCTGGACGCCGCCGGCGACCGCCGCACCGTGCTGGTGGACGCCGAGGACTTCCCCACCGACCGGTACGTCCTGGAGGGGCTGGCCGCCGCGCGCGGGCTGACGCTGCGGCTGCTCCCCTCCGACCTCGACGAGGGGCTGCGGCTCGACGAGCTGCGCGCCGCGCTCGACGGGGACGTCGCGCTGGTGGTGCTGTCGGCGGTGGCCTACCGGTCGGGGGCGCTGCTGGACATGGCCGCCGTCAACGCCGCCGCCCGACAGGTCGGCGCGACCGTGCTGTGGGACCTGTCGCACGCCGTCGGGTCGGTGCCGATCGAGCTGGCCGCCACCGGCGCGGACCTCGCGGTGGGCTGCACGTACAAGTACCTCAACGGCGGCCCGGGCGCGCCGGCCTTCCTGTACGTGCGCCGCGAGTTGCAGTCCCGGCTGCGCCAGCCGATCCAGGGCTGGTTCGGCCGGCGCGACCAGTTCGGCATGGGTCCCGGCTACGATCCGGCCCCCGACCTGGACCGGTTCCTGGTCGGCACCCCGTCGATCCTCGCCCTCGCGCCGCTCGACCCGGCGCTGGACGTGCTCGCCGAGGCCGGCATCGAGCGGGTACGCGCCAAGGGCCGCCGCCTCGGCGAGCTGATCGTGACGCTGGCCGACGCGTGGCTGACCCCGCACGGCTTCCGGGTGGCCTCCCCGCGCGAGGCCGACCGGCGCGGCAGCCACGTCTGCCTGCACCATCCGGAGGCGCTGCGGATCTCCCGGGCCCTGGCCGAGGCGGGCGTGGTGGGCGACTACCGGGCCCCGGACCGGCTGCGGCTGGGGCCCGCGCCGCTCTACACCCGCTACGTCGACGTGTGGGACGCCCTGGACCGGCTGCGGGGCCTGGCGGAGCGGCGCGGCTGGGAACGGGTGCCGGGCGGGCCGTCGCGGGTCACCTGAGCGCGTCGTCGGCGCGGGGCAGGGCGAACCAGACCTCGGCCCCGCCGCCCGGCGGGGACCGCAGGCCGACCCGGCCGCCGTGGGCGGCGACGATCCCGGCGACGATGGCCAGGCCCAGCCCGCTGCCGCCGCCGCGCCCCGGCTCGGCCTGGGTGAACCGGTCGAACGCCCGCTCGGCGAGCGCGGCGTCGACGCCCGGCCCGCCGTCGGTGACCCGGACCGTGACACCGTCGGCGTCGGGCTCGACGGCGACGGCGACGGGGGCGTCGGCGGGGGTGTGCGCGCGCACGTTGGCCAGCAGGTTGGCCAGCACCTGCCGCAGGGCGTGCTCGTCGCCGCTGACCGGCGCGGGCGTGGGCGCGAGCAGCCGGGCGGGCCGGCCGGGCTGGGCGGCGAGCAGGTCGGCGACGGAGTCGCGGGCCAGCACGGCCAGGTCCACCCGGTCGTGCCGCAGCTGCGGCTCGGCGTCGAGGCGGGCCAGGTAGAACAGGTCGTCGAGGATGCGCCCCATCCGGACGGCCTCGTCCTCGCTGCGGGCCAGCACCTCCGCCCGGCGGCCGGGCTCGACCATGTCGTGCCGCAGGATCTGCAGGTAGCCGCGGATCGAGGTGAGCGGGGTGCGCAGCTCGTGGGAGGCGTCGGCGGCGAAGTCCCGCAGCCGCTGCTCCGAGCGGGTGCGGGCGGCGATCGCCGCCTGGAGCCGGGTGAGCATGCCGTTGACGGCGAGGGTGAGCCGGTCGACCTCCGTGCGCGGGTCGGCGACCCGCACGCCGTCCAGGGGGACCCGCCGGTCGAGGTCGCCGTCGGAGATGGCGGTGGCGGTGGCGGTGATCCGGTCCAGCGGGCGCAGCCCCCGCACCAGCAGCAGCCGCGCGGAGCCGGCCAGCAGGAGCAGCACCGCCGCGCCGCCGGCCAGCTCCACCAGCACCAGCCGGCGCACGGTCTGCGTCACCGGGGCCAGCGGCAGCGCGATGAGCACGAGGGCCTCGCCGGCGCGTACGGTGACCACCCGCCACCGGCCCGCCAGGGTGACCGGCGTCGACGGGCCCTCGGCGGGCGGCGCCGGCGACAGGTCGAGCAGCGGGGTGGCCGGCGGGGTGGCGGCCGAGAACCGGGTGAGCGTGCCGCGGTGGCGGATCTCCACCAGGTAGTCCGACGGCGCGACGGCGGCCCGGACCGTGCCGGGGGGCTGGCCCGCGAGCTGCTTCACCCGGGTGGCGACGACGGCGGCGGCGGACCGGAGCTGGTCGTCGGTGCGCTGCATCAGGTACGCCTGCAGCGCCAGCGCGCTGACCAGCCCGGCGGACACCAGCGCGGTCGCGGTGAGCCCGACCAGGCCGAGCAGCAGGCTGCGGCGCAGCGGCAGCCGGTTCACCCGGGCGCACGCAGGGCGTAGCCGAAGCCGCGCCGGGTCTCGATCAGGGGCGGCCCGAGCGGGTCCAGCTTGCGCCGCAGGTAGCCGATGTAGGTGTCGACGACGTTCGACGCGCCGTCGAAGTCGTAGCGCCACACGGCGTCGAGGATCTGGGCGCGGGAGAGCACCCGGCCGGGGTTGAGCATGAGGTGGCGCAGCAGTTTGAACTCCGTCGGCGACAGCGACAGCAGCCGGCCGCCCCGGCGGACCTCGCAGGTCTCCTCGTCGAGTTCGAGGTCGGCGTAGCGGAGCACGCCGGTGGCGGGCACGGGGGCGGAGCCGATCCGGCGCAGCACCGCCCGCACCCGCGCGACCAGTTCCTCGACCGAGAACGGCTTGGTGACGTAGTCGTCGCCGCCGTAGGTGAGGCCGGCGATCCGGTCGCGCGGGGCGTCGCGGGCGGTGAGGAACACGATGCCGATCTCGTGGCCGGCGGCCCGCAGCGACCGGCACACCTCGAATCCGTCGCCGTCGGGCAGCAGCACGTCGAGGACGACGAGCCGGGGGTGGCTCTCGCCGGCGCGGCGCAGCGCCTCGGCCGCGGTGGTCGCGGTCACCACGTCGAAGCCGTGGAACCGCAGCACGGTGGCGAGCATGTCGACGATGTTGGGCTGGTCGTCGACGACCAGGACCCGGACGGCGGCGGCGTTCATCTCGACGGATCAGACCACGGGCGGCTGGGAATTCGATGAGAGTCCGGCGAGAGCCTCGGTCCTGTCCGGCTCGGGGGCGGGTCGACGCCGACGGCCCGGGTGCCACCAGTTGGCCCGGCCGAGCAGCGCCATCGTCGCCGGCACCAGCAGCCCGCGCACCACGGTGGCGTCCACCGCCACGGCCACGGCCATGCCGAGGCCGAACATCTTGATCACGGGGTCGGTGTGCAGGACGAAGCCGGCGAAGACGGTCACCATGATCAGCGCGGCGCTGGTGATCACGCGACCCGTGCCGGCGAGCCCGACGCGGACGGCGACCCGGTTGTCGCCGGTCGCCCGCCACGCCTCCTGCACCGCGCTGAGCAGGAACACCTCGTAGTCCATGGACAGGCCGAACAGCAGGGCGAACAGCATCATCGGCACGTAGCTCTCCACGGGCACCGGCCCGGACAGGCCGGTCAGCTCCACCCCCCAGCCCCAGGAGAAGACGGCCGTCAGCACCCCGTAGGCGGCGCCGATCGAGACCAGGTTCATCACGGCGGCCTTGACCGCCACCACGGGGGCCCGGAACGCCACGTACAGCAGCACGGTGGACAGGCCGACGACCACGGCGATCACCCACGGCATCCGGTCCCGGACGCGGTCGGCCAGGTCGGCGCGGGTCGCGGTGGACCCGCCCACGTGCACCTGCACCCCGTCGACCCGCACGTCGCGCAGGTCGGCGACCAGGGCGGCGGTGGCGGGGTCGCTGGGGCCGGTGTCCGGCTGCACGCTGGCCGTGGCCACCCGGCCGCCGTCGGCGAGGCGCACCGGGGCGACGGACGCGACGCCGGGCGTGGCGGCCAGCTCGCGGGTCAGCTCGGCGAGCCGGGGGTCGGCGGTCCCGGCGGCCGGGGGGTCGACGGCGGCGACCACGCTGAGCGGGCCGTTGACGCCGGGCCCGAACCCCTCGGCGAGCAGGTCGAAGCCGGTGCGGGTGGCGCTGCCCGGCGGGTCGTCGCCGGCGTCGAGCTGGCCGAGGGTGAGCGTGGCGGCGGGGGCGGCGAGCACGGCGAGCAGCGCGCCGGCGAGCAGGGCCCACCGCCAGGGCCGGCGGGTCACCCGCTCGGCCTGCCGGGCCCAGCCGGTGCCGCCGTCGCCGGCGCGGCGGCGCAGGCGCAGCGGCAACGCGTCGAGGCGGGGGCCGAGCACGGCCAGCAGGGCCGGCAGGAGGGTCACCGCGCCGAGCACGGCCACCACGACCACCAGACCTGCGGTCCAGCCCAGCGTGCCGAGGATGGGCACGCCGGCCACGGCGAGACCGCCGAGGGCGATGACCACCGTGCCGCCGGCGAACACGACCGCCGCGCCCGCGGTGCCCATGGCGGCGACCAGCGCCTCGTCGGCCGGCGTGCCGGCGGCCCGCAACGCCCGGTAGCGGGTGATCAGGAACAGGGCGTAGTCGATGCCGACGCCCAGGCCGATCATCGTGGCCAGGTTCCCGGCCACCGACGGCACGGCCACCAGGTGACCGGCGAGCCCGACCGTGGCCAGCGCGCAGCCCAGGGTGAACAGGGCGGTCACCAGCGGGACCGCCGCGGCGACCAGGCCACCGAAGGCGAACAGCAGCACCACGGCGGCGACGAGCAGCCCGACGACCTCGGCGGTGTGCGAGCCGCCCCGCTCCGCCGCCGTGGCGAGCGTCCCGCCCGGCACCGTCTCGACGCCCGCGTCGCGGGCCGGCTGCGCCGCGTCCAGCACCGACCGGCTGAGCGCCTTGTCCACCTCGCGTGCGGGCACGTCGAGGCGGACGGTGAGGTAGCCGGTGCGGCCGTCGGGGCTGAGCGTGCCGGCGCGGGCGTCGACGCCGTCGACCCGGGTCACGTGCTCCACCTCGGCGAGCGCGGCGGCGGTGCGCTCCAGCGCCGCCCGGCGGTCCGGCTCGTCGAGGCGGCCGGCGTCCACGCGGACCACGACCTGCCCGCTGCTGGCGGGGCCGCCGCCGCCGCGTTCGCTCAGGTCGCGGGCGAGCTGGGCGTCGCTGCCGGGCAGGGCCACGTCGTTGTCGACCGGCCGCCCGAAGGCGGCGACACCGCCGACCAGGGCGACCGCGACGAGCAGCCAGGCGGCGAGCACCCGCCAGGGCCGGCGTACGCACCAGCCGCCCAGCCGCTCCAGCGTCCGGTGGGTCCAACCGTCGGTACGGGCGTGCATCAGTTTCCTCCGCAGGTGCCGGAGCGGCGGCCGTCGCCGCCTCCGGGCAGGGTCAGGTCGTGGCCGGTCAGGCGCAGCCGCAGGCCGTCGTCGGCCACGTCGACGCCCTGCCAGCTCAGGCCGGCGGGCAGGGTGGGCAGCGGCCGGGACAGGTCGCGGCCGCCGGTGAGCCGCTCCACCAGCTTTGCACCGGCGGGCCGCCGCATACCCAGCACCTCGATCTCGGTGGGGGTGACGGTCAGCCGGCCGGCGTCGATCGCGGGCCGGGCGAGCACGGTGACCGGGAGCTGCTGCCCGGCCATCGGCGCGGTGGTCTCGACGGCGAGCAGCCCGCCGACGCCCCGGTAGTGCACGGGGCGCTCGCCGACCGTGCCGGGCAGCGCGTCGAAGCCGACCCGGATGCGCAGGTCCAGCGTGCCGACGCGGGCCGGCTGCTCGCCGGGCAGCCGCACCCGGGACAGCTCGGCGTCCACCTCGGCGGCCCGCACGTCGCCGCGCGTGACGTCGGAGGCGCGCACGCTCACCCGGCCGAGCTCCCCGGTGAGCACGCCGGGCAGCACGGGGAAGCCGCCGAGGTCGACCTCGGGCGACCGGTCGAGGTCGGCGGCGCAGGCCAGCCGGTCGGCCAGCCGCTGCGCCGCCGTCCGGGCCACCCACCGGTCCGCCACCACCGCGGCCGTCACCAGGACCGCCAGGCAGGCGGCGGCAAGCAGGACGGCTCGTCGCCGCCGGTTGATTCGCAATCGCACCGGTAGAGCAGAACAGGCCGGTCTGGACCCACCACCCGAGGAAGATGAGAGAAACGTGGGAGTTCGGGGTGGCCCACCTGCGGGATCGCCCGCGCACGGACGCCGGACGGTCAGCCGGCGGCGGGAACCTCCCGCACCACGGCGACGCCGCCGGCGGGCACCTCCACGGCGGTGTCGACCGCCACGCCGGTGAGCAGCTCCACGCCGACGGCCGGCACCCGGTGCGCCCGGTCGGTGTGGTTGAGCAGGAACAGCCAGCTCGCCGCCGCGCCCCGGCGGCGCACCGCCTCCACCCCGGCCGGCGCGGCGGGGCAGGTCGGCGTCGCCCCGGCGGCGAGGGCCGCGTCGGTCAGCAGCCGCCGGTACGTCTCGTCGTCGGGCCGGGTGGAGACGTACCAGGCGGTGCCCGCGCCGTGGCGGTGCCGGGTCACCGCCGGCTGCCCGGCGAGCACCCCGGCGGCGTACGCGCGGACGACCTCGGCCCCGGCGAGTCCGACGCCCTCGGACCAGATCCGCCCGACGCCGCCACCGGCCAGGGCGACCTCGTCGCCGTCGGCGAGCGGGTGGAACTCCTCCACCCGGACGCCGAGCACGTCGCGGAACGCGCCGGGATAGCCGCCGGTGCGTACCCGGGCGTGCTCGTCGGCGACGCCGCTGAGCCAGGTCACCACGAGGTGCCCGCCGCCGGCGACGTAGTCCCGGGCCCACCGGGCGGCGGCGTCGGAGGCGAGGTAGAGGGCCGGGAGCACCAGCAGCGCGTACCCGTCGACGGGGTCGCCGGGCAGCACCACGTCGCAGCCGAAGCCGGCCCGCCACAGCGCCCGGTGCGCCGCCGCGACCTCCTCGTGGTGGTTGACGAGCTGCGAGGGCAGGCCCGGGTGTTGCAGGGCCCAGCCGCAGCCGGCGTCCCAGCCGATCGCCACGGACGCCTCCACGGCCGCGCCGTCGGTCTCGGCGATCCGGTCCAGGACCGCGCCCAGCTCCACCGTCTCGCGGAACACCCGGCTGTCGGGGCCGGCGTGCGGCACGAGCGCGGAGTGGAAGCGTTCCGCCCCGCCGACGGGGGCGCGCCACTGGAAGTACAGCGCGCCGCGCGAGCCCCGGGCGACGTGCGCGAGGCTGTGCCGGGCCATCCGGCCGGGCTCCTTGGTGTGCATCCGCCCGGCGGTGTAGATCAGGTTCGGGGCGGTCTCCATGAGCAGCCAGGCGCCGCCCCCGGCGGCGTCGCCGGGCACCGGCCGCCGGCCGTCGCCGGCGGCGCGGGCGGCCCGGGCGCGCGCGCCGTGCCGGGCCCAGCCCCGGGCCAGGTCCGCAGCGAGGGCCGTCTGCTCCTCGGCCCCGCCGTCGACGGCCGTCGGGTAGTGGTCGACGGCCACCAGGTCGACCTCGGCGGCCCAGCGGGCGTGGTCGACGGGCACCCAGTCGCCGAGGACGTAGTTGGTGGTGACGGGCACCGCCGGGTTCGCCGCCCGCAGCAGGTCCCGCTGTTCGGTGTACGCGGCGAGCAGGGTGTCGGACCAGAACCGGCGGAAGTCGAGCAGTTGGCCGGGGTTGGCCAGGTACTGCGTCGCCCGGGGGGTGCTGATCTGCGCCCAGTCGGAGTAGTGCTGGCTCCAGAAGCTGGTGGTCCAGGCGTCGTTGAGGGCCCCCAGGTCGCCGTGCCGCCCGACCAGCCACGCCCGGAACGCCGCCGCCGCGTGCTCGCAGTGGCAGACGGTGCCGTACTCGTTGTGCACGTGCCACAGGGTCAGCGCCGGGTGGTGGGCGTAGCGCTCGGCGAGGACCCCGGCGATCCGCCGGGCGGCGGCCCGGTAGGCCGGCGCGGCGGCGCAGTAGGTGTCCCGGCTGCCGTGGTGCAGCCGCACCCCGTCGGCGGTCACCGGCAGCGCGCCCGGGTGGGCCAGGGAGAACCAGGGCGGCGGCGACGCGGTCGGGGTGGCCAGCGCCGCGCCGATGCCGTTGTCGGCGAGCAGGCCCAGCACCCGGTCGAGCCAGCCGAAGTCGTAGCGGCCGGGCGCGGGTTCGAGGCGGGACCAGGCGAACACGCCGACGGTGACGAGGTCGACGCGGGCCCGGCGCATCAGGGCCACGTCCTCGGCCCAGACCCGCTCGGGCCACTGCTCGGGGTTCCAGTCGCCGCCGAAGCGGAGCCGGGCCTCGTCCCACATGCCGCACCGTCCGTTCGTCGAGGTGGTGTCCGGGTGTGCCGGACGGCGGCCCGCGCGGAGCCGGCTCCGCGCGGGCCGCCGTGGTGTCAGCCCTTCACTGCGCCGGTGATGACGCCCTTGGTGAAGTGCCGCTGCACGAACGGGTAGACGATGATCGCCGGGACGACGGTCACCACGACCACGGCCATCTTCACCGCCAGCGTCGGCGGGTACGCGGTGATCCCGGGCAGGCTGACCGCGGCGCCGGAGACGTTCGGCGACTGGCCGGCCAGGATGTAGCTCTGTAGCACCCGCTGGATCGGGAACTTGTCGTTGTCGTCGATGTAGAGCACCGAGTTGAAGTAGGCGTTCCAGTAGCCGACGGCGTAGAACAGGCCGACCACCGCGATCACGGCCTTCGACAGCGGCAGCATGATCCGGGTGAGGATGCGGAACTCGCCCGCCCCGTCGATGCGGGCGCTGTCGAGCAGCTCACCGGGCACGCCCATGAAGAACGCCCGGATGACCACGAGGTTGAACACGCTGATCGCGCTGGGCAGGATCAGCGACCAGATGCTGTCCTTGAGCCCGAGCCCGGTGACCACCAGGTAGCTGGGCACCAGGCCGGGGAAGATCAGGAACGTCAGCAGGAAGAAGAACAGCAGTCCCCGGTGCCCCACCGAGCCCGGCCGGGACAGCCCGTACGCGGCCAGCACGGTGAGCACCAGGCTCACCGTCGTGCCGACGACGGTGATCAGGGTGCTGATCCAGACGGCCCGGGTGATCTGCCCGCCGTTGAAGATCGTGATGTACGCCGACGGGTCGAACTCCCGGGGCACCATCACCATGCCGCCGGCCGCGTCGATGGTCTCCCGGGAGGCGAGGCTGGTCACCAGCACCGCCCACAGGGGAACGAGCACCGCCGCGACGAGCACGACGAGCACGACGCCCTTGCCGAACAGGCCGACCGGCGAGGGCGGCTCCTCCCACGGGGGCCGCGGGCTGCCGCGCCGCCGCCTCGGCCTGCCGGCCGGCTCGGGGGCGGCCGGCACCGGTCCGATGCCACTGAGCTGTGCGGTCATGACTTGGAATACACCCCCTGCTCGCCGAGCCGGTGCGCGAGCTTGTTGGCCGCGAGGATGAGGATCAGGCCCACCACCGCCTTGAACAGCCCGGCAGCCGCGCCCAGGCCCCACTGCTGGGTGGCGATGGCCTGGTAGTAGACGAAGGTGTCGAGCACCTCGGCGGCGTCGCGGCCGACCGCCTCCCGTTGCAGGATGAACTGCTCGAAGCCGACCGACAGCGCGTCGCCCAGCCGCATGATGAGCAGCAGCACGATCACGGGCCGCAGCCCGGGCAGCGTGATGTGCCACATGCGCCGCCACCGCCCGGCGCCGTCGGCCGCCGCCGCCTCGTACAGGTTGGGGTCGATCGCGGCCAGCGCGGCCAGGAAGACGATCGCGCCCCAGCCGATGTCCTTCCACACCGCCTCGGCGGTGACCAGCACGATGAACGTGTCCGGGTTGGTCATGATGTTCCACGGCTGCATCCCGGCCTCGCGCATCTCCTGGGCGAGCAGCCCGGCCCCGCCGAGCATCTGCACGAAGAACGTGACCACCAGCACCCAGCTGAAGAAGTGCGGCAGGTAGACGACGCTCTGC
The DNA here is from genome assembly GCF_029581295.1 of Micromonospora sp. WMMD712. Taxonomy (NCBI): domain Bacteria; kingdom Bacillati; phylum Actinomycetota; class Actinomycetes; order Micromonosporales; family Micromonosporaceae; genus Micromonospora; species Micromonospora sp. WMMD712. The sequence continues at coordinate 869,872 of NZ_CP120743.1, forward strand.
ACGAAGCCGCGCACCCGCCCGGAGACCAGGCTGTTGAGCAGGATCGCCAGCAGGATCGGCAGCGGGAAGAAGAACACCAGCTGGAACGCGGTGATGGTGAGGGTGTTGCGCACCGCGTCCCAGAACAGGGGGTCGGCGAAGAGCGCCTCGAAGTTGCCGAAGCCGATCCACTCGCTGTAGAGGAACGCCTCCACGGGGTCGTCGCCGACGAAGGGGTTGTAGTCCTGGAAGGCGATGACGTTGCCGAGGGTCGGCAGGTAGTGGAAGACCAGCAGCAGCGCGGCGGCCGGCGCGGTCATCGCCAGCAGCGGCCAGTCGCGGCGCAGCCGCGCGCCCAGGCTGGCCCGGTGCCGGCGGCGGCCGGCGCGGCGGGGCTTTCGGGTCGGCGGCGGGGCCTGCCCGGCCGCCGCCGGCGCGTCCACCGCGCCGGCGGTGCCCGGGCCGCTCATCGGCCGTTGTCGGCGAGCGCCTTCTCGTGGAAGGCGCGCCCCTCTTCGCCGCCGGAGGCCATGAACTCCTTCGTCACCTGGTCGAGGTCGCTGACGGGGCGGCGGCCGCGCAGGATGTCGCGGATCTTGTCGTCGGTCGGCTGGATGATCTTCGACCAGTTGGCGGGCAGCTCCAGCTTGATCCCGGCGAACAGGTCCTTCTCCAGCAGGGCGACGTTCTTCTTCAGGTAGTCCAGGTACTGCTGGACGTAGTCCGGGGTGTCGCCGCTCTTCACCTTCACCGCGACCCGGCAGAAGTTGTACTGGCCGCCCAGCTCCTTGCGGCCCAGCTCGGTCGGGACCGGGCTGCCGTCGGCCGCGCGGGTGAAGTGCTTGCCCTCCACGCCGTACTCGCGCAGCTCGAACTCGCGGCTGCCGAACGGCGCGGCGCACCAGTTGAGCACCCGCAGGATCTCGTCGACCCGGTCGGCGCCGAGGCCCTTCTTGACGAAGGTGAAGAAGATCGGCTTCTCGCTGCCCCAGATGACCGGCTGCGCGCCGGCCGCGCCGAACACGGGCAGCGGCTGCATGTTGAAGCTCGGCAGCACCTTGGACTGCTCGCCCTGCAGGCCCTGCCACGCGCCGAGCCCGTCCTGGAACATCAGGATCTTGCCCGCCTTGAACAGCTGCTTCTCGTCGGCGCCCTTGCTGGCCACCGTGTCGGGGTGGACCAGCCCCTCCTTGAACAGCTTCGCCGTGAACTCCAGGGCCGCCTTGTAGGCGGGGTTCTCGAACTTGTGCTCCAGGCCGCCGCCGGGCTTCTTGCGCCAGGTCTGCTGGCAGCCGTAGAACTGCTGGACCATGTCGAAGACGGTGCCGAAGGCCCACACGCCCTTGGCCGGGTCGGTCGCCTTCTTGGCCAGCTCGTAGAGCTCCTCGGGCGAGGTCGGCGCGGCCAGGCCGGCCTTGTCGAACAGGTCCTTGCGGTGGAACAGGGCCCACGCGAAGGGGCCGTCGGTGGGGTACGGCACGGCGGCCAGCCGCCCGCCCCAGACCGAGTACTCCCAGGACCCGGTGGGCAACGCGGCCAGGTACGGGTACTTCGCGACGGCGTCGCCCTTGAGGTGGTCGGTGAGGTCCTCGAAGAGCGCCTTGACCGCGTCGGAGAACCGGGCGACCTTGTCGACCTCCCAGTTGGGCGCCATGAGCAGGTCGGGCACGTCGCGGGCGCCGAGCATGGCGTTGAGCTTGTCGGCGAACGTGGTGCCGTCCTGGAGGCTGGGGTTGATCTCGACGCCCAGCTTGGTGTTGATCGCGGCGAGGTAGGAGTTGCTGCCCAGCGTCGGCGGGGTCGGGCCCCACCAGGGGCTCATCGTGCGGATCGCCGCGCCGCCCTTGCCGGGCTGTTCGGTGACCGCGTCGACGAGGTCCTTGGGGTAGCTGAGGTAGCCGTCCGGGATCGGCCCCTCCCCCGGGATGTCCGGCTTGAGGACCTCGGCCGGCTTGTGGTTGGGCAGGACGGCCCGGACCGCGTCGGCCTGGGTGGCGCTGCCCTTGCTTCCGGCCTCCTTGCTGCAACCGGCGAGGGTGGCGCCACCCATGGTCGCGGCGGCGCCGAGACCGGCGAGGCGCAGCAGGGTCCGGCGATCGGTGGATACGCCTGGCAGGGACGGCTTCACGGCGTTCCCTTCATCTGACACGCGGGGCTTGCGGAGCACGCGCGCCCGGCTAGGATTAGTTGGGTTACTAACCGAATAAACTAATCGACGGTGATCCGGCCCACAAGGGAGCGGCGACCGCGGGGCGACGTGCCGCGCGCGGTGGTCCGGTGGGGCGCCGCGGTGCGCGATGATGGACGCGCGGACCGACCGGGGATCGCGCACCGGCAGCGCAGGGAGCGGGCACATCTTGATCAGCATGCAGAACGACCCGCAGCCGACGGACCTCGGCGACGTGCGGGTCGCCAACCGGGCCGTGGTGCTGCGGCACGTCCGGGTGCACGCCCCCTGCTCCCGGGCCGACATCGCGGCCCGCACCGGGCTCAACAAGGCCACCGTCTCCAGCCTCGTCGGCGAGCTGATCGAGCGCCGGCTGGTGCGCGAGACCGGGCTGACCGAGAACCGGATCGGCCGCCCGGCCACCATGCTCGTCCTCGACGGCGAGCCGTACGCCGCCCTCGGCCTCCAGGTCGGCGTCGACGAGCTGGCGGCGGTGGCCGTCGACCTCGGCGGCAACCGGCTGCTCACCTGGCGGCGCGCCTTCGCCGCGCCGGCCGCCACGCCGGACGAGACGGTCCGGGCCCTCGTCGCGCTGGCCCGCCGGGCCACCGCCCGGATCGCCGGCGAGGGGCGGGCCGTGCTCGGCCTGACCGTCGGGGTGCCGGGCCTGGTCGACGCGGCCGGCTGCGTGCCCCTGTCCCCCGCGCTCGGCTGGCGCGACGTGCCCCTCGCCGACCAGTTGCGCGCCGCCCTGCGCGACCCGGACTTCACCGTCGCCGTGGACAACGAGGCCAACCTCGCCGTCCTGGCCGAGCAGCGGCACGGCGCCCGGGCCGGGGCCACCGACCTGGTCCACCTCACCGGCGGCGCGGGGATCGGCGCCGGGGTGATCGTCGACGGCCGGCTGCTGCGCGGCAACCGGGGCTTCGCCGGCGAGATCGGGCACCTGGGCCTCGACCCGACCGGTCCGGCCTGCCCCTGCGGGCGCTCCGGCTGCCTGGAGGCGCTGGTCGGCCTACCGGCCGTGGTGGGCCGGCTGCTGCCCGACACCGCCGGGGACGGCCCCGTCACCGACTTCCTTCCCGAGCTCGACCGGCTCAGGGCCCTGGCCGGGCAGGACGACCCGACCGTGCGCGCCGGGCTGGCCGAGACCGGCCGCCACCTCGGCCACGCGGTCGCCCTGCTGGCCGGCCTGCTCAACCCCGAGGCGGTGCTGGTCGGGGGCCACCTGGCGACGCTGGGGCCGTGGCTGCTGCCGGCGGCCCGGGCCGAGCTGGCCGCCCGGGCCCTCGCCCCGGAGGCCGGCGGCTGCCGGCTGGAGGCGTCCACCCTGGGGGGCACCGCCGCCGCGCTCGGCGGGGCCACGGCCGCCCTGGCCACCGTCGAAAGTGGCCGGCTGCCCGCCCGCTGACGCCGGAACCCGTGGCCGTCAGCCCTTGACCACCACGGCCCGGTGGTGCCAACCTCGGAGCAGCCGTCCCGTCCGGGCAGACGGGGGCGGCCTGGTTCCTCGTCGGTTGTCGAAGCGCTTCACCGCGTCCGGGTCGGCAGCCGCACACCACCACCCCGCGATGCCACCTGTCACGACGGTCGTCGAAGCGCTTCGACCTGCCGTCCGGGCATCGCTCGCCCATGGAAGGTAACCGATCCACCATGACCGACAGCACCGGCCGGACGCCCGGCCCGTCCCCCGCCGCCCGCGTCGACGACCTGCTGGCCCGCCTCACCCTGACCGAGAAGATCGGGCTGCTGCACCAGTGGCAGGCCCCGGTCGACCGGCTCGGGCTGCCGCCGTTCCGCACCGGCACCGAGGCGCTGCACGGGGTGGCCTGGCTCGGCACGGCCACGGTCTTCCCGCAGGTGATCGGGCTGGCCAGCAGCTGGAACGCCGAGCTGGTGCGGTCGGTGGGCGCCGCCGTCGGCGCCGAGGTGCGCGCCAAGCACCACGCCGACCCCGAGCGGGTCGGGCTGAACGTCTGGGCGCCGGTGGTCAACCCGCTGCGCGACCCCCGCTGGGGGCGCAACGAGGAGGGCTGGTCCGAGGACCCGTGGCTCACCGGGCACCTCGCCACGGCGTACGCGCGGGGGCTGCGCGGCGACCACCCCGACCGGCTGCGGACCGCGCCGACGCTCAAGCACTTCCTGGGCTACAACAACGAGACCGACCGCGCCACCACCTCCAGCGACCTGCCCCCGCGGGTGCTGCACGAGTACGAGCTGCCGGCGTTCCGCGCGCCCCTGGCGGCCGGGGCGGCGGTGGCCGTGATGGCCTCCTACAACCTGGTCAACGGAACTCCGGCGCACCTGAGCCCGCTGATCGAGGGCGAGCTGCGCGCGATGGCCGCCGACGAGATCATGGTCGTCGGCGACGCCGGGGCGGCCACCAACATCGCCGGGTTGCAGGGCCGCGAGCCCGACCACGTCAGCGGCTTCGCCGCCGCCCTGCGCGCCGGGATCGACAACTTCACCGAGGACGACACGAACAGCGCGCTGACCACCGGCCGGATCGCCGAGGCGCTGGAGCGCGGCCTGATCACCACCGCCCACGTGGACCGGGCGGTCCGCCGGATCCTCGGCGTCCGGCTGCGCCTCGGCGACCTGGACCCGGCGCACGAGGACCCGTGGGCCGGGGTGCCGCCGGAGGTCGTCGACTGCCCCGCGCACCGGGAGCTGGCCCGCGAGGCGGCCCGGCAGTGCGTCGTGCTGCTGCGCAACGACGGGCTGCTGCCCCTGACCGCGCGCCCGGGGCTGCGGGTCGCCGTGCTCGGCCCGCTCGCCGACGCGGTGCACACCGACTGGTACAGCGGCACCTTGCCGTACGCGGTCAGCACCCTCGACGCCCTGGCGGCGCGGGTCGACACCGTCACCAGCCACAGCGGCGCCGACCGGATCGCGCTGCGCGCCGGGGACCGCTACGTGCGCTGCGCCGCCGACGCCGACGGCGGCCCGCTCACCCTCGACGCCACCGCCGCCACCGAGGCGACCTGGCTCGACGTGTTCGACTGGGGCGGCGACGCCGTGGCGCTGCGCGCCGTCGCCAACGGCCGCCACGTCGGGGGCGACGACGACGCCGTCCTGGTCAACGACCGCACCGGGCCCGGGGGGTGGATCGTCCGGGAGACCTTCCGGTGGCGGCCCGGCCCCGACGGCACGGTGCTCCTGCACCACCTCGCCACCGGCCGGTACGTCGCCGCCGGGCCCGACGGGCGGCTGCGCGCCGACGCCGCCGAGCCGGGCGCGGCCACCCCGTTCGCCGTGGAGCTGGTCGCCGACGGCGCTGCCGAGGCGGCCGCCCTGGCCGCCGACGCCGACGTGGTGGTGGTGGCCCTCGGCAACCACCCGATGGTCAACGGGCGGGAGACCGAGGACCGGTCGGACCTGGCGCTGCCGGCCGGGCAGGAGGCGCTGCTGCGCGCCGCCCACGCCGCCAACCCCCGCACCGTCCTCGCGCTGACCAGCAGCTACCCGTACGCGATCGGGTGGGCCGACGCCCACCTGCCGGCGGTGCTGTGGTCGGCGCACGGCGGCCAGGAGCACGGCGCGGCGCTGGCCGCGGTGCTGTTCGGCGACGCCGAGCCGGGCGGCCGGCTCACCCAGACCTGGTACGCCGACGCCGCCGAGCTGCCCGACCTGCTCGACTACGACATCATCGACGCCGACGCCACCTATCTCTACCACCGGGGCGATCCCCTGTACCCGCTCGGCCACGGGCTCGGCTACACCCGCTTCGACTACGCTGACCTGCGACTCAGCGCGCCGTCGGTGGCCGCCGACGGGGAGGTCGAGGTGCGCGTCGAGGTCACCAACGGCGGCGACCGGCCGGGGGAGGACGTCGTGCAGCTCTACACCCGGCAGCGGCGGTCCCGGGTCAAGCAGCCCCTGCGCCAGCTGCGGGGCTACGCGCGGGTCGCCCTCGCCCCCGGCGAGCGCCGGGTGGTCCGGCTGCGGCTGCGCGCCGCCGACCTGGGCTGGTGGGACGAGACCCGGGGCGCCCGGGTCGTGGAGGACGCCACGCACACCGTGCTGGTCGGCCGGTCCGCCACCGACATCCGGCTCGTCGGCACGCTCGGCGTCCGGGCGGCGTCCGCCGCCGACGCCCCGGCGCGGGAGGCCACGGGTGCCGGCCGGTCCCGGTGACCACGGCCCGCGCCTGCCCCCGGCGGCGCGGCCGAAGTCACCCGACCTGGTCACCATCTCCGACGTCGCCCGGCACGCCGGGGTCGCCGTCAGCACCGTGTCGTACGTGCTCAGCGGCAAGCGGGCGATCTCCGAGGTGACCCGCAACCGGGTGCTGGCCAGCATCCGGATGCTCGGCTACCACCCGAACGCCGGCGCGCGCGCCCTGGCCAGCCGACGGGCCAACGTGATCGCGCTGGTGCTGCCGCTGCGCTCCGGGATGCAGGTGCCGGTGGTGATGCAGTTCGCGATGGCGGTGGTCACCACCGCCCGCACCGTCGAGCACGACGTGCTGCTGGTCACCTCCGACGAGGGGCCGGCGGGGCTGCGCCGCATCGCGGCCAGCGCCATGGTGGACGGCCTGCTGCTGATGGACGTGGAGATGCACGACTCGCGGGTGCCGCTGCTGCGGGAGCTGGGGCGGCCCAGCGTGCTGATCGGATTTCCCGCCGACCCCACCGGACTGACCTGCGTCGACCTGGACTTCCACCGGGCCGGGGCGGTCTGCGTCGAGCACCTGGCCGGGCTCGGCCACCGGCGGATCGCCCTGCTCGGCGCGCCCGCCGCCGTCTACGACCGGGGCACCGGCTTCGCGCACCGCACCCGCAACGGCATCCTCGACGCCGCCGCGCGGCTCGGCGTCGACACCGTGGTCCGGCCGTGCGAGGAGGGCACGGCGGCCGTCCGCCGCGAGCTGGTGGAGCTGCTGGACCGGTGGCCGGACCTGTCGGGCCTGATCGTGCAGAACGAGTCGGCCGTCGGGCCCGTGCTGGCGACGCTGCCCACCCTCGGCCGGCGCGTGCCGGAGGACGTGTCGGTGGTCGGCATCTGCCCCGACCAGTTCGCCGAGCAGGCCAGCCCCCGGCTCACCTCGGTGCCCCTGCCGGCCGAGGAGGTCGGCCAGCAGGCGGTGTCGCTGCTCATGCGCAAGGTGCACGACGAGCCGGTGCCCGACGCGACGCTGCTCGAACCCAGGTTGACGATCCGGGACAGCACGGCCGCCGCCCCCGGGGACGGCAGGTGACGGCCGGGCTGCCCGCGTCCGCGCACCGGATCTGGGACGACTCCCCCGCCGCCGGCTGGGAGGACGCCTTCCTGTCCGGCAACGGCGAGTACGGGATCATGGTGACCGGCGCGCCGTACGCCGAGCGGATCGTCGTCAACCACCACCGGTTCGTGCTGCCCAACGGCACCCACGACGCCCGGCCGCCCCGGCTGGCCCACCTGCTGCCCCGGGTGCGCGAGCTGGTGCTCGCCGGCCGGCGGGCCGAGGCGAGCCGGCTGCTCGGCGGTGGCCGGGAGCTGCGCTGGACCCAGTCGTTCCACCCCGGCTTCGCGCTGACGATCGACGCGGTGGGGCCGGTCGACGCGGTGGGGCCGGGCGCGACGGCGCTGCCGGCCGGCTACCGGCGGAGCACCGACTTCCGCACCGGGGAGGTCGTCGTCGAGTGGGCCGGCGGCGAGCGGCGCTGTTTCGTCTCCCGCGCCGACGGCCTCGTGGCGCTGCGGCTGGACATGGGCGACTGCGTGGTCGGGTTCACCGGCGACCTGCCCGGCCGCCCGGCGGACGTCCGCTACGAGACCGCGGCGTACCGGCGTGGCGAGGACGTCTTCCTGCGGATACGCGGCCACTACCCGCCGGTCGGCGGCGCGTACGGCTTCGAGGGCCTGGCCCTGCTCACCGGCGACGTGCGGGTGCTCGGCGACCGGGTGGCGGTGCGCGGGCCGACCCTGCTCACCATGGTGCTCGACCGGCCCGGCACGCCGCCGTGGCGCACCGCCGAGCGGGAGGAGACGCTGCGCGCCCGCTGCATCGCCGGGTACGCCGGCCTGCGCGCCCGGCACGCGGCCCGGCACTCCCCCGCCTACGACCGGGCGAGCCTCGACCTGGCCGTGCCGGCCGCCGAGCGGGAGCTGCCCGTCGGCGCACTGCTCGCCCGGCAGGCCGCCGACCCGCAGCGGCCCTACCCGGCGCTGGTGGAGCGGCTGTTCCACGCGGGACGGTACCTGCTGCTGAGCGCCAGCGGCGTCCTGCCGCCCCGGCTGACCGGGCTGTGGCTGGGCTCCTGGGACGCGGCCTGGGCGGGGGACTTCACCACCGACGCCAACCTGAACCTGCAACTGGCGGGGGCCGCCATCGGGGCCCTGCCCGAGGTGAGCGCGGCGCACGCACGGCTGGTCGGGTCGCAGGTCGACGACTGGCGGCGCAACGCCGAGGCGATCTACGGCGCACCGGGCCTGCTCGCGCCCAGCCGCACCGACGGGGAGCACGGGCACCTGTTCCACATGCACGACGACTGGCCGTTCGCCGCCTGGCTGCCCGGCGCGGACTGGCTGCTCTTTCCGTTGTACGAGCACCACCTGGTGACCGGGGAGCCGCTCGGTGAGCTGGCCGGCTGGCTGACGGAGGCCGCCGAGTTCTTCGCCGACGTGCTCACCGTCTCCGCCGCCGACGGCACGGTGGTCGTGGTGCCGTCGTACTCGGCCGAGACCGGCCCGCTGGACGACGACGGCCGACCGGTGCACCTGGCGGTCAACGCCACGATGGACATCGCCGCCGCCCGGCACGCCCTGGCCACCGCCGACGCCGTCACCGGCACCGACCGGTGGGCGGCGCTGCGGGAGCGGCTGCCGGCGTACCGGGTCGACGAGCGCGGCGCGCTGGCGGAGTGGGCCTGGCCGGGCTACCGCAGCGACGAGGACCACCGGCACGTCAGCCACCTCTACCCCGTGTGGCCGTTGGACGAGATCAATCCGGACGACACCCCCGAGCTGGCCGCCGCCGCACGTCGCGCGCTGGTGCTGCGCGGCGACGAGAACCTCTCCGCCCACGGCAGCCTGCACCGGGCCCTCGCCGCGACACGCCTGCGCGACGGCGCGCTGGCCGGGGAGAACGTGGCCAAGATCCTCGGCAACGACATGTTCTTCCGGTCGCTGATGAGCTCGCACAACCCCGGCCGGGAGACCTACAACGCCGACGCCGCGCACGCCCTGCCCGGCGTGCTGATCGAGTCGCTGGTGCACTCCCGGCCCGGCCTCGTGCGGCTGCTGCCGGCCCCGCTGCCCGGCCTCGGCCGGGGGATGCTGCGCGGGGCCGCCTGCCGGGGCCGGGTCACCGTCGAGGAGCTGGCCTGGGACGCCTCGTCGGTGCGGGCCCGGCTGCTCTCCCCCGTCGACCAGCGGATCACGGTGGCCAGCCCGTACGGGGACGCGGCGGTCGACCTGCCCGCCGGCCGGCCGGTGGAACTGGTATTCGGTCCCCGCACCGACGGCGGGTGACGCAACGCAGTTGCGCCGGACCGACTCCCACCACTCCCACCCCCTCCTTTGCTCTGCACCCACGGAAGCAACGCTTCACGCAGCGCAACCCAACGCCGCGCCCCGCGCCTCGCTCCACCACCGGTAGGAGCAGCTCGGGCGCGGTGTTGCGCGGGTGGGTGCAGAGCAAAGGGTCGACAAGCGGTGCGCTGGGGTCGGCAATTCGTCACCCAGAGCAACATCGACCGTTCCTCCCGACCAACCCCGCCACCGTCACGGAACGCGATCGACCGCACGGGCACAGACCTGAGCACCGCCCCGGCGGGTCGCGGTCAGCGGGTCGCGGTCAGCGCGGCGTAGTCGGCGGGGGTCAGCGGCTGGACGGACAGCGAGCCGTCCGCGCGCGGCACCCCGAGCGGGCGGCCGTCGCGCAGGAACGCCACGGCGTCGACGTCGTCGCGGGCGGCCAGCGTGCAGACGATCTGACCGAACGCGAGCACCTCGTCGCTGCGGCCGGTGTCGTCGCCGGTCCCGTCGACCCGGACGCGCGCCTGACCGTCGGCGACGCCCACCACGGCGGCGCCGATCGCCCCCGGCAACGCGCTGGTCAGTCCGCTGTCCCGCTCGACGGCGCTCGGGCCGGCGAGCAGGTCCCGCAGCTGGGCCTCGGCGTCGAGGGAGCGGCTCACCCGCCGGTCCACCGGGACCAGCCGGTCGTCCTGCACGAAGCACAGCGTCATGGTGACCGGGCCGACCGTCGCGGGGCCGTCGACGGTCGCGGACGACGGGAACGGCCCGGGCGGGGCCTCGACGGCCCGGGGGGTGTCCTCGGCCGGCACCCCGCAGCCCGCCACCGTGCAGGCCGCCACGAGGGCGGCCAGCAGCGCCCGCGCGGCGAACCGGCGGCTCATGCCAGGCTCCCCGGCAGGGCCACCCGGAACCGCGCTCCCCCGCCGGGGCGGTCGCCGACGTCGGCCGTGCCACCGTGCGCGGCGGCGTGCTGGGCGACCAGCGCCAGGCCGAGGCCGGTCCCGTCACCGGTGCCCCGGGCGTGGGCGGCCCGGCCCCGGACGAAGCGGTCGAAGATGGCGGCCCGGTCCTCGACCGGCACGCCGGGGCCGTCGTCGTCCACCTCGATGACAGCGGTGTCGCCGTCGCGCGACAGCCGCACCGCCACCGGGCCCGCACCGTAGCGCACCGCGTTGTCGAGGAGGTTGGCCAGCACCTGTGCGACGCGCCGCCGCTCCACCTGCCAGGTGGCCGGGGTGCCGGCCGCGAGCCGGACCAGCGTGGCCGGCAGGTCGCGGCCGGCGCAGGCCCGCCGGGCCAGGTCGACCACGTCGACGGGCGCGCGGTGGGCGGGCTGGTCGCTGCGGGCCAGGTCGATGAGGTCGTTGACCAGCCGCTGGAACCGGTCGATCTCGTCGGCGACGAGGCCGGCGGCCACGGCGGTGCGCTCGTCGTGGTGCTCCCGCCGCCGTTGCAGGACGCTGGCCGCCGCGGCGAGGGTCTGCAACGGCGAGCGCAGCTCGTGGCTGACGTCGGCGGCGAAGCGGCGGTCGCGCTCGATGCGGCGGGCCAACTGGTCGACCATGTGGTTGAACGAGGTGGACAGCCGGGTCAGGTCCGGGTCGGTGGCCGGGTCGAGGCGGGCGGTGACGTCACCGGCGGCGATCCTCTCCGCGGCGTCCGCGACCGCGGTGAGGGGACGCAGCCCGTGACGGGTCGCGTACCAGCCCAGGGCCGCCCCGGAGCCGGCCACGAGGATGGCCACCGCCGTCAGGGCCAGGGCCAGCGCCTGGAAGGTCCGTTCCAGCTCCCACAGGGAGGTGACCTCGTAGTACGTGGCCGAGCCGGACAGCGGCACCCCGACCAGCAGGGCGGTCCGGCCGTCGACGCGGACCCGCTGCACGGCCGGCTGCCCCGAGCCGACGAGCTGTTGCAGCTCCGGCGGCACGGCGGCGGTGAGGCCCGAGTCGGCGATGCGGGCGTGCCACCTGCCGTCCAGGTGCAGCAGCGCCCGCCGGCTGCTGCCGGTGTCCAGCGACCGCAGCACCTCCACCACGTCGGGGTTGTCGGTGTCGAGGCCGCTGCGCACCACGGCGGCGTCGAAGTACGCGGCCCGCACGGCGGTGCGTTCCCGCTCGTCGATCAGCGACTGGCGGGTCAGCTCGTAGGAGATCAGGGCCATCGACGCGGCGAGCAGCAGCGCGCCCAGGGCGAAGGCGGCCATGACCCGGGCGCGCAGGCCGAGGCGGAGCCGGGGCGGGCGGCGCAGCGGGCTCATCGGCGCAGCTTGTAGCCGAGCCCGCGCAGGGTCACCAGGTGTTCGGGGTTGGCGGGGTCGGACTCGATCTTCTGCCGCAGCCGGCCGACGTGCACGTCGACCAGCCGCTCGTCCCCGGTGTCGTAGCCCCAGACGCGTTGCAGCAGCTGTTGGCGCGACAGCACCCGGCCGGCGTGCTCGGCCAGCTCGCACAGCAGCCGGAACTCGGTGCGGGTCACCGGCACCCGCTGCCCGGCGCGGCGCACCTCGCCCGCCTCGGGGCTGACCTCCAGGTCACCGAACGCCAGGACCGGCACCGGTTCGGCGGCGACCGGGGCGGCGGCCCGGGCGCGGCGGCGCAGCGCCCGCAGCCGGGCGGTGAGTTCCTTGATCGCCACCGGTTTGACCAGGTAGTCGTCCGCGCCGGCCTCCAAGGCGGCGACGATGTCGTGGGTGTCGTCGCGGGCGCTCACCACCACGATCGGCACGTCGTCGTCGCGGCGCACCTGCCGGATGCACTCGAAGCCGTCGAGGCCGGGCAGCATCAGGTCGACCAGGACGTAGTCGGCCGGGTCGCGGCGCTGGGCGCGCAGCCCCTCCTCGGCCGTGGCCGCGCCCCGGGCGTCGTAGCCCTCGTCCTCCAGGGCGAGCAGCAGCGCCAGCCGGATGCGGTCGTCGTCCTCGATCACCAGTACGGCCGTCATGACGGCATCATCCCCAAGGCCGTCGCCCGGCGGCCAACCGTGTCCGGCGTACGACGGATTTGTCACGCAACTGTCACATGTCCGCGCGGTGCCCGCCAACCCCGGCCGGCACGGTGGCCTGGACCGGTCGGGCGAGAGGAAGGGGTACGGCCGTGACGACGCCGCTGGCACGCCGGGAGTGCACGATCCCCCTGGTCGAGGTGGCCGTGACCGAGTTCGACCTGGCCTGCCTGCTGGAGACCGGGGCCGTGTTCGACCGGCTGCTCGCGCTGCGCCCCGCGCAGGTCGTGGTGGACCTGTCCGCCTGCCGGCACATCGACGCCGCCGCCATCGGGTTCCTGCTGGACGTGCACCGGCGGCTGACCCGCGCCGACGGGGTGCTCGTCGTACGCGAACCGAACCCCCGGATCCGGCGCATCCTCCAGTCGGCCCGGCTGGACCAGGTGCTGCCGGTCGTCGTCGACGACGCGGCGGCCGGGTCCCCCGAGCGGCCCGGCCCGGTGGCACCGCCGGTCGGCCGGGCGGTCGTGCCGGGCGGCGGGGGTGGCAGCCGTCGCCCGGCACCGGCCGGGCAGGGGCGCGTCCGCCGGCCGGCGGAGTGGGCGTGACCGTCGCCACGCTGGTCAGCGCCGTCGTCGTCGGGCTCGCCGTGGGGGTGCTCGGCCGGCTCGCGGTGCCGGGCCGGCCGACCGCGCCGCTGTGGCTCACCCTCGTCGTCGGTGTGGTCGCCGCGCTGGCCGGCAGCGTCGTCGCCCGGCTCGCCGGCGCGAACGGTCAGGGGTTCCGCCTGGTCGACGTGGTCGTGCAGGCGGGGGTCGCCGGGGTCGGCGTCGTCCTCGTCGCGGCCACCGCCGGCCGCTCCGACTCCGCCTGACGGGTCCGCCGGGCCGGGGCCGGTCAGGCGGCCGGCTGCGACGTGTGCAGCAGCGCCCGGGTCAGCGGGTGCCGGGCGGCGGTGAGCAGGACGGCCGCGGGCCCGGCCTCCACGACCCGCCCCGCGTCCAGGACGACGACGTGGTCGGCGAGGCGGGCGACGACGTCGCGGTCGTGGCTGATCATCACGAGGGCCAGCCCCCGGGTGCGGCGCAGCCGGTCGACGAGGGCCACGATCCGGTCCCGGCTGACCGCGTCCAGCCCCGAGGTGATCTCGTCGCAGATCACCACGCGGGGCTCGGCGAGCAGCGCCCGGGCCAGGGCGGCGCGTTGCAGCTCGCCGCCGGAGAGCCGGTCGGGGCGGCGGGCGACGACGTCCGCCGTGAGCCCGGTCTCGCCGAGGACGCGGCGCGCGGCGTCGCGGGCCCGGGCCGGCGGCAGGGCGCGCAGCCGCACGGCGGCCCGGGACACCTGCTCCAGGACCGACCGGTGGGGGTGGAAGCTGGCCCGGGCGTCCTGGAAGACGTACTGGACGGCGGCGAGGTCCGCCCGGGTTCTCCGGTCCAGGGTCGCCGCCAGCGGCCGGTCGCCGAGGCCCACCGTTCCGGCGCGCGGCGGGTGCAGTCCGGCGACGCAGCGGGCGAACGTGGTCTTGCCGCTGCCGGAGCGGCCGACCACGGCGAGGCACCCGCCGGGGGCGACGGCGGTGGTGACCGCGTGCAGCACGCCACGGCGGCGGGCGCCGGCGCGGTGGGCAGCGGCCAGGTCGCGCACGCGCAGCGCCGGTGCTCCGGCGGGAGCGGCGGCACGCGGCACGGCGACGCGGGACGAGGCGGGGGCGACGGCACTCGACGCGGCCGGGGCGGGGACACTCGACGCGGCCGGGGCGGCGGCGAGCAGGCGGCGCGTGCGTTCGTCCCGGGGGGCGGCGAGCACGTCGGCCGCCGCGCCGGCCTCGACGACCACGCCGGCGTCCAGGACGACCAGCCGGTCGGCCACGGCGCGCACCAGGTGCAGGTCGTGGCTGAGCAGCACCACCGCCAGCCCGGCGTCGGCGAGGGCCCGCAACTCGTGGGCGACGTCCCGGCGGGTGAGGCTGTCCTGCCCGGTGGTCGGCTCGTCGGCGACCAGGACGCGCGCCCTGGCCAGCAGCGCGTGGGCGACGACGAGGCGCTGCTGTTGGCCGCCGGAGAGCTGGTGCGGGAAGCGCCGCAGGAACTCCCGGTCGGCGGGCAGGTCGACGCGGGCCAGCACGTCGGCCACCGCCCGACGCACCGCCTCCCGCCCGGCCACCGTCGTGCGGGCCGCCGCGCCGCGCGACGGGCGGCCGGGGGTCCGCCGCACCGGCCGGGCGTGCCGCCGGGCGACCTCGCGCAGCACCGCGCCGACCCGGCGGACCGGGTTGAGCGCCGCCGACGGCTGCTGCGGGACGTAGCCGACGACGCCCGGGGGTGGTGGGGTCGCCGGGGACACGGGACGGCCGGCCACCTCCACCCGGCCGGCGAGGCGGACGCCGGGGCCGGCCTCCCCCAGCAGGGCCCGACCGGCGGTGGTCTTGCCGCTGCCGGAGCGGCCGACGAGGGCGAGCACCTCGCCCGCCGCCACCGTGAACGAGACCCCGGCGAGCAGGCGACGTCCGGCGACCCCAGCCTCGAGCCCGACCACCCGGACCGGCGGGCGGGAGTCCACCGGCGACGTCGGCCTGCCGGCGGCGGTCGGGTCGGCCCGGCGCTCCGGGCCGGCGGGCCGGCGTGGCCCGGGCACGGCGCGGCCGGGCGGCCCGACGGGGCCGGCGTCCTCGCGGGCGGCGTCCTCGCGGGCGGCGTCCTCGCGGGCGGCGTCCTCGCGGGCGGCGTCCTCGCGGGCGGCGTCCTCGCGGGCGGCGTCCTCGGGGGCGGCCCCGCCACGGCCGGCGTCGTGGCCGGCGGCGTCGCGGGGGGTGTCCCCGCCGGCCGCGGCCCGGCCGGTGGCGTCGCCGCGGGTGGTCAGCAGCCGGTCGGCGACGAGGTTGACGCCGACGGCGAGGGCGACGAGGAGGGCGGCGGGCACCAGCACCGACCAGGGTTGCAGCAGCAGCCCGGCGCGGTTGCGGTCCACCATGACCGCCCAGTCGGCGGCGTCGGGGGCGACACCGACGCCGAGGAAGCTGGCCGTGGCGACGAGGTACAGCGCGCCGACGAACCGTACGCCCGCGTCGGCGAGCAGCACCCGGCGGCTGCCGGTCACGACGTGGCCGACGGCGCGCCGCCACCACGTCTCCCCGTACAGCCGCATCGCCTCCATGGCCGGGCCGTGCGCCAGCGGCAGCGCCGCCGCGCGGCTGATCCGGGCGACCTCGGGCAGGCCGATCAGCGCGACGATGCCGACCAGGGTGGCCGGCCCGCGCGGCGCGGTGGCCGCCAGCAGGATCAGCAGGATCAGCGACGGCACGGCGAGCAGCAGGTCCGCCGGGCGCATGACCAGCTCGTCGACCCACCGGCGGCGGGTCAGCGCGGCGAGCAGCCCCAACGGCACGCCTGCCAGGTACGCCAGGGCGGTCGCGGCGAGCGCCACGCCTACCACGGAGCGCCCGCCGAGCAGCACCTGGCGCAGCACGTCGCGCCCGACGAAGTCGGTGCCGAACGCGCCGCCCAGGTCGAACGGCCGTCCGCGCGGTGCCGCGTCGCCGGCCAGGGCCGGCCCCACCACGGCGACCAGCAGGGGCACGGCGAGCAGCGCGACGCCGACGGCGAGGCGCAGCCGCGACGGGATGCGGTGGCGCCGACCGGGTGGGCTCACGTGGCGGCCCCGGCGCGCGGGGCGAGCCGGAAGGCCACCAGGTCGGCGACGAGGTTCACCGTCACCGTGGTCACGGCGACCAGCACGCACAGCCCCTGCACGGTGGGGACGTCGCGGGCCGTCACCGCGTCGACCAGGGCGGTGCCCAGGCCGGGGACGACGAACACCGCCTCGACGACGATCACCCCGCCGAGCAGCCAGTCGGTGGTGCGGGCGAGCTGCTGGGCGACGGGCGCGAGGGCGTTCGGCAGCGCGTGGAGCAGCCACAACCGGGGCTCGGGCACGCCGAGCCGGCGGGCGTGCGCGACGTGTTCCGCGCGCATCGCCTCGACCATGCCGGCGCGGGTCAGCCGGCTCAGCGAGCAGAACGGGCGGGCCAGCAGCACCGCCAGGGGCAGCACCAGCACGGCGGGGCGGGACAGCAGGTCGCCGCCGGTGCCGACGGCGGTGGGCGGGAGCCAGGCCAGCCGTACGCCGAAGACCGCGACGAGCAGCAGGGCCAGGGCGAACTCGGGCACCGCGTACAGGCCGACGGCGGTGGCGGACAGCGCCCGGTCGAGGCGGCCGCCCTCGCGCCGCGCCGCGAGCGTCCCGAGCCCGACGGAGAGCGGGACGAGCAGCAGCAGCGTCGCGCCGGCGAGCAGCACGGTGGGCGCGGCCCCGGCGGCGAGGACCCCGGTGACCGGCCGTTGGGAGACCAGCGAGACACCCAGGTCGCCCCCGGCCAGGTCGGCGAGCCAGTCCAGGTACCGGTGCCAGGCGGGCCGGTCCAGGTCGAGCTGCTCGCGCAGGAGGGCGATGCGCGCGGGGTCGGGCTGGTCGCCGGCGATCACCACGGCGGCGTCCCCGGGCAGCGCCTCGGTCAGGACGAAGACGACGGTGGCGACGCCGACGACCTGCCCGGCCCCGGCCAGGAGGCGGCGGGCGGCGTAGCGGGGCAGGCTCAACCCAGCCAGACCTTGTCGAAGCGCGCCCAGTCGAGGGTGTTGGCCGGGGCCGCGGCCGACACGCCGCCCACGCGGGGGCTGGTGGCCACGAGGAAGTCGGCGAACCCCCACACCAGGAAGCCGCCCTCGGCGTGCAGGACGCGCTGCATGTCGCCGTACGCCTGCCGGCGGGTCCGCTCGTCGGGGCTGGACACGGCGCGGGCGTAGAGCGCGTCGAAGTCGGGCCGCCGCCACCCGGTGGCGTTGGTGGTGGACGTGCTCAGCAGCCGCTGAGATATATGAGTCTCGATGGGCATGGCTCCCGAACGGTAGCAGGCGAGCACCCCGCCCGTCATGATGTCCTTCCAGTAGGTGTCCTTGTTGCCGCTGCGCGCCTCGACGGTCAGGCCGACCTGCCGGGCCTGCTCGGCGAAGACGCTCGCGGTCTCCACGAAGCCGCTGGCCACGGGGGCGGTGTCCAGCGGGATCCGCAGCCCCCTGGCGCCGGCCCGGTCCACGAGGAAGCGGGCCCGGTCGAGGTCGGGGACGCGCTGGGCGATGTCGTCGGCGTAGTGCTGGTAGCCCCTGCCGAACAGGTCGTTGCCGACCTGGCCGGCGCCGGACAGCACGGTGTCGACGAGCTGCCGGCGGTCGGTGAGCAGGAACATCGCCTCGCGCAGGTCCCGGTTGTCGAACGGCGGCCGGTCGACCTTCATGGCCAGGGCCTGCATGGTGCTGTTGGCCATCCGGGTGATCCGCACCCGCGCGTCGCCCGCGTAGGTGCGGGCGGTGGTGGGCGTGACGTCGTGGGCGTAGTCGGCCTGCCCGCCGAGCAGCGCGTTGATCCGGGCGGACTCGTCGTTGGCCACGAGGTACTCCAGCTCGTCCAGGTGCGGCGCGCCGTCCCAGTGGTCGGCGTACCGCCTGAGCAGCAGGGACCGGCCGGGCTGGAACGCGTCGAACGCGAACGGGCCGGACCCGACGGGCCGGTCGAAGGCGTCGGCGCCCTCGGGCACCACGTACGCGCCGAAGGCCGCCAGGACGTTGGGGAACTCGGCGAACGGCCGGCGCAGCGCGAGTTCGACGGTCCGGTCGTCGACGGCCCGGCTGCCGCGCAGGTCGATCAGCTCCAGGCTGGCCCGGGCCCGGAAGGCGCGCTTCGGGTCGGTGATCCGGGCGTAGCTGTGCAGCACGTCGGCGGCGCGCACGGGGCGGCCGTCGTGGAAGGTCGCCTCGCGCAGGGTGACCCGCCACCGGGTGAGGTCGGCGTTGGGCTCCCAGCCGCTGGCCAGGCGGGGCCGGATCGACACGTCGGGGCCGTAGTCGGCGAGCTTGTCGAACATGGCCTTGGCCCGGGACGCCTCGTTGAACAGGTTCGCCAGGTGCGGGTCGAGGGTCTCCTGCGCGCCGCCGCCGGCGAACACGGCCCGCAGCCGGCCGCCCCGGCGTGGCTGGTCGGAGGCGGTGTCGGCGGGGCGGTCGCCGCACCCGGCCAGCAGGGTGGCCGACACGGCGGCTGCGCCGCCGAGCAGCCCGCGCCGGGTCAGCCGGGCGGCGGGCGTGGGGATGACGGATGTCACGGGGTCTCCTCCAGTCGAGAGGGGCGGCGGCGGGCGAGCAGGTGCAGCCGGTCGCCGCGCAGGGTGGTGGACAGCGCCGCGCCGGGCCGCCACGGCGGTTCGGTGCGCGGGCCCGGCGCGTCGAACATCGCCAGCACGTCGAAGCCGGCCGTGTCGAGCAGGTGACGCAGTTCCTGGGGGAACAGCAGCCGCCAGGCCGAGGTCTGCACCAGCGGCTCGGGCGCGCCCGGCCAGCTCCAGGCGCGTTCCCGGCGCAGCAGTTGCGCCGCGTGGTCGATCCACAGCCGGGTCCGGGACGTGTAGGCGACGCCGCGCCACGGCACGGTGCGCACCGACGTGCCGTCGAGCAGTTCGGTGTTGCCGAGGAAGAACGCGCCGTTGCGCAGCTCGGCCAGCAGCAGCCCGCCCGGGGCCAGGTGCGCGTGGCACCGGGCCAGGAACGCGGTGAGGTCGGCGTTGGTGTGGCAGTAGAGCAGGGCGCTGTCCAGGCAGGTCACCGCGTCGAACCGGTCGGCGAGGTCGAAGCCGCGCATGTCGGCGGCCACGAACCGGACCCGCGGGTGCCGGCGGCGGGCGTGGGCGAGCATCGCCGTCGACGTGTCGATGCCGGTGACGGCCCAGCCGAGCTGCGCGAGCCACCCGGCGTCGCGGCCCGTGCCGCAGCCGACGTCGAGCAGCCGGCGGCCGGGGGGCGCGTACCGGCGCAGCAGGTCGTCGACGAAGCCGGCGGCGAGGTGCTGCGGGTCGGGGAACTGCGCCTCGTACAGCGCGGGGTTGTCGGTGAGCAGGTTGGCCCCGGCGGTGGCCGCCCCGGCGTCGCCGCTCGTGCCGGCACCGCCGCGCAAGCCGGTGCCGGCGGCCTGCCGGGCCCGCCGGCCGCTCACGCGGGCACCGCCGACGGGGCGGGCGCGAGCGTCGGGTCGAGCGCGCCCCGGCGGTGCAGCGCCCAGACGGCCGCCGCGGAGGCCAGCCCGAGCGCGGCGCAGAGCAGCCACGCCACCGCCGGCACCCCGGAGCCGGACCCGTCGTCCATGGCGCGGCCGACGGCGGTCGTCCCGGCCGCCGCGACCACCCCGGAGACCAGGTAGAACAGCCCGAAGTAGGTGCCGGTGAGCCCGTCGCGGGCGAACGCCGGGATCAGCTCCAGCACGAACGGCTGGGCGATCAGCACCCCGACGGCGAGCAGCACGGCCGCGCCGAGCACCGGCGCGAGCCGGACGGGGCCGGCGGGGCCGCCGACCGGCGCGAGCGGCAGCACGAAGCCCCCGCCCATCACCGCCAGGCCGAGCGCGATGGCCGGGCCCCGGGCGAGGCGGCGGTGCAGCCAGCGGGTCACCGGCACCTGCCAGGCGAGGGTCACCGCGGTGGAGACGACGAACAGCGACGCCACGGCGAGCGGATGCCCGCCGGCCTGCTCCGCCTGCACGGGCAGCACCAGGTAGAGCTGGTTCTGCAGGGCGAACATCGCGCTGAGCGCGAGGGTGAAGGCGAGGAACCGACGGTCGGTGACGGCCTCGCGCCAGTCCCCCAGCACGCTCTGCCCGCTGCTGCGGGCCGGCTGCGGCGGCAGCACCAGGGCCTGCGCCACGGTCAGCGCCGCGAAGACGCCGGCCGCGGCGAGGGCGGCGGCCCGGAAGTCGACCAGCAGCAGCGCGCTGCCGAGCAGCGGCCCGAGCAGGGCCCCGGCGCTGGCGAACACGTTGAACAGCGCGAACGCCTCGGCCCGCCGGTCCGGGGCGGCCTGCGCGAGGTAGGCCCGCACCGCCGGGTTGAACAGCGCGCCGGCCAGGCCGGAGAGCACGGAGGCGGCCAGCAGCGCCGGCAGCGACACCCCGACGGCGAAGACGCCGAAGCCGACGGCGCGCAGCGCGCACCCGACGATGATCACCCCGCGCGCGCCGAGCCGGTCGGAGGCGGACCCGCCGAGCAGGAACAGGCCCTGCTGGCTGAGGTTGCGCACGCCCAGGACCAGGCCGATCACGGCGGCGGACAGGCCGAGGTCGTCGGCGAGGTAGCCGGCGAGGTAGGGCAGCAGCAGGTAGAAGCCGACGTTGACGCCGAGCTGGTTGACCACCAGCAGCCGGATCGCCGGCGGGAAGCCGCGCAGCGTCGTCCAGGTCGTGATCACCGGGCCACCGCCCGGTCGTCGGCCCGCGCCGGGCGCACCCCCAGGCCGGGCCCGTCGGGGGTACGCAGGACGCCGTCGCCGCCGCCGATGCCGGTCCACGGGTCGTCGGCGAGCAGCAGGTGCCCGTCGAGGTCGACCCAGCGGGCGTGCCCGGCCAGGTGCAGCGCCGGGGCGATGCCGAGCGTGCTGGCGACCAGGCAGCCGAGCAGCACGTCCAGGCCGTTCCCGGCCGCAGCGTCGATCAGCCGGCGCGCGGCGGCCACCCCGCCGCACTTCGCGAGCTTGACGTTGATGCCGGCGACGGCCCCGGCGAGGCGGTGCACGTCGGCGACGGTGGCGACGTCCTCGTCGGCGACGACGGGCACCGCGACCCGGGCGGCGATCCAGGCCAGGGCGTCCGGGTCGCCGGGCGGGACGGGCTGCTCGACGGCGTCCACGGCGCAGGCGGCGACGGCGTCGAGGACCCGGACGGTCCGCTGGGGCGTCCACGCCCCGTTGGGGTCGAGCAGCAGCCGGGCCGCCGGGGCGGCGGCCCGCACGGCGGCGACCCGGGCGACGTCGTCGTCCGCCCCGGCCTTGACCTTCAGCACCGTGAAGCCGGCCGCCACCAGCCGCCGCGCGGTGGCGGCGGCGACGGCGGGCGGCACCAGCCCGATCGTGTACGCCGTCGAGACCGCCTCCCGCGCGGGGGCGTCGACGAGCCGCCACACGGGCCGGCCGGCGCGCCGCCCGACGAGGTCGTGCACGGCGGCGTCGAGCGCGCCCAGCACCCCCGGCGCGTCGGCCAGGTCCACGGCGAGGGCCGGGAGGTCGGCGCGCAGCGCCTCCGGGTCGGCGTACCCGGTGACCTGGGGGCGCAGGGCGGTCAGCAGCGCGTCGATGCGGCCCAGGTCGAGGCGCTGGTACGCGCTGGTGACGACCTCGCCGTGGCCGGCGTCGCCGTCGTGGGTCAGCCGCACGGCGACCGCGTCGCGGCGGGCCATGACCGACCGGGAGATGCGCAGCGGCTCGGCGAGCGGCAGCGGGTAGACCCGCCAGTCGAGGTTCATGCCGGCACCCGCTGTCCCCGGGCCGGCTCGACGGTCCGGGCCCGGGGGTCGACGACGGTGCGGCACCGGCTCCACCGGGTGACCTCCACCGCCCGGGGATGGGGGATCTCGACGGGGTGGCCCCGGGTGGGGCCGAGCAGCCCTCGCCGGGCGCAGTAGTCGTCGTCGAAGATGGAGTCGAGGTAGCGGTGCGGGCCGTCGGGGAAGACGGCGAGGACCCGCGCGCCGGGCCGGGTCCGGGCCGCCCAGGCGGCGACCCGGGCGGTCGCGCCGGTGCTCCACCCGCCGGTGACGAACGCGTGCCGGGCCAGCCGCCGGCAGCTCTGGACGGCCTCGGCGGGGGCGACCCAGTGCACCTCGTCGAAGGCGGCGTAGTCGACGTTGCGGGGGTGGATGCTGCTGCCGAGGCCGCGCATCAGCCGGACGCGGGCGGGCTGGCCGAAGATGGTGGAGCCGACGGTGTCCACCCCGACCAGGCGCAGCCGGGGCCAGTGCCGGCGCAGCGCGCGGGCCAGGCCGGCGCTGTGCCCGCCGGTGCCGACGCTGCACACCAGCGTGTCCACGGCGTCGACCTGGGCGACGATCTCGTCGGCGAGCCCGGCGTAGCCGGCCGCGTTGTCGGGGTTGCGGTACTGGTCGGGCCAGTACGCGCCGGGCAGCGCGGCCCGCACGCGGAGCAGCCGGTCGAGGCGGGCCTGCTGCCAGCCGCCGACGGGATGCGGGGCGTCCACCACCTCCAGCCGGGCCCCGTGGGCGCGCAGCAGCGCCCGCATGGACGGCTCCAGCTCCCGGTCGACGACCAGCACCACGGGGTGACCGAGGGCCTGCCCGGCGAAGGCGAGGCCGACGCCCATGGTGCCGCTGGTCGACTCCACCACCGGGGCCCCCGGGGCCAGCTCGCCGCGCGAGCGCGCGCCGGCCAGCATGGACACCGCCGCGCGGGCCTTCATCCCGCCGGGGCTCAGGCACTCCACCTTGGCGAGGAAGCCGGGGTGCGGGTGCGGCAGGGGGGCGTCCACGAGGACCACCGGCGTGCGGCCGACGAGGTCGAGCAGCTGCGGCGCGGTCATCGGCCCGCCCGGTCGGCGCGGTAGCGGTAGAGCGGCGTGGGGCCGCCGTCGAGCCAGAAGAACGGGTAGGGCTCCGCCGACACGGCGGTCAGCCCCGCGCCGAGGAAGCGCGGCAGGACCGCGCTGCCGGACTGGGCGAACGCCACCAGCGGCACGCCGGTGGCCCGGGCGTGGCGCAGCAGCGGCGCGAAGGTGCCGTTGCCCAGGGTCATGCCGGAGGCGAGGATCGCGTCGCAGCGTGCCAGCAGCGCCGCCGCGTCGGGCAGGCACGGCTCGTCCCACTCGGTGCGCCCGCCGGCCAGGTCGCACGGCAGGTAGCGCAGGCCGCGCCGGCGCAGCTCGGCGAGCAGGGAGTTGACCACGCCGACGACCAGCACGGTCCGCCCGGGCTCCGCGGGCAGCAGGTCGACCACGGCGGCGGCGCGGGCGGCCGACTTGGCCAGCGACGTGCCGCCGGGCACGGTCACCACGTCGGTCGCCGCGCCCGCGTGCGGGCGCACCCCCATCAGGTACGCGTCGAGCGCGGCGACCCGCACCGGCCGGCTCGGGTGGGCCAGCAGCTCCGCCACGGTCACGCCCACGCAGTCGTACGCGACGTCGTCGGGCAGCTCGTCGGGCTCGACGGCGCAGGAGCCGACGGCGACGCCGACCCGCAGACTGAGCACGTGGTTGCGGTAGCCCCGGGCGCGACCGGGGTGGCGGGCGCCCTGCCGGGTGACGAACCCGACGCTGACCCGCTCCCCCGCCGGGTCGGGGCCGAGCCGGCCGGCGAGCGCCGCCGCCACCAGGTCGTCGAGGCTGTCGGGGGCGGTGGGTTCGGCGGCCGGGGCGGGGGCGGTCACGCGGCGGTCCCGGCGAGCTCGTCGGCGTACCGGACGTCGAGGGCGGCGACGTGCGCCTCGGCGCGGGCCCGCGCGCCCGACCCCTCGGTGTCGACGGTCATGACGTGGCCGAGGTAGCTGTTGTTGCTGCTGGCGTCGCCGGTGCGGTGCCCGGGGGGCCTGACGGCCCAGTCCACGACGGACGGATCACCGGTGAGCCGGTCGGTGCCGGTGACCGCGTCGACCGTGCCCGCCCGGGGCGGCAGCAGGAACGCGATGGCGGCGCTGCGTACCCCGGTGTCGACCGGCGTGGTGTCGGGGTGCTCGCCGAGGGCGAGGCGCGCGTACGCCATCGGCAGGTCGATGCCGGTGACCCGGCGGACGAGTTCGGTGATCTGGTTGCCGGCGGGCCGCGGGTTGATCTCGACCACCCGGGGCCCGGCCGGGGTAAGGCGCAGTTCGGTGTGGGTGACGCCGTGGGTGAGGCCGACGGCGGCGAGCGCGGCGACGGCCGTGTCGGCGGCGGCGCGGGCGGCGGTGGCGGGCAGGTCGGCGGGGAACATGTGGCCGCTCTCGACGAACGCGCTCGTGCCGGCGAGGCTCTTGTCGGTGACCCCGACGACCGTGGTGACGCCGTCGCGGGTGACGGTCTCGACGCTGACCTCGGGGCCGGTGAGCAGCTCCTCCAGCAGCACCAGCGGCACCCGGGGCTGCCGGCGGGCGTTGACGGCGAAGCCGGCCAGCGCGTCGTACGCCGAGCGTAGCTGCGCGGGGTCGGCGACGGCGCGCACGTACATGCCGGCGCACAGGTCGACGGGCTTGACGACCAGCGGGAAGCCGAGCCGCTCGGCGGCGGCGAGGGTGTCCGCCCAGCCGCCGGTGACCGCGAACGCCGGCCCGGGCAGGCCCGCCCGGCGCATCGCCTCGCGGGCCAGGTCCTTGCGGCAGGCGCGGCGCACCGCCGCCGGGTCGGGGCCGGGCAGCCCGAGGTGGGCGGCGACCTCGGCGGCGGTGTGCAGGTAGTAGTCGCAGGAGGTGAGCACCCCGTCGAAGCGCAGGGCGGCGTGCAGCCGGGCGACGTGTGCGGCGAGCCCCGCCGGGTCGTTGGTCTCGGCGGTGACCACGTTGTCGGCGGCGAGCAGCGGGTGGACCTCGCCGGGCGGCGTCGCCCGCAGGTAGTGGTGCAGGTCGCGGGTGAGGAACGTGAACCGGTGGCCGTCCTCCCGGATCGCCCTCGGCAGCAGGGCGCTCATCGCGCCCACCCAGCTCTCGATGACCAGCAGGTGACCCATCAACGACTCCCGTCCTGTTGCGGTGGCGTCCCGCGTACATCTTGTTGGAAACGGTTTTCGTTGTAAAGTCCGCCGCGCCGGCGGTCGACCCTGCGCGCCGCCGCCACGGGGCACCGGCATCCACCGCACGGGAGAACGACGACCGCACGGGAAACCACCCACCGCGCGGGAAGATCGTCCGCGCGGGAAGGCATCGTCCGCGCGGGAAGGCATCGTCCGCGCGGGAAAGCGACGACCGGGAACGCTGGCCGCCTCCGGCGCACGACACGCCGGCACGGTTGCACCACGACCGGCCAGTGATCGCGCGCTCCGCGCCACCCGACCCCTCCGCGGGCGGCGTCACGCCAAGGGGGGAACTCCGCCGGGCGTCAGCCCGCGTACGCGCGGACCGCGCCGCGCACCGCCACCGCGCGCCACCCGGCGGCGCGGCGTCGTGCCGCACACCACGGAGTCGTCCCGCACACCACGGAGTCGTCGGCCCGGCGACGCACCCGCCGGCGGGGTGGCGTCGCCCGCCAGGGCCGTTCAGGCCACGGCGGCCCGGTCGACCGGGTCCACGCCGGCGAAGCCGCCCCGGTGGTAGAGCAGCGGCGAGCCGACGTGGGCGTGCCGCAACAGCTCGGGCTCGGCGAGCACGATCGCGTGGTCGCCGACGACCACCCGGTCGACCACGCGGCAGAGCAGCCAGGCCAGGGCGTCGTCGAGGATCGGCACCGCCTCCGGGCCGACCCGCCACCGGGTCGGATGGGCGAAGCGGTCGATCCCGGTGGCGGCGAACGTGCGCGCCAGGTCCCGCTGGTGCTGGGCGAGCAGGTGCACCGCGACGTGCCGGGACCGCGCCACCGTGGGCCACGCCGACGAGGCGAGCCCGAGGCAGAAGGACACCACGGGCGGCTCCAGGGACACCGACGTGAACGACGTCGCGGTGAAGCCGACCGGCGGGGCGCCGGGGGCCGTCACCACGGTCACGGTGTTGGCCTGCTGGCGCAGGACCCTCCGCAGCGAGCTCGTGTCGGCGTCGACGATGGGTTCTTGCTGCGGGTCGGCGGTCATCGGAGGCTCCCAGGATCGCACGGTGCAGCCCGGGGTGGGCCGCCCCGGATCGGCCGAGACGCACATCGATGCGGCGTCCGGTGCCCCCGACGCTAACCGACCACCCCCACCACCCGCAAACCCTACTTGAAAAGTAGGGATTTCGGCACCGGCCCGGCCACCCGGCCCCGACCTGCCCCGCGCCGGCTCCGGGGGCGACGCCGGGCGGGGCCCGCGCGGGCGGCGGCCGCGCAGGTCAGGTCCCGCACGGGACCGCCCCGACCAGGCCGAGCCGGTCGACACCCCACCCCGGACGGCCCCGAAGGCCGCGCCGGGCAGCACCCGCACGGGACGGCCCCGACGGCCAAGCCGGGCAGCCCGCCCGGTGCCGCCCAGATCAGGCCGAGCCGGTCGGCACCCGGGCGGGCACCGGCCGCCCGGTGAGTCGACGCGCCGCGAGGTACGCCTCGCAACCGAGGCAGACGTCGAACGCCGCGTTGAGGAAGGCGGCGGCGAGGGCCGCCGCCGTGGCGGTCAGGGTGAGCGCCGGCAGGCCGGCGAGGTGGCCGGCGGCCGCCAGCAGCATGAACGTCAACCCGACGAGCTGGGCGAACCGCACCGGGGCGGCCGGCTCCCGCTCGGCGGGCGGGTCGAGCCGGGGCGCGACCAGTGCCCGGTAGGCCAGGGCGTACGGGCCGAGGCGCGGGCTGGCCGCCGTGACGGCGAAGACGACCGCCTGGGTGAGCACCAGGGCGGGCGAGCCGGTGATCAGCGCGGCGGCGAGGACGACGGTGGTGACGGCGGCGGCGAACCGGGGGCCGCGTGGATCGAGCAGCATGGCGGTAGGAGTCCGATCGGCGAGGGGGCGCGCCGTGGCGCGCGGGCGGCGGTCAGGCGGGGCGGCACGCCGGACAGAGGCTCGCCGCCAGCCGCCCGTGGTCCACCGCCCGCCGCCGGGTCAGTCGCGCCCCGCGCGGCGACCCCGACGACACATGCCCCGACGACGCACGCCCCGGCAACCGGGAGGGGGCCCGCCCTGGCGACGGCACGGACGATCCGCGTGCGGGTGACCGCGTGACCGTCACCGGTCGGCCCCGGCCAGCAGCTTCGTGACGGCCGCGACCAGGTCGTCCCGCACGGGCACCCCGGAGGCCCGGAGCACCACCCGCCCGGTCGGGTCGACCACCAGCACGGTGGGCGTCCGCCAGACGTCCAGCTCACGGACGGCGTCGAGGTGCCGCTCGGCGTCGACCTCGACCAGCACGACACCCGCAACGGCTGCCTCGACCTGCTCCAGGACCCGGCGGGTGGCGCGGCAGGGCGCGCACACGGCCGAGGAGAACTGGACCAGGGTCACCGCGCCGGGGCGCGCGCCCAGCCGCGCGAGCAGTGCCCGGCGCGGATCCTGCGGCACGGTGCCGCCGTCGACGGCAGGCGTCCACCGGTCCGGGTGGGCGGGCGGGGCGGGCGGGGCCGCCGCGACCACCGGCCGGAGCCGGCCGTCGCGGCGACGCCGCCACGAGCCGAAGCCGGTGGCGGCCCCGAGCACGCCGACGACCAGCAGCACGCCGGTCAGGGTCTGGTCCCGCACCGGTCCAGGGTGCCACAGGCCCAGGTCAGCGCCCATTGGCGGTCCGGATGGCGGAACGCTGGCACAACCGGCGGGCCCGTTCCGTCGCCGCGTCGGCCACCCGCGTTGCGTCGGGGGCAGCCGTGGTCACCCGGTGCGACGACCATTCGACCCTGCCTGCCGCCTCGCGCCCCCTTTGCTCTGCACCCATCCGCGCAACAGGCGGTCCGACCTGCGCTTACACCCCAAGACGGGCGGCGGGCAAAGGGCAAAAGGGCGGCGGGACGGGTGCGGCGCGCGACTGCGCCAGGGGAAGCGGTGCGCCGGTGGGTGCAGAGCAAAGAGGCCGGAAAAGGTAGCGCGTGCCGGCCCCCGCCAGCTCCCACCAGCCCGCACCGGCCAGGGTTGGTCCGGGCCGGCCGAATGCGGGTCGAGCCACCCGCCGGGCAGCGGACCGGCGGGGCTGCCCGCTGGCCCCTGGACAGCTCCCGTCCGCCGCCGACGGTAGCCGCCCAAGCCTCGCGTCCCGTCCGGGGCGACGGAGCGGCCGAAGACACCTCGCCGGCGTCGTCAAGCGCCCGTAGCTCAGAGTTTCGTCAACGTTCACTGTCAGCCACCTGTCATTCGGGGCGATGACCGGCTTTTCCGTCGCGAGACCTTTGAGTCGACCAGACATCTATTTATGATTCTCGATGCCATGGCGTATTCACCGGCCGTTCACCAACCGAACGGCCGGCGTTCAGGACCGCACCCACCTGCCCTCGAAGAACGGGATCACCATGACCTCGACCACCCGCAGAACCGCCGCCCTCGCCGGGCTCACGGCCACCCTGCTGGCCGGGCCGCTCGCCGGTGCCGCCGTCGCCGCCCCGACCGCCACGATCACCCTCACCGGATCCGGCGCGAGCGTGTCGGGCAGCAACGTCACCGTCTCCGGCAGCGCCATCACCATCACGGCTCCCGGCTCCTACCAGATCAGCGGCACGCTGAACAACGGCTACGTCAAGGTGGACACCGCCGCCGCCGGCACCGTCGAGCTCATTCTCAGCGGCGCCTCGATCACGAACTCGGCGTCCTCGCCCCTGTACGTGACCGACGCCGACGCCGTCACCGTCACGTTGGCCGCCGGCACCACCAACAGGCTCACCGACGCGACCACCTACACCAACGCCGGGGAGCCGGACGCCGCGCTGTTCAGCGCGGCCGACCTGACCATCGGCGGCACCGGGTCGCTGACCGTGCAGGCCCGCTACCAGGACGGCATCGTCAGCAAGGACGACCTGGTCATCCAGTCCGGCACGATCACCGTGAACGCGGTGGACGACGCCATCCGGGGCAAGGACTCGCTCACCGTCAACGGCGGCACCATCACCGTCACCTCGACCGGCGGCGACGGGCTCAAGTCCAACGACACGGAGGCCGGCAAGGGCGTCGTCAACATCACCAACGGCACGATCTCGGTCTCCGTCGCCGACGACGGCATCAAGGGCGAGAACGCGCTGAACATCTCCGGTGGCACGATCAACGTGACCCGGTCGTACGAGGCGCTGGAGGCGCTGAAGCTCACCATCAGCGGTGGCAACTCCACCGTCGTGGCCAGCGACGACGCCGTCAACGCCGCCGAGGAGGGCCTCGGCCACATGGAGCCCTCCCCGAACGCGTTCATCCGGGTCACCGGGGGCACGGTCGTGGCCACCGGCGGCACCGACGGGTTCGACTCCAACGGCGAACTCACCTTCGCCGGCGGCACGGTGGTCGCCAACGGCTCCAGCACCCGGGGCGGCGGCGAGGGCGCGCTCGACACCGACGCGACGCTCACCTTCACCGGCGGCACGGTGGTGGGCGCGGGCCTGACCTCCATGGCCGTGTTCAAGGCGGTGCCGAACACCGGCCAGGGCTGGGTGGCGCCCCGCTTCAGCACCACCTACGCCGCCAACACGATCGTGCACGTCGTCTCCGGCAGCACCGTGCTGGCCTCGTTCCGGGCGTCGAAGAGCTTCCGGGAGGTCGTCATCTCGTCGAACCGCATCACCAATGGCCAGCGGTACGACGTCTACACCGGCGGCAGCGTCAGCGGCACGAACGTCGGCGGCCTGTACACCGGCGGCAGCATCTCCGGCGCGACGCGGGTGCTGACCGGGGTGACCGCCGGCCAGTACAGCGGCGGCGGCATCCGCCCCTGACCTCGGGCCAGCCCGGCCAGGACAGCGCGGTCCTGGCCGGGCGGCCCCCGCCGGCAGCCCACCCCACCCCGTCCCGCACCGATCCGCACCGATCCGCAGCCCTCGCGTCGGCCCCGTGCGCCGCGACGCCGGGCACACCCCTGAGGAGCATCAATGTCGCGGTTGGTCCTGACCGGGATGAACCTGGTCGCCGTGGGCCTGCTCGTCTTCGCCCTGTACTTCCCCCGCCACCGGCGGCGGGACCTGGTGGTCGCCTACCTCGGCGTCAACGTCGGCGTCTTCGCCGTGGCCAGCTCGCTCAGCAGCGGCACCGTCGGGGCCGGCCTCGGGCTGGGCCTGTTCGGCGTACTCTCGATCATCCGGCTCCGCTCCACCGAGCTCGACCAGCACGAGGTGGCGTACTACTTCTCCGCCCTCGCGCTCGGCATCCTCGGCCCGCTCTCCGGCACCTCGATCTGGACGGTCGCCGGCCTGACGGCGCTGATCCTCGCGGTCATGTACGTCGGCGACCACCCGCGACTGCTGCGCCGCTACCGGCGGCACATCATGGTGCTCGACACCGTGCTGACCGACCCGGTCGCCCTCACCGCCCACCTCGAACAGCAGCTCGGCGCGCGGGTGCACGCCGTCAACGTGGAACGGGTCGACCTGGTCAACGACACCACCGTCGTCGACGTGCGCTACTCCCGGCCGAAGGCCGCCGCGAGCGCCGCCCGCCAGCCGGCCGAGACGGGCGCGACGCGGTGAGCGCCGTCGCCACGCCCACCACGGCGCTGGCCGGCCTCGCGCCGATCGACCTCGTGGAGCTGACCGGGCGCGCCGCCCTGCAAACCCGGTTCGACCGCAAGTACCTGCTCCCGGTCGCCGAGGTGCCGGCGCTGCTCGCCGGCCTCGACCCGGCCACCCGGGTGCTGGAGATCGACGGCCGGCGGTCGTTCCGCTACGAGTCGGTGTACTTCGACACCCCCGACCTCGTCAGTTACCGGCTCACCGCCCACCGACGCCGCCGCCGGTTCAAGATCAGGACCCGGACGTACGTCGATTCGGGCCTGTGCTGGCTGGAGGTGAAGACCGAGGGCACCCGCGGGGGCACGGTCAAGCACCGGCTGCCCTACCACCCCGACGACAGCGGCACCCTGTCCCCCGGGCGGTCGTTCGTCGACGGGATCCTCGCGACCGTCGGCAGCGGCGGAGGCAACGGCGGAGGCAGCGGCAGCGGCCTGACGTTCGCCTCGACGCTCACCACCAGGTACCTGCGCAGCACCCTCTTCCTCCCGGCGACCGCCAGCCGGGCGACCATCGACCTGGCCCTGTGCTGGGAGGTCGGCCACGGCGTCCGGCTGGAGCTGCCCGGGCTCGCCATCGTCGAGACGAAGACCGGGTCGACCGCCTCGCACGTCGACCGCCTGCTGTGGAGCCACGGCCACCGCCCGACGGCCGTCTCCAAGTACGCCACCGGGCTGGCGGCCCTACGCCCCGAACTGCCCTGCGCCCGCTGGCGGCGCACCCTGAGGCGACACTTCACGCCGGACGCCGACCCGGAGGCACCGCCGTCGGTCTGAGCCCCCGCGACGTCCGGCGGCGCGGCTGCCGTGCCGCCGGACGGGTGCCGGGCACATACCGGTGGGTCGGTGAGGACGATCGAACGCCACGGCGGCGTCCTCGACGACGTGCGGGTCACCGAGTTGGGCCCCGTGCGGCGGTACTGGGTCACGCTGTAGCACCGCCGCACGGAGCCCCGCGACGTCAGAGGGAAGACGTCAGAGGGTACGGGCCAGCCGGTCGGCGAGGACGCGGGTGAACCGGGACGGGTCGGCCAGCTCCCCGCCCTCGGCGAGCAGCGCCATCCCGTAGAGCAGCTCGGCCGTGTCGGCGAGCCCGTCGGCGGCGGCGTCCTGCTCGTGGGCCTTGCGCAGCCCCTCCACCAGCGGGTGCCCCGGGTTGAGCTCCAGGATCCGCTTGACCTGCGGCACCTCGTGCCCCATCGCCCGGTACATCTTCTCCAGCGTCGGGGTGATGTCGTGGGCGTCGCCGACCACGCACGCCGGGGAGGTGGTCAGGCGGGTGGAGAGGCGGACCTCCTTGACGCTGTCGGCGAGCTTCTCCGACATCCAGGTCAGCAGGCCGGCGTACTCCTGGCGCTGCTGCTCGCGGGCGGACTCGGCCTCCTTCTTCTCCTCCTCGGTGTCCAGGTCGACCTGGCCCTTGGCGATGGAACGCAGCGGCTTGCCGTCGAACTGGCCGACCCGCTCGACCCAGACCTCGTCGACCGGGTCGGTGAGGATCAGCACCTCGAAGCCCTTGGCGCGGAACGCCTCCATGTGCGGCGAGTTCTCGATCATCGAGCGGGACTCGCCGGTCACGTAGTAGATGTCGGACTGGCCGTCCTTCATCCGCTCGACGTAGTCGCGCAGGCCGGTCAGCTCGGCCGGGTCGTGGGTGGAGGCGACCGAGACGACGTCGAGGATCGCGTCGGTGTTGTCCGGGTCGTCGAGCAGGCCCTCCTTCAGCGCCGGGCCGAACTCCGACCAGAAGGTGCGGTACTTCTCGGCCTCGTTGGCCTTCAGCTCCTTGACGGTGGCGAGGATCTTCTTCACCAGCCGCCGGCGCACCGCCTGGATCTGCCGGTCCTGCTGGAGGATCTCCCGGGAGATGTTGAGCGACAGGTCGTGCGCGTCGACGACGCCCTTGACGAAGCGCAGGTAGTTGGGCATCAGCGCTTCGCAGTCGTCCATGATGAACACGCGCTTGACGTAGAGCTGCACGCCCCGGCGGGCCTGCGGGGCGAACAGGTCCACGGGCGCGTGCGACGGCAGGAACAGCAGCGCCTCGTACTCGAAGGTGCCCTCACCCCGCATGTGGATGGTCTCCAGCGGGTCGGCCCAGTCGTGGCTGACGTGCTTGTAGAACTCCTTGTACTCGGCCTCGTCGACCTCGCTGCGCGGCCGGGCCCACAGCGCCTTCATCGAGTTGAGGGTCTGCGCCTCGCGGGTGGTCTCGTCGCCCTCGCCCTTACGCTCGACCGTCATCCGGATCGGCCAGGCGATGAAGTCGGAGTATCGCTTGACGATCTCGCGGATCTTCCACTCGGCGGTGTAGTCGTAGAGGTGGTCGTCGCTGTCCTCGGGCTTGAGGTGCACGGTGACGGCGGTGCCCTGCGGCGCGTCGTCGACGGTCTCCACGCTGTAGGTGCCCTCGCCGGTCGACTCCCAGCGGGTGCCCTCGCTCTCCCCGGCGCGGCGGGTGAGCAGGGTGACCCGGTCGGCGACCATGAACGTGGCGTAGAACCCGACGCCGAACTGCCCGATCAGATCCGCCGACGCCGCCGAGTCCTTCGACTCGCGCAGCTTCGCCAGCAGCTCGGCGGTGCCCGACTTGGCGATCGTGCCGATCAGGCGGACGACGTCCTCGCGGGACATGCCGATGCCGTTGTCCCGGACGGTGAGGGTGCGCGCGTCGCGGTCGACCTCGATCTCGATGTGGAGGTCGGAGACGTCGGCTGCGAGATCCTTGTCGACCAGGGACTCCAGGCGGAGCTTGTCCAACGCGTCGGAGGCGTTGGAGATCAGCTCCCGCAGGAAGACGTCCTTGTTCGAGTAGATCGAATGGACCATCAGCTGGAGCAGTTGGCGCGCCTCCGCCTGGAACTCCAGCGTCTCGATCCGGTTGCTCACACCGACCCCCTTCAGTGACTTCACGCGCCTTGTGGTGCCTTCGCGCACAGGATACGAGCAGTCGCTGCCCGTCGCGACACCCGCCCGCTCAGGCGACGCCGAGGGCGAGCGCGAGCTGCACGATCGTGGCGGGGGCGTGCGGGTCGCCTACCACCTGGGCTGGTCGCGGTACAGCCAGTTGATCTCCGACCGGCGGCTCACCCTGACCCCGACGAGGACGATCGCGCTGACCCGCGTCGAGCATCCCCCGGTCGTACGGCTCCACCGGCGGTTGCTCCGTCAGCCGGCCCGCGCGGCCACGGCGTCGAGGGCGCGGGTGAAGTCGGCGAGCAGGTCGGCGGTGTCCTCGATGCCGGTGGAGACCCGCACGAGGCCCTCCCCGATGCCGGTGGCGGCGAGTTGCGCGGTGTCGACGATCCCCGCCCACATGGAACGCGGGTGCACCACGAGGGTGCTGACGCTGCCGAGGCTGGCGGCCCGCTTGGCCAGCCGCAGCTCGGCGAGGAGGGTGGCCGCCGCCGGCTGGCCGCCGGCCAGGTCGAGGCTGAACACGCCGCCGTAGCCGCTCATCTGCTTGGCGGCCAGGTCGTGCTGGGGGTGGCTGGGCAGCCCCGGGTAGCGGACCCGGGCGACCGCCGGGTGCGCCTCCAGCTCCCGGGCCAGGGCGAGGGCGTTGTCGTTGTGCCGGGCCATCCGCAGCGGCAACGTGCGGATGCCGCGCAGCAGCAGCCAGGAGTCGATCGGGCCCAGCGTCGCGCCGGTGACGATGGCGGTCTGCCAGACCCGGTCGACCAGCTCGGCGGAGCCGACGACCACCCCGGCGGTGACGTCGGAGTGGCCGCCGAGGAACTTCGTGGCGCTGTGCCAGACCAGGTCCGCGCCGAGGGCCGCCGGCCGCTGGTTGACCGGGGTGGCGAAGGTGTTGTCCACGACGGCGTACGCGCCGTGGGCGTGGGCCAGCTCGATCACGGCGGTCAGGTCGGTCAGCTCCAGCAGCGGGTTGCTGGGGGTCTCCACGAGCAGCAGCCGGGTGCGCGGGGTCAGGGCGCGGGCGAACGCGTCGACGTCGGTCTGGTCGACCTGGGTGCAGGTCACCCCGAACCGGGTGAGCAGCCCGGTGGCCAGCGAGGTGGTGCCGCCGTACGTGCTGCGCTGCACGATCACGTGGTCCCCGGCGCTGAGCAGGGCCAGCGCGATGGTGGTGACCGCGCCCATGCCGGAGGCGGTGACCAGGCCCGTCTCGACGCCCTCCAGCTCGGCGACCACGGCGGCCACCTGGGCGTGGTTGGGATTGCCGTAGCGGGTGTAGAAGGCGTCGGGGCGCACCTGCGTGGCGACCTCGGTGAACCGCTCGTCGCTCTCGGCGCCGAACGTGGCGCTCTGCACGATCGGGGGCGACACCGCGCCCGGCGGGTGCAGGCCGTCGTCGCCGTGGATCGCGGTCGTGCCGATGCCGGTCACCGGTGCTCCTCACGCTGGTCGGGTCGTTGCCCGGGGTCGGGCGGGGTGATGACGACGGGGCTCGGCGCGGGCGCGGGGGCGGCCCGGTCGCGCAGCATCCGCTGGTTGTCGCGCTGGCGGCGCAGCACCGCGTCGTCGAGGTCGGCGACGGCGAGCCCGGCGGCGGTGCCGGCGGCGGCCAGGGCCCGGCCATCGGGGCCGTACACGGCGCTGTGGCCGGCGAAGCGCCAGCCGCCGTGCGCGCCCGCGTAGTTGGCGAACAGCACGTAGCTGGTGTTCTCCAGGGCGCGGGCGGGGAAGTAGACGCCGCGCCGGTGGTCGGAGTCGCCGACGGTGAACGCGCCGGGCACCAGGTAGGCGTCCGCGCCGGCCAGGGCCAGGCCCCGGGCGTGCTCGGGGAAGCTCGCGTCGTAGCAGACGCCGAGGCCGAGCCGCCAGCCGCCGACCTGCACCATCGTGTCGGTGTGGCCGGCGACGAACACCGCGCGCTCGTCGGCGTCGAGGTGCCGCTTGTGGTAGGTGGCGGCCACCGCGCCGTCGGGGCCGACGACGAACGCGGCGATGGCCCACCCCTCGGCGCGCCGGGCGCAGCCGCCGACCACGGCGGTCACCCGGTGCGCCCGGCAGGCCCCGCCCACCGTCCGCAGGACCGCGTCGCCCACCTCGACCTCGCAGCGGGCGACGTCGGCGGCGAGCAACGGGTAGTCGTACCCGCACAGCGACAGCTCGGGGAAGACGACCACGCGGGCGCCGAGGGCGGCGGCCTCGGCGACGGCCGCCACGTGGGCCGCCGCGTTGCCGGCCAGGTCGCCGCCGACCGCCTCGATCTGCGCGGCGGCGACCCGCAGCGGCTCGCGCACCGGGTCGTCGTCGCCCGTCACATCGCCCCCAACCACCAGCGCAGCCCGAAGAAGACCGCCAGCCCGACCGTCCACACGATCATGAACCGTTCGACGAACAGGCCGGTCACCAGGGTGACCACCCCGGCCACCAGGTAGGGGATCGTGACCACGGTGACCTCGACCCGGTTGTCGACCGGGGCGAGCACGGACGGCACGGCGATCGCGGCGAGCAGGGCCGCCGGCAGGTAGCCGAGGAACGTCTTGACGTCGGCGGGCAGCTCCCGGTCGCGGAAGACCAGCAGCGGGACGTAGCGGGGGGCGAAGGTCGCCAGCCCCATGCCGAGGATGAGCAGCAGCATGGACATCGTGGTCACCTTCCGTCGCCGTCGGCGGCGGGCGCGACCGCCGGGTCGTCGTCGCGCGCCGGCTCCCCGGCGGGCGGCGCTTCCTGCGGCTTCGGCGGGAACCAGCGGCGTTCGATCCGCTCGCAGGCCATCCCCACGCACGCGCCGCCGAGGGCGGCCACGATCAACCCCAGATTGTACGGCAGCCCGAGGAACAGCATCGCCAGCGCACCAGCAGACACGACGGCGCTCCAGATCTTCCAGCCGGCCAGCGCCCCGGCGAGCACGACGAGGAAGACGGCGGTCATCGGGAAGTCGAGGCCGGCGCGCCACCGCTCGGGCAGCAGGTGCCCGGCGACCATGCCGACGACGGTGGCGACGGCCCAGTTGACGTACATGACGGCGGACGCGCCGAAGTAGAACATGCTCTTGCGGCGGGCCGGCTCGCCGCCTTTCATCCGGTCGAACGCGACGAAGAAGACCGCGTCGATCAGCCCGAAGCCGAGCAGCAGCCGCCACCGTTGCGGCAGCTCCCGCACGTGCGGGGCGAGCAGCGTCGAGTAGATCAGCATGCGCAGGCTGAGGATGAGGGTGGTCAGGACGATCACCGGCCACGCCGCGCCCTCGGCGATCAGCTTGAAGCCGATGAACTGGGCGGTGCCGGAGTTGACCACCATGGCCAGCCCGAACGTCTCCAGGTAGGACAGCCCGCTGGCCAGGCCGAGTGTCCCGCCGATCACGCCGAGGGGGAACGCGGACAGCAGGAACGGCACCATCGAGCGGGCCCCGGCGACGAACTCGCCGCGCGGCGTGGCGGGGCGCTCGGGGGCGCCGGTGGGCGTGCGGTCAGACATGGTCCTCCCCGGGGCGGCTGTCGCGCGGCATGGCCGGGCCGGCGCCGGCGACGAGGTCGGCCACCTCCCCGGCGCGGGTGCGGCAGAAGTAGTGTCCCCCACCGTCGATCTCCGTGAGGGTCACGTCGGCGGCGATGCGCCGCCACGCGGCGGGCGCGTCGCCCGGCTCGGCGGTGAGCGGATCGTCGGCGGCGAGCACCACCGTCACCGGCACGGTCAGCGGGCGGTCGGCCAGGGGGTCGAGCCGGTCCCGCAGGTAGGTGTGCGAGCCGAGGGCGTCGTGCCGGAACGCGGCGACCAGCGCCGAGGTGTGCCCTGCGTCGAGGCCGTCGAGGTCGGTGAAGCCGGTCTGCCCGACGAGCCAGTCCACGACCCCGGCCTCGTCGAGGGCGCGTACCTCGGCGATGCTGGCGTCGATGTCGGCGGCGTCGCGCAGCAGCTTGCCGCCGAGGAACAGCCGCGCGGGCGGTGACCCGGCGGCGGCGAGCAGCCGGGTGACCTCCACGGCGGGGGCCGCGCCGACGCAGTGCCCCCACAGCAGCACCTCGCCGCACGCGGCTGCGCGCAGCTCGGCGACGACCCGGCGGGCCACCTCGTCGAGGTCGGCCAGGGGCTCGGGGCGGCCGGGGTCGTGCCCCGGCAGGGCCACCGCGAGTACGGCCACGCCGCGCGCGGCGAGCGCCTCGGCCAGGGGCCGGAAGGCGAGCGGGTTGCCGGCGGCGTACGGGAAGCAGACCAGGACCCGGTCGGCGGCGACGCCGGGCGGCGACAGCGGCTGCAGCAGCGGCGCGGCGGTGCCGGCGGCGGCGGTGGCTGGGGTGGCGGCGGCATCGGCGGCGGTGGCGTCGACGGCGCGGGCCAGGGGGCCCAGGTCGGAGTGGGTCATGAGCTGCCGGAGGGTGACCAGCGGGCGCAGCGCGGCGACGACCCGCATCGCGGCCAGGGAGTTCCCGCCGAGGTCGAAGAAGTTGTCCTCCTCGGCGATGTCGGCCACCGGCACGTCGAGGGTGTCGGCCCACGCCCGGGCGATGCGGCGGGCCGTGTCGGTGCCGGGCGGGGTGCGCCCGGCCGGGGCGGCGGGCGCGGCCGGCGCGGGGCGGGCGAACGCCCGGCGGGCGGGGACGAGGCGGGCCGGCGGTAGCCCCGGGTCGTAGCCGCCGTGCGGAGCGTCCGGGTCGTCGACCAGGGCCACCAGGGCCCGCCGGTACGCCGCGCCGAGGCCGGCGGCCTGCTCGGCGGTGAACTCGGCGCTGTGGTAGTGCAGGCTGAGCCGGACCTGGTCGGTGAAGAAGTCCCGCATGAACTCGGCGCGCAGCGCGAACTCGGTCTCCGTGCTGACCCGCACGTCGAGCAGATCGAAGCCGGGCAGCTCACGCAGCTGCTTGAGCAGGTAGAAGTGGGTGTAGTTGAAGACCGTCTCGAACAGCGTGTCGGTGGTGGCGGCGTCGGCCTTCATCTGCGCCATCGGGTAGCGGCGGTGCGGCAGCAGGTCCGCCTCGGCCCGGTAGACCCGGCCCACCAGGTCGGCCCAGCTCCCGTCGCCGGTGTCGACGCGCAGCGGCACGGTGTTGAGGAACAGGCCCAGCGCGGCGGTGGCGCCCTCGGCCTCGGGCCGGCCGCTCTGCTCGTACCCGGTGATCACGGCCGGGTCGGCGGCCAGCGCGCCGACCACCTTGACGTGCGCGGCCAGCAGCAGGGTCTTCAGCGGCACGGCGAGCCGGTCGGCCAGCCGCAGCAGCCGCTCGGACAGCGCGGCGGGGATGTCCACCTCGTGGAACACCACGGGGTGCGCGGCGGGCTCGGCGGGCGGCTCCCAGCGGGGCAGCTCGGTGACCCCGCCGGCGGCCAGGACGTCACGCCAGAACTCCCGGTCCCCGGCCGAGGCGACGGCCCGCCGCTCCAGGCCGATGTAGTCGCGGAAGTGGTTGCCGGCCGGCGGCTCGGGCAGCGGGCGGCCGGCGCGCAGCCGGTGGTACGTGTCGAACAGCCGGGTGTGCAGCAGGGTGATGCTCCACCCGTCGAGGGCGGAGTTGTGCTGGCTGAGGCTGTAGCGGTAGAGGTCGTCGGCGAGCACGTGCACGTGGATGCGGACCAGCCCCGGCTCCTGCCAGACGAACCGGTACGACTGCTCCCGGTCGTGCCAGTCGGCGTACCGGCGCTCCTGCTCGGCGGGGGCGAGCCCGCGCAGGTCGGTCACCCACAGCGGGGTGGGCGCGTCGGCGTGCACGAGCTGGAGCTGCTCCGAGTAGCCGGTGAGGTGGTAGCTGGTGCGGAAGATCGGGTGGTCGGCGACCAGCCGGCGCACGGCCGCCGCGAACGCGGCCTCGTCGAACGGGGCGCTGATCAGGAAGCTGATGATGTCGTGGTACTGGGCCGCGCCCCGGGCCAGCTCGTTCTGGAAGATCAGCCCCGCCTGGAGCTGACCCAGCGGGTACGCGTCGACCACCGTGTCGGGCAGCAGCGCCCGGTCGGCCGGCGACACCAGGTCGAACGGCGCGTACGCCGGGGGTCGCTGCCCGTCGGCGGGGGCCGCGGCGAGCGCGGCGATCGTGGGGTGCCGGAACATCTGCTGGAAGCTGAGGTCCAGGCCGGCGGCGTGCGCCCGGGCCAGCACGGTGACGAAGTGGATGGAGTTGCCGCCGAGGGCGAACAGGTTGTCCTCCACCCCCACCCGGTCGACGCCGAGCACGTCGGCCCACACCTGGGCGAGGATCCGCTCGGCGTCGGTGCGCGGCGGCACGTACGGCCGGTCGTCGGCGGGCGGGTCGGGCAGCGCCCGCCGGTCCAGCTTGCCGTTGGCCGACAGCGGGAACTCGGCCAGCTCCACCACCCGGGCCGGCACCAGGTAGGCGGGCAGCACCCCGGCCAGGTGGTCGGTGAGCGCCCGCTCGGCCACCGGGGAGGCGGTGCGCACGTAGCCGAGCAGGTTGCCGTCGCGGGCGACGACCACGGCGTCCTTGACGGCCGGGTGGCCGCGCAGCGCCTCCTCCACCTCGCCCAACTCGACCCGGTAGCCGCGCACCTTCACCTGGTGGTCGAGGCGGCCCAGGTAGTCGATGGTGCCGTCGGGCAGCACCCGGGCGAGGTCGCCGGTGCGGTAGACGCGGTCCTCCCCGACGGCGGGGGCGGCGACGAACCGGTCCCGGGTCAGCTCGGGCCGGTTGAGGTAGCCCCGGGCCAGTTGCACCCCGGCGATGCACAGCTCGCCGGGCACGCCGACGGGCTGCGCCCGTAGCCGCCCGTCGAGCACGTGCAGCCGGGTGTTGTCCACCGGGCGGCCGATCGGCACCCGCTCCGCGCCGGGCGCGCACGGGTGGTGGGTGACGTCGACGGTGGCCTCGGTCGGCCCGTACAGGTTGACCAGCTCGACGTGGGGCAGCAGCGCGGCGAGCCGGTCGACGTGGTGCGCGCCGAGGGCCTCGCCGCTGGCGAAGATCCGCCGCAGCCCGGCCAGACCGGCGGTGTCGGCGGTGGCCAGCCAGTCGAGGAACGCGCCCAGCATCGACGGCACGAAGTGCAGGACGGTCACGCCGTGCTCGGCGACGGCGGCGACGATGGCGCGCGGGTCGCGTTCCGCGCCCGGCGGCAGCAGGCACACCGACGCGCCCTCGCGGGCCCACCAGAACAGCTCCCACACCGACACGTCGAACGTGGTGGGGGTCTTGTGCAGCACGACGTCGTCCGGGCCGATCGGGTAGTGCCGCTGCATCCAGGCGAGCCGGTTGGCCAGGGCCCGGTGTTCGATCATCGCCCCCTTCGGCTCGCCGGTGGAGCCGGAGGTGTAGATGACGTAGGCGAGGTCGTCGCCGCCGGCGGCCGGGCCTGGGTCGCCGGCCGGGGCCGGCGGCGGCCCGCCGGGCGGCGCGGGCGCGGGGTCGGGGGTCGCCGCCGGGTCGACGTCGGCCGGGGGCAGCGCGACCACCGGCACGCCGTCGGGCACCGCCGTGGCGTCGGCGGCCACCACCAGGGCCGCGCCGCTGTCGCGCAGCAGGTAGCCGACGCGGGCCGGCGGGTAGCCGGGGTCCACCGGCAGGTAGGCCGCGCCGGCCCGGTGCACGGCGAGGATCGCCGCGAGCTGCGCGGGCGACCGCGCGGCCAGCACCGCGACGACCGTCTCCGGGCCCGCGCCGGCCGCGCGCAGGTCCGCCGCCAGCGCCGCGACCCGCCGCTCCAGCTCCGCCCAGGTCCAGGCGCCCTCGTCGGTACGCAC
Organism: Micromonospora sp. WMMD712; assembly: GCF_029581295.1. Classification (NCBI taxonomy): domain Bacteria; kingdom Bacillati; phylum Actinomycetota; class Actinomycetes; order Micromonosporales; family Micromonosporaceae; genus Micromonospora; species Micromonospora sp. WMMD712. Next base: position 911,109 of record NZ_CP120743.1, read on the forward strand.
GGCGACGCCCTCGGGCGTGTCGGCGGCCCGCCGGGCCACCCACGCGTCGGGGCGCGGGCCGGCGGCGACGTCCACGGTCGTGTCGTTCATGGCGGCGAGCACCGCCCGGTCGGCCGGGGTCACCAGGTCGACGTCGTCGACGGGGCCGTCCGGGGCGGCGAGCGCGGCGGCGAGCAGGAGCAGCAGGTGGGCGGCGATCCGCTCGGCGGTGGCCCGGTCGTGGCGGGCGGCGTCGTGGTGCACGGTCAGGTCGGCGTCGGCGACGGCCACGGTGATCCCGACGCGGGGGTCGACGGCCGCGTCGGTGGTGTGCACGGCGACGTCGAGGAACGGGTGTCGGCCCGGTTCGGCGTGCGGGGCGAGGTCCTCGGCGAGCAGCTCGACGGGGTAGTCGGCGTACCGTTCGGCCTCGGGCAGCGCGGCGCGCACCTGTCCGACGAGGTCCCGGTAGCTGCGGTCCGGGCCGGCGGCCACCCGCAGCGGCAGCAGCCCGGCCAGCGCGTCTGCGCCGGCGGGGCGGCCGACCAGCACCTCGGTCGCGCCGGTCCAGCGGCGCAGCAGGGCCGCCACGGCGGCGGCGACCAGCACGAACCGGGCCGCCTCGGCGCCCCGGCTGGCGGCGGCGAGCCGGTCGGCCAGCGCGGCGCCCAGCGGGACGGTGACCGCCTCCGGGCGCGGCGGGGTGCCCGGCGCGGCGGCGTGGTCGTCGGGGAAGCCCACCCGCTCCGCCCCGGCGGCGAGCACGCCGTGCCAGTGCCGGGCGTGGTCGGGCCGCCGCGCGGCGGCGATCCTGAGCTGGCCCCGGGTCATCAGCGACTGCATGAGCTCTCCCGGCTACAGGTCGATGTCGATGGTGGTCGGGGCGGCGGCCACCGGGGCCGGCGCGCCGGTCAGCTCGCCGACCGGGCGGCCCGGGTCGGCCAGCACGGCGTCGAGCAGGTCGAGGTACAGGTCGGCGAACGCGCGCACGGTCTGCGGCAGGAACAGCCCGGCGTGGTACGCCCAGTGCACGGTCAGCCCGTCGGGCCGCTCGTAGACCTGCATGTCCAGGTCGAACATGGCCTGCCCGGTCGGGGCGACGGCCAGCTCCACCGGCCGGCCGAGGAACTCGACGCGGGCCACCTCGGCGTGCTGCATCGCGAACAGGGTGTCGAACAGCGGGTGCCGGTGCGGGTCGCGCACCGGCAGCACCGCCTCGACCAGGCTGTCGAACGGGAAGTCCTGGTGGGCGAAGGCGTCCACCGCGTCCCGGGCCACCTCGGCCAGCAGCGCCCGGAACGGCACGTCGGGGCGGACCCGGTGGCGCAGGCAGACGGTGTTGACGAACATGCCCATGGTGGCGTCCAGCCCGGGTGCGCCCCGCCCGGCCACCGGCGTGCCGACGGTCACGTCGACGCCGTCGGCCCCGCCGGGGCCGCCCGTGGCGGCGGCGAGGAACGTCGCGTAGCCGGCGAGCAGCAGGTGGAACAGGGTGACGCCCTCGCGGCGGGCCAGCGCGCGCAGCGCGGCGGTGCGGGCGGCGTCCACGGAGAACTCCACGACACCGGCGGCGGCGGTCGACGGGCCGCCCGCGTCGGGCCCCGCGACCCGCTCGGCGTCGGTGGGCAGGCGCGGCGGCGTGGGCGGGTCGGCGAACCGGGCCAGCCACCAGTCGCGCCCCGGCGGCTCCTGCGCGTGCGTCCACACCGCGTAGTCGGCGTACTGGGCGGGCACGGGCGGCAGGTCGCGGCCGGCGTAGCGGGCGTCGACCTCGCGCAGCAGCAGGGCCAGGGAGAGCCCGTCGGTGACGATGTGGTGCAGCTCCAGGGCCAGCGCCGCCCCGGCCGGGGTGCGCCGCAGCTCGGCGCGCAGCAGCGGCGGGGCGGCCAGGTCGAACGGGGTCACCGAAACCGGCTCGTCGGCGGCGCGGGCCACCTCGGGCAGCTCGCACACCACGCCGGGCAGCACCCGCTGCACCGGCCGGCCCGCCTCGGTGCCGAACGCGGTGCGCAGGATGTCGTGCCGGGCCACCACGTGCCGCAGCGCCTGGCCCAGCCGGGCGGCGTCGGTGTCGGCGGGCAGCGGCAGCAGCAGCGGCAGGTGGTAGGCCACCGAGGCGGGGTCGCGGGACTGGGCCAGGAACACCCGCCGCTGCTGCGGCGACAGCGGGTACGCCCGCGCGGCGGCGGCCCGGGGCAGCGGCGCGGCGGCGCGGGCCTGGCGCACCTCGGCGGCGAGGGCGGCCACGGTCGGGTGGCGCAGCACGGCGGCCGGCGACACGGCCACGCCGAAGACCCGCTGCGCCTCCACGGCCAGCGCGACGGCGGCCAGGGAGTCCCCGCCGGCGGCGTAGAAGTCGTCGAGCACGCCGAGCTTGGGCAGCCCCAGCACCCCCTCCCACACCCGCACGAGCTGCCGTTCGGTGTCGTCGCCCGGCGGCTGGTACGCCCCGTACCGGTCGTCGGGGGCGACCAGGTCGGCCGGATCGAGCGAGTCGACCTGGACGATGTGCCGGGGCAGCTCCCCGTCGGGCAGCTCCCGCGCGAGCTGCCCGCGCAGCGCCAGCGGGTCGAGGTGGTCGTCGGCGACGACGTACACGCAGCCGTCCTTGACGGCGACCCGGTCGACCTGCGGCCAGAGCCGGGCGAGGGTGTCCACGTCGGGGGTCATCGGGCGGCTCCGATCGCCTCGGCCAGCCCGCGCACGGTCTGGTGCACGTACAGGTGGCGCGGGGTGAGGTCGGCGAGGCCCTGGTCGCGCAGCTCGTTGAGCAGCCGCAGGGCCAGCAGCGAGTTGCCGCCCAGGTCGAAGAAGTTGTCCTCCGGCCCGACCTCCGCGCCGAGGACCCGCTGCCACACCGCCCGGATCCGCTCGTCCAACGTGGCGTCGGCGGCGGGCGCGGGGGCCGGCGCGGGCGGCTCGGCCGGGGCGGGCAGCCGGGCGGCGTCGAGCTTGCCGTTGCCGGTCAGGGGCAGGGCGGGCAGCGCGGTGACCGTCGCCGGGACCATGTAGTCGGGCAGCATCCGGGCCGCGCGGCGGCGCACCCCGGCGAGCGCGGCGGCGGTCGCGGCGGCTGCGCTGCCGGCCGCTTCGGCTTCGGCTTCGGCTTCGGCTTCGGCTTCGGCGGCAGGCTCGGCGGTGCCGGCGGCGGGGCCGGCGAGCACGACGTAGGCGTGCAGCCGGGTGTCGGCGGACTCCGCGCCGGTCCGCACCACCACGGCCACGGCCAGCACCCCCGGGTCGTCCAGCAGCACCTGGCGGATCTCGTCCAGCTCGATGCGGTAGCCGCGCACCTTCACCTGGTCGTCGAGGCGGCCCAGGTGCTCCAGCCGCCCGTCGGGCAGCAGCCGGCCCCGGTCGCCGCTGCGGTACATCCGCCCGCCCGCCCACGGGTCGGGCCGGAACCGCTGCGCGGTCAGCTCGGGGCGGTGCAGGTAGCCGTCGGCCACCCCCGCGCCGCCGACGTGGATCTCCCCCGCCGCGCCGGGTGGCAGCAGCCGGCCGTCCGGGTCGAGCACGTAGACCCACCAGCCGGGCAGGGCGCGGCCCACCGACCGGCTGCCGGCCAGCGCCAGCCCCCGGTCGAGGGTCTGCGCGGTGACGTGCACCGTGGTCTCGGTGATGCCGAACATGTTCACCACCCGGCACTCCCGCTCCGGGTGCCGGTCGAACCAGCCGGTGAGCATCCGGGCGTCCAGCGGCTCGCCGCCGAAGACGACAAGCCGCACGGCGAGCCGGTCGGCGGCGCGCCGGTCGACGTCGAGGAGCTGCGCGAACGCCGACGGGGTCTGGTTGAGCACGGTCACCCGCTCGGTGGCCAGCAGCGCGTGGAACTCCTGCGGGGACCGGGTGACCAGGTGCGGGACGACCACCAGGTGCCCGCCGGTGAGCAGGCAGCCCCAGATCTCCCACACGGAGAAGTCGAAGGCGCTGGAGTGGAACATCGTCCACACGTCGGCCGGGCCGAGCCCGAAGTCCCCGGCGGTGGCGTCCACGAGGGCGAGCACGTTGCGGTGCGGGACGCACACCCCCTTGGGCCGGCCCGTGGAGCCGGAGGTGTAGATGACGTACGCGGTGTCGTCGGGCCCGCCCGCCGCCGGCTCCTCCCCCGCCGCGTCGTCCGGCCCGGCGGTCAACCCGTCCGGGTCGATCCCGCCACCGCCGACGAGGAGTGCGACGCCGGAGTCCTCGACGGTGTAGCGGATCCGCTCGGCCGGGTACGCCGGGTCGACCGGCACGTACGCGGCCCCCGCCCGCAGCACGCCGAGCAGCACCGCGATCAGGTCGACCGACCGGTCCAGGCAGACGCCCACCCGGTCACCGGGGGCCACCCCACGCGCGGCGAGGGCGCGGGCCACCCGCGTGGCGCGGGCGTCCAGTTGCGCGTACGTCAGCCGCTGGCCGGCGCAGGACACGGCCGGCGCGTCGGGTCGCCGCCGGGCGTGCCGGGCGACGCGGCCGGCGATGGTGTCGACCGCCGGGGGCGGCCCTCCGGGGCCCCGGCCGAGGGCGACGACTGCGGCCCGCTCGGCGGCGTCGAACAGGTCGTGACCGGCAAGCGGGCGGTCCGGGTCGGCGAGGACCTGCCCGAGCACCCGCACGACCTGGCGGGCGAACGCCGCGACCAGGTCGGACGCCCACCCGGCGGTGCGGTGGTGGCAGGTCAGCGTGGTGCCGGCCAGCGCCAGCGTCAGCGGCCAGAGCGGGGCCAGGCAGGGCCGGTACGCGTCGGCTGGGCTGGTCGCGTCGAGCACGCCGGCCTCGACGTCGAGGAGCCCGGCGGGCGGCGCGCCGCCGGGGGCCGGCCAGGGCAGTCCGGTCGCGGCGGCGGTGGCGAGCAGGTCGCGGGCCCCGCCGTCGACCGGCACCCCGACGACGGCCAGCCGCTCGTCGACGACCGCGCCGACCCGGGCCCGGCGCACGCCCCGGTACCGGGCCAGCACCGCGCCGACGGCCGCGACGAGGGCGGTCAGGTCGGTCCCGGCCGGCACGGCGACGGTGTGCGCGGCGGGGCGGTCCGGCCCGGGGTCGCCGCGCAGCCAGCCGGTGTCCCCGGCGTCGTCGTCGGTGGGGGCAACGTCGACGACGACGGCGGGGGCGGCCGTGTTCGGTGCGCCGCCGGCGTCCGACCCGCCGCTTCCGGCGGTGGTCGGGTGGGCGGCGGCCGTGGGGGGCGCGGGCCGACCCGGCGCGACGAGCTGACCCGGGACGACGACCGGGATCGCCGGGGCGGCCGGGTCGGTCAGCTCGGCCAGCAGGGCGCCGAGGCGGTGCCGGCCCACGGCGTGCCGGCGGGCGACCAGCACCAGGTCGTCCCCGCCCTCGTGGCGCAGCAGCACCGCCCGCAGGTCCGGGCCGCCGACCGGCAGCGGCCGGGCCAGCTCGGCGTCGCGGCGGCGCGCGGCGAGCCCCGCCGGCACCCGCTCCACCCACAGCCGCCCGCCGGCCAGGCCGTGCCGCCGGGTGAGCACGGCGTACGCCTCGGGGAGGCCGTCGGCGTCGGCGTCGGGGGCGACCCGGGCGCTCGCGGCGTGGCAGAACCGGGCCGCCTCGGTCGGGTGGGGGGTGTGTGGGGCGCTCATCGGGTGGTGAACCCTCCGTCGACGGTGATGACCGAGCCAGTGACCTGCGCGGACTCGTCCGAGGCGAGCCAGAGCGCCGCCTGGGCCACCGCGCCGGGCTCGATCAGCGCGTTCATCGGCTGGGCCTGCACGAACGTCTCCTCGTGCTCGGCGACCGGCACCTCCAGCGACCGGGCGATCTCGGCGAGCATCCGGCCCTCGACGTGCGGGTCGTCGCGCACCGAGCCGGGGCACAGCGCGTTGACCCGCACCCGCAGCGGGGCGTAGTCGAGCGCGGCGGCCCGGGTCAGCCCGACCAGGCCGTGCTTGGCGGCGACGTACCCGGCGAAGTGCCGGTAGCCGACCAGCCCGGCGGTGGACGCGACGTTGACGATGCTGCCGGCGCGCTGGCGGCACATCACCTCGCCGACCGCGCTGATCATCCGCCACGGCCCGGACAGGTCGACGTCCAGCATGAGCTGCCACTCGGCCTCGGTGATCTCGTGCGTCGGCTTGCCCGACGGCGCGGCGATGCCGGCGTTGTTGACCAGCACGTCGACCCGGCCGAAGCGCGCCACCGCAAGCGCGACGGCGGCCCGGACGGCGGCCAGGTCCCGCACGTCGGCCTCGACCGGGTACGCGGCCACCCCGTACCCGGCGCACAGGTCGGCGGTGTGCGCGAGCTGGCTCGCCGAGCCCAGCGGGTACGGCACGCCGGGCAGGTCGCCGGCCAGGTCGACGAGGACCACGTCGGCGCCCTGGGCGGCGAACGTCACCGCGCAGGCGCGGCCCAGCCCCCGGGCGGCCCCGGTGACGATGGCGGTCTTGCCGGCCAGCCGGTCGCCGGTGACCACCGGTGCGGGGCGGGTCGGCGCGTCGGTCATCGGGCCAGCTCCGCGCCGACCAGGTCGAGCACGGCAGCCGGGGAGTCGGCCAGGTACATGTGGCCGCCGGGCAGCCGCCGCACGGCGAAGGTGGCCGAGGTGACCCGCCCCCAGCCGGCGAGCGCCTCGTCGGCGACGAGCGTGTCGTCCGCCCCCCGAAGGGCGGTGACCGGCACGTCGACGCGCTTCTCCCCCGCCGGCCGGTACGCCTCGTGCAGCTCCACGTCGGCGCGCAGCACCGGCAGCAACAGCTCCCGCATGTCGGGGTCGGCCAGCGCCGGGTGGGTGTAACCGGCGAACTCCTCCACCCGGGCGACGAACTCGTCGTCGGGCAGCCCGGCGGCGGTACGCTCGCGCCCCGACCACGGGTCCGGGGAACCGCTGACAAACAGGTGGGTGACGGCCACCCCGGCGGCCCCGGTGAGCCGGCGGGTCATCTCGTAGGCGAGCACCGCGCCCATGCTGTGCCCGAACAGGGCCACCCGGTCGCGGCCGGCGACCAGTTCGAGGACCTCGTCGAGCAGCCCGTCGACGGCCTGCTCCAGGCGGCGGTAGGGCTCCTCGACGAACCGCTTCTCCCGCCCCGGCAGCGACACCGGGACGACGTCCAGCTCGGGCGGGGCGACGCGCCGCCACGGTTGGTACACCGACGGGCCCGCGCCGGCGTACGGGAAGCAGAGCAGTGTCGTGCGGGTCAAGACGGCTCCTTGCCGGTCAGGGCGGTCCGGACGGCGCGCAGCAGCCCGGCGTCGGCCCGGGCGAGCAGGTCGTGCCCGCCGGGAACGGTCAGCGTGGTGCAGCCGGCGGTGGTCAGGTCGGCCCAGGCCGCCGCGTCCACCGCCGACACGTGCGGGTCGGCGTCGCCGACGACGACGGTGACCGGGGTGGCCACCGGTTCGGCGTCGCGCAGCCGGTAGCTGCGGCCCAGCTCGAAGTCGGCGCGGGCCGCCGGCAGCGCCGCGGCGGCCAGGTCCGGGTGCCCGGCCACCGCCGGGGGCATGGTGCCCAGCGCGACCAACTCGGCGAGGAACGCGGCGTCGTCCAGGGTGGAGTAGTCCGGTTCGACGCCGCTGCGGTGCGGCGGCACCGCCGAGGAGACCACCAGCGCGTCGGCGGGCCGGTGGCCGCGTCGGGCCAGCCGCCGGACCAGTTCGAACGCCACGTACGCGCCGAGGCAGTCGCCGTAGACGGCGTACGGGCGGTCGAGGTGGGGGGCGAGCGCCGCCTCCAGGGCCTGCACCAGCGGGGTCATCCGGCGCGGGGCGGCCTCGGCGGCGCGTTCCCGCCGCCCCGGGTACTGCACGGCGTTGACCTCGACCGACCGGGGCAGCCCGGTGCGCCAGCTCTCGAACGCGCCCGCGTTGCCGCCGGCGTAGGGCAGGCAGAACAGCCGCAGCGCGGGGCGGGGCACCGGCGCGCGGACCACCAGCCACGGGTCGTGGTCAGCCATCGCGGGCCACCCGCTCCACCAGCGCCCCGAAGTCGGGCAGGTCGGCGAACTCGGCCAGGGTCAGCCCGGTGCCGTACCGCTGGCGCAGCGTGCGGACCAGGCGCAGCGCCCGCAGCGAGTCCCCGCCGGCGGCGGCGAACGTGGTGGCGGCCGAACGCGGCGTCACCCCGAGGACGTCGCGCCACGCCCCGGCGACCCGCGCCGACCAGCGGGACCGGGCGTCGGTGGGCGTCGGGTCTGCCGGCGGCCCGGCGGGCGGCAGCGCGGCGGTCGGCTCGGTGGCCAGCAGCCGGGTGAAGGTCGCGGCGAGCCGGTCGGCCCAGTCCGTGTCGAAGCGGCGGCCGTCGTACTGGAGGGCGAGGACGAGCCGGCCGGTGTCGGGGACCACCGCCACGTCGACGGCGAGGCTGAACCCGACGTCGACCGTGGTCACCCGGCTGGCCACGACGCGGGGGCCGGCGCGGTCGTCGGCGTGGAAGTGGGTGTAGTTGAAGAAGCTGTCGAAGCGGGGCCCCGCCCCGCCGGCCCGGACGATCTCGGCCAGCGGGAACCGGTGGTGGCCCATCAGGGACCGTTCGGCGTGCCAGGCGTCCCCGGCCAGCTCGGCCAGCGGTCGGCCGCGCAGGGTCGCCGTGACCGGCAGGGTGTTGAGGAACAGGCCGAGGGTGGCGTCGCTGCCCGCGCCCTCGGGCCGGCCGCCGACGACCAGGCCGGAGACCACGTCGTCGCGGCCGGCGGTCTCGCCGAGCGCCCGCAGGTGCACCGCCAGCAGGTACGACTTCACCGGCACCCCGGCCGCGCGGGCCGCCCCGGCGACCCGGTCGGTGACGTCGTCGTCCAGCGGCACCGGCCGGGTGACGGTGATCCGGGGGCCGGGCCCGCCGAGCAGCAGCGGGGCCGCCGCGCCGGGGCCGTCGAGCCAGAACCGGCGGGTGGCCGGGTCGGCGAGGGCGGCCCGCTCGGCGGCGACGTGGTGGTACGGCGGCAGGGCCGCCGGAGCGGGTGGGGCGGGTCGGCCCGCGCGCCGCCGCTCGTGGTCGGCCAGCAGGGCGCGCAGGAACAGGTCGAGGCTCCAGCCGTCGAGGACGGCGTGGTGCTCGGCGACGACGAGGGTGAACCCGTCGACGCCCTCGTCGACGGCGTGCAGCCGGACCAGCGGCGGGCGTTCCCAGTCGAACGGGCGGGCCCGCTCGGCGGCGACCAGCGCGTCGACGTGGGCCGCGCGGGCGGCCGGGTCGGCGTCGGGCAGCGCGTCGACCGGCACGTCGGCGGGCGCGTCGGCGTGCACCAGTTGCAGCGGCTCGGCGTACCCGTCGAGGGCGAAGCCGGTGCGCAGCACCGGGTGCGCGGCCACCAGCGCGGCGAACGCGGCGCGCAGCGCGGCCGGGTCCAGCGGCGCGTCGACGCGGTGCGCGGTGACGTTGTGGTACATCGCCGGGTCGCCGGTCAGCTCGCAGTGGTAGACCATGCCCTGTTGCAGGGCGGTCATCGGGTACGCGTCGGCCACCGACGCGGGCAGCCGGTCCCGGTCGGCGGGGGTCAGGAGGGTGTCCGCGCCCCGCTCGGGCCGCCCGGCGGCGGGCCCGGTGGACCGGCCGCCGTCGACCGGCCGCACCCCGTCGGCCGGCGGCGCGGCGGCCGGCAGCGCCCCGGCGGTCGGCGACGTCTCGGCGGCGTCCGGGTCGGCGAGGGTGATCTCGCCGTGGGTGACCAGTTCCCGGATGGACTGGTGCGCGAAGATGTCCCGCAGCCGGAACGACAGGCCCCGCCGGGCGGCGGCGACCTGCATCTGGATGCTGCGGATCGAGTCGCCGCCGAGGGCGAAGAAGCTGTCGGTCACGCCGACGGTCTCCAGGCCGAGCACCTCCCGCCACGCCTCGGCGAGGATCTCCTCGGCCCGGTTGGCGGGGGCGACGCCCGGGCCGGCGGCGCGGCGGCCCCGCTCGGGGGCGGGCAGGGCGGCGCGGTCCAGCTTGCCGTTGCCGGTCAGCGGCAGCGCGTCGAGCACCACCACGGCCGCGGGGACCAGGTGCGCCGGCAGCCGCTCGGGCAGCCAGGCGGCGAGGCGGGCGTCCAGCGGCTCGCCGTCGGCCGGGGCGGCGGTCACCGCGGGGCGGGGGTCGTCGGCGTACTCGGGGCGCACCGCGTGCAGGGTGTACCGGTCGGTGCCCTCGAGCAGGTCGTCCTGTCGGGTGACGACGGTGAAGCCGCGTGCCTCGAAGAAGTCGATCAGCTCGTCGAGGCGGCCCTCGGTGGCGGTGCCGACGCCGTCGTGCACCTCCATCGCCACCTGCGCGACCAACGGCCAGTGGTCCTCCCGGATTCCGGCGAGGACGTCGGCCTCGGCCCGCTGCACGTCGATCTTGAGCAGGTCGATGCGGTCGGGGGCCACCTCGTCGATCACGTCGGACAGCGGCCGGACGGCCACGCTGAGCCGGTCCGGCGCGAAGCGCTCCGTCAGCAGCTCGTCGACCCGGTCGAGCAGGGCGTCCCGGTCGGCCTCGCCCCGGTCCCGCTCGTTGGTCAGGAAGCGGCGGATGACGGCCTGTTCGGCGGCCGGGTCGGCGTACGCGGCGTGGCCGGACATCATCGCGTAGCCGGGATAGTAGGTGAAGTCGACCTCGCCGGGCGCCGCCGCGAGCCCGTGCGGGTGCACGGTGGCGGGCACGCCGAAGGCGGCCACGTTGCGGCGCAGCGCCTCGACCACCGACGGCACCGGCTCGAACGCGTGGAGCGTGGCGTCCGGGCAGACGGCGTGCACGAACAGCGAGAACATGCCGATGTTCGCGCCGACGTCGAAGACCGTCGCCCCGGCCCGCAGCGCCACCCCGTCGCGCAGGTAGACCTGCTGGCGGAAGATCTCGTCGTACAGGTAGCGGGTCTCGTGCGGGTTGATGCCCACGACCCGGTCCACGTCGACCGCCGGCGGGCCCCCGGCGGGCGTCACGTACGCGACGAGCCGCGCGCCGTGCCCGTCGTCGTCGCGGGCCACCACCGCCGCGTCGCCCACCCCGGGGTGCTCGCGCAGGACGGCGGCGACCTCCCCCGGCTCGATCCGGAAGCCGTTGACCTTGACCTGGTCGTCGAGCCGGCCCAGGTAGGTCAGCCGCCCCCGCGCGTCGAAGCGCACCCGGTCGCCGGTGCGGTAGACCCGCTCGACGCGGCCCGACGGCAGCGCCGCCGGCACGAACCGGCGGGCGGTGGCCTCCGGGTCGCCGAGGTAGCCGTCGGCGAGCTGCGGGCCGGTCAGGCACAGCTCCCCGGCCACCCCGGGCGGCACCGGGCGGAGCTGGCCGTCGAGCACCCACGCCCCGGTGCCCGGCAGCGGGCGGCCGATCGTCGGCGGGTCACCGGCGGTGATCTCGGCGCTGGTGGCGTCCACCGTGGCCTCGGTCGGGCCGTACAGGTTGACCGCGCGCACCCCCGGCAGGGCCGCCACGGCGTCCCACAGGTCCGCCGGCACCGGCTCGCCGCCGAGCAGCAGCACCCCCGGCAGCCGGGCCCGGCCGGCGGTCACCCCGTCGGCGGCGAGCAGGATGCGCAGCTGCGACGGGGTCAGGTCCAGCACGTCGACGCGGTGCGCGGCGAGCAGGCCGGCCAGCTCGGCCCCGTCGCGGCGGGCCTCCTCCGGCACCAGGTAGAGGCCGCGGCCGTGCCCGAGCTGGACGAGCTGCTTGACGGAGGCGTCGAAGGTCAGCGGGGCGTTGACCGCCACCCGCGTCCCGGCCGGGGCGTTCGGGTAGACGACGCGTTCCAGGGCGTGCGCCAGGTGGGCGGCGCTGCCGTGCGAGACCAGCACCGGGCGCGGCGTGCCGGTCGACCCCGAGGTGAAGATGACGTACGCCGGGTCGGTCGGCCGCGTCTCGGGCAGCGCGGCGGTGGCGGCGGTGGCGGCCAGCTCGGCGACGGGCGCGTGCGGCACGCCCGCCACGGGCCGGTCGCCGAGGACCAGGCCGGCGTCGACCGCGCGGGCCAGCTCGGCGAGGCGACGCGGGGGCGCGGCCGGGTCCAGCGGCACGAACACCGCGCCGGCGCGCAGCACGCCGAGGAACGCCACCACCGTGTCCCGGGAGCGGGTGGCCAGCACGCCGACCCGCCGGCCGCCGTGCAGGCCGCGCTCGACCAGGCCGGCGGCCACCCCGTCGGCGAGCCGGCGCAGCTCGCCGAAGGTGTACGCCCCGTCGGCGGCGACCACCGCCTCGGCGTCCGGGTCGGCGGCGGCCAGCCCACCGTCGAGCAGTTCGGCGAGGGTCAGCGTCGGCGCGTCGGACGCCGGCCCGGCCGCCTCGACCAGCCAGCGCGTCTCCGCCCCGCCGAGCAGGGCCAGCGGGGCCCCGTCGGTCAGCGCGGCGGGCAGCGTGCCGAGCACGGCGAGCAGGCCCTCGTGCAGCTGCCGCCCGCCGGTCACCCGCAGGGTCACCGTGCCGGCGTCGAGCAGGGCGGCCAGGTGCGGCCCGCCGACCGGCGGCGGGGCGCTCACCCGCACGTCGGTGGCCCCGAGGGCAGCCAGGGTCGCCGGGTCGACGGCCGGCACGGCGGCGAAGCCGGCCACCGCCGCGGAGTCGACGCCCACCGGCTCCAGCAGGTGGAACGTCTCCTCGGCGGGGCGCTCCGCGCCGCGTACCTCGTCGAGGAGCTGTTTCGGCGCGGCCGGCAGCGGCAGGCGCAGCCGCACCGGCGCGTAGCCGCCCAGCGGCCCAACCACGGCGGCGGTGCCGTCGGCGTGCCGGCCGTCGCTCCAGCGGGCCAGCACCAGCTCGGCGTCGTCGGCCCCGGCGGGCGGCTCGGCCCGGCGGGACAGGGCCAGCGCCCAGGCGGCCAGCAGCAGGCTGGGCACCGTCACCCCGGCCGCGTCGGCGGCGGCGGCCAGCGGGCCCAGCGGCAGCTCGGCCACCGACTCCTCGGCCGCGTCGTCGCCGTGCGGGGTGACCAGCCGGGCGGCCGGCAGGGCGGGGGCCGCCGGCTCGCCGGCCTGCTGCCGCTCGTCGAACTGCCACTCGGTGACGTCGAGGAACTGGAGGGCGTCCGGGTCGTCGGCGAGGGACCCGCCCGCGTACGCGGTCGCCAGGTCGGCCAGCACCAGCCGCAGGCTCGCCGGGTCGGCGACCAGCGGGGCGGCGGCCAGCTCCAGGGCGTCGTCGGTGAGGGTCACGGACACCTCGCCGGCCGCGCCGACGGTCACCGAGCGGGCGTCGTCGACGTCCTGCAACGGCACCCGCAGGCCGGGGTGGTGCACCAGGGTCAGCCGCAGCGCCTCGTGCCGGGCGACCACCGCGTCGACGGCGGCCTGGAGGCGGGCGGCGTCCAGCGGGCGGTCGAGCCGGACCCGGGCCCGCACGAGTTCCCGCGCCCCGGTGTAGGCGAGCCGCTGGACCGGGGAGAGTCGGTAGCCGTTCACACCACGCTCCGGTTGACGTAGAGGTCGGACATGGCGACGAGGATCTGCCGGTCGCCGGAGAAGGGCTCCCGCCCGTGGGTGGCGAGGAAGTTGTCCACCACCAGCACGTCGCCGCGCTGCCACGGCACCGACACGGCGTGCTCCCGGTAGAGGTCCCGGATGCCGGCGACCACCTCGTCGTCGATCGGGCTGCCGTCACCGTGGTACGCGTTGCGCGGCAGCCCCTCGGGGCCGTACTCGCGCAGCAGCGCGGCGGACACCTCGGCCGGCAGGTTGGAGCTGTGGAACAGGTGGGCGTGGTTGAACCAGAACGTCTCGCCGGTGCGCGGGTGGGTGGCCACGGCCTGCCGGCGGGCCCGGGTGCGCAGCCCGTCGCCGCCGAGCCAGGTGAACTCGGTCGCCGACGCCGCGCAGTAGGCCTCCACCTCCGCCCGGTCGACCGTCTGGAACGCCTCCTGCCACGGCAGGTCCAGGTGCGGGCCGTAGTTGCGCACGTAGCACACCCCGTCACGGGTGAACCGCTCGCGCACCTGCGCCGGGATCCGGGGGGTCACCACCCGCTCGCTGGCCAGCGGGGTGGCCCCGCCGCTGCCGGTGGCCGGCTGGGCGCACCAGAAGTAGAGGTGGGTCGGCCAGTTGTGCGAGTAGGACATCTCGTGGTGCAGCGGGATCCACTGCTCGGCGTTGAACTCGGTGGAGGTGAACACCCGGTCGGCGACCTCGGTGCGCGGCGCGGCCCGCTCCAGGTAGCCGAGCAGGTCCGGGGTGACCGCGCGGGCCGCCCGGCTGAAGTCGTCGGCGGTGGCCACCTCGAAGCCGCGGAACAGCACCGCGCCGTGGGCGTCCAGGTCGCGCAGCAGCTCGTCGCGGCGGCCGGCGAGCCAGCCGGCGAGGTCGAGGTCGGCCACCGCGGCCTCGACCAGCAGCACGAAGGAGTCGTCGACCAGCACCCGGCGGGTGACCGGCGCGGCGGCCGGCGCGGCCCCGCGCCGACGCGGCCCCGGCCCGCTCACGACCGGCCCCCGGCGGTCGCCGCCAGCTCGGGCGCGGTGACCGGGTCGGACATGGCGGTGAGGATGCGCCGGGGCGGGGTGAACGGCTCCCGGGCGTGCGCGGCGAGCATGTTCTCCACCAGCAGCACGTCGCCGCGCCGCCACGGGAACGACCGGGTCTCCGCCGCGTACGCGGCCCGCAGCTCGGCGAGCACGTCCGCGCCGATCGGCGTGCCGTCGCCGTACGCGGTCTGGTAGGGCAGGTCCTCCTCGGCCAGCGCCCGGCGCAGCCCCGCGCTGACCTCGTCGGGCAGCGAGGTGACGTGGAAGAACAGCGCGTGGTTGAACCAGGTGCGCTCCCCCGTCACCGGGTGCTCGCGCACGGCGGGCCGGACCTGCCGGGTGCGCAGCTGCTCCTCGCCCACCCACTGCGCCTCGATGCGCGCGCGGGCGCAGTATGCCTCGACCTCGGCGCGGCTGTCGGTCTGGAACGCCGTCTGCCAGGACAGGCTGATCCCCGGCAGGTAGTTGCGCTGGTAGCACACGCCGCCACGGCGCTCGAAGCCGGCGACGGTCTCGGGGCGCAGCCGGGCCAGCACCCGCCGGCTGTCGGCCAGCGGCGTCCGCCCGCCCGCGGCGGGCTCGGTCTCGCAGAAGAACACGATCCGCAGCGGCCAGTTCAGCGTGTACGACTGCTCGTTGTGCAACACGATCGGCTGGTCGGCGGGGTGCTCGGTGGAGGTGTAGACGCCCTCGGTGACCTCGCTGCGCGGCGAGGACCGCTCGCCGTAGCTGAGCACGTCGCCGGAGAGGGCGGCCATCGCGGCCCGGAAGTCGGCGGGGCCGGTCACGGCGAAGCCCCGCAGCAGCACGGCGGCGTGCCGGCGGGCCAGCTCGTCGACGGTGTCCCGGTTGCCGGCCAGCCAGGCCGCCAGGTCCAGGTCCGGCACGGTGGCCTCGACCAGGGCCGGCAGCGGGCCGTCCGGCCAGTCGGGGCGTACGTCGACCAGGGAGCGGTCGCGCCGACGGCGTCCGATGGCCGACGCCACCCGGCTCTGCTCAGTCATCTCTCGTTCCCCCAGGGGTCGGCGACACACTCGGCGAGGCTGCGCATGGGGTCGGCCGCCGCCCGGCGGAGGACCCCGACGAAGTCGTGGTGCCACGCCTGCGCGCGGGCACCGTCGAACAGGTCGGTGCGGTAGGTCCAGAGCGCCTCCAGGTCGCCCCGGCGCTCGTCGAGCCAGCAGGTGAGGTCCAGCCGGGCGGCGTCCGGCGCGAGTTCCACGCCCGCCAGGTCGAGCCCCTGGGCGCCGTGCCAGGTGGCCGCCGGGGCGTTCTGCACGCCGAAGGCCACCTGCACCAGCGGGTTGCGGTGCGGGTGGCGGGCCGGGCGCAGCCGCTCCACCACCGCGTCGAACGGCACGCCCTGCCGCTCGCCGGCGAACAGGGCGGCGGCGCGGGCCTCGGCGAGCAGGTCGGCGAAACCGCGCTGCGGGGCGGGGCGCAACCGCAGCGGCATCGTGTTGACGAAGCAGCCGACGCTGTCCTCGGCCGCGACGCCGGTGCGCCCGGCGAACGCGGTGCCGACGAGCAGGTCGGTGCGCCCGGTGCGCGCGCCGAGCAGGGCGGCGAACGCGGCCAGCCCGACCATGTAGAGGCTGGCCCGGTGGGCGCGGGCGAGCCGCCGCACGGCGTCGGCGTCGGCGGCGTCCACGGTCCTGCGCAGGCTGGCCCCCTGGGGGCGGTCGGCGGCGCGCGGGGCCGGCGCGGGCGGGCCGGCGGGGCCGGTCGGAGACGATGTGGGGGCGGGTCGAGGCGACGTGGGGGCGGGCGCGGTCACCGGGGCGGCCAGGTCGAGCAGGGTGGGCGCGTCGCGCAGTCCGGCGGCCACCTCCTCCAGGGCGCGGCGGCCGGCGGGGCCGGCCAGCCACTCCCGCTGGGCCAGCGCGAACGCCGCCGGCCCCGGCACGGGGCGCGCCGGCCACGGTGGGCGGGGCCGGGTGACCCGCACGGCGGCCTCCCGCTCGCTGTCGTAGCAGCGGCCGAGGTCGCGCACGAGCACGCTGAACGACCAGTCGTCGCAGACGATGTGGTGGGCCACCAGCAGCAGCGCGAAGCGCGGGCGGTCGTCGGCGACGAGGTGCGCGCGCAGCAGCGGCCCGGTGGCCAGGTCCATCGGCGTACGCGCGCTCGCGGCGGCCACCCCGGCGACCCGCTCCGCCAGCGGCACCCCCGGCACGGGCCGCTCCAGGAACAGCTCGACCTGCGGATCGTCGTGCACCCGCTGGACCGGGCCGGCGTCGGAGCTGGGGAACACGGTGCGCAGCGCGGGGTGCCGGGCGACGACCCGGCGCAGCGCCCGGGCCAGCGCCGCCCGGTCCACGACTCCGTGCAGCTCGACCACGTAGGACACCAGGTAGGAGGTGTCGGTCGGGTCGAGCTGGTGCAGGAACCACAGGCGGCGCTGCGCCGCCGACAGCGGGGCGGGCCCGTCGGCCACGGGCCCGCCGTCGGCGGCCGGGTCGGGGGCGGTCCGGGCGGCGGCCGGGTCTCCAACCGGCGGGGCGGCGGCCGGGGGCGACGAGGCGACGGCCGACGTGGCCAGGTGCGCGGCGAGGGCGGCCACGGTGGGATGGTCGAACAGCGCGGCCGGCGGCACCGGCACCCCGGTGACGGTGGCCAGCCGGGTCGCGCAGCGCAGGGCGAGCAGGGAGTCGCCGCCGAGGTCGAAGAAGTCGGCCTGCGGCCCGGCTACCGGCACGCCGAGCACGTCCCGCCAGACGGCGGCGACCTCCCGGGCGAGCTCGGCACCGGTGGGGTCGACGGCGGCGGCGACATCGGCGACAGGGACGGGTGCGGGGGCGGCGTCGGCCGGGGACGGCGCGTCGGCCGCCTCCCACCCGGGCGTCGGCAGGGCCGCCCGGTCCACCTTGCCGCTCGGGGTGGTCGGCATCCGGTCCAGCCACACCACCGTCGCCGGCACCAGCGGGGCGGGCAGCCGCTCGCGCAGCCGGGCCGGCACATCGTCGCGGCGCGCGCCGACCAGGTAGCCGACCAGGAGCGGGTCGCCGCTGGGCCCGGTGCGCACGGCCGCGGCGGCCTCCCGCACGCCGGGCACGTCGGCCAGGGCCTCCGCGACCTCGCCCAGCTCGATGCGGTAGCCGCGCAGCTTGACCTGGTCGTCGAGGCGGCCCAGGAACTCCAGTTGCCCGTCGGGGCGCAGCCGGACCCGGTCGCCGGTGCGGTACATCCGCTCGCCGGGGCGGAACGGGTCGCGGAGGAACCGGGCGGCGGTCTCCTCCGGTCGGTCGAGGTAGCCCCGGGCCAGGCCCGCGCCCGCCAGGTACAGCTCCCCCGGGGTGCCGGGCGGCACCGGCATGCCGTCGGCGGCCAGCACGTACGCGCGGGTGTGCGGCAGCGGCCGGCCGATCGGCGGGACGCCCCCGTCGGCGGTGACCTCCGCCCAGGTCGAGTAGGTGGTGTCCTCGGACGGGCCGTAGAGGTTGAGCAGCCGGCGCACCCCGGGGCGGGCCAGGACGCGGGCGGCGAGGGCCGCGGTCAGCGGCTCGCCGGCCAGGCAGACGGTGCGTACGCCGGCCGGCAGCGCGTCGGCGGCGAGCAGCTCGCTCATCGCCGAGGGGACGGTGTTGACCAGGGTGACCGGCAGCGCGGCGGCGTCGGGGCCGGCGAGGGCGAGGACGTTGTCGACCAGCAGCACCCGCCCGCCCCAGCACAGCGGGCCGAAGATCTCGAACACCGACAGGTCGAAGCAGACGCTGGTGGCGGCCAGCACGCCGCCCAGCTCCTGCGCGCAGAAGGCGGACCGGGTCCAGCCCATCAGCGCCGAGGCGGAGCGGTGCTCGATGGCCACGCCCTTGGGCCGGCCGGTGGAGCCGGAGGTGTAGATGACGTAGGCGAGCCCGGCGGGATCGGCGTCCACGTCGGGCCGGTCGGCGGGTGCCGCGCCCACGTCGAGGGTGTCCAGGGGAAGCGCGGCGCGGCCGAAGCGGTCGGCCAGGCCGGTGCGGGTGAGCACCAGCCGGGCGCCGGAGTCCTCGGTCATGAACGCCACCCGGGCGGGTGGGTACGCCGGGTCGAGGGGCACGTACGCCGCGCCGGCCTTGAGCACCGCCAGCAGGGCCACCACCAGGTCGGTGTCGCGGGGCAGGCAGACGCCGACCCGGTCCTGGCCGGCGACGCCGTGCGCCAGCAGGACCCGGGCGAGCCGGTTGGCCGCCTCGTCGAGTTGCCGGTAGGTCAGCGCCCGGTCGCCGGCGCGCACCGCCTCGGCGTCGGGGGTCCGGTCGGCCTGGGCCTCGACCAGGCGGTGCAGGCAGGCGCCGGTGAGTGGCACGCCGGGGACGCGGGGCGCACCGGCCCGGCGCACCGGCCCGGGCCGGGCGGAGATGGTCACTTCCGCCCGCGATTCGTCGTGCGCGTGCAGCAAAACACGGACGGCCCCCAAGATCGTAACGGTACGTGTGCCCTGGATGACCCTTCGGCAGGTCAGCACCCCAGAGCCCTCACGCTCTGCTACTTACAGCGATCGATCGCTTGCTCTCCGGTGAGAGATTCCACGAGCGCCGATGGGAATGCCAAGAGCCCTCCCGAAATGCGGGACACCAGTGGCGGATTTCGAACTAGCTGTTCCCGGGACCGCCTGAGCGGCGCGTCGGGCGAGAGGACCCTGAACAGGGCCGATGCCCCGGGCGGGCCGACAGCGGCCGGCCCCGACGGGCCCGTGGCTGTCGGGAAGCCGCCACGCCTTCCGAAGCGGCCCGGCCAGTCCCCGAAGCGGCCCGGTCAACCCCCGGAACGACCCGGCCACGCCCCGCGCGGCGGCGCGGCGGCGCGCCGCGCGACGGTGCCGCCGGCCACCGAGCCGCCAGGCCGGTGGCCGAACCGTCACGGGCCGTCAGGCCGGTGGCCGCCACTCGTCGGCGAGGACCGACCAGACGTCGATGTCGATCCGCCCGCGCGGCCCGGGGACCGCCTGGCGCAGCGTGCCGTCGCGGCGCATGCCCAGCCGGCGGGCCACGGCGATGCTGCGGGTGTTGCGCGGGTTCGTCCGCCACTCGACCCGGTGGACGCCCCGCTCCCGCACCGCCCAGTCGACGATCAGGCCGGCGGCGCGGGTGATCAGGCCCCGCCCCTGCGCGCCCGGCTCCAGCCAGCAGCCGGCCTCGCACACGCCCAGCGCGGTGTCGAACGAGACGAACATGACCCCGCCGACCAGCGTCGGCTGCCGCGGGGCCGGACCCGTGAGCCAGATGCCCCAGATCCCGCCGGCGTCGCGGGCCCACGCGTCGGCGTAGCGTTGCAGGACGGCCCGCGCGGACGCGAGGTCGGTGGCCACGAACGACGCACCCACCCAGGGCGCGATGTGCTCCCGGGCGCGGTCGAGGTGGTGGAGGAACTCCTCGGCCCGCCACGGCTCCAGCGGACGCAGCTCGGCGTCGGCGGTCAGGGGGCGAACGAACACCGGGCCTCCCGGGGACGCAGGGCGGACCGGTCCAGCAGACCATACCCGGGCGTGCGGACACACCCGGCCCGGCCGCAGGCGGCCGGCCGCCGGGAAACGAGGGGCGCGGCGGCGCTCGGGCCCTGAAGGCGCAGGCCCTCGGAGCGCAGGCGTCCGACGCCCGGGCCGCCGGGGCCGGGCGCGCGACGCGACGGGGTCAGTCGCGCAGGAGGTCGGCGTGGGCGGCGCGGAGCCGGGCCAGCGCCGGGTCGCCGGGGGCGACCCGGCGGTCGAGCTCGGCCCAGACCTCGGCGAGCGCCTCGGTGACGGCGCGCAGCTCGGCGGCGTGCCGCCGGCTGCTCTGCCGGTGGGACTCCTCCAGGCGGCGGGCCCAGCCCGCCGTCACGGTGGCAAGCCGGTCGGCGTCGGCCCGCGCCTGGGCCGCGGTGCGGGCGGCCGAGGCGGGCACGATCGCGGCGATCGGGCGCGGGTCGCCGTCGCGGGTGACCAGGGTGACCGTGTCGGTCAGCTCGGCCATCGCGATGAGCTGGGTCAGCCGGGTGCGGGTCTCGCGCAGCGACAGGGCACGCGGCGGGGTGGGCTCGTGAGCCAGTGCGGGAGCAGCCATGACTCCATACTGCGACGGGGGTATGACAAGAACCGTCCACGGTGGCCGGTCCGGGGCTACCCGGCCGCCCGCACGAGGATGTCGACGTACCGGCGGCAGCGCTCGGCGACGGTCGACTCGTCGTACAGGTCCGTCGAGTATTCGACGACGCCGAGCAGGCCGTCGCCGGCGGGGGTGAGCATGATCGACCAGTCCCGCCGGGCGCAGTCCAACCCCTGGTCGGTGACCTCCGCCGCCAGCCCCGGCAGGCGCACCGGCGGCATCCCCGGGTTCCAGGTGAACAGCGCCCCGGCGAACGGCGGCGGGTCCCCCATCCGCCAGCCGGGCTCCACCGCGGCGTAGAGGGCCGGCAGCGGGGCCGGCTGGTGCCGCACCGCGGCCAGGAACACCGCGTCGAACCGGGCGGCCAGGTCGACCAGGGGCTCGTCGTCGCGCAGCCGCACCCGCAGCGGCAGGGTGCCGGTGAACAGGCCGACCACCGCCTCCAGCTCCCGGCGGTCCCGGTGCGCGTAGGGGCAGGCCAGCAGGACGTCGCGGGTGCCGGTCAGCGCGCCGACGAACCGGGCGTAGGCGGCCGCGAGCAGCGGGAACAGCGTCAGCCCCGCGTCGGCGGCGAGCCGGGTCAGCCGGCCGGTCAGCGCGGCCGGCAGCGTGAAGGCGTACTCCGCGCCGACGCCCGAGGGCGTGGCCGGGCGGGGCCGGTCGGTGGGCAGCGCGACGGCCCGGGGCAGGTCGGCGAGCGTCTCCCGCCAGTGCCGCAGCGCCTCCGGCGGCACCTGCGCCGCGCGCTGCCGGCGCGCGTGCTCGACGTAGCGCAGGGCCGGGACGCGCGCGGGCGGCGCGCCCGCGTACGCCCGAGCCAGCTCGTCGAGGAGCTGGAGCATCGACCAGCCGTCCCCGCACAGGTGGTGCACGACCAGCGACAGCACCCAGCGGTCGGCGGCCAGCCGGGCGAGCCGGGCGCGCAGCCACGGCCCGTCGGCCGGGAACGGCTCCCGGCCGACCGCCACGCACCACGCCCGCACCGCGGCGGCGTCGGCGTCGGTGGCGGGGAGGTCGACCACGGGCACCGCCACCGGGCGGTGCGGCAGCACCTCCTGCACCGCCCCGCCGTCGCCGGCCACGACCCGGGTGCGCAGGGCCTCGTGCCGGCCCACCAGGGCGTCGACCGCCGCGGTGAGGGCGGGGACGTCGAGCGGGCCGGTGAGGTCGACGCGTACGGCCATGTGCACGGCCGCCGGGTTCGGGGCCTGGCGCTGGCGGTGCCACATCAGCTCCTGCTGGTACGTCGCCGGCGCCCGGCCGGCCGGGTCGAGGGCCGCGGCCATCGCCCGCACCCCCGGGCTGCGCAGCACCCGGTCCACGCCGACGTCGACGCCGAGCGCCTCGCGCAGCCGGTTGGCCAGCCGCACCGCGCCCAGGGAGTCGCCCCCGGCGGCGAAGTACGAGACGTCCAGCGGCACCCGGGGCACGCCCAGCTCCGCGCACCAGGCGTCGTGGACGAGCCGCTCCACGCCCGGCCGTGGCTCCTCGCCGGCGGGCGGCGCGGCGGGCGCGGGCAGCCGGGACACGTCGACCTTGCCGGTGTCGCCGACGGGCAGCGCATCCAGCACCACCCAGGCGCGCGGCACCAGGTGCGCCGGCAGCCGCTCCCCCAGCTCGGCGGCCAGCCGGGCGGTGCGGGCGTCCGGCGGCCCGGCACCGCCGGCGTCAGCGGTGCCGGGGCCGTCAGCGGCGTCGGGGACGACGTAGCCGACGAGGTACGGCTCGGCCCGGTCGTGCCGGGCGACGACGGCGGCCTGCCGTACCCCCGGCAGCAGGGCCAGCGCGGCGGCCGCCTCGCCCGGCTCCACCCGGTGCCCGGCGATCTTCACCTGGTCGTCGACCCGGCCGCGGAACTCGACCGTGCCGTCGCCGCGCAGCCGCACCAGGTCGCCGGTGCGGTACATCCGGGCCCCCGGCACGGGGGCGAACGGGTCCGGCAGGAACGCCGCCGCCGTCGCGCCGGGCCGCCCCAGGTAGCCGCGGGCGAGGCCGGTGCCGCCGACGTGCAGCTCACCGACCGCGCCGGCCGGCACTGGCGTCCCGTCGCGGCCCAGCACGTAGAGGCGGCGGTGGTCCACGGGGCGGCCGATGTCGATCGGGCCCGTCCCGGCGGGCGGCACCGGGCCGGCGGTGGTGACGATCGCGGCCTCGGTCGGGCCATAGGCGTCGAGGACCTCCGCCGGGTACCCGGCCGGCGGGCGGCGGCGCAGCTGGCTGCCCCCGACCACCAGGACCCGGACGGCCGGGGCCGGCGGCACCGCGAACACCAGCTCCGCCAGGGGCGCCGGCAGGTAGGCGACCGTCACCCCGGCCCGCCGCCACCGGTCGACCAGCCGCGCCGGGTCCGCGCGCGCCCGCGAGGGCACGAGGTGCAGGGTCGCCCCGGCGGCCAGCGTCGGGTGGATCTCGGCGAGGTTCGCGTCGAACCCGAGGCCGAGTGCGTGCGCCACGGTGTCCGCGCCGGTGAGGGCCAGGGCGCGGACGTGCCAGTCCACGACGTCCACGGCGGCCCGGTGCGGCACGCCCACCAGCCGGGGGCGGCCGGTGGAGCCGGAGGTGTGGACGCACCAGGCGAGGTGGCCGGGGCCG
The DNA here is from genome assembly GCF_029581295.1 of Micromonospora sp. WMMD712. Taxonomy (NCBI): domain Bacteria; kingdom Bacillati; phylum Actinomycetota; class Actinomycetes; order Micromonosporales; family Micromonosporaceae; genus Micromonospora; species Micromonospora sp. WMMD712. The sequence goes on from NZ_CP120743.1 coordinate 934,096, forward strand.
GCGGCGTCGACGGGGTCGGGCAGGCCGGGGTCGCCGGGCCGGTCCACCAGCACCCGCGCCACCCGGACGGCTCCGGAACCGGCGGCCCCCGGGGCGGGTCCGCCGACGCCGGAGCCGGCCGCCGGGAAGGGGTCCGCGACGTCGGCGGCGGTCAGCAGCAGGCGGGCGTCGCTGTCGGCGAGCAGGTCGCGCAGCCGGGCCGCCGGCAGGTCCGGGTCCAGCGGCAGGAAGGCCGCGCCGGCCAGCAGCGCGCCGAGCTGCGCCGCGACCAGTTCCGCCCGGCGCGGCAGCAGCACCGCCACCAGGTCGTCCGGGCCGACGCCGTGCGCCGCGACCCGGCGGGCCAGCGCCCGCGCCCGGTCCCGCAGTTCCCGGTACGTCCACCGCCGCTCCCCGTCGACCACGGCCACCGCGTCGGGGGTCCGGTCGGCCTGCCGGAGGAACAGGTCGTGCAACCGGTCGGCGGCCGGCGCGGGACGCGGGCCGACCGGCCGGGCGGCGGGGTCGTCGAGCCGGGCGGCCAGCCGGGACAGGGGCTCGCCCGGCGCGCGGGTCAGCACGTCGAGCAGCCGGTGCAGGTGGTCGAGCAGCCGGTCCACGGTCGCCCGGTCGAGCACGTCGGTGCGGTACTCCACGTGGCAGCGCAGCGTCTCGCCGTGCGACAGGTAGACCATCAGGTCGACGGGGGCCTTGGCCAGGCCCAGCGGCAGTGGCTCGGCGGTGACGCCCGGCAGGTCGAAGGCGAACGCCCCGGGCCCGCTCTCGTACTCGACCACCACGTCGAACAGGGGGTGCCGGCCGGCCTCCCGGTGCGGGGCGACCGCCTCGACCAGCGCGTCGAACGGGACGCGGTCGTGCTCGTACCCGTCGGCGGCGGTGACCCGCACCCGGGCCAGCAGCTCGCGGAAGCTCGGGTCGCCGGTGAGGTCCAGCCGCAGCGGGAGGGTCCGCACGAAGAACCCGACGAGGCCGGCGGTCCGCTCGTCCCGGCCGCTCGTGCCGGTGCCGACCACCAGGTCGTCCTGGCCGGCGTACCGGGACAGCAGCACCCCGAACGCGCTCAGCAGGGTGGTGAACGGGGTGACCCCCTCGGCGCGGCTGAACCGCCGGACCCGCCGCGCCAGCTCGGCGGGCAGCTCGCGGAAGACGCTCTCCCCGGCCGCCGACGGCAGCGCCGGGCGGGCCAGGTCGGAGGGCAGGACGGGGGTGGGCGGGGCCGGGTCGAGCTGGCCCCGCCAGTAGGCCAGGTCCTTGTCGTCGGGCTCGCCGTCGCCGGCCGCCGCCAGCTCCGGGTAGGTCACCGGCAGCGGGGGCAGCTCCGCCGCGACGCCGGTCACCCGGGCCCGGTAGCGGGCCGAGACCTCGTCGGTCAGCACGGCGTACGAGCCGCCGTCGGTGGCCAGGTGGTGGAAGGCCAGCACCAGCACGTGCCGGGTGGCGGAGAAGCGCAGCAGCGTGAACGCGAACACCGGCCCGGCGGCCAGGTCGAACACCCGGCGGCTCTCGGCGGCCAGCGCGGCACGGACCGCCTCCTCCTCGGCCCCGCCGGGGTGCTCGCGCACCGGCAGCTCGACCGGCACCCGGTCGCGGACGACCTGCCGGGGCTCCCCGGCGACCTCCGCGTAGTGGGTGCGCAGCGGGGCGTGCCGGTCGACCACGTCGCGCAGCGCGCCCCGCAGCGCGGCGTGGTCGAGCGGGCCGACCAGCCGCACGGCCGCCGCCTCGTTGTAGGCGGGCGTGCCCGGGTGCAGCCGCTCCATCAGCCACAGCCGGCGCTGCGCCGACGACAGCGGCGCGGTCCGCCCGCCGGGGTGCGGCGGGTCGCCGACGGGTCGGCGCGGGGTGGCCCGGCGCAGCGCGTCGAGCACCGGCAGGCCGGCGCGGACGGCGTCGGCGGGCAGTCCGAAGTCGACGAAGCAGGCGATCTCGTCGGCCCCCGCGTCGAGCACCGCCTCCACCACGGACCGGCAGCTCTGCGGCGAGCCGATGAGGGCCCGCTGCGCGCAGTACCGCTCGTACGCCCGCCCCAGCACGAACCGCACGTCCTCGTCGGGGGTGCCGGCCAGGTCGATGTTCATGCCGAGGCTGTTGACCACCTGCCCGAGCAGGCTGAACGACGAGCGCAGGTACGCGCAGAACGGCTCGAACGCCTCGGCGCGGGCCCGGTCGGCGTCCTCGCCGAGGTAGGTGTGCAGCAGCACCACCACGCGCCCGCCGGCCGGGTCGAGGCCGTGTTCGGCGCGGGTGCGCCGGTAGAGCGCCACGTTCTCGGCGAGGCTCGCCACGTCCTGCGTCATCAGGTTCGTCACCACCCCGACGTCGCGGCGGGCGGCCTCCCGGTAGCTGTCGGGGTTGCCGACGATCGCCGTGAACACCGGCGGCTCGGGCTGCACCGGGCGCGGGAACAGGCGCACGTCGAGCGCCTCGCCGCTGCCGGACCGGGCCGGCACCGCGTCCCCGCGCCACAGCCGCCGGACGGTCTCCAGGTGCTCGTACATCACCTGCTTGTGCCGGCCGAAGTGCTCGGGGTGGAAGACGAAGTCGTTGGCGTGCCAGCCCGGCGCGCAGCCCAGCCCGATCCGGCCGCCGGAGAGGTTGTCCACCATGGACCACTCCTCGGCGACCCGGACGGGGTGGTGCAGCGGCAGCACGACCGAGCCGGCGTTGAGCCGAACCCGCCGGGTGCGGGTCGCGAGGGCGGCGGCGAGGACCGACGGGTTGGGGAAGAGGCCGCCGAAGGAGTGGAAGTGCCGCTCGGGCAGCCAGACGGCGTGGAAGCCGTGCGCGTCGGCGAACTCCGCCGCGTCGACGATGACGCCGTACTTGTCGTCGCGGTCCTGGTCGGGGTAGTCGCCGAAGAAGTAGAGGCTGAAGTCGACGGTGTCCGGCGTCGTCGCCGCGCCGGCCGCCGGGCGCGGGTCCGCGACGGCCGGCGCGTCGGCAGGCACCGGCACGGGAGCGGGGGCCGGGGGCGCAGGGGTGGGAGCGGGGGTTGGCGGGGCGTGGACGGGGGCCGGCGTGGGCGCGGGGCGCGGCGGGGCGGCGGGCTCCGGCGGGGCGGCGGGCGGGTCCGCCGGCAGGCCGGCGGCGACACCGAGCAGGGCGAGCTGCTGACGCATCAGGTCGAGCTGCTGCCGGACGACGTCGACCAGCTCGCCCGGCACCGGCCGGCGGGCGTCGCCGGACGGTCCGCCGTCGGCGGCGGGTGGGGACGCCGCCGACGCCGTGGCGTCCGGACCGGTCGGCGGCGCGGCGGCGGTGATCGCCGTGGCGAGCCGGCGCGGCGTGTCGACGGTGGTGAACAGGTCCCGCACCGGCACCCGGACGGCGAAGTCGCGCTCGATCTCCCGGGACATGGTGATCAGCAGGAGCGAGTCCGCGCCCAGGGCGAAGAAGCCGGTGTCCGGATCGACCTCGGCGGCGGCCAGGCCGAGCCGCTCGGCGGTCAGCGCCCGGACCCGCTCCAGCACCGCGTCCGCCCCGCCCGCCGGCCCCGCCGGGGACGCCGCCGGCACCGCGTCCCCCCGCCTGTCACCGGCGGGAGCAGGAGACGCGGCGGAAGCCGGGGACACGACGGGAACCGGGGACACGACGGGAACCGGTGCGGCTGCGGGCTCCGGGGTCGCCCAGAAGGGGCGGCGCTGGAAGGGATAGCCGGGCAGCGTCACCCGGCGTCCGCCGTGCCCGTCCACGAGCGCCGCCCAGTCCACCGGCGTCCCCGCGACGTGCAGCTCTGCCACCGCCCGCCACAGCCCCGCCACCGGGTCGAGCCCCCGCCGCTGCGACGGCACCCAGCGCGGCCCCGCGCCGGTCGCCCCGGGGGCGGCTCCGGTCGCGCCCGCGAGGGCGGTGAGCAGGCCGCCCGCGCCCGCCTCGACCACCGTCGCGACCGCCTCGGCGGACAGGGTGGACACCGCGTCGTGCCAGCGCACCGGCTCGCGGGCGTGCCGGCACAGGTGCTCGGCGTCGGGCCGCCAGCCGGGCGGGCGGACCCGGCCGTCGAGGGCGCTGACCAGCGGCAGCCGGGTCGGCCGGAACTCGACCGTGGCGGCCAGCTCGCGCAGCGGGCCCAACACCGGCGCGACCGCCGCCGAGTGGAACGCCCGGTCGACGGGGAGCCGCCGGGTCGCCACCCCGAGCCGGGCGGCCCGGTCGGCGACGGCGGCGACGGCGTCGGGCGGGCCGGCGAGGACGTGCTGCGTCGGCCCGTTGACCGCCGCCAGCTCCAGCGGCGACCCGGCGGCCAGCGCGTCCACGGTCGGCCGGTCGGCCAGCACCGCCAGCATCGCGCCGGGCGGCAGGTGGTCGGCCATCAGGCGGCCCCGGTGGGCGGCGAGCCGCACGGCGTCGGCGAGGGGCAGCGCGCCCGCGACGACCAGGGCGGCGTACTCGCCGACGCTGTGGCCGAGGACGTGGCCCACGGACAGGCCCCACGAGCGCCACAGCCGGGCCAGCGCCACCCCGGCGACGACCAGCGCCGGCTGGGCGACGTCGGTGGGCCGGGCGACGGTCTGCCGGTCCGCGCGCAGCCGGGCGACAAGGTCGCCGCCGACGGCCTCCCGGTACGCGGCGGCGGCCTCGGCGAGCACCGCCCGGACGACCGGGAACCGGGCGGCCAGCGGGAGCAGCGCGTCGCCGACGTCGCCCTGGCCGGGGAAGGCGAGGGCGACCGGCCCGGCGGCGTCCCCGCCGGCCTCGCCCGTCAGCACGTCGGCCGGCAGTCCGGCGGCGTGCCGGTCGAGGGCCTCGGCGAGGGCGGCGGTCGACCCACCGAGGGCGACGAGCCGGTGGCGCAGGTGCCGGCGGCCGGTGCCGGCGGTGCGCACCACGTCGGCCAGGGCCAGGTCGGGGTCGGCGCGCAGCCGGTCCCGGTGCCGCAGGGCGAGCGCGGCCAGCGCGGCGGGGTCCGCGGCGGAGATCGGCAGCAGCCCGGGAACCGCGTCGGGCGGGTCGGCGGCGCGCGGCGGCGGGGGCGGCGGCTGTTCGACGATGACGTGGGCGTTGGTGCCGCCGACGCCGAGGGCGCTGACGGCGGCGCGCCGGGGCGTCCCGGTCGCCGGCCAGTCGGCGGCGACGGTGGTCACCGTGAACGGCCCGTCGGCTAGGCGCAGCGCGGGGTTCGGCCGGGCGAAGTTGATCTGCGGCGGCACCCGGCCGGAGCGGACGGCGAGCACGGCCTTGATCAGCCCGGCCATGCCGGCGCAGCTGTCCAGGTGGCCGATGTTGGCCTTCACCGAGCCGAGGAACGCCCGCGCGGGCGCGTACGCCTCGGCGAGCGCGTGGTGCTCGACCGGGTCGCCGAGGGCGGTGCCGGTGCCGTGCGCCTCGACGTACCCGATGGAGGCGGCCGGCACCCCGGCGTCGCGCAACGCCCGCCGGACCACGTCGACCTGCCCCGCCACCCCGGGCGCGGTCCACCCGACCTTGCCCGACCCGTCGTTGTTGACGGCCGAGCCGAGCAGCACCGCGTGGATGCGGTCGCCGTCGGCGAGCGCCCGGTCCAGCGGCTTGAGCACCACCGCGGCGACCCCGTTGCCGCCGACCGTGCCGTCGGCGTCGGCGTCGAAGGGCCGGCACCGGCCGGACGCCGACAGGATCGACCCGGGGGTGTGCCGGTAGCCGGTGACCTGCGGGACGTGCACCGCCACCGCGCCCGCGACGGCGACGTCGGCGTCCCCGGCGAGCAGGGCGCGGGCGGCCAGGTGGACCGCGACGAGCGAGGTGGAGCAGGCGGTCTGCACGGTCACGGCGGGTCCGGTCAGCCCCAGCCGGTACGCGACCCGGGTCGCCAGGAAGTCGGGCTGGTTGCCCAGCGCCGCGCCGATGGCGGTGGCCGGGTCGGCGGAGGCGACGGCCTGCGGGAGCTGGTGGCGCAGGTAGGTGTGGTGCGGGTACAGGTTCATCCCGCCGCCGGCGAAGACGCCGATCCGCCGGCCGTCGGCCTCGCCGGGGCAGCCGGCGTCCTCCAGGGCGTGCTGGCAGGTCTCCAGGAACAGCCGGTGCTGCGGGTCCAGCAGCTCGGCCTCGCGGGGGCTGACGCCGAAGAACGCGGCGTCGAAGCCGGCGACGTCGTCCAGCACGCCGCTGGCCGCGACGTATCCCGGGTCCGCCGCGAGGTGCTCGGGCACCCCGGCGGCGGCCAGCTCCGCCGGGGTGAACGCGCGGACGCTCTCCACCCCCGCCAGCAGCGCCGCCCAGAACTCGTCGACGTCCGTCGCGCCGGGGAAGCGGGCGGCCATCCCGACGACGGCGACCCGCCGGTCCGCCGGCCGCGCCGCCGCCTCTCCGGCGGGGGCCGGGCCGGCGGCGGCGAGGTGCGCGGCGAGGGCGTCGACGGTCGGGTGGGCGAACAGCGCGGGCTGCGGCACCGGGCGGCCCAGCGCCTCCTCCAGCCTGGCCCGCAGCGCGACGATCTCGACGGAGCCGACGCCCAGCTCGTAGAAGGGCCGGTCCGTCTCCGCCGGGCGGCCGAGGACGTCGGCGAGCGCGGCGCGGACGACGGCGCGGACCGCCGCCCGGCCGGGGGCCACCGGGCCCTCCTCCCCCGCCGGGGCCGCCCCGGGCCCGTCGGCGGCGGCGTCGCCCGGCCGGACCGGCGGCGGGAAGCCGTCGGCGAGGAACCGGCGGCGCAGCTCCGCGCGCCGGATCTTGCCCCCGGTGGTACGGGGGAAGTCGGCCTCGCCGAGGATCACCACCCGCCGTGGGGCGAGCTGCCAGCGCCGGGCCACCGCCGCCGACACGGCCCCGGCCACCCGTTCCGCCGCCGACCCGGTCGTGGCGTGCGGATCGGCGGGAGCGACGGCGTGGCCCCCCTCGGCGTCGGTGACGGCGAACACCACGAGCGCCTCGGTGCCGGTGCGGGCGTCGGGCACCCCGACGGCGGCGACGAGCCCGGCGCGCACCCCCGCGACCGCGCCGACGACGCGCTCGACCTCGTGGCAGGGGATGTTCTGCCCGTTGAGGATGACCAAATCCTTGGCGCGGCCGGTGACGGTCAGCGCCCCGTCGCGCAGGTAGCCCAGGTCCCCGGTGTCCAGCCAGTCCCCGTCGGGGAACGCGGCGCGGGTGGCCTCGGGGTCGCCGAGGTAGCCGGGGGTGACGCGGGCCGAGCGCACCTGCACCCGGCCGACCCGCCCCTCGGGCTGCACCGCGCCGTCGGCGTCGACGATCCGCAGGGTCGCCCCGGGCGCGGGCCGCCCGACGGAGAGCAGCTCGGTGACGTCGCCGCCGGCGGCGTCCTCGACCCACTCCACGTCGCCGTCCAGGCTGGCGGTGCGGACCACCTGCCGGCAGCCCGGCTCGGTGAACGACCCGAAGGTGATCCCCGTCGACGTCTCCGACATCCCCCACGCCGGGGTCATCGCCGCCGCCGGCACCCCGGTCGCGGCGACGAACGCGCGGAAGGTCTCCGGCAGGCACTGCTCGCCGCCGCTGACCATGCGCCGCACCCCGCCCAGCTCCCAGCGCCGGCCGCCCGGGGCCCGGCCGACCGCGTCGGCCACCAGCCGCAGGCCGAAGTTCGGCGACCAGCCGTGGGTGACCCCGTGGCGGGCCATGAGGTCGAGCCAGCGCGTCGGGTCCGCCAGCACCAGCCCGGTGGCGACGTGCACGGAGGACGCGCCGAGGAACACCCCGCCGAGGTGGTAGAGGAGCAGGCCGGCGACGTGGTCCAGGGGCAGCCAGTTGAGCAGCACGTCGCCGGGGCGCACGTCGAGCAGCACGCGGGCGCCGACGGCGTACTCGGACAGGCCCCGGTGGGTCAGCGGGATGATCTTCGGGGTGCCGGTGCTGCCCGACGAGAGTTGCAGCACCGCCACCTCGTCGGGGCCGGGCTCGGCGTCGGCGTCGGGCGGCTCCCCCGCCGGATCGGCCGCCGGGTGACCCGCCGCCGGGCCCGCCGGGCCCGCCGCCGCCAGCTCCGCGACGTCGACCACCCGGTCGGCCAGCGGCAGCCCGGCCAGCCCCGCCGCGTCCGCCGCCCCGGCGAGCACGACCGGGGCGTCGAGGGCCCGCCAGGCGTGCAACAGCGCGGCGACGGCGGGGCTGTCCGCGTCGTAGCCGGCCGGCGCGCCGACGGTCAACGGCACGACGCCGCCGAGCGCGCAGCCCCAGAACGCCGGCCAGTAGTCCACACCGGAGTCGACCCGCAGGATCGCCGCCGAGCCGGGGGCCACCCCGCGGGCCCGCAGGCCGGCCCGCACGGCGCGGGCGCGGGCGAGCAGCGTCGCGTGGTCGAGCAGGGTGTCGGTGCCGTCCTCGGCCACGACCCGGATGCCGGCGTCGGGGAAGTCCCGCGCCGCGCGCCGCAGCGCCGCGCCCAGCGTCCGGGGGTGTGCCGGGTCGGCGGGCAACTCGCCGCCGTGGCTGACGGCGGGGCGGCGGGCCGGCGGGCTGGCGGTCGTCACGGCGTCACCTCGGCGGTTCGGGGGGTCGGGGGGTCGTCGTGCCGGTCGGCCCGGCCCGGTGGGTCACGCCGGCCCGGGGGCCGCACCGTCTGGGCGAGCAGGAACACGAGGGCCACGGCGCAGGCGATCCCGTGGGCGACGGCGACGACCGGGAACGGGGCCACCCGGTCGAGCGCGACGGCACAGCCGATCATGCCGAGGCCGAAGCCGGCGTTCTGCGCCGCGCTGGCGAACCCGAACAGCCGGGCCCGCCGGGACTCGTCGACGCCCTGGAGCCGCGTGGTGTAGCTGATCTCGGCGTAGCCGTCGGCCGCCCCCGCCGCGAGGGTCAGCGGGATCAGCAGCCACAGCGGCGGATCGGTGAAGGCGAGCACGAAGAACAGCGACATGAGGCAGGTGGCCACGCCGAAGGCGCGCGGCGAGCCCACCTGACCGGTGCGGGCGGCCAGCCGGGCGCACCACCGGCCGGCGGCGAGGCTGCCCACCGCCCACGAGGTCAGGAACACGGCGGCGTACGCGGCCGGCGAGTCGGGGCGGACCAGGCTGGCCTGCACCGGGATGCCGACGTTGTGGGCCGCCGAGCCGAACGCGTCGGCGGCGCGTACCCCGATCATCGCCGCGACGACCGGCGCGACCGCCCGCAGCACCCCGACGCCCGCCCGGGCCCGGGGGCCGGTGGGCCCGGCGGCCTCCGGCGCGGCAGCGAGCGGCCGGCGGGCCCGCACCCGGGCCAGCAGCCCGGCGGAGAGGGCGTAGGTGCCGGCGTCGAGCAGGAACGCCACCTCGTAGCCGAGCCAGGCGACCAGGACGCCCGCCGAGGCGAAGCCGAGCAGCATCGCCACCGACCGGGCCGCGACGAGCCGGGCGTTCGCGCGGGCCCGCCGCGCCGGCCCGGCCAGGTCGGGCAGTTCGCTGCGCAGCGCGACCCCCCACAGGGTCTGCCCGCAGCCGAGCACGACCGCGAGCAGGTAGACCGCCACGGGACGCGCCCCGTCGGGGGCGGCCACCAGCAGCGCCAGGGTCGCCGCCGAGAGCAGGTCCGCGCCGATCATCAGGCGGGTGCGACGGTGCCGGCCGGCGAGCAGCCCGCTGACCGGCCCCATGAGGAATCCGGCGGCCAGCCGGACGGCCATGAACAGACCGGTCTGCGCGGCGGAGCCGGTGAGCTCCAGGGTGAACAGGCCCAGCGCCACCAAATTCAGGTAGCTGCCGTAGGTGGAGACCGCGTGCGCGGCCACCACCAGCCGCAGGTCACGCGCGGCGCGCCCCGCGTCGGCCGCCTTCGCCACTGAGTGTCCCCGTCACTGTCGTCGCCCCGGTTCCGACGATCTTGCCGGGCGGACGGACGACTTTCAATGCCGCGCCGGGGTTTGCGGGGTGCCCTACCCGCCCGGGCTCAGGTATTGGGCCGGGACGGCGTCGGTCAGCCAGACCCCGTTGGCGCTGCGGTGGAAGGCGTGCCCGGCGCGGGCCATGGCCGCCGCGTCGACGGCGAGCACCACCACCGGGCCGCCGCGCCGGGCGCCGACCCGGCGGGCCGTCTCCACGTCGGCCGACAGGTGTACGTGGTGCCGGCCGCCCCGGTGCAGCCCGGTGGCCCGGATCGAGTCGAGGGCCGCCGCGCCGGTGCCGTGGTAGAGCCGCGGGGGCGGCTCGGCGGCCGGCAGCCCCAGCTCGACGGGGATCGAGTGGCCCTGGTTGGCGCGGATCCGCTCGACCCCGTCGGGGCCGCGTTCGACCGCGAAGCGCTGCTTGTCGTTGCCGGCCACGACCGCGTCGAGGTCGGGCCGCCCCACCCGCAGGGCGGCGAGGAGGTCGTCGACCGGCACCCAGCCGGCCCGGTCCGGGGTGAGGCCGAGGCGGTACGGCTCGTGCCGCAGCGCCTTCGACATCCGCTTGCTCAACTTGACCATGGTGCGGTGGTCCATGGCGGCATTGTGGCCGGCGCCGCCGCGCGGCTCCACCCGATTACCGGGCGGGCGGCTGCTAGCCTCTCGCCGTCGGGGCGCAACCAGCAGCGGGAGGCCGACCGTGCCCAGGGAGACCGGACGCACCCTCGTCGCGTCGAACAAGAAGGCCCGCCACGACTACGACATCCTCAAGACGTACGAGGCGGGGCTGGTGCTCGCCGGCACGGAGGTGAAGTCGCTGCGCGCCGGGTACGTGTCGCTGGTCGACGCCTTCGCCCAGGAGCACGACGGCGAGCTGATGCTGCACGGCCTGCACATCGCCGAGTACGGCTTCGGCAGCTGGACCAACCACCAGCCCCGGCGCACCCGCAAGCTGCTGCTGCGCCGCATCGAGATCGACCGGATCCTCGACCGGGTGCGCGAGGGCGGGCTGACGCTCGTGCCGCTGTCGCTGTACTTCTCCAACGGCTGGGCGAAGGTGGAGCTGGGGCTGGCCCGGGGCCGACGGTCCTACGACAAGCGGCAGGCCCTCGCCGAGCGCGACGCCAAGCGGGAGATCGCCCGGGAGCTGGGCCGCCGCCTCAAGGGCGCCCAGGGCCGCCGCCGGTAGGCCCGGACGAGCCCCGGCGGCGACCCCGGTCAGCCCTTCACGCAGACCACCTGCCTGAGGTGGGCGACCACCTCGACCAGGTCCTCCTGCTGCGCCATCACCTGCGTGATGTCCTTGTACGCGGCCGGGATCTCGTCGACCACCCCGGCGTCCTTGCGGCACTCCACGCCGGCGGTCTGCGCCACCAGGTCGGCGGTGCCGTACGTCCGCTTCGCCTGCCCGCGCGACATCCGCCGCCCGGCCCCGTGCGAGGCGGAGCAGTACGCGTCGGGGTTGCCCCTGCCGCGCACGATGTACGACCCGGTGCCCATCGACCCGGGGATGATGCCCAGGTCACCGGTGCCGGCCCGGATCGCGCCCTTGCGGGTGACCAGCACGTCCACCCCGTCGTAGGTCTCCTCGGCGACGTAGTTGTGGTGGCAGCTGATCGGCTCGTCGAAGCCGACCTGCCCCACCGCGTCGCGCACCACGCCGCAGAGCAGGGCCAGCATGACCGCGCGGTTGCGCCGGGCGTACTCCTGCGCCCACCACAGGTCCCGCCGGTACGCCGCCATCTCCGGGGTGCCGGCGAGGAACACCGCGAGGTCCCGGTCGGGCAGCCCGGCGTTGTGCGGCAGCCGCCGGGCGACGGCCATGTGCCGCTCCGCCAACTCCTTGCCGATGTTGCGCGAACCGGAGTGCAGCATCAGCCAGACCCGGCCGGCGTCGGGGCCGCCGGACTCGAGGCAGACCTCGATGAAGTGGTTGCCGCCGCCGAGGGTGCCGAGCTGCTGGCGGGCGCGGCCCTCCAGCGGGGCCACCCGCTCGTCGAGGGTGGCGAAGCCCGCCCAGAAGTCGGCCCAGCCGCGCTGCTCCAGCCCCCGCACCCGGCGCGGGTCGACCGGGTCGTCGTGCTTGGCGAAGCCGACCGGGATCGCGGCCTCGATCGCCGAGCGCAGCCCGGCGAGGTCGTCGGGCAGGTCGGCGGCGGTGAGCGAGGTGCGCACGGCCGACATGCCGCAGCCGATGTCCACGCCGACGGCGGCCGGGGAGACCGCCTGCCGCATGGCGATCACCGAGCCGACGGTCGCGCCCTTGCCGAAGTGGACGTCGGGCATCACGGCGACGCCCTCGACCCACGGCAGCGCGCCGATGTTGCGCAGCTGCCGGGCGGCCTGCGGCTCGATCGCGTAGGGGTCGGTCCAGACCCGGACGGGCGCGCGGGTGCCGGGCAGCGGGGTGAAGGCCATCGTCTCTCTCCTCGTCGGACGAGGAGTCCCTCCCCGTCGGATGAGGAAAGGTAGGCCGGGGGCGGGAGGCCCGGCAACGGATAATCGGCCCCGCCGCCGGCGGATCAGGCGCGGGCGGTGCCCTCGACGACCGGCTCGGAGACGTGGTCGAGGAACGGGAAGCGGGCCCGCAGCTCGCCGAGGCTCGCCCCGCCGCGCCAGGCGTCGGCGATCCGCACGACCTGGTCCAGGTCGGTGGTGTCGCCGTCGGCCCGGCAGCCGTCCGCGCCCGCGATGTCGACCATGAAGTAGCGGGCCTGCGAGCCCAGGCCCACGCAGATGGTGCCCCGCGCGGAGCGCAGCTCGGCGCAGGTGAACCGGCCCCGCCCCTGCTCGGGGGCGCTGATGCGGCCCACGTCGGCCCCGCACCGGGTGGCGGCCAGGGCCAGCGCGGACGCGAGGCCGCCCAGCTCGACCAGGTCGGGATAGAGGCGCACGCCCAGCGCCGTCGACACGTCGGTCACCACTGACTCCCACTTCTCTGTGACGGATCCAGCAGGGCGGACGTTACAGCCTGGTTAACCGGGCAGCCACCCTCGCGGACGACTCGGGACGAAATTCCTGCGCCGACCGGACCAGGGTCCCGCCCCCGGCCGGCGGGCTCCACCGGCCTCGCCGCCGCCCTGCGGCGCGTAGCATCCACGCCCATGGCATTGATCCGGTGCAACTTCCACTCCGAGGCGCTGGGCATGGGCACCTCGATGACGGTGCTCCTGCCGGACCCGGCCGGCGTCGGCATCGGGCTGGCCGGCGGCGCGCCGGCCGGCGACCCGCCGGTGCTGTACCTGCTGCACGGCCTCAGCGACGACGACACGATCTGGACCCGGCGCACCTCCGTCGAGCGGTACGTCGCGCCGCTCGGCCTGGCCGTGGTGATGCCGCAGGTGGCGCGGAGCTTCTACACCGACGAGGAGCACGGCAACCGCTACTGGACGTTCCTCAGCGAGGAGCTGCCCGAGGTCTGCCGGTCGTTCTTCCGGCTGTCCGACCGGCGGGAGGACACCTTCGTCGCCGGCTTGTCGATGGGCGGCTACGGCGCGGTGAAGTGGGCGCTGCGCGAGCCGGGGCGGTTCGCGGCGGCGGCGAGCCTGTCGGGGGCGCTGAACGTCGCCCACCGGCGGCACCACCCCACCCACCCGCTGGACCCGGCGGTGTGGCACACGGTCTTCGGCGACCGGCCGGTGCCCGGCAGCGACGACGACACGGTGGCGCTGCTGGAACGCGCCGGCGACGACCTGCCGGCCCTCTACGTCGCCTGCGGCACCGAGGACTTCCTGTTCGACGACAACACCCGCTTCGTCGAGACGGCCCGGCGGCGGGGCGTGCCGCTGACCGTGGACTTCTCCCCCGGCGACCACGACTGGGCGTACTGGGACGAGAAGATCTCCGACGTGCTGGCCTGGCTGCCGCTGCGCTCCCCCACCGCCCGGTCACAGTGACGAGCGGGCCACCGGGAAGTCGAAGTACGTGTCGGGGTACGGCTCGTCGGCCAGGCGGTAGTGCCACCACTCGCGCGGATAGTTGGTGAAGCCGGCGTCGGCCATCAGCCGCAGCAGCAGCTCCCGGTTGTCCCGGGCCGCGCCGCTGATCCGGCGGTCGGCGGTGTGGGCGCGCGGGTCGAAGCAGTCGAAGCCGGTGCCCATGTCGACGCCGTTGTCGGCGTAGCGCTCCCCCACCGGGGCGGTGCACGCCACCAGGGGCGCGTCGGGCAACCACGGGGGCTGCCCGGGCGGCGGGTCGGGCACGAGCGTCACGTCGACGGTGCTGCCCCGGCTGTGCGCGGTGGGCGCGCCGAGGTAGCCGTCGGCGAACAGCCGTGACTTGGCCACGTCGGGGTAGAACTCGGCCTTCGTCTCCTGCTCGCCGGGCCGCCCCGCCCAGTCGACGAAGTCGTCGACGGCGCGTTGGGGCCGGTAGCAGTCGTACACCTTGAGCCGGTGGCCGGTGGCGCGGGCCGCCTGCTGCGCCCGGCGCAGCGCGTCGGCGGCGGGCCGGGTGAGCAGGCACAGCGGCTCCCGGTAGCCGGCGACCGGACGGCCGACGAAGTTGTGGGCGGTCGCGTACCGGATGTCGGTGACGACGGTCGGGTCCACGTCGGACAGGTCGACGAACCCGGTCGGGGCGCGCGACCCGGCGGGCGTCGGGGTGGCCGGGGTGGCCAGGGCGGACGGACTGGCCGGCGCGGGCGCCGGGCGCTGCGGCGCGGGGCAGCCGGGCAGCAGCGCGGCGACCGCCACGACGACCACGGCCGGGGCGGCGGCGCGGGTGGACCGGGTGGACCGATCCGCCCCGCGCCGCCGTCCCATGCCACCGTTCTAGCAGCAGTTCCGCCCGGTTCGCGGCAACCCGCCGGATCCGGTGGCCGGCGGCGGGCTCAGCGCCCGCGCACCGCCCGACGGATCTCCACCGGCAGCGCGGGCGCGCCGTCGACCGGGGCCGGGTCCTCGGGCGTGGGGGCGATCCCGCCCGCGGCGATCCGGTCCAGGGTGGCCAGGCCGGCGGCGTCCACCTCGCCGAAGACGGTGTAGTTCGGGCGCAGCGCCGAGTCCGCGTATACCAGGAAGAACTGGCTGCCGTTGGTGTCGGGGCCGGCGTTGGCCATGGCGAGCAGGCCCCGGGCGTAGAGGCGGCGCTCGCCCGTCGGGTCCGTCGGCGCGGGCGGCAGGCCGGTGGGCAGCTCGTCGGCGTACCGGTAGCCCGGCCCGCCCTCGCCGGTGCCCGACGGGTCGCCGCACTGGAGGACGCTCAGCGTCGGGTACGCGGTGAGCCGGTGGCACGGCGTGCGGTCGTAGAACCCGTGCCGGGCCAGGTGCAGGAAGCTCTGCACGGTGCAGGGGGCCTGCTCGCGGTCGAGGGTCAGCCCGATCGGGCCGTGGTTGGTGCGCAGCGTGACCCGAACGGTGCCGTGGTCGGGCGTCCGGCGCGGGTCGGGCGGCAGCGGGACGGGCCGGGCGGGCGGCTCGTCGGGGGTCTCGGTGTACGCGCACGGCCCGGGCGTCGTCTGCGGCGGCGGCTCGGCGACGGCGCGCCCGGTGGCCGACGGCGGCGCGGCGACGGCGACGGCGGCGCTGCCGCCGACCAGGCCCGTGGCGAGCAGCGCGACCCCGGCGAGCCGGGACAACGCCCGTGGCCGGCGGGGACGGGCCGGGGGCGGCGGGACCGGCCGCCGGCGGGATGACCTCGACACGTGACGTCCTCCTGGGCTCGTGACTCCAGAAAGATCGCAGTCTATGGATCAGGTCGCCCTCCTGTCGACGGCGACACGCGCCCCTGCGCCGCCGGCGGGCTCACCGCGCCGGTTCCAGGTGCGCGCCGAGCGGGCCCACCGTCCAGCCCCGGCGGCGGCACTCCGCCAGCAGCCGGGGCAGCGCGGCGAGGGTGGCCCGCCACGACCCGGGGGCCGCGGCGCAGTCCGCGTCGTGCAGCAGGACGGTGTCGCCGCCGGCCAGCCGGGCGGCGACGGTGTCGAAGACCGAGTCGGGGGTCGCCGCCGCCGTCCAGTCGCGCCCCCACCGGCTCCACAGCACGGGGGTCAGCCCGAGCCGCGCGCCGGCCAGCAGCGCCGGGCCGGTCAGCACGCCGTACGGCGGGCGGAAGAAGCGCGGGGCCCGGCCGGTGGCGGCCTCGACCAGCGCCCGGGTGCGGGCCAGGTCCCGGTAGGTGGCCAGCGGGCCCCGGCCCAGCAGGTTGCGGTGCTCCCAGCCGTGCACGGCCACCTCGTGCCCGCCGGCGACGAGGTCCGCCGCCAGCCAGGGTGACCGCACGAGCATCGTGCCGAGCACGAAGAAGGTGGCCCGCGTCCGGTGCGCGGCGAGCACGTCGAGGAAGCGCGGGGTGGACTCGGGGTCGGGCCCGTCGTCGAAGGTCAGCGCGATCCGTCCGGGCGGGCCCGCCCCGTCGAGCCGGGGGAGGAACCGGCGGCGCACCGGCCCCACGGCGGTGGTCGCGGGGCCGGCGTGGGCGGTGACCGCGACGGCGGCCGCGCCGGCCAGCGCGAGGGCGCAGCGGCGGCGGCCGCGCGGCGCGGTCACCGCCCGCCCACCCACCGGATCGACGGCAGCACCGTGGCCAGCACGCCGACCGCCTCGTCCACCGCGTCGAGCACGGCCCTCCTCCTGCGGTACGCGGCGCAGCCCGCGCCGGTCTGCCGCCCCGCCTCGTCGGCCACCAGGGCGGCGGGGTCCGCCCAGCCGCCCGGCCACCCGCCGACGGACGGCGGATCCGGCGTGGCCAGCGTGGCCAGCGCCCGCCGCAACTGCTCGGCGGACGGGGCCCACCGGGTCAGTCCCGCGGCGGCGAGGATCGCGGCGTTGGCCCGGCCGTGTCCCGGCAGGGGACGGTAGGTGATCACCGGTAGTCCGCAGCTCAGCGCCTCCTGGCAGGTCAGCCCGCCCGCGTTCTCGACCACCACGTCGACGGCCCGCATCAGCGTGGGCATGTCGTCGACCCAGCCGAGAACGTGCCGGGTGGGCCCCCGCAGCCGCTGGCGCAGGTCGGCGTTGCGGCCGCAGACGACCACGGTGCGCACCCCGTCGGCCGCGTCCACGGCGGCGACGGTCGCCTCGACGTCGCCCGTCCCCCACGCCCCGGCCACGATCAGCACGAGCCGCTCCCGCTCCGGCAGCCCGAAGCGCCGCCGGGCCGCGCGGCGGGTGGTCTGCGTCGCCGCCGGGAAGTCGGCCGAGACCAGCGGTGAGACCGTGCGGACGTCGAGCGTCGCGCCGGTTCCCGACGGCTGGTGGCGGGCGTGCCGCAGGGTGCAGTAGACGTCCACGCCGGGCGCGACCCAGGTCGGGTGCACGACGAAGTCGGTGACGTAGGTGACCAGTGGGACGGGGAGCACCCCGCTGCGGCGCAACGGCCCCAGGAGCTGGTTCGCGAACGGGTACGTGGTGACGACCGCCCGGGTGCCGGCCGGGACGGCCCGCCGGGCGCGTCCCCGCAGCGGCGCGAGCGCGCCCCGCAGGACGGCCACCGTGAGCCGGGACCGGCCGGTGATGGCGAACAGCGCGTCGTATCCCCACGGCGCCCAGCGCAGCACACCCCGGTACGCCTCGCGGAACATCGACCGCACCGGGCGGGGCAGGAGGTCGAGGAAGTTCACCCGGTGCACCGCGAAGCCCCGGTCGGCGAGCCG
This sequence comes from Micromonospora sp. WMMD712, assembly GCF_029581295.1. Classification (NCBI taxonomy): domain Bacteria; kingdom Bacillati; phylum Actinomycetota; class Actinomycetes; order Micromonosporales; family Micromonosporaceae; genus Micromonospora; species Micromonospora sp. WMMD712. The sequence goes on from NZ_CP120743.1 coordinate 951,426, forward strand.
ACGGGTCAGCTCGGCGGCGGCCGAGTCGTGCCCGGCCCCCACGTCCGCCGACACGACGACGATCGTCCCCCGGTGCTGCGCGTTCACCGCGCGCGCTTACCCGTTCGGCGCGGCTTGACTCCCGCCCTGCCGCGGCGCGTCGCCTCGGGCGGGCGGTTCAGGCCCGGCGTCGGCGGCGGCGCAGGAGCACGACGGCGAGCAGGCCGGCCACGGCGGCGGCAGCGGCGGCGAACGGCCAGGTCGCCGCCCAGCCCGACGGGACGGCCCGGTGGGCGGCCACCGCGCGCGGCTCGGGGGTGACCGGCGCGCCGGCCGTCGGGGGCGCCACGGGCGCGCCGTTGGCGGCCGTCTCCCCCGGCGCGACGAGGCGGCCCACCGAGGCGTCGCGGGGCAGCGAGAAGCCCCAGTCCAACAGCGCCGCGCCCTGCTCCCAGCCGCGCATCGGCCGGGGCTCGGCGCCGAGCAGGGTCACCACGAGCCGCCGGCCGCCGCGCTGCGCCGCGCCGACGTAGGTGTGCCGGGCGTAGTCGGTGAAGCCGGTCTTGCCACCCAGCGCGCCCGGGTAGCGGTAGACGAGCTGGTTCTCGTTCTGGATCTGGAAGCCCTTGCGGCGCAGCGCGGGCTGGTCGGGGATCCGGGCCTGCTCGGTCAGCGTGTACCGGCGGAAGGTGGCGTCGGCGAAGCAGACCCGGGCGATCAGCGCCAGGTCGTACGCGCTGGTGAACTGGCCGGGCCCGTCCAGGCCGGACGGGGTCACCGCGTGGGTCTGCAGGGCGCCGAGGCGGCGGGCCTCGGCGTTCATCGCGCGCACCCCGCCGGCCGCGCCGTCGGGGCCGCCGATCAGCCGGGCCAGCACGTTGGCCGCCTCGTTGCCGGATTGCAGCAGCAGCCCCAGGAAGACGGTCTCGACGGTGTAGCGGCCGCCCTCCAGCAGGCCAACCGCCGAGCTGCCGGGGGCGATGTCCAGGTCCTCGTGGGTCACCGTGACCGTCTGCTTCGGGTCCAGCTTCGGCAGCGCGGCGGCGGTCAGCAGGAGCTTCTGCACGCTGGCCGGCGTGGCGTACTCGTGTGGGCCGCAGCCGCCGAGCACCGCCCCGGTGTCCAGGTCGGCGACCAGCCAGGAGGTCGCGGTGACCGGCGGCGGCGCGGGCGCGCCGGACGGCGCGACCAGGGCCGGGGTCGCCAGCGCCGGGCCGCCCACCGTCCGGTGCAGCGGCACCGACGGCGGGGGCGTGGGCCGTGGGGAGCGCTCCACCTGCGGCGCCCGCGCCTTGGGGCAGGGCACCGGGGCGGCCGGCACGGCGGCCCGGGGGGCCGCGTGGGCGGTGAGCGGCGCGGGCGCCCCGGACGTGCCGACGACGACGACGGCGGCGGCGAGGGCCAGCACCGGAGCTCTCATGCCCTGCACCCTAACGGTGCGACCGGTCGCTGTCCGGCGGACCAGGGCCGGAGCCGGGGCGTTCCCGGTTCCGCTCCGGGCGGGCCGGCGGGGGTCGAAAACTCCCCGGGAATGGGTTGAACTATCGCTGCGGAGGATCCGTACTCACGGGCGAAGGAAAACGGGTCGTCCACGACCGCCATGCCGGGTCGGTCACGACGTATCCGCCTGTCCGTGTAACCGTCCGGAACAATTCCGGGAACGGGCGTGACGCCGTTCCCACCGGCCGGTCTCCGGTTTCCTTCAATCGTCACGGCACACCGTCGGCGACGCGTTCGGAAATTGACCCCGGACGCTGCGGCGGTCAGGACAAGGAGAGGTGCATGGTCAGGCGCACGCGAAAGAATGCCGTCCTGAAGCTCGGCGGGGTCGGTGCCTTCGCGGCACTGGCGCTCGGTGCCGGGCTGTCGCTGGCCAACGCCGGCGAGAGCACGGCGACGGCGGTGTCGGTCACCTGTCCGACCGTGGCCGACAAGCTGGGCGCGGTGCCGGCGGCCGCGAAGGCGGGAGTGGACCAGGAGCTGCGCAACCTGGAGACCCAGATCGCCAACGTCAACGCCCGGCTGGCCCGCGAGCCGGGGGCCGCGAACGGCCAGCTCAACGACATCGCCGGCAAGCGCCGCGCCGTGCTCGACCGGATCCGGCTGAACATCACCCGGGTCGGCGGCACCGCCCCGGCCGGCCTCGACCAGCTCGCCACCTGCACGCTGCGCAACGGCGCGGCCCCGGCCGACGCGGGCGGCAACAACGGCAACGCCGGCAGCGACGGCGCGGTCGCGGCCGGCGGCGCGCAGACCGTGAACTGCCCCGACGTGCGCGGCCAGCTGCCGGCCGTGCCGGCCGGCGCGGCGGCGGGGGTCCAGCAGGAGCTGGCCAACCTGGACCGGGAGATCGCCGCCGCGAACGCCCGCCTCGCCCAGCTCGCCGTGAAGCCCGAGGGCGGCCCGAACTTCGTCAACAACGCCGTCCTCGGCCCGCTGAGGAGCAAGCGGATCGCCGTGCTCGACCGGATCGCGATCAACATCGCGCGGGCCGGCGGGCAGCGCCCCGACCTGTCCGGCCTCGCCACCTGCGGCCTCAACGCCGCCGGGGCGGGCAACGCGGCGGGCGGCAACGCGACCGGCGGCAACAACGCGGGCAACGGCAACACCGGCAACAACGGCGGCAACGCGGGGGCCGGCAACAACGCGGGCAACGGCAACACCGGCGGCAACGCCGGCGCGGCGCAGACGGTGAACTGCCCGAACGTGCGCAACCAGCTCGGCGCGGTGCCCGCTGCCGCCGCCGGTCAGGTGCAGGGCGAGCTGAACCAGCTCGACCAGCAGATCGCCGAGGCCGACGCCCGCCTCGCCCAGCTCGCGGTCCGGCCGGAGGGCGGCCCGAACTTCGTCAACAACGCCATCCTCGGCCCGCTGAAGGACAAGCGGGTGGCGGTGCTCAACCGGATCGCCACCGACATCGGCCGGGTCACCGGCCAGCGCCCCGACCCCCGCCTGGACCTGGCCACCTGTGGCCTGAACTGACCGACGGGCCGACCCGATCGGACGGGCCCCGCCCGGTGGACCCCCACCGGGCGGGGCCCGTCGGCGTGCGCCGGGGCCGGACCCGCTCCGGATGCCCTCGCTTTGAGACTTTTCCACCATCGGGCGCACCCCAGCGCGGGAAGCGCCGAGAAAAGTCTTCACGGTCGGTCGAATGAGACAATGGAAGCGACCAGGCCCGGGGCCGACCACCGGCCGGGGCCACTCCACCCGTCGCCCGCGTGAAGGGTTCGCATGACGCAGCCAGCACGGTCCATCGCCGACAGCCACGACATGATCGAGGTGCGCGGCGCCCGGGAGAACAACCTCGCGTCCGTCTCGGTGGACATCCCGAAGCGCCGCCTCACCGTCTTCACCGGCGTCTCCGGCTCGGGGAAGTCCTCGCTCGTGTTCGGCACCATCGCCGCCGAGTCGCAGCGGATGATCAACGAGACGTACAGCGCCTTCCTCCAGTCGTTCATGCCCAGCCTGTCCCGGCCCGACGTCGACTCGCTGCGCAACCTCAGCGCCGCGATCGTCGTCGACCAGGAGCGGATGGGGGCCAACTCGCGCTCGACCGTCGGCACCGCGACCGACGCGTACGCGATGCTGCGCATCGTCTTCAGCCGGCTGGGGCAGCCGCACGTCGGCCCGGCCGGCGCGTTCAGCTTCAACCTCGCCGAGGGGATGTGCCCCACCTGCGAAGGGCTCGGCCGGGTCTCCGACCTCGACGTCGACCAGCTCGTCGACGTGGAGCGCTCGCTCAACGACGGGGCGATCACCGTGCCGAACTTCGCGGTCGACTCCTGGTACTGGCAGAGCATCGTCGGCTCCGGCCTGTTCGACCCCGACGTCAAGCTCCAGGACTTCACCGCGCAGCAGTGGCGGGACTTCCTGCACAAGCCGGCCACCAAGATGAAGGTCGGCAACCACACCATCACCTACGAGGGCCTGGCGGTGAAGGTCCGCCGGCTCTACCTGAGCAAGGACAAGGAGCCGACGCAGCCGCACATCAAGGCGTTCGTCGAACGGGCGGTCACGTTCGCGACCTGCGGCGACTGCGCCGGCGCCCGGCTCAACCAGGCCGCCCTGTCCGCGCGGATCGCCGGCCGCAACATCGCCGAGTGCAGCGCGATGCAGATCAGCGACCTCGCCGCGTTCGTGCGGGGCATCGACGACCCGTCGGTGGCCCCGCTGGTGGCCAACCTGCGGGAGCTGCTCGACTCGCTGGTCGAGATCGGCCTGGGTTACCTCAGCCTCGACCGCGAGTCGGGCACCCTGTCCGGCGGGGAGGCCCAACGGGTCAAGATGGTCCGGCACCTCGGCTCCAGCCTCACCGACGTCACGTACGTCTTCGACGAACCGACGGTCGGGCTGCACCCGCACGACATCGCCCGGATGAACGGCCTGCTGCTGCGCCTGCGGGACAAGGGCAACACGGTGCTGGTCGTGGAGCACAAGCCGGAGACCATCGCGATCGCCGACCACGTGGTCGACCTCGGCCCGGGGGCCGGCCCGGACGGCGGCCGGATCTGCTACGCCGGGGACGTCGCCGGGCTGCGCCGCGCCGACTGCCTGACCGGCCGGCACCTGGACCACCGGGCGCGGCTGCGGGACCGGGTCCGCACGCCCACCGGCCACCTGCCGATCCGCGGCGCCGACCTGCACAACCTGCGCAGCGTCGACGTCGATGTGCCGCTCGCCGTGCTGACCGTCGTCACCGGCGTGGCCGGCTCCGGCAAGAGCTCGCTGATCCACGGCTGCCTGCCCCGCCGGGAGGGGGTGGTCGTCGTCGACCAGTCCCCCATCCGCGGCTCCCGGCGCAGCAACCCGGCCACCTACACCGGCCTGCTCGACCCGGTCCGGGCCGCCTTCGCCAGGGCCAACAAGGTCCGGCCGGCGCTGTTCAGCGCCAACTCCGAGGGGGCCTGCCCGAAGTGCCGGGGCATCGGCGTCGTCTACACCGACCTCGCGATGATGGCCGGCGTCGCCTCGGTGTGCGAGGAGTGCGAGGGCCGCCGGTTCACCCCGCAGGTGCTCGCGTACACGCTGCGGGGCAAGAACATCAGCGAGGTGCTCGGCATGTCGGTGACCGAGGCGCAGGGCTTCTTCCCGAGCGGGCCGGCCCGCGCGGTGCTGGACCGCCTGGCCGACGTCGGCCTGGGCTACCTCGGTCTCGGCCAGCCGCTGACCACCCTCTCCGGCGGCGAGCGGCAGCGGCTCAAGCTGGCCATCCACATGGGCGAGAAGGCGCACACCTACGTGCTGGACGAGCCCACCACCGGCCTGCACCTGGCCGACGTCGACAGGCTGCTGGCCCTGCTGGACCGGCTGGTCGACGCCGGCAACACCGTGGTCGTCGTCGAGCACCACCAGGCGGTGATGGCGCACGCGGACTGGATCATCGACCTCGGCCCGGGCGCCGGCCACGACGGCGGCCGGATCGTGTTCACCGGCACCCCGGCCGACCTGGTCGCCCACGGGGACACGCGCACCGCCACCCACCTGCGCGAGTACGTCGGCAGGTGAGGCCGGGCCGGGTCCACCGCCGCCGTCGGCCCGGCGGACCCGACCCGCCCCCGGCGGGTGCCCGGGGCTACCGGAAGACCGTCCCGGTGCCGGCGTCCCGCATCGCCCCGGACAGGTTGCCGGCGAGGTTGTTGCCCGGCCCCACGACCGTCGCCACGCAGCCCGGGGAGGCGATGTTCAGGCCGTACCGCTGGGTCTTGACGGCCTGGAAGTCGGTGGCCACGTCGCCGCTGACGACGTTGCCGGAGCAGGGCACCCCCGGGGCCGTGGTGATCCGGATGCCGTCGCGGCCGGCGGTGTCGTCGGCGCTGTTGGCGACATGGTTGTCGACGATGTGGTTGTCGTCGCCGCCGTCGACGTTGATGCCGTCCTGCCCGGCCTGGTCGATCCGGTTGCCGCTGACGAGGTTGTCGTCGGCGGTCTTGTTCGGCTGGTCGGCGGTCGGCGACGACCGGTTGACCTGGATCCCGTGCCCGCCGACATCGGTGATCTCGCAGCCGGTGACGGTGTCCCCGCTGGTCGCCAGCAGCTCGATGCCGTCGCTGGCGGTGCCGCTGACCTGGCAGTCGCGCACCGTGTTGCCCATCGAGGTCCAGGTCTGGTTCTTGCCGTCGAAGATGATGCCCCGCCCCCGGGACGCGGTCACCCGCACCCGCTCCACCAGCATGTTGTTGCCGTCGTCGAAGTCGAGGGCGTCGCTGGTGGTGCGGGGCGGGCCGCCGGCCGACACGGTGAGGTCCCGGACCACCCCGCCGTCCAGCCCTTTCGTGTTGAACGGCTCGGTGTCGGCGGCGGCGGAGCTGTAGTTGCGGATCAGCGTGAGGTCCATCCCCGCGCCCGCGAACGTCACGTTGCGCAGCCCCACCAGCTTGAAGAACTCCGTGCCCAGGTCGAACGTGCCGGCGGTGAACACGATCGTGCCGCCGCCGAGCCGGTTCACGTCGGCCGCCGCGCTCTCCACCACGCTCTTGAGGCTGCCCGTCCAGGTCTGCCCCGTCACCTGGGAGACGGCGCGGTAGGTGGCGTCCCCGACGCGGCTGATCGTGTACGGCGACGGGTTCGGCGGGGCGGGGACGATCAGCTGAGGCATCCGCGTGTCCGTGCCCTCGCGGCCGGTGAGCCGGAATCCGGTGTCGTTGGTCGTGGTGAGCGCCAGGGTCACCGGCCCGTCCCCGGCGACCAGCGCCGACACGTCGACGGAGAGCCACGTGTCGGCCGCGGTCGGTCCGCTGCTGGCGACGGCGGGCCCGATCGGCGGGGCGTTCTGGTAGGTCAGCGTGTCCTCCCGCCAGTCGACGGCGGAGACGCCGTGCACGCTCAGCCCGGTGCTGCTCGCCGTCTCGGCGTACAGGCGCAGCACCGCCGACGCCTCCGCCCCGGCGCCGGTGACGTCGAAGCGCAGGTAGGCGACCTCGCGCGGCGAGCCGTCGACCCGCAGCGAGACGGCCGTGCCGTAGTTGCGGTCGGGGTGGTCGGCGTCCACGGTGGCGTCGGCCGCCGGGGTCAGGGTCGCCGCCGCGGCCGGCGCGGCGGGCCCCGCCAGGGCCGCGCCCGCCAGCAGCAGGACCGCCACGGCGCGGCCCGCAGTCCTGCGGTGTTCACTTGTCATGACTCCTCCAGCCCCGTACACGAGGTCGGGGCGACGCCCGGGGCGGGACGCCGCCCCGTCAGTTGTCCACAGGCGCCTCCACGTCGTGGTCGGCGCCGCGCTGCGCCGGTGGCGCCGCGCCGTCCGGCGAACGCCGGCGGCGGAGGAACACCCACAGCGGCAGCACGGCGAGGACGCCGCCGCTGGCCACCACGGCGCCCCAGGCGGGCAGGCCCCAGTGGTCGTCGTGCTCCTGCTGGCTGTCCATCGCCACGTCGTCGTCGACGTCGACGCCCAGCAGGTCCGCCAGCACCTCCAGGTATCTCACGCCGAACCGCTCGCTCGGCTCGATATGGGTGTTCTCGCTGAACTCGTTCCAGCTGATCACACCGAGCGCGTCGGGTTGGGACAGCCGCGCGGCGGCGAACGACGCCCGCAGCGTCTCGCCGTCGCGGCGGTCCACCTCCCGCTGCCCGCCGAGCTGGCGGGCGTCGTACCCGGGGGCGACCGGGGCGATCCACAGCCCGCCGTGCAGGTGCACCGCCCGGGACATCGCCGCCAGCCGGTTCTGCGTGCGGCCGTCGACCGGGTCACCCGACGACCAGTAGTACGCGTGGCCGTCGAGCGCCGTGCCGTACGCCGCGACCTCCTCGGTGGACTTGGCGGCGCCGAGAACCAGCAGCCGCTGCCGTGCGACGCGGACGGTGTCGGCGACCTCGGCGGCGGTGAACCGGTCGCTGCCGTTCCAGATCACCACCGGCTTGTCGAAGACGTCGAAGACCGCGTCGGTGGCGTAGCGGGTGGCGAAGAGGTCGAGGTCGGCGCGGACGGTGGCCAGGGGCAGGGGCTTGCGGCTGAAGTCGAGCCCCTGGTAGACGATGCCGAGCCGGAAGTCCTCCGCCCGGGCCACCTCGACCAGCTTGGCCAACCGGTCGTCGAGCTGCGGGGTGTGCTTCCAGGAGACCAGGAAGCCGGTCACCCCGGCCGCCTTCGCCATCCGCACGTGCCGCCGCATGATCTCGGTGTCGTCGCTGGAGTACCGCCCGAGCTGCGGATAGTCGATCTTCGCCCGGTTCCACGATGTCGGGTTGAACCAGATGTAGTAATGGGCGAACACGGGGACCGGGGCGGCGGCGGGGGTGGCCGGCGCGGCGCCGTCCGCCGCCCGGGCGGGCCGCGACGCGACCACCCCGACGACGGCGGCCACCAGCAGCGCCGCCAGGACGGACCCCAGCCCGAGCCGCAGCGGCCGCCGCCACCGGCCGGTCCGCTGGTGGGCCGCGCGCGCCCGGCGGGGCAGCCGGACCCGCAGCCGCCGCCGCAGCGCCGGCCGGCCGGCCAGGACCAGGCCGACCGCCACCCCGAGCACGCCGAGCACCACCAGCGCAAGGTCGACGGGGCTGATCACGCTGAGCGTCACCTGCTGGTCGCGGCTGATGCTCACCGGCCGCCCGAAGGAGACCCCGCCGCCGAGCACGGTCACCGTGTAGGTGCCCCGGGGCAGGTCGGGCACCAGGACGCTGCCGTCGGCGGCGAACGGCAGCCGTTGCACGCGCCCGTCGGCGCGGGTGAGCCGGATGGCGTCGCCGGCCCGCCGGGCGAAGAACATGTCGTCGGCGGAGAAGGACACCTTGAAGAAGAGCAGCTCGATCAGCCAGTCCTGGCGTTCCCACGGGACGAACTTGTGGCCCGCCCGGTTCACCACCGACGTGCCGTCGACCATGACGGTGTCGACGACGTAGTAGAGCTGCTTGGAGGCCAACCCCCGGGGGCCCTGCTGGGTGCGGCTCTCGGCGACCCAGAGCGGCCGGGCCAGGTCGGCCCCGGTCAGCTCGATCACCTCGCCGGTGTTGCTGCGCAGCCGCATCTCGGTCACCCGCTCGACGGGGACCGGCGCGCCGTCGCGGTCGGCGTAGCGCCACGTGACGCGGCGCTGCGTGCGCAGCCCCACCTCGACGGTGCGGCTGTGCACCCCGTGGTCGAGGCTGCCCCGGAACCGGTCGAGCAGCACCCGGCGGTCGGGGCCCACCTCGGTGGGCACCACCGTGAACCGCTGGTCCAGGCCGGTGAAGTTGCGCACCCGCACGCGCAGCATCCCCTTGGGGTCGGAGCGGGCCGTGTTGCCGTCGACCGTCACCACCACGCCCCTGATCGGCGGCACCATCTGGATCTTCAACGTGCCGGGCAGCGCGGAGGCGGGCGCGGCCACGGCGGGCGTCGGCAGGAGCAGCGCCGCGAGCACGCCCAGCAGCAGCGGCAGCAGCCGCCGGGCGGTCACCGGTGCCTCCGCCGGCCGCGCAGCGCCGCCGCCGCGACCAGCGCCGCGACCAGGCCGACCGCGACGGCGTACGAGGCGTAGACCGGCCGGGGGTCGGGGCGGTGCACCGCCACCGGCACCCGCTCGGCGCTGAGCAGCACGCCGGGGCGCGGCGGGGCGTCGAAGTCGAACGCGCCCAGGAACGTCTGCGCCTTCGCGTCCCGGCTGGCCAGCGGCTGCACCCCCCAGTTGACCTCGATGAACTTCAGGGCGGAGGTGAAGTCGAGGGTGGTCGAGTCGACGTACCCCCGGCGGGCGTACGGGCTGACCAGCAGCGCGGGCACGCGGAAGCCGTAGCCGTAGCGGTCGACCTGGGGCGGGGTGACGTGGTCGTACCAGCCGCCCCAGTCGTCGTAGGACCACAGGAACGCCGACGACGGCCAGTCCGGGGAGCGCATGAGCTGGGTGAGCAGCGCCCGGACGAGGTTCTGGCCGGAGCCGATGTTGCCGGGCGGGTGTTCGCTGTTGCCCGCCGGGGCGATGAACGACACGGCCGGCAGGTCGCCCCGGGCGGCGTCGGTGTAGTACTCGTCCAGGTCGACGATCTTGCTGGACAGCCGGGGGTCGTCGACGTAGCGGGCGTACGCGAGCAGCGGCACCCAGATCACCTGCGCGCCCCGGTCGATGTTCTCCTCCTCCACCCGGGACCGGAAGGTGATCGTCGGGTCGTAGTTCTGCACGTAGAACTTCCAGCTGATCCCGGCGGCCTCCAACCGGTCGAAGATGGTGGGGATGTCCCCCCAGCCCTGCGCCGGGATGGTCTCGGCCTTGCCGGCGGCGCCCGGCCCGCCGGTCACCCGGTACATGTGGTTGCGGATGCTGCCGGAGTTGGAGGAGCTGAAGAAGCGGTCGAACAGCACGTACTCGTCGGCGATGTTCCAGTAGTAGGGCAGGTCCCGCTCGTCGTAGTAGGCCATCGCCATCCGGCCGTCCTTGCCCTGCTTGCTCACCCCCTCGACGAAGCCGTCCATCCGGCCGCCGTTGAACTGGGTGCGGAACGCCTCGGCGGAGTGGTCCAGGTCGATCGCGCCTAGCTTGCCGATGTGGAACGGGGTGACGCAGGGCTCCGGCACGCCCCGTCGCACCGGCATGCAGACGTCCTTCGGGTACCCGTCGACGCCCGGCCGGGTGCCGAAGTAGTTGTCGAAGGTGTGGTTCTCCTGCATGAGGAAGACGAAGTGCTCGACGGGCGTGGCCGTGCGGGGGGCCGCCGGGGCCGGGGCGCTCGGGGCCGGGGCGCTCGGGGCCGGGGCGCTCGGGGCCGGGGCGGGCCGGGCCAGCGCCGCCGACGGCCAGGCCGCCAGGGCCAGGCCCGCCAGCACGGCGACGAGCGGCGTCCGGCGGGCCCGCCGCGGCACGGCGGCGGACGGGTGGACGGGGGTCGGACGGATCATGGACGCACCTCGTAGACGACCACCACGGGCACCGGCGTCACGCGACCCGAGGCGTCGGCGGTCCCGACGTACTCGGTGTGCACGACCCGGCCGTGGTACCGGCGGACGAGCGTCATCAGCCGGTCGGCGAAGAAGGGGGACCGCCGCGCGGAGAACGAGTCCCACACGACGTAGTGCAGATTGTTGTTGCGCAGCCACCCGTCCGGGTTGTTCAGCGGCACGTAGGACGGGTTGCGGTGCAGCGGGTTCGGGCTCACCGACAGGCCGTAGCTCTGCCGCCGGCTGTAGAACCGCACGATGTTCGACATGGAGGGGCCCAGCGTGAGGATCACCGAGCCCTCCGGGGTGTGCGCGGTGATCCAGCGTCCCGCCTCCCGGCCGCCCGGCACGCCGCCGGAGCCGGCGAGGAACGTCGAGCGGCCCTGGTGGCTGACCGCGTCCCAGGACGAGGCCGCCAGCGTCGAGACGACCAGGGCGACGGCGGCCAGCCGCAGCGCCCGGCCGGCGCGGGCCGGCACCGGGCGGGCGGTGCCGCCCCGGCCGGGCCAGCGCAGCCGCGCCGGCACCGGCACCAGGAGCAGGGCCCGCGCGCCGAGCAGCGCCACCGGCACCGCCACCGGCAGCAGGTACTGGAAGCCCTTCACCGGCCAGAGCTCGAAGAACACCACCGGCACGGCGATCCAGGACAGCAGCAGCGTCTCCCGCCAGCCGTTGCGCCTGCGGGCCCACCAGAGGCCGCCCGCCGCGGCGACGAGCAGCAGCACGCCCAGCGCCGCCGGCACGGTCTCCAGGTAGAACGACATGGGATGGTTGGGCCGGCGGAACAACTGCCACACCAGGTAGTTGCGGCCGCTGTTCGACCCACCGGCGAGGGCCTGGGAGACGGGGTGCGCCGCGAAGACCACGGCCAGCGCCGGCAGGACCAGCAGGGTGGCCCGCACCGGCCGCCGCACGCGCGGGGTCAGCGCCAGGAACGCGTAGACGCTGCCGGCCAGCACGACGCTGGTCTCCTTCGCCAGCATGGTGAGCCCGAGCATCCCGGCGGTGGCCAGGTACCAGGCCAGTTCCTGCCGCTGCACGTAGCGGACCAGGCAGTAGAGCGTCAGCGTGCTGAGCAGCACCATCGGCCCGTCCAGCAGGATCTGCCGGGTCACGATCACGTGGTACGGCATGACCGCGAGCAGCAGCGCGGCGAGCAGCCCGACGCGCCGGCCGTAGAGACGGGCCCCCAGCGGGTACACCGCCAGGACGGTGAGCACCCCGATCACGGCGACGAACCACCGGCCGCCCATGCCCACCTCGCCGGACCGCAGCAGCGGCGACAGCACCGCCTGGAACAGCATCGGGTGCGCCCGGAACACCGGGAACAGGTCCGTGTAGCCGGGGTTGCCGGCCAGGGAGGCGGCCTGCCCGGCGTAGACCACCTCGTCGCTGTTGAAGCCGAAGAGGTCGATCCGCCAGGACCGGACGAGCAGGGCCAGCCCGCCGATCGCGGCCAGCGCGGCGGCCACCGCCCACCGGCGGCGGGTCAGGGCCGGCAGCCACCCCGCCGGCGGCGGGAACCCGCGGCGGACCGGGCCGTCCGGGTGGTCCCGGCGCTGGCCCGGCACGACGGCCGTGGCGGTGCCCGGCTGGCTCACGCGGGCTCCCCGGCGACCGTCAGGTCCCCGCTCCAGCGCGGCCACCCCTGGGCGGGCACGACGGGGGCCGCCGCCGCGCCGCGCTCGCCGCGCAGCAGCCGGGGGATGTCGTCGGCCCAGCCGAACCGGTCGGAGACGAGCACCCGGCTGCGGACCCGGGACAGGAAGCCGGCCAGGATCTCCCGCTCCCGCAGGCGCAGCTCCGGGTAGTGCAGGCCGTCGATGGCCAGCGACGGCGCGAGATACCGGAAGGGCGGGAAGCCGTACGCGTCGTCGGTGTTGCGGATCATCCGGGTCACCGTCTCGTCGTGGTCGAGCTCGCTCGTCGCGGGCCGGCCGCGCTCGATGACGAAGAGCTCCTCGACCCGGGCGGTGGTGCCGATGCGGCACGGCACCAGCCGGTCGACGCTGTACTTGGGCGGCGGCACCAGCAGTTGGGTGACGGCGTTGATGCCCATGATCGGCAGGTTGAACCGGGCCAGGGCCAGCGCCAGCGACCGGCCCCCCTTGGAGTGCAGGCGGCTCTGCCACTGCAACCGCCGCCACTCCCGGGGCGTCAGGTCCTGCGCCTGCACGGCCCGCAGGGTGTGCGCGCTGATGGTCAGCGGCTTCGGGAAGCAGGTCGCGGTGCCGTCGGGCCGCACGATCGTCATGTCGTCGGAGAGGAACAGCCCGCCGTGGTCGCGCAGCAGGCGCAGCACGGTCGCGGTCTTGCCGGTGTCGGTGAGCGCGGAGAGCATCACCCCGACCCCGTCGAGGGTCACGCAGGCCGAGTGCAGCAGCATGTGGCCCCGGGCGACCATCACGAACCGCAGCAGCGCCTCGACGATGTTCGTGTAGACCACGTGCGGGGACCGGGCCAGCAGCGGGCCGACCTGGATCTCGATGGGCGAGCCGAGCTGGATGCGGAAGTTCGCGCCCAGCCGCCCGAGCTGCTCCTCGTAGCGCAGCACCGAGCGGTCGGCGTACTGGGTCAGCGCGGCGCGGCGCTGCGGGCCCCGCCCGCCAACGTCGCTGACCCGCACCGCGATGTCCACGTCGGCGTCGGCGACCCACTGGGCCCGGAAGAACTCCAGCTCGGGCAGCATGATCTGGGACCCGATGGTCACCACCCCGGCCACGTCGTAGCGGTACTTGAGGTACTGGTAGCGCCGCCGCGACGGCGGGGTGACCGCCTCGGCGGCGCCGGAGGCGATCAGCAGCCGGACCGGGTCGCGCCGGCCGCGGTCCAGCGCCGCGTAGATGACCTGGTCGTTGACCAGGAAGCGGACCAGGAACAGCGCCGCCAGGGTGGCCGCGTTCGCCACCAGCACCCCGACGCCCGCGAACACCAGGGCCTGCAACACGGGCAGCCGCAACAGCAGCAGGACGTTGTTGAGCAGGAAGAACCGCACCGCCCGGGCCGGCAGGGAACCGACCCGGGTGCGCCGGTAGATCAGGTTGTCCACCAGCAGGAAGTTCCACGAGGTCGACAGCTGGGTGGCCAGCGCCGCGCCCAGGAGGTGATGCAGCCTGGCGGGTTCGTAGAAGAACCAGAGCGCCGCGGTGTTCACCGCCATCCCGGACAGCCCGACCAGCCCGAAGCAGACCATCCGGACGAGCTGGCGCAGCCGGTCCGCCGGGGTGCGCGGGCGACGCCGGATCTGCCCGACCAGCCGCCGGCCGCGCAGCCGCGACAGGTGCCGCAGGAACGTCACCCCCTCCCGCAGGGACGCCTTGGACCGGCCCTCGTGCCGGGGCGCCATCTCGTACGCGACCTCGGCGACCCGCGCGCCGGGGTGGCGCACCAGCAGCTCCAGCAGCACCTTGAAGCCGAGCGGGTTCATCCGGTCCAGCCGCACGGCCGCGCGCCGGAACGCGAAGAGGCCGCTCATCGGGTCGCTCACCGTCGCCAGCCGGCGCGGGAACATGGTCTTCACCAGCCGGGTTGCCACCGACGAGGTGGCCTCCCGCAGCGGCCCGTCCAGGCCGGCGGTGGAGCCCCGGCCGGCGTACCGGGTGCCGATCACGACGTCGACGTCGTGCCGCATGGCCACCGCCGCGAGGGTCGCGGCCGACTCCGGCGGGTGTTGCAGGTCCGCGTCCATGACCAGGACCCACTCGCCCCGGGCGTGCCGGGCGCCGAGCAGGACGGCCCCGCCCAGGCCACCGGCCCGTGCCTCCGGCGGCCGGTGCAGCAGCCGTACGGGCACCGGGGCCCCGGCGCACGCCGCGGCGATCGCCTGGTCGGTGCCGTCGTCGCTGTCGTCGACGAACAGCACCTCCGCCCGCAGGGGTGTCAGCAGCGGGGCGAGGCGGCCCAGCAGCACGGGGACGTTCTCCGCCTCGTCGCGGGTCGGCACGATGACGGTCAGCCGGGGCGGCGGCGCACCGTCCGGGGCGCGCAGCTCGCGTGGCTCCGGCACCGCGTCTTCTCCGACGGCCTGCCGTTCGCGGGCGTCCGGCCCGTGTCCGATCATGGGAAACCTCTCCAGCCTCCGGTTCCCGAGCAGCCCGGAGCCATTCACAGTCATTGGGAAACGGCGTATGAGCACAGGAATGCAATTCACGTACGCGGTTCGAAGCCGACGGAATCGTCGGCCCATAGGTTCGCTCGGGTACGGGAGAGGTTATGGGGAATGACCGCGAGTGGTCCAATGTCTGAACAGTCCAAAAAATGACATAGCCATTATGCGCGGGCAGTTGTCCGCTTTACGAGAGGCAAGCCCATGGAAAAGGCCCGACCACGAGGTCACGCATTTCTGCGACCCGCTCCCGGCGCGGCGGTTCACGCAACTTCCACAGAAATGCCGCGTCGCCGAAAAGGAATCTGATTCCTTTTCGGCGACGCGGCACGGGGACGGGGTCGGTCAGGGTGCCGCCGCCCCCGGGACCGCCCCGGCGTCCCTCGCGGGAGGCAACTGGTCGTGCAGGTCGCTGATGAAGTCGGACCGGCCGGCATCGCTCCAGTCGCACCACGTTCCCGCCGGGGCGGGGCCACGGCAGGCCCGGGAACTCTCGATCGCGGTCCCCTCGCCCCACTCGTTGTAGGTCGTCACGAGCTGCCAGGGCGCCCCCGAGGCGTTCATCCGGGCCAGCCCCGCCCGCCAGCGCGCCCGGTCCCGGGACAGGAACGGCGACTGGCCGTACGCCAGTCCGGCCTTCCAGAACCCCGGCGAGACGGTGTACGACCCCTCACCGGGGGCGCCGCTGAAGTCGTGCTCGGCCCGGGCCGGCCCGTACTGGTGCCACCCGGCCACCCCCGCCACGCCGGAACAGCCCGGGTAGCCGGGAAAGACCTTCAGGTTGACGTTCACCGTCTCCCCGAACCGCCGCTGGAGCAACGCCTGGGCCTGGACCCAGCGGTCCACGGTGGCGCAGCCCTGCGCGGTCGTCACGTCCCCCGCGTTGTAGACGAAGACGGGCATCCCCCGGTCGGGCAGCACGGCCAGCGCCGAGCCCTCCCCGCCGTAGGTGGCCCGCAGGTAGTGCAGGTCGTCGGCGATCCGCTCGGGCGTCGGATCCGACGTGCCCTCCGGCTCGTAGTAGGGCGCCCAGACGAACCCGGTGCCCTGCGCCGCCCGGACCATCGCCGGCCAGTGCCGGTCCGTCACCGTGCCCCGACCGAACCACGACGCGACACCCATGGTGATGCCGCCGTACCGCATGTCCGCGACCTGCGCCCGCACCACCGGCTCCTCGACGGCGTACCGGCCCCGGACCGGGACGTAGTTGGTGAACGGGTCCAGGCCCTGCTGCCGCCAGGCCTCCGGAAACCACGGATAGTAGAAAGCCGCCCTGATCACCGCCGGGGCCCGCGCCAGCAGGCGGAAGACGACGGTGTGCCGGGCCGAAGCGCCGGCGGCGGCGACCACCACGTCGTACGTGCCGGCGCGGGTGGACACCGAGGTCCGCACGGTCAGCACGGCCGACCCGCCGGAGGCCACCACCGCCGGCTCCACGGTCGCGGCCGTCCCCGCGGGCAGTCCCCCCACGGTGAGGGAGACCGCCTGCGCCGCCCCGGTCGTGGTGATCGTCCGGACGGTGGCCTGGACCAGGTACCCGGCCACCACCGACGCCGAGCCCGGCACCACGGCCAACGAGAAGTCGTCACCCGCGCTCGGGCGGGACACCGTCGCGCCCGCCTCGGATCGGACCGGCTCGGCGAGTCGGGTCGGGCCGGCGGCCAACTGGCCGCAGGCGACGAGACTCACGATCAGCACTGCGGCACATGTCATCAGCCCGCTCCCGCCGACATGGGGCCGACCAGGCGGTGCGACCCGATACCAGACAGAACGCAACAGCCCGCCGGACGTCACTGCCTCCCGACCGGGGGGTGACGGGATGTCGGGCAGGTGGGGGCATCAACGGGGCGGGATACCCCCACCTGCCCGACATGAAGTCGATCAAGCCGGCCAGGCCGGCGCACAACGGGGCGGTTCGGGCACTCGGGCGGGGCCCGCCGCGCGGGTCGTCCGGCGGCGGTCGTGCCGCGTCGGCCCGACCAGGCGTTACCCTGACAACATGCAGGGCGTCGTCTCCCCCACCGCGACCGGCGGGGCCTTCCTGGCCCGCCCGGGCCGCCCCGCTGTCGTCGCCGCCACCCTGACCGAGCTGACGGGTCCGACCCGGGGCGTCGTCGAGCTGCCCGTACGCCTGATGTGGAGCGCGGACCGCACCTTCGACCTCGGCGACCCGGACGACCTGCTCTGGATGTACGAGAACGTCCTGCGTGAGACCACCCGCGCGGCCGACCTGCGCCAGTTGGTCAACGGTCACCTGTTGCGCCAGGTGTGGTGCCTGCTCAACCTGCCCCGGGGGGTCCGCGAGGCGTGGGAACGCCGGCACCGGGTCCTGCGCCACGAGGGCGGCGGGCCGGCGGTCCTGACCGGCGACCGGGCCCTGCCGGCGGCGTGACCGGGGCCGCGCCGCCGGACGACTTCTACCGCGAGGTCGCCCGGGTGGCCCTGTCGGTCGCCGGGCGGCACCGGTTCGTGCTGGGCGGCGGCGTCGCCTGGGCCGCGCACGGGCTGTTCTCCCGCCCGACGGAGGACGTGGACCTCTTCGCCGACGTCGAGGGGGCGGCGGCCGCGGCGGCGGCCGGGGTGCGTGCGGCGTTGGAGCGCGCCGGGTTCGAGGTGAGCGACGCCGACCCGGACAGCGACCTCGCGGAGTTGTTCGCCGGGTTCGACCGGGACATGAAGGACTTCGTGGTGAGCCGGGGGCCGCGCCGGATCCGGTTGAGTCTGGGCCGGCTCGACCGCAACCGGAGCCCGGTGGTGATGGACCTCGGGCCGGTGATGGACGTCCGCGACCTGGTCGCCAACAAGACGGCGGCGCTGGTCAACCGGCGGGAGGTCCGGGACTTCATCGACGTGGCGGCGGTGCTCGACCACTATTCGGTCGCCGAGGTGCTCGGCCTGGCCCGGCAGCTCGACCCCGCGTTGGATCCGCAGGACGTGCGGGCCGCCGGTCACTACCTGGACCGGCTGCCGGACCGTCGCTTCGCCCGGTACGGGCTGGACGGGGCGCAGGTCGCCCGGCTGCGGGCCCGGCTGGCGGGCTGGCCCCGCTGACGCCCGCCGCGGCGGGGCCCGGCGGACCGGCTCGCAGCCGCGCGGGGCCCGGCGGCCGGGCCCGCAGCCGGGCGGGGGCCCGGCGGACCGGCGGCGGATCGGGTCGCTGTGGCGGGAGTGACGGGGGCTCGTTATGGTGCGCAGCGACGCCCACGAGGCGCATCCCTTCCTCTGGAAAGGCACCTCATGACCTCCTCCTCCGGCGCCTCGCGCCGCCAGGTGCTGGCCGTCGCGGCGGCCGCCGCGACCGCGCCCCTGATCGCCGCCGCCCCGGCCCGGGCGGCCGGGTCGAAGGACCCGAAGACGGCGAAGGGACCGAAGACCTGGGACCTCACCGTCCTGGGCACCTCGGACACCCACGGGAACGTCTACAACTGGGACTACTACCGCGACGCCGAGTACGACGACAGCAAGCACAACGACGTCGGCGTCGCGAAGCTGGCCACCCTGGTCAACCAGATCCGCGCCGAGCGCGCGGGCCGGGCGACCCTGGTCCTCGACGCGGGCGACACGATCCAGGGCACCCCGCTGGCGACGTACTACGCCAAGCAGGAGCCGATCACCAGCACCGGTGAGACGCACCCGATGGCGAACGCGATGAACATCCTGAAGTACGACGCGGTGACGCTGGGCAACCACGAGTTCAACTACGGCCTGCCGCTGCTGGCGAAGTGGATCGGCCAGCTCGGCTTCCCGGCCCTCGCCGCGAACGCGGTCAACGCGGCGACGGGCAAGCCGGCGTACCTGCCGTACGTGATCAAGGAGGTCCGGCTCGGCGGGCACGGCGCGCCGAAGCTGAAGGTCGGGATCCTCGGCCTCACCAACCCGGGCGTGGCGATCTGGGACAAGGGCAACGTCGAGGGCAAGCTGGTCTTCGGCGACATGGTGGAGACGGCCGCGAGGTGGGTGCCGGTGATGCGGGCGCGCGGCGCGGACCTCGTCATCGTCTCGGCGCACGGCGGCGACAGCGGCACCTCCAGCTACGGCCCGGAGCTGCCGAACGAGAACCCGTGCGCGATGATCGCCGAGCAGGTCCCGGGCATCGACGCGATCCTCTTCGGGCACGCGCACAACGAGGTCGTCGAGAAGTTCGTGACGAACGCGCGCACGGGCGCGCAGGTGCTGCTCTCCGAGCCGTCCAAGTGGGGGCAGCGGCTGACCCGGATGGACTTCACGCTCACCCGCGAGCGGGGCTGCTGGAAGGTCGTGTCGAAGCACGCGACCATGCTGAACACCAACACGGTGGTCGAGGATCCGGCGGTGCTCGCGGCCGTGCGCGGCCAGCACACCAAGACCGTGTCGTACGTCAACACGGTCGTCGCCCGGTCCATCGTGGAGCTGTCGGCGGCCGAGTCGCGCTACCGGGACACCCCGATCCTGGACTTCATCAACCACGTGCAGACCGAGGTGGTCACCGCGGCGCTGGCCGGCACGGAGCACGCGGCCCTGCCGGTGCTGTCGATCGCCGCGCCGTTCAGCCGCACGGCGGTCTTCCCCGCCGGTGACGTGCGCATCCGCGACGTGGCCGGGCTGTACGTCTACGACAACACCCTGGAGGCCGTGGTCCTCACCGGCGCGGAGGTCCGCGCCTACCTGGAGTACTCGGCGAAGTACTTCACGACCCTCGCGGTGGGCGCGCCGGTGGACCCGGCGACGATCAGCGACCCGGCCGTGCCGGACTACAACTACGACGTCTTCTCCGGCCTCGACTACGACATCGACGTCAGCCGGCCGGTCGGCCAGCGGATCACCCGCCTGGCCCTGCCCGGCACCGGCGCCCCGGTCGCCGACGACGCCCGGTTCGTGGTCGCCGTGAACAACTACCGGCGCAGCGGCGGCGGCAACTTCCCGGGCATCGTGAAGCCGCAGGTCTACAACGCGCAGCAGGAGATCCGGCAGTTGCTCATCGACTGGGCGCAGGAGCGGGGCACCATCGACCCGGCCGACTTCTTCGTGCCGAACTGGCGGCTGGTGCGGGCGGGCGTGCCGGTGGAGTTCCCGACCGTCTGAGCTCCGCCCCGGGCCGGGCGGCCCCGACCCGTCGGGTCGGGGCCGCCCGCTCAGTCCAGGAGCCTCATCGCGGCCCCGCCGGTCGCGCCTGCGGGAGCCGGTCCAGCAGCGCCAGCGCCGCCCGCACCGGAGCACGGGTCAGCGTCTCGTCGAAGCTCGCCCGGCCCAGGCAGAACCGGACGAACATCCGCCACCCGGCCGGGGTGGCCAGCAGGGCGTGGAAGACGCCCGGCTGGCGGGAGAACACCTCCAGCAGCCGGTGCCCGGCGCGCATCGACGGCGTCAGGTCCCGGTCCACGGCCCGCCGGTAGCCGTCCAGGTCGCCGTCGACGACGGCGGCGCCGGCGAGCGCGCCGGAGCGCAGCGCGTAGCTGATGCCCTCGCGGCTCCACGGCTCCAGCAGGCCGGCGGCGTCGCCGGCGACCAGCACCCGGCCGTGGCGCAGCGGCGAGTCGTCGGCCCGGCACCGGGTCAGGTGCCCGGAGTCGTGCTCCGGGTCCACCCCGGCCAGGCCGAGCCGGTCGACGAAGTCGCGCAGGTACGCCCGGGTCCGCTCCCCCGCGCCCCGGCCGGCGATGACCCCGACGGTCAACGTGTCGCCCTTGGGGAACACCCACGCGTAGGAGCCGGGGATCGCCCCCCAGTCCAGCAGCAGCCGGCCGCGCCAGCGACGCCGTTGCGCCTCGGGCACCGGCAGTTCCAGCTCCAGGCCGAGGTCGACCTGCCGGTACCGCACGCCGACGTGCCGGGCCGTCACCCCGGAGGAGCCGTCGGCCCCGATCACCGTGCGCGCGTGCACGACCTCGCCGTCCGCGAGCCGCAGGCGTACCCCGTCGGGGTCCTGTTCCACGGCGCGGACCGCGACCCGCTCGCGCAGCTGCGCCCCGGCGGCGACGGCGGCGGCCCGCAGCCGGTCGTCGAACTCGTCGCGGCGCACCATCGCGATCAGCGGCCCGGCGGCGTGCCGGCGGGTGAACTCGCGCCGGCCGTCGCGGGTGAACGTCACCCGGTCGACCCGGTCGTGCGCGGGCACGTCGATCCGGCCGGCGACGGCCGCGAGGGAGGTGCCGATCAGCCCGCCGCCGCAGGTCTTGTACCGGGGGTGCGCGGCGCGTTCGACGACCAGGGTGCGCAGCCCGGCGGTGGCCGCGACGTGGGCGGCGGTGAGCCCGGCGGGGCCGCCGCCGACGACGACAAGGTCCCAGTTGATCACCGTTGCAGCCTAGGGCACGGCCGGTCGCCGGGCCGTGCGGCGCAACGGCGCGACGCGGGCCGAATCCGCGGCGCGGGCGGGCATCAACGGTGGACCGGCGGGTAACCGCGCAGCGCAGCTCCGCCCGCCGCGCGGGCGGTGACCGAGGAGGAAGCCATGCAGCAGGTGCGTCTGTCGGAGGTCGAGGAGCGGGTCTACGAGGCGGTGGCGGCGCTGGAGGTCCGCGGGCAGGTGCCCTACCCCGACCTGATCGCGCAGGAGTCGGGCCTGACCGAGGAGGAGGTGCACGCTCCCCTGCGGCTGCTGACGGAGAAGAACCTCCTGCACCGGGAGGACTCCCCCATGGCCGGGCTGGACTTCGGCCCGCGCTGGTGCGCCCGCCAGATGGCGTGAGCCGGCCGGCGGGCCGGGTCGACGACCGACGCCGGTGGCAGGCGCTCGGGGTCGGCCTGGTCGCGGCGTTCATGACCCTGCTGGACGTGAGCATCGTCAACGTGGCGGTCCCGTCGATCGACCGCGCGCTGGGCGCGACGCCGAGCGACCTGCAGTGGGTGCTGTCCGGCTACGCCCTCACGTTCGGGCTGGTGCTGGTGCCGGCCGGGCGGTTCGGCGACGCCCGGGGCCGGCGCACCGCGTTCGTCGTCGGGATCGCCCTGTTCACGCTGACCAGCGCCCTGGCCGGGCTGTCCCGGTCCCCCGGCTGGCTGGTCGCCGCCCGGCTGTTGCAGGGGGTGGCCGCCGGGATCGTCAACCCGCAGGTCACCGGCCTGATCCAGCAGCTCTTCCGGGGCCCCGAACGCGGTCGGCCGTTCGGGCTGCTCGGCGCGACCATCGGCGTCTCCACCGCGGTCGGGCCGCTGCTCGGCGGGCTACTGATCCAGGCCGGCGGCGAGCAGGACGGCTGGCGGTGGGTCTTTTTCGTCAACGTCCCGGTGGGGATCGTCGCGATCGTCCTCGGCTGGCGGCTGCTGCCGACGCAGCCGGCGGAGGTCACGGAAGCCGCGGGAGCGGCGCAGGGCCGGCGCCTCGACCCGGTCGGGGTGCTGCTGCTCGGCGTCGGGGTCGTGCTCGTGCTGCTGCCGCTGGTGCAGCGGGAGCAGTGGCACAGCCCGTGGGCGTGGCTGCTGGTCCCCGCCGGGCTCGTGGTGCTGGCCGCCTTCGGGCTCTGGGAACGCCGGTACGCCCGGCGCGGCCCGCCCCTGTTCGACCTGCGGCTGTTCGGCTTCCGCTCGTACGCCCTGGGCTCGCTGATCGCGCTGCTCTACTTCGGCGGGTTCACCGCGATCTTCTTCGTCCTCACGCTCTACCTCCAGAACGGCCTCGGCTACCGGCCGTTGGTCGCGGGCCTGGCCATCACGCCGTTCGCACTGGGCTCGGCCGCCGCGTCGGCGATCGGCGGCCGGATCGTCGACCGGTACGGCCGCCCGCTGGTCGCCACCGGCCTGCTGGTCGTGCTGCTCGGCCTGGGCGCGGTGGTGTTCGTGCTGCGCGACGACCCACGCACGTCGGTGCCGCTGCTGACGGCCGTGCCGCTGCTGGTCGCGGGGCTGGGCAGCGGCCTGGTCATCACGCCCAACCAGACCCTCACCCTGGCCCAGGTGCCGGTGCCGCAGGCGGGCAGCGCCGCCGGCATGCTCCAGACCGGTCAGCGGATCGGCTCGGCGGCCGGTATCGCCGCCGTCGGCTCGGTGCTGTTCTCGGCGCTGTCCGACAGCGACGGGAACTGGGCGACGGCGGTGCGGCACGCGCTGCTGCTGGCCATGGGGATCATCTCGTTGGGCCTGGTCGCCGCCCTGTTCGACCACCGGCACGCGCGGGCCGGCCGGAAGGCCGGCCGGCACGCGCGGAGGTGACGGCACGACGACGGTGCCCGTCCGGGGATCCCCGGACGGGCACCGTCGTCCTCACTGCGCGGGCACTGCCCGGCTCAGCGTGGTCAGCGCGTCGACCCGCCGAAGCGTGACCGGCGACGCCAGGCCAGGCCGGCGAGCATCAGCACCACACCGACCCCGACGAGCCCACCGCCCACCGCGAGCGGGGTGCCCAGGTTGTCGCCCGTCACGGGCAGCTTGCCGTGCGGCGGCCAGGGCTTGTGCGTCGGGTGGTACGTCGGCGACGGCGACGGCTGGGGCCGCGGGAGCACGGTCAGCGTGGCGCTCGCCGTCCGGCCCGTGGTCTGGCCGACCGCCGTGAACAGGTACTGCCCGGGCGTGTCCGGCGTGTAGGTGGTGGTGAAGTTCCCCGCCGAGTCGGTCACGACCGTGAAGAACGTCGGGGCAGCCGCCTGGAACGCCACCGGTGCCATCGCCACGGTGCTGCCGTCGCTGCGCTGTGCCGACGCCCCGCCGGGCAGGCCGGCGGCCAGCGGCGTGATCGTGACGGTGATGGCGACGACCTCGTTCGGCCCGAACCCGAAGCCGGTGAGGGTGGTCGTGTCACCAACGTAGATCGTCGACGGGTTCACCGTCAGCACCGGCGGCTGTGGCGGATACGGCGTCGGCTGTAGTGAGCCGGTCGGCGACGGTGTCGGCTGCGGCTGCGCCGCCCCCGCCGCGGTCGGCGCGGCCACGACGGCAAGGCCGATCGTGAGCGCCATGATGATGCGGGATAGCCGCATGATGGGTTCCCTCCTACTAATCGCAGTGTGGTGCGGAATCAATGTGGGTGGTCCATGGGGTGGCGGTCGGGGTGAGCCAGAGGTCGGCGTCGGTGCTGGCGCTGCCGTTCCTGCCGGTCAGCACGTCGACCTCGACGGTCCGGGTGGCACCGGGACGCACCTCGACGTTGGCGACGACGACCTGCCGGCGGCGCTCGGTGCCGCTGCCGACGGCCACCTCCTCGCCGTCGAGCCGGGTGCGCAGCACCGCGCCGCCGGCCGGGCTGTAGACGGAGACGAGCGTGCGGGCGGTGTAGGGGTCGCCGGCGAGGCCGAGGCCGAGCACCGACGTCGACAGCCCGCGCTGCGGGGCGGTCGAGTGCAGCGTGAAGCGCAGCCGCAGCTCGCGGCGGCCGTCGGGGCGGCACTGCCCGACGGTCAGCGTCGCCGCCGGCCGCAGGTAGTAGCCGAGCTTCGCGCCGCTGCCGTCGTTGAGGAACACGCCGACGGTGGGCACGTCCTCCTTCTCCGGCAGCGAGCCGGCGAGCCGGTTGGCCTCGATGACCCGCTGTTCCTCCGGGTGGGCGCTCCAGAACAGCACCCGCCGTTCCGTGATGGCCCGGTCCAGTGCGGACAGGTAGGCCCGGGGGTCCACCTCGCGGGTGAAGAAGGTGTCGAACGCGGCGGTCGCCGAGGCGGCGAAGAACTGGTCCTGCTCCTCCGCGTCCATCCGCTGGTAGGCGTCGGAGAGCAGGGTCCGCACCGCCTTGTCGCCGACCAGGGTGGTGTGGCCCGGCACCGGCACGGGGCCGGTGACCTTGAGCAGGTAGGACAGCACCACCGGGTCGACGGCGAGGACGCCGTCGACGGTCTCGCCGGTGCGCTTGCGGTACATCTGGCGGAACAGCGCGGCGGCGGTCGGGAAGTGCGGGGTCAGGTTGACGTCCGCCGGGTACATGCCGGGCAGGTCGGTGTAGAGGTTGCGGATCTCCGGCTTGAGCTTCAGGGGCGGGTCGAACAGGCCCAGCTGGGCGCTGGTGCCCTGGGTGCCCATCCGGAGCTGGCCGTCCCTGGCCTCGATCACGGCGTACGCGCCGAACATGCCGCCGGTGGCGCGCAGCTCCGCCGGGTTCTGCGACACCATCAGGTAGCTGCGCGGGCCGGCCGCGCCGAGCAGGGGCGGCAGCAGCCGGGCGGCGCCGTCGGCGGCCCGGGTGAGCGTGGCCAGCTGGTCGAGCTGCGTACGCAGTTCGGCCACGGCGTCGCGTACCGGCTCGACCAGGGTGTCGCCGGGCACGGCGGCGAGGCGGGCGTGGGTGCGCTGGACCACCTCGTTGGTGGCGGTGAGCTCCGCCGCGACGGCCTTCAGCCGGCGCACGTCCAGCCGTCCCTTGCCGGGCAGCAGGGTCGACAGGTCGGTGCGCAGCAGGGTGGGGAACGCCTCCCGGGCGAGGTCGTCGATCGCCACCGCGATCTGCCGCACCGCGGTCAGGTCGTCCCCGGCGAACGGGGCGTGCTGCCCGGCCCACCAGCCCGGGTCGTCGGTGGCGTCCCGGGCCGCGCCGGCCTGCACCTGCAGGGCCGAGAGGGTGCGTTGGGCCCGCTCGGTGTCGGCTCCCACCACCTCGGAGCTGAGCTGCTGGGCCAGGGCGGCGGCGTTGAGCAGGTGGGTGCGGGCCTGCCAGCCCCGGAAGCCCACCCAGCCGACGCTCAGCAGCGCCAGCGAACCGACGACCAGGCCGGCGAGCAGGGCGCGACGGGCCCGGGCCCTGGCGCGCCGCCGGGACCGTCGCCCTCGGTGGCGGGGCTGCTCGGTTTCAGTCAACGCCAACTCCACTCAGAAAACGGACAGAAATGACGATTCATCATTTTCTAGCACGTGCTTTACCCGCTTCGCGCCGTTATGGTGGATTTAGGCCCGAGGTTCCGAACGGCGGACCCGCTCGGCGGGGCGGCGCACGCGCCGCGCGGCGACCGCCTCCTGGAGCAGCCGCTCGACCTCGTCGACCCCGCCGCGCAGCGACATGTCGCGCAGGTACGCCTCGCGGCCGCGGCGGCCCATCTCCACCCGGGCCGCCGACGGGATGGTGGCGGCCAGCCAGAAGCGGTCGGCCAGCGTCGCCCAGTCCTCCGGCGGGCAGGAGAGCCCGGCCCGGGCGCGCTCCACGATCTCGACGGTGTCGCCGCCCGCCGACGCCACCACCGGCGACGCGCAGCCGAACGCGGCCTGCAGCTTGCCTGGGACCGTCCCGCGCAGCTCCGGCAGGTCGCGCAGCATCACCAGCTGGTAGTCGGCGGCGGCGTACAGGTCGGCCATCTCCAGCGGCGAGCGCCGCGCGACGAACCGGACGTTGTCGGTGCCCAGCTCCCCGGCGAGCCGCCGGACCCGCTCCTCGTCCGGGCCCGAGCCGACCAGGACCAGGTCCATCGTGCCGCGCAGCGGCGCGGCGGCGCGCACGGCCGTGTCCAGCCCGTGCCGGGCGCCGATGGTGCCGGCGTGCATCACCACGCAGCGGCCGTCGCCCCGGACGAGGCGGCGCGCCTCCCGGGTCGGCTCGGCCGGATGGAACAGCCGCTCGTCGGTCCAGTTGAGCACCAGCCGCACCCGCCCCGCATCGGCGCCGCCGGCGACCACCAGGTCGCGCATGCCGGGCGCGGCGACCGCGACGAGGTCGGCCGAGCGGTAGAGCCACCGGGTCGCGGCGGCCACCCGGGCGGACCAGGGGGTCGGCGTCGCGCCCTGGGCCTCCAGCTCCGGGTGGACGTCCTGCACGTGCAGCACCGTCGGGACCGCGCCCAGCAGCCGCAGCAGGCCGGCCGCCGCGAAGGTCGCGGCGGGAAGCTGGTGGACGTAGAGCGCGTCCACGCCGGACAGGTGGCCCCGCCCGATCGTGCCGGCGCTCGCGGCGAAGGAGAGCCATCCCGCCACGCGGGCGCGCACGGAGGCGTCCCCGGCCGACCAGCGCGGCACCCGCCGCACCGTGAGCCGCTCACTGCGGGTCTCGTACCGCCACCGCTGCCGCCAGCCCGGATAGACCCGGCCGCCGGGATAGTCCGGGAAGCCGGTCAACACGCGGACCTCGTGGCCGCGCGCGGCCAACTGCTCGGCGAGGCTGCCGGGGACGAAGGCCGGCTCGGGCGGGAAGTGGTAGGACAGGATGCCGATCCTCACCGGGACCTCCCCGCCCTGTGATGACGCACCGGCGTGGCGCGGACACGGAACGTGCCGACGGGCGCATACGATTCCACGGGCCGCACCGCGACCGGAACGCTGGGAGAACCGCCGATGGCCGACCGCATCCTGTTCGTCTGCCACGCCAACCTGTGCCGCTCGCCCATGGCCGAGTTCCTGGCCGCGCAGCTCATGGCGAAGCTGCCGGTCGAGGTGGCCAGCGCCGGCACCGACGCGGTCGACGGCCGGCCGATGCACCCGTACGCGGCCGAGGTGGCCGCCGAGACGGGGCGCGACCCGGCCGGTTTCCGCAGCCGGGCGCTGACCACCGCCCACCTGGCCGACGCCGCGCTGGTGCTGACCTCCACCCGACGCCAGCGGTCGGTCTGCGTCTCGCGCCTGCCCGCCGCCCTGCACCGCACCTTCACCCTGCGGCAGTTCGGGCGGCTCGCCGGGGCGGCCGGGGCGCCGGGCGGCGCGGACGTCGGCGCCCTGCGGGCGGCGGTGCGGGCCGCCGCCCTGGCCCGGGGACTCCTGCAACCGGCCACCCCGGACGAGGACGACCTGCTCGACCCGATCGGCGGCGGGCCAGCCGACTTCCGGCGCTGCGCGCAGGAGATCGAGCGGTCGCTGGCACCGGTTGCGGCGCTCATCGAGGCAGCCGGGTGAGTTCCTGGGTCGGGTCGGGGATCGTCTGCTCGGGGCCGGGGTACGCCCCGTTGCGGGCGGCCGGCGCGGCGTCGGCGTGGCTCGGCGGGGCCGCCACCGGTCCGGCCGGCACCTCCACCCGGTAGCTCTCGTACTGGTAGGTCTCGGCGCGGCCGAGCTTGGCCATGTTCAGCACGCAGCCGAGCAGCCGCACGGAGACCGCCTGGAGCGCCTGCGCGGCGGCGCCGACCTGACCACGGTCGGTGCGGCCGTAGCGGCTGACCATCAGGGCCCCGTCGGCCTGGACGGCGACGACCACGCCGTCGGTGACGGTGCGCAGCGGCGCGGTGTCGATGACCACGATGTCCGCCGACTCCCGCAGCACCAGCAGCAGGTCCGCCATCGCCTTCGAGCCGAGCAGCTCGCTGGGGTTGGGCGGTGCCGAGCCGGCGGGCAGCACGAGCAGGGACTTGTCGCCCCACCGCTGCACCACGTCGCCCACGCTGACGTCGCCGAGCAGGACGTCGGTCAGCCCCACCCCGGCCTCCATGCCCAGGTACTCGGCCACCTTGGGCCGGCGCAGGTCCGCGTCGACCAGGGCGACCCGCCAGCCGGCCTCGGCGAGGGCGATGGCGAGGTTGCAGGACAGGGTGGTCTTCCCCTCCCCCTGCAACGCGCTGGTCACCGCGATCACCCGGGCGGGCTCGTGCACGTCGACGAAGCGCAGGTTGGTCCGCAGCTTGCGTACCGCCTCGGCCCGGGGGGAGGTGGCCGCGTCGCCGACGATCAGCGGCGCGGTGCGGGCGGCGGCGTCGAACGGGATCTCACCGAGCAGCGGGCTGCCGGTGGCGCGCTGGAGGGCGACCGAGTCCCGCAGCCGGGTGTCCAGCCGCGTCCGCAACAGCGCCAGGGCGATGCCGCCGAGCAGGCCGCCGAGCGCGCCGAGGGCCAGGTTGCGGGCCGGGTTGGGCGACACCGGGCTGGAGTCGACCCGGGGGCCGCTGATCACCTCGACCTTGACCGGCGGGGTTCGCCCCTCCCCGGCGGACTCCACCTCCTTGACCAGGTCGACGAACTGGGTGGTGATCGCCTCGGTCAGCCGCAGCGCGCGGGTGGCGTCGGTGTCGGTGACGGTGCCGCGCAGCAGGACGGTGTCGGGGAGGGCGGCGGCGCTGACGCGCGCCTGCACCTCCTCGGCGGTCAGCCCGAGCGGGGTCTTGCCGACGACACTCTGCGCCAGCCGGTCGCTCTGCAACAGGTCGGCGTACGACTTGACGCGCTGCTGCATGAAGACGTTGCCCTGGTAGGCGTCGGTGACGCCCTGGTTGGGGGTGGTGACGAAGAAGGTCACCGAGGCCGCGTAGCGGGGCTCGGTCCGGACCGTGACCAGCGCGGCGACCGCGAGGCCCACCATGACGGAGAGCAGGACCACCCACCAGCTACGCCGGACGGTCCGGAGGAAATCGCGAACGTCCATCAGGCGCGAAGCCTCCGTCCGATCAGTGTGGTCGACATGTCAAGCACCAAAGCTCCCTCAGCAGTCACGGGGCGGCCCTTCATTCCGCCGGCCCCACCAGCGCATCCGGTCGAACCGACTGTAGAGGATTCAAAGGCACAAAGACGGCAATAAGGATGAAATCGGCACTCGACCGGATATCGAAGGTCCTTCCCCACGCCGGAACCAACTCGGTTCGGACGGCCGAGGTGACGTGGGGCGGGCACGGCGGACGACGGCGCGCGCCCGTCCGTCCCCCGCGTCCCGCCGGGCGCGGACGGGACAGGGGCCGCCGGGAACTCCCGGCGACCCCTGTGGACGCTTCGCGGCGACGCCCGGCGGGCTCGCCCCCTGCCGACGCCTCAGCGGCGGCGACCGGCCGGCCCGTCCTCCTCGGCCTGCTCCGTCTCCTCGCTCAGCGCGTCGCTGACCGGCCCGGTGAGGTCGTCGCCGGGCACCGCCACCTCCTCGGCGAGGTCCTGTTCGTCGGGCCGGCCGCCGGCCGGCGGCTCGGGGGCGGTGGCGCCGCCGGCGAAACCGTACTCGTTGGGCTCGTCGTGCCGACTCATACCTTTTCCCTCCAGATATCGCCATAATCGCCTCTTGTCGCTCACGGTAAGGCGTGATCGTCCGCCCCGCAGCGCGCTCGGCCCCGGCGGTCCGCGGGCCGCCCCGTCCCGCCCGGCGGCGTGGTGGCCACCACCACGCGCCACAGCGCGGTGCGCACCGCCACGATCGCGGCGGCCCCGGCCAGCTGCGTCCACCCCTGGTCGCCGGTGAGGCGGAGCAGCCCGGCCGCCGTCAGCAGGTCCAGCAGCACCCGCAGCGCGCGCCGCCACGACCCGGTGGCCGCCAGGGTCGCCAGGCCGACGAGCAGCGCGACGGCGGTGACGACCGACGGCAGCGGGGCCGTCACGACGGGCCCCCGGGCTCCGGGGCCGCGGCGGACGACGCCGGGGCCCCCGGCCGCGCCGCGCGGGAGGGCTCCGCCGCCGGGTCCGCCGGCCGGTCGGGGTCGATCTGGCGCTTCTCCTGGGCGATCTCGCGCCGGAGGAAGAAGTTCAACGCCGTCCGGATGGCGGCGATCGCCGCCAGCTTGCCGATCTGGTCGAAGGTCGGCGACACGGCGGTACGCAGGATGTCCGCGGCGAGCTGGAACTCCAGCCCGAGGGTGAGGAACCGGCCGAGGGTCAACCGGATCGGGGTGAAGACGGCGGCGCTGCGGTGCCGCAGCCCCTCGACCACGAACCGCAGCGCCGCCCAGACCGCGCCGACGAAGATGACCGCCGCGCCGGCGACCTCCACGACGGCGACCGCCAGGTGGTCGCCGGTACGCAGGATGTCGTCCCAGCTCACCCGGGGCCGTTACCCGGCGCGCCGGCGGGTAGTCACCGCCGCCGGTCGAGCCCGGCGACGGCCCCGCAGCTCGGCGCCCGGCGACGGCCCTGTCGGTCAGAGCTCGGCGACGGCCTCGAAGATCAGCCAGAGGCCGCAGATGGCGAAGAGGATCGCCGCGCCGTAGCGGATGGTGCGCTCGGGCAGGTGCCGCCCGAGCAGCCGCCCGACCAGGATCGCCAGCGCGTCGGCGGCCACCATGCCGAGGGTGGAGCCGAGCCAGGTGCCGAACCAGCCGTACTTGGTGGCGAGGGTGATGGTGGCGAGCATCGTCTTGTCACCCAGCTCGGCGAGGAAGAACGCCACGCCCACCGCGACGACGGCCGACCTGCCGCCGCGCTCGGCCTTGCGCTTCTCCTCCTCGGTGAGTTTGTCCCCGCGCAGCGTCCAGACGCCGAAGCCGAGGAAGGCGAGGCCGGCGACCAGCGAGATCCAGCCGGTGGGCAGTGCGGCGCCCAACCCGTAGCCGATGGCGACCGAGGCCAGGTGGACGACGGCGGTGGCGACCGTGATGCCGACGAGCACCGGGATCGGCTTGAACCGGGTGGCGAACGTGAGCGCCATCAGCTGGGACTTGTCGCCCAGCTCGGCGACGAAGATGACGCCGAAGCTGACCGCCAGCGCGACGAGGAAACCTTCCATGACACCCTTCCCGATGACACCGGGCCGGGGGGTGTGGGGCGCCCTCGACCCGGCTGTTGTAGACAGCCTGGGTCGAAGGTCTCGCCCGCCCCACCGGAGGGTGGGGCCGCGTGGCCGGATGCGGAACGCACCAGTGTGTCGACCACGACATTGGGGGCTACTCCCCTTCGCGCCCCCACCCTACCCCACCGGCCCGCCGCCCGGCCGCCGGGGCGGGGCGGAACCCGCTGCTCAGTCGGCGCGGGCCAGGGTGACGCCGAACAGCCCGTCGGCGTCGGTCCAGAACTCCCGGGCGGTGAAGCCGGCGGCCGCGAGCTCCCCGGCGATGCCCGCCGGGCGGAACTTGGCCGACACCTCCGTCCGCAGCTCCTCCCCGGCGGCGAACTCCACGTCGAGGTCGAGCACCCGGGCCCGGACCGGCCGCTCGGCCCGCAGCCGCATCTCGATCCACTCCTGCTCCGGGTCCCAGAGCGCGACGTGCGCGAACGCGTCCGGGTCGAAGTCGGCGCCCAGCTCCCGGTTGACCACCCGCAGCACGTTGCGGTTGAACTCGGCGGTCACCCCGGCGGCGTCGTCGTAGGCGGGGACGACGATCGACGGGTCCTTGACCAGGTCGGTGCCGATCAGCAGCCAGTCACCGGGCTCCAGGGACGCACGCATGGCGGCGAGGAAGCCGGCCCGCTCGGCCGGCAGCAGGTTGCCGATCGTGCCGCCGAGGAAGATCACCAGTCGCCGGCCACCGGTGGGCAGCCGGTCGAGGTGACGGGTGAAGTCACCGACGATGCCGCGTACCCGCAGGCCGGGATAGTCGGTGGCGATCTGCTCGGTGGACTGCCGCAGCGCGCTGACCGAGACGTCCAGCGGCACGAACGTGCCCAGCCCGCCGCGCCGGGTGAACGCGTCCAGCAGCAGCCGGGTCTTCTCCGACGAGCCGGAGCCCAGCTCGATCAGGGTCTTGGCCCCGGTCAGCTCGGCGACGTCGCCGGCCCGCCGTGCCAGCACCGACCGCTCGGCCCGGGTCGGGTAGTACTCCGGCAGGCGGGTGATCTCCTCGAACAGCTCGCTGCCCCGCGCGTCGTAGAACCACTTCGGCGGCAGCCACTTCGGCCGCGCGGTCAGCCCCGTGCGGACGTCGTCGCGCAGGCTCCGGCCCAGGTCCTGCTCCTCCAGGTAGATCTCCAGCGGTTCCGCGCTCATCGGGTGTCCCCTCCGTCGGTCGTGTCGTTCCCCACCGTGCGGGCCGGTCGCCGCTCAGCCGGCGGGCAGCGCGTCGACGCGCGCCCCCGCCGCCGTGGCCACCACCAGCCGCCCGTCCGGCACCGCCTGCCAGCCGGGGTCGTCGTCGTGCGGTTCCGAGGCCAGCAGCGCCGCGCCCGGGGCCAGCCGCAGCGACAGGGCGTGGCCGACGGCGGTGGCCACGACGGTGCGCCCGTCGGTGAGCAGCAGGTTGAGCCGGGACCCGGGGGCCGCCGCCCCGACCCCGGCCACCGTGGCGGCGGCCGCCCGCGCCGGGTCCTCGCCCGCCCGCAGCCGGTGCCGCACCAGGGCCCACAGCAGCGCGGAGTCGGTCGGCGCGTCGAGGGTCAGCAGGTCGCGTACGGGCAGCCGGCCGGCGAGCCCGGCCACCGCGTCGGGCCAGCCGCGCACCACCCCGTTGTGGCTGAACAACCACGGCCCCTCGGCGAACGGGGCGGCGGCGGTGTCGAGCACCGGCATGCCGACCGTGGCGGACCGGACGGCCGCCAGCACCGCGCCGCTGGTGGTCGCCGCCGCCAGCCCCGGCAGGGTGGCGTCGCCCCAGATCGGCGTGCCGCGCCGGTAGCGCACCGGCTCGCCGCCGCCGGGCGGGTACCAGCCGACGCCGAAGCCGTCGGCGTTGACGGTCCCGCCGCCCCGCATGTCCCGGGGCGCCCAGGACTGCCGCACCAGGGAGTGCGGCGGGTCGTACAGCAGGGCGCGCAGGCTCACCGGCGGCCCGACGTACGCCAGGTGCCGGCACATCAGACGGCCCCGGGGTGACCGGCCCTCACCGGCCCGACTCGTCGGGTCGGGCGTCGCGGGCACAGCGGAAGCCGCTGAAGATCTGCCGCCGGATCGGATAGTCCCAGTTGCGGAACGTCCCCCGGCAGGCGGCCCGGTCGGTGCCGAAGGAGCCGCCGCGCAGCACCCGGTGGTCGTCGCCGAAGAACACCTCCGAGTACTCCCGGTAGGGGAACGCGGCGAACCCCGGGTGCCCCCGGAACGGGCTGGACGTCCACTCCCACACGTCGCCGATGAGCTGGTGCACGCCCAGCGGCGACGCCCCGGCCGGGTACGCGCCCACCGGCGCGGGCCACAGGTGCCGCTGCCCGAGGTTCGCGTGCTCGGCGGTCGGCTCCTCGTCGCCCCACGGGAAGCGGCGGGACCGGCCGGTGGCCGGATCCCAGCGGGCCGCCTTCTCCCACTCCGCCTCGGTGGGCAGCCGCTTGCCGGCCCACGCCGCGTACGCCTGCGCCTCGTACCAGCACACGTGCACCACCGGCTCGTCGTCGCGCACCGGCGACCACCGGCCGAACCGCTGGTACGCCCAGCCGTCGCCGTCGCGCCGCCAGTGCATCGGGGCGGCCAGCCCGGCCTTCGTGCGGTGCGCCCAGCCGGCCTCGCTCCACCAGCGCGGGTCGTCGTACCCGCCGTCGGCGATGAACTCGCGGTAGCGGCCGTTGGTGACGGGTGCGGCGTCGATGACGTACGCGGGCAGGTCCACCGGGTGCGCGGGGCGCTCGTTGTCCAGCGCCCACGGGTCGGTGGAGGTGCCCATGGTGAACTCCCCGGCCGGGACCAAGACCTCGTCGGCCACCCGCACGCGCGGCGACGGCGGGTCCGGGGCGTGCAGCGCCGGCGGGCCGACGCGCAGCTGGTGGGTGGCGAGCATCGTCTCGTCGTGCTGCTGCTCGTGCTGGACGATCATGCCGAAGGCGAACCCGTCGGCGACCAGCGGCCGGTCGGTGAACGGCACCCGGTCGAGCAGGTCGTGCACCTTGTCCCGCACGGTGGCCAGGTAGGCGCGGGCCTCGGCGGGCGGCAGCAGCGGCAGCGCGGGGCGGTCGCGGCGGGGCTGCTTGAACGCGTCGTACAGGTCGTCGATGTCCCGGCGGACGGGCTCCCGCCCGCCGACGTCCCGGACCAGCCAGAGCTCCTCCTGGTTGCCCACGTGGGCGAGGTCCCAGACCAGCGGGGACATGATCGGCGAGTGCTGGCGCAGCAGGTCGGCGTCGTCGACGGCCTCGGTGAGCCCGGCGGTCCTGGCCCGGGCGCGCGCCAGCTCGGCGGCGATGCGGCTGCGCAGTTGCTCCGCGCCGAGCTCGTGGATGGTCGTCACCGCGATCCCCTCTCCGCGGCGGCCAGCCGCCGCCGTAGTCCCCGGGTCGTCTCGTCGTGCAGGTCGGCCGGCAGGTCCAGCCGGGGCAGGGCGGCCAGCGCCAGGTCGAGCAGGCCGACGGCGGCCCGCGCCAGCGGCGGGTCGCCGAGGCCGTGCCGGGCCGCCTCGTGCCACCGGTCAGCGACCGGCGTGGCCATGGTCGTGGCCCGGCGCACCGTGGCCGGGTCGGCGAGCAGGGCGGCGAGCGCCGCCAGCGGCAGCCGCCAGTCCGGCCCCGGCTGGGCGTCGAGGTAGCGGATCTCCAGGTAGCCACGGGGACGCACCACCGGGAACAGCGTGCTCAGGTGGTAGTCCAGGTCGTCGGTGGTGGGCGGCCTGGGCAGCGCGCCGTCGATCCAGTCGCCGAAGGTCACCCCGGGCGGCGGCGTCCAGTCGGCGGCGTCGTCGCGCAGGCAGAGCAGCGGGGCCGCCAGCGCGTACGCCGTCCAGGCCGCGACCGGGTCGGCGTCGGGGCGCTGCGGCGACCAGACGGGGCGGGTGCGGGCCGGGTCGATGGCCAGCCAGGCGGCCATCCGGGCGGACGCCCACCCGGTGCGCCGCCCGGCGTGCCGGTCGGCGGTGGCGAACGCGGCGAGCAGCGGCGGACCGACCGCGTGGGCCGCTGCCCAGCGGGCGGCGACCTGGTCCGGTTCGCCGGCGTCCAGGCAGACCTGGAGCCCGGCGGTGCTGTACATCATGGTCCGGCCGGCGGGGCCGTGGCGGTCGAACACGCACCGCATGGCGCGGTAGCGCGGGGTGTCGACCACCGGCCGGGGCGGCCGCCACGGGTCGATGCCGGTGCGCCCGAGCATCAGGCCCGCGGCCCCGAGCAGGTCGGTGACCTGGGCGATGTCGGCGTTCGTGGCGTCTACCAGCGCGGCGACCGAGGAGCGCGGCGCGGTGGAGATCTCGAGCTGCCCGCCGGGCTCGACGGTCACGGCGCTGCCGTGCCGGAGCGGTGCGGCGGGGCTGGGGTCGTGGATGGTGGTGGGGCTGTGCGGCCCCAGGGCCGCCCGGAGCCGCTCCCGGTCCACGGGGCGGGTGGGGTCGGCGGCGTCGTGCACGGTCCATTCCAGTTCGACACCGGTGCGGGTCGGTGGGCCGGTCTTGAAGCAGATCCTGGCGATGTGCCGGACCGCGTCGTCCACCTCTCGCAGCGGGGTGGTCCGGTCCAGCTCCGGTGACGTGACCACGAGACGATCCTCCCTCGGTCGGGGCGGAACGGCCTGACCCTTCCCGGCCCCGGCGTCCGCGCTGCGACCATCTTCTGTCTAGCAGACGAATTCCGCTCGCCTTGCCGTAACAGGTGTTTCGGGAATCAGTCCTGGTCGGCGGGGTCCGGGGCGGGGGTGGCCTTCGACGCCGGTCGACCGGTGTGCGTGGGGCGGGCCGCCGGCGGATCCGCGGGACCGGCGTCGGGGACCAGGCGTCGGCAGTAGCCCTCCACCTCGGCGGCACCGCCGGCGGCGTCGACCAGCGGCGCGAATCCCGGGGTGGTCAGCGCCTTCGCGCGCTGCGCGGCCGGCTTGGCCAGGTACGCCCGGCACAGCCCCGGCAGATTCGCGGCGGCCCCGGTGCCGTCCGGCCCGGGGGTACGGCCGGGCGTCGGCGGCGGCGCGGCCCCGGGGGACGCGCCCGGCCCGGCGTCGCCCGGCGTGGCGTCCCCGCCGCCGGGGGCGGAGGAGCCGCC
Source organism: Micromonospora sp. WMMD712 (assembly GCF_029581295.1). Taxonomy (NCBI): domain Bacteria; kingdom Bacillati; phylum Actinomycetota; class Actinomycetes; order Micromonosporales; family Micromonosporaceae; genus Micromonospora; species Micromonospora sp. WMMD712. Next base: position 987,665 of record NZ_CP120743.1, read on the forward strand.
GGTCGGCCCCGAGCCGGTGGGTCCCGCCCCGGTGGGTCCCGAGACGCCGGGGTCGGCGGGCGCGGTGCCCGGGACGGGCGGGCGCGGGGCGTCGTCGGGGCGGTCCAGGCCGACCGCGGCGACGGCGACACCGGCGGTCGCGGTGGCGGCGACCGCCCCGATCCAGGCGACCGCCCCGATCCCCCGGGCACGCCGCCGGGGCGGGCGCGCGGGGGCGGACGCCGGCGCGGCGCGCGCGGCCCGGAACGCGGCGAGCGCCGCCTCCTCACCGGTGAGTTCGCCGGGGCGGGCCGGGGCCGCCGCCGCGGCGAGCAGGTCGGTCAGGGGGTCGGCGGGACGGCCGGCGTCGCCCGCGCGGGGATCGCGCGCGGCGTCGAGGAGCCGGTCGGACTCCGCCCGGTCGGCGGGCAGGTCCGGCCGGTCGGGCTGCCGGAAGCTCATCGGTTTCCCCTCACGTCAGCCGTCCGCCTGCTCGACGTACGGCGCGCCGGACGCCGGCCGGCCGGGGCGGGGGCGGGGCGACGGCGCGGGCGGGGCGGCCTCCGGGGTCGGGTCCTGGCGCTGGAGGAGCGTGGCGAGGCGGCGCAGCCCCCGGTGGGCGGCGGTGCGCACCGCGCCGGCCCGCCGGCCGAGCACCCGCCCGGCGCTCTCGGCGTCCAGGCCGATCACCGCGCGCAGCAGCACCGCCTCGGCCTCCCGGGGCGGGAGGGTGGCGATCAGCGCCAGCGCGGCCTCGGTGCCGAGGGTCTCGCCGGCCCGCTCGGCGGTGTCGGCGTCGCCCGCCAGGTCGCTGAGCGCCTGCACCGGCACGGGCAGCGAGGGCCGGCGGCGCTGCCGGCGCAGGTGGTCCATGGCCCGGTTCCGGGCGATGGTGACGGTCCAGGCCCGGAACTCCCCGCCGGTGAACGTGGGCAGGTCCCGGGAGATCTGCAGCCAGGTCTCCGAGGCCACGTCCTCGGCGTCCGCGCCGACCAGCGCGGTGAGGTAGCGCAGCAGGCCGGGCTGGAGGCTGCGGTAGAGGAACCGGAAGGCGTCCTCGTCGCCGGCCTGCGCCGCGACGACCGCCTCGTTCAGTTCACTCGTCATGGGTACGCCGTTCCCACCGGCCGGGGGCGGCGGGTGGCCCGTCGGAAGAGACACGCACGGCACCGTCCTGGCCCGGCGGTCGGACCTCCTCCCGCACCATCAGCCCCCCGCTGACCCTGATCACGCCCGACACCGTACGCGCCCGGGCGGCGCGTGCGGTCACCACCCGGCGCGGCCGTCGGCGGGCGTGACCCGTCCGGGGAGCCTGGCTGGCCCGAGCCGCGCTAACGCTAGGAGCGGGGTGCCGGGCGGACAAGGCGATGCGTCCCGCAGAAAGAGTGAGAATTATCAAGCGGTGGACCCGGCGAGTCGATGTGACACGAAGCGGGCCGCGGACGCCACCGACGACGCGGGCCGGACGGGCCCACCGGGGCCCCCGCCGTTCGGCCAGGCCATGCCATCGTCCCGGCCGACCCGTGACGGGCGGTCGCGAGTCGATCACGGGCCACCCGGACGACGGGCCGCCCGGCCGCCCCGGCCACCCCCTCGGCCCGCCCGGCACGGCCGGAGCGCAGGAGGTGAGCCGGGCTCGCTCTGGGTACGGTATTGCTGTGTTGTCTTCGGGAGTCGTGCTCAGCGGTCGGTACCGCCTGGACGACCGTGTCGCCACCGGCGGCATGGGTGACGTCTGGCGGGCCACGGACCAGGTCCTCGGCCGACGGGTCGCGGTCAAGGTCCTGCTGCCGGCGCTGGTCTCCGACCCGGACTTCATCGCCCGGTTCCGCGCCGAGGCCCGGATCATGGCCGCCCTGCGGCACCCCGGCATCGTGCAGGTCTACGACTGCGGCGAGGACGACCTGCCCAGCGGCGGGCGGGCCGACTACCTGGTGATGGAGTTCGTCGAGGGCGAGCCGCTGTCCCGGCGGATCGAGGCGGCGGGGCACCTCGGCGTGGCCGAGACCATGTCGATCGTCGCCCAGGCCGCCCAGGCGCTGCACGCGGCGCACGCCGGCGGCATCGTCCACCGCGACGTCAAGCCGAGCAACCTGCTGGTGCAGGAGGACGGCACCGTCGTCCTGGTCGACTTCGGGGTCGCCCGGTCGACCAACGTCACGAGCATCACCAGCACCAACGCGGTGCCGGGCACCGCGCTCTACATGGCCCCCGAGCAGGCCGCGGGCCGACCGGTCTCCGGGGCGACGGACATCTACGCCCTCGGCGCGGTGGCCTACTGCTGCCTGACCGGCGGGCCGCCGTTCACCGGCGACAACCCCCTCCAGGTCGCCGTGCGGCACCTCGACGACGAGCCGCCGGAGCTGCCGGCCGACATCCCCGGGCCGGTGCGGGACCTGGTGTCCCGCGCCCTGGCCAAGGACCCGGCGGCACGGTACGCGACCGGCGCGGCGATGGCGGAGGCCGCGCGGGCCACCATCGCCGACAGCTCCGCGCCCACCAGCACCGTGCCGGTGTCGACGCGCCGGCCGCCCGCTGCCCGGGACAGGCTGGACAGCACCCGCGACGACCTGCCGCCGGTGCGGCCGACGGCCGCGCCGGTGCGCACCCTCACCGGCCGCCCGGGCCGCCGTGGCACCCTGATCGGCGCGCTCGCGGCGGTGGCGGTCGCCGGGATCGCGCTGGCCGCGGCGCTCGGTGCCGCGACGAACGCCAACGCCCCCGCCACGAACTACGGGCCGACCGCCCCGGCGGCCGACCCGACGCAGGGCTCCGACGACCCGGCCGCCACCGAGGACGCCACGGGCGACCCGGACCGCACGTTCCGGCCGGGCGGGGGCCGCCCCTCGGCGTCGGTCACCCCGACGCCGACCCCGCAGCCGAGCGAGTCGCCCGCGCCGGAACCGACGGGCCCGCCGCCCACCAAGCCCGTCGACCCGCCGCCCACGACGGCGAGCACGCCGGTGGACCCGCCGCCGACCACCGCGAGCACCCCGGCCGACCCGCCGCCGACCACCGCGAGCACCCCGGCCGACCCGCCGGCCCAGGGGGACTGACCCGGCCGGGTCCGCCGGATCCGGCCGGTGGGGCCGACCCCACCGGCCCCACCTTCATCAAATCGGACTTAAAACCCAGAAGCTCACTTAAGCTGACGATGATGTACGTTCCGTCGTCTGCTGCGGGAGTCCCGGGTGAGCGCTGAGAAGTTGGTCGTCATCGGCCAGGGATACGTGGGCCTGCCGCTGGCCATGCGCGCCGTCGAGGCGGGCATGGCCGTCGTCGGCCTCGACGTCAACGCCGACCGGGTCAAGCGCCTCGCCTCGGGCGAGTCCTTCGTCGAGGACATCCCCGCCGACCGGCTCGGCCGGGCACTGGGCAGCGGCAGATACCGCCCGAGCACCGAGTACGCCGACGCCGAGGGCTTCGACATCTGCGTGATCACCGTCCCCACCCCGCTGCGCGACGGGGTGCCCGACCTGAGCTACGTCGAGCAGGCCGGCGGCGGGATCGGGCCGTACCTGCGGCCGGGCTGCACGGTGATCCTGGAGTCGACCACGTACCCCGGCACCACCGAGGAGCTGCTCCGGCCGCTGCTGGAGTCGGCCAGCGGGCTGACCGCCCCCGGCGGCTTCCACCTCGGCTACAGCCCGGAGCGGATCGACCCCGGCAACCCGGTGTGGAAGCTGGAGAACACCCCGAAGGTGGTCTCCGGCGTCGACGCGGCCTCCCGGGAGCGGGTCGACGCGTTCTACCGGCGGCTGGTCGAGCGGACCGTGCCGGTGGACTCCACCCGGGTCGCGGAGCTGACCAAGCTCATCGAGAACACCTTCCGCCAGGTCAACATCGCGCTCATCAACGAGCTGACGATGCTCAGCCACCACCTCGACATCGACGTGTGGCAGGCCATCGAGGCCGCCGAGACCAAGCCGTTCGGGTTCATGCCGTTCCGCCCCGGCCCCGGCGTCGGCGGGCACTGCCTGCCGATCGACCCGTGCTACCTGTCCTGGCAGGTCAAGCGCCGGTTGGGCCGGCAGTTCCGGTTCATCGAGCTGGCCAACGACGTCAACCACGAGATGCCCGAGCACGTCGTCCGACGGATCATGAACGGGCTCAACCGGGCCGGCCGGGCGGTCAGCGGGGCCCGGCTGCTGCTGCTCGGGCTGGCGTACAAGCCGAACACCGGCGACATGCGGGACTCCCCCGCCGTCGACGTGGCCCGCCGCCTCCAGGACCTCGGCGCGGAGGTCCGGGCGGTCGAGCCGTACGCCGAGCCGCACCACCTGCCCGGCGGCGTGGTCGTGGTCGGCCTGACCGAACGCGAGATCCGCGCGGCCGACGCCGTGGTGGTGGTGACCGACCACGACTGCCTCGACTACGACCTGGTGGTGCGGCACGCCCGGTACGTCTTCGACACCCGCAACCGCTGCCACGGCCCGACGGTCGAACGCCTCTGACGCTCAGTCGCCAAGGGAGGCGACGATCGGGCGGGCGAGGGCGCGGCGGGCCGGCAGGACCGACGCCGCCAACGCCGCCAGCACCGCCACCAGGAGGACCAGCCCGAGCCGTCCCCACGGCAGCACCAGCGTGAACTCGCCGCTGAGCCGGGTGACCACCGCCATCGCGCCCGCGCCGACCCCGGTGCCGAGGCCCACCCCGAGCACCGCGCCGACCAGCGCCGTCAGCACCGCCTCCACGGCGAGCATCGCCCGCATCCGGCCCCTGGTCAGCCCGACCGCGCGCAGCACCGCGTTCTCCCGGGTGCGCTCCACCACCGACAGGCTGAGCGTGTTGGCGACGCCGACCAGGGCGATGACCACGGCCAGGCCGAGCAGGGCGACGACGAACGCCAGCACCATGTCGATCGTGCCGGTGAGCGACTTCTTGTACGTCGCCTGGTCCACCAGGTTCGCCGTCGGGTAGCGGGCCACCACCGACTCGACGACCTCGCGGGCCCGCTCGGCGCTCACCCCGGCGGCCGGGTCGATCTCGGCGAGATGGCCGCGCTCGGCCGGGAAGAGGCGGGAGAAGTCGGCGTCGACCACGTCGACCACGTGCCCGGCCGGCACGGAGCCACCGGCCAACGCCGACCCGGCGGCGACGACGGCCGCCACGGTGAACGGCTGTCCGGCCAGGGTGACGGTGTCGCCGACCGACCAGCCCCGCGCCCGGGCCAGCTCCCGGTGCACCAGCACCCGGCCCGGGCCGAGCCGGCCCGCGTCACCGGCGTCCACGGCCGTCAGGGTGCGCCCGACCAGCGCCGGGTGGGCGGTCCGCAGCTCGACCCCGTCGCTGACCCGGCCGCGCAGCTCGTGCACGACGCCCAGCTCGGGGCGGGCGGCCAACTCGTCGACCAGCGGCCCGGGCAGGCTCCCGCCCACGCCGACGACCACGACGTCGACCCCGATCTCCCGGTCCACGACCCGCTCGATGCTGGCCTTGGCGCTGCCCGCGCCCACCACGAACGCCGACACCAGGCCGATGCCGATGACCAGCGCGGTGGCGGTCGCGGCGATCCGGCGCGGGTTGCGCACGGCGTTCGCCACGGCCAGGCCGGCGGTCGCCCCGAACAGCCGGCGCGCGGGGACGCCCAGCAGGCGCACCAGCGCCGGCACCAGCACCGGCCCGAACAGCACGATGCCGAAGAACGCCAGCACCCCGCCGGCCGCGACCAGCGGAAGCTGGCCGACGACGCCGGCCGACCCGAGCGCCGCCGCCCCGGCGGCGAGGACCAGCGCGCCCACGGCCAGCCGCACCCGGCCGGCCCCGCGGGTGGCGTGCACCGCCGCGTCGGTGAGCGCGGCCACCGGCGCGACCCGGGAGCCCCGCCAGGCGGGCACGGCGGCGGAGGCCACGGTGAGCACGGTGCCCAGCAGCAGGCAGACCAGCACGGTCGACGCCGTGACGGCGATCCCGGCCCCGGCCATCGGCACGTCGAACGCGGCCAGCAGGGCGTCCAGGCCGACCGCGACGCCCGCGCCGACCGCCACCCCGAGCGCCGAGGCGGCCAGTCCGGTCGCCGCCGCCTCCAGCAGCGTCGCCCGCAGCACCTGCCCCCGGGTGGCCCCGACCAGCCGCAGCAGCGCGGTGCGCCGGGTGCGCTGGGCGAGCACGATGGCGAAGGTGTTGGCGATGACGAACCCGGCCACCACCACGGCCACCGCCGCGAAGGTGAGCAGGAGCAGGTTGAACTGCCTCAGGTCGCGGACCGCGTCGTCGACGGCGGCGTCGAGGACCGCCCGGCGGTCCTGCACCGTCACGCCGCCGCCGGCCACGGCCGCCACCCGCCCGGTCAGCTCCGCCGCCGGCACGCCCGGCGCGGCGGCCACCATGATCCGCCCGTAGCCCTCCTGCTGCGTCACGGCCAGGGCGTCGGGCCCGGCCAGGCCGATGAACGGCCCGCCGACGTCCCGGGCGGTGCCGGCCACGTCGACCGTGCCGACCAGGGTGTACGCGCGGGCCGCGCCCCCGCTGCCGCCCACGCGCACCGGCCCGCCGAGGACGAACCCCTCCTCGGCGACGGTCGGCGCGTCGAGGACCACCTCGCCGGTGCGCTGCGGCAGCCGCCCGGCCACCACGTCGTACGACTGGAGGGCCGCCTCGGTGGGGATCGCGGCGACGACGGCGTAGCCGAGGACGGGCCGGCCGTCGGAGCCGACGACCCCGCCGCTGCCGGTCAGCTCCCCGGCGGCGGCGCGCACCCCGTCGACCGCGCGCACCCGCTCCACGAGGGCGGGCGGGATCGGGTCCTCCCCGGCGTTGACGGCGACGTCGGTGTGCCGGTCGAAGACGCCTGCCCGCTCGTACGCGCCGCGCTTCATCCCGTCGGTGAGGATCAGGGTGCCGGCGACGAACGCGACGCCGAGCACCACGGCCAGCGCCGACAGCAGCAGCCGCAGCGCGTCGGCGCGCATGGTGCGCAGGGTCAGCCCGGTCACCGCCGGACCCCCGTCGCCGCGCCGGCCGGGGCCGCATCGAGGCGGGCGAGCGCGTCCAGGACCGCCTCGGCGGTCGGCGCGACCAGCTCGCGGACCAGCCGGCCGTCGGCGAGGAAGACCACCCGGTCGGCGTGGCCCGCGGCGGTCGGGTCGTGGGTCACCATCACGACGGTCTGGCCGAGGGTGTCGACGGCCTCGCGCAGCAGCCGCAGCACCTCCGCGCCGGAGCGGGAGTCGAGGTTGCCGGTGGGCTCGTCGGCGAAGATCACCCACGGCTTGGTGATCAGGGCGCGGGCGACGGCGACGCGCTGCTGCTGGCCGCCGGAGAGCTCGGCGGGCCGGTGCCGCAGCCGGTCGGTCAGCCCGACGGCGGCGACGACCTGGCGCAACCAGGCCGGGTCGGGGCGGCGGCCGGCGATGGCCAGCGGCAGCACGACGTTCTCCTCGGCGGTCAGCGCGGGCAGCAGGTTGAACTTCTGGAAGACGAAGCCGATCCGGTCGCGGCGCAGCAGGGTGAGCCGCCGGTCGTCGAGGCCGCCGGTGTCGGCGTCGCCGATGCGTACGGTGCCGGCGGTGGGCCGGTCGAGGCCGGCGAGGCAGTGCATGAGCGTGGACTTGCCGGAGCCGGACGGGCCCATGATGGCGGTGAACCGGCCGGCGGCGAAGTCGACGTCGACGCCGTCGAGGGCGACGACCCGCGCCGGGCCGACGCCGTATTCCTTGCGCAGGCCGCGGGCGGTGACCGCGACGCCGGCGGCGGCGAACGCGGGAGGTGGTACGGACACGTCGGTGCTCCCCGTGCGGGTGGTGGTTGCGGACACCGTCGACGCTATGGGCGACGCCGGCCCGCCGCGTCCACCCGTGCGCCCGGCCCGCCTGCGCCCGGAGGCGTCCCCGCGGCCCGGCCCCGTACGACCTGGGGCGTACCCGCTCCTCAGCCGCCGGGGGTGACCAGGCCGCTCTCGTACGCCAGCACCACCGCCTGCACCCGGTCGCGCAGCCGCAGCTTGGCCAGGATCCGCCCCACGTGGGTCTTCACGGTCGCCTCGGCGACGTGCACCCGGGCGGCGATCTCGGCGTTGGACAGGCCCTGCGCCACCAGCAGCAGGATCTCGCGCTCCCGCTCGGTGAGCTGGGCCAGCCGGGGGTCGGCGGCGGGGCCGGGGCCGAGCTGGTCGGCGAACCGGTCCAGCAGCCGGCGGGTGATCGACGGGGCCACCACGGAGTCGCCCTCGGCGACCACCCGGATCGCGGCCAGCAGCTCCTCCGGCGGCACGTTCTTCAGCAGGAAGCCGCTCGCCCCGGCCTGGAGGGCGGCGAACGCGTCGGCCTCGGTGTCGAAGGTGGTGAGCACCAGCACCCGGGGCCCGTCGCCGGGCCGGCCGGCGCAGATCCGCCGGGTGGCCTCCACCCCGTCCATGGTCGGCATCCGGATGTCCATGACCACCACGTCGGCCTCGACGCGGTCGAGCACCCGCAGCGCGTCCGCCCCGTCGATGGCCTCCCCGACGACGGTCAGGTCGGGCTGGGAACCCAGCACCATCCGGAACCCCGCGCGCACCAGCGCCTGGTCGTCCACGATCACCACGCGGACCGTCATGCCGCCACCTCCGTCCCGGTGCTCGACGGTAGCGGCAGCCGCACCTCGACCTGCCACCCCCCGGCCAGCGTCGGGCCGGCGGTGAGGCTGCCGTCGTACACGGTCACCCGCTCGCGCATGCCGACCAGGCCGTGACCGCCGGACGGCGCGGGCCGGACCACGGGCCGGCCCCGCCCGTCGTCGACGGCCCGGACCACGACGGCGTCGGGGGTGTGGGTGAGGCCCAGCGTGACGGTCGCGCCGACGCCGGCGTGCTTGAGGGCGTTGGTGAGCGCCTCCTGCACCACCCGGTAGACGGTCAGCTCCAGGCCGGGCGGCAGGGCCGGCGGCTCGCCGGTGACCGTCGCGTCGACGCGCAGCCCGGCGGCGCGGAACCGGTCGAGCAGCTCGGGCAGCTCCACCAGGGCCGGCCGGCGGTGCGTCGGCTCCGCCGCCAGCGCCGGGGCCGGCGCGCCGTCCGGCCCGGCCCCCGGCTCGGGGCTGCTCGTCTCCCGCAGCACCCCCACCAGGCGGCGCATCTCCTCCAGCGCCTGCCGGCCGGTGTCGGCCACCACCCGCACCGCCTCCCGGGCGGTCTGCGGGTCCCGGTCGAACAGGTAGCGGGCCCCGTCCGCCTGCACGATCATCACGGCCATGCTGTGCGCCACCACGTCGTGCAGCTCGCGGGCGATGCGGGTGCGTTCCTCGGCCACCGCCGCGCGGGACTCGGCCTCCCGCTCCCGCTCCAGGGTCGCGGCGCGCTCCTCCAGGCTGAGCACGTAGAGCCGGCGGGTGCGCACGTTCAGCCCCATCAGCCAGACCGCGCCGGTCATCAGCGCGAACCAGATCGCCGTGGCCCACCAGGCGACGGCCGCCTCGGTCTGGAGCGCGGCGAGCACCACGCCGACGGCGGCGACGACGCCGGCGACGACGCCGGCGGCCAGCCTCTCGGCGTACTTCACCACGCTGTAGAGGGCGATCAGCACCGCCACGTCGAAGACCAGCGGGCCCCACCCGGCGACCACCTGGACGCCGGCGAGCAGGGCGACCGCCGCCCCCACCGCCGAGGGGTGGGCGCGCCGGAACAGCAGGACGAGGGCCATCGCCGCCCCGACGCCGGTGGCCCACCAGCCGCCGGGCTGGTTGGCCGCTCCGGCCAGGCCCATCAGCCCGACGAAGCCGGAGACCGCCACGTCGAAGGCCACGCTCCGCAACGGCAGGCCGAACAGGATCCGCCTCACGGTCACCGAGCGTACGGGGCGCGGGTCCGAGAGAGGGCCAGGGTGTACAGGAGTCGCCTGCGCCGCCGTTGATACCTCGCGGGCCGCATTTCTCAGATTCACGTTCCGCCGTATCCGGGAATTGCCACCTCCCCGGCAAATGCGGACGCCCTTTGAGCAATCGTCAATCTCGGTCGTTCCATTTATGGTGACCACTGTCATACAGTTGTCTCGCCGGGCCACCGGAGCAATTCCTCGCCGTTCGGCCCATCACCACCATCGAAGGGGAATCAGCACATGAGAATCGCGCTGGCACGTCCACGCCCGCGGCGCACGGCCCGCCTGCTGTTCGGGGCCCTGCTGACCGCCGCGCTCGCGTTCTCCGTGAGCGGCACCGCCACGGCGGCGCTCGACAAGGGCGACTTCACCGCGAACGCCCGCACCGACGTCTACATGAAGGACATCGCGTCGGACACCGGGTTCGAGCCGCACGGGGCCATCTACAGCTCGTTCTTCAACAGCCCGGACATCAAGATCTGCCCCACCGCGGTCGAGTGCGCGTCGCACACGAACCCGATCGTCGGATCGACGAGCTACATTTTCGTGAACCTGCGGAACAATGGCCCGTACGGTTCCGGAATCGGGAACGGGACGCTGAAGGCGTACTACACCACCGCCGGTGGCGCGGCGAACTGGCCGATGCACTGGACGCCGATCGGCTCCAAGACGCTGCCCGTCGCGCCCGGCGTCACCACGACGTCGATCGCCTGGCCGAACGTGCCCTCCATCGGGCACTTCTGCCTGCTGCTGCGCTGGGAGTCGGCGACCGACCCGATGCTGTTCGAGGGCACCGCGACCTCCATCAACACGCAGTACAACAACAACATCGCCTGGAAGAACGCCAGCACCGTCCCGGCGGGCGGCAGTGGCGTGATCAGCGACCGCCCGTTCGCCATGGCGAACGCCCTGGCCGAGCCGGCCCCGTTCGACCTCGCGTTCCGGCCGCTCGGCGAGCCGGCCCCCGGCGTCAAGATCATCGCCGACCTCGGGCCGGAGCTGTTCGAGCGCTGGCGGGCCGCCGGCGGTCAGGGTGAGGGCATCCAGGTCGTCGGCCGCAGCGCCGTGCAGGTCGTCGACCCGTACAAGGCGCAGATCAAGGGCCTGCTGATCAAGCCGGAGGAGCGGCCGGTGGTCAAGCTCAGCTTCACCACCAGCCAGGCGCTCCAGAAGGCGTACACCCTCCAGGTCGTCCAGGTCGGCCCGGCGAGCAAGCTCGGCGAGAGCTTCGACGTCGGCGGGGTGGACTACACCTTCGAGCCCCGCAAGGGCTGACCGGGCGGGTCGGCGGACCGGAGGGCCGGGGGGCCGGGATCCCCTCCGGCCCGCCGGCCACACCGGTACGACGCGGCTGACCGGGTGACTCAGCCTCATGTCGGGCAGGTAGCGGTATCCCGTCCCGTTGGATACCCCCACCTGCCCGACATCCCGTCACGCGACCGCCCGTGTGGCCGGAATCCCGGCCGGGGCGGGGGCCCCTACGCCACGGAGCCTGGCTCAGCCTCGCCCACCACGCCACCGGCGACCTCGACCTCGCTGTCGACGCCGCCCGACTCGCCCTGCGCCACCTGCCCGCCGTCAGCTCCGCACGCAGCGTCGCGCTCCTACGCCGCCTCCACGACGAACTCGCCTCCGCCGGCCCCCGCTCCCCAGCCGTGCGGGACCTCCTCAACGATCTGCGGCGCCTCCCCACGCCGCGCTAGGGCAGGGCCACCGGGAGGCGGTACGCCCGCTCGGTGCCCGCGGCCGTGCGCAGGTGGATCTCGCCGGTGCGCAGGCCGTAGGTCACCGACCAGCGGGTGTGGCCCTGCCGCACGTCGTTGAGCAGTTCCAGCGCCGCCCGGTCGTCGACCACCCCGCCGGCCTTCGTGAGGGCGGCGGCGAGCACGCCGTAGCGGTGGTCGGCGCGCCGGCGTTCTTCGGGCACGCCGACCACCGGCACGTTGGTCAGCGCCTGCCAGCCGCCCTGCCCCTTCTCGACCCGCATCGCGCCGTCGACGAACTCGACCACGGCCGAGGCCCCGGTGGCGTCGGCGAGCAGGTAGTGCAGCGGGGGCCCGCCGTCGAAGTCGAGGTTGTGCCGGCCGAAGACGGCGACGGCCTCGTCGATCGTGGCGGCCTGGTCGAGCACCAGCCGCAGGATGCGTACTGAACCGACCATGGGTTTGCCCGGCTCGGCGCGGACGGTGGCCCCGTCGTCGGCGGCCAGCCCGACGGCCAGGCCGCGCTCGTTCATCCCGTCGAACGGCAACAGCGGCGCGTTGAGCAGCCGGCGGTCGCCGGTGGGGTCGGCGCCGACGCCGAGGTAGGACATGTCCACCAGGGAGACCGTGGCGTACCCGTCCGGCGGGTCGGTGCGCAGCACCAGGGCCGGGTTGGCGTCCCAGTCGAAGTTGCGGGCGAACAGGGGGCGGCCCGGGTCGCCGGAGGCGGCGAAGAGCGAGCAGCCGAACGGGCTGGGCGGCGCGGCGTCGGTGCCGACGGTCGGGTCGTAGTCGCCGACGTACGTCATCTCCCACATCGGCAGGTCGTCGACCCGGCGCAGGCTGGCCAGGGTCCGGTCGGCCTGCGCCGGGTCCTGCCGGGACGCGGTGGGCGTGCCGGCCGGCGTCGGGGGCGGGGCGGCGGCGGTCTCGGGGGCGGAGCAGGCGGTGGCGGCGAGCAGCAGGGCCAGGCCGGCACCCAGGAAGGTCCTACGCATGATGGCTGAACGCTAGGTCAGCCATCGACCGTTGTCCACCACGCCCCGGCGGCCGGCGGGCCGGCCCGCCGGGCGGCGGCGGGAGGGCCCGGTCACAGCGGCGTGGCGGACCGCCGGGATGACCGGCCGGCCGTGCGAGGATCAGCCGCCGTGGACCCTGACGGCGAGCCGACCGCACGCACCGGGGGCGAGCCGACCGCACCGACCGGCCGCGCCCCACGCCGGCCGCTGGGGCGGCTGCGCCGGCTGCACCCGCTCGACCGGGTGGCGCTGGCCCTGGCCGTGCTCGGGGCGGCCTGCGCGCTGACGGGCCTGCTGCCGCGCGCCGAGACCGTGGCCACCCTGGGGCGCATCCTGCCGCTGCTGCTGTTCCTCGGCACGGTGGTGGTGCTGGCCGAGCTGACGGCGGTGGCCGGCGTGTTCGACGTGCTGGCCGGGCGGCTGGCCCGCGCCGCCCGGGGCAGCTTTCCGGCGCTGTTCGTGCTCTGCGTCGGCTTCGCCTCCGTCACCACGATCGCGCTGAATCTCGACACCACGGCGGTGCTGCTCACACCGGTGCTGCTGGCGCTGGCGCGGCGGCTGGGCATGCCGCCGCTGCCGCTGGCGCTGACGACCGTGTGGCTGGCGAACACGGCCAGCCTGCTGCTGCCGGTGTCGAACCTGACCAACCTGCTGGCCGCCGACCGGATCGACCTCGACCCGCTGTCGTACGCGGCGCGGATGGCGCTGCCGCAGGCCGCCACGATCGCGGCCACCATGGCGCTGCTCTGGTTCGGCTACTGGCGTCGGGGGCGGCGCGGGGTCGAGCGGTTCGTCGCGCCCACGCCGCACGTCCCCGCCGATCGGGTGCTGTACCGGATCGCGCTCGTCGGCTGCCTGCTGCTCGTGGCGGGGATCCTCGCCGGGGTGGAGGTGGGGATCGCCTCCGCGGCGGCCGCCGGGCTCGTGCTGGCCGGCTTCGCCGCGCGCCACCGGGCCGCGCTGCGTCCGGCGCTGGTGCCGTGGCGGCTGCTGGTCTTCGTCACCGGGCTGTTCCTGGTGGTGCAGACCCTCGGCCGGCACGGCCTGGACGACGTCGTCGGCGTGCTGCTCGGCCCGGACGGCGGGGCGCTCGGCGCGCTGCGGGCCGGCGGCACGGGCGCGCTGCTGTCCAACGTCGTGAACAACCTGCCGGCGTACGTGGCGGGCGAGGCGGTGCTCCCGCCCGGCGACGGGACCCGGCTGCTGGCCCTGTTGATCGGCACGAACGCCGGCCCGCTGGTCACGCCGTGGGCGTCGCTGGCGACCCTGCTGTGGTACGAGCGCTGCCGGGCCGCCGGGGTGGCCGTGCCGCTGGGCCGGTTCCTGGCCGCCGGGGCCCTGCTCGCCGTCGGCGCGACGGCCGCCGGCGTGGGCGCGCTGCTGCTCACCGGCTGACCGGGGACGACCGCGTCGACGGGGCCCCACGTGCGGTGCCGGGCGTGGTGGGGCGGCCGTCCGGCCGCCCCACCACGCCGACGTCGGGCTCAGCAGGGGCTCTCGACGAAGGTCGGGTAGCCGGAGCGGACGCCCCAGGTGTAGACCGTGCCGGAACAGCTCTCGTACTTCTCCCCCAGCACCGTGGTGTGGCTGGAGTCGGCATAGTAGGTGGTCACGCACTCGTGGTCGATCCGGCAGGCGCGGGCCTGCGCGGGCGAGCCCGGCACGACGAGCACGGAGGCGCCCACCAGGGCGGCGGTCAGCAGCACGCGGCGGATCACGGTAGTCCCCTTCCGGCGACGGGTGGGGCGTCACGCCCGGGGTGACTCGTCGTCCCACCGGCCGCCTGTGTATCGATCAACGTAATGCTCCACGGTGGGCGGGGCAACGACGGTAGGGGTGGGCCCTCAGCCGACCGGGGTCCGGCGGGTGACGCGCGGGCCGACCAGCCGGCGGACCACCGGCGCGGCGTTCCACCTCGCCGCGCCGACCAGGTCCCGGGCGTGCTCCAGCACCGTGTAGTCCGGCCGGGCCAGCCCGTCGGCGATGGCCCGGTCCAGGTCGTTGCCGCAGCGGGTGAGCACGCTGTCGAAGTCCCGGCGCACCGGGTCGAGCAGGTGGTAGCCGAAGGAGCGGTGCAGCCGGGCGAAGAGCGGCTTGTAGAGCCGGGCCCGCTCGTGCAGCCCCGAGGAGTACGACATCGGGTTCTTCGGCCGCCGCCGCACGTAGTCGGGCAGCACGTCGGCGAACGCGCGACGGACGATCCACTTCTCCTGGCCCTCGCGCAGCTTCAGCCCCAGCGGCAGCCGCATCGCCAGCTCCACCACGCTCAGGTCGAGGAACGGCACCCGCGCCTCCACCCCGTGCGCCATGCTGGCGCGGTCCACCCGCTGCAACTCCGTACGGCACAGGTTGCGGATCCGGTGCAGGAACAGCCGGGGGGCCCGCTCGGGGCCGACCTGGTGGTACATGGGGTAGCCGCCGAACAGCTCGTCGGAGCCGTCGCCGGTGAGCACGACCTTGACGCCCAGCTCGCGCAGCCGCCGGAAGATCGGCACCGAGACCACGGCGTTGATGATGTCGCCGTACTCGGTGAGTTCGGAGATCCGGATGGCCTCCCGCACGTCGGCGAGCCGGATGTCGCGCGGACGCAGCTCGATCACCTCGTGCGGCACCCCCAGGTCGGCGGCGAGCCGCCGGGCGTACGCCACGTCGGGGCTGCCCGGCGCCCCGACGGTCACCGCCACGCAGTCGGGGTGCAGCAGGTGGGTGTGCAGCAGGGCGAGGGAGCTGTCCAGCCCGCCCGAGAGCACCACGCCGACGGTGAGGTCGGTGTCCAGCCGCATCCGGATGCTGTCGGTGAGGGCGGCCCGGACGAGCAGGGCGGCCTCGTCCGGGTCGTCCACCACGGGCAGCCCGTCGCCGAGGGTGAGCAGGTCGACGTACGGGCGCAGCCGGACGTGGCCGCCCGGCTCGGCCCAGCCGTGGTGCCCCGGGGGCACCTCGGCGACCGGGGCGCCGTGCCCCGCCAGGGCCTTGACCTCGCTGGCCAGGTGCAGGCACCCCGGCATCCGGGACCAGTAGAGGGGCTTGACCCCGAGCGGGTCACGGGCCAGGTAGGCCCGGCCGGTGGCCCGCTCGACCACGACGAAGGCGTACTCGCCGCGCAGCCGCCGCACCGCCTCCTCGCCCCAGCGTTCGAAGGCGGCGAGCACCACCTCGGTGTCGCTCTCGCTGCGGAACACGTGCCCCAGGCGGGTCAGCTCGGCGCGCAGCTCCCGGTGGTTGAAGACCTCGCCGTTGTAGCAGAGCAGGAGGCGCTCGTCGGCGGAGACCCAGGGCTGCACCGCCCGTTCCCGGTCGACGATCCGCAGCCGGCGGGTGCCGGCGAGCAGGCCGGCCTCCCGGCGGGTCTCGGTCACCTCGCCGCGCGGTGCGAGGACGGCCAGCATCCGTCGGAAGGTGGCCGGGTCGGCCTCGGGGCCGAGGCTCAGGGCGATGCCGCACACGGCTCAGACCCCCATCTCGGCCTCGTACGCGCGGCGGAACCGCGCCCGGGCGGCGGGCGCGAGGCACACGTGCCAGGCCTGCCCCTCGTCGACCACGTTGACCTCCCCGGCCTGCTGCCGGGCCAGCAGCAGCCCGGCCAGCACGTCCCGGGCGCCGAACCGCTGGAACCAGGACATCTCGACGTCGACGGCGTAGCCGAGGCAGTGGGCGCTGGGCACCATCGCGGCGTAGCCGAGGCGGCGCAGCCGGTGCTGGTGCTCGGCGCTGCGCACCAGGCTGGTCACCCACAGCGGCGGGGTGCCGGGCGGGGCGCTGCGGGCGAACTCGCGGCCGAGGTCGTTGAGCAGGCCGATCACCTCACGCCGGGCCCGGCGGAACCGCAGGCCGGCGGTGTGCGGCCGGGCGGCCGGCAGCAGCCGGCGGCGCACCGCCCGCACGCTGCGGCCGACGACGGTGGCGGGCTGCTCCTGGTAGCGGAAGCGGAGCAGGTCGCGGCGGCGCAGCCACTCCAGGTCGACCAGCTCGTTGCTGGCGTGGACCTGCGCGTCGGTCATGAAGGTGGTGGCGTCGCGCCACCACATCACGTCGATGCGGGAGAGCAGGTAGATCCGCACGAGGGCGGCCAGGTCACCGGCGGAGCTGCGCGGGTTGGGCCGGTAGCGGGCCATCTCCAGCAGCAGCGTCTCCCGGGCGCCGACGAGGCCCTGGCCGGTGGCGTCGAGCACCGCGGCGATCGCCGGCTCGCGCAGCCGCTCGTCGAGCAGCACCTGGCGGGCTCCCGCCGAGTCCGGGTCGGCCAGCGCGCCGACCTCGACGAGCAGGTCCGTCACGGCCGCCCGGTAGGCGTCGAGGTCGGGCGTCGGCGGGGCCGGGCGGGGGGCGACGCCCCGCGGCACGCGCCGCGCCGGGGCGGTGGACGCCACGGAGGTGCCGGGCTGCTGGCCGGAGCTTCGGCTGGGCACTCGCATGGTCGGGTCCTCCCCCGTACGGCACGGATCGGCTGGGCTGAAACCACCGTAATCATGAGGATGCGGAAGAGACCGAACATTCCTCCCATCTCCCCCGAACGCGCGTCCGGGGGCGGGCGAAACCGCAGCGGGGAGGAACGGGCGTCGGGCCGGGCCCGGCCGGGCAGCGTCGCCTGCCCGCGCTGCCGCCGCCGGGTCGCCGGTGCCGCACGCCGCTTCGACCGCGGCGGCGGGTGGAGCGGGACGGCCGGGGTGGGTGCGGCACCCCGGCCGTCCGCCCGGGCCTCGATTCCGATCGGGAAGAGGCCCCTGACCAGTTTCGCCGAACGTCGTCGATCCCGCAGCCCCCTTCACCGACTGGACACGGCAAGGGCGGGATCCGCGACGGACCCGGATCAGGCCGGCATCGTCGTCACCGGGTCACCCGGTCACCGCACCGCGCAGGCGGTGCCGTTGACGGCGAAGCCCACCGGGGCCGGGTTGGCGCCGGTGTGCGAGGCGTTGAAGCCCAGGCTCACCGAGCCGCCCGGGGCGACCACGGCGTTCCAGCTCTCGTTGGTCACCGTCACCTCGGCGCCGCTCTGGCTGAACTTCCCGGACCAGCCCTGGCTGATCTGCTGGCCGGCGGTGAACCGGAAGGTCAGCCGCCACGACGACCACGTCGCCGCCGACGTGTTGGCGACGGTCAGGTTGCCGCTGAACCCGTTGCTCCAGTCGTTCGACGTGTACGTCACCGCGCAGCCCCCCGCCGGCGGCGGCGTGGTCGTGGGCGAGACGGTCGGCGAGGGCGAGACCGTGGGGGTGGGGGTGGGGGTGGGCGAGACGGTCGGCGTCGGGGTGGGTTCCGGCGTGCCGCCGGTGCCCGCCCGCTCCGCCGCCCAGTTCGCCAGCCAGGCCAGCGCCGAGTTCCAGTTGATCGCCACCTCGTTGACCGAGTACGCCTCGATGTCGTCGACGTAGCACTTCTGCGGCTTGCAGCCGGAGAGCTGGGCCACGGCCACCGGGTCCTGGAGCTGGCTGTTCGGGCCGCCGGCGAGCGAGCCGGGCGGCGCGGTGGGCAGCGAGGAGTCGTTCTGGTTGGCCCAGAACCGGTGGTGCACGTTGCGCACCGGCTTCTCGCCGTACCCGGCCACATAGGACTGGTTCAGCGGGTTGCGGCCGAGCAGGTAGTCGTAGGCGGCGTAGGCCCCGCCGCGGTACTTCTGCTGGCCGGTGAAGTCGAACGCGAGGGCCAGGACGTTGCCGTTGTTGGCGACGGCGCCGTTGGAGCCCCAGTAGTAGGTCCCGTCGCCGCTGCCCGGGGCCGGGTAGCCCTGCCGGGCGGTCTGGGTCAGCAGCCGGTCGGCGAAGGCCACGATCGCGGACCGGGTGGCGGCCAGGTCGGCGGCCGGCAGCCCGTTGGGCACCAGGGCCAGGGTGGTGTCGCCCAGCCCGGCGGTCCAGCTCCAGTCGTAGCCGCGGTTGGCGAAGCTGGTGCCCCGATAGAAGGACGAGCCGGTCACGTCGGCGCGGTAGCCGGCCGCCCCGGTGGTGGCGTACAGCTCGGCGGCCGCCCAGTAGAACTCGTCGCCCACGCTGTTGTCCTCGTACGCGCCGCCGCCGGTGTTGTCCGTGGCCGGCGCCAGCCGGTTCGGGTTGGCCTTCGCCGCGGCGTACGCCTTCTCGGCGGCGGCGAGCGCCCGCGCGGCGAAGGTCGCGTCGTAGGGCTTCCACAGCCGGGACGCCTGCGCGGCGGTCGCCGCCAGGTTCAGGGTCGCGGCGGTGCTGACCGGCGCGAGGAGCCGGGGCTGGCTGTCCTGCTCCGGCCGGGTCGGCAGCGCGGTCCAGTTCTGGTCGTGGATCTTGTGGTGCGCCATGCCGGCGTAGGGGCGGCCGTCGGGCACCTGCATCTTCAGCATGAACTCCAGCTCCCAGCGCGCCTCGTCCAGCACGTCGGGCACCCCGTTGGCCTGCTCGGGGATCGCCAGCGTGCCGTCGGCGAGCCCGGCGCGGTCGGCGCCGGCCACGTGCAGGGAACGCTCGTGGATGTTCTGGAGCTGCCAGGTGGCCAGGCCGCCGTTGACCACGTACTTGCCGTGGTCGCCGGCGTCGTACCAGCCGCCCCGCACGTCGAGGGTGTAGCCGCAGGAGCTGCGGCAGGGCACCGCGTTGTCGCCCTGGTTCGGGGCGACGTTGACGTGCCCGGCGGGCCGGGAGTAGCGGGAGCCGACGTAGCGCGACTCGATCGGGGTGCCGCTGCGCTGGTGGTAGAAGAAGGCCAGCGAGTCGGTGCGCAGCCGGCGCACCGCGTCGGCGGAGATGTCGAAGGGGTGGCTGTTGTTCCCGCCGACCGACAGCACGTAGCCGCTGCCCACGGTGTCGTAGGCGGAGAAGTCGGCGACGTGGACGCTGTCGCCGGAGAGGGCGTCCGCGCCGCGTACGGTGGTCTGGCCGGAAGCGACGGTCGCGCCGGCGGCGTTACGCAGGGTCCAGGCCAGCGGGCTGGTCGACGTGCTGACCACCGTGGCCTGCTTGGGGGCACCGGGCACGTAGGCGACCTGGTTCACCTTCACCGGGCCGCCCGGGTCGGGCGCGGCGGCCGCGATGGACGGCACGACGGCCAGGGCGCTCAGCGTGAGCAGGGTGGCGGCCGCCATGGCGGCCGGGCGCTTGCGGAGGGGCATCGTTCCTCTTCCGGGGTGCGTCGGGTTGACCACCTGCCGGACCTGCCCAGCGCGAAGCCGCCGGGCGGTCGGGCAGACCGTCGACGGGAGCGCTGGCCCTACCATAGGCCATCGACGCGGCCCGCGTCGCCGGCGTGGCGGGGACGACGTTGTGCAGGTCGCCGCAGCGGGCCGGGCGGGGTGATGAAAAGCTTTGTGCATGAGTTCCGCACCCGCATCGACCGAACACACCATCCCCGCCGACGAGGCCACCGCCTTCGCGGATCTCGGGCTGCGTGCCGAGCTGCTCGGCGCGCTGTCCGCGCTCGGCTACGAGGAGCCGACCCCGATCCAGCGGGAGGCGATCCCGCCCCTGCTGGCCGGCAGGGACCTGCTCGGTCAGGCGGCCACCGGCACCGGCAAGACGGCCGCGTTCGCGCTGCCGCTGCTGCAACGGATGCCGGACGGGCGGACCGGCGGGGAGCCGGTGGCCCTGGTGCTGGTGCCCACCCGGGAGCTGGCGGTGCAGGTGTCGGAGGCGTTCCACCGCTACGGCAAGGACCTGGGCGCGCGGGTGCTGCCGATCTACGGCGGCCAGCCGATCGGCCGACAGCTGCGCGCCCTGGACCTGGGGGTGGACGTGGTGGTGGCGACCCCGGGCCGGGCGCTGGACCACATCGCCCGGGGCACCCTGCGGCTGGGCGGCCTGGCCACGGTGGTGCTCGACGAGGCCGACGAGATGCTCGACATGGGCTTCGCCGAGGACATCGAGGCGATCCTGGAGCACGCCCCGCAGCAGCGGCAGACGGTGCTGTTCTCGGCGACCATGCCGTCGCGCATCGACGGGATGGCCCGGCAGCACCTGAGCGACCCGGTGCGCATCCAGATCGGCCGGGAGCAGCCGGTGGCCGGCGAGACGCCCCGGGTGCGGCAGAGCGCGTACATCGTGGCGCGGGCGCACAAGCCGGCGGCGCTGGGCCGGGTGCTGGACGTGGAGTCGCCGACCGCGGCGATCGTCTTCTGCCGCAGCCGGGAGGAGGTCGACCGGCTCACCGAGACGATGAACGGCCGGGGCTACCGCGCCGAGGCGCTGCACGGCGGGATGAGCCAGGAGCAGCGGGACCGGGTGATGGGCCGGCTGCGCGCCGGCACGGCCGACCTGCTGGTGGCCACCGACGTGGCGGCCCGGGGGCTGGACGTCGAGCAGCTCACCCACGTGGTCAACTACGACGTGCCGTCGGCCCCTGAGTCGTACGTGCACCGCATCGGCCGGGTGGGGCGGGCGGGCCGGGAGGGGGTGGCCATCACCCTCGCCGAGCCGCGCGAGCACCGGATGCTCAAGACCATCGAGCGGGTGACCGGCCAGCGCATCGCCATCGACAAGATCCCCACGGTGGCCGACCTGCGCACCCGGCGGCTGGAGCTGACCCAGGCGGCGCTGCGGGAGAGCCTGCTGGAGGACGACCTGGAGCCGTTCCGGGTCATCGTGGAGTCGCTGTCGGACGAGTTCGACATGATGGAGGTGGCGCTCGCGGCGGTGAAGCTGGCCCACGAGGCCGCCTCGCCGGGCTCGGACGACGACGAGGAGGAGATCCCGCAGGTCGCGGTCCGGCCGCCGCGCGAGGGGCGTCCCGGGCAGGAGGGGCGCGGCGGCGAGCGGCGGCCCGGCCGGCCCCGCTCCGGGGGCACCACGCAGGTGTTCATCGGGCTCGGCCGGCGCGCCGGGGTGCGCCCGCAGGACCTGGTCGGCGCGATCACCGGTGAGACCCGGGTCAGCGGGCGGGACATCGGCTCGATCGAGATCGCCGACCGGTTCTCGCTGGTCGAGGTGCCGATCGCCGTGGTGGACGAGGTGATCGCCGGGCTGCGCAACAGCACGATCAAGGGCCGCAAGACGACGGTACGCCGCGACCGCGACCGCCCCTGACGAATGCGGGCGGCCGGCCCGCGCCGGTGGGCGCGGGCCGGCCGGGGCCGGTCAGAACGCGTACGGGCCGAACCGGCCCCAGGCGACGACGAGCGCCGCGACCAGCAGCAGGGCGGTGAACGCGGCCGGCGGGTACTCCTTGGCCCGGGCGTGCACGACGACGGCGCCGGCCATCACGATCGCCGCGCCCACGGCGGCCAGCGGCGTCAGCACGGTGGCGATGCCGGTGAGGGCGGGCAGGACCAGGCCGACCGCGGCGAGCACCTCCAGCGCGCCGAGGGCCTTCACCGCGCCTTCCGGCACGCCCTCGACCCAGCTCATCTTCTCGCGCAGCTTCTCTTTGGACTGGGTGACCTTGGTGAGCCCGGCCCCGGCGAAGACCAGGGCGAGCAGGATCTGCAGGGCCCAGAGGGCAATGTTCATGGGGGTGCCTCCATGGCGTGCCGCCGCGCGGGCGGGTGAGATACTTGACGATTCAAGGACCACCGTACTGGCCCGCCCCGCCCCGCCGGGCGACCGCCCGGCCGCCCCACCCCCGCAGTAGGCAGGGGCCCCTTGTCATCGGAGAAGCGATGACAAGGGGCCCCTGCTCACCTGTCAGGCGGCCGTGAGGGCCGGGTCGGTGCGGGTGTCGGCGTCGGCCGGGCGCAGCGCCAGGGCGAGCACGTCGGCCACGTCCGCGAGGGTGTGCACGGTCAGCGCCCCGCGCACCTCGGCCGGCAGGTCGTCCAGGTCCGGCTCGTTGCGCGCCGGGATGATCACCTCGGTCAGGCCGGCCCGGTGCGCGGCGAGCAGCTTCTGCTTCACCCCGCCGATGGGCAGCACCCGCCCGGAGAGGGTCACCTCGCCGGTCATCCCGAACTCCGGGCGCACCGGCCGGCCGGTCACCAGCGACGCCAGCGCGGTGACCATCGTGATGCCGGCGCTCGGCCCGTCCTTCGGCACCGCGCCCGCCGGGACGTGCAGGTGGATGCGCCGCCCGGCGAGGGCGTTCGGGTCGATGCCGAACCGGCGGCCGTTGGAGCGCAGGTACGACAGCGCGATGTGGGCGGACTCCTTCATCACGTCGCCGAGCTGGCCGGTGAGCGTCAGCCCCGGCTCGCCCTCCATGCTGGTGGCCTCGATGAAGAGCACGTCGCCGCCCGCGCCGGTCACGGCGAGGCCGGTGGCCACGCCGGGCACCGCGGTCCGCTCCGCCGACTCCAGGGTGAACCGGGGCCGCCCCAGGTAGCGGGCCAGGTTGTCCGCGTCCACCCGCACCGGGGCGGGGTCGTCGGCCAGGGCGACGGCGACCTTGCGCAGGATCTTCGCCAGGGCCCGTTCGAGCTGCCGGACGCCGGCCTCCCGGGTGTGCTCCCCCGCGATCAGGGTCAGGGCCTCGTCGGCGACGGTGACCTCCTCGGCGGTCAGCCCGGCCCGCTGGAGCTGCCGGGGCAGCAGGTGGTCGCGGGCGATGGCGACCTTCTCGTCCTCCGTGTAGCCGTCGAGGGTGACCAGCTCCATCCGGTCCAGCAGCGGGCCGGGGATGGTCTCCACCACGTTGGCGGTGGCCAGGAACAGCACGTCGGACAGGTCGAGGTCGACCTCGAGGTAGTGGTCGCGGAAGGTGTGGTTCTGCGCCGGGTCGAGCACCTCCAGCAGGGCGGCGGCGGGGTCGCCGGAGTACCCGACGGCCAGCTTGTCGACCTCGTCGAGGAGCACGACCGGGTTCATCGAGCCGGCCTCGCGCAGGGCGCGGACGATCCGGCCGGGCAGCGCGCCGACGTACGTGCGCCGGTGGCCCCGGACCTCGGCCTCGTCGCGGACGCCGCCGAGGGAGACCCGGACGAAGTTGCGCCCGAGCGCCCGGGCCACGGACTCGCCGAGGCTGGTCTTGCCGACGCCGGGCGGGCCGGCGAGGGCGAGCACCGCGCCGGAACCGCGCCCGCCGACCACGCCGAGGTTGCGCTCGGCGCGGCGGTTGCGCACCGCGAGGTACTCCAGGATGCGGTCCTTGACGTCGGCCAGGCCGGCGTGGTCGGCGTCGAGCACCGCGCGGGCCGCGGCCAGGTCGGTGTTGTCCTCGGTACGCGTGGTCCACGGCATCTCCAGGACCGTGTCGAGCCAGGTGCGGATCCACCCCGCCTCCGGGGAGGCGTCGCTGGCCCGCTCCAGCTTGCCGACCTCGCGCAGCGCCGCCTCGCGGACCTTCTCCGGCAGCACGGCGGCCTCCACCCGGGCCCGGTAGTCGGCGGAGCCGTCCGGGGAGTCCTCGCCGAGCTCCTTGCGGATCGCGGCGAGCTGCTGGCGGAGCAGGAACTCGCGCTGGGTCTTCTCCAGGCCCTCGCGCACGTCGCTGTTGATCTGCTCGGTGACCTCCTGCTCGGCCAGGTGGTCACGCACCCAGCCGACCAGCAGTTCCAGCCGGGCGGTGACGTCCGCGGCGGCGAGCAGCTCGGTCTTCTGCGCCAGGGTGAGCCAGGGCGCGTAGCCGGCCGCGTCGGCCAGCTCGGAGAGGTCGGTCATGCGCTCCATGGCGTCGATGACCTGCCAGGCGCCGCGCTGCTGGAGGACCGAGGTCATCAGGGCGCGGTACTCGCGGGCCAGGTCCCGGGCCCGGCCGGCCGGGGCGGGCTCGTCGAGCTGGGTCGCCTCGACCCAGAGGGCGGCGCCGGGCCCGGGTACGCCGGAGCCGATCCGGGCCCGGGACAGGCCGCGGACCACGGCGGCCGGCTCGCCGTCGGGCAGCCGGCCGACCTTCTCGATGGTGGCGATCACGCCGACGGGGCCGTACTCGCCGTCGATGCGGGGCACGGCGAGGACCTTCTTGTCGCCGGTGGCCCGCGCGGCGTCGACCGCGGCCTGGGTGGTGGGGTCGAGGGTCACCGGGACGACCATGCCGGGCAGCAGGACGGCGTCGGTGAGGGGTAGTACCGGAAGAGTTGCCATCGAACACCTGCCATCGGTTGACTTGAGCGTGTCAGGCTCAAGTCCCGGCCGGCTCCCGTTGTTCCGGGATGTGACCCGGGACACGCCGACACCCCGTCGGGCGGGCCGCCGGGCGAACCCGTACTGGCAAATTCCACAGTCGCCAGCGGGATTGCATCACCGACAAGTCGACGCGCCGAATGCAAACGGGGCATATTCTTGCGGATTTGCCCGGCGATACGTCAAACTCGTAACACACCCCGCCCCACACAAGGAGTAATTGGCGATGGCCCGGAAAGTAATCACCGTCTTGACTGACGACCTCGATGGCGGGAAGGCGGATCGGACCGTCGAGTTCAGCCTGGACGGCGTGGCGTACACCATCGATGTGTCCGACGAGAACGCCGGCACCCTCCGGAAGGCACTCGACCCCTACATCAACGCTGGCCGGCGAATCGGCCGAGGGCCGGTCGACGCCGGCCGGCCGGTCCGCCGCCCCGGCCGGGCGCCGGTCTCGGGAATGGATCGCGAGCAGAACCGGGCGATCCGGGAATGGGCCACCAAGAACGGCTACGAGATTTCCGACCGGGGCCGGATCCCCGTCTCCGTCGTCGAGGCCTTCAAGAACCGCTGAGCCGCCACCGCGCCCACCATGCGGAACACCGGGGCCACGCTGGGATTCAGCGATGGCCCCGGGCCTATTCCGGCGGCATTTTCCACGGACCCGCCCGGCGCCGTGGCGCGCCTGGTCACGCCGCCCACGACCGGCGCGCGACGCGGAGCCGCCCGGGGCGGTAGCTGCCCCGGGCGGCTCGGATGTGCGTACGGCGCGGCCGTCCGGTCAGTTGACCTGGATCCGCACCACGTCGATCGCCGGGGTCTGGTTGGCCCGCTCCATCATCGGGATCCGGTGCGAACCGTCACCGGCCCAGACGGAGCACTGCGCCGTGCCGGCCTGCGGCAGGCCCGGCACCTGGATGATGACGTCGTCCGGCTGCGAGCCGCCCCGGCCGTCCTCGGTGGCCACGAAGAACGCCGGGACGTCCTGCGGGTTCGGGGGCTGCCGGGTGCTGTTGAGCATCCGGCAGGCGGTGTGGAAGTGCCCCCGCACCAGGCCCTGCCCGTTGAGCAGGGAGCTCTCCAGGTAATAGCCGCCCTGGCCGGCGGCGAGGAACCGGTCCCGGATCAGGTTGCGGGTGGTGACCCGGAGCTGGAACGCCTGGTTGCGCTGGACCTGGTTGGGGAACTGGGTGATCAGCAGCGACGGGTTGTTCGCCGCCGCGCCGACCTCGCCGAACGCGGTGCTGACGCACCGGTTGCCGTTCTGGAAGCCGTCGTGCGGCTGCAACCGGCTGTTGGTGCAGTCCTTGGCGAGGACGCCGAGCCCGTTGCCGTTGTTGTTGCCGCCGTTCTGGCCCCCGTTGTTGTTCCCGCCGTTGTTGTTGCCCCCGTTGTTGTTCCCGGCGTTGGGATTGGCACCGACCGCAAGTTGGCACGGGGCGAGCTGTCCGAGGCCCTGCGGCCGCTGCGCCACCCGGCCGATGGCGGTCGCGATGCGGTCCAGGGTCGCCCGGCGCTTGTCCGCCAGCGGCCCGAGGATCGCGTTCTGGATGAACTGCCCCCCGTTGCGGCCCTCGGCGGCCAGCCGCTTGTTCGCCTCGTCGATCTGGGTCTTGAGCAGCGCGAGGTTGCGGTCCACCTCGGCCTTGGCGGCGGCCGGGACCGGGGGCAGCTTGCCGGCGACGTCGGGGCAGGCGATCGTCGAGCCCGCCGGGGCGGCGTTGGTGTTGGCGTTCGTGGCGGTGCCGCCGGCCTTGAGCGACTGGCACTCCGCGACCGACATCTGCCCGTCGCCCCAGTGGTTGCGCACCCACCGGCCGTTCTGCCACGTCTGGGTCGTGCTGCTGCCGATGTTCGAGGTCGCGCCGGGGCTGGGCGCCACGCACGACGCCGCCGCGGCGCGGGTGGTCGTCCGCCGGTCCCCGGCGGACGAGATCTGGGTCACGGCGACGATTCCACCGAAGACCGCAAGCGTGCCGACAACGGCCAGCAGCCGCTTGCTCCGCGCGTTACCGGATGACCGGCGCGCCCGTGGGGACCTGCGCATCGAATTGCTCTCCTTCTCGATCCGGTAGTTGACTCGTGACCCCGTCGGACCGATGAATTCGGGTGGGACGCCTCGGCGAGGATCACTGCGACGTTCCGGTCGCGTGTCGATGACCGACGATGCCCTTTCCTCATCGTCGTCGCGCCGGCCGGCGCGGCGGGGAGATCCGTCTCCATTCGGGCTGGAGTACGGACCCGCGGCGGCGGCGGTTCAACCCGGATACGGGAAATTTATGGAGAGCCGGGAAGGGCTGGTCACCCGGTGGACGGGGTCGGTCAGCCGGCGCAGAGGTGCTCGAAGGCGAAGCCGTCGCGCATCTCGTCGCGGCGCTCCCGCAGCCGGCGGATGTCCCGGTCGAGTTCGTCACGCGACACCAGATCCGGGCCGGCCGCCTCGACGTCGCGCAGCCGCTCGCCGACCGCCACGGCGGCCAGGTCCTCGGCGAGGCGGCCGGCGTCCACGCCGCAGGAGAAGCGCTGCTGGACGACCTGCACCCGCTCCACCAGGCAGCGGCCGGGACGCACCTCCACCCAGCTCCAGCCCTCCACCGGGCCGTCGGCCCAGCGCACGTGCAGACCCCGCACGATCGGGTCGACCAGCCGGCGGGACACGTACGCCTCCACGGCCGCCGCCCGGGCGAGGGCGCCGAGGTCGTTGACGTGACCGGTGCGCCCGTCCGGCAGCCGGCCGACGATCTCCCGGAACTCCACGGGCAGGGCCTCCGCCGGGTCGTCCTGGCCCGGGGCAGGCGCGACGGCGTCGGCGTAGGCACGGGCGTCGATGACGTACGCCACGATCCGGCGGCCGTGGTCGGCGGCGCGCAACGTGGGCGAGACGATCCGCAGCACCGGCAGGCCGACGGCCGCGCAGACGGCGTTCTTCATCCGCTCGGCGCGCTGCGCGGCGGAGCCGGCCGGGACGGGCGGCCCGATCTCGACGGCGAACAGCGGGCGGCCGCTGTCGCCGGCGCACACCACGTGGTCGAATCCCTCCCGGCCGGCCGAGGTCCACTGGTGGCCCGTGACGCCCGGCGGGCGGCCGTGCACCAGCTCCCCCACCCGCCGTGGCCCGTAGACGACCTGACCGGCACGGGTGAGGACCGGCGCCCGCCCGGTCGACGCCGCGACCGGGCGCAGCAGGGAGCCGTGGTCACTACCGGTGCGTGCCATCGCCTGTTCCATCCGTCGGGCCGTCGACGGCCGAGTCTAGGCCGCCGACCGGGACGCCCACCTCGCCGGTGCGGTCCGCGCGGCCTCACCGGTCCGGGCCACCGCGGGCCCGGCGGGAACGCTCCCGGCCCCCGGTCCCGGGCGGGGCCGACGGATGCGGCCGGAGATCCGATTCTCTAGGCTCAGCGCGTGCTGCACAGTGGACGGGCTCCGGAACTTCTGACCAAGCGCAGCCTCGTCGCTGTCTCCCACGCCATCGAGAGCGCCGCCCTGGCCACCGCCGAGGACGGTCCGCTCCTGGTGATCGCCCTCTTCCAGCGGATGCCCTACTTCGACCGCGAGCGGGCGGTCTACGAGCGGATCGCGGCCACGGCGGCGGCGACCGTGGTGGGCGTGGTCGGGCAACGCCCCGAGGCGCTGCCGGCCGGCGTGTGCGGCGTGGCCCTGGACGAGACCGAGGACCTCGCCCGGGAGTGGAGCGTGGTGGCGCTGACCCCCCGGTTCGGCGCGGCGCTGGTCGCCTACGACCGGGTGGAGGTCGAGCCGGCGGCCACGCTGGAGTCGGGTCGGCTCTTCGACGGGCGGTGGGGGTTCCGCCGCGACGAGGCGCTGCACGAGGTCGTCCGGCTGCGCGACCTGCTCGCCGACCGGCTCCCCGGCGCGGTCCGGCTCGCCGTGGAGGAGACGCTGGCCCGGGTGCGGGACCTGCCCGCCACGCCGGGCGAGGCCCGGGGCGAGGCGGCGTTGCGGCTGATGTTCTCCCGCGCCGAACGCGCGGCCCGGGCCCGCCGGCCCGGCGGGCGGGACCGCAGCGCCGGCATACCCCCGGCAGAGCCGGCCCCGCTGCTGGACGAGCCGGGGATGCGCCGGTGGACCGGCGCGGACGGGGTCACCGCCTCGGGCACGCTGCCGGTGGCGCTGGTCGGCGTCCGGGTGGACGAGCCGGCGGGCGCGCCGGAGCGCTTCGGCCGCCGCAGCGCCGCCCGGGAGGCGCAGGCGGTGATCGGGGCGGTCACCGCGCCGCTGCGCCCCGTGGACCGGGCGGTGCGCCTGTCCGAGCAGGAGTACCTGCTGATCCTGCCGGCGCTGACCGAGGACCAGGCGATGACCGTCGCCGGCCAGGTGCACGAGGCGGTCGCCGGCCTGGCCCGGTCGTATCCCTTCGTGGCCTTCGCGGTGCACGCCGCGGTCACCGTGACCGGCCGCCGGCCGCTGCCCGTGGGCGACGTCCGGCACGCCGTCGGGTGGGCCGCCCGGGAGGGGGTGCCCGTCGCCCGGCTGGCCCCCGAGTCGGCCGAGGTGCCCGTCGGGCAGCCGTAGCCGCGGCGGGGCGGGCCGACGCTCAGGCCACCGGGTGACGCTCAGGCCACCGGTGTGACCTGGCCGTCGGCGAGCGCGACGAGGGCCTCGTCGTCGACGTCGTACGCGATGGTGTTGACGACGCGGACCACGCCGCCGACCTGCGCGGCGAGCCGGCCGGCGAGGTCGACCCCGCTGCGCCGGTCCAGCCGCCCGTCGAGGGTGACCTCGCCGTCGCGCACCTGCACGGTCACCAGCCCGTCCCGCACGGCCAGGACCCGCCGCAGGACCTCCCGCACGACCTCCTCGCGGATCTCGGCGTCGGTGCGCAGGTGCACCCGCAGCAGGTCGCCACGGGTGACGATGCCGACCAGCCGGCCGAGGTCGTCGAGGACGGGCAGCCGCCGGACCGCGTCCCGGTCGAGCTGCCGCGCCGCGGCCGGCAGGGACGCCTGCGGGTACGTCGTCACCGCCGGCGCGGTCATCAGGTCCCCGGCGACCAGTGCGCCGGCCTTCTCCCGGGCCACCCGGCGACGCCGGCCCTCGAAGACCCGCCGCCCGTCCGGGTGCCCGACCCGTTCGATCCGGTGCAGCAGATCCGTCTCGGAGACGACGCCCAGCACCCGGCTGAACCCGTCGACCACCGGCACGCCGCTGACGCCCCGGCGGACGAGCACGTCCACGATCTGCCGGTACGGGGTCTCCTCCCCCACCGTCGCGACGTCCTTGGTCATCACGTCGCCCACCTGCCAGGTCCTCATCACGACCTCCCTGCCGTCGTCACGCCCGACGCTAGGACGCGCTCCGGCGGGCCGGCAGAGGCCGTGGGCCGGTGCCGGGACGGCCGACGGACCGGGTGGACCGGGGTCGAAGGTCCCGGGCCGAAGCGGACCCATCGGCCCTGCCGGGCCCACCGGTCGCGGCTGTCCAATGGAACTGCCACCGGGAAGCGCGGTGCGAGGACAGGAAGGGACGTGGACACCATGACCGCGACGATCGAGCGGACCACCGCCAGGACCACCGCACCGGCGGTCGAGACCACCGGGACGACCGAGACCACCCGGGAGCGGGCCACCCGGTACGTCCTCGCCGGCATCCGCCTCGCGCTGGGTTGGACCTTCCTCTGGGCCTTCCTCGACAAGATGTTCGGCCTCGGCCACGAGACCGCCGCGAAGAACGCCTGGATCAACGGCGGCAGCCCCACCAAGGGCTTCCTGAGCTTCGGCGCGGCCGGCCCGTTCAAGGGGTTCTACAACGGGATCGCCGGCGCCGCCTGGGCGGACTGGCTGTTCATGGCCGGCCTGGCCGCGATCGGCGTGGCCCTGCTGCTGGGCGTCGGAACGCGGATCGCCGCCACCGCCGGTGGCCTGCTCCTGGTGATGATGTGGACGGCCGTCCTGCCCCCCGAGAACAACCCGTTCATGGACGACCACCTCATCTACGCCGCGGTGCTGGCGGTCCTGGCCATGGCCGGCGCGGGCGACACCCTCGGCCTCGGGCGGACCTGGAAGCGGCTGGCCATCGTCCAGCGGTTCCCCTGGCTGCGATGACTGACAGGCACCACGACCCGGCGGGCGTCACCTTCCGAAGGTGACGCCCGCCGTCGCGTGTGCCCGGCCGGGCCACCCGCCCGCCCGCTGCGTCGCGGCGGGCGGGCCCGCCGCGCGGGCGTCGGCGACGGGACCGATGGAGATCGGCGGATCACGATCCGGCAGGATCGACGGCGACCGCAGTGGACGCACCACCGAGCAGGAGGCGTACGGCATGGACAAGCCCGAAATCGGCCCGATCGAGGGCGCGCCGCCCGCCGATCTCGTCATCGAGGACATCATCGTCGGCGACGGCCCGGAGGCCCAGCGGGGCCAGCGGGCCACCGTGCACTACGTGGGCGTGGCCCACTCGACGGGTCGCGAGTTCGACGCGTCGTGGAACCGGGGCGACGCGTTCGAGTTCCCCCTCGGCGGCGGGCGGGTCATCGCCGGATGGGACCAGGGCGTCGTCGGCATGCGGGTCGGCGGCCGGCGCAAGCTGACCATCCCGCCGCACCTCGGGTACGGCAACCAGGGCGCCGGCGGCGTGATCGCGCCGGGTGAGACGCTCGTCTTCGTCGTGGACCTGCTCGGTGTGCGCTGACCCGTCAACTCCCCGGCCGGGCGTCGGCACCGCCGGCGGCCCGGCCGGGGAGCGGCAGGGCGGCAGCGAGGCGGCAGGGCGGGAACGAGACGGCAGGGCGGGAACGAGACGGCAGGGCGGGCCGGTCAGGCGGCCGGTGCCAGCGGCGCGGACGCGCTGCCCCGCTCGGCGACGAGCGGCACCAGCAGCCCCGGCGGCAACGCCAGCGGCGCGGGGGCGATGGGCCCGGTCGCGGTGGCGGCGGTGCCCGCCCGGACCGGGATGACCCGGTCAAGGCCGGTCACGTGCAGCACCCGGGCCACCATCGGGGCCGGGTCGACGAGCACCAGCTCGCCGCCCCGCGCGCGGGCCCGGCGGTGCGCGGCGACCAGCGCCCGCACCCCGGCGGCGGAGAGCAGCCGGACGCCGGAGAGGTCGAGCCGCAGCAGGGGGCGGGCGGGGGCGGCCCAGAGCGCGGAGCGCAGCGCGCCGACCGTGGCGATGTCGACCTCGCCGGTCGCCCTCATCTCCACGACGTCGTCACCCACGTCGACCTGCACGTGGAACCGATCGCTGCGCTGCTCCATGCCCACGAATCTAGCCCCACCCACCGACATTTCCGCCCTGCCCGGGAGTGACTCCGGGTACACCCAGGGTCTGACCCTGAGTCGCCCCGGATCCTCCCCTGGCAGGAGGCCCGCCACCGTGCGGTGGCGGGCCGGCCCGACGGCCGTTCCTCCCGGTGGTCAGCCGCCGCTGGCCGACGGGGTCGGCGCGGGCGAGCCCCCGCCGGCCACCGCCCCCGGGTGCGGCGACGCGGTGTGCGGGCTGGGCCGCAGCCCGGCCGGGACGGGCAGGGCGCTGCCCTTGGCGAACTCGTCCCAGCTCACGTTCCAGGCCGTCCAGCCGTTGCCGGCCCGCAGCGGCACCTCGGTGCCCGTGACGGTGACCAGGTCGCCGACCTGCGTGACGCCCATCAACCAGTCCGCGGCGGCGGCGGAGACGTTGGCGCAGCCGTGCGAGACGTTGCTGTAGCCCTGGTCGCCCTCCGACCACGGCGCGGAGTGGATGAACTCCCCGCCCCAGGTGAGCCGCTGGGCGTCGTCGACGTCGACGACGTAGCCGCCGTCGGGCTCGCCCCGGGTGTCGAACGTCGTCCGCTCGTGCTTCTCCATGATCACCATCTTGCCGCTGGAGCTGGGCGTGCTCGGCTTGCCGAGGCTGACCGGGATCCGGCGGACCAGCTTGCCGTCGCGGAACACCGACATCTGCTTGGTGGCGTTGTCGATGTCGACGGAGACCTGCCGGCCGATCTTGGAGGTGGCCCGGTGCTCGGCGTCGCCCACCAGGTCCTTGCCGATCGGCAGCCCCTCCAGGGCCGCGCGGACGCTGATCCTCGTGCCCGGCCGCCAGAAGTCGGGGGCCCGGTAGTACGCCTGGCTGCCGTCCTCCAGCCAGGACCAGGTGCCCGGCTGCGGCGGGTCGGTCTTGACGAACAGCCGCTTCTGCACCGCCGCGCGGGCCTCCTTCGGCACCCCCGGGTCGAACGCCACCGTCACGGGCATCGCGGTGCCGTACGTCTGGTTGCCCGTGAAGTAGAGGGTGCTGGTGATCGCCGGCTTGGTCGGCTTCGGCGCGGTGCTGAACGTCGTGGTGCGGGTGGCGGTCCGCCCCCCGTCACCCGTCACCGTCACCTCGGCGGTGTACGTCCGCCCGCCGGCCAGCGGCGCGCCGGGCACCCAGCTCGTCCCGTCCTCCCGGGGCTCCCCCGGTACCTGCCGGCCCTTGTCGTCGGTGAGCCGGACGCCGGTGACCCTGCCGTGGGCCACGCTGGTGCCGATCTCGGCGCTGACCGGGACGTCCCGCGCCCGGTCGGCGGGCGACAGCTCGACCGCCGGCGGCGGCGCGACCCGCGCGGCCCGCTCGGCGGCCTTCCTCCCCTCGGCGGTGCATCCACCGAGAACCAGTGGTGTGGCTGCGATGGTTACCGCCAATAGCGTCAATCGCCGCCTCACGTCCATGTTCCGCACCCCTTTTCCGCTCCCCTTTGGCCACATTCTGTATGGCTTTCCGGGAGGCCCGGTGCGGTTTCCGGAAAAGGCGTGGCGTCATTGTCGACAGTTTCGGCGGAGGCGGGTCGAAAATGGTGGACCGCGCCCCGAGGACCCCGTGTCACCGATCGGCCCGTCCGCGGACGGACGACCGGTTCGCCCCGCCGTCAGTCCCAGTCCTGGTCGCCGTGGTTGCGGTCCCACCGGCCGCCGACCGGCGGGGTGTCCAGGCGGGTGGCGGCCACCGCGTTGCCGGCCAGGTCGTTGTCCTCGACCCGGCAGGACACGCAACTGCCCCGGTCGGTGATCCAGATTCCGTGCGTCTGGGTGCGTTCGTCGTGGTTGTCCCAGATCCGGTTGCCCCGGATGGTGGCCGAGTCGACGTGCGCGTTGACCGTGATCCCGGCCCGGCACCGCGGCGCGCCCGGCAGCTCGTACGCCGTGCCCGGCAGCGGGGTGTCCCCGCTCCAG
Organism: Micromonospora sp. WMMD712; assembly: GCF_029581295.1. Classification (NCBI taxonomy): domain Bacteria; kingdom Bacillati; phylum Actinomycetota; class Actinomycetes; order Micromonosporales; family Micromonosporaceae; genus Micromonospora; species Micromonospora sp. WMMD712. The sequence continues at coordinate 1,021,257 of NZ_CP120743.1, forward strand.
GCGCTGTAGGCGTCGGGGCGCACCGGGGCGAGGGTGAGCCCGGTGTCGTCGTTGGCGGCGACCAGGGCGACCCGCTTGCCGACCCGCAGCACCTTGCCCCGGTGCCCGTCGTGCTGCCAGCCGGCGGTCCGGTCGACGAGCGACCGTTCGTTGTAGCGGACCGACTCGCCGCCCCCGCCGTACGCGCCGGCGCACTGCCGGCCGTTGTTGCGGATGCGGTTGTTGAGCAGCACGGCGTCGACCATCGGCCGGTCGATGCGGATGGCGTCGAGGCCGTTGCCCCAGAAGTCGTTGCCGTCGATGACCACGTCCGTCGCCGCGCCGTGGTAGCCGTGCCCGAGGTCGTGCTCGTGGTAGCCGTACGCCCCGTTGCCGCTGATCCGGTTGCCGCGCACCGTGTACGGGCCCGGGGTGTTGCCCATGCTGATGCCGTCGCGGACGTTGCCGTCGATGACGCAGTCGGCCAGCAGGCCGCCCCGACCGGCCACCCCGGAGGTCCCCTCGGCGGAGACGTCGAAGCCGGCCTCCAGGTTGCCCGTCATCGTGCAGGCGGAGACGATCAGCCCGTCCGCGCCCCAGTCGGAGATGCCGAACCGGTTGCCCTGGCTGTGGCAGCCGACGATCCGGTAGCCGCGCGGCGGCGACCAGGTGGCCTTCTGGAGTTCCAGGAAGATGCCGTTGGTGCCGTTGCCCAGCGCGGTGCAGTTGGCGATGGTGAGCCGCTCCATCGCGCCCCAGCCGCCGATGCCGACGCCGATCCCGGCGCCGCCCATCTCCTGACCGTTGTCGAGCCGGCCGCAGCCGACCACCACCACCCCCTCGATCAGGCTGTCCTGGAGGAAGTCGCAGCCCAGGCCGGTTGCCGCCGTGTGGTGGATGTAGAGGTTGCGGAACACCCCGCGCACCACGTACTGCAGGCCGAGGCCCTTGGCGAGGTAGTTGTACTCGGCCATGGCCACGCCGGAGCCGTCGATCTCGAAGTCGGCGAAGGTGCAGTCGGCGATGTGCCGGTCGCGGTCCGCGCCGTGCTGGAGGGTGGTCCAGAAGGCCAGCGGGGTCGGATCGGCCCGGTTGCCCTCGTTGCTGAGCAGGAACCGGGTCGCGCCGGGGCCGGCGCCGATCAGGGACACCCCGCTGCGCCACACCGTGCCCGCATCGCGGATGGAGTAGATGCCGGGCGGGCAGTAGATGACCCGGGCCCGCCCGTCGGCGGCGTAGCCGTCGCCCAGGCGGTCCACGAGGGCGGCGAGCGCGGGCTGGTCGTTGGTCACCCCGTCGCCGCGCAGCCCGTACTCGGTGGCGTCGCAGTGCAGCGGCGCCCCGGCGACGGCCGGGCGGCGGTCTCGGACAGCGGCGGGCAGGCCCTGGTACGGCACTGCGCTCTCCCCTCGCGCGGGCGGACGACCGGGTGGTCGCGGGCGGACGACCGGCGGTCGTCGCCGGCGCGGAATTCCCGGCGACGACGGGAAGAAACGGGAGAGGAAACGGATCGGAATCAGCGCGCCGGCGGCGCCGCCGAATGAACGGCGATCCGGATCGGGAACGCATTTCCGACCCATTCGACCGGGCCCGAACGAAAGGGGACGACGGGGTCGCGGGGGCGCACGGAAAGGGACGTTCGGGGTCCCGGCGGCGCAGTGCCGCCGGGACCGGGCTCACCCGTTGGCGATCAGCAGGGCCGGCTGCTCCACGCAGTCCGCGACGTGCCGCAGGAAGCCGCCGGCCACCCCGCCGTCGCAGACCCGGTGGTCGAAGGTGAGGCTGAGCTGCGTCACCTTGCGTACGGCGAGCTGACCGTCGACGACCCACGGCTTGTCCACGATCCGCCCCACGCCGAGCAGCGCCGCCTCCGGGTGGTTGATGATCGGGGTGGAGCCGTCGACGCCGAACACGCCGTAGTTGTTGAGGGTGAACGTGCCGCCGGTGAGGCGGGCCGGCGGCAGGGCGCCGGCCCGCGCGGCGGCGGTGGTCTCGGCCAGCGCCACGGCCAACTCCCGGGTGGTGAGCAGGTGCGCGTCGCGCAGCACCGGGACGACCAGGCCCCGGTCGGTCTGCGCGGCGATGCCCAGGTGCACCCCCCGGGACTGGACGATCCGCTGCCCCTCGGTGTCGACCCGCGCGTTGAGCTGCGGGAAGCGGCGCAGCCCGCTGAGGCAGACGCGGGCCAGCAGGGCCAGCAGGCTCACCGGCGCGTCCGGGGTCGCGGCGTTGATCGCCCGGCGGGTCTCCACCAGGGCGGTGGCGTCCGCGTCGACCCAGATGGTCACCTCGGGGATCTCCCGCCGGCTGCGGGAGAGCTTGTCGGCGATCACCTTCCGCACGCCGGTGAGCGGGACGACCAGGTCCTCCTCGCCCACCGGCACGGCGGTCCGGCCCGCCGGGGCCGGACCGGCGGCCGCGCCGGACGGGGTCGCGCCCGGGTGGTCGGGGACCGGGGCGGGAGCGGGCGGCGGGGCCGTGCCGGCGAGGGCGGCCTCGACGTCGGCCCGGCGCACCACCCCGCCCGGGCCGGTGCCGCGCAGGGTGGCCGGGTCGATGCCGTGCTCCCGGGCCAGCCGCCGGACGATCGGGGAGATCACCAGGGCGACCGCGCCCCCGGGGACCGCCGCGGCGGGATCGGGCGCGGGCGTCGACACGAGGACCGGCGCGGGCGCGGGCACAGCGGACGGCGCGGACTCGGGCTCGGCGGACGGCGCGGGCTCGGGGGCGACGGAGAGCCGGGGCCGGCGGCGTCGCCGGCCCGCCGCGCCGTGCCCGGTGCCGTACCCGATGAGGACGTTGCCGCTGCCGGCGCGCTCCTCCTCCCGGTAGGCGGCGTGGCCGGCGGGCTCGCCGCCGCCGGCGGCGCCGTCGGCGGGCGCGATGGTGATCAGCGGCTGGCCGACCGGGCGCGTCTCGCCCGCCGCGCCGTGCAGCGCCACGACCCGCCCGGCGTACGGGCAGGGCACGTCGACGACGGCCTTCGCGGTCTCCACCTCGACCACGCTCTGGTCCACGGTCACGGTGTCGCCGACGGCGACCCGCCACTGCACGATCTCCGCCTCGCTCAGCCCTTCGCCGAGGTCGGGCAGGAGGAACACCTGGTCGCTCATGCCGCGCTCCCCTGCGGCAGCCAGCGCGCGTCGGGCCGGTCGTCCCACTGGAGCCGGGCCACCGTGTCGAGCACCCGGTCCACGCCGGGCAGATGGGTGTGCTCCAGCATCGGCGCGGGATACGGGATGTCCAGCCCGGACACCCGCAGCACCGGGGCGTGCAGGGCGTGGAAGCAGCGCTCCTGCACCCGGGCCGCGATCTCCGCGCCGACCCCGGCGAAGCCCTGCGCCTCGGAGACCACCACGCAGCGGCCGGTGCGGCGCACCGACGCGGCGATGGTCGCGTCGTCGAGGGGGACGATCGTGCGCACGTCCACCACCTCCAGGTCCCAGCCCTCCTCGCGGGCGGCCTCGGCGGCCTCCAGGGCGACCGGCACCGCCGGCCCGTACGCGACCAGGGTGGCGTCGGTGCCGGCCCGGCGCACGACGGCCCGGCCGAACGGCTCGGTGGCCGCCGGCAGGTCGGCCTCGGCGCTGGAGAAGTAGAGCTTCTTCGGCTCCAGGAACACCACCGGGTCCGGGTCCGCGATGGCCTCGCGCAGCAGCGAGTACGCGTCGGCGACCGTCGCCGGGGTGACGACCTTCAGGCCCGGGGTGTGCGCGTAGTACGCCTCGGACGAGTCGCAGTGGTGCTCGACCCCGCCGATGCCGCCCGCGTAGGGCACCCGGATGACCATGGGCACGCCGAGCGCGCCCCGGGTGCGGTTGCGCAGCTTCGCCACGTGCGAGGCGATCTGCTCGAACGCCGGGTACGCGAACGCGTCGAACTGCATCTCCACCACCGGCCGCAGCCCGGACATCGCCAGGCCGACGGCGAAGCCGACGATGCCGGCCTCGGCGAGCGGGGTGTCGAAGCAGCGCCTGTCGCCGAACCGGGCCTGGAGGCCGTCGGTGATCCGGAAGACGCCGCCGAGCTTGCCGACGTCCTCGCCGAAGACGAGCACCCGCTCGTCGTCGGCCAGCGCGTCGGCGAGCGCGGCGTTGAGCGCCTTCGCCATGGTGGTGGTCGCCATCAGCGCCCGTCCTCGCGGTCGGCGGCCAGCTCGGCGCGGACCAGCTCCCGCTGTTCGAGAAGCTGCGGGGTCGGCGTGGCGTAGACGTGGTCGAAGAGGCTCAGCGGGTCGACCTCGGGCTGGACGTGCATCCGCTCGCGCAGGTCGGCGGCGTACGCCTCGGCCTGTTCGGCGATCGCGGCGACGGCCGCGTCGTCGAGCGCGCCGCGCGTGCGCAGGTACGTCTCCAGCCGGGCGACCGGGTCGCGGTCGCGCCAGGTGTCGACCTCGGCGCCGTCGCGGTAGCGGGTGGCGTCGTCGGCGTTGGTGTGCGGCTCCATCCGGTAGGTGTGCGCCTCGACCAGGTAGGGGCCGTTGCCGGCGCGGGCGTGCGCGACCGCGCGGGTGAGCACGGCGAGCACGGCGACGGGGTCGTTGCCGTCGACCTGCTCGCTGGGCACGCCGTAGCCGACGCCCTTGTACGCCAGCGACGGGGCGGCGGTCTGCCGCGACAGCGGGACGCTGATGGCGTACTTGTTGTTCTGCACGAAGAACACGACGGGGGCCCTGAACACGGCGGCGAAGTTGACGCCCTCGTGGAAGTCGCCCTCGCTGGTGGCGCCGTCGCCGATGAAGGCGAGGGCCACGGTGTCGCGGCCCTGGTGGGCCTCCCCGTAGGCGAGGCCGGCGGCGTGCACGCACTGGGTGGCCAGGGGGGTGCACTGCGGGGCGGTGTGCACCCGGGTGGGGTCGTACCCGCAGTGCCAGTCGCCGCGCAGCAGGGTGAGCACCTCGACGGGGTCGATGCCCCGGGAGACCAGCGCCATCGACTCCCGGTAGGTCGGGAAGACCCAGTCGGTGTCGCGGACGGCGAGCACCGCGCCGACCTGGCAGGCCTCCTGGCCGCGCGAGGACGGGTAGACGGCGAGCCGGCCCTGCTTGGTCAGGGCGGTGGCCTGGGTGTCGAAGCGCCGGCCGACGACCATGCGGCGGTACATCTCGCGCAGGTCCTCGACGGGCGGCTCGGGGTAGTCGGCGCGGGCCGGCCGGGGCGTGCCGTCGGGGTCGAGCAGCCGCACCGGGTCGGTCTGCGGCAGCAGGGCGGCGGCCGGGTCGGTCGCCGACTGGTCGCGGGCGGGGGCCTTGGTGGGCTTCTTGGCCGGCGGGCGGGTGCGCGGGGATGCCCTGCGGACCGCCTGGGGTGTGGTCGTCACGGCGGGGACCTCCTGGACTTGTGGTGGACCTATGCTCCTGCCGTTGGATGATTGACTCAACACACGCGATGAACGCGGGACGAATGGCAGGGGAAGGGGCCGGATGTGAGCCAGCAGGCCACCGGGGAGCCGGGCGCGGAGGGCGGTACGGGACGTTCGGCCGGGCCGCTCGACGAGGTGGACCGGCGCATCCTCGACGAGCTGGCCCGCGACGGGCGGATCTCGATCCGTACCCTCGCCGAACGGGTGCACGTCTCCCGCACCAACGCGTACGCGCGGGTGGAGCGGCTGCTGCGCGACGGCGTCGTCACCGGCTTCCGGGCCCGGATCGCGCCCGAGCCGGCCGGGCTGGGCACGTCGGCGTACATCGCGCTGACCATCCAGCAGAACACCTGGCGGGAGGTGTCGGCCGAGCTGGCCCGGGTGCGCTACGTCGAGCACGTCGCGCTGCTCAGCGGCGAGCACGACGTCCTCGCCCTGGTCCGGGCGCCCGACAACGCCACCCTGCGGGACGTGGTGCTGGACCGGGTGCAGGGCATCGCCGGGGTGCTGTCCACCCGCAGCTGGCTCGTCTTCGACGAGTTCGAGGGCACCCGCAGCCCGTGGGCGTGAGCGCGCCGCCGCCGCTGCTGGTGGTGCCGGCGGCACAGGTGGCGGCTCAGCGCTCCGGTGGGGCCGCGAGGCCGGCGCGGTCGGCCAGCTCCAGCAGCGGCTCCAGCGAGAAGCGCGGGCCGTCCAGGCCGGCGTGCGGGTCGCCGCGCCCGGCGAACCGCGCCGGCAGGGTGAGCACGTCGAAGTCCTCCGGCCGGGCGGCGTCCAGCTCCGACCAGTCCAGCGGCGCGGAGACCAGCGCCGCCGGGGTGGGCCGGATCGAGTACGCGGAGGCCATCGTGTGGTCCCGCGACATCTGGTTGTAGTCGACGAAGACCGGCCGGTCCCGCTGCTCGCGCCACCAGGTCGTGGTGACCAGGTGCGGCAGGCGGCGCGCCAGCTCGCGGCCCAGGGCCAGCACCGCCCGGCGGCAGTCGCCGAAGCCCCACCTCGGCTCGATCGACACGTAGACGTGCAGCCCCCGCCCGCCGGTGGTCTTCGGGTAGCCGACCAGCCCCAGCTCGGCCAGCACCGCGCGCAGCTCCAGCGCGACCGGGACCACCTGCGCGAAGTCGACCCCCGGCAGGGGGTCGAGGTCGATGCGGAGCTGGTCGGGGCGTTCGGTGTCGGCGGCGGTGACCGGCCACGGGTGGAAGCGCAGCGTGCCGAGGTTGACCGCCCAGATCACCACCGCCAGCTCGCCGGGCGCGACCTCGTCGGCCGTGCGTCCGCTGGGGAACGTCAGGTGGGCGGTGCGCACCCAGTCGGGCGCGCCGGCGGGCAGCCGCTTCTGGTAGAACGCGTCGCCCCGGCTGCTCTGCCGGGTGGCGATCCGCGCGCCCTCGAACACGCCCCGGGGCCACCGCTCCAGCATGGTCGGGCGGTCCCGCAGGGCGCGCAGGATCCCGTCGCCGACGGCGAGGAAGTAGCGCACCACGTCGAGCTTGGTCAAGCCGCGCTGGGGAAAGTAGGGCTTGTCGGGGCTGGAGACGCGGACCACCCGCTCCCCGACCGTGATCTCCTGCGCCGCCGTGGCCACGACTGCCACCGTACGACGCCGCGCCGACGGGCGCGAGCAGGTCGGGGGCGGTGCGGCGGGCCTTCGGCGCGGCCCGGCGCGGTCAGGGCCTGCGGGCCACGCAGCCGTACTGCGGGACGACGGCCGGCTCCTCGCCGTCGGCCGGACGCCACCGCGCGCACGACACCAGGCCCGGCGCCACCAGCTCCAGGCCGTCGACGAACCGGGCGATCTCCGCCCCGGTGCGCGCGCGGATCGGCGGCGCGGCGTTGGCGTTCCAGAACTCCATGGCGGGCACGTTCGCCTCGCCGCCCAGCTCGACGGTGGGGTGGGTGAGCGCGAGGTAGCTGCCCGGGGGCATCGCGTCCAGCAGCCGGCGCACTATCGCCACCGCCTCGTCGGTGTCGAGGACGAAGTTGAGGATGCCCAGCATCATCACGGCCACCGGCCGGTCGAAGTCCAGCGTCCGGGCGGCGGCGGCCAGGATCGACGCCGGGTCGTGGACGTCCGCCTCGACGTAGTCCGTGGCCCCCTCGGCGGAGCTGGTCAGCAGGGCGCGGGCGTGCACGAGGACCATCGGGTCGTTGTCGACGTAGACGATCCGCGCGTCGGGGGCGACGGCCTGCGCGACCTGGTGGGTGTTGTCGGCCGTCGGCAGGCCGGTGCCGATGTCGAGGAACTGCCGCACGCCGGCCTCGCCGGCCAGGTGCCGCACCGCGCGGGCGAGGAACCGCCGGTCGGCCCGGGCGACCTCCCCGATGACCGGGAACATCTGCCGGACGTGGTCGCCGACCCGGCGGTCCGGCTCGAAGTTGTCCTTGCCGCCCAGCCAGTAGTTCCACACCCGGGCGTTGTGCGCCACCGAGGTGTCGATGGGCTCGACCCGTTCGCCGCCGCGAACCCCGACGTCGCCGGACTCTGACACGAAAACTCCTCGGCTGTCGCGGATGTCCGGTCAGCCTAGCCCCGCGGCGGGCGGACGGCCGGGCCGGGTCAGGACAGCAGCGCCACCCCGACGGCCATCAGCGGCAGCGAGACGAACAGGAAGATGCCGACGCCGGTGAGCACCCGCCCGCCGCCCGCGTCCTCCCGCTCGGGGGCCAGCCCGAAGGCCGACCGTGCGGGCAGCATGCCGATCCGGCTCAGGGTCAGGTCGCCGGTGAGCCCGAGCAGGGTGCCGACGACGATGAGCGCGACGCCGATCCGGAAGACGAAGTCTCCCCCGCTGACCGCCGTCCACACGCCCGCGGCGGCGGCGACCGCCACCAGCGCCACGACGAACAGCACGAGCGCCTCGCGCAGACCTCGGACCACAGTCATCGCCGCGCACCCCTCTCGGCCGGCCGGCGGCCGGCACCCGTCGACACCCGCACCGGCGGTGACCCCGGCGGCGCGGGTGACATTCTGCCGGGCGTACGGCCACGGCGCTGCCCCGCGCGGCGGGCGCGCGCCGGCCGCCGGCCCGGTCGTCCGCGCCGCCCCCGGACGGCCGGCGGGGATAACCTCCGTCGTCCCGCCCCGTTGAACACGTCGCCTACCGGTCGACACGAGGGGAACGGGCATTCGATGCGCTTGCCAGTGACGCGCTTGCCAGTGACGCCGGAAGGTTCCGCACGGTCGGCCTTCCGGGAAGACATCGAGGGGCTGCGCGCGCTCGCCGTCGTCATGGTCCTCGTCGGCCACGCCGGGCGCGACCTCGTGCCGGGCGGCTTCGCCGGCGTCGACGTCTTCTTCGTCATCTCCGGATTCCTCATCACCGGCCTGCTCGTCGCCGAGCTCGAACGCACCGGCCGGATCTCCCTGGCCGGCTTCTACGCCCGCCGGGCCAAGCGCCTGCTGCCCGCCGCGGCCGTCGTGCTGGTGGCCAGCCTCCTGCTCACCTGGCTCCTGCTGCCCCGCACCCGCTGGGCCGACACCGCCTGGGACGTGGTGGCCAGCGCCGCCTACGGGCTGAACTGGCGGCTCGCCGTCCAGGCCACCGACTACTGGGCCGCCGATGCGGCGCCCAGCATCGTCCAGCACTTCTGGTCCCTCGGCGTCGAGGAGCAGTTCTACCTCGGCTGGCCGTTGCTCCTGCTCGGTCTCGCCGTGCTCGGCGGCCGTCGCCGGCTGCGCCGGGGCGCCCTGATGGCCGGCTTCGCCCTCGTCGCGCTGCCCTCGTTCGCCTGGTCGGTGCACGCGAGCCAGGCCGACCCCGGCCCGGCCTACTTCGTCACCACCACCCGGCTGTGGGAGCTCGCCCTCGGCGGGGCCGTCGCCATCGCCGGCGCCCGGCTGCACCGGCTGCCCCGGCCGCTGGCCGCCATGCTCGCCTGGGCCGGACTGGCCACGGTGGCCGCGTCCGCCTTCCTCGTCGACCCCGACCGGGCCTTCCCCGGCAATCAGGCGCTGCTGCCGACGGTCGGCACCGCCGCCGTGATCGCGGGCGCGCAGGCCGCCGGTCGGTTCGGCCCCTCCGGCGCGCTCGGGTGGCGGCCGATCCGCGCCGTCGGGGCGCTGTCCTACTCGCTCTACCTGTGGCACTGGCCCCTGCTGGTGGCCGCCGAGGCACGGTTCGGCGAGCTGGGCACGCGGGCGGCCCTCGGCGTGGTGGCGCTGTCGGCCGTGCCGGCCGCGCTCACCTACCGGTTCGTGGAGAACCCGATCCGGATGTCGGCGGCGTTGCGGTGGGAGCCGGCCGCCGCCCTGCGGGTCGGCGCCCTCTGCACGGGCGTCGCCGTCGCCGCCGGCATGCTGTTCCAGCTCACGGTGTGGCCGCCCCGGCAGGCACCGCCCACCCCCGTGGCCCTGCCGGCGGTCGGCGGGCCCACCCCGACCGCGACCACCACCCCCGCCGGACCGCCCGGCGCGGCGGTGCTCGGCAGGGAGCCGCTGGGTGACCGGGCCGGGGCCGCCGTCGACCGGGTCGCGTCCATCGTCCCCGACCCGAGCGTCGCCAAGAAGGACGGGCCCGAGCACTGGGCCCACCCCTGCGGGGCCGGGCAACGCGGTGACCAGGCGTTCCCCTGCAAGTACGGGGACCCCTTCGGCGCGACCACCGTCGCGCTCGCCGGGGACTCGCACGCCAACCAGTGGTTGCCGGCCCTGAAGCTCGTCGCCGAGGCGGAGGGCTGGCGGCTGCTGTCCTACACCCGGTCGGCCTGTCCGTTCATCTCCATCGAGGTGGCCTGGCAGGAACGACCGGAACCCGGCTGCCGGGACTGGAACCGCGCCGTGCAGAAGCAGCTCGTCGAGGTCGAGAAGCCGGACCTGCTGCTGGTGAGCAACACCTTCTACCGCCCCTACGGGGTGGACCCCGACGACGTCGACGAGGCGGACAAGGGCATGGCCGAGGGGCTGCGCGCGACGTGGCGGGCGGTGACGGCGGTCGACACGACGGTGGTCGTGCTCCGCGACTCGCCCTACCTGGAGCGCAACGCCCCCGAGTGCGTGGCGGCCAATCCACGGAAGCTCACGCGCTGCGCGACGGACCGGGAGTCCGCCCTGGACGCGGGCGGTGGGCCGGCGCACGAGGCGGCGGCGGCCGGGCAACGCGGCGTCCACCTGGTCGACCTCAACGACGCGATCTGCCCCGTCGACCCCTGCGCGGCGGTCATCGGCGGCGTCCTGATCTACCGGGACGCCAACCACCTCACCGCCACGTACGTGTCGAGTCTCGCTCCCCGGCTGCGGGACCGCCTGGTCACGCTGCTCGACTAGGCCCCCGTCCCGGTCAGGGTTACCGCTCGGGAGGGCCGGGTACGGTTCGGCGCATGGCGGAACTGGCAGCCCTGTGGATCGTGCGGCACGGCGAGAGCACGGCGAACGTCGCGGCGACCGAGGCGGAGAGCGCCGGCGCGGAGCTGATCGGGCTGACCCACCGTGACGCGGACGTGCCGCTGTCCCCCACCGGCGAGCAGCAGGCCCGGGCGACCGGGCGCTGGCTGGCCGGGCTGCCGCAGCGGCGGCGGCCGGACGTGGCGGTGGTGTCGCCCTACCTGCGGGCGGTGCGCACCGCCGAGCTGGCCCTCGCGGGCACCGGCATCCCGGTGAGCCGCGACGAGCGGCTGCGGGACCGGGAGCTGGGCGTCCTCGACGGGCTGACCGGGCACGGCGTCGCCCGCCGGTTCCCCGACGAGGCGCAGCGCCGGGCCCGGCTGGGCAAGTTCTACTACCGGCCGCCCGGCGGCGAGTCGTGGACGGACGTGGCGCTGCGGCTGCGCGGCCTGCTCGGCGACCTGCGCCGGGACCACGCCGACCGGCGGGTGCTCCTCTTCGGCCACGACGCGCTGGTGTTCCTGCTGCGCTACCTCGTGGAGGGGCTGACGGAGCCGGAGCTGATGACGCTGACCCGCCGGCACGTGATCGCCAACTGCTCGGTCACCGGCTGGACCGCCGACGCCGACGGCCGGCTCGTCCCCGACGCGTTCAACGACGTCACCCACCTGCACGAGCAGGGTGCCCGCCCCACCAGGGAGGACGAGGTCCATGCCGAACCGGTCTGAGGTGATCACCCCGGCCCTGCTGCGGAACTGGGCGCTGCCCGTGCCGACCGGCGGCAAGGAGGCCCGGGGCACCGTGCTGGTCGTCGGCGGCTCCCGGTTCACCCCCGGCGCGGTGCTGCTGGCCGGGGTGGCCGCCCTGCGGGCCGGCGCGGGGGTGCTGCAACTGGCCGCCGCCGAGTCCACCGCCGCCGCGCTGAGCATCCAGGTGCCGGAGGCGCTGGTCGTGGGGCTGCCCGAGACCGCCGACGGGGCCGTGGCGGGCCGCCCCGGCGACCCGCTGGACGCCCTGGTGGCCGACGCCGACGTGGTGGCCGTCGGCCCCGGGCTCACGGACATCGACGCGACCGGGGAGCTGCTGCGCGGGGTGCTCGACGCCGCGCCGAAGCAGACCGCGCTGGTGCTCGACGCGTACGCCCTCGGCGCGCTCAGCCACGCACCGGACCTGCTGGTCGGCTCGGGCCGCCCGGCGGTGCTGACCCCCAACCTGACCGAGGCGGCGCACCTGCTGGGCCGCGACCCAGGCGACGACCTGGACGCCGAGGCGGCTGAGCTGGCCCGCCGGTACGACGCGGTGGTCTCCCTCTACGGCCACGTCGCCGCGCCCGACGGGCGGTGCTGGCGGGAGGAGAGCGGCGACGCGGGGCTGGGCACCTCCGGCAGCGGCGACGTGCGGGCCGGGCTGCTGGCGGGCCTGCTGTCGCGGGGCACGGAGCCGGCGCAGGCGGCCTGCTGGGCGGCGTTCGCGCACGCGGTCAGCGGGCAGCGTCTGGTGCCCCGGTTCGGCCGGATCGGCTTCCTCGCCCGCGAGCTGCTCGACGAGATCCCGCACACCCTCGCCACGATCTGACCACCCACTCCGGTGCGGCGTAACGCCGCGCGGCGGCCCGGCGCTCATCCAGCGGAGGCGGGCGTCCGTCCGCCTTCCGCCGGCCGCGTCCCCCACCAGGGGCGCGCAGCCGGCTGGAACAGCCCCTGGGAGTCTGTGTGAAGAACCTGCGTCGCAAGACCCTGGCCGCCGCGTCCGCCGTGACGCTCGGCGTCGGTCTCGCCCTCACCGGCGGACCGGCCCCGGCGGCGGCCGTCGGCCCCGACACCACCTTCCTGGTCCTCGCCCCGCAGGGCGCGACGACCGACGCCGCGGCGGCCCGGGTCGCCGCCGCGGACGGCACGGTGGTGGCCAGCTACCGGCAGATCGGTGTGCTCGTCGTCCGGTCGGCCAACCCCGACTTCGCCTCGGCGGTGAAGGGCGCCGGCGTCGAGTCGGTGGCCGCCACCACCGGCCTCGGCAGCGCCCTCGACGAGGGCGAGACCGTGGAGGTCCCGGCGGCCGACGCCGCCGCGGCCAGCGGCGAACCGACCACCGAGCCGCTGTACGGGCAGCAGTGGGACATGCCGATGATCGGCGTCCCGCAGGCCCACGCGATCACGACCGGCAGCCCGGACGTGGTCGTCGGCGTGCTGGACAGCGGCATCTCCTCCAGCCACCCGGACCTGGCCGGCCAGATCGCCAGGGACAAGAGCGCGTCCTGCGTCGGCGGTGTCACCGACACCGCCGAGGCCGCCTGGAACCCGACCACCTCCGACCACGGCACCCACGTGGCCGGCACCATCGCCGCCGCCATCAACGGCGTCGGGGTGACCGGCGTCGCCCCGGGCGTCCGGGTGGCCGCCGTCAAGGTGGTCAACGACGACGGCTACATCTTCCCGGAGGCCGCGGTCTGCGGGTTCGTGTGGGCCGCCGAGCACGGCATGCAGCTGACCAACAACAGCTACTACATCGACCCGTGGGAGCTGAACTGCCGCAACGACGCGCGCCAGCGCCCGGTGTGGCAGGCCGTGCAGCGGGCCATCCGCTACTCGCAGAGCAAGGGCGTGCTCAACGTGGCGTCCGCGGGCAACTCCAACTACGACCTCGCGCACAAGATCACCGACGAGGGCAGCCCGAACAACGGGACGCCCGAGACCCGCGAGAACCTCACCAACGCCTGCCTCGACCTGCCGGCCGAGGCGCCGGGCGTGGTGACCGTGTCGGCGGTCGGCCCGACCGGGGACAAGAGCTACTACTCCTCGTACGGGCAGGGCGTCGTCGACGTGACGGCCCCGGGCGGGGACACCCGGTTCCGCACCCAGGGCGCCCGGTCGACCAGCACCGACGCGATCCTGTCCACCACCTTCAACACCGCCACCCGCACCAACGGGTGGGGCTACAAGCAGGGCACCTCGATGTCCGGTCCGCACGCGACCGGCGTCGCCGCCCTGGCCCTGTCGGCCCACCCGGGGATGACGCCGGGGCAGCTCGCGTCGTTCCTGGAGCGCACCGCCGTCGCCCGCTCCTGCCCGGCGGGCGTCTACAACCCGGTCCCGCTGATCCCGACGGGGCCGCACGCGTACGACGCGACCTGCTCCGGCGGGGCCCGCAACGGGTTCTACGGCGCGGGCACCGTCAACGCCTACAACGCGGTCAAGTGACCGCCTGACGGGAAACTGGTGGGGCCCGGCCGCCGGGCCCCACCAGCGTGTTCCGGGCACCGGCGCGCCGCTGGCCGGGCCGCACCGGCCGGGGGCGGGCGACGGGACCGTCCACCGATCGGGTGACGCCTGTTTCCGCTGGTGACCTCGGGGTACCGGACGATCATCAGCCGAACCTAGGAGGTCACCGGTGTCGACCGATGCCATCGTCGTGCTCAAAGAGGACCACAAGGAGATGCGCCGCCTGTTCCGGGCCTTCCAGGATGCCCAGGACGGCCCGGCGAGCCAGCGGCAGAAGCTGGTGGGGCAGATCCTGGAAGCCCTCACGGTGCACACCTACCTGGAGAACGAGGTGATGTACCCGGAGGTCCGCAAGCTGCTGCCGGACCTGGAGGACGACATCCTCGAATCGTACGAGGAGCACCACGTCGCCGATCTGCTCTGCGCGGAGCTGGCCGCCATGGACGCCGACGACGACCACTTCAACGCCAAGACCACGGTGCTGATCGAGAACGTGGAGCACCACGTCGAGGAGGAGGAGCAGGAGTGGTTCCCGAAGGTGCGGGAGGCGCTCGGCCGCAAGCAGTTGCAGGAGATCGGCGAGCGGATGATCGCGTTGCGCCCCGACGCCCCGCGCAGCCCGACCGCCCCGAAGGCGATCAAGAAGGCGCTGGACGCGGTCACCGCCTGACACCGCCCGTCCCGCACCCGGACCGTGGACGGTTGGCGTCACCAGCGGACGGCAACCGTCCACGGTCCGGGGGTCCGGCCGCGAGGCCGGCGGGGCGGGAGCAGGTCCGGGCCGATCAGGTCGGGGGGCAGATCAGTCCGGGGGCGGGAGGATCTGGCGGAGCTGGCCGGGTGGGACGGACCGGCGTCGCCACTCCCGGGGGTAGCCCACCGACACCTCCTCGAAGCGCACCCCGTCGTGCCAGGTCGTGCGGGGGATGTGCAGGTGGCCGTAGACGGCTGCGGCGGCCCCGTAGCGCACGTGCCAGTCGGCGGTGGCGTCGGTGCCGCACCACTGGGCGAAGATCGGGTAGCGCAGGATCCGGGTCGGCTCGCGCACCAGCGGCCAGTGGCTGACCAGCACCGTCGGCAGCGCCGGGTCGCGGGTGTCGAGCCGCGCGGCCGTCTCGGCGAGCCGGGCCGCGCACCAGTCCTGCCGGGTCGGGTACGGGTCCGGGTGCAGCAGGTACTCGTCGGTGCAGACGATGCCGGTGGCGTACGCCTCGGCCAGGGCCGCCTCGCGGGTGTCGATGCCCTCGGGCCGCCAGGTGTAGTCGTAGAGCAGGAACAGCGGCGCGACCAGCGCCGGCCCGCCGGGGCCCCGCCACACCGGGTAGGGGTCCTCCGGGGTGACCACCCCCAGGGCGCGGCAGACGTCGACCAGGTGCCGGTAGCGGGCCACCCCGCGCAGGGTGACGGAGTCGCTCGACGGGGTCCACAGGTCGTGGTTGCCCGGGGCCCACACCACCTTGGCGAAGCGCCGGCTGAGCAGGCCCAGCGCCCATTCGATGTCGGCCACGGTGTCGGCGACGTCACCCGCGACCAGCAGCCAGTCGCCCGGTGAACGGGGGCGCAGGCCCTCGACGATCGCCCGGTTCTCCGCGTATGTCACATGCAGGTCGCTGATCGCGAGCAGCGCCCCGTCGGCCTCCCCCACCACCGCTCGATCCTACGGGAGCCGCCGCGGGCGTGGGGACCGGCGAAAGTGGTCCGGCCCGGCCGGCCCCCGGGCCGACCGGGTAGGATCGGCCCGGGCCGTGACTGGCGCGTGGGGATGGACAACCATCGGGAAGCGGTCCCGTCATCAGGACGTCTGCCGAGCGCCTGGGCCTTCCGCACGTCACCAGGAGGTCGCATGTCGTCGCCGAACGCCGAGTCCACCGCCTTCCGCAGCGCCCTCGAGGTGATCCGCGCCGTCGAGCCCCGGGTCGCCGACGCGATCGGGGCGGAGCTGGCCGACCAGCGCGAGTCGCTGAAGTTGATCGCGAGCGAGAACTACGCCTCCCCCGCCACGCTGCTGGCGATGGGCAACTGGTTCAGCGACAAGTACGCCGAGGGCACGGTCGGCCGCCGCTTCTACGCCGGCTGCCAGAACGTCGACACCGTCGAGGCGCTCGCCGCCGAGCACGCCCGGGAGCTGTTCGGCGCGTCGCACGCCTACGTGCAGCCGCACTCGGGCATCGACGCCAACCTGGTGGCGTTCTGGGCGATCCTGGCCGACCGGGTGGAGTCCCCGGCCCTGAAGCGGGCCCAGGTGCGCCAGGTCAACGACCTGACCGAGGAGGACTGGTTCGCGCTGCGCCGCGAGCTGGGCGACCAGCGGATGCTCGGCATGTCGCTGGACGCGGGCGGCCACCTCACCCACGGCTTCCGGCCCAACATCTCCGGCAAGATGTTCGACCAGCGCAGCTACGGCACCGACCCGGCGACCGGGCTGATCGACTACGACCGGGTCGCCGAGGCGGCCCGCGAGTTCCGGCCGCTGATCCTGGTCGCCGGCTACTCGGCGTACCCGAGGAAGGTCAACTTCCGGATCATGCGGGAGATCGCCGACTCGGTGGGCGCGACGTTCATGGTCGACATGGCGCACTTCGCCGGCCTGGTGGCCGGCAAGGTGTTCACCGGCGACTTCGACCCGGTGCCGCACGCGCACATCGTCACGACCACCACCCACAAGTCGCTGCGCGGCCCGCGCGGCGGCATGGTGCTGTGCGGCCCGGAGCTGGCCGACCAGGTCGACCGGGGCTGCCCGATGGTGCTCGGTGGCCCGCTGCCGCACGTGATGGCCGCCAAGGCGGTCGCCCTGGCGGAGGCGCGCCGCCCCGACTTCGCCGACTACGCGCAGCGCATCGTCGACAACGCCCAGGCCCTCGCCGAAGGGCTGCTGGGCCGGGGCGCGAAGCTGGTCACCGGCGGCACGGACAACCACCTGGTGCTCATCGACGTCTCCGGCTACGGGCTGACCGGCCGGCAGGCGGAGCAGGCGCTGCTGGACTCGGGCATCGTCACCAACCGCAACGCGGTCCCGCAGGACCCGAACGGCGCGTGGTACACCTCGGGCATCCGGATCGGCACGCCCGCCCTGACCACCCGGGGCCTGGGCGCCGCCGAGATGGACGCGACGGCCGAGCTGATCCACACCGTGCTCAGCCAGACCACGGCGGGGTCGAACGCCGACGGCACGCCGTCGAAGGCCAAGTACGTCCTGGACCCGGCCCTGGCCGACAAGGTCAGCCGCCAGGCCACCGACCTCCTGTCGACCCACCCCCTCTACCCCTCGGTCACCCTGACCTGACCGCCGACCCACCTCTTGATCAACGACGCGGGGCCGGGCCGGCGGGACGCCGGGCCGGCCCCGGAGAGCGGGCGGGCGGGGGTCAGGCCATGGGGCGCTTGAGGTGGTAGCGGTGGACCTCGGTGCTGCCCTGGACGTTGTTCACGTCCTCGGCGGCGGAGACCAGCTCCCAGCCCTCCCGGCCGGCCCGGTTGAGGTGCGCGATCGCGGTGTCGCCGTACGCGGTGATGTCGGTGCGGGACCCGTCCGGGCCGTACCACACGAACGAGACGTGGAAATTGCGCCCCTGCCCCTGGTAGCGGCGGACCAACAGTGCGTACTCCCATGCGACCATGCCGTCCATTATGGCCGGTCCACCCGGCCCGGTGGCGCACGGGGGGTGGCGGAACGACGACAGTGCGGGGTCAGCCCCGGGCCGCCGGGACGGGCGACCGGGCCAGCTCGTCGGCGATCAGCGCGGCGAGCCGGTCGAGGCCGGCGTCGATCTGCCCGGGCGTCACGGCGCTGATCGACAGCCGCAGCGCGGCCACCGGCGCGGTGTCGTCGTAGAAGTGGGCCATCGGCGTCCACAGCACGCCGTAGTCCTCGGCGGAGCGGCGCAGCAGCACGTCGTCGACGGGGAACGGGACGCTCAGCACGGCGAAGAAGCCGCCCGCCGGAACGTTCCACCGCACCGGCGACGGGTCGGGGAACCGCCGGGCCAGGCCGTCGACGAGGTGGCGCAGGTTGCGGGCGTACGCGGCGCGCTCGCGGGTGTTGGCGGCGACGAGGCTGCACCCGTGGGCGAGCAGCGCCCCGCCGACGACGGCCTGGGCGATGGCGGAGGTGTTCACCGTGACCATGCTCTTGATCTTGGCGAGCTGGTCGGCGAGCGGCCCGACGGTCCCGTCGGCGTCGCGCACCCGCTGGTCGGCGACCAGGTAGCCGACCCGCGCCCCAGGCAGCACGGTCTTGGCGAACGAGCCGAGGTAGACCACCCGCCGCCCGGTGTCGAGGGCCTTGAGCGTGGGCACCCGCCCCGCGCCGTCGGCGTGGAACAGCCCGTACGGGTTGTCCTCGATCAGCAGCAGGTCCTCGGCGGCGGCGAGGTCCAGCAGCCGCCGCCGGTCGGCCAGGCCGATGCTCGCCCCGGACGGGTTGGCGAAGTCCGGCATCACGTAGCAGGCGCGCGGGCGCAGCCCTTCGGCGCGGGCCCGGCGCACCTGCGCGCGCAGGTCCGCCAGGTCGATCCCGGCCGGGCCGCCGGCCACCGGGCGCACCGGCAGGTCCACGAGCCGGGCCGCGCCGGTCAGCCCGACGTAGGTGGGGGCGACGGCGAGCAGCACGTCGGCGGGGCCGGCGCGCAGCGCCCGCAGCACCAGCAACATCGCCTCCTGGCAGCCGACCGTCACCACGATCGACTCCGGGTCGACGGTGATCTCCTCGTCGACGGCGAGGTTGCGGGCGACGAGGTCGTGGATGATGCCCTTGGTGCGGCCGTACTGGAACAGGGCGCGGTGCACCTGCGCCGGGCCGTAGCCGAGGTCGTCGGCCAGGTGCGCGCGGAAGGTCTCCAGGTGCCGGTGCAGGTCGGCGACGTCGAAGAACTCCTCGTACGGGCGGCCGGCGGCCAGCGACACCGCGTCGGGATAGCGCTGGGCGACCTCGTTGAGGAAGTTCATCGAGTTCAGCGCGGGGTCGCCGACCGCCGGGTGCAGGTCGGCCACGTCCAGGTCGGTGTGCGCGCTCAGGTCCACCGGTCGTCCACCGTCCACGTTCAGCCTTCCGTGATCGTACGCAGGTCGCGGGCCTCCGCCGGGTCGGCGCACCCGGCGAGGGTGAGGGCGTCGCGCAGCTCCGCCGCGAGCAGCGCGAACGCGGCGTCGGCGCCGGCCCGCCCGCCGACGGCCAGCGCCCACAGCAGCGGCCGCCCCACCAGCACCCCCGACGCGCCCAGCGCCAGGGCGCGCAGCACGTCGACGCCGCCGCTGATGCCGCCGTCGACCAGCACCTCGCACCGGTCGCCGACGGCGGTGCGCACCTGCGGCAGCATGGTCAGCCCGGCGGGAGCGGCGTCGAGCTGCCGCCCGCCGTGGTTGGACACCACCACCGCGTCCGCGCCCGCGTCGGCGGCCAGCACCGCGTCGCGGGGGTCCAGGACGCCCTTGACCACCAGCGGCAGGTCCGTGCGCCCCCGCAGCCAGGCGACGTCGGACCAGGTGAGGGCCGAGGCGAACGCGGCGCTGGTGTGCCGGGCCACGGCCGAGGTGCCGGGCGTGCCGGCGTGCGCCAGGTCGTCGCGGCTGCCGGGCAGGTTCGCGGCGGCCACGTGCGGCGGCAGCGCGAACCCGTTGCGCACGTCGCGCAGCCGGGGGCCCAGGATCGGCACGTCGACGGTGAGCATGAGCGCGGTGCACCCGGCCCGCTGCGCCCGGTCCACCAGCTCGCGGACCATCCCCCGGTCCCGCAGCCAGTAGAGCTGGAACCACACCGGCCCGCCGGCCGCCGCGATCTGCTCGATGGTGGCGCTGCTCAGGGTGCTCGCCACGTAGGGCACCCCGGCCGCGCCGGCGGCCGCCGCGAGCGCGGGCTCGCCGTCGGGGTGCACGAGCCGCTGGTACGCCATCGGCGCGACCGCCGCCGGCAGGGCCTGCGGCCGGCCGAGCAGCGGGGCGTCGGTGCGGGGCCGGTCGATCCCGCGCAGCATCCGGGGCAGCACGGCGACCCGGTCCAGGGCGGCCCGGTTCGCGGCGAGGGCGGTCTCGGCGCCGCTGCCGCCCGCCACGAAGTCGTACACCTCGGGCGGCAGCGCCGCGCGGGCCAGCGCGGCGAAGTCGGCAAGGCTCGCCGCGAACGGCGTCGCACCGGCGGGACCGGCCGCAGGCGCGGCGGCGGGCGGGGCGGGCGCGGCCGGGGCGAGTGGTTCAGCCATCGACCGCGCCCGCGTCGGCCGGCACCGCCGGGGCGACGCCGAGCCGGTCGCGCAGGAACGCGGCGGCCCGGTCCTGGGCGTGCCGGCCGGCGTCGAACGCCCCCGGCATGGCGAAGAATCCGTGGATCATCCCGGGGTAGCGGGCCAGCTCCACCGGCACCCCCGCCGCGCGCAGCCGGTCGGCGTAGCGCTCCCCCTCCTCGCGCAGCGGGTCGTACTCGGCGGTGATCACCAGGGCCGGCGGCAGGCCGGTCAGGTCCTCGGCGAGCAGCGGCGACGCGAGCGGGTTCGCCGCGTCGGCCGGCTCGGGCAGGTAGTGCCCCCGGTACCAGGCCACCGAGTGCCGGTTGAACAGCAGCGGGTCCTGCTCCCCGCCGGGCCCGGCGGGATCGGCGGACCCCGCCGGCCCGGCGCGCTCGCGCTGGTCGGTGTTGGGGTAGACCAGCAGCTGGGCGGCCAGCGCCGGCCCGCCGCCGTCGCGGGCCAGCAGGGTCACGGCGGCGGCGAGGTTGCCGCCCGCGCTGTCCCCGCCGACGGCCAGCCGGGCCGGGTCGGCCCCGAACTCGTCGGCGTGCGCGGCGAGCCAGTCCACGGCGGCGTGGCAGTCGTGCACCGCCGCCGGGAACGGGTGCTCGGGGGCGAGCCGGTAGCCGACCGTGACGACCTGGCAGCCCGTGGCGTTGGCCAGCCGGCGGCAGATCCCGTCGGCGGTGTCGACGCTGCCGAGGGTCCAGCCGCCGCCGAAGAAGTAGACCAGGGTCGGCAGCGGGCCGTCCCCGGCCGGCCGGTGCACGCGTACCGGCAGGTCACCGGCCGGGCCGGGGACGACCGTGTCGCGTACCGCGTGCACCGGTTCGACGTCGCCGCCCCCGGCCCGGATGGCCGCCAGGTCGGCCGCGCGCGCCTCGGCGAGGGTCTGCGTGTAGAGCGGCGCGACGCCGGCCGCCGCGCGCGCGGCCCGGTACGCGACCACCTGCGGGTCCAGGGGCATGGGTGGGTCTCTCCTCTACTCGCCGGTGGTGACGAACAGCTTGTCGATGCCGCGCAGGAACAGGCTGCCGCTGTAGACGGGCTGCTGGGTGATGCGCAGCCCGGGGAAGCGGGCGAACAGCCGGGGCAGGGCGAGCTGGCCCTCCAGCCGGGACACCGCCGAGCCGAGGCAGAAGTGCAGGCCGACGCCGAAGGCCAGCGACGGCGGGCCGGCGCGGCGCGGGTCGAACCGGTCGGGGTCGGGGAAGCGGGCCGGGTCGCGGTTGGCGGCGGCGATCAGCAGCATCACGTTCTCGCCCTCGGCGACCTGCACGCCGTGCAGGACGGTGTCGCGGGGCGCGGCCCGGGCCAGGAAGTGCACCGGGCTCTGCATGCGCAGCACCTCGTCGACGCAGCCCCGGGTCAGCTCGTCGTCGCCGGGCAGGGCGGCGGTCACGTCGGGGTGCTCCAGCAGCAGCGGCAGGCCGTTGCTGAACATGTAGACGGTGGTGACGAAGCTGGCGTTGAACAGGACGATGAGGTTGCTGATCAGCTCGTCCTCGGTGAGGTCGACGCCACCGGAGTCGAGCGCCTCGACGAGGCCGCTGATCAGGTCCTCGCCGGGGGCGCGGCGGCGCTCGGCGATCCGCTCCCGGTAGTAGCCGCGCAGCTCGGCGGCGGCGGTGTTGGCCTTGGCCAGCCGCTCCGGGGTCGCCCCGGCCACGTCGAGGAAGTCGTCGATCCAGTCGACCCGCTCGCGGTACCAGGGCAGGTCGGCCTCGGGCAGGCCGATGAACTCGGCCATCACCAGCGCCGGGATCGGGTACGCGAAGTCGGCCACGAAGTCGACCTCGGCCCCGCCGGCGCCCGCCTCGGCCATCCGGTCCAGCAGCGTGTCGGTGACCCGGGTGATCACCGGCTCCAGCGCGCCCAGCCGGCGCGGGGTGAACGTCTTGGCGAACACCGCCCGCATCCGGGTGTGGTCGGGCGGGTTGATGAACATCATCGACGACTCGAAGGTGCGCAGGATCTCGTGCTGTTCCCAGCCGGGCGGGGACTGCTTGAGCCACTCCGGGTCGCGCAGCACCTGGTCGACGACGTCGTACCCGCCGGCGACGGCGCTGACGGTGCTGTGCTCGGGGCGGTTCGGGATCTCGCGGATCGGGCCCAGCTCGTGCAGGGCCGCGTAGAAGGGGTACGGGTTCTGCCGGCCCTGGTCGCTGTACAGGCCGGAGAGCAGCTCTCTGACGTCCACGGTGGTGCTTCCTCCCCAGGAAGTTGGCGACGGGGCGACGGGGGTTCACCCCCGCCGCCCCGCCGGTGTCACAGACCGAGCAGGCGCAGCGGCACCGCGTCGGCCATCGCCTGGTTGCCCAGGTCGTTCGGGTGGATGTGGTCACCCGAGTCGTACGCCGGCAGCAGCCGGCTCGGCTGGGCCGGGTCGCGCAGCACCTTGTCGAAGTCGAGCAGCCCGTCGAACTCGTGGCTGCCCCGCAGGTACGCGTTGACCGCCTGGCGGGTGGCCTCCTTCTCCGGCGTCCACACGCCCGGGTTGCCGTGCCCCTCGTACGGGGTCAGCGTCGCCACCAGGCTGGTCAGGCCGCGGGCCTTGACCTGCTGGTTGACCTGCCGCAGCGAGGCGATGATCTTCTCCGCGGAGTCGTCCGACATCCAGATGTCGTTGATGCCCAGGTGGGTCACGACGGTCCGCACGCCGGTCTGCGGGAAGACGTCCTCGTTGAGCCGGGCCAGCGCGTTCGGGCCCAGCTCGTAGTAGCCGGGGAAGCCGCCCGCGCCGGGCTCGGTGCCCTCGTGGTTGAGCCGGTTGCCGGCCAGGCTGAGGTTGAGCACACCCGGGGTACGCACGTCGGGGCGGGCGTCGATCAGCCGGTCGGCGAGCAGGTCCGGCCAGCGCCGGTTGGTGTTGACCGTGCTGCCGTTGCCGTCGGCGATGGAGTCGCCGAGGACGACGACCGAGCCGGGGCTGAGCTTGCGCTGCACGTCCACGCCGGACAGGAACATCCAGCAGCAGTCGGGGCGGATGGTGAAGCCCGTCCCGCCGGCGGCACCGGTGAGGTCGGTGGCGCCGATGAACGTGGTCTGCCGGGACTGGCCGTGGAAGGTCACCGGCCCGGTCAGCTCGGGGAAGTACAGCGTGACGACCAGGTCCTCCTGGTCACCGACCGGGAGGTCGACCGGGTCGCTGAGCAGCTCCCCGCCCTTGTTCATGGTGACCGACGCGGAGCCGTTGAAGGTCAGCTCCTTGACGGTCGGCGCGGCCACGTCCGACAGGTCCGTCGGGGTGGACGTGTCCGGCCGGGCGATGGTGGCCCGGCCGACCTTCACGGCCTGCTCGCCGTAGACGTTGCTCAGCCGCACGCGCAGCCGGGGACCGCCCACGGTGGTGTGCACGATCATCCGGATGCTCTGGTTGTTGAGGCCGGTGTTGGTCAGCCCGACCGTGTTGCCCCGGGTCACCGCGGCGGCCCAGCTGCCCGCCCACACGGGTGCGCCGGGGCGCTTCCCGGTGTCCGGGCCGGCGGTGGCCACCACGGCCGGCGCTCCCACGACCAGCGCCGTGGCCGCAGCGGCGATCACCTGCCATCTCTTCGGGGCCGTTATCAAGCGCCACTTGTTCGGAGTCGACATTGAACCTCCATGTTGGCAGCCCAGGGTCGTCCACTGACGACAGCCTCCTGGACGATGGTCCAGAAACCTAGCCGCGCCCCTGACAGGCGTCAATCAACCTGATCGACAAGATCAAATGACGTCGAGCTGCGGCGGCGCACCGATCGGCCCGGTGCCCGGCGCGGCCGGGCGGCCTACGCTCGAAGCAGGCGGCGGTGCGGTCGCCGAAGCGCGCCGCCGTCGCCGCGTCCCGGCCCCTGAGCTGCCGGGACGCCGCTCGCGGCCGGTCGTCGCGGGCGCCCCGCCGGGCCGCCGCCGACCGCCGCCGGAAGCTGATGGGGGCTGGCGATGACCGACGGTGCCGACCGACCGACCACCTACGTGCACGAGGCGCTGGAGCTGTTCGAGGGCTTCGGCGACCGGGAGGCCCTGGTGGGCGGCGGACGCCGACTGACCTATCTGGACGTGGCCGCGCAGGTGCGCGGCATGGCCGCCGCGCTGACCCGCGGCGGGGTCCGCCCGGGCGACGCCGTGCTGGTGATGCTCGGCAACGCGGTCGAGGGACCGCTGCTCCAACTCGCCCTGCACCTGCTGGGCTGCCGGACGATGTGGGTCGCCCCGGTCACCTCCCGCCGCGAGGTCGACGACTTCGTCCGGCTGTCCCGGCCGGAGGCGTTCGTCTACGACGCCCGCGACGGCGACGGGCTCGGCCCGCGGATCGCCGCCGACCTGGCCGGCGTGCCCGTGTTCTGCCTCGGCCCCGGCGGCGCGGGCCCCGACCTCACCGCCGCCGACCTGAGCGACTCCGGCACCACCGCCGCCGGGCTGCCTGGCGGCGTGCCGGAGCCGGAGTCGTTCCTCCAGACCAGCGGCACCACCGGCACCCCGAAGCTGGTGCACCACCGGGAGAGCTTCTACCGCCAGGTCCTCGCCCTCGCCGAGGGCTTCCGCTCCGGCGGGATCCCGCTGCTGCGGCACCTGTCCCACTCGCCGATGTGGCTGGCCAGCGGCCAGATCACCACCCTGGTCAACCTGTTCAGCGGCGGCGTGCTGTTCCTGCGCGAGCGGTGGGACCCGGCGGCGTTCATCGCCACCGTCGGGCGGGAGCAGATCAACTCGACGTTCGTCACCCCGCCGATGCTCTACGAGGTGCTCGACCACCCCGACCTGCCCGGCGCGGACTTCTCCGCCATGTTCATGTTCAACGTGGGCGCCGGGCCCGCCGCGCCCGCCCGCCTGCGCCAGGCGATCGCCCGCTTCGGCCCGGTCCTGCGCATCGTGTACGGGCTCAGCGAGGCCGTCGTGATCACCGCCCAGCCGGGGCTGACCGAGGACCCGGAACACCCGGAACGGCTGCGCTCCTGCGGGAAGCCGTACGGGGACGTGGCGGTGCAGATCCGCGACGCCGACGGGGCGGTGCTGCCGGCCGGCGTCGACGGGGAGGTGTGGGTACGCACGAAACTGAGCTTCGCCGGCTACCACGGCCAGCCCGAGCTGACCGCCGAGACCCTGGTCGACGGCTGGGTACGCACCCGCGACGTCGGCCACCTCGACGCCGACGGCTACCTCTACCTCGTCGACCGGCTCGCCGACCGGATCCTCACCCGGCAGCGGAGCTGGCCGATCTACTCCCGGCCCATCGAGGACGTGCTCGCCGGGCACCCGCAGGTGCGGGCCGCCGCCGTGATCGGGGTGCCCGACGAGGTGGCCGGCGAGCTGCCGTACGCGTACGTGGTGGCGACGCCGGGGGCGACGGTGACGGGGGCGGAGCTGATCGCCCTGGTCACCGCCGAGCTGAGCGAGACGTGGGCGCCGGGCGCGGTGGAGTTCGTCGACGCGCTGCCGCTGAACCGGTCGGCCAAGGTCGACAAGCTGGCGCTGCGGGCCCGGTACGCCGCCGGCCGCCCCGCCGACCACGTCGGCAGCCCCGCGTGACGACCGAGGCCGTCCCCGGGGCGGCGACAGACGCCGGTGCCCCCGCCGGAGCAGACGCCGGCGCCCCGGCCGGAACGGATGCCGGCCCGCAGACCGGCGCCGGGGCCGGTTCCGCGGCCGGCCCGGCGGTCGGGGCGAAGGGAGGCGGCGTGGACCGGGAGCGGGCCGCCGCGCGGCGGGAACTGGTCACCCTCGTCGCCGCCGACCTGATCTCCAACCTGGGCAGCCGCATCTCCGTCATCGCGATCCCGTGGCTGGTGCTGACCACCACGGGCAGCCCCGCGAAGATGGGCATCGTCGCGGCGGCGGAGTTCCTGCCGTACATGCTGTCCAGTTCCCTGGCGACGCCGTGGGCGGACCGGTTCGGGGTGCGCCGCACGTCCATCGTGGTGGACGCGGCGAGCGCGGCGGTCGTGGCGGTGGTGGCGATGACCCCGTGGCTCGGCTTCGGGGCGCTGGTCGCCCTCGTCGCGGTGGCCGGCGGGCTGCGCGGCATCGGCGACCGGGTCAAGCACGTCATGTTCCGGCCGGCGGCGCAGCGCGCCGGGGTGCAGCTGATCCGGCTCACCTCCGCCTACGACGGCCTGGCCCGGGGCGTCACCCTGTTCGGCGCGGTGATCGGGGGCCTGCTCATCGACTGGGTCGGGGTGACCCGGGCCATCTGGATCGACGCGGGCACCTTCGCGCTCTGCGCGCTGCTGGTCGGGCTGCTGGTGCGCCCGCCGGCCGCCGACGCGCCGGCCGCGCCCCGGGAGAGCTACTTCCGGGCCCTGCGCACCGGGTTCGCCTACCTGCGCACCGACCGGGTGCTGCTGGCCATGCTGCTGGTGGTCTCCGCGCTGAACATGATGGCCGCCGCCAACACCGCCGTGTGGATCCCCGTCTGGGTGCGCGACGTGCTCGGCGACCCGGCCGGCTTCGGCCTGGTGCTGGGGGTGTTCGGCGCGGGGGCGCTGCTGGGCAACGTGGTGTTCACGATGGTCGGCCCGAGGCTGCCCCGCACGCTCGTCTTCGCCGTCGGCGCGGCGATGAGCGGCGCGCCCCGGCTGCTGACCATGGCGGTCACCGACCACCTCGTCGTGGTGCTGGTGGTGACGTTCCTGTCCGGCATCGGCATCGCCGCCGTCAACCCGCTGCTGGGGGCCACCCTCTACGAGCGGGTGCCCGACGCGTTGCAGACCCGGGTGCTCGGCATCGCCGGCTCCCTGGCGTTCGTCGGCCTGCCCGTCGGCGCGCTGCTGGGCGGCTGGTCGGTCGCCGTGCTGGGCCTCAAGCCGGCGCTGCTGGTGATGGCGGTGCTGTGCGCGGTGCTGACCGTGGGGCCGCTGCTCGCCGGGCCGCTGCGCGCGGGCCGGTCCCGCCCGGCCCCGGCCCCGCCGGCCGCAGGGTAGGAACCTGCTCGCCGTGCCGGGCGGGTGGCGGTATCCGACCTCCGGGATACCCCCACCCGCCCGACATGGCTTCCTCGCATGTTCGCCCCGCGTTCGCCGACGGGCCCGCGTCGCGTCGGCTGGTGCGCCTACCGTGGCCGGTCGGGTCGCACCGACTCCCTCCCCGGGCGCGACCGGACCGGCGACCCGCGAGGAGAACCATGCCGTCATCGACCGACAGCCCGGTGGCCACCGCCCGGCTCGGCGAAGTGCGCCGGATCGGCGACGCCGCCGGTCACAACGCCTTCACCGACCTGGTCCGGCACCGGGGCCGGTGGCTGTGCGCGTACCGGGAGGGCGCCGGACACCTCTCCGCCGACGGGGCGATCCGGGTGCTCGCCTCCGCCGACGGCCGGGACTGGTCCCCCGTCGCCCGGCTGGAGCGGGTGGCCACCGACCTGCGCGACCCCCGGTTCGTGACCCGGCCTGACGGCCGGCTGCAACTGCTCGCCGCGGCGGTCACCGGCCACGCCGACGGGCCCGGGGCAGACCCGAAGGCGTTCCGCACGTTGACCTGGCTGTCGGCCGACGGGCAGCGCTGGGGCGAGCCGACGCCGGTCGGCGAGCGCGACATCTGGGTGTGGCAGGCGGCCTGGCACGGCGGCGCGATGTACGGCGTCGGGTACGCCACCCGGGAGCCCCGGTTCGTCCGGCTCTACCGCAGCGGCGACGGGCTCGACCTGCAGCCGGTCGTCGACACCCTCTTCCTCGGCGGCTACCCCAACGAGTCCGGGCTGGTCCTCGGCCCCGACGGCACCGCCACCTGCCTGTTGCGCCGCGACCGGGAGGCGGCCACCGCCCAGCTCGGGCGGGCCCGCCCGCCGTACCGGCACTGGACGTGGACCGACCTCGGGGGGCGGGTGGGCGGGCCGGCCCTGCTCGGGCTGCCCGACGGCCGCCTCGTCGCCGGGGTACGCCTGCTCGACGGCGGCCCGCGCACCGCCGTCTGCGCCGTCGACCCGCACCGGGGCACCCTGACCGAGCTGCTGGCGCTGCCCTCCGGCGGCGACTGCGGCTACCCCGGGCTGGACTGGCACGACGGGGTGCTGCGGGTCAGCTACTACTCCTCCCACGAGGAGCGGACGTGCGTGTACCTGGCCGAGGTGACGCTCGACGGGTAGGGGTGTCGACGCGGCGGGCGGGTCGGCTAGCGTGCCGGTCATGCCGGCGAGCCGCACCGAAGCCACCGACCCGTACTGCCTGCGCGCGGGCGAGAGCGCGCGGCTGCTCGCCGGGCACCCGTGGCGACGGTTCGTGGTGCTCGGCGACAGCGTCGCCGAGGGGCTGTGCGAGCCCGTCGACGGCTACCCGGACGTGCAGTGGGCCGACCGGATCGCCGCCGAGCTGGACGCGGCCCGCCCCGGGCTGGCGTACCTCAACCTGGGGTTGCGGGGGCTGCGCGCGCACGAGGTGCGCGCCGCCCAGCTCGCCCCGGCGGTGGCGTTCGGCCCGGACCTGGCGCTGGTGGTGTGCGGCGGTAACGACGCGTTCCGCTCCGCCTACGACGCGGACGCCGTCGACGCGGAGCTGGCCGCCATGGTCACCGGGTTGCAGGGGGCGGGGGCGGACGTGGTGACGGTGGGCATGTTCGACGTGTCGCACAGCCCGGCGGTGCCGGCGCGGCTGCGGGAGGGCCTGGGCGGGCGGATGCGCCGGCTGGCGGCGCACACCCGGGCGCTGGGCGAGCGGCTCGGCACCCTGCACGTGCACCTGACCGACCACCCGGCGGTGGCCGACCCGACGCTGTACAGCGGCGACGGCCGGCACGGCAGCGCCCGCAGCGACGCCATCGCCGCCGCCGAGACGGTCCGCCGCCTCGGCGCGCACCTCGCCGCGCGCCGGTGACCTCACCCGGCGGCGGCCCTCGGGGAGACCGCCGCCGGGGACGCGGTCAGTCGGTGAGCAGGATGCCGGTGAGCAGGACCCCGCGCGCGAGGTTGAGCACGCTGTCGCAGCCGGGGAAGCCCACCCGGGCCAGGCCGCCCGAGCCGGTGCGGCCGAACAGGTAGGGCGCGAGGCTGTAGGGGACGTCGGCGGTGACGGTCTCCCCCGTCTCCATCCGCACGAAGTCCATCGCCACCCGGTCGGCGGGCATGTACTCCTGGAGGATGTAGCCGCCCTCGTCGATGGCGGCGCGCAGCCCCTCCTCCCACTTCTGCGGGTCGGTCTCGCGGCCCAGCAGCACGCCGATGCCGGCCGAGCCGTCGGCGGGCTTGGCGACCAGGTCGTGCTGGTCGGCCAGCGCCCGGGGCAGCTCGGCGGCGGTGAGGGCGGTGGTACGCGGGACGTACCGGCGCACGAGCGCCTGGTCGGCCTCGGGCAGGGTGTCGAGGTCCTCCCACAGCCAGGCAAAGTTGATCTTGTTGCCGAGCAGCCAGGCCGCCGTGCTGACGAACATCGGCAGGGTCCCGGCGGCGAGGGCGCCGGCGACCGCGTCCAGCCCCGCGCTGGCGTGCACCCGGTTGGGCACGAAGAGCCGGAACAGCGCGTCGACCGGGGCGCCGTCGACGACGAGCCGCTTCTGCTCGTCCAGGGTCGCCAGCTTGAGCTGGGCGATGACCAGGTCGATGCCGAAGTCACGGGCCCGGTCCGCCAGCGGGGACAGGATCTTGAGGAAGAAGTCCGGCGTCTCCAGGCCCGGGTAGTCGGCGTCGAAGTCCAGCAGCAGCGCCACCCGGGCCCCGTCGGCCAGGCCCAGCTCGTCACGGATCGCCACGAACCGCTGGTCGAGCAGGGACGGGGCGGGCCGCACCGGCAGCCCGTCGAGGATGCCCCGCTCGGCGTAGAGCTTCGCGTACCGGTAGACGACCGTGTCGGCGTCGAAGCCGCCGCCGAGGCTGCTGTCGATGTTGTACTCGACGAACTTCGGCACCCCGCCGGAGATCAGCACGTCCGGCCGGTACGCGGCCAGCAGCGCCTCCGACAGCACCTCGTCGGTGTCGAGCAGCTTCGTCTCCTCCGCCGGCACCCCGAGCAGCCGGGTCAGCTCCCCGGCGGTGCGGGCCCGCCGCTGGCACGCCTCCAGGATGAGCTGGGCGATCCGGTCGCAGACCTCGTTCAGCTCGCGGAACGCGTCCGCCGGCATCACCGGGGGCCGGGCCAGCCGCCACGTCTGGTTGTACGTCGCGCAGCCGTAGAAGATCTCCTTCCACGCGCCCGCCCCGGCGGCCACCATCTCCGCCCGGGTCGACTCCGGCAGGTCCTTCCACGCCTGGTCCAGCGGCGGCCAGGGGTAGTTCGGGTCGATCATCACTCGTCCTTCATGGTGAGTTGGATGGCGGCGGTGAGCTGCTCGCGGCCGGGCTGCACGGCCCGGTCCAGCGCCGGGGCGAACGGCAGCACCGCGCCGTCGGGGCGGGTGACCCGCCGGGGCGGCGCGAGCAGCCGCACCCGTTCCACCACGGTCGCGATGATCTCCCCGGCGATCCCGCAGGACCGGTTGGAGTCGTCGACCACGACCAGCCGCCCGGTGCGGGCCACCGACGCGGTCAGCCCGTCCCAGTCGAACGGGTGGAGCGTGCGCGGGTCGAAGACCTCCACCGACACCTGGTCGGCCAGCGCCTCGGCGACGGCGAGCGCGTCGTGCACCAGGTGCCCGACGGCGACCACCGTCACGTCGTCGCCGGCCCGGTGCACCCGTCCCCGCCCGATCGGCACCGGGGCCAGGGCGGCGAAGTCCACGTCGGCGCGCACGTCCATCGCCCCGGCCGGCGCGAACACCACCACCGGGTCGACGTGCCGGATCGCCGAGACCAGCAGCCCGTACGCGTCGGCCGGGGTGGCCGGGACCACGGTGGTCACCCCGACGTGGGCGAAGAGGCTGTACGGGTGGTCGGAGTGCTGCCCCGCCCACCCGGTGCGCGAGCCGGAGCCCGGCACCAGGTAGGTGACCGGCACCTCGGCCTGCCCGCCCGTCATCAGCGGGAACTTGTGCGCGTGGTTGACGATCTGCTCGAAGACCAGGAACAGCAGGGACGGGATCTGGAACTCCACCACCGGGCGCAGCCCGGCCAGGGCCGCGCCGGTGGCGAAGCTGGTGAACGCCTGCTCCGACAGCGGGGTGTCCCGCACCCGGTCCGGCCCGAACCGCTTCAGCAGCCCGGCGGTGACGTTGGAGGCGGCCACCCGGATGTCCTCGCCGAGCAGGAACACCGACTCGTCGCGGCCCATCTCGTCGGCCAGGGCCCGGGTGAGGGCCTTGCGGTACGACAGCCGTGGCATCAGCCACCTCCCGTCCGGGCGACCAGCCCGCTGGCGTACAGGTGCTCCAGCGCGCCGGCCGGATCGGGCTCGGGGCTGGCCAGGGCGAACTCCAGGGCCGCGTCGAGGGTCGCCTCGACCTCGGCGTCGACGGCGGCCCGGTCCGCCCCGGACAGCCGGGCGCCCTGGATGTCGACCGGGTCGCGGGACCGGCCGGCGGCCACCTCCTGCGGCGCGCGGTAGTCGAGGCGTACCGCGTGCTCGAAGGTGTGGTGGGCGTCGAACCGGTAGGTGCGGGCCTCGATCAGCTCCGGCCCGCCCCCGGCGCGCATCCGGGCGACGGCGGCGGCGGTGGCGTCGCGTACCGCCTCGGGGTCCTGGCCGTCGACGACGGCCGCCGGCATGCCGAACGCCTCGGCCCGGCCGGGGATCGTGCCGGCCACCGCGCCCTCGACGGGCATGGTGGTGGCGTAGCCGTTGTTCTCGCAGACGAACAGCACCGGCACCCGCCACAGCGCGGCCAGGTTGAACGCCTCCAGCAGCATGCCCTCGTTGACCGCGCCGTCGCCGAAGAACGTGGCCCCGACGAGGTCGTCGCCGCGCCGCCGACGCGCCCACACCGCTCCGGTGAGGATCGCGCCGGCGGCGCCGACGATGGCGTTCGCGCCGAGCACCCCGACGGCCAGGTCGGCGGCGTGCATGGAGCCGCCCCGGCCCCGGTTGAGCCCGGTCTCGCGGCCCAGCAGCTCGGCGAGCATGCGGGCCGGGTCGGCCCCCTTGGCGAGCACGTGGCCGTGCCCGCGGTGGGTGCCGGTGACCAGGTCGTCGTCGCGCAGCGCCGCGCAGACCCCGGCGGCGATCCCCTCCTGACCGAGGTACGGGTGGATGCCGCCGACGATCGCCCCGGCGCGGACCAGGTCGACGGCCCGCTCCTCGAACCGGCGGATCAGCCGCACCGTGCGGTACAGCCGGACGG
Source organism: Micromonospora sp. WMMD712 (assembly GCF_029581295.1). Classification (NCBI taxonomy): domain Bacteria; kingdom Bacillati; phylum Actinomycetota; class Actinomycetes; order Micromonosporales; family Micromonosporaceae; genus Micromonospora; species Micromonospora sp. WMMD712. The sequence goes on from NZ_CP120743.1 coordinate 1,053,470, forward strand.
GATCGTCGCGGGTCACGCCGGGCGACCCTCCTTGATCGCGGCGAGGATGTCGTCCCAGAGCTGCGCGCGGGCGGTGAGCGCCAGGTTGACGGTGTCGGCGCACTCCTGCCACTTGGTGTCGTCGTCGCCGCACAGGTCGGCGAGCATCTGCATGGCCATCGGGGTGTGCTGCTCCCCGTCGACCTCGATGTGCCGCTCCAGGTAGTCGACGAACGTGTGCAGCTTCTGGCTGCGCTCGTTGACGGCGACGACCTGGGTGAACATGTCGGGGATCAGGTCCTCGCGGCCGAACGCGAACGCCGCCGCCTGGCAGTGCACCGGGGTCGACTCGATGATCTTCCAAGTGGTGGCGGCGAACGCCGCCGACGGGCCGGGCACGCCGGCCTTCACCAGCGCCTCGGTCACCGGCGTGCCGGCGCGCAGCAGGTCGACCAGCGCGTCCACGGCGCCGGTGTCGGCCCCCGCCTCGGCCATGCCCCGCACGTAGAGCTCGAAGTGGCTGATGTAGCCCTCGCCGAGCTCGTCGCTCTCCTCGACCATCACGATGTCGTTGATCAGCCGGCGGCTGCCGGTGGGGCCGGTGGGGATCCACGGCACGTCCACGCAGGTGAGCTGCCGCTGCAACGACTTCAGCAGGGACATGAAGTCCCAGACCGCGAAGACGTGGTGCTCCATGAAGGTCACCAGCGCCTCGTGGGTGTCCAGGTTGGCGTAGAGGGGGTGCTTGACCACCACGTCGCGGCGGTCGGTCACCGCCTGCTCCAACCGCTCGATGCCCGGGTGCGTCTTACCCCAGTCGTACCGTGACATTGTCAGCCTCCCTGCTGGGCGCGGTCGCGCCAGATGACCGGGCAGAAGTCGGGGTCCGCGTAGTCCGGCCGCCCGTCGTGGGTGCGGCGGACCAGCACGTCGTGGTTGTACGCGGCGAGGGTGCCGTCGGAGAGCGGAAACTCCCGGTAGGCGTTCGCGCCGTCCTGCAGGTGCAGCGAGATCGCCCGGCGCGGGCGACCGCTGACGTTCGCGCCGCTGCCGTGGTAGGTGCGGCAGTGGTGGAAACTCACGTGTCCCTTGGGGATCACCATGGGGATCTTGCGGATCTGGGCGCCGTTGTGCGCGGCGTTGCGGGCCAGCATCTCCTCGAGCTGGTCGCGGTCGCGCTCGGCGAAGTGCCGCACGACGGTGTCGTCGGCGCCGATCTCGGACCACCGGTGCGACCCGTCGACCATGGTGATGGTGCCCATCTCCTCGCCGCAGTCGTGGAACGGGATGAACGCGGTGAGCATGTCCTCCGACGACGAGGACGACCAGTAGTGCTTGTCGAAGTGCCAGGGCACGATGTTCGACGGCTCGCCGGAGATCGGCGGCTTGTAGATCAGCGTGGACTGGAACACCCGGATCTCGGCGGCCCGCGCGAGCCGGGCGGCGACCGCGCCGAGCAGCGGCTTGCGCAGGATCGCGGCGATCCCGTCGTGCTCGTAGTGGACGTAGTCGTTGTGCCGCTGCACCGGGCCCTTCGACGGGTCCCAGTAGGCGAGCTTCGGCGGGCGCGCCGGCAGGGTGCGGTCCCGCTCGCCGTCGTAGTACCGGTCGGTGGCCGCCACCAGGGCGTCCACCTCCTCGTCGGTGAACAGCTTCTTCGACAGGTACCAGCCGTGCTCGGCGTAGTGCCGCACGTCCTCGTCGGACGGCAGCAGCGCCTCCTCCTGCGCGGTCAGCGCCGGGTGTATCTGTGTGGTGGTCATGCCCCAACCCCTTGTGCCGTGCCGGCCGCGACAGCGGGGGTCGCCCCCGCCGCGGCCAGCTCCCGTTCCTTGGCCTCGTAGAGGGCCTTGATGTTGCCGCTGCCGAAGGTCAGCGCCCCGCGTCGCTCGATGAGTTCGAGGAAGAGGGTGCGCCGCACGTGCATCGACTCGGTGAAGATCTGCAGGAGCTGGCCGCCGTGGTCGCGGTCGACCAGGATGCTCAGCTCGCGCAGCCGGTCCAGCGGCGCGTCGACCGGGCCGACCCGCCGCTCCAGGTCGTCGTAGTAGGCCCCGGGGGTGCCGGCGAACCGGACGCCCCGGGAGCGCAGCGCGCCGACGGCGGTGACGATGTCGTCGGTGCGCAGCCCCAGGTGCTGCACGCCGGCCCCGGCGTGTTCGGTGAGGAACGCGTCGATCTGCCCCGGCCGGTGGCCGCGGTCCGGCTCCAGCAGCACCAGGGTGACCCGCCCGGACGGGCTCTGCACCACTGTGGAGTTCATCGCCTGGCCGGCGACCTCGACGTGCTCGGTGAAGATCTGCGCGAAGCCGAAGACCCGCTCGTAGTGGGCGACGGTCGCGTCGAGCTGCCCCGGCGGCACGCAGATCGCCAGGTGGTCGATCTCGGCGAGCAGGCCGTCGTCGCCGCCGGCCGGCTCGGTGGGCTCGAACGCGCCGGGCAGGAACTCGCGCCGGTCGCCCCGGCGCTCCACCAGCCGGTGCAGCACGTCCCCGAAGCCGGCCACCTCGGCGGTGACGACCTCGGCGTCCGCGCCGGTGCAGGTGGTCGGCGGCGTCACCGGGGTCGCCCCCCGGCCCACCAGCTCCGCGTACGCACCGGCGGCGTCGTCGACCTCCAGCGCCACCACCGCGATGCCGTCGCCGTGCCGCTGCACGTACGCCGACGCCCGGTGCCCGGCGGTCAGCCCGGAGGTGAGCACCATCCGGATGTCGCCCTGGCGCAGCAGCAGCGACCGCTGCCCCGCCAGCCCGGTCTCGGGGCCGCCCTGACCGGCGAGGCGGAACCCGACGGCCGTGCCGAAGTAGAAGGCTGCCTGCCGCGCGTCCCCCACGAAGAGTTCGATGTGATCTATAGAACGGATGTCCATGTACCAGCCCTTCCCCATGTCCCCCCGTGACTGCCGTCCGGGCTCCCCCGCCCGGGGTGTTACGCGGGATCACCTCCCGGCGCGGCGGCGCGCGCACCCGCACCGGCGGTGCGCCGCAGCAGCAGGCTCACGTTCTGCCCCCCGAAGCCGAACGAGTTGGTCAGCGCGTGTTCCACGTCGGCCCGCCTGGCCTCCTTGCGGACGTGGTCCGCCGGGCAGGCCGGGTCCGGATCGTCGAGGTTCCAGGTCGGCGGCAGCAGTCCCCGGCCCAGCGCCAGCGCGGTGGCGGCGGCCTCCAGCGCCCCGGACGCGCCGAGCAGGTGCCCGGTGAGCGCCTTGGTGGAGCTGACCGGCACCGTGCCCTCGCCGAACACGTCGGTCAGGGCGGTGATCTCGGCGATGTCGCCGAGCTTGGTGCCGGTGCCGTGGGCGTTGACGTAGCCGACGTCGCCGGCCGTCACGCCGCCGCCGGCCAGGGCCCGGCGCATGCACTCGGCCGCTCCCGCCCCGTCGGGCCGGGGCGCGGTGGGATGGTGGGCGTCGGTGTTCGCCCCGTAGCCGGCGACCTCGGCGTAGCCGGCCACGCCCCGGGCGGCGGCGTGCTCGGCGCGTTCCAGCACCAGCAGCGCCGCGCCCTCGGCGAGGACGAAGCCGTTGCGGCGGGCGTCGAACGGCCGGCTCGCCTCGGCCGGGTCGGCCCAGCCCCGGGCGAGGGCCCGGGCGTTGCCGAAGGTGTCGGCGAAGGTGGGGAACAGCGGGGCCTCGCTGGCCCCGCAGACCACCACGTCGGCCTCCCCGGCCCGGATCAGCCGGGCCGCGTCGGCGACGGCCTGCGCGCCGGAGGCGCACGCCGTGCCGACAGACGAGCTGTAGCCGCGGATGCCGTGGGCGATGGCGATGCGCGCCGCCGGCATGTTCGGCAGGATCCCGGTGAGCAGGTACGGGCTGACGGCCGCCCGGCCCCGCTCGGCCCGCGCCAGCACCTGCCGCTCCAGGGTCGCCATTCCGCCGACGCCGCCGACGATCACCCCGATCCGGGCGGGGTCGACGTCGCGGCCGACCTCGATGCCGGCGTCGGCGAGCGCGTCGGCGGCGGCGAGCAGGGCGAGCACGACGATCCGGTCCAGCACCCGGGTCTCCGGCCCGGACGCGACCGTGCGCGGGTCGATCTCCGGCAACAGCCCGGCGGCCTCCAGCGCCCCGTGGGCCGGGTGGTCCTGCGGCGGGCGGGCCAGCCCCGACCGGCCGGCGAGCAGGGCGTCGAGGGTCTCCCCCGCGCCCCGCCCGGCCGGGGTGAGCAGGCCCATCCCGGTGATGAGGGCGGTCACGACGACGACTCGGTCAGGTAGCGCTCGCGCAGCGCCACCTTGCGGACCTTGCCGGTGACGGTGACCGGGATGTCCTCGGAGCGCACCGGCACCACCCGGCGCAGGGTCGCCCCGACGTCCGCGCCGAGCGCGGCGCGCACCGCCTCGGTGCGGTCGACGCCCGGGTCGGCCCCGGCCGCCAGCTCCAGCAGCACGTCGGTGACGACGCGGTCGTCCTCCTTGACGATCACCACCGTGCAGTCGGTGACGTCGGGGCAGGCGGCGAGGACCCGTTCCTCGGACAGGGCGGTGAAGAACCGCCGGCCGTCGCCGAGCTCGACGGAGTCGACGGCCCGGTCCAGGTGGTAGTAGCGCCCGTCGGCGTCGGCGTAGACCAGGTCGCCGGTGAGGTACCAGCCGCGCAGCCGGAACCGGTAGGTGGTGACCGAATCGTTCCAGTAGCCCCGGAACAGCGACGGCGAGTCGATGCCGAGGAAGCCGACCTGCCCCGGGGGCAGCTCGTTGCCGTCGGCGTCGAGCACGGCGACCTTCGTGAACTGGTACGGGCGACCCACGCAGCGGCCGTACCGGTCGGTGTCGGCGGTGTGCGTGATGTGGAACATCGAGTGGCCCATCTCGCTGGAGCCCAGCCCGTCGATGAACACGGAGCCGGGCACCCGCACCACGCCCTGCCGGGTCACGGTGTCCCGCGAGCCGACCGCGACGAGCCGGCGCACGTGCGGCTCGTGCGAGCAGTCGCCGGTGTTGAACCACAGCCGCACCGAGTCCAGGTCGTACGCGGACAGGTCGAACCGGGCCAGCTCCGCCCAGGTGACGGAGAACCCGAACACGCCGTCGGGCCGCCACCGCTGGATCGCGTCGAGGACCCGCTCGCCGCCCTGGTCGGACAGCAGGAACATCTCCGCCCGGTTGCCCAGCGCCTGGTTGACCATGAGCACGGTCGCGGTGTGCGGGGCGGGCAGCGCGTTGAGGATGCGGCGGGTGCCCTGCGCCTGCGGCATCGACAGCAGGTGCCGGGTGGCGGCGAACAGGCTCGCGTGCGAGTGCAGCACGGCCTTGGGCACGCCGGTGGTCCCGGAGGTGTGGGTGATGACGATCGGGTCGTCGGGGTGGTGCCGGTAGTGGGCCCCCGCGGCGGCCGGGTCGCCCGCGCCGGCGTCGGCGGGCGTGCCGAGCAGCGGAGCGCCGAGGTCGTGCCCGGCCAGCAGCTCGGTGTGCGCGGCGTCGGCGAGGACGCCCGCGCCGCGCAGCCGGCGGATGTACTCGGCGGCGATCTCCGGGCGGAGCTTGCCGTTCATCAGCGCGGGGATCGCGCCGAGGCGGGTCAGCGCCAGGAAGCTGAGCACCATGTCGGCGGCGGCGGTGGCCCAGACGGCGACGGGGTCGCGGGGCTTGACGCCCCGGGCGCGCAGCCAGGCGGCGCGGGCGGCGACCCGCTCGTCGAGCTGGCCGAGCGTCAGCGGGCGCTCGGCGGGGTGCCCGTCGACCTCCGTGTCGAAGGTCAGGCCGGGGCCGTCCGGGTCGGCGCCGTGCGCCAGCACCCGGGCCAGCACGTTGCCGGCGCCCAGCTCGGTGTCGGCGGCCAGCAGGCCGCGCAGTCCCTTGGTCCTCATGATGCGTCTCCTCCCCCCAGCAGCACCGCGACGGCGGCGGTGCCGGGCGGGTCGCCCGGCACTGCGGCCTCGACGCCCGCACCGGCGTCGTCGGGTGCCTGTTCGATCAGAATCAGCAGCGCCTCGTCGGCGTCGCCGTCGCTCAGCAGCAGTTCGGCCTCGGCCGTGCCCTCGGCCAGCGGGTCCCCGGTCGGGGCGAGGCAGACCACCGGCCCGCCCAGCCCCCAGCGCGCGGCGACGTGCCCGGCGACGCTGTTGGGCACCGACTGGAAGAAGAACAGCGGCCCGGGTCGCCCCCCGGCGGCGACCGTGGCGTGCACGTGGTCGGCGCTGGCCCGGTCCCCGGCGGCGCTGACCAGCACCACCGCGGTGCGCCCGCCGGCCGGTTCCGGGGCCGGTCGCCCGCCGTGGCGTCGGGTGAGGCACCGGTCGGCGACGGCCGCGACGACCGGGCTGAACCGCGAGTGCACGAACCCGGGCAGGGTCGGCGGGTCGGCGTCGCCCGGCTCCGGCCAGCTCGCCCGCGCGAGCACCCGCAGCCGGCCGTCCGTCGTCGTCGGCAGTTCCCCGGAGCCGGTCATGCCGCACCTACCAGCAGTGCGGTGTTGGCCCCGCCGAACGCCGCGTTGAGGCTCACCGCGTAACCGGTGGCGGCGGGGCGGGGCGCGTCGCGGATGACGTCGAGCGGGCACGCCTCGTCGGGGCCGAGCCAGCCGGCGTTGACCGGCAGCTTCCCGTGCCGCACGGCCAGCACGGTCACCACCAGCTCCAGCAGCCCGGACGCCTCCAGCGCGTGCCCGTGCAGCGCCTTGGTGGAGCTGACCGGCACCCGGTGCGCGTGCTCGCCCCAGGCCAGCCGCAGCGCCGCCGCCTCGGCCGCGTCGCTGTAGCCGGTGCCGGTGGCGTTGGCGTTGACGTACCCGATGTCCTCGGGTCGCAGGCCGGCGCGGCGCAGGGCCGCGCCGAGCGCGCGGGCCAGGCCGCGCCCCTGCGGGTCGGGCTGGCAGGGGTGGTAGGCGTCGCCGGCCCGGCCCCAGCCGAGCACCGAGGCCAGCGTCGGCGCGTCCCGCCGGGCCGCCGCGTCGGCGGACTCCAGCACCACGGCGGCCACGCCGTCGCCGAGCAGCAGCCCGCGCCGCCCGGCGCTGAACGGGCGGACCGCGCCGTCGGTGGCGAGGGCCCGGCCGGCGTCGAAGAGCGCGTACTGGTCGGGTTCGACCAGGTACCCGGCGGCGACGACGACCCGGTCGACGACGCCGCGGCCGATCAGCGCGGCGGCGTCGGCGACCGCGGTGGACGCGGACACGCAGGCGCTGGTGTAGACCCGGGGCGCACCGGCCAGCCCGCACCGGCGGGCCAGCTCCCCGGCCAGTGCCGGCACGCCCGCGCCGCCGTGGGCGGCGAGCAGCAGCGGCGCGGCGGCCCGGGCGGCGGTGTCGAGCCCGGCGGCGGCGCACGTGGTGTGCACCGCCTCGGTCAGCTCGTCGGCCAGCGGGCCGGCGTCGGCCAGGGTGGCCGCCACGTCGACGCGGCGGGCGCTGGTGTCGAAGCGGCCGACGGGCCGGAACGCGGGGGCTCCGGCGAGCACCCCGGCGAGCTGGGCGTCGGCGCCCCTGCCGAGGGCGCTGAGCGCGTGGACACCGGTGATCCGTACGGGGGCCCGCTCAGCCATCTGCGGGGGCGGTCAGGCAGGTGTGGAACACCGCCACGGCGTCGTCGACCGTCCGGATGCCGGCGAGCTGGTCGTCGGTGAGGTCGAGCCGGCGGTCGTAGCGTTGTTCGACGAGGTGGACCAGCCAGGCGAGCTCCATCGAGCCCACCCGGTCGGACACCTGGTCGGCCGGCTTCGCGGTCATCTCGGCGAGCATCGTCAGCAGGTCAGCTCGCCCCAGGTCGGGCTGACCGGCCATCAGGAGTTGCCGTCGGCCGTCGCGGCGACCCGGTCGGCGACCATCGTGGTGAACTCGCCGACCGTCATCAGCGCCAGCTTCTCGGACTCGTCGTCGGCGAACTTCAGGCCGTAGCGGTCCTCGACGCGGACGGCCAGGTCGGCCAGGGCCAGCGACTCCAGGTCGACGCCGGCCGGGCCGAGGGTGGTGTCGTCGTCGATGCCGTCGACGTCGTAGTTCATGTCGTCGAGCTGGGAGATGACGAAGGCACGGACCTCGTCGCGCATTGGTTAACCTCTTTCCGTGAGCCAGTCAGCGGTGCCCGGTCGGGACACCGTGTACGTGTTCCTCGGCCGTACCGACGGCGATCGGCCGGCGGCGGCCCGGCGGCTGCTGCGGCGCGCGGGTGGCGCGCTGCTCGGCCGGGCGGAGGCGGAGATCCGGGTGCGACGCGATGCGGCCGGGCGGCCGCTCGTCGACGCCGGTGACGCGGTGGAGCTGCCGGTGAGCGTCAGCCACGCCGGCGGGGTCGTGGTGGTGGCGGCCCGCCGCGGCGGCGGGGTCGGCGTCGACGCCGAGCGCCGCCGGGACCTGCCCGCGCTGGCGCTGGCCCGCCGCTGGTACGCCCCGCAGGAGGCCGCCTGGCTGCACGGACGCCCTCCCGGGTGCCAGGTCGAGGCGTTCCTGCTGCTGTGGACGGCCAAGGAGGCGGTCGGCAAGGCGCTCGGGCGCGGGTTGCGCGACGGCGGCCTGCGCCGGCCGATGCCGGTGCCCGGCGGCCCCGGCGAGTTGCTGCGCCCCGTCCCGGGGGCCGGCGGCCTGCGGGTCGGCCACCCCCGGCTGTCCCCCGGCGGCGACGGGCCGGTGCTGGCCGGTGACCTGGTGCTGGCCGTCGCGGTCGACGGGCCGGCGGACGGCGTCGAGCTGGTGATCGACTGATTGATCAGTCAGACCGGCGGGTGCCGCGACGGGCCACCGGAGCGGGCCGGTCACGGCGCGGCCGCCCGCAGCGCCTCGGTCGACCGGACCAGCTTGCCGGTGGTGGTGCGGGGCAGCCGGTCGAGCAGGTGCAGGACGCGGGGCCGCTTGTAGGCGGCGAGCCGCTCGGCGAGCAGCTTCTCCAGCACCTCCTCCGACAGCGGCCCGTCCGGCTGCACGTACGCGGTGATGTCGCCGTCGTGCACGACCACGGCGGCGGCGACGCCGGGCAGCCCGGCGAGGGTGGCCTCGACCTCGGTGAGATCGACCTTCAGCCCGCCGACGGAAACCTGCGAGTCGAGCCGGCCGCGCACGGTGACCAGACCGGTCCCGGGGTCGACGGTGCCGGCGTCGCGGGTGCGCAGCCAGCCGTCGGCCCAGCGGTCCGGGTCGGACAGCCCCACGTACGGCGAGTCCGGGCAGCTCACCCACAGCTCGCCGGTGGCCGACTCGCGGACGGTGATCCCGGGGGCGGGGGCGATCGACGGCCGGTGCCAGCCGTGCAGGTCGGTGCCGATGACGCCGACCTCGGTCATCCCGTACATGTTGCCCAGCGGCACGCCGAAGCGGTCGACGAACGCGGTGACGACGGCCGGCGGGACCAGCTCGCCGCCGGTGGTCATCCGCTTGAGCTGCGGCAGCGGGCCGGTCGGCCGGGTGGAGGCGAGCAGTCCGATGTGGAACGGCACGCCGAGCACGGTGGCCGGGGTGTCGTCGGCGGCGATGGCGGCCAGCACCGCGTCGCCGCTGAGCCGGTCCGGCGGCACCAGCGTCACGTGGGCGTGCAGGCCGTAGAGCAGCCCGCCGACGAGGCCGAGCACGTGCACCATGGACGGCAGCAGGATGATCCGCTCGCCGGGCAGGGCCACGCCGTCGATGCGCGTGTAGCGGCGCACCTCGGCCACGAGGGACGCGGCGCTGCGACCGATCACCTTGGACGGACCCGTGGAGCCGGAGCTGAGCTGGATCACCGCGTGCGGGCTGCCGGCGGGCCGGTCCGAGTAGGCGGTGACGCCCTCGGTGACGTCGACGAAGATCTTCAGCGCGGCGCCGCCGCTGCGCACCGGGGCGACGACGACCTGCGGGGTGAGCCGGGCGAGCGCGCCCTGCACCTCGTGGTCGGTGAGCCGGTGGTCGAGCAGGATCGCCTGGGCCCCGGCGCGCCAGGTGGCGAGGAGGTTCACCACGTACGCCAGCGAGGGCGGCAGGCGCAGCGCGGCGGCCCCGCCGGGACGCAGCCCGGCGTCGGTGAGCCGGGCCTGGGCCTCGCCGACGAGCCGGCGCAGCGTGCCCCGGTCCACCGGGTCGGGCAGCCGCAGACATACTTCGGCCGCCGGGCCGGCCAGCAAAAGGTCGTCAACCCACGCAGGGTGGTCTACTGTAGATTCTGCTGCCGAACGATCCATGGTCACTGTGGTCTACCGCCCAGCATCGAAAAAGGGCATAACTGCCCAATGTGGTGCGTCTTCCGGGGTGCTGACGGAACACTACGACAGCCGTCGAGACCATTACTAGATGCAAATGGCTAGATCAAAAAGGTCGTGCGGCCCGATTGCCGGTCAGCCGGTTCGCCGGGCAGGATCGGGGGCCGCGAGGCCGCCGGCGACACCGCCGCCGCGGGGCGGGAGCCTGCCCGCCGCCGAGCCGGCACACCCGGGCGGCAGCCTGCCCGAATCCGACCCGGCCGCCCGACCACGCTCGGCCAGACAGCCTCCCGCGTCGGCCTGACGGCCGATGGGTGGCCGCCGACCGGCGACCACCCATCGAAGATACACGATCTTACCGCGGAGGGGAGCCCCCGCCCGCGAGGTCAGGCCAGGGCCGGCGTCTGCGCGTGCACGACGAACCGCAGCGACCGGGCGTCGGTGAAGCACTCCCGCATCGGCCTGACCAGGTCCCGGTGCTCCGGGCTGCGCTCCCACGCCTCGAACGCGGCCAGGTTCACCCACTCGCTGGTGATCAGCCACTGCTCCGGGTCGGCCGACGAGCGGCACACCTGATCCACCAGGTGCCCCGGCACCCCCTCGGCGACCAGGTGCCGGATCGCCTCGTAGGCGCGCAGGAAGTCCCCGGTGCGCTGCTGCGGCACCCGGACCAGGAAGACCACCCGCGCCCGCTGTCCGGTCATCGTGCCACTCCCTGGGTCGGGCCGGGCTCGGCCGCCCGGCGGGGCGTCGGCGCCGGGCGGGCCGCCGCGCCCCGCAGCACCAGCGCGCTGTTGAAACCGTCGAACCCCCGGGCGGCCACCAGCGCCACCCGGGACGCCGGCCGGCGGGCCTCCCGCAGGAAGTCCAGCTCGCAGCCGTCCGCCGGCCGGTCCGGGCCGGCGGAGGCGGGCAGCGTGTCGTGGGCGAAGGCCAGCAGCGCCGTCGCCACGTCCAGCGCCGACCCGCCCTGGTGCGCCCGGCCGGTCAGCGGCTTGGCCGTGCTCACCGGCACGGGCCGGTCGCCGAACACCGCGCGCAGCGCGTCGGCCTCCGCCCGGTCGTGGCGGGGCGTGCCCAGCGCGTCGGGCAGCACCACGTCCACGTCGTCGGGGGCGACGCCGGCCCGGTCCAGGGCCAGCCGCATCGCCCGCGCGTACTGGGCGGGGTCCCCGGCGGAGTCGGGGCCGGTGTGCGCCGCGTCGTGGGTGGCCCCCCAGCCGGTCACCTCCCCGTAGCTGCGGGCCCCCCGGGCCAGGGCGTGCGACAGCTCCTCCACCACGAACACCGCGCCGCCCTCGGCCGGCACGTAGCCGGCGGCGTCGACGTCGAACGGCCGGTACGCCCCGGCGGGATCGGCGGCGGCGCTGAGCAGCCCGGACCGCAGCTGGCAGGCCAGCGCGTACGGGCTCAGCGGGCACTCGGTGGCCCCGGCGATCACCACGGGGGTGCCCCGCCGCACGGTGCGCACCGCGTGCGCGAGGCTGTCCAGCCCGCCGGCCGACTCGCTGACCAGCACCCCGCAGGGGCCCTTGAACTGGTGGTGGATGGAGAGCTGCCCGACGCTGGCGGCGTAGAACCAGGCGATCGACTGGTACGCCCCCACGGTGCGCGAGGGCCCGCCCCACAGCCGTTGCAGCTCCCGCTGCCCGAACAGGTTCCCGCCCGACGAGCTGGCCAGGGTCACCGCGTAGCCGTAGGGGTCGGGGGCGTGCTCGGGCAGCCCGGCGTCGGCAAGCGCCAGCCGGGTCGCCGCGAACCCCAGGTGCGTCCACCGGTCCGTCTGCACCAGCCGACGGTTGTCCGCCCAGGTCAACGCCTCGAAGTCGGGCACCTGGCCGGCGACGCGGGTGGGATAGGACGCCGGGTCGAACAGCGTGATCGGCCCGGTGCGCCGGGTCCGCGACACCACCGTGGACCAGTGCGCCTCGGCGCCGATGCCGCTCGGGGCGACCACCCCGATCCCGGTGACCACCGCCCGGGTGGTCACGCCGCCCGGCCTTCCCCGGCCGCGCCGCGCGCCGCGCCGCCGTGCGTCGTCCCGCCGTGCGTCGTGCGGCCGTGCGTCGTGCCGGCCAGCCGGCGGAACACCATCGCCGACTGGAAGCCGCCGAACCCGCTGCCCACCGACAGGGCCACGTCCACCGGCAGCTCCCGGGCCACGTTCGGCACGTAGTCCAGGTCGCACTCCGGATCCCGGGTGGCCCAGTTGGCCGTCGGCGGCACCACGCCGTACTCGATGGCGAGGGCGCAGGCGGCCATCTCGATGGAGCCGATCGCGCCGAGGGAGTGCCCCACCATGGACTTGATGGAGCTGATCGGCACCCGGCGGGCGGCCTCGCCGAGGGCCCGCTTGAACGCCGCCGTCTCGTGCCGGTCGTTCTGCCGGGTGCCGGAGCCGTGCGCGCTGATGTAGGAGACCTGCTGCGGGATCAGCCGCGCCTGCTTCAGGGTCGCCGAGATGGCCAGCCCCATCTCCAGCCCGTCGGGGCGCAGCCCCGTCATGTGGTAGCCGTTGCTGCGGCTGGCGTACCCGGCTACCTCGCAGTAGACGTGCGCGCCCCGGCGGCGGGCGTGCCCGTACTCCTCCAGCACCAGCACCGCCGCGCCCTCGGCGAGGACGAAACCGTGCCGGTCGGCGTCGAACGGGCGCGACGCGTGCGCCGGGTCGTCGTTGTCGGGGCTGGTCGCCTTGATCGCGTCGAACGAGGCGACGGTGACCGGGGAGATCGGCGAGTCCGCCGCCCCCGCGAGGATGATGTCCACCTCGCCGTCGGCGATGAGCTGGTGGGCGTACCCGATGGCGTCGATGCCGGACGTGCAGCCGGTCGAGACCACCTGCGCCGGCCCGTGCAGCCCGTGCCGGCAGGCCACGTCGGCGGCCAGGCTGCTGGGCACGAGCGCCTGGTACAGGTACGGCCCGCCGCGGTCGTGGTCGACCAGCCAGCGGCTGCCGGAGTCGCTGACGGTCACGTACTCCTGCTCCAGGGCCATGGTGCCGCCGACGGCGGTGCCCAGCACCACCCCGGCGCGGTCGCGCTGCGCGTCGGTCAGCTCCAGGCCGCTGTCGGCGACCGCCTCGATCGAGCAGGCCAGGGCGAACTGCACGTACCGGTCGGCGCGCCGGCGCTCGGCCTCCGTGAGGCCGGCGGCGACCGGGTCGAAGTCGCACTCGGCGGCGATGCGGGAACGGAACGGCGACGGGTCGAAGAACGTGATCCGCCGCGTCGCCGTGCGCCCCTCCGTGATCGTCTTCCAGAACCGGTCCCGGGTCACGCCGCCCGGGGCGACCACCCCGATGCCGGTCACCACCGTGCGGCGCGCGGTCACGACGCGCCCCGCTGTTCCGCCGGCTCGGTGTCGACGTGCCCCAGCTCGGGCCGGGGCGCGAGGGGACCGAGGTGGAACACCACCTCGGCCGGCTCCGCGCCGGTGTTGCGCAGCCGGTGCCGCACGTTGACCGGCACGAGCAGCGCCTCCCCGGCGGCCAGCGGCACCGGCCGGTCGTCCAGGTCCACGGTGATCGCCCCCCGCGCGACGTACAGGAACTCCTCGCTGTACGGGTGGTAGTGCTCGGCGATGCGGTCGCCCGGGGCGAGGGCGGCGACCCCCATGAACCCGGAGGTGCTGCCGACCGTCCTCGGCCCGAGCAGCACCCGCAGCTCGCCGCCGCGCCGCCGGTCGGCCGGCACGTCGCGGGCGGCGACCGTCCGGTACGCCGGGTCGTCGGCCGTCCGCTGGGCGGTGGTCTCACTCATCGTCGCCTCCCGGGGTGGCGGAGCCGGCCCGCGCCGCCCGCTCGATCCGTTCCTTGATGACCGCGAGCTGGACGCGGCTGTTGGTGTTGATCCGCTCGGTCATCCCGGCGTTGTCCAGGGGGGCGCTCGGGTGCATCGCGAAGTCCTGCACCCAGGTCATCCGGGTGCCCTCCGGCTCGGTGTCGTAGCGCCAGTGGATGCGCATGTACTCGAACGGGCCGGTCTCCACCCGGTGCGCCCGCACCTCGCGGTTCTCCCAGTCGGTGGTGCGTTCGCTCACCCAGCTCCACACGACGCCGTTCTCGTCGGGGTGCATGGTGAGGCGGAACCGCACGGTGCGGCCGTCGCGTTCGAGGATCTGCGCCGAGGCGTACTCGGTGAACAGGTCCGGCCAGTTCGCCACGTCGTTGGTCAGCTCCCACACCAGCCGCAGCGGCGCGGCGATGACGATGCTGTTCTCGGTGTGCCCGGGCGGGTCGGCCGCCCCGGCGACCAGGTCGGCGACCTCGGCGATGCTCAGCCGCGTGGCATCCTCGGGCAGGCGCACCCGGTAGCGGTCGGCGACCACCGCCGACAGTTCGAGCAGGGCGAGGGAGTCCATGCCGAGGTCCTCCAGGGACGCCCCGGGCTCCCGGGCCGCGGCCTCGGCGTCCAGGCCGCAGTTCGCCACCAGGATCTCGGTGATCTCGGCGGTGAGCGGGCGGCCGTGGGTGACGGTCATCAGTTTCTCCTCTGGTCGGGGCCGGGCGGACCGGCGGCGGGGACGCGAACGGGGCTTCTCCCGTCGTCCGGTGCGGCGCATCCGGCGCGGCGCGGCCGCACCCGCCCGCCGACGGTGGCGGTCACGGCCGCCGCCCGCCGTGGTCCCAGCGGTAGAAGCAGCGCGCCATGGCGTCGCGGGGCGAGCGCCAGGTCGGCAGGTACGGCGAGACGTACGGCCGCAGCCGCGCGCTGACCCGGGCGAACTCGGGGTGCTCCCGGATGCCCTCCACCGCCGTCTCCCCCGGCCGCTCGGTCTCCAGCAGGTGCACGTAGAGGTCACCCAGCCGGTACAGCGACCGGTGCCGGACCCCGGCCAGGCGCGGCAGCTCCGTGGCGTCGGACTCGGCGAAGATCTCGGCGACCCGCTCCTCGGCGTCGGGGACCACCTTGGCGACGATCAGCGAACGATCCATGGACTGCCTCCCTCGGGCGCGCGGCGGCGCGGCATGAGCTCGCCGTCACGCGGGACGACTGCCGCCACGGTGCGCGCACCGCCGTCACCGAGGCGTCACCGCCGGGCCACCCACCGACACGACCAGTGGTGACGCTGCGTTGATGAATCCTGTGGACAATCCATGCCCCTCCTGAGAGGGCGACCCCGATAACGACAAATATTCGCAGTTGGCAGGCATCTTCGGTCCACGAGGCCGCCAGCCGCGCCGTACCCAATGTTGACTCACCGTAATCACTGCGGTTAATCTTCGAGCGGGCCAGCCCGGCGGTCGCGACGCCCGGGCCGCGACGCATGGAGCCACCGGAGACGGTGACGCCCCCGGGGCGAGCGCGCCGGGACGCGCGAGGAGTCCGGACCAGGTCCGGTGCAGGGGGTGCCGCCGTGACCGCTGATCCGCCCACGCCGACCACGGGCGACAGCCACGCCCCGGACGTCTCGCTGCGCCTGCTCGGCGGCTTCCAGTTGCTGCACGACGAGACGCCCGTCGTCGTGCCGCGCGGCCTGCAACGGGTCCTCGCGCTCATCGGGCTGCGCCCCGGCGCCACCCGCAGCCACCTCGCCGGCCTGCTCTGGCCCGAGGCGCCGGAGGAACGGGCACTGTCCTCGCTGCGCACCGCGTTGTGGCGGCTGCGCCAGGACCCGTGCTGTCCCCTGGTCACCAGCGGCGACACCACCCGCCTCGACCCCCGCGTACGGCTCGACGTCGACGACCTGACCAGCACCGCCGCCCGCGTCCGCGACGGCGACGACCCGGGCAGCACCGGCGTCGCCCTCACCGCCGGCCGGCACGACCTGCTCCCCGGCTGGTACGACGACTGGGTGCTGCTGGAACGCGAACGCCTACGCCAGCTGCGGTTGCACATGCTGGAGCAGGTGGCCCGCAACCACCTCGCGGCGGGACGGCACGGCGAGGCCCTGGAGGCCGCGCTGGAGGCCATGGCGGCGGAACCGCTGCGCGAGACCCCGCACCGGCTGGTGGTGCGCGTCCACCTCGCCGAGGGCAACGTCTTCGAGGCCGTGCACGCCTTCTACGCGTACCGCGACCTGCTCCTGCGGGAACTGCGCCTGGAGCCGTCCCCGGCGATGACCGCCCTGCTGCACGACACGCTCGCGCCCATCCGGCAGGCCAGCCGCCCGACGCCCCCCGAGCCGCGCCGGCCAGGCGCGTCACCGCAAACACACCCACGGTGACGGCAACGTGACAGACCGGTCGGCATGGTGGTCGCAGAAGCGGCGCCACGGTCGCCCGACCTTGATCCAGAGGCGCCGCCTGCGGGAGGGGACCCATGAGCCGTCTACTGATCGTCAGCAGGATCATCCCCGGCGCGGAGGGACGCGTCGCGCAGATCTTCGCCGAGTCCGACGCGACGGAGCTGCCGGGCCTCACCGGCGTCCGGCACCGCTCCCTGTACTGCCTGCACGACCTGTGCGTACACCTGATGGAGACCGCCGACGTCGAGGCCGACGCCCTCGCCGCGGCCCGCAACCACCCGCTCTACCTCCAGGTCAACGAGCGGCTCTCCGCGCACACCTCGCCGTACCTGCCGACCTGGCGCTCGCCGCGCGACGCGATCGCCGGCTGCTTCTACAGCTGGGACGCCACCTCGCCGGTCGGCGTCACCGGCACGGCCGGCTGAGCCGGCGGGCCGCGACATGGTGGCCAACCCACCGCACGTGATGATCATCGGGGCCGGCACCGGCGGCCTGTGCCTGGCCCACGGGCTGCGCCGGGCCGGGATCGGCGTCTCCGTCCACGAACGGCACGCCGACCGGGCCGACGGGCTGCTCGGCTACCGGGTCGGCATCGGGCCCACCGGCAGCAGGGCGCTGCGGGAGTGCCTGCCGCCGGAGCTGTTCGACATCTTCGCCGTCACCTGCGCCCGGGGGCCCCGCTACTTCAACGTCGTCACCGAACGGCTGCGGCAGACCGCCTCGTTCCCGCTGCGCCCGGACACCGACGACGTCGACACCGAACGCTCGGTCGCCCGGATGACCCTGCGCCAGGTCCTGCTCACCGGGCTGGAGGACACCGTCGAGTTCGACCGGACCTTCACCCACTACGAGCAGCGCGACGACGGGACGGTCACCGCCCACTTCGCCGACGGCAGCACGGCCACCGGCGACCTGCTGGTCGCCGCCGACGGCACGCACTCGGCGGTACGCCGCCAGTACCTGCCGCACGCGGTGATCCGCGATGCCGGCACCGTCAACATCGCCACCCGGATCCCGCTGACCGAACACACCCGCTCGCTGCTGCCCGAACGTGTCGCGCAGGGCATCTCGCTGGTCTTCGGCGCGGGCGGGACGATGGGCGTGCTGCACGTGATGGAGTTCAAGTGGGACCGCGGCGGCGACGTCAAGCCCGGCGTCGCCGCCGCCGACGCCGACCTGCTGCGCCGCTGGCCCGGCCTGCGCCACGACACCACCCGCGACAACATCAACTTCATCATCTGGAGCGCGGCCCGCCGGTTCCCCGCCGACGTCATGAGCCGCCGCGGCGAGGACCTCGTCCGGATCGCCCAGGAACTCACCCGCAACTGGCACCCCCGCCTGCGGGAACTGCTGGCCCGCAGCGACCCCGGCAGCGCCCTGCCCATCAGGGTGTCCACCTCCGAGCCCGTGCCGGCCTGGAAGAGCAGCACCGTCACCCTGCTCGGCGACGCCATCCACACCATGACCCCGGGGCGCGGGGTCGGCGCGAACACCGCCCTGCGCGACGCCGCCCTGCTCTGCCGGCAGATCAGGCTCGCCGCCGCCGGCGAGAAGACCCTGGTGCAGGCCGTCGCCGACTACGAGGCCGCCATGCTCCCGTACGGGTTCGCCCGGGTGCACGACTCGCTGCACCGCAGCGGCACCAGCGGCGACGACCGGATCTACCGTCCGGTGATCGGACGGCTCGCGCTGCTCGGGGCGCGCGGCTACTTCGGCGTCACCAGTCGGGTGCCCCGGCTACGGCGCAAGTTCGTCGACGACTTCTACACCTATCGCGGCGAGGAGGACTGACCCCGGCCGACCACGCTCGGTCAGCTCGCCGCCACCCCGGGTACGAAGCACCCCACCAGCGCCGGAAGGCCCCGGACCTCCCTGTCGCCGACACGGCGCGTGTGCGAAGCTGCGACGGATTTTCTTCGCGACTTTTCACCGATGCTCTCAAAGAGGGAGGTTCGCCAATGCCGTCAAGTTTCGGGCAATGGCTGATCGTGATCCTGGCACTGCTGGTGGGTGCGGCAGCCGGATGGGCGCTGCGTGGCCGGCAGGAGACGCCCTCCGGCGCGACGCCCATCGTGGAGGGTGACCCGGTCGCCGGCGTGGCGGTGGTGTCCAGCCCTGTCCCCGAGGCCACGGTCGACGAGCAGCGGCCGGAGGCGACGGTCGCCCCGGCGGCGGCCCCGGTCGCCGTCCTCGACCAGCCCACCCCGGACACCGCCTCCCCCACCCCGCCCGGCGGAGTCCTCGGCGACGCCGACCCGGCCGCCTTCACCCCGGCCGCCACGGTCGACGCCCCCGCGACCGATGGCTCCCCCGCCGTCGCCACCGACCCGGAGCCGGCGGCGACGCCAGAGCCGGTCGCCGAGACCCCCGCCCCGCCGGCCGACGCGACCCCCGCCGAGCCGACGGCGACCGAGCCGACCGTGGCTGTCGAGCCCGCGGCCGAGACCACGGCTGTCGAGCCGGCGACCGGGACCACGGCTGTCGAGCCGGCGACCGGGACCGCGGACGTGGACCCGGTGGCCGCTTCGACCGTGGACGTCGAGCCGGTGGCGACCGAGCCGGTCCGGCCGGCGGTGACGGCCGACGCCGTCGAGCCGGCGGCCGCTAGCGCGCCGGCCGAGCCCGCAGCGGAGGCCGAGGCCGCCGCGCCCGTCGTCCCCGCGCCGCGCACCCCGGTCGACGACGCCCTGCCGCCGGCCGCCCTGGTCGGGCCCGAGGCGCAGCACGTCCCGGTCGAGCCCGAGGCCGCGCCGGTCGTCGCCGCGGCGGCGGACCCGACCACCGGGTCGGCCGACGACTTCCGTCGCATCCAGGGCATCGGCCCGAAGATGGCCGCCGCGCTCCAGGACGCCGGCATCCGCACCTACCGGCAGCTCGCCGACCTCGACGAGGCGACCCTGCGGGAGACGATCCGCTCCGCCGGCCTGCGGGCCGCGCCCAGCCTGGCCACGTGGCCCCAGCAGGCCAAGGTCCTCGTCGGCGCCCCGGCCGAGGCCGACCGGGTGCTCCCGGCCGGCGACGCCGACGCCTGACGGCCCGTCCCGGCGGCGGCACAGCACCACGCCAGGTCCGACACACCCACCTGGCAGCGGCCCGCGCGTCGATCACGGCGCTGCCCCGTCCGCACCTGCGCGGACGGGGCAGCGGTCGTTTAGCCGCGAGTGGCGGTTGGGTACATCGGGCTCACCTCGAAACCCACCACTACCCGGGAGGAAGCCATGCGGCGCGGCCCGTCGATTCTGGGAATCATCCTTGTCATCTGGCTGGTCATCGGCGCCATCGCCGCTGGGCAGCGGGGCTACTACGACGGCGACGACACGAACTGCGCCGAGGCGGGCACCATCCTGGTGACCATCGTCGCCGGGCCGTTGAACTACATCGGCGCGAACCCGAAGATCGACTGCGAGCTCCCCGAGCCGTCCAAGTAGGTCGAGCGCACGACACAAGCGGCCCGCCCCCTCTCGGGGGCGGGCCGCTTGTCGCTTCAGCCACCCTGCGGCGTTCCTGGACGGTTGCCGTCACGAGCGAACACGGACCGTCCAAAATCTGCCGCCGGCACCGGCGGGCCCGCCGAACGCGCCGAGCGGGGCGGGTCGGCCGCACGGTCAGCGGAAGCAGTGGGCGATCGGCACCTTGCTGCCGAGGCAGTTGGTGGGCCGGTTCTCGATGACGACGCTGGCGTCGTCGATCCTGACCTGGGCCCGGTCGGCGAAGATCCCGCCCGGGGGCAGGGTCGCGCTGTTGCCGACCACCTTGCTCTTGAACAGCGAGAGCTGCCCGGCGACGGTGTAGATGCCGCCACCGGCGGACTTCGCGCCGACCGCGGCGTTGCCGCCCACCTCGCTGGTGCGTACCAGGGTGTTGGAGCGGTCGGCGAAGATGCCGCCGCCGTTGCCCCGGGCGTGGTTGCCGCTGACGACGCTGTCGTCCATCGGCAGCAGGCCCTGGACGCTGGAGATGCCCCCGCCGTTGTCGCTGGCGGCGTTGCCCTGGACGACCAGGCCGCGTAGGACCAGCACCGCGTCGGAGTTGGCGATGCCGCCGCCGATCCTGGCCGTGTTGTCGACGACCCGGGTGTCCTCGACCTTGGTGCGGGCCGAGAAGCTGGCCAGGCCGCCGCCCTGCCCGGCGATGTTGTGCGCGAGGACGGTGGTGGCGACGTCGGCCGCGCCCCGGTAGTTGGCGAGCCCGCCGCCGTAGCCGTTGGCGCTGTTGTCGCGGAACTCGGTCTTGGTCATGGTCAGCACGCCGCCGTTGAGCATGCCGCCGCCCTTGCCCTCGGCGCCGGCGGCCGAGTTGCCGACGAACCGACTCTCCCGGACCACCATGTTGCCGTCGTTGAAGACCCCGCCGCCGCCCTCCTTCGGCGAGACGGAGGTGCTGCCGACGACCGTGGTGCGTTCGAGGACGGCCGTGGCCCCGTGCACGACGTGGACGCTGCCCCCCTCCGAGGTGGACCGGCCGTTGCGCAGGGTGACGTCGCGCAGCGTCAGCTCGCCGCCGTCGCGCACCGTGAAGAAGCGGAAGGTCTCGGCGTTCTCGCCCCGGGCGATGGTCGCCCCGGAGCCCTCGACGGTGATCGCCTGGTAGATCACCGGCAGGCCGGTGTTGTCGTCGCCCGGCTGGCGCGGCGGCAGTTCGGCGTCCCCGGGGGTCTCGGCGGCGTCGGCGGCCTCCCGGGCGTCGCGGATGCCGCCGTCGTACTCGTCGGGCTGCTGGAAGGCGTGACTCAGCGTGTAGGTGCACTTCGGCGCGAGCCGCACCGTCGCCCCGCCCTCCGCGTTGGCCTGCACGAGCGCGGCGACGAGCCGGGCCGAGTCGCAGGGCACGGTGAGCAGGGGCGGCCGGCGGGTGCCCGGCCCGTCCGGCTTGCCGTCCGGCGTCCCCGGTCCGTCCGGGGCGCCCGCCCTCTCCGTCCCGGCCTCCGGCCGGCCGGGGCCGCCCGGAGCGCCCTCGCCGGTCCACCGTCCCCCGTCGGGGCCGTCGTCGCGCACGGCCGCCGCCGGCCGCCCCTGGTCGGTGACGCCGGGAGCGTGGTCGGCGGCCAGCGCGGCGACGCCGGTGACACCGGCCGCGCCGACCACCAGGCTGCCGGCCACCACGCCGCCGGCTAAGAACCACCGGGACCGTCGCCTGCTGGGCGTCGCTCGCCGGTTGCCCTGGTACGTGAACATCACGGTCCTGCCTCTCCTGCACGAAATGACGCGGCGGCACCGGAACGGGGCGCCGGGTGGCGTACCTCGCGGGGGCCACCGAAAGTCACGATACGGAGAAGAATCGGGCAAGTCAGGCGTACATGAATAAACGTATTATTCACGTCGAGACGGGTGATCGGGGTCGCCCGGGGTGTCTCCGCGGCTCAGCCGCCGACGTGGATGCCGGGGCGGCGGGACGGGTCCCGCTCCGACTTGCGGATGATCTCCCGCACCACGGGCGGGGTGTCGCCGCGCCCCAGGATCAGATAGCGCAGCAAATGGGCGATGGGGTTGCCCTCGGACCACTCGAAGTGCGCGTGCGGGCGGACCCCGGTGGCGTCGCGCAGCGCGAGCAGGATCGCGGCGATCGCGTTGGGCACGGCCGGGCTGGCCGCCCGCAGCACCCGGTACCCGCCGACCTCCACCCCGTGCACCCGCAGGACCCGGCTGAACTCCGACGGGTCGACGACGTCGACCTCCAGGAACAGCACGTCGGCGGCACCCGGGACCGGGTTCATGCCGCGCTGCGCGCGCTCCTTGACCGTGTACTCCTTCACCGCCCCGCTGTCGCGCTTGTTGGCGATCAGGTGCAGCCGGCCGTCGTGGGCGAGGGACTCGGCGACGAACCGGCGGGCGTCGTCGTCGAACTCGATCCGGTCGGCGCGCAGCTCCGTGGTGCGGGTGACCCGGGAGATCAGCGAGACGCCGATGATGCCCGCGATGAACAGGCCGGAGATGGCGATCCCGTCCGGCTTGGCGATCACGTTCTCCGTGAGGGCGTAGAGCAGGACGACGGTGAGCACGGCGAAGCCGACCGCCGCGAACCGGTGCCGGGCGCGGGCCGTCGCGATCGTCACCGCCACCGCGGCGGAGACCATCATCGCCAGGATCCCGGTCGCGTACGCGCCGGCCTGGGCGTTGACGTCCGCGCGGAAGGCCACGGTGATCAGGATGCTGATCAGCGTGTAGACGATCACCACGGGGCGCACCGCCCGGCCCCACTCCGGGGCCATCCCGTACGAGGGCAGGTAGCGCGGCACGATGTTGATCAGACCGGCCATCGCCGAGGCACCGGCGAACCAGAGGATCAGCACGCTGCTGACGTCGTAGACCGTGCCGAACGCCTCGCCGAGCCGCTCGTGCGCCAGCCAGGCCAACGCCCGGCCGTTGGCCGCCCCGCCCGGCCGGAACTCCCGGGCGGGGATCAGCACGGTGGTGACGAGCGTCGTGGCGACCAGGTACACCGACATGATCAGCGCGGCGGCGGCGAGCAGCCGGCGCGTGTTGCGGATCCGGGCGGCGAGCCGACGCTCGGCGTCCGGGCCGTCCCCGCGCACCAGGGGCATCATGCTCACCCCGGTCTCGAAGCCCGACAGACCCAGGACCAGCAGCGGGAACGCCAGCACCGCCGGGCCGAGCAGGCCGGCGACCCCGCCGCCGCCGGCCGTCAGCGCGGCGGTCCAGTCCCCCAGCGCGGCCGGGTCCGCCACGATCGCCGCCACGCCCGCCGCGACGATCACCGCGTTCAGCCCCAGGAAGACCACCACCAGGGGCACCGCCACCGTCACCGCCTCGCGGAACCCGAGCAGGAAGACCCCGCCGAGGACCACCAGCAGCAGCACGGTCACCGCCACCGCCGCGAGGGTGCCGCGCGGGAACGACGCCGGCAGGTACGGGTTCTCCAGCAGGTGGACGGTGGCATCGGCGGCGGACAGGGTGATCGTGATGATCCACGAGGTGGCCACGAAGCCGAGCAGGACGAGGACGAAGACCTTGCCCCGCCAGAACGGCAGCAGCCGCTCCAGCATCGCCACCGAGCCCTGCCCGTGCGGGCTCTCCCGGGCCACCCGCCGGTACATCGGCAGCATCCCGAACAGGGTCAGCGCCACGATCAGCAGCGTCGCCACCGGGGAGAGCGCCCCGGCCGCCAGCGCGGCGATGCCGGGCAGGTACGACAGGGTGGAGAAGTAGTCGACGCCGGTCAGGCACATCACCTGCCACCACGGGTGCGCCCGGCCCTGCGTCTCCCCGGTCTCCGGCCCGACCGGCGGCACCCGGTGCTCGAACAACCAGCGGCCGAACCGGCCGGCGGGCTGCCGCGGGCGGGTCGCCCGGTCGACGCAGGCCGGGACGACCACGCCGTCGCCCGGGGCCGCCGCACGCCGGTGGCCCCGGGTCCGCCTCGGCTGCCCGCCGTCCCGCCGCTGCGCCATGCGCGCCCCCTCCACGCCCTGAACCGACCGTAGGCGCAACCCGCCGCCCGCTCCGGCCGAACCGGCGAGGAAGGTCGGGCCGGTCGACTCGGCGCGGCGGATCCCGCGGGAGGTCGGGCCGGTCAGCTCAGCGCGGCGGACCAGGCGGCCACGTGGGCGTCGAGGTGGTCGGCGGTGGCCCGCCAGTAGGGGCCGTCGTCCACCCAGATCCGCGCCCACGGCTGCCGGCCCTCCCGGGCGCCGGCCGCGAGCAGGTCGTACATGGCGCGGGCCCGCCGGCCGAGCAGCCGGGGCAGCTCGGCCCGCTGCGGGCCGTCGAGGCCGTAGCCGTCGACGAGGGCCCGCAGCCGCGCCGCCGACTCGGGCACCGGCCGGTCCGCCCGCATCCCGGCCATGCTCTGCGCCGCGTACGCCAGCTCCCACGGCCGCGACCCGGGCCCGGCGCCGTCCCAGTCGATCAGGACCCAGCCCCGGGGCGAGCGGATCAGGTTCCACGGCGCGGGGTCGTGGTGGCAGACCAGGTCCTCGCGGTCCGGCGGGATCACCCGCTGCCACACCGCCGGCTGCGGCGGCACGAACCCGGCCGTCGCGCGGTGCAGGTCGGCCAGCAGCGCCCCGATCCCGGCCAGCTCCCCCAGGGAGTACGTGCCGGTGACGTCGCCGGCCGCGCCGGGCACGTACTCCAGCACCTGACGGCCCCGGTCGTCGCGGCCCAGCGGGCGGGGCGCGCCGGGGAACCCCACCCGGTGCAGGTGGGCCAGCAGGGCGTCGACGGTGTCGGTCCACGGGCCGGCCGGTCGGCGGACCGTGTCGCCCACCCGGACCACCCCGGCGGTGGCGTTGCCGGGCAGCGGCTCCTCGCGGGTGCTCACCCCGCCATCGTGGCGGCCGCCCCGCCGGCCCGCCACCCCGTTACGGGACAGGGGGGTGTCCCCGCGCTTCCCCCCCGGTAGCGCGGGGACCCCCCGTACCCGGCTACTGCAGGAACGCCCCGAGGGGCGAGAGCAGCAGCCGACCGAGCGCGGCGGCGTTGTCGTCCAGCCGCTCACGCTCACACTCGCGGGCCTCCGGATCGTGCCGGCAGCGCCAGATCTTCTGGGCGTTGCGCCACGCCACGTTGCGCGTGTACTCGACCAGTTCGCCCTGGTACCAGTCGTCGATGTCGCCGTTGAGCATGTCGATCATGAGCTGCCAGTTGTCCAGGTAGCCGCGCCGCAGCTCCGGGATCCGCTCGGCGAAGATCTGGTTGATCTCCAGGTAGTCGTGGTGCTGGTCGGTGCCGTCGACCGGCTCGGACTCCAGACTGTCGAACGTGGTCACCAACGCGAACGGCAGGTCGAAGTTGATGTGGGCGTTCACCCCGGCCGCGGCCGACGGCAGCGGCCGGGCGTCCGGGCCGCGCATCCGCCGGAACAGGCAGGACCAGGCCCGGGGGGTGGCCGGGCTGGACTCCGTCCAGTAGCGCAGCGCGTCGAAGTAGCGGGCGGCGAACTCCACGTCGAGCCGGGCCAGGAAGACCGGGTCGGCGAAGCGGTCGTCGTACAGGCCGTTCAACACGCTGGTGGTGATGGTCAGGTACAGCTCGTTGAAGTCCGCGAGGGGGCAGCTTCGCTCCAACGGAGGCAGCCGCACCAGCAGGTCCTGGAGCTTGGTGAGGTGGTCGACCACCGCCGGCACGTCCGCCGGGTGGTCGGCGAGCAGCCCCACGATGTCCTGGTGCACCGGGCCCCAGACCGGTTCGTCCTTCCCCATGCGTCCTCCCCCCTGCGTGCCGCGGCATTCCCGCGCCGTGGCCTCGGGGCACAGCCTCTCAGCCGTGATCCGTGCGGCGGATCAGTAGAACGACGTATAAGCGGGCGACGGGCGTACGTCGTGGGGGATCTACTCGGGACGGTTGCGCAGGAAGATCGCGCTGGCCTGGACCCGGGTGCGCACCTGGAGCTTGTCGAAGATGTGCGACACGTGCACGCCGATGGTGCGTTCGGAGATGAACAGCCGCTGGCCGATCTCCTTGTTGGTCAGCCCTTCGGCCACGGCGGCGAGCACCTCGCGCTCCCGGGCCGTCAGCATCGCCAGCTCGTCGCCGGACGGCTCGTCGCCGGCCGCGGGCCGCCCGTCGGCGAGGGCGCCCCGGTCCTCCAACGTCACCCGGGCCCGGGTGGCCAGGGTGCGGATCTCGGTGCTCAGCGGCTCCGCGCCGAGCCCCTGCGCCACCTGGTACGCCTCGCGCAGCAGCTTGCCGGCGGTGGCGGTGCGGCTGCGGCGGGCCAGCAGCGCCTCGGCCTGCCGCAGCCGCGAGTACGCCGCCGGGTAGGGGTGGTGGCGGCGGTCCCACTCGGTCACCGAACGGGCCCACAGCTGCGGGTCGCTGCCGTCGAGGCGGCTGACCTCGGCCTCGCACAGGGCCAGGAACCCGTCGACCACGTCGCGCACCGGCCGGGCGGCGTGCTCGCTCTTGCGGGCCACCCGCTCGGCCACCTCGCGCAGCCGGCGCACCACCGTCGTGTCCACCGGGGCGCGGGCGGCGTGCGCCTCGGCCTCGGCGCGCAGCCCGTGCCAGACCAGGGCGGCGAGGATGCCGACGTCGTCGGAGCGGATCTCGGTGAGGCCGCGCTGCACGGCCTGCCGGGCCAGGTCGTGCCGGCCCTGCCACATCGCCAGGCCGGCGCGGAGGGTCAGCAGCGGGATGACGTGCCGGGCCCCGCCGCCGGCCAGCACGGTGGCGACGGCCTCCAGGTCGCGGTCGGCGGCGGCGATGTCGCCGTAGCCGACGGAGAGCCGGCAGCGGGCCAGCAGCAGCTCGACGGCGTCCGCGCCGGACGGGCGGTGCCGCAGCGCCGCCGCGACCACCTTCTCCGCCTCCGCCCACTGTCCCACCCGGAACAGCCCGTTGGTGGCGATGGCCAGCAGCCGGGTCTCGTAGGTGCGGCCCAGGCCCAGCTCGGCGACCCGCTCGGCGCCCCGGCGGGCCACCACCACCCCCTCCTCCAGGATGTTCAGCGGCCCGGTCAGCAGCTCCGCCAGGTGCAGGTAGGCGCAGGCCACGTCCTCGGGGCGGCCGGCCCGCTCGGCGGTGTCGAGGGCCTCCCGCATGACGGCCAGCCCGGCGTCCGGGTCCTCCAGGTAGGCCTCGCTGAAGCCCAGCGCCATGCTGGCCAGCACCACCTCGGAGACGGACCCCTCCACCTGCGCGGCCAGCTCCAGGGCCTCCCGGGCCCACTCGCCGGCGTCGGCGTAGCGGCCCAGGTGCAGCAGCAACTCGGCCAGGTGCGCGGCGGCCGTCGCCCGCTCCCGGGGGGTGCAGTCGGCGGCGGCCAGGGCCCGCCGGTACTCCGCCTCGGCGGGCGCGGACCGGCCGGCGGCGGCCAGGTAGCGGGCCCGCCGGATGTGCAGCGCGCAGGCCGGGGCCGCGTCCTCGGCGTCGGCCAGCTCCTCCAACAGGGACAACGCCCGGGCGTGCTCGCCGCAGTGGTGGGCCGCCTCGGCGGCGTGGCGCAACAGCTCCGCGCGGTCGGCGGTGATCCCGCCGTCGACCGGGGCGACCCCGGGGGCCTGCGGGCCGGCCAGTTGCAGGGCGACCGACCAGTGGCGGTGCGCCTCGGCGTAGCCGTGCAGCCGCTCGGCCTCCTGCGCCGCCGCGACCGCCGCCGGCAACGCCCGCGCCGGTTCCCCCGCCAGCCGCCAGTGGTGCGCCAGCCGCGCCTGGTGCAACTCCGCCGGGGCCGTCGTCAACGCCTCCGCGTAGCGACGGTGCAGCACCGACCGCTCCGCGGGCAGCAACTCGTGGGCGAGCACCTCCGCCACCAGCCGGTGCCGCAGCCGGTAACCGTCGTCGTCACCCATCAGCAACCGGTGCGCCACCGCCGCCCGCACCGCGTCGATCAGCTCCCCCTCCGGCAGCCGCATCACCTCGGCCAACAGCCAGTGCGGCACCGGCTCCACCCCGGCCGCCACCGCGTGCACCACCGCGTGCGCGGCCTGCGGCAACGCGTCCACCCGGGACAGGAACACCTCCCGCACCGTCTCCGACAGCCCGTCGCGCCCCTCGCGCAGGTCCCGCGCCAGCTCCTCCACCACGAACGGGTTCCCGCCGCTGCGCCGCCACAGCGACTCCGCCGCCTCCGCGCCCAACGGCCCGCCCAGCACCGCCGCGGCCAGCTGCTCGGTGCCCGCCCGGTCCAGCGGCGCCAGGTCGACCACCCGCACCGACCGCAGCCGACGCAGCTCGGTCAGCACCCGCCGCAGCGGGTGCGCGCCCTGCAACGACTCCGCCCGCACCGCCGCCAACACCGACAACTGGAGGTCGCCGAGCCCGGCCAGCAGATAGAGCAGCAACTGCCGGGTGGTGCGGTCGACCCACTGCAGGTCGTCGAGCACCAGCACCAACGGCCGCCCCTGCGCCACCAGGTGCAACCCCCGGGAGACCCGCTCCAGCAGGGCGCCCGCCCCGTCCGGGCCGGCCGTCTCGGCGGCGAACGTCTGCAACAGCCCGCGCACCGCCGACGACGTCCGCGCGTGCGAGGCCGTCAGCTCGGCGTCGAAGCGCCGCAACGCCTGCAACAGCGGATGCAGGGGAGACGAGTCGCCGATGTCGAGGCACGAGCCGGTGAGCACGAGCGCTCCCCCGGCGCGGAACCGGTCGCCCGCCTCGCGCAGCAGCCGGGTCTTGCCCACCCCGCTCTCGCCCGTGACGAACACCGCCGCCGTCTGCCCCGGACCCACGCCGTCGAGCAGCGCGGACCGCAGCGTCGCGAGGTGGTCGGCACGGCCGACGAGTGGTGCGAGGTCCACATCGCTGGCCATGTTCGCAGCCTAGTCACAGGTCCCCGGACCGTTCTACGGGTCTTCGCCCCCACTGGTACGCCTCGCGTCGACATTGCGACCAAAGGTTGCGGTAGGCCGACATACGTCGTTCTGCCGATCCCCCGTCGGACCGGTGGTGGGAGTCTCCTGAGGTCGTCAGGCACCAAGCGGGGGAAAGGCGGTGCGATGCCCATGTCCACGACCGGCAACGGAACGCAGTCGTCGACGCCGGCCGACTGGCCGGTGCCCGAGGAACTACGGACGGTCAGCGTCCTCTTCGCCGACATCGTCGGCTCGACCGCGCTGATCGACCGGCTCGA
Organism: Micromonospora sp. WMMD712; assembly: GCF_029581295.1. NCBI lineage: Bacteria > Bacillati > Actinomycetota > Actinomycetes > Micromonosporales > Micromonosporaceae > Micromonospora > Micromonospora sp. WMMD712. The sequence goes on from NZ_CP120743.1 coordinate 1,082,267, forward strand.
CCCGGAGGAGGTCCGGGCCCTGCAACGCGCCTACTTCGACACCGTCGTCGGGGTGCTGGACCGCTGGGGCGGCGTGGTCGAGAAGTACGTCGGCGACGCCGTGATGGCCCTGTTCGGGGCCCGCGAGTCCGACGGCCACGACGCGTACCGGGCGGTGCGCGCCGGGCTGGAGATCCAGCGCGCCCTGGACGGTCGGCCCCTGCCGGGCGTGGCGGCCCTGCGCACGCGGGTCGGCGTCGCCACCGGCGAGGCGCTGGTGGACGTCGCGGGCATCCGCGCCGGCGCGCACGGCATGGCCAGCGGCGCGGTGATCACCGCCGCCGCCCGGCTCCAGGAGCACGCCCCGCCCGGCGGCGTCGTGCTCTGCGCGTCCACCCGCCGCGCCACCGCCGGGATGATCGTCCACCGGGCACTCGGCCCGCTGAGCGTCGCCGGCAAGCCGCTGCCCCTGGACGTGGCGCTCGCCGTCGGGGTCGACCGCCCCGAGCCGGTCCGCCACCACGGCCCGTTGGTCGGCCGCCGCCGGCAGCTCGCCGCCGCCCGGGACCGGGTGCTGCGGGCCGCCCGCGAGCGTGCCCCCCGCTGGGTGGCGCTGGTCGGCCCGGTCGGCAGCGGCCGCAGTCGGGTGCTGCACGAGCTGGGCCGCACGGTCGGGGCCGTCGACGGCACGCCGGTGCGCTGGTACGCCGCCGCCTGCCCGCCGCGTCCCGAGCAGCCGCTGACGCCCGTCGCCGACCTGCTGCGCGCGTTCGCGGGCCTGCGCGTCGACGAGCAGCCGGCGACCGTACGCCGACGGCTGCTGGCGGCGCTCGACGGCGTGGTCCCTGCGGGGCAGGCGCTGTCCACGGTGGTCGCGTTGGAGGGGCTGCTCGTCGGCCCGTCGCCGGTCGGCGCGGCGGTGTGGCAGCGGGTGCTGCTGCGCCTGGCCGACCGGCAGCCCGTCGTGCTGGCGCTCGACGACGCCGACCGGGCCGCCCCGGCGACGGACCGCTTCCTGCGTGCCCTGTTCGCGGCGGCCGTCGCCCGGCGGGTGCCGCTGGCGGTGGTGACGACGCGGCGTCCGCAGTGGAGCGGCGACCGCACCGGCCCCGAGGGCGGCCACGACGAGGTGCCGCTGCCCCCGCTGGCCGCGGTGGAGAGCGGTCGGCTGCTCCGCGGCCTGCTGGTCCGGGCCGGACAGCCGGCGGCGCTGGCGGCCCGGCTGCTGCCGCTGGTCGCCGGGTCGCCGGGGCACGCCGAGGCGTACGTGCGGCACGTGGCCGAGGGGACGGACCCGGCGCAGCCGCCGCAGCGGGTGCTCGCGGTCGCCGCCGCCCGCCTGGACGCCTGCGCCGGCCGGGAACGCGCCGCGCTGATGGTCGCCGCCGCGCTCGGCCCCGGGACCGCCGCCGCGACGGTCGACCGGGCCCTCGGGTGGCCGGCGGGCCAGGCCGAGCGGACCATGTCCGCGCTCGCCGCGCGCGGGCTGCTGCGTCGGACGCGGGGCGGGTACGACGTCGCCGACCCGGCGCTGCGCCGGGTGGCGCACGACCGGCTGCCCCGGGCGGTCCTGGCGGCCGTCGTGCGCCGCGCCGGTGCGACCGCACCGGTGCCGCCGGCGCGGCCCGCGACGCACCCGGCCCCGGCGCGGCCCCGGCCGACGGCACCGGCCCGGCCGGCGCGCCCCGGCCCGCGCGACCGGTCGCCCGGCGGCGGTGCCCGGCCGGACGGGAGCCGGGAGCCGGGCCGGCGCGGCCCCCGGCCGGGCCGGGATCAGCGCAGCGTCTCCAGCCGGGGCGCCGGGTCCGCCGGGTCCGGCATGGCGGCGGTCCCGCCGCTGACCTCGCGGGCGGCCCCGGCCGGTGCCGGGCCGGTCAGCAGCCGGGTGAGCAGTTCGGCGGTGATCCGCCGGCCCGGGGCGGCGAGGCCGGACCCCCGGCCGGCGATGAGCCCGGCGTTGTGCCGACGGTCCCCCGGCCCCGTGGTCGCCAACTGCGGGATGCCGGCGACGAACGCACCGCACGTGCTGCCCGAGCCGCCGTGGCACACCAGCGCCGCGCTCGCCGGCACGACGCGGATGAGGCCGCCGCCCGCGCCAGCTTCCCAACATGTGGACGGCGGCGCGACGCGCCCGGCGTGGACGGCCGCCGGTCCCGGACCGTCGCCCACGGGAGCCGCACAATGACGCTGAGTCGCCATCTCCCGAGAGGACCGCCGATGAACAGCAGCGGAGTCCGCCACGACACTTCACCGTCCGCAGTCGCCTCCCCCGGAGTGCCGCCGGCCACCCGCCGGGAGGACCTCGTCACCGTCCTGTTCGGCGCGGTGCTCACCGCCGGGGCGATGTCCGACGGCTGGGCGCACAGCAACATCATCGAGACCATCGAAGGCTTCTTCACCCCGTGGCACGGGCTGCTCTACGCGGGCTTCGTCGCCACGGCGGCGTGGACGTGCTGGCTGGCGTACCGGCGGCGCGGCGGCGCGCCCCGATGGTGGCGGGACGGCTGGCCCGCCGGCTACCGGGTCGGCGCGATCGCGGCGGCGACCTTCCTGCTCGCCGGCCTGGCCGACCTGACCTGGCACGAGACGCTGGGGGTGGAGGTCGGGCTCGACGCCGCGTTCAGCCCGAGCCACCTGCTCCTCGACGCCTCGGCGGTGCTGCTGGTGACCAGCCCGCTGCGCTCGTGGTGGGCCAGCGGCGAGGGCGGCGCGCGCTCGGCCACGGGCGTCGCCTCGCTCATGCTCGGCGCGATGGCCCCGTCCATCCTGCTCACCTACGCGTCGGCGTTCCTCACCCTCGCCCCGACCCGGTTCATCGGCGGCCTGGGCACCCAGCAGCAGGCGGTGCTCGGCGTCGACGCGTACCTGCTCACGACGCTGCTGCTGGTGGGGCCGTTCCTGCTGGTCCACCGGCGGCGCGCGGCCCCGGGCACGGGCGCGGCCCTGGTCGCCGGGGTGGCGTTGTTCAACCTGGTGATGCAGGAGTTCCCGACGCCGCAGACGTGGGCCGCGCTGGGGACCCTGGGCGGCGCGGCCCTCGCCGACGCGCTGCTGTGGCGGCTGGACGCCGTACGCGGCCCGGACGCGCCGCTGCGGCTGCCGCTGGCCGGGGCGCTGCTCGGCGGCCTGCTGGTCGCCGGCCACCTGACCGGCCTCGCGCCGGCCGTCGGGGTGCGCTGGACACCCGAGGTGACCGGCGGCGTCGTCGTCCTCGCCGCGCTGCTGGGCGCCCTGCTCGGCGGCCTGGCCGCACGCCCCGCCGGGCCCGCCCCGGCACCGGTGCCGCCGACGCCGGCGGTGCCGGCCCAGGCGGTCCCGCTCGGCCGGCGGTGACCGGCCCGGCCGCCGCCTGCCCGCGCCCGGCCGGCCGGGCGGGCGGGACGCGGTGCAGCGCGGCGGCTCGTCCGGCGGTCCCGCTCACGGGGTGAGCAGGGTCTCGCCGACCGCCGCCCGCTCCTCGACGGCGCGGGGCGGGCCGGGTCACGGGTTCTCCGGATCCAGGTTGCGTTCGCGCAGCAGCGCGTCCAGCTTGGCCTCGATCCGGTAGTCGGACTCCCGGGACTGGGACGAGCCCCAGTAGTAGAAGAGGGCCAGCCCGGCGGCCTGCCAGATCAGCTGGAGGAACTCCGACTGCCAGTTCTCGAAGGTGCTCGCGAAGAACTGCGGCAGGAACTCGGACCAGGCGAACGCCTGGCCGTGCTGGCTCGCCTCGTTGCGCTGCACCACGAGTTGGAAGAGGAACTGGCCGACCCACGAGAAGAGGAAGAGCGCGCCGGTGACCAGCGCGAAGGCGTACGCCTTGGGCCATCGCGGCTTGCGGAACGGCGGGCCGGCCGCCGGGCCGCGACTGCGGCCACCCCCGGTGTCGGCGCTGACGGACGGGCGCGTGCCGGCCGGTGTGCTGGTCTCCGCCATCACGATCCCCCTCTCGGTAGTCGATCTCACCCGTGATGTGCCCCGCCCGGACCCGGTCGAAACCGTGCTGAACAGGGACGGAGACCGCGAACGACACTCCCCCCTTGTTGCCAATCATTGGCAACAAGGTCTGGACGTCGACCGGCGGCGTAACTAGCCTGATGCGTATGACTCCTTACATCAGCGAGGGTGTGGCCGAGGCGTCCGCCGGACGCCCCGCGACGATCACCGAGGGTTCCGCCGTCCCCGCCCCCGGGCTCGCCGCGACGGCGGCGGCCTGGCAGGAGAGCTGGGATCGGCAGCAGGAGGGGTTCATGCCGGACCGGGAGGAACGCCTCGCCGCCATGCTCGACGCCGTCGAGGCCGTGGTCGACACGGACTCACCCCGCCTGCTCGACCTCGCCGGTGGCACCGGCACGATCACGCTGCGCGCCCTGGCCCGCTTCCCCCGGGCCCGGGTCACCCTGATCGACCTCGACCCCGCCCTGCTCGCCCTGGCCCGCGCGTCGCTGGGCGATCCTGCCTGCCCCGCCCCACGCCGCCCGCGCCACGCCACGCCTTGATCGTCTGCGCGGAAAGGAGACGACACGCCGGCCGCAATCTCCGCTTCCCGCAGACGATCAAGGGGCCCTCCGTGCGGGGCGGCGGGGGTAGGCTCGCGCTCGTACGCCCAGGCGGCCGGTGGGAGGGCGAGGTGGCAGGACCGACCCCGCGCCGGGTCGACCCCGACGTCGACCTGCGGGTGCCGGCCGACCGGGGCGAGCTGCGCGCCCACCCGGCGGTCGTGCTCGGCGTCATCGCGGCCGGGGGCGTGCTCGGCGCGCTCGCCCGGGCGGGCGTCCAGGCGGCGTTCCCGCACCCGCCGACCGGGTTCGGCTGGGCGACGTTCGGCGTCAACGTGTCCGGGTGCCTGCTGATCGGGGCGCTGATGGCGGTGGTCACCGCCGGCCGCGTTCCGCCGCTCACCCGGCCGTTCCTGGGCGTGGGCGTGCTCGGCGGCTACACCACCTTCTCCACGTACGTGGTGGACGTGCGGCAGGCGGCGCTCGCCGGTGCGGCGGGCACCGCGCTGGCGTACCTCGTCGCCACCCTGCTGGGGGCGCTCGCCGCGGTCTGGGTCGGCGACGCCGCCGCGGCCCGGCTGCTCGGCCGCGCGACCGGCCCGCACGCCCACCCGACGACACCGGGGCCCGCGGACCCCGACGGGGCGCGGCCCGACGGCGGGCCGGCGTGACGGCCCTGCTGATCGCCCTCGGCGCGGCCGTCGGTGCGCCGCTGCGCTACCTCACCGACCGGGCCGTGCAGGCCCGGCACGCCTCACCGTTCCCCTGGGGCACCCTGACGGTGAACGTGGTCGGCTCGCTGGTGCTCGGCGCCCTGGTCGCCGCCCCGGTCGGCCCGGCGGTGGGCGCGCTGCTGGCCACCGGGTTCTGCGGCGCGCTCACCACCTACTCCACCTTCGGGTACGAGACGCTGCGCCTGGCCCGGGACGGCTCCCGCCTGCTCGCGCTGGTGAACGCGCTGACCAGCGTCGCCGCCGGGCTGGGCGCGGCGACCCTGGGTTTCGCGGTGACCCGCGCGCTGGTCGGCTAGCCGCCGCCCCCGCACGGGGTGGTGCCGTCCATGGGGTCGTGCCCGGAACACGGTCCGGCCGGCGGCGATCATGGTGCGGGAGAGGCCAACTAGGATGAGTTGGTGAGCACGCCCCGGCAAGCGGAGGCCCGCATCGGTCCGCTCGGCGCGCTGTTGTGCCGGCTGGTGTTCCTCGCCATCTGCCTGCCCGGGCCGGCCCTGCTCGTCGCCGGCCTGACGCTGGACCCGCCACCGTCGCCCGGGGAATTCTGGGGCCTGCTCGCCGGTGCCGCGTTCATGACGGTTGTCGGCGTCGGTTTCGGCGTCCTCGGGTTGCGGCTGGTCGCCCGGTCGCGACGCGACGCGCGTCACCTGTCCGCCGCGGGTGTCGCCGCGACGGCGGAGATCCTCTCCGTGGCGGACCGCGTGGACGGAGAGGACCCGGGGCTGACGCTCCGCCTGCGCATCAGCGGGCCCGGGTTCGCCGCGTTCGAGGCGGACGTGAACCGCCCCGTCGACCCGGCCCTCGTGCCCGGCGCGGCGCTGCCCGCCACCGTCGTACCCGCGGACCGGCTCTTCTCGATCCCCTGACCGCCTGCGGAACGAGTGATCCGCCCCGCCGCCTCGCCACCGGGGCGGATCACGATGGTCAGGCGGTCACCCTGGCGACGAACGCGGCGAGGTGGGCCACCGTCCGCTGGACCTTCTCCTCCAGGGTCAACGACTCCTGGAGGCGCGCGCCGGGCCCGGCGTCCTTCCTGCCGCGCACGTACAGGGAACAGGCGAGGTCGCTACAGACGTACGTGCCGACGGTGTTGCCCTGTTGCCCGGGCCGGCCCGCCCGGCGCGCGACCATCAGCGAGACGCCGCCGGCCGGGGTGGTGAGGCAGATCGAGCACATGCCGCGCGGTCGCTGCGCGGCGGTGGGGCTGGGGCAGCGCAGCGCGAGGGCCGTCGGGCGACCGTCGAGCACGGTGACGAGGTAGGCGCGGTCCGGTGCCTGCGGGTCCCGCCAGCCGAGGTAGTCCAGGTCGACCCAGGGGCGGTCGGCCAGGTCGCGCGGCACGGACAGGCGCTTCGCCTCGCCCTTGGTGCAGTTGAGGAACGCGGCACGGATCTGTTGCTCGGTCAGCGGCTCCATGCATGGCACGCTAGGTTGCCTAAAGACTTTAGGCAAACGCATAATCGACTTAGGCAACCGAGGAGGATCGTGGCCCGCGCCGGACTCACCGCAGCACGCCTGACCCTGGCCGGGGCGGAGCTGGCCGACGAAGTCGGCTTCGACCAGGTGACCGTCTCTGCGGTCGCCAGGCGGTTCGGCGTCACCGTCGCCAGCCTCTACTCACACCTGCGAAACTCCCAGGACCTCAGGACCCGGATCGCCCTGCTCGCCCTGGACGACCTCGCCACCCGCGCCGCCGACGCCCTGGCCGGGCGGTCCGGCAGGGACGCGCTGACCGCCGTGGCGAACGTCTACCGCGACTACGCCCGGGAGCACCCGGGCCGCTACGCCGCCGCCCAGCTCCGGCTCGACCCGGCCCCGGCCGCCGCCAGCGCCGGCGTCCGGCACGCGCGGATGCTCCGGGCGATCCTGCGGGGGTACGACCTGACCGAACCCGACCAGACGCACGCGGTCCGCCTGCTGGGCAGCGTCTTCCACGGCTACGTCAGCCTCGAGCTGGGGGGCGGGTTCGACCACAGCGCCCCCGACACCCAGGAGACCTGGACCCGGATCCTGGACGCCCTGGACACCCTCCTGACCACCTGGCCCCACCCCACCTCGCCCCGGTGATCAAAGGGTCTGCGTCACCGTGAAGATCGAGGTTGACGCCGTCCTCCCGGTCACCGAACGGGCCCGGGGGCCGAGCCGGGGCCGGGATCCGAGCCGGGGGTGGGACGGGCGGCCAGGACCAGGAGGAGTTCCGTGCGGGCGGTCGGGTCGGTCAGGTCGTCGCCGTACAGCTCACGCAGGCGTCTGATGCGGTAGCTGACGGTCTGCGGGTGCACGTACAGCTCGCTGGCGACCTCGGCGCGCGAGCCCCAGTGCCGCAGCCAGCTGTGCAGGGTCACCAGCAGGCTCTCCCGCTGGGCCGGGCGCAGTTGCGCCAGGGGCGCGAGCCGGCGGGCGGTGAGCACGGCCAGCGCGCCGGCCTCCCCGCGCAGGGTCAGCGCGACCAGATGGTCGTCGACGAAGACCGGGCCCGGGTCCGCCCCGGCCGGCCCGGCGGTCAGCTCGGCGAGCCGGACCGCCGCCGGCAGCTGCGCCCAGCCCAGCGCCGGCCCCACCACCGCCCCGCGCCCCGCGAGGGCCTCGGCGAGCTGCGGGCGGGCGGAGCGGGGGCCGGCCCGCAGCAGCAGCACGGCGTCGCGGGCGCGTTCGACCACGAGGCCGTCCGCGCCGTAGCGGAACCGCGCGTCGCGGGCCTGTTCCAGCGGCAGCAGGACCGGCGTCACCTCGTCGAGGCGCGGCCAGCCGATCCGCGCGGCGGCGGCCTCGACGGCGGCGGGCAGCCCGTCGCCGCGCAGCAGCAGCTCGGCGAGCTGCCGGCGTCGCCGGTCGCCCTCCCCGGCCTGCTCGCGCAGCTGGAGGGCGTAGCCGTCGGTGCTCGCGGCGGCCAGCTCGTCGACGTACGCGGTGATGGCGTCGGACAGGTCGATCAGCTCCGCGGTGTCGACGGGGCGCAGCCGGGCCAGCGACTCCGACGCGGTGCGCAGCATCAGCCGCGCCGCCGTCCGCTGCGCCGCCAGCAGCGCCTCCGGCCCCCGGTCCTCGCGCGCCTCGCCCGCGCCGAGCGCCACGAAGACGTCCCGCACGCGCGGCGGCAGGGCGGGCTCGGCGGTGCCGACGAGGTCGACGAAGCGCTCGAACGCGACCTGCACGGCGGTGCGCACGTCCCGGGCGAACTTGGCGTCGGAGATGGCGGCGAAGGCCGGGGTGGCCTCGGTGACCGCCGCCGCGACCGCGCCGACGGTGGCGGGCAGGTGGGGGCGCATCGCGGCGGCCAGGTCGGCGGGGAGCCGCTGCCAGGGCGTGACGGGCGCGGTCATCCCGCGATTTTGTCACGCGGTGACAATCGGGGGCCCGATTCTCGCGTCCGGCGGGACGGTGCTCCGCGTCGGCCGCCCGGCGACGATGGACCCGACGGGCATCCCCGCCGATCCGCCGTGGCCCGACCGAGGAGAGCGCCGTGGAGCACCGCACGTCCCGCCAGCACGTCGTCGACATGTGCCGCACCATGCTCGCCCGTGGCTACCTCAAGGCCACGGAGGGCAACGTGTCGGTCCGGGTGCCCGGCCACGAGCTGTACGCGGTCACCCCCAGCAACTACGACTACGACCGGATGCGCGTCGAGGACGTCTGCATCGTCGACTTCGCCGGAAAGCACGTGCCCGACGACTCCGGCACGGGCCTCGCGCCGTCGATCGAGTGCGGGATGCACGCCAACATCTACCGGCAGCGGCCGGACGTCAACGCGATCGTGCACACCCACCAGCCGTACGCCTCGGCGCTGGCCTTCCTGCGCCGGCCGATCCCGGCGCTCACCGACGAGCAGGTGCGCTTCCTCGGCAAGCGGGTCGCCATCGTCGACTACGCCCCGTCGGGCACGGGGTTCCTGGCGCGCAACGTGCAGAAGAAGGTCGCCGGCGGGGACAACGCGTTCATCATCGCCAACCACGGGATCGTCGCCCTCGGCACGGACCCGGACCGGGCGGTGTTCAACATGGCGCTGCTGGAGAAGGTCTCGATCGCCTACCTGCTGGCGCTGACCACCGAGACGGGGAAGGTCTACACGATCCCGACGGCGATCCGCGAGGTCGCCTTCGGCAAGCTGCGCGCCGACGAGAAGCGGATCGCCGCCCAGATCACCGAGGCGGTGTCGCCGCTGCGGGTGCCCGCCGACGAGGAGCTGCCCAGCGCCGACGCGACGGCCGCCGCGCTCGCCGCGCCCGGCGAGGGGGAGCCGGAAGGCGGCGAGGCGGCCCGGCTCGGGTACGCGATCAGCGAGTATCCCGACGTCGACGACGTCATGCGCCGCCTGAGGGCGCTGGTCGCCCAGCCGATCCGCGGGCTGCGCCACGACGCGCTGCTCGACGTGCTCAACTACTACGACACCAAGTGCCGGGCCAGCCGGGAGATCACCGACCGGGCGAAGCGGCGCATCCCCGGCGGCGTGCAGCACAACCTGGCGTTCAACTACCCGTTCCCCCTGGCGATCGAGCGGGCCGAGGGCGCGCACCTGGTCGACCGCGACGGCAACACCTACATCGACTTCCTCCAGGCCGGCGGCCCGACGATCCTGGGCAGCAACTACGGGCCGGTCAACGAGCGGGTCGCGGAGGTGGTCCGGGCGTCCGGGCCGGTCACCGGCCTGTTCCACGAGTACGAGCTGAAGCTCGCCGAGATCATCCACCGGTACCTGCCGCACGTGGAGATGTACCGGGCGCTCGGCTCGGGCACCGAGGCGGTGATGGCCGCCGTGCGCGGGGCGCGGGCGTTCACCGGCAAGAAGATGGTGATCAAGGTCGGCGGCGCGTACCACGGCTGGTCCGACACCATGGTCTACGGGCTGCGGGTGCCCGGCACCTACCGGATGAACGCCAAGGGCATCCCCTTCGGCGCGACCAGCCGCACCCGGGAGGCGTTCCCGCACGACCTGGGGCAGCTGCGGCGCAAGCTGATCGAGAACCGGCTGCGGGGCGGCACGGCCGCCGTCGTGGTCGAGCCCGTCGGCCCGGAGTCCGGCACCCGGCCGGTGCCGCGCGACTTCAACGCCAAGGTACGCCAGCTCTGCGACGAGTTCGGCGCGCTGCTGGTCTTCGACGAGGTGGTCACCGGGTTCCGCCTCGGCCTGGGCGGCGCGGCCGGCTACTTCGGCGTCACCCCCGACCTGACGGTGCTCGGCAAGGCGGTCTCCGGCGGGTACCCGATGGCCGGCGGCGTCGGCGGTCGCGCCGACGTGATGGCGGTCTTCGGCTCCGGCCTGGACGGCAAGAGCGGCGCGCACATCCAGGTCGGCGGGACCCTGTCGGCGAACCCGCTGTCCTGCGCGGCCGGCTACTTCGCCATCGAGGAGATGGCCCGCACCAACGCGCCGGTCATCGCCGGGCGGGCCGGCGACCGGCTCACCCGTGGCCTGCAACGGCTCATCGACCGCTACGGCCTGCCGTACGTCGCCTACAACCAGGGCTCGATCGTGCACCTGGAGTGCAGCGGCGTCATGCTGCTGGACATGCGCCACCCGGTGAAGCTGCTCAAGGAGAACAAGGCCCGCAAGCGGCTGATGGAGCAGATGGGCGCGGCGTACGCTGCGCACGGCATCATCACCCTGGCCGGCTCGCGGATGTACACCTCGATGGCCGACACCGACGAGGTCATCGACGACGCGCTCGCGCGGTTCGACCAGGTGTTCGCGCTGGTCGAAGGGGTCTGATCCGGTGGCAGCCACGGCACCGCAGGTGCTCGCGATCGACCTGGGCACCTCGGGGATGAAGGCCGCCCTCGTCGCCGCCGACGGCACCGTCACCGGCTGGGCCGAGCGGGCCGTGCCGCTGCGGGTGCTCCCCGGCGGCGGGGCCGAGCAGGATCCCCGCGCCTGGTGGGACGCGCTCGGGCAGGTCGCCGCCGACCTGGGCCGGGCCCACCCCGACCACCTGCGCGCGGTCACCGTGGTGTGCGCCTCCACGCAGGGCGAGGGGACCATCGCCGTCGACGCGGCCGGTGAGCCGTTGACGGCGTGCATCAGCTGGCTGGACATGCGGGGCGCGGCGAACCTGCGCCGCCAGTTCGGCGGCTTTCCCGCGTACCACGGCTTGTCGGCGCGCCGGATCGCGCGCTGGCTGCGGCTCACCGGCGGCATGCCGTCGCCGACCGGCAAGGACCCGGCGGCGCACATGCTGCTGGTCCGCGACGAGATGCCGCAGGTGTACGCGCGCACCGCGTCGTTCCTCAACGTGCTCGACTGGATCAACCTGAAGCTGACCGGGCGGACGGTGGCCACCGTCGACTCGATCCTCACCTCGTGGGTGACCGACAACCGGCGGCCGGGCGACGTCCGCTACTCCCCCGCCCTGGTCGCCGACTGCGGCATCGACCGGGACAAGCTGCCGCCGATCGTCGCCTGCATCGACGTGATCGGCACGCTGTCGCCGGCCGCCGCCGCGCACCTGGGCCTGCCGGGGTCGGTGCGGGTGGTGGCCGGGGCCATCGACAACACGGCCGCCGCGATCGGGGCGGGCACGACCGGCGACAACCAGCCGCACCTCTATCTCGGCACCTCGTCGTGGGTCGCCGCGCACGTGCCGGCGAAGAAGACCGACGTGGTCGCCGGGATCGCCGCGGTGCCGTGCGCCATCCCCGACCGCTACCTGATGACCGCGTTGCAGGCCACCGCCGGGGCCAACCTGACGTGGCTGCGCGACAAGGTCGTCGAGTACGACGACCCGCTGCTGGGCGCGGGGCACGTCAGCCGCGACGAGGGCACGATCTTCGACGCGTTCGACCGGATCATCCCGACGGTGCCGCCGGGGGCGAACGGCGTCATCTACACCCCGTGGCTCTACGGCGAACGCGCCCCGGTCGACGACCCGCACCTGCGTGCGGCGTTCCTCAACATCTCGCTGGACACCAACCGCTCCGACCTGCTGCGGGCGGTCTTCGAGGGCGTCGCCCTGAACACCCGCTGGCTGTTCCGGGCCGTCGACCGGTTCCTCGGCGCGCCCGTCACCTCGCTGGCGATCACCGGCGGCGGTGCGCTGTCGGACTCGTGGTGCCAGATCTTCGCCGACGTGCTCGGCGTCGAGATCCGGCGCGACGCGAACCCCCTGGCGGTCAACGCCCGGGGCGCGGGCTGGATCGGCGCGGTCGGCACCGGGATGGTCGGCTTCGGCGACCTGCCCGGGCTGATGCGCAGCGACCGGGTGTTCGCGCCGACGCCCGCGCACCGGGCCACGTACGACGAGATCTTCGACGTCTACCGCCTGCTGCACCGGCGGCTGGCCCCGGTCTACCGGCGGCTGCGCCGGTAGACCGGCCGGCCCACGCGCCGCCGGGCGGGGCGCGCGGCCGGTCAGCCGGGCGGCCGGTCAGCCGATGTCGGCCAGCCTCGGCAGCACCTCGTCGGCGATCCGCCGGGTGAACTCCACCGGGTGCCGGTCCGGCATCGTCTGCACCTCGGTCACCCCGAGCGCGGCGTACGCGGCCACGTCGGCGACGAACGCGTCGACGTCGGCCAGCGGCGGCCGCAGCACGATCGCCGTCTTCTCGATGGCGTCGTAGTCGCGGCCCTCGGCGGCGCAGTGGCCGCGCAGCACGTCCAGCTTGCGGGCCACGTCGTCGGGGCTGGAGCCGAACAGGTTGCACGCGTCGGCGTACCGGGCGACCAGCAGCAGCGTCTTGCGCTCACCGCCGCCGCCGATCATGATCGGCGGGTGCGGGCGGCGCAGCGGCTGCGGCGAGTTGAGCGTCTCGGCCAGCCGGTAGTGCCGGCCCTCGAAGGGCCCGTCGTCGTCGCTGAACATCTGCCGGCAGATGCGCAGCGTCTCCTCCAGCCGCTCGAACCGCTCGGCCACCGGCACGACCGGCACGCCGAGACCGCGCTGTTCCCGCTCGTACCAGGACGCGCCGATGCCGAGGCGGGCCCGGCCGCCGGAGAGCACGTCCAGCGTCGTGACGATCTTGGCGAGCAGGCCCGGGTGGCGGTACATGACGCCGGTGACCAGCACACCCAGCGTCATCCGCCGGGTCAGCGCCGCGACGTAGCCGAGGGTCGTGTACGCCTCCAGCATCGGCTCCTCGGCCGGGGCCTGGGCCTCCATCTGGAAGTAGTGGTCCATCACGGTGAACGACGCGAACCCCGCCTGCTCGGCGAGGGTGGCGGTCTCGGCCAGGGTCGGCGCGATCGCCGCCGCGTCGGCCGGGGTCGAGAAAGTCCAGTAGTGCAGTCCGAGTTTCATCTCCACACCTCCGGGTCGAGCCTAGTGGCGACCGGGCCGTCGCACTGGGTGGGATCGATTCGACGGTTCTGGGCCGGTATCCGGTAGTCTCTCGATACCAGGCCGAGAGGCGCTGCGACGGGCCCGGCCCGCCACGCTCGACCTGGGAGCATGTGGACCAAGGGCGCCTCCGAGACTTCGGGGGTGGTCGGTGTGGGTTCGTCCGTCGACGGTTCAGGTGCGGTTGCGGCGCTGCGGCGGTTGCTGGCCGAGCGCATCGCGGTGCTCGACGGCGCCTGGGGCACGATGTTGCAGGGCGCCAAGCTCTCCCCCGCCGACTACCGGGGCGACCTGATCGGCGCGGACCATCCCCGCGACGTCACCGGCGACCCAGACCTGCTCAACCTGACCCGCCCGGACCTGATCCTCGACGTGCACCGGCAATACCTGGCGGCCGGTGCCGACATCACCACCACCAACACGTTCACCGCCACGAGCATCGGGCAGGCCGACTACGGCCTGGAGGCGCTGGCGCGCGAGATGAACGTGCGCGGCGCGCAGCTCGCCCGGCAGGCCGCGGACGAGGCGGGCGGGCGGTTCGTCGCCGGCTCCGTCGGCCCGCTCAACGTCACCCTGTCGCTGTCGCCGCGCGTGGAGGACCCCGCGTACCGGGCGGTCACGTTCGACGACGTCAAGGCCGCGTACGCGGAGCAGATGGCGGCGCTGGCCGAGGGCGGGGTCGACCTGCTGCTGGTGGAGACCATCTTCGACACACTCAACGCGAAGGCGGCGATCGCGGCGGCCCGCGAGGCGGCCCCCCACCTGCCGCTGTGGATCTCCGTCACGGTGGTGGACCTGAGCGGCCGCACGTTGTCGGGGCAGACGGTGGAGGCGTTCTGGCGTTCCATCGCGCACGCCGAGCCGCTGGTCGTCGGCGTCAACTGCGCGCTCGGCGCGGCGGAGATGCGCCCGCACGTGGCGGAGCTGTCCCGGCTGGCCGGCGCCTACGTCGCCGCGCACCCCAACGCCGGGCTGCCCAACGCCTTCGGCGGCTACGACCAGACGCCGGAGGAGATCGGCGCGCTGCTCGGCGGGTTCGCCGGCGACGGACTGGTCAACATCGTCGGCGGCTGCTGCGGCACGACCCCGCCGCACATCGCCGGGATCGCGGCGGCGGTGCGGGGCGTGCCGCCGCGACGGGTCGCCGAGGAGCCCCCGGCGACCCGGTTCAGCGGCCTGGAGCCGTTCACGATCGGGCCCGACACCGGCTTCGTGATGATCGGCGAGCGCACCAACGTGACCGGCTCGGCGCGGTTCCGCCGGCTCATCGAGGCCGACGACCACCAGGGCGCGGTCGACGTGGCCGTCGAGCAGGTGCGCGGCGGCGCGAACCTGCTCGACGTCAACATGGACGCCGACCTGCTCGACAGCGAGCGGGCGATGACCACGTTCCTCAACCTCATCGCCACCGAGCCCGAGGTGGCCCGGATCCCCATCATGATCGACAGTTCCCGGTGGAGCGTGCTCGAAGCCGGCCTGAAGTGCGTGCAGGGCAAGGGCGTCGTCAACTCGATCAGCCTGAAGGAGGGCCCGGAGCCGTTCCTCGCCCAGGCCCGGGCGATCCGCGGCTACGGCGCGGGCGTGGTGGTGATGGCCTTCGACGAGCAGGGCCAGGCCGACACCACCGCGCGCAAGGTGGAGATCTGCGGGCGGGCGTACGACCTGCTGGTGGGCGAGGCCGGCTTCGCCCCCGAGGACATCATCTTCGACCCGAACGTGCTGGCCGTGGCCACCGGCATCGCCGAGCACAACGGCTACGCGAAGGCGTTCATCGACGCCCTGCCGCTGATCAAGGCCCGCTGCCCCGGCGCGCGCACCAGCGGCGGCATCTCGAACCTGTCGTTCGCGTTCCGGGGCAACGACGTGGTGCGCGAGGCGATGCACTCGGCGTTCCTGTTCCACGCCGTGCGGGCGGGGCTGGACATGGGCATCGTCAACGCCGGCCAGCTCAGCGTCTACGAGAACATCCCGGCGGACCTGCTCGAACTGGTCGAGGACGTCATCTTCGACCGCCGGCCCGACGCCACCGACCGGCTGGTCACCTTCGCGTCCACGGTCACCGGGTCGGGCACCAAGCGTGAGGTCGACCTGTCCTGGCGGGCCGCTCCCGTCGCCGAGCGGCTCACCCACGCGCTGGTGCACGGGATCGTCGACCACGTCGAGGCCGACACCGAGGAGGCCCGGCTGCTGTTCGACCGGCCCCTCGACGTCATCGAGGGCCCGCTGATGGACGGCATGAAGGTCGTCGGCGACCTGTTCGGCGCGGGCAAGATGTTCCTGCCGCAGGTGGTCAAGAGCGCCCGGGTGATGAAGCGGTCGGTGGCCTACCTGGAGCCGTACATGACCAAGGAGCGGGCCGCCGGGCAGGGCCAGGGCAAGGTCGTCCTCGCCACCGTCAAGGGCGACGTGCACGACATCGGCAAGAACATCGTCGGCGTCGTCCTCGGCTGCAACAACTACGAGGTCGTCGACCTGGGCGTGATGGTGCCGGCGGCACGGATCCTGGACACCGCCGTGGCCGAGGGCGCCGACGCGATCGGCCTGTCCGGGCTGATCACCCCGTCGCTGGACGAGATGGTCGCCGTCGCGGGCGAGATGCAGCGCCGGGGGCTGCGGATGCCGTTGCTCATCGGCGGGGCCACCACGTCCCGGCAGCACACGGCGGTGCGGATCGCCCCGGCGTACGAGGGGCCGACCGTGCACGTGCTCGACGCGTCCCGGGTCGTCGGCGTGGTCTCCGACCTGCTCGACGCCGACCGCGCGCAGACCCTCGACACGGCCAACCGGGCCGAGCAGGAGCGGCTGCGCGAGCAGCACGCCAACCGGCACGCCCAGCCGCTGCTCACCCTCGCCCAGGCCCGCGCCAACCGCGAGCGGGTCGACTTCGCCGACCTGCCGGTGCCGGCGTTCACCGGCGTGCGCGTGGTCGAGCCGTCCCTCACCGAGCTGCGCGAGATGATCGACTGGCAGTTCCTGTTCCTGGCGTGGGAGCTGAAGGGGAAGTTCCCGGCGATCCTCGACCAGCCCGTCGCCCGCGAGCTGTACGACGACGCCAACACCCTGCTCGACGCGATCATCGCCGACGGGTCGTTGCACGCCCGGGGCGCGTACGGCTTCTGGACGGCGCACGCCGAGGGTGACGACATCGTCCTCGACGACGCCGGGGTGCGCCTGCCGATGCTGCGCCAGCAGACCGCGAAGCCCGCCGGCCGGGCCAACCGGTGCCTCGCCGACTACGTCGCGCCGGCCGGCGACCACCTGGGTGGCTTCGCGGTGGCGGTGCACGGCGCGGAGGAGCTGGCCGCCCGCTACGAGGCCGAGCACGACGACTACCGCGCCATCATGGTCAAGGCGCTGGCCGACCGGCTCGCCGAGGCGTTCGCCGAGCACCTGCACCTGCGGGCCCGCCGCGACTGGTTCGAGCCCGACGCCGCCCCGGCGCTGGCGGACCTGCACGCCGAGCGGTTCCGGGGCATCCGGCCCGCGCTGGGCTATCCGGCCAGCCCCGACCACAGCGAGAAGCGGGACCTGTTCGACCTGCTCGGCGCGCAGACGCTGGGCATCGGCCTGACGGAGTCGTACGCGATGACGCCCGCGGCCGCCGTCAGCGGGCTGATCTTCGCGCACCCCGACTCGCGGTACTTCACGGTCGGGCGGATCGGCCGCGACCAGGCCGAGGACTACGCGGCGCGGCGTCGCGTGGCCCTCGCCGAGGTCGAGCGCTGGCTGCGCCCGAACCTCGCCTACGAGCCGTGACCGGCGCGGCCGGGCCCGCCTGACGGCGGGCCCGGCCGGCGGGGGTCAGCCGCCGTCGACCGGGCGGAACGGCGGGACGTGGTGCCGGGCGCGGGCGGTGCGGTTGGTGGTGGTGCAGATCGCGTCGAACATGGTCCGGCCGAGGACCGCGTGGGCCCGCACCGCCGGGTGGGTCGACCCGTAGTTGTCCAGGTCGCCGAGGGAGTCGGCGAACAGCGCGTAGGTCAGGGTGGGCGCGCCCGCCGGGTCGAACATGATGCCGGCCTCGTGCCGGGCCGCGCCCAGCTCGTCGTAGTCGGCGCCGTACTTGGTGGCGACCCGGCTGCGCTCGGCAGAGGACATGGTGTGCCGGATCCCGTCGTGGTAGCCGTTGATCCACCGCAGGATGCCGAGCAGGAAGTCGGCGGACCGCGGGGTGAGAATGGTCTTGTTGGCCAACCGCCACAGCAGGTCGTGGGTCTCGCGGGGCGTGGTGACGCCGAGGTAGAACCGGTTCGGGTTGGCCACGGGCTCGACGCGGGTGTGGACGAACCCCTTCGCGGCGAGGATGTCGTTGATCTCCAGCGCCGGCACCACCCGGCCGCACATCCGCACGGCCGTGTTGTCGGAGACGAGCAGCATCGCGGTGAGGAAGTTGGCGACGGTGACCTGGTCACCCCAGACGGTCTGCAGGAAGTAGATGCCGCTGCCGCCGAGGATGATGTCGGCGGTCAGGTCGAGCCGCTGGTCCAGCCGCAGCTGCCCGCGGTCGATCTTGTCCATCACGGCGACGGCGACGGCGAGCTTCTGCACGCTGTAGCCGTGCGTGACGCGGTCGGCGTCGTCGGCGACGACGGTGGCGAGCGTGCCGGCCCGGTCGACCATCGCGATGTGCGAGTGCCACACGCCGCCGGCCGCGGCCTTCTGTTCGAGGTAGGTCCGCCGGATCACCTCGGCGCCGCCGGTGGCACGGGTCCCCGTGGCCGGCGCGGCGGACGCCCGGCCCTCGGCGGCGGCGGGCCGGCCGGTGGCGGCGAGCGCGGCGGCGGCCGCGCCCAGCCCGATCGCGGTCCGGCGGGTGACGTTGCTGTTCATGTGAGCCTCCCCAGTGGTCGCCCACGATGCTCTCAGACGTGTCGATCGAGCGGTGTCCCAACGGGTCCGCCCTGCTCCGAACGACCCGGCTCCGAAGTGGTCGGAGCTGTTACGAGAACGTGACCCCGGCATTTCCCGAAACATGTTGACCAAGGCGGATGTGAGCGCTAACACTGACCGGGGCGTGGACACGCTCCGCACTTTCGGCACGAGGTCCTGGGAGGGAAGCCTGTGTCCAGAAGATTCTTGATGGCACTCGGCAGCGCCGTGCTGGCGCTCAGCATCGCGGCGTGCAGCGGCGAGGGGGCCGGCGGAGGCGGCGACACCGCCGACAAGAAGCCCACCGACCTGACCATCGGCGTCTCGATGCCGACGCAGACCTCGGAGCGGTGGATCGCCGACGGCAACTCGGTGAAGGAGAAGCTACAGGCCAAGGGATACAAGGTCGACCTGCAGTACGCCGGGGACGACATCCCCACCCAGTCGCAGCAGATCGACCAGATGATCACGCAGGGCGCGGACGTCCTGATCATCGCGGCGATCGACGGCACGGCGCTCAGCGGCCAGCTCCAGGCCGCCGCCCAGGCGAAGATCCCGGTCATCTCCTACGACCGGCTCATCCTCGGCAGCCCCAACGTCGACTTCTACGTCAGCTTCGACAACTACAAGGTAGGCGTCGCCCAGGCCACCGCGCTGCTCGTCGGCCTCGGCCTGCAGAACAAGGACGGCTCCAAGGGCACGGCGACCGGCCCGTTCACCATCGAACTGTTCGCCGGCTCGCTCGACGACAACAACACGCAGTACTTCTTCGGCGGGGCGATGGACACCCTCAAGCCGTTCTTCGACAACGGCACGCTGAAGGTGAAGTCCGGCCAGACGAAGATCGAGCAGGCCGCCACGCTGCGGTGGCAGCAGGAGACCGCCCAGAAGCGGATGGAGGACCTGCTGACGTCGAGCTACAACGACGGGTCCACGGTGGACGGCGTGCTGTCGCCGTACGACGGGATCTCCCGGGGCATCATCACCGCCCTGCAGAACGCCGGGTACGGCAAGGGTAAGAAGAAGCTGCCGGTGGTGACCGGCCAGGACGCCGAGATCGCCTCGATCAAGCTCATCAACGACGGCGTGCAGAGCTCCACCGTCTTCAAGGACACCCGGCTGCTGGCCGAGCAGGCCGCCATCGCCGCCGAGGCGTTCCTCCAGGAGAAGCAGCCGCAGGCCAACGACACCACCACCTACAACAACAAGGTCAAGGTCGTCCCGGCGTACCTGCTGCCGATCCAGACCGTCTTCAAGGACGACATCAAGTCCGTCCTCGTCGACTCCGGCTACTGGACGGCCGAGGAGGTCGCCGCCGGGCAGGCCAAGAAGTAGCCCGGTCTCCGTCGGGTCCGGGCGCTCGCCCGGGCCCGGCGGGCGCCGGCCCGGCCGGCGACGCCACCCGACGACCCGAACAGCGGGAGGATGCCCGTGAGCGACACCATCCTCGAGATGCGCACCATCACCAAGACGTTCCCCGGGGTGGCGGCGCTCCAGGACGTCTCGATCACCGTGCGGCGCGGCGAGATCCACGCCATCTGCGGCGAGAACGGCGCCGGCAAGTCCACCCTGATGAAGGTGCTGTCGGGGGTGTACCCGTCGGGCAGCTACGACGGCGAGATCGTCTTCGACGGCCGCCCCGTGCACTTCCGGGGCATCCGGGACAGCGAGTCCCACGGCATCGTCATCATCCACCAGGAGCTCGCCCTGGTGCCGCACCTGTCGATCGCGGAGAACATCTTCCTCGGCAACGAGCGGCGCGGGCGCAGCGGCCTCATCGACTGGAACCGCGCCAACGCCGACGCGGCGGCCCTGCTGGAGTCCGTCGGCCTGCGGGAGAACGCCGTGACGCCGATCGCGGCGCTCGGCGTCGGCAAGCAGCAGCTCGTCGAGATCGCGAAGGCGCTGTCGAAGAAGGTGAAGCTGCTCATCCTGGACGAGCCGACCGCCGCCCTCAACGACGTCGACTCGGCGCACCTGCTCGACCTGCTGCGGCGGCTGCGCGACCAGGGCATCACCTGCATCATGATCTCGCACAAGCTGGGCGAGATCACCGCGATCGCCGACTCGATCACCGTCCTGCGCGACGGGCGCACGGTCGAGCGGCTCGACGTGCGCGCGGGTGAGGTGACCCAGGACCGGATCATCCGCGGCATGGTCGGGCGCGACCTGCACAGCTTCTACCCCGACCGGGTGTCGTCCCCCGGCGAGGAGGTGCTGCGGGTGGAGAACTGGACGGTGCGCCACCCCACCCAGGACCGCACGGTGGTCGACGACGTCGGCTTCACCGTCCGCGCGGGCGAGGTAGTCGGCATCGCCGGGCTCATGGGGGCCGGGCGCACCGAGCTCGCCATGAGCATCTTCGGCCGGTCGTACGGACGCGACATCAGCGGCCGGCTCTTCCTGCGCGGCCGCCCGATCAGGGCGCGCACGGTCGCCGAGGCGATCGGCAACGGCATCGCGTACGCCACGGAGGACCGCAAGCGGTACGGGCTCAACCTCATCGACGACATCCGCCACAACGTCTCGGCGGCGGCGCTGCGCAAGCTCGCCCGCCTCGGCTGGGTGCACGACAACGAGGAGATCCGGGTCGCCGAGGCCAGCCGGCGCGACATGAACATCAAGGCGCCCAGCGTCATGGCGACGGTCGGCAAGCTCTCCGGCGGCAACCAGCAGAAGGTCGTCCTGTCGAAGTGGCTGTTCACCGACCCGGACGTGCTGATCCTCGACGAGCCGACGCGCGGCATCGACGTCGGGGCGAAGTTCGAGATCTACACGATCGTCAACCGGCTGGTGGCGCAGGGCAAGGCGGTCGTGCTCATCTCCTCCGAGCTGCCGGAGCTGCTCGGGATGTGCGACCGCATCTACACGCTCGCGGCGGGCCGGCTCACCGGCGAACTGCCGGCGGGCGAGGCCACCCAGGAGAAGCTCATGCAGCTCATGGCGAAGGACAAGGAACCGGCCTGATGACCGACATCAAATCCTCCTCCCCCGGGCAGCGCCCGTCGGCCGACGAGGCCGCCCCCGCCCTCGCCCTGCACACCGGCATCAGCGATCCGCGTACGCTGATCATGCGCAACCTGCGCCAGAGCGGCATCTTCGTCGCCCTCGTGGTCATCGTCGCGCTCTTCGCGGTGCTGACCGACGGCGTCTCGCTGAGCCCGGGCAACATCACCAACATCGTCCTGCAGTACTCCTACATCCTGGTGCTCGCCATCGGCATGGTCATCGTGATCATCGGCGGGCACATCGACCTGTCGGTCGGCTCGGTGGTCGCCCTCACCGGCGCGGTCTCCGCCGTGCTCGTCATCCAGCAGGGCCACCCGTGGTGGCTCGGCGTGCTGGCCGCGTTGGCCGTCGGCCTCGCCGTCGGCGCCTGGCACGGCTTCTGGGTCGCCTACGCGGGCATTCCCGCCTTCATCGTGACCCTCGCCGGCATGCTGCTGTTCCGCGGCCTCACCCTGCGGGTGCTGGACAACATCTCGCTGTCGCCGTTCCCGGCCGAATACCAGCAGATCGCGGCGGGCTTCCTCAACGGGTTGCTCGGCGGCCAGGGCTTCGACGCGTTCACCCTGCTCATCGGCGCGGTGGCCGTCGCCGGGTACGCGGTGGGCGGCTTCCGTACCCGGGTGGCGCGCATCCGCTACCAGCAGCCGGTCGAGTCGTTCCCGCTGTTCGTCGCCCGGGTCGTGCTGGTGGGCGCGGTCGTCATGTACTTCGCCTGGCAGCTGGCGCACGCCCGGGGCCTGCCGATCGTGCTCATCGTCCTCGCGGTGCTCGTCCTCGCGTACGGGCTGCTGACCCGGCGCACCGTGTTCGGCCGCCAGGTCTACGCGATCGGCGGCAACCTCCCCGCCGCCATGCTCTCCGGGGTGAAGGTGAAGACCGTCAACTTCTGGGTCTTCGTCAACATGGGCTTCCTGTCGGCGGTGGCGGGCATCATCTACTCGTCGCGGTCCAACGGCGCGCAGCCCGCCGCAGGCAACATGTTCGAGCTGGACGCGATCGCGGCGGCGTTCATCGGCGGCGCGGCGGTCACCGGCGGGGTCGGCACGGTCGTGGGCGCGATGGTCGGCGGCCTGATCATGGCCGTGATGAGCAACGGCATGCAGCTCATGGGCGTCGACCAGTCGATGCAGTCGGTGGTGAAGGGCCTGGTACTGCTCGTCGCCGTCGCGTTCGACGTCTACAACAAGCGCCGCGCCGGGTCGGCCCGCTGACGGCGTGGGCGATCGGGAGGGCTGTCGACCACGCTCGCCGTCGCCGGCCCGGGCCACTGGGCGCCGCCGCGCTGGGCGGCCCCCAGGTGGACTGGCCGGCGGCGGGATGGTGGTGGGCGACCCCCGCCGCACCGCCCGACATTTACCTGACTAAAGTCAGGCACATGGACACGGAGCTTGTCGCGACGGTACGGCGGTTCAACCGGACGGTGACCCGACGGGTGGGCGCGCTGGACGACGCGTACATGGCGCGCGGGCGGCCCCTCGCCCAGGCGCGCCTGCTGTGGGAGATCGGCCCGGACGGCGCCGAGGTCGCGGCGCTGCGGAACCGGCTCGGCCTGGACTCCGGGCACCTCAGCCGGCTCCTGCGCGCCCTGGAGGGCGACGGGCTCGTCACCGTCGCGCCGGGCGGCGGCGACGGCCGGGTCCGGCAGGCCACGCTCACCGACGCCGGCCGGGCCGAGTGGGCCGAGCTCGACGAACGCTCCGACGCGTTCGCCTGGTCGATCCTCGCACCGCTCAGCGGGCCACGCCGCACCCGGCTCGTCGCGGCGATGGCCGAGGTGGAGCGGCTGCTCGTCGCGTCGAGGGTGACCATCGAGCCGTGCCCGCCGGGCGACCCACGGGCGCGGGTGTGCGTGCGGGCCTACGCCCGCGACGTCGCCCGGCGCTTCGACGGCGGCTTCGACCCGGCGCTGAGCAGCCCGCTCGGCGACGACGAGCTGACCCCGCCCGCCGGGGTGTTCCTGCTGGCCACCCTCGACGCCGAGCCCGTCGGCTGCGGCGCGGTGAAGCTGCGCCCCGGCGCGCCGGCCGAGATCAAGCGCGTGTGGGCCTCCGCGACGGTGCGCGGCCTCGGCGTCGGCCGGCGGCTGCTCGACGAGTTGGAGGGGTACGCCGCCGCGCGCGGCTGGACCGCCGTCCGGCTGGACACCAACCGCAGCCTCACCGAGGCCATCGCCCTGTACCGCTCCGCCGGGTACCACGAGGTCGAGCCGTTCAACACCGAGCGCTACGCCCACCACTGGTTCGAGAAGCGCCTCGCCCCCTGACCGGCAGGGCCGTCCGGCCGCCGAGCCCGGGCGTGACCGCCGGCCCCCGCGTGGAGCCGTGGAGCCAGGGCATCGACGTGGAGCCACTGTGGAGTAGCCTGGCTCCATGTCGGACGACCCCGGGCCCCGCCGGCGGGCGCGTGGCGAGATCGAGGAACTCCCCAGCGGCTCCCTGCGGGTCCGGGTCTATGCCGGGGTCGACCCCGTGTCGAAGCGACGCCGCTACCTCACCCGGACGATACCGGCAGGGCCGGGCGCGGTCGAGACGGCCGAGGCGGTGCGGGCCGAACTGCTCGCCACGGCGGGCCGGCACCGCCGGCCGCCCGCCCGCGCGCAGGTCGACGCGGCGGCGGCCGGTGCGGCGGCCGCCCGCCCCCCGGCCGCCCCGCCCGGCCAGCAGCGCACGGACGGCGCGGCGGGCGTCGAACGGCGGGGGCGCAGGCGGGGGGAACACACGCTCACCACGATCGCGCGCCTCGCGGACGTGTCGGCGCCGACGGTGTCGAAGGTGCTCAACGGCAGGTCGGGCGTCGCCGCCGGGACCCGGTCCCGGGTGGAGGCCCTGCTGCGGGAGCACGGCTACCGCCGGCCGGAGCTGGGCACCCCGAGCGCCATCGTCGAGGTGGTCTTCTACGGGATGCAGAGCAACCTGGCGGTGGCGATCATGCACGGGGTGGAGCAGGTCGCCGGCGAGCACCGGCTGGCCGTCGGCTTCACCGACGCCCGGCGGCAGCTGTCGCAGGGCCGGTTCTGGTCCCGCGACCTGCTGGCGCGGCGGCCGACGGGGGTGATCGCGGTGCACCTCGGCTTCACCTCCGAGCAGCACGCCCTGCTGCGGGCGAGCGCGATCCCGCTGGTGGTGCTGGATCCGACGGACGAGCTGCCGCTGCACACCGTCCCCTCGGTGACGGCGACGAACTGGAGCGGCGGCTTCGAGGCCGCCCGGCACCTGCTCGACCTGGGTCACCGGCGGATCGCCGTGATCACCGGCCCGACCGAGCGGCTCTGCGCCCGGGCCAGGCTCGACGGCGCGCGGGCGGCGATGGAGGCCGCCGGGGTCGGGCTGGAGCCGAGGCTGCTGCGCACGGGGGCCTGGTTCTCCTTCGAGGACGGTCTCAGCCTCGGTCAGGACCTGCTGCGCCTCAACCCGACCCCGACGGCGGTGCTGTGCGGCAACGACCTGCAGGCCCTGGGGGTCTACGAGGCCGCCCGCCGGACCGGCCGGCGTATCCCCCAGGATCTCAGCGTCGTGGGTTTCGACGACATCCCGCACACCAGGCTGTGCGGCCCGACGATGACGTCGGTGCAGCAGCCGCTCACCGACATGGGGGCCGCCGCCGCCCGGATGGTGCTGGCCCTGGCCACCAACCAGCGCCTCCCCCAGACCCGCGTCGAGCTGGCGACCACGCTCGTCGTACGGGACAGCACCGCCGCTCCCGGCGTGCGGTGACCGACGCCCCGGCGGCCCTCGGAAACCTCTCCTTGTCGCCACCGACTCGTTTCGATAGCATCCGAACCGATCGATACCACCCGTCCCCTGCGCGCGCCGCCGGCCACGGCGGCCGGCGAAGAAGGAAGGTGCCGTCCCAGGCCGCCCGTCGTCTGCTCGCGCCCGTCCACGATCCGTGATGACGAACATCACGGTTTGCAGCCGCAGTACGGCCGCCTTCTCCAGCCCACCCGACACCACCGCCGCGTAGACTCTCGCTGATTTGGCGTTGTCCACGGCGGCGTGTCTGCGTGCCCCGAGGTCGATGCCCGGCGAAGCATCGGTCCGACCACCCGGCGTCAACGGGCCGGGAGGGCGCACGGAGAGGTGGGTGGGATGACCGCACGCGGTCCTGCGATGAGGGACGTGGCCCGCCTAGCCGGGGTGTCGCACCAGACCGTGTCGCGCGTCCTCAACGGGCACCCCAACGTCCGGGAACAGACCCGGCTGCGGGTGCAGGCCGCGATCAGCCAGCTCGGCTACCGCCCGAACCGCGCCGCCCGCGCGCTGGTCACCGGGCGGTCCCAGGTCCTCGGCGTGGTGGCGCTCAACACCACGCTCTACGGCCCGGCGTCCCTGCTGTCGGCGTTCGAGCTCGCCGCGGCCGAGGCGGGCTTCGCCGTCAGCGTGGGCAGCGTCCGCAACCTGGACCGCGACTCGATCACCGCCGTCGTCGAACGGCACCTGGCGCACCGCGTCGCCGGGATCGTGGTGATCGCGCCCGTGGAGTCCGCCGGCGAGGCGCTGGACTGCCTGCCCACCGACATTCCGCTGGTCACCGTCGACGGCGACCCCCGCCGACCGGAGCCCCTGGTCACCATCGACCAGGTGGAGGGCGGCCGGCTGGCCACCCGGCACCTGCTCGACGCGGGCCACCGGACGGTCTGGCACGTCTCCGGCCCGGGCGACTGGTTCGACAGCGCCGGCCGGATCGCGGGGTGGCGGGAGACGCTGCGGGCCGCGGGCGCGGAGGCTCCTCCCGTGTTGCAGGCGGACTGGTCGGCGGCGTCGGGATACCGCTGCGGGCAGATGCTGGCGCGCACGCCGGGGGTGACGGCGATCTTCACCGCCAACGACGACCTCGCCCTGGGCGTGCTGCACGCGCTGCACGAGCACGGCCGGCGGGTGCCGGAGGAGGTCAGCGTCGTCGGCTTCGACGACGTGCCCGACGCGGCCTATTTCATCCCGCCGCTGACCACCGTCCGCCCCGACTTCGACACCGTGGCGAAGGCCAGCCTCAGCCTGCTGCTGACCCAGATCGAGTCCGGCGTCGACCGCACGCTGCGGCAGACCGTGTCCCCGACGTTGATGACGCGCAGCAGCGTCGGCCCGCCGCCCGGGTGATCCCGCCGCCGGCACCGCCGCGCCGGCACCCCTCGACCGCCGGTTGATAGCGATAACATCTCGACCCCCGCCCGCAAGCCCCGCCACGGCCCGCCCCGAGCCGGCCGACGAGCGCGCCCACCGCCGGGCCATCGGGCGTCTCACCGGCGCAAACATGCCCGCCTCCCGGTCGTAAGAAGCTCGATAGAATCACCTTCTTGAATCAATCGAGGCGTCGAACGTAACATGTCAGTCGTCGTATGTGAACGTTAACGCGACGCTTCTCGGTCGAGCCCGGCGACCTACCGGCTCGACGACCTGCCCTCGGGCCGCAGTTCCCGTCCCTGGCCCGGCACCCCTTGGAGGTCCGATGCCCCTGCCCATCAACCGACGGCAGCTGTTGCAGGCCGCCGGCGCGACCGCGGTCGTCTCCGCGGCCGGCGCCACGTTCACCGGCGCACAGCCGGCCGCCGCGGCGTTGGCGGTCCCGCCGGCGCGACCGGACACCGGCGTCTCGGCGTACCCGTTCGAGCTGGGCCAGGTGCGGCTGACCGCCGGCCGCTGGCTGGACAACCAGAACCGCACGCTGAGCTACCTGCGCTTCGTCGACGTCGACCGGCTGCTCTACAACTTCCGCGCCAACCACCGCCTGTCCACCAACGGCGCCGCCTCCAACGGCGGCTGGGACGCCCCGTCGTTCCCGTTCCGCACCCACATGCAGGGCCACTTCCTGACCGCCTGGGCCCAGGCGTACGCGGTCCTCGGCGACACCACCTGCCGAGACAAGGCGAACTACATGGTCGCCGAGCTGGCCAAGTGCCAGGCGAACAACGGCGCGGCCGGGTTCACCGCGGGCTACCTGTCCGGGTTCCCGGAGTCGGACTTCGCGGCGCTGGAGGCGCGCACGCTGTCCAACGGCAACGTGCCCTACTACTGCATCCACAAGACCCTCATCGGGCTGCTGGACGTCTGGCGCTACATCGGCAACACCCAGGCGCGGACCGTGCTGCTGGCGTTGGCCGGCTGGGTCGACACCCGCACGTCCCGGCTGAGCTACAGCCAGATGCAGAACATGCTGGGCACCGAGTTCGGCGGCATGAACGAGGCGCTGGCCGACCTCTACCAGTACACCGGCGACGGCCGCTGGCTCACCGTCGCCCAGCGCTTCGACCACGCCGGCGTGTTCGATCCGCTCGCCGCGAACCAGGATCAGCTTTCCGGCAAGCACGCCAACACCCAGGTGCCCAAGTGGATCGGCGCGGCGCGTGAGTTCAAGGCGACCGGCACCACGCGGTACCGCGACATCGCCAGCAACGCGTGGAACATGACCGTCAACGCGCACACGTACGTCATCGGCGGCAACAGCCAGGCCGAGCACTTCCGCCCGCCCAACGCGATCGCCGGCTACCTCACCAACGACACGTGCGAGCACTGCAACACGGTCAACATGCTGAAGCTGACCCGGGAGCTGTGGCTGATCGACCCCAACCGGGCGGCGTACTTCGACTTCTTCGAGCGCGCGCTGGCCAACCACGTCATCGGCGCGCAGAACCCGGCCGACGGCCACGGCCACGTCACCTACTTCACCCCGCTGAAGCCGGGCGGCCGACGGGGCGTCGGCCCCGCCTGGGGCGGCGGCACCTGGAGCACCGACTACAACTCGTTCTGGTGCTGCCAGGGCACCGGCCTGGAGGTCAACACCAGGCTGATGGACTCGATCTACTTCTACAACGGCACCACGCTCACCGTGAACCTGTTCGCGCCGTCGACGCTGGACTGGTCCCAGCGCGGCATCACGGTCACCCAGAGCACCAGCTACCCGGTCGGCGACACCACCACCCTCACCCTGTCCGGCACCATGAGCGGCTCGTGGAGCATCCGGGTGCGCATCCCGGCGTGGACCACCGGCGCGACGATCGCCGTCAACGGCACGACGCAGAGCGTGGACACCACGCCCGGCGGCTACGCCACGGTCACCCGCACCTGGGCCGCGGGCGACACCATCACCGTGCGGCTGCCGATGCGGGTCGTGCTCTCGCCCGCCAACGACAACGCGGCCGTCGCCGCCGTCACCTACGGCCCGATGGTGCTGGCCGGCAACTACGGCAACACCACCCTGAACGCCCTGCCCTCGCTCAACGCCACGTCGGTCACCCGGACCAGCACCAGCTCGCTCGCGTTCACCGCGTCCGCCAACGGCGCGACGGTCAACCTCGCGCCGTTCCAGGACGCGCACGGCTACAACTACACCGTCTACTGGAGCGTCAGCGGCGGCACCGGCACCACCACCCACAAGCTGGTCAACGTCGGCAGCGGCCTGGTGCTCGGCATCCAGAACATGTCCACCGCCGACGGCGGGCTCGCCCTCCAGTGGGGCAACACCGGCACCGCCGACCACAACTGGGTCGTCGTGACCGACGGCGGCAACGTCAAGTTCCGCAACGTCAACAGCGGCAAGGTCCTCGGCGTCGAGAACATGTCCACCGCCGACAACGCCCGCGTCCTACAGTGGGCCGACAACGGCACCGCCGACCACCTGTGGACCCTGCTGAACCAGGGCGACGGCACCTACAAGATCCGCAACGTCAACAGCGGCAAGCTGCTCGGCATCCTCAACGGCTCCACCGCCCAGGGCGCGCAGGCCGTGCAGGACTCCGACAACGGCAGCGCCGACAACCGCTGGCGGCTCGTCGCCAACGGCTGAACGGCTAGGCCCCGCCCGCGACCGTGGACGGGCCACGCCGGTGACGCTGTCGCCGGCGTGGCCAGCCGCGCGGGGACGCGATGCATTGACAGGCATGAGGACCGGGGCTACGGTGCGCCAGGAAAGCGCTTTCACGCCCCGTTGCCGGCCTCCCACCCCGTCCCCCGGAGGATCCTCCACCATGCGCAGAAGCCGCCGACGGCCCCTGCTCGCCGTCGCCACCGCTGCCCTCACCGCCGCCGCGCTCGGCCTGACCCAGCTCGGCGGCGTCCAGTCCGCGTACGCCGCCACGCTGTTCAGCGACGACTTCACCGACGGGGACACCGCCGGCTGGTCGAAGTCCGGCGGGACCTGGTCGGTCGTCGCCGACGACAGCCCCGCCCTGCACCAGGCCAAGGCCGACACCGACAACGCGCGCCTGTTCGCCGGCACCTCGACCTGGACCGACTACACCGTCCAGGCCCGGGTCATGGCCCTGACCCTGCCGGCCGACGGGGCCGTGGCCCTGCTCGCCCGGGCCTCCGGGTCGACCACCTACTACCGGCTGGCCCTGCTGCCCGGCAACCAGGTCCGGCTGGAGGCGGTCCGCAGCGGCGCGGCGACCACCCTGGGCACGCTGTCGCGCACCGTCGCCACCGGCGCCTGGTACACGCTGCGCATCGAGGCCGCCGGGTCGACCGTGCGCGGGTGGGTCGACGGCGTCCCGGTCGGCTCGGGCACCGGCAGCATCGCCACCGGCCGCATCGGCGTGCAGACCCGCCACGCGACCGCCCGCTACGACGACGTGACGGTCACCAGCGGCGCCACCACCCCCACCACGCCACCGACCGGCGCTCCCCCGCCGGCCACCCCCACCGCCACGCCGACGACCACGCCCCCCGCCTCGCCGACCCCGACGCCCACCGGCACCCCGCCGGCCGGCGACACGGTGGTCGTCGCCAAGGACGGCAGCGGCGCCTATACCAGCGTGCAGGCGGCGGTGGACGCCGTGCCCGCCGGCAACACCACCGGGCGCACCATCGTCATCCGGCCCGGCACCTACCGGGAGCTGGTCACCATCCCCGCCGACAAGCCCCGCCTCACCCTCGTCGGCTCCACCGGCGACGCCCGCGACGTGGTCATCACCTACGACAACGCCTCGGGCACCCCGAAGCCGGACGGCGGCACCTACGGCACCTCGGGCAGCGCCTCGGTGACCATCGACGGCAGCGACTTCACCGCCCGGCACCTGACCTTCGCCAACAGCTTCGACGAGGCCACCCACGACTACAGCGCCGAGCAGGCCGTCGCCGTGCTCACCCGCGCCGACCGGCTGGTCTTCGACAACGTCCGGTTCCTCGGCAACCAGGACACCCTCTACCACAACAGCGCCAACAGCAGCGCCATCGGCCGCGCGTACTTCCGCGACTGCTACGTCGAGGGAGACGTCGACTTCATCTTCGGCCGGGGCACCGGCGTCTTCGACCGCTGCGAGATCAGGTCGCTCGACCGCGGGTCGTCGACCAACAACGGGTACGTCACCGCGCCGTCCACGATGATCGGCAACCCGTACGGCTTCCTGTTCGTCGGCTGCACCCTGACCACCGACTCGGCCGCCGCCCAGAGCGTGCACCTCGGCCGGCCGTGGCACCCCAGCGGCGACGTCAACGCGATCGGCCAGGTCGTGTTCCGCGACAGCGTCCTCGGGGCGCACGTCAAGGACTCCCCGTGGACCGACATGTCCGGGTTCTCGTGGCGCGACGCCCGGTTCTTCGAGTACCGCAACAGCGGCCCCGGCGCGACGGTCACCGCCGACCGCCCGCAGCTCACCGACGCCCAGGCGCCCGCCTACACCGCGCAGCGGTACCTGGCCGGCGCGGACGGCTGGAACCCGATCCGCTGACCGGCCCCGGTACGCGGGACGGCGGGACCACCCGCCACCCCGCGTACCGGCGGGTAACCTCCCGCCATGACGCACGAACGCGAGATCACCGCACCCGTCGACCTCTGCCGGCCCGACGGGCGGCTCAACCCGGACGCGGTCGGCTGGACCCGCCGCCCCCTGCACCGGGCCAACCTGCGGGGCTGGGGGCGGACCAAGCGCTGGGAGTACTGGGGCGTCGTCACCCCGGCCCACGTGATCGGGGTCGTCGTGTCGTCGCTGGACTACGCCGGCGTGCACAGCCTCTACGTGCTCGACCGCGCCACCGGCGAGGAGGTCGTCGCCGAGGCGGTGGTGCCGCTGGCCCGCGGGGTGGAGCTGCCCGAGCGCAGCGGCGTCGGCACCGTCACCGCGCGCGGGCCGGTGACCGTCGCCATCGACCAGCGCCCCGACGGCACCACCCTGCGCGCCGCCGCCGGCGACGTCGAGGTCGACCTGGCCATGCCGCTGCCCGCCGGCCACGAGTCGCTCGGGGTGGTCGTGCCGTGGGGCCAGCGGCGGTTCCAGTACACCGTCAAGGACGTCGGGCGACCCGTACGCGGCCGGCTGCGCGTCGGCGGCACGTGGCACGACGTCCCCGCCGACGGGTCGTTCGCCGTGCTCGACCACGGCCGGGGACGATGGCCGTACTCGGTCGCCTGGAACTGGGCGGCGGGCAGCGGGCCCGGCCGGGCCGTCCAGCTCGGCGGGACGTGGACCGACGGCACCGGCAGCACCGAGAACGGGCTGTTCGTCGCCGGCCGGCTGCACAAGATCGGCGACGAGCTGCGCTGGACGTACGACCGGTCCGACTGGCTGCGCCCGTGGCGGATCACCGGCGACCGGGTGGACGTGACGCTGCACCCCTTCCATGAGCGGGCCGCCCGCACCAACCTCGGCGTGGTGGCCAACGAGACGCACCAGTGCTTCGGGCACTTCACCGGCTGGGCGGCCACCGACGACGGCGAGCGGGTCGACCTCGACGGACTCGTCGGCTGGGCCGAGGAGGCCCGCAACCGCTGGTAGCCGCGCCGGGCGACGGCCTGCCGCCCGTCCGCGCCCGCGTCCCGTTCAGCGCAGCAGGCGCACCGCGCCCGGCACGGCGGTCACCGTCACCGGCAGGTCGAGGCAGCGCTCCCCGTCGGCGTAGGTGGTGATGCCCTCGGCGGCCAGCTCCACCGTGCGGGCCCGGTGGCTGCTCACCAGCGGATGCCGCACGTGGGTGCCCCGGTAGATGCGCGGCTTCACCCGGATCAGCGTGCGCCTGTCGAACCGGCCGCCGACCACCACGTCCAGCAGGCCGTCCGTCGGGTCCGCGTCGGGGCAGATCCGCATGCCGCCGCCGTAGCTGGCGCAGTTGCCGACCGCCACCAGCACCGCGTCGCGCTCCAGTGGCTCGCCGTCGAGCCGCAGGGTGTAGCGGCGCGGGCGCAGCCGGGCCAGCTCCACCAGGATCGCCAGGTCGTAACGGCGGGGGCCACGCGGGCGGCGCATCCGGTTGGCCCGCTCGTTGACGATCGCGTCGAAGCCGGCGGCGAGCACCGCCCCGTACCACCGGGTGTCGCCGCCGGGGCCGGTCATCCGGGCCAGGTCCACCGGCCGGGTCCGGCCCTCGCGCAGCGCGGCGGCGACGGTCTCGACGGCGGCGATCGGGTCGGCGGGAAAGCCGGTGTCGGCGGCGAAGTCGTTGCCGGTGCCGGCCGGCACCGCAGCGAACGGCACCCCCGTGCCGGCCACCGCCTGCAGGCCCCGGTGCACCGTGCCGTCGCCGCCGACGGTGACCAGCGCGGCGGCCCCGTCGGCGACGGCGGCCCGGCACGCCGCCTCGGCCTGCGCGCCCGTGCCCGCCTCCAGCAGCCGCACCGGGCGGCCCGCCGTCGCCAGCCGGTCGAGCAGGCGCGGCAGCAGGCCCCGGTGCCGCCCGCGCCCGGCCGTGGGGTTGGCGAGCACGGCGACGGGACCGTCGGGGCGCGGCCCGGGGGCGGGGTGGTCGGCTGCGGTCACGGCGAGCACCGTACCGCCCGCCCGCACCGCCGTGGCACCGCCGACCGGCCCGCGCCGGACGGTCCCGACGCCGGTTGCGGGACTCGTCGCCGAAGCAATCTGCCGTCGCGTTGAACGACCGGCGGGCCAACCCCGTACGTTCCGGTGAAGGGAGCTGCCCCATGAAGCGCATGACCCCGCTGCTGACGCTGGTGACCGGAGCCGGAATGGCGGCCGTGCTGTTCGCGATGAGCGCGCAGGCGGCACCGACGGCCGCGCCGCCGAAGGCGGACGCCGCGCCCCCGGCCAGCGCCGCCGACGCGCCGCCGGCGCCGTCCGGGAGCCAACCGCCCGAGCTGTCCCCGGGTGCCTCGGCGCCCCCGTCGGCGGAACCCGGCGCGACGGACGTCCCGGCCGCCGGCACGCCCGAACAGAAGGTGGACGCGAGCTGGACCGGCCGCCTGAACAACGGCGCCAGCATCGCCATCACCTCCCGCGACGGCGCCGCCGAGGCGTACGTGTGCGACGGCAAGGACATGGAGCTGTGGCTGCGCGGCACGGCCGCCGACGGAAAGCTCGCCCTCGACGGCAAGAACGCGAAGCTCACCGGGACGTTCGACGGCTCC
Organism: Micromonospora sp. WMMD712; assembly: GCF_029581295.1. Taxonomy (NCBI): domain Bacteria; kingdom Bacillati; phylum Actinomycetota; class Actinomycetes; order Micromonosporales; family Micromonosporaceae; genus Micromonospora; species Micromonospora sp. WMMD712. The sequence continues at coordinate 1,115,891 of NZ_CP120743.1, forward strand.
GAGGCGACCGGCAAGCTGACCATCGGCGGCGAGACGACCACGTTCACCGCGAAGGCCACGGCGGGAACCGCCCCCGTGGTCTACCGGGCGACCCCGCAGCTACGGGACGCCGGGGTCGACGGCGGCTGGATCCTGCGGCCCGACGGCACCCAGATCGGCGTGCTCACCTGGAACGGCCGGCCGATCCCGGCCCCGCCGCTGGACCCCGCGTTCGGCACCACGATCGTCGAGGGGCTGACCGTCACCGCCCGGCCGGTGATCCCCGCGCCGGAGCCCGGCCGGTGACCAGCGGCGACTGGCGCGCCGGCACGGACGTCGCCCCGGCCGGCGACGACTGGGACAGCGGCACGAAGGCCCCGCCCCGCGTCGACTGGGACACCCCGCCCGAGGTCGACGTGTGGGGCGGCGACGCGGACAGCGCGCCCCGGGCCGCCGCCTGGGACGGCGGGAACGCCGGCCCGCGCGCCGGCGGGTGGATCGGCGACAGCGGTGACGCGCCGCGCGCCGGCAGGCCGGGCCGTGGCAGCGACGACCTGCCCCGCGCCGGGGCGTGGGGCGACGGCCCGGACACCGGGCCCGAGGTCGACGTGTGGGGCACCGGGACGGGTGCCCGCCCCGGTGGCGACCGGTGGGACGCCGGCCGCAAGAAGGCGCGGCCCGAGGTCGACACCTGGCCCACCGGCCGCGCCGGCGGGCCGGACGCCGACCGGTCCCGCGACGACCGGGGCCCCGGCGACGACGATCGGGGCCTGCGGGTGCTGCCCGACCCCGCCGCGTTCGCGGCGCGGCTCGCCGCCGAGACCGAGCCGGCCCGCACGGCCTCGCTGCTGCTGCCGGTGCTCGCCGGCGCGGCGGTCGCCGTGGCCACCGGCGTCTACGCGAAACTGCACCAGCCCACCGGCATCGCCGTCAACGTCGCCGGCTTCACCGGGCCGATGCAGGTGAAGGTGTGGCTGGGCAGCGGCGCGATGGCCCTCGCCGTGGTGCAGGTGCTGTCGGCGCTGGCGATGTGGGGGCGGCTCGGCGGCTTCCGCCCCTCCTGGGCGGGCGTCGCCCACCGCTGGTCCGGCCGGCTGGCGTTCCTGCTCGCCGTACCCGTGGCCGTGCACTGCCTGTACGCCCTCGGCTTCGCCGCCTACGACCTGCGCACCCTGGCGCACTCCCTGTTCGGCTGCTTCTTCTTCGGCGTGTTCACCACGAAGATGCTGGCCCTGCCGAAGCCGGGGCTGGCCGGCTGGGTGCTGCCCGTCACCGGCGGGGCGGTCTTCGTCGCCCTCACGGCGATCTGGCTGACCTCGTCGCTGTGGTACTTCACCACCTTCGGGGTCACCCGGTGACGGCACCGGGCACCGCCCGCAGGCCGCCGGCCACATCGGCCGCGCCCCGCAGGGCGGCACCGACCACGGGCCGCCCGTCGACGCCGACCGCAGCGAGGAGGACCACCCGATGACCGAGGAGCACCGGCCCTGCCCGTCCCGCCGGGCCGTCCTGTGCGCCACCGGGGCGGCGGGCGTCACCGCCCTGCTGGCCGGCTGCCAGACGTACGGGCAGCCCGTCGCCGCGCCGGTGGCGGCCGACCCGCCCGGCGGCGACGTGCCGGCCAGCGGTGACCCGGTGGCCGAGCCCGCCGGCAGCGGCGACCCGGCCGACGCCGACGCCCCCGGCGAGGCTCCCGACGACGCCCCCGCCGGCGGGCAGGCGGCGGCGCTGGCCGCCGTGGCCGACCTGCCCGTCGGCGGCGGTCGGATCCTCGCCGACCGGGGCGTGGTGCTGACCCGGCCGACGCAGGAGACCGTCAAGGCGTACTCCGCCACCTGCACCCACGCCGGCTGCACCGTCACCCGCGTCGACGGCGGCACCATCGTCTGCGGCTGCCACAACAGCAAATTCGACATCGCCGACGGGTCGGTGCGCGGCGGCCCGGCCGGCTCGCCGCTGCCGCCGGTCGCGGTGTCGGTGCGCGACGGCCAGGTCCTGCTCGCCTGACGGCGGCGCCCCACGACTCCACCGCCGGCCCGACGGGCCGCGCCCCCGGCACGACGAAGGCCCGCCCCGAACCTTTCTCGGGGCGGGCCTTCGCGTCGTCTGCCTCGTCAGGTCATGTCGTCGTAGCGGCGGTCGATCGGCGCCGGCGCGGCCACCGGCTCCGGAGCCCCGATCGGGGCCGAGGCCTCGATCCGCTGGCTCGGCGGCACCCGGTCGTCGTTGAGCTCCAACGGCGACACCTCGTCGTCGGCGATGCCGGCGTAGATCTCCTTGCCCCGCCCGCGCCGCTTGTCGTTGAGGAACGCGACACCCACGGCGACGAAGTAGAGCAGGCACAGCGCCGCCGCCAGCAGGGTCATGCCGAACGGCCCCGGGTCGGGCGTGGCGATCGCCGCGAAGGCGAACGAAATGAAGATCACCACACGCCACCAGCTGAGCAGCCGCTTCGCGCTGGCCACCCCGGTGAAGTTGAGCATCAGCAGGATCAGCGGGAACTCGAACGCCACCCCGAACAGCAGGATCATGTTGGTGACGAAGGAGATGTAGCGGGTGACCTCCAGCTGGGTGGACAGGCCCGTGACGCCCGACTCCATCAGGAACGCCAGGCCCTTGTCCACGACCAGGTAGGCCAGCAGCGCGCCGCCGGCGAACAGCGGCGCGGCGATGGAGACGAAGACGTAGGCCCACTTGCGCTCGTGCCGGTGCAGGCCGGGGGCGATGAACGCCCACAGTTGGTAGAGCCAGACCGGCGCGCCGATGATCAGGCCGATCCACAGCGCCAGCTTCAGCTTGAGGATGAAGCCGTCCGCCGGGGAGAGCTGGAGGAACTGCTGGCAGTTGCCGAGCGCGTCGGTGGCCCCCGGCAGCCGGCAGTAGGGCTGCTTGAGGAGGTCGAACGCCGGCTGGGCGAGCAGAAAGCCGCCGATCAGGCCCACGACGATCGCCAGCGACGCCCGGAACAGCCGGGAGCGCAGCTCCCGGATGTGGTCCATGAGCGTCATGGAACCGTCGGCGGCCTGCTCGAACTTGCTCGGTCCGCGTTTACGAAGGGCGAAGGCCACGGTGGTCGGGCCCCTCGGTCAGTGGTCGCGGACGCGCTGCACCGGGTCGATGACCGGCTGCTGCGGAGCCTGCGGCGGGGCGTACGGCTGCTGCTGCGGCTGCGCGTACGACTGCTGGGGCTGCGCGGCGTTCGGCGGCAGCGGCTGGTAGCCGGCCTGGGCGTCGGCCTTCTCGGCCAGATCGCGGTCGTCGTCGTGCAGGCTCTTCGTCTCGGCCTTGATGATCCGCAGCGAACGGCCCAGCGAGCGGGCCGCGTCGGGGAGCCGCTTCGCGCCGAAGAGCAGGATCATCACGACCACGAGTACGGCGATGTGCCACGGCTTGAGGGCACCCATGGGAAGCTCCAGTCGCTCTGTGTCGTCGTGGGGGTGTTTCCGGAGCCCATCGTACGTCCGTCGAGGGCCGTTGCCACCCGCCGGACGCTGGTGGTTTCGACCGGCCGGTGAAGTGTTGACCAACTCCGCGCGTCCCGTCAACCATTCGAACCGGGATCCCACCTGCGGGTACCCGCCCCGCGCCGACCAGCGGGGACAGGGCGCAGCGGCCCGGGTCGATCTAGTGGCCGCGCTTCGCCTTGATCACGGCCAGGCGGCGCTGGGTGAGCTCCACCTGCCCCTGCATCGCCTCCGCGCGCGCCTGCAACGCCTCGGCCGACACCCGCAGCGCCTCCGCCTCCGCCTGGCGGCCCTGCAACGCCATCGCCGCCCGCCGCAGCCGGGGCAGCCGGGTCAGCACCGGCCGCACGGCCAACGCCAGCACCACGAACGCGAACAGCACCACCGCGACCACGATCCACTTCACCACGGCGGCCAGCCTACCGGGGCGACGCGGCCCCCGCCGGAGCACCCGACGGCGCGCCGTCCGGGCTGGCGTACGCCTCCAGCGCGGCGACCGCCTGCGCCCGCACCTGCTCGGCCAGCTCCGCCGGGGCGACCACGGCCACCCCCGGGCCCAGCCCCAGCACGAACCGGCGGGCCCAGCCCAGGTCGGTCACCCGCAGCGACACCAGCCACTGGTCGCCGTCGCCGCGCTCGACCCGCTCGCACGGATAGTATTCCGTGATCCACCGCTCGCCCCGGCCGATCCGCAACGTGATCAACGGCAGGTCCGGCGACGGCCGGAACACCCCCTCGGTGAGGTCGTGCGGGCGGGCCTGCGGCGGCGCCGCCGCCGGCTCGTCGAGCTCGACGACCGCGTCGATCCGGTCGGCCCGGAACAGCCGGACCTCCTCCGCGCGGCGGCACCACGCCTCCACGTACGCCCGGCCGCCCACCATCAGCATCCGCAGCGGGTCGATGACCCGCTCGGTCGTCTCGTCCCGGGCCGGCGTGTAGTAGGTGATCCGCAGCGCCCGGCCCCGCCCCACGGCCGCCCGCAGCTGCTCCACCCGCCGGCCGTCCGCCTGCAGGCGCACCTCCACCGGGGCGCCGACCAGGTCGCCCGCCGCGTTCTCGATCTTCGCGAGGGCCCGCTCCACCGCCTCCCGGTTGGCCACCCCCGGCGTCTCGGCGAGCATCCGCAGCGCCACCACCAGCGCCAGCGCCTCGTCGGGGGTCAACCGCAGCGGCCGGTCGATGCCCGCGTCGTAGGTGATGGTCACCCGGTCGCCGTCGAACGCCATGTCGATCAGGTCACCCGGGCCGTAACCGGGCAGCCCGCACACCCACAGCAGCTCCAGGTCCTCCCGGAGCTGCCGCTCGGTCACCCCCAGGTCACCGGCCGCCTCGGCGATCTCGATGCCCGGCCGGGCCAGCAGGTAGGGCACCAGGTTGAGCAGCCGGGCCAGCCGGTCGGCCGACGCCCGGTTGCCGGCGGCGCGCAGGCCGGTCGGGCGGGCGGCGGGACGGGTCGCCGGGCGGGTCATCGGGCACCTCCGGTCACGGTCAGCTCGTCGTGCCGGGCGGCGATCTCCTTGAGCCGCTGGATCACCGCCTCGCGCACCTCCGGCGGGTCGAGCACCCGCACGTCCGGGCCGTACCCCACCAGCTTGGCGGCCAGGGACTCCGCGTCGGCGTACGGCAGGACCAGCCGGTCCCCCGTGGGCCCGGAGCCGCTGTCGACCGCCCAGCGGCGCAGACCCGCCGCGCGGCCCGGACGGACCAGGACCGTCGCCCGGCCCGTGCGCTCCACCGGCCCCGACCAGCGCGCCACGTGGCTGATCAGATCCTGCCCCGGCGGCGGCTCGTAGCCGCCCGGGGCCCCGACCACCCGGACCGCGCCCACCACCCGCGACAGGCGGAAACAGCGGGTCGCCGCCCGGTCCAGGTCGTGCCCCACCACATACCACCGGCCCCGCCAGCAGACCACGCCCCACGGCTGGACCCGGCGGCGGGTCGGATCGTCGCGGTCGGGCACGCGGTAGTCGAAGCTCACCTCGCGGCGGTCCCGGGCGGCGGCCGTCAACGGCGCGAACGCCGGGTCGACCGTCACCATCGGCTCCAGGCCCAGGGTCGCCTGCGGGTCCACGTCCACCCCGGCGGCCCGCAGCTTCGCCAGCCCCGACGACGCGGCGGCCGCCAGCCCCGCGTGCTGCCACAACCGGGCCGCGATGCCGACCGCCGCCGCCTCGTCCGGCTCCAGCGGGATGTCCGGCAACGCGTATTCCCGGTGGGCGATCCGGTAGCCCGGCTCCGAGTCGAAGACGCTCGCCGTCCCCGTCTCCAGCGGCACCCCCAGCTCACGCAGCTCCGCCTTGTCCCGCTCGAACTTGCGCTGGAACGCTTCGTGATCCTTCGCGTCGTCCGGATCGTGCTCGTAACCGGGCACGGTCGCGGCGATCTGCGCGGCGGTCAGGAACCGTCGCGTCGACAACAGGCAGATCACCAGGTTGACCAGGCGTTCGGTGCGGGTCCGCGACACGTGTGCACGCTAGCAGCCCGCGCCGCGCGGGCGCGCACCCAATCCGGGCGCGTCGCGGCAACGCCACAACACTCACCCTGGGTGACCACAAGGGCACCGCAGCGGGCCGCGCCCGGCGGCCATAGGGTGACCCCATGCCCGAAGCGGACGTCAAGACCGAGAGCGTGGGCACCGTCGTCGTGGCCGGCGCGGCGAACCTCGCCATCGCCGTGGCCAAGCTCGTCGCCGGGCTGATCTCCGGCTCCGCGGCGATGCTCTCCGAGGCCGCGCACTCCGTCGCCGACACCACCACCGAGGCGCTGCTCTACCTCGCGCTGCGCCGCGGCGCACGACCCGCCGACGTCCGCCACCCCTTCGGGTACGGCAAGGAGAGCTATGTCTGGGCGTTCCTCGCCGCGCTGTTCACCTTCGTCGCCGGGGCCGGCTTCGCCATCACCCACGGCGTCACCACCATCCTCGTGCACGAACACAGCGGCGACTACCTCGTCGCGTACGTCGTGCTGGCCGTGTCGTTCGCCGTCGAGTCGGTCTCCCTGGCCCGGGCGACCCGGCAGATCCGCGCCGAGTCGCGCCGCTGGAACACCACGCCGAGACGGTTCCTGAAGCTCACCGCCGACACCACCGTCAAGGCCGTCTTCCTGGAGGACAGCGCCGCCCTGATCGGCCTGCTGCTCGCCGCCGTCGGCCTCGGCCTGTCCCACCTCACCGGCGACGAGCTCTACGACGGCCTCGCCTCCATCGCCATCGGCCTGCTGCTGCTGGTCGTCGCGATCACCCTCGCCAAGGCCAACATCTCGCTGCTCGTCGGGCGCTCCGTGCCCGAGCGGCTGCGCCACGAGATCGCGGCGGAACTCGACGGGCTGCCCGCCGTCGAACGCATCGACACCCTGCTCACCATGCAGCTCGGCCCCGAGGACATGCTGGTCGCCGCCAAGGTCGACTTCCGCGACGACGCCACCGGCGCCGACATCGAGGCCGCCGCCGACGAGGCCGAGCGCCGCCTCACCGCCCGCTACCCCGAGATCGGGTACGTCTTCCTCGACCCCACCCCGTCGCGCCCCGAGACCCGCAACCGGCGCACCCGGCACATCCAGGACGAGCCGCCACGCTGACCCCGCCCCCGCGCCCCGCCCCCGGCAACCGCTAGCGTGCACCGCATGGTGCGATGGCGGGCGGGAACCGTGACGGCGCTACGGCGCGAGTGGACCGGCGCGATCGAACTCGACGTCACACTCGCCGACGGCGCCACCATGCGGGCCCTGGCCTACCCGCACCTCGTCGGCCGCCCCGCCCCCGGCGACCGGGTGCTGCTCAACGCCGGGGCGCTGCTCATGGGCCTCGGCACCGGCGGATACGCCCTCGTCGTGGCCCTGCCCGACCGGCTGCCGCCCGACCCGCCGCAGGCCGGCGACACCCGCGACGCCGGGCACCTCGTCAAGGCCCGCTACACGCCCCTGCAACCCATCCTGCTCGGCGTCGACGAGGAGGCCAGCCCGCACCACGCGACGCTCGCCGCCGCCGAGGACGTCGCCGGCCTGCCCGTCGTCACCGCCGACCTGCACTCCGCCCTGCCCGCCATCCTCGCCGGCATCCACGCCGACGCCCCCGCCGCCCGCGTCGCCTACCTGCTCACCGACGGCGGCGCGCTGCCCGCCTGGTTCTCCCGCGCCCTCGACGGGCTGCGCGGCCGGCTCGCCGGCACGATCAGCGTCGGGCAGGCGTTCGGCGGCGACCTGGAAGCCACCACCGTGCACAGCGGCCTGCTCGCCGCCCGGCACGTGCTCGACGCCGACGTGGTCATCTGCGCCCAGGGCCCCGGCAACCTCGGCACCGGCACCCGGTGGGGCTACTCCGGCGTCGCCGTCGGCGAGGCCGTCAACGCCGTCGCCGCCCTCGGCGGGAAACCCGTCGGCTCCCTGCGCATCTCCGACGCCGACCCCCGCCCCCGGCACCGGGGCGTGTCCCACCACAGCCTCACCGCGTACGGCCGCGTCGCCCTCGCCCCCGCCGACCTCGTCGTGCCCGCCGGCCTGCCCGCCGCCCTGGCCGGCGACGTCGACGCCGCGCTCGCCCCCCTCACCGGGCGGCACCGCATCGTCCGGGTCCCCACCGACGGGCTCGACGCCGCGCTGCGCGCCAGCCCCGTGCCCCTGTCCACCATGGGCCGCGGCCTCGACGCCGACCACGCCTACTTCCTCGCCGCCGCAGCCGCCGGCCGGCACGCCGCCGCCCTCGCCCGCTGATTCGCCGTCGTCCCGGCTGCGGCCGGGCGGCGCGGCAGCCGGGCGCGGCTGCGGCCGGGCGGCGCGGGAGACCTCAGGCCAGGAAGATCAATGCCAGCCAGCCGCCGACGAGCACCACCAGCGCCACGGCCAACACCCACGTCGGCACCGTGTACTCGCCGCGCCGGTTCCGCTCCACCTCCGCGCGGATCTTCTCCCGGCGGCGGTCGATCCAGTTCAACTTCTCGGCGCCGCGCTCGCGCCCCGGAGGTTCAGACATCATGGCAGCGCCAGCCTACCCGGGCGGCCCCCTCCCGCCGCGACCAGCGCCGCACGAGGGGGCCCACCGGATCACATGCTGGCGATCAACCGCTCCACCCGCTCGTCGTACGCCCGGAACGGGTCCTTGCACAGCACGGTGCGCTGCGCCTGGTCGTTGAGCTTCAGGTGCACCCAGTCGACCGTGAAGTCACGCCGCTTCTCCTGCGCGTGCCGGATGAACTCCCCCCGCAGCCGCGCCCGCGTCGTCTGCGGCGGCGTCTCCTTCGCCTCGAAGATCTCCGGATCCGTCGCCACCCGGTCCACCTCCCCACGCCGCTCCAGCAGCCCGTACAGGCCCCGCCCGCGCCGCAGGTCGTGATACGCCAGGTCCATCTGCGCCACCCGGGGATGCGACAACGGCAGGTCGTGCTTGCGCTGGTACCGCTCGATCAGCCGCAGCTTCGACACCCAGTCGATCTCCCGCGACACCGGCTCCAGGTCACCGGTCTCCACCGCCCGCAGCACCCGGCCCCACAGCTCCACCACCCGCTTGGCCGTCTGGTCCCCGCCCCGGCGCTCCACGAACTCCGTCGCCTTCGCCAGGTATTCCTGCTGGATCTCCAGCGCGCTGACCTCCTTGCCGGAGGCCAACCGCACCTTCCGCCGACCCGTGATGTCGTGCGACACCTCGCGGATCGCCCGGATCGGGTTCTCCAGCGACAGGTCCCGCATCACCACCCCCGCCTCGATCATCCGCAGCACGATGTCCGCGGAGCCGACCTTCAGCAGCGTGGTGACCTCGTTCATGTTCGAGTCACCCACGATGACGTGCAGCCGCCGGTACCGCTCCGCGTCCGCGTGCGGCTCGTCCCGGGTGTTGATGATCGGCCGACTCCGGGTCGTCGCCGACGACACCCCCTCCCAGATGTGCTCCGCCCGCTGCGACAGGCAGTAGACCGCACCCCGGGGCGTCTGCAGCACCTTGCCCGCCCCGCAGATCAACTGCCGGGTCACCAGGAACGGAATCAGCACGTCCGCCAGCCGGCCGAACTCGCCGTGCCGGGAGACCAGGTAGTTCTCGTGGCAGCCGTACGAGTTCCCCGCCGAGTCCGTGTTGTTCTTGAACAGGTAGATCTCACCCGCGATGCCCTCGTCGTGCAGCCGCTTCTCCGCGTCGACGAGCAGCCCCTCCAGGATCCGCTCCCCCGCCCGGTCGTGGGCCACCAGGTCCACCACGGAGTCGCACTCCGGCGTCGCGTACTCCGGGTGGGACCCCACGTCCAGGTAGAGCCGGGCGCCGTTGCGCAGGAACACGTTGCTCGACCGGCCCCACGACACCACCCGACGGAACAGGTACCGCGCGACCTCGTCGGGGGACAGCCGCCGCTGCCCACGGTAGGTGCAGGTGACGCCGTACTCGGTCTCAAGGCCGAAGATTCGCCGCTCCATGAGTTGACATTAGTCCTCTCCGGCCCCGAATGGGCAGGGCTGACCACCCGGACACACACGACCGGCCACCCATCTGGGTGGCCGGCCAGGTGATCACTGTCGTCGAACGGTCACGCCCGGGCGTGTCGGACCCGCGCTACCCCTCCAGGTCCGCCGAGCCCGCCGACGTCGTCGGCTTCCCCGCCTCCTGCGTCGGCGTCGCCGGAGTCTCCGGACGCTCCTCGGTCGCCGGCTCCGTCGACTCCTCCGCCCCGGCGTCCAGCAGCGCGGTCAGGGCCGCGCCGGTGATCCGCCGGAACGTCCGGCCCTTACGGTGCCGGTCCAGGACCGCCACCTCCAACTGGTTCGCCGCGATCGTCCGCGCCGCGCCGCCCTCACCGCCGACGCTGCCCAACGCCGCCACGGCCACCCGGACCGCCTCGCCGAGCGACATGTCCGGCCGGTGCTGCGACTTGAGCACACCGGAGATCGCCTCGGCCTGCCCACCCATCGCCATCCGGCCCGGCTCGTCGTTGACCGAACCGTCGTAGGTCAACCGGTAGAGCGCGTCGGCCTCCGGCGTCGCGCCCACCTCCGCCACGCAGATCTCCACCTCGAACGGCTTCGACTGCTCGGTGAAGATGGCGCCGAGGGTCTGCGCGTACGCGTTGGCCAACGCCAGACCCGTCACGTCCCGCCGGTCGTAGCTCAGGCCGTTCAGGTCGGCCATCCGGACCCCGGCGCGACGCAGATTCTCGAACTCGTTGTACCGGCCCACGGCGGCGAAGCCGATCCGGTCGTAGATCTCACTGACCTTGTGCAGGGTGCTGGAGAGGTTCTCCGCGACGAAGAGCACCCCGCCGGAGTAGCTCACGACCACCGCGCTGCGGCCCCGGGCGATGCCCTTGCGGGCCAGCTCGGAACGGTCGCGCATGATCTGCTCGGGCGAGGCGTAGAACTGCATGGCCACGGCGGCGGTTCTCCTTTGGGCGCTGTGCTGACGACGACTGCTGACTGGGGCGGAGGCGGGGCTCAGCCGCCCGGGTTCTCCATCCGGCCGGCCACCACGGCCTCGGCGATCGCGGCCGTCTCGGCGTCGGTGAGCCGGTGCGTGCCCTCCGCCGTCGCCGTCATCACCACCGGGTAGATCCGGCGGGTCAGGTCCGGGCCGCCGGTGGCCGTGTCGTCGTCGGCCGCGTCGTAGAGCGCCTCCACCGCGAGCCGCACCGCGTCGTCGACCGGCAGGCCCGCCCGGAACCGCTTCTTCAACGCCGACCGCGCGAAGATCGAACCGGAGCCGATCGCGTCGTAGCCGGTCTCCTCGTAGGGGCCGCCGGTGACGTCGAAGCTGAAGATCCGCCCGGCCCGCGCCGGGTCGGCGGCGGCCAGGTCGAACCCGGCGAACAGCGGGATCACCGCGAGGCCCTGCATGGCCGCGCCCAGGTTGCCCCGGATCATCGACGCCAGCCGGTTGGCCTTGCCGTCGAGCGAGAGCATCGCGCCCTCGATCTTCTCGTAGTGCTCCAGCTCCACCTGGAACAGTCGCATCAGCTCGATGCCGATGCCCGCGGTGCCCGCGATGCCGACCAGCGAGTACGCGTCGGCCGGGTGCACCTTCTCGATGTCCCGCTGGGCGATCAGGTTGCCCATGGTGGCCCGCCGGTCGCCCGCCATCACCACGCCACCGGCGGCCGAGATGGCCACGATGGTGGTCGCGTGCGGCGCCAGGTCGGCGGCCATGCCGGGCGGCAACGGCCGACGGCCGGGCAGCATCTCGGGGGCCACCCTGCTCAGGAAAGACGTGAAGGACGACGTCCCCGCGTTGGTGAACGCATCTGGTAGACGCCCGGATGGATCAAAGCCCGCTGCCACGTGGTTCCTCTCAGGTACGTGATCGCCCTGGCCAGTCTCGTAGGACTGTCACGGAACTGGCCAAGACCGCCGTTGCAGTTGAAGCAGAGTATCCCGCGCACCCAGCCGGTGCGATGATCGTGGTCCAGATGTTGCGGGTCCGCGCCACCACAGATCGCGCAGACCCCGCCCTGCTCGGCTAGGAGCTCGTCGAACTCCTTCTGCCCCACCCCGTAGCGCTGGCGCAGGTGGTATTCGCGGTTGCCGCCGTAGAGCCGCTGCTTGGTCTCCCGAGTGCGGGTGTTGTGACAGGGCTTGCAGTAACTGGCGTAGCCGGTGCTGTCGGACCTGTTCCGAGGGAAGTCCGTTACTGGCTTGGCGGTGCCGCAGTCCGGGCAGAAGCGGTGCCCGTCGGGCACTTGTGGCGACTGCTTGACCTCCCGACCGCGAGTTTCCTTGAGCCGCTTCGCGTAGCTTGCGCGCGAGCGGACGTTGAAGCACGCCTTGCAGTAGCTGCCGCGACCGGAAGGACGCTTGCTGCTCGCGCAGAACTCTTCGAGCGCCTTCCATACGCCGCAGTCGCGGCAGCGGCGCAACCCATCTCGATCGTCAAGCGATAGAGGCATGTCCGTTTTTCCCCACTATGCCCTACTGACCTCCCTTCTGTACGTATCCCCTCACGAACTCTTCTGCGTTCTCCTCCAGGACGGAGTCGATCTCGTCGAGCAGGTCGTCGACGTCCTCGGTGATCTCGGCGTGCCGCTCGGCGACCTCCGGGTTCGCCTCGGTGGTGACGTCCTCGATCTCCTCGCCCTGCCGGGCCTTGCCCGACTGCGACTGCCCGCCGCTGTCACGAGTGGCCATTGCTGCCTCCTCCACGATCGTCTCCGATGAACTTACCTCGCGGAGGCGACGAAAAGCCCGCCGCGCGCCGGCTTGGCGCGGGGCGGGCTTTCGGGCCCTCGGCAGGGTCAGCCGCCGGTCAGCGTCTCCAGCAGGTCCTTCGCGCTGACGCACCGGTCGAACAGCGCGCCGACGTGCTTTCGGGTGCCCCGCTCCGGCTCCATCATCGGCACCCGCACCAGCGACTCCCGGCCCACGTCGAAGATCACCGAGTCCCAGCTCGCGGCGACCACCTCGGAGGCGTACTGGGCCAGGCAGCGGCCCCGGAAGTAGGCCCGGGTGTCCTCCGGCGGCTCGGTCATCGCCGTGCGGGTCTGCTCGTCGGTCAGCAGCGTCTTCATCGACCCGCGCTGCACGAGCCGGTGGTAGAGGCCCTTCTCCGGCCGCACGTCGGAGTACTGGAGGTCGACCAGTTGGAGCTTGTGCGAGCCCCAGCCGAGCTTCTCCCGCTCCCGGTAGCCCTCCAGCACCCGCAGCTTCGCCACCCAGTCCAGCTCGTCGGCGCATTCGAACGCGTCGCGGCCGAGCCGGTCGAGGACGCTCTCCCAGCGGTCGAGCACGTCGGCGGTCTGCTCGTCGACGTCGGCGCCGTACCGGTCGTCCACGAAGGAGCTGACCCGCTCGAAGTAGGCCCACTGCACGTCCAGGGCGGTCAGCCGCCGCCCGTCGCGCAGCCGCATCAGGTGCTTGAGCGACGGGTCGTGGCTGACGGCGCGCAGCTCGCCCACCGGGTCGGCGATGCCCAGGTCCGGCCCGAGCGCCTTCTCCTCGATCATGGTGAGGATCAGGGCGGTGGTGCCGACCTTGAGGTACGTGGAGATCTCCGACAGGTTGGCGTCGCCGATGATGACGTGCAGCCGGCGGTACTTGTCGGCGTCGGCGTGCGGCTCGTCGCGGGTGTTGATGATGGGCCGCTTGAGCGTCGTCTCCAGGCCGACCTCGACCTCGAAGAAGTCGGCGCGCTGGGAGATCTGGAAGCCGCTGGCGCCGCCGTCCTGGCCGATGCCGACGCGGCCGGCGCCGCAGACGATCTGGCGGGTGACGAAGAACGGCGTCAGGTACGCGACGATGTCGGCGAACGGCGTCTGCCGGCGCATCAGGTAGTTCTCGTGGGCGCCGTAGCTGGCGCCCTTGTTGTCGGTGTTGTTCTTGTAGAGGTGGATGGGCTGGGTGCCCGGGATGGTGGCGGCCCGGCGGGCCGCCTCGGCCATCACCCGTTCGCCGGCCTTGTCCCACTTCACCACGTCGAGGGGGTTGGTGACCTCGGGGGTGGAGTATTCGGGGTGGGCGTGGTCGACGTAGAGGCGGGCGCCGTTGGTGAGTATGACGTTGGCCAGCCCGAGGTCCTCGTCGGCGAGCGCCTCGGCGGGGTCGTACGCGGCGCCGGAGTAGGTGAAGCCGCGGGCGTCGCGCAGCGGCGACTCCTCTTCGTAGTCCCAGCGGGCCCGGCCGCCCCGGTTGAGTTCGGGGCGCGCCCCGTAGGCGTTGACCACCTGGGAGGAGGTGACCATCGGGTTGGCCCCCGCCTGGCCGGGCACGGAGATGCCGTACTCGACCTCGGTGCCCATGATCCGTCTTACGCTCATCAACCTACCCGCTTCGCTCGCCGACCCGGTCCCCCGTCACGTCGAGCGTAGTCCGCGCCGCGCGGTGCGGGGGTGCGGCGGGCGGCCACGTCGGGGCGGTGTCGTGCCGGGCACGGGTACGCGACGGGGCCCGCGACGTCGCTGTCGCGGGCCCCGGGGCGTGTCGTCGGGGGTTTACAGGTATTGGCCGGTGTTGCTGGCGGTCTCGATCGACCGGCCGGCCTCGGTGCCCTTGCCGCCGGAGACGAGCGTGCGGATGTAGACGATCCGTTCGCCCTTCTTGCCGGAGATGCGGGCCCAGTCGTCGGGGTTGGTGGTGTTGGGCAGGTCCTCGTTCTCGCGGAACTCGTCGACGCAGGCGTCGAGGAGGTGCTGCAGGCGCAGGCCCTTGCGGCCGGAGGTGAGGAACTCCTTGATCGCCATCTTCTTGCCCCGGTCGACGATGTTCTGGATCATCGCGCCGGAGTTGAAGTCCTTGAAGTAGAGGACTTCCTTGTCGCCGTTGGCGTAGGTGACCTCGAGGAAGCGGTTCTCCTCGGTCTCGGAGTACATCCGCAGGACCACCGCGTCGATCATGGCGGCGACGGTGGCCTGGGCGTCGCCGCCGTGTTCGGCCAGGTCGTCCGGGTGCAGCGGCAGCCCGGCGAGGATGTACTTGGAGAAGATGTCCTTGGCCGCCTCGGCGTCCGGCCGCTCGATCTTGATCTTCACGTCGAGCCGGCCGGGGCGCAGGATGGCCGGGTCGATCATGTCCTCCCGGTTGGAGGCGCCGATGACGATGACGTTCTCCAGCCCCTCCACGCCGTCGATCTCGCTGAGCAGCTGGGGGACGATCGTGTTCTCCACGTCGGAGGAGACGCCGGAGCCGCGGGTGCGGAAGATGGAGTCCATCTCGTCGAAGAACACGATCACGGGCGTGCCCTCGCCGGCCTTCTCCCGGGCCCGCTGGAAGATCAACCGGATGTGCCGCTCGGTCTCGCCGACGTACTTGTTGAGCAGCTCCGGGCCCTTGATGTTGAGGAAGAAGCTGGTGTGCCTCTCCTTGCCGAGCCGCTCGGCGATCTTCTTGGCCAGCGAGTTCGCCACCGCCTTGGCGATGAGCGTCTTGCCGCAGCCGGGCGGGCCGTAGAGCAGGATGCCCTTGGGCGGGCGGAGCTGGTGCTCACGGAACAGGTCCGCGTGCAGGAAGGGCAGCTCCACCGCGTCGCGGATCTGCTCGATCTGCGACTGGAGGCCACCGATGTCGGTGTAGTCGACGTCGGGCACCTCCTCCAGGACGAGCTCCTCGACCTCGCTCTTCGGGATCCGCTCGTACGCGTACGCCGAGCGGGGCTCGATCATGAGCGAGTCGCCGGCCCGGATCGGCGAGCCGATCAGGGTCTCGGCGAGGTGCACGATGCGCTCCTCGTCGGAGTGCGAGACCACCAGCGCCCGGTCGCCCGGAGCGCCGTCGGGACCCGCGAGGATCTCCTTGAGCATCACCACCTCGCCGACCCGCTCGAACCCGAACGCGTCGACGATGTTGAGCGCGTCGTTGAGCAGGACCTCCTGGCCACGTCGCAGCTCCGCGACGTCCAGCGAGGGAGAGACGGCCACCCGGAGCTTGCGCCCCCCGGTGAACACGTCCACCGTGCCGTCCTCGTGCGCTGCCAGGAAGACACCGTAGCCACTCGGCGGTTGCGCGAGGCGGTCGATCTCCTCCTTGAGCGTCACGATCTGCGCTCGGGCCTCCTTGAGAGTGCTCACGAGCCGTTCGTTGTTCTCGGTCAGCCGCGCCAACTGTGCCTGGGTGGCCGCCAGCCGCTCTTCGAGCTGCCGGACGTGTCGGGGGCTTTCGGTCAACTTGCGCCGCACCAGAGCGAGTTCCTCTTGAAGGAACGCGACCTGCGTGGAGAGATCGTGGGCCTCCTTCTCCCACCGTGCGGCGCGCGAGTCCGCGTCGTCGCTGCGTGCCACGTCCCACCTCCCCGGGGGGCTTGAACGTTCTGCCCTAACACTAGCCGCTATGAGGCCGATTCGGTCCCACGCAACGCCCTCGTCACTGAACCTTGATCGCCAGGGTGGCCGCAGGGGCAGGTCGGAGCGTTCGGGTACCGTCGTGTCGTGGGACGGGAGAACATGGGGGTACGCCGGTGAGCGAGGTCGCGACCGACCAGTTGCAGGTCTGGGTTGACCAGGACCTCTGCACGGGTGACGGCCTGTGCGTGCAGTACGCGCCGGAGGTCTTCGAGTTCGACGTCGACGGGCTGGCCTACGTCAAGGGCCCCGACGGCGAGTTGCAGCTCGCCCCGGGCAGCCGGGTGGGGGTGCCCGAGCACCTGCGCCTCGAGGTGATCGACTCGGCGAAGGAGTGCCCGGGCGAGTGCATCCACGTGGTGCGGGGCGACGGCGTCGAGGTCGCCGGCCCGGCCGCCGAGGACGACTGAGCCCGGCCGCCGCGGCGACCGACCGCCGACCGGGCACCCGCCGGGCCGCCCCGGCGGGACGACCCTGGCGGTGGCGCCCGACGGGCCGGGCTCAGAGCAGCGGGCGGCCCACCACGGCGGCGACCGTCCGGGCGAACTCCTCCAGCCGGGCGATCTGCCCGGCCCCGCCGTCGTCGAGGGTCTTGCCGAAGCGCAGCGCGTCGTGCCGCGGCACCCCGCCGATCTCGTCGCCGGGCGGCGCCTCGTCGAGCGAGGTGAGCAGCAGGTAGACGTCGATGCTGTCGACCCGGATCCGGCCGTCGTCGGTGCGGGTGAGCCGCCGCCGGCAGCCGACCTCGGTGACGGTGGAGACCGGCACCACCCGCAGCGACGAGGTCATCGACCCGGGCGGCCCCTCCCCCGGCGGCACGTCCTCGCCGTGCCAGAGCACGAGGCGGCTGCCGTCGCAGACCACCACCTCCTGCCACACCCCGTTGACCTCGTTGACGAACCGTTCGAGGGTGAAGCCGAGCACGGAGGCGCCGCGCAGCACCCCGCCCAGGGCCTCCAGGGCGACGTCCGGGTCCCGCAGGTAGGCCCGCGCCGCCGATTCGAGGTCGGGGTAGGGCGACCAGTCGGGGAACACCGCCGGCACGTCCTGACCGCCGAAGCCCGGTTGGCTCATCCGGCCACCCCACGCTCCTCCGCCGTGTCGGGCAGCGCCCCGGCGGCCTGGGCGGCGGCGGCCTGCCGGGCCTCGGCGGCCGCGCGCAGCGCCTGCTTGCGTTCGGCGTACGCCTCGGCGCCCTTGCTGGGCTTGCGCCGCCGGGGCGGGGCGGTGACGCCGGGGGCGAGCCGGCGGGCGGAGACGAGGAACGCGGTGTGCGCGATCATCCGGTGGTCGGGACGCACGGCCAGCCCCTCGGCGTGCCAGTCGCGCACCAGGGACTCCCAGGCGCGCGGCTCGGTCCAGCCGCCGCGCTCGCGCAGCGCCTCGACCAGCTCCGAGAGCTGGGGCGTGGTGGCGACGTAGCCGATGAACACCCCGCCGGGCACGAGCGCCCGCTCGACCATGTCGAGGGCCTCCCAGGGGGTGAGCATGTCCAGGATGATCCGGTCGAAGCCGGTCTCCGCGCACGCGGCGACGTCGCCGACGTGCAGGCGCCACGCCGGGTGCGGGCCGTGGAAGAACGCCTCGACGTTGCGGCGGGCGATCTGGGCGAAGTCGTCGCGCAGCTCGTAGGAGTGCAGTTCGCCGGTGGTGCCGACGGCCCGCAGGAGGGAGCAGCTCAGCGCGCCGGAGCCGGCGCCGGCCTCGAGGACCTTCGCGCCGGGGAAGATGTCGCCCATGGCGACGATCTGCGCCGAGTCCTTCGGGTAGATCACCTGGGCGCCGCGCGGCATGGACAGGACGTAGTCCGACAACAGCGGACGCAGCGCGAGGAACGCGGTGCCGCCGCCGGAGGTGGTGACCACGCTGCCGTCGGGCAGCCCGACGAGCGCGTCGTGGGCGAGGATCCCGCGGTGGGTGTGGAACTCCTTGCCGGGTTCCAGGGTGACCGTGTGCATCCGCCCCTTCGGGTCGGTCAGCTGCACCCGGTCGCCGGGGCGGAAGGGCCCCCTGGCGTGGCGGAGGCCCGGCGCGTCGCTGCCGTGGGCCGCCGGCACGGGCGGCGACGCCGGGCTGTCGGCGGACGCCGGCGCGTCGGGGTCGGCCGGGAGGGTGGGGGGATGTGCGGTCACGTGTTCATCTTCCGTTTGGGTTCCAGGAGCTGCGCCAGGTCCGCGATGTGCAGAACGCCGACGACATCTTCGCCTGCCGTCACGACGTACTGTGCGCCCGGGTGGGTCCGCACGGCCTCCATCACCCGTTCCCCGTCGAGGCCCGCCGGCAGGACGGGCAGCCCGGCCAGGGCGCGGGCGACGGCGTCGACGGCGATCCAGGGCCGGCGGGCCGGCGGCACGGCGTCGGCGGCGACGGGGTCGACGAGCGCGACCGGCCGGCCCGCGCCGTCGGTGACGGCGAGCGCGGCGTCGGGGCGGTCGCCCTCGGCGCGGCGGCGCTGCGCCTCGGCCAGCGGCGTGCCGGTGGGCACGGCGAGGACGGGGCGGGCCAGCCGGCGCAGGTCGATCAGCGGGAACCGGCGGCTGATCCGGGCCAGCCGGATGGACTGCCCCGCCCCGCGCCACAGGGTGACCGCGACGAGCAGCATCAGCGGCAGGGCCAGGGGCGCCAGCAGCCCGGTGACGGTCAGCGCGAGCGTCGCCGCGACGGTGCCGACGGCGACGGCCCGGCCGACCCAGCCGGCGACCTCGGTGCCGGTGTGCCGGTCGCGGGTGAACGCCCACACCGCGGCTCGCAGGGCCCGTCCGCCGTCGAGCGGCAGCCCGGGCAGCAGGTTGAACAGCGCGACGATGACGTTGCTGACCGCGAGCTGGAAGGCGAGCTGGTTGGTCAGGGTGCCGTCGGGCAGCGCCAGGGTCGCGGCGACGGCGGCGACGCCGAGCACCGCGGAGACGGCCGGGCCGGCCAGCGACACCAGCAGGTCGACGCGGGGGCTGGGGGCGTCGCGGTCCATCTCCGTGTAGCCGCCGAGCAGTTCCAGGGTGATGCCCCGCACGCCGATGCCGTGGCGGCGGGCGGTGAGGGCGTGGCCGAGCTCGTGCAGCAGCACCGAGCCGAGCAGCGACACGACGAACCCGACGCCGATCAGGTACGCGCCGAGCTGGGAGAGGTCGAGCTGGCGGCGGGCGAACTCGGCGTAGGTCACGGTGACCAGCAGGGCCAGCAGCAGCATCGACCCGTTGAGGTGCAGCGGCACGCCGAGGACCCGGCCGACGGTGAGGCCGGTGCGGGTGGGACGGCGCGGCGGTCGGTCGCTCTGCGGCTGCTCCATCGCCCCGATGCTACGGACCCGACGCCGACGGCGACCCGGCGGAGCGGCGCGGCGGGCTTGTCGGACCGGTGGCCTAACCTTCCGGGCATGACGGCGGAACCGGTGATCGACCAGCAGCAGGCGCGGGCCACGGCGGAGGTGCCGGCGACGGTCCGGGCGTCGCTGTCGCCGTCGCGGGCGGCCGACTTCAAGACGTGTCCGCTGCTCTACCGCTTCCGCAGCATCGACCGGCTGCCCGAGCGGCCGAGCGTGGAGCAGGCCCGGGGCACGCTGGTGCACGCGGTGCTGGAGCGGCTGTTCGACCTGCCGGCGGCGGGCCGCACCCCGGAGGCGGCCGGTGACCTGGTGGCCCCGCAGTGGGACCGGCTGGTCGCCGAGCAGCCGGAGCTGGCCGCCCTGTTCGACGCCGCCGATCCCGACGGCACGGCCGAGTTCCTGCGGTCGGCGTCCGGGCTGCTGGGGGGCTACTTCGCGGTGGAGGACCCGCGCCGGTTGGAGCCGGCCGAGCGGGAGGCGTTGATCTCGGCCGTGGTCGACGACGAGCTGCTGATCCGGGGCTATCTGGACCGCCTGGACGTGGCCCCCGACGGGGCGCTGCGGGTGGTCGACTACAAGACCGGCGGCGCGCCCCGGGAGGCGTTCGAGGCGCGGGCGTTGTTCCAGCTCAAGTTCTACGCGTTGGTGCTGTGGCGCACGCGCGGGGTGGTGCCGCGGGTGCTGCGGCTGCTCTACCTCAAGGACGCGGAGGTCTGTGACTACACCCCCGACGCGGAGGAGCTGGCGCGGTTCGAGCGCACCGTGGTGGCGTTGTGGCAGGCGATCGAGACGGCGACGGCCCGGCAGGACTTCCGGCCGCGGCCGAGCCGGCTGTGCGACTGGTGCAACCACCAGGCGCTGTGCCCGAGCTTCGGCGGCACCCCGCCGCCGTTCCCGGCGGCGGCCGCCTCGGCGGA
Source organism: Micromonospora sp. WMMD712 (assembly GCF_029581295.1). NCBI lineage: Bacteria > Bacillati > Actinomycetota > Actinomycetes > Micromonosporales > Micromonosporaceae > Micromonospora > Micromonospora sp. WMMD712. The sequence goes on from NZ_CP120743.1 coordinate 1,136,304, forward strand.
CCCGCTGGTCGACGCCCGGTCCCGGCCCAGCCCGCCCGGCGCGGACGAGTGAGGCTCCTCCCTGAGGAGGAGGCCGGGTTCACCGTCGGCGACGACCGATCGCGTGCGGCGGCGGCTAGCGTTCCCCTATGACCGCAGGGTTGAGGGCGTGGCTGCGCGGCCGCCCGCTGGCCTCCGACGCGCTGCTCGCCGTCGCCGTGGTGCTGGTGGACGCCCTCTTCGTCCTGCTCACCCCGGTCGACTTCCGGCCCGGCCCGCTGCCGGCGGCGCTGGGCTGGAGCGTGCTGTGCGCCGCCCCGGTGGCGCTGCGCCGGGCCGCGCCGTGGCCGGCGGTGGCCGCCGCCGTGGCGACCCTGGCGGTGCCGGTGCTGTTCGGGCACGCCCCGAACACGCAGAGCCTCGCCTTCGTGGTGTTGACGTACACGATGGCGGCGCGCCACCGGGCCCGCCCGGCGGCGCTGGCCACCGTGGCGTTGTGGGTGCCGGTGGCGGCGGTCAACGTCTTCGACCCGGTCGACGACACGGTCTTCGAGGTGGGTGCGGCCTACCTGGTGCTCAACAACGTGCTCGTCGCCGTGGTGGCGTACGCGGTGGGCCGGGCGGTGCACGCCCGCCGCGCCTCCACCGAGGCGCTGCGGGAGCGGGCCCGGGTGGCCGAGCAGAACCAGCGGTCCCTGGCCGAGCAGGCGGTCGCCGACGAACGGCGGCGCATCGCCCGGGAGCTGCACGACGTGGTGGCCCACCACGTGAGCGTGATGGGGGTCCTCGCCACCGGGGCGCGGCGGGTGCTGCGCCGCGACCCGGACGCCGCCGACGAGGCGATCGCCACGATCGAGGACACCGGCCGGGCGACGCTGCGGGAGCTGCGCCGGCTGTTGGACGTGCTGCGCACCGACGCGGAGCCGGCGGCCGACCTGGCCCCGCAGCCGGGGCTGGCGGGCATCGGGCCGCTGGTGGAGCAGGTGCGCGAGGCGGGGCTGCCGGTGACGTTGCGGGTCGAGGGCGAGCCGGGGCCGTTGGAGGAGGGGGTGGCGTTGACGGTCTACCGGATCGTGCAGGAGGCGCTGACCAACGCCCTCAAGCACGCCGGGGAGGCGACGGCGGTGGTGCGGTTGACGTTCGGCGCGGCGTACCTGGCGGTGGAGGTCACCGACACCGGTCGGGGGCCGACGCCGGGCGCGGTCCGGATCGGGCACGGGCTGGTGGGCATGCGGGAGCGGGTCGGCCTCTACGGCGGGACGCTGCGCGCCGGGGCCCGGCCCGGCGGCGGCTACCGGGTGTACGCGAGGATTCCGGTGGAGCAGCTCGGGGCGGTGCCGGTGTGACCGGGCCGCGTCACGACCAGCCGGCCGGGCCGGCGCGACGGGGGGACCCCAGATGACCGAAGAGGGCGCGCCGCCGCCGCGGCCGGTACGGATCCTGCTCGCCGACGACCAGCCGCTGCTGCGCACCGGGTTCCGGATGGTGCTGGGCTCCGAGGAGGGGCTGGACATCGTGGCCGAGGCCGGCGACGGCGTGGAGGCGGTGGAGCTGTCGCGCCGGCTGCTGCCGGACGTGGTGCTGATGGACATCCGGATGCCCCGGATGGACGGGGTGGCCGCGACCCGGGCCATCGTCGAGGCCCGGCTGCCGGTGCGGGTGCTGATCCTGACGACGTTCGACCTCGACGAGTACGTGGTGGGCGCGCTGCGGGCCGGGGCCAGCGGTTTCCTGGCCAAGGACGTGCCGGCGGAGGACCTGGTGACGGCGATCCGCACGGTGGCCGCCGGGGAGGCGGTGGTCGCCCCGCGGATCCTCAAGCGGCTGCTGGACCGCTTCGCCGACTCGCTGCCCGATCCGACGGCGACGCCGCCCCGGGCGCTCAGCACGCTCACCGAGCGCGAGCGGGAGGTGCTGGTGCAGGTGGCGCGGGGGCTGTCCAACGCGGAGATCGCCCGGGAGTTGACGGTCAGCGAGACGACGGTGAAGACCCACGTCGGGCACGTGCTGACGAAGCTGGGGCTGCGCGACCGGGTGCAGGCCGTGGTGCTCGCGTACGAGTCGGGTCTGGTGCGGCCCCGGGGATAGCCGGCGGCGGCGCGCGCCCGTAGCGGTCAGGGGCAACCCTGAGCCGGCATCCGGGCCCACCCGCAGCGGGATTTCCGCCGCAGGTCCGCCCGAAGTCGGAGGGTTCGGCGGCGGCGGGGGCCGAGGATGGGCTCATGCCCGCACCGGGCCAGCGGGGGCCGGTGCGGCCCAGCCCGACGGAAGAGGTAGATGACGTGACCGCGACGACAGGCCGGCAGGCGCAGGCCGCTGCCCGTGCCAGCGACGTGTGGAAGGTGTACGGCAGCGGCGAGGCGCAGGTCGTCGCGCTGCGGGGGGTGAGCGCCGAGTTCGAACGGGGCCGGTTCACCGCGATCATGGGCCCGTCGGGGTCGGGCAAGTCGACGCTGATGCACTGCCTGGCGGGCCTGGACGCGGTGACCCGGGGCACGGTGGCGATCGGCGACACGACGGTGACGGGGCTCGGCGACGCCGGGCTGACGAAGCTGCGCCGCGACAAGGTGGGCTTCATCTTCCAGCAGTTCAACCTGCTGCCGACGCTGACGGCGAAGGAGAACATCCTGCTGCCGTTGTCGATCGCCGGGCGCAAGCCCGACCCGGCCTGGTACGACGTGGTGATCGCGACGGTGGGGTTGCGCGACCGGCTCGACCACCGCCCGGCGCAGCTCTCCGGCGGGCAGCAGCAGCGGGTGGCGTGCGCGCGGGCGCTGGTCGCCCGCCCCGAGGTGATCTTCGCCGACGAGCCGACGGGCAACCTGGACTCCCGCTCCGGCGCGGAGGTGCTGAGCTTCCTGCGCAACTCGGTGCGCGAGCACGGCCAGACGATCGTCATGGTGACCCACGACCCGACGGCCGCCGCGTACGCCGACCGGGTGGTGTTCCTCGCCGACGGGGAGATCGTGTCGGAGCTGATCGAGCCGACGGCCGACACGGTGCTGGACACGATGAAGAAGCTGGACGTCCCCGCCGCGACCGAGGTGGGCAACTGATGTTCCGGGCGACCATGAAGAGCCTGCTGGCGCGCAAGGTGCGCCTGGTCCTGTCCGGCCTGGCGGTGGTGCTCGGCGTCATGTTCGTCTCCGGGGCGTTCGTGCTCACCGACACCCTCGGCCGGTCCTTCGACGCGATCTTCGCCGACGCGTACGCCGGCGTCGACGTCAACGTGGCCGCGAAGCCGAAGCTGGAGGTGGGCGAGGGCGAGGGCGAGCAGGTGTCCGCTCCGTTCCCCGCGGACGTGGTGGACCGGGTGCGGGCGGTGCCCGGGGTGGCGTCGGCCACGGGCCTGGTCAACGCCGACGGGGCCCGGCTGATCGGCAGCAACGGCAAGGTCGTCACGTCGTTCGGTCCGCCGCAGCTCGGCACGAACTGGACGGGCGAGTCCGACCTGGTGCGGCTGCGCGAGGGGCGCGGCCCGCAGGCCGACGATGAGATCGCGGTCAACGCGGCACTGGCGAAGGCCGCGAAGGTGAAGGTGGGCGACCGGGTCGGCGCGCTGACCGCCTTCGAGTCGAAGCGGCGCGAGTTCACCCTGGTGGGCGTCTTCGGCTACAGCAGCGGCCGGGACACCATCGGCGGCGCGAACGAGGTCGCGTTCACCACGCCCGCCGCCCAGCAGCTGATGCTCGGCAAGCCCGGCACGTTCAACAACGTCACCGTGCGGGTCGCCGACGGGGTGCGCGCCGAGACGGTGCGCGACGACGTGGCCCGCACGCTGGGCGCCGGCTACGACGTGAAGACCGGCGCGGAGCTCTCCGCCGCCTCGTCGGCCGACCTGAAGGAGGATCTGTCGTTCTTCAACAAGGTGCTGCTCGGCTTCGCCGCGGTGGCGCTGCTGGTGGGCACGTTCCTGATCCTCAACACGTTCTCGATCATCGTGGCGCAGCGGACCCGGGAGCTGGCGCTGATGCGGGCCATCGGCGCGAGCGGGCGGCAGATCATCGGTTCGGTGGTGCTGGAGGCCCTCGCGGTCGGCCTGATCGCCTCGGTCCTCGGGCTGGGCGCGGGCGTCGGGGTGGGCGCGCTGCTGGCCTGGGCGTTCGGCAGGTTCGCCGGCGGGCTGGAGCTGGCCGGGATCGGGGTGCCGCCGCAGGCGGTGGTCGGCGCGTTCGCCGTCGGCATGCTGATCACGGTGGTCGCGGCGCTGCTGCCGGCGCTGCGGGCGGCGCGCATCCCGCCGATCGCGGCGATGCAGGACGTGGCCACCCCGGACCGGCCGCTGACGAAGGTCACGGTGTCCGGGGCGGTGGTCACCGCCCTCGGCGGCGGGCTGCTGGCCGTCGGCCTGACCGGCAACGCGGGCGGGGCCACGCTGACGGTGATCCTGGCCGGGGTGCTGTTCACGTTCATCGGGGTGGCGCTGCTGACCCCGCTGATCAGCCGCCCGGTGGTGTCGCTGCTCGGGGCGTTGTTCGCCTGGTCGGTGCCGGGCCGGCTGGGTCGGCTGAACTCGGGGCGCAACCCGCGCCGCACGGCGATCACCGCCGCCGCGCTGATGGTCGGCATCGCCCTGGTGACCGGGGTGACGGTGATCCTGGACTCGGCGAAGTCGAGCATCTCCGCCTCGGCGGAGCGCACGGTCGACGCGCAGCTGGTGATCTCCGGGGCGCAGACGGGGCCCCGGCCGCCCACGTTCGACGCGTCGGTGGTCGACAGGGCCGCCGCGCTGCCGGGGGTCGACGCGGTGCTGGGCGTCTACAACGACAACGCGATCGTCGACGGCGACCGGACGTACGTGGTGGCGCTGACCGACCTGGCCGCGATGGCCCGCATCTACGGCACCGTGCCGCAGTCGGGCACGGCCGCCACCCTCAAGCCGGACCAGGTGGCGCTGAGCGTGTCCGGCGCCAAGGAGCTGGGCAAGTCGGTCGGTGACCGGCTGACCGCGCAGTTCGCCCGGGGCGAGGGGCCGCACACGTACACGGTGGCGGCGGTGCTGCCCGACGAGCGGTCCATCGGGTCGATCATCCTGCCCCGGCAGGCGGGGCCGGAGTTCACCAACCCGGAGCCGTTCACGGCGCTGGTGCGGCTGACCCCGGGCACGCCGGTGTCGCAGGTGCAGCCGCAGCTCGACGCGCTGGTGGCCGACAACCCGGAGGTGTCGGTGGCCGACCGGGCCAGCTACATCGAGCAGCAGACCAGCGGCTTCGACACCCTGCTCACGATGATCCAGATCCTGTTGGCGCTGGCCATCGTGATCGCGGTGCTGGGCATCATCAACACCCTGGCGCTGTCGGTGCTGGAACGCACCCGGGAGCTGGGGCTGCTGCGGGCGATCGGGCTGCGCCGGGCGCAGACCATGCGGATGATCACCGTGGAGGCCGTGGTGATCTCCGTGTTCGGCGCGCTGCTCGGCGTCGCGGTCGGCACCGGCCTCGGCGCGGCGGTGGTGCGGGCGCTGAAGGACGAGGGGATCACCGACCTGGTGCTGCCGTGGTCGCAGATGGGGATCTTCCTCGGCCTGGCCGCGCTGATCGGGGTGGTCGCGGCGGCGCTGCCGGCGGTCCGCGCCGCCCGGATCAACGTCCTGGGCGCGATCGCCCACGACTGAGTCGCAAGGAAGGGCCCCCTGTTAACGCCTTCGGCATAGCAGGGGGCCCTTCTTAACGCCGAGCACCGGGACCGGCACCCACGCCGAGCGCCGGGACCGCTCGCCCACGGCGGGGCCGGGACCGGTCGCCCGGGCCGCCCGCCCTGGCCGGGGTCGCCCGGGGCGGGCGGCTGGCCGCGCGGACTACGACGGGATCGGCTGCCCGGGGGCGTCCGTCCGGTCCCGACCCCGGGCCGTCGGGGCCAGTCCCACCGTCAGGGCCAGCGCCACCAGCAGGGCGCTGACCCACAGCGGGGACCGGTAGCCCAGGCCGGCACCGATCGCGGCGCCGCCCAGCAGGGGGCCGATGGCCGCGCCCACGTTGAGGGCGACGGTGGCGAAGGAGCCGCCCAGCGACGGCGCGTCGGCGGCCCGATACAGCACCAGCGTGATCAGCGTGGCCCCGACGGCGAACGACAGCGTCCCCTGCACGAGGACGAGCAGGAACGCCACCGGGGCGATCGCCGCGGTCGCCGCGAACAGCAGCCAGCCGGCGAGCAGGGCCGGGCCGCCGGCCACCAGGACCGGCATCGGCCGGCTGTCGGAGAGCCGGCCGGCGACGGTGACGCCGGCGAACGATCCCAGGCCGAAGGCCGCCAGCAGCGCCGGCACCCACGCCCTGCCGTACCCGCTGACCTCGGTGACCAGCGGGGCCAGGTAGGTGAAGGTGCAGAACGTCGCGCCGTTGACCAGCGCGGCCAGCAGCAGGGTCACGGCCAGTCGGGGACGGCGCAGCGCGCGCAGCTCCCGCCGCGCGTCGGGCACGGGCGTGCCCGGCGGCGTGGGCGGCACCGAACGCAGGATCGCGAGGGCGGCGGGCACGGAGACGGCGGCCACCGCCCAGTACGCCGAGCGCCAGCCCCACAGGTTTCCGAGCACGGCGCCGACGGGCACGCCCGCGACGCAGGCGAGGGTGACGCCCCCGAGCAGCACGGCGGCGGCCCGGCCCTTGGCGTGGGGCCCGGCCAGGCCGGTCGCCGTGGCGAGGCCCACGGCCAGGAACCCGGCGTTGGCCACGGCACCGACGACGCGGGTGGCCAACAGGACGCCGAAGCTGCCGGTGACGGCCCCGACGACGTGGACGGCGACGAAGACGGTCAGGAAGACCAGCAGCGCCGAACGGCGGGGCCAGCGCAGGCTGAGCACGGCCATCAGCGGCGCCCCGACGATCATTCCGGCGGCGAAGGTCGAGGTGAGCGCGCCGGCTGCCGGGACTGAGACCCGCAGGTCGGCGGCGATGTCCGGGATCAGGCCGGCCAGCATGAACTCGGTTGTTCCCTGGGCGAAGACGGCGAGCCCGAGAATGTAGATCACAATTGGCATGAGGACTCCACAACCGCGTCGTGGGTGGATGGCGGGAACGCGGCGGGCCATGGCGCGGCGGATCGGTCCAGCCGGGCAGACGGGCACCGCCGCGCGAGGCGACCGGGAGCGACGGCAGCACGGGCCCGACAGGTCAGGGCGGCGGCTACGGCATCCCGGGCAACAGCGGCGGCGTGGGTGACGGCACGGCGACGAGACGCGCTGGCTCAGCCTGGGCCGAGCTGCACCGCGCCCTGGTCGGGGCCAGCCACCGCGCAGCGGTGGCTAGCGTCTGGATGCCTTGGGGCCGGACACGCAGCGGAGGATAGTGGCCACGCCGAGCACCGTCAACGGAGATCGACGTGGGCGCAGGGAGGCCGGCCGGGCGGGGCCGCCGGCATTCAGGTGGCCGCGGGCGGGTCGCCGAGCAGGGCGGCGAGCAGCTCCAGGTCCGCGCCGGTCAGGCTGTCGAGCTGGTGTACGCCGTCGGCCGGCGCGATCGGCACCTCCGCCGGCACCGCCAGCACGGCCGCGCCCGCGGCGAGGGCACTGGCCACCCCGGTCGGGGAGTCCTCGATCGCCACGCACCTGTCGATCGGCACGCCGAGCAGCCGGGCGGCCGTCAGGTACGGCTCGGGGTGCGGCTTCGCCGCGTCCACCTCGTCGCCGCAGACCACCGCGTCGAAGCTGTCCCGGCCCAGGGTGTCCAGCGCCACCTCCACCAGCGGCCGGCCGCTGGAGGTGACCAGGGCGGTGGGGATGCCGGCCGCGCGGACGGCCCGCAGCAGCGCCAGGGCGCCGGGCCGCCACCGCAGCCCGGTGCGGAACAGCTCCAGGATCCGGGCGTCGATCCACGCCGCGCTGGCCTGCGGGTCGCGGTGCGGCTGGCCGAGGTCGTCGTGCAGGATCCGCATCGCGTCGGCCATGCTGGTGCCGATCAGCGCCTTGCGCCCGGCGTCGGAGAGGGTGGCGCCGTACTCGGCGGCGAGCTCGCGCAGCGCGACGTCCCACAGCTTCTCGCTGTCGACCAGGGTGCCGTCCATGTCGAAGAGCACGGCGGCGGGGTGGTGGCTGCTCAGGGGGTCCTCCAGGCGTCGCGGGGTCGACCCGATCCTTGCAGCCGGCCCGCCCCGGCCGGGACCCGGTCCCCGCCCTGACCTGCGTCGGCCCGGTCGCCGCCGGGACCCGGTCCCCGCCGGGGACGCCGTCGGCCCGGCTCCCCGCCCGCCCTCAGCCCAGGTTGCAGGCCGCGAGGCCCTGCTCGTAGCCCCGGAAGAAGTGGTCGGTGCGTTGTTCGGCGGTGCCGTGCGCGCCCTCGGCGAACCACGGCTGGTCGGGGTCGTCGCCGACGGCGAGCAGCCCCTCCCGGAACTCGTCGAGGTCGCCGTCCTCCAGCCGCAGCTCACCGGCCTCGATCGAGCCGCCGATGTACGCCCCGGCCAGGCAGTCGGCCTGCAACTCCTGCTGGATGGTGAACTGGGCGCGCAGTCCGAGCCGCACCTGGATGCCGTGGGCGTACTCGTGGCCGAGCAGGTAGTAGAGGAACGCGTCGCCGACCTGCCGGAACGCCGCGACCGACCAGCGGACGTCGTAGGCGATGAAGTCGCCCGCCGAGCAGTAGACGGCGTTGTTGCGGGGCAGGGCCTGCCCGGCGCAGGAGACCTCGCCCTCCCGCTGGTAGGGCACGACCCGCCGGACCGGCTGGAACCGCCGGCCCGACGCCCGGAACTGCGCGGTCCAGTAGATCTCGGCCTTGTCCACCGCGACGGCCATGTCCTCCTGGAACTCGGCCACGCTGGTGGTGCCGTCGGCGCGGGTCTGCTCCCCCTGGGGCGAGCTGGGCTGGCGGGTCGACCGGGGCAGGGGTTGCTGCGGCGCGCCCTCGTTCACCCCGCCGACCACGCAGCCGCTGGCCAGCACCATCGCCGCCAGCAGACCGGCCAGCGGACCGCCGGGTCGACGTCCCGACCGTGCCGTCACAGTGCCTCCCGGGCTCGTCCCACCGGTCCACTACCCCGGCTCCCTGTCGATCATGCCCGGCCGGCGACCCGGTGACCATCCCCGATCGCGGTCGACCGGGGCCGCGCCCGTGGGCCGGGCCGCGCCGGGCCGGCGCGCGGCCCGCAGGGGTGGCGGCGCGGAATCAGGGGCTGGCGGCGAGGAAGACGAACGCGGCCAGTAGGACCAGGTGCACGCCGCCCTGCAACAGGGTGGCCCGGCCCGGCACCACGGTCAGCACGCCGGTGACGACGGTCAGCGCCAGCAGGGTCAGCTGGGTGCCGCCGAGCCCGAGCAGCAGCGGCCCGTCGAGCCAGATCGAGGCGATGGCGATGGCGGGGATGGTCAGGCCGATGCTGGCCATGGCCGACCCGAGGGCCAGGTTGAGGCTGATCTGCACCCGGTCGCGGCGGGCGGCGCGGGCTGCCGCGAGGGTCTCGGGCAGCAGCACCAGCAGCGCGATCACCACACCGACGAACGCCTGCGGCAGGTTCGCCGCCGAGACCCCGGCCTCGATCGCCGGGGACACCATCTTCGCGAGGCCCACCACGGCGATCAGCGCCACCAGCAGCATGATCAGGCTGGCCAGGGCGGCGCCGGTCGACGGCGGGTCGGCGTGCCCGTCGCCGTCGGCGTCGGCGACGGTCCCGTCGGAGGTGACCGGCAGGAAGTAGTCGCGGTGCCGGCCGGTCTGCACCAGCACGAACAGCCCGTACAGGGCGAGCGACGCCACGGCGGCGAAGACGAGCTGCGGCGGGGAGAACTCGGGGCCGGGCCGGCTGGTGGTGAAGGTCGGCACCACCAGGCTGAGGGTGGCCAGGGTGGCCACGGTGGCCAGGGCCCCGCCGGTGCCCTCGGGGTTGAACACCGCCACCCGGCGGCGCAGGGCCGCGAGCAGCAGGGACAGGCCGAGGATGCCGTTGCAGGTGATCATGACGGCGGCGAAGACCGTGTCCCGGGCCAGCGACACCGTCTTGTCCCCGCCGCTGATCATCAGGGTGACGATCAGGGCCACCTCGATCACCGTGACGGCGACGGCGAGGACCAGCGAGCCGAAGGGCTCGCCCACCTTGTGGGCGACCACCTCCGCGTGGTGCACGGCGGCGAGCACCGCCCCGGCGAGGAACGTCGCGACCACCCCCACGACCAACGGGGGCAGCTCCCTGCCCCAGGTCAGAGCCAGGATCACCACGGCCAGCACGGGCACGGTGAGGGTCCAGTCGGTGACACGGGAACGCAGGAGGGCCGGCATGGTGTCAACCCTGCCAGAAATCACGATCATCGCCCACAGTTCGGGACGCGCCCCGCTCCCGCGTCGGCTCGGCGCGGCTGGGCTGTTTCGGTCGCGGCCGATACCCGACAATGATGCCCGACAATACGGGAATGTGACTCGGGTAAGGGCTTCCCGCGCTCCGTAAGCAGGAGATGAACAAGCCTCACGACTGATGCGCGACTCAGTCAACGGTCGATAGGTTGTGACGCCCCCGAGTACCGGAGTCACACCATGTCATCTGGCGCCGCAACGCCACTGATCTCCGTCATCGTCCCCACCTACAACCGCGCGCCCCTGCTGCGCGGCACCCTGACCGCGCTCGCCGGCCAACGGATGCCCGCCGAGCGGTACGAGGTCGTCGTCGCCGACGACGGCTCCACCGACGACACCCGGCAGACCGTCGACGCGTTCGCCGACCGGCTGCGCCTGCGCTACCACTTCCAGCCCGACCTCGGCTTCCGCGCCGCCGCCGCCCGCAACGCCGGCGCCCGGCTCGCCACCGGCGACGTCCTCGCGTTCGTCGACACCGGCGTGCTGCCCGGCCCCGACTTCCTCGCCGCCCACCTCGCCGCCCACGCCCGGCCCGGGCCGCCCCGCGCCGTGCTCGGCTACACCTTCGGCTACCAGCCCGGCGACCCCCTCCCCGGGCTGGAGGCCGCGACCCGCGACCGCAGCCCCGAGGAGATCGTCCGCGCGTTCGGGGCGCTGCCCTCCTTCCAGGACGGCCGGCACGCCACCTTCGCCAGCACCGCCTTCGACCTGTCCCGGGTGCCCCTGGCCTGGCAGCTGTTCTGGTCGCTCAACTGCTCCGTGCCGGCGGCGGGCTTCCACGCCGTCGGCGGCTTCGACGAGGACTTCCGCTCCTGGGGCGGCGAGGACATCGAACTCGGCCTGCGCCTGGACCGCCACGGACTCGCCTTCGAGGTCAGCCGCGAGGCGTGGGCGGTGGACAGCCCCCACCCCCGGGAGGCCACCGGCGACACCGGCGACAACCCCAGCAACGTCCTGACCATCCTGCGCAAGCACCCCGAGCCGGTGCTGGAGCTGCTCTGGGCCTGGTTCGCCCGGCACCTGCCCCAACTGGAGGACACCCGCGCCTGGCACCTGCGCCAGGAGCTGCCCGCCATCCGCCGCGCCGTCAACCGGGTCCGCGCCCTCGACGTCACGGCCGAACTGGCCCGGCTGCGCGACACCGTGCCGCCCGGCGCCCGGATCGCCGTGTTCGGCTGCGGCGGCGAGCTGCCGCCCGGCTTCCCGCCCGCCCACCTGTTCGACTACGACGAGACGCTGCTCGCCAAGCTCCCCGACGACCCGGCGCACCCGGCCCGCCACGCCCTCGGCATCCGCACCGTCCTGCCCGACGACGCCGTCGACGTCGTCTGGCTGACCTCCCGGATGACCCCGCTGTGGCGGCGCTGGCGCGCCCACCTCCTCGCCGAGGCCCACCGCATCGGCGGCTCGGTGCAGGGCCCACTGGTGCAGGGGCCGCTGGCCGAGGTGGCCGCCGCCGCGTCCGTCGCGGCCGGCTGACCGGCCCGCCCCCGCCGCGTGCCGCCGGCCGACCCCCGTGCCGGCCGGCGGCACGCCACCCGGCCGGACCCCGCCCTCAGGCCCGAGGAGTACGCCAGATCCGCACCTCCGTGTCGGGCACCCGCTCGGCGAACCATCCGCCCGGCGACGACGCGAGGAGCAGGGCGCGCAGCTCGGCGTCGAACTCCGCCAGCCGCGTCCCGAACAGGTGCGGGGCCCCGTCCGACCGCGAGTGCACCCACGCCACGACGTCGTCGACCGACCGCCGCGCCACCACGCCGGAGGGCACCCGCAGCCGCGTCGGGCCCGCGAAGCCCGCCCCGGCCAGGACCTGCGCCTCGCCGCCCGGCGTCCCGCCCGGCAGGAACCCCCGACCGGCCCGCCGCACCGGCCCGAGCCAGCGGCGCACCAGGTCGGCGATCCCGTCGTACGGGGGCGTCGGATGCGGCAGCCCCTGCGTCGACGACGGCTCCGTGACCTCGCCGACGTGCACGAACGCCCCGCCCGGCGGCAGCATCCCCCGCACCGTGGCGGCGACGGCGTCCTGAACCGTCCAGTGGAACGACTGCGCGAACACCACCACCCGGAACACGCCCAGCCCGGCGGGCAGGTCCTCGGCCCGCGCGCGTACCCACCGGACGTTGCCCACGCCGTCGCGCGCGGCCCGCAGCCGCGCCCGGGCCAGCATCCCGGCGTCGGGGTCCACGCCCACCGCCTCGGCGAACCACCCGGCCAGCGGCACCGTCACCGTCCCCGGGCCGCAGCCCACATCCAGCAGCCGCCCCGAACCGTCGAGCCCCAGCTCGTCGGCGAGCGCCGCCACGAGTCCCTCCGCGTAGGGCAGGCGGCCCCGCTCGTAGTGCGCGGCGGCGCCCTCGAACAGCGACTCGTCCCACGCCCACCCGTCCGTCACGGCCGCACCCTACCGGTTGCCGAGACGACCAGCGGCCCGCTCATCCGCTCCGCCGCGGCCCGCCGGGATCGTGCCGATCGGGTGCCGTGGGCTGGGCTGTGGTGCTCCAGAGGCGCACGTCCGTGGTGGCGCGCAGGACGTCGCGGGCGGCGGTCACCGCCGGGCAGCCCGCCGTGCGGCAGACCGGACAGCGTCCGTCGGGCCCGGGGCGGTGGTCGCGCAGGACCCAGCGGGCGGTGAGGATCAGCCGGTTGCGGATCTGCGCCAGGGACAGGAACGGCGCGGTCATCGAATCAGGCCGATCGCCGTGGCCAGGTGCGCGACGCCGGCCGGCGCCGGGCCGCACCGGGCCACCTCGGCGATCACCGTACGCGCCGATGGCCGCACCCGGACCTCGGCCGGCGCGGCCCGATCCGCCTCGACCAGGGCACGGCCCGCCCCCAGCAGGTCACCGACCTGGAGGTACGCCCGCGCGACATCGACCAGGTAGGCGGCCCGGTGCTCGACGGGCAGTCGCCGCCAGCCGGGCAGCCTGACCGTCTGCGCGTGCTGGGCGATTGCCTCGCCGCCGTCGCCGAGTTCGACGGCCGCCGCGACCCGCGCCACCCGCACCGCCGCCGCCCCGAAGCCGGTGTGGTGGTGGTCCTGGCCGCCGTCAACCCGCTCGGCGATCTCGGCGGCCCGGTCGAGTAGTTCCGCCACGCTGCGGTGGTCGGCGCAGGTGGCGGCGGCAAGGGCCGCCTCGACCAGCAGAGTGCCGCACACCGCCAGATCCTGTGGCAGGGCCCCGTGGGGCACGCTCGGCGCGATCCGGTGGGCGGCGACGGTCGTCGCTGCCACAGCCACCCGACCCTGGCCTGACGCACGCAACGCCTGACCGAGCGGCACCGACGCCACCGCCGTCCACAGCGCGTCGCCGGTGGACAGAACCATGGCCCGGTCGGCCGCGAGCCACGCCACATCCGGCTCACCGAGCTTCACCAGCAGCGAGGCGACAATCCGATAGACCTGTCTCAGCAGGCCCGCCACGTCGCCCCCGCCACCGGCGGCGTGCGCGGAACTGGCGTCGGCGAGGAGGGCAGGCACCAGCCGCATCAACTGCGGGTAGTGCGCGTGCTGATATGTCAGCCACGCGTGCTCCACCCGCCGGTGCAACTCGCCCGTGGACCCTACCGGCCACACCTCAGGCCCGGCCGCGCGGATGTCGTGGCAGGCGAGCGCCGCCCGGACCCCCTGCACGCCCTCGGTTCCGCCGGTTCCCGCCCGCCGCACGTCACCGCCCAGCAGCAACGCCGCGTCCACCCGCAGCACCTCGGCGACTTCCTGGATGACGGAGAACCTGTCCAAGGCGCGAACGCCACGTTCGACCTTGTCCACCCAGCTCTTGGACTTGCCCAACCGGTCGGCGAGCATCTGCTGCGTCATCCGCCGCCGCGCCCGCCACTGCGCCACCCGACGCCCTATCGGCGGCTCACTGTTGTCCACGACGCCACCGCCGGTCCGGCACCGCCCGGGTCGTCTCCTCGACCGGTATCCGTTCGGCCTCGGCCTGGGCGAGGATCCGCTGTCTTGCCGCCTCCCGTTCATCCGTTTCCGCCTGCTCGCCCCGGCTCGGCCCTGGATCGCGCTGCGTGCCGCCCATCTGAAACCCTTCCGGAAGTGGCGCGGCCGGCTCTCCGGGAAGGACCGCCACCGCCGCGCTGACTCAGGGCCACGGCGGCAGTCAGATCGAAGCAGCCACATCCGTGATCAGAACGCTACGGACAGCACACACGGCCACTGGAACGCCTACGCACCACTATCGGATGGCTACTGCACGGTCATGCTCATCCGCTCACACAGGCCCCGCAGTTCCGGCGAGGCAGCGCCCCGGCGCAGCAACTCCCGGGCCGTCTCGCGCGCCGACGTCGACGAACGCGCGTGCTGCGGACCAACCCGCTCCGCCGCGAGCAGCATCCGCACCGCGTCCCGGCTCCGCCCGACCGCCTCCGCGGCCCGGCTCAGGTCCAGCCAGAAGTACACCTGCCGTACCGCCGGCAGGCCGCTCACGTCCACACCGGTGGCCGTCCGGATCGCCTCCTCCGGTCGGCCCGTGTCGAGCTGGAACGCCATCCGCCACAGCGCCACGTTCCGCGGGCCCCAGGCAAGATCCCAGCTCTCGGTCTCCCCCGTGTGCGCGGCGATCCGCGCCGCCTCGGCGAGATGCTCCTCCGCGCCCGCCCGGTCACGCAGGCCGGCGAGGTGATGGGCCCGCGCGAGATGCAGGAACCCGAGCACGTCCAGGGCCCCGTCCGCCCCGCTGCCCGCCAGGTCGGCGCCCGCCGCGTCGCACCATGCCCGCGCCGGCCCGTACGCGCCGGAGTAGGCCGACACCCGCGCCCGGTTGGCCGCTGCCACCCCCGCCGCCACCGGATCGTCCAGCAGTCCCGCCGCCTCCGCACAGCGTTCCGCCGCGAGCCACGCGTGAGCCGGATAGCCGACGTTGAGCAGGGAACCCATCGCGACCCCGTAGACGGGGACCATCTCCGCCAACGCCGCCCGCCGATCGGTCAGGCCGTGCATCGCGGGCACCAGGTCGACAAGCCTGCGCAGGGCACCCGCGTAGTCACACCGCCCGTACAGGGCACGCACGAGCCCTGCCTCCCGGCGCACCTGCTCGACGGTGGCCGGCATCTCCCGCGCGCCGACCATCGGCGTGTCCATCATGATCCGCCACACCCGCTCGGCATCGATCCGTGCCGCATCGAGCTGCCGATCGGCCGGCGTGTACGCCTGCCCGGTCAGATCGACCACCGAGCACTCCAGCGCCGCAGCAAGATCCACCACCATGTACCGGTCGGTGCGCTGCTGGCCACGCTCGATCCGCGACCACGACGTGTGGGAGATGCCAGCACGGCTGGCGGCATGCCGGATGCTCCAACCCCGCAGCTCGCGACGGGCCCGAATGCGATCACCGATCGACGGATCGACGGGTATGGGACGACGGGGCATCAGCGACACTCCCAGGTCGAGGGCTGGCGGCATTCCCGCTGGCATCAACCAGCGGACACTTCGGACGGTACACGCGAGCGCACTGAACGCAGTGTCACCCGGTGGAGTCCACGTCGGCGGCCGGCCGCCGCTGTCGCTGCCGTCGCGGTCAGTCAGCCACGGACGATGCCGGGCGGGGCGTGGCGCGGGCGCGCGGGGTGGCGGAGGCCGGCGAGGACGAGGGTGACGACCTGGTCCGCGTCGGCGCGGAAGTCCGGGTGGTCGTACGCCGCGCAGATGCCCTGGAGGGCGATCATGACAGCGCCGGCGCCCACGTCGGCGCGCATGGCTCCCGCCTCGACGGCGGAGGCCAGCAGGTCGGCGACGACCCGGTGCAGGGCCTGGGCGCCCTCGGCCATCGCCTCCGCGCGGGTGGCCATGAGCACCACGAGGGTGCGGGCGAGGCCCTGATGGGCGTCCAGGTGGGCGACGAGCCCGCGCAGGAAGGACTCCAGCGCCTCGTCGGCCGGGACGGTGGCGCGCAGGGTGCGGGCCCGGTCGCACAGGGCGGCGAGCTCCTCGCGGTAGACCGCCTCGGCGAGGGCTTCCCGGGTCGGGAAGTGGCGGTAGAGCGTGCCGGTGCCCACGCCGGCCAGCTTGGCGAAGTCGTCGAAGCGCAGGTCGAAGCCGTTGTCGGCGAAGAGTTCCCGCGCCTTGGCGAGCAGGGCGTCGCGGTTGCGGCGGGCGTCGGCGCGCAGCGGCTTGGCGTCGGTCACGTGCGGCCCCCGTTGACAAGTGGAGACGGTCTCCATATTTTGGAAGTGGAGATGGTCTCCAATTGTAGCGTACGGAGTGACGCGTGAAGATCTTGATGTTCGGCCGGGGCGTCATCAGCGCCGTCTACGGGTGGGCCCTGGAACGGGCCGGGCACCAGGTCGAGTTCTACGTCCGGCCGGGGCGGGCGGCGGCGTACGGGGAGGCGATCGACCTTGATCTGCTCGACGCGCGACGCCTGCCGTGGGGCAAGCGGGTCACCGAGAAGTGGCCGGTGCGCTACCGCGAGTCCCTGGAGCCGGACCACGACTTCGACCTGATCGTGCTGAGCGTGCAGCACTACAACTTCGCGGAGGCCGCAGCCTTCCTCGGGCCACGCGTGGGCGGGGCCACGGTGCTCGTCTTCAACAACCTGTGGGTCGAGCCGCCGACCGCGATCGCGGCGCTCCCCGCGGAGCAGGTTGCCTGGGGCTTCCCCGGGGCCGGCGGCGGGTTCGGCGACGACGGGGTGCTGCGCGGAGCGCTGCTGCCCGTGGTCTTCCTCGGCACCCTCGGCCGACCGCCGACCGCGCGCGAGCGGGCCGTACGCGAACTGTTGCGCGGGGCGGGGCTCCGGATCAACGAGAACCCCGACTTCCGGGGCTGGCTGGCGGTCCACTTCGTGCAGAACGCGGGCCTGCACACGCAGAGCCTGCGGCGCGGCTCGCTGGCCACGATGACGCGCCGCGACGTACGCGAGGCGATCCTCGCCGTCCGCGAACTGCTGCCGCTGGTCGAGGCACGCGGCGTCGAGCTGCGGCGGCACCGGGCCGAGCTGCTGCCGTTCACCGCGCCCCTCTGGCTGGCCGCCCCGGCGCTCGCCTGGCTGCTCGCCTGGTTCCCACCGATGCGCCGGGTCACGTCGGCCCACGCCAACCCCGAGGAGCTGCGCGCCATCTGCCGCGACACGCTGGCCGAAGCGCGCAGGCTCGGAGTTCGGACGCCCCGGCTGGAGGCGGCCGAACCCTACTTCGCCGAGGGGAACCCGGCCGGGGTCGCCGGGACGGACGCGGGGTAGGAAGGCCCCGGCGGCGCAGGGCACTCCGCCCCCGCCCCGCGACGCGATCACTTCGCGTTGAAGTAGTTCGCCTCCGGGTGGTGCACCACGATCGCGTCCGTCGCCTGCTCCGGCACGAGCTGGAACTCCTCCGACAACTCCACCCCGATCCGCTGGGCGCCCAGCAGGTCCACGATCTTCGCCCGGTCCTCCAGGTCCGGGCAGGCCGGGTAGCCGAACGCGTACCGGCAGCCCCGGTAGTCGGTGCGCAGCAGGCCCGCCAGGTCCGCCGGGTCGTCGTCGGCCACCGTACGGCCGCCCGGCAGCGTCAGCTCCGCGCGGATCCGCCGGTGCCAGTACTCCGCCAGGGCCTCGGTGAGCTGCACGGACAGGCCGTGCACCTCCAGATAGTCCCGGTAGGAGTTGCCGGCGAACATCTTCGCCGTGTAGTCGCTGATCGGCTGCCCGACCGTCACCAACTGCAACGCCACCACGTCCGGGCCGTCGCCGCGCGGCCGGAAGAAGTCGGCCAGGCACAACCGCCGCTCCTGCCGCTGCCGGGGGAACGAGAACCGGGCCCGCTCGGTGCGCCCGTCCTCGCCGAGCACCACCAGGTCGTTGCCCTCCGAGTACGCCGGGAAGTAGCCGTACACCACGGCCGCCTCCAGGACCTTGTCGGCGGTCAGCCGGTCCAGCCAGTAGCGCAGCCGGGGCCGCCCCTCGGTCTCCACCAACTCCTCGTACGACGGGCCCTTCCCGCCCCGCGCGCCCCGCAGCCCCCACTGCCCCAGGAACGTCGCCCGCTCGTCCAGCAACGCCGCATAGTCGGCCAGCGGCACACCCCGCACCACCCGCGTGCCGAAGAACGGCGGCGTCGGCACCTCCACGTCGACCGCCACGTCGGAACGCACCGACGCGTCGTCCAACCCCGGCAGCGCGTCACCGACCATCGTCCGCTGCCGCTCCCGGCGCTGCCGCCGCGCCGCCAGGGCCGCCTCCCGCTGCGGGTCCACCACCGGCGCGCCACCCCGCCTGGCCGTCATCACCCGGTCCATCAGCGACAGCCCCTCGAAGGCGTCCCGGGCGTAGTGCACCTGGCCGGGGAACGCCGCCCGCAGGTCGTCCTCCACGTACGCCCGGGTCAGCGCCGCCCCGCCGAGCAGCACCGGCCAGCGCTGCGCCACCCCGCGCTCGGCCATCTCGGCCAGGTTCTCCTTCATGACCACCGTGCTCTTGACCAGCAGCCCCGACATGCCGATCGCGTCGGCCCGGTGCTGCTCGGCCGCGTCGAGGATCGCCGAGATCGGCTGCTTGATGCCGATGTTGACCACCTCGTAGCCGTTGTTGGACAGGATGATGTCGACCAGGTTCTTGCCGATGTCGTGCACGTCGCCCTTGACCGTGGCCAGCACGATCCGGCCCTTGCCGCCGTCGTCGGCCTTCTCCATGTGCGGCTCCAGGTAGGCCACCGCCGTCTTCATCACCTCGGCCGACTGGAGCACGAACGGAAGCTGCATCTGGCCCGAGCCGAACAGCTCCCCGACCACCCGCATGCCGTCCAGCAGCAGGTCGTTGATGATCGACAGCGGCGACCGGCCCTCCGCCATCGCCGCGTCGAGGTCGGCCTCCAGGCCGTTGCGTTCACCGTCGACGATCCGCCGCCGCAGCCGCTCGTCCAGCGGCAGCGCCGCCAGCTCCTCCGCCCGGGTGGCCCGCGCCGACGAGGCGTCCACCCCCTCGAAGACCTCGATGAACCGCTGCACCGGGTCGTGGCCGGCGCGCCGCCGGTCGTACACCAGGTCCAGCGCGGCCTCGCGCTGCTCGTCGGGGATCTTCGACATCGGCAGGATCTTGCTGGCGTGCACGATCGCCGACGTCAGCCCCGCCCGCACGCACTCGTGCAGGAAGACCGAGTTGAGCACCTGCCGGGCCGCCGGGTTCAGCCCGAACGACACGTTCGACACGCCGAGGGTGAAGTTGACCCCCGGCCAGCGCCGCGCGATCTCCCGGATCGCCTCGATCGTCTCGACGCCGTCGCGGCGGGTCTCCTCCTGGCCGGTGGCGATCGGGAACGTCAACGCGTCGATCAGGATGTCGGACCGGCGCAGCCCCCACCGGCCGGTGAGGTCCTCGATCAGCCGCTGCGCGACCCGCACCTTCCACTCGGCCGTGCGGGCCTGCCCCTCCTCGTCGATGAGCAGCGCCACCACGGCCGCCCCGTGCTCGACGACGACCGGCATCACCCGGGCGTAGCGGGAACCCGGCCCGTCGCCGTCCTCGAAGTTGACCGAGTTGACCACGCACCGCCCGCCGAGCATCTCCAGCCCGGCCTCGATCACCGCCGGCTCGGTCGAGTCCAGCATGACCGGCAGCGTGGACGCGGTGGCGAACCGCCCCGCCAGCTCCCGCATGTCCCGGGTGCCGTCGCGGCCCACGTAGTCCACGCACAGGTCCAGCAGGTGCGAGCCGTCCCGGGCCTGACTGCGGGCGATCTCCACGCACGCCTGCCAGTCGCCGGCCAGCATCGCCTCCCGGAACGCCCTCGACCCGTTGGCGTTGGTCCGCTCCCCCACCATCAGCACGCTGGCGTCCTGCGCGAACGGCACGTGGTGGTAGATCGAGGAGACCCCGGCCTCGGGGCGCGGCTCGCGGACGCCCGGCCGCGCCCCGTGCAGCCGCTCGGCGACCAGCCGGATGTGCTCCGGCGTCGTCCCGCAGCACCCGCCGACCAGCGACACCCCGTACTCGGCGACGAACCGCTCCAGCGCGTCGGCCAGCTCCACCGGGGTCAGCGGGTAGACCGCGCCGTCGGCGGTGAGCTGCGGCAGGCCGGCGTTCGGCATCACCGACAGCGGCACCCGGGCGTGCCGGGACAGGTAGCGCAGGTGCTCGGTCATCTCCGCCGGGCCCGTCGCGCAGTTCAGCCCGATCAGGTCGATGCCCAGCGGCTCCAGGGCGGTCAGCGCCGCGCCGATCTCGCTGCCCAGCAGCATCGTGCCGGTGGTCTCCACGGTCACGTGGCAGATCAGCGGCAGGCGCCGCCCGGCCTCGGCCATCGCCCGCCGGGACCCGACGACGGCCGCCTTCACCTGGAGCAGGTCCTGGCAGGTCTCGACGATCAACGCGTCCACGCCACCGGCGAGCAGGCCCGAAGCGTTCTGCTGGTACGCGTCGCGCAGCGTCGCGTACGCGGCGTGCCCGAGGGTGGGCAGCTTCGTGCCGGGGCCGATCGCCCCGAGCACGAGCCGGGGCCGCCCGGCGGCGCCCCACGCGTCGGCGGCCTCCCGGGCGATCCGCGCGCCGGCCTCGGACAGCTCCCCGATCCGGTGCTGGAGGCCGTACTCGCCCAGGTTGGCGAGGTTCGCGCCGAAGGTGTTGGTCTCGACGCAGTCCGCGCCCGCCGCGAGGTAGGCGTCGTGCACCCCACGGATCACGTCCGGGCGGGTGACGTTGAGGATCTCGTTGCAACCCTCGTGCCCCTCGAAGTCGTCCAGGGTCAGCTCGGCCGCCTGGAGCATCGTCCCCATCGCGCCGTCGGCGACGAGGACCCGCTCCGCCAGCACGTCCAGCAGCGAAGTCCGCACGCCACTCAGGGTAGTGCGCGGATCCGGGGGCGGGGGCGGGCCGCCGCGCACCGGGGCCCACGGGCCGGACCGGCGCGGCCGACGGGCCGCATCCGGCCCCGACACGTAGGCTGACGGACGTGAAGGACATCAGGGACGTCACCGGGCCCGGCAGGCGGACGACCGGGCCGCAGCCCGGGACCGCCCGCCGACGACAAGGTGAGGTGACGGCATGACCGAGTTCGACGGACTGCCGGTGCTGCGGTCCCCCGTGGCCATCGCCGCTTTCGAGGGCTGGAACGACGCCGCGGACGCCTCCACCGCGGCGGTCGAGCACCTGGAACAGGTCTGGCAGGCGCGGCAGGTCACCGAGCTGGACCCGGAGGACTTCTACGACTTCCAGGTCAGCCGGCCGACGATCACGATGGCCGACGGCGAGACCCGCCGGGTCGAGTGGCCCACCACCCGGTTCATGGTGGCCAGCCCCGAGGGCACCGAGCGGGACGTGGTGCTGATCCGGGGCATCGAGCCGAGCATGCGCTGGCGCACGTTCTGCGAACAGGTGCTGGAGATCTGCCACAGCCTGGAGGTCGAACGGGTGGTGCTGCTCGGCGCGCTGCTGGCCGACGTGCCGTACACCCGGCCCCTGCCGATCAGCGGCAGCGCCTCCGACGCGGAGGCCGCCCGCCGCTACCAGCTCACCCCCACCCGCTACGACGGCCCCACCGGCATCGTCGGGGTGCTGCACGACGCCTGCACCCGCGCCGAGGTCGACGCCGTGTCCTTCTGGGTGCACGTGCCGCACTACGCGAACAACCCGCCGTGCCCCAAGGCCACCCTCGCGCTGCTGCACCGGGTCGAGGAGGTGCTCGACCTGCCGGTGCCGATGGCCGACCTGGCGGAGGAGGCGGCGGAGTGGGAACAGCGGGTGCGCGGGGCCGCCGAGCAGGACGCCGAGCTGGGGGAATACGTGCGCGAGCTGGAGGAACGCGTCGGCGACGCGGGCATCACCCCGCTGACCGGGGACGAGATCGCCCAGGAGTTCGAGAAGTACCTGCGCCGGCGCGGCGGTTCCGCCGGCCCCACCGCCGGCTCCTGGTAGCCGGATCCACTCCGAGAGCCCCCGGACCGCCTGGTCCGGGGGCTCTCGCGGGTTCGGGGTGGCGCGCTCACACCCCGTGGGGCATCCTAGGAACCTAGCTGTGATCTCCAGGAGGAGCCATGCAGATCAACCCGGGTGCCGCCGAGTTCCCGCACCGGCAGATCGCCGCGCAGCTCAAGGCCCAGGTGCGCCGCGGCGACTGGGGGCCGGGCGAGCGGCTGCCGTCCATCCCGGCCATCGCCGAGATGTTCGGCGTCGCCAAGCAGACCGTGCAGCGCGCCGTCGACCAGCTGCGGGTCGAGGGCATCCTGATCACCAAGCCCGGCTCCGGCACGTACGTCAGGGGCACCCGACGCCGGCTCAACCGCCTCTCCCGGGGCCGGTACGGCGGATTCCGCGGCTACCACACGGACCTGGCCGCCCGGTACCGTCAGCAGCTCGTCTCCGTCGGCCGCGCCCCCGCCCCGCCCGAGGTGGCCGACGCGTTCGGCGTCGCCGACGGCACCGAGCTGCTCTGCCGCCGCCACCTCGTCCGCACCGAGGACTCCCCCGTCGAGGTGGGCGCCTCCTGGTTCCTCCCGGCCGACACCGCCGGCACCACGCTGGAACGGGGCGAGGCGTTCGGCCGGCCCCTCTACCAGGAGGCGGAGGAGGCCACCGGCCGGCAGTACGTCACCGCCACCGACACCATCACCGCCCGCCAGCCCAGCCGCGAGGAGGCGGAGACCCTCCAGATCCGCCCCGACACCCCCGTGCTGCACCTGCTGCACGTCGCCTACGACGCCCGGCGCAAGCCCATCGAGGTCGCCCAGGCCACCTGGCCCGGCCCGATGACGACCCTCACCGAGGAATACAAGATCCCGGCTCCCGCCCCGACCCCCGACCCGGATCCGGGCCTGATCCTGGGCTAGCCCCCTGCCCCTCCCCTGCGCGATCCCCGCGCCTCCCCCTCCGGCCCCGCCCCGGTGATCAAGGGGTTTGCGTCACCGTGGAGATCGACGCTGACGCAGTTCTCTTGACCACCGGGGCGGGAGGGGGCGAGGAGGCGACAGGGGGTGGCGGTTGGGGTGGGGTCAGAGGCGGATGCCGAGGAGGGCGTCGACGGTCGTGGCGAAGAGGGCCGGGGCCTCGGGATCCGTGCCCGTGCCGGCGAGGGCACGCTCCGCCCAGTCGTCGGCGAGCGCGAGCGCGCCCGGGGTGTCCAGGTCGTCGCCGAGGCGCTCGCGTACCTCCGCCAGGAAGTCCTCGCCGGACGGCCCGGACGGCGCGGCGGCGGCCCGCCGCCAGCGGGCCAGGCGCTCCTGGGCGGCGGCGAGCAGCTCGTCGGTCCAGGTGCGGTCGGCGCGGTAGTGGCCGGCCATCAGCCCCAGCCGGACCGCCATCGGGTCCACCAGGTCGGCCCGCAGCCGGGAGACGAAGACCAGGTTGCCCTTGGACTTCGACATCTTCTCGCCGTTCAGGCCGATCATGCCGGCGTGCACGTAGTGGGTCGCGAAAGGCGACCGGCCGGTGAGCCGCTCGGCGTGCGCGGCGGAACACTCGTGGTGCGGGAAGAGCAGGTCGTTGCCGCCGCCCTGCACGTCGATCGACTCGCCGAGCAGGTTCAGCGCGATCACCGCGCACTCGATGTGCCAGCCGGGGCGGCCCGGGCCGAGGTCGCCGCCGGACCAGGACGGCTCGCCCTCGCGGGCGCCCCGCCACAGCAGCGGGTCCAGGGGGTCGCGCTTGCCGGCCCGCTCCGGGTCACCCCCGCGCTCGGGGAAGATCTCCTGCATCTCGGCGCGGGACAGGTTGGACTCGTAGCCGAACTCCGGCGCGGCGGCGACGTCGAAGTAGACGTCCCCGGTGCCGTCGTCGAGCCGGTACGCGGCGCCGTCCTTGAGCAGGGTGAGGACCTTGTCGGCGATGTCGGGGATCGACTCGACCGCGCCGACGTAGTGCGCCGGCGGGATCATCCGCAACGCCTCCATGTCCTCGCGGAACAGCGCGGTCTCCCGCATCGCCAGGACCTTCCAGTCCTCGCCGTCGCGCTCGGCCCGCTCCAGCAGCGGATCGTCGATGTCGGTGACGTTCTGCACGTAGCGCACCGTCAGGCCCGCGTCCAGCCACATCCGCTGCACCAGATCGAAAGTGATCATGGTGGCGGCGTGGCCGAGGTGCGTGGCATCGTACGGGGTGATGCCGCAGACGTACATGGTGGCCACGTCGCCGGGCCGACTGGGATGGGCACCGCGTCGCGCCGAGTCGAACAATGTCAGCGGGCCACCCCTGCCGGGCAGCCGTGGCACCTCATGTCCCGTCCAAGACTCCATGACCGTCAGCCTAGCCAGCCGCCCCGCGCGCCGGACCCGCCCCACGGGTGACCAACGCGACAACCGCTCACGTCCCTGCTGGGCGGCGCGGTCGGGCCTGCCGGACCGTCGGAACCGACGGCTACATCGGCGGCCAGGGCATCGCCGGCCAGTCCTGCGGCGGCTGGGGGAACCGGCCGCCGTCGCGCAACCGGCCCACCCGTGCCGTCAGCTCGGCGACCTCGCGGATCGTCAGGTGCTCGGCGAGCTCCTCACCCAGCTCCCCGCCGAGCCGGACCGCCAGGTCGGCGAGCATCTCCAGCGCGTCCGGCGGCAGCTCCCGGCCGGCCCAGCCCCAGAGCACGGTGCGCAGCTTGTCCTCCACGTGGAAGCTCACCCCGTGGTCGACGCCGTAGAGCCGGTCGTCCGCGCCGAGCAGCACGTGGCCGCCCTTGCGGTCCGCGTTGTTGATGACCGCGTCGAGCACCGCCAGCCGGGCCAGGCGCGGGTCGTCGGCGTGGGCAAGCGCGTACGCGGCGCCGTCGTCGTCCCGGGCCGCCGCGACCGGGAACCAGCGCGGCGGCACCGCCTCCGCCGGCACGAAGCCGACCAGCGGCTCGGCGTCGTCGGGCTCGTCGATCCACAGTTGACAGGAGCCCGGCCCGAACGGGCCGTCGCGCAGCACCGTCGGCGGGACCAGGTCCCAACCCGTGGCCCGGGAGACCAGGTACGCCGAGACCTCCCGGCCGGCGAGGGTGCCGTCCGGGAAGTCCCAGAGGGGACGCTCGCCGCGCACCGGCTTGTAGACGCAGCGGGCACTCGCCCCGTCGAGCGTGAGCGCACCGAGCAGCGTCGCGTTCGACGCGTCGACCAGCCGGCCCTCGACGGTCAGCTCACCGTCACGGAGCAGCCGTAGCGTCGCCGCGTCGTCCTGTCGACGTTCGAGTTCCGACGAGGTCACCGGTGATAACCGTTGTGCCGCGGGCAGAGGTGCCCGGCGGGATCCAGCGGCTGGCCGCAGAGCGGGCAGGGCGGACGGCCGGCGTTGACCACCCGGCGGGCCCGCTCGATGAACTCGCGGGTCGCCTCGGGGGTCAACCGGACCCGCAACCGGTCCAGGTCCTCGTCCGGCTCCTCGTCGTCGTCCTCGTCGTCGTCTTCGTCCTCGTCGCCGCCCAGCTCGACCTCGGCCTCCGCCTCCCCGGCGGCGATCGCCTCGATCACGACGGTCGCGGTGTCGACGTCGAAGGCCAGCCCGAGGGTGCCCACGCGGAACTCCTCGTCGACCGGCGTGTCCAGTGGATCGTTGTCACCCACGGAGGCCACCGCCTCGGGCAGCTGCACGCCGAATCGGCGCTGTGCCTCGGTGAGCAGCTCCTCCAGCTTCTCGGCGAGCAACGACACCTGGACCTTCTCCAGCGCGACGCTGACCAGCCGGCCTCCGCCGCGGGCCTGCAGGAAGAACGTGCGCTCCCCGGGCGGCCCGACGGTCCCGGCGACGAACCGCTCCGGCGGCTCGAAGGCGTGCACCTGGTGGGTCATACCCACGACCCTATCCGGCGCGCCACAGCGTCGCGCACCCCACCGACCCGGAATCGCGCGCCCGCGCCGCACCGGTCGCGCCGCCCGGCCCGCCCGCCGGGGAGGACGCCCGTCGCCGGCCTCACCGCCCGGCCCCCGCTCCCCCGCCGACCGCAGCGTCCGACTCCGCCGGCCGCGCGGACCGCCGCCGTCGCTTGCGCGGCGGCGGCACCAGCCCGGCCAGGTCGCCGCCGGTATCGTTGAGCCGCAGCAGGAAGGGCCGCAGCGGCGTGTACCGGATCGCCGTGACCGACGCCGGGTCCGCGACGATGCGCTGAAAAAGATCCAGGTGTACGCCGAGCGCGTCCGCGACGATGGCCTTGATCACGTCGCCGTGGCTGCACGCCAGCCAGACCGCCTCGGGGCCGTGCTCGGCGGTGATCCGGGCGTCCCAGGAGCGCACCGTGGCCACGGCGCGGGCCGCCATCGCCGCCATGGCCTCCCCGTCGGGGAAGACGGCGGCGCTGGGGTGCTGCTGGACCACCGGCCAGAGCGGCTCCTTGGCGAGCTTCTTGAGCGGCTGCCCCTCCCAACTGCCGTACCCGCACTCGATCAGCCCCTCGTCCACCGTCGGCGCGGCCTGCGGCAGAGCCAGTTCCAGGGTCTGCCGGCACCGGATCAGCGGGCTGGTCACCACCGCCGCGAGGGGCAGCCCACGCAGCCGCTCACCCGCCGCCGTCGCCTGGGCCCGGCCCGTGTCGTCCAGCTCGACGGGCTGCCGCCCGGCCAGGCCGCCGTCGGCGTTCGCGGTGGTGCGGCCGTGCCGCAGGAGGAGAAGAGTCGCCACGCTGCCCACCCTAGGCGGCCGTACGGACCGGAACAGGGCGAGGGGTTGCCGGACCACTCCATCTCGGGCAGGTGGCGGCATCCCGCCGCCGGTTGATACCGCCACCTGCCCGACATCCCCTCACCCCTCCACCCGGATGGGCGGATCGTCCGACTCTGGCGGGGCAGCTCAGCCCGGCCCGTCGGCGGGACTGGGTTGATCGACTTCATGTCGGGCGGATGGGGGTATCCCGGCCCGTTGATGCCCCCACTTGCCCGTCATCCCGTCACGCCCCTACCAGGATGGGCGGATTGTCCGACCTCGGCGGGGCGGGGCGTGGGGTGGTCGTGGGGTGTGGGTGCGGGGCGTGGGCGTCGAGGCCGGCACCCGGTCCGGGCGTGGGGACGGGGTGGGGTGGCCGGCGGCAACCCGTGGGCCGGAATCTCGACGGGGTCGGGGTCGTTACACCTGACGCACGACCGAAGCAGCACCCCCCAGACCCCCCGACCCAGCAGCCCTCGACCCCCAGGAGTGGTGGCCGGTCGCCGGGAATGGGGGCGGGTCGCCGGTCGTTACACCTGGACCCGGGCCGGCACCACACGGCAGCTGGCCTGGTCCTCCCTCGTCTTTCCCCCCGTTTGTTCGTTGTTCGGGCGCCTCGACGTGGTGCTCGCACACCCCCGTACCGCCCCCGTTCGGGGCGTGAGGGTGTGCCGACCCCCGGATTGGAGTCACCCCTGATGAACACGACCATCCTGCGTAAGAGCGTCCTCGGCATCGCCGGACTCGCCTTCGCCGGTGGCCTCGCCGCCGGCCCCCTCCACCACACCACCACCGACACCGGCACCGGTGAGGCGCGGCCCGTCGCCGCCGTCCAGGCCGACAAGACCGACAAGACCGCTGGCGTGGACGCCGGGAAGCTCATCCCCCACGGCGTGCAGGGCGCGCAGTCGCGCATCGACCTCGACCCGGAGCAGACCGCCAACGTCAAGGCCATCATCGCCGCCACGAAGAAGGCCGGCCTGGACGAGCGCGCCGCGGTCATCTCGATCGGCACGGCGTTGCAGGAGTCGAAGCTGGAGAACCTGGGTCACCTGGGTGACCGCAACGACCACGACTCCCTCGGCCTGTTCCAGCAGCGTCCCTCCAGCGGCTGGGGCTCGCCCGAGCAGATCACCGACCCCGAATACGCGACGACGGCGTTCCTCAAGGGCCTGCGACAGGTCGACGGCTGGCAGAACATGGCCCTGACCGACGCCGCCCAGACCGTCCAGGTGTCGGCCTACCCCGACGCCTACGCGCAGTGGGAACAGCAGGCCGCCGACCTCGTCACCCAACACTGGAACAGCTGACACCACGTACACACGCTGCCGGCCGGGCCCCCGAACACCAGGAGCCCGGCCGGTAGCGTCCTTACCGGTGGCGCCCCGACCCTCGGCGGCCCCGCCCAGTCGGGGTGTTAACAAGGGGCCCTTCCGCTACAGAAAGCGTTAACAAGGGGCCCTTCCTTGCACCTAGGTGGCGGCGATCGTGCCCGTCATCAGGAGGGCGAGCACGAGGGTGCCGAGGGCGACCCGGTACAGCACGAAGACGTACAGGGTGTGGTGGGCGACGTAGCGCAGCAGCCAGGCGATCGCCGCGTAGCCGATGACGAAGGCGATGAGCGTGGCCACCACCATCTGCGCCCCGCTCGGCGCGGACGTCCCCGGCGCGGACGGCTCAAAGACGTCCCCGACGCTGAAGATGCCGGACATCACGACCGCCGGGATGGCGAGCAGGAACGAGTACCGGGCCGCCGCCTCCCGGGTGAGGTTGAGCAGCAGGCCGGCGGTGAGCGTGCCGCCGGAGCGGGACACCCCGGGGATCAGCGCCATCGCCTGGGCGAAGCCCATCACGATGCCGTCGCGCATCCGGAAGTTCTCCAGGGTGCGGCTCTGCCGCCCCCAGTACTCGGCGAAGGCCAGCACGAACGCGAAGACGATCAGCGTGGTGGCGACCACCCACAGGTTGCGCCCGGCGGTGCGGATCTGGTCCTTGAACAGGAAGCCGAACAGCCCGATCGGGATCGAGCCGACGATCACGTACCAGCCCATCCGGTAGTCGAGGCTGGCACGCACCGAACGGTCCCAGAGCCCGACGATCCAGGTCCGGGTGATCCGCCAGATGTCCTTGGCGAAGTAGATCAGCACGGCCGCCTCGGTGCCGAGCTGCGTGACGGCGGTGAACGACGCGCCGGCGTCCCGGCCGAAGAAGATCGCCGAGGTGATCCGCAGGTGCCCCGACGAGCTGACCGGGAGGAACTCCGTGAGCCCCTGGACGACGCCCAGGACGATGGCCTCGATCCAGGTCACTCGCCGACCCCGGACATCTCGAGGGCCTCGGCGACGGTGCGCAGCGTCTGCACGCCGCTGTCGCGGTCGGCGACGAAGAGGGTCACCGACAGGGTGGTGACGCCGGCGGCGGCGTACTCGCGCAGGCGCTCGGCGATGCGCTCCCTGGGGCCGAGCAGCGAGGTGCGGTCGATGAACTCCATCGGCACGGCGGCGGCCGCGTCGCGCTGCCGCTTGGCCAGGTAGAGGTCCTGCACCTCGCGGGCGGCGTCGCCGTAGCCCATCCGGGTGGCGAGCTGGTTGTAGAAGTTCTGCTGCCGGCTGCCCATCCCGCCGACGTAGAGGGCGGCGTACCAGCGGACCAGCTCGGCGCAGGTGGCGACGTCGTCGCCGACGACCACCGGCACCGACGGCACGACGTCGAAGCCGGCCAGTTCCTTGCCGGCCTTCGCCCGCCCGGCGGCCACGGCGGCGAGCTGCTCGTCGGCGAACTCGGGGGCGTAGAAGACGGCCAGCCAGCCGTCGGCGATCTCGCCGGCCAGCTCCAGGTTCTTCGGGCCGACGGCGGCGAGGTAGATCGGGACCTGTTCGCGCGGCGGGTGGAAGCCCAGTCGCAGCGCCTTGCCGGGGCCGTCGGGCAGCGGCAGGGTGTAGAAATCGCCGTCGTACGCGACCTCCTTGCGGGCGACGGCGAGCTTGACGATGTCGACGTACTCGCGGGTGCGGGCGAGGGGCTTGGCGAAGCGCACCCCGTGCCAGCCCTCGGAGACCTGGGGGCCGGAGACGCCCAGGCCGAGCCGGAACCGGCCGCCGGAGAGGGCGTCGATGGTCGCCGCCGTCATGGCGGTCATGGCCGGGGTCCGGGCGGGGATCTGCATCACCGCGCTGCCGATGTCGATTCGTTCGGTCTGGCCGGCGATCCAGGCCAGCATGCTCGGCGAGTCGGAGCCGTACGCCTCCGCCGCCCACACCACCGAGTAGCCGAGCCGGTCGGCCTCCTGGGCGAGCGCCAGGTGGTCGGCGGGTGTGCTCCACGCCGTCTGGTATCCGAGACTGAGCCCGAGTCGCACTGGTCCTCCCCCATCGGCGCACCACAGGTCGCATCAGGTTACGCAATGCGGGCGGCCCGGCCGATCACCGGCTCACCCCGAACGCGCCGCGCGGCCGGGGGTGGGTGTCGCCCGGAGGGCGAGCAGGAACTTGACGGGAGCGAGGATATCCGTGGCGGCGGGTTCGAAATAAGGTTCACCCATGCAACAGCGACCGCTCGGCCGAAGCGGGCTGGCGGTTTCCCGGCTCGCGCTCGGCACCATGACCTGGGGCCGGGACACCGACGCCGACGACGCGGCCGCCCAGCTGAAGAGCTTTCTCGACGCGGGCGGCAACCTGGTGGACACCGCCGACGTGTACGGCGACGGTGACGCGGAGTCGGTCATCGGGTCGCTGCTGGGCAGCCTGGTCCCCCGCGACGAGCTGCTGATCGCGACGAAGGCGGGGCTGCGGCCGGGCAGCGGCCGACGCCGGGACGGCTCCCGGGGCCACCTGCTGCGGACCCTGGACGCCTCGCTGCGCCGGCTCGGCACGGACCACGTCGACCTGTGGCAGGTCCACGGGTACGACCCGGACACGCCCCTGGAGGAGACCCTCGCGGCGTTGGATCACGCGGTGGCCAGTGGCCGGGTCCGCTACGTCGGGGTGTCGAACTTCTCGGGCTGGCAGACGGCGCGGGCGGCGGCCTGGCAGGCGGCCTGGCCGGGGCGGGCCCCGGTGGTGGCCGCCCAGGTGGAGTATTCGCTGCTGGAGCGGGGCGTGGAGCGGGAGGTGCTGCCGGCGTGCGCGGCCCTGGGGCTCGGGGTGCTGCCCTGGTCGCCGCTGGGCCGGGGGGTGCTCACCGGCAAGTACCGGCACGGCCGGCCGGCGGACTCGCGGGCCGCGTCGCCGCACTTCGAGCCGTTCGTGGCGACGTACCTGGAGCCGCGCTGCTCCAGCATCGTGGAGGCGGTGGCCACGGCGGCCGGGGGGCTGGGCGTGTCGCCGCTGGAGGTGGCGCTCGCGTGGATCCGGGACCGGCCGGGCGTGACGGCGCCGATCCTGGGCGCGCGGACGGTCGGGCAGTTGCTGGGCGCGCTCCAGGTGGAGCGGATGACGCTGCCGGCGGAGATCATCGTCGCGCTCGACGACGTGTCGGCGGTGCCGGTGGGCTATCCCGAGCGGGACGGCTGAGCGGGCCCGGCCGGGCCCGGGGCGCGACGGGCCGGGCTGGCGGGACGGGTCGGGCGGGGTGGCGGACGGTCGCCTGGCTGGGCAGCATGGACGCATGGACTACGAATACGCGCCGCTGCGGCTGCCCTCGAACGTCGACCGGCTGACCGCTGCGGCGCAGTTGGCGATCCAGGCCGAGTTCTCCGGGTGGGAGCTGGCCCGGGTGCGGTTGTACCGGGACGGCACGCGGCAGGTGGTGCTGCGTCGCCGCGTGGTCAGCCAGCCGCAGCCCGGCCTGTCGTACTGACCCGGGGCGGGCCGCGCCCGCCGTCCCGGGGCGCGGCCGGCGGGCCGGGCCCCGGGACGAGCCCGGCCTAGTGGCGGTGCCCCGCGTGGTCGTGCTCCTCGTCGGTCGGGTCGAGGAACGGGTGCTCGTCGAGGCGGCCCACGAGGCGGTCGTCGGCGGCCGGCTGGAACGGGCCGACCGGGTCGTCGTCGTCGAAGGACTCCAGGTCGACGGGGGTGCCGACCTCGCTGACCATCACCACGCCGTCGAGCGGTTCCAGCTCCGGCACGTCCAGCGCGGACAGCGATCCGTCGCCGCTCTGGAGCAGCTCCAGCACCGCCTCGCCGACGCCCTCGACGGGGGCGGGCTCGTCCTCCTCGGGGGTGCCCTCGCGGCGGGCGGCCTCGGCGGCCCGGATCAGCGCGGCGACGCTGGGCACCCGGTAGTCGCGGCGCTGACGCACCGAGATGACCCGGGGGTGCGGGTCGGTCGCCTCGACGCCCTCGGCCGCGCCGAAGCGCTCGTCGGCCTCGTCGGGGTCGATGGACTCGACGTCCCACGGCGTGACCTCGCCGAACGCGTCGAGCAGCTGCTCGTCGTAGGCGAACGAGGCGTTGTTCAGGGCGACGTACGCCTGCCAGACGTCGTCGTCGTCGATGCGGCCCTGTGCGGCGCGGACGGCGGCCAGGTGGTGGCGGGCGGCGTCGATCACCCGCTCCAGGGCGGCGTCCAGCTCACCGTGCTGGTCGGTCATGTGCGTTCCCTTCGCGATGGGGGACGATCCGTGCCGGGCGGGATGGGGCGGCGGACACGGTCAGCAATTCCGGAGGAAGCGGTCGAGAACCCGCACGCCGAACTGTAGTCCGTCCACCGGCACCCGCTCGTCGATGCCATGGAACAGGCCGGAGAAGTTGAGGTCGGGCGGCAGCCGCAGCGGGGCGAAGCCGAAGCAGCGGATGCCGAGCTGCGAGAACGCCTTGGCGTCGGTGCCGCCGGAGAGCATGTAGGGCACGGGCCGGGCGCCCGGGTCCTCCGCCCGCAGCGCCGCCGACATGGCCTCGACGAGGTCGCCGTCGAAGGTGGTCTCCAGGGCGGGCTGGCGGTGGACGTACTCGATGGCGATGTCGGGGCCGACCAGCTCGCGCAGTTGCTGTTCGAGGAGCTCGGACTGGCCGGGCAGGCTGCGGCAGTCGATGGTGGCGGTGGCCCGGCCGGGAATGACGTTGTCCTTGTAGCCGGCGGCGAGCCGGGTCGGGTTGGCGGTGTTGCGGATGGTCGCGCCGATGATGTTGGCGATGGGGCCGAGCTTGGCGATGGCCGCCTCCGGGTCCTCGGGGTCGAGTTCGACGCCGAGCAGGTCGGAGACCTCCTCCAGGAAGGCCCGCACGGTGTCGGTGACGACCACGGGGAAGCGGTGCCGGCCGATGCGGGCGACGGCCTCGGCGAGCGCGGTGACGGCGTTGTCGTCGTGCACCATCGAGCCGTGGCCGGGGCGGCCCTTGGCGTGCAGCCGCAACCAGTCGATGCCCTTCTCGGCGGTCTCGATGAGGTAGAGCCGCTGGGAGTCGTCGACGGTGTAGGAGAAGCCGCCGACCTCGCCGATGGCCTCGGTGCAGCCGTCGAAGGCGTCGCGGTGGTGCTGGACGAGGTGGTGCGCGCCGTAGTCGCTGCCGGCCTCCTCGTCGGCGGTGAAGGCCAGCACGATGTCGCGGGCGGGCCGGACGCCGGTGCGTTGCCAGTTCCGCACCACGGCCAGCACCATGGCGTCGAAGTCCTTCATGTCGATCGCGCCCCGGCCCCACAGGTAGCCGTCGCGCAGCTCGCCGGAGAACGGGTGCACCGACCACTCGTCGGCGTCGGCGGGGACGACGTCGAGGTGGCCGTGGACGAGCAGGGCGTCCCGGCCGGGGTCGGTGCCGGGGATGCGGGCGACGAGGCTGGCCCGGCCGGGGGCGGACTCGTGGATGCGGGACTCGACGCCCACCTCGGCGAGCTTCTCCGCGACGTACTCCGCGGCGACGCGCTCGCCCGCGCTGGTGTCGTTGTCCCCGGTGTTGGTGGTGTCGATGCGCAGCAGGTCGCGGCAGAGGTCGACGACCTCGGCGGTGGGGTCGGGCGGGGCGGAGGCGGCGTCGCTCGTCATCGGTTCTTCATACCAGCCGGGTCGCACACGCAGCGCGCCCGGCCGGGCGGCGCCCCGGCCGGGCCGTCCCGCCGCCGGCCCGGCCGCCCCTGACCCGCTGCCCGGCCCCGCGCCCGCCGCCCGCCGCGCGGGCGCGTCGTTTCGCCGGGACGTGGTCTGGGTACCGCCGCTGCCGTCCCGCACCGCTCACCGGGCCGCCTCCTTCCCGCAGCGCGCGCCCGCCCGCCCGAGGAGGGCACCATGACCGTTCCCCTGCCGCCGCTGCCGCCCGTGCCCGGGGAGGGCTACCGGCCCGGCGGCCCGAGCCTGGTCGACCTCGTCGACCGCGAGCACCGGGAGCTGCTCGACCTGGCCGACCGGGTCACCGGCCCGGACGCCGCGGCGCAGCCGCCCGGCAAGGTGGTGGAGGTGCTGACCGCCGTGGTGTCGCGGCACCTGTCGGCGGAGGAGCAGTACCTCTTCCCCGCCGTCCGGGCGGCCGTGCCCGGGGCGGGCGCGGCGGTCGACCGGGAGGTCGGGGCGGCGGTCGAGTTGTCGGCAGCCCTCAAGGCGCTGACCGGGCCGGCGGATCCGGCGCTGGCCGACGTGGCCGACCGGTTGCGCCGGCACGTCGCCGCGACGGCGGCGCTGCTGGCGTCGCTGCGCGAGGTGGCGACCCCCGCCGAGCTGATCCGGCTGGGCAACCGGTGGGAGATCGCCGAGGAGGCCGCGCCGACCCGGCCGCATCCGGGGATGCCGGCGAGCCCGCCGTGGAACCGGATCGTCGAGCCGGCCGTGGGGGTGGTGGACAAGGTCCGCGACGCGGTGACGGGCCGGCCGACGCACGCGTCGGACCTGCTTCCACCCGGAGAATGACCGAATACCGGACGGTTACCACGGTGTCACCGACCGGATACCGGGCGGTCACCATCGGACATCGGTCAACTCCTATCCGCTAGGACCCTTCCATCGATCCTTCCGTGGTCATACCGTCACCGTATGAATCTGGAGCTGAGACACCTGCGGGTGGTCTGCGCCATCGCGGAGACAGGGAGCGTGACGAAGGCGGCGTCGACGCTCGGCCTGGCCCAACCTGCGCTGACCGCCCAGCTCCAACGCATCGAGCGGGCGCTCGGCGGGCCACTGTTCGAGCGGGACCGGCGGGGTGCCCGGCCCACCGCGCTCGGCGAGCTGGTGCTGGCCCGGGCCCGGGTGCTGCTGCCGGCCATGCAGGGGCTCCAGGACGAGGCGGCCCGGCTGGCCGGCGCGGGCCCGTCCCCCGCCCGGTACCGCTTCGGCGGGGTGAACAGCCCCATCCTCGGCCGGCTGGTGCACCGGCTCGCCGCCGCGCACCCACAGGCCCAGATCACCACGTACGCCTCCTGGTCCGCCGACGAGCTGGCCCAGCTCGTCGGCGGCGGCCGGTTGGACTACGCGCTGGTCGGGGTCTGCGGCGACGCCGTCCCGCCGGCCGGGTACGGGCTGACCTGGCGGGAGGTGGCGCTGGAGCCGGTGCAGGTGCTGCTGCCCGAGCAGCACCCGCTGTCCGACCACGACGAGGTGCGGCTGGTGGACCTGCGCGCCGAGCAGTGGGTCGCCGCGCCGGGCGACGGCTGCTTCGGCGACTGCTTCGCCGCCGCCTGCGCCCGCGCCGGCTTCACCCCCCGCAAGGTCTACGAGGCCGACGTGCGCGGCTGCATCGACCTGGTGGAGGCCGGCGCGGCGGTGGCCCTGTGCCAGGCCACCTTCCGCCCGGTGCCCGGCCTGGTGACCCGCCGGCTGGCCGGCGCGCCGCTGCGCTGGCGGCTGCTGCTGGGCTGGCACCCGGAATCGGCAGGCGCGAGCTTCGCCGAGGAGGTGCTGGAGGCGGCGGTGGCCGTCTACGACGACTCGCTCGCCACGCACCCCGACTACCTGGCCTGGCTGCTGCGGCACCCCGACTTCGGGGTACGCCGGTCGGCCCCGGCCGGGCCGCTGACCGGGGACGCCGGTTCCGGGGTGCGAACCGCCTGACGGTGGGTATCACGGGCCCATGACCGATGCCCAGCCGACCGCCGACGACCGGGAGACCCTGCGCGGGGCGGCCGCCGCCCACAGCGCCGCCGCCCGGGACGTGGAGGCGTTCCTGCGCCGCCTGCCCGAGGTCCCCGGCCCCGCCGACGTGACCGAGTACGCCACCCTGCTCAGCCGGGAGGAGCGGGCGCGCGGGGAACGCCAGGCCGCCGCCGACGCCGTCGGCCTACAGATCGGCAGCCTGGAATCGGAGTGAGCCCGACCGGGCGAGCAGCCCCGCCGCCGGTGCCGGCGGCGGGGCTGCCTCGCCGGTCGGGCCCGTCGCGCGCGGGGTCCGCCCGCCAGGCCCCGCCGCCGGGCTCGGCGACCGCCCGTCGCGCGGCCCGGCGGGCCGACGACGGGCGGTCAGCGTTCGACGAGGGCGTCGTGGCCCAGGTCCAGCAGGGCGCGCCGCCACTCGTCGTCGGCGACGCCGCCGGCCGGGCGGGCGGCGGTCAGCGACCGGATCCGGTCGACCGCCTCCCGCATCACCTCGATGTCGTCGCGGGTCAGGTCGACCTTGCGCTTGCGCAGCACGGCCAGGATCTGCCGGCCCGGCTCGGGCAGGTCGAGGTCGGGGCCCGCCCCGAACGACTCCGTGCCGGAGCCACGGGTCAGCAGCCAACTGCGCAGCTGCTCGGAGGTGACGTTCACCTCGGCGTGGAAGTCCTCCCAGAGCACTTCGACCTCGGGATCGAGTCGCGCCTCGCGTACCATCACGCCTCCTCTGCGGACGGCGGCCCGGACGGCTCCGGGTCGCCGGTGTGGGAACCCAGGCCCTCCGGCGGCACCCGCACCCGCGCGGGGTTGGCCGTCGGCGGCGCCTCGATCGGCTCGCTGCGGTCCGGGTCGGTCCCGGCCTCCCCGGCGGCTTCCTCGGGCTCGGTCATCTGCGGCCTCCGCCCCTTCACCGGGGGTGGGACGTCGTGGCGGCGGTGTAGCCCCGGTCGCCGGCGCCCACCTCGAAGGCCAGCGCGCCGTCGCGGGCGTCCACGGTGACCCGCTGCCCGGGCGAGACGGCGCTCTCCAGCAGCATCCGGGACAGCCGGTTGTCCACCTCGCGCTGGATCACCCGGCGCAGCGGGCGGGCCCCGAACTCCGGCTGGTAGCCGTGCTCGGCGAGCCAGTCGATCCCGGCGACGGTGAACGCGACGTCGATGTCCTGGGCGTGCAGGCGGCGGCGGGTCTCCTCCAGCAGCAGCTCGGTGATCTGGCGCAGCTGCTGCTGCTCCAGCCGCCGGAAGATGATCACCTCGTCGATGCGGTTGAGGAACTCCGGGCGGAAGTTCTCCTGGAGCCGGCGCATCAGCCGCTCGCGCAGCTCGTCGGTCTCCCGTTCGGTGCCGGGCTCGCCCGCGCCGAAGCCCACGGCGCGCTGGCTGCCGGTGATCAGCTCCGAACCGAGGTTGCTCGTCATGATCAGTACGGTGTTCTTGAAGTTCACCGTCCGGCCCTGGCTGTCGGTGAGCCGGCCGTCGTCGAGCACCTGGAGCAGGATGTTGAACACGTCCGGGTGGGCCTTCTCGATCTCGTCGAGCAGCACCACCGCGTACGGGCGGCGGCGCACCGCCTCGGTGAGCTGGCCGGCCTCCTCGTAGCCGACGTAGCCGGGGGGCGCGCCGACGAGCCGGGCGACGGTGTGCCGCTCCTGGAACTCGCTCATGTCCAGCCGGATCATCCGGTCGGCCTCGCCGAACAGCGCCTCCGCCAGGGCCCGGCCCAGCTCCGTCTTGCCCACGCCGGTGGGGCCGAGGAAGAGGAAGCTGCCCATCGGCCGGTTCGGATCGGCCAGCCCGGTACGGGAGCGGCGCACCGCCTCGGCGACCGCGCCGACCGCGTCGTCCTGGCCGACGACCTTCTGGTGCAGGTGCCCCTCCAGGCGCAGCAGCCGGTCGCGTTCCTCCTCGGTGAGCTGGGCGACCGGGATGCCGGTGGCCCGGGACACCACCTCGGCGATCTCCTGCGGGCCGACGGCGGGGACCTGGGAGCCGCTGCCGTCGTCGCCCTTGGCCCGGCTGATCTGCGCCTCCAGCTCGGCGAGCCGGTCGCGCAGGGCCGACGCCCGCTCGTACTGCTCGTCGGCGACCGCCTGCTCCTTGTCCCGGCGCACCTCGTCGAGCTGCTGCTCCAGCTCCCGCACGTCGGAGGCGGGGGTGCGGGTGCGCAGCCGCACCCGGGCCCCGGCCTGGTCGATCAGGTCGATGGCCTTGTCGGGCAGGTACCGGTCGGTGACGTACCGGTCGGACAGCTCGGCGGCGGCGACCAGCGCCTCGTCGGTGAACCGGACCTGGTGGTGGGCCTCGTAGCGGTCCCGCAGGCCGCGCAGGATGGCGACGGTGTCCTCGACGGTGGGCTCGGGCACCAGCACCGGCTGGAACCGGCGGGCGAGGGCGGCGTCCTTCTCGATGCTGCGGCGGTGCTCGTCCAGGGTGGTCGCGCCGATCACCCGCAGCTCGCCGCGGGCCAGCGCCGGCTTGAGCATGTTGGACGCGTCCATGCCGCCCTCGCTGCCCGCCCCGCCCGCGCCGACCAGGGTGTGGATCTCGTCCAGGAAGATGATCAGTTCGTCGCGGTGGGCGCGGATCTCCTCGATG
The DNA here is from genome assembly GCF_029581295.1 of Micromonospora sp. WMMD712. Lineage (NCBI taxonomy): Bacteria > Bacillati > Actinomycetota > Actinomycetes > Micromonosporales > Micromonosporaceae > Micromonospora > Micromonospora sp. WMMD712. The sequence goes on from NZ_CP120743.1 coordinate 1,174,621, forward strand.
ACCTTCTTGAGCCGCTCCTCGAAGTCGCCCCGGTAGCGGGTGCCGGCGACCAGGCCGGCCAGGTCGAGCTGCACCACCCGCTTGCCGATCAGCGTCTGCGGCACGTCGCCGTCGCAGATCCGCTCGGCCAGGCCCTCCACGATCGCGGTCTTGCCGACGCCGGCCTCGCCGATGAGCACCGGGTTGTTCTTCGTCCGCCGGGACAGGATCTCCACGGCCTGCTCGATCTCGGCGGCCCGCCCGATCACCGGGTCGATCTGGTCGTTGCGCGCCAGCTCGGTGAGGTCCTGGCCGTACTGGTCGAGGGTCGGGGTGCCGTGGTCGGGCTTCGCGCCGGACATCGGGCCGCGCTCCGCGCTGGCCGCCTGCAACGACTCGGGCTGGATCCGGCCGGCCGCCAGCATCCGGCCCGCCGGCGACTCCGGGTTCAGCGGCAGCGCCATCAGGATGTGCTCGGGGCCGATGTAGTTGGCGCCCATCGCGCGGGAGAGCTGGTGGGCGTCGAGCAGCGCCCGCTTCGCGGCCGGGGTCAGCGACAGGTTCGGCGGCACCTCGCCCCTCGGCGCGCTCTCGCCGCGCCCGCCGAGGGCGTTGACCAGGGCGTCCGGGTCGGCGCCGGCCCGGCGTACCAGGTCGCGCAGCGCCTCGCGCTGCAACGCCGCCCAGAGCAGGTGGTCGGTGTCGAGGTCGTTGCTGTGCCGCTGCGCCGCCCGGCGGGCCGCGTCGGCCAGCATCTCCCGGGCGTCGGCGGTCATCAGCCGGGTGATGTCGACCCGGTGCGCCGGCCGGCGTCCCCCCTCGCCCCGGCCGAAGTACCGGGCCAGGAACTCGTCCCACGGGTCGGAGCCGAGGTCGCCGGGTCCCATCATCGCTGTCCTCCCGCGGGTCGGGCACGCTCGCCGGTGCGGTCGCCGCCGGCACGGTCGGCGGTGGCTACCCGGCGGTCGGCGCGACAAACGCAGGCGGCGGGGGCGGGCGGGGACGGCCGCCCGGCGGTGGCAGGCTGGAGGCATGGAGCCGACGCCGCTGCTGATCGTGGACGCCGCCAACGTGGTGGGTTCGCGCCCCGACGGATGGTGGCGGGACCGGGCCGGTGCCACCGCCCGGCTGCGCGACGCCCTCGTCCCGCTGGCCGACTCCGGGGTGCCGCCGCAGCTCGCCGGCCCGGCGGAGGTGGTGCTGGTGGTGGAGGGCGCCGCGCGGGGCGTGCCCGCGGTGCCGGGCGTGCGGGTGGTCGCCGCCCCCGGGTCCGGCGACGACACGATCGTCGACCTCGTCGGGGCCGCCCCGGGCCGCCGTCGGCTCGTGGTCACCGCCGACCGTGAGCTGCGCTCCCGGGTCGGCGCGCTGGGCGCCGAGGTGCACGGCCCCCGCTGGCTGCCCACCTGACGCCTGCCCCGTCCCCGCGGGGACCAAGCAAGTCCCGTCGGTGGGATCGGATGACGCGCAGGTGAGACAGGTGGGTGGGGTTTGCGCACCTCAGTGACGTAATCGGACAGCCGGGCAGCAACACCGACAGGGCGGATGTTCTCTCCCCACGGGGGATGGGTTGTAATGGAGATCTCCCCGCCCCCAGGAGGTCCCCGTGGCGAGCGTCGCCGAGCTGAAGGCAGCCATCGATGTCGCCCTGCAACAGATCGGTGACGGGCAGACCGCGGTGCAGGCGGCCGGCGAGAAGCTGGCCGAGGCGCAGCAGACACTCGCCGGGGCGCTGGAGGGCAGCGGGCACGAGACCGTCGAGGCGGCGCAGGCCTCGCTGACCCAGGCCAGCCAGGAGCTCGAGGAGTGCCTCGCGGCGACCCTCGTCGCGGTGGAGCAGGCGCAACTCTACGTCTCGACCCTGTAGGGCCGGGCGTGTCGATCATCGAGGACGTCGGGGCCCAGGTGCGGGCCGCAGCGGAGGAGTTCCCGCTGGCCCAGCTCGCCCTCGCGCTCGAGAAGTTCGGCCAGGCCACGGAGCGGCTGCGTTGGGTACGGCAGGAGTCGGCCAACCCGATGGGGGTGCCGGAGCTCTCCGCGGCCGTCGAGCACGCCGAGTCCGCCGGGCACGCGCTGCGGGTGGCCCAGGAGCAGTTGTCGGCGTACCTCGCGGCCATCGGCCTGGCCCCCGACGGCGCGCCACCGGCCCGCCCGGCCGGCGACCGGCAGGTGCACGACGCCCCGCGCGACGCGCCGCCCGCCGCCGGCGACGGGCCGCCCTTCGCGCCGGACGACAACCCGGTGCTGCGCCGCTGGTGGGCGGTGCGGGTCGCGGAGCTGACCGGCGGCCGGGAGGGCGCGCCGGACGAGCCGGACGAGCGGATCGGCGACTCCCGGGAGCTGCTGCGCCGGGTCGCCGACGGGGTCCGCGGCGGCGACCGGGAGCGGCTGCACCGCGAGCTGCGCGCCGCGCACGCCGACGTCGGCCTCGGCCTGGCCGCGCTCGCCCCGCCGCTGCTGCGGGAGCTGGCCGGGGAGCTGCTCGGGCACCCGCCCCGCGCCGACGACCTGCCCCGGCTGCGCCGGGAGCTGGACGGCCGGGTGCGCGACCTGCTGCCCGGGCTGCCCCCGCCGGTGCTGGAGACGCTGCTGACCCGGGTCTGCCGGATGCCCCCGCCGCCGCGCGGCGGCGGCGAGGAGCAGCCGCACGCCGCCGACGCCGCCGTCACCGCCGGTGTGGTCACCGCCGTGCTGCTGGACCGCCTCGGCAGGGACCTGCCCCGCGACGAGGGGCAGGCTGGCAGGGAGAACGGGCCCGCGCAACAGAAACGCCGCGACGCCGAGCGCGACGCCTGGGACGAGGCGACGCGGCAGCGGGCGGACCGTGAGCGCGCCGCCCGGGAGCGGGCCGCGCAGGGCCTGCCTCCCGTGCCTCCCGCACCGCCCACCGGGCGAGCCGCCGGCCGGGGGTCCGATGGCTGACCGCCGCACCCAGCTGGTGACCAGGGTGCGGGGCATGCTCTCCGAGGCGCTGGGCGCCACCCGGCACCGGCTCGCCGACGCCGACGCCGAGCTGGCCGCCGCCCGGGACCGGCTGGCCCGGGTGCAGCGCGCCGCCGCGGCCGTGCCGGCAAAGGTGGGGGCGCAGCGGGACCGGCGGCTCGCCGAGATCGACGCCCGGCACACCGCGCGGATCGCCGAGCTGGCCCGCCGGGCCGTCGACGCCGCCCGCCGGGAGGCGCCGGGCGCGGCGAGCGCCGACTGGGCGCAGTGGACCGCGACGCCGGCCGGTCGCGGCGAGACCCCCGGCGCGGTACGCGTCGGTACGGTGCGCATCCCCGGCGCGGAACCGGTGCCGGCGCTCGTGCCGCTGCTCGACGCCGGGCACGTGCACCTGTCCGGGGCCGGGGCCGACGGCGGGGCGGCCGTGGTGCCGGCGCTGCTGCTGCGCAGCCTGGGCCGGGCCGACCCGGGCGCGGTGCGGCTGTTCGGCTACGACCCGGAGCGCCTCGGGGGCGGCCTGGCCGGTTTCGCCCCGCTGGGCACCGCCGGGCTGCTCACCTTCGTCGGCCCCGGCGGGCTGGGCCGGCTGCTGGACGACCTGGTGGAGCAGATCCGCCGGATCAACGAGACCGTGCTCGCCGGGGAGTACCGCTCGCTGCGGGAGCTGGCCGCCGCGACCGGCCGCCGCCCCGAGCCGTGGCGGGTCGCGGTGCTCCTCGGCGGCGACGAGCTGTCCCGGCACGAACGCGGCCAGCTCGACCGGGTGGTGCGCACCGGCGCGGCCTGCGGGGTGCACCTGGTCGTCCGCGGCGTGCCGGTGCCGGACGACCCGACGGTGACCCGGGTCGTGGTGGGCCCCGACGGCGCCCGGGTGGGCGGCCCGCCCGGCCTGCCGGTGACCCTGGACCCGCCGCCGCCGGCCACGCTGGTCACCGAGACCTGCCGGCAGGTCGCCGCCCGGGTCAACGCCGGCCCCCCGCCGACCCCGTTCACCGACCTGCTGCCGCCGCCGGAGCAGATGTGGCGGGAGGACTCCTCGACGGGGTTGACCGCGCCCATCGGCGAGGGCCCGCACGGCCGCCCGGTGCTGCTCAATCTCGGCGACTACCCGCCGCACGCGCTGATCGGCGGCCCGTCCGGCACCGGCAAGACCAACCTGATCTTCGCCTGGATCGGGGCGCTGGCCTCCCGCTACTCCCCCGCCGAGCTGGAGTTCTACCTGCTCGACTTCAAGGAGGGGGTGTCCTTCGCCCGGTTCGCCCAGGGTCGGCGGGACCCGAGCTGGCTGCCGCACATGCGGCTGGTCGGGATCAACGTCAACACCGACCGGGAGTTCGGGCTGGCGCTGCTGCGGTTCCTCGCCGAGGAGCTGCGCCGGCGGGCCGACGCGGCGAAGAAGCACGAGGTGACCAAGCTGGCCGAGCTGCGGGCGGTCGACCCGACCGGGCACTGGCCCCGCATCGTCGCCGTGGTCGACGAGTTCCAGGCGTTGCTGGCCGGGCGGGACGTGGTCGCCCGGGAGGCCGCCGACCTCCTGGAAGACCTGGCCCGCCGGGGCCGTTCCCAGGGCATCCACCTGGTGCTGGCCTCGCAGGACGTGCGCGGCATCGAGGCGCTGTGGGGGCGGCCGGCGCTGGTCGCCCAGTTCACCCTGCGCATCGCGCTGCCCAAGGCGCTGCGGATCCTCGCCGAACGCAACGACGCCGCCCAGTCGCTGCCCCGCCACCACGCGGTGGTCAACGCCGAGTCGGGCCTGGTCGAGGGCAACGAGGTGGCGCGCATCCCGTCGGCCAGCGACTGGGACGAGTGGAGCGAGTTGCAGCACCGGCTGTGGCGGATGCGCCCCGCCGACGCGAAGCCCGCCCGCCTCTTCGACGGCGACGCGATCCCCCGGCTCGCCGACGCCCCGGACTTCCGGGCGCTCACCCCGCCCGAGGGCGACGGGACGCCGCGCAGCCCGGTGGCCCTGCTCGGGGAGATCATCGACGTGCAGGCCCGCTCGGCGGCGCTGCGGCTGCCCCGGGCCCCCGGGCGCAACCTCGCCGTGCTGGGCACCCGCGTCGACGAGGCGTGCGCCGTGCTGGACGCCGCCGCCAGATCGCTGGCCCGGCAGCACCGCCCCGGCGCGGCCCGGTACTCCATCGCCTGCCTCGACCCCGACGCCGACCCGGCCGCCCGGGAGCTCTACGCCGACCTGGCCGACGACGCCGCCTGGTACGACGACGAGACCGTGCCGGAGCTGATGGCCGAGACGGCGGCGGCCCTGGACCGGCCGGGCACCCCCGCCACCCCGCACTACCTGCTGCTGTACGCGGTCGACGCGGCGGCCGGGCGGCTGGCCGCGCGAGCTGGCGGGCGCACCGGGCTGGAGCACCTGCGGCGCATCCTGCACGACGGCCCGGAGCGGCGCACCCACGTGCTGGCCTGGTGGCGCGGCGTGGCCCGGATGCGGGTCGACCTCGGCGGGCCGGCCGCCCGCACCGACCAGATCGGCGCGTGGGTGGCCCTCGACGTGCAGGGTGGCGAGCTGGGCTCGTCGCTCTACCCGGGCTCCGGCGGCCCCGACTGGTATCCCCGGCCGTGGCGGGGGCTCTTCTTCGACCGGGCGGCGCACCGCACCGGGCAGGTCATCATCCCCTACGGACCGTCGGCGTGAACGAACCGGTGACCAGTGAGACGTACGCGGCCCAGGTGCGGCGGCTGGCCGAGCTGACCGACCGGGTGCGCACCCAGCGCGCCGAGGCCCACGCCTGGCACGAGCAGCAGTGCGCCGCCGCCGAGCGGGCCGTCGCCGAGGCCGCCGAGCAGCTGCGCGAGGCCGAGCGGGAGGCGGCCGACGCGCGGGAGCTGGTGGAGCGGGTGGACGCCGAGGCGGCCCACCTGTGGCAGCAGCTGCGGGCCCGGTTGGGCGCGGGGGCCCGCCGGCTCGGTGACCCGCCCGGCCCGGCCCGGGACGCCTCGGGCGACCCGCTGCTGCTGCTGCACGGGGTGCGCGGGCTGCTGGACCGCACCCGGCAGCCCGGCGAGCTGCCCGCCTCGGCGAACCCGCTGCTCGCGCTGTGCGGGGTGGTGGGCGCGGCGCTGATGTTCGCGCTCGGCCTGGGCGCGCGGGCGCTGGGGGCCCGCAACGGCGGGGACCTGGCGGTGGGCCTGCCGGTGCTGGCGCTGGTGGTGACCCTGCTCGGCCCGCTGGTCGGGTTGGCCCTGGCCAAGCGGCTCGCCGACCGTCGGCACGCGGTGCTGTCGCCCCGGCCGATCACGGTCGTCCTGGTGGCGGGTGTGGTGGCGACCGGCGTGCTGCTGGTCCTCGCCCGCTGAGCCGCGCCACACCGACCACCGCCCCCGCTGCCGCCGTTCCGCCTGCCGCGCGTGCCGCCCCGCGTGGTTAGGAAGGGGCCCCTGCTATATCGAAAGCGTTAACAGGGTGCCCTTCCTTACTCCGCAGGGACGGCGATCGCCTCGCGCAGCAGCCGGCGGGCGAGGACGACCCGGTCGGCGTCGTCGTCGAGGCCGGGCAGGTCGCCCACCCGGCTCACCGCGCCGGTGAGCAGCGCGCGCAGCGCCGGCCCGCATCCTGCGGGCAGGGTGAGCACCCGGTCGAACACGCGCAGCGCGATCTTGTCATCGCCGGCCGGGTCGAGCCGCCAGCGCAGCCCCGGCCGGGCCGCAAGCCGGGCGTCGGCGTCGACGGCGGCGAGCGCGGCGGCCTGGGCTAGGGGCCGGATCGGGGCGGGCCGGGCGGCCGGCCAGGCCCGTTCCCGCAGCCGCGCGGCCACGGCGGCCGGGTCGGCGCGCAGCAGCCAGTCCCGCAGCGCCTCGACGGTCTCGGTCAGCTCCGGCTCGATCGCGTCGGGGTCGGCCACGTCGGTGCCGAACGGCAGGCCGGCGCGCAGCCGGGCGTCGGCGGCGGCGAGCGCGAGCAGCTCCTCGACGATGGCGTACCGGGTCAGCGCCCGGATGCCCACGGTCAGGTGCAGGGAGCTGCTGTCCTGGGCCTGGGCGCTGTGCAGCCAGCCGCGCGGCAGGTAGAGCGCGTCGCCCGGTTCGAGGACCACGTCGAGCGCGGCGGGGCCCTGGGCGGTCGCGGAGACCTCGTCGGCCCGGCCGCCCCACGGCTGGCGTTCGAGGGGGTCGGGCAGCACCGGCGGGTGGATGCGCCAGTGCTTGCGCCCGTCGACCTGGAGCACGAAGACGTCGTGGGTGTCGTAGTGGGTGGCGAAGCCCTGGCTGCCGGCCGGGGTCAGGTAGGCGTTGACCTGCAACGGCTGGGCGAGGGCCGCGCCGAGGTCGCGGGCGAAGTCGATCAGGGCGGGCCAGGTGCGGTGCAGGCCCTGGAGCACCAGGGTCGCGCCGGAGGCGTACAGCTCCAGGATCCGCTCGTCGAGGACCTGGTCGCCGATCTCGGCGCCCGCGCCGCCACCGCCGGTCCAGCGCGCCGCGGGCACGAGCTGGCCGTCCTTGGCGACGCGCAGGAACGGGGTACGCAGCCCGCGGCGGCTGAGCAGCTCGTCGGCGTCGGCGGGGCTGAGCAGGTCGGCGAAGCCGTCGGCGTTGGGCAGCTCGGCGGCGCGGGACAGCAGCGGCGACCGGCCCCAGTGGGCGGCGGCGAACTTGCCCGGCTCGACGGCGACGCACCGCGCGAGGGCGCGGGCGGCGGCAGACGGGACCGCCGGGCGGCCGTGGCCGCCCGGCGGGTCGGTGATCGTCATCGCGAGGCGTCAGACGGCGCTGCCGTCGGCGCCGCCGTCCTGCTGGCCCGGGGTGGCACCGCCGTCGGCCGGACCCTCCGCGCCGCCGTCGGCCCCGCCGTCCTGCTGACCGGGGGTCGCGCCGCCGTCGGCCGGACCCTCGGCACCGCCGTCGGCACCGCCGTCCTGCTGGCCCGGGGTGGCACCGCCGTCGGCCGGACCCTCCGCGCCGCCGTCGGCCCCGCCGTCCTGCTGACCGGGGGTCGCGCCGCCGTCGGCCGGGCCCTCCAGGCCACCGCCGCTGGTCGTCTGGATGTCGTCGTCGTTGAGTGCCATGCGGTGCTCCCTCGCCAAGTTCCCGCCCCGCCGCGCGGCGGGGGTTCGTCGTGCGACGGGTGGTACCCCCGGCGCGATCTTCTCTAACCACACCGTAGACGGCGCGTCCCGCCGGCACGCCCGGTTTCGCCCGGTGTGCCGGCGGGACGCGGGCGGTCAGCCGTTGGCGCAGACCCTGCCGTTGAACGTGAAGCTGGTGGGCGACGGGTTGGACCCGGTGTGGGTGCCCTGGAAGCCGAAGCTCACCGTGCCGCCGACGGGCACCGCGCCGTTGTAGCTGGCGTTGCGGGCGAGCACCTGGGTGCCGGACTGGCTGACGGTGGCGTTCCAGGCGTTGGTGACCTGTTGGCCGGCGGTGAAGTAGAAGCCGAAGCTCCAGGCGGTGACGGCGTCGGGGCCGTCGTTGCGGATCCGGATCTCGGCGGTGAAGCCGTTGCCCCAGGAGTTCGGCACGTAGGTCACCGTGCAGCTGCCGTTCGGGGCCGGCGTGGTCGGGGCGGGCGTGGTGGGCGCCGGCGTGGTGGGCACGGGGGTGGTCGGCACCGGCGTGGTCGGGGCCGGCGTGGTGGGGTTGGTGCCGCTGCCGAGGGCCTCGGCGACCGCCTGGTACGCGGGCTTCGGGGCGTAGTTGTCGTCCCAGATCAACGCGGCGCCCTCACCGGGGAAGGTCCCCGGGATCCAGGAGTACTTGTCGGTGATGCCCCACACGGTGACGCCCTGGCACCGGGCCACGGCGAGGCAGATGTTGAAGACCTTCTTGTAGTCGGCGGCCTGCGTGGCCAGCTTCGACGAGTTCGCCGGGGTGGACATCCGGATGTCCAGCTCGGTGACCCGCACGTCGACGCCGAGGTCGGTGAAGCGCTGGAGGTTGGCCTGCATGTCGCCGGGGACCTGGCCGACGATCAGGTGCGCCTGGAAGCCGACGCAGTCGATCGGCACGCCCCGGGACTTGAAGTCCCGGACCAGGTTGTAGATGGCGGTGCTCTTGGCGTTGATGCCGTCGGTGCTGTAGTCGTTGATGCACAGCTTCGCGCCCGGGTCGGCGGCGCGGGCGGCGCGGAACGCCTCCTCGATCCAGCTGTTGCCGATGCGCTGCTGGAGGATGCTGTCGCGGCGTCCGCCGGAGCCGCCGTCGGCGAACGCCTCGTTGACCACGTCCCAGGCGAACACCTTGCCCTTGTAGTGGCCGGCCACCCCGGCGATGTGGTTCTTCATCGCGGCGAGCAGGTCGGACCCGGAGAGGTTCGACGTCCAGCCGGGCATCTGGTTGTGCCAGACGAGGGTGTGGCCGTACACCTTCTTGTTGCTGCCCACGGCGTAGTTGACGACCGCGTCGCCCTGGCCGAAGGAGAACTGGTTGCGGTTCGGCTCGGTGACGGACCACTTCATCGCGTTCTCGGCGACGACGAGGTTGAACTCGGCGTCGGCGATCTGCTTGTACGGGCCCTCGGAGAGCCGGTTGGGGTCCAGGGCGAAGCCGATGTCGCGGCCCTTGGCGTCGGCGAGGCTCCTCAGGCTGGCGGCGGCCTCGGCGGTGCCGGGTTGGGCGACGGCGATGCCCATGGCGAGCGCGCTCGTGGCGGCGAGCAGGCCGGCCAGCAGGCCCGACCTGGTGCGCCGGCCGATGTGGTGGTGGATGCGCATGCGTTCCCTGTCCTTCGTACGGGTCGCCAGCCACGGCGACGACGAGACGATGGGAGCGCTCCCGATATCCTGGCAGCATCGACACCCGTCGTCAACCGGACGGTGCGCCGCATCCGGGACCCGGCGGCCGGGACGCCGCGCCGCCGCACCCATCCTCCCGAATAGCGGGATAATCGTCTCTTATTTCGGGACGGCGGCTAGCCTCGCCCCATGGCCGACTCCCGCCGGTGGGTCATGCTCGGCATCGGCACCGCCGCGCAGACCGCAGGCACCCTCTACCTCTACGGGCTGCCGTTCCTGCTGCCCGCGCTGCGCCGCGCCACCGGCCTGCCGCTGTGGGAGCTGGGGCTGCTGGTGGCCTGCCCCAGCCTCGGCATGGTGCTCGCCCTCATCGGCTGGGGCGTCGTCGCCGACCGGCGGGGCGAGCGCCTCGTCATCGGCCTCGGCCTGACCGGCGGGGCCGCGTTCCTGGCCGCCGCCGCGCACGCCGCCGGGCCGACCCTGTTCGTGCTGCTGACCCTGGCCGGGGCGGCCGGCTCCGCCGTGTACGCCGCCAGCGGCCGGGTGGTGACCGGCTGGTTCGCGCCCGGCGAGCGGGGCCTGGCGATGGGCATCCGGCAGACGTCGCAGCCGCTTGGCGTGGCGGCGGCCTCGGCGGCACTGCCGGTGCTGGCCGACTCCGGCGGCGGCCCCCGGCTGGCGCTGCTGGCCGCCGCCGCGGTCTGCGCGCTGACCGGGATCGTGGCCGCCCTGCTGCTGGTCGACGGGCCACGGCCCGGCACCGGCGCGGCACCGGCCGCCGCCAGCTCGGACGGTGCGGGCTCGGCCGGAACCGGCACGGGCGGGGCGCGGGTGCCGTCGCCGTACCGGTCGCCGACGCTGTGGCGGGTGCACGGGGCGAGCGCCCTGCTGGTCGTGGCGCAGTTCGTCGTCGGCGCGTACGCCCTGGACTACCTCGTCACCGAACGCGGCTGGCCGGTGCGCACCGCCGGGCCGTTGATCGCGGGGGCGCAGCTCGTGGCGGCGGCGACGCGGGTGCTCGCCGGCCGCTGGTCCGACCGGTCCACCCAGCGGCTGCGACCGCTGCGGATCATCGCCGCCGGCACCGCCGCCGCCCTCGGGGCCCTCGCCGTGGCCGAGGCGCTGCACGCCCCGCCGGCGGCCCCGCTGCTGCTGGTCGCCCTCGTCGCCACGGTCAGCTGGCACGGCGTGGCGTACGCGGCCGTCGCGGACGTGGCCCCGGCGAGTTGGGCGGGCCGGGCCACCAGCGCACAGACCGTGCTGCAGAACGTGGCCGCCACGGCCACCCCGCCGCTGTTCGGGCTGGCCGTGGCGGGGCTGGGCTTCGGGCCGGGGTTCGCCGTCGCCGCCCTGTTCCCGCTCGCCGCCGTGGCGGTGCTGCACGGCCTCACCGTCGACGCCCGCCCGCCGACCCGACCGCCCGTCGGCCGGCCCGACCGCCCGGCGCGGGCGTGACCGCCGGAGCCGGCGCGGCCGGCCGCTGTCGGGAGCGGCCGGCCGACGGTCGGGACGCGTCAGGGAACGAGCTGGGCCAGGTCCCCGGGCATGGTGGAGCGGACGTCCTCCCACTCCCCCTGGGTGACGTGCCGGCGCAGGGTGTCCAGCACCACCTGGACCACGCGCTCCGGGCCGCCCTCGACGTCGTACGGGAAGCCCTGGCGGACCTCGTAGAGGAAGTCGTCGCGGTTCAGCTTGATCGGCACGTCCGACGGCTGCCAGCCGTCGAAGTAGATGCCCCGCAGCAGCACCGGCAACTGCGCGGCGAACTCCACGCTCTCCTGCACCGGCATCCGGTCGCGCAGCAGGTGCAGCACCGTGCGCAGGGCCGCGTACGACTGGTTGCGCTGCTCCTTGGGCCAGCCGTACGCGGCCTCGATGTCCTTCAGGATCAGGTTGGTCTTGTCCAGCGAACTCTCGAACGCCGAGATCAGCTGCTCAGCCATCTGCCCACCCCCGTAGGTCTGTCGTGTCCGGTGCCGGTGCCCGTCACCGGCGGTCGTCGTCGCGGCGCGGCGGACCCGCCGGGCCGTGCCGCTGCGCGGTGAGGCCCCGGCGGCCCGGCCACGCCCGACCGGGGCGTGGGCCACCGGGTGACCCGACCACGTGCAGCACGCCGCCGCGCCGCCGGACCGTCGTGTCCCGAACCGTCATGCTCCCCACCTTTCGCCCGTCTGCTGCCTGCGCTGTCGCGGCCGTCTCCCGCCGAGCGCCGACGCGGCCGAACCCGCCGCGGCGGCCACGGAACCCGGAGACGCACACGGCCATGCTGCGCCCGGCGGGGATGAGGCCGGCTCACCCGGACCGGGTGACTTTCCCGCCCGGCGGGGCCCCGGGCCGGCCGGCGCGGCCGCGGGACCCTAGGGGGAGCCGGCCGGGAAGTTCAGGGATCCGCCCGGGGTGGTGCGCCGGCCACCGGCGGCCCCCGGTCCCTACGCTGTACGGCGTGACACTCATCGCGACCGAGTCGCTGACCAAGACGTACGGGGGCGCGGTCACGGCGTTGGCCGACCTGACCGTCGCGGTCGAACCGGGGATCATCGGGCTGGTCGGCGCGAACGGCGCCGGCAAATCCACCCTGATCAAGATCCTGCTCGGCCTCCTCACCCCGACCAGCGGCCGGGCCCGGGTGCTCGGCCTCGACCCGACCACGGACTCCGCCCGGGTCCGCGCCCGGGTCGGCTACATGCCCGAGCACGACGCGCTGCCGCCCGACCTCTCCGCCGCGGAACTGGTCACCCACCTCGGCCGGGTCAGCGGCCTGCCGCGTACGGTCGCCCGGGAGCGGGCCTCCGAGGCGCTGCGGCACGTCGGCCTCTACGAGGAGCGCTACCGCCCCGTCGGCGGCTACTCCACGGGCATGAAGCAGCGGGTGAAGCTGGCCCAGGCCCTCGTGCACGACCCCGACCTGCTGCTGCTCGACGAGCCGACCAACGGCCTCGACCCCGCCGGCCGGGACGCCATGCTGACGCTGGTGCACCGCATCGGCACCGAGTTCGGCATCTCCGTGCTGGTCTGTTCGCACCTGCTCGGCGAGGTGGAGCGGATCTGCGACACCCTCGTCGCCATCGACGGCGGGCGGCTGCTGCGCGCCGACCACATCTCCGCCATGACCTCCGCCACCGACGTGCTCGCCGTGGAGGTCAGCGAGGGCACCGAGGAGCTGGCCGCCCGGCTGGGCGCGCTCGGCCTGCCGGTGCGCCGGGACGGCCGGCTGCTGCTCGTCGAGCTCGTCGACGACGCCACCTACGACCTGATCCTCGGCGCGGTCGCCGAGCTGGACCTGCCGCTGCACCGGCTGGACCAGCGCCGGCACCGGGTGGCCGAGCTCTTCGCCACGAGGGAGCCCAGCCATGCCTGAGCCGACCGGCGTCATCCACGACATCGGCTACCAGCGGTACACCGGCCCCCGGCTCGGCCGCCGGGCCGTCTTCGGCGCGCTCTACCTGCACGGCCTGCGGACGGCGTTCGGGCTGGGGCGCAGCGCGAAGGCCAAGATCTTCCCATGGCTGGTGGTCGGCATCGTCACGGCGGTCGCCGCCGCCCTCACCGCCATCCGCGCCCAGATCGGCGAGGCGGTGATGACGTACGCCCAGTTCGCCGACAACATGAGCTGGCTGGTCATCTTCTTCGTCGCGGTGGCCGCGCCCGAGCTGGTCTCCCGTGACCTGCGCAGCGGCGTGCTGCCGCTCTACTTCTCCCGGCCGCTGCCGCGCGCGGACTACCCGCTGGCCAAGCTGCTGGCGCTGGCGACCGCGCTCTGGCTGCTGCTCGGCGGGCCGCAGCTCGTGATGTTCCTCGGCGCGGCCTTCAGCACCGGCGACGGCATGGGCGGCGTCGCCGACGAGCTGCTCGACCTGCTGCCGAGTCTGCTCTACGCCGGGCTGTGGGCGACCGTCTTCGCCTCGGTCGGGCTGCTCGTCGCCTCCCTCACCGGCAAGCGGGCGTTCGCGGCCGGTGGGATCGTGGCCGTGTTCCTGATGACCACGCCGATCGTCGGCACCCTGTCGGTCATGCCCTCCCGGACGGTCAACGAGCTGGCCTTCCTCGCCTCGCCGTCGACGCTGGTCGGCGGCGTGGGCTCCTGGGCGCTCGGCGACCTGCTGGTCACCGAGGACCAGCAGGGCGTCCCGGTCGGCGGCTTCGGCCCCGTCTACGCGGTCGTCGCCGTGCTGCTCGTGGCCGGCTGCGTCGCCCTGCTGCTGCGTCGATACCGGAAGGTGGCCGCCCGATGACCACGACCAGCGCCGCCCCGCCGGCGGCGGCACCCACGGCCGACCCCGGCACCCTCGACCTCGACCTCGCGGGCGTCTCCCGCTGGTACGGCAACGTGGTGGCCGTCAACGACGTCAGCATGCGCCTCGGCCCCGGGGTCACCGGGCTGCTCGGCCCCAACGGCGCGGGCAAGACGACCCTGCTGCACATGATGGCGGGCTTCCTGGCCCCGTCGCGCGGGATGGTGACCCTCGGCGGGCGGCCCACCTGGCGCAACCCCGAGGTCTACCGCCGGCTCGGCCTGGTCAGCGAGCGGGAGGCGGTGCACACCTTCCTCACCGCGTACGAGTTCGTGCTGGCCAGCGCGAAGCTGCACCGGCTCGCGGACCCGGCCGCCGCGGCCCGCCGGGCGATCGGCCTGGTGGAGCTGGAGGGCGCGCAGGACCGCCGGATCGGCACCTACTCCAAGGGCATGCGGCAGCGCGCCCGGGTGGCCGCCGCGCTGGTGCACGAGCCGCAGGTGCTGCTGCTCGACGAGCCGTTCAACGGGATGGACCCCCGGCAGCGGCTGCACATGATGGAGCTGCTGCACCGCCTCGGCGACGCCGGCCGCACCATCCTGTTCAGCTCGCACATCCTGGAGGAGGTCGAGCAGGTCTCCGGGACGGTCCAGGTGATGGTCGCCGGCCGGCTGGCCGCCTCCGGTGACTTCCGCACCATCCGACGGCTGATGACCAACCGGCCACACGTGTTCACCGTGCGCTCCACCGACGACCGGGCGCTCGCCGTGGCGCTGATGGCCGAGGCGTCGGTGGCGGGCGTCGAGCTGGGCCGCGCCGGGTTGACGGTGCGCGCCGGCGACTACGGCGCGTTCACCCGCGCGCTGCCGAAGATCGCCCTGCGGGAGGGCGTCCGGGTGCGCCAACTGGTGCCCGAGGACGAGTCCCTGGAGAGCGTCTTCTCCTACCTGGTGGAGGCCTGAACCCCATGTCTACCGTTTCCTGGCTCACCCTGCGCGGGCTGTTCGGGCGTCGCCGCTTCCTCCTGCTGCTGCCGCTGCCCGTCGTGCTGGTCCTCCTGGCGGTGCTCTCCCGGTCGCTCGGGGTCGCCCCGCGCGACTGGGGCCCGCCGGTGCTGGTCGGTCTCGGCCTGGCCGTGGTCCTTCCGGTCATCGCCCTGATCGTCGGCACCGGCGTGCTCGGCGCCGAGATCGACGACGGCACGGTCGTGCACATCCTGACCAAGCCGCTGCCCCGCTGGCAGATCGTGCTGCCCAAGCTGGCGGTGGCCACCGCCGTCACTGGCATCACCGTCGCCGTGCCGCTCTTCGCCGCCGGCCTGCTGGCCGACTCCGCCCGGCTCGGCCTGGCGCTCGCCGCCGCCTCGGCGGTCGGCGCGCTGGCGTACTCCGCGCTGTTCCTGGCGCTCAGCCTGCTCACCCGCCGGCCGGTGCTGCTCGGCCTGGTCTACGTGCTGATCTGGGAGGGCCTGCTCGGCAGCGTCGTGAGCGGCACCCGGGTGCTCTCCATCCAGCAGTACGTGATCGCCCTCGCCGACCGGATCGCGCCCACCGAGCTGCTGCTGGGCGACGTCTCGGTGCCGGTGGCGGCGGTGATGAGCGTGCTGATCAGCGTGGGCTTCACCGCGCTGGCGATCGACCGGCTGCGCTCGTTCAGCGTGGCCGGCGAGACGAGCTGACCCCGGCCCCGTCAGGGGCGGCCGCGCCGGTTGCGGGGGCGACCTCCGGGGCCGGCGCGGCGGACGTGGGCCGCGGCGGCCAGGTCGAGCAGGCGGCGGAGCCGGTAGGACAGCACCCGCCCCTGGTCGAGGGTGAGCATCAGCTCGCCGGGCTCGGCCCCGCCGACGGCGACCACGAGCACCGGGCCCGCGCCGGGCACGAGCGCCTGCGCCAGCGCCACGTCGGCGGCGGGTTCGGCGGGCAGGGCCTCGAAGGCAGGGCCTTGGGTGGCCTGGGCTCCGGTGGGCGGGTCGTCGGCGGCCGGGTCGTCGGCGGTCAGCAGGCCGGGGGGCGGGGCCGGCGGGCGCGGGGTCAGCGGGAGCCGCGCTGAGCGGTGCCGTCGCCTCGCGGCGCAGCCGTCCCGGTCGCACCAGCGGGGATGGGTGTCGCCGGGCGGGTCGGCCAACCCACCGGTCGGGTACCGGTAGACGTGCCCGCAGGGCCGGCCCGACTCGGGAACGCGCGGCGCAGGGTGGGCGGACCACCCGGCGGCCTCGATCGTGGCGGCGATCGGGGCCGCGTGCCCGGCGCACGCGTACGCGGCGGCGTCGAGGCCACCTCCCCCGTACACCTCGATCCGGATGGTGGCCGACTCCCCGCACCCGGGCAACGGCGGCAACACGCTCACGACACGAACCTCCCGAAGACAAAGAAGACAAGTTAAGACTGCCCACATAGGCCAACATAGTCAAGAGGATTTGGCCTAATCGATTGCGACTCGGCTTGGCCAAGATCCACCGTGGGACTATTAGCCCGTGGCAGACGACCTGGCAGCGGCGGTTCGGGCCTACGAAGAGGCGCAGGCGGCGATGACCGGCGCTCAGGCCGAGGCGGATCGGATCGTCGCCGAGGCCAGGGGCAACATCGCCACGGCACGGTCCCGCCTCGCGGGAGCCATCGTCGAGGCCGCCCGCAACGGCATGCGCCAGGTGGACATCGTCCGGGCCACCGGCTACACCCGCGAGAGGGTCAGACAGATCCTGCGGGCCGGCGGCGTCGAGGCGGGCTGACCCGACTCAGGCCCTGCCCCCCGTTGCCCCTGAAGCAACGGCGACGGGCCGGGGCGAATCTTGGAAGATTTCGGCCCCTGGAGGGGCCATCCGCTTCCAAGATCTGCTATTCGCGGCGTGGGCGACGATGCCGAGGCGGGGCAGGGGCGGGACAGCACGGAAGATCGTGCTCGATCGCGGAAAGAGTGGCCTCCAAGACAGGGTGATGCCACTCCTTCCCTGCTTGAGCACGATCTTGCATCCCCGGGCGCCCGCCGGCGCACACCAGCCGGCGTCAGGGGCCGGCGGCCAGGAGGGACTGGAGGCGCTGGCCGTTGCGCTGGGCGTAGTCGCGGTAGCAGTTGTTCATGAGCACGTGCGTCTCCCGCGCCTCGTCGGCGAGCGTGCGCAGCTTCGGGGCCCAGGCGCGCAGCTCTCGGTCGGAGTAGTCGTAGCCGAACTTCTCGTGGATGTCCCTGCTGGTCCACCTGGCACTGTGGCCGTGGAAGCGGACCACGGCCAGGTCGGCGGTCGCCGCCAGCACCGGCGGCACCGACGAGCGGTGGCCCTGCGGCATGTCAACGCAGACGTACGCCAGCTCGTGCTCGCGCAGGAAGCCGAGCGTCTCGTCGCGGTTGTCCCCGGCGAACCAGGAGGCGTGGCGGAACTCGAACACCGGCCGCAGGGGCGCGCACCGGCGGGCCACCTCCAGCAGGTACTGCTTGTTGTCCCGCTTGATGGTGAACCACGGCGGGAACTGGAACAGCAGCGCGCCGAGCCGGCCCGCCTCGACGAGCGGGTCGAGGGCGGACAGGAACCGGGTCCACACCTCCTCGTACGCCTGCGCGGGCAGGTCGCCGGGGTAGACGTTGCGCTTGTCGGTGTCGGGCCGCAGGTCCTTGTAGAGCGCCGAGATCCGCGTCGGGTGCCCGGTCAGCAGGCTGAACGCCTTGACGTTGAAGGTGAACCCGGCCGGGGTGCGCTCGGCCCACAGCCGCGCCGTGCGTTCGGCCGGCGGCGAGTAGTAGGTGGCGTCGACCTCGACCAGCGGGAACTGCCTCGCGTAGTAGGACAGCCGTTTCTCGGGGGTGTCCGCCGTCTGCGGATACCAGCCGGAGTCGAGCAGGGTCCGGTCGGTCCAGGACGCGGTGCCCACCCGGATCTCACCCATGGGCGGCGCGCACCGCGTCCACTACCGACCGGCGACCGGAGGGGTCCGCCTCAGGCGGCCCGCCGCTCCCGGCTCTGCTTGCAGGTGACGCAGGCGGTGGCGGAGGGGAAGATCTCCAGCCGCTCCACCGGGATCGGGGCCGAGCAGCCCTCACAGAAGCCGTAGGTGCCCTCGTCGAGCCGGCCCAGGGCCCGCTCGAACTGGGCCCGGCGGTCGAGGATGGTGCGCAGCAGTGACTGCGCGGTGTCCCGCTCGGCCGTCTTGGTGCCGCTGTCGGCCTGGTCGTCGCCGGCGGTGTCGCCGACCTCCACCAGGCGCAGCACCTGGCTCTGGAGCACCGCCTGCTCGTACTCGGCGGAGAGCTCGTCGTAGCGAGCCCGCAGGGACGCCCGGATCTGGTCGGTGTCCGCCTGCGATCGGCCGGTGGCTACCGTGTCGTGGACGAGCATCGCTGCCTGCCTTTCCTGGCTGGTGCGCCGGGGTGGAGCCCGGCCCGGTCGCTGCGTGACGCGGGTGGAGATCACTCGCGCTCTGTGAGCCGGGCGATTACCCCGCGTGCGGTCGCGCCAAACCACCGGTTTTCCGGAGCCTTCGGCCCGCGCCCCGGCGGCCACGGCCCGGCGGCCGCGCCCCGGCGGCCACGGCCCGGGGCCGTGCGGCCCGGTGTCACCGGCCGTCGTCCGGCTCCACGAGGGCGGGGCGGCGGGGGTCGTCGACGCGGACCACCACGTCGGCGAAGCTGGCCGGGGCGACCTCCTCGGCATAGCGGGCGAAGGCCGGCAGGGTCCACTGCCGTGCGGGGTCGGTGCGCCGGGCCAGGGCGGCCGGGGAGAGCTCCAGGTGCACGGCGAGGTCGACGGGGAGCCCGCCGCCGAGCAGGAGCGCCCCGCTGACCAGGACGACGCCGTGGGGCGGCAGCGTGACGTAGCCGGCCCGGCTGGCCCGGTCGGTGCGGGGGTCCCAGAGGGAGGGCAGGATCCGGCCCGAGCCGCCGGGCCCCGCCGGGTCGAGGACCTCGCGGCGCAGGCCGGGCTCGTCGACCCAGCCCTCGTAGTAGGCGTCGGGGTTGGTCCGCCCGTACTCCAGCCGGACGGAGGCCGGGCGCAGGAAGTCCTCGGCCCGCACGTGCAGCACCGGGCGGCCGAGGGCGCGCAGCGGGTCGACCAGCGCGGCGGCCAGTTCGTCGGGGGCCGCCGCCGGGGCGCCGTCGACCGCGACGCGGAGCCGGCCGGGCGGGTCGGCGGCGACGAGCCGCTCGGCCAGCTCGGCGACGAGCCGCTCGGGGGTGATGGGGCGCACACGCATCCGACCATCGTGCCCGGTCGCCGGGACGCGACGCGGGCCGGGCGGGTGGGCAGCCGGGTGGACCGGCGCGGGCGGGTGGGGCCGGGCGTCGCGGCCGGCGGGAGGGCCGGCTGGCCGGCCCGGCCGGTGGGGCCGTCAGCCGCTGCGGTCGATGGTCACCCGGGCGTCGTCGGCGAGCCGGTAGCCGACGCCGTAGACGGTGGTGACCAGCGGCACGTCGACGCCGACCTTGCCGCGCAGCCGGCGTACGTGCACGTCGACGGTGCGGACCCCGGCATGTTCGTAGCCCCAGACGGCGTTGAGCAGTTGCAGCCGGGTGAACACCCGCCGGGGGTGGGCGACCAGGTGCAGCAGGAGGTCGAACTCCAGCCGGGTCAGGGGCAGCGGCTCGTTGTCGCGCAGCACCGACCGGGACGACGCCAGGATGTGCAGCGCCGGGATGGTCGGGGCCAGGGGGCGGGGCGGCGTGCGCCCGGCGGGCACCTGGTCGGGTCGCCGGTCGGGGGCGGGGCCGGCGGTGACGACGCCCTCGCCCCGCTCCAGCATCTCCCGCGCCGCCTCGAGGAGCCGACGGGCCGCGGGCGTCAGGGTCTCCTCGGCCACCAGGGGGATGCTGAGGGTCACGGTGAGCACGGGCGTGGTGCCGTTGACGGGACGACGCTGACCGCCGGGGGGTCGACCGGGAACCGCGGGTTGGGACGTATGCCATCCGGCGCGCGGCGATGCGGGGCTGACCGACATGGTCCTCCTTGGCTGGTCCGGGTATCTCCCCACGGCCCGGGACGCCGCTGCATCGATGCTTCCCGGCGCCCACCTGGCGGTCAAGGGGCGGCTACGTTGCATGAATGTGACAATTGACGAACACATCGGAGCCGGATGCTCGCTCTGCGTACGAGGCCTGATGATTACAGCAGAGTCGCCATGATCGTGGGATACGGGGGGTACCCGGACGGCCCATCGATCGCGGTCCGGGCGCAGGATGACCGGCCAGGCGGCGCGGGCGTCCGACACGCGGACGCGGCGCACCCCGAGGACGGGGTGCGCCGCGTCGCCGACGGCACGGCGGCGTCTCAGCGGTGCGGGTCGACGCTGACCCGCGCCTCGTCGGCGAGCCGGTAGCCGACGCCGTAGACGGTGGTGACCACCGGGGTGCCGAGGCCGAGCTTCGCGCGCAGCCGGCGGACGTGGACGTCGACGGTGCGGGCGATGGCGTGCTCGTAGCCCCAGACGTTGCTGAGCAGCTGCGTCCGGGTGAAGACCCGGCGGGGGTTCTCCGCCAGGAAGTGCAGCAGGTCGAACTCGATGCGGGTCAGCGGGACGACCCGCGGGCCCTGCCGCACCACCCGCGAGGCGGCCAGGATGCGTACCTCCTCGGGGTCGTCGGGGGGCGGCGGGGCGGCGGCCGGGACCCGGGGCACGACCGGCTGCGGCCCGGCCGGGTCGGCCTGGGCCGACCGGAACTCGACCGGGCTGGGCCGGCGCTCCGCCGGGGCCCACGGCTGCGGCGCGCGGAGGTCCGGCTCCGCGGAGCCCGCCAGCAGCGTGCCCTCGCCCGACTCCGCCAGCTCCCGCAGCAGCTCGACCAGGCGGGCGAGGCGCGGCGTCAGCTGGCCGGGGGCGAGCTCGACGGTGACGGTCAGTGTCGGTACGGACCGGGCATGTCCCGGCGACGGGACCCGGTCGACCCGGCCCGCGGGCGCGCGGTCGGCGCGGTACTGGGGGGCCCGGTCGGCCCGGCCGGGCGGGTGGGGGCGCGAGGAGATGGCGACGGCGGACATGGTGCCTCCTGGGATGGCGGGGCCGGCCGCCGCGTCCGGTGGGGCGCGGCGGTCAGTGGTGCGCCCGGCCGGCGGTCACCGGCGGCGCGACGGACGGGGAACGGGGCGGGGGCGTGGGGCCGAGCGTGGGCAGGCCGGCGATGCGCCAGGCGGCGAAGCCGCCGACGACGTCGGTGGCGCGGTGCAGGCCGATGTCCTGGAGCGCGGCGGCGGCGAGCGAGGAGGTGTAGCCCTCCTGGCACAGCACCACCACGGGCACGTCGTAGCCGACGGCCTGGGGCAGCCGGGCCGCGCACCGGGGGTCGAAGCGCCATTCGAGGACGTTGCGCTCGATCGCCAGGGCGCCGGGCACCGTGCCGTGCGCGGCACGTTGCGCGGCCGGCCGGATGTCGACCAGCAGCGCGCCCTCCCGGCACGCCAGGTGCGCCTGCTCGGGGTCGAGCCGCCGCAGCCGGGTGCGCGCCTCGGCGAGGATCTCGTCGATGCCCCGGGAGCCGGGGGGCGGCACGGGAAGGGGACAGCCCTGGGCGGGGGCGGGGTGGTGCGGCATGGTCGGGTCCTTCCAGGGACGCCGGGCGGTCGTCCGCCCGGTCGGGGTCGTCGGGGTCGTCGGAGCCGGGGACGCCATCAAGGGTGTCACCACGCGACGCCGGCCTCGGCGACCTCGGCCGCCCGCAGCCGGCCGTCGACGAGGCGGTAGCGGGTCATCCGGGTCAGCGCGGGGCGGTAGACGTGCACACTCACCGCCGGTTGGTCGCCGCGGTTGGTGACCACGTGCACGTGGCGGACGCCGAAACGGCGGCCGGCGCCGGCGGCGAGGCGGTGCGGGCGCAGCCGTCCGCCGCTGACGGTCTCCTCGGTGAGGACGCCGTCCACGACCAGGAAGGCCCCGGAGGAGCCGCCGTGGTCGTGCAGGTCGGTGCCCTGGCCGGGGAGCCAGCTCAGCGCCCAGACCTCGTGGTCGGCGGCGGCCGCGAGGCGCGCGTACCAGCGCTGCGTGGGGTCGAAGCACAGCGGCACCGGCCAGCCGGCCGGGTCGGCGGCCCACCGGGCGGCGACGGCGAGCAGGTCGGACTCGGGACGGCGGCTGACTACCATGCGGACCTCACGGGATCGGGCGGAGCGTGCCCGGACAGCATAGAAGGTAAAGCCTATAGGTTTAGTAGGTAATACCACATGCTGGGAGGCCGACCGGCGGACCCGCGCACGCCTCAGCGGCGCACCGGCGGGGCCACCCGGTAGCCCGGCACCGACGGCCAGCGCACCGTCAGCAGCACCGACTCGCGCTCGGCGTACCAGGAGTGGTCCACGCCCCGCCCCCACACCACGTAGTCACCCGGCTCGGCGAGCAGCACCGTGCGGTCCGGCAGCTCGACCCGGAACCGGCCGCCGCTGACCAGCACCAGCAGCGCCGTGCGCCGTTCGCCGGTGGCCCACCGGGAGCGGGCCTCCCCCGCCGCGTGCACGCCCCACTTCACCTCCACGTCGCCGCTGTGCCGCGGATCGCCCGCCGGCATGAAGTGCCCCAGCAGCCAGCCGCCCTCCCGGGGGCCGTCCACGTCCGCCCTGCCCACGTACACCCTGTCGTCGCCCATCGCCCCTCCCGCACCGGCCCGGCAAGCTACCAGGCGGCGCGCCGACCCCACCCGCGGCACGCTGACCGCGAGCCGCCGGGGTATACAGGGTCGGTGGACGATCCCCTGCCCCGACAGATGCGCGCGGCCGGCGCCGCGTTGCTCGACGCGTTGGACGGGCCGGCGCGGGACCGCGCCAGCCACCGGTTCGACGACGACGCGGCCCGACGGTGGCTGGAGTACCGTCCCCGGCCGCGCCCCGGGGTCT
Organism: Micromonospora sp. WMMD712; assembly: GCF_029581295.1. Lineage (NCBI taxonomy): Bacteria > Bacillati > Actinomycetota > Actinomycetes > Micromonosporales > Micromonosporaceae > Micromonospora > Micromonospora sp. WMMD712. Next base: position 1,197,267 of record NZ_CP120743.1, read on the forward strand.
GCCTGGCCGACCTGGACCGGGCGGGCCGCAAGGCCGCGCACCGGCTGCTGGCCACGGCGCTGAGCCCCGCGGCGTACGCGCAGGCGATGGCCGTCGTGGCGCTGGAGGAGGTGCTCGACCGGGCCGAGGGCTGGCGGCGCGGGCGGCACAGCGGCGACTACTGGGTGGCGGTCTTCGGCGACCCGGGCCGCGACGACCGGTGGGCCTGGCGGTTCGAGGGGCACCACCTGTCGGTGAGCATGACCGTGGTCGACGACCAGGTCTCCCCCGCCCCCGTCTTCCTCGGCGCGAACCCGGCCGCCGTCCGGCACGCCGGGCACCCGGTGTCCCGGCCGCTCGGGGTCGAGGAGGACCTGGGCCGGGCCCTGCTCGACGCGATCGGCCCGGCGGGGCGGGCGGCGGCGATCGTCGCCGACGAGGCGCCCGCCGACATCGTCAGCGCCACCCGCCCGCGCGTCGCCGGGCAGATCGCGCCGCTGGGGGTGGCCGCCGACCGGCTCGGCCCCACCGGCCGGGCCCTGCTCGACCAGCTCGTCGCCGTGTACCTGGACCGGCTGCCGCCGCAGCTCGCCGCCCGGGAGGCCCGCCGGCTCGCCGGCGGGGCGCTGCACTTCGCCTGGGCCGGTCCCACCGGGCCCGGGCAGCGCCACTACTACCGGGTGCAGGGCGACGACCTGCTGATCGAGTACGACAACACCGCCGACGACGGCAACCACGCCCACACCGTGCTGCGCCGCCCCGCCAGCGACTTCGGCGCGGACGTGCTCGCCGCCCACCACGCCGAGGCGCACGACTGACCGCAGCCGACCCCCCGGCCCCTCGGCCACCGGCCCGGGCGCGCGGGCGACGCCGGCCACGGACCATGGCCGGCCGACTCAGGCGGGCCGGCCGACTCAGGCGGGCCGGACCGCCTCGATCAGGAACCGCCGGGCGTGGGCCACGAACGGCCCGTCGGCCTCGATCCGGTCGTGCAGGCGGGCGAGCTGCGGCCGGAAGCCCTCGACGGTGAACCCGGGCACCGTCCAGACCACCTTGCGCAGGAAGTAGACCACCGCCGCGATGTCGTGGAAGACCGTGCGCAGGCTCGCCTCGCGCAGGTCGAGCACCCGCAGCCCGGCCGCCTCGGCGGCGGCGACGGCCTGGCCGGGAAGCTGCCGCCGAGGCGGGGGCAGCGGGCCCAGCATCGCCTCGCTCAGCTCCCGGACGGTGCCGCCCCGGATCTGCTGGGACAGGAACGTCCCGCCGGGCCGCAGCACCCGCGCGACCTCGTCCCAGCGGGTGTGCACGGGGTGCCGGCTCACCACGAGGTCCAGGGTGGCGTCGCCCACCGGCAGCCCGCCGCCCTCGGCGACCTGGAGCACCGTCGCGCCGACCGGGCGCAGGTTGCGGCGGGCCACCTCGACGTTGGGCGGCCACGCCTCGGTGGCCAGCAGGACCCGGGGCGGGCGGGGCACCTCGGCGAGGACCTCCCCGCCGCCGGTGTCGACGTCCAGCGCCGCGTCGGCCCGGGCCATCCGGTCGGCCACGAGGCGGGCGTAGCCCCACGGCGGCCGCTCCTCGCTGGCCCGCCCGTGCAGCCAGGAGAAGTCCCAGCCCTGCACGGGCACGGACGCGCCCTCGGCGACCAGCTCCTCGAATCCCCGTTTTCCGCTCATGGGCGGACAGCATCGCCGCGCCCGGCCGCCGGGACAACCGGTTTCAGGCGCGGGGCCGGACGATCTCCACGGTGGAGCCCGCCACCGGGCCCAGCGCGTCGAGGGTGCCCGCCTCGGCGCGCCCGGACTCGAACTGCCGCATCAGGCGGGCGCCGAGCCACACCCCGGCCCCGCCCAGCCCGAGGGCGACCAGCTCGGCGGCGAGCATGACGCCCGTCGCGCCGCGCTGCGGCGAGTGCGCCCGGATCAGGCAGGTCAGCAGGAACAGCGCGGCCATCGCGGCGTTGACCAGGTTGAAAGTGATCTTCAGCCGGCGGGTCGGGTCGGCCGCCGCGTCCCACAGGTCGACCATCCCCGCGACGGTGGACAGCCCGGCGGCCACCAGGGCGGCGACGGACGTCCAGTAGCCGACCTCGCCGAGGAAGGCGGGGCCCCCGACCACGTCGGCCAGGTCGAAGACGGTGGCGCTGACGAAGAGCCCGAACGGGAACGTCACCAGCATCGGTTGGATGGGATGCCCGTGCACCCGCAGTCGGCTCTCCATCGTGGCCCTCCCCTGGTCGCGTCAGCTCACCGGTCCAGGGTGCTACCCGCCGGCCGCCGCAGGGAAACGGCCGTCGGATCGCCGACAGGCCGGTGGCCGGCGCGCCGGCCCGCCCGGCCCGGCTAGCCCTCCCGGGGGCGGGCGACGGTGGCCACCAGGCGTTCGGCGACCTCGCGCAGCGGGATGGCCAGCGACGTCGCCGCGCTGCGGAGCACCTCCAGGGCCTCCGGGGCGGGGCAGCCGCGCTGGGTCATGATGACGCCGATCGCCTGCCCCACCACCCCCTCGCCGAGCAGCGCGGCGTGCCGCTCGCTGGCCTCGGCGGCGTGCCGTTCCCGGTTCCGGACGGCGGCCAGCAGCAGCCCGGCGTGCTCGGCGAGGAGCATCGCCGTGAGCTGGTGCCGGGTGGTCAACGCGTCCGGCGTCGAGGCGTAGAGGTTGATCGCCCCGACGACCTGCTCGTCGACGTCGACCGGCGCGGAGATGACGCCGCGCACCCCCGCCCGCCGGGCCCGGGCCGTCCAGTCCGGCCAGCGCGACTCCCGCCCGAGGTCCTCGGCGAGGATCATCTCGCGGCGGTGGATGGCGCTCAGCGCCGGCGTGTCGAGGCCGTCGCTCAGGTCGTCCAGGCCGGCGAGGGCCGGGGCGGAGGCGGCCACCCCGGCCGGCCCGCCGGCCCGCAGCGCCGTGAATCCGCACCAGGCGACCCCGGCGACGGCCGCCTGGGCGATCCCGACCAACTCGTCGAGCGCCGTGTCGAAATCCGTCACCGCGATCAGGCCGGCGGTGAGCTCGCGCAGCAGCGCCGCCGTCTCCAGCACGCTCAGGGTCTCGGTGCCGGCGACCCGCGTCTCCAGGTTCACCGGGCCACTGCCCCCGCCGGGGACGCCGGCCGGCGAGGCCCCGTGCCGCCCCTGCGCTGTCTCATCGTCTGTGCTCTCCCGTTCATTCGACGCGCGCTAGTACCCCCGGCAAGCCGGGTCGAAACGGCCGAAAAGTAGCACCTCAGCGCGGGGCGGCGCTGAGTCGACGCCCCACCGAGGCGATGAGCCGGTCCAGCTCCGAGCCGAACGGGTTGTCGTGGACGAGGTACGTCCACGTCGCCGACGGCCGCACCAGCGTCGAGGCGTCCGGCTCCCAGTCCTCGTCGAACTCGGTCTCGTCGAACGTGGCGATGGTGCGGGCCTCGATCTCCGGCACCAGCGCGTTGAACGCCGGCACGGCCGCCCGGTGGAACTCGTCGAGCGGGTCGAGCCGGCCCAGCGCGCGCAGGTGCACGCCCTCGCGCACCTCGGACAGCTCGGCGAGGTGCTCGGCCCACAGCCGGTCGAGGTGGAACAGGGCGATCGACCGGGCCGCCCGGGCCAGCAGGTCCTCGTCCATCTCCTCGGCCTTCTCCGGCACCCGCTCCAGCAGCATCAGCGCGGCGATGTCGCTGGTCAGCAGCCGCTCCCGCCGCTCGGCGAGGGCCTTGCGCTGCTGCTCGATCACCACGCTGTAGCGCCAGGTGTTGCGGTGGATCTCGTGGTTGACGCCCTCGGCGACCCGCTGGGCGTGCTCCACGGCGTAGTCGACCTGCGGGTCGGTGACCAGGCCGTCGGCGTTCATCCGGGGCGACGCCGGGATGGCGTCTCCGGCGTGCCGGACCACGAGGTCGTCCTCCAGGCTGACGAAGAACACCGACCCGCCCGGGTCGCCCTGCCGGCCGGCCCGGCCGCGCAGCTGGTCGTCGACGCGGCGGCTGTCGTGCCGGCCGCTGCCGATGACGTAGAGGCCGCCCAGCTCGGCGACCCGGTCCCGGTCGGCCGAGTCGCTGCCGCCGAGCCGGATGTCGACGCCCCGCCCGGCCATCTGGGTGGAGACGGTGACCGCGCCGTACGCGCCGGCCTCGGCGATGATCGCCGCCTCGTCGTCGTCGTTCTTGGCGTTGAGCACCACGCAGGGCACCCCGGCGGCCTCCAGCCCGACGGCGAGCTGCTCGGACTCCTTGACGTCGAGGGTGCCGACCAGCACCGGCCGGCCCTTGTCGTGGCAGCGCCTGATCTCGTCGACCAGCGCCTCGTCCTTCTCGGCCCGGGTGGCGTAGATGCGGTCCGGCTCGTCCTCGCGCACGCAGGGGGTGTTCGGCGGGATCACCGCCACCTCCAGGCCGAAGAACTCGCGCAGCTGGTCGCCGACCAGCACCGCCGTGGCGGTCATGCCGCACACCTTCGGGTAGAGCGCGATGTACGCCTGCACGGCGATCGTGCCCAGCACCTCGCCCTCGGCGGTGGCGTCGAGCCCCTCCTTCGCCTCCACGGCCGCCTGGAGGCCGTCGGGCCAGCGGCGGCGCTGGGCCACCCGGCCACGCATCTCGTCGATCAGCTCCACCGAGCCGTCCCGCACGATGTAGTCGACGTCGCGGTGCAGCAGGGCGTACGCGTGCAGGGCCACGTTGACGGCGGAGAGCTGCCCGACGTGCTCGGTGTCGTAGAGGTCGATGCCGCCGAGCTTGGCCTCCACGGCCGCCAGGCCGGCGGAGGTGAACGCGACGCTGCGGCCGTCCTCGGCGACCGTGAAGTGCTTGCCCTTGCGCAGGCCGCGCACCAGCGCCGCGGCGGCGTGCACCGGGTCCTGCTCGCCGCCGACCGCGCCCGCGAGGACCATCGGCACCCGGGCCTCGTCGATCAGGATGGAGTCGGCCTCGTCGACGATCGCCGTGCGCAGCGCCGGCTGGACCCGGTCGTCGAGGTCGGTGACGAGCTGGTCGCGCAGGTAGTCGAAGCCGGCCTCGCTGACCGAGACGTAGGTGACGTCGCACGCGTAGGCGTCGCGGCGCTCCTGCGGGGTGGACGCCTCGTTGACCCAGCCGACGCTCAGCCCGAGCAGCGCGTAGACCGGCTCCATCCAGCGCGCGTCGCGGCGGGCCAGGTAGTCGTTGACGGTGAGCACGTGCACCGGGCCGTTGCCGAGCCGGACGTGCCCGTACGCGGCGATCGCGGCGGTCAGGGTCTTGCCCTCACCGGTGGCCATCTCGGCGACCTTGCCGGAGAGCAGGGCCATCGCGCCGAGCAGCTGCACGTCGTAGGGCCGCTGGTCCAGCCCGCGCCGGGCGGCCTCGCGGCCGATCGCGCAGATCTCCTCGTAGCCCGTGGCGGAGCCGGCGGCCTCGGTGAGCTCGGCGTCGGTCAGCGCCGACAGCTCCTCCTCACGGGCCTCGATGGCCGGCAGCAGCTTCTCCAGCGGGCCCAGGTCGACCGTGGTGCCCGGGCGCTGGAGGAACCGACGGAACCTGCTCTTCAACCGTTGCGACACACCCATGAGCCGCAACGGTACGCGACCCGGGCCCGATCGTGCGGCCCGGTCAGCCGGTCAACACCACCTGCAACTCCTGTCGCCGGCGTTCGGCCAGGTCGGTGAGCAGCTCCGGGGCCTGATCGAAGGGCACCACCGCCGACACGAGACGCGTGCGGATCCGGTCACCGTACGCCCGCAGCAGGTCGACGGTCTCGGCCGACAGCCGCTCCCGGTCCCAGGTCGGGGCGAGCCCGCGCGGCACCCGCCCGATCTGGGCGCAGCGCAGCGACAGCCCGTTGTGGTGGAACTCCTCGCCGAGGCGGACGGCGTCCGCGCCGCCCTGGTAGAAGGCCAGGTCGATCACGACGCCCTGGGGGCGCAGCAGGCGCAGGGCGAGCTGCAAGGCCCACGCCTGGCCCCGGCACTGGAAGACGACGTCGGCGCCCCGGTCGCCCGGGGCGTGGTGCCACCGGGTCTTCAGCACCACGGCCGGGTCGTCGGCGTCCGGGTCGAGGGTCGCCAGGCCGAGCGCCTCGGCGACCGCCCGCCGCTGCGGGGTGGGGTCGAGCACCACCACCGACGCCGCGCCGTGGTGGCGGGCGAACAGGGCGGTGAGCAGGGCCACCACGCCGCCGCCGACCACCGCGACCCGGCGGCCGGCGACGCCGTCGCCGAGGGAGCGCACGTCGGTGCCGCGCAGGTCGGCGGCGGCGTGCAGCAGCCCGTTGGCGCAGATCGGGCCCATGTGCGCGACGTAGACGCCGAGCAGGGGGTCGAGGTCGTCGGGCAGCGGCACGAACCGCTCGGTGAGCGGGTCGGCGACGTGGGAGGTGCGGTGGCCGTAGGTCATCGCGCCGACCGTGCCGACGGCGACGGCCGGCGTGCGGCTGTCCACCACCCGCCCCACCTGCATGTAGCCGAGCCGGGTCACCGGGTACGGGCTGCCCGCCCCGCCCGGCTGGAACAGCCCCAGGCCGGCGTTCCAGGTGGCGTGGAGGTAGGGGTTGGTGCCCTTGACGAAGCTGAGCTCGGTGCCGGCGGAGACCCCGCTGTAGAGGGTCCGCACCCGGAAGGTGCCGGCGCGCAGCTCGTCGGCGTCCTGCTCGACCAGCTCGACCCGCCCCGGGCCGCTGACCACCACCACCCGGTCACGCATCGACGCCCACCGGCGTCGTGGCCGGCACGGGCACGCGGGGGGCCGCGGCCGGACCGGTCGGCAGGGACACCGGTCGCCCGGTGCGGGCGCTCTCGGCGATCGCGAGGGCCAGCCGCTGGGTGCGCAGCGCCTCGGCGTACGGGACCCGCACGTCGTCGCCGACCCCCCGGACCGCGTCGACGAAGGCCCGGTCGACGGCGACGCGGGCCCCGTCGGGGCTGGCCGGCAGGTGCCGCTCGCCGTCGGCGTCGCGGACGGTGAGGCCGTCCTCGGTCAGGCTCAGGGCGAGGCCGTCGGCCAGCACCTCCAGCCCGGCCCGGTGCCTCCAGCCCAGCACGCAGGCGGCGGAGACGGTGCCGACCGCGCCGCTGGCGAAGCGCAGGGCGGCGGTGGTCACCGAGTCGATGTCGGCGCCCTCGACGGGCGGCGGGACGCCGTCGCCGTACGCGGTCACCTCCGTCACCTCTCCGGCGAGCACCCGCATCAGGTCGAGCACGTGCGCGGCCTGCTCGACCACGGGGCCGCCGGAGCGGTCCCGCCGCGCCCACCAGGCGACCGGGGGCACCCTGTCCAGCCACGCGCCGCCGACCATCCGCACCGGCCGGTCGGCGAGCAGCTCCCGGGCCCGCTGGACCACGTGCAGGTACCGCCAGTGGTGGCCCACGCCGGTGAGCAGGCCGCGCCGGGCCACCAGGTCGGCGATCCGCTCGGCCGTGTCCAGGTCCACCGCGACGGGCTTCTCCACGAACATGGGCACCCCGGCGGCGACCACCGCCTCCTCCACCGGCCCGTGCGCGAAGGGCGGCACGCAGACGTACACCGCGTCGGGGCCCGCGGCGAGCAGCTCGCCGACGTCGGCGAACGTCCGCGCCCCGTGCGCGCCGGCCAGGGCGGCCGCGGCGTCGCGCGCCACGTCGGTCACGCCGAGGAGCTCGACGTCGTCGAAGCCGGCCAGCACCCGGGCGTGGCGCTGCGCCACCCCGCCGGCCCCGACCAGCCCCACCCGGCACCCGCGCATCGGCACACCCCTTCGCCACGCTTTCGCCTTTCGCGCGACGGACACTGCCCGGTGGGCGCGCAATCAAACGTTCACCTGCCCAAAACCGGTGGGGGCGCGGCCCGTGATCAAGCTGTTAGCGACAATCCGGTTAGCGCGCGGGCGGGATTGGGAATCCCGTACTCCGCGTCTTCCACCACGATCTGGGGGTGCGTCAGTGCGGGATGCAGAGGCGAGTGTGACACCGGTGGTGGAGGCCTGGGCGACATACCGGACCAGTTCGGCGGCCGAATGGACGTCGCGGCGGCTGCTGCGCGCCAAGGGCGACAGCCGGGTCAGCGTGGTCCTGCCGGCGCGTAACGAGGAGGCGACGGTCGGCGCGATCGTGTCGACCATCCGCGAGCACCTGATGGACCGGGTGGCCCTGGTCGACGAGCTGATCGTGGTCGACTCCCGGTCGACCGACCGGACCGCGCAGGTGGCCCGGGCGGCCGGCGCGGAGGTCGTCGGCCAGGACGAGATGACCCGGGGGCTGCCCCGGCTGACCGGCAAGGGCGACGCGCTGTGGGCCGGGCTGGCGGCGGCCGAGGGCGACGTCGTCGCGTTCGTCGACGCCGACCTGCGCGAGTTCCGCCCGCACTTCGTCACCGGCCTGATCGGTCCGCTGCTGACCGACCCGACGGTCGACTTCGTCAAGGGGTTCTACCACCGGCCGCTGGTGGGGACGGCCAGCGTGGAGGCCGACGGGGGCGGCCGGGTCACCGAGCTGATGGCCCGCCCCCTGCTCAACCTGTTCTGGCCGGAGCTTGCCGGCTTCGTCCAGCCCCTCGCCGGCGAGTACGCCGGCCGCCGCGACGTGCTGGAGCGGATCCCGTTCGTCTCCGGCTACGGGGTGGAGACGGCGATGCTGATCGACCTGCTCGACCTGCTCGGCCTGGACGCGTTGGCGCAGGTGGACCTGGGCGAGCGCCGGCACCGCCACCAGGACACGGCGGCGCTGGGCCGGATGTCGGCGCAGATCATGCTGACCGCCTGGTCCCGGTTGCAGCGGCGGGGCTGGGCCAACCCCGACGCCGTGCCGGCCGCCCTGCTGACCCAGTTCCGGCGGGGCGGCTCCGACGCGCTGCCCAACCTCGACCGGGAGATCGTCGTCAGCGACGTCTCGGTCGAGGAGCGCCCGCCCCTGGCGGAGCTGCGGCACCGGGTGCCCCGGCGTCGGGTGCCCGCATGAGCCTCACCGTCCTGATGAACGCCGGCCCGTGGCTGTCCGTGCCGCCGCCCGGCTACGGCGGGATCGAGAACGTGATCGCCACCCTCGTGCCGGAGCTGCGCAGGTTGGGCGTGCGGGTGGTCCTCGCCTCCGTGGAGAGCAGCACCCTGCCCGTCGACGAGAAGATCGCGGTCTTCGGCGACGGCCAGTTCCCCGCGCTGCAACGGCCGTACAACCAGGTCTGCGGCATCTCCCAGGCGCACCTGGGCGGCGTGGTGCGCGCGCTGCACGCCCGCGACGACATCGACCTGGTGCACGACCATGTGGAGGCCGTCGGCCTGGCCACCCTCGCGGCCATGGGCCCGCAGGGCCCGCCGGTGCTGCACACCCTGCACTGGGACCTGGCCAAGCACCCCGACCTGTACGGCAACCTCGACGGCGGCGACCGGGTGCGGGTCAACGGGGTGTCCGCCGCGCAGCTGGCCCGCGCGCCCCGGGCGCTGCGGGAGCACTCGGTCGGCCACGTGCACCTGTCCACCCCGCTCGCGGTCGACGCCGACCGGCGGCCCCGGCCGGACAAGGGCGACTACCTGGTCATCCTGGGCCGGATCAACCCGGGCAAGGGCCAGGACGTCGGCGCGCGGCTGGCGCGGCGGGTCGGCGTGCCGCTGGTGCTCGCCGGTCCGGTCGGGCCGTACCACCGGCCGCAGGACCTGGCCGCGGCGGGCGACGAGGCCCGGCAGAACCCGGACGTGCGGTTCTTCCACGACGAGGTGGCCCCGCACGTCGACGGCGACCTGGTCCGCTGGGTCGGCACGGTCGCCGGGCGGGACCGCGACGACCTGCTGGCCGGGGCCCGCGCCGCGCTGTTCCCGCTGCGCTGGGAGGAACCCGGCGGCACGGCCGTGGTCGAGTCCCTGGCGCTGGGCACCCCGGTCGTGGCGACGGCCCGCGGCTGCCTGCCGGAGCTGATCGAGCACGGCCGCACCGGGCTGCTCACCGCCGACGAGGACGAACTGGCCGACCTGCTGCTGGCCGCGAGCGTGCTCGACGGCGACGAGTGCCGCCGGGAGGCGGCGACCCGGTTCACCCCGGCGGTGATGGCGCGCGCGTACGTCGGGCTGTACGAAGGGGTTCGGCAGACCGCGACCCGCACCCTGCAACCCGCCTGACGCCGGAACAAGGAAGGGCACCCTGTTAACGCCTTCTGTAGAGCAGGGGCCCCCTGTTAACACTGCCTGCTCGGATCGCCCGCGTTTGCCCGGGGCGGTGGCGGGAACGCGACCGCCCGACCGAGGGGGGCGCCCGCCCGGCGGTCGGGCAGTCGCGGTGAGGAGGTCGGGGGTGGCCGGTCCGATGGCCCACGCGCGGGCCCGACGCAACCCGGCCGACGGCCGGGCGCCGGTGCGGCGCGCCGCCGCCACCGTCGGCGTGGTCTTCCTCCTGGTCGGGCTGCTCGGCTTCGTCCCGGGGATCACCACCGGCTTCGGCGACCTGCGCTTCGCCGGGCACGGCTCCGGGGCGAAGCTGCTCGGGGTGTTCCAGGTCTCGGTCCTGCACAACGCCGTGCACCTGGCGTTCGGGCTGGCCGGCCTGGCGCTGTCGCGCACCTGGGACGGGGCGCGGACGTTCCTGATCGGCGGCGGGGCGGTCTACCTCGTGCTGTGGCTCTACGGCCTGGCCGTCGACCACGGCAGCGGCGCCAACTTCATCCCGGTCAACGACGCCGACAACTGGCTGCACCTGCTCCTCGGCGCCGGCATGATCGCGCTCGGCGTGCTCACCACGCGTGACCGCCGACGCCGCTGACCGCCGACGCCGCTGACCACGCCCGCCGTCCTGCTGCGCCCGTCAGCGGTCCCGTTTCGCCCGGCGTCGCGCCGGGTACGTCCGGGTCACCCCGAGACGGAAACGAGGACCGCGCAATGCCGAGCCGGATCACCTGCGAGGTCCGCGACGAGTCGCCGGTGACCGTCGTACGCGTCGCCGGCGCGCTCGACCTGGCGACCATGCGGACGGTGCACCGGGTGCTCGACCGCTGCCTCACCGCCCAGCCGGACGCGCTGGTGGTCGACCTCCACGACCTCACCGTGCGTGACGGGCTCGCGTTGTCGGTCTTCGCCGCCGCGGCCCGCCGGGCGGCCGGTTGGCCGGCGGTGCCCGTCGTGCTCTGCGCGCCACCGGCGCGCGCGGCGAGCTGGCTGACCGGGTCGGCGGCGTGCCGGGGGCTGCCGGTGCAGCGGGACTGCGCCGAGGCGGCCCGGACGGCGGGGGCGGCCGCCGCGCCCCGGCTGCGGATGCGCCTGGAGCCGGTGGCGGGCGCGTGCCGGCGGGCCCGGGAGCTGGTCGCCGACGCGTGCGGCCGCTGGCACCTGCCGGATCTGGTCGGCCCCGCCTCGGTGGTGCTCAGCGAGCTGGTCGGCAACGTGGTACGACATGCCGGCACCCCGATGCAGGTCACGCTGACCCTGCGCCGGCCGTACCTGCAGGTGGCCGTCGCCGACGGCAGCCGGGCCGCGGCGCGGGCGGCGACCCGGACGGATCTGCGGGCCGAGGGCGGCCGGGGCCTGCTGCTGGTGCGGGAGCTGACCCAGCGCTGGGGCAGCGCGCCGGTGGTCGACGGCAAGGTGGTCTGGGCGATGCTGCCCGCCACCTGAGGCGGCTGTGCCGGCGGCTGTGCCGGCGGCTGTCGGACCGCGTCGCCCGCGAATTGACCGAAATTACCGCTCTCGCCTGGTTACATAGGGAGAGGGGCGGGTAGGCACGCCCGTCCCTTTCTGTCGCCACCGACGGGGTGAGAAGCATGCCCAAGCGGGTAACCACGGAGCCTGCCCGAGACCGGGGGCCCGCGATCCTCGCGCCGGCCCGCTTCGGCGGCTTTCCCGGCCCGGTCCGCCCGGCGCTGCCCGGCGCGAAGCTGATCAAGCTGCTCGGGACGACAGACGCCAAGCAGATCGGCCTGCTCTACCTGGTCACCTCGTTCGTCTTCTTCATCATCGGCGGGGTGCTGGCCCTGCTGCTGCGGGCCGAACTGGCCCGGCCGCGCCTACAGTTCCTCTCCCCGGAGCAGTACAACCAGGCGTTCACCATGCACGGCACGATCATGCTGCTGCTGTTCGCGACACCGCTGGTGTTCGCGTTCGGCAACTACATCGTCCCGTTGCAGATCGGCGCGCCGGACGTGGCGTTCCCCCGGCTCAACGCCTTCGCGTACTGGCTCTATCTGTTCGGCGGGACCATGGTCGTCGGCGGCTACGCCACCCCGGGCGGGGCCGCCGACTTCGGCTGGACGGCGTACACGCCGCTGAGCCGGATGGAGCACTCCCCCGGCATCGGCGGGAACCTGTGGATCGTCGGCCTGGCCGTCTCCGGTCTGGGCACCATCCTCGGCGCGGTCAACCTGATCACCACCACCCTGACCCTGCGCGCCCCCGGCATGACCATGTTCCGGATGCCGATCTTCACCTGGAACATGCTGCTCACCAGCGTCCTGGTGATCCTGGTCTTCCCGCTGCTGGCCGCCGCCCTGTTCGCCCTGGCCGCCGACCGGCTGCTCGACGCGCACGTGTTCGACCCGGCCACCGGCGGCCCGATGCTGTGGCAGCACCTGTTCTGGTTCTTCGGCCATCCCGAGGTCTACATCGTGGCGTTGCCCTTCTTCGGCATCATCACCGAGATCATCCCGGTCTTCTCCCGCAAGCCGATCTTCGGCTACACCGGGCTGGTGCTGGCCACGGTCGCGATCACCGTGCTGTCGATGAGCGTCTGGGCGCACCACATGTTCGCCACCGGCCAGGTGCTGCTGCCGTTCTTCAGCATCCTGAGCTACCTGATCGCGGTGCCCACCGGGGTGAAGTTCTTCAACTGGATCGGCACCATGTGGAAGGGGCAGCTCACCTTCGAGACGCCGATGCTCTTCGCCGTCGGCTTCCTGGTCACGTTCCTGCTCGGCGGGCTCACCGGGGTCCTGCTGGCCAGCCCGCCGGTCGACTTCCACGTCACCGACTCGTACTTCGTGGTGGCGCACTTCCACTACGTGCTGTTCGGCACCATCGTCTTCGCCGCGTTCGGCGGGGTCTACTTCTGGTTCCCGAAGATGACCGGGCGGCTGCTCGACGAGCGGCTGGGCAAGCTGCACTTCTGGACGATGTTCGTCGGCTTCCACGCCACGTTCCTGGTGCAGCACTGGCTCGGCGCCGAGGGCATGCCCCGCCGGTACGCCGACTACCTGCCCGGCGACGGCTTCACCACGCTCAACATGATCTCCACGGTCGGGTCGTTCGTGCTCGGCGCGTCCACGTTGTTCTTCATCTACAACGTGTGGAAGTCCTGGCGGTACGGGGCGATGGTGACGGTCGACGACCCGTGGGGCTTCGGCAACTCGCTGGAGTGGGCCACGACCTGCCCGCCCCCGCTGCGCAACTTCGACCGGATGCCCCGGATCCGCTCCGAGCGCCCCGCCTTCGACGCCAAGTACGGCCGCCTCGTCGCCGACCTGGGCCGGGACCTGCCGCAGCGGGCCACGAAGCCGCCGCAGAGCCTCGCCGAGGAGCTGCACCACGAGCGGCACCTGCCCGAGTCGCCGGCGGCCGAGGGCGCGCACGGCGCCCGCGAGGCCGTCGCGTACCAGCCCGCGCCGCAGTCGGGCGCGCGGCCCGTGGACGTGCCGGAACCGGAGGAGGTCCGCCGGCCCAGCTTCGACGCCACCGACGAGCCGGAGGTGGGCGGGCTCGGCGCGGAGCGGGCCCCGCAGGAGAACGAGCGCTGGCGGCACCCGCACAGCCGCGGCGACTCGACGGAGCGCTGAGCCCGCCCCCGCGACGGGGTCCGGGGTGTGAGAAGGGCGCCCCTCTCTACCTCAGGCGTTAAGAGGGGGCCCTTCCTTGCGCCTCAGCCGCGCTTGGTCACCGGTTCCGTCTCGGCCGGGCCGTTCTGCCACGGCGGCGGGGCGTCGGCCAGCATCGCCTGCCGCAGCCAGGTCAGCGCCCGCGACAGCAGCCGGGAGACGTGCATCTGGGAGATGCCGAACCGGGCGGCGATCTCGGCCTGGGTCTGGTTGCCGTAGAAGCGCATGGCCAGGATCCGCCGCTCCCGCCAGGGCAGCCGGTGCAGCAGCCCGCTGACGGTCACCCGGTCGTCGACGGACTCCAGCGCGTTGTCGCTCTCGCCGACCAGGTCGCCGAACTCGGCGGAGCTCTCCCCGCCGACGGGCGCGTTGAGCGAGGCCGGGCTGTAGCCGGCCGCCGACTCCAGTGCCGCGAGGATCTCCTCCTGCGGGGTCTCCAGCCGCTCGGCCAGCTCGGCGACGGTGGGGGCCCGGGACAGCTCGCTGGTCAGCGCGGCGGTGGCCTGCCCCACCTCCAGGATCAGGTCGCGCAGCCGGCGGGGCACGTGCACCCCCCACGTCCGGTCCCGGAAGTGGCGCTTGATCTCCCCGACGATGGTGATCGCCGCGTACGCGGTGAACGAGCCCCGCTCCGGGTCGTACCGGTCGACCGCGTTGACCAGCCCGAGGCGGGCCACCTGCTCCAGGTCCTCCAGCGGCTCACCCCGCCCCCGGTAGCGGCGGGCGAGCCGCCCGGCGAACGGCAACGCGAAGCGCACCAGGTCGTCGCGGGCCTCCTGCCGCCGCTCGGGGGGCAGGCCCTCGATCCGCGCCGCGTACGCCAGCGCCGCCGCGTCGAGGTCCTCCAGCCCCCGGTCGGTGGGGGGTGGTGCCGTGGTCGTGCTGGGTTGTCCGAACATCCGCGCCTCCCTCAGGAAGGTCCCCCGCCCGGGTCGGGAAACCGGACGTGCGCGTGGTCGAGCCACGCACCGGGCCGGAAGTGGGTCACATGACGGGATCCGTCGAGGAGCGGCGACAGCGGGCTGCGCAGCCTGGCCGGGCCGTCGCAGCCAGCGGTGTTCCCGCTCCGTAGGTACTCAATCACGCCGGCCCGGGTTCGCGAGGATGTTTCGGCCGGTCGGTGCGGGCGACTGCGGCGCGCCGGTGGCGCGGCGGCCGGCGGGCCGGCGGACGGACCGGTCAGCCGACCACCAGGCCCTGCCGGGCGCCGCCGGCCCGGAACGCCTCGACGGCGGTCGCGGCGGGCAGCGGCGGCGGGGCCGGCAGGTCGTACGGCTGGGCGCGGAGCACCTCGGTGGCCCGGCGGGTCGGCACGGCCGCGACCGGGTAGCCCCGGGCGGCGGTGCGGTCCAGGGCCCGGCGACGGCGGCCGAACGCGGCCACGGCCAGCCACTGCGGCAGGCCCGCGAGGGCCGGCGAGCGCATCCCCGGCGACTCCGGGAGCACGTCCACGGAGCTGAACGGCTCGCTGCCGGCCAGCCACCACTCGGCGGCGTCGACGCTGCGCCGGGTGGCGTTCTCGCACCAGTACGGCACCAGCCCCGCCCGCACCACCTGCCACGGGTCGAGCAGCCGCCCGCACTCCACCACGAGGCGGTCGCCCGTCTTGCCGGCACGCCGCAGCCATCCCCGGTACAGGTCGGCGACGGCGGCGCTGAGCGCCTCCGGCCGGGGCACGAGCACCCGGTGCACCCCGTTCCCGCGCCGCCCGGCCCAGTCCCGGACGGCGAGCTCGAAACCGGGCTCCACGCCGTGCTCGGCGTATCCCCGCGGGCAGGAGACCGCCGGGGGCTGCCAGCGGGCCCCGTCGCCGCCGACGGAGCGGAGCACCTGGCGCAGGGCGTGCGAGTCCGGGTCGAAGTCCGCCGGGTCCAGGCCGCTGGCCGGGGAGCCGGCCTGGAAGCTGTGCCCCCGCCCGGCGTCGTACACCGGCCAGGTGCGGGCGTCGCGCAGCAGCAGCACCGGGCCGTCGGGCGCGAGGCGGTCGGCGAGGAACCGGGCGTACGCCGCCGGCAGCGACTGCCAGCGCACCAGGAGGGAGACGGTCGCCCCGGACAGCGGGCCCCGGCTGGCCGGGCAGTGCACCTGGCGCACGTGCACGTCCGGGTTGCCGGCCAGCAGCCGGCCGGCGAGCGCGGCGCCGTGGTCGAGGGCCGCGTCGGGCCGGTCCACCGCGCCGCCGCTCCAGTGCACCGTCGTCTCGAACGCGGCCGGCAGCCAGGGCACCCCGAGGGCGACCGCCAGGTGCACGGCCGCGCCGTGCGGCGACCCGAGCACCACGCCCGGGTAGCACCGGCGCGGGTACTGGTCGACGATCCACCGGGCGACCCGCTCGGCGTCGACCTCGGCCGCCTGCTCGGGGGTGAGGGCGACCCGTCCGGCCGCCCGCGCCGCCGCGCCCCGGCGCACCGGCTCGGGGGCCCCGGTGAAGCGGGACGGCGCGCCCGGGTTCCGCAGGTCGGCGCAGTCCTCCCCGCGCAGCGCCCGCACCGCCGCGGCGACCATGATCCGGGCCGTGCTGCCCGCCGTCATCACCCGGTCGCCGGCAAGTCCGGCCCCGTCCGCCATGAGGTCCCGGCGCGCCGTGTGCGTCGGTCCGGACCCGCCTCGTTCGCTCACCACGCGGCCCGGCTTCCCGTCCCGATGGGGTCTAAACGGGGCGTCCGCCACCGCGCGTGCCCGCTGGGCGGGTCGTCCGCTAAACGAGGTCCTCCGCCTCGACGGCGACCCGGTTGTCGAGCATCCGACCGCGCACCCGCCGGGCCGCCTCGCCGTCGGCGAAGAGGCCGCGCAGGTCCGCCAGGGCCGGCTCCGGGGGGCGCAGCGCCACGGTCGGGTCGACCACGGCCTCCAGCACGCTCGGCCGGTCCGCCGCGAGGACCTCGTCCCAGGCCGCGCCGATCAGCTCCGGCCGGTCCACCCGGACCCCGTGCAGGCCGAGCAGGCGGGCCCAGCCGGCGTACGGGACGTCGGGACGCCGGTCGGCCACCCCGGACGGCGGGCGGCCGTCGCCCACGCCCGAGTTGTCGCGGTTGTTGAGCACCAGCACGACCAGCCGGGGATCCGGCCACTCCCGCCAGTGGTGGGCCACCGTGATCAGCTCGGCCAGCCCGTTGAGCTGCATCGCGCCGTCGCCGGCGAGGGCGAGCACCGGCCGGTCGGGGCGGGCGAGCTTCGCCGCCACCGCGTACGGCAGGGCGCAGCCGGCCGACCCGAGGGTGCCGCAGAGGTGCGCGGTGACGCCGGGCGGCAGCTCCAGATGCCGGGCGTACCAGTAGACGACCGAGCCCACGTCGACGGCGACGGCCGCCTCCCGGGGCAGCCGGGCGGAGAGTTCGCGCAGCACGAGCTGCGGGTTGACCGGCCCGGCGGGCTCGGCGGCGCGGGCCGCCGCCGCCCGACGCCACCGGTCCACCGACGCCTCCACCGTCTCCCGCCATGCCCGCCGCGGCCGGTCCGGGACGCGCGCCAGCAGGGCCCGCAGCGTCTCGGTGGCGTCGCCGACCAGCGGCACGTCCACCGGGTACCGGTTGCCGATCCGCCGGCCGTCGATGTCGATCTGGACGGTGCGGACCTGGCCGGGCAGCGGGTAGTAGTCGGTCCACGGGTCGTTGGTGCCGACCAGCAGCAGGGTGTCGCAGCCGCCCATGAGCTGCGCCGCCGCGGTGGTGCCCACCTCGCCGAGCACGCCGGCGTGGAAGGGCAGCCGCTCGTCGAGCACCGGCTTGCCGAGCAGGCTGGCGGCCACCCCCGCGCCGAGCCGGTCGGCCAGCGCCACGATCTCGGCGGCCGCGCCGTGCCCGCCCTGCCCGACCAGGATCGCCACCCGGTCGCCGATGCCGAGCAGGGAGGAGGCGGCGGCCAGGTCGGCGTCGTGCGGCAGCACCCGCGCCAGCGGCTCCCCCGGCGTCGCCGACACGACCCCGGCGAACTGCGGGACCAGGTCGGGCACCGGGGCGACCTGCACCGCGCGGGGCAGCACCACGCAGGTCGGGCTGCGGGTGGCGGCGGCGGTGCGGAACGCCTGGTCCAGCACGGCCGGCACCTGGCCCGGGGTGCGCCCGTAGCGGACGAACTGGTTGCAGACGTCACCGAAGAGGCGGCTCAGGCCGATCTCCTCGTGGGCCCCGCCGAGCGGGCCGTCGATGTCCTCGCCGACGATCGCCACCACCGGCTTGCTGTCCAGCTTCGCGTCGTACAGGCCGTTGAGCAGGTGCACCGCGCTGGGGCCCTGGGTGGCCAGGCAGACCCCGATCTCGCCGGTGAACTTGGCGTGCCCGCTGGCCATGAACGAGGCCGTCTCCTCGTGCCGGGCGGGGACGAACTCGGGGTCCCCGCCCGCGCGGTCGAGGGCGGCGACGACCGGGGCGACGGCGGGGCCCGGGCACCCGAAGGCGCGCGGCACCCGCCACGCCCGCAGCCGCTCCACCACCAGGTCGGCGACCGTACGCTCAGCCATGTGAGCGGCCGGGCGTGGCGGCGTCGACGTAGCGCAGCACCGCGCCCACCCCGTCGGTCAGCTCGGGCGCCTCGTCCGGCGCGAGCACGGTCAGCTCCGCGTCGGTGCCGACCAACGCCCGCACCAGGGCCGCGTCGGCGCGTACCCGCTGGGGGTCGGCCACCGCGACGGCGGTGAGCTGGCCCGCGTCGGTGGCGATGTCGGTCGGCTCGGGGCCGACCCAGAGCTGGGCCGTCGACGACGGGTCGTCCACGATCAGCATCGTGTCGACCTGGTTGCGGCGCAGCGCCGACACGACGGCGTCCAGGCCCGCCCCGACGTCCTCCTGGACGCCGAAGCGGTCCAGCGCGGCGGTGACCCGCTGGTCGGCCACCTCGGCGATGGTCTGCACGGTGACGTCGTCCATCAGCGCCGGGTCCGCCCCGGCGTGCCGCGACCCGGCGTCGGTGCGCACCAGCACGTCCTGCCAGCGCTCCGGAAGCTGGGCGGCGATCATGCCGGTGGCCCGCACGTCGCCGGCGACCACCACCACCTCCGCGCCGACCTTCTCGGCCAGCTCCACGGTGGCCGCCGCCGCGTCGCCGGCGTTGTGGTGCCAGGCCTCCACGGCGGCCCGCTGGTAGCGCGAGTGCGACCAGCCGCCCGCGTTGACGCGGCGCAGCGGGAAGTCCTCCCGGCCGGTGACGTGGGCGCGGCGCGGCACCCCGCCGGCGCTGACGGCCACGGCGTCCGCGCCCCTGCGGTCGGCCAGCACCCGCACCCAGGCGACCTGCTCGCCGCGCTGGGCGAGCAACGGCATGGTGTGCGGCAGCTCCGACACGGTCGCCAGGTCCCGCAGCGGCGGGGCGGACAGGTACTCGGTGAGCACCGCCCGGCCCCCGGTGGCGAAGACGGCGATGCCGTAGTCGCCCGGCATCGGGTCGTGGCCGCGGACGACGCGTTCGACGGCGTCCACGGTCGGCGCGTCGGCGCCCTGCTCCAGCAGTCGCCCCGCGATGGCCCGCCAGCGCAGGTCCAGCGCGGGGCGGGCGTCGTGGGTGTCCCGGGAGGCGTCCAGGTAGACCGAGCACCACGGCCCGGGACGGTCGTAGAGCGGACGCAGGAAGGACAGCTGCATGCTCGACCCCTTTCCGGCTCGGCCCCCCGCTTACCCGCGCCGGTCGCCTTGTCACCTGACCCGGTCGGCCGACCCGGTCGCCTGGCCTGCTGCTTCCGCCGGCGGCCGGCGTCGGCTCCCGCCGCCGCGACCCGCCACGAACATGACTCGCGTTCATTCATGTCGTTCGGCCGCCCCGGCGGATACGATCGGTGTAGCGAATCGGACTCTCCGTGGTGAACGACTCTCGGTGGTGGACAATGGACGGCGACCTCGACTACCGGCGGATCGCTCGCCCGACGCAGCGGATCGTCACCGGCCGCGTCGTCCGGTTGCTCGACGGCTACCCGCGTGAGCTGAAGATCGGCCAGCCCGTGCTCGTCGCCGTGGTGACGGCCGCCAGCGTGATGGGGCTGCTGCTGCTGGCGTTCCGTTCGCTGCTGTCCAGCGGCGGTGGCGGTGCCCGGCGCACCTGGAAGGAGCTGCGCAAGGGGCCGGAGTTCCTGGTCACCCCGCTGCGGCTGCGCGACTCCAACGACCAGCTGTGCGAGGTGGAGCTGCACGGGCACCTGGCGCAGAGCGCGCTGCACCCGGCCGACTGGGTGCAGATCACCCTCAAGCCGCAGGATCCCGACCTGCCGCCGCGCGTCGAGCAGATCGTCAACCTCACCACCGGGCAGCTCCTGCGCCCCCGCCACGCCACCCTGTGGAGCCACCTCGGGCCGCCGCTGCTGCTCCAGGCCGCCCTGGGGGCGCTGCTGGTCCTCGTGATCGGCGTGGCGATCCTGCTCACCTGAGCGTGCGCCGCCAACGGGAGGCGCGCCGGTCCTGCTCGCCCGAGCCCCGCGCCGCCCGACGGGAAGCGCGCCGGGCGGTCAGCCGACCGGGGTGCGGGGGCGCTCCGGGGCCGGCGCGGTGCGCAGCATGCCCCGACGGGCCGCCCAGCGCTCGAAGACCAGGGTGGCGAACGGCGGCACCGAACAGGCCAACGCCACGAGGGTCGGCCACGCCCGCCACCGGTGCAGCCGCGCGACGGCCAGCACCAGCACGCCGTACGCGACGAACAGGCCGCCGTGGATCGGGCCGAAGATCTTCACGCCGATCTCGTTGCCCGGCGGGCCGTACTTGACGGCCATGCCGACCAGCAGGGCCAGCCAGGAGCACGCCTCGGCGACCGCCGCCGCGACGAACAGCTTCGTGATCTTCTCGCGCATCGTCTCCCCCACCGGTTGCCGGCCATGCTAGCCAGCCCGCCCGACGGCCCGGCCGACCGGGAGGCGGAGGCGACGGGGATCACGCGGGCCACAGGTGGGTACGTAGAGGGACCTTCGGGTCTTCCCCCGGCCGCCGCCGCGTGCGAGGTTGGGGGAACCAACGGTGACAGGGCGGTGACCATGGGCGAGGAAGTCGCGGCGCGCACCTTCAGTCGGGAGGACCGGGCGCGCTATCGGGAGAAGGTGCACCGGTGCCTGGACGTCTTCGCCGAGATGCTCCGGGAGTCCCGCTTCGACGTGGAACGGCCGATGACCGGCCTGGAGATCGAGCTGAACCTGGTCGACGACGGGTCCCTGCCGGCGATGCGCAACGCCGACGTGCTCGCCGCGATCGCCGACCCGAGCTTCCAGACCGAGCTGGGGCAGTTCAACGTGGAGATCAACGTCGCGCCGCGCCGGCTGGCCGGCACGGGCACCGCCGCGTTCGAGGAACACGTGCGGGCCAGCCTCAACGCCGCCGAGACCAAGGCCCAGGGCGTCGGCGCGCACATGGTCATGATCGGCATCCTGCCGACGCTGCGCCCGGAGCACCTGACCGCCGAGACGCTGTCGGCCAACCCGCGCTACAAGCTGCTCAACGAGCAGATCTTCGCCGCGCGCGGCGAGGACCTGCGGATCTCCATCAGCGGGGTGGAACGGCTCGCGGTCACCGCCGACACCATCACCCCGGAGGCGGCCTGCACCAGCACCCAGTTCCACCTCCAGGTCAGCCCCGCGCAGTTCGCCGACCACTGGAACGCCGCCCAGGCCGTCGCCGGCATCCAGGTGGCCCTCGGCGCGAACTCGCCGCTGCTGTTCGGCCGGGAACTGTGGCGCGAGACCCGCATCCCGCTGTTCCAGCAGGCCACCGACACCCGGGCGGAAGAGATCAAGGCCCAGGGGGTACGCCCACGGGTGTGGTTCGGCGAACGCTGGATCACCAGCGTGTTCGACCTGTTCGAGGAGAACGTGCGCTACTTCCCCGCCCTGCTGCCGGTGTGCGACCCGGAGGACCCGGCCGAGGCCCTGGCCCGGGGCGACGTGCCGAAGCTCGCCGAGCTGCGGCTGCACAACGGCACCGTCTACCGCTGGAACCGGCCGGTGTACGACGTCCACAAGGGCCGGCCCCACCTGCGGGTGGAGAACCGGGTGCTGCCCGCCGGCCCCACCGTGCTCGACACCGTCGCCAACGGCGCGTTCTACTTCGGGCTGGTCCGGGCCCTCGCCGAGTCGGACCGGCCGCTGTGGTCGCAGATGTCGTTCAGCGCCGCCGAGGAGAACTTCACCAGTTGCGCCCGGCACGGGATCGACGCCCAGGTGTTCTGGCCCGGCCTCGGCTACCTGCCGGTCACCGAGCTGGTGCTGCGCCGGCTGCTGCCGCTGGCCCACCACGGCCTCGACCGGTGGGGGCTGGACCCGGCCGAGCGGGACCGGCTGCTCGGGATCATCGAGCAGCGCTGCCTGACCGGCCGCAACGGCGCGACCTGGCAGGTGGAGACCCTGCACCGGCTGGAGTCCGCCGACCACCTGGACCGGCCCGAGGCGCTGCGCGAGGTCGTCCGCCACTACGTGGAGCTGATGCACAGCAACCGCCCCGTCCACGAGTGGCCGATCCCCTAGACCGGGCCCGGGACCGACCCGGGAGTCCCGGGCCGACGGGCCTGCGCCCAAGGCTAGGGTGGGCCGGTGCCCGGGGCTAGGGTGGGCCGGTGCCGAACACCGACGCGGCGATCGACGTCGCCCTCGCCCGGCTGCGGTCCCTCGGGGAGCAGCTTCCCTACCCCGGGGACTGGCTCCCGGCCGCCCGCGTCGACTCGGCCGGGGTCGTCCTCGCCGAGGACGAGGGGCTGTCCCGCCTCGTCGTCGACCCGGCCACGGGTGCGGTGTCCCTCGTCGACGACGACGGATCCGAGCCGGTGAACTCCACCCTCGCCGCGTTCGTCGCCTGCGCGGAGGCGTACCTGGCCGCCCGTGCGGAGGCCCACGCGCTGCCCGACGACGCCGACGACGACCTCGAGGCGGTCGGCGAGCGGCTCACCGACCGGTTCCGGCAGCTCGACCCGGCGTCGGTCGGCCACGAGAACCGCTTCTGGTCGGTGGCCGCCGAGGAACTCGGCTACGGGATGACCTGACGGGTCGGCCCTCCCCGGTGGCGACGGGCCTGACGGCGCGGGCGGCGCTTCGGCGGCCTGAACGCGGGCGGCGCTTCGGCGGCCTGACGACGCGGGCGGTTCGAAGGGTCGGCACCTCCGGCGGCTACGCACCGGGCGGCTACGCACCGGGCGGGTCGACCATCGGTTCGTACCGGTCGCCGGCGTCGCTGACCGGGCGGTAGTCCTCGTCGGCCGCCAGGCGGTGCAGCGCCTCCAGCAGCCCGTCGGCCTCCGGCAGGTCGAGCGCCTGCCGCAGCCGCGCCCGTTCCGCGTCCAGCTCCGGCCAGTCCTCGCGGATCTCCTCGTCGGCGCGGGCCAGCCACTCCCGCAGCCGCGCGCCGCCGTCGTCGCCGTACGGGACGCTCGTCGCGTCGTGGATGCTGGAGAGCCCGACGACGAGCGCGAGGGCGGCGCGCAGGTCGGTCGCGATCAGCCCGCCCTCGCCCTCCGAGCCGACGTACAGCACGGGCCGGGCGACGCTGGTGCCCACCAGCATGAAGGCCCCGCCCGAGGCGTCCCCGGCGATCATCTCAAGGGGTTCGCCGCTGGGCAGGTGCACCGCCTCCGGCGGCCCGTCGGCCGCCCGGTCCAGGTCGAAGTCGAACCGGCGCAACAGGTCGACGATCCACGCCGCGCCGGCGATCCGCCCCAGCAGCAGACTCTCGCCCCCTGCGGCCCGCTCGCCCCCTGCGCCTATCTCGGCCCCTGCGGCCCTCTCGTCACCCACCCCGCGACGCTACCCCACCCCCCAGGCCCCTCCCTCGCTCCTCCGCTCGCCCGCTCACCCCGCGATCTTGCACTTGTGGCCCCCTGTTCGCCCGTTATCACCGTTATGCGGGGGCCGAAACTGCAAGATCGCGGAGAACGGGGGTGCAGGCGGGGCGCGGGATTCAGGAGGAGGGGGTGGGGAGGTCGTGGGTGGCGTGGAAGACGACCGCACCGAGGACCTCCGCCGGGGTGCGGAACCTGTCGAGGCGCGCGCCCGCAAACGTGGCCTCGCCGTGGAACGAGGCGCGCCCCTCCGGGCCGCCAAGGCGGAACGCGGCCCCCTCGAACGTGGCCCCGTCGAAGCGGGTGACCCCGTGGAACTGGGCTGCCGTGAAGTCGGCGTGGTCCACCGCGCAGCCGCTGAGGTCGAGGTCGACCAGGGTCGCGCCGCACAGCGACAGGCTCATGCCCGCCCAGTGCACCGCCCCGCCCGGCTCGTCCGCCCCGCCCGGCTCGTCCGGCCCGCCCGGCTCGTTCCGCTCGTCGGGCCTGCCCGAACCGCCCGGCTCACCCGGGGCACTGGCCCCCTGGCGCAGGCGTGCGGCGAGGAGTCGCTGGGCAGCGCGGCGCAGCTCCACCTCGCCGGCCTGCGCGGCGGTCAGCTCGCCGGTCACGTGGAACGGCAGCGGGGCGCGCAGGTAGCCGCAGACGGCGTCCACCACCCGCTGGCGCAGCTCCGGTCGCGCGTCGCCCAACTCGCCGAGGATACGCAGGCCGGCCCGGCGCACATCGGGGTCGGGGTCGGCGAGCTGGCGGGCGTACGGCGCGACGGAGCCGTCGGGCACGAGCACCGCCGCGTCGCCCGGGGCGGACGGCCCCTGCGGACCGGTTGGTTCGTTCGCGTCGTCCAGGCCGAGTTCCGACGTCCAGCCGAGGGGCCAGCATATCGGCTCGTCGTCGGCCGAGCCGGCCCACCGGGCGTCGGTGAGGTCCACGGCTGGCTGGTCCAGGTGCACGGGCCCACTGAACCACGCCCCGCCGAAGGTCGCCTCCGCCCCGAAGCGCGCCTTGTAGAACCAGGCGGGGCCGGCGAAGCGGGCCCGGCGGAATGAAGCCGGGCCGACGAAGCGGGCCCCGTCACCGCCCTCGGTCCACTCCTGGTAGTCGCCCATCAGCACCGCCACCGGCCAGCCGGGGTCGTCCTCGTTCGGCTCGTCCCACTCAGCGGGCCGGACCTCCTCGATGGTGTCCCAGGCCGGGTCGTCCTCCCAGAACTCCTCCTCGCCGCGCCCGAACCAGGCCAGCCCGCCGAACGCCGCGCCCGCGAAGCTCGCCGGCCCCCGGAACCGGGCCCGCCCGAACACGGCGTCGGCGGCGAAGTGCGCCTCGTCGAAGCGGGCAGCTCCGTGGAAGAGCGCGCGAGCGAAGATCGCCTCGCGGGCGAACCGGGCCCCGGCGAAGGAGGTCGTCCCGAGGAAACGGGCGTCGTCGAACCGGGCCCCGGCCAGCACGCAGCCGCCGAGGTCGGCGTCGACGAGGGTCGCCCCGGCCAGGTCGACGCCGACGGTTGACGCACCCGCGTCGGGCCGGAGCAGCCCGGCCAGCACGCGCCCCGCCACCCGCCGCCCGTCGGCGTCCAGGTTGGCAGGACCGTCAGCCGGCGTACGCAGGTATGCGCACACCGCGTCGGCGGCATGCTGCCGCAGGTCGGGGTGGGCCGCGCCAACCTCGGCGAGCCGCCCCAGGGCGGCCTCCCGCTGCCCACCCGCCGCAACCAGCACCTGCCGGCCGGCAGCCCGGCACTCCTCGACGCCCGCCGCATCGTCCACCACGTGACCCCTCCGCACCCGACGGCCGCCCCGCACACCGGCCCCGCTGCCGGGTTGGCCCCGACGCGTCGGCGCAGGATAGCCGCAACGACCGACATCGGCGCAGGCACCGGAGACTCGGGGCCTGTGCCGTGTCCGTCGGCACACGGTCGGGTCGCCGTCATCGTCGACCTGCCGGCGGCGTGCTGGTGGGTCCACCACCAGGCCACCCCGTACGGGCTGTGCCGGCAACAACGGTGCCAGCACTGCCCGCTCGCGGTTCCTGAGATCACCTCGCGCCATGCAGGGCTTGACGGGTGACACTCATGACCCGCGAGACAGAACCTGCCGCGAACGAAAGAATGCCAACGAATTCATAAATGTTTATGAACTTCCTTCGCCATCATGGAAGTTGTGCATCATATCGATTACTGTCATTTTGCCAGCCTGGCGAATTTACGGGGATGGGAGATCCTGTGAGAATGAGAGCTATACCATCGGCGATTGCTCTGGTGGGTGCGTCGGCGGGAGCGATGATTCTGCTGACCGGAAGCCCGGCCATGGCCGCCGACACCGCCTACCTGGAGCAGACCCAGTACCTCACCAGCACCCCCACGGACTCGCTGGCCACCACGTGCACCAGCAAACGGATCACCCTGTCGGCGGGGGACTACACCTGGGGCAACTACTACCCCGGCTCGGTCCAGGATCAGTACCTCGGCGCCACCACCTACACGTGGACGACCTGCCTGGACCCGAAGAACGGGTACTACCGGCAGACGACGACGCTGGACCCGGATCATTCGGGATGGGCCAACGCCACCATCAGCGATGATTTTGTCATCTCCCCGTCCGGCAACTGGACCTGGGGTTCCTACATCGATCCCCACTTCTGATCCAGCCTCCACCACGGGTGCCCGGGGCGCGTCGCTCCGGGCACCCGGCCGGATGGGGCGGGAGTGGTTCGCGCGATTCGATCGGAAATCGGGACCCTGGCGCCGGACCGATCGGAGTGGGCGAAGCCGCACGCGGCATGATCGTCTGCTGTTTCCGGAGAGCTCGTCCGGCGTGTCGTCTCACTGATCAGCAGACGATCACGCCGACAGCCCCGCTCCCCTCACAACGCGACCACCGCCGCCGACTCCGGGGGGAGTTCGATGCGGTCGCGGGTGACCGAGACGCCCTCCTCCGTGGTCAGCAGCACCCGGCGCGCCACCCCCGGCAGGGTGATCCGCTGCGGCCGGCCGGCGAGGTTCGCCACCACCATCCGCTCGCCCCGGCGCATCACCAGGAACTGGTCGCCGTGCCGCACGTCGACGGCGTCGAGCCGGGGATCGGAGAGGTCGGGGTCGCTCTTGCGCAGGGCGATGAGCCGTCGGTAGAACTCGTGCATCCGGCGGTGTTCGGGCTTGTCCAGCTCGGCCCAGTCGAGCCGGGAGCGCACGAACGTCTGCCGGTCCTGCGGGTCCGGCACGTCGCCGGGCGGCCAGCCGTGCGCGGCGAACTCGCGCCTACGGCCGGCGGCCACGGCGGTGGCCAGCTCCGGCTCCGGGTGGCTGGTGAAGAACTGCCACGGGGTGCTGGCCGCCCACTCCTCCCCCATGAACAGCATGGGGGTGAACGGGCCGGTGAGCAGCAGCGTCGCGCCGACGCGCAGCAGCGCCGGGGACAGCGTCGCGGAGATCCGGTCGCCGGTGGCCCGGTTGCCGATCTGGTCGTGGTTCTGCAGGTACGCCACGAAGCGGTGCCCCGGCACGCGCTGCCGGTCGACGGGCCGGCCGTGGCTGCGCTGGCGGAAGCTGGACCAGGTGCCGGCGTGGTAGAACCCGCCGGTCAGCACCTGCGCCAGGCACTCCAGGGAGCCGAAGTCGGCGTAGTAGCCCTGCCGTTCCCCGGTGAGCAGGGTGTGCAGGGCGTGGTGGGCGTCGTCGTTCCACTGGGCGTGCAGGCCGTACCCGCCGGCCTCGCGGGGCGTGACCAGCCGCGGGTCGTTGAGGTCGGACTCGGCGATCAGCGACAGCGGCCGGCCCAGCCGGGTCGACAGGGCCTCCACCGCGACCGCGATCTCCTCCAGCAGGTGGGTGGCGCGGGTGTCGGGCATCGCGTGCACGGCGTCGAGGCGCAGGCCGTCGACGTGGTAGTCGCGCAGCCACATCACGATGCTGTCGACGATGTAGCGGCGCACCTCGTCGGAGTGCGGGCCGTCGAGGTTGACGGTGCGGCCCCAGGTGTTGCTCCGCTCGGTCAGGTACGGCGCGAACATCGGCGCGTAGGCCCCGGAGGGCCCGAAATGGTTGTAGACGACGTCAAGGATCACCCCCAGACCCTTGGCGTGGGCGGCGTCGACGAACCGTTTCAGCCCGTCGGGGCCGCCGTAGGGTTCGTGCGGGGCGAACCAGCAGACCCCGTCGTACCCCCAGTTGTGCTCGCCGTTGAAGGCGTTGACCGGCAGCAGCTCGACCAGGTCGACGCCGAGGTCGACGAGGTGGTCGAGACGCTCGATCGCCGCGTCGAAGGTGCCCTCGGGGGTGAAGGTGCCGATGTGCAGCTCGTAGAGGATGCTGCCGGGCAGTTGCCGGCCCGTCCAGCCGGCGTCGCCCCAGCGGTGGGCGGCGTGGTCGTAGCGGCGGCTCGGCCCGTGCACCCCGGCGGGCTGCCAGGGCGAGCGGGGGTCGGGCAGGGCCCGGTCGTCGTCGCCGAGGACGAACGCGTAGTCGGTGCCGGGGCCCGCGCCGGGCACCTCGACCCGCCACCAGCCGCCCGGCTCGGGGCGCATCTCGTGGTCGGCGGCGGCGTCGGCGTCGCCGGCCAGCCGCAGCCGGACCCGGGCGGCCTCGGGCGCCCACACGGTGAATTCGGTCATGCGGCAGCCTCCACGGAGTCGGCGGGTGCGAGGAGGGCGACGGGGAGAGTGTCGAGCAGATCGTCCAGCAGCAGCTCACTGCCACTGTAGACCCGCCCGGTGAACACGTCGGTAACAGTGTGGCCGCCCAGCGACAGCCGGGTGCCCCGCCAGCCGCCGGCGCG
Organism: Micromonospora sp. WMMD712; assembly: GCF_029581295.1. Classification (NCBI taxonomy): domain Bacteria; kingdom Bacillati; phylum Actinomycetota; class Actinomycetes; order Micromonosporales; family Micromonosporaceae; genus Micromonospora; species Micromonospora sp. WMMD712. The sequence continues at coordinate 1,225,455 of NZ_CP120743.1, forward strand.
GGCCAGCCGCAGCGGCAGCCGGGTGGCGACGGCGACCGCCCCGGCGCGGTGCGGCCCGCCGGGAGAAGAGCCGCCCCGGTCGGCGGCGCCTCGGTCGAAGGCGACGACGTGGGCGGCGGCGGGGCCGTGCGCGGGCACCGGGCGGTAGCCGGCGAACAGCTCCGGGTGGTCGCGGCGCAGCCGCAGCGTCCGCGACACCACGAGCAGCTTCGCCGCGCCGGACGCGTCCACCGCCGGGCGCAGGCCGGCGTCGAGCCGGGCCAGCTTCTCCCGGCGTACGCCGAAGTCGACCGGGCGGCGGTTGTCGGGGTCGACGAGGGAGTTGTCCCACAGCTCGGTGCCCTGGTAGGTGTCGGGCACCCCGGGCATGGCGAGCTGGACGAGCTTCTGCCCCAGCGAGTTCGACCAGCCGGCGGGGGTGATCTCGGCGGCGAACTCGGTCAGCTCGGCGTGCAGCTCCGGGTCGTCGTACATGCGGTCGACCAGGGCGTGCATGGCGCGCTCGAAGCCTGGGTCGGGGTCGGCCCAGCTGGTGGCCACCGACGCCTCCCGGGCGGCCTTCTCGGCGTACGCGTGCAGCCGCTCCCGCTCGATGGGCCACGCGCCGACGGTGGTCTGCCAGAGCAGGTGGGCGAACGCCGGATCGGGCAGCGGCGCGGCGGCGGTCCACCGGGTGACCCGCTCGGCCCAGCGCCCGGGCAGCTCGGAGAGCACGGCGAGGCGGGCCCGGACGTCCTCGCCGCGCTTGGTGTCGTGGGTGGAGAGGGTGGTCATGGCCGCCGGCCAGCGCACCTGCCGGGCGGCGGCGAACCGGTGGAACTCGGCCGGCGGGGTGCCGAAGTGGGCGGGGCTGCCGCCGACCTCGTTGAGGGCGACGAACCGGCTCCACCGGTAGTAGGCGGTGTCCTCGACGCCCTTGGCCATCACCGCGCCGCTCAGCTGCGGGAAGCGTACGCCCAGCTCGTCGTCGGGGTCGCGGAGCCGGCGGGTGACCGCGTCGAGGGCGGGGGCCAGGTCGGGGCGGCGGCGGCCGGCCTCGGCGCGGGCGGCGGCGAGGTGGCGGGCCCCGTGCGGCGGGTAGCCCCGGTAGACGGGGAAGCAGGCGGCCAGCTCCGCCAGGGCGGCGCGGGCGGAGTCGGGGGTGAGCTCGGGGGCGAGCGAGGCGAGCCGGGTCAGCTCGGCGGCGAGCAGCCGGGTGGCGGCCTCCAGCTTGGTGGCGTGGGTGAGGTCCTGCCAGGAGGTGTGCCGGCCGGTGAGCCGGGCGTCGAGGGCGGTGAAGTCGGCCTCGGCGGCGCCGTCGACGAAGAGGCCGCCGACGGCGGCGAGGGCGTCGTAGCCGGTGGTGCCGTCGACCGGCCAGTCGGGCAGCTCCTCGCCGTACTCCAGGATCTTCTCCACCAGCAGCCACGCCCGCGGCGCGGCGGCGCGCAGCCGGGCCAGGTAGCCGGCGGGGTCGCGCAGCCCGTCGGGGTGGTCGACGCGGATGCCGTCGACGTCGCCGGCCGCCGCCCAGCGCAGGACCTCGGCGTGGGTGGCGGCGAAGACCTCCGGGTCCTCCACGCGCAGGCCGGCGAGGTCGGCGACGGCGAAGAACCGGCGGTACGTCAGCTCGCGGTCGCCGCGCCGCCAGGAGACCAGCTCGTAGTGCTGCCGGTCGTGCACCTGCCCGGGGCTGCCGTCGCCGGTGCCGTCGGCGATCGGGAAGCGGTGCTCGTGGTAGCGCAGCTCCCCGTCGGCGATCGTGAGGTCGTCGAGGGCGTCGGGGGCGTCGGCGAGCACGGGCAGCAGCAGCCGGCCCCGGTCCCAGTCGATGTCGAACCAGCGCGCGTACGCCGAGTCGCGGCCCCGGCGCAGCACGTCCCACCAGGCGGGGTTGGCCGCCGGCCGGGCCACCCCGGCGTGGTTGGGCACGATGTCGACGACGAGGCCGAGCCCGGCGGCGCGCAGCGCCCGCACCAGCCGCACCCGGGCGGCCTCGCCGCCCAGCTCCGGGTTGACCGCCCGGTGGTCCACGACGTCGTAGCCGTGCTGCGAGCCGGGGGTCGCGGTGAGCAGCGGGGCGCTGTAGAGGTGGGTGACGCCGAGGTCGGCCAGGTAGCCGGCGAGGCCGGCGGTGGTGTCGAGGTCGAAGCCGGGGCGGACCTGCACCCGGTAGGTCGAGCCGACGGGCAGGCGGGGGGTGTCGGGCATCGACTCAGACCGTCCTCTCCAGGACCACGAGGCAGCGGTCGGGCACGCAGATGGTGCCGCCCGCCTCGACGAGGGTCGGCTTCTCCGGGTCCGGGTCCGCGGTGCTGATCACCTGCTCCCAGCGCTTGCCGAACTCCTCCCCGGGCAGGGTGAAGTCGAGCGGGGCGTCGTGGGCGTTGAAGCAGAGCACGAACGACGAGTCGTGGTGGCGCTGGCCGAACTGGCCGCGTTCGCGGATGCCGTCGCCGTTGACGAACAGGGCCACCGAGCGGCCGAAGTCGTTGCCCCAGTCCTCGCCGGTCATCTCCCGGCCGTCGGGGGTGTACCAGGCCAGGTCGGGCAGCCCCGAGCCGGCGGCCCGGCCGCCGACGGGCAGGCCGGTGAAGAAGCTGCGGCGGCGGAACACCTGGTGGCGTCGGCGGAAGTCGACCAACCGCCGGACGAAGTCCAGCAGCGGCTCGTCGGCGTCGTCCCAGTCGACCCAGGCCAGCTCGCTGTCCTGGCAGTAGGCGTTGTTGTTGCCGCGCTGGGTGCGGCCCAGCTCGTCGCCGTGGCCGATCATCGGCACGCCCTGGGAGAGGATCAGGGTGGCCAGGAAGTTGCGCCGCTGCCGCTGCCGCAGGGCCAGCACGCCGGGGTCGTCGGTCTCGCCCTCGACGCCGCAGTTCCAGGACCGGTTGTGGCCCTCGCCGTCGCGGTTGTCCTCGCCGTTGGCCTCGTTGTGCTTGTCGTTGTACGACACGAGGTCGTTGAGGGTGAACCCGTCGTGGCAGGTGACGAAGTTGATGCTGTGGAACGGGCGGCGGCCGTCGTCCTGGTAGAGGTCGGCGGAGCCGGAGATGCGGGAGGCGAACTCGGCGAGGGTGGCGGGCTCGCCGCGCCAGAAGTCGCGCACCGTGTCGCGGTACTTTCCGTTCCACTCGGTCCACAGCGGCGGGAAGTTGCCCACCTGGTAGCCGCCGGGGCCGACGTCCCACGGCTCGGCGATGAGCTTGACCTGGCTGACCACCGGGTCCTGCTGGACCACCTCGAAGAAGGTGGACAGCCGGTCGACCTCGTAGAACTCGCGGGCCAGGGTCGCCGCGAGGTCGAACCGGAAGCCGTCGACGTGCATCTCGGTGACCCAGTAGCGCAGCGAGTCCATGATCAGTTGCAGGGAGTGTGGGCTGCGCACGTTGAGGCTGTTGCCGGTGCCGGTGTAGTCGACGAAGTAGCGCCGGTTCTCCTCGGAGAGGCGGTAGTAGCTGGGGTTGTCGACGCCCTTGAAGCTCAGCGTCGGGCCGAGGTGGTTACCCTCGGCGGTGTGGTTGTAGACCACGTCGAGGATGACCTCGATGCCGGCGGCGTGCAGCGTCTTGACCATGCCCCGGAACTCCTGCACCTGCTGGCCGAGGCCGCCGAGGGCCGCGTAGCCGTGGTGGGGGGCGAAGAAGCCGATCGTGTTGTAGCCCCAGTAGTTGCGCAGCCCCAGGTCGGCGAGGCGGTGGTCGTGCACGAACTGGTGCACCGGCATCAGCTCCACGGCCGTGACCCCGAGCCGCTGGAAGTATTCGATCATGACCGGGGAGGCGATGGCCGCGTACGTGCCGCGCAGCTCCTCCGGGATGCCGGGGTGGCGCATGGTCAGGCCGCGCACGTGCGCCTCGTAGATCACCGAGTGGTGGTACGGGGTGCGCGGCGGCCGGTCGTTGCCCCAGTCGAAGTACGGGTTCACCACCACCGACTTCGGCATGAACGGGGCCGAGTCGGTCTCCGACATCCGGTCCTCGTCGCCGCCCACCTCGTAGTCGTAGACGGCCGGGTGCCACTCGACGTCACCGTCGACGGCCTTCGCGTACGGGTCGAGCAGCAGCTTGTTCGGGTTGCAGCGGATGCCGTTCGCCGGGTCCCACGGGCCGTGGACCCGGTAGCCGTAGCGCTGCCCCGGCTCGATGCCCGGGATGTAGCAGTGCCAGACGTACGCGTCGACCTCACGCAGCTCGACGCGGCGCTCGGCGCCGGTGTCCCACTCGTCGAACAGGCAGAGCTCGACGCGCTCGGCCACCTCGGAGAAGATCGCGAAGTTGGTGCCCATCCCGTCGTGGGTGGCCCCCAGCGGGTACCGCTCGCCCGGCCAGACCTGCATGTCGCTCCTCAGCCCATGATGATGATCGCCCCGGACGGGGCCGTGCCCGCCGGGTGCGCACGCCGCTAATGCCCCGCCGCCGGTCGGCCCAATCCACCCGTTGGTGCCGTAACCGATTCCGCCCGCCTGATGCCGACTGGACCTTTGGGTGGTGTCCGTCACCTTGGGCCCTCTCAGGATGCGGTTCGGGCCCGGATGCCCTTTCCTTGATGCGGGGGCGTGCGGAGGCGCGCGTTCCCGCTCGGCCCTCGGCCACCCCACCTTGCCCTGTCACGCCGCCATCGTTGCCGGCGCGTTCCACCCTGCACGGACGGAGTTCGATGTGACGACCCTGCGGGCCGGCGAGCAGACCGCCACCGCCACGGACCGGCTCTGCCGGCCCAGCACCACCTCACGGTCCCAGACCCCGCAGCCGGCGCTCCCGCAGCCCCACGGCTGTGGGGTGCCCCCGCAGACCCGCCGCATCCTCATGCTCTCCTGGGAGTACCCGCCGGTGCTCGTCGGCGGCCTCGGCCGCCACGTGCACGCCCTCTCCGTCGCCCTGGCCGCCGCCGGCCACGAGGTCACCGTCGTCACCCGCCACGCCGACGGCGCGCCCCTGGAGGAGTACGCCGACGGCGTCCGCGTCCTGCGCGCCGCCGAGGACCCGGTCGCCTTCCCCCTGGCCACCGGCAGCCTCCTCGCCTGGACCATGGCCTTCAACCACACCCTCACCCGCGCCGCCCTGCGCGCCACCGAATCCGGCAGCTACGACGTCGTCCACGCCCACGACTGGCTCGTCGCGCACACCGCGATGACCCTGCGGGACCACCTCGACATCCCGCTGGTCAGCACGATCCACGCCACGGAGGCGGGCCGGCACCAGGGCTGGCTGCCGCAGGAGATGAACCGCACCATCCACGGCGTCGAGCAGTGGCTGAGCTCCGAGTCCAACCGGGTCATCGTCTGCTCGGGCTACATGCGCGACGAGGTCGGCGCGCTGTTCGACGTGCCGGCCGCGCGGGTCGACGTGGTGCCCAACGGGGTGGAGCCGCACCGCTGGAAGGTGCCGACGTCGGCGGTCGCCTCGGCCCGGGCCCGGTTCGCCGGGGACGGCCCGCTGGTCACCTTCGCCGGCCGGCTGGTCTACGAGAAGGGCGTGCAGCACCTGCTGGCCGGGCTGCCCCGGCTGCGCGAGCGGCACCCAGGGCTGCGCGCGGTGATCGTCGGCGACGGGCCGTACAAGCCGGCGCTGGAGGCCGAGGTGCACCGGCTCGGCCTCGGCGGCACGGTCAGCATGCCGGGCTTCCTCGGCGGCACCGACCTGCCCGCCGTGATGGCCGCCTCGGACTGCTTCGCGGTGCCGAGCATCTACGAGCCGTTCGGCATGGTCGCCCTGGAGGGGGCGGCGGCCGGGGCGCCCCTGGCGGTCGCCTCGACGGGCGGCCTGGCCGAGATCGTCGAGCCGGGCGTGACCGGGATGACGTTCGCCCCGCAGGACCCGGCGGGGCTCACCGAGGCGGTGCACGCCCTGCTGTCCGACACCGAGCGCGCCCGGGCGCTGGCCCGCCGGGCCCGGCGGATGGTCCACGAGCAGTACGGCTGGGCCGCCATCGCGCGCCGCACGGCCGACGCGTACGCCTCGGCGATCGCCAAGGCCCCGGCGTTCACCGCCGAGCGCGCCGAGCGGCGGATGAGCGGGGGCGACGCCCAGCGGCGGGTCGCCGAGGGCAACCTGCTGGCCGCCGCCGGCCTGCGCTGAGGCGCAAGGAAGGGCCCCCTGTTAACGCATTCCGCATAGCAGGGGGCCCTTCTTAACCACGAACAGGCGCGTCAGCGGTCGGCGGGCCGCTCGTAGGCGCGCTCCGGGGAGCCGATGTAGATCTGCCGCGGGCGACCGATCTTGGTCTCCGCGTCGCCGAGCATCTCCCGGTACTGGGCGATCCAGCCGGGCAGCCGGCCGAGGGCGAACAGCACGGTGAACATCTTCGTCGGGAAGCCCATGGCCTTGTAGATCAGGCCGGTGTAGAAGTCCACGTTCGGGTAGAGCCGGCGGGACACGAAGAAGTCGTCCGCGAGGGCGATCTCCTCCAGCTGCATCGCGATGTCCAGCAGCGGGTCCGGCTTGGCCATCCGGCCGAGGACGTCCTGCGCGGCCTTCTTCACGATCGCGGCCCGGGGGTCGTAGTTCTTGTAGACCCGGTGGCCGAAGCCCATCAGCTTCACGCCGTCCTGCCGGTCCTTGACCTTGCGGACGAAGGACTGCACGTCGCCGCCGTCGAGCTGGATCTTCTCCAGCATCTCCAGCACGGCCTGGTTGGCGCCGCCGTGCAGCGGGCCGAACAGGGCGTTCACCCCGGCCGAGACCGAGGCGAAGAGGTTGGCGTTGCTGGAGCCGACCAGCCGCACGGTCGACGTGGAGCAGTTCTGCTCGTGGTCGGCGTGCAGGATGAACAGCATGTCCAGCACCTTGGCCATGACCGGGTCGACCTCGTACGGCTCCGCCGGCACGCCGAACGTCATCCGCAGGAAGTTCTCCACGTAGCCCAGGGAGTTGTCCGGGTACAGCAGCGGCTGCCCGATCGACTTCTTGTAGGCGTACGAGGCGATGGTGGGGACCTTCGCCATCAGCCGGACGGTGGACATCTCGACGTGGTCGGCGTCGAACGGGTCCAGGCTGTCCTGGTAGAAGGTCGAGATGGCGCTGACGGCCGAGGAGAGCACGGCCATCGGGTGCGCGTCGCGGGGGAAGCCGTCGAAGAAGCGGCGCATCTCCTCGTGCAGCAGGGAGTGCCGCCGGATCCGCTCGCTGAACTCGTCGAGCTGCTGCTGGCCGGGCAGCTCACCGTAGATGAGCAGGTACGAGACCTCCAGGAAGGAGGACTTCTCGGCCAGCTGCTCGATCGGGTAGCCCCGGTACCGCAGGATGCCCGCGTCGCCGTCGATGTAGGTGATCGCGGAGGAGCAGGCCGCGGTGTTCACGAAACCGGGATCGTACGTGGTCATCCCGGTTTCCTTGAGGAGCTTACTCACGCCGATGCCGGCGGGGCCCTCGACCGCCGACTGCACCGGCATCGACAGCTGCCCACCGGGGTGATCGAGCTTGACTTCCGTCATGTGTTCCTCGCTTCGCCGGCAGATCTACGTTGAAATTGCCTTCGCTTTTACCGTAAACACGGTTGCGGGGACACCGCCCGTCGTGGTTCCGCAGGTGAGGTATGCGTCACCCGATTCCCGGCAGGTGGGCCCGGAAACCCGGGGGTCGGAGACCGACCTCGAACGGGGCCAATGTGACAAAAGGCCCCCGATCGCGCACGAAGCGTGACCGGGGGCCCGGTGGGCAGCAGGGATGAAACTCTCAGGAAATACTCAGGTGACGCAGCTCGCCGTCCGGGCCGATCCGGTAGAGGTCCACGCGGTTGTCCCCGGCGCGGAACAGTCGGTCGTCGGTGAGGAAGGCCGCGAACCGGCGGCCACCGGCATCCGGCGGCACCACCGGGACGACCGCCCCGATCCGCCCGTTGACGGCGACGGCGAGCAGCGTGCCGTCGCGTACCGATGCCGGCACCGTGCCCCAGACCAGGGCCGGCAGCTCGCCGGTGTCCGGGTCGACGGCGCGGAAGGCGGCGAGGTCGGCGACCCGCGCCGACCCGCCGGCCGGGCGTTCGCCCACGGTCGTGCCGACCAGCGGGTGCGGCTTCGGCAGCGGCGGCGGCGCGGGCACCCCGCCGGTGATCGTGACCGGTTCCCCCGGCCGGTCGTAGAAGCGCTTGTCGGCGCGACCGCGCGGGGCCTGCCGGGCCGAGTTCCCGTCGACCCGCCAGGGGATCCGCACGTGCGCGTAGTCGGCGACGGTGGGCAGCAGGTCGACGTGCTCCCAGTTGCGGTCGTCGACCCGGCCGGCGCGCTGCCCGGGCTCCTTGACGAACATCGGCACCCAGGCCACCTGCCCGGCCGCCGCGCGGATCGCGTCCAGCCCCCGCCCCTGGGCCCCGTTGTCGAAGCTGACCCCGTGGTCGGCGGTGACCACCAGCAGGGCCCGGTCGTAGAGGCCGGTGGCGCGCAGCGTGCGCAGCGTCTCGCCGATCAGCCGGTCGGTGTACTCCAGTTGGGCCAGGTGCCGCCGCCGGGCCAGCTCGACCCAGCCCACGCCGTCGTTGGGCAGGTCCTCCGGGGCGGCGTAGCGGGCCCCCGAGGGCAGAAACTGCCACGGCGCGTGCGGCATCAGCAGGTGCAGGAAGTGCAGGGTGGGCCGGTCGCCGGGACGCAGCCCGGCCAGGAAGCTGGCGAACCGGGCCGGCTGGTTGGCGTTCAGCCGGTCCCAGCGGAACTTCGGGTCGGCGGGGACGGGCTCGGCGGCGTCCAGCCCCGCCTCGGCGGCGGTCTGCTCGCGGTAGGACTCCTCCGGGTCGACGTGGCTGTCGACCGGGGCGGCGACCTGACCCAGCAGCTTCCCGCTCTCCCGGACCAGGGTGCCGAGCCCCTGCCGGGGGCTGGCCGGCTGGTCGCAGCGGCTGGGCGGGCAGAGCCGGGTGATGCTCTCCTCGGCCCGGATGTCGTACAGGCCGCCGAGGGCGGTGAACAGGTTGTCGGGGTACTGCGAGTAGTGCGGGGCGACCGGCTTCGCCGGGTAGCGGCCGGTGAGCATGGCCGGCAGCGCGTACGGCGTCCAGCCGCTCACCCCGGTGGCGTCGCGGTACCAGGTGGAGCCGCCGGCCAGCTCCGCGAAGTGCGGGTAGCGGGCGGCGTCGATCCGCCCGTCGGGGCCGAGCAGGGAGACCAGGGGCAGCTCGTCGAGGATCAGCATGACCACCGGCGGGTGCCCGCCCGGGGCGGCCACCCCGGCCGCGCCGGCGTCGCCCCGCGGCAGCACCACCGCCGAGGCCGGCGAGGCGAACAGGAACAGCGCCACGAAGGCCGCGGGCCCGGCCGAGGCCACCCGCAGCGCCAGGCCCGGCCCGCGCCACCGCCGGTGCGCCGCCGCCCCGGCCGCGCCGGCCAGCACGGCGACGATCAGCAGCGGTACGCCCCGCAGGGGCGTGACGTGCCGGCCCACCTGCACGGCGAGGGCGGCCAGCAGCAGGCCGACGAGCACCGTGTGCACGGCCGAGCGGGCGGCCCGCCCCGCCAGCCGGCTCGCCGCCCCGAGCAGCGCCAGCACCAGCGTGGGCACGGCGGTGATCAGCGCGACCAGGGCCAGGGTCTCGCCGCGGGTGGCCCGGTGGAACAGGAAGAAGTCGGGACTGCGGCCCAGCACGTCGAGCATCGGCTGGGTGACCACCAGCCCGACCAGGGCCGTGACCTCCAGCAGCCGGCGCAGCTCGGCCCGCCAGCCGGAGGGCCCGGTGGGCCGGCCCGGAGCCGCCTCGGCGGTGGGCGGCGCGGGAGCGACCGGGGGCGCGACGGTCGCGTCAACCACCCGTCACCGCCTGGTAGAGCGTCCGGGTGCCGCCGGGCAGCTCGACCCGCCGCTCGACGCGGCACCGGGTGGCGAGCAGCCGGGCGAACTCGTCGGGCCGGTAGTCGGGGAAGAGGCCGGCCGGCTTGTCGGCCAGCAGCCGCCGGGCCATCGGGTCCTCGGGGTGGACGAACTCGACCACCAGCCGGCCGCCGGGGACGCAGGCGTCGGCGAGCTGGTCGACGACCTGCGCCAGCGGCACGTTGCGCCCGATCGCCAGGTGGTGCACGACGGCGAGGGCCAGCACCAGGTCGGCCCGCGCCCGGGTGGCGAACGCGGCCCGTTCGACGCCCCGCCAGCCGCCGCCGGGCGACGGGTCGGCCAGGTCCAGCACCAGCGGCAGCACCCGCCGCTGCTCCTCGGCGCGCAGCGCCGCGTACAGCTCGTCGACCACGGCCGCGTCCTGCTCGACGGCGACGACGTAGCCGGCGTAGCGGGCGGCGAGGCGGGCGTACCGGCCGTCGTTGGCGCCCAGGTCGAGCACCAGGCCGGGCGGCGTGCCGGCGGTCAGCGCCAGCTCGACGAAGCGTTCCTTCGCGGCGCGGTCGGCGGCGGAGTAGCTGCACGTGCGCTGGTAGTCGGCCCAGTGGCTGCGCGCCTGGCGGGGACGCAGCCGGCCGACCAGCCGCTCGATGCGGCGGACGGCGGCCAGCGCCAGCTCCCGGGAGAACCCGGCGCCGCGCAGTTGCTCGCGCACCTCGCCGGTGGCGGCGTCGGCGTTGCGCTGCTGCATGGCCGAGTGCAGGTGCACGTGGGTGGGCACGCCGGGCAGCAGCCGCCGGACGCCGGTGAACAGCCGGCGCATCTGCTCCGCGGGGATCCCGTCGACCTGGGCCCGCAGCCAGGGCTGGAAGTCCACGCCGAGGTGCGCGGTGAGCAGCAACGGGTAGAGCATGGTCTGGCAGAACTGCCGGTAGCCGGCCCAGGGTTCGCCGTCGCGGGCCGGCTCGAACGAGCCGACGTCGATGAAGACCGGCGCGACGCCGCGCCACTGGAGGTTGTAGGCCGAGCCGTCCTTGGTGGTGAAGCCGGCGGTCAGCGCGGCACGCAGGATCTCCAGGTGCAGCAGGGCCGCGTCGCGGAGCATGCCGAACGACCACTCGTACGGGTGGGAGACGAACGGGATGCGTTCGTGACGCAGCACGGCGGCCCACTGCCCGCCGGCCCCGGCGGCGAACCTGGCCGGTTCGACGGGCTCGGTGCCGCAGACCTTGCCGGCCGCGAGCAGCGGCGGGAAGAAGTCGCTGGCGGACAGGGCCCGCCAGTCCCGGGCCGCCCGGGCGTCGAGGCCGCGCAGCACCTCCCCGTCGGCGTAGAAGACGCGGTTGGCCGGGTCGCGGAACGAGCCGGGGTCGACCCGGACGTCGGTGTGCGGGACGGTCATCGCCGGTGCGCCCCCGCTCAGGAGCGGTCGGTGCGCTGGCGGCGGTACCGGGCCGTCAGCCGACGCCAGTAGAGCTTCGCGGCCACCGCCACTCCGGCCACCCCGCCGACCACCGCCTGCACGATCAGGCTGCCGGATCCCGCATCCAGGTAGGCCAGGTGCATCACGGCCGCTCCTTCCCCTCGCCGTCTCGGAGCCGACCCCGGGCACCCGCCAATCTGGGGTGTTCATGCCCAAAAGCCGGACTTGTCTCATTGCCACCGTACGCGACGCCCGGCCCCGTCGAGGCCACACCGGCTACTCCGGCCGCCGATCGGCGCGGTGTCCGATCCGTTCAAGACGCCCACGTCGCCCCGGCCGTACGGTCGGCGGTATGACACCTCACTTCGACCTCGTCGGCACGACCGTCGCCGACATGGCCCGCACCCTCGACTTCTACCGCCGCCTGGGGCTGGACATCCCGGCCGGCGCGGAGGCCGAGCCGCACGTGGAGGTCACGTTGGACAACGGGCTGCGGCTGGCCTGGGACACGGTGGAGACGATCCGTTCCTTCGACCCGGGCTGGACGCCGCCGACCGGCTCGCCCCGGATGAGCCTGGCGTTCCGGTGCGCCGACCCGGCGGAGGTGGACCGCTGCTGGGCCGAGCTGACGGGGGCCGGGTTCCACGGCCACCTGCCGCCGTGGGACGCGGTCTGGGGCCAGCGGTACGCCGTCCTGCACGACCCCGAGGGCAACGGGGTGGACCTGTTCGCCCCGCTGCCGACGGCCGGCTGACCGGGCCGCCGCGCGGCGGCGGCTGCGCGGGCCGGTGCCGGGCGGCTGCGCGGGCCGGTGCCGCACGGCCGGGGCGGGCCGGGGCCGGGCGGCAGCGCATCGGGCCGGGGCGGCTCAGCCGCGCAGCAGGACGGCGGGCGGGACGCCGGCCAGATCGCGCACGTCCCGGCTCAGGTGGGCCTGGTCGGCGTAGCCGCCGACCGCGGCCACCTCGGCCAGCGGCGTGCCGGCCCGGGCCAGGGCGAGCGCCCGGCGCATCCGCAGGATGCGGGCGAGGGTCTTCGGGCCGTACCCGAACAGGGCCCGGCAGCGTCGGTGCAGCGCCCGGGGGGTCAGGCCGACCTCGGCGGCGGCCTCGGCGACCGGCCGCCCGGCGGCGAGCAGCCCGGCGACGCGCGTGCCCAGCGGGTCGGGCCCGCCGGCCGCGGCGAGCCGGTCGGCCGCGAGCGCCGCCAGCCCGGTGCCGGTGGGCCGCCCGCCCAACCGCTCGGCGGCCTCCCGGGCGGCCCGGCCCCACAGCGACTCCAGCGGCACCCGGGCGTCGCGCAGCGCGTCGGCGGGGACGCCGAAGACCGCCGGGCCGACGCCGGGCGGCAGCCGCAGCCCCAGCCACCGCTCCCCCGGCGCGGAGACGCTCAGGTGGGCCGTGCGGTCGGGACCGGCGACCAGCAGCCCGGCGCGGCTGGACCAGAGCAGGTCGAGGCAGCCGTCGGGCAGCACCCGGCTCGGGGTGCCGTCGCTGGTGGCGGTCCACAGCACCGCGCCGGGCAGGGCCGCCGGCCGTTCCTGGTACATCCGGCCCAGCATTCCACGCCGCCGCGCCGCCCGGAGAACGCGCCCCACGCCCCGGCGCAGATCGGGCGAAACACCCCTCGGCAATGCGCCGGAAACCGCGCCGCCACACACCGGCAGCCGAACCCGAGTTTTCCACGCCCTGACGTTGTCGCAGCTCTTGTGCAGGGCGAACGTTTGTGCAACGCTCTCCAGCCAAGTGAGCAATCGTTTGCGCAGGAGGGTGGTCCGGTGCGGATCGCGGTGTTGGCAACCGGTGGGACGATCGCGTCCCGCCTGGCTCCCGACGGGACCCTGGCGGTGACCGACTCCGTCGCCGAGCTGCTCGGGAACGTCCCGGACCTGGCCGACGTCGAGATCTGCGGCTTCGACCTCTCCCACCGACCGAGCTTCACGCTGACCCTCGACGACATGCTCGGCACCGTCCGCGCGGTACGCGCCAAGCTCACCGGCGGCTTCGCGGGGGTGGTGGTCACGCACGGCACCGACACGCTGGAGGAGGCCGCATACCTCACCGGCCAGCTGACCAGCCGGAACGCCCGCGTCGTGCTGACCGGCGCGCAGCGCGGGGCCGACGAGCCGGACTCCGATGCCGCACGCAACCTCCTCGACGCGATCCGGGTGGCCACCGCGCCGGAGCCGGTCGGCGCAGCGATCGTGCTCGGCGGGGTGGCCTGCGCCGCCGTGGAGGGCCGCAAGGTGCACACCTCGGCGGTCTCGGCGTTCTCCGGCGGCCCGGCCGGCGCGCTGGCGCTGGTGGACCCCGACGGGGTCCTGCGGCTGTCGGCCCCGGTGCGGGGCGGCCACTACGCGGGCCGCCCCGTGCCCGACCGGCTGCCCCGGGTCGACCTGGTCAAGCTCGTCGCCGGGGCCGACGGCACCCACCTGCGCGCCTCGCTGCGGGCCGGGGCCGCGGGCGTCGTCGTCGAGGCGTTCGGGGCCGGCAACGCCCCGCCCTCCGTCGCCGAGGCCGTCCGCGAGGCGCACGAGCAGGGCGTGCCGGTGGCCATCACCAGCCGGACGGGGGCGGGACGGGTCCGGCCCATCTACTCCGGCGGCGGGGCCGACCTGGCCCGGGCCGGCGCGCTCTTCGCCGGGGACCTCACCGGCAGCCAGGCGCGGGTCGCCCTGGCCCTGGCCCTGGCCCTCGATGGACCCGACGCGGTGCCGCAGGCGCTGTCGAACCTGGTGGAAGGACGCCGACCGTGAAGACCGAAGCCGTGATGATGAACGAGTACGGCGGCCCGGACGTGCTCACCCTCGCCGAGCCGGAGCTTGCCGAGCCCCGTCCGGACGAGGTCCGGCTGCGCGTGCTCGCCGTCGCCGTCAACCACCTCGACGCCGACCTGCGCAGCGGCGTGTCCCGGATGGACCTGCGCCTGCCCCACGTGCTCGGCCGCGAGATCGTCGGGGTGGTGGAGGCGGTGGGCGACGCCGTGGCCGGCCGCCGTCCCGGCGACCGCGTCCTGGCGCTGCCGAACACCCCCTGCGGCGGGTGCGAACGGTGCCTGACCGGGCGGGCGAACCTCTGCCCCCGGGCGGACATGCCGGGGATCACCCGGTGGGGCGGCTACGCGCGGCACGCCGTCGTCTCCGGCCGGGGCCTGCTGGACATCGGCGACCTCGACCCGGTGCTGGCCGCGTCGACGCCCATCTCCTTCGGCACGGCCTGGCGCACCCTCTACTCGATCGGGCGGCTGGCCCCCGGCGAGTGGGTCCTCGCCCCCGGCGCCGCCGGTGGGCTGGGACACGCCGTGGTCCAGCTCGCCAAGCTCGGTGGCGCCCGCGTGGTCGGGCTCATCGGCGACCCGGCGAAGGCCGACTTCGTCTCCGCCCTCGGCGCCGACGCGGTGCTGAGCACCCGCGACGACGACTGGCCGCAGCGCGCCCGCGCGGCGACCGGGGGCGCCGGGTTCGACGTGATCGTCGAGCACATCGGCGGCGACGTGTTCGAGGCCGCCCTCGGCACCCTCGCGCCGACCGGCCGGATGGTCGTCGCCGGTGGGCACGCCGGCGAGCACCCGCGCCTGGACGTGATCGAGACGTTCCGCAACGAGTACGAGCTGCGCGGCTCCCGCAGCCAGCGGCCCGACGAGATCGCCCGGGTGCTGGCGCTGGTCGCGGCGGGACGGCTCAGCCCCCGCGTCGACGCGGTCCTCCCGCTGGCCGACGCCGCGCACGCGCACCGGGCGCTGGCCCAGCGTCGGGTGCTCGGCAAGCAGGTGATCGCCCCATGAGCCCGTGGACCGGCCGCCCCGGCGACCCGGCCCCCGTCGGCCGGGCGGCCGTCGCGCCCGACGGCGAGGTGCTGCCCGAACTGGTGGCCACGGGCGTCGCCGCCGCAGACGCGCTGCTGGCCACCGCTGCCGGGCAGCAGCAGGTCCGGCGCGTCGCGGCCCGGCTGACCGCCAACGCGGTCGCCGCCCGCGGTCACCTGCCGGCCGGCCTCGCCCCGCCCGGCCGCCCCGACGGGCGGTGCACCCTGCTGGCTGCCCAGGGCGCGACGGACTCCCCCGACCGGGCCGCGGCCGCGACGGCGGCGGCGATCACCACCACCCAGTGCGACGAGGGGCTCCGGGAGGCCCGCGGGCACCCCGGCCTGCACGCGTACGCCGCCGCCCTGGCCGCGACCGAGGACGCCGACGGCGACCTGCGGACGCTGCTGCGCGCCCTGGCCGTCGGCTGGGAGGTGGGCGCCCGCCTCGGCCTGCTGCTGGGCCCGCTGCGTGCCGGGGTGCACCCGCACGGCGGCTGGGGCACCGCAGCGGCGGCGGCCGCCGCCGGGGTGGTCGCGGGGCTGGACACCGCCGGCATCGCCGACGCCGTCAACCTGGCGCTGACCGTCGCGCTGGCCGGCCCCGACGACTCGACCCGGCGGGGGACGCCGGCCCACCACCTGCTGCCCGCATTCGGCACCGCCGCCGGTCTGACGGTCGCGTACCTGGTGCGCGACGGCTTCCCGGCGACCGGGCCGGCGACGGCCCACCTCGGCCGTACCGCCCACCAGGGCCCGCCCACCCCGGTGGGGGTCGACGCCGCCCTGGCGACCCAGCCGCTGCTGCCCGACGCCTACTTCAAGCCGGTCGGGGTGTGCGCGCACGCCCTCACCGGTTGGACGGCGGCGCGGTCGCTGGCCCGCGACGTCCGGGGCGTCGACGTCGCCGCGGTCACCGTGCACACCTACGCCGGCGCGGCCCTGCTCGCCGAGCGGTTCCCCGCCAACCGGCTGGCCCGGCAGTTCAGCATCCCCTGGGCTGTGGCCTGCGGGCTGCTGGGCCTGGACCCCGGCGTCGCCGACGGACGGGTCGAGGCGGCCCGGCACGCCGAGGCGGCCCGGATCGCCGCGCGGGTCACGGTCCACCACGACCCCGGCCTGGACGACGGCTACCCGCACGGCCGCCCGGCCGTGGTCGAGCTGCGCGACCGGGCCGGCCGGCGGCACACCGCCCGGGCCCGCTTCCACCCCGGCGACCGGGAGGCCCCGCTGTCGCCGGACGAGCTGGCCGCCGTGGACGCCGCGCTGCTGCGCACGGCCGGTCCGCCGGCCGGTGCCACGGAGCTGCTGCGGGCGCTGGCCCAGGCGCCCGGCTCCGCCTCCCTGCGGCACCTCACCGCGCCCGTGCGCGGCGAGGCGTCGTCCCCCACCGGCGGCCCGGGGCCGGCCCCCGCCGCGCCGGGCACCTCCCGCAGAAAGGACACGGCTTCATGGTGAGCAGAGTGGAACCCGGCACCGAGCGGGACTTCCTCGGCTACGGGGCGGACCTGCCCCGCGTCGAGTGGCCCGGCGGCGCGCGGGTCGCGGTCAGCCTGTGCCTCAACTACGAGGAGGGCGCCGAGCACAGCCTCCTCGACGGCGACGACGTCAACGAGTGGGTGGGCGAGATCTCGTACACCCCGACCAGCGCGGCGCACCGCGACCTGTCCCAGGAGTCCGTGTACGAGTACGGCAGCCGGGCCGGGGCGTGGCGGCTGCTGCGGCTGTTCGAGCGGATGGACACGCCGGTCACGGTGTACGGCTGCGCCGAGGCGCTGGCCCGTAACCGGCCCCTGACGAAGGCGTTCGTCGAGGCCGGTCACGAGATCTGTTCCCACGGGTTGCGGTGGCGGGAGCCGTCGGGCATGACCGAGGAGCAGGAGCGCGCGGAGATCCGGCGGGCGGTGGACCTGATCGGCGAGCTGTGCGGCGAGCGGCCGGTGGGCTGGTACTCCCGGTACGCGCCGTCGGAACGGACCCGGCGGCTGCTCGTCGAGGAGGGCGGCTTCCGGTACGACTCCAACGCCTACAACGACGACCTGCCGTACTGGGTGGACGTGGCGGGCACGCGGCACCTCGTCGTGCCCTACACCCACACGTACAACGACGGCCGGTTCGCCTTCAGCCCCGGCTACGCCAACCCCACGGACTTCTTCGAGAACTGTCGGCGCGGCATCGAGTACCTGTGGGAGGAGGGCGAGACCTCCCCGAAGATGATCTCCATCGGCCTGCACGCCCGGCTGATCGGCCAGGCCGGCCGCGCCTCGGCGCTGCGTGACCTCATCGCCTGGGCGCAGGAGCTGCCCGGGGTCTGGTTCGCCCGCCGCCGCGACATCGCCGACTGGTGGCACGCCAACTACCCGGACCTGCCCGCGCACGGGGGTCGCTGAGATGCGTATCGAGATCGACAACGTGGCCAAGGGCTACCCGCGCGCCGACGGTTCGCGGCTGTCGGTGGTCGGCAACCTGAGCACGGCCGTGGAGGCGCAGGAGTTCGTCTGCGTCATCGGGCCGAGCGGGTGCGGCAAGTCGACGCTGCTGGGGCTGCTGGGCGGCCTGCGCCGGCCCGACAGCGGGGAGATCCGGTTCGTCGGGGACCGCGGCGCCGAGGGTCCCCTCACCTCGATCGTCTGGCAGGACTACGCGCTGATCCCCTGGCGCTCCATCGTGGACAACGTCGCGTTCGGGCTGGAGCTGCGAGGGGTCTCGGCCCGGCGGCGTCGGGAGGTCGCCCGGGAGCACCTGGCGATGATGGGCATCGAGGCGTTCGCCGACGCCAAGCCGCACGAGCTCTCCGGCGGGATGCGCCAACGCGCCGGCATCGCCCGGGCGCTGGCCAGCGACCCCGAGGTGCTGCTGATGGACGAGCCGTTCGCGGCCGTCGACGCGCAGACCCGGACCCTGCTGCAGGACGAGCTCCTCCAGGTCTGGTCGCGCAACCGCAAGACGGTCCTGTTCATCACGCACAGCATCGAGGAGGCGCTGCTGCTGGCGGACCGGATCATCGTCCTCGGCCCCCGGCCCACCCGGGTGGTGGAGGAGATCCGGGTGCCGTTCCCCCGGCCCCGCGACCGTGACGTGGAGCTGGACCCGCGCTTCACGGAGCTGAAGCGCCACCTGTGGGCGCAACTGCGGGACGCCACCCTGGCCGCCGAGTGGGCCGAAGCGAAGGGGGAACGATGAGCGAGAGCAGCGTGCCGACCCGCGACCGGGCGGCCGGGCAGCCCGCGCCGCCGGTGGTCCGCTACGCGGTGGACCCACGGGCGGAACGCCCACCGGGCCGGCTGTTCCGGCTGCTCAGCAGCGGCGCGGGCAGCATCGTCCCGGTGGCCGTGGTGTTGCTGCTGTGGCAGGCCGGCAGCATGGCGGGACTGATCGACGAGACGTTCTTCCCCGCCCCGTCGGAGTGCGTCCGGGCCCTGGTCGGGCTCGTCACCTCCGGTGAGCTGCTGCCGAACGTCGGCATCACGGCGCGGCGGATCCTGCTCGGGTTCCTGCTCGGCGTGATCCCGGCGACCCTGCTCGGCATCGCGATGGGCCGGTCCCGCTGGATCCGGGTGCTGGTCGACCCGCTGATCGCGATCACCTACCCGATCCCGGTGGTGGCCATCCTGCCGCTGCTGCTGGTCATCTTCGGCACCGGCGGGCGGCCGATCGTGGTGCTCGCCGGGATCATCTCGTTCTTCCCCGCGGTGGTGAACGCGATGTCCGGGGTGCTCCAGGTCGACGAGCGGCTCATCCTGATGGCCCGCAACCTCGGTGCCGGCCGGCAGCAGATCCTGTGGAAGATCATCCTGCCCGGCGCGCTGCCGTCCATCTTCGCCGGCATCCGGCTGGCCGCCGGGCTGGCCCTGCTGGGCACCATCGCCGGCGAGTTCCTTGCCGCCAGTGACGGGATCGGGTCGATGACCTGGCGTTACTGGCAGATCTATCAGATCGACAACATGTACGCCACGCTCGCGGTCATCGCGGCGATGGGCTTCCTGCTCACCACGGTGACGTTGCGGGTGCAGCGACGCTTCTTCGGCTGGACGGAGGGTCAGAAATGAGATTGACGAGGACGGGTGTGCTCGCCGGGGTGCTGGGCGTCTCGCTGTTGCTCGGCACCGCCGCGTGCGGTGACGACGCGGCGGAGTCGACCGGGTCCGGCGGGCCCGACAAGGTGACGGTGAACTCGCTGGAGATCCTGTCGTTGGCGCCGATGATGGTGGCCGACGCGAAGGGCTTCTTCGGCAAGCACGACGTCGAGGTGGAGTTCAGCAACGCCGACATCTACTCCCGGCTGGCGGTGCAGGGACAGGGCAAGCTGGACGTGAACATCCCCGGCACCGGCGGCGCGCTGTTCAACGCGGTCAACCAGGGCCTGCGGGTGCGGGTGGTCGCCGACCGTCAGCAGTACCGGTGCGCGTCGGACAACCTGCTGTTGGCCCGGACCGCCGCGTACGACGGCGGGCTCAAGGGCATCGCCGACCTCAAGGGCAAGAAGGTGGCCATCCTGGCCAAGGGGTCGAGCACCGAGTACTGGCTGGACCGGGCGCTGGGGCAGGTCGGGTTGAAGCAGTCGGACCTCGGGCAGGTCGTGACGTTGAGCTACCCGGACACCGCCAACGCGCTCAAGAGCGGGGCGGTCGACGCCGGCTTCCTCGTGGAGCCGCTGGCGTACCAGCTCATCAGCGACGGGCAGGCCAAGCGGATGCTGGCGATGAACGAGGTGGCCCCCAACCAGGAGCAGGGCCTCATCACCATGTCCCAGGACTTCATCGACAAGCGCCCCGAGGTGGCGGCCCGGTGGATGGCCGGCTGGCTGGAGGGCGTCCGCTTCTACCAGGACCCGGCCAACCGGGACGAGGTCGTCAAGATCGTCTCCGAGCGGACCAAGGTCCCGGCCGAGACGATCGGCAAGCTCTACGGCACCGACCAGTGGCCGTACATGGACCCCAACGGGCGGGTGGACACCGCGACGGTGGTCGCCGAGGACGGCAAGTGGCTGCTCGACAACAAGATCATCGAGAAGCTGCCGGAGGTCTCCGGGTGGCACGACGGCTCCGTCGTCGACGCCGCCCTGAAGATCGTCGGTGAGGTGCCGGTGAACCGGGACTGCTCCTCGGTGCAGAAGCTGGAGTCCTGATGTACCCCCGTCCGAGCCGGCTGGCCACCGTCCTGCGCGACGGCGGGGTCGCCCTGGGCAGCCTCACCCTGCTCCAGGAACCGGCGCTCGGCGAGATCCTCGGCGTCCTCGGTTACGACTTCCTCGTCATCGACACCGAGCACGCCGCCGCCGACGAGCAGAGCGTGCTGGCGATGGTGCGGGCGGCCGGCTCGGCGGGGACCACCCCGTTGGTCCGGCTGCGCCGGATCGAGGAGAAGGACCTCCTGTGGTCCCTGGACAGCGGGGCCGGCGGGGTGGTGCTGCCCCTGGTGGAGACCTGGGCGCAGGCCGCCGAGGCGGCCCGGCTGACCCGCTATCCCCCGGCGGGGGACCGGACACTGTGCTCGGCGGCCCGCGCCGCCGGGCACGGCACCGCCCGGGGCGACTTCGACCGGTACCTGGCGTGGGCGGCGGAGAACACGACCACCGTCGCCCTGGTCGAGACGCCCGCCGGGCTGGCCAATCTGGACGACATCCTCGCCGCCGACCTGGACGTGCTCATGCTCGGCCGCGCCGACCTGTCGGTCAAGCTGGGCCTGGGCTACCAGCCGACCCATCCCGAGGTGGAGAAGCACGCGGTCGGGTTCGTCGACCGGGTGGTCGCCGCCGGCCGGGTCGCCGGGATGCTGGCCTACTCCCCCGAGGAGGCCCGCCGGTGGATCGACCGGGGCGTGCGGTTCGTCGTCTACTCGCAGCCGGAGATGCTGCTGTCCACCATGTACCGAGAGGCACGCGAACAGATCCTGGGAGGTGCGGCATGACCCTTCTGGTGACCGGCGGGGCCAGCGGGATCGGCGCGGCCGTGGTCGCGGCGGCGCGCAGCCGGGGCGAAACGGTGCACGTCGTCGACGTGACGACCGGGGTGGACGCCGCCGACCCGGTGGCGGTGGGAGAGTTCGTCGACGCGGTCGGCACCCCGGACCGCGTGGCGCACCTCGCCGGGGTGGTCAGCGCGGGCGGCATCGAGGAGACCAGCCTCGCCGAGTGGGAGCGGACGCTGCGCAACAACCTCACGTCCGCCTTCGTGGTGAGTCAGGCGGTGGTGCCCCGGATGGCGGCCCGGGGCGGCGGGTCGCTGGTGCTGATGAGCAGCCTCAACGCCCGCGACGGCGGGACCCGGCTCTCGGGCACGGCGTACGCGGCGGCGAAGGCCGGGGTGCTCGGCCTGATGCGGCACCTGGCCGTCGACTACGGGCCGCGCGGGGTGCGGGTCAACGCCGTCGCGCCCGGCCCGGTGGCGACACCGATGCACGACCGGCTCACCGCGCAGCAGAAGGCGGCCCTGCGGGGACGGATGCCGCTGGGACGGGTCGCCGCGGCGGAGGAGATCGCCGACATCGTGCTGTTCCTGCTGTCGGACTCCTGCGCCACGGTCACCGGGATGACCTTCGATGTGAACGGCGGCAGTCATCTCAGCTAGGTTGCCGGGGACCGGTTCGACGGCGGCGCGGGAGGCACTGTGAACAAACGGGTGACGTTGCGGGATGTCGCCAGCTTCACCGGCGTGCACGTCTCCACGGTCTCCCGCGTCCTGCGCGGCGACGACGTCCGGGTCAGCCCCGCCACGGCGACCCGGATCGTCGACGCGGCGAAGGAGCTCGGGTTCCACCGGGACCGGTGGGCGGCGAGCCTGCGCAGCGGCAAGACCGGGGTGATCGGGGTGCTGGTCCCCCGGATCACCGACATCGTGCTGGCCACCGTGTTCGAGGGCATCGACGCCGCCGCCGCGAGCGCCGGCTACCAGGCGGTCGTCAGCAGCTCCTGGGACGACGACGAGGCGCGGGCGCTGCGGATCCGGCGCTTCATCGGGGAACGGGTGGACGGGCTCATCATCGGCGACGCCCGCCGCACCGACCCCGCCCTGGCCAGGCTCGCCGCCGAACAGGTGCCGTTCGTGCTGGTCAGTCGCGCATCCCGGGGTCACCCCTCGGTCACCGGCCGGGACCGCTTCGGCGGGCGCCTGGCCGCCGACCACCTGATCGACATCGGGTGCCGACGGCTGGCGGTCGTCGCAGGCCCCGACCACGCGAGCACCTCGGCCGACCGGGTCGCCGGTTTCCTCGCGGCGGCGAAGGCCCGGGGGGTGCCGGTGGACCCGAGGTGGGTGGCCCCGTCGAGCTTCGACGTGGCCGGCGGGGCGTCGGCGATGGCCCGGCTGCTCGAGGTCGGGCAGCCGGACGGCGTCTTCGCCGTCAACGACTTCGCCGCCATCGGCGCGATGGGCACCCTGCGTGACCACGGCCTGCGGGTCGGCCGGCAGGTCGCCGTCGTCGGCTACAACGACATCGACGTGGACGCCCAACTGCTGGTGCCGCTCACCTCCATCCGGCAGCCGCTGCGCGACATGGGCGCGCAGGCCCTGCACGCGCTCCTGGCCCTGCTGGCTTCGGGCGAAGCCGGGTCGGTGCGCCTCGCGCCCGAGCTGATCGTGCGGGCCACGACCGGCGACTTCGTCCCGCAGGCCGCCGGAGCTCCGGAACCCGCCACTCCCTGAGCGCGTTGCGCACCGTTCGCCGCAGTCGGGACGGCCGGTGCGGAGGACATGCTCTCGGGTCTCCCCGCGTCACCCCGCGTCACGGCCCTCGCGCGCGGCCACCGCCCTCCCGATCCCTTTGCTCTGCACCCATCTCCGCAACAGGGCGACGACCTGGTCATCCTCGTGGCCGCCGGGCGCGGGCGGAGTGGTCACCGGTTGCGCTCGGTGAACCGTTGCGTATCCGGGTGCAGAGCAAAGGGCGGGTCCGGGGTGCCGCCGGCCGGGGCGGCCGATCGCACGGCGTCACACACCGGCCGGGGCGGCCGATCGCACGGCGTCACACACCGGCCGTCGAGCACACCCACGGCACGCGCCGGCCGTCCATCACGCCGCGTCACGCACCGGCGGGTGGCCGGCGTCGCCACGCGCCTGCGGGCGGGCGGCGGCGGGCGCGGCCGGGGCGGCCCGCTGCGCCGACGGCGGCCGGCGGTGGTGCATCGCGGCGCGCAGCAGCACGAAACGCAGGGCCGTGGCCGCCAGGTTGGCCGCCACCAGCACCGTGAGCTCGACCGCGCGGGGCGGCGCCGCCGCGACGGCGTGCAGGGCCGCCAGGGATCCGCTGGTCAGCGCCAGGCCGAGGCCGAACGCCAGCAGGCCCTGCACGTGGTGGCGGCCGGCGTGCCGGCCCCCGCTGATGCCGAAGGTCAGCCGCCGGTTCGCCGCCGTGTTCGCCACGGCCGTCACCAGCAACGCCGTCAGGTTCGCCCACTGGGGGCCGAGCGCGCCCCGGGTCGCGACGAAGAGCACGAGGTACGCCAGCGTGCTCGCCACCCCCACCGCGGCGAACCGGACGAGCTGGCGGGGCAGCCCGACGGGCACCCGCGCCGGCGGCGCGGCGAGGGGGGCCCGGCCGAGCTGCGCGCGCAGCTCCGCCAGGGGCAGCGACCCGGTCAGCAGGGCCCGGCCCAGCCGCCAGATGCCCCGCAGGTCGGCCAGGGCGGTGGCGACGATGTCCACCCGGCTGTCCGGGTCGTCCACCCAGTCGACCGGCACCTCGTGGATGCGCAGCCCGGCCCGCTGGGCCAGCACCAGCAGCTCGGTGTCGAAGAACCACCCGGTGTCGCGCACCAGCGGCAGCAGCCCGGCGGCCACGTCCGCGCGGATCGCCTTGAACCCGCACTGGGCGTCGGAGAAGCTCACCGCGAGGGTGCCGCGCAGCAGCAGGTTGTAGCCGCGCGAGATGACCTCCCGCTTCGCGCCCCGCACGACCCGGGAGGTGCGGGCCAGCCGGGTGCCGATCGCCAGGTCGGAGTGGCCGGAGATGAGCGGCGCGACCAGCGGCAGCAGCGCGGCCAGGTCGGTGGACAGGTCCACGTCCATGTACGCCAGCACCGGCGCGTCCGACGCCGACCAGGCCGCCCGCAACGCCCGGCCGCGGCCCTTGGCGTCCAGGTGCCGCACCGTGACCTGCGGCAGCTCGGCGGCGATGGCGTCGGCCACGGCCAGGGTGCCGTCGGTGCTGGCGTTGTCGGCGACGGTGATCCGGAACGGGTACGGGAAGTGCGCGGTGAGGTGCGCGTGCAGCCGCCGCACGCAGGGCCCGAGGTCGGCTTCCTCGTTGTAGACGGGGATCACCACGTCGAGCACCGCCGGCGGGGCGGCGACGCGGGCGTCCACGGTGGGGCGCGGCTCGGTGGATGCGGTCATCGGTTCAGCCCTCCTGTCCGGTGGTCAGGTCGTAGACGGTGACGCCGTCGACGGTCGTCGCCTCGAACGTCTCGGCGACCCAGGCGGCGATCTCCTGCGAGGCGGAGCTGCCGCCGTTGGCGCGGAACCCGCTGCCGCCGACGAAGTAGTGGATCTTCCCTTCGGCCACGTACCGCTGGAACTGCGCGAGCGTCGGGGACGGGTCGCTGCCGTTGAACCCGCCGATCGACATGACCGGTTCGCCCGTGGCGAGCTGGTAGCCGGAGGCGTTCTGGGAGCCGATGGTGGCCGCCACCCAGGTGTAGTCGACGGCGTTGGCCTCCAGCAGGGCGCGCAGCTCGGCGCTGGGCTCGCGGGAGTCGAGCAGCCCACCCATGCCGCCGCCGGTGGCGCGCCCCTCGCCGGCCACGCCGGGCAGCTGCCCGCCGTCGCGCCCCTGGCCATCGCCGTTCTGGCCCTGGCCGCCGTTCTGGCCCTGGCCGCCGCCGGGGAAGCCCGGGAACTGGCCGCCCGGTCCCTGGGCGCCGCCGGGGAAGGCGGCCTGGCCGTCGGTCCGGGCCTGGCCGCCCGGCGCGTTCTGGCCGCCGTCGCGCATCCGGCCACCGCCGGGGAAGCCGCCCCGGCCCGGGCCGGAGCCGCCCTCCACCGCGGGGCCGGCGCTGGGGATCGACCCGGTGTGCGGGGTCGCGGCCGTCTGGATCGAGTACGCCACCGGGCCGGCGAGCGCCGCCGTCGCGCCCAGCGCCACGAGCACCGGCACGACCCGGCGGGCCAGCCTGTCGGCGACGACCAGCAGCACCGCCGCGGCGAGGCCGCCGGCCAGCACCGCCGTGCGCAGCCACGGGTACCAGTCGGGGCTGCGGCCGAGCAGCCGCCACGACCACCAGGCGGTGACGGCGAGGGCGGCGGCCAGGGTGACGGTCGCCGCGAGCGCCTGCCAGCGGGGCACGCCCGGCGCCCGGCGCTGCCAGAGCAGGGTGACGCCGATGCCGACGAGCGCGCCGACGGCCGGGGCCAGCGCCACCGAGTAGTACGCGTGGAAGATCCCGGACATGAAGCTGAAGACGACGCCGGTGACCAGGAGCCAGCCGCCCCACAGCAGCAGCCCGGCCCGCCTGCGGTCGGTGCGCGCCGCCCGCCCGGCCAGCAGCAGGCCGGCGACCAGCAGGATCAGCGCGGCCGGCAGCAGCCAGGAGATCTGCCCGCCGTTCTCGGTGTCGAACAGCCGGCCGAGCCCGGTCTGCCCGGACGCCGGCCCGCGACCGCCGACGCTGCCCTCCTCCGCGCCGGTGATCCGGCCCAGCCCGTTGTAGCCGAGGGTCAGCTCCAGGATGCTGTTGCCCTGTGAGCCGCCGACGTACGGGCGGGCGCTGGCGGGCACCAGCTCGACGATCGCCACCCACCACCCGGCGGCCAGCACGACGCCGAGGCCGGCGGCCAGCACCTGCCGTACCCGCCGCCAGAAGCCGGTGGGCGCGGCCAGCAGGTACACCCCCGCGAAGACCGGGATCACCAGGAACGCCTGGAGCATCTTGGTGAGGAAGCCGAAGCCGACCAGCGCTCCCGCGAGGACGATCCACCGGGTGCTGGCGGTCTCCACCGCCCGGACGGTGGCGTACGCGGCGCCGATCAGCAGCAGCACGAGCAGGGCGTCGGGGTTGTTGAACCGGAACATCAGCGTCGCCACCGGGGTGACGGCGAGGACCGCGCCGGCGATCAGGCCGGCCGCCGGGCCGTGCCAGCGGCGGACGGTGGCGAACAGCACGCCGACGGAGGCGACGCCGAGCAGGGCCTGCGGGACGAGGATCGCCCAGCTGTTCAGGCCGAAGACGCGCACCGACAGCGCCATCAGCCACAACGACGCCGGGGTCTTGTCGACCGTGATCGAGTTCGCCGCGTCCGACGAGCCGTAGAAGAACGCCTTCCAGCTCTGCGAGCCGGCCTGGGCGGCGGCCGAGTAGAACGAGTTGGCCCAGCCGGACGCGCCCAGCCCCCACAGGTAGAGCAACGCGGTGGCCAGCAGCAGGGCCGCCAGCGCCGGGCGTACCCAGGCGGGGTTGGGCCGCCCGCGCGCCGGCGGGCCGGCATCGGCCGTGGCGGCCGTCGGCGTGGGGCCGGTCGGCGCCGGCGCGGGCAGGGTCAGCAGGCTCTCTGTCTTGTCCATGTCGGCCACTCTGCGCGACCCCACTGGCGACGGGCCGTGGGCGGCCTATGCGGTGGCTGTGGGGTCCGTGAACGCCGGCAACACGACGGTGAACGTCGTGTGACCGGGGCGGCTGGACACCTCGACCCGGCCGTGGTGGGCGTCCACCACGGCGGCCACGATGGCCAGCCCCAGGCCGGTGCTGCCGTGGGCGCGCGAGCGGGAGCTGTCGCCCCGGGCGAAGCGTTCGAAGACCTCGCCCTGTAGTTCGGGCGGGATGCCGGGGCCGTCGTCGGTGACGGTGAGCGCGACCCCGTCGGGCTCGGCGGCGAGCCGGGCGGTGACGGTCGTGCCGGGCGGGGTGTGCACCCGGGCGTTGGCCAGCAGGTTCGCCACCACCTGGTGCAGCCGGGCGGCGTCGCCCGGCACCAGCAGCTCCGCCTCGGGCAGGTCGAGCTGCCAGCGGTGCTCGGGGCCGGCGACGTGGGCGTCGCTGACCGCGTCGACGACGAGGGCGGTCAGGTCCACCGGCTCGACGGCGAGGGGCCGGCCGGAGTCGAGCCGGGCCAGCAGCAGCAGGTCGTCGACGAGGCTGGTCATCCGGGTGCTCTCCGACTCGACCCGGCGCAGCGCGTGCGCCACGTCCGGCGGGACGCGGTCGCGGCCCCGGCGGGCGACCTCGGCGTAGCCCCGGATGGCGGCGAGGGGGGTGCGCAGCTCGTGGCTGGCGTCGGCGACGAACTGGCGTACCCGCGTCTCGCTGGCCTGCCGGGCGGCGAGCGCGGCGGCGACGTGCCCGAGCATCCGGTTGAGCGCGCCGCCGACCTGGCCCACCTCGGTGCGCGGGTCGGTGTCGGCGGCCGGCACCCGCACCGACAGGGCCACCTCGCCCCGGTCCAGGGGCAGCTCGGTGACGCGGGTGGCGGTGGCGGCGACCCGGCGCAGCGGGCGCAGGGTGGCCTGGACGATGAGCGCGCCGAGGCTGCCGGCGACGAGCAGGCCGGCGGTGGCGACGCCCGCCTGGGCCAGCACCATCCACCAGACCGTCTCCTCGACGCCCGCAAGCGGCAGTGCGAAGACCAGGGTCTGGCCGTCGACGTACTGGCGGGCCACCGCCCGGTAGTCGCCCCGCTCGCCGAGGTCGACGGTGCGGGGGCGGCCGTCGGGCGTGAGCCCGGCCAGCGGGGCGGCCGCGTCGGCGCCGAGCTGTTCGGTCGCGTCGGCCGCGGTGCGGGTGGTCGCCGACTGGACGCGGCCGTCGACGACCCGGGCGGCGATCGAGCCGGCCGGGAAGCCGGGCGGCAGGTCGACGGGGCGCTGCGACGACGGGGGCGGGTTGGTGAACCACGGCGGCCGGTCCCCGGGGCGGCGGCGCTGGTCGAAGGTGAGCTGGTCGTCGACCTGGGCGATCAGGAAGTGGTGCAGCGCCACCGTGGTCAGCGCGCCGATGCCGACGCTGACGAAGGCGAGCAGCGCCACCACGGTCACCACCAGCCGGGTGCGCAGGGACCAGCCGGCCAGCCACCGGCGCGCGCGGTCAGTCGGCGGGTTTGAGGACATACCCCGCGCCGCGCAGCGTGTGGATCA
Organism: Micromonospora sp. WMMD712; assembly: GCF_029581295.1. Lineage (NCBI taxonomy): Bacteria > Bacillati > Actinomycetota > Actinomycetes > Micromonosporales > Micromonosporaceae > Micromonospora > Micromonospora sp. WMMD712. Next base: position 1,253,474 of record NZ_CP120743.1, read on the forward strand.
TCGGTGCCCGCCCGACGTCGATCTTCTTCCGCAGGTACGAGATGTAGAGCTCGACGACGTTGGCCTGCCCGCCGAAGTCGTAGTTCCAGACGTGGTCGAGGATCTGCGCCTTGCTCAACACCCGGCGGGGGTTGCGCATGAGGTAGCGCAGCAGCTCGAACTCGGTGGCGGTGAGAGTGATCAACTGGTCGCCGCGGCGCACCTCGTGGCTGTCCTCGTCGAGACTGAGGTCGCCGACGGTCAGCACGGCGTCCTCCCGGGTGGCGATCGCGAAGCCCGAGCGGCGCAGCAGCGCCCGCAGGCGGGCGATCACCTCCTCCAGGCTGAACGGCTTGGTGACGTAGTCGTCGCCGCCGACGGTGAGCCCGGCGATGCGCTCCTCCACCGCGTCACGGGCGGTGAGGAACAGCACCGGCACGGTCGGGGTGTGCTCGCGCAGCCGGCGCAGCACCTGGAAGCCGTCGAGGTCGGGCAGCATCACGTCGAGCACCACCGCGTCGGGCTGGAACTGGCGGGCGGTGCTCAGCGCCGCCATCCCGTTGCCGGCGGTGCGGACCTGCCAGCCCTCGTAGCGCAGGGCCATGGAGAGCAGGTCGGTGAGCGTGGGCTCGTCGTCGACCACCAGCACCCGGACGGGTTCGCCGTCCGGTCGGCGCAGCTCGATGCGGCCCTGCGCGGCCTGCCCCTCCATGACCATGCCCCCCATCGTGGGCACGCCCGCTGTGCCCCACCCCAGCAGATCCTGTGTAGCAGCTGTGCGACTCGGCCGGGGCCCGATCGGGCCCGCCGGCGCACAGCACGGGCACAGCCGCGCCCCAAGCCCGGTCCAGCCGCGCCGCGCAGGCTGCCCGGCATGGACAAGGAACCGGGCCACACCTGGGAGAGCCGCTGGACGCACCGGGGACGGCCGGTACGGGTGGCGGCGACCGACCGGCACGCGCTGCCGGCGGCCCGCCGGGAGCTGACACTGCTGCTGGCCGGCCTGCGTCGCGGCGAGGCCGCGCTGGGCCGGGCGCTGCGGGCCGCCGGCCGGCCGGTGCCGGTCGGCCCGCTGCTGCGGGACCTCGTCGGCGTCGCGCTCGACGCGGCCGAGGCCAGCGACGGGGCGGTGGACCCCACGGTCGAGGCGGCCCGGTTGCGCCGCCGACCCGCGCCGGGGCTGCTGCCCGCCTGCGGTGGCGGCGCGCCGGCCGGGCCGCCACCGGTGGCGAACTGGCGGGCGGTGACGCTCGCCGGGGACCTGCTGGCCCTGCCGCCGACCCTGCCGCTGGGCCTGGCCGCCACGGCGACCGCCCAGCTCGCGCGGCGCTGCGCGCACCGGGTCGCGGCCCGCACCGGCGCGGGGGTGCTGGTCGGCGTCGGGAACCGGGTCGCCGTCGCCGGCCCCGCCCCGGCGGGCGGCTGGCCGGTCGCCACCGGCGGGCGGATCGTCGCGCTCACCGGCGGTGGCCTGGCCACGGCCGACGTGCGGGTCGACAGTGGCGTGCTGGACCCCCGCACGGGCACGCCGCCGGTCTCGCCGTGGGCGTCGGTCACGGTGGTCGCCCCGGACGCGGTCCGCGCCGCGACGCTCGCCGTCGGGGCGCTCGCCCACGGCCCGCACGGCCCGGACTGGCTCGCCGAGCGGATCGGCGACGGTGCCGCGTACCCGACGCCGGGCCGCCCGACGGCGGTCCTGGTCCGTTGACGGGTCGCCCCGGCGGCCGGGGCCGTTCCCGCCGGGGCGACAACCCCGGCGGTTTGCCCAGCTCGGGGGTCGGGTATCGGGGCAGGCAGCGCCGCCGGCGACGGGCGGCGTCGGGCGCGAGCGACGAGGAGCGGTCGATGAGGACGCTGGACGGGCGGTACCGGCTCGAACAGCGCATCGGCGTCGGCGGGATGTCCGAGGTGTGGCGGGCCCACGACGCCGTGCTGGACCGGCCGGTCGCGGTGAAGCTCATCTCCCCCGGGCGCGACGAGGTCCCGGTCGAGCGGATCCGGGCCGAGGCCCGCTCGGCGGCCCGGCTGGTGCACCCGAACGTGGCAAGCGTGCACGACTTCGGCACGGCCCCGGCCCTGCCGGGCCGGCCGGTGCCGTACATCGTGATGGAGTTGGCCGAGGGCGAGACCCTCGCGGCGCACCTGCGCGCCGGGCCGCTGGACTGGCGCATCGCGGTCCGCGTCTGCGCCGAGATCGCCGCGGCGCTGGCCGCCGCCCACGCGCACGGGATCGTCCACCGGGACGTGAAGCCGGCCAACGTCGTCCTCACCCCGTGCGGGGTGAAGGTCCTGGACTTCGGCATCGCCACCCCGGCCGGCGCGCCGGACGAGACGCCGGCCGGCATCGTGGTGGGCACCCCCGCCTACCTGGCCCCCGAGCAGCTCGACCGGCAGCCGGCCACCCCGGCCGCCGACATGTACGCCCTCGGGGTGCTGCTGCACTACTGCCTCGCCGGGCGGCTGCCGTACCCGGCCGACAGCACCACCGAGCTGCTGGGGGCGCGCCGCCGGCGACCGGCCGAGCCGCTGCCGCCGATCGACGGCCTGCCGGCGGAGGTGGCCGGGCTGTGCCGGCAGCTGATGGCCGACGACCCGGCGCGGCGGCCGAGCAGCCTGATGGCGGCGCTGCTGCTGGCCGAGGCGGTCGACGCCCGGGTGTACGTGCCGATGCTCGCCACGGTCCCGCCGAGGCAGCGCGGCGACGCCGGGGTGTCCCCGTGGACCCGGGAGGCGGCTGCCGAGGCGACCCAGGCGGCGACGGTGGGCGGGAGCCCCGGTTTCGCCGGACGCGCGTCGGGTAGCCGGGCGGGTGACTGAGGGGGGACGTCATGCCGGATCCGAGTTCCTGGCTGCACGAGGCCACCGCCACCGCCGAGGGTGGCCACGTCCGCACCGACGACGGCGGGCTGTCCACCGCGCTGGCGTCCCCGCTGGCGCCGCACTGCACGGGGCTGACGCCGGAGCAGCTGCTGGCGGCGGCGTTCGCGTCCTGCCTGCACCACGCCGCGGTGGAGGCGGCCGGGCAGATCACCGACGAGGCGCACACGGTGCAGGTGCGCGCGGAGGCGCGGCTGGGGCGCGACGACGACGGGCGCTACCGCGCCGACGTGCACGCCTCGATCTCCTCCGCCGGGCTGAGCCGGCAGCAGCTCGCCGAGCTGGTCGCGTACGCCGACCGGTTGTGGCCGTTCTCCAGCGGCGACAACAGCCGGCACCGGCTGACGGTCACGCCCGCCGACAACGGGCGCGGCTGACCACGGGCGCGAACACCGGGTGCCGCGCCGGTCACCCCGGGTGGACCCGCCCGGTCGGGCATCGGCCCATCGCCCGAACGCCCGACCCGGACGTCGCCAGGCGACCGCGCGGCACACCCGCCGAACCTGTCCCTTTCCCTGCACTGAATCGGTAATACCGCAAATAAGCCATTGGCGGTTTCTACCCGGGTTGCGGACCTTCTCGGCGTGCGCGTCCGGGTGGAAAACCGCAAAATGTGATGCATGCCACCAACCACCCCGGTGGCAGGGCGCGGTCGACTATCTAGCCTCGGCGGGTGCGTCCCTACGACTCCGCCGAACCGCAGCAGGCCCACGACCGACCGGGTGGCCGACCGGCCGACACCGCCCCCACCGAACGGGTGGCGGGCCGGCACCGGCGTCCCGAGCCGCCCCGGCGCACGCTGCTGAGGTCCACGCCGGTGCGGGCGGCGCTGGTCACCGGGGTGAGCTGCTGCCTCGGCGTCGCCGCGTTCGCCGGCACCCGGCAGGCCGACGATCCCGCGGAGCCGGTCCAGGACGCCCTCGCCGACCGGGCCGCGGCCGCCGCCGAGGCCGAGCAGCGCGCCTCCCGCTCCCTCGACCGCTCCCCGGCGGTCCCGGTGACCGTCTCGCCCAGCCCGGCGGCGAAGCCCAGCCCGAGCGCCACCCGCAAGCCGAAGCCGAAGCCCGCCAGGCCGGCGCGCCCCCGGCCGGTCGCCGGGCTCAACCAGCTCCAGATGGACAACGCGAAGACCATCGTCGACGTGGGCCGGGACATGAAGCTGCCCCGCCGGGGCCTCGTCGTCGCGGTGGCCACCGCCATGCAGGAGAGCAACCTGCACAACCTGGCCAGCGACGTGCTCCCCGAGTCCGCGAACTACCCGCACCAGGGCAGCGGCTCCGACCACGACTCGGTCGGGCTGTTCCAGCAGCGCCCGAGCAGCGGCTGGGGCACCGTGCGGGACCTGATGCGCCCCGCGTACGCGGCCCGCGCCTTCTACGAGGCGCTGCTGGAGGTGCCCGGCTGGGAGGAGATGAGCCTGACCGCCGCGGCCCAGGCCGTGCAGATCTCGGCCTACCCCGACGCGTACGCGCAGCACGAGGAGCGGGCCACCACGGTCGTGGCGGCGCTGACCTGAGCCCGGCTCAGGCGACCCGGCTGCCCCAGTCGCCCGGGGGCTCGACGTCGAGGCCGGCGGCGACCCGGGTCGTCGGCACCCCGGCGTTCGGCACCGCCGCCGCGGCCGTGGGCGTGTCCGCCGCCACGACCGGCCCGGCGAGGATCTCGTCCACCCGGGCCTCGCGGCGTCGGCGCGCGGCCAGGGCCGCCTCGAAGTCCCGGCGGGCGCTCAGCGCATCGGCATACACCTGCTCGCGCACGCGCCGGGCCTCCTCGCGGGCCGCGTCCAGCTCGAACCGGGCCTGCGCCAGGATCTCGGCGGCCTCCCGCTCGACGCCGCCCAGCGCCGCCCGCGCGCCGTCGGCCCCGGCGGCCAGCTCGGGCCGATGCTCGACCAGCTCGCACAGGCGGGTCGCCTCGTCCCGGAACCGGTCCCAGTCCCGGCCCGCCCCCGCCGCACCCTCCGCGCACGCCGCCAGCCGGCTCAACCGGACCGCGAGCTGATCGAGACAGGCGTCGACCTGCCGCCGGTCGTAGCCGAACTCCACGACGGAGAACCTCATGCTGTCGCCCCCCAGGCAGCCGGTGTTTCTTCCCCACCTGAGATCCTCGGCGGCGCGGGCGGACGGCGCGGGCGTTCGGGAAAAATGTTCAGCATCCGAGCGGCGACGCCCCGAGCGGGCGTCGGCCCGGGGGTGCGGGGTGGGGCGTCAGCCCGGGGCGCGGGCCGTCAGACCCGCTTGGGCAGCACCACGACACGGCCGAAGAACTCGTCGATGCGGCGCACCACGTCGTTGAAGTCGTCCAGGTCGATCGGCTTGGTCACGTACGCGTTGGCCTGGAGGGTGTAGCTGCCCACGATGTCGGTGTCGGCGTTGGAGGTGGTGAGCACCACGATCGGGATGGTCCGCAGGTCGTCGTCCTGCTTGACCTCGCCGAGGACCTGCCGCCCGTCCATCCGGGGCATGTTCAGGTCGAGCAGGATCACGTCCGGCCGGTGGGCCTCGGTGTGCCGGCCGGTCCGACGCAGGAACTCCATCGCCTCCTGGCCGTCGCTGACCACGTCGATCACCTTGTCGACGTCGGAGTCGGCGAGGGCCTCCTCGATCATCAGGACGTCGCCCGGGTCGTCGTCGACCACGAGGATACGGACGGGGCCGGGGGTGCTTCCAGCCATGGGAACCTGCCTCGGATTGACGCGGACGGCGACCTCGCGATCGCCTGCTGGCGGGGAAATCTAGCCCATCACGGAGCGGACCGCGCCGTCGGGTGGCCCGTGTCGGGAGGGTAGCCCAGCACCTCCGCCAGCCCTGTCAACCGCAGCACCCGCTCGACCCGGCCGGTCGCGCCGGTGACCCGCAACCACCCGCCCAGGGCGGTGGCCCGGTTGTCGCCCCGGACGAAGGCGGCGATGCCGGTGGAGTCGCAGAAGATCAGCTCGGCGAGGTCGACCAACAGGTGCCGTTCCCCCTGCTCGGTGAGCCGGTCGAGCACCGCCGTGAGCTCCGGCGCGGTGCTCATGTCGAGCTCGCCGGCGAGTCGCAGGCACGCCCCGCCGCCGTCCCGCTGGGCGTACGTGACGGTGAACGTCAACGTGGTCCCTCTCGCTTCACCGCAGCCGAATGCTTGCAGTGGAGCAAGTATAAGCAGGGTTGCGCCGGACCCCGGCAGGCCGTGGTCACCGCGCCGAGGCCCCGGCCCGCTGGTCGAGCAGCGCCAGCCCGGTGCCCAGGAAGCCCGCCGCGCGCGGGAAGTCGCGCAGCGCACCCGCGAAGTGGCCGAGGGTGAGGGCGATCGCCGCGGCGGGCACCCCCCGACTGACCAGGATGCCGGTCAGCCACTCGACGAACTCGGTGAACAGCGTGCCGTCGTCGACGAAGACGGCGGCGGCGAGGAAGTCCACGATGTGGCCGAGGTCGCTGACGGTCGAGTCGAGCTGGACCGCGTCGTACTCGCGTACCCCCGGCACCCGCGCGCGCAGGTCGGCCAGGGCGCTGTCGATCAGCGCGGCCCGCCGCTTGACGAGGCTCGGGTACTCGTCGTCGGCGAGGTGGGCCAGGTCGGCCGGGGGGACCCGGCGCAGGGCCCGCTCGTCGGCGACCAGGTCGGCGGCGCCCGGCGCGTCGGGCGCCCACGCCACCCCGAGCCGGCGGGCCCACCGCCCGTCCCCGCCGAAGCCGCGCCCGCCGACCACCACCGGCACGTCGGAGCGGCGGCACGCCTCGACCATGCGGTGCGCGTGCGGCAGCCGCATCGGCAACGCGCAGGCCAACGCCACGGCGTGCGCGTCGTGCCGGTGCAGGTACGACACCAGGTGCGCCGCCGGGACGCTGGCCCCGAGGAACGTGACCTGCCAGCCGCGCAGCCGCAGCACCTCGGCGACCAGCCGGGGCGGCAGGGAGTGCCACTCGCCGTCCATACAGGCCATCACGATCCGGCCCCGGGTGGGACGCGGGTCGACCCGGGCCGCGACGGCCGCCACCACCCGCTCGCTGATGTGGGTGGCCGCATGCTCCTGGGCGACGCTCCACGCGTTGCTCGCCCACCGCAGGCCCACCTCGACCTGCGCGGGCGCCACCAACTCCAGCAGCACCCGTTCGGCCGGCACCCCGGCGTCGACCAGCCCGAGGGCGGTCTCGATCGCCGCGTACTCGTCGGCGGACTCCAAGGCCCGCAGGAAGCCGGGGCAGGCGTCGGCCGGAGAGCCGACAGCGGCGGGGACGGTCACGCGGTGCTCTCCTTCGGTCGGCTGGCCGGCGGGCTGGATTGCCGGGTCGGCGGTGGGCCGGAGCGGCGGTGGGGCGTGTGCGGTCGGGCGAGGTGACGATGCGGCGGGGCGGTCAGGGGCGTGGGCGGGTGGTCTCAGGCAGCGTCGGCACCGCGTGCAGGTGCCGGGCCGGGCGGCTCTGCGGCCCGGTCGCCCGCAACGCGAGCACCGCTATGTCGTCGTGGTCGCCGTGGGCCAGCCAGTCGCAGGTCACCTGCTCCACGCGTTCGGCCAGGGCCGGGGCGGGCATGCGGTGGCAGCCGCCGAGCACGTGCAGCAGCCGGTCGGCGCCGAACTGCTCGTCGCCGCGCCGGCCGCCCCGGGCCTCGGTCACCCCGTCGCTGTAGAGCAGGCACGTCTCGCCCGGCGCCAGCTCGACGGTCACCTCCCCGATGCGCGGGTCGGGCACCACCCCGATCAACATGCCCCTCAGGGCGACCGTCTCCACCTCGCCGGAGGAGCGCAGCACCAGCGGTGGCAGGTGGCCGCCGCCGGACATGGTCAGGGTCAGGCCGCCGTCGCGCCGGGGGCGCACCACCCCGAGCACCATGGTCGCGAAGCGGCCCTGCCCGTGCGCCAGGGTGGTCTCCAGGAGCGCGTCGTTGAGCAGCCGCAGCAGCCGGGCGGGGTGCGACTCCACCCGGTGCAGCGCCTGTAGGCACTGGCGCAGCTGGCCGGTGAAGACGGCCGCCTCGACGCCCTTGCCGGAGACGTCGCCGAGGAAGAACACCGCGCCGCCGTCGGGCAGCCGGTGTGAACCGTAGAAGTCGCCGCCGATGCGCAGCCCCGCCTGCGCCGGCCGGTAGGCCGTGCCCCACTGCACGCCCGGCACCTCGGCCGGCTCCACCGGCAGCAGGCTGGCCTGGAGGGTGTCGGCGACCTCGGCCTGGTCGCGGTAGAGCACGGCGGTGGTGAGCGCCGCGCCGGCCCGGGCCGCGAACGCGCGGACCAGGTCGACGTCGGCCTCGTCGTAGTAGCGGGCCGAGCGCCGGGCGACGAGCAGCGCGCCCGCCGGCAGGTCCCGGCCGGGCAGCGGCACCACGCGCACGCTCACGTCGACGGCGTCCAGGCCGGGCAGCCAGCCCGCCTCGACCGCCTGCTCGACCAGCCAGTCCAGCGTGTGCGGCTCGCCGCCGGCGAGCCCCTCGTCGATGGCCGCCGGCAGGTCGACGGCGTCGAGCACGCCGCTGTCCACGCTCGGCGTCTCGTCGTCGGTCCGGGCGGCCCGCCACCAGCGGGCCCGGCCGGAGCGCGGGGCGAGCACCAGCACGGCCACCTCGGCGAGGGTCGGCACGGCGAGCCGGACCACGGCCGCGGCCGCCCGGTCGGGGTGCAGCGGGTTGCCGAGCTTCTCCCCCACCACGGCCAGGAAGGCCGAGCGGGCCCGCTCGGCCAGCAGTGCGTCGGCCCGGGTGACGCTCTCGGTGACGTCCTCGACGTAGTGGCAGCTCCGGGCGGCGGACAGCGGCACCTCGCGGACGCGCAGCCGGCGGCCCCGGTGGCCGAACTCGCCACCGACCGGCGGCGTACGCAGACCCGCCACCCCGGACGCGGCGAGCAGCTCGCCGACGGTCACCTCGGGCAGCAGCCGCTCGGCGACCGGGCTCAACTGGCGCACCACGCCGTCGGCGTCGCAGACGATCAGGCCCTCGCGGAAGTGCTCGACGACCTCCGCCCAGTCGGGCGCGGGCGGCCCCCGGTCGGCGGCCAGGGGCGGCAGCGCGGCGGGCGGACGCACCGGAACGTCGGCGGACCACACCGGAGCCCGGGCGGCACTCGGCGTGGAGATCCGTCCGTCGCCCGGGTCCCAGTCCCTGACGTCGGCAGCAGTCACCAGCTGAGCCCCACTCCCTCTCGACACCCGCCCGACACCCGAGGGCCGCCGGAAACGGCGTATGTGGTCCAATCTCCTCACCCCACCCTACGCCGGTCCGCCGGCACCGCCACCCCACGCTGCCCTGAGCTGCCGAATCGCTCTCGACAGGCGGCATCGGCCGGGGATTGTTACGATCCGAGACGAACCTGCCCCGACCGGCAGCCCTGCGGAAAGGCGTGATCGTGGCACCCCAGGGGAGGAAACCCGAGGCGACCCCGCTGACCATGTCCGTCGATGCGAGCGATCCCGGCGCGCCCCTCATCCGGGTCGGCGGTGACCTCGCCTTCACCACCGCCGCGCCGCTACGGCACGAGGTGGACCGGCAGCTCGCCGAGCGTCCGCCGGTGCTCGTGCTCGACTTCGCCGACCTGCAGTTCATCGACAGCACCGGGCTGTCGGTGATCGTGCACGCGTGGCGGGAGGGGCAACAGGGCGGCACCATCCTGCGGCTGCGCTCGACGCCCCGCTTCCTGGCGACCATCCTCGACATGACCGGCGTCACCGGGCTGCTCGCCCGCCCGCTGCCCGGCGGCGCGCAGTCCGCCGGAGCGTCCGGTTCGCAGCGGTCTGCGGCATCCGCCTGACTGCCCCCGGCGTTTGTCGATCACCACCGGCTGGGAACATGGAGACATGGCAGCCCCGCTGTTGACCATCGAGGTGAGCCGGCTCGCCGCCGGGCGCGCCCGGCTTCGGCTGGCCGGCGAGCTGGACTACGACACCGCGCCGGAGCTGGTGGAGGCCGCCGAGAGGGTGCGCCGCGACGGCTGCGCCGAGCTGGAGATCGACCTCGGCGGGATCACCCTCTGCGACTCCTCCGGCCTGAGCGCGCTCGTGGTGATCCACCGCAACGGGGCCGGGCCGATCCGGTTGACCGGCACGAGCGACCAGCTGCAACAGCTGCTCGACCGCACGGGCCTGGCCGAGGTGCTGACCACCCACCAGACCCGGACCACCGCCACCACCGACACGGCCTGACCCCCACCCCTCCCACCCCCCTGACCCCCTGCTCCCCTCCCGGCCGGTGCCACCCGGTGATCAAGAGGTGCGCCTCAGCGCGGAGATCGACTTTGACGCTTCTCTCCTGGTCACCGGGCGGAGCCGGGGGCCGGGGCGGGCGGGACGGGGGCAGGGGCGGGCGTGGAGGCAGTGGGGCGTCAGGGTGGGAGAAGGCGTGGCGTTGGTCGGTGGAGGGAGGGCGCTGGTGGGGGCCGGTCGGAAGGCAGTCCTGGCAGTGGCGCTTGCGGGGGGTCTCGTGGGCGGGTGCACGCCGACGGCGCGTCCGGCCACGTCCGACGCCACCGCCGCGCCCGGTGCCACCGCCGCGCCCGACGCGACCGCCGTGCCTGACACCGCCGCCGCCGGCGGCACGGCGGTTCCCGGGTCGAGGGGGTTCCCGGTTCCCCCGCCCGGCGAGCTGGCCACGCTGGAACGGCGGTTCGACGCGCGGCTGGGCGTCTACGCGGTCGACACCGGCACCGGCCGCACGCTCGCCTACCGGGCCGACGAGCGGTTCGCGTACGCCTCGACGATCAAGGCGCTCGCGGCCGGCGCGCTGCTCGCCCGGACCTCGGAGGCGGAGCTGGACCGCGTCGTCCGCTACGACCGCGCCGACCTGGTGCCCCACTCGCCGGTCACGCAACGGCACGTCCCGGACGGGATGACCCTGCGCGCGGTCGCCGACGCGGCGGTGCGGCACAGCGACAACACCGCCGCGAACCTGATGTTCACCGAGCTCGGCGGTCCCGCCGGGCTGGGGCGGGCGCTGCGCGGCATCGGCGACACCGTCACCAACCCGACGCGCACGGAGACGAGCCTCAACGAGGCCGCGCCGGGCGACGTCCGCGACACCAGCACGCCCCGCGCCCTGGCCGGCTCCCTGCGGGCGTACGCCCTCGGCGACGCCCTCTCCCCCGCGGACCGCGGCGTGCTGGTCGACTGGCTCAGGCGCAACACCACCGGGGCGACGCTGATCCGGGCCGGCGCTCCCGCCGGCTGGCAGGTCGGCGACAAGACCGGCGCGGGCGGATACGGCACCCGCAACGACATCGCCGTGCTGTGGCCGCCCGACGGCGCGCCCGTCGTGCTCGCCGTGCTGTCCCGCCGCGACGCGAAGGACGCGCAGCCCGACGATGCCCTGATCGCCGAAGCCACCCGGGTGGTGCTCGACGCGCTGCGCCCCCGGCTCCTAGCCGACCCCACCCCACCCCACCCCACCCCCACCCCACCCCACCCCGTACGCCGATCTTGCACTTTGGGCCCCCACGATGGGCGCTTTCACCCGTTTTTCCCGGGCCGAAACTGCAAGATCAGCGCGTGGGGTGGGGGGTCCGGGGGTCCGGGGGGTGGGGTGGGGTGGGGGCGTTTCGGGGGCGGCCGGGTCGGGAACGCGACCGCCGAGACAGGGTACCGAGGAGAGCGAGGTGTGTGTCATGCGCAAGCAGATGGAGGGGGACAACCAGCGCCGCCGGGCGCTCGCGCGTCAGGCCCGGGAGCGCGGCCGGCAGGCCAGCGAGACCGGGGCCAGCCTGAGCGCCTCCAAGCAGCTCACCCACCTGGACCAGGGCAAGCGGGCCGGGCCGGCGCCGGCCGGGCGGCACAAGCCGGACAGCACCCGGGGCGGTCCCGCCCCGCCACCGGCCGCCCCGCCCTCCACCGCTCGGTCCCGACCCGCGCGGTCCCGGGCCACCGGCGGTCCGGGCGAGGCACCGGCCACGGCCGGGATCGGGTACCGGGACCTGGTCGACGACGTGGGCCGGCGGGCCGGTGTCGACTTCGACACGGCGAAGGTCGCGGCGGAGGCGACGGTGCTGGCCCTCGCCTGGGCGCTGGACCAGGGGGCGCGGGAGCGGCTGCTCCAGGCGGTGCCCGTGAAGCTGCACGACGTGGTGCCGATCGACGGCATCGAACGCCATCGTGACCTGCCGGGCTTCGTCGGCGAGGTGGCCCGGATCAGCGGCCGTACCCCGGAGCAGGCCCGCCGGCAGGCGGAGGCGACCCTCGGCGCGTTGGCCGACCGCGACGGCGACCTCGTCGCCGCGCTGCACGTGCCGGACGGGCTACGCGACCTGCTGGGCCCGGCGGCCGGGGGTTGAGCGCGTGGGCCGGCGGGCCACCGCGCCCGCCGGTCCGCCCCGGCCAGGCCGACCGGCAAACGCGACCGGTGCGGCCGGCGGCTACGGTGCCGGGATGCACTCCGCCGCCGAGGGGCCGGAACTCGTGGCCGACCCGGCCCGCCGCACCGGGCGCATCCTGCTCGCCGGGGGCGTCGCCCAGTCCTACGTCGACGTCGCCGACCCCCGCCACCTGCACTTCGAGTACGTCCGCCGGATGGCGGCCGTGGTCGATCTCGCCGCGCCGCCCGGCGCGGCGGTCGACGCGTTGCACCTCGGCGGGGGCGCGCTGACCCTGCCCCGCTACGTCGGGGCGACCCGGCCCGGCTCGGTCCAGCAGGTGGTGGAGCGCGACCCGGCCGTCGTCGAGCTGGTCCGCCGGGAGCTGCCCGCGCCACCGCCGGGCGTACGCGTCGACATCGCCGACGCCCGCGCGGCGGTGGAGGCGGTCCCGGCGCAGGGGTACGACCTGGTCCTCACCGACGTCTACCGGGCCGCCCGGATGCCGGGGCACGTGGCGAGCGTCGAGTTCGCCGCCGAGGCCGCCCGGGTGCTGCGCCCCGACGGGATCCTCCTGGTCAACGTCACCGACCTGCCGCCGCTGGTGTTCACCCGCGCCCGGGTGGCCACCCTGCGGGCCGCGTTCGCCGACGTCTGCCTGCTCGCCGACCGGCGGATGCTGCGCGGGCGGCGCTACGGGAACCTGGTGCTCGCCGCCGCGCGCCGGCCGGGCCGGCTGCCGGTGGGCCGGCTGGCGACGCGCGCGGCCCGCGACCCGGTGCCGGGGCAGGTGCTGCACGGCGCGGCCCTCGACCGGTTCGTCGCCGGGGCACGTCCGGGCACGGACACGTCCCTCGGCGTCGGGTGACCGCGACACCGCGGTGGCGGGCAAGGGCTGCCGGGCGGCCTCTTCGGCACCGCCGCCACCCTCGGCCCCTCACCGGCCGCGGAACGGGGCAGCACGGTGCGAAGCGGACGCCGGGTCCGGGTTTCCGGAGCGCCGGCCGGGGTAGCCGCGCCGGATGAGGAACGCCGAGGACCGGGCGGCCGCCCGGCGGGCGGCCATCGTCATCGGCCTGGTGCTGGCGACCCTGGTCGTGCTGGCCCTGGCCTGGGCCACCCGGCGGGTGCTGACCTGGACGGTCGTCGCCGTCTTCTTCGCCATCGCACTGAAACCGCCCGTCGACGCCCTGCAGCGCCGCCTCGTGCGCCGCCGCACGGTGGCCACGCTGCTGGTCTTCGTGGCCGCGTTCGGCCTGCTCGCCGCGCTGGTGGCGGGGATCGTCCTGCCACTGCTGGACGAGCTGGGGCGCGCGGCCGACCGGGCGCCGGACGTGCTGCGGGAGACCCGGGCCGGCCGGGGGCCGTTCGGCGAGGCGCTCGAACGGCTGCGGCTGCGCCAGTACGTCGTGGGCCACTCGGCGCAGGTGCAGCAGTACGGCAACCGGCTGCGCGATCCCACGGTGGGGCTGGTCCGCAGCGTGCTGGAGACCGTCGCCGGGCTGGTCACCGTGGTCGTGCTGGCGTACCTGATGGTGCTGGAGGCCCCGAAGATGATCTCGGCGGGGCTGGGGTGGCTCGGCGACGGGCCCGCGGTGCGGGCGCGCCGGGTCGGTCGGGGCGTCTCCCGGGTGGTCACCGGCTACCTGAGCGGGAACCTGCTGATCAGCGTGATCTGCGGGGCGTTGACGTTCCTGGTGCTCGTCCTGACCGGGGTGCCGTTCGCCGGGGTGATCGCACTGCTGGTGGCGGTCGCCGACCTGGTGCCGCTGGTAGGCGCGACCATCGGCGCCATCCTCGCCGGGGGCGCCGGCTTCCTGCACTCCCCCACCGCCGGCATCGTGGTGCTGGTCTTCTTCGTGGTCTACCAGCAGGTCGAGAACCACCTGCTGCAACCGCTGATCATGTCGCGGGCGGTCCGGTTGAACCCGCTCACCGTCCTGGTCAGCGTGCTGTTCGCGGCGGAGCTGGCCGGGCTGGTCGGCGCGCTGCTGGCCATCCCCGTGGTCGGCGTGGGGCAGGTGCTGCTGCGCGAGTTCGCCCCACGCCGGGGTTAGGCGCAAGCAGGGGCGGGTGCAAGGAAGGGCCCCTTGTTAACGCTTTCAGTAGAGAAGGGTCCCCTTCTCACGGCCGAGCCCGCGCCCGCCCGCCGGCGAACGGGCGCGGCGCGGGCGGGCGGGCGAACGGGCGCGGGCGGTCCGTCAGCGGCGGTAGGCCGGGACCTCCGGCGACGAGCTCTCCAGCGGCACCGCGTTGGCCGGCACCAGGCCGAGCTGCACCGCCGGGCGGGGCAGGGCGGCGTCGAGCAGCCAGTCCACCCCGACCCGGGCCCGGTTGCCCGGCATCGCCAGCAGGTGGTAGCCCCGGGTGACGGCCTTGGCCGGCAGGCCGGCCAGCGAGACCTTCAGCGGGTTCGCCGCCGCGTCCCGGCCGCCGAGGTCGACCACCCAACCCAGGTCGTGATGCTTGTACGGGCGACGCCGGCCCTGCCCGTAGGAGGCCGCGATGTTGTGGGCCACCAGCCGGCCCTGCCGCTGGGCGTGCTGGGCCGTCATCGTGCAGATCTTCCCGGGCTGCGTCAGGTCGGGCACCGCCGCCGCGTCCCCGCAGGCGTACACCTCGGGGAAGCCGGGCACCGTGAGGTACTCGTCCACCACGAGCCGGCCCTTCTCGGTACGCAGGCCCAGCTCGGCGACGAACGGGTCGGGGCGCACGCCGACGCACCAGACGAGGCTGCACGTGGGCACGTACTCCCCGTCGGTGAGCATCACCCCGTCGGGGGTGGCCTCCGACACGGAGACGCCCATCCGCACGTCGACGCCGCGCCGCCGCAGCACCCGGTCGGCGGTGCGGGACATCCGCTCGTCGAGCTCCGGCAGCACCCGGGGGGCCACGTCGAGCAGCATCCAGCGGGGCCGGACGCCGAGGTGCGGCCGCTGGGCGACCAGCCGGTCGGTGAACAACTGCCCGTGGGCGGCGACCTCCGTGCCGGTGTAGCCGGCGCCGACGACCACGAACGTGGTGCGCGCCCGCTGCTCGGCCGGGTCGTCGGTCAGCTCCGCCAGCTCGATCTGGCGGACCACGTGGTCGTGCAGGTAGAGCGCCTCGGGCAGGCCGCGGAACCCGTGGGCGTACTCGGTCACGCCGGGGATGGGCAGCAGCTTGTTGACGCTGCCGACGGCGAGCACCAGCCGGTCGTACGCGAGCCGGCCGCCGTCGCCCTCCGGCATCCGGTAGCCGACCCAGCGGTTCTGCAGGTCGACCCGGTCGGCCTCGCCGACGACCACCCGCACGCCGTCGAGGGTGCCGCTGAGCGGCACGCTGAGCCGCCCGGGTTCGACCACGCCGGCGGCCACCTCGGGCAGCAGCGGCAGGTAGAGGAAGTAGTCGGTCGAGTTCAGCAGCACGATCTCGGCCTTGTTGCGGGCGGTCCGGCTCAACGTCTTCGCCGCGTGGTAACCGGCGAATCCGGCCCCCACGATCACCACACGAGGTTTCGTCATGACGGGTGCCGTTCCCGCCCTGGCCGGGGACAAACGTGCCGGGACGCACCGCCGGGCACCGGGAGCCGGCCGGGCGACGGCCGACGCGGACGACGCCGTCAGGGCACCATCCAGGACAGCAGCGGCGTGGCCTGGAGCCCCACCAGCAGGCACATCAGGGCGAGCAGCAGCACGCTCCAGCCGAACATCCGGCGGAACAGGTCGCCCTCCCGGCCGGTGAGGCCGACGGCCGCGGCGGCGATGGTGAGGTTCTGCAGGCTGATCATCTTGCCCAGCGTGCCGCCGGAGGCGTTGGCGGCGGCGAGCAGGACCGGGTCGAGGCCGGCCCGCTGCGCCGCCGCGACCTGGAGCGCGCCGAACAGCGAGTTCGACGACGTGTCCGAGCCGGTCAGGGCGACCCCGAGCCAGCCGAGGACGGGGGCCAGGACGGCGAACAGGGTGCCCGCGCCGGCCATCCAGACGCCGAGGGTGGCGATCTGCCCGGACGCGTTCATCGTGAACGACAGCGCCAGCAGGCCGACCACCGTCAGCACGGCCCAGCGCAGCTCGTACAGGGTGCGCCCGTAGAGCCGCCCGGCCTCGCGCGGGGAGACCCGCAGCAGCGCCATCGTGACGAGGCCGGCCACCAGCAGCAGCGAGCCGGGCGCGGCGAGCCAGGCGAAGCGGAAGGTCGACAGGGGCGACGGGGCGCCGGCGGCGGTGAGCACGTGCAGGCCGGGCCAGGAGACGGCGAGCGTGCCGGCGTCCAGCAGGCGCTTGACGGCCGGCACCTGGGAGACGGCGAAGACCGCCACGATGGTGACGTAGGGCGCGTACGCCAGCCACGCCCGGCCCGGCGGCGGCGTGGCGCCCTCCGGCGGGCCCTGCGGCGACCCGGCGGGCCCCGCCCCGCCCGCCGGCGACGCGGCGGAATCCGACAACGCGACGGACCCCGGCGACGCGACGGACCCCGACGACGCGGCGCGCTCGGGCGGGCCGTCACCGGCCGGTGCGGGCACCGGCCGGCGTGCCCGGCGGGTGACGAGCAGCAGGACGCCCGCCCCCGCGAAGGCGGCGACGATGTCGGCGAGCGCGGCCGTCAGGAGGTTCGTGGTGGCGAACTGGGCCAGCGCGAACGCGATGCCGCAGGCCAGCGCCGGACGCCACAGCTCCCGCAGCCCCCGGCGGCCGTCGACGACGAGGAGCAGCACCAGCGGGACGAGGACCGCCACCACGGGGACCTGCCGGCCGGCCATCATGCCCAGCTCCGTCGCGGGCAGCCCGGTCACCCCGGAAAGGGTGGTGATCGGCAGCCCGAGCGGCCCGAACGCGGCCGGCACCGTGTTGGCGACCAGCGCCACGGTGGCCGCCCGGACCGGGGTGAACCCGAGGGCCAGCAGCATGACCGTGGTGACGGCCACCGGCGTGCCCTGACCGGCGAGCGCCTCCAGCAGCGATCCGAAGCAGAACGCGATCACCATGGCCTGCACGCGCCGGTCGTCGCTGATCCGGGCGAAGCCGCGTCGCAGCGTGTCGAAGTGTCCCGTGTGCACGGTCATCCGGTAGATCCAGATCGCCGTGCCGAACGTCCACACCAGGGGGAAGAGCGCGAACGTCGCGCCCTGCCCGGCGGCCAGCAGCGTCTGCGCCAGCGGCATCCGCCACAGCGCCCACGCCAGGACGACCGCCACGGCCAGCGCGCCGAACGCCGCCACCCAGGCGCGGGTACGCGCGACCCCGAGCAGGAGGAACAGGGTGAGCAGGGGCAGCGCGGCGCAGGCGGCGCTCAGCGCGAGCGAGCCGGCCACCGGTTGCAGGGGCTGCTGGTACATCGAGACCACCTCGGGTGCGACGCCCCCCGGTCCCGGCGGCGTGGAGTTGGGCTCATCCCACCCAGGATCCGCGCACGCCGCTTCTTCGAGGTTGCCCTGCCGCCGGGCCGGTTGCGCAATCTCGAAGAGGCCGGCCCCGCCCCGGGCCGGCTACCGTCGCGGCATGAGCCGAGCGGGCGCCGCCGTGGTGCTGGGCGCGAGCATGGCCGGGCTGATCGCCGCCCGGGTGCTCAGCGACGCGTACGACAGCGTCACGCTCGTCGACCGCGACGCGCTGCCCGACGGCGTCGCGCACCGGCGCGGGGTGCCCCAGTCGCGGCAACTGCACGTGCTGCTGGCCCGGGGCCGGGCGGCGCTCGACGAGCTGTTCGACGGCCTCAGCGACGAGCTGCACGCCGCCGGCGCGCCCCTGGTCGACCTCAACGGGCAGGTGCACTGGTGCAACGACGGCCACCTGATGCGCCGGTCCGCGTCCGACCTGGTCGGGGTGGGCGTGAGCCGCCCCCTGCTGGAGCGCACGGTGCGGGCCCGGGTGGAGCGGCTGGCCAACGTCCACTTCCGCCCGCCCGCGGAGGCGACCGCCCTGTGCGCCTCCGACGACCGCCGCCGGATCACCGGGGTCCTGCTGACGCCGCGCGGCGGGGCGGCGTACCGGCTCGACGCCGACCTGGTGGTCGACGCCTGCGGTCGGGCGTCGCGCAGCCCGGCGTGGCTGGCCGCGCTCGGCTATCCGGCCCCGGTCGAGCAGCGGGTCGCCGTCGACGTGACCTACGTCACCCGCACCTACGAGCGCGACCCCCGCCACCTCGACGGCCTGCTCGGCGCGTTGACCAACGCCGTACCGGGACGCCCGCGCACCGGCATCGTCGCCGCCCAGGAGGACGGCCGCTTCGCGGTGGCGCTGAGCGGGGTGCTCGGCGAGCAGCCGCCGCTGGACGACGAGGGCTACGCCCGGTTCGCCGAGTCGCTGGGCCAGCCGCTGATCAGCCAGGTGGTGCGCGAGGCCGTCCCGGTGGGCGGGCCGGCGCTGATGCGCTACCCGGCGAGTGTGCGGCGGCGTTACGAGCGGCTGCGCCGCTTCCCCGACGGGTTCCTGGTGTTCGGCGACGCCCTGTGCAGCTTCAACCCCGTCTACGGTCAGGGCATGACGGTCGCGGCCGGCGAGGGCCTGCTGCTGCGGCGGCTGCTGGCCGGCGACCGACGCCGGTTGCGGCGACGGTTCTTCCGGGGCGCCGGCCGGCTCATCGACGGGCCGTGGTCCATCGCGGTCGGCACGGACCTGCGGTTCCCCGGCGTGGCCGGGCGGCGCACGCCGCGGGTCCGGCTCGTCAACGCGTACGTGCACCGGCTGCACGCGGCGGCGCGCACCGACGCGGTCCTGGGCACCGCGTTCCTGCGGGTGCTCAACCTCGTCGACCCGCCGCACCGGCTGCTGCGGCCGGCGATCGTGGCCCGGGTGCTGCGGGGCGGCACCCGGACCGGGTGAGTGTCGGAGGCCGGGTGCGCGTCAGGCCCCGGGTGGGCGTCAGGGGCCGCCGAGGACGGCGAGCAGCCCCTCGGCGAAGGTGCGCCGCCAGTTGACGTAGTCGTGCCCGCCCCGGTATTCCGCGTAGGTCACCTGGTGGCCGCGGGCGAGCAGCAGATCCCGGAAACGGCGGTTGACGGAGAGCTGGTCGACCTGCTCGGGGCGGGGCCAGGTGTTCTCCCGGTCCCCCACGTCCAGGTAGAACCGCACGGGCGCGGCGGGCCACCCGGCGTACGCGCGGGTCAGCCACTCCCGCTCGCCGGGCCGCGCCGACGCGGGCCACCAGAAGCTGCCCGACTGGGCGATCACCGCGCCGAACGCGCCGGGGGCGGCCAGCGCCACGTACGCGGCGGCGAGCCCGCCCAGCGACGAGCCCGCGATGACCCGGCGGGCGGGGTCGTCGGTGACCGCCCAGCGCCGCCGGGCCCAGGGCAGCAGCTCCCGGATGACGAACGCGCGCAGCGCGGCCGACGGGCGCAGCTCGGTCATCCGGCGCGCCCCGCTGGGGGCCGAGACGAACAGCGCCAGGGTCGGCGGGATCCGCCCGGCGGCGATCAGGTTGTCCAGCGTCGCGGGCACCCGCAGCAGCGCCCGGGAGAGGTAGCCGTCGAAGACCACCAGCAGCGGCAGCGGCCCGGTGGCCGGGACCGCCGGCCGGTAGACCGCGACGCGGCGGCGGCCGCCCCAGGCTGCGGTGCGCACGCCGGTGGTCAACACGGTCCCCCGGGGCACGCCGGGGTGGTGCCGGATCCAGGGCTCGTCGGGGGCCTTCGGCAGCTCCAGCAGAGACGTCCACAGCTCCCGGTCGTTGGGGTCGGCGGGGTCGGCGGGCAGCCGGAACGGGTGGTGGTTGAACACGTCGAGGTGGGTGGGGCCCCGGCCGGTGGCGTCGGTCGGCAGTGCCGGCGAGCCGTGCCGTAGGAAGTAGATGGTGCGCAGGTCGACCGGCAGCCGCTGCGAGCCGTGCCACAGGTCGGTGCCCGGGACGCGGCGCAACGCCAGGTCGATGCCCCAGCCGGTGGTGGTCTGGGCCGCCTCCCCCCGCCACAGGAAGGTCACCAGGGCGCTGTCGCCGTCGACCTGCTCGATCAGGGGCGTGCCCCGGGCGGCGACCTCCCGCCAGAAGTCGGCGAGCGCCTGTGCGCCGCCGGCGCGCAGGTCGTGCAGCAGGCGGGCGATGCGTGGGCTGGTCTCCGGCACGGCTGGTCCCTGTCTCGTCGATCGGGTCGGAGGGGCGGGATGGTGGGGCGAGGTGGTGGGGGTGGTGGGGCGAGGTGGATCAGGGTGGTGGGGGCCGACGCCCGGGGCGGGGTGGGCGCGGCGGCGGGGCGACCGACGGCAGCCGTGGCCGCCGCGCCGCCGGCACCGGCACCCCGGCGGCGCGCCGGCCGGGCCCCGGCTCAGTTGCCGCTGGGGTTGCTCGCACTGGTCGTCTCCACCTTGTCCAGCTTCCGAATGACGATCTGCTCCACGCCGCTCACCTCCCTCCCGTCGACTGGTGGCCGGCCGGCCCCGCCACCGGCACGGCGCGGCGGGCGCGGCGAAGGGTGCTGCGCAGCCGCCGACCGTGCCGCCGCCACCATGCCCAGCACCACACCGCCCAGGAGCCGCCGAGCACGGCGACGGCGGCGGCGAGGCAGGCGGCGGTGCCGACGACCAGCAGCGACGCGTACCAGCGGACGGCCCGGCGTTCCCGGGCGGGCAGCGCCAGGCTCGGGTCGCGGCCCGGCCGGCGGGCCGCCCGCCGCAGCCACCACCGGGCGTACGCGACGCCGTCGGCGTGGAGGTTGCGCGCGCCCGCGACGTCCTGCAGGACGAGGTAGACGTCGGTGCGCACGAGGACGAGGAACTGCACCGGCAGCGGCAGCTCACCGGCGCGATGCCCGCCCGGTGGCGACCACCGCGTCGACCGCTTCGCCGCCGCAGCCGGCCGGGCAGCGTGGGTGCGGCGGGTGGGCGATGAGGAAGTGCTGGTCGGCGGCGACGAGGTTGATCCCCTGGAGCTGCCCGGGGCGCACGGCCGGCACGCCGGTGAGCAGCGCCGACGCCAGGTGGGCGGCGAGGTGGCCGGAGAGCCCGGCGGAGGCGGCGCTGACCGCGCTGCTGCTCTCCCGCTCCACCGTGTACTCGGCGGCCGGGTCGTCGCGGCGGCGCTTGTCGTGCTCGGCCAGCCAGAAGCACTCGTAGCAGGGGCCGAGCCCGGGCAGGTAGGCCGCCGCCGTCACCACCGGCCCGTGGTAGCCGGCGTCGACCCACGGGGTGCCGGTGTCCAGGCAGACCCGGTTGGCCCAGGCCCGGATGGCGCCCGGCCGGTCGGCGCAGAGCACCAGCACGTCGCGGTCGGCGACCAGCCGCCGCAGGTCGGCCGGCCCGCGTACCTCCGCCTGCTCGCCGGTGACGTCGATGTCGGAGTTGAGCCGGCGCAGCCGGGCGACGGCGACGTCCGCCTTGGGCCGGCCGATGTCGTCCTCGACGTACACGGTCTGGCGGTTGAGGTTGGACAGCTCGACCACGTCGGGGTCGACGCAGTGCAGCCGCCCCACGCCGCTCGCGGCGAGGGCGAGCGCGACGGCCCCGCCGGTGCCGCCGAGCCCGACGACGACGGCCCGGGCCCGCTTCAGGGCGACCTGCGGCTCCCAGGAGGAGGCGCGCGGGACCAGGTCGATCCACCGGTGGAGGCGGCGGCTGCGGTCGTAGCGCTCGCGGTCCCGGTCGGTGAGCTCCGGCGGGTCGGGGGCCGCCGCGTCGGCGAGGTAGCCGGCGGCGGCGAACTGGTCCAGCGCGGCGCGCACCGCCCGCGCCGACTCGGTGGGGTGCGCGGCGAGGACCCGCGCGACGATCTCGTCGGCGCTGCGGGTGCCGTCGGCGGCGCGCAGCGTCGTCCAGATCGCCCCGGTGGGGTCGAGGACCTCGGCGGCGATGCCGTAGACCGTGCCGCCGATGCGGATCCGTCCGCCGGGCAGCCGGTGCAGGCCGTGCTCGGGCTTCACCTGCGGATACCACCCGGACGTCATGAGTGAAGCCATCGATCCTCGCCCCCGTACGGCAGATCGCTGTCTTGGCGATCAGCCTGGCGGACGGCGGTGACGAAAGCAACACCCCGTGTCCGAACGGTGACCCGGACGGCGTGCGCCGGCCCGGGCCGGCGCCCGACGCCGGGCCCGCAGGTCGGCTCCTACAGGGCGATGGAGAAGTGCGCGACGACGCCGTTGTGGTCGGAGTTGGTCCCGCCGACGATGTCGTAGTCGTTCAGCCACATCTCCCGGTACTCCTCGAGGCGCTTCCAGAAGTAGATGTAGTCGATGTGCCGGTTGCCGTGCGTCCCGTTGCCCTTCTCGCCGAGGAGGTTGTAGCAGGATCGCAGGTTGGGCAGGTCGTTGGCCTCGAAGACCTTCCACGGGAACTTCTCGTACCCGTAGGCCCGGTCGGCGCTGAAGTCGACGTTGAGGTCGCCGCTGACGATGACCTGCCCCTGGTCCTTCTTCACGGCGGCCAGGTTCTTGAGGTCCTGGAACTGCTTCTCGGCGCACCTGGTGCGCGGCAGGTCCTCCGGGCGGCCGTTCTCCTCGATGCTGGCGTTGGCGTGCGCGTTGATGTGGAACACGCTGCGGCCGCTCTGCTTGTGCCGGTACCGGACCCAGTTGTCGTAGCGGGCCGGCGGCGCCTCGCCGGGCCCGTTGGTGTCGCACACGAAGACCGAGTCCTTGTCGAGCACGTCGAACATGCTCTTGCGGGCCAACAGCGCCTCTCCCGCGGCCTGCGTCGGCTCGGGCGCGTACAGCCACCAACCGTTCGCGGCGGCCCAGTCCTGCAGGTACGCCTTCCGGCCGCCCACCTCGTTGAGGCCGACCAGGTCCGCCTTCGAGGTGATCAGTTGCAGGTCCTCGACGAACTGGGCCTGGGTCAGCTCGTAGAGGATGTTCAACGTCGCCACCCTGAAGGTCGCGTTCGCCGCGGCTGCCGGGGGCGCGGGCAGCAGACCGGCCACCAGCACGACCGAGCCGACCAGAGCACCCGCGCCGCGGGCCAACCACCGTCCTGCACGCCGCATCGACGCTTCCCCCTCGCTGCCGTTCCGGACGGGACGTCGCGCGCGACGCCGACGCCGTTCCGGACGTAGACACTAACGGGCAAAGAAGTCATCATCATGAATACCTGGGCACGTTTTCGGCGCGTCCCGTCCCCCGGAGGAGTCCGGTGTCTCCACGAAGGACCTGGCGACCGCTGCTGGCCGCCGTCGTCGCTGCCGCGCTCGGCCTGGTCGGCGGTGGCGCCACGCCGGCCACGGCAGCCGCCCCGCAACCCGTCTACGCCCCGCCGGGCGGCGTCGCCGACCCGGGGGTCGTGCAGCACGACGGGAACTTCTTCGTCTTCGCCACCGGCAGCCGGGCCCCGGCATACCGGGGGGACACCGCCTCGGGCCCCTGGGTCGATCTCGGGCCGGTGCTCCGGGCGCTGCCCGGCTGGGCCGCGAGCGGGGCGGTCTGGGCGCCGGACGCGGTCCGCACCCCCGCCGGCTGGGTCCTCTACTACTCGGCTCCGGCGAAGGACCTGGACGGGCAGCGGTGCATCGGCGTCGCGAGGTCCACCGCCGTCGGCGGCCCGTACGATCCGGTCGGCGACACCCCGCTGGTCTGTCCGGGTGGCGCGCACGGCGCGGACGACGCGGTGCCGGGTCGGCCGGTGTCCGCCGCCGGCGTCATCGATCCGGCGCCGTTCCAGGACGCCGAGGGCCGCCGTTTCCTGCTGTACAAGACGCAGCAGACGCCCTCGTCGATCCGGATGCTGCGGGTCGACGACGCCGGGACCGGCTGGGTGGGCAACCCCAGCGGCGAACTGGTCCGCAGCGACGGCATCATCGAGAACCCGCAGCTACGCCAGCGCGGCTCCACCTTCGTGCTGTTCGCCTCCCGGTACGGCTACGACAACTGCAGCTACGCCACCGTCTACCTCACCTCCACCGACAAGTGGGACTTCCACGGCAAGGCCCAGAATTCGCTGCTCACCACCGCCGGCACCGGCATCTGCGGCCCGGGCGGGGCCGACGTCGTGCCGGCGCTGGTCGACGACGAGCAACGGATCTTCCTGCACGGCTGGGTCTGCGGCGGCACCGCCCCGTGCCGACAGCAGCCCGACGGCTCGCTTCCCGCCGACGCCCGCCGCGCGCTGTACGCGGCGGTGTTCCGGTGGGACGGCGCCACCCCCCGCGTCGGCGCGTTCCTCTGAGCGCCGCCGCGCGACCGGCGGGCCCGCCGCCGCGCACCGGCCGGACCGTGTCCGCGCGACCGGCCGGACCACCGCCGCGCGACCGGCCGGCCCGCGGGTGCGGGCGCGGCGGACGACGCCGGGACCGGGGCGTCAGCGCGGGCGGGGGTCGGGTGGCAGCGGCACCTGGAGGAAGGTGGTGCCGCGCAGGTCGAGCCACGCCCGGTCGGGCCCGCGCACCAGGCGCAGCATCACCTCCGCGCAGGCCGGGCAGCGGGCCACCAGGCCGGGGGCGTGGGAGTAGACCCGCAGGCCCGCCATGGGACCGGTCGCGCCGCACGACGCGCAGCGCCCGGTGGCCGCGCTGACGTCCATCGCGAAGACCTCCCGCAGCGGGCCGTCGAGCATGTTGCCGTCCAGGTAGGACTGTTCGGTCATGGGGTCTCCTCGTCGGCGGTCAGCCGGTGGGGCCGAAGCGTTCGGTGCGGACCCGACGCGGCGGGTGGCCCAGCCCCACCAGCAGGTCCGCCACCGTCTCCACGAACCCGGTCGGGCCGCAGACGTAGCACAGCGGCTCCAGCTCGGCTGGCCAGCCGTGGGTGTTCACGTCGGCCAGCCCGATCCGGTGCGGCTCGCCCCGCCAGCCGTCGGGGGCGGCCCGGGTGTAGACGTACGCCACGTCGAGGCCCTGGTCGTCGCGGGCCCGGCGGCGCAGCTCGTCGGCGTAGATCACGTCGGCCGGGGTCCGCGCGGAGTAGATCAGCCGGAACGGGGCCCGGCTGCCGGCGGCGCGGC
This sequence comes from Micromonospora sp. WMMD712, assembly GCF_029581295.1. Classification (NCBI taxonomy): domain Bacteria; kingdom Bacillati; phylum Actinomycetota; class Actinomycetes; order Micromonosporales; family Micromonosporaceae; genus Micromonospora; species Micromonospora sp. WMMD712. The sequence goes on from NZ_CP120743.1 coordinate 1,278,419, forward strand.
GCGCGCGGACCATCGCCATCAACGGCACCACCCCCGAGCCGCCGGCGACCAGCAGCACCGGCGCGGTCTCGGCGGGGCGCCACACGAACCACCCGCCGACCGGGCCGCGCACCTCCACCGGGTCGCCGGGCGCCCAGGTGTCGATGAGGTACGGCGAGACCTCTCCGTCGGGCACGCGCTGCACGGTGAGCGCGACGCGGTCGCCCTCGGCGGGCCCGGCGAGGGAGTACGACCGGGCGGCCTGGTAGCCGTCGGGGGCGGTGAGCCGCACGTCGACGTGCTGGCCGGGCAGGTGGCCGGGCCAGCCGGGAACGTCGAGCACGAGGGTCTGCGCGGTCGGCGTCTCGGTGCGGCGCTCGACGAGCCGGGCCACCCGCCAGCCCAGCGGGGCGGCCAGCGGGGCGCTCAATCGCCGGCGTAGCGCTGCTCGCGCCACGGGTCGCCGTAGTCGTGGTAGCCGGCGGTCTCCCAGAAGCCGGGGGTGTCGGTGTTGCCGAGGCGGATGCCGCGCACCCACTTGGCGGACTTCCACAGGTAGAGGTGCGGCACGAGCAGCCGGGCCGGCCCGCCGTGCTCGGCGGGCAGGTCCCGGCCGTCGTAGCCGTGCACCACCCAGGCGCGTCCGCCGCGCAGGTCGGCCAGCGGCAGGTTCGTGGTGTAGCCGCCGTAGGAGTGGGCCAGCGCGTACGCCGCGTCGGTGGCGACGCCGTCGAGCAGCACGTCGAGCGAGACGCCCTGCCAGGTGGTGCCGAGCTTGGACCACCGGGTGACGCAGTGGATGTCGACGGTGGGGGTCTCCTGCGGCAGGGCGGTGAACTCGGCCCACGTCCAGCGGTGCTCCGCGCCGGTCTCGGTGGTGACGACGAACTCCCAGGCGTCCGGCCGCACCCGCGGCGTCGGGCCGGCGGAGAGCACCGGGAAGTCCTCGGTGAGGTATTGCCCGGGCGGCAGGGCCGGCCCCGCCGAGCGGCGTCGGCCCTGGAAGCCTGGCGAGACGATTCCCACCCGTCAGTCGTACCACCTGGGGGCGCGCGTCGGTACCGTTCGCCCGGACCGACGCGCGCCGCGCGGTCAGTGCCGGCCGGTGACGACCTCCTTGTCGCCCGGGGACGCGTCGCGGGTGGCCCGGAGGCTGGTGAGCGTGACGATCACCAGCACGCCGATGATCACGCCGAGCGAGGCCAGGGTCGGGATCTCCGGCACGCCGGACCAGATGCCGTGCGCCCAGTGCAGGCCGAGCTTGACGCCGATGAAGGCGAGGATGATCGCCAGGCCGTAGCTGAGGTGCACGAGCCGGCTGAGCGCGGCGTGCAGCACGAAGTAGAGCGCCCGCAGCCCGAGCAGCGCGAAGGCGTTGGTGGCGAAGACCAGGTACGGGTCCTCGGTGATGCCGTAGACGGCCGGCACCGAGTCGACGGCGAAGACCACGTCGGTGGCGAGCACCGCGACCACCACGAGCGCGAGGGGGGTGAGCGCCCGGCGGCCGCCCTGCCGGACGGTCATCCTCGTGCCCTGGTACTCGTCGACGACCGGCATGAACCTGCGCAGCAGCTTCACCGACCGCATCTTGTTGATGTCCACCTCCTGCTCGTGCCCGGAGAGGGCGTCGCGGAGCAGCTTGACGGCGGTGGCGATCAGGATGATGGCGAAGATCAGGAAGGCGAAGTCCAGGGTCTGCAACGCCGCCGCGCCGAGGGCGATGAAGACGGCGCGCAGCACCAGCGCGCCGGCGATGCCGTAGAGCAGCACCCGCTGGGCGAGCACGGCCGGCACCGCGAACGCGGCCAGCAGCAGCATGAAGACGAACAGGTTGTCGACCGAGAGCGACTTCTCCACCAGGTAGCCGGTGAGGTATTCCACGCCCTGCTGGGAGCCGTAGCGCGACCAGATCCACGCGCCGAAGGCGATCGGGAGGGCGACGTAGAACGCCGACCAGCCGAGCGCCTCCCGGATCGACACCTCGTGGGGGCGGCGGGTGACGAGGAAGTCCAGCACGAGCAGGGCGAGCACCCCGGCGATGGTGACCGCCCAGAGGGTGGGCGTGCCGATCGAGGACAGCGCGCCGGCAGCAAGAAGGGATGATTCGGTCATATGGGTCTCCTCGAACACCGTGTCATGTTCGAGGTCTCCTTCACCCACGATTCCGTGGGCAACCACCCGAGGCGCGCCCCGGGCACGCCGTACTGACCGGAATGGTTCGTGGGAAGTACTCCCCTCGTGGGACCAGGTTAGGCCAGCTCCGGGCGACTCGCCAAGCCGACACCGACCTGTCACCAGGGGTGATGCCCCGGTGGCGGGTGGTCCGGCCGGCCCTGTCCCCCGACGCCCGCCCGCGCCTATGGTGTCCCGGTGAGCGAGCGCGCGCACCACCCCGACGCAGGTCCGGCGGCCGGCGGCCCGGTCGGCCCCCTCACCGGGGTACGCGTGGTCGAACTGGCCGGCATCGGGCCCGGCCCGTTCGCCGCGATGATGCTGGCCGACCTGGGCGCCGACGTGATCCGGGTGGACCGGGCCACCGACGTCGACCCGGCCGCCTTCGGCACCCCGCACCCGGACCTGCTCAACCGGGGCCGCCGCTCCGTCGCCGTGGACCTCAAGTCGCCCGGGGGCCGGGAGGCGGCGCGGGCCCTGATCGGCGGCGCGGACGCCCTGATCGAGGGCTTCCGCCCGGGGGTGACCGAACGCCTGGGCCTCGGCCCCGCCGACTGCCTCGCGGCCAACCCCCGCCTGGTCTACGGGCGGATGACCGGCTGGGGGCAGGACGGCCCACTCGCCCCGTACGCGGGGCACGACATCGACTACCTGGCGCTGACCGGGGCGCTGCACGGCATCGGCCGGGCCGGCGAGCGCCCGGTGCCGCCGATGAACCTGCTCGGCGACTTCGGCGGGGGCGGGATGATGCTGGCCCTGGGCGTCGTCGCCGCCCTGTACGCCGTCCGCGCCGGCGCGCCGGGCCAGGTCGTCGACGCGGCCATCGTGGACGGCGTGTCGGTGCTCTCCACGATGATCCACTCGCTGCGCGGGGCCGGCAGGTGGCAGGACCCGCGCGGGGTGAACCTGCTCGACGGCGGCGCGCCGTTCTACGACACGTACGAGTGCGCCGACGGCCGGCACCTCGCGGTCGGCGCCCTGGAGCCCCGCTTCTACGACGAGCTGGTCCGCCGCACCGGGTTCCCGCTGCCCGGCGACGACGCGCCGGAGCGCGCCGACCCGGCGAACTGGCCGGCCCTGCGGGCCGCCTGGGCGCGGCTGTTCCGCACCCGCACCCGCGACGAGTGGACGGCCTTGCTCGGCGACTCGGACGCCTGCGTCGCGCCCGTGCTCGACTGGGCGGAGGCCCCGCGGCATCCGCACCTGGCGGCCCGGCGGGTGTTCGTGGAGCACGCCGGGGCGACCCAGCCGGCCCCGGCGCCCCGGTTCTCCGGCACGCCGACGGCGCTGCGCCGGCCGCCCCCGCACCCCGGCGAGCACACCGACGAGGTCCTGGCGGAGGCCGGCTTCGCCGCCGACCGGATCGCCGCCCTCCGCGCCGCCGGCGCGATCGCCTGAGGCGCAAGGAAGGGCCCCCTGTTAACGCCTTCTGTTGTACAGGGGGCCCTTCCTAACCCGCCGCGGCGGCCCACCGGCGGCCAGCCCCGCCGGGGTGGCCGGTCAGGGTCGGCGCGGGGCCGCCGCGCCCGGGGCGAGCGCCGGCTCCACCATGTCCCGGTAGTCGCGCGGCATCTGCACCACGATGTCGTCGAACTCCCCGCCGGTCACCGCCTCGCGCAGGGTGGTGAACACCGCCCGCACGGCGTCCCGGGCGGCCCGCTCGTCGAGCCCGGCCCGCTGGCCGACCCGGGCGACGAACTCGGCCGCGCCGAACCGGTCGGCGGCCTCGGTGTCCGGGCTGGGCCGCAGGACCAGTTGCAACGGCCTCGGCAGCTGCGCCGCGAGGTCGAGCACCTCGCCGCCGGTCAGCCGCTCGGCGAGCGTCTCCAGCGTGGCCCGGGTCAGCTCGACGGCCCGCTCGCCGGGGACCCGCGCCCGCAGGGCCACCTGGTCGACGAAGGTGTCGTAGTTCATGACGGCGCTCCTTCCGCTGCCTCGGGCCGGTCGCGCCCGCAGGAGGGGCTCGCGTACCCGCCGAACGGGCCGGGAAACGGCGGCCGGGCGGCGTCGATCGCCGGACCCCGCGCGGGCGTGGGCGGCCGCACGGTGGGTAACCGCCGCCGGTCGGGAAGCCCGATCGCGGCGACGAGGAGCGCACCCATGGCGAGCTACGACGACGTCCTGCAGTACCTGTCCAGCCTCGACTACCCGGCGGACAAGGCCGACGTGGTCCGCGAGGCGGAACGGGAGGGCGCCCCGCCGGACGTGCTGCGCGCCCTGCGGGCCCTGCCCCCGGTGGACTACGCCAACGGGACCGAGGTGGCCCGGTCCGCCGGCATCGAGGCGGCCCCCGAGGCGAGCCCGGCCCGCCGGGCGGCACAGGCCAGGGAGCCGCACACCCGGGTCTCGCAGCACCTGCGGCGCATCTGACCGCCCGCCGACGAGCCGGACGATCGGGTACGCGGCCGGTGCGGCGCGTCGACGGCCACCCCCCGGCGGTGGCGCAACCGCTCGTGATGGGGCTGGTCGGGCTGCTGGCCGGCGGCCTGTTCGCGCTCGTCGGCTCGCCCCGGATCGGCCCCCTCGTCGGCTGGGACGCGGCGGCGCTGAGCTGGCTGGTGCTGGTGTGGCGCAGGCTGTGGCCGCTCGACGGCGAGGGCACCGCCCGGCTCGCCGGCCGGGAGGACCCGAGCCGCGCCGTCCGCGACGTGCTGCTGCTGGCCGCCTGCCTGGCCAGCCTGCTGGCGGTCGCGGTGGTGCTGCTGTACGCGCACAGCGCCCCGCCGGGGCCGCGCCGCGACGCGTACGGCGGGCTGGGCGTGGTGAGCGTGCTGCTGTCCTGGCTGGTGGTGCACACCGTCCACACCGCCCGGTACGCGCGGATCTACTACACGGGACCCGAGGGCGGGGTGATGTTCCACCAGCGGGAGCGCCCCCGCTACTCGGACTTCGCCTACCTGGCGTTCACCGTGGGGATGACCTTCCAGGTCTCCGACACGAACCTGACCAGCAACGAGATGCGCACCACCGTGCTGCGGCACTCGCTGCTGTCGTACCTGTTCGGCGCGGTGATCATCGCCGCGACGGTGAACCTGGTGGTGGGGCTGGCCGGCTGAGCGGGCCGCCGCGACAGAAACGGGTGAGCGGGCCGCCTCGACAGACGGGCGCCCCGGGCCACGAACCGCGACCCGGGGCGCCACGCAGAACCTGTGCCCCGGCGGTGAACGCGGACCGAACCGGACCGCACCGCCGGGCGGCCACTCGCACCCGATGAGGGCGGGAGTCAACTGCCGAGATCATCGTACCGACACCATCGTCCGAACGGTCAGTTCTCGGGAAAACTGTGGGCCAACGCACCTCAGGTGAGCTCGGCGTACCGCTGCTCCAGGTCGACCCGGGCGAGCGCGCCGACCAGCCAGGCGAGCCGCTCCGACCCGCCGCCGCCGGCCAGGTCGGCCAGGTCGGCCGCCGACCCGCCCAGCCCCAGCCGGCGGGCCGCCGCCAGCGCCCGCCGGTCCGCCACCGGGGCCACCTCCCGCCACAACGCCTGCGCCTCGCGCAGGAACAACGCCACCGCCTCGCCGTCGACGCCCGGCAACCCGGCCAGCAGCGTCCGCTCGACGGCCGGGTCGTGCCGGGCCGCCCCGCGCAGCCGCCGCAGGTCGCCCCGGTAGCGCTCCACGACGGTACGGGCGAGGTCGCCGAGGCCGTCGGCGAGCGCGTCGACGTCGCCGCGCAGCCCCGCCCCGCGCAACACGCGTACCCGGTCGGCGTGCAGCGACCGGGCCAGCCGGGCGGCGCTGTCCCACCCGGAGTCGCGCAGCGCCGCCGCGGCGGCCACGGCGCACCGGAAGTCACCCCGGCGGGCCAGCAGGACCGACAGGGTGAGCAACTGGAACAGGCTGGACGGGTTGTTGGTCACCCGGAAGCCGTACTGCTCGGCGAAGCCGCGCCCGTCGCCCGCCAGGCGGCGGGCCAGGCGCTTCCTGTCCTCGATGGTGGAGATCGCGGTGGTCGGCATGCCCGCGACTACCCGCGTCGCCGCCGGCCACGCCTGGCGGGCGGCGGCGGGGTGAGCGGCGGCTCAGCGCAGGATCTCGCCGTGCCGGGTGCGGGCCAGCAGCCGGGTGGTCGGCAACGCGGGCGCCGGCAGCGGCGGGGCCGCGTCGTCCGCCACCACCCCGAAGCGGCGGCCCGCCGCCCAGTCCGCGCGGGCCTCGGCGATCTCCTCGTGCGACCGGCCGACGAAGTTCCACCACATCACCAGCGGCTCCTCGAACGGCTCCCCGCCGAGCAGCAGCAGGCGGCTGCCCGGGGCGGCGGCCAGGGTCAGGCTCTCCCGACCCAGGCCGAGATAGAGCAGCGATCCCGGCTCCACCGACACGTCACCCACCTCGGCGACGCCGGACATCGCCAGCAGCGCGTACTCGAAGTCGCGGCGCAGCGGCAGCCGGGCCGGCGCCGCGCCCCGGGCGGTGAGCTGCGCGCCGAGCAGCGGGGTGTGCACCACGGCCGGGGAGCGTTCCCCGCCGAGCTCGCCCACCAGCAGCGTCACGTCGGCGTCGCCGTCGCGCCACACCGGAAGGTCCTCGTGGTGGGCGAAGCCCGGCCCACCGGCCCGCGCCGGGTCCGGCAGGGCCACCCACAACTGCACCCCGTGCATCACCGGCGGATGCTGCGCCGGCGACCGCTCCGAGTGCGCGATGCCGTGACCGGAGGTCATCACGTTGAGCTGCCCCGGGCGGATCGGCTGCACGTTGCCGAGGCTGTCCCGGTGCACGATCTCGCCGTCGAGCAGCCAGGTCACCGTCTGCAGGCCCGTGTGCGGGTGGGGCGGCACCTCCATGCCGGGCCGCTGCGCGACGTCGTCCGGACCGAAGTGGTCGACGAAGCACCAGGCCCCGACCATCCGCCGCTGACGCTGCGGCAGCAGCCGGCGCACCGTCGTGTAGCGGCCGAGCGGCACGTCGTGGCCCGGCAGCAGCACGCTGCCCGGGTCGGCGGGCGCCACGCCCGGCGGTCGGGTCTGCGCCGGCAGAGATTCCGTACGATCCACCGCCCGACTGTACGCTCAGCTCCCCTCGACGGTCACCGTGTTGGCCCCGGCGACCATGTCGACGTACACCCGGTCGGCCCGGCGGTCCCAGTCCGGCGAGCCGGTCAGCGTGCCGGCCGCCACCCCCTGCCGGTGCCGGTCGTAGACGGTGACCGCGCCCGCACCGGCACCCGCCCGGACCCGGGTCGGCAGCGCGCCGGGCACCCGGACCACCAACTGGTTCACCCCGCCGGTCAGCCGCACCGTCAGCGTGCCGACGACCCGGGGCAGGCGCAGGTCGACGCGGGTGGCCCCGGCGGCGAGCTCCAGCCCGGTCAGCCGGCCCCGGGTCAGGTCCAGCACCTGCTCGGTCACCCCGCCGGCCAGCCGCAGCCGCCAGGTCACCCGGGAGCTGAGCACGACCTCCGCGACGGCCGGGCCACGCCGGCCGCTGACCGCCATCCGCACCCGCAGCCGGTCGCCGACGAGCTCCGGGCGGGGCTCCACCCCGCCGTCGGCGGGGCTGGTGATCCGGTACAGGTCCTCGCCGAGGTCGTCGATGCGCAGGTCGAACGTGGTCAGCCCGTCGAGCAGCTCGAAACTGGCCCGGGCCCTACCGGCCAGGGGCGCGGTGAGCACCCGGCCGTCGGCCGACGCTCCCCCGCCGCCGGGCTCGGCCGCCAGCGGCACCGTCGACCCGACGTCCGGCCTGCCGCCGGAGAACGCCACCCCCAGCCGGTCCGGGTTGGCCAGGGTCACCGCCACCGCGCCGGCGCCCAACGCCAGCACCACGACCGCGGCGGCGACCATCAGCCGTACGCCGCGCGGCCAGGCCGGAACGGGCGGCTGCGGGACGGGGTCCCCGGTCACCTCGACGACCGGTGCGGGCACCGGAGGAACGGCCTCCGGACGGCGGTACGCGTCATGCTCCGACACCGGCATGTGCTCCCCTTTCGCGGTCCCCCGCCAGGCAGTACGTACCCGACCCGGGATCGGATCACTCCGCTCCCCGGCTGGCAAGGAAGGGCCCCTTGTTAACGCTTTCTGTAGCGGAAGGGCCCCTTGTTAACACCCGCTGGGCAGGGCCGCCGAGGGTCGGGGCGCCACCGGTAAGGACGCTACCGGCCGGGCTCCTGGTGTTCGGGGGCCCGGCCGGCAGCGTGTGTACGTGGTGTCAGCTGTTCCAGTGTTGGGTGACGAGGTCGGCGGCCTGCTGTTCCCACTGCGCGTAGGCGTCGGGGTAGGCCGACACCTGGACGGTCTGGGCGGCGTCGGTCAGGGCCATGTTCTGCCAGCCGTCGACCTGTCGCAGGCCCTTGAGGAACGCCGTCGTCGCGTATTCGGGGTCGGTGATCTGCTCGGGCGAGCCCCAGCCGCTGGAGGGACGCTGCTGGAACAGGCCGAGGGAGTCGTGGTCGTTGCGGTCACCCAGGTGACCCAGGTTCTCCAGCTTCGACTCCTGCAACGCCGTGCCGATCGAGATCACCGCGGCCCGCTCGTCCAGGCCGGCCTTCTTCGTGGCGGCGATGATGGCCTTGACGTTGGCGGTCTGCTCCGGGTCGAGGTCGATGCGCGACTGCGCGCCCTGCACACCGTGGGGGATCAGCTTCCCGGCGTCCACGCCGCTGGACTGGGTGGTGGCGGCGACGGGCCGCGCGTCGACCGCGCCGGTGGTGTCGGTGGTGGTGTGGTTCAGGGGGCCGGCGGCGAGGCCACCGGCGAAGGCGAGTCCGGCGATGCCGAGGACGCTCTTACGCAGGATGGTCGTGTTCATCAGGGGTGACTCCAATCCGGGGGTCGGCACACCCTCACGCCCCGAACGGGGGGGTGGTACGGGGGTGTGCGAGCACCACGTCGAGGCGCCCGAACAACGAACAAGAAGAAGACGAGCGGGGGAAGGGAGCGGGGCGGCTGCCATCAGTGGTGGTGCCGGCCCGGGTCCAGGTGTAACGACCGGCGACCCGCCCCCATTCCCGGCGACCGGCCACCACCCCTGGGGGGCGAGGGCTGCTGGGCCGGGGGTCTGGCGGGTGCTGCTTCGGTCGTGCGCCAGGTGTAACGCCCCCGACCCCGTCGAGATTCCAGCCCACGGGTTGCCGCCCGTCACCACCCCGCCCCCGGCAGGCCCACCTCGACCCCACCCCACCCCACGCCACCCCCGCGCGCCGGGACGGACAAACCCCCCACACGGGCAGTCGCGTGACGGGATGCCGGGCAGGTGGCGGTATCAGCGGGCCGGGATACCGCCACCTGCCCGACATGATCAACCCCACCCACCCCATGCCACGCCACCCCGGCGGGTCGTACAAACCCCCCCACACGGGCGGTCGCGTGACGGGATGTTGGGCAGGTGGGGGCATCAACGGGACGGGATACCGCCATGTCCCCGACACGGAGTCGATCAGCCGGGCGGGACGCGCCGACCCGTCAGTGCTCAGGCCCGCCGCGCCAGGAGCCGCTGCGGTAGACCGTTCCCCGGTACTCCCCCGTGCCGCGTTCCGGCCCGGTCGGCAGGCCGCGGTCGGCGCCGGCAGACGGGCCGCGCCCAGCCGGACCGCCGGCGTGCCCAGCCGGACCGCCGGCGAACCCGACGAGGTCGCCGCCGCGCTCCTCGGCGGACGGACCGCCCATGGACGGACCACCGACAGACGAGTTCGCGGAAGCGGAAACGGACGAGTTCGCGGAAGCGGAAACGGACGTGGAGGCGGACGTGGAGTCGGAGGCCGCGGCGTCGCGCCGTGCGGCGCGGGACCGGCGTACCCGGGTGACGACGAACCACGCGACCGCCAGCGCGGACACCGCGATGACCACGTTCTGGAACGTGCCGACGTAAGCCTCGACCACGTGCCAGTTCTCGCCGAGCAGGTAGCCCGCCAGAACGAAGACCGTGTTCCAGATGAGGCTGCCCAGGGTGGTGTAGAGCAGGAACGTCAGCACCGGCATCCGCTCGACGCCGGCCGGGATCGAGATGAGACTGCGGAACACCGGGATCATCCGGCCGAAGAACACCGCCTTGACGCCGTGCCGGAGGAACCACGCCTCCGTGCGGTCGACGTCCTCGAGCTTGACCAGCGGCAGCTTGGCGGCGATGGCCCGCATCCGGTCCCGGCCCAGCATCGCGCCGATCCAGTAGAGGGCCAGCGCGCCGACCACCGAGCCGAGGGTGGTCCAGCCGATCGCCCCGACCAGGCTCATCCGGCCCTGGCTGGCGACGAAGCCCGCCAGCGGCAGGATCACCTCGCTGGGGATCGGCGGGAAGAGGTTCTCCAGCGCGACCGCCAGCCCGGCGCCGGGGCCACCCAGCCGCTCGACCAGACCCGTGACGAATCCGACCGGCCCGTCGGAGCCGGGTTCGGGACCGGCGGCGACCGTGCGGGGGAAGGGCAGGAGCGGCTGCGTGCTGATCATCCGACAACGGTAGTGACCGTTCCCGCCGGCTGCCACGCCCCGCCGACGCGACGACGGGCGGGACGGGCGGGCCGTACACCGTGGACGGCCGGCGTCGGTGTGGCCCGTCAGCCCGCCGCGTCGCCGCGCGCCCCCGGGAAGCCGGTGAGCAGTTCCCTTAGCCGGGCGGCGGTCTCCCCGCCGATCTCGTCGCGCTCGACCGCCTCGGCGATGTCCTCGCGCAGGTCCCGCAGGTGCTTGGCCCGGTCCTTGAGCTTGCCCCGGTTGAGCTCGGCGACCTCCTCGCGCAGGTCGTCGGCGGTCTCGCGGTCGATGTCGCCGCGCGCCTGCGCCTCGTCGATCAGGGCGGTGAACTCGGCGGCGAGCTGGCGCAACGTGACCGGCAACGAGCGGGCGGTGGTGGGCGGGGCGGCGGCCGACCGGGGCGGCTCGGTCGGCTTCCCGGCGGCGGAGGCGACGGTCGTGGGCGCCCCGGTCGGCGGGGTCGGCGCGCCGTCGCCGAGGGCGAGCAGCGCGACCACGCCGACGAGCAGCGCCATCCCGGCGGCGACGAGGACGCCGGGGAGGCGGTTGCCCTGGCCCGGGCCGCGCGGCGCGCGGCGGGCGGGCTCCGCCGCCGGGACGGGCCCGGGCACCCGGGCGGGCGGGGACGCCGGACCGGACGCCCGCCCGGGGCGGGCGGGGGCCGCCCAGGACCCGGCGCGGTCCACCAGCGTGGGCGGGTGGTCCGGGGGCGTCGGGTCGGCGGGCCGGGCCGGGGCCGACGCGGCGGCGGGCCGGGTCCCGGCCGGTGTCGCGCCGAGCCGGCGGGCCAGTTGGGCGGCGGTGGGTCGGCGGGCCGGGTCGGCGCTCAGGCAGGCGAGGGTGAGCGCGGCGACGTCCGGGGGCAGCCCGGGGACGCGCAGCGGCGGGGGCTGCCGGCGCTGCGCGTGCGCTTCGAGGGCGTCCGCCCAGGTCTGCACGGGCAGCGGGGCGCGGCCGGCGAGGGCGCGGTGGAGCAGGGCGCCGAGGGCGTACACGTCGCTGGCCGGGTTCGGCGGCCCGGGGCGGAACCGCTCGGGGGCGAGGTAGGCGGGCGTGCCCATCATCGGCTCGTCGTCCGGCCCCGGACGGGACTGGTGCGCCCCCGGAGCGGACCCGGAGCGCCCGGGGCGGGGATCGCCGTCAGCGCCGGTGCGGGGCTGGTGCGGGCCGGCGAGGGCGGCGATGCCGAAGTCGAGCACCTTCGCGCCGCTCTCGGTGAGCATGATGTTGGCGGGCTTGATGTCGCGGTGCACCACGCCGATGCGGTGCGCGGCGGCCAGGGCGGCGGCGACCTGCCCGGCCAGCCGGACGGCTTCGGGCCAGGGCAGCGGGCCGGAGGCGAGCCGGTCGGCGAGGCTGTGCCCCTCGACGAGCTCCATCACCAGGTACGGCACCACCGTCGGGCCCCCGAGGGCCGCCTCGCCGTAGTCGTACACCTGGGTGACGTGCGGGTGGGTGAGCCGGGCGGCGGCCCGCGCCTCGCGCTGGATGGTGGCGCGCAGGTGCGGGTCGGCGGCGAGTTCCGCCGCGAGGGCCTTGACGGCGACGGGGCGGTGCAGGACCTCGTCGTCGGCGCGCCACACCTCGGACATGCCGCCGAGGCCGATGCGCTCGCGCAGGACGTAGCGGTCGTGCAGACGCAGGGTGGGCGTGAACGGCGACATCGTGGTCCAGTCTGCCTGCCGGTCGGCGTCGGGCACCAGTCGCGTCTGTCTACCCGTGAGCGTCGGGCGGGCAGACGCGTCTGTCCGTCGCCGTCGGGCAGCAGTCGTGACGGCGCGGTGGCCGGGCCGGTGACGGAGGGTCAGGGTTTGCGGGCCACTGCCCCGTACATGCTGACGTCGACCACCGAGGGCCGGGGCAGGGGCTCCCGCTCGGCGCGCCACTGCGCGATCGAGACGATGCCCGGGTCGACGAGCTCCAGGCCGGCGAAGAAGCCGGCGAACTCCGCCCGGCTGCGCAGGCTGATCACGTTGTGCGCCCCGCCGGTCCGCGTCGCCGCGATGGACTCCTGCGCCACCTGCTCGGGAAGGTGGTCGTAGGTGGCGTGCGAGGCGGCCAGGTAGCTGCCGGCGGGCAGCGCTTCCAGCAACCGACGGACCACGTCGTACGGGTGGTCGGGGTCGGGCAGGAAGTGCAGGATCGCGACCAGCATCAGCGCCACCGGCTGCCCCAGGTCGAGGGTGCGGAGCAGGTCGGGGTGGCTCAGGATCCGCTCCGGGTCCCGCAGGTCGGCGTCGATGTAGGCGGTCGCGCCCTCGGGCGTGCTGGTCAGCAGCGCCCGGGCGTGGGCGAGCACGATGGGGTCGTTGTCGACGTATACCACCCGGGCCTGCGGGTCGGCGGCCTGGGCGACCTCGTGGGTGTTGTCGGCGGTGGGGATGCCGGTGCCGATGTCGAGGAACTGCCGGACGCCGGCCTCGCGGGCGAGGTGGCCGACGGCCCGCTTGAGGAAGCGGCGGTTCTCCAGGGCGGCGGTGCGGATGGTCGGGAAGGCCGCGGCCATCGCGTCCCCGGAGTCGCGGTCGGCCTGGAAGTTGTCCTTGCCGCCGAGCAGGTAGTTGTAGCGGCGGGCGGGATGCGCCACCGAGGTGTCGATCCGGTCGCTGGGGTGGGCGGAACCGGTCGAGGTGCCGGGGGCATCGGTGGTCAAGGGGTGCCTCCATGGCTCTGCGCTTACCTGTTGCGCGGCGTCCGTCCACTGTCGCCGGTGTCGACCATGGTAGAGGCAGCCCGCGCCACGGCCCCGACCAGGGAACCCGCTACTGCGGATAGAGCTCGTCGCGCAACCGGGTGAGGAGTTCCGGCGTGCGCTCCGGTGGCTCGGCCTCGACGCAGAGTCGTTCCATGGCCGCCGCGTAGTAGTCGAGGTCCTCGCGCTTGTCGAGGTAGATCGCGCTGGTGAGCTGCTCGATGTAGACGATGTCGGGCAGGTCCTGGTCGCCGAAGCGCAGGATGGTGAACGCGCCGCCGGCCGCGGCGTGGCCGCCCGCGTCGAACGGGATGATCTGCAACCGCACGTGCGACGCCCGGGTCGCCTCGATCAGGGCGGTGAGCTGGTCGTGCATGACCTGGGGGCCGCCGATCGGCCGGCGCAGCGCCGCCTCGTCCACGACGGCCCACAGTTGCGGCGGCCGGGGGCGACGGAGCAGTTCCTGGCGCTGCATGCGCAGGCTCACCCGGCGGTCGATCTCGTCCGCCCCGGCCCCCCGGTGGCCGAGCAGGACGACGGCCCGGGCGTACTCCGGGGTCTGGAGCAGGCCCGGCACGAACTGCACCTCGTAGCTGCGGATCAGCGCGGCGGCCGCCTCCAGGCCGAGGTACGACTGGAACCACGACGGGAGCACGTCGCCGTAGCGGTGCCACCAGCCGGGGCTGTTGGCGTCGCGGGCGAGCTTGAGCAGGGCCTCCCGCTCCGTGGCGTCGGTGACGCCGTAGAGGCTGAGCAGGTCCGCGACGTCGCGTTCCTTGAAGCCGACCCGGCCCAGCTCCATTCGGCTGATCTTCGACTCGGAGGACCGGATCTCCCAGCCGGCGCCCTCCCTGGTCACCCCGCTGGCCTCCCGCAGGCGGCGTAGCTGCGCGCCGAGCAGCATGCGCAGCACGGTCGGGCCGGTGGCCGGGCCACCCTCCGTGGGAACCATCGTCACGCGCCGACCTCCGCTTGCTGCCTTCGTCGCACCGGGCCCCACCCCGGCCGACGTGTAAGCATGCCATGGACCGACAGTGAGGTGAACCCGGCCCGACCGGCGTTTCGGTCCCGTTGACGGGACGCAGCCGAGGGGTGACCCAGGGTCAGCCGATGAGGTGGTCGAAGTCGCCGTCCCGGGCGCCGAGGACGAATGCCGCGATCTCGTCGATCGTGTAGATCAGCGCCGGACCATCGGGGTAGCGGGAGTTACGGACGGCGATTCCGGCGCCGCCGGGTAGCTCGGCAAGCTCGACGCAGTTGCCGCTGGGATTGCTCCGTCGACTCTTCAACCAGGTCAGCGGAGGGAGCTGTGCAGTGGGAACGCCGTTGCGGGGCTGCTGCATGGGGCATCTTTCTTGTCAAGAGCCTGCCGATGCCGCGGGGAGGAGCGGTGTGCTGGCGAGGGGCGGGGCTTACGACGGGATTTGCTGCACGTGCATCTGCTATTGCATCTGCACCGGACAGCGAGCATGATAGCCCAACGAGGGTGTACCCAGGTGTTCACTTTGGGTTACCTCACCTGGGGCTGTACCAGGGAAAACAGGAGCCCCCACGGGCACGGCGGCAGCGGTCGGGCGCGTGGGCAGACGCGGTGAGGAGGGTTCGTGCCGGATCCGTTGACCATCGCGTCCGGCATCTCGGCCGCCGGGGCCCTGGTCTCCGCCTGGCAACTGCGCCGCCGGGCCATGCTGGCCGAGGCGGAGATCGAACACCTCCAGGCGGAACTGGCCGCCGAGCGGCACGCCGCCAGCCACGACCCGCTCACCGGGCTGCCCAACCGGCGGGCCTTCTTCCGGCTGGCCGCGACCCTGCTCACCGACAGCGCCGGCCAGCCGCTGATCGCCATCGTGCTGGACCTCGACGACTTCAAGCAGGTCAACGACCGCTACGGGCACGCCGCCGGTGACCAGGTGCTGATCAGCGTGGCCGAACGGCTGGCCGCCTTCGCCGGGGACAATCTCGTGGCCCGCCTCGGCGGCGACGAGTTCGCGGGGCTGCTGGCCACCCCGACCGTCGACCGGCGGTGGATCGAGCACGCCTCCCGCCGGCTCTGCGAGTCGCTCGCCGCGCCGATCCCCCTCGGCGGCCTGAGCCTGCGGGTCACCGCCTCCGTCGGGCTCGCCCCCGTCACCTGCCCGACCCAGCTCACCGAGGCGCTCGACCGCGCCGACGCGGCGATGTACCGGGCGAAGAGCGTCGGCGCGTCCCGCTCCGCCCGCCAGCTCATCGACAGCGCGCGCCTCGCCGAGTGCTGACGCCCCGCCATCGGCGGGGCCGCGACGGGGCGGCGGGGCTCAGCGCCAGCCGTAGCCGGCGCGCAGGGCCTGGCCGACCCGGTCGAAGCGCGCCCGGTCCAGCACCGCGCCCTCCCGGCGGATGCTGTCCTCCCGCATGGTGAGGACGCGGTCGAGCCGCACCCAGCTGGGCCGGTTGTCCCGGTCCCAGGCGCCCGGGCCCAACGCCAGCCAGTGCCGCTGGCCGTCCCGCTCGCCCTGGCTGGACAGCATCAGGCCGAACAGGGTGCGGCTGGAGCGCCCCACCACCAGCACCGGGCGGTCCTTGCCCTGCCGGGGGTCGTCCTCGTAGGGGACCCAGGTCCAGACGACCTCGCCCGGGTCGGCCTGCCCGTCGGGCTCGGGGGCGTAGCTGAGCTCCCGGCGCTGCAACGCCGTGACCTGCCGACGCCGCGCCACCTGGGCCGGGATCGGACCGGGGGTACGCGTCGGCGCGGCCCCGCCGCGGGCCACCCGCCCCAGCCGGGACGCCACACTCCTCAACAGACCTGCCACGGCGGGCAGCCTAACCCGTCCCCCGGCCCGCCGCCCAGCCACGGCGGCCGGCGGGCGCCGCGCGGCCGCCCGCCGCGCGACCGGGCCGGGGCGGGCACAGTGGGGGGATGACGACGAACCTCCACGCCCCGCTGGCCCGCTACGCCGCCCGGTTGCACGCCACGGCCGGCGACCGGCACCACGTCGCGTCCCCGCTGGGCGCGTGGCTGCTGCTCGCCCTCTGCGCATCGGCCGTCCCCGAGGGCGACGCCGCCGGACCCCACGGGCACGCCGCCGGACCGGACGGAAACGCCGGACTCGACGGGCACGCCGGACTCGACGGGGACGCCGCCGCCCTCGCCGACGCCCTGGGCACCGCGCCGGCGCGGGCCGCCCGGATCGCCGCCGACCTGCTGGACGCGCCGCATCCCCTGGTGCCGTCGGCGACGGCCGTCTGGCACCGGCCCGGCACCGGAAGCGCCGGGCTGGACGCCTGGCGGGCCGCCCTCCCCCGCGCCACCGGGACCGGCCCGCTGCCGGACCAGGCCGGACTCGACGCGTGGGCCCGCGAGCACAGCCTCGGGCTGATCGAGCGGTTCCCGCTGGCCCTCGACCCCCGGGTGGCGCTCGCCCTGGCCTCGGCCGTGGCCACCCGGATCTCCTGGGCCGCCCCGTTCGACCTCGCCCCGGCCGGGGCGCTCGGCCCCGACAGCCCGTGGGCGGGGCGGCTGACCCGGGTGCTGCGCACCCCGGCGCACGGGCACCGCACGTGGATCGCCGCGACGCCGGAGGCCGGGGACGTCGCCGTGCACGTGGCGGCGGCGCAGCCGGCCGTGGACGGCGGGCACGAGGCGGGCGGCGCGGACACCCGCACGGACGGCAGCGGCGGGGCCGCCGGGGCGGGGCTGTCGGTGGTCTCGGTGGCCGCCGCGCCCGGGGTGGCCCCGGCCGACGTGCTCGCCGCCGCGTACCGGATCGCCGCCGACATCGAAGCCGACGAGCCCACCGGCCGGCGGTCGCTGTTCGACCTGCCGCTGGGCGAGACGCCGCTGTGGACGCTGCGCGAGGAGGCCGTGCGCACGTTCGCCCCCGACCGCCGGGAGCAGCGGCACACGGCGGCGCTGCCCTGCTGGTCGGCCCGCGACGAGCACGACCTGACCGGGCTCGGGTTCACCGCCGCCGGCCGGGTCCTCGCACCGCTGGTCGGCGCGGGCGACGTGCGGGCCCGGCAGGCGGTCGCGGCCCGCTACGACCGGTACGGGTTCGCCGCGGCGGCCGTCACCGGGATGTTCGCGCGGGTCAGCCTGCCCCCGCTGGGGGTGGCCCGCGTCGCGGAGCTGCGCTTCGGCCACCCGTACGCGGTGGTGGCCGTCGCCACCGACCGGCGCGGCGGCGGCACCGGCCCGTGGCACGGCGTGCCCGTCTTCTCCGGCTGGGTCGCCGAGCCCGACGACGTCGCCGCCGCCGACCTGGCCGACCCGCCGGGGGCCTGAGCACACCGGGGGCCTGCGGCGGTGGACCGCCGCAGGCCCCGGCCCCGTGCCGGGGCGGCCACGCGGGCCGCCCCGGCGGCGGGTCAGGCCGCCACGGGCACCTTCTCCTCCTGCCGCCCGGCGGCCCGGGCGGCGAGCCGCCGCTCGCGCTCCTGCGCGCCGATCAGGTCGTCGGGCAGCGAGTCCGGCACCTCCAGGTCGAAGCGGCGCAGCAGCCGGATCGCGAAGCCGCCCAGCGTGACCAGCACCAGCGCCGCGCCGAAGCAGACGTACGCGAAGCCGATGCCCCGGCCCGGACCGGTGCCGATGACCGCGCCCACCGACCCGGCGAGCGCGCCCCCCTCGGCGAGCATCGGCTCGAACAGGCCGCTGGCCGCCGGGGCGAGCAGCGCGAACCCGATCGGCAGCGTCGACCAGGAGATCGTCTGGTTGAGGCTGAACACCCGGCCGTGGTAGCGCTGCGGCACCTTCACCTGCACGATCGTCGCGTAGATCGACTGGGCGGTGGTCATCGCCATGGCCAGCCAGAACGCCCCGACGCAGATCACCGCGACGGAGGCGTCCAGGCCGATCACGACGCAGCCGAGCGCGGTGCCGAGGTTGCCGAGCAGGACGCCGATCATCCGCCGGTGGCGCGGGCCGCCCCACAGCGACATGAGCACGCCGCCGGCCACCGCGCCGAGCGCCTCGGCCAGGGCGACCTGCGCCACCTGCGTGGCGGTGGCGAAGGAGAGCACCAGCGGGGTGGTCAGTACCAGCGCCGGGGCAAGGAAGACGTTGCCGATCGCGAAGTAGCCCAGCATGAGCCGGAAGCCCCGGTGCTGCCACGAGTAGCGCAGCCCGTTGGCGATGGCGACGAGCAGCCGCTCCCGGGGCCGCCAGCCGAGCAGGTCGGGGAAGCGGACCACGGCCAGGGTGGCCACCGCCACCACGTAGCTGGCCACGTCGATGAGCAGGATGCCCTTGAGCTCGATGGCGGCCAGCAGCCCGGCGGCGAAGACCGGCATCAGCAGCATCGCGAAGCCGTTGGTGAGCTGGGTGACGCCCATCGCGTGCCCGAGGTAGCGCTTCGGCACGAGCTGCGGCACCGCCGACTGGAACGCGATGCGCTGGAACGACCCGGCGACCTGGCTGAGCGCCACCAGGGCGTAGATCATCCACAGCCGCAGGTTGTCCGTCCAGAGCAGGGCGGCCAGCACGAGCTGGATCGACCCGGCGGCGGAGCTGGCGATCATCATGATCCGGCGGCGGCTGACCCGGTCGGTGATCGCGCCCGCGATGGGCAGCATCAGCACGCCGCAGACCAGCGCCAGCGCCCACAGCAGGCCCAGGTTCGCCACCGAGCCGGTCTGGGTGAACAGCCAGATCGGCAGGGCGAACGCGGTCAGCGCCGAGCCTGTCGTGGAGACGAGCTGACCGGCGGTGACCGCGACGAACCGGCCCATGCTCGGCTTGACCACGGCCCGCTCGGGGCGGGGTGCCGCGCCGACGCGCTGGTGGTCGGCGACGACCCAGCCGGCGTCGTCCCCCCGGGCCGCCGCCTCCAGGGCGGTCGTGTCGCCGGCGCGCACCGCCGGGTGCACCGCCGTGACGATCTCCGCCAGCTCGTCGGCCCGGTACTTGAGGAAGAAGTGCCCCGCCTGGTCGAGCACGACCAGCCCGACGGTGTCGGTGAGGAACTGCCACTCGGCGTACCGCTCGGTGAAGTAGTCGGTCACCGGGTCCTCGGAGCCGACCACCGAGACGATCGGGGCGCGCAGCTTCGCCGCATTGGCGTCGAGCAGCCCGGTGAAGTACTCCTCCGAGGCGCGGGAGTCGGCCCGCATGTTGCTGATGATCCGGTCGGCCTGCTCCGGGTCCAGCTCGTCGGTGTCCACGCCCATCGACTTGAGCCAGCTCGCGTAGTGCTTGTTGCTGCGCAGCCGTTCGAGGCGGTTGCGGGCGGCGGCGAAGAGGCCCTTCGGGCGGGCGAACGGGAACATCGCGCCGATGTAGAGCGCCTCCAGCTCCCGCCCGGCTGCCTCGACCTTGCGGGCCACCTCGGCGACGATGGCGCTGCCGACGCCGCAGTGGCCGTACAGGACGATCGGGCCCTCGATCCGCTCGACGATCTCGTCGGCGACCCGGCGGGTCAGCTCCTCGAACGGCAGGCCCTCCTCGCTGAGCCCCACGTCGTGCCCGGGGATCGCCAGCGAGTAAAGGGCGTTGCCGGCGGGCAGGGCGTCGGCGAGGGGCTGGTAGACGATGGCGCTGCCGCCGCCGTAGGGGACGCAGACGTACGTGCGGAGCCGCCTGCCCGCCGGGATCGGCTTGGTCAGCTCGTAGAGCAGCCGGCGCGGACCGTCGTCGGCGGCGTCGCCGGTCATGAACGCGGCCAGCTCGCGGATGGTCCGCTGCTGGAACAGGTCCATCACGCCGACGGGCCGCCCACCGTGCTCGGCCTTGCGGATCTTCGCGACGACCTGGGTGGCGAGCATCGAGTGCCCGCCCAGGTCGAAGAAGTCGTCGTCGATGCCGAGCGTGTCGACGCCCAGCACCTCCGACCAGATCCCGGCCAGCAGCCGCTCGGTGTCGTCGCGCGGCTCGACCAGCGCCACCGACGCCTCGCGGGTCACCACGGGCGCGGGCAGGGCCTTGCGGTCGAGCTTGCCGTTGGGGCTCAGCGGCAGCGCGTCGAGGGTGACGAACGCGGTCGGCACCATGTATTCCGGCAGCGTCTCCTTCAGCGCCGCCTTCAGCGCGGCGTGCTCGGCGTCGCCCACCAGGTACGCGGTGAGCCGCTTGTCGCCCGGGGCGTCCTCGCGGACGATGACGGCCGCCTCGGTGACGCCCGGCTGCTCCCGCAGGGCGCTCTCGATCTCGCCCAGCTCGATGCGCAGGCCGCGCAGCTTCACCTGGTGGTCGATGCGGCCGAGGAACTCGATCACCCCTGAGCCGG
The DNA here is from genome assembly GCF_029581295.1 of Micromonospora sp. WMMD712. Taxonomy (NCBI): domain Bacteria; kingdom Bacillati; phylum Actinomycetota; class Actinomycetes; order Micromonosporales; family Micromonosporaceae; genus Micromonospora; species Micromonospora sp. WMMD712. The sequence goes on from NZ_CP120743.1 coordinate 1,298,868, forward strand.
TCGGGGCGACGGCCCAGCGGGCCAGGTCGCCGGTGCGGTACAGCCGGGCCCCCGGCTCGCCCGAGAACGGGTCGGGCACGAACCGCTCGGCGGTCAGCGCCGGCCGGCGGTGGTAGCCCCGGGCCAGGCCGACGCCGCCGATGTGCAGCTCCCCCGCGACGCCGACCGGGCACTCGTTGCCCGCCGCGTCGAGCACGTGCAGCCGCAGGTTGGCGATCGGCCCGCCGATCGGCACGCTCGACAGCCCGGCGAGCGCCGCCGGGTCGCAGCGCCAGGCGCTGACGTCGATGGCCGCCTCGGTGGGGCCGTACAGGTTGTGCAGCTCGCACCAGGGCAGCCGGGTGGTGAACTCCACCGCCGAGGCCAGCGGCAGCTCCTCACCGGAGCAGATCACCCGGCGCAGGGCGGTGGCCGCCTCGATGCCGTCCTCGCCGAGGAAGACCGTCAGCATCGACGGCACGAAGTGGGCGGTGGTGATCCGCTCGGCCACCAGCAGGTCCCGCAGGTAGCCGGCGTCCTTGTGCCCGCCGGGCTTCGCCAGCACCAGCCGGGCGCCCTCGCGCAGCGGCCAGAAGAACTCCCACACCGACACGTCGAAGCTGGCCGGGGTCTTCTGCAGCACCGCGTCGTCGGCGGCGAGCCGGTAGGTCTCCTGCTTCCAGTGCAGCCGGTTGACGATGCCCCGGTGGGTGTTCGGCACGCCCTTGGGGCGGCCGGTCGAGCCGGAGGTGTAGATGACGTACGCCAGGTTGCCGGGCCCGGCCGTCGGCGCGGGGTCGGTGGCGGGCTGGTCGGCCCACGTCGCGGCGTCGTCGAGGGCGAGCACCGTCGCGCCGGTGTCGGGCAGCACGTCGCGCAGGTGCTCCTGCACCAGCACCACGGGCGCGGCCGCGTCGGTGACCATGAAGGACAGCCGGTCGGCCGGGTACTCCGGGTCCAGCGGCAGGTAAGCGCCGCCTGCCTTGAGCACGCCGAGCAGCCCGGCGACCAGCTCCACCGACCGCTCGGCGCACACCCCGACCAGGGTCTCCGGGCCGACGCCGGCCGCGCGCAGCCGGTGGGCGACGCGGTTCGCGGCGGCGTTCAGCCCCGCGTACGTGACCGAGCGGCCCTCGAAGGTCAGCGCCACCGCGTCGGGGGTGGCGGCGGCCCGCGCCTCGAACGGCCCGTGCAGGGTCTGCTCCTGCGGGAACCCGGCCGTGGTGTCGTTCCAGGCGGCCAGCAGGTCCCGCTCGGCGGGGTCGACCATCGGCAGGGCCGAGACCGGGGTGTCCGGTGCGGCGACGACCGCCCGCAGCAGGGTGGTCCACCGGCGGGCGATCCGCTCGACGGTGGCCCGGGTGAACAGGTCGGTGTTGAAGACGAGCTTGCCCCAGAGCCCCTCGGTGGTCTCCACCGCGTGCAGCTCGAAGTCGAACCGGGTGGCCCGCAACTCCATCGGCGTCCACTCGAAGCGGACGTCGGCGGCGTCAGAGACGCCGGTGAACCGGCCCATCTCGTAGTTCTGCAACACGAACATGGCCTGGAACACCGGGGACCGGCTCACGTCGCGGGGCAGGCCCAGCTCGTGCACGACCTTGGCGAACGGCACCTCGGCGTGCTCGAAGCCGTCCAGCACGCCGCGCCGGGTGCGCTCCAGCAGCTCGGCGAACGTCGGGTCGCCGGCCAGTTCGGCGCGCAGCGGCAGCATGTTGATGAACATGCCGACGACGTTCTCCAGCTCGGGGACGGACCGGCCGGCCACGGACGCGCCGACGGCGAAGTCGTCCTGCCCGGCGTGCCGGGACAGCAGCACCTGGTAGGCGGCGAGCAGCGTCATGAACAGCGTCGCGCCGGACGACCGGGTGAGCGCGTTGAGCCGCTCGGTCTCGGCCGGGTCGAGCTGGAACTCGACGAAGTCGCCCCGGTAGGTCTGGGTGGCCGGGCGCGGCGCGTCCAGCGGCAGCTCCAACGGGGTGATCCCGGCCAGCCGGGACTTCCACCAGTCCAGGTGCCCCCGGGCCGCCGGGCCGTCCAGCTCCCGCGCCTCCCACACGGCGAAGTCGCCGTACTGCACGGGCAGGGCGGGCGGCTCGCCGCCGTGGTAGAGGGTGATCAGGTCGCGCAGCAGCACGTCCACCGACCAGCCGTCGCCGACGATGTGGTGCTTGCTCAGGAACAGCACGTGGTCTTCGGGGGCGAGCCGGATCAGCAGGGCGCGCAGCAGCGGCCCGGCGGCCAGGTCGAACGGCTCCGCCGACGCGGCCTCCACGAGCGCCTGCGCGGCGTCGGCGTCGGCCGCCTCGGTCACCGTCAGCGGCACCTCGACGGACTCCTCGACCACCACCGTGGGGCGGCCGTCGGCGTCGGCGGGGAACCGGGTGCGCAGCGACTCGTGCCGCGCGGTCAGGGCGGCCAGCGCGCGGCGCAGGGCCGCGACGTCGAGCGGCCCGCGCACCCGCAGCGGCACCGCGATGTGGTACGCCGCCTCGCCCGGGGCGATCTGGTCCATGAACCAGACCCGCTCCTGGGCGTACGACAGCGGCACCTGCGCGCCGGGGGGCCGGGGGGTGATCCGGGCGGCGGGGGCGGTGGCCCGCTTGCGCAGGCGCTTGGCGATCAGCGCCTGCCGGGCCGCCTCCCGGGCCGGATCCTTCAGGTCGGTCATGCGGTGGGTCCCTCTTCCGTCGCCAGCAGCTCGGCGACCTCGGCGTCGGAGAGCTCGTCGAGTTCCGCGGCGATCAGCTTCTCGATCTGGGCGGCCAGGTCGGCCACCACCGGGCTGCCGAACAGCGCCCGCATGGGCAGGTCCACGTCCACCTCGGCCCGGATGCGGGCCATCGCCCGCATGCCGCGCAGCGAGTTGCCGCCGAGGGCGAAGAAGTCGTCGGCCGCGCCGACCTTCTCCACGCCGAGGATGTCGGCGTACACCTCGGCCACCAGCGCCTCGGCGTCGGTGCGCGGGGCGACGTACGCGTCCTCGACCGCCGCCGGGGCGGCCGGGGCGGGCAGCGCGGCCCGGTCCAGCTTGCCGTTGGGGGTCAGCGGCAGCGCGTCGAGCGTGACGAACGCGGCCGGCACCAGGTGCGCGGGCAGCTCCCGGGCCAGGTCGGCCGCCAGGGGCGCCGGGTCGGCGTCGCCGACGAGGTAGCCGACCAGCGTCGGCTCGCCGGAGTCGACGCGCACGGCCGCCGCCGCCGCGCGCACGCCGGGCCGGGCCAGCAGCGCCGACTCGACCTCGCCCAGCTCGATGCGCATGCCGCGCACCTTCACCTGGTCGTCGCGGCGGCCCAGGTATTCCAGCGTCCCGTCGGCCCGCCAGCGGGCCAGGTCGCCAGTGCGGTACATGCGCTGCCCCGGCGGCCCGTACGGGCAGGGCAGGAACCGCTCGGCGGTCAGGCCGGGGCGGCGCAGGTAGCCGCGGGCGAGCTGGTCGCCGGCCACGTACAGCTCGCCGGCCACGCCCGGGGGCACCGGGTGCAGGGCGGCGTCGAGCAGCAGCGCCCGGGTGTTCCAGGTGGGCGTGCCGATCGGCACCGGCCCGGCGGCCAGCTCCTGCCCGGGGGCGATGCGGGTGGCGACGCAGCCGACGGTGGCCTCGGTCGGGCCGTACTCGTTGGTGACGGCCACGCCCGGGTGGGCGGCCCGCCAGGCGGCGAGCTGTTCGCCGGTGAGCGCCTCGCCGCCGATGACCAGGTCCGCCGTCGGGGACAGGGCGTCGTCGAGCAGCGGCAGGTGGCTCGGGGTGGCCTTCAGGAACGCCGGCTTCCCGCCCGCGCGGGCGGCCGGCTCGTCGATGGCGGCGAGCCGGACGGTGCCGCCGGCGGTGAGCGGGCCGAGCAGCCCGGTGACGGTCAGGTCGAACGACACCGGCGAGTGCAGCAGCGCCGTGCCGGCCAGCCCCGGGTAGGCGTCCCGGGCCCAGGCCAGGTAGGCCGCCACCGCCGCGTGCTCCACCACGACGCCCTTGGGGCGGCCGGTGGAGCCGGAGGTGTAGAGCACGTACGCGGGGTGTCCGGGGCGCAGCGGGGCGACCCGGTCGGCGTCGGTCAGGTCGGCCGCGTCGAGGTCGGCGGCGGTGCCCGGGTCGAGCACCAGCGGGTCGCCGGGCACCAGGGCCGCCGTGTCGGCGGTGGCCAGCACCAGCGCCGGCTCGGCGTCGTCGAGCAGGTAGGCGATCCGGGCCACCGGGTAGCCGGTGTCGACCGGCACGTACGCGGCGCCGGACTTGAGCACCGCGAGGACCGCCACCAGCAGGTCCGCCGAGCGGGGCAGGGCCAGCGCGACCCGGGTCTCCGGGCCGGCCCCGCGCGCCACCAGCAGCCGGGCCAGCCGGTTCGCGGCGGCGTTCAGCTCGGCGTACGTCAGCGCGACGCCGTCGCAGACCAGGGCGGTCGCGTGCGGGGTGGCGGCGGCCTGCCGCTGCACCGCGTCGACGACGGTGCCGGCCGGCCGGGCGTGGCCGGTGGCGTTCCCGGCGTCGAGGACCAGCCGCCGCTCGGCGTCGTCGAGCAGGGGCAGCTCGCTGACCCGCCGGCCGGGGTCGGCGACGGCGGCGGCGAGCAGCCGCACGTAGCGGGCGACGACCGCCTCGGCGGTGGCCCGGTCGAACAGGTCGGTGCGGTAGACCAGCCGGCTCTCCCCCGCGGTGACGTCGAAGGCGAGGTCGTCCTTCGTGGTGCCCAGCGGCACCGGGTCCAGGCCGGAGTCGGGGATGAAGTTCAGCGCGGTCTGGAAGATCGGCTGCACGGACGGGTCCCGCTGCGGGGCCACCGCCTCGACGATCTTCTGGAACGGGGTCTGCCCGTGCTCCATCGCGTCGAGCAGGCCGCCCTTCACCCGGCCGAGCAGCTCGGCGACGGTGGGGTCGCCGGTCAGGTCGCAGCGCAGCGCCACCGGGTTGACGAACATGCCGATCAGCGGGGCCACCTCGGCGGTGTCCCGGCCGGCGGTGGAGACGCCGACGACCACGGTGTCGTCGCCGGAGATCCGCGACAGCAGCGCGGCGAACCCGGTCAGCAGCACCATGTACGGGGTGGCCGCCGACGCGGTGGCGAGCGCGCCGACGGCGTCGAGCAGCCCGGCGGGCAGGTCGAAGCGGAGCTCGTCGCCGGCGAAGCCGAGCTGGGCCGGGCGGGGCCGGTCCAGCGGCAGGCCGGTCACGGCGGGCGCGCCCGCCAGGTGCGCCCGCCAGAAGTCGAGCTGCCGGTCCAGCTCCGGGCCGGCGAGCTGGTCGCGCTGCCAGGCGGCGAAGTCGGCGTACTGGATGGGCAGCTCGGGCACGGCGGCGGGCGCGCCGGTCAGCGCGGCCGTGGTGAACGCGGACAGCTCGGTGGTGAACAGCACCGCCGAGTGGGCGTCGAAGACGGCGTGGTGCACCACGAACTGCACCGACCACGCCTCGTTGACCTTGACCAGCCGGGCCCGCCACAGCGGCGGGACGTCCAGCGGGATCGGGGTGCGGGCCAGCTCCTCGCGGATCTGGTGGTAGCGGGCGAGCCGCTCGGCCTCGGGCAGGCCCGACAGGTCCTCGGCCGGCAGGCGGACCGGCTCGTGCTCGCGGACCACCTGCACCAGCGCCCCGTCGTCGGAGCGCAGGTGGGTGCGCAGCGCCTCGTGCCGGGCGACGACCTGGTTGAACACCTCGGTCACGGCGTCGGCGTCCAGCTCGGGCGGGAACGGCCACGGGTTGGACACGTTGTAGACCGGCGAGCCGGGGTCGAGCTGGTTGGCCAGCCACACCCGCTCCTGGGCGAAGGAGGCGGGGAAGGTCCACTCGCGCGTCATCGCCGCTGCCTTTCGTTCGCGACTGCGGGGCTCCGCTCCGCTGCACTCCTCGCGCTCACTGGATTGCCTCGCGTACGGAGCGGGGGCGCATGTCGGTCCAGACGGTGTCGATGTGGGCGAGGCACTCCTCGCGCGTGCCGGCGAAGCCGGTGTCGTGCCAGCCCGCGGGGAGCTCCCGGTCGGCCGACCAGATCGAGTACTGCTCCTCGTCGTTGCGCACGACCAGGAATCGGGTTTCGGCCATCAGTTGTCTCCAGTGCTCTCGGGGGTGTGCGGCTCGGCCATCGCGACGGCGATCTTGCGGGGCCCGGTGAACGGCTCCCGGGCGTGCGCGGCCGTCATGTTGTCGACCACCAGCACGTCGTCGCGCTGGTAGTCGAAGCGGACGCTGGCGGCCCGGTACGCGGCCCGCAGGTGGTCCAGCACGTCGGCGGGGATCTCGCCGCCGTCGCCGTAGTAGGTGTTCGACGGCAGCCCGTCGGGGCCGAACATCGCCAGCAGCCCTTCCTGGTATTCCTGCGGCAGGGTGCTCAGGTGGAAGAACGTGGCGTGGTTGAACCAGCGCGGGGTGTCCGAGCCGGGCCGGTAGTGCACCGGTTCGCGCACGGCGCGGGTGCGCAGCCCGTCCGCGCCCACCCACTCCAGGCTGATCCGGTTCGCCGCCGCGTACGCCTCGACCTCGGCGCGGTCGTCGGTGTTGAACACGTCCTGCCAGCGGGTGCCGAAGTCGGCGTGGAAGTTGCGCACCAGCATCCAGCGGCGGCGCACGAACTCCTCCCGCACGGCCGGGTCGATCAGCTCGTAGACCCGGCGCACGTCCGCCAGGGGCGTCGCGCCGAGCGTGTCCGGCGGGGTGACGCACCAGAAGAACAGGGTCAGCGGCCAGCGCGCCTGGTACGAGTTCTCGTTGTGCAGGAAGATCTCCTCGTCCGGCGGGTAGTCGGTCGAGGTGTAGACCCGGCCCTTGATGGCGTGCCGGGGCGAGGACCGCTCGGTGTAGACCAGCGGCTCACCGGCCAGCGCCCGCACCACCGCGTCGAAGCCGTCGACGCCGCCCACGTCGAACCCGCGGAACAGCAGCCCGCCGTGGTCGACGAGGGCGGCCCGCAGCTCGGTGCGGCGCGCGCCGATCAGGTCGGTCAGTGCCCGGCCGTCGCTTTCGACGACCACCGGCAGCGTGGCGATCGTGTCGCTCATTGCTCTGTACTCCCTTGCTTGCGTCAAGCCACGACTCCTGGTGCTTCCTTGGTGCTCACACGCGGGACCGCTTCCCTGGTGCTCACGCGCGGGGCAACCGCGGGATGCTCGGGGCCGGAGCCGGGGCCGGGGGCTCGTCGGCGGCGGACGCCTCGGCGCGCAGCTCCTCGATGCGGGCGGCGAGCCCGGCGACGGTGGGCGTCTCGAAGAGGCTGCGCATCGGCAGCCGCACCCCGGTCGCCTTGCGCATCGACGCGATGAGCTGCACCGCGACGAGGGAGTTGCCGCCGAGGGCGAAGAAGTCGTCGTCCACGCCGACGACCGGCACGCCGAGGCCGTCGCGCCACACCTGGGCGATGGCGGCCTCCAGCTCGGTGCGCGGCGCGGCCGACGCGCCGGCCTCCACGGTGGCGGCCGACACCGCCGGGTCGGCCTCCGACTCCAGGCTCCCGGTGGTGACCCGGGCGGCGCGGGCCCGGATGTCGGCCACCGACCGGGTGGTGATCACCACCTGGGCGCCGAGGCCGGCGGTGAGGCTGCGGCGGAACGCCTCCGCGCCGTCGACCGGGCGGATGTCCTCGCTGGGCGCACCCGCCGCCGGGCCGTCGGCGGTGGCGGTCGGGCCGTCGGCGGCGAGCCCGCCGGTGACCGCCGACGCGTCCACCCGGCGCAGCACGAAGTCGCTGATCGAGACCAGCTCCCGCCCGTCCGGGCCGGTGAGGGTCAGGTCGGCGGAGACGACCTCGTCGGTGCCGCCGTCGCGGTGGCGCAGGTGGCTGTGGAACCGCCCGGGCAGCGGCGCGCGCACCACGATCCGCCCGTACGACAGCGGCAGGTAGGTGCCGGAGCCCTGGCCCCGGCCGAACGCGGTGGCCACGTCGAGCAGGGCCGGGTGCAGGCCCCACGCGCCGAGGTCGGCGGCGGCCTCGGCGGGCGCCTCCACCAGCGCCAGCTCCTCGCCGTCGGCGAGGTGGTGCGCGGCCAGCGACCGCCAGCGCGGCCCGAAGGCGAGCATGCTGGTGCGGCCCCGGCCGAACGACGCGTCGTCGTCGACCCGGCGGGACCGGGCGGCCACCGGCGCCACGTCGACCGCCGCCGGGGCGGGCTCGGTGGTCCAGCCGGCCGCGCCGCGCACGTGGGTGCGCAGCACCCCGGCGGCGAGGCTCTGCACCACGAACTCCGTGGCCCCGTCCTCGGCGGCGGTGAGCGCCACCCGGTACTGGGCGGTCGTGCCGTCGGGCACCGAGAACGGCTCCAGGAACACCACGTCGCGCAGCTCCACCGCCGCGTCGGGGCCGGGTGCCGCGACGGCGGCGGCCACGGCGGCGCGCACCGACTCCAGGTGGGCGGTGCCCGGCACCACCGGCACCCCGCCGATGCGGTGCTCGTCGAGCAGCCAGTGGGTCGCGGCGGAGACCAGCCCGTGCAGCACCGTGCCCTCCGGGCCGGTCACCCGCGTGGTGAGCACCGGGTGGTCGACCGTGGCGGTGACGGCGTCCCGGGTCACCGCCCGGAACCCGGCCGGCGCGGTGCTCTCCGCCGCCATGCCGACCTCGGCCCAGCCGCCCCAGTTCTGCGCCACCACCGGCGCGGCCCAGCCGGCACCGGCGCGGGCGTGCGCGTCGAGGAAGTTGTTGGCCGCGCAGTAGTCGACCTGGCCGAAGCCGCCGATCACGGCGGTGATCGAGGAGCAGAGCACCACGAAGTCCAGCGGCAGGTCGCCGAAGACCTGGGCCAGGGCGAGCGTGCCGGCGAGCTTCGGGGCGAGCACCCGGTCGGCCTCGGCGCGGTCCTTCACCTCGGCCATGCCGCCGCCGGGCAGGCCGGCGGCGTGCACGATCCCGTCGATCCCGCCGAACTCGGCCTCGGCGGCGGCCCGGACCCGGCGCAGGTCGGCCGGGTCGGTGACGTCGGCGGCGAGGACCAGCACCGACGCGCCGGCGGCCTCCATCCGGCGGATCGCGGCGATGGCCCGGCCCGCCCGGTCGTCCGCGCCGTGCACGGCGAGGTGGTCGTCCCACCGCTCGCGCGGCGGCAGGCCCGAGCGGGCCAGCAGCACCAGCTTCGCCTTCGCGCGGGCGGCGAAGTCCTCGGCGAGGGTGATGCCGATGCCGCCGAGGCCGCCGGTGATGACGTAGCGGCCGCCGTCGCGCAGCGCGCCCGGCTCGGCCTCGGCGTCGACCGTCACCTGCTCGTAGCCGGTGACCCAGCGGCGGGACCCGCGCAGCGCCACCTCCGGGTGCGCCGGGTCGACCGGGCGGCGCAGCTCGGCGACCAGGGCGTCCGCGCCGGTCGCGGCCGGGTCGGCGTCGAGCAGCCGCACCGTCAGGCCGGGCAGCTCGACCGGCAGCACCCGGGCCAGGCCGGCGAGGGTGGCGTGCTCGGGACGGGTCAGGTCCGCGCCGGTCACGTCGCCGATGCCGGCGGTCACCAGGTCCAGGGCCAGCGGGCGCTCCTCGCCGGTGCGGCCGGCCCCGGCGAGGGCCTGCACCAGGTGCAGGGCGCTGAAGAAGCCCCGGTCCTGGGCGGCGAGGGTGGCGGCGATGTCGGTGCCGGCAGGCTCGCCGTCGAGGGCGAACGCGTGCACCAGCCGCGCCGGCAGGCCGTCGCCGAGGGCGGCGACCAGCGCGTCGAGGTCCTCCCGCGCGGCGGGGCGCAGCGTGAAGCCGCGCTCCCCCGCACCGGCCGCGTCGGGGACGGCGGCGAACGCGTCGCCGGGGCGTACCACGACGGGGTCGGCGCCGGCGGCGCGCAGGCCGGCGACGAGCGCCGCGCCGCGCGGGCCGTCGACCAGCACCAGGCACCGGCCGGGCGGCGCGGTGGCCGGCGCGGGCGCGGCCTGCCGCCACACCGGCACGGCGAACCACTCCGGCAGCGGCCGGGGGCCCGTCTCGGCCGGCGCGGCGGCGACCGCCTCCACCGGGTCCGGGTCGACCCAGTAGCGGCGGCGCTCGAACGGGTACGTCGGCAGCGGCACCCGCCGGGCCGCCGGGTCGGAGCCGGCGCGCACCGGCAGGCCGGCGCACCACAGCGCCCCGGCGGTGGCCAGCAGCGTCGCCAGGTCGCCGGTCGGCTCCCCCGGGCCCGGGAGGCTGCCCAGCGGCACCAGGGCCCGCTGCTGCGCCGAGCCCTTGGCGACCTGCATCCGGGCCAGGTTGGCCAGCTGCCGGCCGGGGCCGCACTCCACCAGCGCCCAGGTGCCCTCGGCGAGCAGGGCGGCCACCGCGTCGCCGAAGCGGACCGGCTGGCGCAGGTGCGCCGCCCAGTACGCCGGGTCGGTGGCCTGCGCGTCGGTGATCCAGGTGCCGGAGACGTTCGACACGAACGGGATGCGCGGCGCGCGCAGCGCCACGGTGGCCATCAGCGCGGTGAACTCGGCGAGGATCGGCTCCATCATCGGCGAGTGGAACGCGTGGGAGGTGCGCAGCGCCTTGCTCTTGACCTTGCGGGTGGCCTTCAGCGTCTCGGCGAACGCGGTCACCGCGTCGGCCCCGCCGGCCACCACGCAGGTGCCCGGCCCGTTGACCGTGGCGATCGACACGCCCTCGGGCAGCAGCCCGGCGACCACCGACTCGTCCAGCGGCACGGCCAGCATCGACCCGGCCGGCAGGGACTGCATGAGCCGGCCCCGGGCGGCCACCACCGTCAGCGCGTCGGGCAGGTCGAGCACCCCGGCGACGGTCGCGGCGACGTACTCGCCGATGGAGTGCCCGACCATCGCCGCCGGCCGCACGCCGAGGCGCTGCCAGGTGACGGCCAGGGCGTATTCCACGACGAACAGGGCGGGCTGGGTGTAGCGGGTCTGCGCCAGCAGCTCGGCCGCCTCCGGGTGCCGGCCGAAGATCAGCTCCCGGATGTCGAGGCCCAGCTCGGCGCGGAGCAGCTCGGCGCACTCGTCGACCACGGCCGCGTAGGCGGGCTCCTCGGCGTAGAGCTGCGCGCCCATGCCGGCGAACTGGGAACCCTGGCCGGAGAAGAGGAAACCCACCTTCGGGGCGGGCCCGTCGGTCACCCCGCGCGTCGCGCGCCGGGGGTTGCGCAGCGCGGCGACCGCGTCGGGCAGGTCGGCGGCGGCCACGGCGAGGCGGTGGGCGTACTGCTGGCGGCCCACCCGCAGGGTGTGCGCGACGTCGGCGAGGTGCGCGGCCCCGCCGTCGGGGTTGCCGGCGAGGTGCTCGGCGAGCCGGTCCACGGCGGCGTCGAGGGCGGTGGCGGTCTTCGCCGAGACGTGCAGCAGCTGCGCCGGGCGCACCCGCCGGTCGCCCGGCTGCGCCGGCGGCGCCTCCTCCAGCACCACGTGGGCGTTGGTGCCGCCGATGCCGAAGGAGCTGACCCCGGCGCGGCGCGGCGCGCCGTCGGTGTCCCACTTCGTGAGGGTGTTCGCCACGTAGAACGGGGTGTCGGCGAACTCGATCGCCGGGTTGGGGGTCTCGTAGTTGATCGTCGGCGGGATCAGCCCGTGCTCCATCGCCAGCACCGTCTTGATCACGCTGACGATGCCGGAGGGCTGGCTGAGGTGGCCGATGTTGGACTTGACCGAGCCGATGCCGCACCAGCCCCGGTCGTCGGTGTCCTTCGTGTAGACGGCCGACAGGGCGGCCACCTCGATCGGGTCGCCCATCGCGGTGCCGGTGCCGTGCGCCTCGACGTAGCTGATGGTGCGCGGGTCGATCCCGGCCATCCCGACGGCCTGGGCGACGGCCTCCATCTGCCCGTCCACGCTGGGCGCGGTGAAGCCGACCTTGCCGGCCCCGTCGTTGTTGATGGCGTTGCCGAGCACCACGGCCCGGATGTGGTCGCCGTCGGCGATCGCGTCGGAGAGCCGCTTGAGCAGCGTCACCCCCACGCCGCTGCCCCACACGGTGCCGTTCGCGGCGGCGTCGAACGGCCGGCACCGCCCGTCGGGGGAGGTGAAGCCGTCCATGCCGAGGTAGCCGGCCTGCGGCAGCTCGATGTTGACGCCGCCGGCCAGGGCCATGTCGCACTCGCCGTTGCGCAGCGCCTCGCACGCCAGGTGGAACGCGACAAGCGACGTGGAGCAGGCGGTGTGCACGGTCAGGCTCGGCCCCCGCAGGTCCAGCCGGTACGACACGTTCGTCGCCACGTAGTTCGGCGAGTTGCTGGTGGCGATGGAGACGGCGCTGTGCGGGTTGCCGCCGACCTTCTTGTTGCGCAGCACGTTGCGGTTGAGGTACGACGCCGCGCCGGTGCCCGCGTACACGCCGACGGCCCCGTCGTAGCGGGCCGGGTCGTAGCCGGCGTCCTGGAGCGCGGTGTAGCAGGTCTCCAGGAACAGCCGGTGCTGCGGGTCGGTGACCTCGGCCTCCCGGGCGGTCATCCCGAACAGGCCGGCGTCGAACTCGTCGTAGCCGTCGACGAGCGGGGCGCGGCTGACCCAGCCCGGGTCGTCGACCTCCTCGGGCGGCACCCCCCGGGCGATCTGCTCCTCGCGGGTCAGCTCGGTGACCGACTCCACGCCGTCGACGAGGTTGCGCCAGAACTCGTGCACGTCGGCCGCGCCGGGCAGCCGGGCGGCCAGCCCGACGATCGCGATCGGCTCGATGCCGTCGTCGGCGGGGTGATCGGTGTCGATCGCGTTGTCCATCAGGTCGTCCTTCATGCGGTGCCGCCGGGGCGGCGGGGAGGGATACGTCGGGCGCGGCTGCGACGGGCGGCGGCCCGCAGCGCGGCGCGGGCCAGCTCCGGCCGGTCGGCCGCGCCGTCGAGGTGCGCGGCGAGGGCCCGGACGGTGGGGTGGCGGAACAGGTCGAGCATCGCGATCGACCGGCCGGTGGCGGCGGTCAGCCGGGCGTGCACGGCGGCCAGGGCGAGCGAGTGCCCGCCGATGTCGAAGAAGTTGTCGGTCACGCCGACGCGGTCGCGGCCGAGGACCTCCCGCCAGGCGGCGGCGACCAGCTCCTCGGTGTCGGTGAGCGCGTCCGGCCCCGCCGGCAGCGCCACCGCGCGGGCCGGCTCGGCGGACGCGGCGACGGTCATCGCGCCGAGCCCGGCGGTGCGCACCGTCGGGCGGGGCAGCTCGGCGGCCACCTCCCCGGCCGGGGACCGCGGCGCGGCGGCCAGCGCGCCGACGAGGGCGGCCAGGTCGGCCAGCAGCGCCTCGACGCGGTCGGCGTCGAACAGGTCGGGGTTGAACACCACCTCGACGCCGAGCCGCCCCGGCCCGTCCGCGCCGGTGACCGCCCGCTCCACCACGTAGACGGTGAGGTCGAACGGGGAGCCCGGCTTCGGCACCGGCACCGGCCCGCCGACCAGCCCGGGCAGCGCCAGCCGGGGCTCGGCGAAGTTGAGCACGTTGAACAGCACCTGCACCAGCGGGGCGCGGGAGGTGTCCCGGCCCACGCCGAGGGCCTCCACGATCCGCTCCAACGGCGCGCCCGGGTGGGCGGTGGCGTCGTGCAGCTCGGCGGCGCACCGGTCGACCAGCTCGGCGAAGCTCGCCCCGGCCGTGCGGACCCGCACCGGGACGGTGTCGATGAAGAACCCGACGACGTCGTCGAACGCGGCCAGCCGCCGGTCGGCGACGATCGCGCCGACGACGTGGTCGTCGCCGCCGGTGAGCCGGCTCAGCAGCTCGCCGAACGCGGCCAGCAGCACCGCCGCCACGGTCGTCGAGCGCCGCTCGGCCAGCGCCCGCACCGCCCGGTCGGCCTCGGCGGAGAACGCGACGGCGGCCTCCACCCCGGCGTACGTCTGCACGGCGGGGCGGGGCCGGTCGCGGGGCAGCTCCAGCACCGTCGGCGCGCCGGCCAGGTGCGCGGTCCACCAGGCGAGGTCGGCGGCGCCCCGGCGGCGGTCCCGCTCGGCCCGCCACACGGCGTAGTCGGCGTAGCGGGCCGCCGGGGCGGGCAGCGTCGGGTCGTCGCCGGCCACGGCCCGCGCGTACGCGGCGGCGAGGTCGGCGTAGAACACCGCCTCGGACCAGCCGTCGAACACGGCGTGGTGCCAGGTGACGGCGAGCACGTGCTCGGCCGGGCCGAGCCGGTAGACGGTCACCTGCCAGGGCGGGCCGGTGGCCAGGTCGAACGCGTGGGCCGCCCCGTCGGCGAGCATCCGGGCCAGCTCCGCGGCGGGGTCGTCGCCGCCGGTCAGGTCCACCACGGGCACCGCCACGTCGGTGGGTTCCGCGCAGACCGCGTAGGGCACCCCGGCGGTCTGCGGGATGCGCCAGCGCAGCACGTCGTGCCGTTCGGCCACCGCCCGCAGGGCCGCACCGAGGGCCGGCACGTCCAGCTCGCCGCGCAGCCGGTGGGCCACCGCGATGTTGTACGGCGCGCTCGACGGGGCGAGCTGGTCGACGAACCACAGCCGCCGCTGCGGCGGCGACAGCGTCGGCGGGTTGCCGGTGGTCAGCCCGTCCCCGGCGGCGGGGGCGGCGGCGGTGATCCGCTGCACCAGGCCGGCGAGGGTGCGGCCGGCGAACACGTCCCGGGTGTCCACGGCGCGGCCCAGCTCGGCGCGTAGCGCCGCGACCAGCCGCATCGCGGCGATGGAGTTGCCGCCGGCGGCGAGGAAGTCGGTGTCGGGGCCGGGGGCCGCGCCGAGCAGCCGCGCCCACACCCGGGCCACCGCCCGGGTGACCGGGTCGGCGTCGGCCGGCCCGTCGGCGTCGGCGGCCGAGGGCGCGGGGCGGGCGGCGGCGGCCAGCGCCCGCAGCGCCGGCCGGTCCAGCTTGCCGGTGGTCGGGCTGACCGGCAGCTCCGCCAGGCGCAGCACCCGGGCGGGACGCATCGCGGGGGTCAGCCTCGGCTCGGCGTACGCGCGCAGCTCCGCGTCGTCGGGGGCGTCGGCGGGGGTGAGGAACGCGACCAGCTCGGCCCCGGCGGGGGCGTCGACGGCCTCCGCCACCACCCGGTCGACGCCGGGCAGCCCGGCGAGGACGGCCTCGACCTCGCCCAGCTCGATGCGCTGCCCCCTGATCTTCACCTGCCGGTCGGCGCGGCCGAGGTAGACGAGCCGCCCGTCGGGGCCCTGGGTGACCAGGTCGCCGGTGCGGTACAGCCGCTCGCCGGGCAGGCCGGAGAACGGGTCGGGCACGAACCGGTCGGCGGTCAGGCCGGGCCGGTTGAGATACCCGTCGGCCAGGCCGGGGCCGCCGATCAGCAGCTCGCCGGTCTCGCCGGGCGGCACGGGACGCAGGTCGGCGTCGACGACGTACGCCCGGTGGTTGGGCAGCGGCCGGCCGATCGGCACCGGGTCGGTCTCGGCGGCGGTCAGCTCGGCGGTGACGGCCAGCACGGTGGTCTCGGTGGGGCCGTAGCCGTTGACGAAGCGCCGGCCGGGGGCCCAGCGGGCGGCCAGCTCGGCGGGCACGGGCTCGCCGCCGCAGAGCACGGTGCGCCAGCCGGGCAGCTCCGCCGGGTCCAGCATGGACAGCACGGTCGGGGTGATGAAGCCCCAGTCGACCCCGTGGGCGGCCACGAACCGGGCCAGCCGCGCCGGGTCGGACCGGTCGTCGACGCCGACGAGCTGCACCGCGCCGCCGAGCAGCAGCGGCACGAACAGGTCCATGGTGGCGGCGTCGAAGCCGAGGGAGGCGATGCCGAGGCTGCGCACCGACGCGTCCGCGCCGGTCAGGGCCGCGCAGCCGGTGACGAACTCGACGATGTTGCGGTGCGTGGTGAGGACACCCTTGGGTCGGCCGGTGGAGCCGGAGGTGAACAGCACGTACGCGGGGTCGCCGGGCCGGGCCGGGCAGGGGGCCAGCGGCGCGGGGCCGGGCAGCCCGACCGTCTCGACGCCGGGCACGTCGCCGAACTCGTCCCCGGCGGCGTCGCCGACGACGACGCGCACCCCGGCGTCGGCGGCGATCTCCCGCAGCCGGCGGCGCGGGCCACCCGGCTCCAGCGGCACGTAGCACGCGCCGGCGAGCAGCACGCCGAGCACGGTGACCACCAGGTCGGGCCGGCGGTGCCCGCACACCCCGACCCGGCTGTGCCGGCCGACGCCGCGCTCGCGCAGCGCGGCGGCCACCCCGGCGGCCCGGCCGACCAGCTCCCGGTAGGTGAGCTGCTCGTCCCACTGGCGCACCGCCACCGCGCCCGGGGTCCGCGCGGCCCGCGCGGCGACCAGCTCGGCGACCGTCGCGTCGGGCCACGGCAGCGGCTCGCCGTGGGCGGCGCTGATGGACAGGATGTCGGTCACCCGTGTTCCCCCCGGTAGGTGGCTGGATCGGTGATCTGCAGGCGCAGCTCGCTGACGTAGCCACGCCCGGCGGCGTCGGCCACCCAGGCGTCGGCGGGGGCCGGCAGCAGCTCGCTGACGGTGAGGGTCACGGCCGGGTCGGTGCGGGCGGCGGCGTCGGCCATGGCGCACAGCGACTGGGCGTACAGCGGGCCGGTGAGGTCGACGTAGCAGGGCTTCACCTCGGTGCCGACCTTCACGAAGACCCGCTCGGGCAGGCCGAGGCGGGCCCGCCAGCGGCGCACCGCGAGGTAGCGCGCGGACTCGCCGGCCGCCCCGGCCAGGCCGCTGTCGGCGACGGTGGTGCGCCAGGTGCGCCGGGCCACCACCAGCCGGTCGATGGTGATCCGCGGCGTCGTCGGGGCGGGGGCGAGCAGCTTGAAGCTGTCCAGCAGCAGCGCGCCGAGGAGGTTGGCGAACACCTCGACCAGCGGCCAGCGGGCCCCGTCGGGCAGCACCGCGACGAGCCGGCCGGCGACGGACTCGACCCGGACGGCGCTCGCCGCGACCAGGTCGGTGACGTCCGCACCCCGGGCCGTGTCGATGCCGACCTGCCGGTCGGCGGGGCCCCGCAGGTGCCAGGTGGTGCGGGTGGTCTGCCGGGGGAACCCGGCCGGCGGCAGCAGCCGCAGCCGGGCCGGCCCCAGGTCGGCGTCCACGGCGGCGCGCAGCGCGGCCGGGTCGGGGTGGAACGGGGCGAACACGGCGCTGTCGAACGGGGTGGTCGCCGGGTGCAGCTCGCCGAGGACGAGCTGGAACTCGCCCCGGTTGAGCGCGTCGACGCCGGCCGCGGCGACCTGCACGTCGGGGCTGTGCACGCGGGCGGTGGGCCAGCCCGGCGCGGCGGCGGGGAACAGCGCCTCGGCCCGCCCCGCCAGGTCGGCGCTGCGCAGCCGCAGCTCCGGCTGGTCGGCGGCGACGTCGGCGAGCCCGAACAGCTCGGCCCAGCGGGCGGTGAACCCGGCGCTGGCGACGGCGACGGGGCCGTCCGGGGCGAGGATGAGCCCCTGCGCGAGGGACCACATGTCGGCCAGCCGCACCGGCCCGTCGGCGGCCAGCTCGGCGTGCAGCTCGCCGAGGACCCGCTCGCACGCCGCGCCGATCTCGGCGGTCAGCCAGCGGGCGGCCCGCAGCACGATCGCCAGGGGCGCGGCGAGGGCGTCGAGGACGGCCGACCCAACGGCGAGCTCCAGGTCCCGCGTCGTCTCCTCGTAGACGACGGTGCGGCCCGTGTACATCTGCCCGCCGTGCCGGGTCGCCGACTCCCCGGTGGCGGCGGTGAACTCGGCGTTCAGGGCGGCCAGGGCGGCGGCGAGCCGGTCCGGGTCGCCGGCCGCCGACGCCACGGCGTCGCGGGCGGCGACGAGCCGGTCGAGGCCGGCGGCCAGGCCGGCGCGCAGCTCCGGATCGCCGACGGCGGCGATCCGGGCGGCGAGCACCCGCTGGGCATCGGGGTTGTTGGGCAGTCCGGCGTCCCAGGTCAGCAGGCCCCGCTCGACGAGCCGGTCGAGCAGCAGGTAGCCGTCGTCGGCGCGGCGCAGGCCGGCGTCGCCGTCGGCGCACAGCCGCGCCACGAGCTCCCGGGCCGGGGTGCGGCCGTCGCAGCCGGCGAGCAGCCGGGCCTCCACGGCGGTCAGCTCCACCGCCGGGGCCAGCGGCGGGCACAGCCGGCGGCCGTCGAGCCGCAGGTGGGGCGGCAGCACCGGGGCCCACCAGCGGCGCACCGCCGGGTCGGCGGCGAGCCGGTCGGCGTACGCGGACAGCGCCCACGCCTCCAGGTGCGCCTGGCGGCGGGCGACCAGCCCCGGACCGGGGGTCAGCCGGGTGTGCGGGGTGTCCGGGTCGATCACGCCCCAGCAGACCGGCCCGAAGAAGCCGATCGTCTCGGCCTTGCCGCAG
This sequence comes from Micromonospora sp. WMMD712, assembly GCF_029581295.1. NCBI lineage: Bacteria > Bacillati > Actinomycetota > Actinomycetes > Micromonosporales > Micromonosporaceae > Micromonospora > Micromonospora sp. WMMD712. The sequence goes on from NZ_CP120743.1 coordinate 1,316,931, forward strand.
TAGCGCTGCCAGTAGCGCAGCACCGCGATCTCCCGCTTGCGGCGGGGCTTGTTGCGCACGGCCGGGTCGGTGCGCAGCAGCCCGTCGAGGGCGACGAGCATCTCCGGGTTCTGCCAGGTGACCGCCTCCCGCACGGCCGGGTCGGCGCAGATCCCGGCGAGCACGTCGGAGGAGCCGGCCAGGGCGGCGGCCAGCTCCTTGTCGTACGCCTCGGTGGCGGGCTCGCCGGCCAGCAGCGCGTCGGCCGCCGCGGCGGCCTCGGGCGCGGCGAGCAGGTCGAGGCCGGCGGCGGGGAACCCGGCGGTGCGCAGCAGCACGTCCCGCCACACCGACCAGCCGGTGTCCCCCAGTGGCAGCAGGTGGCTCACGGCGCGGCCCGCCGCCGGTCGTCGACGATGTGCAGCCGCAGCTCGCTGAAGTAGCGGCGGCCGGCGGCGTCGGGCACCCACGCGTCGTCGGGGGTCGGCAGCATCTCGCTGACGGTCAGCGACACGGCGTCGCCGCCGTCGGTGCGGGCGGCCCGGACCATCGCGGCGAACATGGCGGCGTACGCGGGGCTGCCCAGGTCGACGAAGCAGGGCTTGGTCTCGGTGCCGAGCTTGACGTAGACCAGCTCGGGCAGGCCGAGGTCGCGCCGCCAGCGGCGCACGGCGAGGAACCGGTCCCGTTCGGCGGTCACGTCGGCCAGGCCGCTCTCGGCCACCGTGGTACGCCACGTCTGCCGGGCCACCACCAGCCGGTCCAGGGTGATCCGGGGCGTGTACGGGGCGGCGGCGACCAGCTTGAACCCGTCGACGGCGTGGGCGCTGAGCAGCCCGGCGAACACCTCGGTCAGCGGCCAGCTCGCCCCGTCGCGGGCGGTGACGACGAGCCGGCCGTCCTCGTCGGCGACGGTGAGGTCGACGGTGGGCAGCACCCGGTCGGGGTCGACGCCCGGGGCGGGCAGGAACGCGAGCTGCCGGTCGGTGGGGCCGGTCAGCGCCTCGGCGGTGCGGCTGGTGCGCCGGGGCCAGTCGGCGGGGAACAGCAGCCGGATCCGGTGCTCGCCGAGGTCGGCGGCGAGCGCCGCGCGCAGCCGCGCCACGTCCGGGTGCGACGGGGTGAACACCTGGCAGTCGAACGACGGCCACGCGGCGTGCAGCTCGCCCAGCACGGCGGTGTAGTCGCCCCGCGCGAGGGCGTCGGCGTCGGCGGCGCAGAGCTGGAGGTCGGGGCTGTGCAGCCGGCCGCTGGTCCACTCGCTGGGGCGGTCGGGGAACACCTGCGCGACCCGGTCGGCCAGGTCGGCGACGGCCAGCCGCACCTCGGTCGCGCCGTCGGGCAGGTCGGCGAGGCCGAACAGGCCCGCCCAGCGGGCGGCGAACTCGGCGGCGACGGCGTCGACGGGCCGCTCGCCGGTGCCCCAGAACAGGCCCTGCACGAGGAACCACAGGTCGGCCAGGGAGACGGGGGCGTCGCCGGCGTCGGCGCGCAGCTCCTCGTAGAGGTCGCGGAACGTCGCCCCGTACGCCTGCTCCAGCTCGCCGGCCAGCCAGCGGGCGGCCCGCAGCAGCACGGCGAGCGGGGCGGCGAGGTCGGCCAGCAGCGGCGCGCCGAAGCTCACGTCGAGGTCGCGGGCGGTGTCCTCGTAGCAGAGGGTGCGCCCGGCGTACATCTGGCCGGCGCGGCGGCGGGCCGGCTGGCCGGTCAGCTCGGTGAACGTGGCGTCGAGCCGGTCGAGGGCGGCGCGCAGCCGGTCGGGGTCGCCGGCGGCGTCGGCCACCTCGTCGCGGGCGGCGCGCAGCCGGTCGAGGCCGGCGCGGGCGGCGAGCCGGGCCGGCTCGTCGCCGATGGCGTCGATGCGGGCCGCGAGGGCCGCCTCGGCCTCGGGGGCGACGGGCAGGTTGGCGTCCCAGGTGATCAGCTCCCGCTCGACGAGGCGGTCGAGCAGGGCGTACCCGTCGTCGGGGCGGCGCAGCCCGATCGCCGGGTCGGCGACCAGGTCGCGGGCGCTGCGGTGGCCGTCGGCGGCGGCGAGCAGGGCCGCCTCGACGGGGGTGAGGGTCACCGGCGGGCGGCCGGGGCGCAGCACCGACCGGTCGCGCAGGCTCAGGTGCGGCTGGAGCAGCGGCGGCCACCACTGCCGCACGGCCAGGTCCGCCCCGACGCGGTCGGCGTACGCGGACAGCGCCCACGACTCGAACCACACCCAGCGCCGCCGGGTCAGGGCCGGCCCGGGGCGCACCCGGGCGGTGTCGGCCTGCTCGGGGTCGAGGGTGACCCAGCAGCTCGGGCCGAAGAAGCCGACTGTCTCGTTCTTGCCGCAGTAGCGCTGCCAGTACTTCAGCAGGGCCCGCTCGCGGTCGCGGCGGCGCACGTTGCGGGGCGCGTCGGCGTCGGCGCGGGCCAGCCCGTCGAGGGCGAGCAGGGCGGTGCGGTTCTGCCAGGTGACGGCCTCGCGCAGCAGCGGGTCGGCGGCCAGCTCGTTGAGCCGGCCGGCGGCGGTGGTGAGCGCCTCGGCGAACTCCTTGTCGAACCGTTCCGCGCCGTCGCCGGTGGCGAGCAGGTCGTCGGCCGCGGCGGCGGCCTGCGGCGCGGAGAGCGCGGTGAGCCCGTCGGCGGGAAACCCGGTGGTACGCAGGATCGCGTCGCGCCACACCGACCAGCCGGTGTCGCCCAGCGGCACCCGGTGCGCCCCGGCCCCGTCGGCCCCGTCCCCCGTCGGGGCGGCCGCCTGCTCCGCCGGGCCGTCCGGGGCCGGCACGGTCCCGTGTGCGCCGGCGACCCGGACGGCGGCGGCGCCCCGCAGGGCGTCGGTGAGGTCGGCGCGGATCGCGGCGACCAGCTCGGGCAGGCGGTCGTGCAGGAAGAAGTGCCCGCCGTCGATCTCGTGCAGGGTGAACCCGGCGGCGGTGTGCCGCGCCCAGGCGGCGCTCTGCGCGTGGCTGACGGCCCGGTCGGCGCGGCCGCTGAACGCGACGACCGGCACCGGCAGCGGCTCGCCCGGCACGTACCGGTAGCTGTCGACCCGGCCGAAGTCGGCGCGCAGCAGCGGCAGCAGCAGCTCCACCAGCTCGGGGTGGTCCAGCACCTCCGGCGGCAGCCCGCCGCCGTCGCCGAGGCGGCGCAGCAGCTCCTCGTCGTCCACGTTGGACAGCCCGTCGAACAGGCTCGCGTCGTTGACGTGCGGGGCGCGCGCCCCGCCGACGTAGAGCCGCAGCGGCAGCGGCCCGCCGGTGCGGGCCAGCTCGCGGACCACCTCGAAGCCGACCCGCCCGCCCATCGAGTGCCCGTAGATCGCGTACGGGCGGTCGGCCCGCCCGGCGATCGCGGCGGCGACGTCGGCGACGGTGAAGCGCGGGTCCTCGCTGATCCGGTTCTCCCGGCCGGGCAGCTGCACGGGCAGCACCTCGACGTCCGCGCCGAAGGCCCCCTGCCAGTGGCGGAACGCGCTGGCCCCGGCCCCGGCGTAGGGCAGGCAGAACAACCGCACCGGCGCCTGGGGACGGCTTCCGGCGGAGACGAACCAGTTCACCGCACGCCTTTCTGAGGGGGGTCGATCCAGTGCCGCTGACGTTGGAAGGGATAGGTCGGCAGCCCGGTGCGCCGCACGCCGCCCTCGGGGTGCAGGGCCGCCCAGTCGACGTCGCGGCCGGCGACCCAGTCGAGGGCCAGCTCCCGCAGCTCGCCGTCCGGGCCGGCGACCCGGGCGTCGGCGTCGGGCAGCTCGTCCGGCCCGGCGGCGGGCAGCTCGGCCAGGCCGACGGAGTCGAGCAGCTCGTCCAGTCCGGCGAGGGCGGCGTCGAGGTCGGTGGCGACGACCGCCGCCCGGCAGCCGAACTCCCGGCGGCCCAGCGCGAGGGTGGCGGCGACCTCGGCCAGCGCCGGGGACGCCCCGGCCAGGTGCTGCCGCAGCCGGCGCAGCGCCGCCCGCAGCGCCACGGGGGTACGCGCCGACACCGGCAGCAGGTGCGCGACCGCGTCCGGGGCGGCGGCTCCCGGGGCGGCGGCTCCCGGGGCGGCGGCTCCCGGGGCGGCGGCGTCCCGGGCCTCGACCGGCTCGACCGGGGGCGGCTGCTCGACGACGACGTGGGCGTTGGTGCCGCCGAGCCCGAACGAGCTGACCCCGGCCACCCGGCGGGCCACCTGCGGCCAGTCCCGGGCCTTCGTCGGCACGTAGAACGGGCCGCCCGCCAGGTCGATCTCGGGGTGCGGGCGGGTGAAGTGCAGGTTCGGCGGGATGACACCGTGCTGGACGGCGAGCACCGCCTTGATCAGGCCGGCGATGCCGGCGGCGGCGTCGAGGTGCCCGATGTTGGTCTTCACCGAGCCGAGGGCGCAGCTCTCGGCGGGCGCGGCGCCCCCGTACACCTCGTGCAGGGCGGCGACCTCCAGGGCGTCGCCGAACGGCGTGCCGCTGCCGTGCGCCTCGATGAGGCGTACCTCGCCGGGGGCGACCTCGGCCGCGGCGAGCGCGCCGGCCACGGCGGCGGCCTGCCCCGACGGGCCGGGGACGGCGTAGCCGGCGCGGTCCGCGCCGTCGTTGGTGACCGCCCAGCCGGGCAACACCGCGTAGATCCGGTCCCCGTCGGCCTGCGCGTCGGCGAGCCGGCGCAGCGCGACGACGCCGACGCCGGAGCCGAAGCCGGAGCCGTTGGCGGCCTCGTCGAAGGCGCGGCACCGCCCGTCCGGGGAGGCCATCCCGCCGGGGGTGTGCCGGTAGCGGGGCCAGGTCACGTTGACCCCGCCGGCCAGGGCGATGTCGCACTGGTAGTCGGCGAGGCTCTGGGCGGCGACGCAGACCGCGACCAGCGAGCTGGAGCAGGCGCTCTGCACGGCCAGGGCCGGCCCGGTCAGCCCCAGCCGGTAGGCGACCTGGCCGGGCAGGTGGTCGGTGAACTGCCGGCCGACCAGGCGGGCCTCCCAGTCGTCGGGGTCGACGTCGCCGACCACCGCCGGGTTGTCCATCAGGTGGAACAGGAAGTAGCGGTTGGCGGAGGTGGCGGCGTAGACGCCGACCAGGCCGGGGAACCGGGACGGGTCGTGCCCGGCGTCCTCCAGGGCCTCCCACGCCGTCTCCAGGAACAGCCGGTGCTGCGGGTCGGTGCGGGCGGCCTCCTGCGCGCCGAAGGCGAAGAAGTCGGCGTCGAAGTCGGCCACGTCGTCGAGCCGGCCGGCGGCCCGCACGTGCCGGGGGTCGGCGAGCAGCCGGGGGCCGATGCCCAGCGCGGCCAGCTCGGCGTCGGTGTGCTCGTGGATGGCGTCGACGCCGGCGCAGAGGTTCCACCAGAAGGTCGCCGGGTCGGGCGCGCCGGGGAAGCGGCCGGCGAGCCCGACGACGACGATCTCGTCGCCGGTGTACTCGCGTGCGGCCGTGGCGGGCGCGGCCGGCGCCGGCCCGACGGGCGCGCGGTCGGGCGCGGCCGGCGCGTCGACCAGGCGGGCCTGCGCCTCGATCGTCGGGTTCTCGAACAGCCGCAGCAGGGGCAGCCGCACCCCGAACCGGGCGGCGAGCCGCTGCTGCACCACGCCGAGCAGCAGCGACTGGCCGCCGACGTCGAAGAAGCCGGCGGTGCGGGCGACCGTCTCGCGGCCCAGCACGGCGCACCAGACGTCGTGCACGGCCCGCTCGGTGGCGGTGGCCGGCTGCTGGTCGGCGGCCTCCTTTGCGACGGTGGCTTCGGCGGCCGGTTCGGGCAGCGCCCGCTCGTCGATCTTGCCGGTGACGGTGAGCGGGAACTCGTCGACCACGACGACGGCCCGGGGCAGGGCGTACTCCGGCAGCCGCCGGGCGAGGGCGGCGCGCAGGGCCGCCGGGTCGAGGACCCCGCCGGCCGGGCGGGCGTACGCGAGCAGCTCGCCGCCGCGGGCGATCGCGCGGACCGCGCCGACACCCGGGCAGGCGGCGAGCACGGCCTCGATCTCGGTCAGCTCTACCCGGAAGCCGCGCACCTTGACCTGCCGGTCGAGCCGGCCGAGGCAGACGAGGTCGCCGCCGGCCAGCCGCGCCCCGAGGTCCCCGGTCCGGTACGACCACACCCCGTCGCCGTCGCGGCTGAACCGGTCGTCGGCGCGGTCGAGGTAGCCGGGCGCGACGTGCCGGCCCCGCACGATGATCTCCCCGGTGGCCTCGACTCGGGCAGCCCCGGTGGTGCCGTCGGGGGCGGCGTCGATGGCTACGGTGGCTCCGACGGGGGCTGCGCCGCTGGTGTAGGCGGCGGCGTCGGTGTAGGCGGCGGCGTCGGTGTAGGCGGCGGCGTCAATTTCGGCGTCGGTGTCGGCCAGGTGCAGCTCGTAGCCGGGCAGTGCGGTGCCGATCGGCAGCGGGCCGGTGGCGGCCGGGTCGGCCTCGGCCAGCGGCAGCGCGTAGCGGGCGGCGAACGTCATCTCGGTCGCGCCGTACCCGTTGACCAGCACACAGCCCGGGGCGAACCGGTCCCGGCCCCGGGCGGCGTCGGCGTGGGTGGCCTGCTCGCCGCCGAGCAGCACCGCCCGGACGCTGGTCAGCCGCCGGTCGCCGAGGGCGTCGAGCAGGAACCGGTAGACGGTCGGGGTGGAGTGGTAGACGGTGACCCGGTGCTTCCCGAGCTGCTCGACGGCGTGGGCCAGCCCGTGCCGGCGCAGGTCGACGGGGACGACGGCGGCACCGGTGAGCAGCGCCGGGTACAGGTCGGGGATGGCCGCGTCGAAGCTGAACGAGGCGAGCAGGCTGAGCCGGTCGTCGGGGCCGATGCCGAGGGTGGCGATCTGGTTGTCGACGACGTGGGCGAGGTTGCGGTGGGTCTGCCCGACGGCCTTCGGCAGCCCGGTCGAGCCGGAGGTGAACAGCACGTAGGCGAGGGCGTCGGGGTCGACCGGCACGGGGCGCAGCGGGGCGGGAGCCACCGTGTCGGTGGTCAGCACGACGCTGGCCGGCACGACGCTGTCTGACACGACGCTGGCCGACACGGCGGTGCCGGGCCGGTCGGCCTGTTCCTGGTGGTGGGGGCCGGGCTCGCGCCCGGTCCCGGGTCGGTCGGTCGGTTCCCGGTGTTCTGCGGCGAGCCGGTCGGCGAGGTCCCGGTGCTCGGGGGCGGTCAGCACGGCGCGCACCCGCGCGGCGGCGAGCATGTGGCGCAGCCGGTCGACGGGGAAGCCCGGGTCGAGCGGCACGTACGCGGCCCCGGCGGCGAGCGTGCCGAGGATGGCGGCGACGGTGGGCGCGCCGTGCGGGGTCAGCAGGGCGACCCGGTCGCCGGGGCGGATCCCGGCGGCGGCGAGCAGCGCGGCGTGACCGCCCGCCGAGGCGGCGAGCGCCGAGTAGCTCACCGGCTGGTCGTCGCCGAGCAGGGCCGGCCGGTCGGCGAAAATGGCCGAACGGTCAGCGAAACGATGGACGATGTTGTATGTTTCCATGTCAGTGGGCGCGGGTCGTCGCACCACCGACGGGCGCGCGGCATCCAAGCATCGTGATCACGATCCCCCCCAGGACTTCACAATGGATGCAGCATAGGACTCGATGCCTGGCCGGCAAGATCATCGATCAGAGTCGGACCGAACAGCCGACGTACGCGACCCGGGACGGCCGGCAAGATTCACCCGATCATCCCCCTAGCGCGCACATGAGTTTCAACCTAGAGGCATACCCGCAAGTAATCTTGCGGCCAAAGCGCCTGATGACCGGCGTTTTTCCACTGCGGCCGGACCTTAACGGCAGCTCAGGAAGGGCAATCGGCACGGGCGGGGCACCGGCCATCGTACGCCGCGAAGGCAATCCCGACCGCCCCGCACGCACCCCTGCCGGCCGCTCCCTACGGCGCAACGAGACCTCGACCCTGGACGCTGGCTGCCTCCACGACACGACACGCCGACGCGGCTCCACCGCGACCGGCCACCGAACGCCCACCCCGCGCCACCGGACGACCCGCGCCGCCAGGGCCGGCCCGCGTGCGCCCAGCCCGACGGGCCCGGGGCCGCCCGAGCGCCCGCGCACCCCCACCACCACGCGTCACGAGGCACCCGAACACGACCAAGAGATCTTGGTACGAGACGGCCCCCCGAGGGGCCGAAAGTTACCAAGATCTGTCGATGCTCCACCGCGACGTCGCGATATCGGCCGTGAGGACGTCGTCTACCGTCAGGTCACGTGGCGGTCGGCTCGCGCACGGGCTCAGGCGGGGCCGGGCAGTCAGCCGACGGGGCCGATCCGCTTGGCGAGACCCACGAACCCGGCCCAGGCGTCCGGCGCGAAGGTCAGCATCCCGCCGGCGCGGTCCTTCGTGTCCCGGACAAGAACGACACCAGGCAGGTTGTCAGCGACCTCGACGCACGCACCGCCGTTGTTGCCGCTCCTCGTGCTCTTGCGCCACCGAGCCTGGCTCATGTCCATGAGGCCGCCGCTTTCCTGATGAGTTCTAGGGATTGCGCCCGCGGCAGGGCATCACCACAGATACGAGCCCACCGCCGATCCAGCGTAGCAAGGTCAGTTGCCTGTTCGAGGATCTGCGCGTGGGCCTGACCATCCACATGGAGGAGCCGCGCGCCGCCGTCCAACTCGGCCAGGATGAACGGCCCGCCGAGCCCGGCGTACATCCCCACGTCGGCAGGAACGACATGGACTTGGACGAAGGGCAGCGTCGCGCAGGCCGCCAGGTGCTCGCATTGGTCGCGCATCATGGACCGGTCCCCGCCAGCCGTGCGCCTGAGCACCATCTCATCGATGACCGCGACCAGCAGCATGGGCGGATCGCGGCGCAGCACCGCCTGTCGAGCCAGACGGGCGGCGACGAGTCGGTCGACCTCGCCACTGGACAACGCCTCACCCGCGAGGGTGGCTCGCGCATACGCCTCGGTCTGAAGTAGACCCGGGATCCAGGCCAGCTCGAACCATCGCAGCGAGAGCGCCTCGCGCTCTACGTCGGCCCACCGCCGGAACCACGTCGGCTCGCGCCGCTTGCCGACCTCCGGCCACAACTCCGAGACTTCTCGCCCGAGCAGGGCGGCAACCTTCGCCCGGTGGCGGGACTGCGGGATATGTCCAGGATTTGCCCACCGCCCGGCCGTCTTCGGATCCACCTCAACCTGAGCTGCAAGGGCTTCGGCAGTCAGACCGGCAGTCGCCATCGCCTCGATAACCGCGTGGTTCATCCGGCTTCCCTTTCTGAATTGTCCCGCGCACCTCAAATCCATCCTGCTACAGAATGTGTTCGTCTCACAACCCTGAGCAAGCTGGTGTCGGGCGGCCCCCTCTCCACTGCTCCACTGCCGACACGCACCGAGGGAGAGCCATGCCCCACCGACGAGCACGTGACCGGGCGACCCGCCTCGCGCACGGCGGCGCCGCTGCGCCGCGTACCCCGATCGAAGGCCGGCGGAGAGACGGGGGCCGCTGGTGAGGCCCGCGGTCGCGCTGGAGCGGCACTGCGCGGCCGGGCCCACCTGGCGGTGCGAGGCCGACGGCGAGCCGTTCCCCTGCGCCGCATGGCGCAGCCTGCCCCTGGACGACCACCTGCGCGGCGCGCTGCTGGCGGGCTTCACGCTCTTCCTGCGCCCGGCGATCCGCGACCTGCGGGGCCGGCCGGAGGGCCCGACGCCGCCGCAGATCGTGCGGCGGTTCCTGTGGTTCCTGCCGCTGACCGACGAGGAGGCGCGGGCGACCGCGCTGCGGTACCGCTGATGTCGGGCGGCCCGCACCTGCCGATGCGCCCCCTCTGGCTGTGCCGCCGCTGCGGGGCCCCGTGGCCGTGCGGCCCGGCGCGGCTGTCGCTGCTCGCCGAGTACCGGGGCGACCGCACCGCCCTGCTGTTCTACCTGGCGCTGCTCATGCAGGAGGCGACGGCCCACCTGACGGCGCTGAACCCGGCGAGCCCGCCCGGCGACCTGACCAACCGCTTCCTGTCCTGGGTACGCGCGCCGCGACCGCCCTCCTGATCCCCGCCCCCGGGCCGGCCCACTTTCCCGGAGCCGGCCCGGGGGCGGGTTCTGCTCCGGATGGCCGGGCGGTCGGCGCGGGCGGGCGGCACCGCCCTCGACAACGAAGTCGACGGCGGGCCGCACCGGTGGGAGCATCACCGGGTGGTACCACTGCGGATCATCAGGGGCGATGCGACCAGCCCACAGGCCAGGGGGCCGAAGATCATCGCCCACGTGTGCAACGACATCGGCGGGTGGGGCAAGGGCTTCGTCCTGGCCGTCTCCCGCCGGTGGCCGGAGCCCGAACGCGCCTACCGGCAGTGGCACCGCGAGCGCTCCGGCAACGACTTCGGCCTCGGCGCGACCCAGTTGGTCCAGGTCCGGCCCGACACGTGGGTGGCCAACATGGTCGCCCAGCGCGGCATCCGCACCGGCAGCAACGGGCCCCCGATCCGGTACGACGCCGTCGAGCGCTGCCTCGACGCCGTCGCCGCGCACGCCATGCGGCTCTCCGCCAGCGTGCACCTGCCGCGCATCGGCTGCGGCCTGGCGGGCGGCCGGTGGGAGCGCATCGAGCCGCTCGTCGTCGCGGCCCTGTGCGACCGCGACATCGCCACCACCGTCTACGACCACGACTGAGCCGTGGCCGCCGGTGCGGACATGTCAGGGACCGCAGCCATAATGCCCCCGTGTCGCATGCCGATCTCACGTGGTCCGCCTGGTCGGGCCTGTCCGACGAGGCCGCCGCCCGCACCGCCGCCGCCATCGCCCGCAGCACCGGCACGCGCCTCACCGGCGTCGGGCCGCACGCGTACGCGGGCCGGGGCGGCCGGGTCGCGTTCTTCGACCGCGACGGTGTCAGCTTCGCCCTCGTGCCGGGCGGCACCGCGCAGCTCGGCCACGACCCGGGCCGCTTCGTTCCCGACGCCCGGCTGCGCGCCGACTTCGCCGAGGCCAGCACGGAGTGGGCCCTCACCGAGCCGCTCGACCGTTTCCTGGCCGAGGTGACCTCGCCGCCGCGTCGCGTGTCCCTGCCGGCCAGCCTCGTGGCGGTCCGCTCCGTGGAGGCCGACACGCTGCTGCCCCCCGACGACGATGACGATGACGATTCCGAGGGCGAGGACGGCCCCGAGGGCGGCGACGAGAACGACGGTCACGCGTGGCTGATGGCCGGGCTCGACCGCCTCGGCCTGCGACCGCCGACTCCCGACGAGTGGGAGTACGCGTGCGGGGCCGGGGCCACCACCCTGTTCCGGTGGGGTGACGGCTATCCCGAGGGCCTGCCCTACGGCACGGTGCCGCTCATCCAGGAGCCGAACCTGTTCGGCCTGGTCATCGGCGACGACCCGTACCGTGCCGAGTTCACCACCGACCCGGCGGTCCTGTGCGGCGGCGACGGCGGCGCGTCGCTCTGCGGCGGCTACGGCAGCTTCCTGAGCTGGATCGTCCTCGCCACCTCCTACCGGGAGCGGGAGTTGGCGGGGACGGTCCACGACGGCGGGCTGCTCGGCGAGACGCCGGTGCGCCCCGTCGCGCCGATCCCCTGAGCCGGGTGCCGCTCGCGCCGGGTCAGCCGGCGCAGCACCCGCCCGCGCCGGAGTCCACGGTGGCCAGTGGCAGGGCGGTGAGCAGCCCGCCGTGCAGGCCGGTGGCGAGCCCCCGGGCCGCCGGCTCCGGGGCGGGCCCGCAGCAGCCCTGCCCGTCGACGGAGTCGGCCGGGTCGCTGCTGCACACCCCGGTCTCGGGCAGTTCCAGCCGGACGTCGCGGGCCGCCGCCCAGTCCCCGGCGAGGGCGGCGACGACCGAGCGGACCTGCTCGTAGCCGGTGGCCATGAGGAAGGTCGGCGCGCGGCCGTAGCTCTTCATGCCGACCGCGTAGTAGCCGGGCTCGGGGTGGCTCAGCTCGTCGACGCCGTGCGGCGGGACGGTGCCGCAGGAGTGCTCGTTGGGGTCGATGAGCGGGGCGAGGGCCCGGGTCGCGCCGAGCACCGGGTCGAGGTCGAGGCGCAGCTCGGCGGCGATGCCGTGGTCGGGGCGGAAGCCGGTGGCGGCGACGATCCGGTCGACGGTCACGGTCTCCTGCCCGCCGTCGGGGCGGCGCACGGTGACGGCGACCCGGTCGCCGGCCGGGTCGAGCGCGTGCACGGAGAAGCCGGTGAGCAGCCGGATCCGGCCCGCCTCGACGTGGCCGCGCAGCCGGGAGCCGAGGGCGCCCCGGGCGGGCAGCGCGTCGGCGTCGCCGCCGCCGTAGGCGCGGGTCGGCGAGGCGGCGCGGATCGCCCAGGTGACCTGTGTGCCGGGCGCGTCGGCGGCCAGCTCGGCGAGGGAGAGCAAAGTGTTGGCGGCGGAGTGGCCGGCGCCGACGACGAGGGTGTGCCGGCCGGCGAACCGGTCGCGGTCCGCTCCGAGCACGTCCGGCAGGGCACGTTCCAGGTACGCCCCGGCGGCAGCCTCGCCCCGGGCCGGCAGGCCGGACGCCCCGAGCACGTTCGGGGTGTCCCAGGTGCCGGAGGCGTCGATCACCGCGCGGGCCAGCAGCTCCTCGCCGTCGGCGAGCCGGACGAGGAACGGGGCCTGCTCGCGGCCGGCGGTGCGCAGCCGGTCGAGGCCGAGCCGGCTGATCGCCACCACCCGGGCGCGCAGCCGCAGGTGCGGCGCGAGCTGCGGCAGCTCCGCGAGGGGCCGCAGGTACGCGTCGACCAGCTCGCCGCCGGTGGGCAGCGCGTCGGGGTCGGGCGCGGTCCAGCCGCTGGCGGCGAGCAGCCGGCGGGCGGCGTCGTCGATGTCGTAGCGCCAGGGCGAGAAGGCGCGCACGTGCCCCCACCGGCGCACGGCCGCGCCGACGCTCTCCCCCGCCTCCAGGACGGTGCAGGGCAGGCCACGCTCGTGCAGGTGCACGGCGGCGGCGAGGCCGACGGGGCCGGCACCGATCACCACGACGGGCAGGTCGTTCGGGACGGTCACGGGTTCCTCCAGGTGGGTTCGGGCAGGGGGCGGTCAGCCGACGACGGTGCTGCGGCGTTCCAGCAGCACCACGTCGCGCCAGCGGCCGTGGTGCCGGCCGACCCGCTCCCGTACGCCGACGGTGCGGAAGCCGGCCCGCGCGTGCAGGGCGAGGCTGGCGGCGTTCTCCGGGAAGACCCCGGACTGGATGGTCCAGATCCCGGCGGCCTCGGTGCTGGTGATCAGCGCGTCGAGCAGCAGCCGGGCGACGCCTCTCCCCCGGGCCGCCGGGTCGACGTAGACGGAGTGCTCGACGACGCCCGCGTAGACGGGGCGGGTCGAGGTGGGCGACGCGGCGACCCAGCCGAGCACGGTTTCGGCGGCGTCGACGGCGACGAGGCGGTGGGTGGGCAGCCGGGCCGCGTCGAACGCCGCCCAGGTGGGGGCGACGGTCTCGAAACTGGCGTCGCCGCCGTCCAGGCCCGCCTGGTAGATGGCGAGCACCCGCTCGGCGTCGGCGGCGACCATGGCGCGGATCAGCAACTCAGCCTCCCTGTCTCGACATCCGTCGAAGCAGAGGCTTGCACGCTGATTAGACACCTGTCAACCTAGAGACATGTCGAAACAAGCGCCGGACCTGACCGCCGTGCCCTGCTGCGCGCCGCTGACGCAGCGTCGGTTGCCGACCGCGACGGCGGCGGCGCTCGCCCCGGCGTTCAAGGCGCTCGGCGACCCGGTGCGGCTGCAACTGCTGTCGATGATCGCCTCAGCCGAGGACGGCGAGATCTGCGTCTGCGAGCTCACCCCCGCCTTCGACCTGACCGGGCCGACGATCTCGCACCACCTCAGGGTGCTGCGCGAGGCGGGCCTGGTCGACGCCGAACGGCGCGGCACCTGGGTCTGGTATCGGGCCCGGCCGGCGATGCTGGGCCAGCTCGCGGCGCTGCTCACCGTCGAGCCGGCCGCCGGGGCCGCCGGGGCGGCCCGGGAGTGCGCGTGAGCACCGTCCACGCCGACGCCGCCGAGACCGCGGTGGTCGCCCGGCTGTCCCGCCTCGACCGGTTCCTGCCCGTCTGGATCGGCCTGGCCATGGCCGCCGGCCTGCTGCTCGGCCGGGCCGTGCCGGGCCTGGACGGGGCGCTCGACGCGGTGCAGCTCGGCGGCATCTCGCTGCCGATCGCCCTCGGCCTGCTGGTCATGATGTACCCGGTGCTGGCCAAGGTCCGCTACGACCGCCTCGACACGGTCACCGGCGACCGCCGGCTCCTCGTCTCCTCGCTGGCGCTCAACTGGGTCGTCGGCCCCGCGCTGATGTTCGCCCTCGCCTGGATCTTCCTGGCCGACCAGCCCGCGTACCGCACCGGGCTGATCATCGTCGGCCTGGCCCGCTGCATCGCCATGGTGATCATCTGGAACGACCTCGCCTGCGGCGACCGGGAGGCCGCCGCCGTGCTGGTCGCCCTGAACTCGGTGTTCCAGGTGCTCGCCTTCGGGCTGCTCGGCTGGTTCTACCTGGTCGCGCTCCCCGGCTGGCTCGACCTGCCCGGCGCCGGGCTGGCGGTCTCGGGCTGGGACATCGCCCGCAACGTGCTCATCTTCCTCGGCGTCCCCCTGCTCGCCGGCTGGCTCACCCGCCGCCTCGGCGAACGCGCCCGGGGCCGCGAGTGGTACGAGTCGCGCCTGCTGCCCCGGATCGGCCCCGCCGCCCTCTACGGGCTGCTGTTCACCATCGTCGTGCTCTTCGCGTTGCAGGGCGACGCGATCACCGGCCGGCCGCTCGACGTGGCCCGCATCGCGGTGCCGCTGCTGGTCTACTTCGCGCTCATGTGGGCCGGGGCGTACCTGCTCGGCCGGGCGGTCGGCCTCGGCTACGCCCGCACCACCACCCTCGCCTTCACCGCCGCCGGCAACAACTTCGAACTCGCCATCGCCGTGGCCGTCGGCACCTTCGGCGTCGCCTCCGGCCAGGCCCTCGCCGGGGTCGTCGGCCCGCTGATCGAGGTGCCCGTCCTCGTCGGCCTGGTCTACGTCTCGCTGCGGCTGCGCCGGCGCTTCACCCACTGACCCCACCACCCCGGAGGAAACCACCGTGGCCGACAAGCCCAGCGTCCTGTTCGTCTGCGTACACAACGCGGGCCGCTCCCAGATGGCCGCCGGCTGGCTGCGCCACCTCGCGGGCGACGCCGTCGAGGTCCGCTCCGCCGGCTCCGCCCCCGCCGGCACGGTCAACCCCGCCGCCGTCGAGGCCATGGCCGAGGTGGGCATCGACATCACCGACCAGCGGCCCAAGCTCCTGGAGTACGCCACCGCCGAGTCCTCCGACGTGATCGTCACCATGGGCTGCGGCGACGCCTGCCCCGTCTTCCCCGGCAAGCGCTACGAGGACTGGAAGCTCGACGACCCGGCCGGGCAGGGGGTCGAGGCCGTCCGGCCGATCCGCGACGAGATCCGGTCCCGGGTGGCGGCGCTGCTGCGCGAGCTGACCGCCACCCGCTGACGGGCCACCGGGACCTCCGGCCCGCCGGGCACGGGTAGGAGTCCCCGCGCCCGCCGGGCCGGCCGGCCCTGCCCAGCACCACCCGACCGCTCCTACGGTCGGGGTGGAACGAGGGAGGTCGCCATGCGGGCGTGGCAGGTGCGGGACGTGATGACGACGGACGTCGCGGCGGTACGCGAGGGCACGGCGTACCGGGAGATCGTCGACGTGCTCACCGGCTGGCGCGTCACCGCGGCGCCGGTGGTGGACGGCGCGCGGCGGGTCCTCGGGGTGGTCTCCGAGGCGGACCTGCTGCACAAGGTGGAGCTGCTCGGGCAGCCGCACGAGCGGCGGGTGTTCGTCGGCCGCCGGCAGCGCGAGGCGCAGGTCAAGGCGGGGGCGACCCTCGCCGCCGACCTGATGAGCGCCCCGGCGGTCACCGTCGGGCCGGACGCGTCGTGCGTGGAGGCGGCGCGGCTCATGACCCAGCGGCACGTCAAGCGGCTGCCGGTGGTCGACGACCTGGGCCGGCTGGTGGGCATCGTGACCCGGGGCGACCTGCTCCGGATGCACCTGCGCCCCGACGGCGACATCCGCGCCGACGTGGTGGGCGAGGTGCTGCGCCGGACGCTGGGCGTGCGCGACGACGTCGTCGACGTCACCGTGCACGACGGCGTGGTCACCCTCACCGGCCAGCTCGAACGGCGTTCCACGGTGCGCCTGGCGCTGCGGCTGTCCGCGCAGGTCAGCGGGGTTGTCGAGGTGGTCGACGCGCTCGGGTGGGCCGTCGACGACATCCCGCTGTCCGGGCTGCGGGTGGGCGGCGGCACCCCGGCGGGCGTGTCCTGAGCCCGGCCGCGGGTCCGCCCGGCTCGCCTGGCCGGACCCGCGGCCGCCGTCGCGGACCGCAGGCGGTCAGGGCTCGGCGAGGATGTCGAGCAGCAGCGCGGCGGTCCAGCCGAACGCGGGCGAGCCGAGCCCGGCGCCGGTGTCGGGGTGGAAGTATTCGTGGCAGCCGGCGGTCGCGACGAGGTCGATCATCGAGTCGCGCAGCCCGGCGGCCAGGTCGAACCGGTGGTGGGCGCGCAACCCCCGCCACAGCAGCCAGTTGAGGTTCTGCCAGCTCGGGCCCCGCCAGTAGCGCAGCGGCTCGAAGTCGGGCGCGGTGCGGTCGTGGCTGGGCAGCGGCCGGTCCATCCGGGCCGCCAGCCCGAACCGGGGCGAGCAGGCCTCGGCGAGCAGCGCCGCGACCGGCCGGGCGGGCAGGCCGGGCAGCGCCAGGGGCATCAGGCCGAGCGCGGTGCGGGCCGGGACGAGCCGGCCGGTGCGCAGGTCCCGGGGGTGGAAGGTGCCGCCGACCGGGTCGTACAACCGGTCCACCAGGGCGGCGGTGATGCGGGCCGCGCGCTCGCGGTGCGGGCCCGGGTCGGCCCCGGTCTCGCGGGCGATGGCGGCGAGCGCGTGCTCGGCGAGCCCCAGCGCCGTGTTCACCAGCGGGCACTCCACCAGGAACGGGTGCCGCCCGCCGAGCCCGTCGTCGCGGTATCCGCCCGCGCGGTAGGCGTCGACCAGCGCGACGTAACGCGCGTAGTCCAGGTCCGTGGGGCGGTGCGCGGCGTCGGCGTGGTCGGTGTCGTGCCGCTGGTACGCCCGCATGACCGCCACGTCGGCGGGCACCGCGGCCAGCGGCGAATCCCAGGCGGGGCTGTTGTCCAGCCCGGACTCCCACGGGTGCACGATGCTGGCGAGCCCGGCCCCGCCGACGTCGCGCCGGCCGGTGAGGTAGCGCTGCCAGGCGACCAGCCGGGGATAGAGCCAGGCCAGCTCGGCCCGGCTGCGCTCCGACGGCGCCCGGCGGTGCACCAGCCACGCGGCGAGGGCGTGCACGGGCGGCTGGACGATGCCGGAGGTGGCCACGGCGGGCGCGCCGGGCACCCGCGCCGAGTCCCAGAAGGCGGGCCCCGGGAAGTAGGACCCGGCACGCAGGGCGGGGTTGAACACGATGTGCGGCACCCGCCCGTCGGCCCACTGGGCGGCGAACAGGGTGCGCAGCTCCCGCCAGGCCCGGTCGGGGCGCACGTGGGACAGACCGACCGCGATGAACGCCGAGTCCCAGCTCCACTGGTGCGGGTAGAGGGTGCGCGACGGGACGGTGTGGTCGTGCTCCCAGTTGCCGTCGAGGGTGGCCACGGCCAACCTCCACAGCGCCCCCGTGTCGCGGGCGCGGGCCGGCGCGCCGCCGTCGGCGGCGGTGCCGGTGCTCACGCGGCTGCCCGCGGGGGCCCGGCGGGCCGCCGCACGACGACCGCCGGGCGCAGCGCCGGTGCCGGTGCCGGTGCCGGTGCCGGTGCCGGTGCGCCGCGCAGCCGGCCGGCGAGTGAGACAACCCAGTTGATCATGACCCACTCCCGGTAGCGCCGAGTTCCAGCATAGAGCAGAAAATCGGCATATGTCTTGTTATTGATCAATCTGCACCTCTGCTGCCGGGCCGGACGGGCTGGCCACGGGGGCGTCGGGCCGGGTCGGCTAGCGTGGGGCGATGGCGAACCCGACCCGCTGGGTGACCGACACCGGCCCCGAACACTCGCAGTGGTACGTCGACCGGTTCCGCCGGCTGGCGGCCGAGGGCGCGGACCTGGCCGGCGAGGCCCGGCTGCTGGACGCGATGGTGCCGCCGCGCGCCCGTGTGCTCGACGCCGGCTGCGGCACCGGCCGGGTGGGCGCGGCGCTGCACGCCCGGGGCCACCTGGTCGTGGGCGTCGACGCCGACCCGGTGCTGGTCGAGGCGGCCCGGGCGGACCACCCCGGCCCCCGCTGGCTCGTCGGCGACCTGGCCGAGCTGGACCTCGCGGCGGCCGGGGAGCCCGAGCCGTTCGACGCCGCCGTGCTGGCCGGCAACGTGATGGCGTTCGTCGCCCCGGGCACCGAGCGGCAGGTGCTCGACCGGGTCGCCGCGCACGTGCGCCCCGACGGGGCGGTGGTGGTCGGCTTCGGCACCGACCGGGGCTACCGGCTCACCGACTTCGACGCCGACGCGGTCGCCGCCGGCCTCCGGCCGGAGCACCGCTTCGCCACCTGGGACCTGCGGCCGTGGCGCGACGACGCCGACTTCGCCGTCACCGTGCTGCGCCGCCCCGCCTGACCCGCCGCCCCCGCGCCCGCCCTCCGGGCGTGCCCTCCCCCGCCGGAGCGGGGTGAGCGGGGAACCCTTCTCTACCGTAGGCGTTAACAGGGGGCCCTTCCTTACTCGCCGGCCGAGCGGGCCGCCGCCGGGTCGAGCGGGCTGCCGGCCGGCACGAGACTCACCAGGCCGGCGGGCAGCCGGACGGGACGCACGTCCCGGTAGCCGAGCATGCCGAGCACGGCGGGGTCGGCCAGCACGTACCGGCGGCCGAGGTCGGTGACCACGCAGAGCGCGCCGCCGGTGGCGCCCGGGGCGGCGACCGACTCCACCACCGCGCCGTGCCCGGGCTCGACCACGACGTGATCGGCGACCGCCGGCCCGCCCGCCGCCTGCGGGCTGTCCGACAGGTCGGGCAGGGTGACGCCCAGCCGCACGTCGCCCACCCCCGCGTCGTCGCCGGCCCCCGCGTCGTCGCCCACCCGGACGCAGAGCGCCCCCGAGTCCGCGGCGGCGAGCCGGGGCGGGGCCGGCGGCGGGGCGGCGGGCCCGGTCGGCACCAGGTCCGGCAGCTTGGGCAGGGCGGCGAACCGGCCGAGGGTCATCGCCTCCGGCTCGCCCTGGCCGGTGCGGGCCAGCAGCAGGGTGGCCTGCAACTCGGTGACGCCGGCGAGGCCGCCGGTGAGGGCCACGGCATACTGGCGGCCGCCGCCGGAGTTGCGGACGAGGAAGACGTCGCCCACCGCCGCGCCGGGCACCCGGGGCGAGGGTTGGCCGAGGCCGGGCAGGTCGGGCGGGGCGAGGTCGGCCCCGGCCGGGATGCTGTTGATCAGGGCGGGCGCGGCCGGCACCGCCCGCTGCCGGGTGGCGGCGAGCGCGGCGAGCACCCGGCCGGCGTCGCGCAGCAGGTAGCGGCGGGCGTGCCAGACCAGGTGCAGCCCGCCGTCCGGGTGGCGCAGCAGGATCGCGTCGTCGCCCAGGGCCTGACCGCCGGTGGCGGCCGTGCCGATCAGCACGGCCGACCGGGGGGCGGCGGGCTCGGCCCCGGCGGCGGCGCGTTCGGCCGCCGGGGCGGCCGAGCAGACCGTCCACCCGGCGGTGGACAGCCGGGCCCGGTCGGGCAGCGAGTCGGGCGCGTCGGGGATGCCCAGCGGCAGGCCGCGCGGCACGCCCTCGATCGAGCGGCGGGAGACCAGCACGGTCTTCGCCCGCTCGGCACCGATGATCAGCAGGGCGGAGGCGTAGTTGAGCACCGGGTGCAGCTTCTGCTCGCGGTAGACGAACCGGGCGCCGGACTCCTTCTCCACGATCACCGCGCCGGCGTCGCGCCACCGGGTGCCGCCGCCGGCGAACAGACCGTAGAGGGCGAAGCCGCCGAGGGCGATCGCCGCGACCAGGACACTGGCCAGCCCGGCCCCGGCCAGCCGCCGAAACGGCGACCGCGCCGGGTCGGTCTCCCGCATCACCAGGGCGGCGACCGCCCGCTGCACGGTGAACTGGTACGAGTGAAGCTGGTCCTGCCGCGACGGCATGCGGTCCCCTCCGACGGGTCGGTCGGGGCACAGGATAGACGCTGCGTCGACACCCCGGAGACCCTCCGCCACCGGGTGCCGGCCACGCGGGAAGATCGTCTGGCGGGCCGCGAAACGGTGGCCGCCTCGTACCCCCCGGGGTACCCTTCTCCGCGGAGGTGACGCAAGGTGAAGCTGCGACCGGAGATGACCGCCGACGCCCTGACCCGCCTGAAGCGGGCCCGGGGCCAGCTCAACGCCGTGATCGACATGATCGAGTCGGGGGAGGACTGCCGCGCCACGCTGACCCAGCTCGCCGCGGTCTCCAAGGCCCTCGACCGGGCCGGCTACAAGCTGATCGCGTCCGGGATGCGGCACTGCAACGCCGCCCGCGATCGGGGCGAGGACCCGGAGATGACCGAGGAGGAGCTGGAGAAGCTCTTCCTGGCCCTGTCCTGACTCCCCCGCCGGCCCTGCCCTGATCCCCCGCGCCCGGCGGGCCGCCCCCT
The DNA here is from genome assembly GCF_029581295.1 of Micromonospora sp. WMMD712. NCBI lineage: Bacteria > Bacillati > Actinomycetota > Actinomycetes > Micromonosporales > Micromonosporaceae > Micromonospora > Micromonospora sp. WMMD712. The sequence goes on from NZ_CP120743.1 coordinate 1,337,361, forward strand.
GGGCGCGGGTCAGGCGCGGGCGGGGTGGCGGCTGCCGGTGTCGTACTCCCAGCCCTCGCGCCAGGCGAAGTCCTCCGCGATCAACTCCTCCAGCGGCACGCCGTCGAGCAGGTGGTCCAGCGCCCACCGGGTCGCGACGTGCCCGATCACCAGGATCCGACGCCCGCGCCAGCGCAGCGGGACGTCGTCGAGGAAGCGCCCGGCCCGCAGCACGGCCTGCCGCCAGCTCTCGCCGCCCGGGTAGGGCGAGTCGAGGTGGCGGGCCCGGCCCTGGTGCAGCTCCACGGCGGACGTGCCGTTGCGGTCGCCGTAGTCGCACTCGCGCAGCCGCCAGTCGTGCAGGATCGGGATGCCGACGCCGCCGAAGGCCACCTCGGCGGTCTCCACCGCCCGGCGCAGGTCCGAGGTGAAGACGGCCGCGATGCCGTCGGCCCGTCTGCGCTCGCCCAGCTCGGCGGCCAACGCCCGGCCGTGCGCGGACAGCCGCCCCGGCAGCCAGCCGGTCGCCACCCCCCGGTCGTTGTCCTCACTCCAGGAATGGGTCTCGAAGACGATCCGCGTCGACATGGATCAAGGCTAGGGGCCCGACAGCGGCAGAGGTTGCCGTCAAGTGACAGCCATGTGAGCGAAGCCGACCGTCGGTCGGCGGAATAAAAGTTCCCTATCCTTCCCTGTTCGGGATACGCTAGGGAGCGATGAGTGAGGAAATGTACTCGGTCGAGCAGGTCGCCGACCTCCTCGGCCTGCACGTGCGCACCGTGCGTGGTTACATCCGCGCCGGCCGGCTGCGGGCGACCCGGATCGGCAAGCAGTACCGGATCGCCCGCGCCGACCTCGACGCGCTCACCGGCCGCCCGTCGACCCCGGCGGCCGGGAGCGCCGCGCTGGAGGTGTCGAGCATCGTGCAGGTCGACGGCGTCGACCGGGCCACGGCCGACCGGCTCGGCACGGTCGTGCTGGCCGGGGCGAACAACGGCTACGACCTCGCGCGCCCGCTGCGGGTGCAGGTGGTCCACGACGCGGAACGGAACCGGATGAAGATCGTGATCCTGGGCGGCGGCGCCGCCACTGCGGACCTGCTGCGCCTGCTCGACGCCGTGCTCGACGCCGACAGCGGCCTGCTCGGCCGCGAAGAAGGGAAGGTGGGAGATGCCTGACGAGGTGCGGGAGCTGGCCGGGGTGCCGGTGCTGGTGTGCGACCCCGACGGCCCGCTGGTCGCCACCGAGCAGGACGCGCTCGACCTGATCGGCGCGGCCTTCCTCGGCGCGCAGGTGGTGGCCGTGCCCGCGAACCGGCTGCCCGAGGGGTTCTTCTCGCTCGGCACCCGGTTCGCCGGCGACGTCATGCAGAAGTTCGTCAACTACCGGCTGCGCCTGGCCGTCATCGGCGACATCTCCGAGCGGCTGGCGCGCAGCCCGGCGCTGCGCGCCCTGGTGCACGAGTCCAACCGGGCCGACCACGTGTGGTTCCTGCCCGACCTCGACGCGCTCGACGCCCGGCTGCGCGCCGCCTCCTGAGCGGTCCCGGCCCACCCCGGGCCGGCGGGCGCGGGCGCGCCGCGTACCGGATGGCCGTTGTTGCGGCGGCCGGGCCCGCGCGGGCGGTAACATCCGCTCGGACCCGGCCGAAGTGAGGAACCGCGTGGGCGTGCGATTCGAGGAACTGGCCTGGCGGGAGACCCCGATCGGCGAGATCAGCCTGCGCCGTCGGCACGACCCCGCGCTGGACCGCGAGGTCTACGAGGTCAAGCTCGACGACGAGTTCCTGATGTCCAGCCTCTTCCCCGTCGCGGAGATCGAGCTGGCCCGGCTCGGGCTGGCCCCGCTGCGCGGCACGGGGCTCGACGTCGTGGTGGGCGGCCTCGGCCTCGGCTACACGGCCCGCACCGCCCTGGAGGACCCCCGGGTGGCCTCGCTGCTGGTGGTGGAGGCGATCGAGGACGTCATCGACTGGCACCGGCGCGGGCTGCTGCCGTTCGCGGCGGGGCTGGCCGACGACCCGCGCACCCGGTTCGTCCGGGCGGACTTCTTCGCGGCCGTGGCCGACGGGGCGGGCTTCGACCCGGACTCGCCCGGCCGCCGGTTCGACGCCATCCTGCTCGACGTGGACCACTCGCCCCGGCACGTGCTGCACCCGAGCCACGCCCCGTTCTACACCGACGAGGGCCTGCGCCGCCTCGCCGGCCTGCTGCACCCCGACGGGGTCTTCGCGCTCTGGTCCAACGACCCGCCGGACCCGGACTTCCAGCGGGTGCTCACCGGGGTGTTCCCGACCTCCCTGGCCCACGTCGTCCGCTTCCCCAACCCGTTGCAGGGCCGGGAGTCGGCCAACACCGTCTACGTCGCCCGTCGCTAGCCCGACCGGCCGACGCCGGCCGACCGCCCGGCGCCGACCGGCGCGGTCCGGTCCGACGACGCCACGGCGGCGGGCGGACGGGCAGGCGTCGGGCGGGCCCGGCCCGCCGGGCGGGGCGTCGGCGAGAGTCGGCGGGCGCGGTCCCGGCGGGCATGGTCCCGGCCGAACCGGGAAAGGCGTCTGGGCCGCTCGCGCGGCGGACGCCCCGGTGGGCCGGGGCGTCCGGGGCGTCCGACCGACGGGGCCCTCCGGTCAACGGGAGGTGGACATGCGCGCCATGCTCTGGGTCGTCGGCGTCGTCGCCGGCGCGCTCGTCCTGCTGGGGCTGCTGCTCGAAGCGGTCCGCTGGCTGGTGATCATCGGGGTGATCGCGCTGCTCGCGGTGATCGTGTTCGCGTTCGTCAAGGGCCGCCAGACGGTGCAGCACCGGCACTCGGCGCGCCGCTGAGCACGACGAGCCGGGGATCAGCGCCGACGGCGGGCCCTGACGACGACGTCGTGCAGGGTCATCGGGTGGCCGCCGGGGCCGGTCACGGTCCGGCGCGGCTCCTGCGCGGTCACGATGTCCCACTCGGCCGGGTCGAGACGCGCGGTGATGTCGGCGGCGGTCACGGACGCCGCGGCGGGCGGCCCGGTCTCGCCCGACCCGGGGCTGTCACCGGGCCCGTGACCAGAGCCGCCGCCGTGACCGTGGCCATGCCCGTGGCCGTGACCGTGCCCGTGGCCGTGGCCGCCGGGCCCGTGACCGTGGCCGTGGCCCGCCGCGGCGTGCTGGCCGTGGTGCTGGAGGTGGCCGACGATGAACAGGGTGCCGCCGGGGGCGACCCAGGACGCGATGCGCTCGTAGAAGTCCAACTGCGGCATCGCGGGATGCGCGTAGTGCGTGGTCACCAGGTCGTACCGGCCGGGCGGCTGCCAGGTGGACAGGTCCGCCTCGACCCAGCGCACCCTGCCGGCCACGCCGGCGGCGGCGGCCCGGTCGGCCGCGCGCGCCAGCGCCCCGGCGGCGACGTCGGCCGCGGTGACCCGCCAGCCGCGGGCGGCCAGCCAGATCGCCTCGGCTCCCGCCCCGCACCCCGCCTCCAGGGCCGTGCCGGGCGTCAGGTCGTCGACCTCCCGCACCAGATGCGGGTTGGCCCCGGCGGCGGCCATGGCCGGGGCCCGGTCGCCCTGCCAGATCTGCTCCCAGTACCCCTTGTCGAACGCGTGCGTCATCGGGCCCCGTCCTCCGCGCGAGGCGCCCGGGTCGCGGTCACGGCGGCACCCGGCCGGGCCGCGCCGCCTCCCGCCGCGACCGCGCCGCGACCGGCGCTCGTCTCATCTGCCACTGGCTGACCTCCCGTCGAGAGCCCGGCTGCCTTCGGCACCCGGCCCGTCGAGCATGCGGAGTACGCCGACGCGGTGACAAAGATTCTTGCCGAATGGCAAAACACCCGCGGCGTCGGACGCCCCGGAGCAGCGCGCCGGCAGCCCGCGCCCGGACCGGCCGGGTTCGGGAGCCCTTGCCCACCCGGCCTGGTTCCGGAGCCCGCCGGCCGGACCGGCCGCTCAGGCCGACGAGGTCGCCAGGGCGTCCTGCCGCTCCTGCGGCGCGGCGGCCGGCGGGGTGGCGGCGGGGGGCTCGGTCGCCCGGTTGGGCAGCGAGAGCCGGATGACCTTCCACCAGGCGGAGGCGACCTGCTTCGGCAGCGCCCCGGTGGTGTACGTCAGCCCGTACCTGGCGAACAGCGCCCGCACCTCGGGGGCCACCTCCTGGTAGCGGCAGCTCGGCAGGTCGGGGAAGAGGTGGTGCTCGATCTGGAACGACAGGTTGCCGGTCATGATGTGCAGCAGCCGGCTACCGCTGATGTTGGCCGAGCCGAGCATCTGCCGCAGGTACCACTCCCCCCGGGTCTCCCCCTCGATGGAGGTCTTCTCGAAGGTCTCCACCCCCTCCGGGAAGTGCCCGCACATGATCACGGAGTGGCTCCACAGGTTGCGGATCAGGTTCGCGGTGAACGTGGCCGCGAGGGTGCTGAGGAACGACGGCCCCGACAGCAGCGGGTGGATGACGTAGTCCTTGAGGAACTGGCGGCGGATCTTGCGGCCGACCGCCCGGGCGCGGGCCCGGAACTCGGGGGCCTTGTGCCGACCCTTGCGCAGGTTGTGGCCCAGCTCCAGGTCGTACGCGGCGATGCCGTACTCGAAGAAGCAGGCGTTGACCAGGTTCCACAGCGGCTGGCCGAGGTGGACGGGGTGCCAGGGCTGGTCCTCGTCGACGCGCATGATGCCGTACCCGAGGTCGTTGTCCTTGCCGAGCACGTTGGTGTACGTGTGGTGCAGCTGGTTGTGCGAGTGCTTCCACTGCTCTGCCGGGGAGACGTGGTCCCACTCCCAGGTCGTCGAGTGGATCTTCGGGTCGCGCATGAAGTCGTACTGGCCGTGCAGGACGTTGTGGCCGATCTCCATGTTCTCCAGGATCTTGGCCACGGCGAGGCCGAGGGTGCCGACGACCCAGGCCGGCGGGAACAGCGAGAACAGCAGCACCGCCCGGCTGCCCAGCTCCAGCCGGCGCTGGGTGGAGATCACCTTGCGGATGTAGGCCGCGTCGGCCTCGCCGCGGCTGGCGAGCACCCGGTCGCGGATGGCGTCGAGCTCCCGGCCCAGCTCCTCGATGTCGGCGGCGGTGAGGTGGGCGATCGGGTTGTGGGCCTTCTTCTGGATGGCGGTCACGTCCGGTTCTCCTGTCAGAGGTCGATGTCGCAGGTACCGGCCGCCGCCGACACGCAGGTCTGGATGAGCACGCCGTCGCCGGGGACGGCGGTGGTGATCTCCCCGTTGCGCAGGTCCCGGACCGCGCCCTGGCGCAGCGGCACCACGCAGCCGAAGCAGATGCCCATCCGGCACCCGGACGGCATGAGCACCCCCGCGTCCTCCCCCGCGTCGAGCAGGGGGGTGCCGCCGTCGGCGGCGACGGTGACCCCGGCGCGGGTGAAGGTGACGTCGCCACCCGTGCCCGGGGAGATCACCGTGGGCCGGAACCGCTCGGTGTGCAGCCGGTCGGCCGCCCCGTGGGCGGCCCAGTGTGCCTCGACCGCGTCGAGCAGGCCGACCGGGCCGCACGCCCAGGTCTGCCGGTCGAGGTGGTCGGGCACCAGGTCGGCCAGGTCGGCCACGCCGAGCACGCCGTCGGTCTCGGTGTGCCGCTCGACGAGGCGGATCGCGCCCCGCGCGGCGAGCCCGCGCAGCTCGGCGGCGAAGATCACGTCGTCGGCGGTGGGCGCGGAGTGCACCAGCACGACGTCCCGCGAGGCGGGCACGCCGGCGCGCAGCATCCCCATGACCGGGGTGATGCCGCTGCCGGCGGTGAGGAAGAGGACCTGCCGCGGCGCGGTCGCGGGCGCGACGAAGTCGCCCTGGGCCTGGTCGAGCTGGACCAGGGTGCCGGGCCGGACCCGGCGGACCAGGTGGTTGCTGACCCGGCCGTCCGGGATCGCCTTCACGGTGACCGAGATCAGCCCGTCGCGGCGGTCGGGGGCTGAGGTCAGCGAGTAGGCCCGCCACTGGCGGACCCCGTCGACGTCCACGCCGAGGCGGACGTACTGCCCGGGGGTGTGCCCGCGCCAGCCCCGGCCGGGCCGGATGGTCACCGTCGCGGCGTCCCGGGTCTCCGGCCGGACGCCGAGGATCCGCCCGCGCAGGGCGGCGCCGGAGCGCAGCGGGGCGACCAGGTCGAGGTAGTCGTCGGGCAGCAGCGGCGTGGTGACCGTCTCGGCGAGCCGGAACAGCCTGTCCCGGACGGTGCGGCGGCCGGACGGGCGCGGGACGGTGGTGGTCATAGGACCAGGGTGGCGGACACGATCGCATAACATCTTGGCCAAGAAAGATGAAAGCCCTGCATGGTTTTGTTCCGGGAGAACAAGATGTCGGATGAGTCCGGGACCGGTCGCCGCGCGGCCCACCTCGCGCTGGACGCGCCGACGGCCGCCCGGCTGCTCGCCGTGCTGCCGGCGGTCGCCGAGCGCACGGTCACCGCGATCACGGCCGAGGTCCCGGCCTACTCGGGCACCCTCACCGGGCAGATGCGGGCCAAGATCGAAAACGCGGTACGCATCGCGTTGGGCACGTTCCTCCAGCTCGTCGGCCGTCCCCAGGCCGCAGCCGACCCGAGCACCCCGCTGGCCCCCGCGCTGGAGGCGGCGTACGCCCTCGGCAGCGGCGAGGCCCGCTCCGGCCGCAGCATGGACGCGCTGCTGGCGGCGTACCGGGTGGGGGCGCGGGTGGCCTGGCGGGAGGTCTCCACCACCACCGTGCGCGCCGGGCTCGCGGCGACGACGGTCGCCGAGTTCGCCGAGCTGATGTTCGCCTACATCGACGAGCTCTCCGCCGCCAGCGTGGCGGGGCACGCCGACGAGCTGGCCAGCGTGGGCCGGGCCCGGCAGCGCTACCTGGAGCGACTCGCCCAGCAGCTGCTGGCCGGCGAGGCCGAGGACGTGCTGCGCCGCAGCGCCACCCGGGCGGACTGGCCCCCGCCGCAGACGCTGACCGTCGTGCTGCTGCCCCGCAGCGGCCTCCGCACGGTGCTGACCGCGCTGAGCCCGCAGACGCTGGAGAGCGGGGAGGACGTGCCGGGGACGGAACCGGCCGAGGAGCTGGCCGTGCTGCTGGTGCCCGACGTCCACGGCGGCCGGCGGCGGCAGCTGGCCCGCATGCTGCGCGGGCACCGGGCGGTGCTGGGCCCGGCCCGGCCGTGGCACCGGGTGGCCGGGTCGTACGAGCGGGCCGCCCGCGCGCTGTCGCTCGGGCTGCCGCGCGACGACGCCGACGCGCCCCTGGACACCGAGCGGCACCTGGCGCGGCTGCTGCTCAGCACGGACCCGGAGGCCCTGGCCGACCTGCGCGCGCAGGTGCTGGAGCCCTTCGCCGCGCTGCCGCCGGCCACCGCCCACCGGCTCGCCGAGACGCTGCGGGCCTGGCTGCTGCACCAGGGCCGCCGCGACGACGTGGCGGCGGCCCTGTTCGTGCACCCGCAGACCGTGCGCTACCGGATGGCGCAGGTGCGGGAGCTGTACGGCGACCGGCTGCTCGACCCGCAGACCGTGCTGGACCTGACGCTCGCCCTGGCGGTGCTGCCGCCCGAGGAGGGCGGCTGAACGGGATCGCGCGTCACCGCTAGCGCACCGGACGCGGCGGGCTCGACGCGCGGAGGATGAGCGCGACCGCCTCCCGGGCGGAGGTGGCCCGCGCGGGCGGACCGACCAGGTGGTCGAGGGCCCTGCGCCAGGACTGCGCCACCACCAGGTGACCGGCGTCCGGCACGACCTCCAGCCGGGCGTCGGGCAGCGCGTCGCGCCACCAGCGGCCGTGCTCGGGGCCGGCGAGGGCGTCCCCGGCCCCGTAGAGCAGCAGGGTGTCCGCCCGCACCTGGTCGGGCGTGAAGCCCCAGGGGCGCAGCGAGTAGCCGGCGACGTCGTCCGCCAGGCCCCGCGTGCCCTGGGCGAACGCCTCGGCCAGCAGGTCGCCGATCCGCGCCGCCGTGGCCGGGTCGGCCAACGCGGCCTCGTCGGCCCGGTTCGCGCCGAGCAGCCGCGCCGCGGCCGGGTCCCGAGGGTCGGCGGGCACCAGGGGGGTCAGCGCGGCGTCCAGCGCGGCGCGGACGTCGGCGACGGGCCGGTCGCGCAGCGCCGCGAGCATGTCCCGCTGCCCGGGGTCGAGCCAGGGCACCTCCTCGTCGGGGGCGGGGGTGGCCAGCACGGCCACCCGGCGGACCAGGTCGGGCCGGCGGGCCGCGAGGGCGAGCGCGACCCGCCCGCCGGCCGACCAGCCGGCGACGGCGACCCGCCCGAGGCCGCGCTGGTCGATCAGCTCGGCGAGGTCGTCGGCGGCGGCCGGCACGTCGGACCAGCCGGTGGCCGCCTCGGAGCTGCCGTAACCGGGCCGGTCCGGGGCGAGGAGGGTCACCCCGGCGAGGCGCGTGGCCGCGGGGTCGGGGTCGAAGGCCCCGGAGCCCGGGGCCGGGTGACAGAACACCACCACCCGACGGCCGGTGTCCGCACCGGAGCGGTGCACCGCCATCCGGCGGCCGTCCCTGAGCGTGATCATCTCCCCGGTGCTGGACATGCGGCCGATTCTGACAGCGACGGGCCGGGCCGAAGACGGTACCGCGGGAGGTCACCCGATCGGGTGACCGGCGGCGGGGCCGGCCCGGCGCACGGCGGTGCCCAGGGCGGCGACCGCGATCGCGACCCCGCCGGCACCGGCCACGACGAAGGTCACCGGCGCGCCGTGGCGCTGGGCCAGCCAGGTGAACGCCGCCGCGCCGATCCCACCGAGGGAGAAGTGGATCGTCCAGAACGCGGCGGTGACCCGGCCGAGCAGGTGCTCCGGCGTCACCTCCTGGCGCAGCGACATTGAGCAGATGCCGCCGACGCTGAGGCAACCGAAGTAGACGGCCACGAGCGCGCCGACCTCGGCGGGCCGGCGGGTCGACGCGAGGGCCGCGACCGCGCCGCCGGTGGCCGCGGTCGCGCCGATCCAGCACGCCCCGAACCCGAACCGCCGGCGCAGCCGCGCGACGACCAGCGACCCGGTGACCGTGCCCGCGGCGCCGGCGGCGAGCACCAGGCCGACCGCGCCGTCGGGCTGGTGCAGGCCGTGCTTGAGGTGGTAGACGACCACGTCGTCCATGCCGTAGGTGAACAGCAGGAAGACGGTCAGCAGCGCGGTCAGCGGGCGCAGCACCCGGTGACGCCACAGGAACCGCGCCCCGGCGAGGAACTCCGTCCACGGCCCGGCGCGGCCCGCCGCGTCGGCGGGCGCGGCGCTGCGCGCGGGAAGCCGGACCAGCGTCAGCAGCGCCCCGGAGACGCCGAAGCTGGCGGCGTCGACGGCGAGCGCGCCGGCCGGGCCCCACCAGCCGGACACGGCACCGGCCAACGCGGGGCCGGCGACCGCCGCGAGCGCGGTGCCGGCGTACAGCCGGCCGTTCGCCCGGGTCAGCTCCGGGCCGTCGACCAGGCCGCGCACCACCGTGACGGCGGCGACCTGGAACACCATGCCGATCGCCGCGGCGAGCGGCAGCAGCACGAACAGCGGCCAGATCGGCGGGGTCGGGGCCAGCCACCACACCAGCGGGGCCGCCGCGAGCAGCAGCATCCGCGCCACGTCCGCGCCGACCAGCAGCGCCCGCCGGTCGAAGCGGTCCACGACGACGCCGGCGAACAGGCCGGCGACCACCGCGGCCACTCCGGACGCGCCGGTGAGCAGGCCGGCGGTGGCGATCGAACCGGTCGCGTCGAGCACCAGCAGCGGCACGGCGAGCTGGGAGAACGAGTCGCCGAGCACGGAGAGGACCTGGGCCGCCCAGAGCGCGCGGAAGCCCCGGCCGCGCCCGTGCGGCGCGGGCGCGACAGGCGTCGACGTGGTCACGCTCACCGGGCAGAGGGTAGCCCACCGCAGCGGGCCGCGCGGGGCACAGGAATCGCGGCGAAATCCATTCACGAATGCTTCGACCGCCGCCTCTTTCGCGTTTCGCGGCCGAGTCGTCTTTCTTACAATGGTCAATTCCGCGCCCCATCCCCGAAAGGATCTGCGAATACCATGCACAGGTGAGGGAGAATCACGGCCGTCAGCCATGGGTGGTGCGCATCCGTGACGCCCGCGGCGTGATCTTCGGCAGCGGGACGCTGCTGGGCGACCGGCACGTCCTCACCTGCGCCCACGTCGTCGACCGCGCGGTCGGCCGCGCGACGGCGGGGGCCACCCCGCCCGCAGACCGGGTCCAGGTCGAGCTGGTCCGCCTGCCCCGGCTGCCCGCCCGGTCCGCCGGGGTCGTGGCCGGCGGCTGGGTGCCGGCGGGCAGGGAGGGCCAGGGCGACATCGCCCTGCTCGAACTCTCCGAACCGGTCCCCGGCCGCCCGGGCGCCGAGCTGCGGCGGCTGCCACTGTGGGAGAAACACGTCTACGCCTTCGGGTTCCCCAAGGAGTTCCGCGACGGCGAGACCGTCCACGCCGTCCTGCACGGGGGCACGGGCCCGGCCAACGAGTGGATGCAGATGGACCCGAGCCCGGCGACCCCCGGGCTCCGGGTACGCAGCGGGTTCAGCGGCGCGGCGGCGGTCGACAACGCGACCGGCTACGTGGTGGGCATGGTGGTCTCCTACTACAGCGGCCCCGCCTCCGGCCGGTCGTTCATGATCCCCGTGGAGACCCTGCTCCACCATCTGCCCCTGCTCCAGGCGTGGGTGGTCGGCGACTCCTCCGTCGACCGGGAGTTGACGTCGGTGGGCGGCGGCCGGGAGGACGGCGAGGTCGCCCGGCGCACGGCCGACTTCTTCGCCCGCCGCTTCGCGCAGAACGTCCTGGTGGTCGTCACCGGCCCGCCCACGTCGGCGTCCTCGGCCACCGTGCGCCGGGCCGTGGTGCTGTCCAACCGGCAGCTCCGGCCGTCGTCGGTCGATCCGGCCGCCGCCGAACGGGACCCGTCGCTGCCGCCGCTGGGCAGCATCGACCTGGCGCTGGACGCCGCCGGCAAGCCACCACGGGAGCTGGCCGCCCGGATCCTGGGCTTCGTCGGCAGCACCGGGCCCCCGGCGGGCGACCTGCTCGGCGACGCGGCGCCCCGGTCGCTGCTGATCGACGGCGTGGACGAGTCGAGCGCCCCCGAGGCGCTGGTTAACGACGTGGTCGGCCCGATCGTCGACCGCGCCGCCGACCGCGACCTGCGGATCCTGGTGGGCTTCCGCAGCCCCGCGGTCGGCCTGCGGCTCGCGCTGTTGGCCCGCCGGATCGCCGGGCTGCACGAGGCCGAGCACCTGGCCCGCGAGCACCGCCGCCGGCTCGGGGCGCGCGTGCGCGGGCTGCCACCGGAGAAGCCGCGGGCCACCCTGCTGCGAATCCGGCTCACGGCGCTGCGGGCCGCGGCCCGGGAGCCCGACCCCGGCCCGTTGCTGGAGCACCTGGCCGCCACGGAGCAGGGCACCGACCGGGCCCTGCACGAGGCGACGGCGCTGCGGCGCGAGCTGACCGCGCGGGCCGCCGAGCACCAGCAGCTGCGAGGGCTGCTGGACGCGCACCGGGCCCGCGCCGTCGCCGGCGGGCTGACCGAGCACCGGGGCATCGGGCGGTCCTACCGGCAGGCCCACGACCTGCTCTGGGCCGGCCCCTGCGACCTCACCGAGGCCGCCGACGCCGTGCACGCCTACGCCGAGGCGGTCCGGGGCGCCCTCGACGACCGGCGGGAAGGGGCGACGTCCTGATGCGCTGTGCGCGTACCCCGGGTTGTCCGGGCGTCGTCGACGCCGACGGCTTCTGCGAGGTCTGCGGCCTCGCGCCCCGGCCGGCACGGGCCACGAGGCCGACGGCCGGGGCGCCGGTCGGGGCCGAGACCTGGCCGGTGGCGGGGCTGGTGTCCCTGCCGGTGCGCGACTTCACCGGCCACCGGCGCACCACGGCAGGCCTGACGGTGCCCGAGCACGAGCGGTTCTGCGCCAACCCCGCGTGCCGGCGGGAGGTCGGCCGGGGCGGGGCCGAGCGGCTCGACCACGGCTACTGCCCGCACTGCGGCACGCCCTTCGCGTTCGTCTCCGCCCTCGCGCCCGGCGACCTGGTGGCCGGGCAGTACGAAGTGGTCGGCTACCTGGCCCGGGGCGGCCTCGGGCAGGTCTACCTCGCCGAGGACGTGCACCTCGACCGCAAGCCCATGGCCCTGAAGCGGCTGATCAGCAAGACCGAGCCCGACGCCCTGGCGATCGAGGTCTCCGAGCGGCAGTTCCTGACCACCCTGGACCACCCGAACATCGTCCGGATCTTCAACTTCGTCAGCGCGCCGGACCGGCTCTTCGGCGGGCAGACCAGCTACATCGTGATGGAATACCTGGAGGGGATGCCGCTGCACGAGCTCTGGCAGGCGGCGGTCGACCCGACCCGGCCGGCGGTCACGCTGCCCCTGGTGGAGATCCTCGCCTACGGTCACGAGATCCTGACCGCGCTGGACCACCTGCACGGCAAGGGGCTGCTCTACACCGACCTGCACCCGGGCAACGTCGTCCGCACCGCCGACCGGGTCAAGCTGATCGACCTCGGCGGGGTGCGCCGGGCCGACGACCGGCACAGCCCGAAGGTGCGCACCGAGACCTACGGGGTGAGCCCGACCGAGCTGGCGGCGCACGGGTTCACGGTGCGCTCGGACCTCTACGCGGTCGGGGTCATGCTGCGGGAGCTGAGCCGCCCCCCGCTCGACTCCCCCGGCCGCGACACCGCCCTCGGTGCGGAGTCGTTCGGGCGGCTGGTCACCCGGGCCGCCCACCCCGAGTGGCGTCGCCGCTTCGCGTCCGCGTCGGAGATGTCCGAGCAGCTCAAGGGCGTGCTGCGGGAGCTGCTGCCGGCGCCCCCGGCCGACCGCGCCCAGGAGCCCTCCACCGTGTTCGCCCCCACGGCGGCGCTGCTCGACGCGGGGCTCGGCGCGGTGCCGGCGCTGGCGGCCTGGACGGACCCGGCCGCCGCCGAGGCGCCGCACCACGGCCGCCCGGCACCGCCCTCGGTGGCCACCGGCCTGCCGGTGCCCCGCCCCGCGGCCGGCGACCCGGCCACCGCCGCCCTGCACCTGATCGGCGCGCTCGACCCCGGCAGCCTGCTGGCCCGGCTCGCGGCGTTCGAGACGGCCTCGGTCGAGGTCGAGCTGTCGCGCTGCCGGGCGCACCTGGAGCTGGCCGGGCCGGGGCCGGCCCAGGAGGCCCTGGAGGCCCTGGAGATCGCGGCCGGGCTGCTGCGGGAGGACGCGGCCGCCGACTGGCGGCTGGTCTGGCACCACGGCCTGCTGGCGCTCGCCCGGTCCGACGTGGCCGAGGCGGGCGAGCGGTTCGACCGGGCGTACGCGGAGCTGCCGGGCGAGGTGGCCCCGAAGCTGGCGCTCGGCTACTGCGCGGAGCAGCGGGGCGACGCCGGCGAGGCGACCCGCTACTACCGGGCGGTGTGGCGTCGGGACCGGTCGGCCGCCAGCGCCGCGTTCGGGCTGGCCCGGCTGCGGCTGGCCGACGGCGACCGGGAGGCGGCGGTGCAGTTCCTCGACGGCGTCCCCCGCGTCTCCCGGCACTACGACGCCGCCCAGGTCGCGGCCGTGCGGGTGCTGGCCACCCGGCTCGGCGACGACCCGCCCGGCGCGGAGCACCTCAACGAGGCGGTGCGCCGCCTCGACCGCCTGCGGCTGGACGGGGGCGCCCGGCACGGCGAGGCGCGCGACCGGATGACGGCGGTGCTCCGGCAGGCCGCCCTGGACCGGGTCCTCGCGCACGGCGCCGCCGGCCTGACCGCCGGCGGGACGCTGGGCGACGCGCCGGCGGAGCGGTCCCTGCGGCGGCTGCTGGAGCGGTCCCTGCGGGACCTGGCCCGGCAGGCGCGCACGGCCAACGACCACGGTGTCCTCGTCGACCGGGCGAACGCGGTCCGGCCACTGACCTTCCTGCGAGCACGGTGAGGAGCGACCCGGTGTCCAGCGCGCTCGACTTCGACCTGCGGATCGACCACGACCGGTTCCTGTCCACGAGGGACCGCCAGCTGCACGCGATCCTCACCGTCACCGCGCGGGCCGGCGCGGGCGACGCCCCGCCCGAGGTCGACGGCTCCGGCTACGCGGAGGTGGTCGTCGTCGACTGCTCCGGGTCCATGGCGCACCCGCCGACGAAGCTCGGCGCGGCCCGGCGGGCCACCGCCGCAGCCGTCGAGATGCTGCCGGACGGGGTCCGCTTCGCCGTCGTGGAGGGCACCCACGAGGCCCGGATGGTCTACCCCGCCCACCGGGGCCTGGCCGTCGCCGCACCGGCCACCCGGGACGCGGCCCGGCGCGAGCTGGGCCGGCTCGCCGCGGCCGGCGGCACGGCGATCGGCGCCTGGCTGGAGCTGGCCCGGGAGCTGCTGGCCGGGCACCCCGAGGCGATCCGGCACGCCCTGCTGCTCACCGACGGGCGCAACGAGCACGAGACGCCGCAGCGGCTGGCGGAGGTGCTGGCGGCCTGCGCGGGCCAGTTCGTCTGCGACGCCCGGGGCGTCGGCGACGCCTGGGAGCCCCGCGAGCTGACCCGCGTCGCCGAGGCGCTGCACGGCACCGCCGACGCGGTCCGCCGGCCCGAGGAGCTGGAGGCCGACTTCCGGGCGACCATGCGGGCCACGATGGCCAAGCGGGTGGCCCGGGCCGGCCTGCGGATCGCCGTGGTGCCGCCGGCGCGGGTGCTGTCCTGCCGGCAGGTGCATCCCACGATCATGGAGCTGCCCGTGACGCCGCTCGACGACCGCTCCGTGACCTGCCCGACCGGCTCGTGGGGGGTGGAGAGTCGGGAATACCACCTGTGCCTCGAGGTGGACCCGGCGGGCCGGCCGACGGGCGAGGACCTGCGGGTCGCCCGCGTCGACCTGCTGCTGGACGAGGTGCCGGCCACCGGGCCGGTGAACCTCCTGGCGCACTGGACGGAGGACCTGGCCCTGTCCAGCCGGATCGACCCGCGGGTCGCCCACTACACCGGGCAGGAGGAGCTGAGCCGGCTCATCGCCGACGGCTGCGACGCGTACGACGCGGGCGACCGGGAGACGGCCGCCCGGCTGCTCGGCCGCGCGGTCGCGCTGGCCACCGCCGCCGGCGACGCGTTCCACCTGGAACAGTTGCGGCTGCTCGTCGAGGACGTCGACGCCGCCCCGGTGCGGCTGCGCGAGGACCTGCCCCGGCTCGACGTGATCAGCGTGGCCGTGCGGTCGTCGGTCACGGTGCCGGGCCCGGCCCCCCGGCCGGCGTCGGGGCCCGGGCCGGCCGCCGACGCCCCGCCCCGGGTCTGCCCGGCCGGCCACCGCTCGCCGCCGGGCGCCCGGTTCTGCCAGCGGTGCCGCCACGAGTTCACCGACCCCGCCGACGCCGGCCCGGTGCCGGCGTGAGCGGCACGGCGCTGACCAGCACCACCCGGCGGACGCTGCTGCGGCTGCTGTGGGCGCTGCTCGCCGCGAACGCGGTCGCGCTGGCCGGCTGCCTCGCGGCCTTCCTCGGGGTGCAGCGCACCACGGAGGCCGCCTACGACCGTTCCGTGCCGGCGATCCTGGCCGTGTACGACACCCAGGTCGCCCTGCGGGAGGCCCACGGCGCGGCGGTGGCCAGCTTCGCCGCCGGCACCCGGCTGCTCGCCGGGCCGGGCGAGGACTACCAGAACCAGATCGCCCGCGCGGGCCAGCACCTCGCCGAGATCGCGGAGGACAACGCCGCCGGCGACGACGGCAGCCGCGACATCCAGGTCGTCGAGGCGTCGCTGGTCACCTACGCCGGTTTGATCGAGCGGGCCCACGCGCACTTCGCCCAGCCCGACGGCAGGGCGCTGGGCACCGCCGCGCTGCGCGACGCGTCGGGCCTGCTGGAGGAGATCCTGCTGCGCCTCGACCGGCTGGAGGAGAAGCAGGACGCGGCGCTGGACCGGCAGGTCGACGGGGCCTGGACGGGCCGGGCGACGATCCTGCTCTGGCTGCTGCCGGTGCTCGCCCTCGGCGCGCTGCTGGTCGCCGCCCAGCTGTTCCTGCGCCGCCGGTTCCGGCGGGCCCTGAACGCGCCGCTGCTGCTGGCCACGCTCGCGGTGCTGGCGCTGGGCGGCACCACGGCGACGAGCCTGCACTCGACCGGCCAGCTCGGCGACGCGCGGGCCGCGACGGACCGGGCCGCCGCCGCCCGGAGGGCCCAGCTGACGGCGCTGGCCGACCGCAACGCCACGCAGTTGGCCGCCCTGCTCCGCACCGCCTGCGCGCCGACGCCGTGCGCGGACACGATCGAGCAGGTCCTCGACCAGCGCGACGGCGATCCGACGTCGGCCGGGTCGGCGAACGAGATCGACGCGGCCGGCAGCACGGCGTGGCGGCACGGCCAGGACGCCACCGGGCTCGCGGCGCGGGCCGCGAACAGCCGCGGCGGCGAGGTCGTCCTGCCGGCGGCGGCCCTGCTCGCCGCCGCGCTGGTGGTCGTCGGTTTCCTGCCCCGACTAGAGGAATACAGGTATCGGCAACGATGAGACGCGGTGCGCTCGCCCTGATCCCGGTCCTGCTCGTCGGCATCGGTCCGGCCGCCTGCGCCGATCCCCCACGGCCGCGGGCCCTGAGCGTCGTCGCGTCCTGGTCGGAGGACGGCGGGGGCGCCACCGACGAGGAGCGGCGGCGCAACAGCGAGGCCTGGCCCTTCCTGGCGGTGCTGGACGCCTTCACGGCGGAGACCGGGATCACGTACACCTACCAGGGCACCCGGGACGTCAGCCAGGTGCTGCGGTCCGGGGTCGACCGGGGCCGGCCGCCCGACGTGGCGGTGCTGCCCCGGCTCAACGACCTGAAGGCGTACGTGCGCAGCGGCGACCTGTTCCCGCTCGACGACGTCGTCCCGGCCGGCGAGGCGGGCCTCGCCCCGCAGTTGCTGCGGCTGCCGCCGCCGGGGGCCGCGACCGCCCGGGTGTACGGGCTCTCCGTCGCCGTGCACGCCAAGAGCCTGATCTGGCACCGCACGAACGCGCCGGGCGGCCCCACGGTGTCGTCGCCACCGGCGACGTGGGCGGAGCTGGTGGCGCTGACCCGCGCGCTCGACGACCGGGGCGGCGCGCCGTGGTGCCTCGGGATGGGGTCGCAGCCGCAGTCCGGGTGGCCGGGCACCGACTGGATCGAGGACATCCTGCTGCACCGCTCCGGGCAGACCGTCTACCAGCGGTGGGCGGCGGGGCAGCAGGCGTGGACGTCGCCGGAGGTGCGGGGGGCCTGGCAGGCGTGGGGCGCGCTGGTGGGGGCCGGGCGGGGCACGCCCAACCCGTTGCTGACCAACTTCGACGTGGCGGGGCCGGGCATGCTCGTCTCGCCCCCGACGTGCTTCCTCGACCATCAAGCCTCGTTCATCGTCGGGTCCTACCAGAGGTTCCTCGTCGAGCACCCCGGGAAGTGGGCTCCGGGCCGGCCACCGGAGTTCGACTTCTTCCCCGCCCCGGCGTTCGGCACGACGGACGCGCCAGTGCGGGAGGTCTCGGAGGACGTGGTGGGCATGTTCGCCGACTCGCCGCAGGCGCGGGCGCTGATCCGCTTCCTGGCCGGCGAGCGGGCCCGCCAGGTGTGGCGGGAGGCGAGCGGCCACCTGGCGTTCACCCTGAACGCGGCGACCGACGCGGCGGCGTACCCGGACGGTCTGCCGCGCCGCATCGCGCGGACCCTCGCCACCGGCACGCTGTGCCGGGACGCCTCGGACATGATGCCGGCGGCGATGACCGCCGCGTTCCACTCGGCCGTCCTGCAGTACCTGGCCGATCCCGCGCTGCTGGACAGCCTGTTGAAGGAGTTGGATAGCGTGCGGGACCGGACGCCGCCGCAGGAGTGGCTGGGGCTGCCGTGTCTCAGCCCGCCGGGGTAGCCATCGAGAAGGGACAGTGGATGAGCGAGGTGGTCGAGTTCGCCCTCGACGGCGGGGGGACCGTGCTCGTGGCCGTGGACGAGACGCCGGGGATCGCCCCGGCGTCCGCCGCCGACGAGGTGCTCCGCCGGGCCGGCGTGAGCTTCAACAGGGCGATCGGCCAGGCGCGGGACGCCGCGTCGGCCGCGCTCACCGAGTTCCGGTCCATGGTGGACCGGCCGGACGAAGTGGAGATCAGCTTCGGGATCCAGCTGACGGCCGACGCGGGGGCGCTGATCGCCCGCACCGGCGTGCAGGGGCAACTCCAGGTGACGGTGCGCTGGCACCGGGAGCCGGGCGTCTGACGACGCGGTCGGGGGCGCCCGGCCCTGCCGGCACCCGCACCCTGTCCTGACCTGCTCGTACGCGACGACATCGGGCCGCCCGGCGAACCGCCGGGCGGCCCTTCGTGCGCGCGGACCCCGCCCCCGCCACGCTGCGTGAGCGCGCCGGGACCGGGCGAACGGGGTCGGCGCTGGGCTTGCGCGGGCTACTAAACCGGTCTAGCGTCCCTCTCCAACGGGGGTCGTTTGTTGCATCGGTGTGAACCGAACGTTGCCGGAACAGGGCCGAGAGGATGCCGCGCGTGGGACCGAGCCGACCGACCATCACCGACGTCGCGAAGGCGGCCGGGGTGTCCAAGGGCGCGGTGTCCTTCGCACTCAACGGGCGTCCCGGGGTGGCCGAGGAGACCCGGGCCCGCATCCTGGCCGTGGCCGCGTCGCTGGGCTGGGCCCCGAGCCACCGGGCCCGGGCCCTGTCCGCGTCGCGGGCGTTCAGCGTCGGCATGGTGATCGCACGGCCGCCCGAGCTGCTCGGGGCCGACCCGTTCTACCCGTCGTTCATCGCCGGCGTGGAGCGGACCCTGTCCGACCGGGGGCAGTCCCTGGTGCTCCAGGTGGTGCCGGACCTGTCCGCGGAGGAGGCCAGCTACCGCCGGCTCGCCACGGCCGAACGGGTCGACGGGGTGTTCGTGCTCGACCTGCGGCTCGGCGACCCGCGGATCGCCCTGCTGGCCGAGCTGGGGCTGCCGGCGGTCACCATCGGCCGGCCGGACGTGCCCAGCAAGCATCCCGCGCTGCTGGTCGACGACCGGCCCGGGGTCACGGCGGCCGTGACCCACCTGGCGGGGCTCGGGCACCGCCGCATCGCCCACGTCTCGGGGCCGCTGCACTTCCTGCACGGCGCCGTGCGCCGCCAGGCGTGGGAGCAGGCCCTCGCCGACGCCGGCCTGACCCCCGGCCCGTGCGTCGAGTCGGACTTCTCGGCGGCCGGCGGCGCGCAGGCCACCCGCGCGCTGCTCGCCACCGGCGACCCACCCACCGCGATCGTCTACGGCAACGACCTGATGGCGATCGCCGGCCTCTCGGTCGCCGTCCAGCTCGGCATCAAGGTGCCCGACGAGTTGTCGATCACCGGCTTCGACGACACGGAGCTCGCCGGCTACGTCACCCCCACCCTCACCACCGTCCGCACCGACCCCTTCGGCTGGGGCCGGGCCGCCGCCGACGCCCTGCTCGACCTCATCGACGGCCGGCCCGGCGCGGACCTCCCCACCCCACCCGCGCCACTGGTCGTGCGCGGATCGACGGCGCCACCACCCACCCGACGCCCCTGACCCGAGCCCGCCACACCCGACCACAGCACCCGCAGCACCGCCTCACCCGCACCGCCGACGGCCACCGGCCCGGCGGGCGGACGAACCTGACCCCGTCCCGGATCGGAGAAGACATGAGACGGACCCTTCCCGCCGCCCTGCTGACCGTCGCCCTGGCCGCCACCGCCGGCTGCGGCGGCTCCGGCGGCGGCGACGCCGGCAAGGCCAACGCCGCCCGCGGCCCGATCACGATCTGGCTGTCCAACAACGCCGAGGAGGTCGCCTGGGGCAAGGCGATGGTGCAGGCGTGGAACGCCCAGCACGCCGACCAGACGATCACCGCCCAGGAGATCCCGGCGGGCACCAGCTCCGAGGAGGTCATCGGGGCGGCCATCACCGCCGGCAACGCCCCGTGCCTGATCTTCAACACCGCTCCCGCCGCCGTGCCGCAGTTCCAGAAGCAGGGCGGCCTCGTCGCGCTCGACTCCTTCGCCGACGCCACCGACTACATCACCGCGCGCACGGGCGCGACGGCCGAGCAGTACAAGTCGCCGGACGGCAGGTTCTACCAGCTCCCGTGGAAGTCGAACCCGGTGATGATCTTCTACAACAAGAAGGTCTTCGCCAGGGCGGGCCTCGACCCGGAGAAGCCGCAGCTGGCCACGTACGACCAGTTCCTCGCCGCCGCCCGCAAGATCAAGTCGTCCGGCGCCGCGCCGGCCGCGATCTACCCCGCGCCGACCAGCGAGTTCTTCCAGTCCTGGTTCGACTTCTACCCGCTGTTCGCCGCCGAGACCGGCGGCAGGCAGCTCCTCGACGGCGGCAAGCCGCAGTTCGCCTCCCCCGAGGGGCAGCGGGTCGCCGAGTTCTGGAAGACCCTCTACGCCGAGGGCCTGGCCCCCAAGGAGAAGTACAACGGCGACTCCTTCGCCGACGGCAAGGCCGCCATGGCCATCGTCGGCCCGTGGGCCATCTCGGTCTACCGGGACAAGGTCTCCTGGGGCGCCGTGCCGGTGCCCACCTCCACCGGCGTCCCCGCCGACCAGGTGCGGACGTTCAGCGACGCCAAGAACGTCGCCATGTACTCGGCCTGCCAGAACCGGGCCACCGCCTGGGACGTGCTGAAGTTCGCCACCAGCAAGGAACAGGACGGCGCGCTGCTCACCGCCACCGGCCAGATGCCGCTGCGCGCCGACCTGCCGGCCGCGTACCCCGACCACTTCGCGAAGAACCCGGCCTACCAGGGCTTCGCCCAGCAGGCCGCGCGCACCGTCGAGGTGCCCAACGTGCCCAACTCCGTGGCCATCTGGCAGGCGTTCCGCGACGCGTACACCGAATCGGTGATCTTCGGCAAGAAGCCGGTGCCCGACGCCCTCTCCGCCGCCGCGGAGAAGGCCGAGCAGCTCGCCGCCTCCTGATGGCCGCCGCCCACGCCGCAGCCGCCGCCACGGCCGGGCCGGTGGCCGGCGGCGACGGCGCCGGACGCCGCGCCCCGCGCGGCCGGGTGGCGGCGGTGCTCGGCCGTCACCCGGTGGGCCTGCTCCTGGCCGCGCCGTACGCCGTGTTCGTCGCCGCGGTCTTCGCCTATCCGCTCGGGTTCGCGGTCTGGATGAGCTTCCACGACTACTTCTTCGCCGCCCCCGGCGCGGTGGTGGACCGGCCCTTCGTCGGGCTGGACAACTACCGCGCGGTGCTGACCGACCCGCAGGTGCGCCAGGCGTTCGGCAACATCGGCGTCTTCCTCGTCATCAACGTGCCGCTCACCGCCGGGCTGGCGCTGCTGCTGGCGGTGGCGCTGAACAGGGTGGTGCGGGCACGGACGTTCCTGCGGGTCGCCTTCTACGTCCCGTACGTCACCGCGAGCGTCGCCGTCGTCGGGGTGTGGCTGTTCCTGTTCAACTCCGACGGGCTGGTCAACCGGGTGCTCGGTCCACTCGCGCCCGACCCGTCCTGGCTGGTCAACGAGGGCCTCGCGATGCCGGTCATCGCGGTGTTCGTGGCCTGGAAGCAGCTCGGCTTCTTCATCCTGCTCTACCTCGCCGCGCTGCAGAACGTGCCGAAGGAGCTCTACGAGTCGGCGGCCGTCGACGGGGCGTCGGCGTGGGCCCGGTTCCGCTCGGTGACCGTGCCGGCGGTGCGCCCGGCGACCGCCCTGGTGGTCATCCTGGCCACCATCACCGGCGCGAACCTGTTCACCGAGCCGTACCTGCTCACCGGCGGCGGCGGCCCGAACGGGTCGTCGGCGTCGCCGGTGCTGGTGATGTACCAGCGCGGCATCCAGCAGGGCCAGCCCGACGTCGCCGCCGCCATCGGCGTGCTGCTGGTGATCGGCGTACTGGTGGTCTCGGCGATCAACCGGCGGCTGCTGGAGAGGGACTGACATGCCACGCACACCCGGGAAGCGACCCGTCACGGCGCTGCGCGCCGTCGCGCTGTTCGGCGGCGCGCTGGTCTTCCTGTTCCCCTTCTACTACATGTTCGTCGGCTCGTTGCAGGCCGAACCGGACACCTCCCCGGCCGGGGCGTTCCCCACCTCGGGGCTGACCCTGGACAACTACCGGGACATCAACGCCCGGGTGGACCTGCTCGGCTCCCTGGTCAACTCGGGGATCTTCACCGGCGGGGTGATCGCCTGCACGGTCGTCTTCGGCATCCTCGCCGGCTACGCGCTGGCGCGGCTGCGCTTCCGCGGCCGGGGCACGCTGTTCGCGCTCGTGCTGCTGGTGCAGGTGATCCCGTTCCAGCTCCTGCTGATCCCCCTGTACGTGCTGATCGTGCGCGGCTACGGGCTGGCCGACTCGTACCTCGGGATGATCCTGCCGTTCGCGATCAACACCACGGCCGTGTTCGTGTTCCGGCAGTTCTTCCTGCAACTGCCCGACGAGCTGTTCGCCGCCGCCCGCGTCGACGGCGCGGGCGAGCTGCGGGTGCTCTGGTCGGTGGCGCTGCCGCTGGTGCGCCCGGCGCTGCTGACCGTCGTCCTGCTGACGTTCATCGGCCCGTGGAACGAGTTCCTCTGGCCGTTCCTGGTCACCAAGCAGGCGGACATGCAGCCGCTGGCGGTTTCGCTGGCCAACTACATCAGCAACGTGGCGGCCCGCGCCGCCAACCCGTACGGGGCGGTGCTGGCCGGGGCGTGCGTCCTGGCCGCCCCGGCGGTCGGGCTGTTCCTGGCCTTCCAGAAGCACTTCGTCTCCACCGACATCGGTTCCGGCGTGAAAGGTTGACGATGACTGTCTCCACCACCGTCCCCTACACCCTGACCAGGGTCGGCGTCGTGATGACGCCCGAGCCCGGCCAGCCCCTTGAGGCCGAGGGGGTGCTCAACCCGGCCAGCGGTCGCACCCCCGACGGGCGGCTGCACCTGCTGCCCCGCCTCGTGGCCGAGGGCAACGTGTCCCGGGTCGGCCTCGCCGAGGTCGAGTTGCGCGACGGCGTGCCGGCCGGGGTCCGCCGCGCGGGCGTCGTCCTGGCCCCCGACGAGGGCTGGGAGCGGGGCACGAACAACGCCGGGGTCGAGGACCCCCGCACGACCTGGGTGCCGGACCTCGGCAGGCACCTGATGACGTACGTCGCGTACGGGCCGCTGGGCCCGCGCCTGGCCCTGGCGGTGTCGGAGGACCTGCGGCACTGGCGGCGGCTCGGGCCGGTGCAGTTCGGCTACCAGCCCGACCTGGACACCGACCTGAACATGTTCCCCAACAAGGACGCCGTGTTCTTCCCCGAGCCGGTGCCCGGCCCGGACGGGCGGGACTGCTTCGCGATGCTGCACCGGCCGATGTGGGACCTGGGCTGGTTCCGCCCCGGCGAGGGGGTGCACCTGCCGGCCGGCGTCACCGACGAGCGGCCCGGCATCTGGATCTCCTACGTGCCGGTCGACGAGGTGCGCGCCGACGTCGGGGCGCTCGTGCGGCTGCGCGGGCACCGCTGCGTGGCGCTGTCGGAGTTTCCCTACGAGGAGCTGAAGATCGGCGCGGGCCCGCCGCCGCTGCGGGTGCCCGAGGGCTGGCTGCTGATCCACCACGGGGTCACCGGCGAGATCCCCGAGGGCTTCGACCCCACCACCCAGCGCGTCGAGTACGCCGCCGGGGCGATGCTGCTCGACCCGGCCGACCCGGCCCGGGTGCTGGCCCGCACCGCCGAGCCGATCCTCGTGCCGGAGCTGGCCGAGGAACGCAGCGGCACCGTGCCGAACGTGGTCTTCCCGACCGCCATCGAGGAGGTCGACGGCGTCCGCTACGTCTTCTACGGCATGGCCGACTCCCGCATCGGCGTGGCCCGGCTGGACCGGCTGCCGTGACGACACCCCTGCCCCGACCGCGCCGAGGAGCCACCGTGAAGCGCCGCACCCTGATGCTGGGCGGGCTCGCCCTGACCACCCCCCTGTTCGCCGGCTCCCCCGCCGGGGCCGCCCCCGCCGCCCCGGCCGCCGGGCCGTCCACCGCCTCGGGCCCGGCCGGCGGGCCGCTGACGAACCTTTCGCACCTGGACTTCCTGCGCCAGGCCGTCGCCCCGCCCGCCCAGGACGGGCACACCACCTACCGGCTCGCCGAGTCCCCCGAGGTCGGCATGCTGTGGACGTACGCGGAGCCGGGGCCGGACGGGAACCTGCGCCGCGTCGGCGGCGGCGCGTACGACGCGGCCACCGACACGTGGGGGCAGGGCGCGTACAACGCCGACGACGTGTCCCGGGCCGCCGTGGTCTACCTGCGGCACTGGGCGCAGACCGGGGCGACCGGCAGCCGGGACGCCTCCCGGGAGCTGCTGCGCGGCCTGACCTACCTGCAGACGACGACCGGGCCGCACGCCGGCAACGTGGTGCTGTGGGCGCAGCCCGACGGCACGCTCCACCCGAGCGCCGAGCCGGTGGAGCTGCCGGACCCGTCCGACAGCGGCCCGTCGTACTGGCTGGCCCGCACCGTGTGGGCGCTCGGCGAGGGGTACGCGGCCTGGCGCGCCGCCGACGCCGGGTTCGCCGGTTTCCTGCGCGAGCGCCTCGACCTGGCCGTCGGGGCGCTGGAGCGGCAGGTGCTGTCCCGGTACGGCACGTTCCAGACCGTCGACGGCGAGCGCGCCCCCGCGTGGCTGATCGCCGACGGGGCCGACGCCACCGCCGAGGCGGTCCTCGGGCTGGCCGCGTACGTGCGGGCCGGTGGCCCGGCGGCGGCCCGGCGGGCGCTGCGCCGCTTCGCCGAGGGCATCGCCGCCCTGGCCGGCGGCGACGCCCGGCACTGGCCGTTCGGGGCGGTGCGCCCGTGGGCGCTGTCGCGGTCGATGTGGCACGGCTGGGGCTCGCAGATGCCGGCGGCGCTGGCCGCCGCCGGCAGGGCGCTCGGCGACCGGCGGCTGCTCGACCCGGCGGTGGCCGACTCCGCCACGTTCACCCCGTGGCTGCTCACCTCCGGCGGCCCGGACAACGGGCGGATCCCCACGCCGGTGGACCGCAGCCAGATCGCCTACGGCGTGGACTCCCGCCTACAGTCGCTGCTCGCCGTCGCCGACGCCACCGGGCGCGGCGGCTTCGACCAGCTCGCCGGGGTGGTCGCCGCCTGGTACTTCGGCGCGAACGCGGCCGGCGTGCCGGCGTACGACCCGGCGACGGGGCGCACGATCGACGGCATCTCCGGCGACGGGGCGGTCAACCGCAACTCCGGGGCCGAGTCGACCATCCACGGCCTGCTCAGCATGCTCGCCCTGGAAGCCCGGCCGCAGGTGGCGCAGGCGGCCCGGCAGGGCCGGATCGTCGAGCGGGTCGGCACCCGGGTGGTCGAGGCGGAGCAGGGCGCGCGCGACGGCGGGGCCGCCATGGTGACCCCGGCCTCGTCGTGGACCGGGGAGTCGTCGATCAGCGGCGGCAGCCTCGTGCGGATGCCCGCCGGGTCGACCGTGCGCTGGGAGCTGCCGCCGTCGGCCCAGCCGGAGCTGGTGCTGCCGGTGGTCGACCTGACCCCCGGCGCGTCGGCGGTCACCCGCTGGGCGGGCGTGTCCGGCGACGGCCGGGAGCTGCCGCTGGGCCAGGTGCGGCACGGGCGGGCCGGCGCGCAGGGCGCCTCCCCCGCGCCGGGGGTGCTGCTGCCGGTGACCCCGTCCGGGCCGGGCGAGCTGCCGGCGGGGGCGACGGCGCTGGTGGCCACGGCCGCCGGGGACGGCGCGGTGGTCGACGCGGTCATGCTGGAGCCGCTGCTGTCCCGGTTCGTCGTCGCCGGGGGCGGCCACGCCACGGCGGTGCTGCGCAGCGCCGCCCGCACGCCGCGCACGGCCACGGTCACCCTGCCCGGCGCGGGGCGGGCCGTCGTCGAGGCGTACGACTCGGCGGGGGCGCGCCGGTCGCGGACGGTGGTGTCCGGCGCGACCGTGCCGGCGGTGGTGCTGCCCGGCGGCTTCACGGTCGTGCGCCGCTGACCGTCGGAGCCGCTGACCCGTCGTGCGGCGCTGCTGATCGTGGCGCGGGGCCGGCCCGGACGTCGTCGGCCGGGCCGGCCCCCGCACGCGGGTCAGACCGTGACGACGCGGTTGTCCACGATGGAGTCGAACGTCGACTCGGGCGCGATGAGGCCCCACTTCACCATCCACCGGTAGGTGCGCGCGAACTCGGCCTCCGGGTAGGGCTCGGGGTCGACGTAGCGCAGCCGGCCGAGCCGGAAGTCCGCCGGCTCCAGCTTCACCAGGTCCTCGGGGACCTCGGCGACGAAGTGGTGCAGGTACGGCCGGATGTCCTCGTTGATCTTCTTGACGGCCCGGCGGACGGCCCGGTCGACGGCGGCGAAGGTCTCCGGGTCGACGTCGGCGCTGGCGATCTCCGAGCCGACGTAGAACGCCTCGGTGACCAGCACGTAGCCGAGCTTCTCGGCGGCGGTGGTCCACGGCTCCATCAGGGCCACGGCGTCGACCTCGCCGTCGCGCAGCTTGCGGAACCGCTCGGCCGGCCCGCCGGCGTGCACCACCTTGATCTCGTCGGACTCCAGGAACCCTTCGAGGGACTGGATGGCCAGGTAGTGCGAGCCGTGGTGGAAGTTGACGCCGACGGTCCTGCCGGCCAGGCCCTGCGGGTGCTTGATGTCGGAGTCGGGCCGCACGAAGATCGCCTGGCTGGCCACGGAGGCGCGCTTGGCGATGATCTGCCCGCCCCGGGTGCTGTCGTGGGAGCGGCGGATCTGCCCCCACTCGCAGGCCCGGTAGAGGGAGACGTCGCCGCTCTCGAACGGCGTGGAGATGCCGCCGAACGAGCTGACCAGCTCGTGCTCCTCGATCGGCTTGAGCACCGCGTCGTACGAGCCGGGGGCGACCAGCTCCAGGTCGATGCCCTCCTCGGCGAAGTAGCCGTGTTCCAGGCCGACGAGGTACGGCAGGGTGAAGATGGCGCCGCTGCGGACGCTCCTGACCTTCTTGAGTGTCACCGGGGTGGTCCCTTCTGCTTGGTTGTTGTGCGTTAGCTGGCGGTTGTCGCGGTCGGTGGTGCCGTCGGCGCGTCCTCGATCTCCACCACCTCCTCTCCGGCCGGCCGGTCGGGTGGCGGCCGGAACAGCCGCCACGTCGCGTACGCGCAGTACGCGGCGGTCGCCGCCACCAGCGCGTACGCGACGCGCAGGGCGGTGGTGAAGTCGTCGCCGGCCTCGGCGGCGACCCGGGCGATGTCGTCGGTCGGCTGGCCGGTCAGGGCCAGCACCGAGACCACCACCGCGCCGAGGACGGCGACGCCGAGGTTGGTGCCGATCTGCCGGGAGGCGCTGGTGATGGCGCTGGCCACCCCGGCCCGCTCGCGGGGCAGGCTGTTCACGGCCGTGTTGGTGGCCGGCGGGTTGACCAGGCCCATGCCCGCCCCGAGCAGGAGGTAGCCGACGAGCAGCGGGGCCAGGCCCGCGTCGGCGGTGACGGTCAGGGCGAGCAGGGTCATCGACGCCACGAACGACAGGTGCCCGACGGTGGCGGGCAGCCGGCCGCCGTGCCGGCCGACGATCCGGCCGGAGACGTTGGCGAGCACGAGCGTGCCGAGGGTGGTGGGCAGGGTGAGCAGGCCGGTGGCCAGCGGGCTGAACCCGCGCACCTGTTGCAGGTAGAACGTGTTGACGAAGGTGAACCCGCCCAGCGCCAGGTAGGCCACGACCGCGGTGAGCACCGCGCCGCGCAGCGCCGGGATCGCCAGGTGGCGCGGGTCGAGCACCGGGTCGGGGCGGCGGCGGGCCGCCGGAACGTACCCGACGGCGGCCGCCACCGCCACGGCCACCGCGACCAGGACGGGCCCGGTCAGCCAGCCCCGGCTCGGGCCGTCGATCAGCGCGAACGTGAAGCCGACCAGCACCAGGGCGGCCAGGGTGTTGCCCAGCCCGTCGAGGCGGCGGGGCGGGCCGTCGACGACGCCCGGCGGCAGCAGCCGGGTGCCCGCGTAGAGCACCGCCGCGCCGGCCACGCTGACGGCGAAGAGGCTGCGCCAGCCGGCGGCCTGCACCAGCACCCCGCCGACCAGGGGCCCGCAGGCGGCGGAGACCCCGGCCGTCGCGCTCCAGGTGCCCAGCGCCCGGCCGCGCCGCAGCGCGTCGGGGAACAGGTTGGCGATGAGGGCGAGGGCGGGCGGGGCCATCAGCGCGCCCCCGACGCCCTGCACGCCGCGGGCGGCGGTCAGGGCGGGCGCGTGCGGGGCCGCCCCGCACAGCAGCGACCCCGCGACGAACACCAGCAGCCCGACCCGGAACATCCGCCGCCGCCCGTACCGGTCGGCGACCGCCCCGCACAGCAGGGTGAGGCTGGCCCGCACCAGCGCGTTGCTGGTCGCCACCCACTGGAGCTCGACCGTGCTCAGCCGCAGGTCGCGCTGCACCGACGGCAGGGCCAGGTTCAGCGCCGCGCCGTCGAGGACGCCGAGGAACAGCGTCCCGCAGCAGACCAGCAGGGCGGCGCGGCTGCGCCAGGTGAGGGTCATCGCCGGCTCAGAGCTTCTCGTACACCGGCTTGTCGGCCCGCTTCTTCAGCACGCCGACCTCGATGGCCAGGTCGATCTGCTTCTCCAGGTTGGCGAAGACGGTGTCGTCCCACCCGTCGGCGTAGACGGGGGCGAGCCGGCCGGGCAGCAGCTCGATGGCCTTCTTCTCCCCGGCGGGGACGCCGTAGTCGGCGTGGTACTTCCCGATCAGGGCCGGGTCCTGCTTGATCAGCCGCCACGCCTCCAGGGTGAAGTCGACGTACGCCTTCGCGGTCTCCCGGTTGGCGGCCAGCCAGTCGCGGCGCACGGCGGTGCCGTTGAGGAACAGCGGGCTGCTGTCGCCGGTGCCCTTCTGCCACAGCTCGCCGACGGAGGCGAGCTGCCGGTTGCCGGCGGCGACGAGGCGGGTGGCGTTGGGCTCGATGGCGATGATCGCGTCGAGGTCGCCGCGCTCGTAGAGCGCGAGGTTGGCGATGGGCTGCCCGGTGAACAGCTTGAACTCGCGGTCGAAGCGGATGCCGTTGACCGCCGAGGCGAGCGCCGCCGCCCGGTAGGTGTCGCTGCTGGGCGGCTGCACGCCGACCTTCCTGCCCTTGAGGTCGGCGATGCTCTGGTACGGGCTGTCGGCCGGGACGATCCAGCGGCCGTGGTTCCACAGCGACGGCCCGACGATGACCACGTCGTGGCCGCTGGTGTTCACCTCGGTCGCGCCCAGCGGGCCGAACGCGTAGATGTCGAGCACGCCGGTGAGCAGCTGCTCCTGCCCCGCGCCGGGGCCGCCGCCGGCCTTGCGGTCGAGGCGGAGCCCGTGCTTGGCCTCAAGGCCGAACTGCTCGGCGACCGAGTCGCGGATCGCCCCCGCCGTGCCGGGGCTGCGGGGCTGCACCTTGGCGCCGCGGGTGCCGCCGCCACCGGCGGCGGCCGGCTCGTCGACGCCGCAGGCGGTCAGCAGGGTGGCCGCGCCGGCGCCGCCGGCGAGGAGCCCGGCGGCGCGCAGCAGGGATCGTCGGGTGAGGGGTGTCGTGGACACGGTGGTTCCTTCCAGGTGACTCAGGGGTGCCCCGGCTCGCGGGGTGAGGGCGGCGGGCCGGTGGCCGCGCCGGGGTGGGGCGGGTTCAGGTGGGGCGGCTCGGGGCGAGGCCGGCTCAGGTGAGGGCGGCGACGATGCGGCGGTGCACGTCGAACAGCTCGGGGTCCTCGGGGCTGCGGGGACGCGGGCGGTCGATGCGGTACTCCCGCACCACCTCGGCGGGGCGTCCACCGAGGACCACCACCCGGTCGGCGAGGAAGGCCGCCTCCAGCGCGTTGTGGGTGACCAGCAGGCCGGTGCGCGGGGCGCGCAGCCAGAGCTGCTGCAACAGCAGCCGCAGGCGGCGGGCGGTCAGCTCGTCCAGCGCGCTGAACGGCTCGTCGAGCAACAGCACCTCCGGGCGTACGACGAACGCGCGGGCCACGGCGACGCGCTGGCGCTGCCCGCCGGAGAGCACCGACGGGTACGAGCGGGCGTAGTCGGTCAGGCCGACGGCGGCGAGGATCGGCGCGACCTCGGCGGGGTCGACGCCGGCCGCGGTCGCGGCGAGCCGCACGTTGGTCTCGACGGAGGTCCAGTCCAGCAGGCGGGGCTGCTGGAACACCATGCCGAGGCGGGGCCGCCCGCCGCCGGTGGAGACGGTGCCCGCGTCGGGGCGTTCCAGGCCGGCGATCAGGTGCATCAGGGTCGTCTTGCCGGTGCCGGAGCCGCCGACGACGGCGACCAGCTCGTCGGGCGCGAGGGTGAGGGAGAAGTCGCGGAGGATCTGCTGCCGCTCGCCGGTGCGCCGGTCGGTGAACGCCTTGTCGACGCCGTCGAGGCTGATCCGGACGCTCATCGCAGCGCACCCCGCCGCCAGCGCACCGCGCGGCGCTCCAGGGTCTGCAGCAGCCCGTACTCGATGGCGGCCATGACGAGGGCGAAGGCGACGGTCCAGGCGAGCACGCCGGCCACGTTGTGCTGGGAGAACTCCAGGTTGAGCTGGTAGCCGACGCCGTCGGCGAGGCCGAAGATCTCCACCAGCACGATGACCTTCCACGCCATCGCGATGCCGAGGCGCGCCCCGGTGAACAGGTCGGGGACGATGGCGGGCAGCCACACGTACCGCAGCCGGGTCAGCGCGTCGAGGCGGTAGACGTGGGCCATCTCGCCCAGCGCCGGGTCGACCGAGCGGACGCCCTGCGCGACGTTGATGGTCAGCGCGGGGGCCGCCGCGAGCGCCACGGTGAGGATGGGGTTGAGCAGGCTCACCCCGAACCAGATGACGCACAGCAGGGCCTTGACCAGGCCGGGGGTGGCCAGTCCGATGAGGACGGCGGGCTCCAGGAAGCGGCGTAGCCACTCGCTGCGGCCCATCGCGATGCCGGCGGCGACGGACACGACGAACGCCGCCGCGAAGCCCAGCGCGACCCGGGTGAGGGTGACGCGCACGTTCTCCCACAGCGCGCCGCTGGCGGCGATGTCGACCAGGTTGCGGGCGACGTCGCCGAGGCCGGGGATCAACGCGCTGCCGGAGGCGTCGGCCATGAGCTGCCAGCCGGCCGCGAGCAGGCCGACGAGCAGCAGCGCGGGCAGCGGCCGGGTGAGGCGTCCCACGACGTCGCGGGCGGGCGGGCGGCCCGGCGGGGCGGGCGGGCGACCGCCGCCGAGCGCGACCTCCTCGGCGGCGACGGAGTGCGCGACGGTCATCGGGATCCCATCCTTCGGTACGGGGGCCGCGTCGTCCCCGACTGCGGCAGGTCGTTGACCAGCGCGTACGCGCCGGCCTTCGATTTCCTATCCTGCAGGTAGGTTTAGTAGGGTAGCAAGACGCGTCCCATCCATCGAGATGACGAATGTCGGGTAGCCGACAGTTGACTCGGCGTGACCGCCTGTCGACCGGGCGCCCCGGCGGCGATTGTCCGCCCAGGCGCGGACCTGCGCCCCCTCGCCCGTCCGTAGGGGATCCCCCGAGAAGGGTCCGGGGTGGCCGGCCCGCCGGTCCCGGGTTTTCTCCCCTGGCCGGCCGGGCGGCCCACTGCGAGCGTGGGCCCATGGCTTCGCTCTCCGTACGGCGCTGGCGTCAGCTCGCGCTGTGGCTGCACGTGACGACCTCGGTGGGCTGGATGGCGCAGGCCCTCGCGCTCTGCGTGCTGCTCACCACCAGCCTCACCACGCCCGACCGGGAGGTGGCCGTCGCCGCCACCTCCATGGCGCAGGTGCTCGACGGACGCCTGCTCGCGCCACTGGCCAACGCCTCGGCGTTCACCGGGTTCATGCTCGCCGCCGCGACCCCGTGGGGCTTCTTCCGCTACCGCTGGGTGCTGGTCAAGTTCGTGATCACCCTGGCCCAGCTCCACCTCGGGATCTTCGTCCTCGGCTCGGCGCTGGCCGACTCCGCCGCGGCGGCCAGCACGGGCGCGCGGGGACCCGCCGTGCCGCTGGCCGTCGGGTCGGCGCTGATGGCCGGCGCCATCGCCTTCCAGGCCTGGGTGTCCGTGGCCAAGCCCTGGTCGACGACCCGCTGGATGCCGGCGGACCGGCGGCAGGCCGCCGGGACCGCGCCGCGCTGGGTCTTCGTGGCCACCGTCGTCGGCGTGGCCGCCGACCTCGCCGCCGCCGCGCTGCTCGGCCACCCGGCGCCGCTGATCTCCCTGGTCGTCCTCGGCACGTGGCTGGTGCTGCGGCGACGGCAGAACCGCCCCGCCCTGGCCGGTACGACCGCGCGACCCGACGCCGTGCCGACGCCGGCACCGACGCAGGCCGGCGCGGGCCGGCGCTAGGAGATCTTGGAAGCAACGGGCCCCTGTGGGGGCCGGAATCTTCCAAGGTTCACACCGGATCCCGCTCTGAGACCGGCTTCAGACCCGCGCAGCCGATACGGACCGCCTCGGTTGCGTCGGGGCGGCTGGTCGCTGGACCGTCAGCCCCGCCCACAGGACGAAGATCTCCCGTCGGGCCACCGCCTCACCTTTAGCGTCGAGCTGGTAGCCGTCGAGCCAGATCCAGTGGTCGTAGGTCACCAGGTCGTGCCGCACCTTGATCAGGCGGAACATCATCGGATTCGTGAACTGGACGCTGCACGCGGCCGTGATGTGGAGGACGTCCCCGGCTCTCAGCTCGATCATCGGCGGAGGCCAAAGCGTCGCCACGCCCTGATCCGTGTCCGGGCCAACTCCAGCACGGGGCACCCGCCGGTCGGGCGGCAGGCGGAACACCGCCGATGCTTGTGCCAGTCGAGGGCACGCCAGGCATCCACGATCAGCGGGGGCAGCCGACGCACGGTCACCACCGAACCCCTAGCCACGGCCTGCCAGAGATCGGGAGCCGGCATACGGGACGAGACCGGGGCGAGCCACACCCCGCGCAGGTCCGGACAGGCGAAGCGGGTCCGCGAGCGGTCATCAATCCATGGCATCACAGGAGTTGCACGAAGACAACCCCCATAGGCGTTGCCTCACCCAGTTCTACTTGATGCACTACCCTGGGGCCATACCGTCAGATCGTGGAGCTGCTCGGGTTGGATGAGATCCGCGACTTGCTTGGCGGGATCAGCAAGCAGCGCGCCACGATCATCGTTGGCCGCAAGGGGTTCCCCGACCCCCTCGTCACCTTGAAGATGGGCCGCGTCTGGGATGGCGCGGCCGTCCGGGCCTGGATTGCGCACAACCGCCCCAGCCCAGCCGACGAGGACTGACCGGCACCATCAGCAGCCGCGCCCTCCCCCGCTTCGGAGGCGGGGTGCGTCGTACGTGACCTGCCGTCGAGTCGACCGACGCGGCCCACACCACGCAGAACTGCACGCCTACACCGTCGCCAGCAGCATGAGCCCCATGACGACGCCCATCGTGGCGTGGCAGAGGCCCTCGGCCCGCGCCCCGGCCGCCACCGGCCGGCCGGCGGGCACGTGGTCGCGCCAGGCCGGGGTCAGGCGTACGCCCCGGGCCGCCCACCAGCCCGCAGCGAGCAGCAGGTAACCGCCCAGGGCCAGGCTGACCAGCGGCGGCCACCAGCCCGCCGACGTGGCCCCGCCGTGCTGGCCGTGCGGCCCGGCGTGGCCGCCCGGCAGGCCGGTCATCCACACCATCGCCGCCGACGCGAGGGCGAAGTAGAAGGTGACTGCCCGCGAGCCGCGTGCCGCCGGGCGGCGGGCCGTCAACGCCGCGAACCAGAGCCCGGCCGGCACGAACAGGACGGCCCACACCGCCGACGGCACCCCGAGCGCCCACACCATCGCGGTCATCGCCACCCCCATGAGCAGGTGGACGCCCTCGGCGAGCCGGCCCCGGACGGCCCGGCCCGCCCCCGCCGATGCCAGGCCCACGAACCGGAACCCGTGGTAGGACGTCACGGCCACCAGGGCCAGCGTCATCGGCCATTGCAGCGCCGGGAACACCATGGGCTCGCTCCCCTCGTCCGACCGGTCCCGGGCCCGTGGGCAGGGGGTCAGGGCCGACGCTAGTCGGCGCGGACGCCGGCGTCTGTGCGCGAAGTTGCCCTCTCCGTCGGCACCCGCCGGGCCGGGTCGGGCGCGGCGTCGGCACCGGGTCGGACCTGACCGGGGCGCGGCGTCGGCATCGGGCCGGGCGGGCCCGGCCGATCTGCGCGAACGGCCGCCGCCGGCCGGGATCGGCCGTAGTCTGGCCCGTGCCGGCCGGCGGCACCCCTGCTCCGACCCGCGGCGGCACGACGCTGCGGTGACGGGGGACGTGAGGTCGACCATGGAGCTGAGGACCAGGCAGGCCGGGCGGCAGCAGGACGCCGTCGCGGCGCGGGTGGCCGGCAGGACCCCCGCGCGCGGGGAGCGGATCGAGATCCTGCGCCGCCCCGGCGGGCTGGCCCGCGCCGACGAGCCGGAGCGGGTGGCGACCCGCATCGACCGGCTGAGCCGCTACCACCCGGACGTGTGCCCGATCAACCCCGCGGCGATCCGGGCGGGTGACACCGACGCGGTGACGGCGGCGGGCGTCACCCTCGAACGCATCATCCAGTCCGACGACCTGCTCGGCGTGGCCTACCTCGAAGGCGGGGTCGTCGCCGCCCGCGCGGTGGGCCGGGTCAACATCCGCGACGGGCGGGGGCGGCTCACGGGCTACGGCACCGGCTCGATGGTGACCGCCGAACTGCTGCTGACCAACCACCACGTGCTGCCCGACGAGGACGTCGCCGCGCAGAGCGGCATCGAGTTCGACTACCAGGACGGCCCCGACGGGACCCCGCTGCCGCTGCGGGCGTTCGCCCTGGACCCGGGGCGCTTCTTCCTCGCCGACGCCGAGCTGGACTTCGCGCTGGTGGCGGTCGCGGGGGCACCGGCCGAGCTGGGCCCGTTCGGCTTCAACCGGCTGATCGAGTCCGAGGGCAAGGCCATCGTCGGCGACTTCGTGAGCATCGTGCAGCACCCGTGCGGGGGCAAGAAGCAGGTGGCGCTGCGCGAGAACCGGGTCGTCGACGTGGTCGACAGCTTCCTGCACTACGAGACCGACACCCAGCCCGGCTCGTCGGGCTCGCCCGTGTTCAACGACCAGTGGGAGGTCGTCGCGCTGCACCACGCCAGCACCCCCGCGCCGGGGCACGACGAGCTCGGCGGCATCGTCAACGAGGGGCTGCGCGTCAGCCGGCTGCTGGCCTTCCTGCGGCGGCAGTCCCTGCCCCCGGCGCGGCAGCTCCTGCTGGACGGGCTCTTCGCCACCGGCAGCACCCTGCCCTCGACCGGCCCGGCGGAGCAGCTTCCCGGCCCGGCCGGTCTCGCCCGGCCCGGCCCGGTCGCGCCGTTCGACGGCCACGCGCCCCGCCGCCCGGTCGCGCCGTTCGACGGCCACGCCGCCCGCCGCCCGGTCGGCCCGGCGGCGGGCGGGCCGACCGGCCTGGTGGCGGGCCCGCCCGCCGCGCGCGAGGCCGCCGGCGTCGACCCCGGCTACACGGACCGGGCGGGCTACGACCCGCTCTTCCTCGGCGGGGGCCATCCGGTGCCGCTGCCGGCCCTGGCCGCCGGCCAGGTGCCGCTGGCGGCGGTCAACCGGCAGGCCACCGCCGGGCCCCGGTACGTGCTGCCGTACCACCACTTCAGCGTCGTGCTGCACCGGCTGCGCCGGCTGGCGTTCTTCACCGCCGTCAACATCGACGGCAACACCAGCGTCCGCCTCAGGCGGGAGCCCGACCGGTGGACGCTCGACCCCCGGGTGGCCGCCGACGAGCAGACCGGGGAGGAGGTCTATGCCGCCAACCCGCTCGACCGCGGCCACCTCGTCCGCCGGCTCGACCCCGCGTGGGGCGCGTCGCGCGCCGTCGCCAAGGCCGCCAACGACGACACGTTCCACTTCACCAACTGCTCGCCGCAGCACGAGGACTTCAACCAGAACAAGACGACCTGGGCCGGGCTGGAGGACTACCTGCTGGAGAACGCCGACAACCTCGACCTGAGGGTCAGCGTCTTCACCGGCCCCGTCCTGGCCGACGACGACGACCCGTACCGGGGCGTGCAGCTGCCCCGGCAGTTCTGGAAGGTCGCCGCGATGGTCCGGGCGGACGGCGCGCTCTCCGCCACCGCGTACCTGCTCAGCCAGGCGGACCTGATCGCGGGCCTGGAGCTGGTGCCGGCGGCGTTCTCGTACGGCGCGTACCGGACGTACCAGGTGCCGGTGAACCGCGTCGAGGCCCTCACCCGGTTGTCGTTCGGGGCCCTGCGCGACGCCGATCCCCTCGCCCGGCTGGAGGGGACCGGTGTCCGGGAGATCGACGACCCGCGCCAGATCGTGCTCTGAGCCGCGCGGCCACCGGCGCGGACCCCGGGACGGCGCGCGGGTGTGTACGGTCGGGCGGTGACCGCGTCCCGGAGCATCGCAGACCCGATCAGCGCCGACCTGCCGCACCTCGACCCGACCCGGCCGACCGCGCAGCGGGTGGCCCACCTGCTCGGGCGGATGAGCCTGGCGGAGAAGGTCGGCCAGATGATGCAGCTCGACTCCCACGGTGACCTGGCCGACCACATCCTCGGCAAGCACGTCGGGTCCATCCTGCACACCTCCCCCGCGCGGGTGGTCGAGGCGCACGAGCTGACCGCCCGCACCCGGCTGCGCATCCCGCTGCTGGTCGGCGAGGACTGCATCCACGGGCACTCGTTCTTCCCCGGCGCGACGATCTTCCCGACCCAGCTCGGCATGGCCGCCAGCTGGTCGCCGGAGCTCGTCGAGCGGGTCGCCCGCGCCACCGCCGTCGAGGTCGCCCCGACCGGCGTGCACTGGACCTTCTCCCCCGTGCTGTGCATCGCGCGGGACCTGCGCTGGGGCCGGGTCGACGAGACGTTCGGCGAGGACCCGTTCCTGATCGGCGAGCTGGCCGCCGCGATGGTGCGCGGCTACCAGGGCGCGGACCTGGCCGACCCGACCGCCGTGCTGGCCACCGCCAAGCACTTCGCCGGCTACTCGGAGACCCAGGGCGGCCGGGACGCCACCGAGGCGGACCTGTCGCGGCGCAAGCTGCGCGCGTGGTTCCTGCCGCCGTTCGAGCGGGTGGCGCGCGAGGGGTGCCGCACGTTCATGCTCGGTTACCAGAGCACCGACGGCGTGCCGATCACCGTCAACGACTGGCTCCTGACCGACGTGCTGCGCGGCGAGTGGGGCTGGCCGGGCATGCTGGTCACCGACTGGGACAACGTGGGCCGGATGGTCTGGGAGCAGCGGGTGCAGCCCGACCACGCGCACGCCGCCGCCGCGGCCGTGCGGGCCGGCAACAACATGATCATGACGACCCCGCAGTTCTTCCAGGGCGCCCAGGAGGCGGTCGCGCGGGGCCTGCTGGTCGAGTCGGACCTCGACGACGCCGTCTCCCGCATCCTGGCCCTGAAGTTCGAGCTGGGCCTGTTCGAGGACCCCCGCCGCCCGGACGTCGCCCGGCAGCGGGCGGTGATCGGCAGCGCGCCGCACGCCGCGCTCAACCTGGAGGTCGCCCGCCGGTCGCTGGTGCTGCTGCGCAACGACGGGGTGCTCCCGCTCGCGGGCGGGTTCGCGGCCGACGCCGCCGGGCGGGCCCGGGGCGACGGCGGCCCGCCGCGCACGGTCGCGGTCGTCGGCCCGCTCGCCGACGACGCGCAGACCCAGCTCGGCGACTGGGCCGGCTCCTCCGGGCAGGCCGACTGGATGCGCGACGGCCAGCCCCGCGACATGATCACCACGGTCCTCGACGGGCTGCGCGACCACGTGCCCGACGGCTGGGCGGTCACCCACGCGCGCGGCGCCGACATCCTCACCATGGCCCCCGACCCCGAGGGGACGCTGTTCCCCGACGGCCAGCCCCGCCCGCAGGTCGTCCTGCCCTGCCCGCCGGACGCGGCGCTGATCGCCGAGGCGGTCGCCGCCGCCGAGCGGGCCGACTACGTCGTCGCGGTCGTCGGCGACCGCATCGAGCTGGTCGGCGAGGGGTGCAGCACCGCGACGCTCAACCTGGTCGGCGGGCAGATCGCCCTGCTGGACGCCCTCGCCGCGACCGGCACGCCGATGGTCGTCGTGCTGCTCGCGTCCAAGCCGCTGGTGCTGCCCGACTCGGCGCTCGACGCCGCCGCCCTGCTCTGGGCGGCCAACCCGGGCATGCGGGGCGGCCGGGCGGTCGCCGAGCTGCTGCTCGGCCTCGTCGAGCCCGCCGGGCGGCTGCCCATCTCGTTCGCCCGGCACGTCGGGCAGCAGCCCACCTACTACAACCAGATCCGTGGCCAGCACGGCTCCCGCTACGCCGACCTGACCCAGCGCCCCGCCTTCGCCTTCGGCGACGGCCTGTCCTACACGACCGTCGAGTACGCCGACCTGCGGGTCGCCCCGGGCGAGCTCGCGCCGACGGACACCGTCCGCGCCGAGGTCACCGTCCGCAACACCGGGACCCGGCCGGTCCTGGAGACCGTCCAGGCGTACGTCAGCGACGACGTCACCTCCGTGAGCTGGGCGGACAAGGAGCTCAAGGCGTTCCGGCAGGTGGCGCTGGAGCCGGGACAGGCCGCCACGGTGCGGATCGACGTCCCCGTCGCCGACTGCGCCATCGTCGACGGCCGGGGCGTGCGGGTGGTCGAGCCGGGCGACTTCACGCTGCTCGTCGGCCCGTCGTCGCGGGCGGAGACGCTGCTGCGGGCCCCGTTCACCGTCCGGGCGGCGGGCTGACCGCCGGGGCGGCCTAGCCGGCGTGCCGCTCGGCGCGGCGCAGCACCTCCGTGGCGGCGCGGACCACCGCCCGGTCCAGCAGCCGGCCCTGGGCGTCGGTCGCCACGCCGGATCCGTCGCGGGCGGCCCGGTCCAGCGCCTCGACCACCTCCCGGGCGGCGGCCACCTCCGCCGGGCCGGGCGTGAAGACGGCGTTGATGGTGGCGAGCTGGCCGGGGTGGATGGCGCTGCGCGCCCGGAACCCCTGGCGCAGCAGCGTCCGCGTGCCGGCCGCCAGCCGGTCCGGGTCGCGCAGCGTCGTCTCGACGGGGCCGACGGGCGCGACGATCCGCGCCCCGGCGGAGGCGACGACGACCTGCGAGCGGATCGGGGCGAGTTCGGCCCGGTCCGGCCCCGGTTGCAGGCCCAGCTCCCCCGCCAGGTCCGCCTCGCCGAGCCCGAGCCGGAGCACCCTCGGGGCGGCGGCGACCTGCGGGCAGGTGAGGACCCCCCGGGCGGTCTCGATCAGGGCGACGACCGCGAAGGTGGCCCCGGGCAGCCCGAGCCGGCGTTCCACCCCGGCCAGCGCCCGGTCGACCTCGGCCAGCAGCTCCGGTTCCGCCTTCGGCACCCACACCCCGGCCGCCGCCGCGGAGAGCACCGCGACGTCGGCGTCGACCTGGTCGCTGTTGATCCGTACCCAGGTCTCGGTGGTGGCCGGGGCGGCCAGCGCGGCGGCGACCGCCCGGCGGGCCTCGTCCTTGCGTGCCGGGGTGACGGCGTCCTCCAGGTCGAGCACGAGCGCGTCGGCGCCCCGGCCGGGGGCCTTGCGCAGCAGCTCCTCCCGGTCCCCGGGGACGTAGAGGTAGCTGCGGGCGACGGGGGACACGGCGCTACCGCCCGGCCCGGGGCACGTAGCGGCCCTGCGGGCTGCCGGTGACCTTGCCGTCGACGAGGACGTGCTCGCCCCGGACGAAGGTGTCGGTGACCCGGGCGGTCAGCTCGAAGCCCTCGAACGGCGTGTACTCCTGGGTGGACTCGGAGTCCGCGGCCCGGACCGTCCAGGTGTGGTCGTCGTCGACCAGGCAGAGGTCGGCGTCGTAGCCCTCGGCGACCGCGCCCTTGCCGGCCAGGCCGAAGCGACGGGCCGGGTTCCACGAGGTCAGCTCCGCGACCCGGGACAGCGGCAGGCCCCGGCGGCGGCCCTCGGTGAGCAGGCCGGGCAGCAGGTACTCGGCCCCGCCGAAGCCGGACTTGGCGACGAAGACGTCGTCGCGGGGCTCACCGAACTTGACCTCGTCCTTGCAGCAGGCGTGGTCGCTGACCACCCAGTCGACGTGCCCGTCGAGCAGGTGCCCCCAGAGCGCCTCGACGTCGGCGCGGGGACGCAGGGGCGGGTTGACCTTGCCGCCGAGACCGTGCGCGGTGGTGATGTCGGCCAGCAGGTGCCCGATGGTCACCTCGCGGCGGAAGTCGATGTGCGGGAACGCCTCGGCCATCCGCAGGGCCGCGTCGAGCGCCTTGGCCGAGGACAGGTGCAGCAGGTTGATGGTGGGCAGGCCCGTCTCGTGGGCCAGGTACGAGGCGATGGAGACGGCGAGCCCCTCGGAGTGCGGCGGCCGGGAGGCGTGGTACGCCTCCAGCCCGCGCAGCCGGCCCTCCTGCTCCACCTGCCGGGTGTAGGCGCTCATGATCTCGGCGGTCTCGCAGTGCAGCGACAGGGAGATCTGGTCGGCCAGCTCGGGGAAGCGTTCCCGGGCCGCCTGCACGCCGCGCATCACGAACTCGAAGTGGGCGTAGTCGTAGCGTTCGCCCTCGGGGATCATCAGGAACGAGTTCTGGTCGGCCGAGCGGCCGTGCAGGCCGTGCCCGCCGTAGAACATGAAGATCTTGAAGGAGGTCACCCCGAACCGGTCGACCAGGTCGGGCAGCTCGTCGATGTGCTCGCGCATCATCGGGGCCAGGTGGAAGCCGTAGTCGATGTGGGAGCGGCCGGCGCTGGCGGCGAGCACGTCGGGGAAGAAGTCCTCGTACCGGCCGCCCCGGTTGAGGTAGTACTGCCCGGTGCGCATGTAGGTCAGGGCGGTGGTGACGCCGCCCTGGGCGCTGGCGCGGCTCTCCGAGGCGGTGTCCTCGGCGAGCGGGTTGTAGATGCCCCAGTGCTGGTGGGCGTCGACGACGCCGGGGAAGGCCAGCTTCCCCTGCCCGTCGTGCACGGTCGCGGCGTCGGCCGGGTCGAGGCCCGGCGCGACCCGGGTGACCCTGCCGGCGGTGACGCCGATGTCCACCGTCTCGGTGTCGGGCCGGTCGTGCCGGACCAGGCGCACGTTGCGCAGCAGCAGGTCGAAGGTCGTCATGCGCTCACTCCTGTCGGGTGTCGGGTGTCGGGTGCCGCGGCGGCGGCGAGCAGGCCGGCCAGCCGCCGGACGTCGGGGGCGGTGTCGAGGGCGGCGATCTCCCGCTCGACGGATTCGGCGACGTCGGCGGGCAGCCGGCCGGCGACGTTGTGCCGGAACTTCAGGGCCAGCTCGGCGGTGGTCAGCGGGCGGGCCGGGCCGCCCCGGTTGGCCAGCACCTCCTCGGTCCACTCCCGGCCGTCGCGGGTGACCACGCGCAGCACGGCCGGGAACTGGTGCGGGAAGATCGCGTCGCAGCGCTCGTCGGGGACCACGTCGACGCGGGCCATCACGGCCCGGCGGGACTCCTCGACGGCGAGGGCGTCGGTGAAGTCGTCCGGACCGACGCCGAGCACCCCGCCGCCGTGCAGGCCGGCGGCGACCGCGTACGGGCCGCTGAACTGGGCCTCGTAGCCGGTGGTGGGGCGGCGCTTGCGGTCGATGGGCTGCCCGATGGTGCGGATGACCGGGGTGGGCACGCCGAGGGTCACCGCCTCCACGTCGGACGGGCGCACGCCGCGTCGGCGCAGCGCCAACGCCGCGTCGATGGCCGCGTGGGTGAAGTGGTTGGCCGGGTAGGGCTTGAAGAAGATGTCCGGCACCGCCCAGTCGACGCCCAGCCCCGTGGTGATCTCCGCCGGGTCGTACTCGCCGCGCAGGAACGCCTCGAAGAAGCCGAACCGGCCCTCCAGGACGGTGGGCGGGCCGGTGACGCCGTGCCGGGCCAGGGCCGCCGCGCTCACCGCCGAGTGCGCCGCCCAGCCGCAGTGGATCCGCTTGACGGTGCCG
This sequence comes from Micromonospora sp. WMMD712, assembly GCF_029581295.1. Taxonomy (NCBI): domain Bacteria; kingdom Bacillati; phylum Actinomycetota; class Actinomycetes; order Micromonosporales; family Micromonosporaceae; genus Micromonospora; species Micromonospora sp. WMMD712. The sequence goes on from NZ_CP120743.1 coordinate 1,378,962, forward strand.
CCGGTGCGGTTGGCCTCGATCAGCCCGGCCGCCATCGAGGCGGCCACGCCCAACGCGTCGAGGGTGCGCCCGGCGTCCAGCCCGAACAGCCGGGCGGCGGCAACCGCCCCGCCGAGGGTGCCGCAGATGGAGGTGGCGTGCTGGCCGTGCTCGAAGAAGACCGAGTTGCCGGCGGCGCGGTCGTAGCCGGCCATGCCGAGCCGCACGCACACCTCCAGGCCCACCGCGACGGCGGCGACGGTCTCCCGGCCGGACGCACCGGTGAGCTCGGCGGCGGCGAGCGCGGCCGGCACCACCGACGCGCTCGGGTGCAGCACCGACGGCAGGTGGGTGTCGTCGTAGTCCAGCGAGTGCGCCAGCACCCCGTTGCCGAACGCGGCCAGCGCGGCGGGCACCGGGTCGGCGACCCCGATCGCCCGGGCCTGCCCCCGCCCGCCCTGCTCGCGGACGTACGCCAGGGCGGCCCGGCTGCTCGGCAGGTCGACGGCGGCCACGCAGAGCCCGACGACGTCGAGCACCCGCTGGCGGACGCTGTCGACGACGGCGGCGGGCAGCGCGGCGGCGGGCGTGTCGGCGGCGAACGCGGCCAGGGCCCGCCCGAGGGTCGGCTCAGCCACGGCCCACCACCGCCAGCGGACGCACCGGCGAGCCGGTGGCCCCGTACAGGGGCAGCGGGGCCAGCACGAAGGTGAACTCGTGCACCGCGTCGCGGGCGAGCTCCTCCAGCGCCATCGCCTCGATCAGGTAGACGCCGTGCTCGACCAGGAGGATCCGGTGCGCGGGCAGGCTGCTGTGGCCCTGGCCGGGGCGCAGGCACTCGAAGGCGATGGTGTCGGCCCCGGCGGCGTGCACGCCGTGCGCGGCGAGCCACCGCGCGCCGTCGGCGCCCACCCCGGGCACGCCCGAGTCGTGGCCGACGTAGCGGGTGCGGTCGGGGTCGTCGAAGTGCCGGCCCCAGCCGCTGCGGACGAGCACCACGTCGCCGGGCTCCACGGGGGTGCCCTGCCGGTCGACGGCGGCGTCCAGGTCGGCGGGGGTGATCTCGTAGCCGGCCGGGCAGTCGGGCCGGCCGAGGGCGGCGGGCACGTCGAGCAGGACGCCCCGGCGGACCATCGGCGCGACGGTGTGCACGCCGAGCTCGGTGAACCGCCCGCCGGACTGGGCGGCGGCGGCGTCCGCGCCGCCGTGCAGCAGCCCGTCGTGGGAGACGTGGGCGAGGGCGTCGACGTGCGTGCCGACGTGGGTGCCCATCACCAGCAGGTCGTTGGCCGCCGAGCCGCCGTCGGCGCGGACCATGTCACCGTGCCGGCGCGGCATGGTCAGCCAGAACGGCGGGTGGTTCGGCGACTGGGGCATGCCGATCGAGAGCAGCCGGCCGAGGTCGTAGATCTCGACTCCGGCGCGGACGGCGTCGAGCAGCCGGTCGGCGTGGCGGGCGGTGGTCGTCACGGTTCCTCACGTTTCAGCGGTTCGGCCACGCCGTCAGGCGACGATGTGGCGGGCTCGGAGATCGGCGATCTCGGCCGGGTCGCAGCCGAGCTCGTCGATCAGCAGGGATTCGGTGTCGGCCCCGAGGGCGCGCCCGGTGAAGCGGATCCGTCCGGGGGTCGCGGACATCCGCCACATCACGTTGTGCATCCGCACCGGCCCGAGGTCGGCGTCGTCGACGGTGGTGAGCATCTCGGTGGCCCGCACGTGCGGGTCCTCGACGATGTCGCGGGCGCTGTAGACGGGGGCGACGGCCGCACCGGCCTCGGCGAACGCGCGGCTGACCTCGTCGCGGGTGCGCTCGGCGATCCACCCGCCGACGTACGCGTCGAGCTCGTCGGCGTGCCCGGCGCGGCCGGCGCCGGTGCGGAACCAGGGCTCGTCGATGACCTCGGGGTGGCCGACCAGGCGCAGCACCCGTTCGGCGATGGCCTGGGCGCTGGTGGAGACGGCGACCCACGCCCCGTCGCTGGTGCGGTAGGTGTTGCGGGGCGCGTTGTTGACCGACCGGTTGCCGTTGCGCTGCTCGACGACGCCGAGCTGGTCGTAGACGGTCGGGCCGGGGCCGACCGCCGCCATGATCGGCTCCAGCAGGCTCAGGTCGACGACCTGCCCCTCGCCGGTGCGGTCGCGGTGACGCAGCGCCATCAGCACCGCCGAGGAGGCGGCGATGCCGCAGATGCTGTCGGCCAGGCCGAACGCGGGCAGGGTGGGCGGGCCGTCGGCCGCGCCGGTGAGGTGGGCGAAGCCGCTCATCGCCTCGGCGAGGGTGCCGAAGCCGGCGCGGGAGGCGTACGGGCCGGTCTGGCCGAAGCCGGTGATCCGGGCGATGACCAGGCCGGGGTTGACCGCGTGCAACTGCGCCGGGCCGATCCCCCAGCGCTCCAGCGTGCCGGGGCGGAAGTTCTCCACCAGCACGTCGGCGCGGGCGGCCAGGCGCAGCAGCAGCGCCGCGCCCTCCGGGGCGGACAGGCTCAGCCCGACGGTGCGCTTGTTGCGGGAGATCTCCTTCCACCACAGGGGATGGCCGTCCCTGGCCTTGCCGTGCCCGCGCATGCTGTCCCCGGCGGTCGGGTGCTCGATCTTCACGACGTCGGCGCCGAAGTCGCCGAGGATCTGGCAGCACAGCGGCCCGGCGAGGATCGTGGAGGCGTCCAGCACGCGCAGCCCGGCGAGCGGGCCGTCGGCGGGCGTGGTCGGTGTGGTCACGGCGATCACCCCTCTGCCCGGTCGGCCGGCGGGTGGTAGCCCAGCTCGGCGGAGATGTCGGCGGCCGCGGCGGCCACCAGCGCCCCGTGGTCGGCGCAGACCTGCCGGGTGAACCGGTCCTGCGGCCCGCACAGGGAGATGGAGCCGAAGACCTGGCCGGTGCCGTACCGGATGGCGGCGGCGACGCTGCCCGCGCCGTTCTGCCGCTCCCCGATGCTCACCGCGTAGCCCTGCCGGCGGATGTGGGCGAGCTCGGCGCGCAGCACGGCCGGGTCGGTGATGGTCGAGGGGGTGACCCGCTCCAGCGGCTGGGCCAGGTACTCGTCGAGCTCCACGGCGGGCAGCGCCGCGAGGATCGCCTTGGACGACGAGCCGGAGTGCAGCGGGTGGCTGGTGCCCAGGGACACCGACATGCGGACCTCGTGCGGCGAGAGCACCTGGTCGATGTAGACCCGGATCGAGCCCTGCCGCACCGACAGGGTGGCGGTCTCGCCGGTACGGCGGACCAGCCGGACCAGGTAACGGCGGGCGATCTCCGGGACGTCCAGCGCGCGCAGGGCGGCCAGGCCCACCGCGAGCGCCCCGGCGCCGAGCCGGTAGCGCTTGGTGTCCTCGTCGAAGTCGAGGAACTCGTCGGCGGCCAGTTCCTTCAGGATCCGGTACGCGACCGCCTTCGGCAGCCCCAGCTCGCGGGCGATGGTGGACACCCCGAGGGTCTCCGGCGCCCGGGCGGCGATGATGTTGATGACGTCGAGGGCCCGGCCGAGGCCGGAGCGGACCCGCCGGTCATCGGGTGCGACGAGGGGGGTGGTGGTCATGTCTGTCCTCACTGTGGGCGGACGCGGGCGGAAGGGCAGGGCCGCCGGTCACGGGGGTGTTGCGGGGGTGCCCGGCGGCAATCCTCGCAACTGCCGCTGCCGTTCCACGGCGACGACGAGCGCCACCGAGGCGAGCACGACGACGCCGGCGAGCACCTGCCGGCCGGTGAGCCGCTCGTCGAGCACCACCATGCCCAGCAGCACCGCGATCACCGGGTTCACGTAGGCGTACGTGGCCACGAGTTGCAGGGGCGCGCGGCGCAGCAGCCAGGTGTAGACGCTGAACCCGACGACGGTGCAGACCAGCATCAGGTAGGTCCAGGCGACCCAGGATCGGCCGGTGACCTCGGCCGGGCGCAGCCGGTGCCACTCCCCGGCCGGCCACGCGGCCACCGCCACGGCCGCGCCGCCGGCGAGCATCTGCCAGCCGGTGCCGACCAGGTGGTCGGCCGGGGCGGGCAGCCGCTGGGTCAGCGTCGAGCCCGCCGCCCAGACCATCGTGGACGCCACGATCGTGGCGATGCCGGCCAGGTGCAGGCGCTGGTCCCCGGCGAGCACCAGCAGGGCCAGCCCGGCGAGTCCACCGAGGACCCCGACGACGGCCGCCGGCCGGGGGCGCTGGCCGCCGCCGACGCGGATCGTCAGCACCCACAGCGGCATCGCGGCGACGAGCAGCGAGGCCAGGCCGGACGACACGTACTGCTGGCCGACGGCGAGCAGCGCGCTGCCCGCCCCGACCATGAGCAGGCCGCCGGCCAGCACGCCGGGCCACCGGTCGCGGGGCAGGCGCACCCGGGCCGGGCCGCTGCGCGCCGCCACCACGGCGAGCACCAGGGCCCCGGCGGCGAGGAACCGGCCGGCGGTGGAGACCATCGGCGGCAGGCTCTCCAGGGCCACCCGGTTGCCCAGGTAGGTGGAGCCCCACAGCAGGTAGACCGCGCCGAGCCCGGCGGCGAGCGCGGCCGGTTCCACCGGTGCCGGGGCTGCCACCGCCGGGACCGCCACCGCGGCGGTGGGCTCAGCGCCGGACATGGGACCGGGTCACGGGGTCACCGCCGGGGCGTCGAGGTCGCACTGGGCGGCGACGGCGTCGGCGAACGCCTCGGGCTGCTCGTCGGAGACGAAGTCGGTGCCGCCGGGGATGGTGACCAGCGGGGCGTGCGGCAGGGCGGCCCGGACCACGGGCGTCATCCGGTCGACCAGGTCGTCGGCGCCGTGCAGCAGCACGGTCGGCACGGCGGCCAGGGCGGCCGTGTCCAGCCGGTGGTCGAAGACGGCCCGGTACGCGGTGGCGTAGTCCGGCCCGGTCATCAGGTACTCGGCGACCTGCCGGTCCGCCTCGTCGGGGCTGAGCCGGGGGTAGAGCCCCCAGACCCGGTCCCAGATCACCCGCAGGTGCGACCCGTCGCGGTCCGGCGTGTAGCCGGGGGCGTAGGTCGCCTTCTTGCGGGCGCGTTCGGCGTCGTCGTAGAGCGGCAGGCCCTGGAGGATGAGCCGGTGGACCCGGTGCGGGTCCCGCAGGGCGGCCTCCGCGGCGATCACCGCGCCGGTGTGCTGGCCGAGCAGGTGCACCCGGTCCAGGCCGAGGGCGTCGGCGGTCTGCCAGAGCGCGGCGGCGTACTGCGGGATGGTCCACGGCTGCGGCGGCGCGTCGGACATCCCGAAGCCGGGGGTGTCCACGGCGACGACGCGCAGCCCGCGCCGGGCCAGCGGGGCCAGCGCCAGGTCGTAGGTCGCCGACGACAGCGGCGACTGGTGCACGACGAGCAGGGCCGGGTGTCCCGGCGTCCCGGCGTGCCGGTAGTGGACCTGGCCCCAGGGCAGGTCGACGTAGCCGCGCGCGGCGCGGCCCCGCACCCGGGTCACCCGGTCACCGCCAGGGCGGCCATGACCTCGATGACGTGCCTGATGCCGTCGCGGTAGTCGTCGAGGCGGATGTTCTCGTTGGGCCCGTCCACCCCGGAGTCGGCGCGGGACACGCCGACGCCGACGATGGGCCGGGCGGCGAGGGCACCCTGGTTGCCGATCCACTGGGTGTACGGCTCGATCACGGGCTCGGTGCCGTAGGCCCGGCGGGCGGCGTCGGCGACCAGGGCCACGAACGGGTCGCGGTGGTCGGTCATGTTCGGCCGGCTGGTCGCCATCACCTCGATGTCGACGTCGCCGAAGCCGGTGGCGGCGAGATGGTCGCGGACGGCGGCGAGCACCCGCTGCGGGTCCTGGCCGGGCACCAGCCGGATCTCGACCTTCGCGGCGGCGGTGGCGGGGATGCCGAGGGTGACGTCGTCGCGCATGTCGCCGCCGGCGATGCCGGCGACGGTCAGCGTCGGCACGGTGCGGATCGCCACGGCGGCCTGCCGGTCGTCCAGCCCGCCGGTGAAGCCGCGCACGCCGGCCCGCTCACGCAGGAAGTCGCCGTCGAACTCCACCTCGGCGAGCAGGTCGCGTTCGGCGTCGGTGAGCGGGCGCACGTCGTCGGCGAAGCCGGGCACGGTGACCGTGCCGTCGGGGCGCTGCAACTGCGCCAGGGCGGCGGCGAGCCGGGCCGTCGCGGCGGGCAGCAGCGCGGTGTTCTGGCTGGTCAGGTCGCGGGGCAGGGTGCGGACGGTGAGCCGCAGGTAGAGCACGCCCTTCTCGGCGAGCTTGAGCAGCGGCCGGTCCTGCCCGTCGCGCCACGAGTTCTCCCACAGCGCCGCGTCGCTGTCGAGCCGGTCGGCGTACGCCGCGCAGAACGAGCCGAGGCCGGGGCTGTGCAGCCACTGCTTGCCCTCGAAGATGAACCGGCTGGTGACCGGCGGGGTCAGGCCCGCCAGCCGCCAGGCGGCGACCGCGTGGAGGCGCGACATCAACGCGCCCTTGTCGTCGGCGACGCCCCGGGCGTAGAGGCGGCCGTCGTGGATCTCGGCCGCGTACGGCGGGCTGATCCAGTCGGCGTCGTCGCCGGCCGGTTCGACCTCGACGTCGTAGTGGGTGAAGTGCAGCAGCCTGCGCCGCCCCGCGCCGGGGATCTCGGCCAGCACGTACGGGTGGGACTGCTCCCACTCGATGATCTCGGCCTGGCCGCCCCAGCGGTGCACGGAGTCGGCGATGAACCGGGCGGTGGCCGCCATCTGGTCGGGCTCCTGCCGGCGGCTGCGGATGCGGCAGAGCTGCTGGAGCTCGGCGACGAACTCGTCGAAGTGGGTGTCCACCGCGGCGAGCGCGGCGGCGGTGTCCGGGTGGGGCATGGGTTTCCTCCGCGGGGCTCAGTGGATGGTGACGCCGCCGTCGACGAAGACGGTCTGGCCGGTGACCATCGCGGCGGCGTCGCTGAGCAGGTAGGCGACGGCGTTGGCGACGTCGTCGGGGTGCGCCATCCGACCGAGCGGGATGGTGGCCAGCTTCTCGGCGAGGTACGCGGCGTCGCCGCGCACGTCGGTGGTCATGTCGGTGGGGACGATGGTCGGGCCGACCGCGTTGACCCGGATGGCGTCGCGCGCCCACTCCAGGGCCAGCACCCGGGTCAGGTGCAGCACGCCGGCCTTGCTGACGCAGTAGCCGACGGTGTTCAGCACGGCGATCTGCCCGTTGGTCGAGCCGAGGTTCACCACGGCGCCCCGGGCGGCGCGCAGCGCCGGGTACGCCGCCTGGCACATCCGGAACGTGCCGGTGAGGTTGACGTCCAGGACCGTGGTGAAGTCCTCCTCGGTCATCGTGGCCGCCGGTCCCCGGCGGACCACGCCGGCGTTGTTGACCAGCAGGTCGAGCCGGCCGTGCCGGTCGAGGACCCCGGCGACCAGGCCCGCGCAGGAGCGCGCCTGGCGGATGTCGACCCGGTGGCGGCTGTGCGGCCCGCCGGGGTCGTCGACGTCGGCCAGGTCGGCGTGGGCGACGACCGCGCCGCGGGCGGCGAGGGTGGCGGCGATCCGCGCGCCGATGCCCCGGGCCGCGCCGGTGACCAGGGCGACCCGGCCGTCGAGGCGGAAGGCGTCGCCGGTGCCGCTCATGCGCCGATCACCTTGGTGTCCTCGGCCCAGAAGGCGAGCCGGCGCTGCAACAGCCGGATGAGGAAGTGCGCGAGCAGGCCCATCACCGACAGCACCACCAGCACGGCGAACATGCCGGCGATGTCGAAGTTGTAGTTGGTCTGCAGCAGCAGGTAGCCCAGGCCCTCCTTCGCGCCGATGAACTCGCCGACGACCGCGCCGAGGATGGCGAAGACGATGCCGATGTCCAGGCCGGCGAAGATGAACGGCAGCGCGCTGGGCAGCCGCACCATCCGGAAGATCTGCGCCCGGCTGGCGCCGAAGACGGTGAGCATCTGGATCCGGTCGGCGTCGGCGGCCCGCAGCCCCTCGATGACGTTGACCAGCATGGGGAAGAACGAGATGACGGCGGCCATGACCACCTTGCTGGTGAGCCCGAAGCCGAACCAGAGCACGAACAGCGGCGCGAGGGCGACCTTGGGCACGGTCTGGAACGCCACGATGTACGGCATCAGGGTCGCCTCGACCACCTTGATCTGGGAGATGAAGGTGCCCAGCAGCACGGCCGCGCCGACGCCGATGGCGAAGCCGAGCAGCGCCTCCTGGGTGGTGACCCAGAAGTGGCCCCAGAACTGCTCGTCGGTGAGCTGCCGGTGCAGCGCCTCGACGATCTGGGACGGGCGGGGCAGCACGTACTCGTCGACGTCCAGCAGCCGGGTGCCGTACTCCCAGGCGAGCACGACCACGACGAAGACGGTGGGGACGAGCCAGAGCTGGGGACGTTCGCGCAGGTCGACCCGGCGTCGCCGGGTGGCCGTCGGCCCGGGGGCCGCGGCGGTGGTCTCCACTACCTCGGTGTCTGCCATGGCGGCACCTCCTCAGTCGATGACGCCGGCGGCGTTGAAGTGGCGGCGGATGCGGTCGACGTAGACGCCCGCCCGGTCCGAGGACATGACGCCCAGGTCGCGGGGCCGGTCCAGGTCGATGGTGAGGATCTCGGCGATCCGGCCGGGGCGGGGGCTGAGCACCACCACCCGGTCGGAGAGGAAGACCGCCTCCGGGATGGAGTGGGTGACCAGCACCGCGGTCTGCCCGCTCTCCCGCCAGATGCGCAGCAGCTCGACGTTCATGTACTCGCGGGTCATCGCGTCGAGCGCGCCGAACGGCTCGTCCATGAGCAGCACGGCGGGGTCGTGCACCAGCGCCCGGCAGATGCCGGCGCGCTGCTGCATGCCGCCGCTGAGCTCGTGCGGGTACTTCCGCTCGAAGCCGGTCAGGCCCACCATGTCCAGCAGCTCCTGGGCGCGGGCCCGGTGCCGGGCGGGATCCAGCTTCTGGATCTCCGCCGGCACCATGACGTTGTCGAAGATGGTGCGCCAGGGCAGCAGCGTGGGGGCCTGGAACACCATCCCGACCTCGCGGAGGGGGCGGACCACCTCGGTGCCGGCGATCCGCACCGTGCCGGCCGTCTTCGGGCTCAACCCGGCGAGGATCTTGAGCAGGGTGGTCTTGCCGCAACCCGACGGGCCAACGACCGAGATGAACTCGCCCCGGCGTACGGTCAGGTTGATGTCGCGCAGGGCCTGGGTCGGCGCCGACCGGCGCGGCCGGTACTGCTTGTCCAGGCCGGCGACCTCGATCCAGGAGTCCTCCGACACCGTTGCCGGCTGCTGCGTCCGGCGACCCATCGCCTTGATGGCCATCGAATTCCCTTCCGCGTCCGCTGCCGCTACTTGGCGGGGTAGTTGGCGGCCTTGTCGAGCACCGCGGCCTTGTCGAAGTCGTTGGCCCCGGCGAGCAGGCCCGGCTCCCACACGTCGCCGAGCTGCACGTCCCCGGTGATCTGGCCGGCCTCCTTGGTGTACGCCTGGGTCTTGGTCCACTCCTGGTCGCTGATCGCGCCCCAGTCGCCGAACTGGTCGGGCGTGCCCGAGGCCGGGGTGGCCGTCTTGAGCCAGGCGGTGAGGCTGCGGGTGTCGGCCGGCAGCTGGTCGGCGGCCTGCTTGCCGGCGAGGATCTGCGGGAACACCTGGTAGCCGATCCGCATGGCGGCCTCCGGGTTCTTCGCGGAGAACAGCATCGCCTTGTACGCCGCCCGCATGAACCGGGTGTAGACGTCCTTGTTGTCGTCGAGCTTGCGGGCGCCGACGGCGAAGCTCAGCGACCGGATGCCGTCGAAGGCGTCGGGGTTGTCGAGATACTTCAGGCTGATCCCGGAGTTCTCGATCACCGCGTACGCCTGGGTGTAGAGGGCCAGCATGTCGACCTTGCCGTCGTTGAGCGCGGCGGCGGCCGGCGCGCCGACGCCGACCGGCAGCAGCTCCACGTCCTTGGCAGGGTCGAGGCCGGCGGCGGCGACGAAGGCCCGGGCGTACGGCGCGGAGCCGGAGGCCAGGCTGATCACGCCGATCTTCTTGCCCTTGAGGTCGGCGCCGCCGGTGAGCGTGCTGTCCGGCTTCACCGCCATCACCCACGGCCAGTTCTGCACCAGGCCGCCGATGGCCTTGACCGGCACGTTCTTCTCGACCGCGCCGAGGATGGAACCGCTGTCGGCGGCGGTCAGGTCGGCGCTGCCGGAGGCGACCGCCTGGAGGGCGGCGACGGAGCCGTCGGTGTTGATCGTCTCGACGGTGAGCTTCTCCTCGGCGAAGTAGCCGAGCTCCTTGGCGACCGCGTAGACGGCCACCTCCTCCTTGGGACCGATGACCGCGGAGGCGATGGCGAAGGTCAGCTTCGCCGGTTCCCCGTCCTTGGCGGCCGCGTCGTCGCCGGAGCCCCCACATCCGGCCAGGGCCAGCGCGGCGACCAACACCGCCGGCAGCACACCCCACTTCTGCTTCATATCGACACCTCGTCCTCAGGGTTTTCGGGTAGGGAAGATCGACCGCGCGGGATCCACGCGGCGGGTGGGACGGTTCGGTGGGGCCGGCCGTGGCACGGCCGGGTGGGCCGGGCGGCCCGGGGAGGTTCAGCGGGACGGGTCCCGCCGCGCCACGGCGGTGGCGAGGTCGTTGTAGACGTGCTGTTCGACGATCAGCCCGTCGCGCAGGACGAACACGTCGGCGTAGCGGATCCCGTCGAACGGCTCGCCGTCGGGCCACTGCCCGTACAGCCGGCCGAGGGAGGTCACCGAGACGCCGTCGTCGGCGGCGACGCCGACCAGGTACCGGTCGCGGTGCTTGCGCACCCACCGGTAGGTGCCGGTCGCCGCCGACGCCAGCTCGGGCAGGGAGGCGAAGCGACGCCCGCCGGGGAAGACGATCAGCGCCCCCGGGGCGAGCAGCCGGCCGGCCCGGTCGAGGTCGCGGTCCTCGCAGAGTTGCAGGTAGTGGTCGACCAGCCGGGCGGCGTCCATCAGCCGCTCTTGCCGCTCAGCGCCGCTTCCCACTGGTCGCGCAGCGGGTGCTCGGCCGGGCCCTGCTCGGTGAGGATGCGCATCAGCCGGGTCAGCAGCAGGTCGCGCTCCCGGTCGAGCACGGCCTGCCCGTCGGCGTCGGCGGTGAAGCCGTCGAGGTCGCCGGGACCGAGCACGGCGCGGCGGACGAGCAGCTGTTCCAGCGCCCGCAGCCGCTGCCGGTCGACGTGCAGCTCGGTGGAGAGTTGCAGCACCAGGTCGAGCAGCTTGCCGAGGCGGGGGTCGCCGAAGTAGTCGAACTCGGTGCTCATCACGCCTCCGGCTTCGTCGCGGCCAGCACGGCCCAGGGGAAGTGCCACTCGACCCGGTCGCCCCAGCCCTCGGGGCGTACGCCGTCGCGGCGCTCGTCGAACGGGGTCCAGCTCGCGTCGACCAGGCCCGCCTCGGCGCAGACGGCGAGCAGGTCGGAGCCGAACAGCGCGTGGAAGAACGGCTCGTTGTTGCGCTCGGCGTGCTCGTAGACGGTGGCGTCGCGCAGCGGGTCGCCGGTGAGCTGGAACTCCAGGAAGCGCAGCGCGCCGCCGGGCTTGAGCAGGCGGGCCGCCTCGACGATCGTCTCCCGGATCGCCTCGGCGGGCATCTCGTGCAGCACCATCGTGCCGGTGACCACGTCGCAGGAGGCGTCGTCGAGGCCGGTGGCCCGCCCGTCGGCCTGCCGGTAGTCGATGGCCAGCCCCTGCGCCTCGGCCTCGGCGTGCGCCAGGCGCAGCCCGGGCGCGGCCAGGTCGACGCCGACGACCTGCGCCGACGGGTAGCGGCCGACCAGCGGGCGGGTGCTCTTGCCGAACCCGCAGCCGATGTCGACGACCCGGGTGGCCGCCGGCAGGTCCGGCAGCGCGGTCTCGGTGAACAGCCGGTGGAACTTGTAGCCGTCGTTGTCGCGCAGCATGACGATGCGCGCGCCGAACTCGTAGACGTAGGCGGACATGTCGTCGGAGAAGAAGCCGCCCGGCTGGATGTGGATGTCGTAGTCGGTGTACCAGGCGGGCAGGTCCAGGTCGGGGTCGAGGGTGAGCGCGCCGAGCGGCTGCGCCGGCACCTCGGCGAGCTGGGCGGCCAGCTCGTCGCGGCGGCCCAGGACGGCCTCCCCGGCGGTCTTCCACAGCATCTTCTGCTGCACTCGCTCCAGGTGGCTGAACCACGGGTAGAGCGGCAGGTCGCGCAGGGTCGCGCCGGCGTCGGCGATGGTGGCCGCCGGTTCGCCGGTGGCGGCGTACTCCCGGGTCAGGGCGGGGTAGACGGTGTCCGCCCAGCGCTTGCGCAGGCCGAGGACGAAGTCCACGGCGGAGCGTTCGTCGAGGGTGAGTCGATCCTCGATGTCCAGCATGGGGATCTCCTTGCGTCGCGCCGGCCCGGTGAGGCGGGCGGCTCGGTGAGGGGATGCTCGGGTCGGTGCCGGCGGGGGTCCGCCACCGACGTGGTCAGTAGGCGAGGGCCACCGCGGCGGCGTCGGGGCTGTCGTGGCGGCCGAGGAACGCGCCGGCGTACCGGCCCTCGTAGACCGCTTCCAGCGTGGTGCGGGGTGCGTTGGCGTCACCGACGAGGTGGATCCGGGGTCCGTCGGGTGCCGCGTCCAGGTGGCGGAACAGGGTGTCGTCGGCGGCCGGCGGGCCGGCGTCGACGACGGCGGTGACGTCGTCGACGGGCACGTCGACGCCGGCCAGGGGGCCGGTCAGGGCGACCGTGCCGCCGTCCACCACGCGGACGGTCCGCAGTGGATGGACGACGACACCGAGTTCGGTGAAGCGCCGCAGCAGCGCCAGTCGGGAGTAGGTGGTGATCCGGGCGGCGAGGCTCGCCGTCGGGGAGACCAGGTGCACCCGGGCGCCCCGCCGGGCCAGCGCCTCGGCGACGGAGGACGCGGCCCAGGTGCCGTCGTCGTCGAGGACGACGTACGCGCCAGCGTCGGGCGCGGCGAGCAGGTCGACCGCCTGCCACAGGTCGAGCACGGGCGGCCCGCCGGGCAGGGCGCGGCGGGCGGGGCGGGAGCCGGTGGCCACCACCACGTCGTCGTAGCCGCCGTCGCGTGCCCCGGCGGCGGTGACCCGGTGGCCGAGGAGGAGCTCGACGCCGGTGGCGCGGGCCTCGGCGGCGAGGTCGCGGGTGAGCAGGCCGAGCCGCTCCCGGCCGGGCACCCGGGCCGCGACGCGGACCTGGCCGCCGAGGTCGTCGGCGGCCTCGGCGAGGGTGACCCGGTGACCGGCGCGGCGGGCGGCGGTGGCGGCGGCCAGGCCGGCCGGTCCGCCGCCGACCACCAGGACCCGGCGGGGCGCGGTGGGCCGCCGCCAGGCCGAGGCCCACTCCCGCTCGACGCCGACCTCGGGGTTGACCACGCAGGTGATCGGCAGGCTGGCCTCGACGCGGGCAATGCAGCCCTGGTTGCAGGCCAGGCAGGAGCGCGTCTCGTGCTGCCGGCCCGCGGCGGCCTTGCGGACCAGGTGCGGGTCGGCGATGTGCGGGCGGGCCAGGCCGACCAGGTCGGCCTCCCCCGCCGCGATCAGCTCGGCCGCCTCGGGCAGGCTGTCGAGCCGGCAGACGGCCAGCACCGGCAGGTCGGGGAACTCCCGGGAGAACCGGGCGGCGTGGTGGCGGAAGGGCGCGTGCCCGAAGCTCATGTCGGCCATCTGGGTGGCCAGCGACCAGCTGCCGTGGTAGGCGGAGTGGCTGACGTGGACGTAGGCCAGCGGGTGCTCCGCGCGCAGCCGGGCGACGATCTCCACCATCGCGTCGGGGTCGAGTCCGCCGGGGAGGAACTCGTCGGCGCTGATCCGCAGCCCGACCGGCAGGTCGGCGACGGCGGCGTGCACGGCGGCGAGCACCTCGTGGGTCAGCCGCATCCGGTTGGCCAGGCTGCCGCCGTAGTCGTCGGCGCGGCGGTTGGTGTGCGGGGAGAGGAACTGCTGGAGCAGGTGCCCGTGTCCGGCGTGGACCTCCAGCCCGTCGAAGCCGGCCCGCCGCATCCGGCGGGCGGCGGCGGCGAACGCGTCGACGACGGTGGCGAGGTCGCGGCGGCCCATCGCGTGCGGCACGTGCGCCCCGGCGGCCCAGGCCACCGGCGAGGACGACCAGGCGGCGGTGCGGGTGGCGTCGCCGTTGGCCTGCCGGCCGGCGTGCATGATCTGGGCGAAGATCCGTGCGCCGTGCTCGTGCACGGCGTCGGTGACCCGCTGGTACGCCGGGACGCTCGCGTCGGTGAAGCTGCCGAGGCTGATGCTGCGTCCGGCGCTGGTGGGGTGCACCCGGATCGCCTCGGTGATGATCAGCCCGGCGCCGCCGCGGGCCCGCTCGGCGTGGTAGGCGGCGAGCCGGGCCGTCGGCTCGTTGTGCAGGCCGAAGTTGGTGGTGTGGCCCGGGACGAAGACCCGGTTGCGCAGGGTCAGCGACGCGAGGCGGACCGGCGAGAGGAGCTTCCGCAGCTTCTCGTCCGCCATGCGCGGGCCTCCTGTCTGGACCTACCGACCCCCGACCGCAGACCGTTCGGGTGAACCGTACGCCGTTCGAACAAGAGGAACGCTAGGACCGCCGTTCACCTTCCGTCAATGACTTACCGATCAGTAACATCACTTGAGACCGGGCCTTGACCTGCTGTTTCTCTCAGCCGAACGGGGCGGCTCAGCCGGCGCGGCGCGGCGGCACGCCGAGCGCGTCGCACGCCTGCTCGTACATCCGGACCACCTCCCAGCGGATCTCGGCCCGCTCGCTGATCCGCCGGGCGAACGGGATCCGCACCGGCACCTCGATGCCGTCGACGGCGACGGCGAAGTCCATGCCGTCGGCGTCCAGCCCCGTCGCCCGCGCCCGGGTGGCGTCCGGGCAGCCGCCGAGGGCGCGGCAGATCAGCAGCGAGTCGTCGGCGTGGTCGGCGTTCATGTGCCCGCAGACCGCGCGCACGGTGTCGGCGTCGAACGGCTGCCCGGCGTCCGCGTCGGGCGGCTGCCCGGTGCCGTCGGGCGCGGGTCGGTGCGACCGGCCGCTCACGCCACGGCCTCCGTCGCCCCGGCGTCGGCGACGGCGTCGGGCACGTGCCGGGCCAGCGCGGCGAAGACCGCCGTGTTGTGCCGGTACGCCAGCAGCACCTCCTCCAGCAGGGCGGCCTCGGCCGCCGGGTCGAGCGGCAGGGCGTCCAGCCGTGCCCGGTAGGCGTCCTTGTACGCCTTCGGCCGGGTGATCCGGTCGAACGCGTAGAAGGCGGCCCCCGCCTGCGCGCTCAGCCCGTACCGCCGGGCGACGGCCCGGCCGATGTGCCGGCCGCCGGAGAGGTCGCCGAGGTAGCGGGTGTAGTGGTGGGCGACGAAGCGCTCCGGGGAGGTGGTGGCGACGGCGCGGATCCGGTCGGCGTAGGCCAGCGTCGCCGCGTGGGGTGCGCTCCGCCGCGCCCAGTCCGGCCCGACCAGGTGGGTCAGGTCCGCCTCCAGCGCGGGCAGCCGGGTCAACGCGTCGTCGACGAATCCCCCGGCGAGCGGGTCGTCGCGCATCGCCTCGGCGGCCGACTCCAACGCCTGGTAGAGGGCGTGGTGCTGCACCACGAGGTCGACGTAGCCGGCGAGGTCCACGTGCCCGGCGACCAGCGCCGTGACGTAGTGCTGGCCCTCGGCGGCGGCGTGGGCGCCCTGGCTGGCGGCCCGCAGCCGGGCCGAGAACGGGACTGTGCTCATCTATTCCTCCGGAGGGGTGCGGTGGGCCGGGCCCCGACGGCGGGGCACGACCAGCGGCAGGCGGGTACGCGGGTGCGGCACGACCTCGACGTCGTGCCGGTAGACCTCGCTGAGCAGCGGTGCGGTCAGGACGGTGGCCGGCGCGCCGGTGGCCCGGACCCGCCCGTCGGCGAGCAGGGTCATCCGGTCGGCGTACGCCCCGGCCAGGGCGAGGTCGTGCAGCACCACCACGACGGCGTCCCCGGCCTCGGCGCGGTCGCGGGCGATCCGCATGACCAGCTCCTGGTGGCGCAGGTCGAGGGCGGCGGTCGGCTCGTCGAGCAGCAGCACCCCGGCCCGCTGTGCCAGCGCCCGGGCCAGCGCCGCGCGGGCCTGCTCGCCGCCGGAGAGGGTGGGGAACGGCCGGGCGGCGAACCGGATCACGTCGCAGCGCCGCATGCTCTCGGCGACGACCGCGTCGTCGTACGCCTGCTCGGGCCGCCCGACCCAGGGCGCGCGCCCCATCCGGACGACGTCGACCACGGCGAACGGGAAGCTCAGCGTGTGCCGCTGGGTCAGCACCGCCCGGCGCATCGCGAGTTCCACGGCCGACCACCCGGCCGGGGGACGGCCGTCGACCTCCACGCTCCCGGTCGTGGCCGGCAGGTCGCCGCTGACGGCGGCCAGCAGGGTCGACTTGCCCGCGCCGTTGGGGCCGACCAGGGCGTGCACCTCACCGGCGCGGACGGCGAGGTCGACGCCGTCGAGCACCGGCCGGCCGGCGCGTTCGACCCGCAGCCCGGCGGCCCGGATCCGGACGCTGCCCGGCGTCGCCGGGGCCGGCGGCTGCGCTGCCGCCCGCCGGCCGAGCAGGCGCAACCGGGCCCGCCCGCGCGGGACGGCTCCGCCGCCGGAGGGGGTCGGCGTGCCCCGGCCGGTCACGCCCAGCCCCCCGCGCGGTCCCGCGTGCGCCGCAGCAGCCAGAAGAACGCAGGCCCACCGACGACCGCGGAGAGCACGCCCAGCGGCAGTTCCTGGTAGTCGACGAGGGTCCGGGCGGCGAGGTCGGCGGCGATGACCACGATCGCGCCGCCGAGCGCGCTGGCCGGCAGCAGCAGCCGGTGCCCGGGGCCGGCGACCATCCGGACCAGGTGCGGCACGACCAGGCCGATGAAGCTGATGATGCCGGTGAAGGCGACCGCCGCCGCGCCGAGCAGGGCGGTGACCACGATCATCCGGACGCGCAGCCGCTCCACGTCGACGCCGAGGTGCCGGGCCGCCGGCTCGCCGAGGGCGAGCAGGTCGAGCCGGCGGGCGTCGGCGAGGGCGGCCACCAGGCCGACCGCGAGGCAGGGGGCGGCAAGCCCGACGGCCGACCAGCTCGCCTGGGCGAGGCTGCCGAGGTTCCAGAACGCGATGGCCTGCACGCCGGACTCGTCGGCGACGAACATCAGCAGCCCGATCGCGGCGCCGGCGACGGCGTTGACGGCGACGCCGGTGAGCACGAGGGTGACCACCTCGGTCCGGCCGCCGGAGCGGGCGAGCGCGTAGACCAGCCAGGTGGTGACGAGCCCGCCGGCGAACGCGGCGGCCGGCACCGTCCAACCGCCGAGGACGGTGACGCCGGTGACGATCGCCAGGGCCGCGCCGAGGGCCGCGCCCGCGGACACGCCGATGACGCCGGGCTCGGCCAGCGGGTTGCCGAAGACGCCCTGCATCACCGCCCCGGAGCAGCCGAGCGCCGCGCCGACCACGGCGGCGAGCGCCACCCGGGGAAAGCGGACCAGCCACAACGCGCTCTCGCCGTGCGGGGCGGCCGGGCGGGGGCCGACGTCCAGGCCGAGCCGGTGCAGCACCGAGCCGAGCACCTCCGCCGGGGCGATCGCCACCTGCCCCCGGCCGGCGGCGAACAGGGCGGCCAGCAGCAGGCCGGCGGTGAGCCCGGCGAGCAGCAGCGCCCCGCGCCGGGGCCGGCGTCCGCGGGCGCCGCCGGGGGCGGCCTCCACGGCGGCCGGTGGGGTGTCGGTGGCGGTCACGACCGGCCCCGGCAGTGCAGCGCGTCGGCCAGCGCCCGCACGACCCGGCCGGAGCGGGTACCGAAGGTGAGCAGGACGCCGTCGTCCATGTCGACGATCCGGCGGGCGGCCCCGGCGGGGGTCTGCGCCACCCCGGGGAGCCTGAGCAGGCCGTCGACGCCGCCGACGGACGCCAGCCCGCCGCTCATCACCAGGATCACGTCGGGGGCGGCGTTGATCAGGCCCTCGCTGGTCAGTGGCCGGAACTTCGCCAGGCCGATCGCGGTGCCGGCGTCCACCCCGCCGGCCGCCTCGATCATCGCGTCGGAGCCGGCGCCCCGGCCGCCGATGAGGTAGACCCCGGCGGTGCCGCGCAGGTAGAGGAAGGCGACGCGGGGCGACGCAGCGTCGGGCACGCCGTCGCGGGCGGCGGCGATCTCCCCCTGGACCCGGGCGACGAGCCGCTCGCCGGCCTCGCCGACACCGAGCGCGGCGGCGATCGCCCGCACGTGCGCGGGCACGGCGTCGAGGGTCTGCTCGGCGGCGACGAGGACGACGGGGATGCCGGCGGCCCGCAGCTGGCGCAGCGTCTCGGGTGGACCGATGCTGTCGTCGGCGAGGACCACGGTGGGGGCGAGGGCGAGCACCGCCTCGGCGGACAGGTCGTGCCCGGCGGGGGTGACCACGGGCAGGCGCGCGGCGGCCGGGAAGGTGGTCGAGGTGTCCCGGCCGACGACGTTGCCGCCGAGCCCGAGGCTGAACACGATCTCGGCGATCGAGCCGTAGAGGTTGACCGGCAGGATCCGCGTCGCGTCGGTGACCGTGGTGGCGACGCCGTCGGCGGAGGCGACGGTGACCGGCAGGGCCGGTTCAGGAGCGGGGTCGAGCGGGGTGACGTCGGTGTCGGGCAGGGCGGCGGTGACCGGGCCGCAGGAGGTGGCCGACGGGGTCGTCCCGCCGGCGGCCGGCGCGCCGGCGCAGCCGGCCAGGGCGCCGGCGAGCAGCAGCAGGACGGCCAGCAGCGCGCGGCCCGGGCCGGGCGGCCCGGCCCGCCGGGTCAGGGCGCGCCGGGTCGATGCCCGGTCGGTCACGGGGCGGCGGGTCGACGCCCGGTCGGTCACGGGGCCGTGGGTCACGGGGCGGCCCTCCGCCGGCGTCGGCGCAGGCCGGCGAGCAGCGTCAGCCCGAGCAGGGGCAGGGCCAGCGCGGCGAGCCACCAGCCGCCGATGCCGGAGGCGGCGCTGACCCGGGTGACCTGTGCGGCGGGGTCGGTGCCCGCGGCGACGGCACCGCCCGTGCCGGTGGGGGCCGGTGCCGCGTTGGCGGCGGGCGCGGCGGTGACCGGGGCAGCGGCCGAGGCGGCGGGCGGCGCGGTGTTGGTGGTGGTGCGCGCGGCGGGTCCGGCGCCGCCCGGGCCGGCGGCTCCGGTCGTGGCCGGGGCGGCGCTGGTGCGGGCCGGGGTGGCCGCCGCGGCGAAGGTGATCGGCACCCGGACGTCCTGGGACCGGTCGGCGGGGCGGGTGTGGTCGGCGCGGGTGGCCACCACGCACCGGCGGACGGTGCAGTCCACGTCGCCGATGCGGGTGCCGACGGTGAGCGTGACCCGGAACGACCCGCCCGTGCCGTAGGGCTTCGCCAGTCCCTCCCCGTAGGACGGTGGGTTGGACGAGATCCAGTGCGAGGCGCCGGTGCTCCCGGTGGTGTCGGCCCCGCCACCGCACGGGCTGGGCGCGACGCCGGCCCCGTTGTCCACGCAGTAGGCGACGTAGATGCCCTTGGTGACGTCGTAGCCGGTGCCGGAGACGGTGACGCTCGCGCCCGAGCGGGCGACGCCGCCGCTGGGCGTGACGGTGAGCGCCTGGCCGCCGCTCCCTCGCCCGGTGCCGGCGTGGGCCGGTGCCGCGCCGGCGGCGACACCGAGGGTGATCAGTGCTGCGGTCAGGACGGCGCGACGCAGTGCTCGCATCAGGCTCCCCACATGACGGATCAGGTCGGTTGACACACCGACCGTGACTAAGGTTTGCCTAACCTAAGCGATGGATCTGCAGTTCACAAGGGGTTCTTCGGGTCAAGATCTTCAACCCGTCGCCCCTGTGCCGCGGTAGTTAGGTTTGCCTAACCTCAACCACTGTCCGTATTGGGCGTGAGAAAGGAACAGCATGGTCCGATCCAGAACCGGTGCCGGCCGGTGGCGTTCGCTGCGGTGGGCCGCGGTCGCCCTCCTCGGCGCCTCGGCCGCCCTCGTCGGCGTCACCCCCGCCTCGGCGGCCGGGGCCGACATCAGCACCGGCAGCCTCACCTGGGGCTTCAAGGCGTCGTTCCGCAGCTACGTCAACACCGGCAACGGCAACCCGCCGATCGCGGCGAGCAACGGGGCCAGCATCAACGCCGACGGCACCTTCACCTTCCCGGCGACGGGCGGCACGTACGACGCCGGCACCGGCGCCATCGACGCCAGGTACGGCGGGACGGTCGTCTTCTCGTACCCGGCGCACATGTTCACCATCACCCTGGCCAACCCGACGGTCGCCGTCTCCGGCGGCACCGCCGCCCTGAAGGCGGACGTCGACCTGGCCACCACCGCCGCCGAGCCGGTCTCGGTCCGCCAGGCCACCATCGCCACCATCGCCGTCACCGACGGCAACCCCGGCGGCAGCGGCGGCACGGTGACCGCGACCGGCCTGGCGGCGACGTTGACCGCCGAGGGCGCCAGTGCGTTCAACGGCTTCTACGCCGCCGGCGCCGCGCTCGACCCGCTGTCGTTCACCTTCTCCACAGGTGGCGGCGGCGAGCCGGCCGGCCCGTCGGTCGCCGTCGCCCCGTCCACCGGCGTCGACCCCGCCGGGGCGACGATCACGGTCGAGGGCAGCGGCTTCGACCCGGAGGCCAACGGGGCGGCCGGCATCTACGTCTCCTTCGGTCCGAAGGTCGACGAGCACTGGACGAACGCCGGCGTCCTCCAGGTCACCAAGTGGGTGAACAAGACGAACGAGCCGACGGAGGCCCGCGACCGGCTCAACGCCGACGGCACGTTCCGCACCACCCTGCCGATCAGCGCGGTCTACACCGACCGCACCGGCGCGCAGGTCGACTGCACACAGGTGCAGTGCTACGTGATCACCTTCGCCGCCCGTGGCTCGGCCGACCGGAGCCAGGACACCTTCACCCCGGTGACGTTCCGCAGCGCCCCGGTCGGCGGCGGAGGCGACGCCGACCAGCAGATCACCGCCACCGTCACCGGCGGCGCGCTGACCCTCGGCGTGGCCGGCTCCACGGTCGCGCTGCCGGCGGTCAGCAACGGGCAGGTCACCAGCGGGGCGCTGAACACCGCCACGGTGGCCGACCTGCGCGGCACCAACGCCGGCTGGAGCCTGGTCGGGCAGGTCTCCGACTTCGCCTCGGCCGGCGGCGGCAGCATCGACGCGGACAACCTCGGCTGGGTGCCGAACGCGTCCGTCGTCACCGACGGCCTCGCCGGCACGCCCGGCGTGGTCACCCCGGGCGCGGCCGCCGCGCCCGGTGCCGGCCTGGGCACGGCGCGCGCGCTGTGCACCTCGGCCAGCGGCGCGAGCAACGGCACCTTCGGCTGCGGCGCCCAGCTCAACCTCGGGATCCCGGCGTCCGCCCCGGCGGGCGACTACACCGCGGTCCTGACGCTCACCCTCTCCTGATCACGGCACCACGGTGGGGCGGGCTCCGCGCCCGTCCCACCGGCCCGACCACCTGCGGAGCCCGGCATGCCCCTGCCCACCGCCCTGTCCCGGGCGAGCGTCGCGCTCGCCGCCGCGCTGCTCGCGGCGACGGCCCTGCCCGCGCCGGCCGACGCCGCGCCCGCCCCGTCGCCGAGCGTCGACGCCGCCGACCCGACCGGCGCGGCCCGGTGGGCCGTGCAGCCGTCGAGCGCCAAGGGACCCACCGGGCGCAACTACTTCATCTACGACCTGGCCCCGGGCAGCACCCTGACCGACCACGTCGGCATCACCAACCTCGGCGACCGCCCGCTCACCTTCGACGTGTACGGCACCGACGCGTACACGACCGCCGACGGCGCGTTCGCGCTGCTGCCGGCCGACCAGCCCGCCACCGACGTGGGCTCGTGGATCCGGTTCGAGCGACGGGCCTGGACGGTCCCGCCCGGCAAACGGGTCGACATCCCGTTCCGCCTCGCCGTGCCGGCCGACGCCACCCCGGGCGACCACGCCGGCGGGGTGATCGGCGCGGTCGCCCGCGCCCGGACCACCGCCGACGGGCAGCGGGTCCTGGTCGACCAGCGCCTCGCCGCCCGGGTCCACCTGCGGGTCGACGGCCCGGTGCGCCCCGCCGTCACCGTCGAGTCGGTCGACGTCTCCTACGCCAACCCGGTCGACCCGTTCGCCGGCGGCGACCTCGTGGTCCGCTACCGGGTGCGCAACACCGGCAACGTCCGGGTCACCGGCAGCGGCACGGTTCGCGTCGCCGGGCCGTTCGGCTGGGAACAGGCCCGCACCTCCCCCACCGACCTGCCGGAGCTGCTGCCCGGGGGCACCGTCACCGTCACCGAGCGGATCACCGGCGTGCCCCCGCTGCTGCGGCTGACCGCCGAGGTCGACCTCGCGGCGGCCACCACGGACACCGCGCTGCCGCCGGTGCTGCGCTCCGCCGGGGTGTGGGCCCCGCCGTGGGTGCCGCTGGCGCTGCTCGCGGTGGCCGGCGGCTGGGGCGGGCTGCGGTGGTGGCGGCGTCGCCGCGCCCCCGGCGACGGTGGGCGGGCCACGGCGGACGATGTGCGGCCCACCGTGGACGGCAGACAGGCCACGGTGGACGCCGGGCCGGCGACGGCATGACCGCCCGGACCCGCGCCGGCGTCCCGCTGGCCGCAGCCGTGGCCCTGGCCCTGGCGCTGGCACCCACCGCGGCCGGGGCGACCGAGGGCGGGCCCGGCGTCGCCGTGCCCGCCGGGCCGCTGCGGGTCGGGCAGCGGGTGCTGGTCGACCTCGACGGCTGGCCCGCCGGCACGGCGCAGGCCGAGGTGTGCGGCAACGCCGCCCGGCGCGGGGCGCTGGACTGCGCGACGGGCGACGCCACGCACGCCCAGGTGCCGCCGTCCGGCCACGCCCGGCTGCCGCTGCGGCTGGCCGCCCCACCGGTGGCCTGCCCCTGCGTGCTGCGCGTCCGGACGCCGACCGGCACGGCCGCCGCCACCGCCGACCTGCCGCTGACCGGGGTGGACGCGCCGCCCGCCGCGCCGGGCGTCCCGGCCACGCTAACCCTGGAGTCGTTGCGCGCCGACGACCGGTCCGGGCCACGCGGCTGGTTCGGCCTGCCGGGCGAGCTGGCGCTGGGGTTCACCCTGCGCAACCCCGGCACCGAGGACGTGACCGACCCGCCGTTCACGCTGCTGGTCGGGCCCCCCGGGCGGGCCCGGACCATCGTGGCCGCCCCGGCGGTCGGCACCGTCACCGCCGGGGCGACCCGCGACTACCGGGTCACGGTACCCACGGGCGCGGCCCCGTACGGCCGGTACGAGATCGACGGTCGGATCGAGGTGCCCGGCGGCCCGGTCGCGTTCACGGTGGAGGCCGCCCGGCGGCCCTGGGGCCTGCCGGTGGCCGCGGCGGTCCTCACGGCGGCGCTGCTACTCGCCCGACGGGGCCGTCGGGCGCCGGCCCGGTGACCCGTTTCCGCAGCTCGGAGATCGTGCCGACCGCGCCGCTCGCCGCCTGCCTACGCGGTCGGGAGGTGCACGGCCGCCCGCCCGGCGCGGCGCCGCGGCCCCGTTGACGGCCGACGCCGCCGCGCACTACGTTCGAGATGGGCACACCCGTCCGCATTCCGAACGCCGGCGCGGACGCCACGACGGCACAGAAGGCGGGAGGCCGATGGCGAAGATCGTCTCGCTGGCCGACGGGATCGCGGAGCTGGTGCACGACGGGGACGTGGTGGCCCTGGAGGGGTTCACCCACCTCATCCCGTTCGCCGCCGGTCACGAGATCATCCGGCAGGGGCGGCGCGGCCTGACCCTGGTGCGGATGACCCCGGACGTCATCTACGACCAGCTCATCGGGGCCGGCTGCGCCAGCCGCCTCGTCTTCTCCTGGGGCGGCAACCCCGGCGTGGGCTCGCTGCACCGCTTCCGCGACGCCGTGCAGCACTCCTGGCCCGCGCCCCTGGAGCTGGAGGAGCACAGCCACGCGGGGATGGCCAACCGCTACGTCGCGGGCGCCTCCGGCCTGCCGTTCGCCGTCCTGCGCGGCTACACCGGCACCGACCTGCCCCGGCACACCGCCACCGTCCGCACCGTCGACTGCCCGTTCACCGGCGAGACGCTCACCGCGCTGCCCGCGCTGCGCCCCGACGTGACCGTGGTGCACGCCCAGCGCGCCGACCGGGCCGGCAACGTGCAGCTGTGGGGCATCACCGGCGTGCAGAAGGAGGCCGTGCTGGCCGCGCGCCGGTCCCTGGTCACCGTCGAGGAGCTCGTCGACGAGCTGACGCCGGTGCCAGGGCAGGTCGTCCTGCCCGGCTGGGCGGTCACGGCGGTGGCCCGGGTGCCCGGGGGCGCGCACCCGTCGTACGCCCAGGGTTACTCGGTCCGCGACAACGAGTTCTACCGCGACTGGGACGCGATCAGCCGGGACCGCGACGCCTTCCGGGCCTGGATCGCCCGGCACGTGCTGGCGACGGAGGTGCCGGCGTGAGCGCGGCGGGCTGGTCGGCCGACGAGATGATGACGGTCGCCGCCGCCCGGCAGCTACGCGACGGCACCGTCTGCTTCGTCGGCATCGGCCTGCCCAGCACCGCCGCGAACCTGGCCCGCGTCACCCACGCCCCCGGCCTCGTGCTGGTCTACGAGTCGGGCTGCCTCGGCGCGAAGCCCGACCGGCTGCCGCTGTCCATCGGCGACGGCGTCCTCGCCGACACCGCCGACGCGGTCGTCTCCGTGCCGGAGGTGTTCAACTACTGGCTCCAGCCCGGCCGCATCGACGTCGGGTTCCTCGGCGCGGCCCAGCTCGACCGTCACGGCAACCTCAACACGACGGTCATCGGCGGCTCCTACGCCGACCCGGCGGTCCGTCTGCCCGGTGCCGGCGGCGCACCGGAGATCGCCGCGTCCTGCGGCGAGGTGGTCGTCATCGTCCGGCAGAGCAGGCGCACGTTCACCGACCGCGTCGACTTCGTCACCTCCGTCGGCTACGGCGCGGGGCCGGACGACCGGGCCCGGCTCGGGCTGCGCGGCGGCGGCCCCCGCATGGTGATCACCGACCTCGGCGTCCTCGAACCCGACCCGGCCACCCGCGAGCTGACCCTCACCCGGCTGCACCCCGGCGTCACCGTCGCGCAGGCCCGGGCGGCGACCGGCTGGCCGCTCGCCGTCGCCGACGGGCTGACCACCAACGAGCCACCCACCCCCGCCGAGCTCGCCGCGCTGCGGGCCCTGCGGGCCACGTCGAGGGCGACGACCTGACCCGTGACGTGCACGTGCGCGCCGCCGTCCGCACCCCCGTCGGCCGCCACGGCGGCGGCCCGGCCGGCGGCGCGGCCGCGCGAGGCGCGGGGGCACCGGTGCCTGCCGTGGCGGGCGGCGAGGCTACGCTGGCCACCGACGGTGACCGGGCGCTCAGGCCGCCCCGGGAGACCTGCGGCAGGAGACCGAGTGACCGACGCGGCGCGATCCGGGGAGTTCGTCCAGTCGCTGGAGCGCGGCCTGGCCGTGATCCGCGCGTTCGACGCCGAGCATCCCCGGCTCACCCTCAGCGAGGTGGCGCGGGCCACCGGGCTGACCCGGGCCGCCGCCCGGCGCTTCCTGCTCACCCTGGTCGAGCTGGGCTACGTGCACACCGACGGCCGGCTGTTCTCGCTGCGCCCACGCGTGCTCGACCTCGGCTACGCCTACCTGTCGGGCCTGAGCCTGCCGGAGGTCGCCCGGCCGCACCTGGAGGCGCTGGCCGCGCAGGTGCGCGAGTCGTGCTCGGTGTCGGTCCTCGACGGCGACGAGGTGGTCTACGTCGCCCGCGTCGCCACCAGGCGGATCATGACGGTGGGGATCAGCGTCGGCAGCCGGTTCCCCGCGTACGCGACGTCGATGGGCCGGGTGCTGCTCG
Organism: Micromonospora sp. WMMD712; assembly: GCF_029581295.1. Classification (NCBI taxonomy): domain Bacteria; kingdom Bacillati; phylum Actinomycetota; class Actinomycetes; order Micromonosporales; family Micromonosporaceae; genus Micromonospora; species Micromonospora sp. WMMD712. The sequence continues at coordinate 1,404,587 of NZ_CP120743.1, forward strand.
CCGCGCAGCCCGCCGACTGGCTGGACGACTACCTCGCCACGGCGCGGCTGCGGCCGTTGACCCGGCACACCGTCACCGACCCGGCCCGGCTGCGCGCCGCCCTGACCACGATCGCCGCGCAGGGCTACGCGATCGTCGACCAGGAGCTGGAGGAGGGGTTGCGCTCGCTGGCCGCGCCGATCCGCGCGGACAACGGGTCGGTGGTCGCCGCGATCAACGTCTCCGCGCACGCCAGCCGCGGCTCGTTCGAGACGATCCGCACGGAGCTGCTGCCGCCCCTGCTGGCCACCGCGAAGCGCGTCGAGGAGGACCTGGCGGCCGGTCCGGGCCGGTGAACCGGCACCGGACCGGCCCGCCACCGCGTCGGCGGCGGATGGTCCGGCTCAGCGCGCCGACGCCGCGGGCCGACGGCCCGGGCCGAGGTGCCGGGCGTACGCGCCGGTGGTGAAGAACGCCGGCAGGTCCTCGCCGAACGCGGTGTCCTCGACGACGCGGGCGGCCCGCTCGGCGCGCTCCCGGTCGGCGGCCCCGCGCCCCGTCACCAGCTCGGCCAGCTCCTGCGCGAGGATGCTGCGGACCAGCTCGTCGGTCACGCAGCCGCCGTCGGCCAGCGGGGTGCCGTGGTGCAGCCACTGCCACACCTGGCAGCGGGCGATCTCGGCGGTCGCCGCGTCCTCCATCAGGTTCCACAGGGCGACCGCCCCGGCGCCGCCGAGCCACGCGTCGATGTAGCGCAGCGCGACCGCGATGTTGGCGCGCACGCCCGCGGCGGTGACCTGGCCGGGGGTCTTGTCGACGGCGAGCAGGTCGGCGGCGGCGACGGCGACGGCGTCCCGGAGCCGGTCGAGCTGGTGCGGGCGCTCGCCGAGCACCGCGTCGAACTCCTCCCGGCAGGCGGCGACCAGCCCCGGGTGGGCGACCCACGAGCCGTCGAAGCCGTCACCGGCCTCGCGCCGCTTGTCCGCCCGCACCCGGTGCAGGGCCACCTCGTTGACCTGCGGGTCCCGGCTGGGGACGAACGCGGCCATCCCGCCGATGGCGTGTGCGCCCCGCCGGTGGCAGGTGGCCACGAGCAGCTCGGTGTACGCCCGCATGAACGGCACCGTCATGGTGACCTCGGCCCGGTCGGGCAGGACGAAGTCCGGCCACTGCCCGAAGTTCCTGATCACGCTGAAGATGTAGTCCCACCGCCCGGCGTTCAGGCCCGCCGAGTGCTCGCGCAGCTCGTAGAGGATCTCCTCCATCTCGAAGGCGGCGGTGATCGTCTCGATGAGGGTGGTGGCCCGGATGGTGCCGCGCGGCAGGCCCAGGCGCTGCTGGGCGAAGACGAAGACGTCGTTCCACAGCCGCGCCTCGTGGTGGCTCTCCAGCTTCGGCAGGTAGAAGTAGGGTCCCGCGCCCGCGTCGAGCTGCCGCCGCGCGCAGTGGAACAGGTAGAGCCCGAAGTCGACCAGGCTGGCCGGGATGGGCCGCCCGTCCACCGCGATGCCCTTCTCCACGAGGTGCCAGCCGCGCGGCCGCACGACGATCGTGGCCAGCTCGTCGCCGAGGGCGTAGCGCCTGCCGCGCGCGTCGGTGAAGTCGATGCGCCGGTCCAGGGCGTCGATCAGGTTGAGCTGGCCGGCGACGACGTTGTGCCAGGTCGGCGAGGTGGCGTCCTCGAAGTCGGCGAGCCACACCCGGGCCCCGGAGTTGAGCGCGTTGACGGTCATCTTGCGGTCGGGCGGCCCGGTGATCTCGACCCGCCGGTCGAGCAGGCCGGGCGCGGGCGGGGCCACCCGCCAGGTCGGGTCGGCGCGGATCGCGGCGGTCTCGGGGAGGAAGTCGGGGAGCTGGCCGGTGGCGTACCGGTCCCGACGGGCGCGGCGGGTGTCGAGCAGGGCCACCCGGCGGGCGGCGAACTCGCTGTCCAGCTCGACCAGGAACTCCAGCGCCGCCGGGGTGAGGACCTCGTCGAACCGGTCGGCCAGCGGACCGATGATCTCGTATCTCATGCGAACTGCTCCTCCTCGGTGGAACCGCGCAGGGCGGTGGTCTCGGCGGCCGGGTTGAGCACGGTGCTGATCAGGTCGAAGTAGCCGGTGCCGACCTCGCGCTGGTGCTTGACGGCGGTGTAGCCGGCCGGCTCGGCGGCGAACTCCCGCTCCTGCAACGACACGTAGGCGGGCATGCCGTCGGCGGCGTAGCCGCGGGCCAGGTCGAACATCGAGTAGTTGAGGGCGTGGAAGCCGGCCAGGGTGATGAACTGGAACTTGTAGCCCATGTGGCCGAGTTCCCGCTGGAACTTGGCGATGGTGGCGTCGTCGAGGTGCTTGCGCCAGTTGAACGACGGCGAGCAGTTGTAGGCGAGGAGCTGGTCCGGGTGCTCCGCCTTGATCGCCTCGGCGAAGCGCCGGGCGGTCTCCAGGTCGGGGGTGGAGGTCTCCATCCAGAGCAGGTCGGCGTGCGCGGCGTAGGCCAGGCCCCGGGCGATGCACGGCTCGATGCCGTTGCGCACCCGGTAGAAGCCCTCGGCGGTGCGCTCGCCGGTGACGAAGGGCCGGTCGCGCTCGTCGACGTCGGTGGTCAGCAGCGTGGCGGCCTGGGCGTCGGTGCGGGCGATGACGACCGACGGCACCCCGGCGACGTCGGCGGCGAGCCGCGCCGCCTCCAGGGTGCGGACGTGCGCCCCGGTGGGGACGAGCACCTTGCCGCCGAGGTGGCCGCACTTCTTCTCGGCGGCGAGCTGGTCCTCCCAGTGCACGCCCGCCGCGCCGGCCGCGATCATGGCGGTCATCAGCTCGTACGCGTTGAGCGGCCCGCCGAAGCCGGCCTCGGCGTCGGCGACGATCGGGGCCAGCCAGTCGGTGCCGTCCCCGTCGCCCTCGGCGGTGGTGATCTGGGCGGCGCGCAGCAGGGCGTTGTTGATCCGGCGCACCACGGCGGGCACGGAGTTGGCGGGGTAGAGGCTCTGGTCGGGGTAGGTGTGCCCGGCGAGGTTGGCGTCGGCGGCCACCTGCCAGCCGGAGAGGTAGATCGCCTTCAGCCCGGCCCGGACCATCTGCACGGCCTGGTTGCCGGTGAGCGCGCCCAGCGCGTGCACGTAGTCCTCGCTGTGCAGCAGCCGCCACAGCCGCTGCGCCCCGTGCCGGGCCAGGGTGTGCTCCTCCTGGATCGCCCCGCGCAGGCGCACCACGTCCTCGGCGCGGTAGCCGCGGCGCACCCCCTGCCAGCGGGGGTCGGTCGCCCACTCGGTCCGCAACTTCTCCACGGCGTTCTGCATGATGTCGTCTCCTCGGCTGTCGTGACGCCGGCGCTCCGTCGTGCCGCCCAGCGGCGTGACCGCGGTGCCCGTCCGGCGTGTCGCCCACGGTCACACGGCGTCGGCGGCGTGGTCGAGGGGCGGAAGAAGCCAAGTTCTGAGAAGTTCGCGCCCCGTCTTGCGAAGTTGCGAAGGGTTATATTTGCAGCCTGCCAACGGTGCTGGGCTGCCGAAAGAGCGACGAGGAGGTGAGCGCGATCAGCAAGACCTTCGCGGGCGCCCGGCTGCGCCGGATGCGCGAGGACCGCGCGCTGAGCCAGTCGCACCTGGCCCGCCTGCTCAACATCTCCCCCAGCTATCTCAACCAGATCGAGCACGACGCGCGCCCGTTGACGGTGCCGGTGCTGATGCGGATCACCGAGGTCTTCGGCGTCGACCCGACGGTGTTCGCCCCGCGGGACACGCCGCGGCTGGTCGCCGGGCTGCGCGAGGCGCTCCCGGGGCGGCCGAGCGTCGCCGACCTCACCGAGCTGGCGACCCGGCTGCCGGAGGTCGCCGAGGCCGTCCTCGACCTGCACCGGCGCTCCCGGCAGGCCGACGAGCAGCTCGCGGAGCTGCTCGGCGACCGGGAGACGATCGGGCGCAGCCCGCACGACCGGGTGACCGAGTTCTTCTACCGGCGGCAGAACTACGTGCCGGACCTCGACGAGGCGGCGGAGCGGCTGGCGGCGGCCATCGGGCTGCGCCGCGGCGAGGTGCGCTCCGCGTTGCAGGACCGGCTCGCCGAGCGGCACGGCGTGCAGGTGCGCCGCGACGACGCCACGCTGCTCGGCGACGAGCTGCACCGCTACCGGCCGCAGACCCGCACCCTGCACCTGTCGACGTCGCTGCGGGCCGGGCAGGAGGCGATGCGGATGGCGGCGCAGATCGCGCTGCTGGAGTTCGCCGACGTGATCGACGAGATCGTGGAGGAGGAGCGCTTCGACGACGTGCAGACGCAGATCCTCACCCGGGTCGGCCTGGCGAACTACTTCGCCGCCGCGCTGATCCTGCCCTACGAGCGGTTCCTGGCGGCGGCGGAGCAGCGCCGCTACGACATCGACCTGCTCACCCAGCACTTCGCGATGGGCTGGGAGACGGTCTGCCACCGGCTCAGCACCCTGCAACGGCCCCGCGCGCGGGGGGTGCCGTTCTCGTTCGTCCGGGTCGACCGGGCCGGCAACCTGTCCAAGCGGCAGTCCGCCACGGGTTTCCCGTTCTCGCTGACCGGCGGCACCTGCCCACTGTGGAACGTCTACGAGGCGTTCAGCTCCCCCGGCCGGGTCGTCGTGCAGGTCGCGGCGATGCCCGACGGGCAGCGCTACCTGTGGATCGCCCGCACCATCACCCGGCACCACGGCGGCTACAACCAGCCGGGCAAGGTCTACGCGATCGGGCTGGGCTGCGAGACCCGGCACGCCGAGCGGCTGGTCTACTCCGCCGGGATCGACCTGTACGCGGCCGACGCGACCACGTCGATCGGCCCCGGCTGCAAGACCTGCGAGCGGATGACCTGCCCGCAGCGCGCCGCCGCGCCGATCACCGGCCGGCTGGACCTGGACGAGAACCGCAGCACCTTCATCCCGTACCCGTTGAAGGGCTGACCCGGCCGGCTGCCGGCCGCGGGCCGCGGAGGCCCGTCGGGGCGGGCCGGTGCCCCCGCGTCCCCCCGTCGGGCCGTAAGATGAGCACACTTCAACGTGATTCGAGAGCTGTAAAGGGGCACTCAACGTGACCGAGTTGGACGCCGTCGGCGGCCGGATCCGCGCCGCGCGGCAGGCCCGGGGGATGTCCCTGCGCGCGCTCGCCGAGAAGGTCGGCGTCTCGGCGAGCATGCTCTCGCTGCTGGAGAACGGCCGGTCGCGCTCCTCGATCCCCACGCTCTACGCCGTGGTCGAGGCCCTGGACCTGTCGATGGACGAGCTCTTCTCCGGCGCCCAGTCGCCCCCGGAACAGCCCCCCGCGCCGACGGCCGGGCCGCCCGCGTGGGGCGGCGGCACCGCGCCGACCGGGTCCGAGCTGCTCGTGGTCCGGGCCGGCAACCGGCGACGCATCGAGATGGAGACCGGCGTCGTCTGGGAGCAGCTCGGCCACAACGAGCAGGACGGCGTGGAGTTCATGCTGGTCACCTACCCGCCGGGGGCGAGCTCCAGCGACTCGGGGCGCTACCAGCGGCACAGCGGCCTGGAGTGCGCCCACGTCATGCAGGGCGAGCTGACCTGCAAGGTCGGCTTCGAGGAGGTCACCCTCGGGGCCGGCGACAGCCTGACGATCGATTCGTCCCGTCCGCACCTGTTCGAGAACAACGGGAGCGTGGACATGAGGGCCGTGTGGCTGGTGTTGCGGCACCGGGACCCCGGCCTTGGCGGCCCGCCGGCCCGGTAGCGATCCACCGCGATAAGTGTCCGTCAACAGGATGTTAAACAAGACTTGACACGCCTGTGACGGCGATCGCATCATGGGGACCGCCGATCCACCGTCCCGCACTCCCGGATCGGACACACACACCACCCCCCTGCGGGCGTCTGTGGAGGTCCCTTACATGCCCAACCTGCTTCTCGCCGGCGGAATCGTCGTCACCTGCGCCGGCCCCAACGAGGTGCTGTGGCCCGGTGACGTCCTCGTCCGGGACGGACGGATCGCCGCGATCGGCCGCGACCTCGACGTCCCCGACGCCGAGCGGATCGACGTCAGCGGCCGGATCGTGATGCCCGGCCTGGTCGACACCCACCGGCACACCTGGCAGTCCGTCGTCCGCAACATCGCCTCGGACTGGACCCTCGACCAGTACCTCGTCGGCCTGCACGCCGGCCTCAGCCGGTACTTCCGCCCGGAGGACACCTACGCGGGCAACCTGATCGGCGCGCTGGAGGCCCTGGACTCCGGCGTGACCACCCTGCTCGACTGGTCGCACAACCTCTTCACCCCGGAGCACACCGACGCCGCGATCGACGCCCTGGAGGAGGCCGGCCTGCGGGCCGTCTTCTCGCACGGCGGCGGCGCGCCGCAGTGGGGCGGCGTGATGCCGTCGCCGGTGCCGCACCCGGCCGACGACGTACGCCGGCTGCGCTCCGGCCGGTTCGCCGCCAACGACGGCCGGGTCACCCTGGGCCTGGCCCTGCGCGGCCCCCAGTTCTCGACGATGGACGTCACCGTCGCCGACTTCGCGCTCGCCCGGGAACTCGACCTGCGCGTCTCGGTGCACGTCGGCGACGGGCACTGGGGCAAGACCAGGCCGGTCCACCGGATGAACGCCGCCGGGCTGCTCGCCCCCACCACGACCTACGTGCACTGCAACACCCTCGCCGAGGACGAGCTGAAGCTGATCGCCGACACCGGCGGCAGCGCCTCCGTCGCCACCGACGTGGAGATGCAGATGGGCCACGGCTGGCCGGCGACCGGCCGGCTGCTGGCGGTGGGCGTCCAGCCCTCGCTCTCGGTCGACGTGTGCAGCTCCATCGGCGGCGACATGTTCACCACGATGCGCACGACGCTGGCCGTGCAGCGGGCCACCGACAACCACGCGGCCGTCGAGGCCGGCGAGGCCCCCGAGCGGGTTAAGCTCGCCTGCTCCGACGTGCTGCGCTTCGCCACCATCGAGGGCGCGCGGGCCAACGGCCTCGGCGACGTCACCGGCTCGCTGGAGGTCGGCAAGGCCGCCGACATCGTCGTCCTGGCCGGCGACACGCTGGCCACCACGCCGGTCAACAACCCGTTCGGCACCATCGTCTACGCCGCCCACCCCGGGCTGGTCCGCGACGTGCTCGTCGACGGCCGGTTCGTCAAGCGCGACGGCAGGCTCGTCGGCGTCGACCTCGACCGGCTGCGGGCCCTCGCCGAGGCGTCCCGCGACCACGTGATCGGCTCGATGGCGGGCGCCGAGATCGGCGGCCGGTGGCAGCCCGAACCGAAGCTGAACCTGGCATGAGCCTGCTCGGACTGCCCCTCGCCGGCGCCGCGCCGCAGCCCGTCGCGGTGCGCGCGACCGACCCGCTCGGCCCCCGCCTGCTCGGCTGGCCGACGAGCCGGGCGGCGGCGGCCGTGGTCGTGCTGTTCGCGGTGAGCGCCGTGCTCTCCGGCGCCAGCGTCGGCCGCACCGCCCTGCTGGCGATGCTGCCGTTCGCGGCGCTCACCGCGATCGTCGCCGTGGGGCAGACCCTCGTCGTCCAGCAGGCCGGGCTCGACCTGTCGGTGGCCGGCGGCATCTCCCTCGGCGCCCTCGTGGTGGCCCGCTACGGCGACGCCGCGCAGTGGGGCCTCGGCACCGCGATCGCCGTGGCACTGGCCGCGACGCTGCTCGCCGGGCTGGTCAGCGGCCTCGTCGTCACGGCCTTCGGGCTGCCGCCGCTGGTCGTCACCATCGCCGTCAACGCGGTCCTGATCGGCCTGGTCCAGTTCCTCTCCGGCGGCTACAGCGCCCAGGCGCCGCCGGCCCTCACCGAGTTCGCGGTCGGGCGCACGCTGGGCGTGCCCCACCTCGTGCTGGTGGCCGCCGTCGTCATCGTGGCCGCGCAGCTCGTGCTCAAGGGCACCGTCGTGGGCCGGCGCTTCGAGCTCGTCGGGGCCAACCGGCTGGCCGCGCACGCCGCCGGCATCAACACCCGCCGGTACACGATCTCGGCGTACGCGCTGTCCGCGCTGCTCGCCGGCGGCGCGGGCGTCCTGCTCGCCGGGTTCCTGCGCACCACCACCAGCTCCGCCGGGGACGCCTACCTGCTGCCGTCGGTGGCCGCCGTGGTGCTCGGCGGCACCGCGCTGACCGGCGGGCGCGGCAGCCTCACCGGAACGGCGCTCGGCGCGCTCTTCCTCGGCCAGCTCAACCAGCTCGTCCAGACCTACACCCAGACCACGGCCGTGCAGAACATCGTGCAGTCCGTGATCATCGGCGTCGGCATCGTGGTGCAGCTCAGCATCGCCACCCGGCTGCGCCGCCGGGCGATCCGCCGCAATCCCACCTGACCCGACCGGTTCACCCCGCGCGGAACGGCCCTCGCCGTCCCGCCGATGCCCCCACCCCTGGAGTCCCTCATGTCGACACACCGGCGTTCCCTCGCCACCGCGATAGCCCTGGGCACCGCCGCCGTCCTGGCGGTCACCGGCTGCTCCACCACCAACAAGACCGCCTCCGCCCCGGGCGGCGACCCGGGCGCCGCCGGGCAGGTCGCCGTCGGCAACGCCGGCCCGCTCTCGGCCGCCGCCGCGATGGCCTCCGTCTGCGGCGACAAGCCGGTCAAGGTCGGCCTCGTCGACGGCCTCGGCACCAACTCGTGGTCCAAGATCGTCCGGGCCGAGATCAAGGACGAGGCCCGCAAGTGCCCGGCGATCAGCGGCGTCGAGTACGTCGCCGGCCGGGGCGACCTGCAGTCCACCCTCGCCGGCATCACCAGCATGGCCAGCAAGGGCGTCAACGTCCTGCTGGTGATCCCCGACGCCGGGCCGGGCCCCGCCCACCTGTCCGCGCTGCGTGCCGCCGCCAACGCCGGGGTCACCGTCCTCCCGATCGCCGCCGACCCGCAGGGCAAGCCCGGCAGCGACTACTTCGACTACGTCGACTGGGACACCCCGTACCTGGGCGAGGTGTGGGCCAAGTGGATGATCGACCGGCTCGGCCCGGACGGCGGCAACATCGTGATGCTCGGCGGCCCCGCCGGCAACCCCGTCTCCCAGGCCCACCTCTCCGGCATCAAGAAGGTGCTGGCCGGCGCGCCGCAGGTGAAGCTGCTGACCGACGAGCCGGTGACCACCAACTGGGACCCGGCGATGGAGCAGCAGGCGATGAGCGGCCTGCTCGCCAAGTACCCCAAGATCGACGGCGTCATCAGCGACTACGGGGCCGCCGCCACCGGCGTGCTGCGCGCGTACCAGAGCGCCGGTCGGCCGCTGGTGCCGATCGCCACCACCGACGACAACGAGCTGAGCTGCGGCTTCACCGCGCTGAAGGCCAAGAACGGCGGCTACGAGCTGGCCACCGTCTCCTCCCGCACCTGGATCGGGCGGGTCGCGCTGCGCAAGGGCGTCGCCGTCGTCAACGGCAAGGCCGACGCCGAGCCGTCGCGGCTGCAACTGGACCTCTTCGAGGACTCCACCGGCGGGGCCGGCGGCGCGGTCACCCCGGACAAGGCTTGCAAGGCGGACCTGCCCAACGACGCCCCGCCGTCCTCGCAGCTCGACACCGCCCAGCTCGCCACCCTCTTCCAGGGCTGATTGGACACCCACGAGATGACGACCGTACGGGACGCCGCGCTGACGCTGACGGGGATCGTCAAGCAGTATCCGGGCGTACGGGCCCTCGACGGCGTGGACCTGGCCGTGTCGCCGGGTCAGGTCCACGCCGTGCTCGGCGAGAACGGGGCCGGCAAGTCCACCCTCGTCGGGGTGGCCGCCGGCTCCGTCACCCCCGACGAGGGCCGGATCAGCATCGGCGGCCGGGACTATCCGGCGCTGACCCCCGCCCTCGCCCGGGAGAACGGGCTCGCGCTGGTCTACCAGACCCCGGCGCTGGCCGGCGGGCTCACCGTCGCCGAGTCGATGCTGGTGCTCCTGCCCGAGCAGGTGCGGCCCCGCGTCGGCGCGGCGTCGGCGTGGACCGCCGCGCACCTGCGCGGGCTCGGCCTGGACATCGACGCCGACCGGCTGGTCAGCGAGCTGACCATGCGCGAGGCGCACCTGGTCGAGATCGCCGCCGCGCTCGCCACCGACCCGCGGGTGCTGGTCCTCGACGAGCCGACCGAGGCGCTCGGCCCCGACGAGACGGCCTGGCTGTTCGACCGGATCCGGCAGCTCGTGGCGGCCGGCACGGCCGTCGTCTACATCACCCACCGCATCCCCGAGATCCGCGAGATCGCGCAGACCCTCACCGTGATGCGCGACGGGCGGGTCGTCGGCGGCGGCACGGTCGCCGCGCACACCGACGAGCAGATCGTCGAGCTGATCGTCGGCCGGTCGCTGGACACCACCTTCCCCGCCAAGCCCGACCTGGACGGCGCGCCCGTCGTGCTGGCCACCGAGGGGCTGCGCGGGGCCGGCTTCGCCGACCTGACCCTGCGGGTGTCGGCCGGCGAGATCGTCGGCTTCGCCGGGGTGGAGGGCAACGGGCAGCGCCAGGCGCTGCGGGCGCTGGCCGGGCTGGTCCGCTCGCACGGCCGGGTCACCGTCGCCGGCCGTCCGGTCGCCCTCACCGGCCCCGCCGCGGCGGCCGGGCGGGGCGTCACCTTCCTCTCCGGGGAACGGCTGCGGGAGGCCGTCTTCGGCGACCTCAGCATCCGGGAGAACGTCGACGCGCTCGCGCTGCCCCGGGTGTCGCTGCTGCGCACCCTCCTGGTGCCCGCCCGGGAACGGGCGCTGGTCGCCCCGGCGGTCGGCGCGCTGCGGGTGAAGGCGGCGAGCCTGGAGACCCCGGTCAACACGCTCTCCGGCGGCAACCAGCAGAAGGTGCTGCTCGCCCGCGCCAGCATCGGCCGTCCGGCGGTGCTGCTGGTGGAGGACCCGACCCAGGGCGTCGACGCCGGGGCCCGGCTGGAGATCTACCGGGTGCTGCGGGAACTCGCCGGGCAGGGCACGGCGGTCGTCGTGCTCTCCACCGACGCGGTGGAGCTGGAGGGGCTCTGCGACCGGGTCCTGGTCTTCTCCCGGGGACGCGTCCACGCCGAGCTCTCCGCCGCCACGCTCTCCGAGCGGGACATCACCGGCGCGGCGGTGCTCGCCACCGAGCAGGCGGTGGCCGCGCCGGCCGCCGGGCCCCGGCCGGGCCCGCGCCGGCGGCTGCTCGGCGGCGAGTCCCAGGCCGCGCTGATGCTGCTGCTCACCGTCGTGCTCGGCGCGGTGACCGCCGCCCGGGCGCCGGCCTTCCTCAGCTCGCTGTCCGTCGGGCAGCTCCTGCTGGCCGCCGCCTCGCTGGCCCTGGTCAGCCTCGGGCAGCTGGTGGTGGTGATGACCGGCGGCATCGACCTGTCGGTGGGCTCGGTGGTCGCGCTGAGCGTGGTCGCCGTGTCGTTCTTCGGCGCCGGCCCGCCCGCGCTGTTCGCCGTGGGCGTGCTGGTGGCGCTCGCCGCCGGAGCGGCGGTCGGCCTGCTCAACGGGGTGCTCGTCACCCGGGTCAACCTGCCACCGGTGGTGGCCACCCTGATCACCTCGATCGGCGTGGTCGGGCTGGCGCAGCTGCTGCGCCCGCTGCCCGGCGGGCAGGCCGGCGACACGCTGCTGGCCGCGCTGGGCACCACGGTCGCCGGGGTGCCGGTGGTGTTCGTCGTCGTGGTGCTGGTCGGCGTCGCCGGGCACCTGCTGCTGCGCCGGGCCCGGGCCGGCCGGGCGCTGCGGGCCACCGGCTCGGACGCGCTGTCGGCGTCCCGGATGGGCGTCGCGACCGTGCCGACGCGGCTGCTGGCGTACCTGCTCGGCGGGACGCTGGCGGCCGGCGGCGGGCTGGCGCTCTACGCGCAGACCGGCATCGGCGACGCCTCGACCGGCCAGGCCCTCACCCTGGCCTCGGTGACGGCCGTGGTGCTGGCCGGGGCCAGCGTCTTCGGCGGCAACGGGTCGGCGCTGGCCACCCTCGCCACGGCGCTGTTCCTGCAGACCATCACCAGCTCGTTGAGCTTCCTGTCGGTCAGCCTCGCCTGGCAGTACTGGATCCAGGGCAGCTTCGTCGTCGCCGCGGCCCTGGTGCCGCTGCTGCGGGGTCGCCGCCGACGCCGGGGCCTGCTCGCCCTGGGCACCGCCTAGCCGCACCGTCACGCCCGGCCGTCCGCCGACGGCAGCCAGAGAAAGGCAGACCGTGTACCACGTCTCCCGCATCGACGACACGCTGGCCAGCATCCCGCCCGACCACCTCGGGCACAGCACCGGATTCCGCCGGCAGGACCTCGTCGGCCGCCAGTACGGCTCGCACCACATGACGATGAGCGTCGGCGTCCTCGACCCGGGCGGGCGCGTCGACGCCGCGGTGCACTCGTACGAGAAGAGCCTCTGGCTGCTCGACGGCGAGCTGACCCTGACCATGCTGGGCCAGAGCATCGCGCTGCGGCGCGACGACTGCGCGGTGGTGCCGGTCGCGGTGGCCCACCAGCTCACCACCGGCGACGCCGGCGCCCGGTGGCTGGAGATGTCGGCGCCGGTGCGGCTGCTGCCCGGCAACCGCCGCCGGGACACGTTCTTCCTGCCCGAGGAGATCTCCGCCGGCCGGGCCGAGCCGGTGGACCTGCGCGACCCGCGCAACCGCAACTTCTTCCGCTTCGACGAGGGCTCGATGGACCTGGGCCGGCTGGCCCGGGGCAGCGACCCGGCCGCGCCGGAGGTGTCCGCGAGCATGGCCACGGCGCTGCTGGCCTACAGCGGCATCGGCATCCGGATGCTCGCCGACCAGCGGACCAACGCCCAGCTGCACACCATGTTCATGGTCGAGTACCAGCCCACCGCCGTGGCGCACCCGCACGACCACCCGTTCGAGGAGGCGTACGTCTTCACCCACGGCGAGACGGAGGCGGTCGTCGAGGGCGAGCGGTTCGTGCTGCGCCCCGGCGACGTGCTCTGGACGGGGTCGGGCTGCGAACACGCCTTCTACAACCGCACCGACGGCCGGACCCGGTGGATCGAGACGCAGGCCCCGCAGCCGCCGGCGCAGCACTCATACCGGTTCAGCCGCGACTGGGAGTACCTGGGCGACCGGCTCTGCGCCGGCACCCGGATCGACCCGGCGGCCGGCGATGCGTGAGTCCGTCGGCCTGCTCGGCACCGGCCGGATGGGCACGGCCATCGGCCGGCGGCTGCTCGCCGCCGGCGTCGGCCTGACCGTCTGGAACCGGACGCCGGCCAGGACCGGGCCGCTCGTCGCCGACGGGGCCGTGGCCGCCGCCACGCCCGCCGCGCTCGCCGCCTGCGAGGTGGTGTTCGTGGCGGTCTCCGACTCCGCCGACCTGCTGGCCGTGCTCGACGGCCCCGAAGGGCTGCTGGCCCGCCCGGACGGGCTGCGGGTGGTGGTCGACTGCTCCACCGTGTCGGCGGCCGCGTCGGCGCGGGCCCGGCAGCTCGCCGCCGACGCGGGGGTGGGCTTCGTGGCCGCCCCGGTCAGCGGCAACCCGGCCGTGGTGGCCGCCGGCCGGGCCTGCTTCGTCGCCTCCGCGCCGGCCGCGCAGTTCGCCGTCGCCGAGCCGCTGCTGGGCCGGATCGGCCGGGCCGCCGTGCGGGTCGGCGACGGCGAGCAGAGCCGGCTGGTGAAGCTCTGCCACAACCTCTACCTCGGGGTGCTGGTGCAGGCGCTGGCGGAGGTGACCGCGCTGGCCGAGAAGGGCGGCGCGGACCGGGAGGCGTTCCTGCGCTTCCTCGGCGAGACCGTCGTCGGCTCGCCCTGGGTGCGCGACCGGACGCCGGCGCTCGCCGCCGGTGACCTCACGCCCACCTTCACCACCGCGCTGCTGCGCAAGGACTTCGACCTCGGGCTGGCCGCCGCCCGCGAGCACGAGGTGCCGATGGCCGTCGCCGGCCTGACCCACCAGCTCGTCCAGGCGGCGATCGGCCGGGGACTGGGCGAGCGGGACCTGCTCTCCCTCTTCGCCGTGCAGGCGCAGGCGTCGGGCCTGGCCCCACCGGGCTGACCCCCGCGCCGCCCACCCGGGACCACCACCCAGCCGCCGGCACCGGCCGGTACCTGACCAGGAAGCGAGAACACCAACCATGGGGACTGCCACGTTCGGCATGAACGTCGTCGACTGGGAGAGCCGCGTCGACATGGACCGGCTGCGCCGGGAGCGGCTGGCCCGCCTGAAGCACCAGCTCCAGGGCTCGGAGGTCGGCGCGCTGCTCACCTTCGACTTCCACAACATCCGCTACATGACGGCCACCCACATCGGCACCTGGGCGATGGACAAGCTGATCCGGTTCGCGCTGCTGCCGCGCGGGGGCGAGCCGGTGCTGTGGGACTTCGGCTCGGCGGCCCGCCACCACCAGCTCTACGCGCCGTGGCTGGACTACCGCACCGGCGACGACGTCGCCGAGGGCGCGCGGGGCACCAGCGGCGCGCGGGCCGGCATCTCGGTGCTGCGCGGGGCCTTCCACCCCGACTCGGGCGTCGCCGAGGCCGTCGCCCAGAAGATCTACGAGGAGCTGGAGCGGTACGGCCTGCACACCTCCCCGGTGGGGGTGGACGTGCTGGAGATGCCCATCCTCCAGGCGCTGCGCGCCAAGGGGATCGAGGTGGTCGACGGCCAGCAGGTGTTCCTGGAGGCCCGCCGGATCAAGACGCCCGACGAGATCACCCTGCTGACCACCGCCGCGTCGATGGTCGACGCCGCCTACGACGACCTGTACGGCTTCCTGCGCCCCGGGGTGCGGGAGAACGAGACCGTCGGCCTGGTCGCCAAGCGCCTCTACGACCTCGGCTCCGAGCACGTCGAGGGGGTCAACGCGATCTCCGGCGAGCGCTGCTCGCCGCACCCGCACGTGTTCAGCGACCGGCTGCTGCGCCCCGGCGACCCGGCCTTCTTCGACATCCTGCACAGCTTCATGGGCTACCGCACCTGCTACTACCGCACCTTCGCGGTGGGCAGCGCGTCGCGGGCGCAGGTCGACGCGTACAAGCGGTGCCGCGAGTACATGGACCGGGCGATCGAGCTGGTGAGGCCCGGCGCCACCACCGCCGACATCGTCAGCGTGTGGCCGACCGCGCAGGAGTTCGGCTTCGCCGACGAGGAGGCGGCGTTCGCCCTCCAGTACGGGCACGGCGTGGGCCTGTCGATCTGGGAGAAGCCCATCTTCAGCCGGCTGGTGTCGCTGGAGCACCCGGAGGTGCTCCAGGAGGGGATGGTGTTCGCGCTGGAGACGTACTGGCCGTCGGCCGACGGGGTGGGCGCGGCGCGCATCGAGGAGGAGCTGGTCGTCACCGCCGACGGGGCCGAGGTCATCACCAAGTTCCCCGCCGAGGAACTGCTGGTCGCCGGCCAGCGCTACTACACGACCGCCGGGCCGCTGCCGACCCAGCGCCACGCCCAGTCGCACGTCAACAACCGCCCGGCGGGAGACGCCTGATGGCCATCGCGACGCTGAACCCGGCCACCGGGGTCGTCGAGCGGACGTACCCGCCGATGTCCGACGCCGAGGTGGAGCAGGCCCTGGCCGACGCGCAGCGGGCGGCGAAGGCCCTGCGCCATACCACCTTCGCCGAGCGGGCCGGCTGGATGCGCGCCGCCGCCGACCTGCTGGAGGCCGACGCCCCGACGCTGGCGGCGACGATGACCCGGGAGATGGGCAAGACCCTCGCCTCGGCCGAGGCGGAGGTGCGCAAGGCGGCGTACGGCTGCCGGTTCTACGCCGCGCACGCCGAGGCGATGCTGGCCCCGGAGCCGGCGGACGCCGCCGCCGTCGGGGCCGCCACGGCCTACTCGGTCTACCAGCCGTTGGGCGTGGTGCTGGCGGTGATGCCGTGGAACTTCCCCGTCTGGCAGGTGCTGCGCTTCGCCGCGCCGGCCCTGATGGCCGGCAACGCCGGCCTGCTCAAGCACGCGTCGAACGTGCCGCAGACCGCGCTCCACCTCGGTGGGCTGTTCACCCGGGCGGGCTTCCCGCGCGGGGCGTTCGCCACCCTGCTCATCGGCGCGGCGCAGGTCGAGGGGGTGCTGCGCGACGACCGGGTCGCGGCGGCCACCCTGACCGGCAGCGAGGCGGCCGGCCGGTCGGTCGCCCGCATCGCCGGGGACGCGCTGAAGAAGACCGTGCTGGAGCTGGGCGGCTCGGACCCGTTCCTGGTGCTGCCGAGCGCCGACGTGGCGCGGGCGGCGGCCACGGCGGTGCGGGCCCGCTGCCAGAACAACGGGCAGTCCTGCATCGCGGCGAAGCGGTTCATCGTGCACACCGACGTCTACGACGAGTTCGTCGCGGCGTTCGCCGCAGGGATGGCGGCGCTGCGGGTCGGCGACCCGGCCGAGCCCGGCACGGACGTGGGCCCGATCGCCACCGAGTCGGGCCGGGCGGAGCTGGAGGAGCTGGTCGCCGACGCGGTGGCCCGGGGCGCGACGGTGCTCACCGGCGGCGCGCGGCCGGACGGGCCGGGCTGGTTCTATCCGCCGACGGTGCTCGCCGACGTCGACCCGTCGATGCGGCTGCACCTGGAGGAGACCTTCGGCCCGGTGGCCACCGTCTACCGGGTGCCCGACCTCGACGCCGCGCTCGACCTGGCCAACGCGACCGCCTTCGGCCTCGGCGCGGTCGTCTGGACCACCGACGAGGCCGAGCGGGCCCGGTGCGTCGCCGAGCTGGAGTCGGGGGCGGTCACCGTCAACGGCATGACCACCTCCTACCCGGAGCTGCCCTTCGGCGGCGTCAAGACCAGCGGGTACGGCCGGGAGCTGGCCGCCGCGGGGATCCGCGAGTTCTGCAACCTCAAGGCGGTGTGGGTCGGTCGGTGAAGATCTCGGGGTGCCGGGACAGCTCGACCCGGGTGCGCCGGATGTGGCCCTCCAGGACCCGTCCGGCGTCCACCGGGTCGCGGCGGCGCACGGCGTCGAGCAGCAGCTGGTGCTCGGCGTTGACGACCCAGCGGCGGGACTCGCCGCTGAGCGTCATGTACGTCCGCCGGTAGTACTGGGTGGAGTTCCACAGCCGCACCACGACCCCGGCGAGCGGCTCGGTGTCGCAGCGCGAGTAGCTGAGCAGGTGGAACTGCCGGTCCAGGCGCAGGAACTCGGTGACGTCGGTGTGCCGTTCGATGGCGTCCTGCACCGCGGTGAGCTCGGCGAGGTCCGCGTCGTCGAGCCGGGGCAGGCTCTCGGCGAGCGCCAGCGGTTCGAGCCGTTCCCGCATCCGGTAGACGACGTCGAGCTCGTGCGGGCCGAGCCGGGGGACGCGGGCGCCCTTGTTCGGCTCCAGCTCGGTGAGCCCCTCGGCGGCGAGCATGCGCAGCGCCTCCCGCACGGGCAGCCGGCTGGCCCCGAGCCGCTCGGCGACCTCGTGCTGGCGGATCCGGTGCCCGGGGGGCAGCTCGCCGTCGAGGATGGCCTGGCGCAGGTAGGCGGCCACCCGGACGCTCGCCGCGCCGTCGGCGGCGTCGTCAGTCACCACGCGCGTCCCGCGCCGCCGGCCCGGCCCGGTCGAACGCCTTGCCGTCGGGATAGGACACCAGCTCGAACTGCATTCCCCATGGGGCCAGAAAGTACACCCACCGCTGCCCCCGGCTCGGCCCCGAGCTGGCGGTCGGCGCGCCGAGCACCCGCACCCCGTGGGCGTGCAGGTGCGCCACGGCGGCGTCGAGGTCGTCGACGTAGAGGGCGACGTGGTGGCCGCCGACGTCGCTGTTGCGCGGGGGGTCGGGCTGCTGGTCGGGGGCCTCGTACCGGAAGACCTCGAAGATCGCCTGCCCGCCGCAGCGGTAGAAGTCGAGCCGGCGCATGACCGCGCGGGGGTGGACGGCCAGGTGCTCGGCCATCCAGTCGTCGTCGTGCCGGAACGGCCCGACCGAGTAGAGGTACTCGCAGCCGAGCACCTCTACCAGGAACCGTCGGGCCTGGTCCAGGTCGGGCACGGTGAAGCCGATGTGATCGACGCCGCGCAGCCCCGGCAGTGCCATACCAACCCCCTAATGGATCCATTTCTTCCTTCCTACCACCCACCTTGACCCAAAAGAAGCGGAGGCTGGCCTTGAGAATGGATCCATTTAGTGTGAGACTTCGGCGGTGCGGCCAGCCGCGCCGCAGCCTGAGCCCGGAAGGGGTGCAGCCACATGCCTGAGCGCCGCCCACTCGCGCCGGACCAGCCGTGGGTCGAGTTCGCCGTCACCGACGCCGACTGGGACGCCGCCGCGCCGGAACTCCTGACGTCCATGTACAGCCAGCTGGTCCTGATCCGGGCCTTCGAGCAGTACGTGCTCCAGCTCGCCGCCGAGGGGCTGGTGCACGGCCCCGCCCACTCCAGCATCGGCCAGGAGGGCGGGGCCGTCGGCTCGGTGCTCGCGCTGCACGCCGGGGACACCGTCAACGGCTCGCACCGGGGCCACCACCAGTTCCTGGCCAAGGCGCTCGCCCACGTCGAGCCGAAGGGCATCGACCCGGGCGCCGACTACTCGCCCGAGGTGCGCGACGTCGTGCTGCGCACCCTCGCCGAGATCTGCGGCCTGGACCGGGGCTGGAGCCACGGCCGGGGCGGCTCGATGCACCTGCAGTGGAAGCAGGCCGGGGCCATCGGCACGAACGCCATCGTCGGCGGCGGCGTGCCGCTCGCCGCCGGCAGCGCGTGGGCGCACCGCCGCGCCGGCACCGACGCCGTGGCCGTGACCTACTTCGGCGACGGCGCGATCAACATCGGCTCGACGCTGGAGACGTTCAACCTGGCCGCCGCCTGGCGGCTGCCGCTGTGCTTCTTCGTCGAGAACAACCACTACGCGGTGTCCACCACCGTCGAGGAGTCCACCGCCGAGCCGCGCCTGTCCGCCCGGGGCCCCGGCTTCGGCATCCGCAGCTACCGGGTCGACGGCATGAACGTGCTCGCCGTGTACCTGGCGATGCGGGAGGCGGTGGAGCACATGCGGGCCGGCGGGGGCCCGACCCTGGTGGAGGCCGACGTCTACCGCTACTACCACCAGAACGGCCCCTTCCCGGGCAGCGCGTTCCGCTACCGCACCCGCCAGGAGGAGGACTCCTGGCGGGCCCGCGACCCGATCGACCAGCTCGAAGGGCACCTGGCCCGGCGCGGCATCCTCTCCCCCGAGCAGCAGCGGGCCGCCGTGGCGCGCGCCAAGCAGCTCCTCGCCGACAGCGGCGACCTGCTGCTCGAACCCGCCCCCGGCGGCAAGCCGCAGGAGCGGCGCATCCGCCCCGCCGAGTGGCCCGACCCGGCGTTCGTCGACGTCGGCGTGCGCGGCGACCTGTCGGAGTTCGCCACCGCCCGCACCGTCGACCGCGACAGCTACGGCGCCACCGCGCCGGTGAAGTTCATCGACGCGGTCGCCGGGGTGATGGACCGCCGGATGGCCGCCGACGAGCGCGTCGTGGTCCTCGGCGAGGACGTGCACCGCCTCGCCGGGGGCACCAACGGCGCCACCCGGGGGCTGGCCGAACGCTACCCCGACCGGGTCCTCGGCACCCCGATCAGCGAGAACGCCTTCGCCGGCCTGGGTGGCGGGCTGGCGCTGGACGGCCGGTTCCGCCCCGTCGTGGAGTTCATGTACGCCGACTTCCTGTGGGTCGCCGCCGACCAGATCTTCAACCAGATCGGCAAGGCCCGGCACATGTTCGGCGGCGACGACGCGGTGCCGTTCGTGCTGCGCGCCAAGGTCGCCATGGGCACCGGGTACGGCTCGCAGCACTCGATGGACCCGGCGGGCGTCTTCGCCACCGCCCCCGGCTGGCGCATCGTCGCCCCCTCCACCCCCTTCGACTACGTCGGCCTGATGAACGCCGCGCTGCGCTGCGCGGACCCGGTGGTGGTGCTGGAGCACGTCGACCTCTACACCGGCACCGGCGACGGGCCCACCGAGGACTGGGACTACTGCCTGCCGGTCGGGCGGGCCGCGGTCCGCCGTGCCGGCTCGGCGGCCACCGTGCTCACCTACCTGGCGATGACCGACCGGGTGCTCACGGCGGTCGACCGCACCGGCATCGACGCCGAGGTGATCGACCTGCGCTGGCTGGACCGGGCCAGCATCGACTGGGACACGATCGGCGCGAGCGTCCGCAGGACCAACCGGGTGCTCATCGCCGAGCAGGGTGCGCTGGGCACCTCGTACGGCGGCTGGCTGGCCGACGAGATCCAGCGCCGCTACTTCGACTGGCTCGACGCGCCGGTCGAACGCGTCACCGGCGGCGTCGCCTCCCCCAGCATCAGCAAGGTGCTGGAGCGCGCCGCCATCGCCGACGTCGACGACGTCGTGCGCGGCCTCACCACGCTCACGGACGGTGGCAACCATGGCTGACCTGCTGCGCATGCCCGAGATCGCGGCCAACACCGAGGAGGCGGTCCTGGCCGGCTGGCCGGTGGCCGAGGGCGACGAGTTCGCCGCCGGTGACGTGATCGCCACCATCGAGACCGCCAAGGCGGTGGTCGACGTCGAGGCGCCCGCGCCGGGCGCGGTCGTCCGTCTCCTGGTGCCCGAGGGGACCGACGTCGCCGTCGGCGCCCCGATCGCGTTGATCGCGGCCCCCGGCGAGACGGTGGACGACGTCGACGCCGCCCTCGCCCGGCTCGGCCTCGGCACCGCGACCGGCCCGACGCCGGGGCCCACCCCCGCACCGACGACGGCGGCGGCGGGCGCGCCGGGACCCGCGCCCGCCCCGCCGCGGTCGGCCCCGGCGGGGGTGGCCGCCGCCCCGGCGACGCCCCCGCCCGCCGGGGCCCCCGCGACCGGCGCCGGCCGGATCTTCGCCAGCCCGCTGGCCCGCAAGCTGGCCCGGGAGGCGGGCATCCCCTTCGACACCCTGCGCGGCAGCGGCCCGCAGGGGCGGGTGGTCCGGGCCGATGTCGAGGCCGCGATCGCCGCCGCCCGCGCCGCGGCCCCGGCGGTCGCGCCGCCCGCCGCCGCCCCCGCGCCGCCGGCCGCCCCGGCCGGCCACTCCCCCACCGGGGCGGCACAGCCGGCGGCCCCGGCGGCCGTGCCCGGCCCGCAGGGCGCGGCGGGGACGCCCGACGGCGACGACGAGCTGGTGCCGCACTCCCGGCTGCGACGGGCCATCGCACGGCGGCTGACCGAGAGCAAGTCCACCGTGCCGCACTTCTACCTGCGCGGCAGCGCCCGGGTGGACGCGCTGCTCGCGCTGCGTACCGAACTCAACGCCGCCGCCCCGGTGAAGATCTCGGTGAACGACCTGGTCGTCAAGGCCGTCGGCCAGGCGCACCTGGCGGTGCCGCAGGTCAACGTCGGCTGGACCGACGCCGGGATGCGGATGTTCGGCGAGGTCGACCTCGGCGTCGCCGTCGCCACCGAGGGCGGCCTGGTCACCCCGGTGCTGCGGGGGGTCGACCGGATGAGCGTGTCCGCGGTGGCCGCCGCCACCCGCGACTTCGCCGACCGCGCCAGGCGCGGCGCGCTGCGCCAGCACGAGCTGGAGGGCGGCAGCGCCACCGTCACCAACCTCGGCATGTACGGCGCGGAGGAGTTCAGCGCCATCCTCAACCCGCCCCAGGCGACGATCCTCGCCGTCGGCGCGGCCCGCCGCGAGCCGGTGGTCACCGACGCCGGTGAGCTCGCCGTCGCCACCGTGCTGCGGGTGACCCTCTCGGTGGACCACCGGGCCGTCGACGGCGCGCTCGCCGCGCAGTGGATGCGGGAGTTCGTCGCGATCCTGGAGCAGCCGCTGCGGATCGTCTGCTGAGCGGCCACCGCCGTCCGGGGGCCGAGGGGGACTCCGGACGGCGGGCGCGCCTGTCCACCGGGGTCGCCCCGGACGCGGTCGGCCGACCGGGGCACCGGGGCGTCGTCGGCACGCGGGTCCGCCGGAGGGGTTCAGCCCGCCGGGCGGTAGTCGAACCAGTCGAACGCCGCGCTGCCCTCGGTGACGTACATGCCGACGACCCGGCCGGTGAAGCCGGCGGCGACCTCGGTGGACAGGTAGCGCCCGTCGAGCTCGGCGAGCACGCGGGGCCCGTCGGGGGTCTCCACCTCGAAGGACACCATGTCGCAGGCGGCGGCGCGCACCCCGAAGGGCGCGGCCCCGGCCGCCAGGTCGGCGGCGCCGGTCACGGTCGGCGGACGGAGGTCGTGGGTGCGGGTGGCGATCGTGAGGACGACCGGCCCGCCGGGCACGGCGAGTTCGGCGAAGACCTGCCGGAACGGGCCGACCCGGCCGACGACCCGCACGCGGCCGGCGGACACCTCCAGGTCGTAGTGGTGCGCCTCGTCGATGCGGAGGGTGAGCCCGGCGGTGCCGTCGCCCGGGTCGAGGCGGGCGCTGGCACGGCAGTCGTGGTGCCGCTGCCGGGCGGCCACCATCGTCGCGCCGGCGCGGTCCAGCGTCGCCCCGGTGGCGGTCAGGGTGAGCCAGCCGGGTCGCGCGGTCAGCGACCAGGCGGCGTCGGGCCGGGAGCGCGGCGAGACCCAGCCGGGAGCGAGGACGGCCGTGTCGAAGTCGTCGCGGTACGCGCCCGTCTCGGCCGGGGCGGCGAGCGCAGGGGCGCTGCCGGCCGGGGCGGCCGTGGCCTCCCCGACGGGGTCGACGACGGGCCATCCGTCGACCCAGCGCACGGGCACGAGGAAGGTCTCGCGGCCCAGGACGTGGTAGGGCGGCCACTGGCCCTTGGCCCGGATGCCGAGCAGGACCATCCACCAGCCGCCGTCGGGGGCCTGGACCAGGTCGGCGTGCCCGGTGGCCTGCACCGGCAGGTTGCTGCCCCGGTGGGTGAGGATCGGGTTGGTCGGTGCGGGCTCGAAGGGGCCCCGGGGGCTGCGCGACCGGGCGACGGAGACGGCGTGGCCGGTGTGCGTGCCGCCCTCGGAGAGCAGCAGGTACCACCAGCCGTCGATCCGGTAGAGGTGCGGGGCCTCCGGATACTGGCCGCCGGTGCCCGACCACAGGGGGATCGGGCCCTCCAGCACCCGGCCGGTCTCCGGGTCGATCCGGTAGGACTTCACCCCCGAGGTGGTCAGCCAGCAGTTCCCCTCGTCGTCCCAGGTCAGCGACGGGTCGACGTGCGGCAGGTCGACGTGGACCGGGTCGGACCACGGCCCGGCCGGATCCTGCGCGGTGACGATCAGGTGCCGGCCCAGGCTGACGTTGGTGGTGACCACCCAGAACCGGCCGTCGTGGTGCCGGATGGTCGGGGCGTAGACGCCCTGGGAGGCCGGGGTGTCGGCGGGGAGCGCGAGCTGGCTCGGGCGGTCGAGGACGTTGCCGATCTGCCGCCAGTTGACCAGGTCCCGGCTGTGCAGCAGCGGCACCCCCGGGAAGTATTCGAAGCTGGAGCACACCAGGTAGTAGTCCTCGCCGACGCGGCAGATGCTCGGGTCGGGAAAGAAGCCGGCGACGACCGGGTTTCGGTAGTGCGGGTCGGTGGACACCGCGCCACCTCCGGTGAATGTTCGCGGTAACATCGCGGACCCTGGATGCTACGAGAATCCCCCACCGGACTCAAGCACCCCAGGCCCACGGCGCGGTCCCGCGGAGCGGGCGGGCGTCGGGCCGACAGGCCGGCATCTCACCAGCGGAAAACGTTCGCGAAACCTAAACGTCATATCTTGACGGCGGGCACATGCATCCACGAGAGTCCATATGGGCAGTGCTGGCGCACCGTTGGGAGCTCGGACGCCGGCAGCATCGACGCAGGCCGGCGTCGGACACGCGAGGCGGCTCCTGTTAACGCTAACAGCGCCGTCCGGCGCGCCGCCCCGGCGCGGGCGACCGGTCGGCGGCGCGACGAGCTTCGCCGGGTCGACGACGCCGGTCCCGGACGCCGGCGACCGGGCAGACCCGCCATCTCCGCGGCACGGCCCGACATGGGCAGGCCGGCCTGCCGGAAACCGCCCCCGGCCGGACCGGCCGCGCCCGCCCGGGCAACGACGGCATGCCGTCGACACCACCACCCCACGGCATGAAGGAGACGTCTGATGTCCACCTGCATACCCGGAGAGCATCCGTCGCGGTCACGGCGCTGGACGCGCTCCGGCGGGCGGACCGTCACCCGGGTCCGAGGCCGCCACGCACCGGCCGGCGGCACCCGGAACGTCCACGTCGGGACGTGGGACGGCGGCCCGGCCGCCGGCGCGCCCGCGACGTTCGGCTGCCCCGCCGGCGGCACACCCGAGACGCCGTCCCTGACCCGCGTCAGCCTCTGGACCCGCACGACTTGGAGTGATCATGTCTGAAGTGACCCGAAGGAACGTGCTCAAGGCCGGGGCGGCGGGGGCCGGGGCCGCGCTGGCGCCGGCCGCGTGGAGCGCCGTCGCCCGCGCCGACTCGACGGCGCCCCCGCAGGCGCTGGCCGCCGGCGACATGGCGCTGTGGTACGACGAGGGGGCCGGCACCGACTGGCTGCGCGCGTTGCCCATCGGCAACGGACGCCTCGGCGCCATGGTCTTCGGCAACGTCGACACCGAGCGGCTGCAACTCAACGAGGACACCGTCTGGGCCGGCGGCCCGTACGACTCCGCCAACACCCGGGGCGCGGCCAACCTGGCCGAGATCCGCCGCCGCGTCTTCGCCGACCAGTGGTCCTCGGCCCAGGACCTGATCAACCAGACGATGATGGGCTCGCCGGGCGGCCAGCTCGCCTACCAGACCGTGGGCAACCTCCGGCTCGCCTTCGGCTCGGCCAGCGGCGTGTCGCAGTACAACCGCACCCTCGACCTCACCACCGCCACCGTCACCACCACGTACGTGCTGGGCGGCGTCCGCTACCAGCGCGAGGTGTTCGCCAGCGCCCCCGACCAGGTGATCGTGCTGCGGCTGACCGCCGACCGGGCCAACTCGATCACGTTCACCGCCACCTTCGACAGTCCGCAGCGGACGACCATGTCGAGCCCGGACGCCACCACGATCGCCGTCGACGGCATCTCCGGCAGCATGGAGGGCGTCAACGGGTCGGTGCGGTTCCTCGGCCTGGCCCACGCGATCGCGTCGGGCGGCACGGTCAGCAGCTCCGGCGGCTCGCTGCGGGTCTCCGGGGCGACGAGCGTGACCGTGCTGGTCTCGATCGGCTCCAGCTACGTCAACTACCGCACCGTCAACGGCGACTACCAGGGCATCGCCCGCACCCGGCTGAACGCGGCCAAGGGCGTGGCCATCGACCAGCTGCGCAGCCGCCACGTCGCCGACTACCAGGCGCTGTTCAACCGGGTGACGATCAACCTGGGGCGCACGGCCGCCGCCGACCAGCCGACCGACGTGCGGATCGCCCAGCACGCGAGCACCAACGACCCGCAGTTCGCCGCGCTGCTGTTCCAGTTCGGGCGCTACCTGCTGATCTCCTCCTCCCGGCCGGGCACCCAGCCGGCGAACCTCCAGGGCATCTGGAACGACTCGCTGGCCCCGTCCTGGGACTCGAAGTACACCATCAACGCCAACCTGCCGATGAACTACTGGCCGGCCGACACGACGAACCTGTCCGAGTGCTTCCTGCCGGTCTTCGACATGATCAAGGACCTGACGGTGACCGGCGCGCGCGTCGCCCAGGCCCAGTACGGCGCCGGCGGCTGGGTCACCCACCACAACACCGACGCGTGGCGGGGCGCGTCGGTCGTCGACGGGGCCCTGTGGGGCATGTGGCAGACCGGCGGCGCGTGGCTGGCCACGCTGATCTGGGAGCACTACCTGTTCACCGGTGACCTCGGGTTCCTCCAGGCCAACTACCCGGCGCTGAAGGGCGCCGCGCAGTTCTTCCTCGACACCCTGGTCGCCCACCCGACGCTCGGCTACCTGGTGACGAACCCGTCGAACTCGCCGGAGCTGCCGCACCACTCGAACGTCAGCGTCTGCGCCGGCCCCACGATGGACAACCAGATCCTGCGCGACCTGTTCGACGCGGCGGCCAAGGCCAGCGAGGCGCTCGGCGTCGACACCACCTTCCGGTCCCAGGTGCGTACCGCGAAGGACCGGCTGCCCCCGAGCCGCGTCGGCTCGCGCGGCAACGTCCAGGAGTGGCTCGCCGACTGGGTGGAGACCGAGCGGACCCACCGGCACGTCTCCCACCTGTACGGCCTGCACCCCAGCAACCAGATCACCAAGCGCGGCACCCCGGCCCTGCACGAGGCCGCGCGCAAGACGCTGGAGCTGCGCGGCGACGACGGCACCGGCTGGTCCCTCGCCTGGAAGATCAATTTCTGGGCCCGGCTGGAGGACGCCGCCCGCGCCCACAAGCTGTTCAAGGACCTGGTGCGCACCGACCGGCTCGCGCCGAACATGTTCGACCTGCACCCGCCGTTCCAGATCGACGGCAACTTCGGGGCCACCTCCGGCATCGCCGAGATGCTGCTGCACAGCCATGCCGGGGAGCTGCACGTGCTGCCCGCGCTGCCGACGGCGTGGCCCACCGGGCAGGTCGCGGGCCTGCGCGGCCGGGGCGGCTACACCGTCGGCGTGGCCTGGACCAGCAGCCAGATCGACGAGATCGCCATCCGCGCCGACCGCGACGGCACGCTGAAGCTGCGCGCCCGGCTGCTCACCGGCGGCTTCACCCTCGTCGACGTCACCGACGGCAGCACGCCGGCCGTCACCCGGCCGGAGACGGACGTCGTGCAGCTCACCGTCCGCGCCGGCCACACCTACCGGGCGGCGCGGCCCGGCGTCACGCCGTCGCCGACGCTGACCCCCACGCCCACGCCCACGCCGACCCCCACCCCCACGCCCACCGGGACGCCGACGCCGACGCCGACCCCGCCGCCGACCAGCTCGCCGCCGTCGTCCGGCGCGCGGGCGACGTACGCGGTGACGGGGTCCTGGTCGGGCGGCTTCCAGGGCGAGGTCACCGTCACCGCCGGCGCGACGGCGATCCGGGGCTGGACGGTCTCCTGGACGTTCCCCAACGGCCAGGTCATCAGCCAGATCTGGGGCGGCTCGCACACCCAGAGCGGGGCGAACGTGACCGTGCGCAACGTCGACTACAACGGAGCGCTGGCCGCCGGCGCCTCCACCACGTTCGGCTTCATCGGCACGACGACCGGGACCAACAACCCGCCGACGAACCTCACCTGCACCACCACCTGACCGGAGCGGGGCGCGCTCCCGCGCCGGGCGGCCTTGGGCGCCGCCCGCAGGGGCGCGCCCCGCCCCGCCTACAGTGGCTTGAGGCGGGCCCTGAGCAGGCAGAACTCGTTGCCCTCGGGGTCGGCGAGGACGTGCCAGGACTCCTCGCCGGTCTGGCCGACGTCGGCCCGGCGCGCCCCGAGCGCCAGGAGGCGTTCGAGCTCGGCGTCCTGGTCGCGGTCGGTGGCGTTGACGTCGATGTGCAGCCGGGGCTTCGCCGGCTCCGGCTCGTCGGCGGGGGCGAGGATGATCGTCGGCTGCGGGCCGCCGAACCCCTCGCGCGGCCCGATCTCGATGCTGCCGTCGCCCTCGCGGTCGAGGACCACGTAGTCCAGCACCGCGCACCAGAACCGCGCCAGCGCCTCGGGGTCGCGGCAGCTGAGCACGAGTTCGCTGATCCGACAGGCCATCGACGCCACCTCACCCCTGATGTGGGAACGGTTCCCGCACTCCCCGGGCGAAGCACGCCGGGGACCGCCGGGTCTCGCAGCGCGGCCGGGTCGCCGCCGATCGCGCCTGCACCGGCAGGTTACCCAACGCGGTGGCCCCGACCAGCCCCGCGCACACCGCAGGCTCGGCAGTCGTCGCGCCGCAGGCCGGGAGAGCGACGCGGATCCGAGCCCCGCGTGTCCCACGTCACATCGCCGGGGGCGGGCCGCGCCTGAACGACAGGTGCGCCCACCCGTCTTCCCCGCTGAGGCACGGGGCAGGCGCGCCAACAGCCCGGACGAGGGGAAACCGATGACGTACGTGAAGATCTCGGCCGATCGCTTCGGGCCCTGGGCCCTGGTCACCGGGGCCTCGTCCGGCATCGGCCGCGAGTTCGCCCGGCAACTGGCCGCGAACGGCCTCCACGTCGTCCTCGCCGCCCGCCGCACCGACACGCTCGCCGAGCTCGGAGCGGAGATCGAGAGCCGGTACGGTGTGCGGCACCTGGCCGTCACGGTGGACCTGAGCGACGCGAGCGGGCCGGACCGCCTCGCCGAGGCGACGTCCAGCCTGGACGTGGGGCTGCTCGTCTCCAACGCCGGCGACCTGACGCCCGGCGAGTTCCTCAGCCAGGACCTGCGCCACTCGGTCGACTCGTTGCAGCTCAACGCCTACAGCCATCTGGTGCTCGCCCGCGTGTTCGGCGGGCGGCTCGCCGACCGCGGCCGGGGCGGTGTCGTGCTGGTCGGCGCGGCGGGCGCCGAGCACGGCATCCCCTGGCTCGCCGCCCATGCCGCCGCGAAGGCGTACACGAACACCCTCGGGCGGGGGCTACACGCCGAGTTCGCCGCCCGCGGGGTCACCGTGACCGTGCTGGCGCCCGGCCCGACCCGCACCGAGCTGCAGAGCCGGCGGTCGCTGCCGGACTCCGTCGGGATGACGGCCGCGGACTGCGTGTCCCAGGCGCTCAGGGCGCTGGCGGCCGGCCGGGGCATGGTGGTCCCCGGCGTCGTCGCGCGCGTGATGAACCGCCTGCCCGCCTCGCTCACCCGCCGGATCGCGGGGCGGACCATGGCCGCCGCCGCAGCGCAGGAATCGGCCCGGTGAGGCCGCACCGCCACCCCGGCCACCCGGTCGGCTCCGGGGCACGGACATGAGCGGGGCAGGCGGGGGCAGCGCCACCCGGACGGTCGAGTGGCACCGGATGCTCCTCGCCCTCGCGGGTCGCCTGCCCGACGAGGTGACCGCCCGGTGCCGGGCATGGCTGGCCGACGGCCACACCACTCGGGCGGCCCGGGCGGTGGTGCTGGCCGCGCTGGCCCACCAGGTGGGCGTCACCGGCGCAGAGGCCGCCCTGCTGGCCGCCGCCCTCGCCGACGGCGGCGAGGACGCGCGGACGGTGGACCGCGTCGGGCGGGTCGACCGTGCCGTCGCGCCCGCCTACGGCATGGCCCCCACCGGCCCCGACGTCCTGGCCGAACACGGCGACGAGATCCCGTTCCGGATGGACCTGTCCGTCCGGCACGACGTTCCCGGCGGGCCGGACGCGCTGGACGGCACGGCGGTGCGGTGGTGCGCGGCGGACGGGCGCGCCCACGCGCTGTGGCGGTCGTGGCGGTACCCGACGGAGGGCACTCCGCAGGGACCGGCCCGGCGGCTCTACCTGGTGCAGGCCCGCGAGGAGGCGGGGCTGGTGGCGGTGGCCGCCGACCTCCAGGCGGCCCTGGCGGCGGCCGGCGAGGCCCACCCCCAGGTGGAGGTCTTCGTCGAGGGGGAGGTCCTGCCGGCGTACCAGCAGCGGGCCCTCGGCTTCTCCGCGCTGCTGTGGACCAGCGCGCCGGCGCGGGCGCCCCGCCTCGCGCCCGACGCGGTGCCCGCCGACCCCGGCCTGCCCGACGCCCCGGGGGTGGCCGCCTACCTCGACGCCGGCGAACCGCTGGGTGTGGTCACGGACGTGCACGGCGCGCGCGCCGAGGGGGCGTACCGCACCGACGGCGCCTGGATCTGGCCCGCCGCCGCCGGCGAGGCCGTCCGCGCCCGGCGTCAGGACCCCGGCGCGGCGCTGCTCGCGCACGTCCGGGGACGGTCCTACCAGCCGGCGGCGGTGGGAACCGTGGCGACGCACCGGGCGCTGTGCGTGCTGTACCGGCCGCCGGCGACGCCGGCCGAGGCGGGGCCGTCGCGGCGACGGTCCCACCTGGCGCGCCCCGCGACCCTGCTGGCGGTGCTGGTGCTGCTGGGCGCGGCGGGCGTCGAATGGGCCGCCGCCGGCTACGGCCCGCCGGCCGGCGGACCGCCGGCGGACCGGGCCGGCGTCGTCGCCCCGCCGCCCGACCGCCCGGCCGGGACCGACGCCCCGGCGCCGACCGGGACCCCGGAGCCGCCCGCCGGCCCGACGGACGGTGGCCCGCGCCCCA
This sequence comes from Micromonospora sp. WMMD712, assembly GCF_029581295.1. Taxonomy (NCBI): domain Bacteria; kingdom Bacillati; phylum Actinomycetota; class Actinomycetes; order Micromonosporales; family Micromonosporaceae; genus Micromonospora; species Micromonospora sp. WMMD712. The sequence continues at coordinate 1,434,361 of NZ_CP120743.1, forward strand.
GCGCGGTCGTCTCGACGCCGATGCTCCGGCGGCCGGCCTCCCCCCGGGCCGGCACGCCGTCGGCCGCTCCCACGTCCGGCCCGCCCCGCAGCGCCGCGCCGACGGGCCGGACCCGGGTCGTCACCGCCACCGCCGTGCTCCGGCCCGGCCAGGCGTGGTCCACCGACCGGTTGAGCCTCGCCGTGACCGGCGCCGGCGACGTCGTGCTGCGCGACCGGGGCCGGTCGGTGTGGAGCAGCGGCACCACCGGCCGCGACGTCCGCGAGCTGGTCTTTCAGGCCGACGGGAACCTGGTCCTGTACGCGCACGACGACAGCACCGTCTGGAGCTCCGCCACCCCGGGCAACGACGGGGCCACCCTGACGCTCGGCGGGGACGGCAACGTCCGGATCGGCCTCGACGGTCGCACGCTGTGGCAGACCGGCACGGGCCCCTGACGGCCCGCGACATGACGGCGGAGACAATTCTCGGGTGTGGGGGTGGCCGGTGACGGTGGACGACGGCGAGACGGACCTGTGGCTTGAGGTGATGGGCCCGCTGCGGGTGCGGCGCTCGGGCGTCGAGCTGGACCCGGGGCCCCGGCAGCAGCGGCTGGTCCTGGCGCTGCTGCTCGCCCACGCAGGGCGGACGGTGCCGGTCGGCGAGATCGTGGACGCGCTGTGGGAGGACCCGCCGGCCCACGCGGTGAACGTGGTGCAGCGGCACATCGGTGGGCTGCGGCGGCTCCTGGAGCCCGACCTCGCCGCCCGGTCGACCGGCCGGTGGATCGCGAGCGACCCGGCCGGATACCGGCTGCTGGCAGGCGCGGAGCACCTCGACCTGCTCAGGTTCCGCGCGCTGGTGCGGCGCGGGGCGGCCGCCGAGCGCGCCGGGCACGTCGAGGAGGCGTTGTCGCACTACGTCGAGGCGCTGCCCCTGTGGCGGGGGGCCTGCGGGAGCATGCCGGAACTGCCGTCGCAGCAGCCCGCGGTCTTCGGCGCGGTGGACCGGGAGTGCGTGGACCTGGTGCGCAGGACCGCCGACCTGGCGCACCGCGGCTGCGCCGTGCGGCTCGTCCTGCCGGCCCTGCGGCGGGCGACGGAGCTGCACCCGCTGGACGAGGCGCTGCACGCGCAGTTCCTCGGCACGCTCTCGGCCGACGGCAAGCAGGCCGAGGCGATCGCCGTCTACCAGGACATCTGCCGGCGGCTGGCCGAGGAACTCGACGTCGGCCCCGGCGCACAGCTCCGTCAGGCGTACGCGAAGGTGCTGCGCGCCGACGGGACGCACGGGCTGCCCGGGGCCGCCCCACGGCACCGCTCCCGCGACGCGGCCACGACGCGCGCCCGAGCGGCCCCGCTTCCCGTCCCGGCCCAGCTGCCGCAGGATCCGCCCCGGGTCGTCGGCCGGGACGAGGAGCTGCGCCGGGGCCTCGACGCCCTCGACGGGCCGGACGGCAGCCCGGCCGCCGTGCCGATCCTGGCCGTCGACGGACTGCCGGGCATCGGCAAGACGACGTTCGCGGTCCACCTGGCGCACCGGCTCTCGGCCGCCTACCCCGACGGCCAGCTCCACGTGGACATGCGCGGCTTCGCTCCGGACGGCCCGACGGATCCGGGCGAGGCGTTGCGGGGTTTCCTCACCGCCCTCGGCCTGTCCGACGCCGAGGTCCCCGCCGCGCTCCAGGCCCGGGTCGGGCTCTACCGCAGCGCGCTGGCCGGCCGGCGGGTGCTGGTGCTCGTGGACAACGTCCGCGACGCGGAGCAGGCGCGGCACCTGGTGCCGGGCGCGCCCGGCTGCGCGGTGCTGGTGACCGGCCGCGGCCGGCTCACCGCGCTGGCCACCGGGTTCGGGGCGCGGCTGGTGAACCTCGACGTGCTCTCGCCGGCGCAGTCACGCGAGCTGGTCGCCTCCCGGGTAGGCGTCGCCCGGACGCCGGCCGGGCGGCACGCCGTGGACCAGGTCGCGCGGCGGTGCGGCGGGCTGCCGCTGGCGCTCGCCGCGGTCGCCGCCCACGCGCCGCCGCCCGCCGGTGACGCCCTGGACAGTCGGGTACGCGAGGCGTTCTCCTGGTCGTACCGGCTGCTCGGCCCGCGCGCCCGGCGGCTGTTCCGGTTGCTGCCGGTGCACCCGGGGCCGGCCATCGCCGCGCCGGCGGTCGCCTGCCTGCTCGGCGCGTCCGCGGCCGAGGCCCGGGCGCTGGTCGGCGAGCTGGTGCGCGCGGGGCTGCTGGTGGAGCGCGGGGCGGGGCGGTACGACAGCCACGACCTGATCCGCGCGTACGCCCACGAGTTGAGCGTCGAGGCGGAGCCGGAGGCGGTGCGTCGGGAGGCGCTGGGCCGGCTCGCCGACCACTACCGACAGCCGGACCTCGTGAGCCTGCGCTGAGCCGGGGCGGGCCGCCGTGGGGCGTCAGCGCCCACGCGTCGCCGACGCCTCGACGGTGTCGCCGAGGTGCCGGCAGTGGTGCCGGTGCAGCCGCCGCCGGGCCGCCCGGCGCACCGGTTCGGCGTCGTGCTCCTGGCACAGCTCGCCGGCGTACGCGTGGATCAGGTCGTGCGAGCGGTACCGGCCGGGACCGGCCCGGGTCAGCAGGCCGGTGTGGACCAGCTCGCCGACGAGCTCGCGGCACCGCCGCACCGGCAGGCCGGCGAGGCTCGCGACCGCCGGCAGGCCGATCTCCCGGTCCGGCCGCAGCGACAGCAGCCGGAACAGGCGCGCCGCCGGCTCGCCGAGCAGCCGGTACGACCAGGAGAAGACGGCCCGCAGGTCGGTCTGGATGGTGTGGCTCGCGAACCCGTCCAGGGTGCCCTGGGCCGCCCGCAGTTCCCGGGCGAGGTCCGCCAGTCCCCGCCCCGGGTGCTCCAGGGCGCGTCCCGACACGAGGGCCAGGGCCAGCGGCAGCCGCCCGCACCGCTCCACGATCTCGTCCAGCGCCTCGTCGTCCGCCGGTGCCGCCGCGCCGATGCGGGCGAGCAGGAACCGCCGTGCCTCGTCGGCCGGGAGCACGTCCAGGGTGACCAGGTGCGCCCCGTACGCCGTGGCGAGCCCGTCGAGCCGACGCCGGCTCGTCACCAGCACGAGGCAGTCGGCGGAGCCCGGCAGGAGGTGCCGCACCTGGTCCACGTCGCGGGCGTTGTCCAGGACGATCATCACCCGCCGGCCCGCGAGGTGGCTGCGCGCCAGGCGCAGGCGGGCGTCCAGCGCGGCGGGGACGGCCCGGTCGGGCACGCCCAGCAGGTCGAGGAGGCAGCCGAGCACGTCCAGCGGGTCCAGGGCCCTGCCGCTCGGGTGGAAGCCCTGAAGGTCGACGTAGAGCTGGCCGTCCGGGCAGGAGTCGGCGAGCAGGTGCGCCAGGCGCACCGCGCAGGCGGTCTTGCCGCTGCCCGGCAGGCCGTCGATGGCCAGCAGTGGCATGGCCGTGCGGGTGCGGTGGCTGCGCAGCATGCGCGCCATGTGCCGGATCTGCTCGTCGCGGCCGGCGAAGACGGGCAGGTCCGGGGGTAGCTGCGCCGGGCGGAGGGAACCGGCCAGGCGCAGGGGCGCCGCGGGCTCCTCCGCGACCCGCGCACGGGCCGGCGGGCCCGCCGCCGGGTCGACCGGGCCGCCCCGGCGCGCCACCTCGTCGTACGCCTGGCGCAGCTCGGCATCGGGGTCGGTGCCGAGTTCGTCGGCCAGGCGGGCGCGGACACGCTCGTAGCGCGCGACCGCCTCCGCGCGCCGCCCGCCCGCCTCCAGCAGCAGCAACGTCTGCGCCTGTAGTGCCTCGTCGAGGGGGAACAGGTCGGCGATGGCCAGCACCGTGGGCAGCACCGGGTGGACCGTGCCGGTGTAGAGGGACGCCTCGGCGGCCTCCCGGGCCACCTCCGCGCACTCCCGGTCGACGGCCGTGAAGGACGGGTGGTCCCGGCGCAGGACCTCCGGGCCGCCGGCGCACGGCCCCCGCCACAGGCCCAGCGCGTCGACGGCGAGCGCGAGGCCGTCCGCCAGCCGGCCCTGAGCCGCCAGCTCACGGGCGCGCGTCACGAGCCGGCGGAACCGGGTCAGGTCGAGCTCGTCGGCCGCCACCGTCAGCCGGTACTCGCCCGCGCCGCCCACCACCCGCCCCGTGGAGCGCGGCGGCAGCGCCGGTTCCAGCAGGCGGCGCACCGCGCCGACGTGCCGGTGCACCACGTTCACGGCCCGGGACGGGGGGTCCGCGCCCCACAGCAGGTCGGCGAACTCGGCGATCGTCACCGGCTCACCGGCGCGGGCCAGCAACAGCGCCAGGACCGAACGCTGCTGGGCCGGGCCCAGGTCCACCTCAAGGCCGTCCCGAAGGACCCGCAGGGGCCCGAGCACCTCGAAGCGCAGCACGCCAGATGCCACCGTCCCTGGTGCCGTGCCCCTCACCGCGGGGACCGAGAAGAGATCAACGATGGTACGTCCGCTCCATGTGGCCGGGTTGTCGAAAGGACGCCGGTTCCTGCCCGATCCTCGCGCCGGGCCCGGCGCTGTTCCTGACCGGCCGGACCCGACCGGGGTGGGTCGCCGGGGGGCGGCGGCCGTGTCCGCCCCCCCGGCGACGGCTCAGAACGCCCGGAAGGAGTGGTACTCGCCGGCCGGGAAGGTGCGCAGGGTGCCCAGCCCCACCGCCGCGCCCGCGCAGTCGGCGCTGCGGAACGCGAGGACCTGCTCCACGCCGCCGGCGGCGGCCAGGGAGTCGGCGCTCGCCGGGAACGCCGTGCAGGCGCCGTCGGGCTCGGCGACGTGCAGCACCGGCGTGGCGAACGTGCCCTGGTAGAAGGTCAGGCCCGCGCCGGCCGACGCGGCGTGCGCCGGCAGCGCCATCGCGGCGGTGGCCCCCGCCACGGCGGCCAGGCCGACGGCGATACGAATGATCCGCTTCCTCATGCTGTTGCCTCCTGTGCTCGACCAACTGTCGGTGTCTCTCAGGTCACCATCCACCGGGACGCGTGCGGTCTCCACCGTCACGCACGGTGATTTAATCGACAGAATTGGATGCCGCCGCCGTTGAATCCGGCGGCGTCGCTCACGTGGCACCCACCGATCGGCAGGATCGGGCGTCGGTCCGGTCTCGTCACAACTGCCGCCCCGACGCGTCCCGGGCGACGATGCCGTCCAGCCGCCGGCCGGGAGACAGCGCCTGCGGCGGGAACCAGAAGACCACCACGTCGGGGTCCTCGCTCCACCGGGCCAGCCTCGCGGCGACGGCGCGCCCGTCGACGGTGCCGGTGATCTGCGCGGCGGGCCCCACGAAGTAACCGAACGTGGGCACCGGGTTGGCGGGCGGGAGCCTGGCCGACGGCTCGTACCCGATCTGGTGGAAGCCCGGCCGCCGGTCGGCGCCCGCGATGTCGTTCGCCAGGTGGTCCGGGGTCAGCCGGCCGTCCGGGGCGCGCCGGCCGGCGACGAGCCCCACCGTCACGCCCGGGGCGTCGGGCACGGCGACCGGGGTGAAGTAGAACACCCGCTCGTCGTCGCCGTACCGGATCCCGGTCCGGACGATCTCACCGAGCGCCTGCCTGCTGGGCGGATCCGTGGCGGCGGGCGTCCGATCGGTCGACGGGGTCGCCGGTGGGGTCGCCGGCGCGGTCGCGGCCGGCTCGGCCCCCCATGGCGGCGGCTCGGCCCGCCGGAGCGCGACCGTGGTCCCGACGATCGCCGCCACGACGGCGAGCATGACCGCCCCGCTGCGCGCCGCCCGGCGGCGACGCAGCCGACGGCCCTCCCGCATGATCACCTCGACGTCGAACCGGTCCCCCCGGCCCCGCTCCGTGCTGCGCATGGCCGCGCGGAGGCGGTCTGCCTCGTTCATCGGCTTCCTCCAGGGGGAGTCGGCGCCTCGACCAGGGTCTGCCGCAGCTTCTCCAGGGCGCGGGAACTGGTGCTCTTGACCGTGCCCAGCGAGACCCCGAGCTCGCGGGCGACCTGCTGCTCCGGGAGGTCGAACAGGTAGCGCAACACCACGATCGCCCGCTCCCGCGCGGTGAGCGTGCCGAGGGCCACCTGGAGGAGCCGCCGGGCGGTCACCTCCTCCGCGACGTCGCCCCGCTGCCGGTGCGGCAACTCGTCGGTGGGCTGCTCCCGGATCGGCCGCCGCCAGTTGTCGATGATGTGGTTGACCATCACCTGTCGCGTGTACGCGTAGGGGTCGTCGCGGCGCACCCGCGCCCACGAGGCGTAGGTGCGGACCAGGGCAGTCTGCGTGGCGTCCTCGGCCTGGTGATGGTCACCGGTCAGCAGGAACGCCGCGTGCGCCAGCCGCCCGGAGGCCGCCTGCACGAACTCGACGAACTCCGGGTCACCTCTGGCCATCGCCGTCCCTCATCTGCCTCACGCCCTCCTCCGACGGGTGACGCCCCGGAAAGGTTGAGCCGTCGGCGGACCAACTTTCGCCGCCGGCCGCCCGTCCCCTCTGCCGCGTGCCCCGACCGGGGCGCCGGCCGAAGGAGGACCATGGTTCCGCACCCGCCCGCTGCGCTCGCCCGCAGGGCTGCCGTCACGTCGTCGGCCGTGACGCTGGCGGCCGTGCTGCTGGCCGGCTGCGCGCCCGCCCCCGCCGCGCCGGCCCCGCCGGCCCCCGTGTCCTCCGGGGGCGCGCCGGCCGCCGCCGCGCCCCCCGCGCCGCCGCCCGCCCCGCCCGTCAGCTATCCCGCCGGGGGCGGCAACCGGTGGGACGTCGCCGCCGGCGAGGCGGCCCCGGGAGCGGGGCGCGGCCGGCTGCTGCGCTACCGGGTGGCGGTCGAACGCGACATCCGGGGCGTCCCCGTGGCGGGCTTCGCCGCCGAGGTCACCCGGATCCTCTCCGACCCGCAGGGCTGGACCGCGGGCGGGACGTGGCGGCTGCGCCGGGTCGGCCCCGGTCAGCGGGCCGACTTCACCGTCCACCTGGCGACCCCGGACACCCGCGACCTGCTCTGCCAGGACGACCCGGACGGCTACACCTCCTGCCGCAACGGCGACCTGGTGGTCCTCAACGTCGCCCGCTGGGTCAAGGGAGCGCCCGGCTTCGGCACGGACCTCGCCCACTACCGCCGGTACCTGGTCAACCACGAGGTCGGCCACCGGCTCGGCATGGGCCACCAGCTGTGCCCCGGGCGGGGCCGCCCCGCGCCGGTGATGCAGCAGCAGACGCTCGGGCTGCACGGCTGCACGCCCAACGGGTGGCCGTACCCGAACGGCAGGCTCCACTCCGGGCCGCCCGGCGCCTACGCCGATCCGATCCCGCCCCGCGACCGGGGTCGGCCGGCGCGGACGCCGGGTCAGAAGTCCTCGTCGAAGCCCACCGTCCCGGTCACCCCGATCTGGTAGGCCGAGACCCGCCGTTCGAAGAAGTTCGACAGTTCCTGCACGTCCTGCAACTCCATGAACGCGAACGGGTTGCGGCTGTGGTAGATCGGCTCGATGCCGAGCGTGGCCAGCCGCCGGTCGGCCACGTGCTGGAGATACTCGCGCATGTCGGCCAGCGACAGCCCGGACACCCCCTGCTCCAGCAGGTCGGCGGCGAACTGCACCTCGCACTCCACGGCCTCGGTCAGCATCAGCCGCACCTGCCGCGCCAGCTCCGCGTCGAACAGCTCCGGCTCCTCGGCGCGCACGGTGTCCACCACGTCGAAGGCGAACGCCATGTGCATCGACTCGTCGCGGAACACCCAGTTGGTGCCGGAGGCCAGCCCGTGCAGCAGCCCCCGGGAACGCAGGAAGTACACGTAGGCGAAGGCGCCGTAGAAGAAGAGCCCCTCGATGCAGGCGGCGAAGCAGATGAGGTTGAGCAGGAACGCCCGCCGGTCGTCCCGCGTCCGCAGCTCCCGCAGCGCGTGGATCGAGTTGATCCACTTGTAGCAGAACTCGGCCTTGCGGGCGATCGACGGGATGTTCTCCACCGCCGCGAACGCGGCGAACCGTTCCCGCTCGTCGGGCACGTAGGTGTCCAGCAGGTTCAGGTAGAACTGGACGTGCACCGCCTCCTCGAACAGCTGCCGGGACAGGTAGAGCCGGCCCTCCGGGGAGTTGACGTGCTGGTAGAGGTTGAGCACGAGGTTGTTGGCGACGATGGTGTCGCCGGTGGCGAAGAACGCGACCAGCCGGGACACCAGGTGCTGCTCCGCCGGGGAGAGCCGGGCGAGGTCGGCGAGGTCGGAGTGCAGGTCGACCTCCTCGACGGTCCAGGTGTTCCTGATCGCGTCCTTGAACCGGTCGAAGAACCGCGGGTAGCGCATCGGCCGCAGGGTCAGGTCCATCCCGGGGTCGAGCAGCAGGGACCGCTCGCCGGCGGGGTGGGATTCGGAAACGGTGGTCACTGGCACGCCTCGCAGCTCTCGGGGTTCTCCAGGGAGCAGGCCAGCGCCTCGTCGGCGCTCACCGCGACGACCGGCCCGGTGGCCGGGGCGACCGCGACGGTGGCCTGCTGGATCCGGGTCGCGGGACGCGACCGCAGGTAGTAGGTGGTCTTCAGCCCGGACTTCCAGGCGTACAGGTACATCGAGGAGAGCTTGCCGATGGTCGGCGCGCTCAGGAACAGGTTGAGCGACTGCGACTGGTCGACGTACGGGGCGCGGGCGGCGGCCAGGTCGATCAGCGCGCGTTGCGGCAGCTCCCACGCCGTGCGGAACAGGCTCCGCACCGCCTCGGGCAGCTCGGTGACGCCCTGCACCGAGCCCTCGTCGCGCTTGATCCGCTCGCGGACCGCCGGGGTCCACAGCCCGCGCTCCTTCAGCTCACGGACCAGGTACGTGTTGACCTGGAGGAACTCGCCGGACATGGTCTCGCGCTTGAACAGGTTGGACACCTGCGGCTCGATGCACTCGTAGCAGCCGGCGATCGAGGCGATGGTGGCGGTCGGCGCGATCGCGACCAGCAGCGAGTTGCGCAGGCCGTGCGCGGCGATCCGCGCGCGCAGCGCGGCCCACCGCGCCGTCTGGGTGACCTCCGCGCCCCACAGGTCCGGGTGCAGCTCGCCGCGGGCGGCCCGGGTCCGGGCGTACGCCGGGTGCGGGCCGAACCGTTCGGCGAGGCCGGCGGAGGTCTCCAGGGCGGTCAGCAGGATCTCCTCCTGCACCCGGGTCGACAGCTCGCGGGCCTCGGGCGAGTCGAACGGCAGGCGCAGGGTGAACAGCGCGTCCTGCCAGCCCATCAGCCCGAGCCCGACCGGCCGCCAGCGCGGGTTCGACGCCGCCGCCTGCGCCGCCGGGTAGTAGTTGATGTCGATGACCCGGTCGAGGAACACCACCGCCGTGCGGACCGTCGCGCGCAGCCGGTCCCAGTCGACGCCGTCGGCCCCGACGTGCGCGCCCAGGTTGACCGAGCCGAGGTTGCACACGGCCGTCTCGGCGTCGTCGTTGACCTCCAGGATCTCGGTGCACAGGTTCGACAGGTGGATCACGTTGCCCGGCTCGCCGGTCTGGTTGGACAGCCGGTTGGACGCGTCCTTGAACGTCATCCACCCGTTGCCGGTCTGCGCGAGCGTGCGCATCATCCGCCCGTACAGGTCGCGGGCCTTCACGGTGCGGACGGCCTTCTTCTCCGCCGCCCGGTACGCGGAGTCGAACGCCTCGCCGTAGAGGTCGGGCAGCTCGGGGGCGTCGGACGGGTCGATCAGCGACCAGTCGCCGTCGGCCTCGACCCGGCGCATGAACTCGTCCGGGATCCAGTTGGCCAGGTTCAGGTTGTGGGTGCGCCGGGACTCCTCGCCGGTGTTGTCCCGCAGCTCCAGGAACTCCTCGACGTCCGGGTGCCACGGCTCCAGGTAGACGCAGGCCGCGCCCTTGCGCCGGCCGCCCTGGTTGACCGCCGCCACCCCGGCGTCGAGCGTCTTGAGGAACGGCACGATCCCGTTCGAGCGCCCGTTGGTGCCCCGGATCAGCGCGCCGCGGCCCCGCACCCGCGACCAGGAGATGCCGATGCCGCCGGAGAACTTCGACAGCTTCGCGACCTGGTGGTAGCGCTCGTAGATCGAGTCGAGTTCGTCGCGCGGCGAGTCGACCAGGAAGCACGACGACATCTGGGTGTGCCGGGTGCCGGAGTTGAACAGCGTCGGCGAGCTGGGCAGGTACGCCAGGCTGGACATCAGCCGGTAGAAGGCGACCGCCTCCCCCGGCGTCTGCGACAGTCCGCAGGCCACCCGCAGCAGCCAGTACTGCGGCGTCTCCACCACCAGCCGGGTCTGCGGGTGCCGCAGCAGGTAGCGGTCGGCGACGGTGCGCAGGCCGAAGTACTCGAACCGCAGGTCACCGGCCGGGTCGACGGCGTCGTCCAGCTCGCGGGCGTGGGCGGCCACGAACACGGCCGTGTCGTCGCCGATCAGGCCGAGGCCGTGGGCGTACCGGATGGACTGGCTGAAGCTGTCCACCTGCTGCCCGCGGACCTCCTCGGCCACGTACGCGGCCAGCAGCCGCGCCGCCAGCTTCGAGTACTGCGGCTCCTCGCCGATCAGCTCCGCCGCCGTCTGGATCGACAGCTTGTCCAGCTCGGCGGTGGTCGCCCCGTCGTACAGGCCGCTGATCGTCCTCGTCGCCACCCGCAGCGGATCGACCTCGTCCAGGTCGGCGACCCAGCGCTGCACCGCCTCGACGATCTTGTTGACGTCCACCGGCTCGGTGTCGCCGTCCCGCTTCCGGACCTGCATGACGTGCCGGCGTTGCCCCGGCCCCGCCAGCTCCCGCGTCGCGCCCATGTTCGCCCTCCTCAAGCCCGTCGCCGAGGTCGAGGGCGCGCGGGAGGACGCCGCCGGGCACCCGCGACGGCGCGCTTCGCCGCCGCTGCCCGGCTGATGGCGTCGGCCGTCCCACGCGGCCTTCGACCGCCGCACGCGACGCGTGCGGCACGCTGGCAGGTCTTCGGACTCGCGGGCGTCGTGCTCGGTGCCTACTGGCCGTCGCTTCCCAGGCCCGGCCGGGCCCAGTGCTTCGTTGACGGCGGTCGTTCCCACTCACCGCTGCGGGGCAGCCCCGGATTCGCACCGGGTTCCCTCTTGCCTCGACCACCGTGGAGCGGCGGTCGAACCAGCTACGGGTGACACCATATATGGGCGCAAGGCGAAGATGGCAACACCAGATGATGTGCCGGGCGAGTCGCCTCGCAGCGTGACCCCACCACCGCGACGGGTGAGCGGAGCGCCGGAACCGCGGGCGGCCGGCAGGGCGAGATGCAGTCGGTTGACAGACGCCGCGCGCCGCCGGCCGCACGAGACTGACCGGCGAGCCGTCGCGGCGGGGCCCGCCCCGGCTCGTCACCATCCCGACCCCTCGACCGAGAGGACCACCCATGTCCGAGGAGAACAAGCGGATCGTCCGCGACTACTTCCAGGAGCTCGACCGCGGCCGGACGACCCCGCTGCACCTGTGCACCGACGACTACCGGTTCCACCCGGCCGGGCTGCCGTCGATGGACCGGCAGGGGGTGAAGGAGTTCGGTGACGCCTTCTTCGCCGGCATGACCGACCTGCGCCACCCCCTCGTCGAGCTGATCGCCGACGGGGACCTCGTGGCGCTGCGCTGCCGGTACGAGGGCACCCACGACGGGGAGCTCATGGGCGTGCCCGCCAGCGGGCGACGGGTCTCGGCGGTCGGCATCGGCGTCATGCGCGTCGAGGACGGCAAGATCGCGGAGTTCTGGGTGTCGCCCGACCGGCTGACCATCATGCAGCAGATCGGCGCCCTCCCGTCCTAGCCGGACGCCAGCCGCCGGGGCGACGCCTGAGTCGCCCGCCCCGGCGGCGCCCGGATCGGGAAGTCGAATGACAGATGTGACTCCCCCGGCCACCGCCCAGCATTGGTGCGGCAACCATCCGAACGGGCGACAGGAGCATTCACGCCATGCAGACGATCCTCATCACCGGTGCCTCCTCCGGATACGGGCGGGAGACCGCCCGGCACTTCCTCGCGCAGGGGTGGAACGTCATCGCCACCATGCGGACGCCGCGCGCGGACGTCCTGCCCGAGTCGGACCGGCTCCGCGTCCTGGAGCTCGACGTGACCAGGCCCGACACGATCACCGCCGCGTTCGCCGCGGCGGGGCCCGTCGACGTGCTGGTCAACAACGCCGGCGTCGGGCTGATCGGCGTCTTCGAGGGCACCCCCATGGCCCGGGTCCGGGAGATCTTCGAGACCAACACCTTCGGGGTGATGGCGACCACCCAGGCGGTGCTGCCGCAGTTCCGTGAGCGCGGGTCCGGGGTGGTGGTCAACGTGACCTCCAGCGTGGTGCTCGGCCACATGCCGCTCTCGGCCGTCTACAAGGCCAGCAAGATGGCCATCGAGGGGTTCACCGCGTCCCTCGCCCTGGAGCTCGCGGAGTTCGGCGTGCGGGCCAGGACCGTCGAGCCGGGGGCCTGCCTGACGACGAACTTCGCCGCCGGGGCGACGAACAACATCGACCTCACCGCCTCGCTGGAGGGACTGGTCCCGGCGCCCTACGAGCCCTTCGCGAAGAGGACCCTCGGCGGCTTCGTCAACCAGGACCTGTTCACCCGGGAGAGCGACGTCGCCGAGACGGTGTGGCGGGCCGTCCACGACACCACCGGCCAGCTGCGCTTCCCCGCCGGCCCCGACGCCCTCTGGCTCGACCAGGCGAGGTGATCGACCGGACCGCGCCGTGCGGCGCGGTCCGGCGGTCCGGCCCCGCGCGTGCGGGGCCGGACCGCCGCGCCACATCGTCACAAACACGTCAGCCGGCGTTCCTAACGTCATTCCCGGCAGCCGTGCCGCCCGAGTGATTGGACCGCCCTGTGACCTGCCTGGCCAACGACAACGACACCGACACCCGCATCCGTGAGCTGCTCGCCGCGCACGGCACGCCACTGACCCGGTTCGTCCACGGCCTGACCAACAGCCACCGGCAGACCGCCGAGGACGTCATCCAGGAGACCCTGCTGCGGGCGTGGCGTCACCTCGACTCGCTGCCGCCCGACAGCGACGGCCGAAGCCGACGCTGGCTGTTCACCGTGGCCCGGCGGCTCGTCATCGACGAGGCCCGGCGACGGCAGGCCCGCCCGGTCGAGGTGGCCACGCAGACGGACCAGGAGTACGGCGCGACCGGCGACGAGACCGCCGACACCGCGATCGCGAACGAGGCGCTGCGGCAGGCGGTCAGCCGGCTCAGCGCAGACCACCGCCGCGTGCTGCACGAGGTCTACTTCCGTGACCGGACGGCCCACGAGGTCGCCGCCGACCTCGATGTCCCGGTCGGCACCGTTCGCTCCCGCGTCTACTACGCGCTCCGCGCCCTCCGCGCCGCGGTGACCGAAGGCTGACGGGCACGGTCGGCGCTGGCCACCCCCGGCAACGGGGGCACGGACGACGGGCCGGCCCGCAGGGTGCGCGGGCCGGCCCGGATCCGGGTGGCCGTCGGCTAGGAGGTCTTCAGGCTCCACCGCTGGTTCGCGCCGCCGTTGCACGACCACAGGACGATCTTCGTGCCGTTGGCGGTGGCGGCGCCGCTGGCATCCAGGCAGAGCCCCGACGCGACCCCGGTGATGGTGCCGTCGGCGTTGACGTTCCACTGCTGGTTGCTGCCGCCGTTGCAGTCCCAGATCACGACCGTGGTGCCGTTGCTGGTCCCCTGGCCGTAGGCGTCCAGGCACTTGTTGCCGTACACCTGGAGCTGCCGGCTCGACGTGTAGGTCCACCGCTGGTTGCTGCCGCCGCCGCAGTCGAAGAGCTGCACCTGGGTGCCGTTGGTCGTCGTCGAGTTCGGCACGTCCACGCAGCGGTTGGACTGCGCGCCGACGATGGTGCCCTGCTGGCCGTTGCCGCCGTTGGCCGGGGGCGGCGGCGCGACCACGGCCGGCGCGGCCGACACGACGGTGGCCCGGTCCAGCGCGACGGAGCCGTTGCCGACGACCCGTACCCGCACGACGTGCTGCCCCTGGGTGAGGGAACCGCTGTTGAACAGCGCCACGTTGCCGCGGCGGGCGGACGCCTGGAAGCTGACCGTCTGCTCCGGACCGCCGTCGACCGAGACGGCGGCCGAGCCGTGCGACGGGTCCTGCACCCCGAACAGCACCACGCGGTTGCCGGTGACGGTGAGGGTGGCCGTGTCGCCGGCGGTGCCGCTGCGGGTGTAGTCCTTGCTGAAGGTCTGGTTGTCCCCGACGGCCTGCCAGCTGCCCGCGTAGACGAAGCTCTGCCGGTCGTTGACGTCGACCGGGAAGCCGAACGTGTACGCTCCGGCCGGCACGATCGGGTCGGTGAACGCCGTCGTGTTCACGGTGACGTTCGCCGACGTCAGGCCCGGCGCGGACGCCGTCAGCGTCACCGCGCCGGTCTGGCCCAGCGCGCTCTTGACGTACACCGCGCCGGTGCCGGCCTCCAGGGCCAGCGGGCTCTCCCCCACGACCGCCCCGGGCCCGGTGACGCTGAACGACACGGGGGCGCTGTTGGTGGGCACCACCTGGTTGTTGCTGTCCAGGGCCCGGACCACGACGCGGGTCATGTCCCCGCCGTCGGCCTTGATCGCGGAGTCGTCGGCCGTCAGCGTCAGCCGGGTCGCCGCGCCCGGGGTGTGCCGGGTGTCGGTGGCCACGACCTGCCCGCCGATCCAGCAGTCGGCCCGCAGCTGCCCGCTGCTCACGGTGATCCCGGTGAACTGGAACATCGGGTGCGGCAGACTCGTGTACGCGTTGGGGTTGATGCGTCCGCGGGACGCCCCGTTGACGAACAGCTCGACCTGCTGGCAGTTGCCGCCGACGTAGACGGTGCCGCTGGAGACGCCGGGCGTCCACTGGCTGGCGATCGACACGTACGGCCCGTACAGCGCCGGGTCGCGCTGCGAGGCGTACGCGGCGGCGGCGATCTTCGGGATCCGGAAGATGTCCGAGACGCCGTGGTAGCAGGTGTAGTCCTGGCACGACGGCGGGGTGACGAACGTGGTGTTGTAGTCGAACGCCGCCCAGCCCAGCGCGCCGGCCATGTTCGACCTGCCGGCGGCGGTGTTCTGCACGTTCAGGTGCACCCGCATCGTGTTGACCTGCGTCTGCTCCGGGTCCCACGACTTGTGCGGGGAGGTGTGCCCGACCGCCTCGGTGACCAGCCACGGCAGCACGGTCGGCGCCTCGGCGGTGCCGGAGAAGTCGTTGTAGGTGTAGACGTCCTCCAGCAGCTCGCTGCCCTTGAAGTTGCGCACGCCGCCGGTGGGACGCGACGGGTCGAGTTGCCGGGCCAGGTTGTTGGTGCGGGTGTAGAAGTTGTGGTTGTCGCCGGACTCGTTGATCCGCACCCCCCACAGCACGACCGACGGGTGGTTGCGGTCGCGCATCACCATCTCGCGGACGTTCTCCACCGCGATGTCCTGCCAGGCGGTGTTGCCGATGTGCTGCCAGCCGGGGATCTCCTCCATGACCAGCAGGCCGATCTCGTCGGCGCGGTCGAGGAACTCCGGGTCCTGCGGGTAGTGCGACGTCCGCACGATGTTCGCGCCGAGCTCGTACTTGATGATGTCGGCGTCCTTGGCCTGGAGCCGGTTGGGCGCGGCCCGGCCGATGTAGGGGTAGGACTCGTGCCGGTTGAGCCCGCGCAGCTTCAGCGCCTGGCCGTTGATGTAGAACTTGCCGTCGCTCTTGTTGAACTGGATGCTCCGGATGCCGATCCGGGTCTTGTGCTCGTCCACGTAGGTGGAGCCGTCGCGCACCTGGGTGTAGACGGTGTAGAGGTACGGGCGGTCCGGGTGCCAGGCGGTGGGGTTGGCGATCGTGCTGGTGTTGTAGGCGAACTCGACGGCCGACTGCGCCCCGATGGTCTGGGTGGCCGTGCCGGTGGCCACGACGTTGTCGGTGGCGTCGACGACCTGGGTGACGACGGTGACCGAGCGGGACTGTGCGCTGTCGTTGCGCACCCGGGTCCGCGCGTTGACCGTGTTGGTGTTCGGCGTGGTGAGGTACGTCCAGTCCACGTGCACCGGGTCGGTGACGATCATGTTGACGTCGCGGACGATCCCGCCCCAGACGTAGTAGTCGATCGCGCCGCCCTCCGGCGGGATGTCGTTGCGGGTCATGGAGTCGACCTTCACCGCGATCACGTTGTCGGCGCCGCCGATGGTGAGGTACGGCGTGATGTCGTACGTGAAGGAGGTGTAGGCGCCCTTGTGCTGGCCGACGAAGGTGCCGTTGACGTAGACGTCGGCGACCTTCGCGACGCCCTGGAACTCGACGGCGATCCGGCGGCCGGAGTACTGGGCGGGCAGCGTGAAGTGGCGGCGGTACCACGAGGCGGGCGCCTCGAAGTCGCCCTTGGGGAAGCCCTTGTGCGGATGGGTCCGGAAGTAGGGCAGCGTCACGGGGACGAAGCCGCTCTCGTCCAGCCCCACGGCCTGCCCGGCACCGCCGGGCACGTCGCCGGAGAACAGCCAGTGGGTGTTGAAGTTGAGCACGGACCGGTTGGACCCCTGCGGAACGTAGGGGGCGGCGGACGCCGGTCCCGGCGGCCCGATCAGCACGAGCGCGGCGGCGGTGACCAGCGCCGTGAGGGCAGCGGCTAGCTTTCGCATTGTCCTCCCCATTTCTCGGGAATGCGGGTGGAAGAGCCGGGCCGTCCGGGTGCAGGCAGGGCTGCTGCGGCACGTGCGCTCCCCCGCCTGGCGGAGGGTGACGGGAGCATGGCCAACGTAATTCGTATGACATCTGATGTCAATATCGTTACATGGGAGTACGTCGATGAATAGTGTGGCTCGTCCTGCGGTGCGACTTCGACTGCGCCGCGTCGGCCACCGGCGGCGCCGAGACCGCCAGCGCGGACATCCGGTTCACCAACTTCTGAAGGGGTGCCCGGATCACCGGCCGAGCCGGGCCAGCCCGGCGGCGAGCAGGCCGGGCACGGCACCGCCCACCGTCTCGAAACCGGAGCCGACGGTCATCCCCTCCACGAACCGGCGGTGCACGCCCTCCGCGATCACGGCCAGCTTGTAGTAACCCAGCGCCTCGTAAAAGGTCAGATGGGTGAGGTCGCGGAACGTGCCGGCGGCGTAGCCCGCCACCAGCTCGTCGCGGGTCGGGAAGTGGTCGCTGCCGGTCACCGGGCAGCCGTGCGGCAGCACGGGCGCGCACACCGGGTCGGTGTAGACCAGCAGCAGGCCCAGGTCGGTGAGCGGGTCGCCGATCGTGGCCATCTCCCAGTCGAGCAGCGCGGCCGCCCCGGACAGGTCCGCCGCGTAGATGATGTTGTCCAACCGGAAGTCGCCGTGCACGATGCCCGGCGCGGACTGCGGCGGCACGGCGGCCGCCAGGCGTCGGTGCAGTTCGTCGGCGTCGGCGGACGACCGGGTCGCGACGACGTCCCACTGCCGCTTCCAGCGGTGCACCTGTCGCAGCAGGAAGCCCTCCGGCCGGCCGAAGGCGTCGAGGCCGACGCTCGCGGGCGCCACGGAGTGCAGCCGCAGCAACAGGTCGATCATCGACTGCCCGACGGCGCGCACGGTCGACGGCGCGAGGACGGCGAGTTGCCCGGGGTCGCGGATCACCACGCCGTCGACCCAGGCCGCGAGGCTGAACGGCGCCCCGATCACGGCCGGGTCCGCGCAGTACAGCACGGGTGCCGCGACCGGCACGGTCGAGCCGGCCAGGGCGGCGGTGACCCGGAACTCGCGGTGGATGTCGTTCGCCGAGGGCGCGATGGTGCCGAACGGAGGACGCCGAAGCGCCCACGACCGGTCGCCGGCGTGGACGGCGTACGTCAGGTTGGAACGCCCACCGTCCACGAAGTCCACCCGCAGGCCCCCGGCGAGGCCCGGGATGCGGTCGGCCAGGTACGCCTCCAGCGCGGGCAGGTCCAGCGGGCGCAGGTCGGCGGTCATGCCGGCAGCGCTCCCCGCACCGCCGCGTCGCGCTCCCGGGCCCGGCGCTTGACCGCCCGGCGGGAGATCGCCCAGCGATGGGTCTCGCTCGGCCCGTCGTAGATCCGGAACGCGCGCACCTCCCGCAGGTAGCGCCCGAGCATGAGGTCGCCCGAGACGCCGAGGGAGCCGCAGATCTGCAGCGACCGGTCGACGATCCGCCACACCGCCTCCGCGACGAACGCCTTCGCGACGGAGGTGGACTGCGCGGCGCGGCCCCCGGAGTCGAGCTCCCACGCCGCCCGCAGGATGAGGGCGCGGCTGGCCTCGATGTCGATCTCGCTGTCGGCGAGCATCTGCTGGATCATGCCCAGGTCGGCCAGCGCCGACCCGAAGGCCCGCCGTCCGGCCGCGCGGTCCAGCGCGACGTCCTGGGCGTGGCGGGCCAGGCCGAGCCACCGCATGCAGTGCGTCAGGCGTGCCGGCGCGAGCCGGACCTGGGCGTTGTCGAACCCCTGGTCCACCGCGCCGAGGACCCGGTCGGCCGGGACGAAGCAGTCCCGTAGCAGGAACTCGCCGTGCCCGCCGACCATCGCCTCGTCGAGGGTCTCGATCGTCCGGACCAGCTCCAGCCCGGGGGCGTCGGTGTCGACCAGGAACATCGTCGCCCCACCCCGGTCGCCGGGCTGGCCGGAGGTGCGGGCCATGACGATGGCGAACGCCGCCCCGTCGGCGCCGGTGGTGAACCACTTGCGCCCGTTCAGGACCCACCCGCCCGGGACCGGGCGGGCGGTGGTGGCGAGCGCGCTCGGGTCGGATCCCGCCCCCGGCGCCGGCTCGGTCATGGCGAAGCAGGAACGGATCAGCCCGGCCGCGAGCGGGCGGAGGTACCGCTCCTGCTGGTCGGGGTCGGCCACCGCCGCCAGCAGGTGCATGTTGCCCTCGTCGGGGGCCGCGATGTTGAGCGCCAGCGGGCCGAACAGCGAGTAGCCGGCCTCCTCGAAGACGAGCGCCTGCCCGCGCCGGTCGATGCCCAGGCCGCCCCACCGCGCGGGCAGGTGCGGGCAGAAGACGCCCGCCTGTCTCGCCGCGGCCTGCAGATCGAGCCGCACCTGCTCCGGCAGCGCATGGGCGCTGCCCCGGTGCTCGCGCTCGACGGCGAGCACCGTGCCCCGGACGAACGCCCGGGTGCGTTCGGCGACGGAGCGGGCCGCGTCGTCGGGGGTGAGATCCACGGCCAAGGCTGCCTCCGATGCCGTCAACCTGAGCTAACGCTCACTAGCCGATACAGGGAAGCAGCCCCGCGGGGGCGTGTCAACATGTGCCGGTGGAATTCCGGAAGATGGACGACCAGGCACGCCCGCACGGCCCCGCCCCCACCCCCACGGGCGGCCGACCGGATCGGGGCGAGCGGGTCCGGGCCGCGGCGCTCGACCTGTTCGCCGCCCGCGGCTACCAGCTCACCACCATGGACGAGATCGGCGAACGCGCCGGGATCCGGGGCCCCAGCGTGTACAAGCACGTGCGCTCGAAGCAGGACCTGCTCGCCGGGATCATGCTGCGCACCATGACGGCGCTGCTGGAGGACCAGCAGGTCGCCCTCGACGGCGGCGCCGACGTCGAGGGCCGGCTGCGCCGGGCCGCCGAGGCCCACGTGCGCTACCACGCCCGGCACGCGGCGGAGGCGTTCGTCGGCAACCGGGAGATCAACAGCCTGGACGAGCCGCACCGCAGCGACGTCCTCGACCGGCGCGCCACCTACGAGCGGCGGCTGCGCCAGCTCATCACCGACGGCGTCGACCTCGGCCGGTTCCGGGTCCCGTCGGCCCGGCTCGCCTCGTACGCGATTCTCGACATGGGCATCGGGGTGGCGATGTGGTTCCGGCCCGACGGCGAGTTCACCGAGGACGAGGTCGTCCGCCAGTACGGGGAGATGGCCCTGCGGATCGCGGGGCACCACCACCAGGCCGGTTCACATATTTGAACCTGTTGACAGCATATGGAACAGGTGGAAACAATGGCCGGACTCTCCAGCCGAGCGAGACGGAACCCTCTGTTATGGCGAGCAGCGCCCGAGCGGGCCGTGCCGACCGGGACGGGCCCCACAGCAGCCTCAGCTTCGAACCCCTGACCCCGACCGCCTTCCTCGACCGGGCCGCGGCGGTGCACGCCGACCGGTTGGCGGTCGTCGACGGCGCGCTTCGGCTGACGTACCACCAGTTCCACGACCGGTGCCTGCGCCTGGCCGGCGCGCTGGCCGACCTCGGCGTCCGGCCGGGTGACCGGGTCGCCGTCCTGGCACCGAACACGCACCTCATGCTGGAGGCACACTTCGGGGTGCTCTACGGCGGCGCGGTCCTCGTCACGCTGAACACCCGGCTCTCCGCCGACGAACTGCGCTACATCCTCGACCACGCCGGCTGCCGGGTCCTGCTGCACGACCCGGATCTCGCCGGGTTCGCCGCCACGATCGTCCGGACGCTGCCCGGGGTGCGGCTGGTCGACGGCGGCGCGGAGTACGAGCGACTGCTCGCCGCCGCGCCACCGCGCCGGGTGCCGGTGACCGACGAGCGGGCGCTGATGGCGTTGAACTACACCAGCGGCACCACCGGCCGCCCCAAGGGGGTGATGTACCACCATCGGGGCGCCTACCTACAGTCGCTGGCGATGGTCGCCCACTTCGGCCTGCGCGCCGACACCGTCCACCTGTGGACGCTGCCGATGTTCCACTGCAACGGCTGGTGCTTCACCTGGGCGGTGACCGCGGCCGGGGGCACCCACGTCTGTCTGCCCAGGGTCGTACCGGATCGGGTCTGGGAGCTGATCCGCGACGAGCGGGTCACCATGCTGTGCGCCGCGCCCACGGTGCTCGTGTCCCTCGCCGAGGCGGACGCGGCCGACGCCGGCGCGGGCCGGCAGGTCACGGTCGCGGTCGGCGGCGCGCCGCCGTCGCCCAGCCTGCTGCGCCGGTGCGCGGCGCTCGGCTTCGACGTCACGCACCTGTACGGGCTGACCGAGACGTTCGGCCCGGCGGCGATCTGCGACTGGCGGCCGGAGTGGGACGACCGGCCGGCGGCGGAGCAGGCGACGCTGCGCGCCCGGCAGGGCGTGGCCAACGTGGTCTCGTGCGAGCTGCGGGTGCTGGACGCCGACGGACGCGACGTCCCCGCCGACGGCGAGACGGTCGGCGAGGTCGCGATCCGCGGCAACAACGTCATGCTCGGCTACTACCGGGACGAGGCGGCGACCCGGGAGGCCGGACCGGGCGGCTGGTTCCGCACCGGCGACCTCGGGGTCCGGCACCCCGACGGCTACCTCCAACTGCGCGACCGCGCCAAGGACGTGATCATCTCGGGCGGGGAGAACATCTCGTCCATAGAGGTCGAGGCGGTGCTGTGCAGCCATCCCGCGGTGCTGGAGGCCGCGGTGGTCGCGGTGCCCGACGAGCGCTGGGGCGAGCGGCCGGTGGCCTTCGTGACACTGCGGCCCGGCGCGCCCGCCGACCCGGACGCGCTGCGCGCCCACGTGCGGGCCCACCTGGCCGCCTTCAAGGTGCCCGACCGCATCGAGTTCGGCGACCTGCCCAAGACGGCCTCCGGCAAGGTCCGCAAGGTCGAGCTGCGCGCCACCGCCCGGTAGGGGCGGGACCTGCCGGCACTCGACAGGCCCCACCCACCGCCGCCACCGCACCCGACGACCGCTGCCCGGCCGGGCGGGGCCTACCGGCCCTCGGCCACCACCAGCACGTCCAGGGTACGCGGGCCGTGCACCCCCTCGACCCGGTCGAACTCGATGTCGCTCGTGGCACTGGGCCCGCTGATCCAGGTCATCGGCCGGGTGGCGTCGAGCCGGGCGACCGCGTCCGGCACGGCCGGCACGATCTGGTCGGCACGCACCACCACCAGGTGGTAGTCGGGAACCAGGGTGACCGCGCGCCAGCCCTGGCCCGGCCCCGAGTCGAGCACGATCGTGCCGGTGAGCGCGATCGCCAGGGCGCAGCCGGAGACCACGCCGTCGAAGGCGTCGAGCGCGACCGGGTCCGGTGGCACGTCGCCGCCGACCACCTGCCAACCGGGCGCGGTCCACCGCGCGGGCAGGCCGTGGGGGACGCAGATCCGGGTCCGGCCGCGCTCGCCCAGGATGCCGGCGATCGTCGCGCCGACCTCGTCCGCACCGCACCGGAACGCGCTCGCCCGGTAGTCGGTCAGCCGCTCCACGAACAACCCGACCGGGTCGTCGGCCGGGCGCGCGCCGACGCCCCGGTAGTCCCGGGCCAGCCCGACGCCGGGCGGCCGCGTCCCGACGGCGAGCCGGACCCGGCGCAGCACCTCGGCCCGCGCGGCGTCGGCGTCGCGGCCGGTCCCGCCGGCGGACCCGTCGCGGCTCACCGCCGCCTCCCCCGGGCCCGGAACGGGCGGCGCGGCGGGCGGGGCGCGTCCCGCGACCTCGTCCACGCCGACATCGGCGGTGGCAACCGGCGGATCCAACCGGTGCGCCGGCCCAGGACCCGCCCCAGCCACAGCGCCCGTAGCGCGGCGGACCAGCGCCCCGGGCCGGACATGAGCCAGCCGAGCACCGACATCGCGGCGGCCTCGGACGTCGGCAGCCGCCGTTGTCGCGCGGTCGCCGCCACCGCCTGCGCCCGCAGGTGCACCAGCATGCGCGGGATGTCGATCGCCACCGGGCACGCGTCGAAGCAGGCCCCGCACAGGGTCGACGCGAACGGCAGGTGGGGGTGGTCGGCCACCCCGGTCAGTTGCGGGGTGAGCACCGCGCCGATCGGCCCCGGATAGACCGAGCCGTACGCGTGTCCGCCCGTGCGCTCGTAGACCGGGCAGACGTTCAGGCACGCCGAGCACCGGATGCAGCGCAGGGCCGCCCGACCAGCCGGGTCGGCCAGGGTCGCGGTGCGCCCGTTGTCGAGCAGCACGAGGTGGAACTCCTGCCCCTCCACCGCCCCGGTCCACATCGACGTGTACGGGTTCATCCGCTCGGCGGTCGACGAGCGGGGCAGCAGTTGCAGGAACACCTCGAGGTCGCGCCAGCTCGGCAGGATCTTCTCGATCCCCATGACGGTGATCAGGGTGCGGGGCAGGGTGAGGCACATCCGCCCGTTGCCCTCGGACTCGACGACCGCCAGGGTGCCCGTCTCGGCGATCGCGAAGTTCGCCCCGGAGACGGCCACCCGCGCCGTGAGGAACCGCTGCCGCAGGTGGGCCCGCGCCGCCTCGACCAGCTCGGCCGGCTCGTCGCCGAGCGCGGGGTCCACGCCGGCCATCTCGCGCCGGAAGATGTCGCGGATCTCCCGCCGGTTGCGGTGGATGGCGGGCACGAGGATGTGACTGGGGTGGTCCCGGCCGAGTTGCACGATCAGCTCGGCCAGGTCGGTCTCGACGGCGCCGATGCCGCCCCGGGCCAGCGCCTCGTTGAGGCCGATCTCGGCGGTGACCATCGACTTGACCTTGACCACCTCGGTCGCGCCGGCCTGCCGGACCAGGTCGACGACGATGGCGTTGGCCTCCGCCGCGTCCCGGGCCCAGTGCACCGTGCCGCCCCGGGCGGTCACGGCCTGTTCGAGCTGGAGCAGGTAGCGGTCGAGGTGGTCGAGCACGTCGTCCTTGATGGCGGCTCCGGCGGCCCGCAGCTGCTCCCAGTCGTCGAGCTCGGCGACCGTCTGCAGTCGCCGGCCACGAATGGTGCGGGTGGCGTGCGAGAGGTTGCGCCGCAGCTGGTCGTCGCGCAGCGCCTCGGCGGCGGCGGTCGGGAACGGCGTCGCGGCGTGCAGGTTGCCGACGCCGGGCGACGCGGTGGGCAGGCCCAGGAACACCGTCACGGTCGTCTCCTCGGGTGCGGCGGAGCACCGGGCGGTGCCCACGGTCGGTCTCGGGTCGCGGCCAGGATCTCGGCCAGGTGCACGGTGCGGGCCCTCGCCGCCGCGCGGGAGAGCCCGCCGCCGAGGTGCGTGAGGCACGAGGCGTCCCCTGCGGTGACGACGGTCGCCCCGGTCGCGTCGATCGCCCGCAGCTTGTCGGCGAGCATGGCGGCGGACACCGCCGCGTTCTTCAGCGCGAAGGTGCCACCGAAGCCGCAGCAGGACTCGGCGTCGGGCAGGTCCACGAGTTCGATGCCCTCGACCCGGTCCAGCAGTCGTCGCGCCCGGTCGCCGGTGCGCAGCAGGCGTAGCGCGTGGCACGCCTGGTGCAGCGTCACCCGGTGGGGGAACCACGCACCGACGTCCAGCACGCCGCACACGTCGACGAGGAACTCGGAGAGCTCGTAGGTGCGTGCCGCGACGGCGGCCGCCTCGGCGGCCAGCCCTTCGTCGCCGGCCGCCCGGGCGAGTTCGACGTGCTGGTGCCGGATCGCCGCCACGCACGAGCCGCTGGCCACGACGATCGCCTCGGCGTCGGCGAACGCCGCGACGTGGTTGCGGACCAGGGCCAGCGCCTGGTCGGGGTAGCCGGAGTTCACGTGGAGCTGACCGCAGCAGGTCTGTCGCCGGGGCACGGCCACGTCGAGGCCCAGCCGTTCGAGCACCGCGACCGTCGCGGCGCCGACGCGGGGCACCAACCCGTCCACGAGGCAGGTGACGAACAGCGCCACCCGGTTCGGGGGCGGAGCTGACGCGACGGTACGGGCGCAAGGCCCGGCATCCTGGCCCAATCGATGTCCTTTCGGCGTGCCGCCCGACCCGGTGGCCCACGGGCGACGACGAGGTTGTATGGTACCAGTATCAGAACCACGGTTCATCTACATGAACAGGGCCGTTCCTATGAGCACTCTCGTCAAGTCGGCAGACCGCACGCTGGCGATCCTCGACCTGCTGACCGAGCACCGTGACGGGTTGACCCTGACCGAGGTCCAGCGCCGCCTGGAGTTCCCCAAGAGCAGCACCTACGTGCTGCTCATGACGATGACGGCCCGGGGCTTCCTCGAACAGGACCCCGACACCCGCCGGTTCCGCATCGGCATCCGGCTGTGGCAGGCCGGCCAGAGCTACGTCGCGATCAACGACCTGGAGAAGGTCGCGCTGCCGTACATGGAGACCCTCCGGGACACGCTGAACGAGACGGTCCAGCTCGCCACCCTCGACGGCACCGACAACGTCTACATCGCCAAGGTCGATCCGGATCACCACCTGCGCCTCGCCTCCCGGGTCGGCGTGCGCCTGCCGGCGTACGCGACCGGCATCGGCAAGGCACTGCTCAGCCAGCTCGACGAGGACGACCTGCGGGACCGCTTCGCCGACACGGAGTTCGTCCGGTACACGCCGCAGACCGTCACCTCGCTCCCCGAGCTCCTCGCCGCCGTCCGGCAGGCCCGCACGCACGGGTACGCGATCGACAACTGCGAGTACACCCCGGGCGTCTTCTGCGTCGCCGCCCCGCTGCACGGCCTGCGGGCCACCACCCGGGCCGCCGTCAGCGTCTCCATTCCCGAGGTCCGCAAGACACCCGAACTCATCCGGCGCACCATCGACACGCTCTGCTCCACGGCCCACCAGCTCTCGCTGCGCCTGGGCTACCGGGACGGCGCCGCACCCACGACACGAAGGGACTGACATGGAGTTGTTCCGCTTCGGCGCTCCCGGCAAGGAACGCCCGGCCGTGCGCCACGAGGGCCGGGAGTACGACCTCACCGGGCTGACCGCCGACCTGGACGGTTCCTTCTTCGAGACCGACGGCATCGAGCGGGCGGCCGCCGCCCTCGCCGCCGGCACGCTCGACCCGGTCGACACGGCCGGGCAGCGGATCGGCGCACCGATCGCGCGCCCGCCCGCCGTGGTGTGCATCGGCATGAACTACGCGGCCCACGCCACGGAGTCCGGCGCCGCACCGCCGCAGTACCCGGTGGTCTTCCTCAAGCACCCCGGCTGCGTGGTCGGCCCCGACGACGACGTCGTCCTGCCGCTCGGGTCGACGAAGACCGACTGGGAGGTCGAGCTCGCCGTCGTCATGAAGCGCACGCCGCGCCACCTCACCGACCCGGCCGACGCCCTGGACTACGTGGCCGGCTACGCGCTCGCCAACGACCTGTCCGAGCGCGCCTTCCAGATCGAGGTCTCCGGCGGTCAGTGGTCCAAGGGCAAGTGCGCGGAGACGTTCAACCCGCTCGGGCCGGTGCTGCGCCCGGCGAGCGAGCTCGACCCCGGCCGGCTGCGGCTGCGGTCCTGGGTCAACGGTGAGCCCCGGCAGGACTCCAGCACCGCCGACATGATCTTCTCGGTGCCCGAGCTGATCGTCCACCTCAGCCAGCACATGTTGCTGATGCCGGGCGACGTCGTCAACACCGGCACCCCGGAGGGCGTCGCGCTGTCCGGCCGGTTCCCCTACCTCAGCGTCGGCGACGTCGTGGCCCTGGAGATCGAGGGCCTGGGCCGGCAGGAGCAGACCGTCGTCGGGCACCGGGCGGCCGGCTGACCCCGTCGCTTCCCGCTGTCCGGCCGGGCCGGACAGCGGGAAGCACACCCCGGGCACGTCACCGCCCGGGCGGCTCGGCGACCAGCCCGTCCGGGTACGCGGTGAGCTGGTCGGCGTCGTAGAGGGTCAGCGGCACGTCGGCGACCCGGCGCACCCGCTCGTGCGCCGCCATGGCCTCGTAGATGTTCTCGCAGATCCCGATCGGGTGGTCGGAGTCCAGGTTGCGGCGGGTGAAGTAGGCGTCGGTGACGGTGACGACGCCGACGGTGCTGTCGATCTCGACGGCCATCGAGGCGCGGTGGTGCGACCCGGTCCACCAGGTACGGATGCCGGGCACGACCTCGTCCTCGTCGGCGAGCAGCCGGACCCGGTCCCACGCCTCGTGGGTGAGGTGGTGCAGCACCTCCGGCGACAGGGAGGACCAGCGGTCGTCGTGCGGGTGCTTCGTCGTCCGGTGGAAGTGGGTCCACCCCCGCTCGGTCAGGCAGATCTGCGCGCGGGGGAAGAACGGCACGTTCGACGTGGTGTAGAGCTGCAACGGGGTGAGCAGGACGTGCGTGACGTCCTCGGGGGCGAGGCCGTGGGCGGCCAGCTGGTCGGGCAGCCACTGCCCGGGGGCCCGCCGCAGGGCGGCCCGCTCGCCGAGGAAGGTGGCCCACCGCGCGTTCATCGGGCCCAGATCCCGGGCCGGGCCGGTGCTCACCAGCGCGTTGACGCCCGGGCCCTGGATCAGGACCGCCTGGAAGGCGAGCCGGTACCAGCGGTCCCAGTCCGACATCCAGTACACCTCGGGCCCCGGCACGTCACCGTCACCGAGATGAAGTAGCCGCACGCCGTACATGGCGTTCCTCCTTTCCTTGGGGTCGGCCGGCAGGGGTCGTCGCCGCGCCGTCACGGCCGCAGCACCGCCTTGACCACGTCCTGGCGGCCCCGCATCAGCTCGGTGAAGATGGTGGCCCCGTCGGCGAGGTCGAACGGTGAGGTCCAGTCCAGCGCGACCGTCTCCGCGAGGGCGACCGCGTGGGCGAACTCGGCACCCGTGTAGCAGTACGAGCCCACGACGTGCTTCTCCTCCCGGACGATCTGCTGCCCGTCGAAGCCGGCGTCGCCGCTGAGCAGGCCCACCCAGACGGCCGTGCCGCCCGGACGCAGGCGCTGCACCGACAGCCGGTGGGTGACCGCGGCGCCCACCGCGTCGATGATCACGTCGAACTCGCCGGTCAGGGTCGGGCCGACGGCCGCCGCGCCGAGGCGCTCGGCCACCGCCAGGCGGGCCTCGGACAGGTCGCAGACCGTCACCTCGTCCGAGTGCTGACGGGCGACGAGCAGCGAGACCAGGCCGATCGTGCCGGCGCCCAGGACCGCGATCCGCGCGCCCTCGGCCGGGCGGGCCAGGTTCAGGGCGTGCACGGCGTTCGCCAGCGGCTCGATCATCGCGGCCGTCTCGAACGACATCGTGGGCGCCAGCGGGTGCAACGCGTGCTCGGGCACCGCCACGTGCTCGGCGAACGCGCCGGGCCGGTGGATGCCGAGGATCTGCCGGCGGCGGCACAACTGCTCGCGGCCGAGGCCACACAGGTCGCAGGCGCCGCAGCTCAGCAGCGGGTTCACCGTGACCCGACGCCCGTCGCTCGTGGTGCCGGAGAACTCGTGTCCCATGATCAGCGGCGGGCTGCGGAAGTGGGAGTCGCCGATGCCGTGCAGCTCGCTGCCGCAGATGCCGACGGCGCGGACGGCGACGACGACCTCACCGTCGGACGGCACGGGCGGCGCGACGTCGAGCAGTTCCACCGTGTTCGGCCGGGTGAAGACGAGGGCGCGCACCGGTCAGCCCGCCGTGGTCAGCAGGTCGCGCAGGATCTCGGCGGCCCGCCGCTGCAACTGCGGCAGCGACACCGTCGACAGGTACGCGAGGTGGGGGGTCACCAGGGCCCGCGGGTGCCCGGCCAGCTTCGCGGACGTCTGCTCGGGTGGCTCGCTGGCCAGCACGTCGAGCGAGGCGAAGCCCAGCGTGCCGGCGTCGAGCGCCGCCAGCAGGTCGGTCTCGACCACGAGGGCGCCCCGGGCCGTGTTGACCAGGTGGCCGTCGGCCCCGAGCGCGTCGAGCACCGCGCGGTCGACGATCCCGCGCGTCTGTGGCGTCGCGGGCACGTGCAGGGTGAGGTGGTTGACCGCGGCGGCGAGCCCGACCAGCGTCGGGTGCGCCGTGACGCCGGCGGGCACGTCGGAGACGAACGGGTCCCACACGTGCACCGGGAAGCCCAGGGCGAGGGCCCGCGAGGCGACCTCGCGGCCGATGCGGCCGAAGCCGGCGACGCCGACGGGGTCCTGCCCGGGCGGCAGCGCGGGGGCGATGCCCGCGGTGGTCCACCCCACGGCGGCGCACGACCGGCTGGCCGTGGTGAGCCGGCGGTTGTGCGCGTAGACGGCCGCCATGCTGTGGTCGGCGACCTCCGCCAGACAGTAGTCGTCGACGTTGCGCACCTCGACCCCCCGCCGGGCGGCGGCGGCCAGGTCGATGTTGTCCAGGCCGATGCCGTAGCGCACGACGGCACGCAGCCGGGGCAGCCCGGCCAGCACCCGGTCGGTGATGGGCGCCCACTGCACCAGCAGCCCGTCGGCGTCGCCGGCGACGTCGAGGACGGCGTCCTCGGTCCTGGCGTCGAACCGGCTGACCGCGAAGTCGCCGGCCAGCACGGCTCGTTCGATCGAGCCGTCCCCCAGGTTGGTGTCGGTGATGACGATGTTGGTGGTCACTGTCGTTCCTCGAATCACTAGTCGATGCGCCCCGCGGGGCGGGCGGTGCTACCGGGAGCCGGCGAAGGACGAGTCGTCCCCGAGCCCTTCGGGCCCCATGGCGAGGTAGCCGCCGTCCACCGGCAGTTCGGTGCCGGTGATGAAGCTGGCGTCGGAGGAGCACAGGAAGGCGATGGCGCGGGCCACCTCCACCGGCTCCCCGAGGCGGCGCAGCAGGTGGAACCGGCCCCAGACCGGCTCCCAGGCGGCCCGGTCGCCGCCCGCCGCCCGGGCGACCTCGGGGGTCCAGATCCAGCCGGGGCTCACCACGTTGACGCGGATGCCGTCGGGGGCGAGGTCCATCGCCATGCACCTGGTCAGCGTGACGATCGCGGCCTTCGTCGTGTTGTACGTCCACCGGGACCGCTGGGCGACGTGCGCCGAGATGCTGGCGGTGTTGACGACCGCCGCGCCCGGGGCGCGGGCCAGCAGGGGGTGGGCCGCCTGCACGACGTTGCTGATGCCCTGCACGTTGACCCGCAGCACGTGGTCCCAGTCGTCGCCGGTCACGTCGAGGCCACGGGCCAGGAACGTCGCGGCGCAGTTGACCACGAGGTCGAGGCGTCCGTGCCCCGCCGCCACACCGGCGATCACGTCCTGCACCGCGGCCCGCTCGGCGACGTCGACGACGGCGGCGGTCGCGGCACCCCCGGCGGCCTCGATCGCGGCGACCGTGGCGGACAGACCGGCCGGGTCGATGTCCATCGCGACCACGTGCACGCCGCGGGCGGCCAACTCCTGCGCCGTCGCGGCCCCGATGCCCGAGGCCGCCCCGGTGACGGCGCCGACCCGACCGATCCACTCCATGTGCTGTTCCCTTCCTCAGGCCGCCGGTCGCGTGACCGGCGGCGGCGTCAGTTCGTGACCCAGGCGTTGGCGAAGGTGGGCACGCTGTAGCGCAGCCGGCTCGGCTCGTCGTAGTCGGCGCTGCGCATCCGCTTCGACCAGATGAAGCCGATCGGCGCGCTGGTCGTCCACACCCAGGGCAGTTGGGTGGTCAGCACGGTGTCCGCCTCGTTCCACAGCTGCTTGCGCTTGGCCGGGTCGGACTCGGCGCGCGCCGCGGTCACCCGGGCGTCGAACGTCGCGTCGGTGAACCCGCCGGTGTTCAGGTCGCCACCGGAGTACAGGAACCGGTAGGGCAGCAGGTCCGGCGTCAGGAAGCCGGCCATGGTCCAGCAGATCGCCTGGTACTTCTTGCCGAAGAAGGCGGCCACCCACGCCGAGTAGTCCAGCGCGTCGAGCTTGACGTCGAAGCCGGCCGCCTTGAGCTGCGCGACGATGACGTCCGTGGCCGGGCGGATGGTGTTGCACGTGTAGGAGAAGCTCGGCTTCCGGCCCGTTGCCGTCTCGTACTCCTTGACCAGCGCCTTGGCTCCGGCCAGGTCGAAGCCCGGGTCGGCGGCCGTGCCGTGGAAGGCGTTCCCCTCGGGGAACAGGCTGACCGCCGGCTTGCCGAAGCCCTCGGTGGTCAGGTCGACGATCTCCTGCCGGTTGAGCGCCTTGGACACCGCCTGCCGCAGCCGCAGGTCGTCGAACGGCGGCTGGGTCAGGTTGAGGATGACGGCGTCCTGGTCGCCGCCCACCCCCTGGACGAAGTTGACCTGGCTGTCGGCCTTGGCCGTCTGCATCAGGGTGGGGTTGACCGTCGACATCAGGTCGATGTCACCCGCCTGCAACGCCTGGTAGGCGCTCTGCGGGTCGGCGATCGTCTTGATGACGACCTGGTCCAGGTAGACCTGCCGGTCCTTGTTCCAGTAGTTCGGGTTACGCACCAGCTCGACCGGCTTGCCGGGCGACCAGGACTTCAGCTTGAACGGTCCGACGCCGGCCGCGTGGGCCGTGTAGTCGTCGCCGTACTGCTTGAGGGCGGTGGGCGAGGCGATGTAGCCCGCGGTGCCGGAGCCGTCGTAGGCGAAGGCGTACGGCAGGCTGGCGAACGGTTCCTTCAGGCGCAGCAGCACGGTGGTCTCGTCGGGGGCCTCCACCGACTTGACCGACGACAGCAGCGCCGCGGCCGTGGAGCCCTTGGCCATGCCGCGCTCCAGGTTGAACTTCACCGCCTCGGCGTTGAAGGGCGTGCCGTCGCTGAACTGGACCCCGGTGGGCAGGGTCATCGTCCAGGTCAACTTGTCCGGGCTCGCGGTCAGCGACTTGGCGAGATTGGGCTGCGGCTGGTCGCCGAGCTTGGGAACGACCATGAGGGTGTCGTAGATCGACGAGCCGACCAGCGCCATCGCGTTGGCGGATCCCTTGCTGGGGTCGAGGGTCGTCACCTCGACCGCCAGGGCGACCGTCAGCGTCCCGCCGGCCCGGGGCGCGCTGTCGCCACCGGTGTCGCCGGTGCCGGCCTTCGTCGTGCAACTGGTCAGGGCCACCGCCAGCAGGGGGGTCAGCAGCAGGGCTGTCGCCCGGCCGAGGCGGCGGCGGGCTGGGGGAAAAGGCATGTCGGGGCCTTTCGGATGACGGGTTCGGGGGTGGTGGAACCGTGTCGCGGCGAGCCGGCCGGGCAGCCCGGAGGCGGGGTCAGACCGTGCTGGACGGCTGCGCCGCGACACGCGGGGTGGTCGACGGGAAGGGATGGACGCAGGCCACCTCGTGCCGCGGCGCGATCTGCCGCAGCGGAGGCGGCGACGTGGTGCAGGCGGTGGTCACCGACGGGCACAGCGTGGCGAACCGGCAGCCGGCCAGCTGGCGGCCGTCGACGTCCTCGGCGCCCGGGGTGGGCTGGACCCGGGGCGCCCGGGCGGCGGCCAGGTCCAGGGAGGGTACGGAGTCCTGCAACATGACGGAGTAGGGGTGGCGCGGGTCGTGCGCGATGTCGAGGGCGGCGCCCTGTTCCACCACCCGGCCGGCGTACATCACCGCCGTGCGGTCGCACAGCGACGCGACGACGCCCAGGTCGTGCGAGATGAACAGCATGGCCAGCCCCTGCTCGGCGCGCAGCTCGGCCAGCAGTTCCAGGATCTGGGCCTGGATCGAGACGTCCAGCGCGGAGACCGGCTCGTCGCAGACGAGGATCTCGGGGCGCAGGATGGTGGCGCGGGCGATCGCCGCGCGCTGGCACTGGCCGCCGGAGACCTCCCGGGGCCGGCGGTGGGCCAGTTGTTCGGTGATGCCCACCCGGTCCAGTTCGGCGAGGGCACGCCGACGCCGCTCGGCGGGGGTGCCGTGCCCGTGCACCCGCAACGGCTCGGCGACCGAGTCGAGCAGGGACCGCTTCGGGTTGAACGACGCCGCCGGGTTCTGGAAGATCGCCTGTACGGACCTGCGCAGCCGGCGGTCGTGCCGCCGCACCGGCTCGCCGTGCAGGAGCAGGGCGCCGCCGCTGAGCGGGACGAGGCCCAGCATGGCCCGGGCGGTGGTGGACTTGCCGCAGCCGGACTCGCCGACCAGGCCGAGGATCTCGCCCCGGTGCAGTTGCACCGATACCTGCGAGACGGCCTCGACCGAGCCGGTGCCGTAGCGGACCGAGCCGTCCCTGAGCTCGAACACCGGGGCGCTTCGCTCGGCGGTCACTCCGTCACCTCCCTGTCCTGGCGCGGCGCGACCGCCGCGTCGACCGCCGGTTCGCCCGGGTGCCAGCAGGCGAACTCGTGCCCGGCCCCCGCCGCCCGCGCCGTCATCGGCGGCTGCGCCGTGCGGCACCGGTCGGACGCGAAGCCGCAGCGGGGCGCGAACCGGCAGCCGGGCGGCGGGTCCAGCAGGTTCGGCGGCAGCCCCGGAATCGGCCTGGGCAGGACCTGCCGTGCCACGTCCGCCTGCGGGATCGCGGCCATGAGGGCGCTGGTGTAACGCATGCCGGGGCGGGCGAAGACGTCGGCCACGGGACCGCGCTCGGCGATCCGGCCGGCGTACATCACCGCCACCCGGTCGGTGTGCCGACCCACCACGCCCAGGTCGTGGCTCACCATGACCAGCCCGATGCCGAACTCCCGGCACAGGGCGTCGAACAGGTCGAGGATGCGGGCCTGCACGGTGACGTCCAGGGCGGTCGTGGGCTCGTCCGCGAAGATCAGCTTGGGTCGACCGGCGACGGCCATGGCGATCGCCACCCGCTGCCGCATCCCACCGGACAGCTCGTGGGCCCGGGACCGGGCCCGCTGCGCCGCCAGCGGGATGCCCACCGTCTCGAGCAGTTCGACGGCCCGGGTGGCGGCCTGCCGGCGGGTCACCCGGGGATCGCGCCGCACCGCCTCGGCGATCTGCTCGCCGATCGGGGTGATGGGGTGCAGGGCGCTGAGCGGATCCTGGAACACCATGGCGACCTCCCGGCCCCACAGGGCGCGGCGACGGCGCTCGCTCAGGTCGAGCACGGCGTGGCCGGCGAGCCGGACCTGGCCGGTGACCCGGGCGGCCCTGGTGCGGGTGAGGCCCATCGCGGTACGCGCCAGGACGCTCTTGCCCGAGCCGGACTCACCGACGATCCCCAGCCGCTCGCCGAAGCCGAGGTCGAGGCTGACCTGGTCGACGGCGCGCACCGGCCCGGCCGGGGTCGGGAACTCCACCACGAGGTCACGGATGCTCAGCAGGGCGTCCCCGGTCATCGCGCACCGCCCGTCACGGCGTCCGCCCCGGACAGGAACCGGTCGGCGAGCAGGTTCAGGCTGAGGATCGTCAGCAGCATGAACACCGCCGGCACCACGATCAGCAACGGGTCGTTCGCGATGAAGGACCGGCCAAGATTGATCATGCTTCCCCACGAGGGTTGGGGCGAGGGCACGCCCAGGCCCAGAAAGCTCAGACCGCCCTCGATGAGGATCGCGGTGCCGATGCTGACCAGCGCGTACGACAGCACGGCGGTGCGGATGTTCGGCAGCACGTCCCGCCAGAGGATGGACCGGGCCGGGGTGCCGATCACCAGGCTGGCCTCCACGTACTCGCGGCCGGCCACCGCCAGGGTCTGCGCCTTGGCCAGCCGGACGAACACCGGTGTCATCGGCACGGTGATCGCGATCAGCACGTTGGTGATCGAGGCCCCGAGGAACGACGCCAGGGCGAGGGCGAGGATGAGACCCGGGAAGGCCAGGATCACGTCCACCACGAACGAGACGACCGCGTCGAACCGGCCGCGCAGGTAGCCCGCCAGCATGCCCAGCGGCACCCCGACGAATGCGGCGGCGGCGACCGACCCGAAGCCGATGAACAGGGAGACCCGCGCCCCGGACAGCGCCCGGGCGAGCAGGTCGCGCCCGTAGTTGTCCGTGCCGAGCAGGTGCGCGGCGGACGGCCCGCTCAACCGGTCGGTGGCCGCCATCTGCTGGTCGTCGAGGCCGAGCACGGTCGGCAGCAGCAGCATCGACAGGACCAGCAGCACCAGCCAGGCCATGGACAGCAGGTCGGTCACCCGCCACCGCCGGCCGGACCGCGCGGGGGTCTTCGGCGTGGCCGGGGCGGCGGTGGCCGGTGCCGTGGGTGCGACGTCGAGGCTCATCGGGTCACCGCCTTGCTCCGCGCCCGCAGCCGCGGGTCGATCAGCCCGTAGATCAGGTCGACCGCCGCGTTGATCAGCACGAACGCGGCGGCGATCACCAGCACCAGGCCCTGCACCTCCGCGTAGTCGCGGGCGCT
Organism: Micromonospora sp. WMMD712; assembly: GCF_029581295.1. Lineage (NCBI taxonomy): Bacteria > Bacillati > Actinomycetota > Actinomycetes > Micromonosporales > Micromonosporaceae > Micromonospora > Micromonospora sp. WMMD712. The sequence goes on from NZ_CP120743.1 coordinate 1,468,890, forward strand.
GACCGAGTGGGCGAGTTCGGCGCCGAGCCCGGGCAGGCTGAACAGGGTCTCCACGATCACGTCCGAGCCGATCAGCACCCCCACGGTGACGCCGACGGAGGTGGTGAGGTTGAGCAGGCTCGGCCGGAAGGCGTGCCGCATGGCGGCGCGGAGCGGCGAGATGCCCTTGGCCCGGGCGACCTGCATGAACTCCTGGCCGTACGTCTCGACCAGGTCGGCGCGCAGCACGCGCTGGTAGAGCGCGAACGGTGCGGCGGCCAGCGTGAGCGAGGGCAGCAGCAGGGAGCCGAGGTGCTGGCCGATCCCCGCGCTGACCGGGACGTAGCCGTTCGCCGGGTAGAGCCCGAGCTGGACCGCGAACACCCAGATCAGGACGAATCCGACGACGAAGTTGGGCGTCGACAGGACGGTGAAGACCCACAGGCTCATCCCCCGGTCGACGGCCGAGCCACGCCGGGCGGCGGCCGCCACGGCGGCGGGGATCGCGGCGGCGATCGCGATGAGCTGGCTGAGCACGATCAGCTCGATCGTGACCGGGGCCCGCTCGGCGATGATCTGGGCGACCGTCTGGTTGGTCGCGTAGGACCGGCCGAGGTCACCCTGCACCGCGTTGCCGAGCCAGCCGAGGAAGCGTTCCAGGAACGGCCGGTCCAGCCCGAGCTGCTCGTGCAGCGCGGCCACCGCCTGCGGCGACGCGGACTCGCCGAGGATCGCCTGGGCGGGGTCGCCGGGCAGCAGGCTGAGGCTGAGGAAGCAGAGCAGCGACACCACGAACAGCACCGCCGCGAGCCGGACGAGCTTCAGCAGCACGGTGCGGGCCAGCGGCCACCCGGGGGTCACGGCGCGACCAGCCCGTGCACGGCGACGGTGTGCCGGCCGGGGCCGAGCCGCAGCTCGGTGCCGCCGACGCCGCCCTGGCCGGCCGCGACGAGCCGGGCGCCCGCCGGTGCCCGGACGGTGGCGTACGCGGTCGCGGGGATCCGCAGCTCGTGCTCTACCACGTCGCCCGCCCAGCGCCACGCGCTGCCGATCGGGCCCGCCGGGCTGTCGTAGGCGGCGCGGGCCCAGCCGAGCGCGGCGGAGTACGCGGCCCGCACCGTGATCTCCCCGGTCCAGGTGGTCTCGGTGGCGTCGATGCCGGCGACGTGCTCGAACAGGAACCGGCCCACGGCACCGAGCGCGCAGTGGTTGAAGGAGTTCATCTCGGCCGTGGCGAGGGTGCCGTCGGGGCGGATGCCGTCCCACTTCTCCCAGATCGTGGTCGCGCCCTGGTCGACCATGTACAGCCAGCTCGGCATCTGCCTGCGCAGCAGGAGTTCGAGCGCGAAGTCCGCGTGCCCGTGGGCGCAGAGCACGGGCAGGACGTGCTCCACGCCGTGGATGCCGGTGGTGACGTGGCCGACCCGTTCGATCCCCGCGCGCAACCGGTCCGCCGCCTCCTGGGCCTCGGCACCGGTGAGCAGCCCGTATCCGACCGCCTGCGCGTACGCGGCCTGGGTCGCGTCCGCGACGCCGCCGGTCGCGAGCGGGAACGCGGCACGGTACGCGGCGCGGATCTCCGCCGCCCGGTCCGCCAGCCGGGCCGCCTCCCGGTCCCTGCCCAGCCAGGCCGCGATCTGGGCGAGCTGGACGAAGGAGCGGTAGCTGTGGGCGGTGTCGACGATGGCGGTCGGGGTGGTCGAGTAGGCGCCGGTGTAGGCGTAGCCCGGGTGCAGCTCCAGGCCGTCGCGTTCCGGCAGCGACAGCCAGTCACCGAAGTCGGCTCCGACCTCGTTGACCCGCAGCCCGGCCGGGTTGGCCCGGTCGACGTGGTCGAGGAAGCGGACCATCGACGCGAACAGCCGCTCGGCGGTCGGCAGGTCCCCGTACCGCTGCACGAGCAGGTGGACGAGGCGGACGAAGCCGTCGGACCAGCCGGGCGCCCCGGGCCGCATGCTGGCGGGAGGGATCGCCGGGGCGTAGTTGCGGATCTCCCCGTCGGGGCCCTGGGTGTCCGCCGCGTCCCGGGCGAACTTCGCCAGGAAGGCGGACACGTCGAAGTGGTACGCGGCGGTCGGCGCGATCGCCCCCGCGTCCCCCAGCCAGCCGAGGCGTTCGTCGCGCTGGGGACAGTCGGTGGCCACTTCGAGGAAGTTGTCACGGACGGTCCACGCGACGTTGGCCGCGAGGCGGGTCAGGTGCTCGTCGGAGCAGGAGAACTCGCCGACCGGGCTGGGCAGTCCGGTGACGGAGACCGCCTCGATCGAGGTGTCGGGCAGCAGGGTGAAGTTGTGGTGCGGCAGTTGGCTGGGCAGGCCCCAGACCTCCGCGTAGCGGAACCCGTGCATGGTGAACGACGTGGCGAGCTGGTGCGGCCCGGCGTCGGGCACCACGAAGCGGTCCTCCTGGAAGGCCCCGCGCAGGTTGTCGCGGTAGACGAGCTGCTCGGGGGTCAGGATCTCGCCGTGACGCACGATCAACTCGACCGACGGCAGGCATCTCGTGGTGAGCTTCGTCCAACCGACCAGGTTCTGCCCGAAGTCGAAGACGGCCGGGCCCCGGGCGTGTTCGTGCACGAGCCGGCCGCTGTGCACCTGGTAGGTCGTGATCGGGTCGTGGGGCTGCGGTTCGACCGGGGGCGTGACCCCGGCGAAGGGTTCGGCCGGCGCCCACCCGGTGTCGTCGAAGCCGGCCAGCCGCCAGCCGGGCGGCTCCTGCCGCAGGTCCTGGGACTCACCGCGCAGCAGGTCCGTCGCCTGCAGGGCCCCGTGCCCGGCGCGCCAGCCGGCGCCGGTCGAGGCGACCGGCCTGCCGTCGATCTCGAGCTGGGCCAGCAGCGCCGGCCGGTCGCCGTAGAAGCCGGGCTCGCGCAGCAGTCCGAGGCGTCCGGCGTACCAGCCGTTGGCCAGGACGGCCGCCAGGGTGTTGCGGCCCGGACGCAGTGCCGCCCCGCAGTCGAAGGTCTGGTGGTAGACCCGGGTGCGGTAGTCGGTCCAGCCGGGGCGGTACAGCGCGTCGGCGGTCAGCTCGACGCCGTTGAGCCACAGCCGGTACAGCCCGAGCGCGCTCGCGTAGACCCGGGCGGCGCCCACCTCGTCGACGTCGAACTCGTGCCGCAGGTACGGGCAGGGGTCCCAGCTCTCCCGCCGGTAGGTCGGCACGGGTGCGCTGATCCAGGTGGCCGACCAGTCCCCCGGGGCGGTCAGCCCGACCTCGAAGGCCGCCGTCGCGCTGCTGACCGGGCGGCCGGAGCGGTCGGTGGCGGTGACCCGCCAGTAGCGGCGGTCGCGCGAGGCCAGGGGCGGGCCCGCGTACACCGTCCAGGGCCGGGCGCAGGTGGTGGCCCAGGCGAGGTCCCTGTCCGACTCGACCGCCTGCCGGGAGGCCGCCACGGATACCTGGAACCCGCGCTCCGGATCGATCTCCGCGCCGCCCGGCACCGACCAGGACAGGTGGGGTGCCGTGCCGGGCACGCCGAGTGGCGCGACCCGCCCACCGACCCGCATCCCGCGCGGCCCGCACCCCGGCTCGGCGGTCATCGCGCGCCGGCCGATGTCGGTTGTTGGCACCGATTGTTTACAGGGATTTTGCACACGCCCGGCATCGTCTGCCAGGCCGCGCTCGACTGTCAAGGATAAGAACATAAGTTCATATACATGAACCTCTCGCCCCGCTCCTCGCTGACCAGCGCATTCCCCGAACTCCACCGGAACGTCGTCCGCGCTCCGCGACCGGACAGGAGGCGCCTCCACCGTCCGACCGACCCGGCCACCCTTGGTCGCCGGCCTGTCCGGCCCGGCGTCACCCCGCAGGCTGGTGGCGACACCCGAGTTCCGGATCCACCGCCCGATCGATGGCGTCGGTGCGACGATGAGGGGCGTGGCAACTCCGAGAACCGCCCCGCCCGCCGTCTCGCCGCTCACCGGCGAGCCGATCAAGCGCGCCGACGCCGAGCGGCTCGCGGGGGTGCTGAAGGCGATCGCCGACCCGGCCCGGCTGCGGCTGCTCAGCCTGATCCAGTCTTCCCCCGAAGGCGAGGCGTCCGTCAGCGACCTCACCGCGCCGCTCGGGCTCTCCCAGCCGACCGTGAGCCACCACCTCCGGATCCTCACCGAGGCCGGCCTGCTCGAACGCGAGAAGCGGGGCGTCTGGGCGTACTACCGGCTGGTGCCGTCCGCGATCGCGGCCATCGCCGACCTGTTGACCCCGCCCCGCAAGCGGGCGACGCGCAAGACCCGCTGACCGCCGGCCGGGCCCCCGTGCGCCCGGCCACCGGGGGCGACCTGGCAGACCGCCGCCCCCGGCGCGCCTACCAGCCCGTCAGCAGCAGGTGGTTGACCGTCAGGGCCGCCCCCGCCTGCACGGCGAGCCACGTGCGGCGGTCGGCGGGCGGGATCAGCGCCGCCCCGGCCATCAGCCAGGCGGTGAACGGCAGCCAGATGCGTTCGACCTCGGCCTTGCTGTAGCCGGACAGGTCCGCGGCGACGATCGCCGCCGTGGCGGCGAGGGGCAGCAGCCAGGCGGCGTGCTCCGCACCCGGTCGCCGCAGCGCGACGGCCCGCCAGCCGGCCAGCACCGCGCGGCGCAGCAGCACGGCCGCCGCCGGGCCGGCGGCGGCGACCACGAGCGCCAGGTTGGCCCAGACCCAGTAGCCGTACGCGCGATCGGCGGCGATGCCCTGGTAGTAGCGCTCGACGACGAGATGGTAGCCGGTGGGCCACCAGAAGCCGGCGGCCGTGAACGCGGCCACGACCGGTGCCGCCCCGGCGAACGCCCAGCCCACGGTGGGCCGGTGCCGGCCCGCCAGCACGACGACCGCCAGGGCGACCGGGGCCATCAGGACGAGCCCGTAGGAGAGGTAGCAGCCGAACGCCAGCACCGCGCCACCGGCGACCGCGCCCACGGCACGCCCCCGGGTGACGCCGTGCGCCAGCAGGGCGACGCCGGTGGCGGTCACCCCGGCGAACAGCCCGTCGGCCGACACCCCGGACCAGACCACGCCGGGGAACAGCGCCGCGAACGGCAGCACGGCACGGGCCGCCGCACCGCTGCCGAGCAGCCGTACGGTGTGCGGCACGGCGACGGCGACGAGCGCCCCGGCCAGGATGCACAGCAGGCCGGCCCAACCGCCGCCGCCCAGCCCGGCCCGGTCGAGCCAGACGAAGACGAGCAGCGCCCCCGGCGGGTGACCGGACACGTGGGTGGTCCAGGAATCCGGCTGGAAGTCGAGGATCCGGGTGGTGAACTCCCCCAGCATGGCCGGGACGTCGGTGACGCCGGGCACCTCGTGCAGGTACTCGTGGACGGTGGTGAGCCGGCCGGCGACGCCGCGCCGCCAGCCGTCGACCAGGGCGAGCGACAGCGTCCAGGCCACGGCGGTGGCGTAGGACAGCGCCAGCAGCGGCCGCCAGGGCAGCCGGGCGGCCAGCGCCGGTCCCCGCCAGCACACCAGCGCGGCCAGCAGCAGCGCCGCCGGCGTGCCGGGGCCGACGTGCGGCAGCCAGTGCGCCGACAGCGGCGCCGCGCTGGCGTACACCGGGCGGCCCAGCGCGTACAGCACGCCGCCGGTGACGGCGGCCGCCGCGAACAGGCCGAGTGCCGCGGCGGCGGCGATCAGGTCGGCCCGCGGCGGACGCCGCCCCCGCTGCGTCGAGGGGGACGGCACCGCGCCCGGCAGCCGGACCCTCATCCGCGCAGCGGCGCGTGGGCGAACTCCGCGATCCCGGCGGCGAGCCCCACGGCGGCCCGGAACCCGAGCTCGGCCTCGGCCCGGGCGGGCGAGGCGACCACGTGCCGCACGTCGCCGAGCCGGAACTCGCCGGTGACCACGGGCGGGGGCCCGCCGGCGGCCCGCGCCAGCTCCGCGGCCAGCTCGCCGACGGTGGCCGGGCGACCGGAGGCGACGTTGTACGCGCGCCAGCCGGTGCGCGTGCCGGTCGCCGCCAGCGCGGCGAGGTTGGCCGCCGCCACGTCGCGCACGTGCACGAAGTCGCGGCGCTGGCCGCCGTCCTCGAACACCCGCGGCGCCCGCCCGGCCTCCAGCGCGGAGCGGAAGATCGCCGCGACCCCGCTGTACGGCGTGTCGCGGGGCATCCCGGGCCCGTAGACGTTGTGGTACCGCAGCGCCACGACGCTGCCGCCGGTCTGCCGGGCCCAGGCCGCGGTGAGGTGCTCCTGGGCGACCTTCGTGGCGGCGTACACGCTGCGCGGATCCAGCGGGGCCTCCTCGTCGACCAGTCCCGGCGTGACGGCGAGGCCGCAGCTCGGGCAGCCCGGCTCGAAGCGGCCGGCGGCCAGGTCGGCGACGCCGCGCGGCGCGGGGCGGACCGGGCCGTGCCCGGCGCAGGCGTACGCGCCCTCGCCGTAGACGACCATGGAGCTGGCGAGCACGAGCCGGTGCACCCCCGCGCGGGCCATCGCGGCGAGCAGGACGGCGGTGCCGAGGTCGTTGCAGCCGACGTACTCGGGCAGGTCGTCCAGGTCGACGCCGAGGCCCACCATGGCCGCCTGGTGGACCACCGCGTCGACGCCGGCCAGGGCGTCGGCGACGGCGGGCCGGTCCCGCAGGTCGAGCCGGACGAGCGGGGCCCCCGCCACGGTGTCCGGCAGCGGCAGGCGGTGCGCGCCGGGATGGCCGGCGTCCACGACGGTCACCCGGTGGCCGGCGTCGTGCAGGGCGGTCACGACGTGGGTTCCGATGAATCCGGCGCCGCCGGTAACGAGTACGTGAGTCACGGCGCCGACGGTAGAGCCGGGACGCGGCCGTCCACACCGGCGACGGCCCGTCGTCAGCGGTTCGTAAGAAACTCCGGCCCGGGTCACCGTTCCGTAAGACTCTGTCACCGCCAGGTAAGGATTTCCGGGCGGATCGCGTCCTAGCGTCCGCGGCATGACCGATGTGGTTCTTCCCTGCCGCAACGAGGCGCCGGCCCTGCCCGGCCTGCTCGCCCGGATGCCGGCCGGCTACCGGCCGATCGTGGTGGACAACGGCTCGACCGACGGCTCGGCGGAGGTGGCCCGCGCCTGCGGCGCCGAGGTGATCAGCGTGGCCGAGCCCGGATACGGCGCCGCCGTGCACGCCGGGGTCCTGGCGGCCGACCCCGGCGACGGCGTGGTGTGCGTGCTGGACGCCGACGGGTCCTTCGACCCGGCGCAACTGCCCCGGCTCGCCGACCCCGTCCGGGCCGGCGAGGCGCACCTGGGCACCGGACGTCGCCGCCCCACCGCGCGGGGCGTGTGGCCCCTGCACGCCCGGGTCGCCAACGCGGTCCTCGCCCACCGGCTGCGCCGCACGACCGGCCTCGACCTCCACGACATCGGGCCGATCCGGGCCGTGCGCCGCGCCGACCTGCTGGCGCTGGGGCTGCGCGACCGCCGGTTCGGCTACCCGCTGGAGCTGCTGATCGAGGCGGGCCGGGCCGGCTGGCGGGTGGTCGAGGTCGACGTCGACTACCACCCCCGGGCGGCCGGCACCCGCTCGAAGGTGACCGGCACGGTGCTCGGCACCGCCCGCGCCGTGCGGGACATGAGCGCGGTGCTGGCCCGGTGAGCGCCCCTGGAGTCCTGGTGCTGGCCAAGACGCCGCAACCCGGCCGGGTGAAGACGCGGCTCTGTCCGCCCTGCACCCCCGAACAGGCCGCCCGGGTCGCCGCGGCCGCCCTGGCCGACACCCTCGACACCGTCGCCGCGGCCACGGCCGGCGCGCGGATCCTGGTCGTCGACGGCGACCACCCGGCCCCGGCGGGCTGGCAGCGGCTCGCCCAGCGCGGCGGCCCCCTCGGCGACCGCATCGCCAACGCGTTCGCCGACGCCCGCCCGGTCACCGACGGACGCGGGGCGGCTGCGGCGACCCTGCTGATCGGCATGGACACCCCGCAGCTCACCGCCGCACACCTCGACACCGCCGTGGGGCTGCTCGACACGGCGGACGGGCCGGACGCGGTGCTCGGGCCGGCCGACGACGGCGGCTGGTGGGCGCTGGGCCTGCGCGCGCCCGGCCACGCCGAGGCCCTGCGCGCGATCCCCACCTCCACGGCGCGCACCGGGCGGCTCACCCTGGCCGCGCTGCGCCGCCGCGGCCTGCGGGTCCACCTGCTGCCCCGGCTGCGCGACGTGGACACCGCGGCCGACGCGCACGCCGTGGCCGCCCGGTGCCCGGCGGGCAGCCGGTTCGCCGTCGCCGTCGACGTCGACGTGCCGTCCCGCGCGGCGGTCGGCCGGTGACCGCCGTCGCGGTCTTCGACGCCGTGTTCGACCGGGCCGCGTCGGGAGTCACCGCCGCGTTCACGGCCCGGCACCCGGGCGGCGGCGAGCTGCGGTTCGACCCGGCCGTCTGGTGCCGGGACGCGACCGCCGGCGACTCGACGCTGCTCGCCCGCTGCACCGGCGCCACCCTCGACGTCGGCTGCGGGCCCGGCCGGCTCACCGGCGCGCTGATCGACGCCGGCCGTCCGGCCCTCGGCATCGACATCAGCGCCGCCGCGGTCCGCCTGGCCCGCAGCCGCGGCGCGGTCGCGCTGCAACGCGACGTCTTCGACCCGGTGCCGGGGACCGGCCGCTGGCAGCACCTGCTGCTCGCCGACGGCAACGTCGGCATCGGCGGGGACCCGCACCGGCTGCTGCGCCGCTGCCGCCGGTTGCTGGCGGCCGACGGCCGGCTGCACGCCGAGGTCGCGCCACCCGGCACGCCCGCGTGGTCCGGTGCCGCCGTGGTGCAGGCCCCCGGCGGCGTCGGCAGCACGTTGAGCTGGGCCTGCGTGCCCCTCGACGGCCTGCCCGCGCTGGCCGGGACCACGGCGCTGCGCATCCTGGACACCTGGACGGCGGCGGGCCGCTGGTTCGCCACCCTGGTCCCCGCGTGAGCGGCCCTCCGGCGGTCCTGCGGCGGCTCGCCCGCTGGTTGTCGACGCCGCTGCCGACGCCGCCCACGGCACTGCGGCGCGGACCGCTGCGCGCCGGCGCGTTCCCGTCCCGGCTGCGGTCGACCCGGCTGACCAGCCAGCTCGGCGTCGCCCTCGGCGTGGCGTTCGCCGTCTGCTTCCTCACCGGGCTGCTCAGCCACCTGATCCAGCACCCGCCGGGCTGGTTCGGGTGGCCGGCCCGCCCGGTGGGGCTCTACCGGTTCACCCAGGGCCTGCACGTGGCGACCGGGCTCGCCACGGTGCCGCTGCTCGGCGGCAAGCTGTGGTCGGCCTACCCGCGCCTGTTCGCCTGGCCGCCGGTCCGCTCGGTCGCCCACGCGCTCGACCGCGCCAGCGTCGGCGTCCTGGTCGCCGCCGCGCTGTTCCAGGTGATCGGCGGCGTCCTCAACGTCTCCCGCTGGTACGCGCCGATGCCGTTCTTCTTCACCGCCGGCCACTACTGGGTGGCGTGGCTGGCGGTCGGCGCGCTGCTGGTGCACGTCGGCGTACGACTGCCGACCGTGCGGGCCGCGCTCGCCCGGCCCGCCGCGGAGCCGCCGTCGGGCCGGCTGACCCGGCGCGGTCTGCTCGGCGGCGTCGCCGCCGCGGCCGGGCTGGTCACCCTGGCCACGGTCGGGCAGACCGTCCGGCCGCTGGCGGGCCTGGCGGTGCTCGCCCCCCGCCGGCCCGACGTGGGGCCGCAGGGGCTCCCGGTCAACCGGACCGCCGACGCCGCCGGGGTACGCGCCCGCGCGCTCGACCCGTCCTACCGGCTGGCGGTCGTCGGCCCCGCCGGTCGGGCCGACCTGGACCTCGCCGCTCTGCACGCCCTCGCGCAGCACACCGCCGACCTGCCGATCGCCTGCGTGGAGGGGTGGAGCGCCGGCGGGCGGTGGACCGGGGTGCGGCTGCGCGACCTGGTGGCCCTCGTGGGCGGCGACCCGGACCGGGCGGGCGTCCTCGTCGAGTCGCTGGAGATCGCCGGCCGCTACCGCACGTCGACCGTCGCGCCGGCCCACGTCCGCGACCCGCTGACGCTGATCGCCCTGCGGCTGGACGGCGAGCCCCTGCACCCCGACCACGGCTACCCGGCGCGGTTGATCGCCCCGAACCGGCCCGGCGTGCTCCAGACCAAGTGGGTCGGGAGCATCACCGTGCGGGGCGGGCGGTGAGGGTCCGGGCGGCGCTCGTCGCCGCCGGCGTCCTGCTGATGGGGTACGCCGTCGTGGGCGGCAGCGCCGACCCCGACCTGAAGCCGGCCGGCGTGCTGCTCTTCCTGGCCGGTGTGCTGGCCGGTCACGACCTCGTCTGGATGGCCGCGCTGCTGGCCGTCGGCGCGGCGGTCGCCCGGTTCGTGCCGCGCCGGCACCGGCCCGTGGCGCGCGCCGCCGCCATCAGCGCCGCCGCGCTCACCGTCGTGGCGGCGCCGCTGGTCCTCGGCTTCGGCAGGCGCCCGGACAACCCCTCGGTGCTGCCCCTGCCCTACGGCCGCAACCTCGCCGTCGTCCTGCTCGTCGTCGCCGGCGCGACGCTGGCGGCGTGCCTGGCGGCGGACCTGCGTCGCCGGTCGACGGCGGGCCGCGGGCGGGGCCGGTCGACGGCGGGCCGTAAGGGATCCGAAAGACCCGGCGGTGGCGGCCCGCCGGCGGCCGGTGGGTAGCGTGGCCGGGATGGGACATCGGGTGCTGGTGGTCGACGACGACCCCACGGTCAGCGACGTCGTGCGGCGCTACCTGGAACAGGACGGCTGCGAGGTCCGGCTGGCCGCCGACGGCGCCGACGGCCTCGCGGCGATCGCCACCCACCGGCCCGATCTCGTGGTGCTCGACCTGATGATGCCCGGCATCGACGGCCTGGAGGTGTGCCGCCGGATCCGCAGGCAGCTGCCGGACCTCCCGGTGATCATGCTCACCGCCCTCGGCGAGGAGGCCGACCGCGTCCTAGGGCTGGAGGTCGGCGCCGACGACTACGTGACCAAGCCGTTCTCCCCCCGGGAGCTCGTCCTGCGGATCCGTTCGGTGCTGCGCCGCGCCAGCGGGCCCGCCACCGGCCCGGCCGACCGCACCCGGCTCGTCGACGCCGAGCTGACCGTCGACACCGCCCGCCGCGTCGCCGAGCGCGACGGCGCGCCGCTGGCGCTGACCGTCCGGGAGTTCGAGCTGCTGGCCTTCCTCCTGCGCCACCCCGGGCGCGCGTGGTCCCGCGCCGAGCTCCTGGACCGGGTGTGGGGCTGGCAGTTCGGCGACCAGTCGACGGTGACCGTCCACGTCCGCCGGCTGCGCGAGAAGATCGAGAACGACCCGGCCGAACCGCGCCGCATCCGCACCATCTGGGGCGTCGGCTACCGCTACGACCCGCTCGACGGGGAACCCCCGCGGTGACCGACACGCTGCTCATCGGGCTCTACGCCCTGGTCGCCGGAGGCGTCGTCGGGCTGGCCGGCGCCGGGGCGCTGCGACTGCTGCGCGGCCGGTCGATCCTCGTGCACGTGCTGGTGCTGCTCATCGTCACCGTGCTGGCCGTGGTCGTCGGCGTCGCCACGGTCGCCCAGGCGATGTTCCTGTCCCCGCACGACCTGTGGGTCGTCCTCGTCACCGTGAGCGCCTCCGCGGTGATCAGCCTCGCCGTCGGCGCGGTCTTCGGCAGCCGGCTGGCCGCCTCCGCCGTCTGGGCGCAGGCGGCCCGGGACCGGGAACGCCGGCTGGAGGCCGGGCGGCGCGAACTCGTCGCCTGGGTGTCCCACGACCTGCGTACCCCGCTCGCCGGGCTGCGGGCGATGGCCGAGGCCCTGGAGGACCGCATCATCGACGACCCGGCCACCGTCGACGAATACCACCGACGCATCCGGGTCGAGACCGACCGGATGACCCAGCTCGTCGACGACCTGTTCGAGCTGTCCCGGATCAACGCGGGGGCACTGCGGCTCGCGCCCACCACCGTGCCGCTGCGCGACGTGGTGTCCGACGCGATCGCCGGCGTCGCCCCGCTCGCCGCCCGCCGCCGGATCCACCTCGTCGCCGCCGACAGCGGCTGGCCCCTCGTCCGCGCCGGCGAACGCGAGCTCGCCCGCGTCGTCAGCAACCTGCTGATCAACTCCGTCCGGTACACCCCCGAGGACGGCACCGTGCACATCGCCGCCGGCCACGAGCGCGACGCCGTGTGGCTCGCCGTCTCCGACACCTGCGGCGGCATCCCCGAGGAGGACCTGGACCGCGTCTTCGACGTCGCCTTCCGCGGCGAACGCGCCCGCACCCCGGGGGCGGCCGGATCCGGTGGCGGCGGAGGTCTCGGCCTGGCGATCGTGCGCGGCCTCGTCGAGGCACACGGGGGCCGGGTCGACGTGCGCAACACCGGCCGCGGCTGTCAGTTCGAGGTGCGGCTGCCCGCGGCCTGACCCGCCTGCCCCGGTGCCGCGCGGGCGCGCCCTACGCCCTGCCCCGGAGCCGGACCCGGTCGAGCAGGAGACGGCCCAGCAGGCGCACCCGGTGCCAGGCGCCGAACTGCACGGCGGCGCAGCCGACGACCGCCTCGCGCAGGGTGAACACCTGCCCGGCGCGCGGGAGCAGCAGCACCCGCCACGCCGCCGCCGTCGAGCCGAGGAGCTCGGCGCGGCGCTGCTGGTCACGGTAGCGCCGGGTCAACTCGGCGACGGGCGTGGCGGCCCGGTGGTTGTCCCGCAGCCGCCGGTGCTGGTAGGAGAGCGCGGCGTGCACGTTGCCGGCCTCCAGGAACCACTCCTGCGTCTCGGCCGCCTCGGCCTCCGGCCGGGGAACGGCTGCCATGGCGTGCCGCAGGCTGCCGTGGACGTCGGTCAGTCGCCGGAAGCCATGCAGCCCGTCCTGCCGGCTGGGCCTGGGCAGCCAGCGGCCGACCCCGCGGCCCAGGAGACGGGCCAGCCAGCGCAGGTCGGGCACCAGCCCCATGTGCTCGATCACCCGGGCCTCGGTCTCGGCGATCAGCCGCAGCTCCGCGTCGTCCGACACCCGCCGCCGGTGCCACGTCAACCACGCGTACGCGGGCAGCAGCCGACCCTGGACCCACAGCGTCGCCCCGATCCGTTCGGTGCGCCGCGGCGACGGTGGCTGCCGCCGCCACCAGCGGCGCAGGTCGGCGTACCGGCCCTCCTCCCACATCAGGTCCGAGCGGGACAGGACCAGCTCCTCGGCGGGGACGTCCGGCTCGGCGGGGAGCAGCCGGCGGACCTCGGGGACGAGGCCGACCGCCCGGTAGAACAGGAACGTGCCGGCCAGCCGACGTCGGTCGTCGACGACGGCGCTGACCGGGCGCGGTGGCCGCAGCACCGGCGGCGGCACCGGGTCGAACCCCCAACGGGACGCGAGCCCGTCGAGGAGTTCGGTGGTCGGGCCACAGAGGAAGTCGACGGTGGCCCCGGCCCTGCGCAGATGTCCCGCCAGGGCGGGCAGGGTGCCGGCCGGGTCGCCGGCCTCGACCCCGAACACGGCGGCGGGCGGCTGCGGATCCGGCCGGTGCCAGGCGCAGGACGAGTGGTTGACCCAGTGGACGGTTCGCCCGTGCAGCGCGCCCGGCGGCAGGTCGGCCACCGCCACGTCCACGTCGAAGAAGTCGCTGCCGCTGTAGCCGACGACGACGATCCGGCGGGCGGGGCCCCGCAGGCGTTCGACGAACGCGGCCCGGGCGGCGTCGTCGAAGCCGCGTTCGATGTGCGCGAGGGTGGCGCCCAGGCGGGCCGGGTCCGTGCCGTCGGCGAGGGCGTGGTGGAAGTGGTGGAGCTGCTGCGGGCACGGCGGCCGCCCGCGCCGCGCCGCGAAGGCGCGCTCGACGCAGAGGTCGAAGTTGGCGGTGAGCTGCCGCCCGCCCGCGTCCAGGTGGGCGGCGAGGAACTCGTGCACCGGGTTGGGCCGGGCGTCCCGCACGTCGGCGAGGATCTCCCCGACCACGTCGGGGCTCTGCCGGGCGCCCGCGCCGAGTGCGGTCTCCAGCCGGGGCACGCGGGTCCGTGCCGGCTCCGCCGGGCAGATGGCGCCACGCCGCCAGCCCAGCAGTTCGTGGTACGCGAGGACGGTCTCCAGGGTGAACGGCCGGAACAGCGCCGAGAAGGTCCGCTCGGTGAGCTGCCAGCCGGTCGGCAGGCAGCTCGGCGCGCCCCGGGAGATGCCGGCCCCGGTCCAGAACAGGACGCCGGCCGGGCCGACCCCCGCGATCGTCTCGACTGCGCCGGCGAGCACGGTCACTCCCGCACGAGACCGCTGGTGTCGCCGTGCTCGGTCAGCGCCAGGCGGACGATCTGCTCCTCCAGGTCGGTGAAGGCGAGCAGGTAGACGGTGCGTACCCGGGAGGCGGGGTGCGCCCGGAAGTAGTCCAGCGCGGCCTCGATCATGACCTTCGCGGTCCGCTCCGGGTCGCCGCCGCCGTTGCCGGTGCCGAGCAGCGGCAGGAGGACGCTGCGCAGCTGCTCGCCGGCGGCGTTGAGCCGGTCCAACTCGGCCAGCACGTTGCGCATGCAGCCGCCGACGTCGGCGACCTGCCGGTAGCCGGTGCCCGGTGAGCCGTCCACCGAGGCGACGTGCAGGATCCGCTTGACGCCGTTGGCGTCGGCGAGCGCGCCGGACGTGGTGGTGAAGACCGTGGCGGGGGCGACCGGGGTGCGCCGGGCCACCTCGCGCAGCTCGGCGTAGATGAGGTCGTCGACCAGGGTGCCGGCCGCGTCCCGCCGGCCGCCCCGGTAGCGGATCGTGCCGGAGATGGTCGGCTCCGTCGGGCGGGCCATCTCCATCTGGGTGTTCTCGGCGTTCACCCAGACGTCGACGCCGGTGACGTTGGCGATGTTGCCGGTGACGATGCCGAGCCGGTGCCGGCGGTCCTGCCGGACGAGGGCGAGGGTCCGGACGGTGCGTTGCAGGCGCTGCGGCTTCCGCGCGGCCTCCACGATGGTGAGCCGCAGCTTGAGCTGCTCGACCTCCTCCCGGGCGCGGCGGGCGTCAGCTTCGAGTTCGTCGCGCTTGCCGGCGCGGGCCAGCCACTGGAAGGAGAGGGTGGTGAAGGCGAGGACGAACGCCGCCGCGCCGCCGATGCTGAACCCGAGGGCCCGGCCGTCGGCGTACGAGTCGGGGAAGATCGAGAACATCAGCAGTGACACCGCGACCGCGTAGAGCAGCACGGACGGGAGCTGCATCGCGGCCTGTCGGCCGGCGCGCCGCGGGTCGGAGAACAGGATCTGCAGCAGGATGCCGATCGACACCAGCACGCCGGTGACGGCGAGCAGCAGGGGCGTCACCGGCGGGACCGCAACAGGCGCAGCCAGAGGAGCCCGGCCAGGGTCTTCGCGTCGCGGATCGTGCCGCTGTCGATCAGGTCCGGCAGGTCGCCGAGCGGCACGGCACGGCGGGCGATGTTCTCCGCCTCGTCGGCGCGACCGCCGCCCTCGCCGACCCGCAGGCTGTCGTCGACCTCCCCGTAGAAGAGGACGACCCGCTCCGACGATCCGCCGGGCGAGGGGTAGAGCGTGCAGATCCGGTCGAGGGCTCGGACGTCGTACCCGATCTCCTCCCGGATCTCGCGGCGGATCGCGGACTCCGGTTCTTCGTCGGCGCGGACCATTCCGGCGACGAGCTCGACCAGCCACCCTGACCCGTCGCCCAGGGTCGGATAGCGGAACTGCTCGACGAGAACGACCTCGTCGCGCGAGGTGTCCACAATGACCGCCGCGGCGGAGTCGCCCCGGTCGGCGTTGACGAGGGTGACCTCCTCGCTCCAGTCGCCCGACAACGAGCGGTCCGCACCGAAGCGGCGATAACGGAGTCTGGCCTGTCGAATGGTGAAGATGGCGGTGGTGAGAAGCACATCCTCGGAGAGGATCTCGACGTTCCGCTGGTTTTCTGACACGGTGCCCGCTCCTTGATCAGGAAATCAACGCGTTCGTTGAGTGAGCGCGGCGGTTAACCTGAGCATAACTCCGGCGGCGGTGGTCGTTGATGTTGAGCGGTCTGTCGGATAGTGGCCTGAAGAGGAGAGCGGAGATGCTGGACGAGCGGCCGGCGGCATACTTCAGCCACAGCTACGACGTGCTGGACCGGCGGGTCACGGACTTCTTTCTGGAGGCGCTCTCCGAGCGGTTCGCACTCGCCGTCGACCCGCGCTCGGCGACGTTGTCCACTATGCACCTTGAGTTGATGATGCGGCGCACCGCGTGTTTCGTCGCCGTCGTCACCCGTCGGGAAAACCAGCCGCAATACCGCTGCTCACCGTTCGCGGTGCACGAGTACGGGATGGCGGTGCTGGCGAATCGGCCGAGGCTCGTGATCCCGGAGATCAACATTCCGGCCCGCCATTTCATCGGCGCGGACCTGGCCCGTCCGTTCAACCGCAACCGGCTCGCCGCCTACCGGATGCCGCTGGAGGCGCTCGACGAGCTGGTGGCCCGCGCCCGGGAGCACGCCGACGAGGTGGACCGGCCGCTGGGCGCCGCCGCGCTGATGCTCCCGCCGACCCGCGAGTACGCGGCCGCCGCGCCGGAGCTGCGCCGGCTCATCGCGCAGGCCGGCTGGCAGGTGGAGAACATCTCCGAGGCGCTGCTGCGGGACGAGGTCGACGCCGCGGGCGCAGCGACGCTGCTGGACCGCTACGACTTCGTCCTCCTCGACGTCCTGGACCCGCGGACGCCGTCGTGGGTGCTGCCGTTCCTCCAGGCCCGTGGGGTGCCGACGGTCCGGCTGGTGTGCCACCGCGCCGAGGACCGCGCGGCCAGGCAACTGCCCCGGCTCGCGGTCAGCCACGCCCTCCAGGCGTCCAGCGCGGTCAACCGACACGCCATCTGGTGGTCCGACGTGGACGGGCTGCTGCCGGAGCTGGGCCGGGAGATCGGCCGGCTACAGATGCCCCGGCTCCAGTTCGCCGGCCTGGAGGAGGCCCGCCGGTACGTCTGGAGCCTCGGCCGCGACCAGGGCCCCGTCTTCCTCAGCAGCGCCCAGGGCGACAACGACCTCGCGCAGCTCGTCGCGCAGGAGCTCGACCTGCGCAACGTCGAGCACTTCCACTACCTGTTCAACAGCGACCTGCCGCGCGGCAAGGCGTGGGAGCACCGCCTGCTCGCCAAGGTCGGCGAGTGCCGGATCTTCGTGCCGCTGGTGAGCCGGCACTACCTCGACAGCACGTGGTGCCGCAAGGAGATGGACATCGCGCTGGAGCTGAGCGGCCAGCGGCGCATGCGGGTCCTGCCCTACTTCCTCGACCACGGCGCCGGCGCCTCGGTCCCGATCCAGGGCACCTCGATCATGCACCTGGACGACGTGGCGCGGGTGCGGCGCATCGTCGACGACGTGGACCGGGCGCTCACCGACCTGACCGACCGGCGGCACCGCCCCCGCATCGAGGTCTCCGTGTCCGGCGGGCGGATGGCGCCCGACGTGGACGTGGTCGTCCTCGCGACCGGCCCGACGGAGTACGCGGCGGCGGCCCGCACGCTGCGCGACCCGTCCCCGGTGGTCGGCACGGCCGAGCACCCCAACCGCTTCGGCTGGCTCGGCGGCACCGTGGCCCGCCCGCAGGGCAGCGGCTACCAGCTGGTGCTCTGCCGGGCCGGCGCGGACGGCGGCCGGGAGGCGTTGCGCGCGGCCGTCGAGGCGTTCGGGCCGGAGCACGTCGTGCTGCTCGGCACCGCGTCGGCCCTGGTGCCGGCCGACGTGGTGGTCGCCGACCGGATCTGCGGCTTCCACCGGTTCAGTGTGGACAGCTCGTTCGTGCCCAGCCTGGACCGGGACTACCCGACCGACCCCGGGGTCGCGGCGTCGGCCGACGGACTGCCGTCGGTGGCGCGGGGCACGCTGGCCGTCGGCGACGAGGTGGTGCACGCGCCGCAGGAGTCGGCGTTCGCCCCGGTGCTGGAGGCGTGGCCGGACGCGGTGGCGGTGGGCGTGCTCTCGGTCGACACGGTCGAGCAGCTGGAGGAGTTCCGGACATACGGGCGGATCAGCCACTTCAGCGCGGTCGCCGGGGTCGCGCCGCCCGGCGCGGACGATGCGGGCCGGGAGGCGGCGGCGGAGCGCGCCTTCACCGTCGTCAGCCGGCTAGTCTCGGCGCACTGGCCGCGACCGCCGCGCACCGACGCGGCAGACGAGGGGGCATCCGGTGTGGCAACCGCAGCCGATTGACACCAGCGGGATCGAGGTGCCGAAGCCGGTGCGCGACGAACGGGAGACGCTCTCCCGGCAGGCGCACGACATCTGGGCCGCGAAGCGGCTCGCGGACGGGTGGACATACGGCGAGGCCCGCGACGACGAGAAGAAGACCCACCCGAACCTGGTGGCCTACGAAGAGCTGGACGACGACGACAAGTCCTACGACCGGGAGCTCATCGACGGGACCATCAGGCTGTTGATCAAGCTGGGCTTCCGGATCGAGCGCGACTCCACCTGAGCGGCGACTTCCGGTCCGGCGTGCCAGGTGGTCGCCGCAGGCGGCGCCACCCACCCGAACGGCGGATCAGCAGATCGGCGGTCCT
Source organism: Micromonospora sp. WMMD712 (assembly GCF_029581295.1). Lineage (NCBI taxonomy): Bacteria > Bacillati > Actinomycetota > Actinomycetes > Micromonosporales > Micromonosporaceae > Micromonospora > Micromonospora sp. WMMD712. Next base: position 1,487,247 of record NZ_CP120743.1, read on the forward strand.
GGATCTACGGTAGGCGAACAGTCAGTCGCCGCCCCGGAAGGGATCCCCCATGACCCAGCCGCTCCGCCGCCGGCTCGTCCGCCTCGCGGTTGTCGCCACCGCCGCGGCAACCGTCAGTTTCACGGTCCAGCCGACTCCGGCCCTCGCCGTGCCATTCGACTGGAACGGCTACTTCACGACGTACGAGGAGTGCGAGGCCTACCGCATCCAGGCCAGCTACTGGGGCGAGGTGAGCAACAGCTGCGAATACCGCACGCTGCCCGACAGCCAGTACAACGGCTGGTACTTCCGGGCCTGGCTGCCGGGCTAGGGACACCGGGTCGACCGGATCAGGTGGCGGCAGCGCGGGCCGGGCACGCGGACCGTCCTGCCGCCACCGGGCCGTCGACCGCAGCCGGCGTCAGCAGCCCCGACAGCCGTCCGCCCACATTCTTGACCGCTCAACTTTTCGGCGATAACTTTGACGTCCGTCGATTGACTTCTCTCGAAGCGGGTGGACCATGCTCTGGAAATCCATCGCCGTCGCCGCGTCCGTCGCCGGCGTGCTGGCCACCGCTCCCGCCGCCGCGGCGGCGCCCGCGCCGGTGTCGACCCAGGGCTGGGGGGCCGGGAACTGCCCGCAGGGCATGCTCTGCATCTGGCCGAACTGGAACCACCCGCCGGAGGGCCCCACGTCCACCCCGTCCCTGACGACGAACAGCGAGTGGACCGGAAACGTCGCGGCGTTCAACTTCTACAACTACACGGCCAGGAAGGCCGAGATCACCTGGTCCTACACGTATCTCGGCACGCCGCTCACCGGCACGATCTGCGTCGTGCCGGGCGGCGACGGGGACCTGTACGTGCCCATGTACGTCATCAAGGTGACCTGGCAGCCGCGGAGCTGCTGATCCGGCACCCGCCCCGCCAGGCGATCCGGGCCGGCGCGGGGGGATCCGTCCGTCGGGCGCCGGGCGTCGCCGCCACGGCGCAGCGCCCCGGGCCGGCCGACCACTCGAAGGAGGCTTCGATGACCAGGCTGAATCGGCTGCCGGGGGTGGGCCCGCGACGGCATGCACGGCGGGTCGGGCTGGCCATCGGCGCGGCGGTGACGATGCTGGCGGGCACCGCGGTGTTCGGCCCGCCGTCGGCCTCGGCGGCGACCGTGGACACGTCCGCGTCGTACGTCTTCGTCAACCGGCACAGCGGCAAGGCGATGGACCTGTACGACTGGTCGACGGCGGAGAACGCGCCGGTGAACCAGTGGACCCGCAACGACCTCGCGGTGCAGCAGTGGCAGTTCGTCGACGTCGGCGACGGCTTCTACAAGGTGCGGTCGCGGCACAGCGGGAAGGTGCTGGAGCTGCCGAGCGCCGCCGACGGCACCCAGTTGGTGCAGACCACCGACCGGGGCTCCGCCACGCAGCAGTTCCGGTTGCAGGACTCCGCCGGCGGATTCGTGCGGTTCGTCAACCGGCAGTCGAGCAAGGTGATCGACCTGTGGGAGTGGTCGACAGCCGACGGGGGCCGGCTCACCGCATACTCCAACGTCGACGGCGCCAACCAGCAGTGGCAGCTGGTGCGCCTGGGCGGCGGGACGCCGACCACCACGGCGCCGGCCTACCCGCAGCCGGGCAGGGTCGCCGGGGACGTCGGCGTCCACGATCCGACCGTGGTCAAGCGGCCCGACGGCACCTACCTCGTCGCGCACACCGGGGACAACATCGCGCTGAAGACGTCGACGGACCGGATCACCTTCCGCAACGCCGGCGCGGTCTTCCCCGGCGGCGCGCCCTGGACCACCACCTACACCGGCGGCTCCCGCAACCTGTGGGCGCCGGACCTGTCGTACCGCAACGGCCGCTACCACCTCTACTACTCGGCGTCGACCTTCGGCTCCAACCGCTCGGCCATCTTCCTGGCGACCAGCGCCACCGGCGCGTCCGGAAGCTGGACCAACGAGGGTCTCGTCATCGAGTCGCGCACGTCGGACGACTTCAACGCGATCGACCCGAACCTCGTCGTCGACGACCAGGGCCGCTGGTGGTTGAGCTTCGGTTCGTTCTGGTCCGGGATCAAGCTGATCCAGATCGATCCGGCCACCGGACGCCGGCTCGGCACGTCGATGCACAGCCTCGCCAGCTACGGTCCCGGCATCGAGGCGCCCGTGATGGTCAAGCGTGGCGCCTGGTACTACCTGTACGTCTCGTTCGACCGCTGCTGCCAGGGCGCCAGCAGCACCTACCGCGTCATGGTGGGCCGGTCGGCGAGCCCGACCGGGCCGTTCGTCGACCGGGCCGGACGCGCCATGCTCTCGGGCGGGGGCACCGAGATCCTCGCCTCGCACGGCAGCATCCACGGCCCCGGCCACCAGGCGGTCCTCGGCGACAGCGACGGCGACTGCCTGTTCTACCACTACTACGCCGACAACGGCACGTCGCTGCTCGGCATCAACCGCATCGGCTACGACGCGGCCGCCTGGCCCTACGTGTACTGACGCGGCGGCCGGGCCACCCGGCGCCCGGTGCCATGCCCGCCCTGCCCCGACCTGATCGGCGGGTCGCACCACGGACGGGCCGAGCGCGAGGTGCCGGCGGGTCCTACGGTGGGAACGGACCGCCGATCGAGGGGAAGACCGTTGTCGCCGTCGCACCGCCCAGCCCGTTGGAGTGTCGCCGCCCTCGCCCTGATCCTGGCCGCAGGGCTCCCCGGCTGCACCGCGCCCCGGGCCGAGCGGACGGATCGACCGTCCGTGCGGGTCGAGGAGACTCAGGAGAGCCTGCGGCAGAGGATCACGTCGCCCGCCGCCGAGGGCCCGCCGCCAGCCTGGTCGGTGCCGCTGCGGCGGCTCGACCAGCAGCTGGGCGAGATCGGTCCGGTGGTCCTGGTCCCCGACACGAGGGAACTGCGGGCCGTGGACCGCGCCACCGGCCAGGAGCGGTGGCGTCATCCGTTCACCACGGGCTACCAGTATGTGATCGCCGGCGATTCGATCGTGGCCGCCGACAGCGACGACGGCGGCATGGAGGTGCTCGACGCGGCCACCGGCGTCACCCGGTGGCGGACGGCGGGCAGCCAGGACGTCGTCGTCCACGAACAGACCGTCTACGCCAGGGAGTGCGCCGGCACCGGCGATTCCGCGACGTGCACGATCGTCGGCCGGGACGTGCGGAGCGGTCGCCAACTCTGGGAACGGCCCGCCGACCGGTCCGCCAGGGTGAGCGACGTGACCCTCGGTGCCCGCGCGCCGTACGCGCCGGCCAGCGGCCGATACGTCGCGGTGCGGCTGAGCACGTCCCCCCGGTCGGCCGCCTACGCCCCGGTCGCTCCCACCACCGGTCGGGTCGGCGCCGGACGGCTGCCGAACCGGGCCTGGTACGGCTTCGTGGCCGGGGACCTGCTGGTGACCACCGACAACGACCCTGCGCGGGGCGAACAGCGTTGCACGGTCAGCATCGCCACCGTCGACGCGGCCACCGGCGACAAGGGCTGGTCCGGCGTGGTCTTCAGCGGACGCAGGGAGGACGGCGGGTGCGGCAAGCGGTTGGCCCACCAGCACAGCGGGCTGACCCTGATCGGCGCCGGCACCCGGCTCGTCGCGGTCACCGCCGACGGACGGCCGCAACTGGTCGACCTACGGACCGGTCGCACGGTCTGGAAGGGCGCCGCCGCCGGGGTGCCGATCGACGGTGACAGCCACTCGGTGCTGGTGCGGGGCAACGCCGATACGGGTGAGCTGGCCTTGCTGGACCTGTCCACCGGCGTGACCCGCTGGACGGCGCCCGATCCGCTGCTGTCGGGCGCGTCGGCGAGCTGGCGGTCGGCGGTGACGGAGGGACTGGTGGCGGTCAGCGCGGCGGAGGACGACCGGCCGGTCGTGCTCGTGTACGAGGCTCGCACCGGCCGTCAGCTCGGCCGCTATCCGGGCTGGCTCGCCGGAGCCGGCGCGGACTGGGTCGCGGTCAGCCACACCGGCTCCGACGGCCTCGCGGTGGACCTGCGCGCCTTCTGACCGGTCAGCCCGGTGCCGCCCAGCAGACCCACACCAACGCCCGTCGATATTGCCAGAGCCGATCCAGACGTGTTGGAATAGCTCATATCGCCGCAGCGCGGGGGCAACCGCGCTGAGCAACGGCAAGCACGGGAGCAGGGCAGTGCCGGCAGCACGCCGCTTCGGCGGTCGCCCGCACGCCACATCACCGGGTCATCGCCCGATGACGGGCACCACGCCGGGCGGGCGCTCCCGCCCGCCACGATTGTCCCCCGGCACGTGTCCCCGACAGTCGACGCGCTCGACGCCCGGCGCTCGGGGGCATCCGATCGGCCTGCCTGCGCGGCAGGGCCGGCAACGAGGTGAGAAGCGATCATGAGTTCCCGAGAGGGTTTCGCAGGGTGGTATCGCCACCGCCTGGTGTGGGTGGCGGTGATCCTGCTGACGGTGGCGGCCGGCGTGGTCTTCCTCAACCGGGCCGCCGGCGGGGAGGCGGAGCCGGCGGACCTGCAGGCGCAGATCGTGGCCCGGATGCGCACCACGCTCGAACAGGCGGACCCGGGGCAGCACAACCACGCCGGGCACAACGCCCAACAGGCCGCCACCGAGGCGAAGCCGCCGGTGATCTGCGGGGTCCGCGTCTACGGCTACGAGCCGGCCGCGGCCGCCACCCTCGCCGACGTCCAGAAGGTGTACGGCTTCCACCTCTGCGGGATCGCCGAGCAGAAGCGCCCCTGGGACGTGGCGGTCAAGCTGGCCGGGCCGCTGATCATGGACATGTCCACCGAGCCCCTGGGCATCCAGGTCGTCGAGGCGACCGAGAACGTCAGGTTCATCGACCGGCTGCACCAGATGTTCCCGGCCAAGTACGCGACGCTGGCGCAGGAGGAGGCGCTGGCCGCCACGGAGATGGCCGACCTGCGCCGGAGGTACGACGCCGCAGCCGGGCTGTGAGCACGCCGGAGGGCCGGGCAGCACGCGTACCCCAACACCGCCCCCCGCCGTCGCTGCGCCCGGGGCTCGACGGGCACCCACCGCAGACCACTCGCAGTTGATTGACTGACATCGCTGGCTGGGCGAGAATGGCGGCAGCAGGGGCCGTCATCGCCCGTCTTCCTCACGTGATCGGGAGGAGGTGCCGAGCATGGAGCGTTACGAGGACCTCGAAGGATCCGCCGTGGGCCTGATCAACGCCGTCATCAACTGACCCGCCGGTCACCAACCGGGCGGGCGCGGGCTGTCCCATCGTCGCGTGTCCGCCCCTCGGCACCGCACCAACCGACCGGGCCGGGAGGTAAGGGATGGCCGACATCGCCTGGCGGGATCCGGCGGCGCTGCCGCTGCGCCCGCTGATCGACCTGACCGCCGACCCCGCGGTCCCGCCGGCCCTGGTCGCCGAGGCGGCGCTGTTCTGGGTCGGCCGGTCCGACCCGTGCGGCTGGTTGCCCGCACACGCGCCGCCCGCCGGCCTGCGCCGCGCGATGCGCCGCTGCGGCCTGCTCGACGCCACGGACACCCTCGTCGCGCCGCCCGAGGTGCGGGAGCGGCTCGACGCGGACGACCCCGCCGGTCTGCTGTGGGCGGCCCGCCTGATGCGCGCGCTCGGCCGCCGGGAGGACGCCGCGGGACTGCTGCGGCGGCTCGGTGGCGACGCACCCTCCCCGGTGCGCGCCTGGCGCGACCTGCTGCTCGCCGAGGACGGCCGGCAACCGCTTCCCCCGGTGCCACCCGAGGCGGCGGGCCTGCCGGTCCGCCTCGCCACCGCGCTGGCCCACGCCGGCCGGGCGACGGCGGACGGGCAGCCGGCCGCCGAAGCGCTCGCCGTGGCGGAGTCGCTGGCCGCCGGCCTGGCCGGCGACCGGATCGGCGTGGTCGCCCGGGCCCGGGTCCTCGCCGTGCGGCTGCGCAGCCCGGGTGGGCCGACGCCCGAGGCCGACACCGTCCGCGCCGTCGCCCGCGACCTGGGGACGGACCAGGACGACTTCCTCGCCCGCGACGCCGCGCTGGCGCTGCTGCGGGCCGCCGCCCGCGCCGCCCTGGACGAGACCGGCGCGACCGGCGCGACCGACGGCGGGCCGGCGCGCGAGTTCGCCGACCTCGCCCTCGACCTCGACCCGACCGGCGCGGCGACCCGGCTCCTCGCGGCCGACGCGGCCCGGGCGGCGGGCGACCGGGAGGCGGCCCGCACCCACTACCGGGTGGCCGCCCGGACCGGGCTGACGGAGCGGACCGCGGCGCTGGCCGGGCTGCTCGACCTGGCGGCACCCACCTCGGCCGTCGAGGACGGCGCGCCCGCCGCGACAGCCGGCCCCGCTGGGCCGGCGTCGCCGGCCGACGCCGGCGAGTTGGTGGGGGCACTCGCCGACCTGCTCGCCTCGGACCGCGGCGAGGAGCGGGACCGGTTGGCGGTCCTGGTGGCGCGACGCCCGACGCTGGGCGGCACGGTCTGCGCCGACGCGGTGCGGTGGGCGGTCGCGGCGCGGGAGCCGACGGTCGCGGCGCGGGAGCCGGCAGCGGGGGCGCGGCCGCTCCCGATCGAGCGCTACCGGCCGTTCCTCGACCTGAGCCCGAGCGAGCTCCTCGACCCGGTCGACACCCCGCCGGTCGCGATCCACACGCCACTGATGTCGTACGCCGCCGTGCTGGAGCGTCGCGAGCCGTGGTTCCGGGAGATCCACCCGCAGCGGGCCACGGCCGCCATGTTCCGCGACGAGATGCAGGCGACGGCGGCGGTGTACGGGTACGCCTCCGGTAGCGCCTCGGCCGACTACCGGACGTGGCTGACGGCACCCGACGGCTGCCCGCCCGAGGTGCGGGACCGGCTGGCCCACGCGTCGGACCTGCCGCTGCTGGACCGGGCGCTGCTGGGCCGGCTGCTGTCCGCGGTGGGTTTCCACGCCGAGGCCCGGGACATCCTTCCCGGGCCGGACGTGCCGGTGCGCGACCCCGAGGGCGCGTACGCGCTGGCCAGCTGGCTCTTCGCCGAGCAGATGCTCACCACGGGGCACAGCGCCGAGCTGGAGCCGCACTTCCGCACGCTCTACGACCAGCTCGGCGACGACGTCCGGTACGCCCGCACGCGGGTGGTCACCACGATCAACGCCACGGTCAACGCGGCCCGGCGTCGGGAGCCCGACACCATCGCCCGCTGGCGCAAGCTCGGCGAGGAGGACCTGGCCCGGTACACCGCGCTGCCCGAGGTGTCGGAGTTCGACGCCGCGCTCATGACCAGCAGATGGTTCCGGGCCATGGGGTTCCTGCCGTTCCTCACCGGCGACCGCGACCTGCTGCGCGCGGACATGGACCGGTGGCTGGGCATCGCCCGGGAGCTGACCGGCCACGACGGGCACACCCGGGTCATCGCCGCCGACAACTACTTCCCGGCCGTGGAGACCGCCGTGCGCACCCACACGTACCTCGGCGAGCGCGACGCCGCGCTGGCCCTGGTGGACGAGTTGGCGCAGCGGGTCGACCCGATCGACCCGAAGACCTGGCTCACCGCCGGGGAGCTGCGCTACCAGGCCGGCGACGTCGGCGGCGCGCTCGATGCGTACCTGCGGGCCGCGCACCTCCAGTTCCCGTACGGCCGCATCTCCTGGTTCAACGCCGGCCAGGTGCACGAGCAGCTGGGCCGGGCCGACCTGGCCGCCGAGTGCTACCGCCGGTCGCTCGCGCACTGGCCGACCGGGGTGACGCCGCTGCGCCGGCTGCGCGACCTGCACCTGCGCGGCCGGCTGCCCGACGACCGGGGGGTGCTGGCAGCGTGGGCCGCGGGCCAGCCGGCGTGGCCAGGGCTGCCCGCGTTCGAGGGGTGAGCCGGGTGGGGGTGGCGCCCTACGGGGCGCAGCGGGAACTGCTGCTGCTCAGCGACACCGACGGGGCCGGCCTGCCCCGGCACAACCCGATGCCCCGGGCCTGGACGCTGTGGCACGTCCGCGGCGAGGTGGACGTGCCCCGCCTGGCCGCCGCCCTGCGGGCCGTCGCCGCCGGCAACGACGTGTGGCAGGCCCGGTTCGCCCCGGGCCCCGAGCTGGTGCGCGGGGCCGGGCAGCCGTTCCCGGTGACCACGGTGGACTGCGCCGACGTGCCGGCGGACCGGCGGCTGGCGGCGGCCGGCGCGGCGCTCGGCGACGCGGTGTACGCGCCGATCGACCTGCGCCGCGACCCGCTGGCCGGCGCCTGCCTGGTGCGGCTGGCCCCGGACGAGCACGCGCTCGCCCTCGTGGTGGACCACGGCTTCGCCGACCACGCGACGCACACCCGGTTCGTGCGCCGCGCGGCGGCGGCGTACGAGCATCCGGAGCGCACGCCGCCGCCGACGCCGTCGTTCTTCGCGCACGTGGCCGAGGTCGCGGCGGACCCGCGGCGGTCCGCCTCCCGGGAGTTCTGGGCGGAGGCGATGAGCCGGGAGGTCCCCGCCGTCGCCTTCCCCGGCGGGCGCTGGAAACCGTGGCGGGACACGACGGCGACGGCCGCCTGGCCGCTGCGGCTGGACGGCGACACCGCCGGGGCCATCCGGCGCGGCCGGGAGCGCACCGGCGCGACGGGCTCCGGCCTGCTCCTGGCCGCCCTGTCGTTCCTGCTGGGCCTCTGGGCCGAGGCGGACGTCCCGGTGCTGTACGCGCGGGGCGGCCGGTGGACGCGGGAGAGCCTGGAGGTCCCCGGCGCGCTGCACGAGGCGGTGGTGAGCGTGCCGCCGGACACCGTCCCGTCGGCCTCGCTCGCCGGCTGGGTGCGCGGCCTCGCCGCCGCCAACGCCGCCGCGCCGCCCCTGCTCGGCCGCTGGCTGACCGACTTCGGCGGCATCGAGGCGCTGCGCGAGCGGCGTCGCCTGGTGCTCAACGTGGTGGCGGCGGAGCGCACCCACCCGCTCGGCGTCGCCACGATCGGTCCGGCAGGCCGGCCGCTGCGCGCCGCCGTGCGCCCGCCCGCCGGCCGACGCGGGTTCCCCGCCCACAACGCGCTGCACCTGGCGGTCACCTGGTCGGCCGAGCGGCCCGAGCTGACCGTCCACCACGACCCGGAGGTGCTGCCGGCCGCCGAGCCGGTGGGCGCCGCCCTGGTCCGGTTCTTCGCGCTGCTGGCGGAGCGGCCCGACATCGAGCCGGGCCGGGCCGCCGACCTGCTGCGCGCGACCTGGCTGCGGGCGGCCGACGCCCCGACCGGGACGACGCCGGCCTGACATGGCGCACCGCCGTTGCGGGCTGCTCCGGCAGCACGACTTCCGGTCCCTGTGGCTGGGGGCGGCCGCGAGCCAGTTCGGCGCCCGGATGGCCCTGGTGGCGCTGCCGTTGGTGGCGGTCGGCCCGCTGCACGCCTCCGCCTGGCAGGTGGGTCTGGTCGGCACGCTGGGCACGGTGGCGTTCCTGGTCGTCGGCCTGCCCGCCGGCGCGGTCGTCGACCGGGTGCGGCAGCGGCGGCTGCTCATCGGCGCCGACCTGGGGCGGGCCGCGCTCGTCGCCTCGCTGGCCGTGCCGGCGGCGCCGGGCGGCGTGGCGCTCGGCCAGCTGTACGTCGTCGTCCTCGGCGTCGGGGTGCTCACGGTGTTCTTCGACGTCGCGCACCAGAGCTACCTTCCCCGGGTGGTGCGGCCCGAGGAGCTCGTCGAGGGCAACGCCCGGCTGAGCACCACCCTCGCGGTGGCACAGGTCACCGGCCCCGCGCTGGCCGGGCTCGCCGTCGAGCTGGCCGGCACCGGACCCGCCGTGCTGCTGATCGCAGCGGGGTTCGCCGGGTCCGCCGCGTACCTGGCCCGGATCCGCGCGCCCGACCCGCGGCCGGCCACCGCCGCCGGCCGGTCCCGGCTCGCCGGGCAGATCCGGGAGGGCGTGGCGTACGTGCTGCGCCACCCGGTGCTGCGCGTGCTGGCGCTGGCCGGCGGCGCGTACAACATGTTCGCCCTGGTGATGCAGGCGATGGTGCCGGTGCGGCTGGTCAGCGAGCTGGGCGCGTCCCCGGCGGCGGCCAGCGCCTACTTCAGCGCGGGCGGCGCCGGCGGGATCCTCGGCGCGATGGCGGCCCGCCGCCTGGCCCAGCGGCTCGGGCAGCACCGCTCGGCCTGGCTCTGCCTCCTCGCCACCGCGCCGTTCGCGCTGCTCACACCCCTGATCGACAGCGCCGGCCGGATCTGGTTGGCGGCCGGCGGCTACCTGGTGCTGTGGGCGGGCGCGACGGCCTCCACGGTGGCCCAGGTCAGCCTGCGCCAGCGGCTGTGCCCGCCCGACCTGCTGGGCCGGATGAACGCCACCATGCGGTTCCTGCTCGGCGGGGCGATGCCGCTGGGCGCGCTGCTGGGCACCGTGCTGGGGGCCGCCGCCGACGCCCGGACGGCCCTGTGGGTGGGCGCCGTCGGCCTGCTCGCGTCCTGCCTGCCGCTGCTGCGCCTGCGCGGCGGGAACGTCCCGGGGCCGCCGCCGGCCGGCGTCCACTCGTCCTCCACAAGGCACACCTAGCCTTTTCCCTGTGCGGCGGCGGCGATGGACGGCAGGGGGCCCACGGTGACGGATCTGCGCGCGACGGATCGCTCGGTGCAGGCGATCTACGACTCGATCGCCGGCACGTACGACCACGTCACCAGGCGCAACGACTACGACCGCTGGGTCGCGCTCTACCTGGGCCTGATCGAGCGGCACGGCGCACCCGGACGACGCCTCCTCGACGTGGGCGCCGGCACCGGCCAGGCCGCCGTCCGCTTCGCGCAGGCGGGATACCGGGTCACCGCGGTCGACGTCTCGCCGGAGATGCTGCGGCAGGCCCGGGCGAAGCCGGGCGCCGGGCAGGTGCGCTTCGTCGTCGCGGACGTGCGGGAGCTGCCCGACCTCGGGAGGTTCGACGTCGCGGTGACGCTGGGCGAGCCGTTCATCTACCTGCGCGACGAGCAGGAGCTGTCCGCCGCGCTGCGCGGGGTGTCCGCCCTGCTGACGCCGGGCGGCCTGGTCGTCTTCGACCTCGGGACCGCCGGATTCCACCGGCGGCACCCGTCGCGCGTGGTCGTGGAGGACGGCGAGGACGAGTTCGCCGTCGTCCGCGGGGCGTCGTCGCGCCGCGACCCGCACGGCTCGGACTACCTGATCGACCGGTTCACGACCGACGACGGGATCACCTGGCGGCGGTTCCGCCAGCGGCACGAGTTCTCCTACTTCGCGCCGGAGGTGGTCGGGCGGCTGCTGGGCGAGGCGGGCCTGACGCACCTGGCCACCCACGGGCTGCACCTCGGTGAGCTGGTCGAAGAGGCCGACGAGGAGCTGCACCGCAAGAGTTTCGTCGTCGCGCGCAAGCCGGGCTGACGGTCCGCCCGGGCTGCCGCGTGCCGTGCGGCACCGGTTCGGAGCCGGTGCCGGCGAGCCGTTGGAGGCGAGAGGAGGTGTCCGATGAAGATCGCCGACTGGAGCGAGTGACCCACGGTCGCCTGGCGGGCCGCCTCCTGCGCCGGCCTCAGGGGCGGCCTGCCACGGGCCGGGCACGTGCGGGGCGGCCGGGTGGCCCGTGGGGAGGACGCCGGTGGACGCACGCGGCACTCCCGTCGCACGGGACGCCGCTGCGGGCGTCGGCGTTCCGGCGTTACTGGGGCGCCGTGAGCGTCTCGGCCGCCGGCGACGGGGTGCTGTCGGTGGCGGTTCCCATCGCCGCCGTGCTGCTCGGCGCAGGCCCGGCCCAGATGGGCTGGCTGACGGCGTTGGCGTGGCTCCCGAGCGTCCTGTTCGCCATTGCGGCGGGCGGGTGGGTGGCCCGCTTCCGGCACCCGCTGACCCCGATGATCGGCGCGGACGTGGTCCGCTTCGCGGCGACCGCGTCGCTGCCGGTGGCCTGGTGGCTGGGCTGGTTGAGCCTGCCCGCCCTGTACGCGCTCACGGCGATCGTCGCGAGCGCGTCCGTGGTGTTCGTCGTGGCCGACGCCGCCCTCTTCCCCACCCTCCTCGACGACGACCGCCTCGTCGCCGGGCAGTCGCTGGTCTACGGCGCGCGCACGGTGGCGTCCGTCGCGGGTTCCGGTGCGGGCGGTCTGCTGGTCCCGGTCCTGTCCGCCCCGGTCGCGGTGGCCGCGGACGCGCTGTCCTACCTCTGGTCGGCCGCCCTGCTGACCAGGATCGACCGTCCCGCCGCGCGGACGCCACCGCGCCGGGCCGCGCCGGTCTCCACCACGGGGCTCCGCTTCATCGCGGACGACCCCGCCCTCCGTGGCGCGCTCGGCGTCACCACCACCGCCAACTTCTTCAATCTGATGTTCCACGCCCTCCTGGTCCTGTTCCTCACCCGGACGCTGCGCCTGTCCGCCGCCGTGACCGGGCTCGTGCTCGGCGCGGAGGCCGCCGGCGCCCTGGTGGGATCCCTGGCGCTCCCGGCGGTCGCCCGACGCCTCGGGATGCCCCGGAGCCTGGTGGCCGGCAGCCTGCTCTCCGCAGCGCCGCTGACGGCCATCGCGGTCGTGGCCGGTCCGGCGGCGGTGGTCGTGACCGTCGTGCTCGTCGCCTCGGTCCTGTCCGGGGTGGGCCGCTCGGTGCAGGACATCAGCGTCGCCGCCACCTTCGTCGCCGCCGTGCCGGTGTCGCTGCGCGCCCAGGTCCGGGGGGCCTACCAGACGATCAGCTTCGGGGTACGCCCGGTCGGCGCGGTGCTCGGCGGGCTGGCGGGGCAATCGGTCGGGCTGCGGCCGGCGGTGCTCCTCGCGACGGCCGGTGGCCTGCTCGCGTTCCTCTGGGCGCTGCCGTCCCTGCGGTCCGGCACCCCGCGCGAGCCGCGCGGGGCGCCGGAGGCCGCCGCCGGCCGCTGACCGGCCGCGGCCACGACGGGTCAGGCGCGGGACGGCGAGGCGACGGGATCGGGGCGGCCCGCGCGGACGCCGGAGCGGCGGCGGACCCGGGCCGGCGGAGCAGGCAGCGCCCGCCGGTCGACCTTGCCGTTGGCGGTGGCGGGCAGCTCGGGCAGGAGGACGCAGCGGGCCGGCACCATGTGGTCGGGCAACTCCCCGGCGAGGAACGCGCGCAGCGCCGGCTCGGCCAGCCGGGCCGGGTCGGCGTCGCGCTCGGCGACCAGGTACGCCACCAGGGCCGGCGCGGCGCCCGGGTCCTCGCGGAGCAGCACGACGCTGTTGGCCACGAGCGGGTGCCGGTTGAGGGTCGCCTCGATCTCCCCCAGCTCCACCCGCTGCCCGCGGATCTTGACCTGGGTGTCGGCCCGGCCGACGTAGTTGAGGTGGCCCTCCGGCGACCACCAGACCAGGTCCCCGGTCCGGTACACCCGCTGCGGCCGGCCGGCGACGGTCACCTCGACGAACCGCTCGGCGGTCAGGTCGGGCCGGCCGGCGTAGCCGCGCGCGAGGCAGTCCCCGCCGACCACCAGCTCCCCCACCTGGCCCAGCGGCGCGAGTTCGCCCCGGTCGTCGAGCACGTACGCGACGACGTTGCTGATCGGCCGGCCGATCGGCACGGTGTCGGCCGGTTCGGGCCGGCGGCACCGCCAGGCGGTGACGTCGATGGCCGCCTCGGTGGGGCCGTACAGGTTGTGCACCTGCGCGCCGGGTAGCACGGCGGTGAGCTTGTTGACGAGCTTCGGCGGCAGCGCCTCCCCGCTGCAGATCACCCGGCGCAGGTCGACGCAGCGCTCCAGTCCCGCCTCCTCGACGAAGAGGGCGAGCATGGAGGGCACGAAGTGGACGGTGGTCACCGACTCGCGGGCGATCACCTCGACCATCTCCTGCGGGTCGCGGTGCGCCTGCGGCTGCGCCGTCACCAGGGTGGCACCGGCGAGGAAGGGCCAGAGCAGCTCCCACACCGAGACGTCGAAGGTGTACGGCGTCTTCTGCAACACCACGTCACCCGGGCCGATCCGATAGGTGTCCTGCATCCAGGCCAGGCGGTTGGCCAGCGACAGGTGCGTCATCTGCACGCCCTTGGGCGCGCCCGTCGACCCGGAGGTGAAGATCACGTACGAGAGGCCGTGGACCACCTCCTCCGGTGCCCGGTAGCCGCGCCAGTCGACCGGCGGGGCGGCCCGGTCGCCGCCGTCCAGCGGGCGGACGGGCACGGCCGGCGCGGCACCCAACGCGGCCCGCCCCGCCGGGTCGGTCAGCACCAGCGTCGCTCCGGCGGTGCCGAGCATGAGGTCCAGCCGGGGACGCGGGTGCGCCGGGTCGACCGGCAGGTACGCCGCGCCGGCCAGCAGCACGCCGAGCACCGCGACCACCAGTTCGGGGCTGCGCTCGGCGCAGAGCCCGACCACCGACCCCGGCCCCACCCCGTCGGCGCGCAGCCGCCCGGCCAGCGCCGCCGCCTCGTCCAGGAACTCGCGGTAGCTGAGGTGGCGGCCGCCGCCGCGCAGCGCGGCGGTGTCCGGGGTGCGTTCCGCCTGCCGGCAGATCAGCTCGTGCACCGGGGTGCGCGGGGCGGGCGTCGGCGCGGGGTTGAAGCCGAGCAGGGTGCGGCGCTCCTCGGGGCCGACGAGCGTCGCCTCCCGCACCGGCCGGTCGGGGTGGGCGGTGAGCCAGGCGTGCAGGGTGCGCAGGCGCTCCGGCAGCCACCGGGCGTCGCCGTGGTGGCGCAGAAAGCGCACCGGCAGCGCGCCCAGGGTGGCCGCGACGCCGCCAGCGGTGGTGGCCGGTGCGGGAGGCAGCACGTCCGGCCCCGCCGGGGACAGCAGCACGTCAGGCACCGCCGCGGGCAGCAGCCCATCAGGCACCGCTGCGGGCAGCAGCACGTCAGGCACCGCCGCCGCCGGGGACAGGCTGCGCGCCTGCGCGCGTACCTGGTCGAGGGTGTGGTCCGGGCCCACGTGCAGCCGCAGCTCGCCGCGCGGTCCGCGCACCGCGACCTCGGTCGCGCCGCCGAGCCGGTGGCAGAGCACGGCCGCCACCGCGGCGGCGAGGTCCGGGGCGTCCTGGCGGCCGGTCACGCGGTCACCAGCCCGGCGAGCACGCGCGGCGTGGCGTCGGCGGTGAGGGTGTCGATCGGCACCCGCACGCCGTAGCGGCGCTGCACCTGGCTGATCATGCGGATGAGCAGGAGCGAGTCGCCGCCGGCCGCGAAGAAGTTCGTGTCCGGGCCGATCTCCGGGACGCCGAGCAGGGCGGTCCAGAGCGCCACGAGCTCCCCCACGAGCCCGTCCTCGCCGCCGGCCGGTGAGGCCGGGGCGTCCGTCGCGCCGGCCGGCGACGCCGGGACGTCCGGGACCGGTGGCGCGATGTCCGGGACGGGTGGCGGGAGGTCCGGGACGGGCGGGGCGGCGTCGAGCCAGTGTCGGGTGGGGGCGAACGGGTAGCCGGGCAGCGCGACCCGCCGACCGCCGGTGTCGCCGCGCAGCGCCGGCCAGTCCACGCCCACCCCGGCCGTCCAGAGCGCACCGATGCCGGCCAGCACGTCGCCGGCGTCCGGGCGGGCCGTCGCCCGTGGCTGGAGGGCGTACGCGGGCACCGACCGGCCCTGCGGGGTCTGCCGGGCGGCGCCGGTGAGCGCGCTTCCCGGCCCCACCTCGACCAGGACCGGGTCGGGCAGGCCGAGCGCGGTCAGCAGCGCGTCGTGGTAGCCGACCGGGCTGCGCAGCTGGGTCGCCCAGTAGCCCGCCGGGCGGGAGAGCCCCTTGCCGAGCAGCGCGCCGTCCACTGTGTTGATCACCGCTACGGTGCGGGGACGCTGGTCCACCCGGTCGGCCTCGACGCCGAACCGCCGGGCCGCGTCGGCCATCATCCGGCTGTGGTACGCCCGCCGGGCGGGCAGCGTCCGCCAGTGCACGCCCGCCCCGGTCAGCCGCTCCCGCAGCGCGTCGAGCTGCGCCACCGGCCCGGCCACCACGGTCAGGTCGGGGGCGTTGCGCGCGGCCACGTCGAGGTCGGCCAGGCCGGCCAGGTGGGGGGTGAGGGCGGGCGGGGAGGCGAGGACGGCCACCATGCCGCCCTCGGGCGCGTCGTGCATGAGCCGGCCCCGGGCCGCCACCAGGCGCAGCATGTCGTCGCCGGCCAGTTCGCCGGCCAGCGCGGCGGCGGCGAACTCGCCGACGGAGTGGCCGACCAGCGCGGCCGGTCGTATCCCCCAGGAGAGCAGCAGCCGGCCGAGGGCCAGCTCGTGCAGCGCCAGCACGGGCTGGGTCACGTCGGTGCGATGCGCCACGTCGTGCGGGTCGTCGTCGACCAGCACCTCCCGCGGGTCCAGCCCGAGGATCGGGGTGAGCAGCCGCGCCCCCCGGTCGAGGTCCGCCCGGAACGAGGGGTAGCGGTCGTAGAGGCCCCGGGACATGGCGGGGAACTCGGCGCCCTGGCCGGGGAAGAGGAGGACCACGCCGGGCCGGCGGGCCGCCGCCCGGGCCGGGGCGCGGCCCAGCCGGGTCGCCGTCCCGGCGAGGTCCCGGGCGGCCACCGCGAGCCGGTGCGGGAAGTGCCGACGGTACGACTGCAGGGTGCGGGCGACGTCGGCCAGCGGCAGGTCGGGATGCTGCCGCAGGTGCTCGCCGAGCTGGTCGGCGGCGGCCCGGACCGCCTCCGGGGTGCGCCCGGACAGCACCACCAGCTCGGTGCGTTCCCCGGGCCCGGCGGTCGGGTCCGGCGCGACCGGCCCGGCCCCCTCCTCCAGCACCACGTGGACGTTGGTGCCGCCGAGGCCGAACGCGCTGACCCCGGCCCGGCGCGGCGTGCCGTCGGTGTCCCAGGGCCGGGCGACGGCGTCCACGGTGAACGGGGTGGAGCCGTCGAGCAGCTCGGGCCGGGCCTGCTTCAGGCCGGCCAGCGGCGGGATCTGGCGGAGGTGCAGCGCCAGCGCGGCCTTGATCAACCCGGCGACGCCGGCCGCCGCGTCGAGGTGGCCGACGTTGGCCTTGACCGAGCCGAGCGAGCAGGGCCGCGCGCCCCGGGTGAACACCTCGGTCAGCGCGGACAGCTCGATGGCGTCGCCGACCACGGTGGCGGTGCCGTGCGCCTCCAGGTAGCCGACGGTGGCGGGGTCCACCCCGGCGGCGGCGTACGCGCGGGTCAGCACGTCGACCTGGCCGGCGACCCCGGGGGCGGTGTAGCCGACCTTCAGGCTGCCGTCGTTGTTCACCGCCGACCCCTTGATCACCGCGTAGACGGTGTCGCCGTCGCGGCGGGCGTCCTCGGCGCGTTTGAGCACCACCAGGGCGACGCCGTTGCCGGGCACGGTCCCCTCCGCGGTGGCGTCGAACGGGCGACAGGTGCCGTCGGCCGACATGATGCCCTTGGTCTCGTACAGGTAGCCGGAGTGCTGCGGCACGGCCACGCAGGCCCCGCCGGCCAGCGCGACGTCCGAGTCGCCGGCGCGCAGGCTCTGCGCGGCCAGGTGCACCGCCACGAGCGAGGTCGAGCAGGCGGTCTGCACGGTGACGGCGGGCCCGCCCAGGCCCAGCCGGTAGGCGATCTTCGCGGCCAGGTGGTCCTTCTCGTTGCCGAGCACCACCGACAGCAGCCCCTGCGCGTCGACCAGGCCGGGCCGCGCGAAGACGTGGCGCAGCGCGTAGTAGTTGAAGCCCGCGCCGGCGAAGACGCCGACCCGGCCGAAGGGCGCGTCGGTGGCGAGCCCGGCCGACTCCAGCGCGGCCCAGGCGGTCTGCATCAGCAGCCGGTGCTGCGGGTCGGTGGTCTCCGCCTCCCGGGGGGTGATGCCGAAGAAGGCGGCGTCGAAGAGCTCCGGGTCGGCCAGCATCCCGCGCGCCGGCACGTACGCGGGGTCGTCCAGCCGGTCGGCGGGCACCCCGGCGGCCAGCAGCTCGCTGCGGGTCAGCGAGCTGATGGTGATCCTGCCGGCGGCCAGGTTGGACCAGTACTGCCAGACGTCGGCGGCACCGGGGAACCGGCCCGCCATGCCTACGATCGCGATGTCGCCGTTCATGAGGGTGCGCCTGCTCCTTCGGTCTGTGCGTGCAGATGCCGGGCCAGCGTCTGGACGGTCGGAAAGCGGTAGAGGTCGGTCAGCGGGATGGTCCGGCCGGACAGCCGCTGCTGGAGCAGCCGGCGGACCACGGCCAGCCGCAGGGACTCCCCGCCGACGTCGAAGAAGGCCTCGTCGAGGTCGAAGTCGTCGGTGCCCAGCGCCTCCACCCACGCCCTCGTGACCAGCTCCTCGAACTCGGTCAGCGACGCCGAAGACGGGGCCGGGGACGACGCCGGGGACTCCGCCGCGGCGTCCGTGGCGGGGGGCGCGGCGGCGGCCAGGGCGGCCAGCGCCCGCAGGTCGACCTTGCCGTTGCGGTCCAGCGGGAACTCGGCCACGGTGTGCCACTGCTGCGGGCGGGCGTACGGGGCCAGCTCCGGCTCCACCGCCCGGCGCACGTCGGCCACGTCGACGCCGTCCGCGTCGGGCTTGAGGGCGGCGCACAGGCGCACCCCGGTCGCCGGGTCGCCGACGGTGAAGACCACCGCGTCGCGTACGCCGGGCCGGGCGCGCAGCCGGCGCTCGATGTCGACCAGCTCGACCCGGTGGCCGGCGATCTTCACCTGGCGGTCGTTGCGGCCGAGGAACCGCAGCTGCCCGTCCGCGCCCCAGCGCACCAGGTCACCGGTGCGGTACAGGCGCGTGCCCAGCTCCGCGGAGCGGACGAACGAGGCGTCCGTGCGGGCCGGGTCGTCGAGGTAGCCGTCGGCGAGCCCGGTCCCCGCCGCCCACAGCTCGCCGACCGCCCCGGGCGGGACGAGGCGGCCGCCCGGTCCCACGACGTACAGGTCGGTGCCGCGCACCGGCCCGCCGATCGGCAGCGGGTCGGGGGTGGCCTCGGCGTGGTCGACGGAGTACGTGGTGGTGAACGTGGTGTTCTCGGTCGGGCCGTAGCCGTTGGTGAGCCGCAGCCCCGGGCAGGCGGCCAGCACCCGCCGCACGTGCGCCGGCGAGACCACGCCGCCGCCGGTGAGGAGCTGCCGCAGCCCGGCGAAGGCGTCCGGCCGGTGGTCGGCGACCAGGTGGAAGACGCCCGAGGTGAGCCAGGCGTGGCTGACGGCCTCGGCGCGCAGGAACCCGGTCAGCGCGTCGGGCGTCGGCTCCCCGGCCGGGAAGACCACCACGGTGTCCCCGTTGGCCAGCGGCACCAGCAGCTCCAGGGTGGACGCGTCGAACGCCAGCGGCGACAGGCGCAGCATCCGCATGCCCGGCCGGTCGACGAGGAGCCCCGGGTCGTCGGCGAGGCGCAGCACCGCCCGGTGCGGGACGACGACGCCCTTCGGCACGCCGGTCGACCCGGAGGTGAACGAGGTGTACGCGGTCTGCTTCGGCCCGGCCGGGGCCGCCTCGGGGCCGGCGTCGGAGACCGGGGCCGGGTCGTGGAGGTCGACCAGCGGGCAGTCCGCCACGCCGGACCAGTGCGGTCCGGGCGCGGCCACGCCGAGCCGGGCGCGGGGCGCGACCGCCCCGGCCAGGTGCGCCCGCCACTCGTCGGTGGCGTCCCGGTCGACCGCCACGTAGTACGCGCCGAGCCGCAGCACGCCCAGCACCGCCACCGCCTCCGCCGCCGAGCGCGGCAGTTCCAGCAGCACCCCGTCGCCGGCCCGTACCCCGCAGGCGTGCAGCAGGCCCGCCTGGGCGACGGCGCGGTCGTGCAGGTCGCGGTAGGTGAGGGTGAGCCCGGCCTGCGGGTCGACCAGCGCGATCCTCTCGCCCCCGTCGCGGACGTGGCGGGCGAACCGGTGCCACACGTCGTCGGTGGTGTGGTGGGGGCCGCCGGCGCCCAGGGTGCGCAGCCGGTCCCGCTGGGCCGGCGAGAGGGCGCCGACCCGGCCCAGGGGCGCGTCCGGGTCGGCGGCGAGCGCGGCCAGCGCCGCCCGGAACGACTCGACCAGCTCACCGGCCTCGGCGGCGGTGAGCACCGACGTCGCGTACTCCAGGGCCAGCCGGGGGCGCGCCGACCAGGACTGGAGGTAGAGCAGGGCGTCGAAGACCGCACCGTGGCAGTGCCCCTCGTGCAGCCGCCAGCGCCGGCCGCCGCCGGTCAGCTCGTCGGGGACCAGCTCGTGGTGGGCGGCGAAGCCGAGCTGCGCCAGCGGGTTGCGCGCCGGCTCGGTGGGGACGTCGAGCGCCGCGACGACCCGCTCGAACGGCACGTCGGCGTCGGCCGCCGCCTCGCCCACCGCCGCGGCCACGCCCCGGACGTGCTCGCGTACGGTCAGCGTGTCGCCGCTTGAGCAGCGCACCGGGACGACCCGGGTGCACAGGCCGACGATCTCCGCCATGCCCGCCTCGAAGCGGCCCGCCACGGGGACCCCGAGGACCAGGTCGTCCAGCCCGGCGTGGCGGGACGCGGCCAGCGCCCAGCCCGCCATGACCACCGACGGCACGGTCACCCCGCAGCGGCGGCCCAGGTCGGTCACCGCGTCGGCCGTCGCCGGGTCGAGGTGGAAGCGCAGGCGGGCGCCCCGCCCGTCGGCCTCGGCCAGCGGGGGCAGGTCGGTGGCGAGCGCCACGGTGCTCGGCGCGCCCGCCAGCCGGGTCCGGATCCGGGCCAGCGCGGCGTCCACCTCCCCGGCCGCCTCCCGCGCGGCCAGCCGGCTGCCGATCCAGTCCGGGGAGGGCGCGGGCCCGGCCGCCGCGTCGTCGTCGGACGATGCGCCGCCCGCCGCGTCGGCGGCGTAGCGCCCGGTGAACTCCCGCCAGAGCAGCCCGATGCTCCAGCCGTCGCTGATCACGTGGTGCACCAGCAGGGTCAGCAGGTCCCGGTCCCCGGCCCGGGTCAGCACGAACACCACCGGTGGCTCCTCGAAGGGGCGCAGCAGCCGCGCCGCCGCGCCGCCGTACAGGTCGTGCACGGTGCGGACCGCGTCGTCGCCGGGCAGCGTCTGATGCAGCAGCCGCGGCTGGTACGGCGCGGGCAGCACGATCCGGGCCTGCCGGGGCTCGTGGACGAAGCGGGTGCGCAGCGCCTCGTGCCGGGTGGCCAGCTCCCCCAGCACCCGGCGGACGCGGGCCGGGTCCAGCGGACCGTCCGCCTCCAGGGTGAACATCAGGTGGTACGGCGCGTCCCGGTCGAGCAGGTGCGCGGCCAGCATGGACCGCTGGCCGGGCAGCAGGTCCCGTTCGGCGGGCCGCCGCGCGAGCACCGGCGGGGCGGTGTCGACGTGGTCGACCGCGTCGGCGAGCACCTGCGCCAGCGGCAGCGCGGACAGCAGCCGGCCCGCCTCGACGTGCGCCCGCAGCTCCCGCTGGCCGAGCGCGACCAGCGCGATGGCCTGCAACGAGGTGCCGCCCAGCCCGACGAAGGACTCGGTGGCCGCCGCCTGGGGCAGGTGCTCGGGCGCGACGCCGAGCACCCCGGCGGCCAGTGGCATCCAGGCGGCCAGGTCGGGGCGGTCCATCACACCGCCTCCGCCGCCGGCCGGTCCGCCGGCACCTGGCCCGCCACCGCACGCAGGTCGGCGAAGCGGGGGTTCTCCAGCACGTGACCGAACATCACCGCGAGGTTGAGCTCCTGGCGGATCAGGGTGCTGAGCCGCAGCGCGCTCAGCGAGTGGCCGCCGAGGTCGAAGAAGTCGTCGTCGTCGTCGACCGTGTCGACGCCGAGCACCTCCTTCCACAGCTCCTCGAACTCGGCCACCCAGGTCCGGTCGGCTACGTCGCGCATCAGTGGTGCCTCTCTTCCGTTTCCAGGTGGGTAGCGGGGGCGTCCAGGTAGTGCCGGGTGGCGGCGAAGGGGTAGGTGGGGGCGGGCACCCGCCGCCGCCCCGTGTCGTACGCGGGGTCCCAGGGGCCGGCCAGGCCGAGCTGCCACAACGCGCCGACGGTCGCCAGCAGCCGGGCGTGCCGGTCGGCGGGCAGCGTCGACGGGTCCGGCCCGAACCGGGGGGTGACGCTCGTGCCGACCTCGACCCAGAGCAGCCGGTCGGCGTCGGGTGGGGGCGGCTGCGGCGCGGCCGGGGCGAGCGCCGCCGCCCGCCAGCGGGCCGGATCGGCGCACTCGGCGTCGGTGAGCGGTTCCCCGCCGGCGGGCCGCAGCGGCAGCCCGGCGGGGCGGGGCCGCGCCGGGGCGGGGTCGCCGCGCAGCAGCGCCACCGCCTCCGGCAGGGTGAGCACCCCGGCCACCACCGCGCCGGCCAGCAGGCCGAGGCCGGCGCCGGCCAGCTCGTCGGGGGCGATCCCCCGGCCGCGCAGCGACCGGGCCAGGCCGACGCAGGCGACCAGCCGGGTGGCCCGCTCCCGGGCCGGCTCGTCGAGGGGCTGCCCGCGCAGCAGCGCCGCGCCCTCGTCGGCGGTGGCCCGGTAGACCGGGTCGGCGTCGTAGTTGGGTCGGTTGCCGGTCAGCTCGCCGGCCGCGGTGAGGTGCAGGCCCACGCCCCGCGCCCGCGCCTTCGCGTCGACCTGCCGCGCCGCCGGGGCCGGCGCGCCGGTCCCGGCGGCCGGACCGTGCGGGCCGGTGAGGAACGCCGCCCGCCAGGGCAGCTCGGCGCGGCCGGTCCGCAGCGTGTACGCGACGTCGGCCAGGTCGCCGGGGGCGGTCCGGGCCACGAAGCCCACCGCCCGGTCGACGGCGTCCTCGGCGGCGGCGGCCGTCTTCGCGGAGACGAGGACCAGCTCGGTGACGTGCCGACGGCGGCGGGGCGCGGGGTCCGGGGCGGCTTCGAGGACGACGTGGGCGTTGGTGCCGCCGATGCCGAAGGAGCTGACCCCGGCCCGCAGCACCCCGTCGATCGGGGTCCAGGGCCGCGCCGCCACCGGCAGCTCGAAGACCGAGCCGGCCAGCTCGATGCGGGGGTTGGGGGTGCTCAGGTGGGCGATCGGCGGGACGGTGCGGTGTTTCAGCGCCAGCACCGTCTTGACCAGCCCGATCACGCCGGCTGCGGTGTCCAGGTGCCCGACGACCGACTTGACCGCGCCCAGCGCGCAGGGGGCACGGTCGGGCCGGTCGCTGTCGAAGACCTGCCGCAGGGCCGCCACCTCGATCGGGTCGCCCAGCGCGGTGCCGGTGCCGTGCGTCTCGATCAGCCCGACGGTGTCCGGGTCGACGCCGGCCACCTCCAGCGCCGCCGAGACCACCGCCGCCTGGCCGGTGGGGCCGGGCGCGGTGAAGCCGGCCTTGCGCAGGCCGTCGTTGTTGATCGCCGAGCCCCGGATGACCGCGTGCACGGTGTCCCCGTCCCGGCGGGCGTCGGCGAGGCGCTTGAGCACCACCACGCCCGCCCCGTCGCCGGGCACGGTCCCGTCGGCGGCGGCGTCGAAGGCCCGGCACCGGCCGTCGGCGGAGAAGATGCCGCCGGGCTCGTACCGGTGTCCGCGCCGCGTCGGCGGCGCCACCGTCGCCGCCCCGGCCAGCGCCACGTCGGCGTCGTACGTCAGCAGCGCCTGCACCGCCTGGTGCACCGCGACCAGCGAGGTCGAGCAGGCGGCCTGCACCGTGACCGCCGGGCCCTGCAAATTCAACTTGTACGCGATCCGGGTGGCCGCGAAGTCCTTGTCGCTGCCGATGATCAGCCCGAGGCCGCCGGCCGCCTCGACGGCGCGCTGGTTGGGCCAGACGTTGTCGAGCAGGTAGACGTTGAGCCCGGTGCCGACGTACACCCCGGTCCGGTTGCCGTCGGCGGCGACCGGCGGCTGGCCGGCATGCTCCAGCGCGGCCCACGCGCACTCCAGCAGGATCCGCTGCTGGGGGTCCATCAGCGCGCTGTCCGACGGCGAGTAGCCGAACAGCCGGTGGTCGAAGCGGTCCGCGCCGTCCAGCACCGCCCGGGCCGGCACGAAGTCGGGATGCTCGACGAGGTCCTTCGGCACGCCCCAGCCGAGCAGTTGCTCCGGGGTGAAGAAGCTGACCGCGTCGATGCCGTGCGCCACGTGACGCCAGAACCGGTCCAGGTCCCGGTCCGCGCCGGGGACGCGCACGGCCAGGCCGACCACGGCTACCGTGGCGTCGTCGTCGGGCTCAGCCACGGTCGCCTCCGGCGCCGCGTCGGCGGCCGGCGAGCAGGGCCCGCCCCTGGTGGCGGTGGGCGACCCGCGCGTCGGCCAGCACCGGGGCGGCCGCGCGCAGGTGCGCCGCGCAGCCGGCGACCGTGCCGGCCCGGAACAGGTCCGTCACCGAGACCTCCAGCCCCTCGTCGGCGAGCCGCTGCTGCAACGTGATCAGCGCGAAGCTGTGCCCGCCGAGGTCGAAGAAGTTGTCGTGCAGCCCCACGTCGGAGCGGCCGAGCACCTCGCTCCAGCAGGCCCGTACCCGTTCCTGGAGGTCCGTGCCGGTGGCGTGGTCGGCGGCCGGGGCCGGCGCGGCGGCCGTCCGGGCCGCGCGGGTCTCGGCCAGCAGGCGGGCGGTGTCCACCTTGCCGTGGGCGGTGAGCGGGATCGTCTCGACGGTGAGGATCCGGGCCGGCACCATGTAGGCGGGCAGCGTCTGCCGGACGTGGCCGCGCAACTCGCGTTCGGTGTCCGGGCCGGTCCCGCCGACGACGAAGGCGACCAGTTGGTCGTCCTCGGCCGCCACCGCGCACGAGCGCACCGCCGGGTGGGTGAGGAACGCGCCCTCGACCTCGGCCAGCTCCACCCGGTAGCCGCGCAGCTGCACCTGGGTGTCGTTGCGGCCGAGGTAGACCATGGTGCCGTCGGTGCCCCACTTGACCACGTCGCCGGTCCTGTACATGACCCCCCGCCCGTACGGGTCGGGCAGGAAGCGGGCGGCGGTCAGCTCGGGGTTGTCCACGTAGCCGTGCGCGACGAGCACCCCGCCGCAGTACAGCTCGCCGGGCACGTCCACCCCGGTCGGGCGCAGCTGTTCGTCGAGGACGTAGCACCGGGCCGAGGGCAGCGGCACGCCGACGTCGCCCTCCCTGACCCGGGCCAGCTCGGCGGCGGGCGCGGCGACGATCGTGCAGTGGATGGTGCCCTCGGTGATGCCGTACATGTTCACGAAGACCGTGTCCAGGTGGGGCGCCCCGGCGACCAGTCGGGTGAGCCGGGCCCAGCTCAGCGCCTCGCCGCCGAGGACGACGTAGCGCAGCCGGGACCGCTCGCCCCCGAGCTGCCGCAGGTAGGGCGGGAGCAGCCGGTAGAGGGCGCCCGGGGTCTGGAACACCACCGTGACCGCCTCCCGGTGCACCAGGGCGGCGAGCCGCTCCCGGTCGACCAGGTCCGCCCGGTCGGCGACGACCAGCCGGCCGCCGGTGGTCAGCGCCCCCCACATCTCCCACACCGAGGCGTCGAACGAGAAGGAGCTGGCCGCCAGCCACCCGTCGGCGGCGGTGACGTCGAGACCACCGGGGGTGGGGGTGTTCAGGGCGTCCAGACCGCCGTGCCCGACCAGCACGCCCTTGGGCGCCCCGGTCGAGCCGGAGGTGTAGATGACGTAGGCCGGGTCGTCCCCGCCGGGGTAGGCCCGCGGCACCGCGGCGGCCCCGTCGAGGGTGTGCGGGTCGGCCAGCGGGATGCCCCGGCCGGCGGTGAGCGCCCGGGCGGTGTCGGCGGTGCCGGGCTCCGCCAGCATGATCCGCAGCCCGGCGCTGGCGGCGATCAGGTCGAGGCGCTGCCGGGGATACTCCGGGTCCAGCGGCACGTAGACGGCGCCGAGCCGCCACGCCCCGACGATGGCCGCGATCACCGCGGGTGAGCGGCCGAGCAGCAGCCCGACCCGGTCGCCGGGGCCGATCCCCAGGTCCGCGAGGCCTGCGGCGATCCGGCCGGCCCACCGGTCCAGCTCGGCGTAGGTCACCGTCGCGTCGCGGTGCCGCACCGCCACCGCGTCGGGGGTACGCGCCACGTGCTCGTCGAAGCGGCGCAGCACCGACGGGTAGTCGACCGGCTCGGCGGTCAGCGGCGGGTTCACCCCCTCGGTGAGCAGCCGGCGCTCGGCCGCGTCCACCATGGACGGCTCGGCGTCCGGCTCGTCCACGATCGAGCGCAGGAAGGTCAGGTAGTGCCGGAGCAGCGTGGCGACGGTCTCCTCGGTGAACAGCTCGGTGCTGTACTCGGCGCGCAGGAACGGGGCGTCGGTGGAGACGTCGAGGGTGAGCCCCACGTCGAACTTCGTGACGTCGACCTCGACGTCCACCTCGGTCAGCTTCACCCCGTCGAAGTCGGGAAAGGCGAACGGGAAGTTCTGCACGGTCAGCGAGGTCTGGAACAGCGGCGCGTGGCTGAGCTGCCGCTCCCCCACCGTGGCCCGCACGATCTCCTCGAACGGCACGTCCTGGTTGGCGAAGGCGGCCATGCTGGCCCGGCGGGCCCGGTCGACCAGCTCGGCGAAGCGGGGCCGGCCGGTCAGGTCGAGCCGGATCGGCAGGGTGTTGACCAGGCAGCCGACCAGCCGCTCCTCGGCCTCGTCCATCCGGTTGGCCACCGGGACCCCGATCACCACCTCGTCCTGGCGGGCGTAGCGGGACAGCACCTCGGCGTACGCGGCCAGGGTCACCGCGAACAGCGTCGCGCCGCGCTCCCGCGCCCACCCGGTCAGCCGGTCGACGAGCCCGGCGTCGACCGGCAGGCGCAGCACCGCGCCCCGGTTGCCGAGCACGCTCGGCCGGGGGAAGTCGGTGAGCAGCGCGAGCTGTGGGGCGTCCCGCAGCGTGGTGCGCCAGAAGTCCAGCCCGGAGTCGTCCCGCTCCCAGGCGGCGCGCTGCCGCTGCGCGTACGCCAGGTAGGACTCGGCCGGTTCGGCGTGGCCGGCGTCGTCCGCCCCGGCCAGCGCGGCGTGGTACTCGGCGGCGAGGTCGCGCAGCAGCAGCCCGACCGACCAGCCGTCGCAGGCGATGTGGTGGACCAGCACCGCCAGGGTGTGCTCGTCGGGCCCCCAGGAGCGCAGGTACGCCCGCAGCACCGGGCCCTCGTCGAGCGCGAACGCCCGACGCGCCTGCTCGGCGACCAGGGTCCGCAGGAACCCCTCCTGGGTGTCCCGGTCGGCCCACTCCCCGGCCTCGATCTCGATCTCCGCCTGCGGGGAGTCCGTCACCCGCTGGACGAGCACCCCGTCCACCGGCGCGAACGTCGTGCGCAGCGCCTCGTGCCGGGCGGTGACGCGCAGCAGGGCCGCGCGCAGCGCCTCGGGGCGAAGCGCGCCGTGCAGGTGCACCCCGAAGGCCACCACGTAGGCCGGGTTGCCGGGTTGCAACTGGTTGAGGAAGTAGAGCCGTTCCTGAGCGAACGAAGCGCGACCGGTACGAACCATACGGTGATCGTGGCCGCCCGGGATTCCCGCCCGACAGAGCTGGCCTTCCCGCCCCGGCAGGGAAAACCTCCCGGTCGGCTGCCGGACAGCTCTGCCGGCCCGGCCCGGCCCGCAGCCCCGTCCGGCCGGGACGCGGGCGCGGGCAGGGCAGCCTCGGGGCGGGATCCGCTTTCCCGGCCACCGCCGCGGCGGCCGGGCGACACCAGGTCGGGGTGACGGCGCGCGCCGTCACCCCGACCTGGCGACCGGGCCGGGGGTCAGTACTCGCCGCGCCCGAAGGCGGCCAGCTCGGCGGAGTGCACCGGGTTGCTGACGTACGTGGCGCCGATCGGCGCGGTGACCCGGCACCACATGTCGAGCCGGTCGACGTCGATCCCGGCGGCGGCGGCCAGCTCGTCGCGGCGGCGGAGCATCTCCGCGCGGTCCAGCCCTTCGAGCACGTAGTCGACGGCGTCGAAGCAGGGGTCGCCGGCGCAGGCCATCGGGTCGATCGCCACCAGTCCCCGGGCGCCGCCGCTGAGCACGTTGCCCAGGTGCAGGTCGCCGTGGAGCAGCACGATCTCGGTGGGCACCGCGAAGAGGTCGTCGCGCAGCCGCTTCGACCCGGTGAGGTCGGCGCCCCGCCGGGTCGCCGAGTTGAACAGCACGTCGATCCAGTCGGTGAGCTGCCGGGGCGCGGCGGCCGGGTCACCGGCGGCGTGCAGGTCGGTGAGGAAGCCGGCGTAGTCGGCGGGGGTGGGCGGCTGCGCCATCTTCTCCACCAGCGTGCCCGGCCGGATCGATTCCAGCAGCACCGCGCCCCGCGCCGCCGCCAGCACCGCCGGCACCCGCCCGCTGGAGGCGAACTGGCGCAGCATGTCGACCTCCTCCCGCACCGCGTAGCTGTCCGGTGACAGCTTCAGCACCGCCTCGCCCTGCGGGCCGGCGCAGCGGAACACCACCGAGGAGTTGCCGGACTTGAGCTGTTCGCCGAGGGCGATGCCCCACTCGGCGACGAGCTCGGTCAGCCGCTGCGGCAACGTGCCGGCCCAGCGGTGGGCGGCCTTGCCGAAGCGCGGCTCCAGCCGGCCGGCGACGGCCTCCAGGTCCAGGGTCACGGCGTTCATCCCTCCACCGAGCGCAGGCTGGCCAGCGCCGCCGGGCCGCCCGCCCGGCGCAACGGCACGGCGCCGGGCAGGCGCGGGTTGCCGCCGCCGGCCACCAGGTCGAACGCCGGCCGGTACGGCCGCGGGCGGTCGAACCGGGCCTTACGGGCCATCTCGATCGCCTCGTACCGGTCCGACACGTTGAGTTTGTTGAAGATCGTCGAGATGTGGTTGCTGATCGTCTTCGGGGACAGGTTGAGCCGGGCGGCGATCGCGGCGTTGCGCATGCCCGCCGCGATCAGCTCCAGCACCTGCCGCTCGCGCTCCGTCAGCTCCGGGAACAGCTGCTGGTTGCGCGGCTCCCGGTCGAGCTGCCCGATGAGCAGGTCGGCCACCCGGGGACCGAGGATCACCTCGCCGGTGGCCAGGCCCCGGACCGTCCGCACGATGCCGTCGCCGGGGCAGCTCTTGAGCACGTACCCCCGGGCGCCGGCGCGCATGGTGGCGACCACGGCGGCCTCGTCCTCCACTGCGGTGAAGACCAGCACCGCGGTCGACGGCGAGGCCCGGTTGATCTCCTGAAGGGTGCCGGCCTGGAAGTCCGGCATCGCTATGTCGAGCACGAGCACGTCGGGGCGGACCGACGCGGCGCTGCGCAGCGCCGCCTGCGCCGATCCCGCCTCGGCCACCACATCGATCTCAGTCGAGACGGACAGCAGGGCGTGCAGCCCCCTGCGCACCACCGGCTGAGCGTCGGCCAGCACCACCGTCACGACCCGGGGTCGTGCCCCGCTCGCGACCTCCTCCGGATCCCGCCTCCTCGTATGAGCCAGGTCCGTCGACGAGCCAACGCCGACCATTGCCACACCTCACCCCGTCCCCAAGCAGCCCGCGACGACTCCCGGTGGAGGCGTCGCGGGAACGGATCGCCTCATCGGCGTGAACAGCTACCTACATCCACTAGAACAACACATATACACGACCAGCAGGCCCCCCTGTCAATCATCCGACCTATTTCCCGAGGTCAATTATGTAAACGAGCATGGATCGGGACTATTGTCTGTCGGAAGCATTTCACCGCCAGCGGCGGGATCCGCAAGGTCACGACCTGCGCCTCCGACTGGCCGGCCATCGCGATCCGCCCCGATCTGCGCGTACGCCTACCGCAGCGCCCCCGGGTTGTCCAGCGGAAAAGTTCCCGACCGCCCGGGAAGGTGTCCCGTCCACCGCCCCCCGTAGGCCCTGTCCAACAGCCGACCCGATCACGATTATTGACGACGACCGCGCCATTACACCAGGATGTGGGAACATGCCCTTTTCGCGATTGATTGATTATTCGTTCCGTTTGGTGCCGACCGATCCGCTGCGCAGGAAACTGATCGCGATCCGGCTGGCCGAGTCGATCGGCAAGGGCGTCTTCCTCAGCGGCAGCGTCGTCTACTTCACGCTCCGCGTCGGGCTCGACGCCAGGCAGGTCGGCCTGGGCCTCTCCGCGGCCGGCCTCTCCGCCTTCGTGTCGTCGGTGCTCTTCGGGGTGATCGCCGACCGGGTCGGCGCGCGGCGGTTGCTGATCGTCCTGTTCACCACCCTGGCCGTCGGCTTCGGCCTCTACTCCCTGGTGGGCAGCGCGGCGCAGTTCTACGCCCTGGTGGTCGCCGTCGGATTCATCGAGTACGGCACCGGACCGACCAACGGGGCCCTGGTC
Source organism: Micromonospora sp. WMMD712 (assembly GCF_029581295.1). Classification (NCBI taxonomy): domain Bacteria; kingdom Bacillati; phylum Actinomycetota; class Actinomycetes; order Micromonosporales; family Micromonosporaceae; genus Micromonospora; species Micromonospora sp. WMMD712. The sequence goes on from NZ_CP120743.1 coordinate 1,517,062, forward strand.
GGCAACCTCGTGCCCGCCGAGGAACGGGTCAAGCTCAAGGCGATGATGCGCTCGGTGTTCAACATCGGCTTCAGCATCGGCATCGGGGTGGCCGCCGTCGCCGCGCTCAGCCAGCGGCTGCTGGTGCTCATCCCGCTCACCACCGCCGCGCTGATGGCCGGCGCCGCGCTGCTGGTGACCCGCCTGCCCGACGCACCGTCCCGGCCGGTGCCGGTGGGCTTCAAGCGCTTCGCCGCCGTCCGCGATCCGCGCTTCCTCGCGGTCATCGGCGTCTCCACGATCCTGGCCTCGCACGTCAGCGTCATCCTGGTCACCATGCCGCTGTGGGCGCTCAACCGCACCGCGCTGCCGCACTTCCTGGTGCCACTGCTGCTGATCTTCAACACCGTCTTCGTCATCCTGTTCCAGGTCCGGGCCAGCCGCGGCGCGGACACCGTGGCGGGAGCCGGCCGGCTCGCCCGGCGCTCCGGCTACTGGCTCGCCGGCGGCTGCCTGGTCATCGCCCTGACCGCGCTCGACGACAACGTGGCGCTCGCCTGCGTGGCGATCGTCGCCGGCGTGCTGATCCTCTCGGTGGCCGAGGTGATGCAGGCCGCCTCCGGCTGGGGACTCGCCTTCGGACTCGCCCCCGAACACGCCCAGGGCGAGTACCTGGGCGCGTTCGACCTGCACGTCATCACGCAGAACATCGTCGGCCCGGCGGTGCTCTCCGGCCTGGTCATCTCGTTCGGGTTCTGGGGCTGGCTGGGGATCGCCCTCGCCGCGCTCGCCGCGTCGGCGGTGATCGTGCCGGTCGCGCACCGCAGCCAGCTCACCCTGGAGCCCGAGCCCGCCTCGGCGACCAGCCGTTAGGGCACCGGCCCGGCGCGTCGACCGGGTGGCCGGATCGGGGCCCGCCCACCGGCGGGACGCGCCGCCGCGGCCGGGCCGGAGGCGACGCGCGAGTTCCGCAGCGTCCTCAACACCCTTCGCCGCCGCCGGACCGACCGACGCCTGCGCCTGATCGTGGACCCGGCGTCCCGGCCGACGTCCGCGCCGCGGGGTGCCCCTGGGCCGCCCCGGCGACCAGCGCGTCCAGCAGCGCGGGGGTCACCGGTTCGCCCGTCACGAGCACCCGGAAGTGGATCGGCCCGACCACCTGGTCGACGAGCAGGTCGACGTCGGCGTCGGCGGGCAGCTCGCCCCGTGCCGCGGCCCGGTCGAACGGCACCCGGTCGCGGGCGCGCAGCCGCGGCAGAACCTCCGCGCGCAGCCGGGTGGCCAGCTCCGGATCGTGCTGGGCCTGACCGGCCAGGGCCCGGAACACCGCGCCCGAGTCGGACACCGCAAGGAAGCGGACCAGCTCGTCGAGGTGGGCGCGCAGGTCGGTGCGGAAGGCTCCGGTGTCGGGCAGGGTGAGCTCCTGGACGCTGTCGGCGGCGAACGCGTCGACCAGGATGTCGGTCTTGGAGCGCCACCACCGGTAGATCGTCTGCTTGGCGACGCCGGCCCGGGCTGCGATGCCCTCGATGGTGACCCTGGCATAGCCGATATCGGCGACGAGGTCGTCCGCCGCCTGGAGCACGGCCTCGCGGGCCGCCTCGCTCCGGCCGTGCCGGTTGCCGCGGTGCATCGGGCGCTCCTTCCCCGTGAGGTGCCGTCTCCGTGAGGGTTCTTCCCGCGAGGGCTCCACGTCTCCCGAGACGGTACAAGACCCACCACTTCCCTAGACGCAACGTTGCGTCTAGTCTACGTGTCATGACGACGACACTGCACGACCCCGCGGTCCGCGACCTGATCGTCCGGCTGTTCGCCGAGGCCGAGCGCGACGATGAGCGCCCGCCGGGGCGGCCCGCGCCCACGGCCACCGCCCAGGAACGATCCGACCTGCTCGAAGACGTCTACATGCCGATCTCGGCCCGCGGCGGCGACCTGCTCTACGCCCTGGTCCGCGCGGCCCGACCGCAGACGGTGGTCGAGTTCGGCACCTCGTACGGGATCTCGACGCTCCACCTCGCCGCGGCCGTGCGCGACAACGGGATCGGGCACGTCACCACGACCGAGCTCAGCGCGACCAAGGTCAGGGCGGCCCGCGCCAACATCGAGGCGGCCGGGCTCAGCGACCTCGTGACCGTGCTCGAGGGCGACGCGCTGACCACCCTCGGCACGGTCGACGGCCCGATCGGCCTGGCGCTGCTCGACGGCTGGAAGGAGATGTGCCTGCCCGTCCTGCGCCTGATCGAGGACCGGCTCGCCCCGGGCGCCCTGGTCGTCGGCGACGACTCCACCTTCGAGTCGATGAGCGACTACGTGGCCTACGTCCGCGACCCCGGCAACGGCTATGTCAGCGTCGACTTCCCGGTCGAGGACGGCATGGAGCTCAGCTGCTGGACGGGCCGCTGACCGACCGGGTCAGGTCGGGCAGGTTGCCCCGGGTCGTCCGCGGACCGACCCGGGCAACCCGCCGCCGACTCCGACACCGGACCTGGCTAGTTGCCGACGCCGAGGCTCGACATGAACGCCGCCGGGTAACGGTCACCGCGCGCGGCGCCCTTCGGCACGGCCGCCTCGATCTCCTCGAGATCACCGGCCGACAGCTCCACGTCCAGCGCCGGCAGCGCCTCGCCCAGCCGCTGCCGGGTGCGCGCACCGACCAGCGGCACGATGGACGGGTCCTGCGCCGCCACCCACGCGATCGCCAACTGCGCCACCGTGCACCCCTTCGCGTCGGCGACCCGGCGCAGCGCCTCCACCAGGGCGAGGTTGTGCGAGGCGTTCTCGGCGGAGAAGCGGGGGCTGTGGTTACGCGGATCGTCCGCCCGCCCCGGCACCCAGTTGCCCGAGAGCAGCCCGCGACCCAACACCCCGTACGCGGTCAGCCCGATGCCCAGCTCCCGCAGCGTGGGCAGCACGTCGGCCTCGACCGCCCGGGACAGCAACGAGTACTCGATCTGAAGATCGGCAACCGGATGGACGGCGTGCGCCCGCCGGACGGTCTCCGCGTCCACCTCGGAGAGCCCCACGTACCGCACGTGACCGGCGTCGATCATCTCCTTGATCGCGCCGATCGTGTCCTCGATCGGCACCGACCGGTCGAGCCGGGCCGGCCGGTAGATGTCCACGTGGTCGACGCCGAGCCGGGTCAGCGAATAGCTCAGGAAGTTGCGCACCGAAGCCGGGCGGGAGTCCTGACCGGCGAACCGCATGCCCGGCCCCACCTGCTGCCCGAACTTCACACTCAGCAGATAGCCGTCCCGGTCGCGTCCCCGCAACGCCTCCGACAGCAGCAGCTCGTTGTGCCCCATGCCGTAGAAGTCGCCGGTGTCGACCAGCGTGATCCCCGCGTCCAGCGCGGCCCGCACGGTCGCGATGCTCTCCTCACGGTCGGCCGGGCCGTACGCGCCCGACATGCTCATCGCCCCCAGCCCCACCGCGGAAACCGTGGGACCCGTGTCGCCCAGAGTGCGTACCCGCATCGAAACTCCCCTCATCGGTCGATCTCGGCTCCACCCTGCGCCGCTTCCCGGCCCGCCGACAGCGGAGCGCCTGTCGTGGGAGCGGCGCTCCCTGGCCCGGCGCCCGGTCCCCGGGCAGCATGAAGGCATGCAGCGCGAGCAGCTCGCCGATTTCCTCCGCCGCCGACGCGAGGCCATCCGCCCCGCCGAGGTCGGCATCGCCGCCGGCCCCCGCCGCCGCACCGCCGGCCTGCGCCGCGAGGAGGTCGCCATGCTCGCCGGCATGTCCGTCGACTACGTCGTCCGCCTCGAACAGGGCCGCAGCAGCCAGCCGTCGACCCAGCTGCTCGGTGCCCTGGCCCGGGCCCTGCGCCTGACCGACGACGAGCGAAGCCACCTGTTCCACCTGGCCGGCCACCAGCCACCGCCCGCCGACGGCGTCGCCCGCCTGGCCCGGGCCGGGCTGGTCCGCCTGCTCGACCTGGTGGGCGACACCCCCGCCATGGTCCTGTCCGACCTCGGCGAGGTCCTGGCGCAGAACCGCATGTCGATCCTGCTCACCGGCGACCACACCGGGCTGGCCGGCGACCGCCGCTACGTCGCCTACCGCTACTTCACCGACCCGGCCGTCCGCGACCTCCACGGCCCCGAGGAATGGCAGCGGCACGCCCGCCAGCAGGTGGCCGACCTGCGCGCGGTGGCCGGCCGGCGGGCCGGCGACCCGGCCGTGACCGGCCTGATCGAACGGTTGCGGGCGGCGAGCGACGACTTCCGGCGGCTGTGGGCCGAGCACGAGGTCATGGTGCGCCGGGCCGACCGCAAGACGTTCGTGCACCCGCGCGTGGGCCGCGTCACGATGGACTGCGAAACCCTGGTCACCCCCGACCTCGGCCAGCAACTGCTGGTGCTCACCCCGGCCGACGCCGGGGCCCGGGAGAAACTCGACCTGCTGCGCGTGCTGGGCGTCGAGGAGTTCCCGGCCCGGGTGCCCCACTGACGGAGACACCCGTGGTGGGCACCTCCCCGGCGGTTCCGGCCCGCCGCCGGCGTCCCCCGGCGTTCCCGACGGCTCCACGCCTGCCCGACCGCCCGGCCGGATATCGGGTGGAACCCGCCGTCGCCTCTCCGGCACGATGCCCGGGTGATGCTGCTGGTGCCCGCGAACCCGCTCCGCCCCCGCCTGCCCGACGCCCACTTCGCGCCCGAGGCCCACGCCGCCCGCAAAGCCGGGATCACCGTCGCGGTGGTCGACCACGACGCGCTGACCCGCGACGACCCGCACCGCGCCGTCGCCACCGTGCCCGCCGGCGGCGTCGCGGTCTACCGCGGCTGGATGCTCCGCAGCGAGCAGTACGCCGCCTTCGCCGAAGCCCTCACCACCCGCGGCGTGTCCCTGCGCACCGACGCCGAGCAGTACCGCCGCGCCCACGAACTGCCCGGCTGGTACCCCTCGCTCGCCCCGGTCACGCCGACCTCCACCTGGACCACCGGCGCGGACCGGACCGCCTTCGACCAGGCCCGGACACGACTCGGCACCGGCCCCGCCGTACTCCGCGACTACACCAAGTCGATGAAGCACCACTGGAACGAGGCGGCCTTCATCCCCGACCTCGACGACTCCGCCGCCGCCTGGCGGATCGCCACCCGCTTCCTCGACCTACGCGCCGACGACTTCACCGGCGGATTCGTCCTGCGGGCCTTCGAACACCTCACCACCGCCGAGGTACGCACCTGGTGGATCGACGGCGCCTGCGCACTGATCGGGGCCCACCCCGACACGCCCGACGACCTGCCACCCACCGGCCTCGACCTGACCACACTCACCCCACTGGTCGCCGCCCTCGACCTCCCCTTCGTCACCGTCGACCTCGCCCAACGCCACGACGGCACCTGGCGCGTCATCGAACTCGGCGACGGCCAGGTCAGCGACCGACCCGGCAGCATCAGCCCCGACGACTTCGTCACCACGCTCCTCGACGGCACCAGTCCGGCATTGAGCTAACGTATTAGTTAGCCGGGCAAGCATCTTCGGGAGAATGAATGGACCTGGGCCTTCGAGACCGCGCCGTGCTCGTCACCGGCGGATCGTCGAACATCGGAGCGGCGACCGCGATCGCGTTCGGACGGGAGGGCGCACGCGTCACGTTGACGTACAAGTCGAACAAGGAGGCGGCGGAGAAGGTGGCCGCCCAGGTGGAGCGGGAGGGCGGCACCGCCCACACGGTGCCGTTCGACCTCGATGACAGCGGTACGCCCGCCAGGCTGATCGATGCCGTCGTGGAGAGGTGGGGCGGGCTGGACGTCCTCGTGAACAACGCGGTGCGCTGGGCGGACCACGATCCGACCTCGGGCCCCGGGAAGTTCGAGGACGAGACCGACGACAGCTGGGTCGCGCTCATCGACGCGAACCTGACCGCGCAGTTGCAGGTGCTGCGGGCCGCGCTACCCGTGCTGCGACGCAGCGGCAGCGGCCGGATCGTCAACGTCTCCACCTCGCTCGTCGAGCGCGGCATGGTCGGCTCGGTCGCCTACACCGCGGCGAAGGCGGGTCTCCACGGCGCGAGCAGGAGCCTCTCGTGGGAGGTCGGGCGCGACGGCGTGCTCGTCAACGTGGTCATGCCGGGCTGGGTCATCGACGGCAAGGACCTGCCGTTCGAGATCCCCCAGGCCCTCATGGACGAACAGACCTCCCGCCTCCCGACCGGCCGGCTGCCGTCCTGCCAGCACGTGGCCGATGCCGTGGTGTTCCTCGCGTCCCAGGCGAACAAGAGCATCACCGGCGAGATCGTCCGGGTCACCGGCGGCATGTCCTGACCTGAGACAGGCAAGGGCCCCGGTCGGGCCGGTCTCTCACCGGCCCGACCGAGGTCAGTCCGGCTCTTCGTCCGGCAGGTTCTCGCCGCTGTCGCCGTGGTCCAATGCCCTGCCGATGCGTTCGAGCAGGCTGTCGAGGGTCTTCTGCTCCTGCTCGGACAGGAGCGCGAGCGCGTCCTCCTCCAGGCCCCTGGTGATCGCCGGCACCACGTTGCGCAGCTGGTCACCCCGGGGGGTCAGCCACACCCGGACCCGCCTGCCGTCGCGCTGGTCGCCGGCGACGCGCAGCAGGCCGGAAGCCACCATCCGCTGGATGGCGCGGGTGACCGTCGGTGCCTCGACGTTGATCGCCGCCGCGATCTCGCCCGGGGTCAGGCCGTCGCGTTCCCAGAGGCGGCCGAGCACGAACTGCTGGCCGGAGTGCACGCCGTGCTGGGCCAGGCGACGCTGTGCCTCGCTCTTCAGCCGACGCGACACCAGCGCGATCCGCGAGAGGAAGACGTCTTCACCGCCGTGCACAGGCTGATGGTAGACCCGTGGCACCGCCGGGTGTGCGTACCGCCTGGCGGTGCGGTTCTCCTGGAGCCGCTTCCTCATCGGGTCGACAGTTGCCGGCCGGGTCGTCGGCGGGGTTTCGCGGCGCGTCGAGCGCCCTGCCGGGGGCGGGGGCGACTCGCGCACCCGCCCCCGTCGCATCGGCCGGTCAGCCCGTGCGCCACTTCTGGTGGGCCGTTCCCACGCAGTCCCAGAGCTGGAGGCGTGCGCCGTCGCTGCCGTTCGCGTCCTTGATGTCGACGCACTTGTTGGCCTGAAGGTTGACCAGGTCCCCGGCCCCGTTGAGGGTGAACTGCTGGGCGCCGGTGCCGTTGCAGGCGTAGAGCTGCACCACCGCTCCGTTCGCTGTGGACCCGGCGTCGACGTCCATGCACTTGTTGTTCTGGCTCTTCAGCGCCGTGCCGCTGAACGTCCACTTCTGCGCGTTGGTGTTGTTGCAGTTCCACATCTGCAACGGCGCGCGGTCGACGAAGTTGGAGCTCGGCACGTCGATGCACTTGTTGTTCCAGGTGCTGACCACGGGCACCCCGGTGGCCGGGTTGCCGCCGGTGCCGCCGGTGAACGGGCTGAGGACCAGTCCGGCCGCACGTGGGTCGCCGTCGTGCACCAGCGACTCGAATCCGCCGACGTCGTCGAAGGCGAACGCGTACGCCCGGCCGTCGGTCATGTTGGCGTGGATCAGGCGGGCGTACTGGTTGGTGGGGTTGTTGCGGTAGAAGTCGGCGGCGTTGGTGCTGGGCTGGGTGTCGATGGTGCCGAGCGTGCCCCGGTTGAGCGCGGCGCAGAGCGTACGGGAGATCGGGCCGACCACCTGGTCGTTCGGCGCGGGCAGGTCGCCGTCGCAGCCCCAGACGCTGGCCGAGGAGGGCCGGTTGAAGGAGGCGACCACCTGGCCGCTGCCGTTGGTGAAGGTCATGGTGTTGCCCGACGTGCGGCCGTAGTACCTGACGGCCGGCTGGTCGGCGAAGGGTGCCACGGTCAGGGTCTTCGTGGTGTACGCGTTCCACGCCGAGGCGATGTAGGAGTCCAGGTAGGTGGTGCTCAGCAGGCCGGCCCCGGCCGCCTTGCCGGGGGCCAGGACGCGCAGCACGGTCCCGTCGGACCGGGTGTGGACGGTGTTGGCCCAGCCCGGCTGCGCCCTGATCCCGTCGATGACCGCGTTGCGGCCGTTGGTCACCACGTCGCCGGTGCGCCTGGTGACGCCGCTGGCGCCGGTCACGGTGACGGCGTGCGGGATCGCGAACATGTCGACCTGAGAACTGTTGAGCCACAGCCCGGCGTCGTTGTAGGTGAACTCGCTCCAGTCGAAGAGGATGTCGCGGTTCGCGTCACCGGCCGCCCAGGGAGCGGGCTGCACCAGCCCGTCCGGGGTGAGGAAGAACTTCAGCTTCTGCCCGAGGGCGAAGTAGACCCGGCCGGAGAAGCCACGGGGGAACTGGATCGTGGTGCTGCCGCCGTTGCCGGGGCCCGGTATGGAGACGTCCGGCGCAGGCGACGGCGGGATCTGCCCGCCGGTCCACGGCGCGAAGACGCCGCCGGAGTTGACGTAGCCGAGCCGGCCGGAGGACAGCTGGACGCCGATGACATAGAGGTAGACCGCATCGCTGCGGCCGGTGGTGTTGGTGACCGTGACGGGCAGCAGGGCCGGTCCGACCGCGCGGGCGGGCGCGGCGACGACGGCGCCCGCGAGACCGGCGAGCAGTGCGGACGCGGCGGCGAGCAGCCTTCTTCGGAGACGCATGGCGACACCTCGCTGGAGACGGGACGGGAGAGCGCTCTCTCAGCAGGGTCCAATTGTTAACAATGTTTGTCAATAGGTGATTGCCTAGGCCGGGTGGCCGCCGGCGCAGCACCGCTGCGCCGGCGGCCACCCGGGGACCGGTCAGAGACCGGCCGCGTGGGCGGCGGTGGTGCCGCCGACCACCGGAAGAACAATCTTGCTGCTCTTCAGGGCGACGTTGATGTTCGCGGCGGTGGTGTCCGCCTGGCTGGAGTACTGCGGGTAGCTGGCCACGATGATCACGCCGATCCGGTGGCCCGGCTTGAAGACGTAGTCCTCCGGCAGCAGCGGGAAGGTGAAGTTGTACGACTCCCCCACCACCAGCGGCACGGCGGTGCGGATGGACTGCCGGTTCTGGGCGTCCATGATGCCCTTGGTGACCAGCTCGTAGTCGGCCGTGGCGACCCGCTTGGCGGTCTGCTTGTAGCAGCCGTCGTCGGTCGGGCTGTTCAGTCCCCAGCAGTCCTCGGTGGCCAGGGTGACGATGCCCTCACCGGAGGCCCGGTGCGCCACCCGCTCGTCGGTGCCGTAGTCGACCAGGATCGCCCCGAAGTTGGTGTCGGTCTGGTCGGCCGAGGCCCGAAGCTGCACCGTCGGCGTGCCCGAGATGTGCAGGGGCGCGGTCAGCGGCGCGGACAGGAACGCCAGCCGGTTCGGCTGCACCGTGTCCGGGTTGAGGATCATCGTGTTCTGGCTCTGGGTACGGCTGTCCTGGAACGCGCCGGTCGCCGGCTTGGCGGTCGGCACCAGCTTCAGGCCGCCCGCCCCGGTGGTGCCGGGCTGGAGGAACACCTCGGTGTCGGCCTTGCCGGGGATCGGCCAGTCGGCGTGGGTCTCCCACACGTCGGCGGCCCGCTCCAGGTCGACCCGGGGCTCGTCCATGATCCCGTTGGCCACCCCGTGCAGCCAGAAGTCGAACCACCGGTGCAGGGTGGACACCCAGACCGCGCGGCGCGAGTCGAACGGGTCGACGTGCCCCTCCTGGGAGAGCCACAGCTTGCGCGGGATGTCGTTCTCCGCCAGGGCGTACCAGAACTTGCTGAAGTGGTCCGGGCGGACGTTGTCGTCGTTGAGACCGTGGTAGAGCAGCACGCTGGCGGTCATGTTGGGGACCTTCTTGACGTAGCTGCGCTCGTTCCAGAAGGCGGTGTAGTCGCCGTGCTCGTCGCCGTCGGCGGCGGCCATCGCGTCGCGCACCGGCTTGCAGTAGTCCCGCCGCTCGGGGTTGGTGACCGTGTTGGCCAGCGACGCCACGTAGCTGTTGCCCCGGGTGACCACCCCGTTGCTGCGCACGTAGTCGTAGTACTCGGTGGGACCGCTGATCGGCACCACCGTGGTCAGGCCCTTGACGCCGGTCACCGCCGTCGCCATGGCCAGCGAGCCGTCGTACGACTTGCCGATCATGCCCGACTTGCCGTTGTGCCAGTCGGCCGTGACCACCTGGCCGGCCGCGTTGCGCGCGGTGGCCCGGCCGTTGAGCCAGTTGATCGCCTGCTTGGCGCTGAGATTGTCCTGGTTGGCGTTGGTGGTGGGGCAGCCGGTGGAGTTGTTGGTGCCCACCATGTCCAGCAGGATCACCGCGTAGCCGCGCGGCACGAAGTAGTTGTCGTAGAACAGCGGCCACTTGTCGAGCAGGCCGTCGCCGTCCAGGTCGGCCTTGCACTCGGACTCGTTGCCCCGGCAGACCGTCGAGTAGTAGGGGCTGGCGTCCATGATGACCGGCACCTTGAGCCCGTTCGCGGTGGCCGCCGGTCGCATCAGGTCGAACGCGATGATGTCGCGCAGACCGTCGTTGTCGCTGTCGAAGGTGGAGTCGATGAACAGGCGTTCCCGGATGGCGTCGGCATAGCCGAACACCGGCTGGGTGACCCCGTCCTGGACCACGATCGCCGGTGCGTCCGACGCCGCCACCGCCCGTGGCGCCGCGCCCAGGGCGGCGAGCAGCACCGCGGACAGCACTGCCGCCCCGGCGCGGAGGGGTGTTCCCGTTGCAGCCATGCAGTCTCCTTGAATGTCCCGAGAACCGCACGCTATGGGCCGACCGACCGGCACCACCACCTGCACCTGTAGGAACTTTGCCCACCCCGCTCCGACGACGTCGACGCGCCGCGCCCGACGGCGGTGCGCCGCGCCGGTCAGTCCCGGTAGCCCCACTGCCGCAGCGGCTTGTCCAGCACCCGTTCCACGGCGGCGAGCTGCGCGTCGCCCAACTCCTCGTGGTAGGCGGCCTGCCGACCGGCGTGGAACCGGTACCGTCCGAAGCCCTTCTCGAACGCCGGCGACCAGTCCAGGCCGAGGAAGTCGAGCATCCGGGCCACCTCGGCACGCGGGTCGGCGAGCAGGTCCTCGTAGCGCACGTCGAGCCACTGCGCCTCGGGGTGCGCCGCGCGGGCCTCGGCGAAGGAGTCCATCAGCAGTTTCCAGCCCAGCGCGGCGAGCACCGGGAACGACCTGTCGTACTCCTCCCACTCCCGGCGCAGGTCGGTCGGCAGCGGGCCGAGAAACCAGTTGTCCGGCCCGCGCCAGCCGTCCCACCAGCCCATCTGGAGCCAGGAGTTGGTCACCGCCCGGCCGTCGCGGACCACGTTGACCACCCGCAGCTCCGGGTAGCCGGCCCGCAGGAACCCGGTCCTCGGCCAACCGGTCACGTGGTGCAGCAGCAGGCGGCAGCCCTGCCGGGCGATCCGGGCGTCGAAGAAGGCGCGCAGCCGCCGCCGCAGGTACGGGGTGAGATCCTCGGCGGTCAGGTCCCGGCACGGGCGGGAGAACCCGGCGAGCACGTGCCGGTCCAGCAACTGGTACGCCTCCGACGGGGCGACCCGCAGCCGGCCCTTCTCCAGCAACCGGCGGCTGTGCCGCAGCGACGTCATGCCAGCCGGACGCGGCGCCGACCGCCGGTACAGCGGACCGTTGAACCGACCGGCCAGGTTGAGCCGGGACAGCTTGTCGTCGACGCCGGAGACGAACCCGACCCCGGGGTGCCGGGACAACAGCTCCTGCACCAGGGTCGACCCGCACCGCCCGGTGCCCACCACCACCGCCAACATCGCTCAGCCCTCCTCGTGCCGCGCCGGCCCCGACCGCCCGACGCCCACCGGCCGCCCGCCGGCCGCGGCGGGCCCGTCCGGCGCGGACCGGCCGTCCCCCGCCGGGTCCGGGCGGCCGCGCCGCCACGGGTAGCCGAACCGGCGCAGCCCCGCCGCGGTCAGCGCGGTGACCAGCGTGTACGACCAACGGGACAGGTCGCGTCGCCACTGCACGTCGGCGGTGATCGGCACCGGGCCGGTCCGGTGCCGGGACGGGTTGCCGGCCACCGAGTGCGTCGGCGTCAGCCGGACCGTCGCCGGGCCGCTGAACGGGCCGCCGTCGGGGTCGACCCCGGCGAAGGCGGCGATCCGGCGCAGCGTCGGCTCCGGGTCGGCGGTCAGGTCCTCGTAGCGCACCCGCAGGTAGCCCCCCGGGGCGCGGTCACCCCACAGCCGGACGGTCACGGTGTTCCACACCAGCCAGAGCAGGGCGGCCTTCCACACCGGCGGCCGGCTCATCAGCTCCGGGTCGGCGTCGCCGTCCAGCCCCCGGCGGCGACGCCAGGAGAAGGCGGTGGCCCGTGGGTCGCGGACCAGGTGCAGCACCCGCAGGTCGATGCCGGGCAGCGCGGCGACCAGCGCGCCGTACGGGGGCAGCTTCGACGAGTCGACCACCACCCGGGCCCCGGTGTGCCGGGCCACGGCGGCGTACAGGCCGGCCAGCGCCGCGTCGTCGGGGTGCGCGGGCACCGGCCGGTCCCCCCGGCGGTGGCGACGCAGCAGCGCCGGCAGCCCGCGCATCCGCAGCCGGCCCCGCAGCCCGGCGGCGATCGTGGCGGCCCGTTCCACCGGCAACTCCCGGCGCACCGCACGCCACAGCGGGCAGTCCCGCAGCGGCCGGCCGCAGCCGCAGGGCCGGTTCTCCACCTCGCCGCGCTGCCACAGGTAGCGCAGCTCCCCGGCGGCGAAGACCCCCGGGTACTGCCCGAGGACGGTGGTGACCAGGGTGCTGCCGCTGCGTCCGCTGCCGGCCAGGTAGAGCACCCGCACCGGCGGGTTCACACCGGCTCCCGCACGGTCCGCGCGGCGGTCGCGTAGACCTCCCGCAACCGGGTCAGGTGCGCCTGCGGGGAGAAGTCCCGCTCCACCCGCGCCCGGCCGGCCCGCCCCATCCGGTACGCCCGCTGCGGGTCGGCCAGCACCCGGGCCAGCCCGGTGGCCAGCGCGACCGGGTCGTCGGCGGGCACCACCTCGCCGTCCACCCCGGCGGTGACCAGCTCGGGCAGGCCGCCCAGGTCGGAGGCGACCACCGGCACCCCGCAGCCGTACGCCTCCAGGACCGCCATCGGCTGGTTCTCGTTCCACCGGGACGGCACCGCCACCACCGTGGCCGAGCGGACCAGCTCGTGCAGCCGGGCCTTGTCCAGCCGGCCGTGGAAGCGGACCCGGCCGGGGGCCCGCCGCCGGGCCAGCTCGGTCAGCCCGGCGCGGGCCGGGCCGTCCCCGGCCACCTCCAGCACGACGTCGTCGGGCAGCCGGGTGAGCGCCTCGATGAGCACGTCGACGCCCTTCTCCGGGGCCAGCCGGCCGGCGAAGACCACCGGCCCGCCGGGGGCCGCCTTCACCGCCGTCGCGGCGACGTCGACGAAGTGCGGCACCACGTGCATCCGGTCGGGGAAGACCCCGGCCCGGCGCATCACGTCGGCCAGGAACCGGCTGGGGCTGACGAACGCCTGCACCGGCCCGTACGCCCGGGTGGCGCGGTGCAGCCAGGACTCGACGGCCAGCAGCGAGCTGGCCCCGAACGAGCCGTCCTTGCAGCGGCGACGGGCCGCGCGCAACGGGCCGCCGGTCACGCAGGCGTCGCAGACCGCCCCCCGGTCGAGCATCTGGTAGCTGGGGCAGGCCAGCTTGTAGTCGTGCAGGGTCATCACCGCCGGCACCCGGGCGGCCCGCACCGCGGCCAGCACCGACGGGGAGAGCTGGTGGTAGATGTTGTGCAGGTGGACCACGTCGGGCCGGAACTCGGCGAGCACCCGGGCCAGGCCCCGCCGGCTGGCCGGCGACCAGATCATCCGGGCCGCCACCGCCGCCCGGGGGCCCGCGCCGCGCGGCGCCGGGTCCAGCTCCACGTGGGAGGGGAAGTGTCGGGCGTACGGGGTGGGGGCGTCGTTGTCCGGGTGGGTCATGCCGAAGAAGGCCACCTCGTCGCCGTCGCCCCGTTGCAGCTCGGCGACGTCGAGCAGGTAGCCCTCGGCGCCGCCGCGCCGGTAGAGGAACTTGTTGACATGGAGGACACGCATCGGCCCGCTCCGGGGGTGGCTGCCGCGGTTCGTCGGGGTCCAGGGGTGGGGTGGTCGCCCCGGACGGCAGCGGTGACCAGGGGCCCCACCGTATGCACCAGCCACGTCGTGAGTCCAGCTCATGATCCCCAAGCTGACCACACGGCCCATCGCCGGTCGACCACACGGCCACGTGGCCAGCCACGATGATCTGCCGGTACCGTGTGCCCCACCCCGCCTGACGTGCCCGAGGAGGACCCGGTGCCGCACCCCGACGAGCCCTCGGCGCTGGCGTACACCGCCCGGCGGGTCCGTCGGCACCTGCGCTGGGCGCGCACCGAGGGCGTCCGGCGGCTGATCGAGGAGGACCGGCTCGACCCGGTCGACCGGGCCCGCACCGCGCTGGCGAAGTGGCGCTGGCGGCGGGCCCATCCCGGGCCGCCCGGCCGGGCCGTCCCGGTCTACCTGGTGGGCCTGCAACGCTCCGGCACCAACATGCTGACCCGGGGGCTGGACGCCGACCCGTCGGTGGAGGTCCGCAACGAGAACGACCGGGCCGTGTTCCACCGCTTCCGGCTGCGCCCCGACCCGGTGCTGGCCGCCGTCGTCCGCCGCAGCCGGCACCGGTACGTGCTGGTCAAGCCGCTGTGCGACACGCACCGGGTGGACGAGTTGCTCGGCCTGGCCGGGGTCGCGCCGGGGCGGGCGCTGTGGGCGTACCGGGACGTCGACGACCGGGCCCGCTCCGAGGTGGCGAAGTTCGGCGACGCCAACCTGCGGGCGCTGCGGGCGATCGCCGACGGCACGATCGGGGACGGCTGGCAGGGGCAGCGCCTGGACGCGCCGACGCGGGACCTGGTCGCCGGCTTCGACTACGACCGGATGACCCCGCACACCGCCGCCGCCCTGTTCTGGTACGTGCGCAACTCGTTGTACTTCTCCCTCGGGCTGGCCGACCGCCCGGACACCCTGCTCTGCTCGTACGACCTGCTGGTCGCCGACCCGGCGGGGTCCACCCGGCGGCTGTGCGCCTTCCTCGACCTGCCGTACGACCCGGTGCTGCACGCGCACGTCGGCGCGCGCACCCCGGCGCGGCCCCGGCTGGAGATCGACGCCCGGGTACGGGCGCTCTGCACCACCCTGGCCGGGCGGCTGGACGCGGCGGCCGGCCGGCGGGAGGCGGTGGGCCGTGGCTGAACCGCACACCCCGGCGGTGGGGGCGACCCGGGGGCCGATCTTCCTGGTCGGCTGCCAGCGGTCCGGCACGACGATGCTGCGGCTGGTGCTGGACTCGCACTCCCGGGTCAGCTGCGGCCCGGAGACCCGCTTCCTGGCCGACATGCAGCGCATCGTCGGGCGGGACTGGGAGCGGCTGTCCCGCTTCGGGTTCCCCCGGGAATACTGGCTGGGCCGCATCGCCGACTTCTTCGGCGGCATCCAGGCCGACTACGCCCGGTCCCGGGGAAAGACCCGCTGGGCCGACAAGACTCCGCTCTACGCGCTCTCCATCGACTTCCTGGCCGAGGTCTTCCCCGACGCGCAGTTCGTGCACGTCGTGCGGGACGGCCGGGACGTGGTGGTGTCGCACCGCAAGCGGTTCGGCTACTGGTCGGCGGTGAAGTGCGTGGTGAAGTGGCCGCGCTACATCCGCGTCGCCCGCGCCGCCGGGGCCCGGCTGCCGGCCGACCGCTACCACGAGCTGCGCTACGAGGAGACGGTCACCGACCCGGAGAAGGCCATGCGTGCCCTGTTCGAGTTCCTCGGCGAGCCCTGGGAGGCGGGCGTGCTCGACTACGACGGCAAGCAGCACGACGTGGCGGGCAAGTACACCGCCGAGGCGGACCGTCGGCGGGCCGCCGCCGGCACCGACGCCCCGATCTACGGCTCCCGGGTCGGCACCTACCGCCGGGAACTGGACCCCTTCCTGCGGGTGCTGGTCCGGATCTTCTCGGGTGCCACCCTGCGCGAACTGGGCTACCGGTGAGCCGCCGGACCGGGCGGCGGGTGCTGCTCGCCGGGGTGGCGCTGGCCGCCCTGGTCGCCGGGGCGGCCTGTTCGGACGGGCCCGCCCCCCGCCCGGCCCCGTCGGCGACCGGCCCCTCGGCGGCCACCCCGTCGGCCGGCGCCACCGGCGCGCCACCGGCCGGCGCGCCGGCCCGCAACCCGTTCGGCGCGCACTGGGACTGGTCCCGCCACGACCAGTTCGTGCCCTACCTGGAGAAGCTCTCCGGCTCGGCGACCTACCACGAGCTGAGCTGGTGCGACATCGAGAAGACCCAGGGCAGCCCGGACTTCTCGGCGGTGGACCGGATCGCCGAGCGCAGCCGGCAGCTCGGCATCACCCTGCACCTGAAGATCCGCACCGGGGTCTGCTGGGCCACCGGCGGGACGGCGAAGTTCACCCGGGGGCAGGCCAACAAGACCGAGTCGGCGATGCCCCGGGACCTCGCCGCCTACCAGAGCTTCGTCCGCGCCCTGGTGCAGCGGTACGCCCCGTACGGGGTCCGCGAGTACGCCATCGAGAACGAGGTCAACGCGCAGCAGTACTGGGCCGGCAGCCCCGAGGACTACCGCCGGCTGGTCACCGCCGCCGCCGAGGCGATCCGGTCGGCCGACCCGCAGGCCAAGGTGGTCGACTCGGGCATGAGCAGCGTCGCGTACGGGATGGGGGTGGCCGACCGGCTGTTGCGCGCCGGGCAGCCGGACCAGGCCGTCGCCGCCTACCAGGCGTACTTCCAGCGGCGGATCGGCACCCGGGGGCGGCTGATCCCGGCGGTCGCCGACCCGGCGGCGTTGCGCGCGGCGCTGGACAACACGCAGAACTCCCGCAACCTGGCCTACCTGGCGGTCACCGAGAAGCTGCTCGACGACCGGGTGGTCGACGTCCGGCAGCTGCACTTCTACGAGCACTTCTCCGGAGTGCCGGCGCTGCTGGACTACCTGCGCGCGGAGACCCCGACCGGAGTGCCGGTGCAGGCGTGGGAGGTCGGCCAGTTCTGGAAGGACGGCGCGGACGACGCCGCGGCCCGGGGCGACGAGATGGTCAAGGTGGTCGGTCAGTTGGTCGCCGGGGGCGTCCACGAGGTGCTCTGGCTGCCGCTGGCATACAACCCCGACAACCGGGCCGGGGCGGAGGTCCGCTACGGCCTGCTCGACCCGGACGGCACCCAGCGGCAGGCCGGCGCGATGATGGCCGCCCTGGCGGCGGCGGCCCGGGACGCGACCGTCGAACCCGTGAACGCCAAGGGGCTGACCGGGGTGGCGTTCCGCCGGGGCGCGGAGAGCACCCTGGTGGTCTGGTCGACCACCGGGGGCACGGTGTCGCTGCCGGCCACCGCCGGGGTGACCGGCGGCCCGGTCGGCGCCGACCCGGCCGCCCGCACCGGCGCGCTGCCGATCGGGCCGAGCCCGGTGCTGCTGCGCGCGAAGGCCGCCCCGGCCGACGTCCTCGCCCCGATCCGCTGACGCGGTGGCCGTTCACCAGGTGCGGGGCCAGCCGAGCAGGGTGGCGAGGCGGGCGTTGTGCGGGGCGAACCCGGCGGACAGCTCGGCCCGCAACTCGGCGGTGAGCTGGGACGGGCCGCTGTCCGCCCGGCGGGTGTGCCGGGCGAACTCCGCCGGGGTGTACGGGGCCAGCCCGAGGAACCGCAGCACGCCCGCGTAGGTGGTCGCCGGGTCGGCGTACAGGTCCTCGCTGCGGATCACGTGCAGCCGTTCGGCGGGCAGGTGGGCGTACCAGCGGTCGAGCTGTTCGGCGTAGCGGCCCCGGGCGGCGTAGGAGAAGTTGCGCAGCGCGTGGTGGGCCGCCGGGGTGTCCGGCCCGTCGGCCAGCGCCGCGGCCAGCCGCCCCGGCTCGGCGGCGAGCGCCTCGGCGAAGCCCAACGGCTCCAGCCCGTACGAGCGGGTGTGCAGGTAGTGGGAGTAGGCCCGCTCGACCGGGTCGCGCAGCAGCGCCACGAACCGGGCCTCGGGCAGCGTCGCCGCCACCCGGGCCGGCACGCCGGGGTGGAACAGGTAGTAGGGGCTGGCCTCGAAGCTGCGGCGACCGGGGGCGGCCGGTGGGAAGTGCGCCCGGTACCAGCGCGGCCCCCGACCGTAGTGCAGGCTGAAGAACTGGAGTTCCTTGCCGGTGGCGGCCCGCACGTCGGGGTGCGCGGCGAGGTAGTGGTGCAGCGAGGTGGTGCCGCACCGCTGCCCGCCGATGATCAGGAAATCGGGCAGCGCGCCGACCGGGCCGGGCCGCGCCGCCCGCGCCCAGGCGCGGGTGCCGCGTACCATCCGGCGCAGTCGGTCCACGGTGGCCCGCCGCGGCCCCGCGCTCACCGCGACACCGCCCGGCCGGCCTCGTCGACGGCCGGGGCCGGATCGTCTCCGGCGGCGTCGGGCGGGCCGCCGCGACGGCGTCGGCGGGCCAGGGTGCGCAGCACCATCACGTCCTCCCGGCTGAGGCCCAGCGCCAGCACGGTCCCCAGGTAGACGGCCACGATCGCGGTCAGCCCGGCGGCCGGCCGCCCCGGCCAGCCCGGCACCAGCCAGCGCACCAGCAGGCCGGCGAGCAGCGCGGCGACACCGGCGGCCAGCCCCTTGACCATCCCGACGGTGAACGGCAGCGCGCCGGTCAGGTGGCGGACCTGCACCACCCGGGCGACGTTGACCACGATCAGCGAGGCGCTCCACGCCGCCGCCGCGCCGACGATCCCGTACGCCGGGATGAGCCACAGGTTGAGCAGCACGTTGAGCAGCAGGGCGACCAGGTTGTCGGCCATGTTGAGGGCCACCCGGCCGGACATGTTCAGCACCGTGCCGCACGGGCCGGTGGCCGCGTTGACGAGCTGGCCGAGGGCGAGGATCACGGTCACGGCCGCGCCGGTGGCGACCTCGCCGCCGAAAACGCGCAGCAGGTCGCCGGGGAGGACCAGCAGCGCCACGAACGCCGGCAGCGACAGCCGGACGACCCAGCCGGTGGCCACCGCGTAGACCCGGCGGACGTCGTCGAGGTCCCCCCGGTGGTAGAGGTGCGCCAGGTACGGCCCGAACGCGGCGTTGACCGGCGCGAGGACGAAGATGGCGACGGTGACCAGCCGGGTGGCGACGTTGTAGACGCCGATCTCCGGGTTGGCGAAGAAGCCGAGCAGCAGGGTGTCGACCCAGATCAGCCCGGTCGACGACAGCGACGACACCCAGCTGACCGTGGAGAAGCGGAACAGCTCCCCCGGCCGGTGCACCGGGCGGGCCGGCGGCACCCGGCGCACCAGCCGGCCCAGCGCCAGCAGGGCGAGCAGGGCGGCCGACCAGCCGGCCACCACCAGCGCCCAGAAGGCCCCGGTCAGCCCCGCCCCGGTGACCAGGGCGAGCGCGGTGAGCAGCAGCCGGGCGCCCGGCTCGTAGAGCTGGCCGATGAAGGTGAACGGCCGCTGGGTGCGCCAGCCCCGGGTCGCCGCGAGGGCCGCCTCGCAGACCGTCGAGGCGGGCAGGGTGAGCGCGACCAGCCGCAGGCCGGTGACCAGCCCCGGGTCGTGCAGCCGGTCGGCGAGCCAGGGCGCGCCCGCCGCCAGCGCCCCGGCCAGGACGACCGACGAGCCGGCCGAGACGGCCAGTCCCAACCGGATGGTGCCGCGCAGCGCCGGGGCGTCCGCGTCGGCCAGGTGCACCGCCACGAACCGGGTCAGCCCGGCCCGGAACCCGGACAGCGACAGCAGCCCGGCCAGCGACAGCACCGCGTAGCACTGGGCGTACCGGCCGACCTCCCGGATGCCCAGCACCCGCGCCAGCAGCAGCATGATCAGGAAGACCGCCGCCTGGCTGAGCAGGGCGCCGAGCAGGTTGAGTCCGCCGCCCCGGGCCATTCCCCGGACGTGCTGGTCGCCCCGCGCGGAACCTTCCGGCACCCCCGCCTACCGGTGCCGGGAGTTCTGCTCGGGCACGCCCGCCGTGACCGCCGGCAGCACCACCGTGTCGTCGCTGCCGCGCCGCCCACCGGGCGGGGCCGCCCGACCGACGGCCGACGGCTGGCCGGCCCGGCGGCTGCGCGACAGCCACTCCAGCACCGCGACCAGGAGCACGGCCAGCAGCAGGCCGGCGCCGAGCACCGGGAGCACCAGGCCGACCAGCGCCTTCACCCGGGACACCGGCTGCACCTCGCCGACGCTGGTCACCTTCTCCGGGTCGGCGGCCTGGGACTGGGCGCGGGCCTGTTGCAGCCGCTGCCGGGCCGAGGCCAACGCGCTGGTGGCGCTGTCCCGCTGCGCGATCAGCGCCTGGTAGTCGGGCAGCTTCGGGCCGAGCCCGTCGAGCCGCTTCTGCCCGGCGCTGATCGACTCGGCGGCGGCGTTGGCCCCCCGGGTGTTGCCGACCGCCTGCATCTGCAACTGCTGCTGCCGCAGGCTGGCGATCTCCTGGAGGGTCGACTGGTAGAGCTTGTCCGGCTGGCTGACCTTGTTGGCCTTCTCCCAGTCGTTGATCGCCCGGGTGGCGGTGGTCAGCTCGTCGGTGGCCGTCTTCACCTCGTCGGTGGCGATGCCGACCTGGCTGGCGAAGAGGAAGGCCAGGGCCCGCTTGCCGGTCGCGGCGAGCACCGGGTCGACCGTGGACCGGTCGGCGGCGGTGTAGGTCACGGTGAGCTGACTGCTCGCGCCGACCTGCTTGACCGCCAGCCCGTCGCGCAGCGTGTCGGCGGGCACCCCGGTGTCGGCCGCCACCTGGTCGACCACCTGCGGAGAGGTCACCGCCGCGGCGAAGGCCGCCGCGAACTGGCTGGCCGCCTGGGTGCCGGTGTACTGCTGGGCCGCGCTGCCGCCGACCAGGGCGGGCGCGGCGACGTACGAGGTGGCCGCGTACTGCTGCGGGCCGAGCAGGACGACCAGCGCGGCCGCCGCCCCGGCCACCAGCGGAATGCCCACCAGCAGCCAGAGTCGACGCCGCGCGACCCGCAGATAGTCGACGATCTCCACCCTGCCGCTCCCCACTGCTCGTTGCTTCATCGGTTCTGCCACCCGGTGCCCACCGGTCGGGGCGTCGCCACCCGGGTCGGCTCGGCCGGTAGCCCCCGGGCGACCGCGCCGGCTGCCGCGGCGAACGCCGCGAAGTACCACAGGGTGACCACGTTCGAGATCACGTTGGACGCCGCGCTGACCGCGACGAAGGCGACCGCGCAGCCCAGGAACCCGATCGCGATCCCCCGGCCGAGGCTCCCCGGTGGGGCCCGGCGCAGCGCGTTCAGCCCGGTGTGCAGGCACAGCGCCAGCATCGCCAGGTACGCCAGCAGCCCGGCCAGCCCGGTCTCCACGTACGCGCGCAGGAAGTCGTTGTGTGGCTTCTTCGCCTCGTCGGCCTCGAACTTGGTCATGTTGGGGCCGATCCCGGTGACCGGGTTGCGGTTGGCCAGCGACACGATCTCCGACCAGTAGCCGACCCGCCAGGCGAGGGTGTTGCCGGTCGGGCCGCCGCCCACGGCGGTGCTGTCGGCGAGCTGCCCGAAGCGGTGCGCCACGCTCGGCAGCAGGGCCACCCCGGCCACCGCGACCAGGCACAGCGCCACCAGCATCCGCCGGCTCCGGTGCAGCACCGCCACCACCAGCAGGCCCAGCCCCGCGCCGAGGATCGCGCTGCGGGTGTTGGTGAGCAGCAGGAACAGCAGCGACGCGGCGAGCAACGCGCCGAGGCCGAGCCGGAGCCGGCGGCCCAGGTAGCGGTGGATGCCGAACCCGAAGATCACCATGAACATCAGGTAGCGGCCGAAGGTGGTGGACTGGCCGAACGGCCCGCTGATCCGGGTGAAGCCCCCCTTGACCTCGGCCGGTGGGTGGCCGAGCAGGGACAGCACGACGGTGTAGCCGACCGCCAGCGCCAGCGAGGCGTACGCGGCGAGCAGCACCCGGCGGACCGCCGGCAGGTCCGGCATCAGTTGTTCCAGGACCACGAACATCACCACCACGGTGCCGATCCGCAACGCCTCCAGGGCGCTGGGCACCGGCTGGGCGGCCCCCGCCGCGCTGACCAGGGAGGTGGCCCCGACCAGCAGCATCGCCACGCCGAGCGGCGAGCCGCGCAGCCGGCCCCGCTGGCGTAGCTGGGCGGCGAGCCAGAGCCCGGCGGCGAGCAGGAACAGCACCGCGAGGATCGTCGACGGGTCCATCGCCCGGGTCGCCGCCGCGCCGTCGGCCCGGCCGGCCGTCGGGCCGCTGAGCTTGAACAGGTCGACGCAGGAGCGGACCGCCAGCATCAGCAGCACGTACGCCGCGAACCGGGTCAGGGCGAGCACGCCGACGGCCAGCCCGGCGAGGACCGCCAGGGGCAGCACCGCGCCGACCCGGCCGCCGCCGGTGGCGGCCAACCCGACGGCGACCGCCGCCACGGCGCAGAGCAGGGCCGCGCCGACGGTCAGCAGGCGGGCGGTCGGATCACCGGCGGCCCACCGTCGCCGCCCGCCGTCGGGCAGGGCGAGGTCACTCTCCGTGCCGTGTCGCTGTCCGTCCACCGCTCGCCGACCACTCGTTTCCAGGGAACTGTTGCCGGTCGCCGCCGACGGCCGGAGGAACGGCCTAATCTAACGGTCGCCGAGGTCGGGGGGCATGGGCCGTTACGCCGACCGTGGGCGACCCAACGTCCGGTTCCCCCCGGCGGGGGGCGCGCAGGGCCAGCGAGAAGTAGAGTTCCTCCAGCTCACGGGCGGCCGCGTCCCAGCTGTACTCGGCGAGCACCCGGTCCCGCAGCAGCGCGGCGCCGGCCCGTTCGGCAGGCAGGTCGGCGGTCACCGTGTGCAACGCACGGCGCAGGTCGTCGACGTCGCCGTCGCGGAACAGCCGCTGCCCCGGGCCGTCGCGGTCGAGCATCTCGCGGTGGGGTTCGATGTCGCTGGCCACCACCGGCAGGCCGTACGAGGCGGCCTCCAGCACGGTCAGCGGCAGCCCCTCCAGGCGGGACGGCTGGACGAAGGCCGCCGCGTGCGAGTACAGCTCGGCCAGCACGTCGCCGTAGACGAAGTCGGTGAACACGATGCGCGGGTCGTCGCCGGCGGCGGCGCGGAGCTGGGCGACGTACCCGTCGGTGAAGGCCGAACCGCCGACGATGGCCAGCCGCAGGTCGGTCGGCAGCTGACGGAACGCCCGCACGAGCAGGTCGGCGGCCTTCTCCGGGACGAGCCGGCCGACCAGCAGCAGGTAGTTGCCGGGGCGCAGGCCGAACCGGGACAGTTCCCGGGGCGGCAGGTGGGTGGGGGCGACCACCCCGTTGGGGATGTAGCGGGCGGGCCGGCCGAACCGGCTGGCGTAGTGCGCGGCCAGGCCCCGCGACACGGTCACCCGGGCGTCGGGCAGGTGCCCGCTGAGCCGGTACGCGGTGCCGAGCACGGCCTGCGCCGCCCGGCCCCACTTGTCGCGCTGGTTGTCCAGCCCGTGCACGGTGAGCACCACCCGGGCGCGGGAGGCGTACCGGGCCAGCGGCGCGGTCAGCACCGGGCCGAGGCCGTGGTAGTGCACGATGTCGGGGCGCTCGGCCAGCGCCGCCAGGGTGGAGGTGGCCGAGTGCACGATGGCGTCGAGGTGTTTGCTGGGCACGGTGCGGGCCCGCCGTAACCGGATGCCCCGGTGCCGGGTCTCCTCGACCGCGCCGTAGCTGTCCCGGCAGTAGACGGTCACCTCGTGGCCGAGGCCGGCCAGCCGGCTGGCCATCTCCTCGACGTGCCGTTCGATCCCCCCGTAGGTGGCCGGCACGCCCTTCTGGCCGATCATCGCCACCCGCAGGGGACGCCAGCCCGGCGGGCAGGTGACGCCCGGCCCCGGGCGGTCGGGGCGGGGCTGTCCCCCTCGGTCAGCGGCATCGTTACGGAACGGCACGGTCCCCCCTCGTTTTCGCTGCGTGCCGGGGCGGGGCGTGGCCCCCGGGCGCACGGGACGCTAGATCATCGACGGTCGGCCGGCCACTGGCCGGTCAGTCAGACCTGGCCGGCCACCGTCGCCACCGGCCGGGTCGGGCACCTGCGGGTGCCGCCCGGCCGGGTGCCGGTGGCCGCCCCGGTGCCGGTGCGACGCCGGGAGGACGGAGTCTCCGTCCTCCCGGCGTCCGGGTGGTGACGTCAGGAGGTCGGGCCGCCGAACTCCACCCAGTTGAGGTTGAACAGGCTGGTCGTGGGTCCGCCGGAGACGGGCTTGAAGACCAGGTAGAGGGCGTGCGTGCCGGCCGCCTGGCTGACCGGGAAGGTCTGGCTGGCCCAGGCGCTGGTGCCGGTGGTCGCGTTGAGCGTCGCGCTGGTCACCAGCTCACCGGTCGGCGAGTCGAGCCGCAGCTCGACGATGCCGCGCGGGGTTCCGGCGGTGGCCGTGGAGCCACCGGCGTACCGGAAGGTGATCGAGTCGATCCCGCCCAGGTTGATCGGGTCGAGCGCGATGTGGTCACCGTTGTCGATGCCGGACACGTGCTGGCCGCCACCGGCGTCGGTGGTGTTCGCCAGGGTGACGCCCTGCTGCACCTGGGCGAACTCGGCCTGCTGCCGGAAGGTCTGCAGGACCACCTGGTCGAGGGAGGACAGCGCCGGCTGGCCGTTGGCGCCCTTGTCGGTGTAGGTGGCGCTGATCGCGCCGTACAGGTAGCCGCCGGCGTGGTCGGCGCCGTCGGCCGGGGTCTCGAACGAGCCCGAGCAGCCGTTGGCGTCGCTCATGCCGTGGCCGTGGGTGTCGTGGCCCAGCACGAACGAGACCGTGACCCGGCTGCAGTCGATCGGGCCGTCCTCGGGGTCGGTCACGGTGACCGTCCACGGCACGGTGTCACCCCAGTTGAAGAAGGTGCCGGACAGCGGCGAGGTGACCTTCACGGTGGGCGCGGTGTTGCCCACCGTGATCTCGCGGGTGAGCACCGCCGTCTTGCCGCTGGAGTCGGTGACCGTCAGCTTGGCGGTGAAGACCCCGTTGGTGGTGTAGGTGTGCGACGCGTCCCGCTCGGTCGAGTCGGTGGTGCCGTTGCCGTCGAAGTCCCAGGCGTAGGTGATGGTCTCACCCGGGTCCGCGTCGTAGGAGCCCTCGGCGGAGAACTGCACGGTCAGCGGCGCCTGGCCGGAGGTGGGGCTGGCGTGCAGCTCCGCCACCGGCGCCCGGGTGCCCTTGGCGTAGCGGATCACCGACAACGCGGCGTCCGGGTTGGCCCGGAAGAAGCCGTCGCCGTACTCCAGCAGGTAGAGGTTGCCGTCCGGACCGAACTCCATGTCCATCGGGTTGTCGAAGACGAAGCCCGGCAGGAACTGCTCCACCCCGACCAGCTTGCCGCTGCCGTTGGTGCGCATCATGAAGATCTTGTCCCGGGTGAACTCCCCGAAGACCACCGCGTCGTGGTAGTACTCCGGGAACTTGGTCTCGGAGGCCAGCGCGGCGTCGTACTTGTAGACCGGGCCGCCCATCGGGCCCACGCCGCCGGTGCCGAGCACCGGCCACTGGAACTCACAGGTGCCGGGCGGGTTGGCCAGGTACGCCTCGGCGCAGGTGGTGGTGGCCCGGAAGGTGTAGTTGAGCTGCGGGTCCTGCACCGGCGGGAGGACCCGACGGCCGGTGTTGCGCGGCGAGTCGTTCACCGGCGCGGCGCAGTTGAACGCGCCCTTGGACTCCTTGGTGACGAAGTCGTAGTCGATGTACGGCAGCGTCGGCGAGTAGCAGTACGGCCAACCGAAGTTGCCGGCCTTGTTGGTGGCGATCCACCGACCGGTGCCCTCCGGCCCCCGGGCCGGGTTCGGCACCTGCGAGTCCGGCGAGTAGTCGCCGATGTAGACGAAGCCGCGCGAGTCCACGTCGAAACGGAACGGGTTGCGCAGACCCATCAGGAAGATCTCCGGGCGGGTCTGGTCGTCGCGGTCCTCGGACTCGGGGAAGAGGTTGCCGGCCGGGATGCTGTACGACCCGTCCGCCTTCACCTTGATCCGCAGCACCTTGCCCCGCAGGTCGTTGGTGTTGCCGGCGGACCGCTGGGCGTCGTAGCCCGGCCCCTGGGTCGGCGACTCGTTGATCGGGGTGAAGCCGTCCGAGCCACCGGCGTTGGTGTCGTCACCGGTGACCAGGTAGAGCAGCCCCTTGCCGTCGAACTTGATCTCACCGGCGACGTGGCAGCAGATGCCCCGGTCGGTGTCGACCTTCATGATCTTCTGCTCGCTGGCCAGGTCCAGGTGCGGGGTCGGCTCCTCCACGAACTTGAACCGGGAGAGCTGGTTGTGGCCCTTGTAGACGTCCCACGCGGTCGGGTCGGTGCTGGTCGCCGGCGCGTCCGTGGTGGGGGTGTCGAGCTTCGGCGCGTAGTAGGCGTACACCCACTTGTCGGTGGCGAAGTCCGGCCCGACGGTGACCGACTGGAGGCCGTCCTCGTCGTGCTGGTAGACGGGGATGGTGGTGATCACCGGGCTGGCGCCGGTCTCCGGGTCGTACAACCGGATCTCACCCGCCCGGGTGTTGTGCAGCACCCGGCCGTCGGGCAGCACCGACAGGGTCATCGGCTCGCCCGGCTCGTCGTTGAGGATGACCTTCTCGTAGTTGGCCTTGACCGTCGCCCCGCAGTCCCCCTCCACGATGCCGGCCGACCACTGGATCGCGCCGAGCAGGTGCTTGCGGAATGCGCCGTTGGCGTACGTGTCGGCGGAGTCGCCGAGCCCGGTGTAGAACGACCGGCCGCCCTGGAAGTCCTTGCACCAGGAGATCGGGTGGTCGTAGCCCATGGTGCCGCCGGTGAACGTCTTCTCGTCCACCGTTGCCAGCACGTGCGCGGTGCCCCGGACGTTGGTGGTGAAGTTGTACCACTGGTCGTTCAGGCTGATCTGCCGGGCGAGCGGCTTGCTCGCCGGGTGCGCCCGGTCGGCCACGTCGATGCTCGCCGGCCCGCTCGACGCGGTGCCGGCGGCGGTGGTGCCGACGATGTCGCGGTAGAACGTCCACGACGGTTCGGCCTCGACCGCGGCGTGCACGCCGAGGTAGCCACCGCCGTTGCGGATGTAGCGCTCGAAGGCCGCCTCCTGGCTGCTGTTGAGCACGTCGCCGGTGGTGTTGAGGAAGACGACCGCGCCGTAGCTGGCCAGGTTGTCGTCGGAGAACGCGGTCGAGTTCTGGGTGACGTCGACGGTGAAGCCGTTGCCGTTGCCCAGGGTGCGGATCGCGTTGACGCCCTTGTCGATCGACGGGTGACGCTCACCGTCGGTCTTGGTGAACACCAGGACGCTGGTCTGGTCCTGGGCCGGCTGGGCCAACGCCGGGGCGGCCGCGGCGAGCGGGACGACGATCCCGACCCCTGCGATCGCGGCGAGCCATCGGTGTGCCGATCTTGCCATCTGGTTCCTCCGGTGGGGGGACGATGTGCTGCCTGCTCCGGGCGGGTCGCCGGGGCCACCCGGGTGGTATGTGCCGCCTCTCGCTCTCCGGTGGGTCGGGACGACGCCGTCCCGGCCCCGTGCGGTTCGCCGACCGGGGAGCTGCGTGCGGCCTGGGCCCGTGCCGGGGCGCGCGGCAGCGCGGCCCGGGGTCACGGGTCGGAAGAGGTGACGGGCTAGGGGGGCGGTACGCCCGGTCGCCGTCCGGGGCCGCCGGGCGGCGCGGACGGTCGGGGCGGGGCCCGGGAGAGGTGGCGGTCACGTCGGGGGACGCGACCGCCACCTGGGTACCGGCGGCGGTGCGGCCGGGCGGTGCCCGGCTACGGCCGGCGGGCGGGTCAGTCCTTGGTGTAGATGGTCAGGTCGGCCATGTTGGCGTAGCTGAGCCGGGCGAAGTCCAGCGACTGGCCCGGGTTGGCGGTGCCGCCGGGGGCGGTGTCCATCTCCCAGTTGGCGTGGTGGAAGTCCGACTCGCCGATGGTCTGGAAGAACTGCTGGAAGTTGATGTCGCCCTCACCGAGCGGGATCATCTCGTAACCGTTGGGCAGCGTGGTGTTGCGGTTGCCGTCCTTGGCGTGGAACAGCGGGAACCGCTTGGTGCGCCGGGCCACGTTCAGGATCGGGTCGAACAGCGAGGTCTTCTGCTGGCCGGCCGAGTTGGTGTACGTGGTGTGCTTGTGCCGGGCCACGTACGCCCAGTAGATGTCGCACTCGAAGAAGACGTACTTCGGGTCGGTCTTGGCGAAGAAGTACTCCAGCCGGCGCACGCCGGAGGAGCGGGTCGGCTTGCCGTTGGCGTCCAGCGGGCCGCTGTCGAGCAGGAACGAGTAGGCCACGTCGTGGTTGTGGGTGTAGAGGCGCATCTTGCGCTCCTTGGCCTGCCGGCCGAGCTCGTTCCACAGGTCGGCCGCGGCGTCCCAGTCGGACTGGTAGGCGCTGTTGGTCGGGTCGCTGCCGGTGCCGATGTTCTTCATGCCGAGTTCCTCGGCGATGTCCAGCTGCTGCTGGAAGGTGGCCGCGTTGATCGACGTGTGGGTGCCGTTGGCGACCAGCCCGTTGTCGTCCAGGATCTTGCGGATCTCCGTCGGGGTGATCTGCCGACCGAGGATCGAGGTGTGCTGGTTGTAGCCGGCGAACTCGATCTCCTTGTAGCCCATCTCGGCCAGGCTGGCGAGCACCCGCTCGAAGCCGTAGGGCACGCCGCTGTCGTCGGGGGCGGCGGAGATCCGGTCCCGGACGCTGTAGAGGATGATGCCCCGGTTCTGCGCCGGGATGAGCGGGTCGACCCGCCACTTGCCGTCCGCGCGGGCGGGACCGTTGGTCTGGAGCACAGGCAGGCCGGCCGCGCCGAGCACGGCGGCGGCGCCGGCCGACGCGGCCAGCAGCCGACGACGGGTGACCTGGGCGCGGTACTGGGGGTCGGCGGCCATACGGCGCTGATCCTCGTTCACAATTTCCACCTTTCGAAAGCGGCCCTGCGGACCGTGGAGACGTGCGAAGTCCTGCTAGGAGGGTCGAAGGACCTGCGCCGCCGAATACGCGTGGCCCGGTAGATGGCTGGTCGATCAAGGGGTGATGTCAACCGTGTTACGTCCGTGAACCGGACACTAACGGTGGCCGACGGCTAAAGATAGACCTCGAACGGAGAAACTTTTGTTCGCGCGAACAGAAGTTCCCGATGGTCGGCGGGGAGCGGCCGGACGGTCGCCCGCACCGGCCTCCCCCGTGGATCCACCGGCCCCCACCAGCGCGAACACCGACCGCGACGGAGACGGGGAGACCCCAGGCACGCCGCAGGGCGCAGCGTCGACCTCCCGTCGGTTCGACGCCACGCCCGCACGGGCCGGCGGGGGCCGGCCGTCCTCACCCGGGGCGGCTACCCGGAGCCGGCCAGCACCAGTTCCCCGAGCCGCTGCTCCAGCGCCGCCGCGTCCAGCCCACCGGGCCACCCGCGCAGCAACGCGCCGCCCTTGGCGACCAGCACGACGGCCGGTGGTTCCCGCACCGCGTACGACCGCCAGATCGTCTGCTGCTCGTCCACGACGACGGGATACTCCACCCGGTGCGCACGCAGGTAGTCCTGCAACTCGTCGGCCTGGTCGGCGCCCGCCACCCCGA
Organism: Micromonospora sp. WMMD712; assembly: GCF_029581295.1. Classification (NCBI taxonomy): domain Bacteria; kingdom Bacillati; phylum Actinomycetota; class Actinomycetes; order Micromonosporales; family Micromonosporaceae; genus Micromonospora; species Micromonospora sp. WMMD712. Next base: position 1,546,401 of record NZ_CP120743.1, read on the forward strand.
CGAAGACCACCCGGTCCCGGTGGCGGCGGGCGAGGTCGCTCAGCGCGTCCTGCCGGTCGACGCAGGTGGTGCACCAGGAGCTGAAGAAGGTGAACACCACCGGCCGGTCGGCCCAGATCCGGGCGGCGGTGAGCGGGGTGCCGTCGGTGAGCGCGCCGGTGAACGCGGGGGCGGCCGGCGCGGTGCCGGGCGCCGGGCGCAGCGCCAGGTCGGCGGGGACCGGGCCGGGCAACGTCGACGCGCCGCCGGCGAGCGCCGGTGCGGGCTCGGCGGCCGGCCGGGCGGTGCAGCCGGCCAGCACCAGCACCACCAGCAGCGGCGCAAGCAGCCGTCGCCTCACGTCGGCACCACCGCCACCAGCGCCGGACCCTCGCTGGTGTCCGGGGTCAGGTCGAGCGCCGGCCGGCCGGCCACCTCCAGCCGGTACCCGGCCCGCTGCGGCACCTGCACCGGCACCGCGAACTCGCAGTAGGTCGGCACCCGCTCCACCCCGAGGTCCTCGGCGAAGGCGGCCACCGCCGTGCCCGCCGGCAGCGTCCCGGTGACCAGGGCCGCGCCGTCCGGGTCGAGCAGCCGGAACGGCGCCCGGTGGTGGAAGTACAGGTACGGGCCGGTGCCGGCGCAGTCTACGCCCTCGGCCCGGATGTTGATGTCGCGGACCAGCACCCGGACGGTGGTCTGGGTGACCGCCTCCGGTTCGGCGTCGGGGCCGCCGCAGCCGGTGGCGCCGGCCAGCAGCAGGATCGCCAGCGCGCCGACACCGCGGCGGGCGCTCGTGGTCAGCCGCACGTGGTCTCCTCCCACCCGCGCCGCGGGTCCGTGGCGGCCTGCGCCACCACGGACCCACGGCGTCGGTCGATTCCGGTCAGGACTTCTCCACCCGGCACTGCTTGGTCACCGTCTTCGACGGGTCGCTCTCCGAGGTCGCGGTGAGCTTGACGAAGCCGGTGTCCGCCGCGGCGGCGGTGGCCCCCACCGACACCCGGACGGTGGTGGACTTGCCGAACTGGGCGGTCGCCAGCGGGTTGGGCAGCCAGGTCCGCCAGCCCTTGCCGGCCACCTCCGCCGAGAGCCGGTAGACGTCCGACTTCAGGTACGCGGTCGCGTCCTCCGGGTGCTGCTGCCCACCGGCGGAGTAGACGCCGCTGTTGGTCAGCTCGAACGAGCAGGTCACGCCCCGGTTGGTGGGCTTGCCGGTGCTGGTCACCTCGCCCTTGCCCAGGGTCACGCCGTGCGTGCTCGGGCCCCCGGTGCCGTCCAGCGACCGCACCGCCACCGTGTACGACAGCGAGCCGGCCGAGTCCCGCTTGAGGTCGATGATGTAGAAGTGCAGCCGGTTGGCCTCGTCGACGTACTCGTACTGGCTGCCGGTGTCCGCCCCGGCGTGGAACAGCGCGTCGGAGAGCTGCCGGTAGTCACCCATGGTGATCTTCTGCGGGGTACCGTCCGGCCGGTAGAAGTCGATCATGTCGATGTCCTGCGGGTTGGCGTCCACCACCCACTGGAACGGCGCGCTGTCGGCGTTCTTGGTCTTGCTCAGCAGCACGCCCCGGTCGGGGGTGAACGAGTCCGCCCCCATCCGGTCGACGACCTCGACCGTGTAGTTGTTGAAGCTCCCGCCGTCGCACAGCGGGTTCGTGGCGACCGTGCAGGCCGGCGAGAGGTCCTTGTTCAGGGCGATGTTCACCCCGGTCAGCCCCTTCGGGCCGGCGTCGACCGCACGGGCGGTCACCTGGGCGACGACCAGGCCCGAGGAGGCCAGCGCCTCCCGGGACAGCCGCAGCACGTGCTCCTCACCGAGCAGGCCGATCTTGAGCTTGTCCCGCACGGTGTGCAGCGAACCCATGGAACCGCCGTTGGTCGGCGGGATCTGCCAACGGGTGTGCGGGCCGCCGGGTCCGTTGAACGACCCGCGCGACATCATGCTCCAGATGCCGGTGTACGCCCTCCGTAACGGCTCGCCGTACGGGTTGTTGTAGTTGTCGCCGATGCCGAGCAGGTGGGTCAGTTCGTGGGCGTACACCCCCATGCCGGAGCTCTCCCCCTGGGTGGAGGAGCCGGAACCGGCGTTGGGCCACAGCGCCGCCGCCGCCTTCCAGGAGGTCCACTCCACGTAGCGGGTCTTGGCCCAGTTCGGCAGGTTCGGGTCCGGCGGGCCCCAGGAATCCGGCACGTCCTCCTTGTTCTGGAAGATCATCTGCCCGAACTCCTGCCAGGTGGACGACTCGTCCTGCCCGGCGCTGAGGATGAAGACCAGCTCGTACTGGTTGGCGACCTCGTCACCGACCGCCGCCCGCCAGGCGCCCAGCCCGTCGGTGCGGATGTTCTTGTTGCAGGTGTCCCCGCTCGGGCAGGCGCCGGGGTTGAAGCTGTTGTCCAGGCCGTACTGGTAGGACTTCGCCGGCATCTGGTACGGCCCGAACCCGGCCAGGTCCACGCCGTAGCGCCCGTTGGAGTCCTGCATCCAGTACTCGTGCAGGGTGTGCCCCTTGTTCAGGGTGTTCGGGGTGTTGAGGAAGTCCTGGTAGAACTTCGGCACGTCGGCGCGGGGGATGTTGGCCGCGACCGACTGGGGGTTGCCGAAGACCGTCGAGCGGGCCCGCTGGGAGACCGCGAACGTCTGGTCGGGATAGTCGAGCGCGACCAGGGCGATCTTGAAGTTGCGGATCGAGCCCCGCACACTCGGATCGGCCCAGTTCCTGCCGGGAACCGCCTGGTAGTCGTCCCAGGTCATGGTGTCGGGGTTCTGCCAGGCCTGCGGGTCGAGGACCTGGAACGGCGCGGTGCCGCCGGCCGGATTGGCCGGGGCCGCGGCGGCCTGCGTCGAGGCGGTCGCCACGAGCGTGCCGGCCAGGACCGCGGCCAGCACGCGACGCCGCAGTCGGGGGGTGTTGCGGGGAGCACGGTGCACGGGTTCACCTCTCGTCGGGAGGGACGCGGCCGCCGGTGACCGGTGTCCCGAGGGATGGCCGCCGGGACAGCCGTGCACCGGGCCGCGCAGCGAATCTAGGAGGACGGGCCGGGGCGGGTCACCGTGCAGATGTCGGCAGGTGGACCGGCGGCTTCCGACACCTGAAGGACCGGCGTCCGGTCGCGACCGGCCGGGGCGACCGGCCGGGGCCCCGGACCGGACCGGCCGGCCCGGCCCGCCGGTGCGCCCCGGGCACCGGCCGGAGCAGCCCGGACGGTTCAGCGGGGACGGCCGTCGGCAACCGGATCGATGGTGACGGACAGGGCCCGGACCAGGTCCCGGCGCAGCCGGGCGGCGACCGGCGGCGGCAGCGGGCCGCGCGGCGGGCGGCACCGTCCGCCGAACCGCCCGGCGCAGTCCATCGCCAGCTTGATCGCCTGCACCGCCTCCGGCCGGGAGCCCCAGCCGAACGCCGGGTGCAGCTCGGCGTAGAGCGGCAACGCGCGGGCCAGGTCACCGGCGGCACAGAGGTCGTAGAGGCGCAGGGCCTGCCGGGGCAGCGCGTTGGACAGGCCGGAGACCCAGCCCCGGGCCCCGCACAACACGAGTTCCAGCAGCACGTCGTCCGCGCCGGCCAGCACGTCCACGTGCGGGCAGAGGTCCCTGATCCGGTGCACCCGTCGGACGTCACCGGAGAACTCCTCGACCGCGACGATCCCGTCGGTCTCGGCGACCCGGGCGAGCAGCTCCGGGGTGAGGTCCACCCGGGTGTCGTACGGGTCGTTGTGCGCCACCACCGGCAGCCCGACGGCGGTCACCTCCCGGTAGTGGGCGACCACGTCGGCGTCGCCGGCAGGGTAGCCGTCCGGGGGTGGGGCGAGCACCCCGTGGGCCCCGGCGGCGGCGGCCTGCTCGGCCCAGCGGCGGGACTGCCGGCTGCCGTACCCGCCGACGCCGGGCAGCACCGCGCAGCCAGGCGGCGCGGCCTGCACCGTCGCCCGCACCACGTCGGCCCGCTCGTCGTCGGACAGCGCCCGGTACTCCCCCACCGACGCGCACGGGGTCACCCCGTGGCACCCCGCCTCGGCCAGCCAGCGCACGTGTTCCTGGAGCCGGTCGAAGTCGACGGCGAGGTCGTCGCGGAACGGTGTGGTGACGGCGACCAGCACCCCCCGCCAGGGCCTACCAGCTGTCACTCGGGCGTTCCCTCCTGCGCGCCGGCGGCCCGCTGCCCACCGCACCGGAACCTTACGATCGGCGATCACGGCGGCGCTTCGGACAACTGCCGGAACAGTCGCCCCGGGGGCCGTCCTTTTGTCGGTAGATCCCCGGTGGACCTTGCGCCCGGGGCCGCCGGCCGCAGAGGGTAGGGCACCGGCTGTCGCACCCCTGCCGCGCAGCCAACCAGGGGAGATCCATGCACGGTGAGCTTCAGCGCATAGTCGATGCCGTCGCCGCCCGGGTGGGGCGTCCCGCCCTCATCGAGGACCGGCGGCAGCGGGTGGTCGTCTACAGCGAACACGACGGGCCGATGGACGAGGTGCGCCGGATGTCGATCCTGCGCCGGCAGACCACCCCCGAGGTGATCGCCTGGTTCCGCCGGATGGGCGTGCTCACCGCCCGTGAGCCGGTGCGCACCCCGGCCGACGTCGACCTCGACCTGCTCCCCCGGGTCTGCGTGCCGATCTGGCACGACGACCTGCTGCTCGGGTTCGTCTGGTTCATCGACGACGACGGGTCGATGACCGACGCCGACATCGCCACCGCGACCAGCGCCTTCACCGACCTGTCGCTGGCCCTCTACCGGGAGAACCTGCTCGGCGAGCTGGCCTCGCAGCGGGAGTCGGAGGCCACCCGGACGCTGCTGGTGGAGAGCGCGCAGGCCCGCACGCACGCCGTCCGGGCGCTGCTGGAGGAGGGCACGGTCGCCGGTGACGGCCCCACCACCGCCGTGGTGGCCCAGCTCGTCCCCGCCGCCGGGCGGCACCTCGACGAGGTGGCCCGGATCGCGCTGGAACAGGCGCTGGTGGCGACCCGGCGGTGGCTCGGAGTGCGGGAGTCGCTGCACATGGTCTGGCCCGACCACGGGGTGCTGCTGATCTCCGGCGGCCGGATCGCCGGCCAGCCCACCCCGAAGGTCGCCGCCGAGCATCTCGACGAGGCGCTGGCCCAGGCGACCCGGGGGCTTTCCTCGGTGGAACGGACGGTGACCGGGATCGGCCAGTCCCGCCCGGGGTTGGCCGACGCGGTGGAGTCCTACCGGGAGGCGGTGCAGGCGGCCCGGGTGGGCGTGCAGCTGCCGGCGCTCGGCCGGGTGGTCTCCTGGTCCGGCCTGGGCATCTACCGGGTGCTGTCCCAGCTCGACGGCCGGGACCTCGACGCCGCCGGGGTGCACCCCGGGCTGGAACGGCTACTGCGCGACGACGCCCACCAGGTGCTGCTGGAGACCCTGGAGGCATACCTCGACCTGGCCGGCAACGCCCACGCGACCGCCGAGAAGCTGCGGCTGCACCGGACCACCCTCTACTACCGGCTGCAACGGGTCGAGCAGCTCGCCGACACCGACCTCAAGGACGGCAACGAACGGTTGTGCCTGCACCTGGCGATGAAGCTGGGCCGGCTCACCGGCCACTACCGGTCGGGGTCCTGACCGTCGGCGCCGGATCGACCGTCGGGAGAGGACACCCGCGCCGCCGCGCTGTGACAGTCCGTGTGCGACCGGACAGATCATTGACAGATCAGAGTAGGCACGGCCAGGATGGGCGCACCGATCGGCAACGCCCCCACGACCTACCGTAACCAGGTTCGCCCCCCGCCCGTCACGCAGACCGGATCGGCGCCGGTCCGTCGCATCCGCCCGTTCGGGAGACGTCCCCGTGTCCCCCGTCGTCCGCGGATGGACGTCGTGTTCGGTCGCCGCCGTCGCCCGACTGTCGGCGTCCGACCTCCCTGTTTCGCACACCCGCCCGACGGCGGGCGCTGCCGCGCGCCGTCGGCCCGTCTCGCACCTGAGGAAGGTGGCCCGAATGTCCCGTTCCGCGCTCCCCCGCCGCTGGCGGCGGCTACCCGCCGCCACGGCCGCAGGCGTGGCGTTGCTGCTGATCGCCGGCCCGGCGACCGCCGGCACCGCCGCCCCGCCCGACCGGGAGGCCGACGCCCCGGTCGTGCTCGAACGTTCCGCCGACGAGCAGGCCGACGTGGTGGAGGTGACGGTCGACGGCAGCGCCCAGCTGGACGCGCTGGTCGCCACCGGCGTCGACCTCGACCACCACGTCACCCCCACCGAGGCCGGCATCGTGGTGCACGCCGTGGTCACCCCGACCGAGGTCGCCGCGCTGAAGCGGATGGGCTACCGGGTCGGCGCCGTGCTGCACGACGCCGCCGACTCCGCGCAGCGGATCAGCGAGCGCGACGCCACGATCGCCGCCCACCAGGCCGAGAACCGGGCGTACACGGCGACCCTGGAGCGCAGTGCCGCGACCTCCGACGTGAAGATCATCCGGGCCGACTACTACACCTCCGGCACCAACCAGGTGCTCTCGGTCGAGGCGAAGTGGGCCCAGGGGCAGACCTCCACCAGCGCACTGACCGTGGCCCGGGACAGCGGCCCCGGCACCGAGATCGGCACCGGCGGCACCCAGAACATCTCCCGGTTCGTCGACGCCGGGGTCTACCTCTACCACCGGGGCGCCGCCGCCGTCACCGCCCGGCCGGAGCGCATCCAGATCACCAGCCCCTCCGGCGACGTGGCGGTCGCCGAGGTCAAGGAGTGGCTGCCGATCCCGACCGACAGCCCGGAGGGCCCCGGCTACCAGAAGGACTTCGTCACCAGCTACCTCACCCCCACCGAGCTGTACGACCGGATCAAGCGGCTGGCCGACGCCTACCCGCAGCTCGCCGAGGTGGTGAAGCTTCCGTACCAGACCAACGGCTACCGGCGTAAGGCGCAGGTCGTGCTCGGTGGGACCAACGCCACCCGGGTCGCGGTCGACTCGCTCGCCTGGGGGCACGAGGGCGGCAACGACATCACCGTCGAGCTGGCCGACCCGGGCGCGGCCGACCGGCCGCTGTCGGTCACGGTGACCGGCAAGGCCGTCCGGGTCAGCCTGGCCACCGACGCCGCCGGGGCGGTGACCAGCACCGCCGCCCAGGTCGCCGCGGCGCTGACCGCCGAGGCGGGCGCGCTGGTCACGGCGTACACCTATCGGGGGGACGCCGGCGCCGGGGTGGTCGCGCCGGTCGCGCCGACGCCGCTGTCGGACAACCTGAAGGCGCCGGCCGGGGTCTCCCGCGACCCGCACCCGGTGTACGCCATCCGGATCGGCAAGTACCGCGACGGCTCCCGCACCGGGGTGCTGGCCTACGCGCAGGAGCACGCGCGGGAGTGGGTGCCGCCGCTGGTGACCATCGAGACCGCCGAGCGGCTGCTGCGCAACCACGCCACCGACGAGAACACCAAGCAGTTGCTGCGCACCCTGGACATCTGGATCGTCCCGTCGATCAACCCGGACGGCGGGCACTACTCGTTCTACGACTACGCCTCGCAGCGGCGCAACATGACCAACCACTGCGCGCCGGGTGGCGCCACCGACGCGCTGGCCCGCAACTCGTGGGGCGTGGACAACAACCGCAACTACACCGAGTACAGCCTCTTCGACGGCTACTCGGGGGCGTCGGCCAGCTGCACCGGCGACACCTACGCCGGGCCGAGCGAGCTGTCCGAGCCGGAGAACCGCAACGTCGACTGGCTGGCCCAGCGGCCGAACATGAAGTTCTCGATGAACCTGCACTCCTCCGGCAACTACTTCATGTGGTCGCCGGGCGCGTACGCCACCCCGGGCCGGATCTCCGCGCCCCGGCCGACGCTGGCCGAGGAGTCGTTCTTCTGGGGCGCGTCGTCGCGCATCCTCACCGCGATCAAGCGGCACCGCAACATGGCGGTCACCCCGGCCCGGACCGGCCCGATCTCCGACGTGCTGTACTCGGCGGCCGGCAACTCCGGCGACATGCTCTGGTACAAGTACGGCATCTACGCCTGGAACTTCGAGGTCGGCACCAGCTTCCAGCCCACCTGGGAGGAGGCGCACCAGGAGACCATGGAGTTCAGCAACGGCCTGGTCGAGCTGCTGCGGGTGGCCCGGGACTACGACAAGGACAAGAAGCGCCCGACCAGCACCCTGTCGGTCACGCCGAGCGCCACCGAGGGCGCGGTCAGCGTCCGGTTCGACGTCAGCGAGCCGGCGGCCGTGTTCTACACCCTCGACGGCAGCCGGCCGACGTTCGAGTCCACCCTGTACGCCTCGGCGGGCATCCGGGAGGGGGCCGAGACGCTGACCGTCCCGGTCGGCACCAAGATCCACTGGTTCTCGGTGGACGCGGCCGGCAACATCGAACGCAACTACCGGCCGGACGAGGACAGCAAGACCTTCAACCGGGGCTGGGCGACCCTGCCCACCGGCTGAGGCCCGGAACGCGCCAGCGGGGGTCCGCGCCGCCGGACCCCCGCTGGTCGACCCCGCCCGACCCGTGACCCGCCAGCGGTGACAATCCGTCGCCGCCGCGTCCCCGCGAAACCGGAAGATGCCCGAGCCGCAGCACCGCGGCTCGGGCATCTTCTGTTGTGCCGTCGGCCGGCGCGCCGGGTACGCGGCGGCCCCAGCTCCCGCTCGACGGGCGGCGGTCGCCCGCGCGGGTGACCACCGCCGAACGTCGATCCCGCAGGTCGGGGGCCGTTGCGGAGGTGAACTCGCGTCTTGCGCGACCCGGAGCACAGGTGTACAACTAACCGAGCTAGGTACACATCTAGCTTCAGTTGGTACGCAACAGTGGGGGCCGGGTGTGGACCGCTTAAGGGTCGGTGTCGTCGGAGTCGGGGTCCAGGGACAGCTGCACGCCCGTGCGCTGCGCGACGTGCGGCAGGCCGAACTGGTCGCCGTCGCGGACGTCTCGCCACGCAACCGGGAATGGGCCGAGACCCACCTCGGCGTCCGGGCCGTCCCGGACGTCGTCGACCTCCTCGACCAGGTCGACGCGGTGAGCATCTGCACGCCGGACCACCTGCACGAGGACGCCACCCTCGCCGCGCTCGCCGCGGGCAAGCGGGTGCTGCTGGAGAAGCCGATGGCGCTGTCGCGGGCCAGCTGCGACCGGATCATCGCCGGCCGGCCCGATCCCGACGCACTGATGATCGGCCACGTGCTGCGGTTCGACCCCCGGGTGCGGCGACTGCGTGAGGTGGTGCGCTCCGGCGAACTCGGGGACATCTGGCACGTCAAGGTGTGGCGGTGCACCTCGCAGGCGGTCGGCGAGGGGATCTGGGACCGGACGTCGGTCGCCTGGTTCCTCGGCATCCACGACGCCGACCTGCTCCGGTTCGTGACCGGCCGCGAGGTCGAGGTCACCGGCGCGGTCGGCCGCAAGGTGCTCTCGCCCAGTCACGACGTCGTGCACGCCACGGTCCGCTTCGACGACGGCGCGATCGGCACGATGGAGAACAACTGGACGCTGCCGCACTCCCGCCCGTCGCGGGCCGACGCCGGTCTGCGGATCGTCGGTGAGCACGGGATCCTCGAGATGAACCTCTCGCACAACGACCTGCTGTACGCCCACCGCGGCGGGGCGGCCAGCTTCATGGACACCTACTTCTGGCCCAGTCGCGACGGCGGCGGCGCCTACAACCTGCGGTCCGAGCTGGAGGCGTTCGTCGACGCCGCGCTGACCGGCGGACCGACACCGGTCAGCGGCGAGGAGGGCCGCGCGGCCGTCACCGTCGTCGAGGACATCGAGGCGGCGCTGGCCGGCGACCCGCCGCCCGGCAACTGAGGGGTCAGAGATGCTGCGGTACGCGCTGCGTCGCCTCGCGATCTCGGTACTCGTCCTGTTCGGCGCGGCGACGGTGGTCTTCTTCGCGATGCGGGCGGTCTCCGGCGACCCGGCGACCGCGGTGCTCGGCCCGGACGCCGACCAGTCGGCCGTCGAGGCGCTGCGCCGGGAGTACGGGCTCGACGCCTCACTACCCGTCCAGTACGTCCAGTTCCTCAGGCGCGCCGTCACCCTCGACTTCGGTGAGTCGTTCCGGCTCCACGACGCCGCGACGAACCTGGTGCTCACCCACCTGTCGGCGACGGCCGCCCTGGCGCTGACCGCCTTCGCCATCGCCCTGGTCCTCGGGTTCGCCCTGGGCACCCTGGCGGCGACCCGACCCAACGGCGTGGTGGACCGCGTGGTCTCGGTGCTGTCGATGCTCACCCAGTCCCTTCCGACGTTCTGGGTCGGCATCATGCTGATCCTGGTCTTCTCCCGGTTCCTGCACCTGCTGCCCAGTTCCGGCGCGGGGTCCCCGGCCGCGATGGTCATGCCGGCGGTGACGCTGGCCCTGCCGCTGCTGAGCGTGGTGCTCCGGCTGGTGCGCTCCGGGCTGCTCGACGTGCTGCACGAGGACTACGTGGTCACCGCCCGCGCCAAGGGCCTGTCCGAGACCCGGGTCGTCGGCTGGCACGCGATGCGCAACATGCTGATCCCCGTCGTCACCGTGGCCGGCCTGGAGTTCGGCAGCCTGCTCGGCGGCGCGGTGATCGTCGAGACCGTGTTCGCCTGGCCGGGGGTGGGCCGGCTGATGACCGACGCCATCGCCGCCCGCGACTACTCGGTCGTGCAGGCCTGCGTGATCACCGTCGCGGTGATCTTCATCGTCATCAACCTGCTCGTCGACCTGCTGTACGTCCGGCTGGACCCCCGGGTCCGCGAGAGCGTCTGAGAGGTGACCACCGTGTCCGACGGCGTACCCGGCTCGGCCGTGCTCGGCACACCGGTCGTGCCCACCGACGGCGGCCCGCCCGACGGGGCGTCGACCCCGCCGGCCGCCGCGCCCCGCCGCCGGCGTCGCCGGCTGCGCCTGTGGCTCCCCCTCGGGGTGATCGCCGCCTACCTGGTGGCGGGGGTGATCGGGCCGCTGGTCGCCCGGTACGACCCGATCGCGACCTCCGTCGCCGACCGGCTGCTCCCCCCGGGCAGCCGGATGTCCGACGGCGGCCTGGCCCTGCTCGGCACCGACCAGGTCGGCCGGGACCTGCTGCCCCAGATCATGCAGGGCGCCCGGATCTCGTTGCTGGTCGGCGCGGCGACCCTGCTGCTGGCCGGCACCGTGGGCGCCGCGCTCGGCATCCTCTGCGGCTACCTCGGCGGGGCGGTGGACGCGACCCTCATGCGACTGGCCGACATCCAACTGGCCTTCCCGTCGATCCTGCTCGCCGTCTTCGTCGCCGGCGTGCTGGGTTCCAGCGTCACCAACGTCGTGCTCACCCTGTCCATCACCACCTGGCCGATCTTCGCCCGGGTGGCCCGGGCGCAGACCCTGGCGACCCGCTCCCGGGACTTCGCCAACGCGGCCCGCACCCTCGGCGCCGGCCCGTGGCACGTCGTGCGGCACTGCGTGCTCCCCGCGGTGGCCAGCCCGTTGCTGGTCATCGCCACCGTCCAGCTCGGATTCGTCATCGTCGCCGAGGCGTCGCTGAGCTTCCTGTCGCTGGGCATCCCGGCCGGCACGCCGAGCTGGGGCACCACCATCGCCAACGGACGCGACTACCTGGCCAGCGCCTGGTGGATCGCCACCCTGCCAGGCCTGGTCCTGGCCGTCTTCGTGGTCTGCGTCGGCGTGCTCGGCGACGAACTACGGGACCGCTCCGACCCGAACCTCTCCACCCGGTAACCCGTCAGCGAAATGGGCAGACATGAGATCTTCGACCACCCGGCTCGGCGCGCTGGCTCTCGCCGCCGTGCTCGGGCTGACCGCGTGCTCCTTCGGCTCCGACGACCCCGCCGGTGACGGCGGCGGCACCACCCTCCGGGTAGCCAACCCGACCCCGGTGGTCTCGTTGAACCCGTTCGCCGCGAACTCGGCGGACCAACCCACCCTCACCGTCGTCCAGGAGGTCTTCGAGACCCTGGTGGTCCGCGACGACGGCAGGATCGCCCCCAAGCTCGCCGAGAGCTGGACCAACCCCGACCCGTTGACCTGGCAGTTCGTGCTGCGCAGCGGCGTCACCTTCGCCGACGGGACGCCGATGACCAGCGCCGACGCCAAGGCGTCGCTCCAGGCGCTGATCGACGGCAAGGGGCCGCTGGCCGGGCTGTGGGCCACCGTCGACGACATCCGCACCCCCGACGAGCGCACCCTGACCATCCACACCAAGAGCCAGCTCGGCACCGTGCTGAGCAACCTCACCCTGCTCTGGATCGCCCCCGCCGCCAAGATCGGCGACAGCGCGTTCTTCGACGCCCCGTACGGCACCGGCCCGTTCAAGGTCTCGTCGTTCACCGCCGGCCAGAGCGTGAACCTGGTCCGCAACGACAAGTACCGCGGCGACCGGCCGAAGCTGTCCGGCATCTCCTACCGCTACATCCCCGAGGTGTCCGGCCGGGTGACCGCGCTGGCGAACAACGAGATCGACGTGACCTGGGGCCTGCCGCCGGACCAGCTCACCGGGCTGCGGGACAACAAGGACCTGACCGTCAAGTCGTTCCCGACGTACGCCAACTACTACATCTGGTTCAACAGCTCCCGCAAGCCGTTCACCGACGCGCGGGTCCGGCAGGCCATGTGGCACGCGGTCGACTTCGCCAAGATCAGCAAGTCGCTGTTCGACCAGGCCGGGACCCCGGCCACCGGCCCGCTGCCGGAGGCCGTGTTCGGCGCCGCCGGGCAGAACCCGTACGCCTACGACCCGGCCCGCGCCCGGCAGCTGCTCACCGAGGCCGGCTACCCGGACGGGTTCACCACCACGATGATGTGGAGCAGCGGCTGCTGCACCAACGGCAACTCCTTCGCCGACGCGATGATCAGCGACTGGGCCAAGGTCGGCATCGTGGTCAAGCCCCAGGAGCTGGAGCGGGCCACCTGGCTGGACAAGCTGCTCAAGCTCGACTGGGACAGCACGATGACGACCGGCAGCACGATCACCGGCGACGCCGACTTCACCCTGGCCCGGCTCTACCTGTCGACCGCCAAGCGCAACGGCTACGCCGACCCGGAGCTGGACCGCATCCTGCTCGCCGCCCGCGCCGAACTCGACCAGGACAAGCGGGCCACCCTGTACGCCCAGGCCGGCAAGATCGTCTGGGACGAGGCGGTGGGCATCTTCCCGCTCGACCTCAACGGCAACGTCGTGCTGCGCGGCACCGTCGAGGGGTTCACCCCGACCCCCAACGACCTGCCCGACTTCGCCGGCGTATCGCTGCGCTGACCCGAGAACCGGACCCGGAGGACCCGATGGTCGCACCACCGCACACCCCCGACCCCCTGTTGACGGTCGACGATCTCGTCGTGTCGTTCGACGGCCCGCTCGGCGCCTACCGGGCGCTCAACGGCGTCTCGTTCTCCGTCGGCAGGGGCGAGACACTGGCGATCCTCGGGGAGTCCGGGTCCGGCAAGTCGGTCACCGTCCGCGCGGTCATGGCGCTGCTGCCCCGGCACAGCGCGACGATCGAACGCGGCACCATCCGGTACGACGGCGAGGAGATCTCCGCGCTGCCGGTGCGGCGCACCCGCGAGTTGTCCGCCACCGAGATGGCGATGGTCTTCCAGGACTCGTTGACCGCGCTCAACCCGGTCGTCCGGGTCGGCCAGCAGATCGCCGAACTGTTCCGGGTCCGGCAGCGCACCTCACGCCGGGAGGCCTGGCGGCGGGCGGTCGCCGGCCTGGAACGGGTCGGCATCCCCAACGCCGCCCGCCGGGCCCACGACTACCCCCACCAGTTCTCCGGCGGGATGCGCCAGCGGGTGGTGATCGCGATGGCCCTCGCCCTGCGCCCCCGGCTGCTCATCGCCGACGAGCCGACCACCGCGCTGGACGTGACGGTGCAGGCGCAGATCATGGACCTGCTGCGCGAACTGCGCGAGGCCGACGGGATGTCGATGATCCTCATCACCCACGACCTCGGGGTGGTCGCCGACGTGGCCGACCGGGTCGCCGTCATGTACGCCGGCACGGTCGTCGAGTCGGGGCCGCTGCGCACCGTGTACGACGCGCCGGCCCACCCGTACACCCGGGGGTTGATGGCCTCCGTACCCGCCCCCGACCGCCCCGGCGAACGGCTGACGCCGATCGAGGGGATGCCGCCGTCGCCGCTGGCGACGCCGGCCGGCTGCCCGTTCCACCCCCGGTGCCCCGTCGCCCGCAGCGCCTGCCGCACCGACCGGCCGACCCTGCGCACCGTCGCCGCCGGCCACGAGGCGGCCTGCCACTACGCCGAGGAGGTGATGGCCGGTGTCGACGTCGCAGACGCGGCTTGAGGTCCGACAGCTCCGGGTCAGCTACCCGACCCACGGTGGCCCGCTGCGCCGGGCGGCGGCCGTGCACGCCGTGGAACGGCTCAGCCTCACCGTCACCACCGGCCGCACCCTGGGCCTGGTCGGCGAGTCCGGCTGCGGCAAGTCCACCCTGGCCCGGACCATCGTCGGCCTGCGCCGGCCGACCGGCGGCGAGATCTGGTACGCCGGCGAGCGGGTCGACAACGCCGACGCGGCCCGACGACGCCGGCTGACCGCCGAGATCCAGATGGTCTACCAGGACCCGTACTCGTCGTTGAACCCGCGCAAGAAGGTGTCCTTCATCGTCACCGAAGGGTGGCGGGTGCACCGCGGTTCCGTCCCCCGCGACCAGTGGCCGGCCCGCACCGCCGACCTGCTGGCCCGGGTCGGCCTCGCCGCCGAGCTCGCCGACCGGTATCCGCACCAGTTGTCCGGCGGCCAACGCCAGCGGGTCGGCATCGCCCGCGCCCTGGCCATGTCGCCCCGGATCCTGGTCTGCGACGAGCCGGTCAGCGCGCTGGACGTGTCCGTCCAGGCGCAGACCCTCAACCTCCTCGCCGACCTCCGGGCCGACCTGGGGCTGGGCTACCTGTTCATCGCGCACGACCTGTCGGTGGTCCGGCACATCAGCGACGACCTCGCGGTGATGTACCTGGGCCGGATCGTGGAGACCGGACCGGCGGCGACGGTGTACGACACCCCGGCCCACCCGTACACCCGGGCGCTGATCTCGGCGGCCCCCGTGCCCCGCCCCTGGGCGACGCCGCCGGCCGAACGCATCCTGCTCACCGGCGAGGTGCCGTCCCCGGCCTCGCCACCGTCCGGCTGTCGCTTCCGGACCCGGTGCCGACTCGCCCAGCCGCGCTGCGCCGAGGCCGAACCGGAGCTGCGGACGGTCGCCGGGCGCGAGGTCGCCTGCCACTACGCCGAGTCCAGCCTCGCCGACGCTTCGCCGTCGACCACGGCGGTGAGCCGGTGAGCGGCGCCGAACCCGTCCGCGTCGGGGTCGACCTGGGCCAGGGCGGCTGTCGTGCGGTGGCCCGGCACGGCCGCTCGACCGGGCACGCCGAGACCCCCGGCTTCTGGACCGGTGACGCCGACGCCCGGATCGCCGACGCGGTGGCCGGCGCGCTGGCCGGCCTGGGCCCGCTCGGCCCGGACACCACGGTGCTGGTCGGCGTCGGCATGACCGGGCTCAACGGCCGGCCACCGGCGACCGACGCCCTGCGGGCCCGGCTGCGCGCCCTCGGTCGACCCGGGCGGCTGCGGATCGCCGACGACAGTGTGACCGCGTACCTCGGTGCGCTCGGCCCGGTCCCCGGCGCGGTCGTCGCCGCCGGCACCGGCGCGGTGGTCCTCGCCGCCGACGCCGCCGGCCGGACCGCCCGCTCCGACGGCTGGGGCGCCGACCTCGGCGACCGGGGCTCGGGGCACTGGATCGGCCGGACCGCGATCCGGCTCGCCCTGCGCGACCGGGACCGGGCCGCGCCCGGCCGGCTGGCCGACGCGGTGACCGCCGTCTGGGGGCCGGTCGAGACGCTGCCCGCCCGCTGGCGGGCCGATCCACCGACCCCGGAACGGATCGCGGGCTTCGCCACCACGGTCGCCGACCTGGCCCGCGCCGGTGACGACGACGCCGGACGGATCTGGCGTCGGGCCGGCGAACTGCTCGCCGAATCGGTGGTCGGGGCGCTGTTCCGGGTCGGCCTCGACGCGACCCCGGTCCCGGTCGCCGGCACCGGCGGGGTCTTCCGGGCCACGGACCTGGTGTGGTCGTCGTTCACCGCGGCGCTGCGGGCCGCAGCGCCCGCGGCGCAGCCGGTTCCGGCCGCCGGGGATCCCCTCGCCGGTGCGCTGGCCCTGGCCGACGGGCCACCCGGCCCCGGCCCCTTTCCCGGACTCACCGTCCAGATCGACTTCGACGCGAAGGCAGAACACCGATGAACGTGGCCGATGCCATCCGTGGACGCCTGATCGTGTCCTGCCAGGCCCAGGGCCGCAGCCCGTTCCGGGACACCGGACACATGATGGCGATGGCGGCCGCGGCCGTGCTCGGCGGCGCCGCCGGCCTGCGCGGGCAGGGCGTGGACCACGTGCGGGGCATGGTCGGCCTCGGGGTGCCGGTGGTCGGGCTGGTCAAGCGGCACACCCCCGGCAGCCCGGTCTACATCACCCCGTCCGAGGCCGACGTGACCGCGCTGACCGACGCCGGGGCGCAGATCGTCGCGGCCGACGCCACCGGCCGCCCCAGGGCCGGCGGGGAGAAGCTGTCCGGCCTCGTCGCGGCGGCCCATGCCGCCGGGGCGTTGTTCATGGCCGACGTCGACAGCCTGGACGCGGCGATGGCCGCCGTCGACGCCGGCGCCGACCTGGTCGGCACCACGCTGTCCGGCTACACCGCCGGCGCCGTCCCCGACGGACCGGACATCGCCCTGGTGGGGAAGCTCAGTCGGCATTGTCCGGTTCCGGTCATCGCCGAGGGGCGATACCGTACCCGTACCCAGGTCGCGGCGGCGTTCGACGAGGGCGCATGGGCAGTCGTCGTCGGCACCGCCATCTCGGACCCGGTCAACACCACGCGCAGGTTCGCGCAGGCCTGCCCGCATCCCCGGTTGGACTCGTGATGACCACCAAACTGAGCCAGATCCGCACCGAACTCCGGCACCGCGTCGCGGGACTGCCGGCGCACTCGGCCCTGCCCCGCGAGCGGGACCTCGCCGAGGAACTCGGCGTGAGCCGGACGACACTGCGGCAGGCGCTGCGCGAACTGCTCGACGCCGGCCTGATCTACACCATCCGGGGCCAGGGCACCTTCGTCTCCGACACCCGGATCGCCAAGGGCACCAGCCTCAGCGGGTTCACCGAGGACATGCTGGCCCGGGGCCTGCTGCCGAGCAGCAAACTGATCGTCGCGGACGCGCTGGTCGCCCGCGACGCGGCCGCCTCGGAACTCGGCCTGCCCGAGGGGTCACTGCTCTACCGGGTGGAACGGCTCCGGCTCGCCGACGGCGCGCCGATGTGCCTCGAAGAGGTGCACCTGCCTGCCGACCTGTTCCCCGGGCTGCTGGTCGAGAACCTCGACACCGGGCTCTACGGGATCATGAAGGACCGCTACCACGTCCAGGTCACCGTGGCCCAGCAGATGATCGCCGCCGTCGTGCCCACCCGCCGGCAGTGCGACCTGCTGGAGATCCCGCCCTCGGCGGCGCTGCTGGAGGTCCGCCGGATCGGCTACGACGGGCGCGGCCGGGCCGTCGAACGCGCGGTGTCGCTCTACCGGGGCGACCGCTACCACTTCTCCCTGACCGCACGACGAGGCGAGGCAGACTGATGCGTACCACCACGGCGGAGCGGCACACCGACGTCCTGGTGGTCGGCGGGGGCGTGGGCGGGATCGCCGCCGCGCTGGCCGCCTGCGAGGGCGGCGCCCGGGTGGTCGTCGTCGAGCCGTACGGGTGGATCGGGGGGCAGCTCACCTCGCAGGCGGTGCCGCCGGACGAACACCCCTGGATCGAGACGCACGGCTCGACGGCCGGCTACCGGCGGTTCCGGCAGGCGGTACGCGACCACTACCGCACCTGGTATCCGCTCGCGCCCGACGGGGCCGCCCGGCCGCTCAACCCGGGCAACGGCTGGGTCAGCCCGCTGTGTCACGAGCCCCGGGTGGCGCTGGCCGTGCTCCAGGCCATGATCGCCCCCTGGCGCGCGGCGGGCCGGCTGACCGTGCACACGCGGGCGCAGGTCGAACGGGCCCACACCGACGGGGACACGGTGACCGCCCTGACCGTCCGACTCGCCGACGGCACGCTGCGCCACCTCGCCGCCAGCCTCGTCCTGGAGGCGAGCGAGACCGGCGAGCTGCTGGCCCTCGCCGGCATCGAACACCGCACCGGCACCGAGTCACAGGCGCAGACCGGTGAACCGAGCGCCCCGGACCGGCCCGCGCCGCTGAACATGCAGGCGGCCACCGTCTGCTTCGCCCTCGACCACGTCGACGGCGACCACACGGTGGACCGGCCGGCCGACTACGACCACTGGCGGACCCGCACCGCACCCGGCTGGCCGGGCCCGCTGTTCAGCTGGACCTACCCCGATCCGCGGACCGGCCGGCCGGTCACCGGCCGGTTCACCCCCAACCCCCGCTCGACGGCGACCTCGATGGAGGAGGGCCTGATCGCGCCGGAGCTGTGGACGTACCGGCGGATCCTCGACCGGCGGGCGTTCCGGCCCGGCCTGTTCCCCAGCGACGTGACGCTCGTCAACTGGCCGATGAACGACTACCTGGACGGGCCGCTGTTCGACGTGCCGGACGCCGAGCGGCACGTCCGGCGGGCCAGGGAGGCCAGTCAGGCGTTCCTGTACTGGCTGCAGACCGAGGCGCCCCGCCCGGACGGCGGCACCGGTTTCCCCGGCCTGCGGTTGCGCCCCGACGTGACCGGCACCGCCGACGGCTTCGCGCAGGCGCCGTACATCAGGGAGGCCCGCCGGCTGGTGGCGGTGACCACGCCGACCGAGCAGGACCTGTCGGTCGCGGTGCGTGGGGCCGCCGGTGCGGTCCACTATCCCGACACGGTGGGCACCGGTCACTACCGGATCGACCTGCACCCGACGACCGGCGGCGACGGGTACCTCGACGTGGCGGCGCACCCGTTCGAGATCCCGCTGGGGGCGTTGCTGCCCGAGCGGGTCACCAACGTGATCGCCGCCGGCAAGGCCGTCGGCACCACCCACATCACCAACGGCTGCTACCGGGTGCACCCGGCCGAGTGGTCGATCGGGGAGGCCGCCGGCGCGCTGGCCGCCTACTGCCTGGACCGCCGGACCCCGCCGCACGGGGTCCGGGCCAGCGCGAAACTGCTGGAGGACTTCCAGTCCGAACTGGCCCGGCGGGGGGTCGACCTGCGCTGGCCGACGACCATGGCGACGGCCCCGCAACCGGCGGGCGGCGACGCGCTGCCGAGCTGAGTCCGACCCCGCGGCACGCCGCCCGGGTGACAGCGAAGGGGACGTGAGAGCGTGTCCCCGCGAGCGCACCGTGCGGGAACCCCCACCCCCACTGCGCGGCATCCCCCGCGCCTCGACGAGCACCCGGAGCACGGCGAACGCCTGCGGGCCGAGCCGGACGAGCTTCGATGACGCGTGTCCGCAACAGGGCCTCGCGCGGAAAGTCCGGCGGTGAGTGTTCAGGTTCCGGGGCCCCCGCCAGGGCCGGTCGGGGCCGCACGGGCCATCAGTTCCTCCGCGTCCCGGGTGCCGCGCGACGCGAACGAACTCGATGTGCGGCGATGGCCAGGCCGGACAACGCAGTTCCTATGGCACGGAACGTATCTGTCAGGCGACGCCGCGAGAAGGAGTTCTTGTCGTTCTTCCGAGGAAAATCCGCGGCTGGGACGCCCACCTCCAGGAACGAGCACAGCGGGTGCCATCCCTCCGCGACATCGAACACGAGAAGACGCTCGCTGGGAACGGTCCGCCGGACCTCGCTGATGTGTGATTCGAAGGTCGTCAGCGCGTGGTCCCGGTCGAACCGGCTTCCACCGAAGACACGGTCTGCGATCACACGATTCAGCTCCGCCGGAAAGTAGCGGTAGGCCGGATTGCGCAGGGCCATGGCGCCGAGGAGGACCGAGGCGAACGGTGAGCGAAGGAAACGCCAGGCAGCGAAGACAGTCTTCGTCGCACTGTCATACCATCTCTCCGGATCACGTACGGTCAATATGATCTTGGCTTCCGGATAGGCGTCGACAAGATCCCGCCAATAGGCGGCGCCGGGCCAGTCCACGGTTGCCTGGTATCCCGCGAAGATGGCGTCCCAGGCGGGCCGGACGGGGTCACCGAGGTCGACCCAGGCCTTCGCCCGTTCGGGTTGGCCGGCGATCTCGAGCATGTGATAGCAGGGGCCGAAGCCCAACGTCTCGAGAGCGGCCTTCAACGACTCGGTGCCGGTCCTGCCGAACCCGACCCCGATCACCCGCATCGACATCTGCACCATCCTTCAGCCCGAACAGTCTCATGTGGGTGGACCGGGTGCGGACCACGGCCACCACACCCGGAATGACGGACGCCGGGTGGATCTCTTCACCGGATGACCGCTCGAAAGCCGGAGTCTCGGCATCGCCAACACCAGCTGCACCACGCGGGCAGAAGGCCCCGACCGTCACATACCTGGCCGGGGAGCAACAGACGTCGCCGCTTCGATGCCTCGTCGGGCCCCATCCGGAGTCCCGCTCCGCCTCGCGGCGGGTGGTGAGGTCAGCCCTATGGTGCGCCCGATCCGGGCCGGATCCGCTTGCAGGCCGCCGCAGCCCGTAAGCGGCTCTCTCGCCGCAGGGGTCTTCGCGCCGTCGTCCAGAATCGGTTCCAGCGGAGCCTCAGCCGGACGATCGATGGCATCCAGCGGCTGGCGGTGAAGGCGAAAGCGACGAACATGCCCGGCGTGAGCACTTCCTCGACCACGCCAAGCAGCTCACGCCGCCGACCGGCGCTGAAAGGCGCCCACGGCAACCCACCGGCGACGCTCGCACCGGCGACCGCCTGCCCGGCTGGGCGGTCATCGTGGCCTGACGAACCGTGTCCAACGGTCACGGTGACACCTCCTGGTTCGTGGATCTGCGATCAACTCTCGGCGGCTCCCGCCGACGGCACATCGGTCATCTGACTTCGATCAGGAGGATCCAGCCCGACTCGGACCGGGTGCTGATGGGCGCCCCGGGCCGCTGGTGCGGCTGCGATCCGGCCGGTCTTGGTCACTCGCCTGTTCAGATCAAAGCGGGGCGGTTCGGTGCGCCGTCCGGGACGGTCGAACACTCCAGCCGCTGACGCCGGGTCGAGGCACGCCGTCGATCGAGACGTACGCGGCGGGGAAGCCGGCGCGACCGTCGGGCTGGCGACTGCCGCGTGCAGCGCCGCGCAGGCGAAGGCCATGCGCTGTTCACGCATTCCATGGCTACTCTGCTCCTGTGGCAGGCTGGTCGCCCGGTTGACCTGCCACGCGAGGGCCCAGGAGGGCGATCATGACCACGAAAGCGACCACGGTGGCCGAGGGTTTCCACTTCCTGGAGGCACCACGTTGGCGCGACCAGCGGCTCTGGTTCGCCGACTTCTACGGCCCGCAGGTCTGGTCCATGCGGGAGGACGGCGCTGACCTGCGGGCCGAGGCCGACGTGCCAGGGCAACCCTCCGGACTGGGCTGGCTCCCCGACGGGCGCATGCTGATCGTATCGATGCGCGACCGCAAGGTGCTCCGCAGGGAGCCGGACGGAACGCTGGTCGTACATGCCGATCTGGCCGGGCACGCCACCGGGCACGCCAACGACATGGTCGTGGACAGCCACGGCCGCGCGTTCGTCGGCAACTTCGGCTTCGATCTCATGGCCGGTGATCCGATACGACCAGCCGGGCTGCACCGCGTGGATCCCGACGGCCACGTCACGCAGGTGGCCGACGACCTGTGGTTTCCCAACGGCAGCGTCATCACCCCCGACAACGTGCTGCTCGTGGTGGAGACGTTCGGCAACCGGGTCACCGCCTTCGACATCTCCGACGACGGGGACCTCAGCGGCCGGCGACCGTGGGCGACGTTCGGGCCCCTTCCGATCGGCCACCGGGTCGATCAGGTGCTGACCGAGCTACGGGTCGCCGGCGACGGTGCCTGCCTCGACGCGACGGGCGGGCTGTGGATCGCCGATGCGGTCGGCAGCCGGCTGGTACGGGTGGTCGAGGGCGGAACGATCACCGACGAGATCAGGCCCGGCTCGCCGGTCTACGCGTGCGCCCTCGGCGGTGCCGCAGGGACGACCTTGTTCGCCTGCGCGGCACCCGACTTCCACGAGAAGGCTCGCAGGTCGGCACGCGAGGCCCGCATGCTCGCAGTGCAGGTCGCTGTTCCGGGGTGCACACCGTGACGACCGCATGGAGACGACCGGTCGGCTGACGGGAGGTCTCCGGCAATCCTGCGGTCAGCCGGGTCGCGCTGCCCGGATGTCCGCTGCCGGCGGTGCCCAAGACGGGGAAGGCCAGCACCGACCCCGCCCTCAGCTCGAAGATGCGCCGGTCCCTGGACCTCTACCGGCTGACTCCGCTGCTCGCGCCGCATGGGGAGCACCGCCTGATCGGCCTGGATCCTGGCGACGAAGCGAGGATCAGGCAAGAAGTCGCGGGGATTGCTCTAACACACCGTGAGGCCGTCGAGGTTGTCTGGAGGGGTGAACACCCAGACACCCAGCCAGGCAGTAACCGTGGTGACCGGCGCGAGCGCCGGCATCGGGCGCAGCGCCGCGGTCGAGATCGCCGCGCGCGGGATGGGGGTGATCGCCACCTACAACTCCCGCCCCGACGGCGCGGAGGAAACCGTCGCGATGATTCGAGACAACGGCGGCCACGGAGTCTCGCTGCCTCTGGACGTCGGGCAGAGCGACACCTTCCCCGCGTTCAAGAGCGAGCTCTGTCGTGTCCTCGGCGAGGAGTGGGGCACCGACAAGATCCACGCGCTTGTCAACAACGCCGGCTTCGGAGGCGGCCGTGGGTTCGAGGACATGAGCGAGGAGGCGTTCGACCAGTACTACCGGGTGCTCCTACGCGGGCCGTACTTCCTCACCCAGACGCTCCTGCCGCTGATCCACGACGGCGGCTCGATCATCAACACCTCGAGCAGCTCCGCACGGCCCGGTGACACCGAGGCCGGCTACTCGGGATACGCGGCGATGAAGGGCGGCCTGGTGGTCGCCACCCGGTTCCTCGCGAAGGAGCTGAGCCCTCGGGGCATCCGCGTCAACTCGATCGCCCCGGGGCCGACTCGCACCCGCATCGCCGACGACGCGTTCGAGAAGCACCCGCAGATCATCGACGGCCTCGCCGCCAAGACCGCGTTCGGCCGGGTGGGCGAGCCGGAGGACATCGGCAAGGTCATCGCGTTCCTCGCCTCCGACGAGTCCGCGTGGATCACCGGGCAGGACATCCTGGTCGCCGGGGGCTACGCGCTGTGAAGACTGCCGGGCAGCGGTTCGGCACGGTGGTGCTCACCGGCGCCACGAGCGGCATCGGCGAAGCGACCGCCCGCCGGCTGGCGGCGATCTCCGAGACGCTCATCGTGCTCGGGCCCGAGCCGGAAGAAGGGGCACGGCGGGTTCTCACGCAGATCCGTGGGGCCGGCCCCGCCGAGGTCCACTACGTCGGTGCCGACTTCACCCACCTCTCCGACGTCGTCGAGGCTGCCCGCTCGATCAGGTCGCTCGTCTCGACGATCGATCTGTTGATCAACAATGCCGGGGTCCCGGGCGCGGCGCAACGGGTCGTCACCATGGATGGATTCGAGCGGACGCTGCAGGTCAACGCACTCGCGCCAGCGCTGCTGACCCGGCTGCTCGTTCCTTCGTTGGCCGACGGCGCACGAATCGTGAACGTGGGGTCGTCCGCGCACCGCCTCGAGCGGTTCCACTTCGACGACATCGACCTGGAGCACGGCTACTCGCCGGTGGCCGCGTACGCCCGAGCGAAGCTGGCGATGGTGACCTGGTCGTCTCTGCTCGCGGAAGAACTCCGGTCGATGCCGGTCAGTGTCGTCGCCCTCTGCCCCGGGCTCAACGACACTCCGCTCAGCGCCGCGATGACGGGTCGGATCGGCGGTCCCCCCGCGCGGGGCGCAGCCCGCGTCCTCCATGCCGCAGTCGCCGACGTTCGGTCCGGCTCCTACCTCGAAGACGACCACGTCGTGTCGCCGAGCGCGGACGCCACCGATCCCTCGAACCGGAAGCAGCTCACCGCCCTCTACTGGGACCGGCTTCTGCGCTTCGCGGCTGCGGGACGCGAACGATGAGCGAGCACGGCGCGACCACGGGCGTCCTCAACGGTCGAGTGGCAGTCGTATTCGGCGCGACCGGATGGATCGGCCGCGCGATCTGCCACGACCTGGTCCAGGCAGGCGCCAGCATCGTCATGGTCGGCCGAGACGCCGATCGCCTCGACGCCCTCCACCGCGAACTCGGCGGGAGCGACCGGGTGCTGTCCACCATCGCGGACGTCACCTCCCAGATCGAGGTCGACGACGCCCGAGCGGCCGCGATCACGCGGTTCGGCCACGTCGACCTTCTGGTCGTGTCCTCGGGTGTGATCACCGGCTCCGCCTTCGGCGAAGGCGTCCCGGCAGACTGGGCCGAGATGATCGACGTGAACCTCCGCGGGCTGCTGCACGCGTCCCAGACTTTCGCCGAGCCGCTCCTCGAAAGCGCCGACCGTGGGGCACCCGCCGACATCGTGCTGATCGGCGCCGTCAGCACCGACGTTCGCGCCCCTCGTTTCGCGGTGTTCAACGCCCTGTCTGCGGCCATCAAGCAACTCGCACGCGCGCTCCGCCACGAGTACGGGCCGCAGGGCACGCGTGTCCACATCGTCGAGCCGGCTTTCGCGGTCGGCCAGTCCGACGAGCATCGCGACGCGTCAGCGCCCGAACATGACCAGCAGCACGAACGGGCCGCCTCCGCAGTGAAGCCGGACGCGATCGCCGCGGTGGTCACGCTCGCGGCGGCGCTGCCGAGGAGCGTGAACCTCGCCGAGGTCCTCCTCCTACCCACTGAGACGGCGTGACGAACGTGGCTGGTAGTGCCGCTGCGATCGACTCCCCCGGCGCGGCTCGCCGCGGTCCCATCCGCCGCCTGCTGCGCAGCCCAGAGGCCCTGCGCGGTGCCGTCGTCCTGATCGCCGGCACCGTCGTCGCGCTGATCTGGGCGAACCTTCCGGGAGACAGCTACGGGTCCTTCTGGCATCTCCCTCTCGGCCTGGAGCTCGGGGGCTCCAGGTTCGAACTCGACCTGCGACACTGGGTCAACGACGCGGTCATGGCCGTGTTCTTCGCCCACGTCACGCTCGAGGTCCGCCGCGAACTCGAGCTGGGTGAGTTGCGTGACTGGCGGAAGGCGAGCGTCCCGGTCATCGCCGCAGTCGCCGGCCTCGTCATCCCGGCGCTGATCTACGTCGGCGTCACCTCGGGCACCGACACGGTTGGCGGTTGGGGGATCGTGGTCTCCACGGACACGGCCTTCGTGCTGGGCATACTCGCCCTCATCGGACGAGTGATGCCGCCCCAGCTGCGGATCTTCCTCGTCACGCTCGCCGTCGCCGACGACGTCGGTGCGCTCGGGGTCATCGCGTTCGCCTACACCGACCACTTCAGCCCGTTGCCGCTGCTCATCGCGGTGGGCGGTCTCACGATGATCGCGATGATGCGCTTCGTCGGAGTGTGGCGCGGAGGGCTGTACCTCCTGCCCTCGATCGTCGTCTGGGCGGGCTTCTTCCTCTCGGGCGTGCACGCCACCCTGGCGGGCGTCGCGATCGCGTTGTTGCTGCCGATCTTCCCCACGCGATCCGACGACCTGCGCAGGGCTCAGGATCACGTCCGTGCCTTCCACATGTCGCCGACCGCCAGCTACGCCCGCACGGCCAACAACTCGCTCGCGCGAGCGGTCTCCATCAACGAACGCGCCCACCGCGCGCTGACGCCGTATGTCACCTGGCTCATTCTGCCGATCTTCGCTCTCGCCAACGCCGGCGTGCGAGTCACCCGGGAGTCGCTGGTCGATGCATTCACCTCGCGGCTCACGTGGGGCATCATCGTCGGGCTGGTCGTCGGCAAGATCATCGCTATCTCGGTGTCGACCTGGATCGTCACCCGGATCCGGCCCGACGCGCTCGGACCGGCGGTACGCATGCCCCACGTCATCGGCGTGAGCATGCTCGCCGGGATGGGCTTCACCATCTCGCTCTTCGTCACGGAGCTGGCGTTCGACGATCCTGTCGATGTCAGTCGCGGACAGATCGGCGTGATCGCTGCCACCGTGCTCGCCGCTACCCTCGGCACCGTCGCCTTCGCCGTCATGAGCGCACGCGAGCGGCGACGATCGCCGCACCGCAGCCGCCTCGTGCGGGCGCTCGACCCCGCTCGCGATCCCGTGCTGGGCGACCTGAGCAGCGCCGTGGTGACAGTTGTCGAGTACGGCAACTACGCCACGCCGTACTCGCCCGCCGCGGGAGAGATGCGTCGTGAAATGGAGGGCCGCTTCGGCAGCGAAGTCGCGTACGCGTTCCGCCATCTTCCGCTCGAGCAGCCGCTCGGTCGTTCCGCCGCCATCGCCAACGAGGCCGCGGCCCTCCAGGGACGATTCTGGGAGATGCGCGACGAACTCATCCGCGAGGCACCGATCGAGAACGAACGACAGATCCGCCGAGCGGCCGCAAGCGCCGGGTTGAACCTGCGGCGGTTCGAACGCGACTGGGGCGACGCGGCCAGGGCCCAGCGAGTCGACGAAGACCTCGTCGACGCGGAAGCCATGCACCTGCACCAGGCGCCGACGTACTTCATCGACAACATGCGCTACGAAGGGTCGATCGATGCCGACTCGGTGAACGCGGCGGTGGCAGCAGCAAGAAACTCGGCCCTGCGACGCGACGAGCGCGGACTCGACATCGACGCCTAGCAACGGACACCCGCTTGGCCCAGCCGTCACGAACCGAAGGTGATCGCCAACGGCACCAAGGGAAAACGCGAGCCGCGACCCTACCGGCCGTAGTGCAGGTAGGGCGCCCACGCACCGACGTCGGACGGCCGCTCGTGGCGCCATCGACGAAGCGCCTGGTGCAGCGCATACGGCGCCCGGTCGGCGAGCACCGTGCCCTCGGGCGCGAGATTCCGGTAGACGGCTTCCACGAAGGGGTCTGCTGCACCGATAGGTGACAGTTTCAGTCACGCGGCCTGACTGGCCGGTGGGGTCATGATGGTCTCGTACTCGATGGGGGTCAACCGGGACAGGGATCGTTGGCGTCGTCGGTGGTGGTGGTAGGTCCGTTCGATCCAGGTCACGATCGCGGTCCTGGGTTGCTGGCGGGTGGTCCAGGTTCGGCAGTCGAGGACGTTGTTCTGGAGCAGGCCGAAGAAGGTCGCCGGAGGTGGCGGTCGGCCCGCCGTCGGGGGTGGCGCGGTCGCCGTCCGGCGCGTCGTGGTGACCGGCGGTGGCGAGCCGGTGCAGACGTCGGCCTGGAACCGGGTCAGCAGGTGATGTCGGCCGGAAAACAGCAAATAGCGGGGCATGCACCGTTCCCGGCCGACGCGGCCCGCCCGGCTCCGCGTGGTGGGTGGGTGGGGGCGGCACCCGCAGGTGCCGCCCCCACCCGCCGGTGTCAGCCCACCACGGAGCGCAGCGGAATCTGTTCGGCCCGCAGGGTCCGCACCAGGTCACCCAGGAACGGGTGCTCGTCGATCTGGAGACCCTCCGGGTTCGGGATCACCAGGTACGCCGAGCCGTCCGCCACCGAGACCCGCGCGGTGTCGGTGTACCGGTCGACGACCGCCTCGGTGCGGGCCAGGTCGCCGGCCGCCACCTGGATGGTGAACGGCCGCCACTCGCCGCCGAGGTTCTCGGCGACCGGGGTGGCCGCCGCGGCGGCGCGGTCCGGGTCGACCCGGACCGGCGAGGCGGTCCGGGCCGCCGTGCCGCTGCTCGGGTACAGCAGCGCGTTGGCCACCAGGTGCAGGCCACTCTCGTTGTACGCCCGGAACAGCGGGTTGAACGCGAACAGCACCGCCCGACCGGCGCCGGTCGGCTCGTCCACCACCGCGACCGTGCCCTTGAGCGCGTCGCCCTCCACCGTGTAACCGTTGGCCCAGAAGGTGTCCCCGCTCGGGTAGCGCAGCACGTTGCGGCCGGTGCTGCTCGGGGTGAGGATCGGGTCGTTGTTGTTGAACTCGAAGTCCTCCGCCGGCCGGCCCAGCCCGACCGGGCTGTCGGCGTCCACGTCGACCCGCAGGTGCGAGCCGATCACCGTGTAGCCGGTCGGCTTCGGCTTCTCGGTGGTCGAGGTGAGACCGGCGGCGCGGGCCATCCGGGTGCCCTCGTTGCGCAGGCCCAGGTAGGTGTGGCCCTGGGCGATCCAGTTGCGCAGGTTGGCCTGCCCGGTCGCGGTCAGCCCACCTGTCGCGTTGCTGCCGTCCGGCACCAGCAGCACCGTCCGGCCGGTGAAGGCGGGGGTGTTGTCGTTGATGTCGGCGGTGGTGACCGGGGTGAGGTCCAGGCCCCACCGCTTGCCCAGCACGTACCGGGCCTCGCCGTGCGAGCCGGAGGTGGTGGAGATGCCGGTGCCCTGGAACAGGCCGACGTCCGGCCGGCTGATCGGGGTGCCGACGGCCGCCGTGGTGTACGGGGTGAGCGTGACGCCCAGCTTCTTGGCCGTGGTGTTCAGCTCCGGCGTCAACGCGCCGGCGGGCAGCCCCACCTGGCCGTTGTCGAGGTCCCGGACCAGCTGCACGTCCCTGCCCAGCAGGGTGAAGGTGAACTCGGCCGCGGCGGCGGAGTCCAGCTCGTAGGTGTAGGAGCCCTTCAACGGCGGCGCGGCCAGGATCTTGCCGCCGCCGGTGTTCTGGATCTTGTCGATCAGCTCCGCGTTGGGCTTGACGTCCGCGCCGGTGTAGACAGCGTTCACACCCATCAGCAGCGGGTTGCTCCACGACGACACGTCGTAGAAGTACGGGAACGGCGTGTACGGGTCCTCCCCCATGATCGCCTGGATCCAGTGCTTCTGCGGCTGGTTCATCGGGATCCAGTACGACCCGACCGGCACGGTCAGGTTGGTCGCCGACCGGCCGCCGAAGAGCTTCGCGGTGGGCAGCTTGACGGCCTTCTTCACCTGGTAGACCTCGACGTCCATCCGGCGCAGCCGCTCGACGAGCTGGCGGGCGTCGGCGAGCTGCCGGTCGGGCAGCAGGAAGTACGACCGGATGGTCTGCGCCGGCACCGGGAACTGGACGGTGTTGGTCGGCTGGACCACCTCGTTGGGCTCCAACGTGCCGGCCCGGCCCTGGGCGAGCGCGTCCTTCCAGACCTTGAACCAGCCGTTGAGCACCTCCTGCTTGTGCGTCGCCGCCCAACCCAGCGTCGACCACTGGGTGTGGAACTGCTGCTGCACCCGGTCGGCCACCGCCGACGAGCTGCCCTTCTCGAAGGTCATGCCGGCGGCCCCGAAGCCGGCGGCCGGCACCGTGTCGCCGTACCCCATGAAGAACAGGTCGTAGGTGGAGTAGTTGAAGTAGCACTCGGTGGTCACCGCGCCGCCGCACGCGCCGTTGTAGCCGAAGCCGGCCTTGTTGGCCTCACCGATTCGGTTGATCCAGTCGACCGCCTCGCCGGAGATCTCGTGGTGGATCGGGTCGGCGTTGGGCGGGAAGAAGTACTGCCGGCCGCCCATCTCGTGCGCGTCGATGAAGACCTGCGGCGGATACCTGCGCATCAGTTCGAGCTTGCCGTCGGTCTCCTGCTGGGTCCGGGCGAACCAGTCCCGGTTCATGTCGAAGCCGTACTCGTTCTGCCGGCGGCTGGCGTCGCGGCCGTCCGGGTTCTGCGTCGGCACGATGATGGTGACCAGGTTGTCGTTGCGCTGCTGGACCTCGCAGGAGAGCCCGGCGGCCAGCTCGTACAGTGTCTTGAGGGCGGCGTCGGTGCCGCTCTTCTCGCCGCCGTGCACGTTGGCGGTGACCCAGACGATCGCCGGCGCCGCCTCGGCGATCTCGCCGGCCCGCTGCTGGTTGACCACCCGGGGGTCGCGCAGCGAACGGACGTCCTCGGCGATGCCCTTGAGCACGGCCGGCCGCACGTTGCGCTCGTTCGACACGATCGCGTACGGCAGCGGCTGGCCGAGCACGCTGGTGCCCATCACGCCGGTGACCACCCGCTTGGAGGCGGTGTCCACGGCGTCGAGGTAGCCCCGCACCTCCTCGTTGGTGACCACCCGCTCCTGGCCGGTGCCGAGCGGGAAGCCGAGGTAGCTCTCCGGGCTGGGCACCGAGGCCAACCGGTCGGTGGGATCGGTACTACAGGTTGTCGGGGGCGCGGCGGCGGCCGAGGGGCCGACCACCAGAGGGGTCATTCCGGCCAGTAGTACGATTGCGGTAGCGCTCGCCAGCCGTTTACGGGAATGCAGTGTGGAGCGGAGTGGGGCAGTTCGCATGGGTGTCCCGTTTCCCTTCCCGGGAAATGAATCAAGGGTGCCCGGAGCGTATGACCTGCGCTTTCGGGTGGTCAAGATTCACAACCGGCGGCCGGTACACGATTCGTCAACTGCCCCACACCCTGCCTAATCCGGGCGTTTGGTGGCGAGCCTGCGCGTCCACCGTGGACCCGGTTTCCCGGTACCGGCGGTTCCGGCCCACCAACGGCGGGCCGGGGCCGGTCGGTCAGCGCACCCGGACCGGGTGGGAGTAAACCCCACAGATCGCCCCACGGGCCCTCCAGCCCGTCGGCCAGCGGCTCGGGCTCGTCGGTGCTGGTGCCACGTACCCGCAGGTAGCTGTCGGCCCCGACGTCGCGCAGGGTGTGCCGGATGACGTAATGGGCACCCTGCTACCGCCAGTCGCGCGGACCGAAGCGGGCCACCACGGCGGTGGTCGGGTTGGTGTCGGCGTCCCGGTCGGCGCTAGTGGAACTGGCGCTGGTAGCGCAGCCAGCCTTCGTCGAGCAGCCGGAAACCTGCGTCGATGGTGGACTCCGGGTTGGCGGCCCGGGTTGCGCTGAGCTGTATCTGGAGGGCGAAGCGGACGTAGAAGCGGATCTCGTCGCTGGGCTCGGGAAGCCCGAACTCCCGCGTGATCGCCGCGATCAGGGCGTCTTCGTGGCGGAACCACATGCGTTCGGCGTACTCGACCAGGGCGGGTGTCTGTTCCATCAAGGCGAGGACTGGCCGCTCAAGTTCGGACCCGAGCGCGGTGATCTCCGCAAGGTAGTGCGCCTTGAGCGCGGCGGAGATCGACGTGCCCGGCGGTCGGTCGGCTACTGCCGCGACGAGCCGGTCGTGTCGCACTTCCTCGTCACCGAACGCGAGGGCCTCCTTGTGCGGAAAGTGCGTGAAGACGGTGGTCGGCGACACGTCCGCCCGGTCGGCGATCTCGCGGACGCTCACCGCGTCGAACCCTCGTTCGAGGAACAGTTCTTGGGCGGCCTGCACGATCGATGCCCGGGTCGCTGCCTTCTTGCGCTCCCGTCGGCCGGGTCGCTGCCCCTCGCTCATGCCGACAGAGTAATGGACCCGTTCGCTACATGTATTGACTCCACAACTGGTGTCGGTACAGTATTGATGTCGGACCGGGAATTGATCGACGGGAGCGACACGAGCGGCGGGATGCCGGGAGAGAAGGAACCATGAACGCGAACCACGCCCAGGTGGACGCTCAGCAGAGGCAACGCTCCGCTGCCGGCATCGCGCTCATCGCAGGAGGACTGGTCTTCTTCGTCGCGGAGTTCATCGCCTCGGCCGCGTGGACGCATCCCCCCTACAGCTACACCTACAACTACATCAGCAACCTCGGCGTGCACGGCCCCACGCAGGGATTCGGGCAGCTCATGTACTCGCCGCTGGCGTGGGTCATGAACACCGGATTCTTCCTGTTCGGGATCGTCCTGTTCGGCGGCACCGCCATGCTCGCAGGCCTGCATGGCCCACGCCGTTGGGCAGTGCGCACCCTCGCCTTCCTGATCGCGGCCGGCGGAGTGCTGCTGGCTTTCTTCCACGGAACCGGCGAGACGCCCGACAGCGGTGCCATCGACTTTCACTCGGTGGGCGCCCTGGCCAGCATCGTCAGCGGCAACGTACTGATCATCATTCTCGGGCGCGCGCACCGACAGACCGGAATCGCTACCACCACCGGCCGGGTCATGGTCGCCCTCGGGGTCTTCGGTCTTCTCTCGCTGGTCGGCTTCATGGCCATCGCCGGCTCATCAGCCAGCCTGATCGGCCTGGTCGAACGCTGCGCGGTCTATCCCCTCCTGGTCGGCTTCATCTGCGCCGGCAGGTCCATCTGGAAGGGCAACCGGCGGTCGACGGCCAGCAACGCGTAGACGGCCACGACCGGGATCCGCGACAGGCCACCCGGTCGCTTACGGGCACAAGATCAGACGCGCGCTCATCGGCAGATTCGGACGCCGCCGGGTCGACCAATGGTCGCTGCTGACGGCCATGAGGGCACCCCCGTGGTCACGACGCGAGAACGACGGCTCAACCGTAGCGACCACTGTGACCACGTCCGCGACCAATGGACTTCGGCGTGACGGAGTGGGACGTGCGGCCCTACGCCGATCCGGTACACGTGCGGCACTTCTTCCATCTGTCCGTCGAGGGCACCGAGGTTCCGGACCGGTGGATCGCCGTGGAGCGCGACGACAGCGAACCGATCCGCTTCGAGCTGTACTGGCTGCCCCTGGCCCAGGGACACGTTCTGGCAGCCGGCCAATCTGCCCTGACCGGCAGGCTGTTTGATTGACCTCCTCAGAGCGCCAGTTTGGAAGAGCGAAGATCGCAGCCTGCGAGGTCCTGGTGGGTCAGATCAAGGCAGGAAGCGCGACCGTTCGTGCCTCTTGGCCAGGTGATGCAGGAAGTGACTGAAGACCACTCCGGCCGGCACGGGCTCGGGACGACCGACGAGCCGGCCCAGCATCTTGGCACCGCCGGTGACCCCGTCGCCGACGTCGATGCGCAGGTAACGGGCCATCCGGTCGACGCCGTACTTGGAGCACGGCCTCGTCGGCCAGGGCCTGGAGGTGTTTGCAGGGGGTGCCGCGCAGGCCGACACAGGGCCGGTTGTTGTTGGTGCTGCAGTGGTAGGTGTGGCTGCCGGCGGTCACCGAGGAGACGTAGACCCGCTCGATGTCCGAGCCGCTCGACACCACGCCCTGCAACCGGCCGTCAGCCAGCTCGACGAAGGGCACCTTGGCCAGTTTGCGGGGCCGGGCGAGCGGCACCACCCGGGACCGCGCTGCGCCGCCCCCACGCGGCCTGCTCCGCGTCTGTCACTGCCGACCTCCCGCCTGCCGGAAACCGACGTCACCCATGACGATGCGGACGCCGGATCCGCGCCGACGCCGTCGTACCGAGGAAGATCATGGACCACGGGTGCGACATCCCCGTCCCCGGCCGGCGCCACGGCGAAAGGTCACGCGGCATCGATCCACCCCCGGGCGGCGGCCAGCGCGCCGGCCTGGAACCGACTCCGGGCACCGAGGCGTTTCAGCAGGTCGGCGGTGATCCGGCGGCCGGTCCGGACGGAGATGCCGAGCCGACGCGCCACGCTGTCGTCGGTGTGACCCTCGGCGAGCAGGTGCAGCACCTCGCGTTCCTGGCTGGTCAGTCCCGACTCGTCCCGGTCGCGCTCGGCACCCAGCGGGTGGGCGGCCCGCCAGGTCTGCTCGAACAGCGCGCAGAGCGCCGCGACCGTCCCCCTGCCGTGGTGCAGGGCGGCGCCCCGCTGGTGCTGCTCCGGATCGATCGGGACGAGGGCGACCTCTCGGTCGAAGATCGTCATCCGCAGGGGGAGTGCGGCGGTGGTGCGGATCTGCACCCGCTGTTCGTGGAGCCGCCGCAGGTGGTGCAGGGTCGGTGGATGGTTGCGCACGCTGTCGAGATAGACGCCCCGGGCCTGGATGCCCCGCTTGGCCCAGGTGACGCCGAACGGCCGGGCCGCCATCGAGGTCTCCTCACACTGTGCTCCGCCGGGAACGAAGGAGAGGATCTCCGTCCGGCAGGAGTGGACCAGCTCCTCCAGCCGGTGACGGACCGAATCCAGGCTGGCCAACCGCTCCACCTCGGCCCAGCTCTGGGCCGGTCGGAATTCGGCGTAGTCGGCCACGATCGCGGCGACTGCCCGGCGGCTGGCCGCGATCTTCTCCTGGTGTATGGCGAGTTCGGTCTCCTGCCGGGCCAGGAGCGCAGGCAGCCCGACCTCGGGGCTGATCGCGCGTTGGGCTCCGGGCTCGTCGCGGGAGGCCCGCAGTAGGGACAACCGGCCGAGTTCGTCGAGCGCCTCATGGACCTGCTCAGTTGTCCAGGACAGTCGGGCGGCGATCTCTGCGACGCCGTACCGGGGCTCCTCGAGCATCACGCGGTAGACGGCTTCGGAAGCTACGTGCAGGCCCAGGACTTCGAGCATCGTGATCCCCTTCGCACCGCACCCACATCGAACTGAGCCTATACCGGGGACGATGCCGGATAGGCCTGCCAGGAATGTTTGCGGAGAGTGGCCGTGCGCCGTTCCTGACATCTCACGAGATGGCCGTCGCAGGGGCAGAAATCCGAAGCCGGGAATTCTGCCACCGTCAATGTCTGGCGACCTTGACTGAAAGCGGACATTCTGCTGGGTATGCACCTTGTCATCGCGAGCCTGCAAGGCAGCCGGACCCTGGTCGACCGAGCCGAGCTGCATAGGTTGATCCAGCTCGTCGCCCTACCCGGAGACGGACTCGAACACGTGTACGTCATGATGAATCCCGAAGGAGCGGAGCTGGCGTTCTTTGTCCTACAACCGACCGTCGCCGCGGCGGAAGCGGTCGTTATGCAGTTGTGCCGGCGCGCGATCGCCGTTTCGTCGGCCCTCCACCTGTGGCTTGTGGTGCATTGCGGATCCGGGCTGGTGCCAGGGAGCGAAGCGCTGCTCATGGGGGATTCCACAGACGGTGGCAGGGGGCTGCCATGGCAGGATCCTGACACCGGACGGTGCTGACAGTCGGAGACCCCGCAGGCAGGATCGTGGACGGCGGAGAAATGTCCGCCAGAGTGCGCCGGCAGTGCTGGAAATGTCTGTCCGGTTCTGTCGACGCCATTCCTGACCCGATTCCGGCGTCGTCTCGGCCATGAACCGACCAGCGTCCGAAAGGGCGCTGTTCAGCCATGACGGGAGCACTCGAACCGGACCCGTACAGCGAGAGGTGGTAGCCGTCCGTGACAGTTTCCGGGCATCCGCTGCAAATTGTCGAACGGAACGAAGTCGTACTCGCCGAGCGCCTGCGCGTCACCATTGGCAGGCGTACCGGTGAGTTTCCTGAGGGTGCGGGTGGCGACACGGAACTGACCGCCCTGGGCGTCGACTCCCTGCTGTTGCTGCGGATCATCGCCGACCTGGTCGCCGACCCCGGACTGGAGATCGACGTGGTCGAGCTGGGCGACCTGGTGACCGTCGCCGACCTGGAACGTTTCCTCGTCGCCCTCACGAGCCGGAGCTGAAGCGCCATGGTCCAGATACCCGTCACGCCCTCCCAACGCAGCCTGCTCTTCATCCAGGAGGCGGTCCCCCGCAAGGACCTCTACAACATCAGCTTCCGGGTGGTCTTCGACACGGCGGTCGACGAGGCAGCCCTGCGTCGGGCGCTCGACCGGTTGATCGCCGTCCAGCCCACGCTGCGTACCCGGTTCGACGCCGCAGACGGCGAACCGGTCGCCGAGATTCGCCCCCCCATGCCGGCACCGATGGACGTGGAGCGGGTCGACTGCCCGCCCGAGCAGTGGCCCGCGCGGCTGGCCGAGCAGAGCCGGCGCTTCGCCGCCACCCCGGTCGACCTGCGGCAGGCCCCGCTGTGCCGGTTCCGGCTCCTGGTCGGCCCGGCGCAGACCGCCCTGCTCTGCAACGTCCACCACGCCATCAACGACGGCGTCTCGATGCGGGTCTTCCTCGACGAATTGGTCGAGGGCTACCGGTTGGCCGGCGCGACCGGGGCCGGGCCGGCGGGCGTTGTCGAGGACGTCGACGTGGTCCAACGGGAGCGGTGGCTCGTCGGTGAGCTGGCCGCCCAGTGCCGAGTCAGCCAGGCGGCGATCGAGGCCGGGGAGGTCGAGGCGCTCGCCGCCACGCTCGCCGGCGTACCCCCGACGTTGCTCTATCCGGTGCCGGAGCGCCCGGTCGACACCCGGTTCAACGGCCGGCTGCGCAGCGTCATCCTGCCTCCGGAGCAGCGCGCCGCCGTCGAGCGCGCCGCCCGGACCCTCGGCACCACGCCGTACTGCCTGCTGCTGTCCTGCTATGCCCTGCTGCTCGGGGACTACTCCGGCAACGCCGAGGTGATCGTCGGCGGGCCCTTCGTCAACCGCCGTACCATCGCCTCGCACGACCTGTGCGGGTTCTTCGTCAACACGCTGCCGGTCGTCCTGCCGGCGCGGCACCGGCCCTTCGCCGAGCAGTGCGCCGAGGTCTCCGGTGCGGTACGCGCCGCCCGCCGCTTCCAGTCCATCCCCTTTGACGCCCTGGTCGCGGCGGTCGGCCCGGAGCGCGGCAGCAACCGCAACCCGCTGTTCCAGTGCATGTTCGCAATGCAGGACGACCTGGTCACCCGGCGGGAGATCGCCCCTGGGCTCGGCATGCAACTGGAGTACACCCACAACGAGACGGCGAAGTTCGACATCTGGTTGGCCGCCACCCCGGTCAGCGACGGGCTGGAGCTGGAGCTGGAGTGGGACAGCGACCTGCTGCCCGACGCCTACGCCCACCGCTTCCTGGACGAGTACATCGAGCTACTGGCCTGGGTCGTCGCCGACCCGACCGGCGACACCGGCCCGCTGACCGCCGCCTCGGCGCACCGCCGGCAGCCGGCCCTGCACGCCGGGGACCGGGCCGACACCGCAGGCGGTCGCGGGCTGCTCGCCCTGCTGCGGGAATCCGCCGCCGCCCGGCCCGAGGCGGTGGCGATCAGCGCCCCCGACGCACCCGACCTGAGCTACGCCGGGCTGATGGACCGGGCCGACCGGATCGCCGCCGCGCTCAGCACCGACGGCGTCGGCGCCGGTGACGTGGTGGCCATCGTCCCGCACTCGCTGCCGGACACGACTGCGGCGATGGTGGCGGTGCTGCGCTGCGGAGCGGCGTACCTGCCGCTGGACCTCTCCCTGCCGGCCGACCGGCTCTCCTACATGCTCCGTCAGGCCGGTTGCCGGTACGTGGTGAGCCCGGCGCCGGTCACATCCGACGAGCCGCCGCGCGCCAGCGTCGACGACCTCGCCGACCGGGGCGCCGACCTGCCGGTGCCAGCCCAGCCGAGCGGCACCGACCCGATCTACGTCATGTTCACCTCCGGCTCCACCGGCCAACCCAAGGGCGTCCACATGGGGCAGGATCCGCTGGTCAACCTGCTGCGGTGGCAGATCGACGCGATGGGCATGGGCCCGACGACCCGGTTCCTGCAGTACGCCCCGCTCGGCTTCGACGTCTCCTACCAGGAGATCTTCCCGACCCTGGTGGCCGGCGGCACGGTGTACGGCCTCGGCGCGACCGACCGGCGTGACCTCGACGCCGTCGCCCGCCTCGTCGACCGGGCCCGGCTGACCCACATCTACCTGCCGGTCGCCGTGCTCGGTGCCTTCGCCGCCTCGGTGACCGACGCCGATCTGGCGCTGGCCGACCTCGAGGTGCTCAACGTCTCCGGCGAGCAGCTGCACCTGGACAGCCGCAGCCGCGCCCTGCTGGGCCGGATGCCCGGCAAGCGCCTGACCAACCTGTACGGGCCGACCGAGACGCACGCGGTCACCGTGCACACCCTGGCGGGCGGGGCGGGGCAGCACCCGTCGCACGTCCCGATCGGGTTGCCCCTGGCCGGGGTCGACGTGCACCTGCTCGACGCCGAGGGGCGGCCGGTGCCGCCCGGTGCGGCCGGTGAGGTCTTCCTCGGCGGGATCTGCCCCGCCGACGGTTACATCAACGATCCGGACCGGACCGACGCGGCGTTCCGGCCCGACCCGTTCACCGACCCGCCCGGTCGGATGTACCGCACCGGCGACCTCGCGGTGGCCGCCGACGGCCCGGACGGCCCGACACTGATCTTCCTCGGGCGCCGGGACGGTCAGGTGAAGATCCGGGGACACCGGGTCGAGCTCGGCGAGGTCGAGATCGCGGCGGAGCGCTTGCCGGCGGTCGCCGCCGCTGCGGCGGCGGTGCACGGCAGTGGTGAGAGCGCCGCGCTCTGCCTCTTCGTCCGGACCACGCCGGGTGGTGCGTTCGACGAATTTGCCATCCGGGCCGCGCTCCAGCAGACCCTGCCGACGTACACGATCCCGAAGCACATCGTCGCGGTCGACGCGATCCCGCTGACCCCGAACGGCAAGGTCGACCGCAGCGCGCTGGCCGCCCGCTTCGACAGCGGCGAACTCCGGCCGGCCAAGCAGCGTGACGCCGACCCGGACTGGTCGCCGACCGGCACCGAGGAGTTGCTGGCCGGGCTCTGGGAACGGCTGCTCGGCCGTCCACCGCAGAGCCCGCAGGACTCGTTCTTCGTGCTCGGCGGCACCTCGTTCGACATGTTGAAGCTGATCGACGCCCTGCGCGCCGAGACCGGCCTGCGGATCGCGGTCAGCGACATGTTCCGCCGGCCGACTCTCGCCGCGCTGGCGTCCCTGGTCGACGAACGTGGCGCCACCACCGGGTCACTCGCCCTGGCCAACGGGCGGTCGGTGTGAGCACCGTAGTTGACCTGGTGCGCCAGCACGCGCTGGCCGCACCCGGGAAGACGGCGCTGCTCTGCGGCGACCGCACGGTCAGCTACGGCGGGCTGTGGCGCCGGGCCGGTCGGCTCGCCGCCGCGTTACGCGACCGGCGGGTGGGCCCCGGTGACCTGGTGGCGCTCCACGGCCCGGCGACCCCGGAGTTCGTGGCGGCCGCCCTGGGCAGCTGGTTGGCCGGTGCCGCCTGGGTGCCGGTCGACCAGCAACTGCCGGCCGACCGGATCGGGCACCTGCTCGGCGACAGCGGCTCCCGGCTCGTGCTGGACACCGGCTCCCGCAGGCACCCCGCCACCACGCTGCCGGTAGCCGACGTCGAGTCGCTGACCGGCGCCGACTCCGGCGTGGACGACGAGGCCGGGGCCGACGCCGGTGTGCCGGGCTCGGGGCCGTCCGGCACGGACCTGGCGTACGTCATCTACACCTCCGGCTCGACCGGCACCCCGAAGGGTGTCTGCGTCGACCACGGGCCGCTGGCGCTGCACCTGCGCCACGTGGCGGTCGACTACGGGCACGTCGAGGGGGACGTCTGCCTCTCCTTCTCCTCACCGAGCTTCGACGCCTCGATCGAGGAGATCTGGCTTCCCCTGGTCCAGGGTGGCGTCCTGGTGGTACGTGGTGCCGCCATGTGGACCGGTCCCCAGCTCTTCGACCGGATCCGTAGTTACGGTGTCACCCGGGTGCAGTGCCCGACGGCGTACTTCGAGGCGTTCTTCGCCGACGACCTGACCGACGCCGACGTCGCGGCACTGGCCGGCGTACGGGGCATCTACTTCGGCGGCGAGGCGGTCAGCGCCGCCGTGGTGCGCAGATGGTCCAACGGGCCGCTCGGGCACATCCCGCTCTACAACACCTACG
Organism: Micromonospora sp. WMMD712; assembly: GCF_029581295.1. NCBI lineage: Bacteria > Bacillati > Actinomycetota > Actinomycetes > Micromonosporales > Micromonosporaceae > Micromonospora > Micromonospora sp. WMMD712. The sequence continues at coordinate 1,585,760 of NZ_CP120743.1, forward strand.
GGCCGACCGAGGCGGTGATCACGGCCACCTACCGGCGGATCGACCGGGGCTGGTCGGGCGGCGACCGGGTGCCGATCGGCTCGGCCGTCGGCGGTCACGAGCTGCTCCTGCTGGATCCCGACGGCCACGAGGCCCTCCCGGGCCAGCCGGCGGAGCTGTATCTCGGTGGGCCGTGCCTGGCCAGGGGTTACCTCGACCGGGACGACCTCACCGCCCAGCGGTTCGTCCGGCTGCCCGGCCGCGACGGCGTCTTCTACCGCACCGGTGACCTGGTGCGGCTCGACGACGACGGCGAGCTGATCTTTCTCGGCCGTACCGACCGGCAGGTCAAGCTGCGTGGTTTCCGTATCGAACTGGAGGAGGTGGAGGCGGTGCTGGTCGGCCTGCCGCAGGTGCGCAACGCGGTCGTGGTGCTCGACAGCGGCCCGCAGGGCCGGCCCCGGCTGACCGCCTGCGTGGTGCCGCAGGGGCCGGCGGCCGACGAGCTGCCCGCCGAGGTACGCCGCCGGATGGCCGAGCTGCTGCCGGCGTACATGGTGCCGGACCGGGTCCTGGTCCTGGCCGAGCTGCCGGTCGGTGTCACCGGCAAGATCGACCGCGAGCGGGTGCTGGCCGTGACGGGTGGTGCCCGGTGACCGCCCCGCTGGCCGTGGTGAGCGGCGGCACCCGAGGGATCGGGCTGGCCTTCTCGACCCGACTGGTGGCGCTCGGTCACCGGGTCGTCGGGCTGTACCACTCCGACGAGGAGGCGGCCCGGCAGGCCCACGCCAAGCTCGGTGACTCCTTCTGGCCGGTACGCCTCGACGTCGCCGACGCCGCCGACGTGGAGCGGGTCACCGCCCGAATCGTCGCCGAGCACGGCGGCCCGACCGTACTGGTCAACAACGCCGGACGCAACATCGACCGGCCACTACTGGAGATGTCCACCGAGGACTGGGACCGGGTCCTCGGCATCAACCTCGACGGCCCGTTCTACCTGACCCGGGCCCTGGCACCGGCGATGCTGGCCCAGGCCGGCGCCGGGCCCGGGTCGGTGATCGTGAACGTCGGGGCCACCACCGGGATCCGGCCGCGTCTCAACGGTGTCAACTACTGCGCCAGCAAGGCCGGCCTGCTCCAGCTCACCAAGTGCCTGGCGCTGGAGCTGGCGCCACGGATCCGGGTGAACTGCCTGATCCCGGGGATGACCTGGACCGACGAACTCGTCGGCCGCTTCAACCTGGACGACCCGCAGGCGCGGGCCGCCGTGCTCACCGAGATCCCACAAGGTCGAATCGCCTCCACCGACGACATCGCCGATGCCCTGGAGTTCCTGGTCGGCGCGGGCAGCGCCTACCTGACCGGGCAGAAGCTGATCGTCGATGGCGGCCAGTTCATGTGGTAGGAGACCCATGACTTCCGAGATCACCGGCCCCGCCCGGTCGGCGCTGGCCGACGCACCGCCGCCCGGAGACCCCGCCTACCAGCGTTACTGCCGCGAACTCGCCGCCCAGCTCCGGCACGGCTGGCCGGCCATCCGCAAGGCCAACGCCGAGGACCTGGCCAGCGCCCGCCGACGCCGGCTGCCCGAGACCCTGGTCGACCGGCTGGTCATGGGCGACGCCCAGCTCGCCTACCTGGCCGCCCTCGCCGACGCCGTCCACGACGCCCTACCGGCCGTGACCGCCCCAGGGCCGGAGATCCCGATCGGTGCCTGGGGCGTACGCCGGCAGGTGCCCCGCCCGCTCGGCCTGGTGCTGATGGTCTACGAGGCCCGGCCGACGGTCACCGTCGAGGGAGCGTTGCTGCCGGTCAGCGTCGGCAACGCGGTCCTGCTGCGCGCCGGCCGGGAGATCGCCGCGACCAACGTCGAGCTGGGAGCCGCCTGCCGGCAGGCAGCCGCGCTCGCCGGACTGCCGCCGGACCTGGTAACGGTCCTCGACGACCCGACCCGGGCCACGATGCGCGCCCTGCTGGCGCAGCCGGACTCGGTCGACGTCCTCGTCCCACGGGGCAGCCCGTCGCTGATCGACTACTGCCGCACCGCGACCTCGATTCCGGTGATCGCCAGCGGCGGCGGGGTTAACCACCTCTACGTCGACGACAGCGCCGACCTGCACTCGGCCGCCGCCATCGCACTGGACAGCAAGCTGCCCGACCCAACCGCCTGCAACGCGTTGGAGCTGGTCCTCGTCGAGGAGTCAGTCGCCCCCCGCTTCGTGGCGGCGCTGCTCGACCGGGCCGGCCGCGACGGCCGGAGATGCGTCCTGCGGATACCGCCCGAGCTGGCACCGGCCGGGGCGACGCCGGCCGATCCGACCGGCGCGGTCAGCGTGCAGCCGCTGGAGCCGCACGACCTCGGCCGGGAGTTCCTCGACCCGACCATCGGCGTGCTCGCCGTGACCGGGGTCGACCAGGCCATCGCCCATATCCGCCGGCACGGCTCCGGCCACACCGAGGGGATCGTCAGCACCGACCGGCCGACCGTCGACCGCTTCGTCGCCGGAGTGGACGCCGCGACCATCGTGGTCAACGGCTCACTGCGGCTGCACGACGGGCCGACCATGGGGATGGGACCGGAGCTCTCCATCTCCACCGGCCGGCTGCACGTGCGCGGCTCGGTGGGGCTGCCCGCCCTGCTGACCAGCAGTTGGCTCGTCCAGGCCCACGGCGCCCTCCGCGACGAGGTGCCGCCCCCCGCCGAGGCGCCCCGCCACCCCGACCCGCAGATGGGAGGCACCACCGATGCCTGACCAACCGTCCACCACCGACGTCGACCGGGCCGCCGTCGCCACCGCCGTCAAGCGGGTGGTGATCGCGGAGTCCCGGCTGGCGTACCGCCCCGAGGACATCGCCGACGACGAGCCGCTCAACGGCAAGCTGCTCCGGGTGAACTCGCTGGGGTTCCTCGGCATGCTGGTCCGGTTGGAGGACGACTTGGACCTGGTGCTGCCGGACGACATCTTCGTCGGCCGCAGCTTCACTCTGGTCTCCGACCTGATCGACGTGGTCGTCGAAGCCGCCGGGGCCGACCGATGAGCGCCGGGGCCACGCCGACGAGGTGGCGCAGTGTGCTGCCGCACCTGGGCTACCAGCTCCCGCCGGACCGCTCCCCGGTGCGCCCGGACGGCGCCCAGGTCACCGTCAACCTGCCGATGGAGCTGGTGCGGCAGAGCATCCGGCAGCGCGAACACTGGCCGATCCCGGACGAGGTGCTCGACGCGTACCGGCGGTTCCGGCCGACTCCACTGTGGCGGGCGACCGGCTTCGAACGCGCTGTCGGCGCCCGCATCCCGATCTACCTGAAGTACGAGGGCGGCAACATCTCCGGCAGCCACAAGCTGAACACCGCGCTCGCCCAGGCGTATTACTACCGGCAGGCCGGCGTCGAGGAACTGGTGACCGGCACCGGAGCCGGGCAGTGGGGTACCGCGCTGGCGGCGGCCTGCGCCTGGTTTGGGTTGCGCTGCACCGTGTTCATGGTCGGCTCCAGCCTGGAGCGCAAGCCGTACCGAGGGGTGCTGATGCGGATGCTCGGCGCCGAGCTGCACGCAAGCCCGAGCGGGCTCACCGAGGTTGCAAGGGCGACCGACGGCAGTACCGGCAACAGCCTGTCGCTCGCCATCGGCGAGGCCGTCGAGTACGCCGCCGAGCGCGACAGCGCGGCGTTCTGCATCGGCAGCGGTGAGACGTACAGCATCCTGCACCAGTCGGTGATCGGCCTGGAGGCCCTCGACCAGCTCGCCACGCTCGGCGTCGAGGCCGACACGGTGGTCGGCGCGGTCGGCGCCGGCTCCAACTTCGGCGGTGTCGCGCTGCCGTTCTTCGCCGACGCGGCGGCCCGGGGGGTGCCCGCGCCCCGGCTGGTCGCCGCCGAGTCGGCCGCCACCCCGAAACTCACCCGGGGGGTGTACGCCTACGACCGGACCGACGAGACCGGCACCGGACCGCTGGAGGCGATGTACACCATCGGCAGCGACTACAGGATCCCCGACTCTCACTCCGCCGGCCTGCGCTTCCACGGTGCGGCCAAGCTGATCTCCGCGATGCGGCACGCCGGTCAGGTCGAGGCGGTGGCCGTCGGGCAGGTCGCCGCCCTGGATGCCGGGCGGCACCTCACCCGGAGCGAGATGGTGCTGCCCGCGCCGGAGTCCGGGCACGCGCTGGCGGTCGCCGCGCAGCTCGCCGGTGGCCACACTGAGCGAGGGGCCTGGGGGCCGATCCTGGTCTGTGTCAGCGGCAGCGGATATCTCGACCTCGCCGCCTACCAGCAGTTGTTAGCCGGCGAGCTGACCGACGAGGAGCCAGCCGCCGCCATGTTGCGTGCCGCCCAGGCCGGCTTGGAGCCGGTACCCGCCGCGCCGATCCTCGCGCAGGTGCGCCGGTGAACGAGCCAGCGACGATCCGAGCCGAGCTGCTGGACTGCGTCCAGGTCAACCTGGCCGTGCTCGCCGACCGCTGGCACGGCACCGGCACTCATCTGCGGCTGGGCGCCAGCCTGGAGCTGCGGCCCCGGCCCGGCGCCGACGGGCTGCCGACCGTCGAGCCGGCGGTCCGCGAGCACCTCGCCGAGGCCACCGACCGGCTCGGCGTCGGCTGGTGCGAGCCGGGCGCCGGGCACCGGCCCGCCACCCCAACGACACCGGACACCGGGCCGCTGCGCCACACCGACGGCGCGGGGCTGGTGGCCGAGGTCACCGAGCACGGGCTCTGCTACGTGGTCGCCGACGCGTACCACCTGCGGTGGGTGCCCTACCACGGGCAGCGCCACATTGAGCACAGCTTCCTTATCGAGCCGGACGGCTCCGGGTTCGCGGTCACCGACGCGTACCACAACGACACGCCGTGGGGCGCGGCCCGGCCGGGCCGGTGGACGCTGACCGGCGCGGAGCTGGCCGCCGCCGTGCCGGACGGGGCCGTGGTGGCCGGTCCGGTGCCGGGTGAGCTGCCGGCGGCCCCGCAGCCGGGGTACGCCGTCGACGCCGCGACCGTCGACGCCTACGTCGACGCCTACCGGGCGTACCCGGATCGAGTGGTGGCCCTGGACGCGCTCACCCTCCAGACGTGGCTGCTGGCCCGGCAGCGCCGGCTGCACGCCGCCTACCGGGCGGCCCACCGGGGCGGTGCCGAGACGGCGGCCGAGGCGGCGCAGCTCGCCCGCTGGGACCGGGTGGTGGAGCAGACCTACCTCGCGGCCCGCCGGGTGCAGCGCGGTCGGCCCGAGCCGGCCGGCCTGCTGGCGACGTTTGCCGAGGCGCTCGACACCGACCGTTCGGTGTTCGCCGCTGCACCGGCCCGGCCGGCGCCACCGGCCGCCGTCGCCGGGACGGTCCGGCCCGAGCTGAGCGCCGAGGTCACCGAGGTGGTCCGGTCGGTCCTCCAGCTCGACGACACCGGGCCGGGCCTGACCGCGGCCACCGCGCTCGACACCGTGCCGAGCTTCAGCTCCTTCCGCATGGTCGAGATCGTCGACCGGTTGGAGCAGCGGTTCCGGATCGAGTTCCACCCCGACGACCTGGTCCCCGAACGGCTGCACCGGGTCGCCGACCTGTGCGAGATCGTCCTGCGGGCCAGCCCCCGACAGGAGGCCGGCGCGACCCCCAGCGGAGGTTCCCATGCGGCCTGACCGCCTGCTGCACGACCTGCTCGACGACGCGGCCAACCGCTGGCCGTCACACCCGGCCGTCTCCGCCGGGGAGACCACCTGGACCTACCGGGACCTCGCCGTCGCCAGTGCCCGGATCGCAGGCTGGCTGGCCGGGCGCGGCGTCCGGCCCGGCCAGCGGGTCGTGGCGGTCGCCCCGTCCGCCGTGGGCCTGGTCGCCCTGGTGTACGCCGCGTCCCGGCTCGGCGCGGTCTTCTCGCTCCTGCACGAGCAGGTCCGGGGCCCGGCGCTGGCACACGTCCTCGACGACTGCGAGCCGGTCCTGCTGGTCAGCGACGACGACGCGGCCCGCACGCTGGCCGCCGACCGGGGCGTACCGACCGCCGGTGTCGCCGAGCTGGCCGCCGTCGGCACCGACCCGGAAGCAACGCGGTGGGAGCCGGCCCGGCGGCCCCTGGTGGTCGACCCGATCTGCCTGATCTACACCTCCGGCACCACCGCACAGCCCAAGGCCGTGGTCAGCACCCACCAGCAGGTGGCGTTCGTGGCCGGGGCGATCCAGTCCGTGCTCGGTTACCGCGCCGACGACGTCGTGTACTGCCCGCTGCCGCTCTCCTTCGACGTGGGGCTCTACCAGCTCTTCCTCGCCGCCCTCAGCGGTGCGCAGGTCCGGCTGGGCAGCCAGGCGGAGGTGGGGCCACCACTGCCGGGGATCCTGGAGCGGACCGGTGCCACCGTGCTGCCGGCGGTGCCCGCCGTCGCCGAGGCCCTGGCCCGGCTGCAACGCCGCACCGGTATCGCGCTGCCGAAGCTGCGCCTGCTCACCACCACCGGCGCCGCGATGCCCGCGCCGGTCCTGCGCGACCTGCGGGCCGGGCTGCCCGACCTGCGGATCCAGGTGATGTTCGGGCTGACCGAGTGCAAGCGGGTGGCGATCATGCCGCCGGACGGTGACCTGGAACGGCCGGGCGCCTGCGGTGTCGCCTTGCCCGGCACCGAGGTCTTCACCATCGGCGCCGACGGCCGGCGGCTGCCGCCGGGGGAGATCGGCGAGTTCGTCATCCGTGGCCCGCACGTGATGGCCGGCTACTGGCGGCGCCCGGCGGAGACCGCCGCCCGCTATCACCGGGCCGAGGGCCTCTTTCCCGAGCTGCGCAGCGGCGACTACGGCTGGCTCGACGAGGACGGCTACCTCTACTTCCACGGTCGCCGCGACGACATCTACAAGGAACGCGGCTTTCGGGTGAGCACCACCGAGGTGGAGGCGGCGGCACGGCGCTGCCCGGGGGTCGAGGCGGCGGTGGTGCTCGCGCCGACCGAGGGACGCCCGGCGGTGCTGGTGGCGGTCGCCGACGGTACGGCCGACGAGCTGCTGCGGGCGATGCGCGGCCAGATCGAGGAGTACAAGGTGCCCCGGCGCGCGCTGGTGGTGCCGGCGCTGCCGTTGACCGCCAACGGCAAGGTCGACCGCCGTGCCGTCGCCGCACTCGTCGAGGAGCGCCACCATGTCTAGCCTCCGGGCCGGGCCCCGGTCGACCGTCCACGCGGTGGCGTCGTCGCTGGACACCACCCCGGCCTACCTCTACGACCTGGCCGAGGTGCGCGGCAACCTCGCCGCACTGTGTGCCGCCCTGCCCGAACCGACCACCGTGTACTACTCGCTCAAGGCGAACCCGCACCCGGACATTCTGCGGGAGCTGCTGCTCGGCGGGGCCCGTGCCGAGGTCTGCTCACCCGGTGAGCTGCACGCCGCCCTGGACGCCGGATGGCCGGCGGCGACCCTGCTCTACACCGGGCCGGGCAAGCGGGACACCGATCTCGACACGGCACTCGCCGCCGGGGTCCGGTCGTTCTCGGTCGACTCGGCGTACGCCATCGGCCAGCTCGACCGGCTCGCCGCCGCGCACCGGGCCCGGCTCACCTGCCTGCTGCGGATCAACGACAGCCGGCCGGCCCGGGGGCAGGGGCTGGCGATGACCGGTGTCGCGTCCCAGTTCGGGGTGGACACCGCCGAGGTGCTCGCGGCACCGGCCCACTTCGCCGGCACCGACCGGGTGCTGGTCGAGGGCCTGCACCTCTACATGGGCAGCAACATCGGTTCGGTCGACGAGCTGCTGGCGCAGTTCCGGCACGCACTGGAGACCGCCCGGGAGCTGGCGGCGGCGCTTGAGCCGGAGGGTGTCCGGTTCCGGGTGCTCGACCTCGGCGGGGGATTCGGTGCGCCGTTCGCCCAGCCCGGTCGACCGGTCGACCTGACCGGCCTGCGGGAGCGGCTCGCCGGGTTGCTCGACGAGCTGGCGACCGGTTGGCGGGACCGCCGACCCGAGGTCGTCTTCGAGTCCGGCCGGTATCTCGTGGCCACCGCCGGCACGCTGGTGGTCACGGTGATCGAGGCGAAGCGTTCGCACGACCGGGACGTGATCGTGCTCGACTCGGGGATCAACCACCTCGGTGGCATGTCGGGGCTGCGCCGGCTGCCACCACTCAACCCCCGGCTGCTCGCCGCCTCCGCCGACCTTGCCGCCTCCGCAGACCTTCCCGCTTCCGCCGACCTTGCCGACTCTGCCGAGCCCTCGGCCGGTGCGGGTGGTGCCGGCGTGGCCGTACCCACCCGGCCGACCCTGGTCACCGGCCCGCTCTGCACCCCGCTGGACACCTGGTCCCGCAGCGCCGACCTGCCGCCACTGCGTCCCGGTGACCGCCTCACCGTGCCCTCGGTCGGCGCGTACGGGCTCTACGCCAGCCTGCTCGCCTTCCTCGGGCACCCCATCCCGGACGAGGTCGTCCTCGACAGCGACGACCCGGACCGGGCACCGCGTACCACCCGCCTGGAACTGGCCCGCCGTCCCGAAAGGTCGTGACCACCCATGAGCACCCTGGACCCGCGCTTCGTCGCCATGCTGGAGCCCTTCCTGCCGTTCGCCGCCGGCGAGCCGATCACCGAGGAGTCGGACCTGCGCGAGCTGGGCCTCGACTCGATGCAGGCGATCGAGTTGATGTTCGCGGTGGAGGACACCTTCGCCGTGGTCCTGCCGGACGACGCGCTCACCGAGCACACCTTCGCCACCGCCGGCAGCCTGTGGCAGGTCGTCTCGCGCGCCATGGGCGACTCCGTGGTGACGTCGTGACCGCCCGGCCGGAGGCGACCGCGCTGGTCGAGCGGGTCTGCGCGGTGGCGGCCGGGCACGTCGACAAGACCGACGACCTGGCCAGCTTTCCCGTCGAGGCCCTCGACGAGCTGCGGGTCACGGGCCTGCTCGGCCTGCTGGTCGACCAGGCGCACGGTGGCCTGGGCGGCAACCTGCGCGACGTGCTCGCCGCCAGCATCCAGCTCGGCCGGGTCGACATGTCCCTGGCGATGATCTTCGTGATGCACTGCCAGCAAGTCGCCGCGGTGGTCGGTCACGCCGAGCCGAAGCTCGCCGACGAACTGCTGCCGGAGATCGCCGCCGGTCGGGTCTATCTCGCCTCGGTCACCACCGAGGCCGGCAAGGGCGGCCACCTGCTCAGCTCCGAGACCGAACTCGGCGTGGCGGCCGGCGAGCTGACCATCGACCGGTTCGCCCCGATCGTCACCGGTGGCGCGGTCGCGGACGGGTTCCTGGTCACCATGCGCAGCCCCGGTGCCCGCTCGGCCAACCAGGTCTCGCTGGTCTACGCCCACCGCGACCAACTGGAGGTGACCGCGTCCGGCGACTGGCAGCCGATGGGCATGCGGGCCAGTCACAGCCTCGCGTTGCGGCTCACCGGCCGGGTGCCGGAACACCAGGTCCTCGGTGGGCAGGGCGGCTTCCGGCAGATCGCCCTCCAGACCTTCGCCCCGTTGGCACACCTGGGCTGGTCCGCGTGCTGGTTGGGGACCGCGACCGGGGCGCTCTCCCGGGTGCTGCGGATGCTGCGCAGCCCGACCGGCCGGGGCAGCGCCGACCTCGACTCCGAGCTGCTGCTCACCCGCCTGTCGACGGCCCGCCAACGGGTCGACACGGTGCACGCGCTGCTCTGGCACACCGCCGACGTCGTCGAGTCGGCGCCGGAGCTGTCCGTACCCCGGGTGCAGTTGCTGCTCAACGCGCTGAAGATCACCGCCGCCGAGCAGTGCTACCAGGCCGTCGAGGCGCTCATCGACGCGGTCGGGCTGCGCCACGGGTACCTGCGCGGCTCGGTCACCGGGCTGGAACGCGCCCACCGTGACCTGCGGTCGGCGGCGCTGAACTACAGCAACGACCGGCTGCACCTGGCCGACGGCAAGCTGGCCCTGCTCGACCCGGACGTGCACCTTGTCTAGCGGGCCGGCGCTGGCCGTCGCCTCCCGGGCACCGGCCGACCCCGACGGCCGGTCACCGGACCTCCGCGCCGACCTGGACGCCGTGCTCGGTCCGGTGCCGCCGGACGCCGACGGGTGCGCGGTCTGGCGCGCGCTGGGCACCGGTGGCCTGCTCGACCGGTTCTACGCGCCGGGTCGTCCGGGTCACCGGATCGACCCGGACGCGCTGGCCACCACCCTGTCCACCCTGGACGCCGCCCGGCCCCCGGGGGTGACCCTCTCCGTCCTGGTCCAGGCGTCGACCGCCGTGCCGCTGCTCGCCGAGTTCGCCGCCGGGTCACCGCCGGCCACCGAGGCCCTGAAGCGGGTGCTCTCCGGCGCCGCCACCGTGGCACTCGCGGCCACCGACGCCGGCGCCGGCTCCGACCTCACCGCGCTGGCCACCACCGTCGAGTCCGGCGCCGACGGTGTCCTGACCGTCAGCGGCACCAAGAGGTGGATCACCGGGGCGACCCGGGCCGATCATCTGCTGGTGCTCGCCCGGCAACGGCCGGGCCGACACTTCACCTGCTTCAGCTGGGTGCTGGTGCCCGCCGGGGCGCCCGGGGTCACCGTGACCGCCGCCGACACCGACCTGTTCGGCGGTTCCGGGGTCGGCCACGTCGAGCTGGACCGGGTCCGACTGCCCGGGGCGCGCCTGCTGGGGCGTACCGGCCTGGGGTTGCCGCTCTTCGCCCGGCGAATGGCCACCGAGCGGCTCGCCGGTGCGCTCTGGGCGGTGGCGCTCTGCCGGCGGGTCATCGCCGACACCCGGGCCCGGCTGCTCCGGCGGCACGTCGCCGACGCCCCGTTGTGGCACTCCGACGCCGTCCGGCAGCGCCTCGCCCGCTGCCTGACCGAGGTGGTCAAGCTCGACGCGCTCTGCCGGGTGCTGGGCCCCGCCGCCGTCGACTCCGACGGTGCGGCCGGAGCGCTGCTCAAGGCGGCGGTCGGGCCGACCGTCGAGGTGGTGCTCGCCGAGTGCGCCCAGTTGCAGGGCGCCGACGGGTTCGCCGTCGGCGGGGCCCAGCGGCTGCGGGCCGAGGCCGCCGTCTTCGGTATCGGCGGTGGCACCACCGAGGTGGTGCTCGGCGTGGTCGCCGACCACGTCGACGCGATCCTGCGGCGGATCGACCGATGAACAGCGTACGGGTGCGGCTCCGGCCGGGCATCACGGTGCTGCTCGTACCGGCCGCCGACACATCGCCCGGTCCGGTGGACCGCGCCGCCGACGGATCGTCCGGTCCGGTGGCGGGGGACCGAGCCGGTCTGGAGGGCCTGCCGCCCTGGCGCCGGGCCGAACTCCTCGCCGGGCGTGCCGCGTTGCGCCACCTCCTCGCCGAGGTGCTTCCGGAGGCCCGGGACGCGACCGTCGCGTACGCCGACAGCGGCCGGCCGTACCTGGTCGGTTGGCCGTACGTCGGGATCAGCATCGCCCACGACGCCGGTAGTGTGGCGGCCGGCGTGGCGGTGGGCCACACCGTCGGGGTCGACGTGCAACATCCGGCCGACACGGTGCCGGACTCGCTGCTGCACCGCTGCCTGCGGCAGCACACCGACGAGCTGGCTCGACTCCCGATGCGCCACCGGGCCACCGAGCTGGCCTGGGTGTGGACGGTGCAGGAGGCGTGCGTCAAGGCTGCCGGCACCGGGATGGCCGGCCAGCCGTGGTCGATCGACGTCCGGCCCTACGCCCACCACGGGCGCTGGGGGCGCTACCGCTGGACCAGCCTGCGTGAGGCGTCCGACATCCCGTTCAGCTGTGCCTACGCCCCACTCCCAGGGAGCCGATGATGCTCGGGTATCCGGAGTTGACCTGCTATACCACCAACCTGGTGGCCTGTCTGGAGCCGACCGACCCGGCGGTGCGGCAGCGGCTGGCCGACGGTGTCCGGCTCGCCGTCCGGACCGACCTGCCGGACGGGCTCGCGTTCTCGCACCACCCGCGACTGGACGTGGACGACCGGGGGTACGGCCTGACCTACCGCTCGGCACCGGCCTGGGAACCGGCGCGGGCGGAGCTGCGCGCCGAGCTGGCCGAGGCCGGTCAGGTGCTCGCCTGCGGTGACACGTACCAGCTTCCCTGGTCGCCGTCATACGGCCGGACGCACGCACCACACTGGCTGCTACTGCGCGAGCACGACCAGGGGCGCTGGCTGGTCGCCGACCACTTCGCCGCACTGACCCCGGCCGGGTGGCAGGACCCGTACCTCGGGTGGTTAGACGACGCGCAACTGTCGGCGGCCCTGCGACCGATCGCCGACCCGGCCCCCGAGCAGGTCGACCGAGACCGGTACGCGCTCGGCACGCCGGTCGAGCTGCCCCCGGTGACCCACGTCCGCTGGCTGGCCCGCCACCCCGACGCGGCCACCACCCGGGAGGGGACCTGGATCGACGAGCCGGGCGCCGCGCTGCGGCACGTGGCACAGACCCTGCTCGCCAACGGTCAGCTGCTCGCTCGGCACATCGAGGACCTCTGGGCGGCCAGCCGGCACTTCCGGTACCGGCACGGCGAGCACGCCGCCGCCGGCCGGATCGACCCGCACGCGGCCCAGGTCGCGTGCGACGCCTGGGAGCAGTTGCCGCGTGCCCTGCGCTTCGCCGCCGACTCGGCCACTCGTGGCCGGCCCCGCCCCGGCGTACTGACACAGGCCTTCGACCAGTTGATCAGCACCCTGCCCGCCTGCGTCGCCACGATCGAGGAGTCGCCATGACCGCTGCCTCCGGACCCCCGCATCCGACCTCGCTCTATGGCTGGTTCGCCCGCTCGGCCGCCCTGCACCCGTCCGCGACGGCGCTCGAGGTCGGCGAGCACGTCGTCAGCTACGCCCGGCTGGAGTCGATCGCCGGACGGTTGGCCGCCGGGCTGATCGAGGCGAACGGGGGACGCCGGCCCGCCCGGGTCGGGCTGCTCGCCGGCCGCACCCTCGCCGCCTACGCGGGCTACCTCGCCGTGACCCGGCTCGGCAGTGCCGTCGTACCGCTGAATCCGTCCTTTCCGGCCGCGCGCAATGCGGCGATCACCCGAGCGGCCGAGCTGGACCTGGTCCTGGCCCAGGCCGGCGGCGCCGCGGCCGAGCTGCCGACGCCGCTGCTGACGGTCGACGACGCGACGCTGGCCACCGGGGAGCCGGCCGCCGCGGGCCCGCTGCCGGCCGCTGCCGAGCCGGCGCCGACCGAGCTGGCGTACATCCTGTTCACCTCCGGCTCGACCGGGGTGCCGAAGGGGGTGCCGATCCGGCATCGCAACGTCTGCGCCTACCTGGGTCATATCATCGAGCGTCTCGGCCTCGGGCCGGGCTGCCGGGTCTCGCAGACCTTCGACCTCACCTTCGACGTCTCGGTGCTCGACCTGTTCGCCACGTTCGGCTCCGGCGCTACGCTCGTCGTACCCGGCCGCAACGACATCCTGACCCCGGTCCGCTTCGTCCAGCGCCGCAGCCTGACGCACTGGTTCTCGGTGCCCTCGGTGATCTCCTTCGCCCAGCGGCTGCGGGCCCTGCCGCCGGACTCGATGCCGACGTTGCGGCGCAGCATGTTCGCCGGCGAGCCGTTCACCCTCCAGCAGGCGCGGGCCTGGGCGGCTGCGGCACCGGCCAGCGTGGTGGAGAACGGCTACGGCCCGACCGAGCTGACCGTCACCTGCACCGGGTACGCGCTGCCCCGGGATCCCGACCGGTGGCCCGCCCCACCGAACGGCACCGTGCCGATCGGCACCGGCTTCGCCGGGCTGGAGTATCTGGTGCTCGACGAGGACGGCTGTCCGGCCGGCGAGGGTGAGTTGTGCGTCCGTGGCGCGCAGCGCTTCCCGGGCTATCTCGATCCGGCCGACAACGCCGGCCGGTTCCTGGCCCACGACGGCGGCACCGCGACGGCGTACGACCCGGCCACGCCGCTCACCGACGCGCACTGGTACCGCACCGGGGACCGGGTCCGGGTCACCGCCGACGGCTTCGTCCACTGTGGTCGACTAGACCACCAGGTGCAGATCCAGGGGTACCGGGTCGAGCTGGGCGAGGTCGAGGCCGTTCTCCGGGAACAGCCCGGGGTACGCGAGGCGATCGTCGTCGCCCGGAGCGGGCCCGGTGGCGAGCAGGTCCTCGACGCCGCCTACACCGGCACCCCGCAGGACCGGGAGACCCTGCTGGCCGCGTTGCGCGGCCGGCTCCCCGCCTACATGGTGCCCACCACCCTGGCGGCCTTCGACGACTTCCCGCTCAACGCCAACGGCAAGATCGACCGGCGGGCGCTCGCGGAGGTGCTGGCCCGATGAGGCAGCCACCCGCCGCCGTCGACACCACGCTGTCGCCGGCCGCCTTCCGGGACGCCATGATCCGGTTCGCCGCCACCGTCACCGTGGTCACCACCGGCACCGCCGAGCAGCCGGTGGGCTGCACCGCGACATCGGTCCTGTCCATCTCGGCAGACCCGCCGAGCATCGGGGTCTCGTTCGACTCCGGCAGCCGGACCCTGCGGGCGATCCTCGACGCCGGCACCTTCGCGGTCAACGTGCTCGCCCGGGGGCAGTGGGCGCTCTGTGCCCGGTTCGCCACCGGGGCGCCGCAGCACCGCTTCGACGACGTGCCGATCGAGCACCGGTACGGCGTCCCGCTGCTCACCCAGGCCGCCAGCAGCGTGGTCTGCCGGGTGCTGGGCACCGCCCCGCTGCTCGACCACACCCTGGTCATCGGCCAGGTGCTGCACGCCGAGGCGGGCACCGGGGAGGGCCCACTCGTCTCGTACGAACGTCAACCGCACCGTCTGCTCCGGGAGTTGCCATGACCGTGGAACCGTCCGCCCCGCAACAGGAGGCGCTCTGGTGGGTGCAGCAGCGGTCGACGCGTAAGGACCTCTACAACCTCACCTGGCGGATGGCCGTCGGCGACCTCGACCCGACGGTGCTCGGCCGGGCCTGGCAGGCCGTGGTGGACCGGCACGAGGCGCTGCGCACCGCGCTGGTCGCCCACGACGGCGCGGTCTGGCAGGAGATCTCCGCGACGGCTCCGGCCGTACTCACCGAGCTGGCCTGGCCGGCACCGGCCGCGCCGGCCGGCACCGACCTGTTCGACCTGGTCGCCACGCACACCCACCGTCGGCCGTTCGAGCTGGGGCGGGCACCGCTGGCCCGGCTCTGCCTGGTCACCGTCGGCGACCGGCACGAGTTGCTGCTCACCGTCCACCACGCGGTGCTCGACGGCTGGTCGGTGCAGCGGGTCGTCAAGGAGCTGGCTCAGGCGTACGACATCGAGAGCCGCCGGCCGGGCGGTGCGTCGACCGCCTTCGACAGCGAGCCGGTGCCGTTCCTGCCGCACGCGCGGGCCGCCCGGACGGCGCTCGCCGACGGGAGCTGGCAGGAGAGCATCGACTTCTGGGTGCGGCACCTCGGCGGCGGGGAGCCGGTCGCCTGCGCCACGGTGCTCCCCGACCGGGCTCCGGCCGGCCGGGCCCCCGACGACCTCGGGTCACCCGGCGCGGTGCTGCGTCACCGGCTGAGCCCGGCCGCCGTCGACGGGGTGCGGGGGTTGACCAAGCGGGGTGGTATGACGCCGATCGCCGGATATCTGGCCGCCGTGCACGTCGTCCTCGCCCGGGGTGGTGCCGGTACCCGGGTGGCCGTCGGTGTCGCGGTGGCGAACCGGCTCGGCGAGCGCGACGAACGGTGCGTGGGATACCTGACCAACGTGGTGGTAGCCGCCGGCACCGTACACGACGACGACACCTTGGACGAGGTGGTGGGCCGGGCCCGGGACGACTTCTGGGATGGCCTGGAGCACCAGCAGGTGCCGTACGCGGTGATGCACGCCGCCCTGCCGGTCGAGGCACGCGAACGCATCGGTGCCATGCCGGCGGTGCTGCTGACCTACCACGGTCACATCGGCGGCAGTGTGCGGCTCGGTGACCGGGAGACCGAGCTGCTGGCGAGCCCCAGCACCGGGGCAACCAACGATCTCGCCCTCGGCGTCTTCGAGCACCCCGACGGCACCACCGTCGAGGTGGAGTACGACACCGGCCGGTTCGACGCGGCGACGGTGTTGCGGTTCCTCGCCGACCTCGACGGGGTGCTCGCGCACGGCGGCCGGGCCGACGTGCCGGTGCAAGCGCTCCGGGTGGCCTCCCGCACCGCACCGGCGTACCGGATCGCGTCGGCGCATCGGGTCGGGCCGGCGAACGGGTCAGCGGGCCCTCCGGTAGCGGACGGATCGACGGTCGGGCCGGTGAACCCGGTCGCGGACGTCGTCACCGGGCTGTGGCGACGGACGCTGCGGGTCGACGAGGCGACGGCCGACACCGACTTCTTCGACCTCGGCGGCCACTCGTTGCAGGTCTTCGACCTGATGGCGGAGATCGAACGGCACACCGGCGCACCGGTCGACGTGCTGGAGTGGCTGGACCGGCCGACCCTCGGCCGGCTGATCACACTCAGCGGGCCACCCGGCACCGGTACCGAAACGGCCGAAATGGACGGCCCGGCGGGAGACGCGACACTGCGCGCCGGGACCGGCGACGGGGTGCACCTGCACCTGATCCGTCCGGCGGGCGGTACCGACCACTCCATCTACCGGGAGCTGGTGGCGGCACTGCCGCAGTCCTGGCGGATCACCGGCGCACCGGACGACGACGCCTGGACCGTGCCGGCGTTGGCCGAGCGGTACGCATCGGCGCTGCTCGCCCAGCCGAGACTGCCGGACATCATCGGCGGCTGGTCGTTCGGCGGGCTGGTCGCCTACGCGATCACCCTGCGGCTGCGCCAGCAGGGTGTCCAACCCCCTCGGCTGCTGATCGTCGACTCGTCGCCACCGGACGGCGCGCCCGCCAACGACGACGAGGGGGATCTGGAGGCCTTCGTCGGCGTGATCCTGCGCTCGATCGACGCCGGGCACCTGGTGCCGCCGCGCCTACGGCTCGACGACGACGTGGAGCACGCTCTCGGGGTGCTCGACGCGCTCCTGCACGGGCACGGCTCGCCGGTGCCGATCGAGGTGCTCCGGCACCGGCTCACGGCGATGGTCCGGCACTGGCGGGCGATGGGCGGTTACGTGTCGACCGAGCCGGTCGACACCCCGGCCGTCCTGGTGGACGCCGAACTCGGCCACGCCGATGTCGAGGGGTGGACCAAACTGCTCGGTTCGGGCACTATCGTCGTCGATGTGGACACCGACCATTATGCCGCAATGAAGGAGCCGTCCGTCCGGGACATCGCCGCCGCGCTGACACAGCTGGCCGAGTCGACCGTCGAGGTTGGAGCATCGATCGGTGACCGGTAACGAGCGGTCGACGACCGATGCCAGTGTCGCCGCCGAGAGCGGGACGGTGCTGACCGCCGGTCCGCACCAGGCAGGGAAACCGCCGGACACCTCCGCGACGCCCTCCCCGGTCGCCGGTGCGCGCAACTCGTTCGCCCTGGTCGCCTTCACGGCCCTGACGAACCTGGCCGACGGCGTCACCAAGATCGTGCTGCCGCTGCTGGCGACCCAGTTGACCAGTTCACCAGCGCAGGTCTCCGGGGTGGCGATCACGCTGACCCTGCCCTGGCTGCTGGCCTCCCTGCACGTCGGTGTGCTGGTCGACAGGTTCGACCGACGGCGGCTGCTCTGGCTGGCCGACGGCGCCCGTACGCTGGTCGTGGTCACCCTCGCCTGGCTCTATCTCGCCGACGGGCTCACCATGCCCGCGCTGTATGTCGGTGGGTTGGTCCTCGGGGTGGCGGAGGTGGTCGCGCTGACCGCCGCCGTGGCGATGATCCCGGCGGCCGTGCCGCGTTCCGGCCGGGAGCGGACCAACGCGTGGATCGCCGGGGCGGAGACCGTCTGCAACGAGTTCGCCGGCCCGTTCGTCGGCGGCCTGCTGGTCGCGCTCGGCAGCGCGATCGCGCTCGGCGCGACGGCTGTCGCGTACGTGGCCGGCGCCCTGCTGCTGGTGCTGCTGGTGGGCCGGTTCCGGCCGGTGGCCGTGACCGGTGACGAGCCGCCCAAGGTACGGCGCCAGATCGTGGAGGGGTTGTCCTTCCTCTGGCGGCAGCGGCTGCTGCGCTTCATGGCGCTCGCGCTGACGGTGCTCTGCTCGGCCTGGGCCGTCTGGCTGGCGCTGATGCCGCTGATGGCTACCCAGGTCATGCGCGCCAGTCCCCAGGAGTATGGCCTGATACTGAGCATGCTCGGCGTCGGCGGCCTGGTGGGTGCCGCCACCGTCGGCTGGATCAACCGGCTGCTCGGGCAGCGGTGGGCGCTCTTCGGCGACCTGCTCGGCACGGTGGTCATGGTCGGGATTCCGGCGGTCACCACGAACGTCGTCGCGGTTTCCGTGGCCGCGTTCCTGGGCGGCATGGGTGGGGTGCTCTGGACGGTGAACTCCCGGACCATCAGCCAGGTGCTGGTCCCCGACGAGTTGCTCGGCCGGTACAACGCGGCGGCCCGGTTGTTCAGTTGGGGGGCGATGCCGGTCGGTGCGGCGATCGGCGGAGCGGTCGCCCAGCTGTTCGGGCTGCGGGTGACGTTCGCCCTGTTCGCCCTCGTTGCGGCGGTGCTGATCGTCCCGTTCTTCGTGGTGATCCGCCCCGAGCTGCTGGCGGAGGCGACCTCCGCCGAGCGCTGAGCCCGCCCCGCGTCACCCCGACCGCCCGACCGCCCGACCGCCCCGGCACGATGATCAGCGCCGGAGCGGCCGGGCGGCCGGGCGGTCGGGTGGCCAGGTGCGGTCGGGCGCGGCTAGTGCCTCGTCTTTGAACGTTGATCGTGTAATCCGTCGGTGCTGAGTCAGACCAGCGAGGACTACGTCCGCGACGTGATCCACGCGTTCAACGATCGGGGGTTCGACGCCCTGAACCCAGAATGGAACGGGGGCGCACCGAGACGGATCGATGAGCAGACCAGAGACTGGATCTGCGTCATCGCCCGGTGCGACCCCCGCTTCCTCGGCCAACCCTTCTCCTGCTGGTCCCTGACCAAGCTGCGCGACTACCTCGTGGCGGCTGGTCACGTCACCACGATCAGCGTCGAGAGCGTCCGCCGGATCCTGCACGGACGCGGGATCTCGTGGCAGGCCACCAAGACGTGGAAGGCCAGCACCGACCCCGACTTCACCACCAAGATGCGCCGGGTCCTGGACCTCTACGACCACCCACCCGCCGACGGCGGGGTGCTCTGCGTCGACGAGTTCGGGCCACTCAACCTGCAACCCCGCCCCGGCCGCGCATGGCGAGGCGTCGGACACCCGGTGCGACTACGCGCCACCTACCGGCGTGACCAGGGCGTACGGCACATGATCGCCGCCCTTGACCTGGCCATCGGCAAGCTGCACTACCGCATCCGCGACCGCAAACGGTGGCGCGAGTTCCTGGCCTTCCTCAAGACCCTGCGCCGCCGCTGGCCCGACCAACACCTGTACCTGATCCTGGACAACTTCTCCCCGCACAAGCACCCCGAGGTCCGCGCCTGGTGCACCGCCAACCAGGTCGACCTGGTGTTCCTGCCGACGTACGCGTCCTGGCTGAACCGGATCGAGGCCGAGTTCGCCGCCGTGCGCTACTTCGCCCTCAACGGCACCGACCACCGCAGCCACCCCGAGCAGGGCGCCGCCATCGGCGCCTACATCCGCTGGCGCAACCAACACGCCCGACCGAAATCCGGGTTCGCGATCAACTCCAAGATCCGCCACACGGATTACCCGTTCAAAGCTGCGTGACAAGGCACTAGATCAGGAAATCTCTACCGCTCTAATACGAGTTAGAGGCCGTTGACCAGGGCATAAGCCCCGGTTGACGGCATCTTTTCGTGCTGTCGGGACGGCCGGATTCGAACCGACGACCCCTTGTTACGGAACGTAGCTATCGCAAGCTTGTCACTGCTTGGCAAGAATAGGCGCTGAGCTGCACAGATGCGGCCATGCACTCGCCTCTTCTTGTCACTGTTCGTCAACGCCTGGCCGGGGTTTTCGGGGGGTAAACGGGGGGACCGACAGATTGCCGCCAGGTCCCACCGCGCCTACTCCCCCACCGCCGGGACCGACACCTCCCGTCCCCACCAGGAGGAGAATCTGTCTGGGGTCAACCCCGGGCGGGCTTCTTAACTCTGCGAACCGTCCTCCCCGGCAACTGGATCGCGGTTGCCATGGCGCAGGGGCGCGGCCGGAGAGCCGCGCCCCTGCCTCCGTCATTGAGACTCGGCTCTGGCTGCGTACCGTCGAACCCAGTCGACGAAGGACGAGAAGTCGGGATCGTCCAAGCGGCTCAGCACACCGTCCAACTCTGCGCTGGGTCCTTCGTCGGCGAGAAGGACAGCGAGCGCTGCGTCGCGGGGACAGTAACCTGGCAGCGTGGCGCCTGACCGGAGCCGATCCTTGAGAACACCGCGGTCCAGCAGCGGAGCGAACTCCGCGATCTTCTCCGCCAACAAGGTGCGCAACGTGGCCCCCTTCTCGATTACCGCCTGAGGGGAATCGAGCGACCACAGGGAGTGGTCGCCGGAGTCGATCCCCGCGGGGACCCTGCCACTGGTCAGGATGCGGAGCATCTCCTCACGCGGCAAGGTCCAGAGCGAGTTCGGCTTGGCCAACCGGGTTCGAACCAAGCCCTCCGTCACTTCCGGCAGTTCGGCGTCGGTCGCCCTCGAATCGCTTCGCATGTGAAGCAACCACGGATACGGCACGACAGCCACGTTGACGTAGAAGAGATAGGCGTTCCTCGTTGACGATGAGGAACGCTGGAACTCCACGACGAGAGCATCCCCGTCGTCTTCGACCCGGCGGTAGACGTGGCCCGCCCCGCTTACCAGGCGGTACTCTGCCATAACCGGATCGACGAACTCCCGGCAGAGCGTTCGGCTCAGATTGCGCGCCAGGTGCCCGGACATCGCCCCCTCACTCTCGTGGTCACGGACGTTTGCCGTCCAGCCTGCCGCCGCGGGCCCACCATCACGTGCATATGGCAGCAGGGACTGTCACCGCTGGCGACCACAATCAGGACGCTTCCGTAGTCGGCGACGCACTCGTCAGTGGGGAGCCGTAGAGCAGCGAGCCCCCGTGGCGTGGGTAGGGGTGGCGCAGGCCGGTGGTCGGCCATGCTCCAGTCTCCGCTGCCCTGCCCTGCACGGCTGCGGCGGCGGGCCCGGCAGGGGATCCGACACGGATTACCGAATCGAATCGGGTTCGGTGACCGGAGATGAAACGGGTTCGTAGTAACCCTCCACGACGTCGTAGAGCACCGCCCCGGGCCTGGTGCCGGTGTATACAGCGCCTCGTTGGAGTGTGAGCACGGCACGACCACGCCGACTGAGGATGGCGAGGGCGAAGTCGGCCCGCACCCCTGCACCCATCGGCGCCGGGTATCAGTGACTGCTCGGCGTCCGAAAGGCCGCCGACCGTTCTACCCTGCTGCGTGCTCAGTCTGTGAGCGGATCTGCCTGAACTTCTCTCCTGGGTCGTCGGCTTGGGTGAGACCAGCGAAATGGATCATGCCGAGGGTCTGTGCGGATGCCCAGACACAGACATCGATGCGGACGTCCTTGCTCCGTCCGACGCCGCACCGGGCCTTCCCTCCGAGCGGACCGGACGGGACAGGCTTTACCTCGTCGACAGCCGTCAGTCCGGCGAACACCGCGTCCAACACGGCATCCGGAGCGGTGACGGTTCCGGACACCCCACTGAGAAGGATGAACCGGTCGTCATCGCGATAGATCCCGCGTTCGGGAGATCGGCGCTCCTTCGCCACCACGTAGGCGGTGCCTACTGCACTGGTCGGCTCTCCCTGGACGAAGGTCTTGAAGAAGCCCATGTTCTTCTCGGCCAGCCCGATCAGTCGTCGATCGACTGATTCGTTCCAGCGTCCGAGCAGCTTCTCCGGCTTGTCGAGTCGCATCGCCGCAGGACTGAAGCTGGGCGAAGGCTGGGTGGAGGTCCGCGACTCGACGGTGTCCGCAGAGCGCGAACACCCGACTGTGCCCAGCAGGGCCACCGCGACGAGGATGCCGAGTCTCGCAGTGTGACGTGCGCCGTCGATCGACGGTCTTACCATCATGTGCGCCGCTTTCCGAAGCAGTTGTCGGCGCAGAGTATCGCAAGCCTTCCGCCGCGCGTTGGTGCGGCACCGGAACGATCCGCTGGAAGACCACGCCAGCGAACAGGACTTGGCCGCGTGACGCCATGGCCAACCGAGGCAGCCCTGGCCCGTCGATCTTGGTTGTTCAGCCCCGAGTCGCTCTCGCCCTCCTCGCCCTTCGCGGCACCGGGCTTCTTCCTCGGCCGGGAGCTGCCAGGCCAGGCGATCACTCACCGACAGCAGAATCAAGACCACATGCCGCATATGAGCACCACTCACATTACGCACCGTTACACGCAGTAAGGGTGTTGACGCGAAGGGTGTCGAGCCTTAGCTTCAGTCGAATTCAATCTTGGGGAGGCGACGTGCGACGTCGTTGGTCGATGACGCGTGTCCGCAGAACGGCATGGGGGCTGACAGCCGCTGTTGTCGCTGGCAGTGCGGCGGTGAGTGTTCAGGTCTCGGCGACGCCGGCACCGGCGGTGGCAGCGGAGACCACTTCGGCGGCCACGTCAGCCGAGGCGTTGGCGTTGGCGGCGGCGGAGCGTTCGGGCTCGCCTGTGGAGGTCACGGACTTGAGGTCGGAGTTGTCGCGGGTCTTGGCGACTCCGGAAGGATCGCTGCTGTTGGAGTCCTACGCGACTCCTCGCTGGACCCGCGGGACCGACGGTGCGTGGCGGCAGATCGACACGACCCTGCGGATGACGGTTGACCGTGGGGTCGCCCCCGTGGCGACGCTGGCCGGAGTTACCTTCTCGACTGGTGGTGCCACTCCGGCCGTGCGGCTGCCGATCGGCGACAGCAGCGAGGTGAGCCTCGGCTGGCCTGGCCAGTTGCCCGCTCCTCGGTTGGAGGGCGACACGGCCGTGTACGAGTCGGTGTGGCCAGAGGTCGACCTTCGGGTACGGGCACTGGCGGACGGGTTCACCTGGGCCGTGGTGGTGAAGTCCGCTGAGGCAGCGGCCAATTCTGCGCTCCAGGAGCTTCGCATGCCGTTGAACACGCCCGGGTTGACCGCGCGTGACCGCAGCGGCGGTGGGTTCGAGGTGGTCAACGGAGCTGGCGTAGTAGTCCTGTCGAGCGGTAACGCCCTGATGTGGGACTCGTCCACGAACGGTGGGGCGACGACGCAGGCGGCGAAGGCCGCTGCGGCGCAACAGCAGCGTGACGTCGTTCGCGCTGCCCCGGATCTAGCTGAACAGGCCGAGTTGCCGACCGGCATAGAGGGTACGGATCTGGTGATCCGGCCGGACCTGGACCTGCTTCGGGGGCCAGACACCGTGTACCCGGTCGTCATCGATCCTTGGACGACCGTCAACAAGGCGAAGTGGGGTTACACGGGCTCGGAGAACCTGACGCGGGACGACGGCGTCGCCCGGGTGGGCAAGGAGCCGACCGGCGCGGGGACCTTCCGGTCCTTCTTCCGGTTCAACCTGACGAGCCTGTCCGGCAAGGCGATCCGGTCGGTGAAGTTCCTGACCGAGATGACTCATTCGTGGGATTGCGCCAACACCCCGGTCAACCTGTGGCGGTCGGCTGATCTCGCCACCTCGGGCAAGCAGACGTGGGACGGGCCGAACCTGGCGTTGTGGCTGGAACAGCGGTCGGGACACGCCCACAAGCCGCCCGCCGCCCCGAGCTGTCCCAATGACCCGCAGCCGGACATGCCCATGGAGTTCACCAGCACCAACCTGAAGAACGATGTCGTCGCGGCGATCGGCCAGGACAACTACACCCTGGCGTTGTCCACCCGCCAGTCCGACGGCACCTCCGAGACCACCAGCAACTGGTGGAAGAAGTTCGACCCGGCGATGACGAAGCTGACGGTGGAGTACAACACCAGCCCCACCACAGCGACCGCCGGGCAGATGACCACCCACACCGGGTACACCGCCCCCGCGAAAGCCTGCGTCACGGGCGCCTCCCGTCCCGTGATCAACTCCTCCGCGCCCTGGCTGAAGGCGACGCTGACGGACCCCGACGGCAGTAACGGCGGCAGCCTCTCGGGCGTCTTCACCGTGCAGAAGTGGAATGCGACGACCAGCACGTGGGCGGCGGCGACGGGCTGGCCAAAGACCGACTCCGGCGTCGCGCCCGGGGCCAAGGCCGAGGTGCAGTTCACCGTGAGCACCGCGAACGGGGACCGCTACCGGTGGCAGGTGCAGACCAAGGACACCCTCGGCGGCAGCTCGGGCGCGTCACCGTGGTGTGAGCTCGACATCGACACGTCATCGCCCGAGGCTGTCCCGGCCGTAACAACCGCCGACGGCCTGTACCCGGCGTCCCCGCCCTTGGGCACGAACGTGGACGCCCAGGGCGGGATCGGATACTCGGGGCGGTTCACCTTCTCGCCGAACGGGGCCACGGGCGTCTACGACTACGTGTACCGCCTCAACGGTGGCGCCGAGTCCATCGTCACGGCACCCACAGTCGGCGGCTCGGCAACTGTGTGGATCACCCCGGAGCTCATTGGCAACAACGTGCTGACCGTCGTGAGTCGCGACCAGGCCGGGAACCCCAGTGGCGCACTGGACTACAACTTCCTCGTCAACATCGCTTCCCTGCCAAAGGCGCATTGGGCGATGGACGAGGGAACAGGGACCTCGCTGGCCCCACCCGCGGAGGTCAGCGGGGCTTCCGCAACCCTGACCAACGGGCCCACCTGGACCGACTCGCGGATCACCGGCACGCACAAGTCCCGCGGCAAGGACTGGGCAGTCAAGTTCGACGGTGTGAACGACTACGCGAGCGCCAACGTGGGCCTGGACACGTCCCGAAGCTACTCGGTCGCCGCCTGGGTGCGGCCCGACGCCGATGGGCTGATGGAGATCGCGGGGTCTCCCGCTAGCGCCACCGACTCGTTCATGCTCCGCAAGTGGGGCGACAACCGCTGGACGTTCGGGGTCATGGAGGAGAACCTCGGGGGCACCGCCTTCACGAACATCTTCGGGCCGGTGGCGGTCACGGGCGTGTGGACCCACGTGGCCGGCGTGTATGACGCAGCCGGCGGCAAGCTGCTGCTCTACGTCAACGGCACGAAGGTCAGCAGCGGCACGGTTCCCCGGACCTTCAACGCCGGCGGCACGATCACCCTCGGCCGTGAACGCTGGAACAGCACCGATGTGGCGCACTGGAACGGCGCGATCAGCGAGGTGTCAGTGTGGGACCGCGTCATCGACCCGGAGCTCGACCTCGCGCCGCTGGTCGCGGCTGTCAAGGTCGGAGCCTGGGACATGGAGGACGTCGACACCGAGGCACCCCGACAGGAGGGCGACGCATCGGGATACCAGCGCCCACTGACCCTGGCCGACGCCCCCGCCACTGACTGGGCCCTGGAAGGCGGATACAACGGCTCGACCGGCCTGCTGGTCAACGGCAGCCCTGGCTCCGCGGACACCGCAGCATCCGTCCTTCGCACCGACCAGTCGTTCACCGTCGCCGCGTGGGTCAAGGTCACCACGGCCGACCACCAGGCGGTCCTGGCGCAGGACGGCGCCACACGCGCCGCCTTCTACCTGATGTACGACGAGCCCACCGACAAGTGGTGCATCACGATCCCGTCAGTGGACACCGGCACCGCGACCTGGCAGTACGTCGTCTCCGTCAACCCGGCACAGCTGGACACGTGGACGCACGTCGTAGCCCGGTACGACGCCACCGCCAGAGAGCTCAGGTTGTACGTCAACGGCGTCCTACAAGGCAGCCGAGGCAACACCGTCACCTGGAACAGCTCGTCGGTGTTCCACGTCGGCAAGGCGAAGAGCTCCTACTTCGTCAACGGCGGCACCGTCGACCGGGTCCGTGCCTGGCAGGGGCTGCTGTCCGACGGCGACATCCTCACCGACATGAACGAGGGCTGAGCCACCTGGCCTGACACGTGGACACCTGCCGCCCGGCCGTAGCGGTGCAGAAGGCAGCGATACGGCCGGGCGGCAGGGTCGCACACGTCCTGCCCGGTTGGCCCCAGCTCGTCGGCGGAAGGCCTGCCGCACTGACCCCATCTCCGGCGAAGTCGGGCGAACGACGACTGCCATGCGGCTTTGGTCAGCAGGGGCAGACGAGGCGCGCCCCGGCTCCCGGCTCTCACCCACCGCCGTGGATACCAGCACGGCGCGCAGCCCTTCAGGCGAAAGGACATCATGGCCACCGTCAGACCCCGCCGGCCGATACACCCGGTCCGGCACCGACCACACGTTCCCCCTCTGTTGCCCCGACGCCCACTGACCGCTGCGGTGATCGTGCTCGCCATGGCCTTGGCGACGGTCGGCGGGCAGATCCCGGCGCAGGCGCGACCAGAGGCCACTGCCGAACTACTCAAGCCGCAGCGCTACGAGTCTGTGCCCGTTCACCCGGTCAGGACCGCGAAGCCGGCGCCGGACGCTGAGGCCGCCCCCAACAAGATCCAACGCCCCTCGCCGGTGTGGCCGGTGGCGGGAACCGCCGAAGTGACCTTACCTGCGACCGAAGCGCGGGCAACCACCTCGAAGCCGGTCCGTGCCGGATCGCTTCCGGTGGCGATCGCACCATCGGGCTCCGACTCGGCACGCCGTCCGGCGGCGGCAGTTCCGGGCAAGGTGCGGGTCCAGGTGCTGCCCCAGGCCACTGCGGAGAGGGCTGGCTTGCGTGGTGGCCTGCTCATCCGGGTGGGACGGACCGACGGCGGGCAGTCGGACGGCCAGGTCGAGGTGACGGTCGACTACTCGACTTTCGCCAGTGCGTTCGGCGCCGACTGGTCATCGCGGGTACGCCTCGTGCGCGTGCCCGAGTGCGCGCTGACCTCACCGGAGGCCAAGAACTGCCTCGTGACGCCGCTCGAGTCCCGCAACGCCGTGCGAGACCGCACCGTGTCGGCGTCGGTGCCGGCGGGGCCGATCCGACCCGCTATGTCGAGAGCGGATGCGAAGCGCTACGGGACGGTCCCGGGCAGCGCGACGAGCGGGACGCTGATCGCGTTGATGGCGGGCCCGTCCGGTGGTGCCGGAAGCTTCACCGCGTCGAGCCTCGCGCCGTCGTCCTCGTGGAGCCATGGTGGCTCCACTGGTGGCTTCAACTGGTCCTACCCGATGAGGACCCCACCCGGCCCGGGCGGCCCCGCCCCGAGCCTCGCCCTGTCGTACTCCTCACAGGCGGTCGACGGCAGGCAGGCGGCGACGAACAACCAGCCGGGGATGATCGGTGAGGGCTTCGACTACTCGCCGGGATTCATCGAGCGGCAGTACAAGGCGTGCGCCGACGACATGGACAGCTCCGGCGCGAACAACACCGTCAAGACCGGAGACCTGTGCTGGGGGCCCGACAACGCCGTCATGTCCCTCGGTGGGTCGTCGGTCGAACTGCTCAAGGGCAGCGACGGCAAGTGGCATCCCCGCCGCGAGGACGGCTCCAAGATCGAGCTGCTGACCTCCCCGGTCTACAACAACGGCGACGACGACAACGAGTACTGGAAGGTCACCACCGCCGATGGCACCCAGTACTGGTTCGGTCGCCACCAATTGCCGGGCTGGAGCACCTCGCGCCCGACGACCAACTCGGTGCTGACCGTCCCGGTGTACGGCAACAACCCCGGCGAGCCGTGCCATCAGAGCACCTTCGCCGCGTCCGAGTGCGGCGGCAAGCGGCAGGCGTGGCGCTGGAACCTGGACTACGTCCAGGACGTCCACGGCAACACCATGTCCCTGTGGTGGAGCAAGGAGACCAACTACTACGCCAAGAACAAGGCATCCTCGACGCCCGTCGCATACGACCGGGCGGGCTACCTCACCCGCATCGACTACGGCACCGACAACCGCGACAACACCGAGTACGCCGCGGCATCCCCGTACGTCCAGAACGCGCCGATGCGGGTGGCCTTCACCTACGCCGACCGCTGCCTGGCCAACTGCACGACCAAGAACGACACCACCTGGCCGGACACCCCCTGGGACCAGGAGTGCACCGCCTCCACGAACCCCTGCCAGAACGGCTCACCCACCTTCTGGTCGGCCAAGCGGACGACGGTGATCACCACCTCCGTGTGGAAGGTCGCCCTGTCGAAGTACCAGCCTGCCGACTCCTGGACGCTGCGCCAGTCGTTCCCCGACCCCGGTGACGGCACCCGCGCCGGCCTGTGGCTGGAAGGCATCACCCACCGCGGCCTGAACGACCCCGCGCTGATCACCACGCCGAATGACGACACCAAGGCGGTCCTCGCCCCCGAGGTGACCTTCGAGGGCATCCAGATGCAGAACCGGGTCGACGCCACCGGCTCGGACTGGGCGCTGGCCATGAACTGGCACCGGGTCAACCTGATCACGCTCGAGACCGGCGGGCAGATCTTCGTCACCTACAGCGACCGCCAATGTGCCAAGGGCGGAACGATGCCGTCGGCCAGCGCCCTGGACAGCAACACCCTGCTCTGCTACCCGGTCCGGTGGACCCCACCGGCTTTCACCGACCCCATCACCGACTACTTCCACAAGTACGTCGTCCGTGAGGTCCAGCAGATCGACCCCATCGGCGGGGCCCGACCGCTGCGCACCAGCTACGAGTACAGCAACCCGGGCAACCAGCCGCTGTGGCACTACGACGAGGACAACGGCCTCGCCCCGGACAACCGCAAGAGCTGGTCACAGTGGCGCGGCTACCCGAAGGTCACCACCTACGTCGGTGAAGGCACCAACCGCGTCAAGACCGAAACGCTCTACTACCGGGGCATGTACGGCGACAAACTCGCCGGCGGCGGCACCCGAACCAGCACCGTCGAAGGTCTCGAAGGCGGAGCCGTCAACGACTACGACCACTACGCCGGCACCCCACGGGAACAGATCAGCTGGCTCGGTAGCACCGTGCTGGCCGCCACCGTCAACGACATGTGGCGATCGGCCGCCACCGCGACCCGCGCGGGCACCCCGATCGCCGAGGCCCGCTACAGCCGAGTCACCACCGTCCACAGCCGGGCCACCACCGACACCGGCGTCCGCCGAGCCAGCACGACGACCACCTACGGCGACTACGGCATGCCG
Source organism: Micromonospora sp. WMMD712 (assembly GCF_029581295.1). Lineage (NCBI taxonomy): Bacteria > Bacillati > Actinomycetota > Actinomycetes > Micromonosporales > Micromonosporaceae > Micromonospora > Micromonospora sp. WMMD712. Next base: position 1,614,679 of record NZ_CP120743.1, read on the forward strand.
ACGACCGTCCAGGACAACGGCGACGACGACAAGACCGGCGACGAGGCCTGCGTACAGACCGAGTACGCCCGCAACACCACGGGCACGAACTGGCTCCTGACTCCGGTCAAGCGCACCCACGGCTGGATCGGCACCTGCGCCACCACGCCGACCGCCGCAAGCCAGATCACCGCCGACACGAAGTTCAGCTTCGACACACTCGCCTACGGCACCACCCCGACCAAGGGGCTGCCTACCAAGACCGAAGCCATCACCGGCTTCAGCGGCGGCACCCGCACCTACCAGCAGAAATCCACGGCCGCCTACGACGCCCGCGGTCGCATGACAGAGTCCACCGACGTCGCGGGGCAGACCACCACCACTACCTACACCCCGCTCCTCGACGGTCCGGTCACCAAGGTGGAGACGAAGAATCCGCTGTTGTGGAGCGACATCGTCGACCTCGACCCGGTCCTCGGGCTCCCCATCAAGGCGACCGACCCCAACCTGCGGATCACCGAATACACCTACGACGCGATGGGTCGCAACACCGCTGTCTGGCTAGCGGACCGCGATCGCACCGCGAACCCCTCCGCGCCATCGACCCGCTACAGCTACCAACTGCGCAAGACCCAGCCATCCACGATCACGACCGAGTCCCTCAACGCCAACGGCGGATACGACACTTCCCACGTCCTGCTCGATGGCCTCGGACGCGGCAGGCAGACCCAGGAACCGGCGTACGGCGCTGGCAGGATCCTCACCGACACCTTCTACGACGCCGCCGGCCGGATCTACAAGGCGAACTCGGCCTACTGGAACAGCAGTCCGGTCGACCTCACCGAGATCCGCCTCGGCAACGACTACGACGTCCCCAGTCAGACCCAGACTCTCTTCGACGTCGCGGGGCGACCGCTGCACTCTCTCCTGCTCGCCGGCCAGAACGGGCTTCAGGTTGAGAAGTCCCGCACCTCGATCACCTACCACGGAGACCACACCACCACCGAACCCGCGCAGGGCGAGGCGGCCGTCACCACCTGGACCGACGTCCAGGGTCGCGTCGAGAAGCTCTGGCAGTACCACAGCCACACGGCGACCGGCACCTATGACGAGACCAGCTACACCTACCACCCCACCGGCCAGCTGAGCACCGTCGCGGACGCCTCGGGGAACACCTGGTCCTACACCTACGACATCCAGGGCCGCCCGGTCTCGGTCAACGACCCCGACCAGGGCACCTCCACCATGTCGTACAACACGTACGGTGATCTGGAGAAGACCACCGACTCCCGGCCCGACACGCCGGACCTGTACCGCACCTACGACCAGGTTGGCCGGCTCGAGACCGTCCGCGAGGGCAGCCTCACCGGCCAGAAGCGCATCGGATACACCTACGATTCGCCGGTCAAGGGCGTCGTCAAGTCGGCCTCCCGGTTCATCGGCACGGACGAGTACCGCGACGAGACCGTCACCGTCGACAAGCTCTACCGGCCGACGCAGAACAAGCTCACCCTCCCAGCCTCGCAGGCAGGCTTCTGCGGCATCGGTGCCACGACCTGCAGCTTCGTCAACAAGGCCACGTTCAAGGCCAGCGGCGCGCTCAACAACCTCACGCTTCCCGCAGCTGGCGGACTGAGCCAAGAGGTCCTGACCCACAAGTACGACACGACCTACGGCATGCCCAACCAGCTGGCCACCGACTACGGCGATGCCAGCTACTACGCCATCCAATCCGGGTACACCAGCCTGTTCGAACTCAACACCATCACCCGGGCCACCGCCCTGGCAGGCGCCAAGTTCCTCCAGTCCGCCACCTACTACGACGAAGCCACCGGTCGGGCCAAGAGCAGCTCGGTCTCACGCTCAACGTCCCCGGGTCTGATCGCCAACGTCGAGTACGCCTACGACCCCAGCGGCAACCTCACAAAGATCGACGACAACCCCGGCAGCGGAACCCGCGACACCCAGTGCTTCATCTACGACCACCAACGCCGACTCACCCAGGCCTGGACACCCGAGTCCCATGACTGCGCCACGCCTCCCCAGAACGACCAGGAACTCGGAGGGCCGGCACCCTACTGGCAGCAGTGGTCGTTCGGCGCGCCCACCGACCCGAAGGGCCGCATCGGGAACAGGCTGACCCAGACCGAGCGGGCCACCCCGACCGGAACCATCACCACCACCTACAACTACCCGAGCCCGCAAGCCGCCCAGCCCCACACCCTGCTGGGCTGGAGCCGAACGGACAACACCGGCACCACCACCGGCTCCTACTCATACGACAACGCCGGCAACATGACCACCCGCCCCGGCCCCTCAGGTCAACAGACGATGACCTGGGATGCCGAAGGCCATCTGGCCACACTGACCGACAGCGCAGGCGCCAACTCCTACATCTACGACGCCTCCGGCAACCGACTCATCGCCACCGACCCCACGGGCAGCACCCTGTTCCTCGACGGCCAAGAGGTCCGGCGAAACAACAGCACCGGGCAGGTCGACGCCACCCGCTACTACACCTTCAACGGTGAGACCATCGCCCAACGCACCGTCACCGGCCTCACCTGGCTCGCCAGCGACTACCAGGGAACCGGCCAGCTCAGCGTCGCCACCGACACCAACCAGACCATCACCCAACGCAGACAAACCCCATACGGCACGCCCCGCGGACCACAGCCAACCTGGCCCAACCAACAGGGATTCCTCGGCGGCTTCAAGGACCCCACGGGCCTGACACACCTGGGCGCACGCGAGTACGACCCGACCATCGGCCGGTTCATCTCCGTCGACCCCATCAACGACCCCGGCAACCCCCGCCAACTCCCCGCCTACACCTACGCCGCCAACAACCCCATCACGTACAGCGACCCCAGCGGCGAGATCATCCCAGAGTACGGAGGGGTCGATACGCCCACGGGCCTATGTGACCATGGGTTGGACGGCTATGCGTGTCAAGAAGATGTCGAAGGCGGCGGCTCCGGCAACAACGGGGCAGGGCCCGCAAGGAAGACCGGTAGCCAAAAAACGCATGAAAGCCTGGAAGCGTGCGGGCTGTTCCTGCCTGTCGGAATGGTCTGCGATGGGGTGAACGCGGCCATTTACGTCAAGGAAGGAAACTACACCGAAGCGGTGGTGGCAGGAGTCTCCACTGTTCCCGTCCTGGACTGGGCCTGCAAAATCAAATCCTTTTGCAAGGCCACCGTCGGCTGGATGGCCGACAGAGTAAAGTCTGTTGTCGGAAAGGCGCCGACTGGACCTGCACCCAAGATTAACCATGCAGCCGACGCACGCGAAATGGCGGCCATCAAGGCGGATGCCCGGTCCGCAGCCAATCAAGCCCCTGCCCCGAAGCCGCCGAAGCCGCCGACGAAGGAACCAGGTCCAACAACCAGGGGGAAGCCCTCCAATAATGGTGGCGGCGGCGCACCCGCAGCGAAGTCCGGTTGCGCCAAACACAGCTTCGACCCTGCCACCCCCGTGCTCATGGCCGACGGCAGCAGCCGCCCGATCGCGGAAGTCACCGTAGGCGACGCAGTCCTAGCTCACAACCCAGAAACCGGCACTACAAGCCCTCAGGCCGTGGTCGAGGTGCACGTCAATCGGGACAAAGATCTCACTGATCTGTCTGTACTGATTGCAGACGGCTCGTTCTCCACGCTGAAAACAACGGGGCACCACCCGATTTGGAGCGAGAGCCGCAACGGATGGGTAGCCGCTGCGGATCTCATGCCCACCGAGAGGCTGAAGACCTCCACGGGGACCATGGCGACGGTCGTCGAAGCGAGAAGCTTCTCCGGCGACAGAATGATGAACGATCTGACCGTCGCTACTTTTCACACCTATTATGTGATCGTCGACAACGCATCGATCCTTGTGCACAATTGCGGTGGGTCGATCAATCCGAGCCTGGTACGGTTCTCACAGGACACGGTCAGCCCTCGCTTCAGCACGGGGGAGACGATCGAGCAAACGGCAGCCGCACTGCGCTCTGGTTACACCAGGCCGACAGATCTCCCTCCCGTGCGCCTCACCGTAAGAGATGGACAGATCTACACGTTGGACAATCGCAGGCTAGTAGCCTTTCAAAAAGCGGGCATTCCAATGCCGTTCCGCATGGCCACTCCAGAGGAAGCCGCGAACGAAGCATGGAAGTTCACGACCAAAAACGAAGGACGGTCTATCATTATCACGCACTTTGATCCGGTAGAATGGATTCCATGAACTGGCCAGATGCAGAAATAAACGCAATTGAGAACCGCGATGATCTTGCCCTGTACTTAACAGGACTCGCGGCCAAGATTCGCGACGGGCGTCTTTCGGTTGCGAACCCCTCCACTGACACCTTCGTTGACTCCGCAGGCCGCTGGACCATGTCCATGGACAGCTTTTTCAAGAATGTCATGAAGGAGCCGGCACCGGAGACTCCGGACTGGGCCATGATAGCCGCAATTTTTCGAGCAGCATTGGTATACGAGTAAGCAACGGGTGGAGCGGTAGCGCAGCAGAAAGACCGACCGCTCCTTGAAGCGCATAGAGTCGAGCGGTGCCATTGCCCAAGGCGTTGGCACCGCTCAGACTTGTCTGGCCAAGCAGGCCACACGCCGACTCAGCCCAGCCTTTTGAGAATCTGCACCTCACCCACACGTGTGAGACTCAGGCGCCACGCTGCGACTGCAGCTGTGGCTGGAAACACGGCGGTTTGAGCAGTTCGTCGCGGCCCAGGCGATCCACACCGCGCCGACGCCAATCGACGGCGCTCCCCGCAACTACCTCTTGGCCGAACTGGTGTGCTGCGGTGTCTGCGGCAGGACCATGGGCTCCCACTGGGTCCACGGCCAACCCGGCTACCGCTGCCGCCACGGCCACACCAGCAGTCACACCAAAGCACCCCACCGCCCGAAGACTCTCTACATCCGGGAAGACCACCTCCTCGACCGCATCCGCCACGAACGCAGACTTCACCGCCACCACCCCGCGCTGCGCAACCCTGACCCGGTGAGAGACGCCACCCACCTGCGGACAAACAGCATGATCGTCGTGTGTGAGCAGCACGCCTGGACCCTCGAGGACGAAACTGCGATCTACCCGCTCACCCCGGCGGCGAGCTTCCTCGCCACGACAGCAAGAATCCCCGCCCAACGGGACGGGAATTCCATGAAACGCGAATAGACATCACGCTTCGTGGGAAAACAACGTGTACGAGATCTACACAAACCAATATCCGACATACGATATTGCCGTCTACCAACACTATGGCACTTCAATAGCACACGTGTAGTCGTACAGGGATAGCCCACCTGGGCTGCCCATAGCCACCACGCTCAAGCTGCCCGCTCAGCCGGTAGCAGGACCCTCGTCAGATGCCTCGTGGTGGCCCAAGAGCTCGGAGTGCCCTCACGAGGTCGGGCGGCACGGTGAAGTGAGTTGCTTGGACCCCGTGGTCGTAGCCTGTCTGTAACGGATACTCCAGTTCATCGGGAAGGCGGCCTTGCTCGATGAGGGCGGCCGTGATGCGGTTTGTGGGACGTGTCAGACCGCGCAGTGTTCGATCCGGTGGGAATTCGGCGATCGCGTATACCTGGTTTCGCTCGAGCCGACCGTGTTGGCGTGCCGCGGTACGGATCAAGATTGCCCGCATTGGGTAGGAGTTGTCGAGCACGCGCATCAGCTCCGCAGCTGCTCCTATCGACCAACCTCGAACGTCGCGTGGCACCCGCTCGGCTTGATTCTCGATCACGATCGGCGGCTCGGGACGTCTGCGGTGCCGAGGTTGTGCGGGGAGGTTACGTCGCAGGAAGGAGGTATCGGCTGCGTCAGTCCCCGCGTCGCCCTGAGCACGCTCGTCGTCTTCCGGGGCGGGCTGTCAACGCCGGCTGAATTTTGACCCCTGTGTGGGCTTCCCCCTGAGAGGGTGGTTCGGTAGCTTCCGTCCATTGTGGGTTTGGGCCGGCATGTGAATGTGAGGCGTGGTCGTAACCGGTAGGGCTCCGGCCGCGTTGGGCCGATCATGGGTGAGCGTGCGGCGTATCCGAGCGACCTGAACGATGATCAGTGGGCGGTGGTCGGGCCGTTCCTGCAGGCGTGGAAGGACCGGCACCCGTCGGTGTCGGGGCATCAGGGTCGGTACGAGTTGCGGGAGATCGTGAACGCGATCTTCTACCAGAACCGGACCGGGTGTCAGTGGGCGTACCTGCCGCACGACCTGCCGCCGAAGTCGGCCACCTACTACTACTTTGCCCTGTGGCGTGATGACGGCACCGACCAGGTGATTCATGATCTGCTGCGGTGTCAGGCGCGGGAGAAGGCCGGCCGTCGGGAGGATCCGACCGCGGTGGTGTTGGATACCCAGTCGATCCGGGCGGCGAACCACGTCCCGGCCGCGACGACCGGCAAGGACGCCGCGAAGAAGGTCCCAGGCCGGAAGCGGGGCCTCGCGGTCGACGCCCTCGGGTTGATCATCGCCGTGGTGGTCACGGCGGCGTCGGTCACCGACAACGCGATCGGCATCCGGCTGCTGGACAACGTCCTCGCGCACACCCCGACGGTGACCAAGGCGTGGGTCGACGCCGGGTTCAAGGACGACGTGCAGATCCACGGCGCGATTAACGGTATCGACGTCGAGCAGGTCCTTCGGTCCGACACGACCGCCGGGTTCGTGCCGGTGAAGCGCCGGTGGGTGGTCGAGCAGACCCACGGCACGCTGATGCTGCACCGCCGCCTGGTCCGCGAGTACGAAAGCCGACCGGCCTCGGCGGTGTCCCGCACCTGGTGGGCCTCGACGGCGAACCTGGTGCGTCGGTTGACCGGCACCGCCACCACGTCTTGGCGCTACCAACGGTGACCCAGCCGACGCTGCTGACCCTGCTCACCGAACGCGAAACCGCCGCCGTCCTCGCCGTTGAGCGGCTCCGCACCCAGATCGCCTCCCTCGACGAGCAACTCACCGCAGCCGAGACCGAGGTCGCCGAACTCGCCATCACCCGCAAGACGCTCCTGAGCCTGGGCGGCCCACTCGACACGACGGCACCTGCTGATCCGACCGTCGCCAGCCCCGCCTACCAACAGATCCTTGCCGTATTCCACGCCGGGACCGCGCCGATGCGCGCCAAGGACATCTGCCAGGCCCTCGGCACCGGCGCCACCGCCAAGGACACCGAGAATCTCCGCGCCAAGCTCAAACGCCTCGTCGCCCGCCAGATCCTCACCGAACCCGAGGCCGGACTGTTCACCCTGGCCCCGCCGACGACCTCGGCGTAACCCCACCAGCAGGGCCTCCAACGAACCGCCAAGCCCACACCAGACAAAGGCTCCCAAACCACCCTCTGAGATGTGGACACCCTGAGACTGGACGCTGGTCCAGAGGAAGGGGTGTCCCCGTTGGGGCGTCCATCGAAGTACACGGAAGAGTTCCGGCGTGACGCGGTCGACCTGGTCCGTTCGTCAGGACGGCCGATCAACCAGGTCGCTCGTGAGCTCGGGATGAGTCACGAGACGCTGCGGAACTGGGTCCGTAAGGAAGATCAGCACACCAGGTCGACTGGGGCGATGTCGGCGGGTGACGGGTTGTCGATGGCGGACAAGGACGCGGAGATCGCCCGCCTGCGCCGTGAGGTAGCTGAGCTGCGGCAGGAGAAGGAGATCCTGCGCAAGGCAGCCGCCTATTTCGCGAAGGAGATGGATCGGTGACCAGCCGCTTCCGGTTCATCTCCGCCCACCGCGCCACCTTCGGCGTCAAGCGGCTGTGCCGGGTCCTGGCGGTGTCCCGCTCCGGGTTCTACCGCTGGACGGCCAGCGAGTTCGCCCGGCAGGAACGCTCCGCTGCCGAGGACGCCCTGGCCGAGCAGATCACCACGGTTCACGCTGACTCCGGCGGCACCTACGGGTCGCCGCGGGTGACCGTCGAACTGCGCGACCGGGGTGTGCGGGTCAACCGCAAGCGGGTCGAGCGGATCATGCGGCAGCGGGATGTCGTGGGCCGGCACCTGCGCCGCCGTAAACGGACGACCATCCCGGATCCGGCCACGCCGCCGGTGCCGGATCTGATCAGCAGGGACTTTACCGCTACCGCACCCGACCAGCGGTGGTGCGGCGACATCACCTACCTGCGCGTCGGTGGCGGCTGGTTGTATCTGGCCACGGTCATCGACATCGCCACCCGCCGCCTGATCGGCTGGTCGATCAACACCCACATGCGCACCAGCCTGGTCATCGACGCTCTCGACGCCGCGGTCGCCGCCCGCGGCGGCCGGGTCAACGACGTGATCTTCCACTCGGACAGGGGCGCCCAATACAGCAGCAGCGACTTCGCCGACGCCTGCCGCCGCCACGGCATCCGCCGCTCGATGGGACGGATCGGCTCGTCGTACGACAACGCCCTGGCCGAGGCGTTCTTCGCGTCACTCAAGCGTGAACTCGATGTAGACCAGCGGCGCTGGGCCACCGAAGCCGACGCCCGCCGCGACGTGTTCCGATGGATTGCCTTCTACAACCACCGACGCCGCCACTCCGCACTCGGCTATCGCAGCCCCGCCGACTACGAACAGACCCTCACACCCACTACGCTGCATAAGGTCGCGGCATAACCCGGTGTCCACATCCCGGGGGGAACCCCAGTGTTCCGGCCGAATGTTGACCCCCTTGCTGGTTGTTGATGTTCAGTCGTTGGTCTTGGTGGCCGCGGGGACGCGGCCGAGGTCGCGGTCTTTGAGCCGGTAGCTGTCGCCCTTCATCGAGATGACCTCGGCGTGGTGGACGAGCCGGTCGATCATGGCTGCGGCGACTACGTCATCGCCGAACACTTCGCCCCACCGGCCGAAGGGCTTGTTACTGGTGACGATCAGGCTGGCTCGTTCGTAGCGGTTGGAGACGAGCTGGAAGAACAGGTTCGCCGCTTCGGCTTCGAAGGGGATGTAGCCGACCTCGTCGACGATCAGCAGTGGGATCCGGCCGAGCTTCACGAGCTCGTCCTGCAGGCGGCCGGCGTGGTGGGCGTCAGCGAGGCGGGACACCCATTGGGCGGCGGTGGCGAACGCGACCCGGTGCCCGGCCTGACAGGCCCGGATCCCCAGGCCGATGGACAGGTGGGTCTTGCCGGTGCCGGGAGGGCCCAAGAAGACGACGTTCTCCTTCGACGCCACGAAGTCGAGGGTGCCCAGGTGGGCGATCGTCTCTCGCTTCAGGGACCGTTGGTGGTCGAAGTCGAACTCCTCCAAGCTCTTGCGGGCCGGGAACCTCGCTGCGCGGATGCGGCCCTCACCGCCGTGGGCTTCGCGGGCGGCGACTTCGCGTTGCAGGCAGGCGGCGAGGAACTCCTCATGCGTCCACGACTCGGCCCGGGCCCGTTCCGCCAGGCGTTCGACGGAGGCGGCCAGGGACGGCGCCTTCAGGGCGCGGGTGAGGAACGCGATCTCCGAGGCGACGTTGCGGCTGGTCTTGGCGGCCATCACGCAGCCACCTCAACGTCCAGGCCGAACAGGCGGTCGTAGTCACTCAGCGGCCGGCGTTCGACCTGGGCGTCGACCGCGGTCGTCGGCTTGTGTTGGGCGGCGACGCGCAGGTCCGCGGCGGCTTGCCGGTGGGCGGGGTCGGTGATGCTCTGATGCTTAGCCCAGCAGCGGTCATGCCGGGCCACCGTCCGGCCGTCGCAGAACACCGCCACCTGGTCGCCGTCGGCGGTGACCTCGACCCGCCGTCCGACCACGGACGGGTGCACCGAGTAGTCGTTGCCGTCCACGCGAACGTAGTGATCGCGGGGCAGCCGAGTGGTCTGCCGCCAGCCGACCACCGGCGCGACCGGCGGCAGCGGCAGCATCATCTGCCGGTCGACGTCCCACCGCTCAGCCGGCCGGCAGCCCAGCATCCGATGCTGGCGGTTGTTCGCCCGTAGCAACCACTCGGACATCTGGACGTTGAAGTCCTGCGGTGAGGCGAAGCGGCGTCCGGGCAGGAACGAGGTCTCCAGATAGCCGTTGGCCCGCTCGACCAGGCCCTTGGCCTCCGGGTCCGCCGGCCGGCACTGGACCACCTTGATACCGAGGGTCCCGCGGAAGGCGTTCATCGCCTCCGTCAGCTGAGGCCTGCCGCCCCGCCACTGCCCGACGGCGGACTCGTTGTCCCACACCAAAGCCTTCGGCACCCGGCCCCACCCGGAGATCAGCGTCCAGTGCCCGACCAGCAGGTCCGCCGACTGCCGCGACGGGATCATCACCGCCGACAGCCACCGCGAATACCCGGACACCATCACCAGCACCGGCGGCCGACCGACCTGCCCGAAGCCCAACGGCACGTCCGCTGGCGGGAACCACAGATCGCACTGCGCCAGCTCACCGGGCAGATACTCCGTCCGCTGCGCCGGGTCGGGTCGGCGGAACAACGGCCGCAGCTGCTGCACCCGATCAGCGAACACCGTCTTGCCGCGGGTCCACCCGACCCGTTCCATGATCACCGTCGTCGGCATGTCCGGGAACTCGGCCAACAACGCCCTGATCTGCGGCTCGACCGCATCCACGATCGAACCCTTCGCCGCCCGCTGATAGCGAGGCGGCTCATGACTGGCCAAGGCCTTGCGCACCGTGTTCCGCGAGACACCCAGCCGCCGACAGATGGCCTTGATCGCCATCCGCTCCGCCCGGTGCAACCGACGGATCTCCGCCCAGTCCTCCACGCTCAGCACCTCCCGATGCTTTCGGAAGGGGTCAAGATTCAGCCGGAACCACGGGGTCAGTTTTCAGGCGGAGCCGACACGGGCCGGGGAGGTGCTTGCATGGGTTGGTATCGCAACTGGATCAGCCGGTCCTCCAGGAAGAGGCTGATCGTTGGCAGTAAGGTCCGTTTCGCGTCTGCCGCTCGCCGGCTTTCCTGCTCGGGAACGGACAACAGCCAGGTCTCGAGCGCGCCGGGGAGACCGAACGATAGCCGGAAAGCCTCAGGATCTTGTACGGGGTGATGGTCCAGTCCCCACGAGGCCCTTCGCGGCCGAAACGGATATTTACTCGGATGTCAGAGCCGTGTTCGGCGATGAAGGTCTCGAAGTCGTCCATGCTCTCGGGGTGCATGGCCAGAATGAACGGCGCTGCAGGGAAGCCCAGGATGAGTCCTTCGCCGGTAGCCGAATCCTGCAGCTCGGCGGTCGTCCGGGCTGCCCAGGACGCCAGCAGATCCGCTGGTAGTCCGCTGTTCGTGCCGTCGGTGGGCGTCCCAGCCGCGGTCGACTCGGCTCCTGCATTGCCGAAAGCGGTTCGGAGTGCCGTTCGTACTTGTCGGACCGGAAAGGTGGTGAGGCCCGTAGCAACGGCTGCCGTGAGGATCAGGTTCGCAGCTCTTTCCACAGTGGTGATGAGGGGTTCGAACGCGGGCCCGGACAGGTCGACGAGCGAGATCTGCTGAGCTAGTGCATAGGTTTGGGCTTCCTTCTTGAAACCGGCCGCGGAGAACAGCGCGTAGCGGTACTGGTACCGGCGTAGCGGATGCCGGTAAGACATCGATAGTTCGGTCGAGTACTGCTGGTTCACGTCATCGATGACGCCGTGGGCGTTGCGCACCTCCGCCAGACCGACCTTCGAGCTGCGGTTCTTCGCTTCGACGAACAGCCGAACAGGCAGTGAGAACGGTGTCGGCATCAGCAGGTCACCCAACACGTCAGCTTGGTGATCGGCGCCCCGGCCGCGAACCAGCAGGCCGTGTCCCGCCTGACGCAAGGCTTGCTCGTCAGCGTCCGAGTGCTGCAAGAGGCGGTATCCGTTCGAGCTGAGCAGGAAGGCGATCGCCTCCTCAAGGAGATATCCGGCCAGGGCATCGGCGGAGATCAGCGCCATGGCCTGATCCTCGCATGCGGAGGTCGATGGCCGTGGGGCGCATTGTCACGTAGGCGGGCGAGTGGCGGGGTGGGCTACCGGCCGGTGTCGGCGTCTTCGGCGGCCTTTCGTCGCTCGTGGGCGATCATGGATTGGATGTATGCGCGGGCCGCTTCGTGGTCGGCCGTGGGTGGCCGAGCCCGGCCTGTGGTTGCAGTTCGACTGGGGCGACGGGCCCCGCGTCGCCGGGCGCAAGACGCATCTGTTCTGCGCGTGGCTGGCATGGTCGCGGCTCCGGGTGGTGGTCCCGGTCTTCGATCAGACGATGGGCACGCTGATCGCCTGCCTGGACGCCACTTTGCGCCCGATCGGGGCGTGCCGGCGTATCTGCTGGGTGACAACGCCAAGACGGTCACCGTCGACCACGTCGCCGGCGTCGCCGTGCGGCATCCGACCGTGGTGGCTGCCGGGAGGCATTACGGGGCGACCGTGCACTCGTGTGAGCCGTTCGACCCGGAGTCCAAGGGTGGGGTTGAGGCGACGGTCCGGGTCGCCAAGGTCGATCTGGTGCCCACCGAGGCCAACCTGCGCGGCGCCTACGGCACGTTCGGCGAGCTGGTCGCCGCGTGTGAGAAGTGGTGTGAGCACATCAACGCCCGCGTGCATCGGGAGACCGGCGCGGCGTCGGTCGACCGGCTCGCGGTCGAACGTGCCCATCTGCACGTGCTACCCGGCGAGCCGCACACCGCCGCGCTGGGTGAGGAACGCCTGGTCAACGATGATCAGACGGTCCGAGTCGGGTCGGCGCGCTACTCGACCCCGCCGGGGCACGTCGGCACGAGAGTGTGGTGCCGCACCGTCGGTGAGGAACTGGTCATCGTCGCGATGACGAATACGGGCACGTGTTGGTGGCCAGTTCAGATTCCCCGCTGGCGGCCACTTAGCGGGGAGGTATCTGGCCGTAGATGACTACTCAGCGCTGATCCCTCCCGGTGCTGCGCCACGCACCCGGCCGAGCTATAACGACGTGATGGGAACAACGCCGACCCTTGTCGTCATCAGCGGACCGTCGGGGGCTGGCAAGACGACACTCGCCCACCTGCTCGCCCGGCGAATCGGTTGCCCGGCGATCTGCCGGGACGAGATCAAGGAGGGCATGGTCCACGCGGCCGGCGACTTCATCGCCGCACCGGCCGACGAGCTGTCCCTGAGGACCCTGCCCACGTTCTTCAAGGTGCTTCAACTGCTGTTGACCGCAGGCGTCACCACGGTCGCCGAGGCGGCCTTCCAAGACCGCCTGTGGCGCCCCGGCCTGCAGCCATTGATCGGGATCGCCGACATCCGGGTTGTGCATTGCCAGGTCGACGCGCAGACGGCCTTTGACCGTGTCCAGCGACGGCAGGACGAGAACGCGACTCGGCGTGCCCATGCCGACGCCTACCTCGGCGACCATCAAACCCATGCCGTCGGCCACGACGGCTTCCAGCCCATCCGGCTCGACGTGCCCACGATCGAGGTGGACACCAGCGACGGCTATCGCCCTGGACTCGACGAGATCGTTGCCTTTGCGAACGCAGGGCGATGAGGTACCTGTCGTTACCTCGCGTAGCTTTGGTGCTGGCCGTCCACGGGAAATTCAGCTGGCCGCCGACAGGCACGACCGGTGGCCGGTTCCTCGGCGAAGCGATCAGGGGGGTGGCGTCGCCGGCCGAGGATGGGATCCGGCGCCGGCCGCAGCACCCTGCCCGGAGCCGATCTTCGCTACGCGGTCATAGCAGACTTCGCTTTAACCGCTTGGAGCCCGCGACCCCTGACGCGCTCGACCTGGTCGAGGAAGCCATCCTCGTCTGGGACGACCTGTCCGGTCATCTCCGCGACGCCTACCACATCGCCCGCACCGAGCCGCAGGAGATCGCCGAGCCGCTCGTGGGCGCGCACCGTTACCTGTGTGAGCGCCTCGACCTCGCCTCGGACGAGATCGCCCAGCGACTCAACCGGCTCCTCGAACGCTGCCACTACGACACCGTGGACGTCGACACCTACGCCGATCTCCTCGCTGAGCACGCCGCAGGAATGGCTGGTGCGACCGGTTGCTGATCAGCGCGCGCGGAGGTAACGCCGCGCGATGCTTGTGCCGCCCGCCGCAGGACAGGACAACGCCGCCCGGCAAGCACCGGCGGCGGGGCTACCGCCGGCCCCTACAGGTCGATCGTTGTTTGGTGGTAGTGGCTTGACCAACCGGAGTCGTTGAAGCCCTGGCAGCTGGGCTTGACCGGGAGGAACAGGCGTAGACAAAGTGTCCTCAGTCGGTTGCTTGGGTTTCGACGGCCACGGTGGAGCCGGTGGCTGTCTTACGGACGTAGAGGCGGGATGGAATCCGCCGACGTAGTTCCGCGACGTGGCTGACCAGTCCGACGGTACGGCCACCTGAGCGCAGGCCGTCGAGGGCGTCGAGTACCTGGTCGAGTGCTTCTTGGTCGAGAGTCCCGAAGCCTTCGTCGACGAAGAGGCTGCCGAGTTGGGTGCCGCCGGCCTCAGCCAGGACGACGTCGCTGAGGCCGAGCGCCAGGCACAGCGAGACCAGAAAGGTTTCCCCGCCGGAGAGGGTGGCCGGGCGGCGTTCCTGGCCGGTCCAGGCGTCGACGACGGACAAGCCGAGCCCATTGCGGCCGGCGCGGCGGCCGGTGTCCGACTCGGTGACATGGCGCAGCAGGTAGCGGTTGTGGGTGACCTGCCCGAGTCGGGTGTTCGCCGCCGTGACGACGTGCCGGAACCGGTGGGTCAGCACATAGGTGGAGAGGGTCATCCGGGTACCGCTGTCGCTGCTCTTGCCCTCGACGAGTTGGGCGAGGCGGTTGGCGATCTCGTACTCGGCGCGGATGGGTCTCCACTGAGCGAGGGCGTTGACCAGATCCGGGCCCAGCTGCTTCAGCCGGTCGTGTTGCTCGACGGCGAGGCCATGCTGGGCGTGCAGCTCCGTGGCCCGCAGTCGGGCGGCTTGGTAGGTCTGTTCGCTGCCCTCAACGTCCGGTGATGGTTGGTGTGCGGCGGCGAGCAGGGTGGGGTCCTGTGCTCGCCCTGCGGCCTGGTGGTACTCGCCGTCGAAAGCGTCGATACGCTCCTGCAGGTCGACGATCTCGGGGTCGGTCAGGGCTGCGGCCCGCGCTGCCACGGTGTCGGCGAACTCCGACAGGTGCAGGTGGTGCTGCGCCTCCCGGTGGGCGTCGGCGAGTTCCCTTCCTGCCTGTAGCCACTGCCCCAGGTTGGTCGCTGCGGTCCTGACCTCGGCGAGTTCCCCGGTCAGGCGGGTCACCCGCACCCGCAGGGTCTTGTCCTGGCCACGGACGGCGTCGATGGTCTCGTCGAGTTCGGTGATCTGCGCGGTCAGGGCGGCCTGCTGGGCGTTCGCTACCGCTTCGTCGCGGCCGATGTTGGCGGCCTCGCGGTGCTGATCGGCCAGCATCACGTCGAGGGTTTCCAGGTGGGCGCCGAGATCGTCGGCCAGTTTCGTCGCCTCGGTCGCCGCCCGCACCGCCTTGCGTGCCTCGGTGACCGTCGACCTCGCATGTGCTGCGGTCAGGTCACCGACCGTCTCGGTGACTTCGTTGAGCTGGGCGTTGATGCGCTCGACGGTGATCTCGGCGCTGCGACGTTCGTCGAGCAGTTCGCCCGCCTCCGTCTTGGCGTGGTCCTCGTCGGCGGCGGAGACGGCGTCGGCGGCTGCCTGCGCGGGTTCGGGGTGTTCCGGGGAGCCACAGACCCCGCAGGGCTGACCGGGCCGCAGTTCACCAGCGAGCTCCGCGGCCATGCCGGCCAGCCGACGCTGCCGTACGTCGAGGTGCCGGGCCTCGGCGGCTTGGTGGCGGTCGACGGCAGTACGCCGTTCCTCCTCGGCGGTCGCAAGCCGCGCGGTGAGGTCGTCGCGGCGCTTGCACGCCTTGGCCTGCTTCTGCGCCTCGTCCAGCCGCAGCTCGGCGGCCTCCCGGTCGGCGGCCACCGCCAGGGCCTGCTCGCGCCGGCCAGTGATCTCGGCATGCTCGACAGGCAGCTCGACCAGGCGGGCGTTGACCTTCTCGCTTCGGCTGGCCAGATCTTCGAGCTTCTTGCCGACCGCCGTCCGCTGCCCTCGCAGCGTGGTCCGTCGCGCCTCGCTGTCGATCGCGGCCTCGGCGGCACGCAGCTGCGTGGTGCGGGTCTGTTCCGCCCGGGTCAGCGCGTCGACGTCGAGGTCGGCCACGTCGACGGCCTCCCCGCCGTCCGGGACAGTCAGCGCGATACGGTCCGGCAGCACCGCCACGTCAGCGGGCAGCGAGGCGAGGTGTTCGATCGTCGTGCGGCGGAGCAGGTCGAGGTCGGTGTGCCGCCGGTCGACCTGGTCGAGGTACGGCTTCAGCGTCGCCGCCGCGCGGGCGGAGTCGAGCTGGCGCTTCCAGCGGTCACGCTCCGGCTTGCGTGTCGTCAGCTCATCGCGCTGCTGCACCGCCGCCTGGTACTCCCGTTGCTGCCTGGCGAGGGTCGCGGCGGCCTGCCGAACCTGGTCGAGGCGCTGCTCCTCCGCCGTACCCACGGCCATGTTCTGGGCCAGGGCCTCCACCAGGTCAGCGGCCCGGTTTCGGTGCGCGGCGGCCCAGGCGTCCAGCTCACTCAAGGTGTCAGGCTTGTCGAGATCGGCGGGCACCTCGACCTTGACCACCTCGGCGAAGCGCTGCGTCAGGTCGCGGATCGTGCCGAGGGCCGCGCGTTCCTGCTGGCCGAGTTGCGTCCGGTGCTCCGCCAGCCATCCCTCGGCGCGGGTGAAGATCTCGATGTCGAAGAGGCGCCGCAGGAGCCCCTGCCGGTCGTCGGCAGACGCCTGCAGGAACCTGGCGAACCCGCCCTGGGGCAGCAGGACCACCTGGCAGAACTGCTGGACGTCAAGGCCGGTCTCCGCCCTGATCAGGTCGGCGGCTTCCCGGTGGTCCCTGGTGACGAACTCGGTCCGGTCCGGGAGCTGTTCGACGATCTCGACAAGAGCCTGTTGCCGGATGGTCCCGCTGCCGCGTCTACGGGGACGCATCCACTCCGGGCTGCGGCTGATCAACAGCCGTCGGTTGGTCAGGGTGACGTCCAGTTCGACCCGGGGGCCGACACCAACGGCGGCATGCTGCGAGTGCAGCGACTTGGCATCGTCCCGGAAACCGGGCACGGACCCGTACAGGGCGAAGCAGATCCCGTCCAGGATCGTGGTCTTCCCCGCGCCGGTGTCCCCGTGGATCAGGAACAGGCCGTCGGCCGTAAGAGCCTCGAAGTCCACGCTCACCGTGTGGGGAAACGGCCCGAAGGCGGTCATGGTCAGCCGGTGCAGTCGCATCAGCGGGTCACCTCCACCCGGCGCAGCTCGTCGAAGGTCCGCTGCAGCAGCGCGACCTCGTCGTTGTCCGCCGGCCGACCACGCACCTCGGTCACGAAGTCCAGCGCCACCTCCACCGGTGACAGCCGATCCAGATCGGCGAGATCCCGGCCGCCCACCTCGACGGCCAGGCTCGGCACCACGAGCTTCAGTAGATGTGGGAACCGACGCTTGAGCCGCTCGTGCGGCGACAACGGACGCACCGCATCGGTCAACGTCGCCTCGACCCAACACTGCTCATACGCGCTGTAGGCAGGGCTGTTCAACAATTCCTCCACGGTGCCGGTGATCCGGGCCATCCGCCTCGGCATCGGAGCAGGAACCTCCTCCACACCACGCAGCCCGTCGACACCAAAATCCACCAGATAGGACGACTTGACGTGCGCGGCCTCGGAAAAGCTGAACGCCAGCGGTGAACCGCTGTACCGCAACCCGTCGGCCAGACGCTGACGCCCGTGCAAGTGACCCAACGCCACATAGTCGACGCCCTCGAACACCGCACCGGGCACATGCTGCACCCCACCCACGCTGATGTCCCGCTCAGTGTCACAACCCTGACCGCCGGACACGAAGGCGTGCGCCATGACGACGGACCGATAGCCGGGACGAAGGGCCAGATCCGACCGAACCCTACTCATCGCGGCACGCAGCGCCGCCGCGTGACTCCGATCCTCGACCCCCCAGGAGGCAACCGCCGACGCCGGTTCGAGGAACGGCACCGGGTAGCAAGCGACCCTCGCGTCCTCGTCCTCCAGCAGCACCGGCGTACCCACCGCACCCGTGCCCACCCGCACGTGCACACCGGCCCGCTCCAGCAACCGGGAACTGACACCCAACCGCGCCGGCGAATCATGGTTCCCGGCGATGACGACCACCTGGGCCCCCGCCTCCAGCACGAGCCGGGTCTGCGCCTGATCCCACAGACCGACCGCGTCCGGCGGCGGCACCGCCCGGTCGTAGAGATCACCCGCGATGAGCACCGCATGAACCCGCTCGCTCCGAGCAACCTCGACGAGATGGTCGATGAACGCCTGATGCGCGTCGTGCAGGCTGATGCCGTGCAGATGACGGCCCAGATGCCAGTCCGAGGTGTGAAGAAAACGCACGAGCCGAGACGCTAGAACATCCATTGACCGCTGCACATCACCCCAGCCGACCACACTTCCGGACGAAGATCGGGTGTGTCCCGGCAGTCCGTACGGGAAACCTTTGCTATGGGATGGCTGGAGGAGCGGAGGGTGGTCCTCTTGGCACCGTCGGCGCCGCTGGCCTTGGAGGGCCTCGTGCCATACCGCCACAGCCGACCGGTCGCACTGTCTCACACTTCGGCGAGGACACCTCGGGTAAAGAGTCGTCCGCTGTGGACCATGCGGTGAGCTACCCCACTTCGGTGGAGAGAGGACCCCACCGTTCTGGTGTCAGTGATGTACGCCAACAATGAAATCGGCACCATCCAACCAATCGCCGACATAGCCGCCATCACCCGCCGCCACAACGTGCTACTACACACCGACGCCGCCCAAGCCATCGGCGCACTGGACATCGACGTCAACCGGCTCGGCGTCGACCTGCTCACCATCTCCGCACACAAGATCTACGGCCCCAAAGGCATCGGCGCCCTCTACATCCGCCGCGGAACGCCCTTACGGCCCCAATACGCCGGCAGCCAGGAGCACGGCTTCAGGGCCGGCACCATCAATCTCCCCGGCACCATCGCCCTCGCCGAAGCCCTCCGCATCCTCGCCACCGAACGCGAACACGAAACCCCACGCATCGCGCAGCTACGTGACAGCCTCGCCGACCGACTACTCGCCGCCCTTCCACACGCTCACATCAACGGCAGCCCCGAGCACCGACTACCCGGCAACCTCAGCCTCACCATCCCCGGCATCGACGCCGCCGATCTCATCGACGCCCTACCCGACCTCGCCATCTCCAATGGATCAGCTTGCGCCAGCGGGCACGCCAAACCGTCCCACGTCCTCACCGCCATCGGCCTGCCCGATTCCGACGCGCGAGCTACCATCCGCCTCAGCCTCGGCCGTGAAACCCGGGAGAGCGACATCGAACACGCCGCCCACCGGATCGGCAGCTCAGTCGCCACGACACCACCGCCGGGGTAAGCGTTGGCTACCATGCTCTCTTGAGCTCCTAGGACGTGAACTCACGCTCACGCATAGGGGCTGACCTGCTCGCAGCCGCACATAACTTCCTCATTAGCGCGGGATGAGCATCAACACGGCTCCGTCGTCGGTGACAGCGGTGACGTCGTCGCCGGGCTCGCGCCTCGCGGCATCACCCTCCTGGGCTCGCCGCCCGGCTACCCGCCTCTGAGCCTCGATTACCCTGTCCGCGTCGCGGTCGGCAAGCGCTTCGTCCACCTCCGCGGCCAAGCCGAACACCACCTCAAGCTCTCCGCCCGGCAGGGTGATCAGATTGCGGACGCCCACGACATCCAGCCCGCCGCGGGTCCGGCGCTCGACCCTCTGCGGCCGCGCCTGCGCATCTCGATCCAGGTTGGCCCGAAACACTGGAGGTGCCCACCTCTGGAACGCATAGTCGTTGCCGGCGAAATCGGCGAGGCTGGCCCAAGATGCCTGCGTCCCCGCCCGCACCAAGTTCTCCGCCGACAGCGGCACTTGCGCGTCGATGTCGACATGAACGGTCCGCTCGAACGTCTCACGCTCGACGTGCACCTCCGCAAAGTCCTCGAACGGTTCCGGCAGTTCCACCGCGCTTGTTCCCGGCTCGTGGCGCCCGCGGTGTCCGGGGTACAGCTCGAGCGCCCGACAACGCACCCTGTCGTCCGCGAGGACGGTACCGACGGCGAGCCCTGGAGGTTGGCGACTCGCGACAGCCACACCGCGCAACTGCACACAAGCCGATGCCATTTGATCCAGGCCATACCTCCAAGCCTTGGTGCCTTTACATTCGACCACCGCGTAGTGGAACCCGTCTTCGCTGCCCGGGCTCTCCGCGATCAGCAGATAGTCCGGGCGTCGGCCCCCGCGCTGCACGACGGATGAGGTGACACCATCGGTCCTGATGACGCCGCTGGACAACGCAACGTCGATATCGATGACACCGGTAACCGTGGCACCGGGCCAACGCGCCGCCACCCATTCCTGCGCCGGTGCACGGCGAAGCCGATGCCCAGTTCCTCCGAGGTGACCCTTCGCTGGCTCCCGACGATCCGCCGGCCCGCGGACGACAGGCACAGCTGTCCATCCGGGTCCGCATCGAACAGACCCAGGTACCGCAGCAGTGACCAGTGTCGGTGCGCCTCGTACAGATCCGTCTGGTACTGCGGCTTCGTCGCCACCGCCAGCCGGAGCAGCACATCCAACGGCCGCACCGTCGCCTCACCATCGAGCGCGGGCACGTCCCGCACGCCCAGTTCATCAGTAATGCACGCCTGCACGTCAGCGCAGAGCTGGGCATCGCTCACGCCGAAGTACGTCCAAGGCTGGGCAACGATGTCGAGCGCTCGCCGTAGATCCACCCTTGGCATTCTGCCCACCCCCGGCAACCGCCGGTGTCCCCCGCCCTTCCCGACGGCTCCGCGCGGGCCCTACCGCCGCCTCGACATCTCGTGATTGCGAAGATGGGTGCAGCGTTGGGGTTCGAGTCGCCTCAAAGGCCGAACGCCTCGAAATTGGCCTTGACCTGGAGTGTTGGGCTTGGGCTTCTGTCGGGATTGACACGAACCGATGCCCAACTTGGATTGGGCCTGGTTGGCGTCATCCCGCTCAGCTGAGCTCAGCTTGCTGGACTGGAGCGGGGTTCGAGCCGTCGGCCCGAGCCCCGTCTCGAACCCAGGAAGGTCTTCTCGACGGTGATCGTTGGCAGGTCGGTTGGCCTCGTGGCCGTGTCGGGTCGCTTGGCCCATCGGGGTGGCCTGCGTGTCTGGTGTGATGTACCGGTGAGGGTGCAGGGCGACAGCGAGTTGACGGTGCTGGTGGATCGGTTGCGGCGGGATCGTCGCCGTGATCCGTACTCGGGCCGGGACGCCTACTCGCGTACGGCGCGTGAGGTCGCCGACCGCTGCGAGGAGTTGATCGAGGCGGGTGAGGCGTCGGTCGTGGTGCCGGTGCTGCGCAAGGCGGTCGATCGGATGACGGGTGCCCTGATGTACATGGACAGCTCCTCGGGCGTGCTCGGCAACGACCTCGCGTACCTGATGGAGGTCTACGGCCGGGCGTGTCGGGCCGCGCCGCCGCGGCCGGCAGGGTTGGCGGCGTGGCTGGTGAAGCTGGTGTGTGACGGCCCAGGCTGGCCGGATGTGGTGCTGCGCGAGTGGGCGCCGGCGCTGGGGCCGAAGGGCCTCGCCGAGGTCACGCGGTTGGTCGACGAGCGTGCCGCCGCTGGGACCGAGCCCGATGGCTGGCACGGGCAGTGGGCGGTGCGGTACCTGCGGGAGCAGATCGCCGAAGTCTCCGGCGACACCGACCGCTACGTACAGGTCCTGGCGGAGCATCTGGTCAGCGCCGCCCAGTACGGGCGGATCGTCACGGTACTGGGGCAGGCGCAGCGCCCGGCCGAGGCGATCGGCTGGGCCCGACGCGGACTCGCCGCTCACCCGTCGGGGCATCAGGCTGTGGCGCTACGGGACCTGCTCGTCCGGCTGTTGATCGAGACCGGTGAACCGGAGGCGGCGGTGGCCGAGCGCCGGACGGCGTTCGACATTCAACCGACGATCGACAACTTCCGGTCACTGCTGGCCACGGTGGCCGACACCGACCGGGACGCCGCGCACACCGAGGCGGCGTTGACGGTGGTACGCGAACGCGCCACAGGGCAGGCGGGATATCTGCCCCATTTGATCGACGTGCTGATTCTCGCCGGTCGTGACGACGAGGCCTGGCACACCGGGCTCGCGCGCTGGAACGAGACGGTAGTTGTCAAGTCAAACTGAGACGGTCTGTTCCTGCTGGGTTGGCTGGTTGATCCAGGCCTGGTCGGGCAGTTTCGGTGCGCGCGGCGGGCGGTTGAACCGGTCCGGGTGGGCGGCGTGGGCGGCGTCGAGGGCGTGTTGGCGTTGCTCGCGGATCTGCTCGGCGGTGCCGTAGTGGACCGACGCTGGGGTGTGCCAGCCGATCCCGGAGTGCCGGTGCTCGTGGTTGTAGGCGGTGAAGAAGCCGTCGCAGAAGATCCTTGCGTCAGCGAGGGACCCGAACCTGGCCGGGAAGTCCGGCACGTACTTCATGGTCTTGAACTGGGCTTCGGAGTACGGGTTGTCATTCGAGGTCCGAGGTCGGGAATGCGAGCGGAGGACACCGAGGTCGACGAGCATCTCCGATACCGGCTTCGACACCATGGCGCCGCCACGGTCGGCGTGGATGGTGTGTGGCTCGATCCCGTTACGGCGGATCGCGTCGGCGAGGAAGTCGCGGGCTACGACCGCGTCCTCCCCGGCGGCGACGAGCCAGCCGGTGACGTACCGCGAGTAGATGTCGATCACGACGTAACACCGGTACCAGACGCCTTTGACAGGTCCTTTCAACGCGGTGATGTCCCAGGACCACACCTGACCCGGCCCGGTCGCGACCAGCTCCGGACGCACCCGGGGCGGATGGGTCGCCAGCCGGCGTCGTTCCCGGCTCTGCCCGGCCGCACGGGCGATGCGATACATCGTGGACATCGAGCAGTGGTAGCGGCCCGCGTCGAGTTCCCTGGCCCAGACCTGCGGGATCGCCAGGTCGGCGTAGGCCGGCGAGTTCAGCATGGCGAGGACCCGGTCGCGTTCGGCCGTGCTGAGCGCCTGCGGCGGCGGGGTCCGGGGCAGCCAGGCCCGTGCCGCGGTCCCACCACCGGTGTCGCCCGCCGGTAGTAGGTCGCCCGCGAGGTCCCGGTCAGCGCGCACGCCCGCTGCACCGAGATGTCCGCGTCGCGTAACTCGCCGAACACGGCGGTCAGGACCTCCTCGGCGGGTTGTCGTTGTCCGCGCTCTCGGAGAGTTCTTCCAAGAGCGCGTGTGCTTTTCCCATGATGTCCAACGCCATGCGGGTCTTCTTCAGATCCGCCTGCAGCTTCTCGTTGTGCCGGCGCAGCTTCTCCAGTTCGCTCTGTTCCGCGGACTTCCTCACCCGCGACCCGGCCGCGGCAGTACCGGAATCCGTAACCGGAGCTCCTACCTGGCCGAGTTGCCCGGCATCGCGAGCCCGTGTCCATTCGATGATGTGCGACGAGTACAAGCCTTCCCGGCGCAGGATCGCACCTTTCTCTCCGTTCGCGGCGTTCTCGTACTCGGCGACCATCGCGAGCTTGTACTCCGGGCTGAACACCCGCCGCGACGGCCTCGGCGCCGGGTCCCCGCCGCCGGACACCGGCTGCCTGCCAGATGAAGTGGACACGTACACAAGGATCTCCGATCCCCGCCCTCAGCAGGTCACCACCCCACTCACACGGGGTGTCTCACACCATCCTGACCAAGAGGGCTGAGCCAAGGCCACCAAGCGAGACGCTCCCTGGAGCACGACCCCATATCAATAGCACCACAGGACCGAAGATGGCAGTTCCCGCCGAGTCGCACACTCAGCGGAAACTGCCTTCTCCAATTTCGACGAAGGTCCGAGGAGTGGGTCCCTATTCCCCGCCGAGCGCTCGGAGAACGACGCCCTCGACGGATTCGAAGATCCCGTCTCAAGCCACAGACCAGCGAAAATCGCAAGAGATCATGCGCGGCGGAACGAGTCACGCGATGCACCGCCAACAGGAAAGGAGTTCCAAGCGATGGCCGCGAACCCTGAACGACACGGGCGAAACCCGTCTACCCAATGGGGAACACAACATGCCGTATTTGCAACCAGAATTGCCCAATCAGACCGATCAGGATTACCATTCACATGGCAGTACGGGAACCACGGACGCGGCAGCATCGGGCGAAATTCAGGTAATCGTGCCGCCAGCCCCTCCGGCATTCGGACCGGCCGCTGCGCGCGCCCTCCTACGCCTCCTCGTCGAGGTGCACCGCGAGCGCTCGGATGCTGCTGAAGACCCTATGGAGGAAACATGACCGTTGACCGTGAACACCTGAGACACGACCTCGCGCAGAGAAGCTTCGAAGCCCCGCCGCTCCCCTTCGCGTTCTACGGCCGCGTCTCCACCGAGGACAACCAGGACCCGGAGTCGTCGCGCCACTGGCAACTCTCGCTCGCCCGGACCCTGATCACACCCCGAGGTGGAACAATCGTCGAGGAGTTCTTCGACGTGGGCCACAGCCGAGCGTTGCCGTGGCAGCGCCGTCCGGACGCCACCCGGCTGCTCGCCGCGCTGCGCAACCCACGCCGCGGCTTCACCGCGGTCGTCATCGGCGAGCCGCACCGCGCCTTCTACGGCAACCAGTTCGGCCTGACCATGCCCCTGTTCACCCACTACGGCGTCCAACTCTGGGTACCGGAGGTCGGCGGGCCGATCGACCCCGACAACGAGGCACACGACCTGGTCATGTCCGTCTTCGGCGGAATGAGCAAGGGCGAGCGGAACCGCGTCAAGGTCCGGGTCCGCACCGCCATGGCGTCCCAGACCCAACTGGAGGGCCGCTACCTCGGCGGACGCCCACCCTACGGATACACGCTCAAGGACCTCGGACCGCACCCGAACCCGGCGAAAGCCGCCGACGGCAAACGCCTACGCGGCCTGACCCCCGACCCGCAGACCGCACCCGTCGTCCAACGCATCTTCGCCATGTATCTCGCCGGCTACGGGATCTTCGCCATCGCCGAGGCCCTCACCCGCGACGACATCCTCTGCCCCTCCGCCTACGACCGCGCCCGCAACCGCCACCGAGACGGCCTGGCCTGGTCCAAGACCGCGGTACGGACGATCCTGATCAACCCCCGCTACACCGGCCGTCAGGTCTGGAACAAGCAACGCACCGACGAGGTCCTGCTCGACGTCAACGACGTCGCCCTCGGCCACACCCCGATCATGCGCTGGAACCGGCGCGACCGATGGGTGACCTCCAACGAACTGGTCCACGAACCCCTGATCGAGCAGCACGACTTCGACCGCGTCCAGGAGATGCTCAGCCTGCGGGCCCGCACCGCCACCGCACCGAAACGGGCCCACCGCTCCCGCCACCCCTACGTCTTCAAGAGCCTCGTCCACTGCGGCATCTGCCACCGGAAGATGCAGGGCCAGCACTCCCACGGCGTCGCCTACTACCGCTGCCGGTTCCCCCAGGAGTACGCCCTGGCCAACAGGGTCGACCACCCCCGCAACGTGATCATGCGGGAGGACATCCTGATCACCCCGCTGGACACCTGGCTCGTCCAGGGCTTCGGCCCCCTCCAGCGGCGTCACACCATCGCCACGCTCCTCGACCAGGCCCACACCGGCATACCGACCCCCACCCCGACCGCACCGCAGGCACCCACCATCGCCGAGTGCGACGCGAAACTGGCCCGCCACCGGGCCGCACTCGAAGCCGGCGCCGACCCGACCGTGGTCGCCACCTGGATCGCCGAGACCCAGGCCGAACGCCAACGCGCCGAACGACTCCAGCACGCCGCCCCAGCCGTACAGGAAACGGACAGCCCGCAGCGGTTCACCGAGGAACAGATCACGGCCGTCGTCGACGAACTCGGAGACCTCGTGCACGCACTGCGGGACGCCGAGCCGGAACGCAAACTGGAGGTCTACCGCAGCCTCGGGCTGCACCTCGCGTACGACCCGGAAACACAAACGGTGCGGGCAAGTGTTGACCTTGCCGCGCACCGTTGGGATTCGGTTCGTGTCCGAGGGGAGATCGATACCAAAACCCCACCCTCACAGTGCATCGACGACGACGCAGCTATCGAATTTCGACCGTAGCTGCGGGTGATACGGACCTTCCCGACCGCCCCTCAAAGGGTAGCCCAGCCTGAAGCAAGTTTCCATACGCCCTTGGGCATGACGTGGTTGGGGACGAGGCGGAGAAGAAGCTGCAGCAGTTCCTCGCGGGACTGTTTCCATACGCCCTTGGGCGTGACGCGGTTGGGGACGGGCGACGACGCCAAGAGCGCCCAGTTCACCCCGAAGATGTTTCCATACGCCCTTGGGCATGACGTGGTTGTGGACGGTCCGGCCCTGCACTACGTGCTGTGGAAGTCGTTCATGTTGTTTCCATACGCCCTTGGGCGTGACGTGGTTGGGGACGGGTGAGACGGTGCGGGTGGACGAGGGTTGGTACTTGTTTCCATACGCCCTTGGGCGTGACGTGGTTGTGGACGACACGGCTTACTTCGACTCGAAGCGGGCCGAGAGTTTCCAGACACCCTTGGGCGTGACGTGGTTGTGGACCTCCCAGCGTCCAAGAGACGCGTGGGCAGTGGCGTTTCCATACGCCCTGGGGCGTGACGTGGTTGTGGACACGATCGCGAGCCTGATGAGCGGCTGCACCGGGTCTCCATACGCCCTTGGGCGTGACGTGGTTGTGGACCCTACTGCTGTCGCCCTGGGCTTGACCAGGGTGTTTGTTGGCAGGTTACATACCCCCTCGGTCCGGACGGTCCAACAATAGCCGCCAGTCGATGATTATGCCGCGTTCGCGCTGGTGAAGGCCATTGCACAGGGGACAAGGTGGGGCATGATCAGCTACCCAGGTCCGCTTCGGCGGTTTCTGCGCCGTTTGGACGGTGTGCGGAGGGAAGCTTGGCGGGTGGTCGGGTGGCTTGCGCGGGATGGGCACGGATGGGGATGTAGGTGTTGGTCTCCTGGTCGTAGTGGAGTAGGCGGGTGTTGGTGAAGAATCGGGTGGTCGCTTGGGCGAGGTGCCATCCGATGGCCATGGCGAGCACTTTGGGCATTGCGGCGGCGATGATGACCTCGCGTGCTCCGGATTGGTTCTGCACGGCGATTATCGCTTCGGTGAGGGGCTTGGCGAATGTGGCGATTTCGGGGCCGGTGAAGGTGGTGCGGCTCAGTTGTGTGATGTCTTCTGTCGCGGCTGGTCGGATGCGTTGGCATCGGCTGATGGGGTATTCCGCGTATGTCACCTGTGGGGTCATTCTCGCTGCGGCGGGCGCGAAGGCGAGGATCAGGCCGACGGGAGCGTCCGGTGTCGTGGTGTCGAGGGGAAGTTCTTCGGTGACGAGGGTGGCGGGGGTGACCGCCTTGGTCAGGGTGAAGGTGATGGGTTGGGGTGTGCGGGGGTCTGGTAGTTCGAGGAGTTGCAGGTCGTCGACGATGGGAAGTTCGGCGCCGATGGCGAGGGCGGCGGGCCAGAGGATGTTGGGTGCGATGGTGTAGGCGGTGTCGTCGCGGTCGGTGTTGATCACCGTTTCGAGGGCGGCGGCGATGTCGGCGCAGGTGGCGCTGAGGTCGATGACGCTCTGGTGGGTGTGGGTGGGCAGGTCGGCCCAGCGGGTGACGGATTTGAGTGACATGCGGCGTCGGGCGGCGATCTGGATGGCGGTGTCGTGCAGGTCGGGCATGTCGTCGGCGAGGAGCCGGACGTAGAAGAGGGTGCCGGTGCGGCGGTGGATCAGGCTGCGCCAGAGGACGGCGGCGAAGAGCAGGACAAGGGCGGCGGCGAGCAGGGTGGCTCGTTCCGGGGACACCTGGCGGGGTGGTTTCAGGGGTAGCAGGTCTTCGACGATGAGGCCGAGGGCTGCGGTGGTGAGGGCGGTCAAGGCGGCGATGGCGAAGTTCGCCACGGTGGTGAGCAGTGGGCCGGAGGCCGGTCGCCACCGTCTGATGCCGGCTCGGGTCCTGGCGGTGGGCATCGGTGCGGGGTTGTTCATCTGATCCTGACGAAGGTGGTCGGGTGGGTGCCGGCGGTCTGGTAGAGGTCGGCGTGCCTGTCGGTGACAGTGTGGTCGAGGGGACCGATGCGCTTTTCCAATGCGGGCCAGGTGTGGGCGTGGCGGATGGTGTAGGCGATGGTTTCGACGGCGACGGGCTGCGGCTCCAGTGGGGGCGTGGCGTTGTCGAGGTGCAGGACGCCGACGATGGCGGTGTCGTTGTCGAGGCGGGCGCGGAGGAGCCAGTTGGTGGTCCAGGCCCACAGGTGGGTGTAGGGGGGTGGGCTGGTGGGGGGTGCGCCGATGTGGAAGCCGTCGTAGTCGGCCCAGGCGGTGCCGTCGGCTCCGGTGAGGGTGGCGGCGAGGTGGTGCCAGGGGATGCGGCCGTGGGAGTGCAGGACACCGGTGGTCGTCGCGCTGGTGGTGTCCATGGAGCTGGTCATCGCGCCGGTCCTTCGGTACGAACTGTGGGTTCCAGGTCGGGAGTGGTGACGGGGTCGGGTGTGGGTGGGGTGTCGAGGCGCAGGGTGCCCATGCCCCGGGTGGTGCGGGAGCCGAGTCCGATGAGTCCGTCGTGCAGGTCGCGCAGGACGTGCTGGATGACGGTGTGCGCCCAGTCGGGGATGTCGGTGAGTGCGTCGATGCGTAGGTGTAGTCGGCCGGTGGTGACCGGGGTGGTCTGGTAGAGCAGGCCGTCGTGGGCGCCGCCGGTGACGCGGTCGATGGCGACGTGGGTGCGGGCCGGTGGGCGCTGGGCGTCGAGGATCGGGCTGTCGTGGAAGACGAGGCGTCCTCGCCTGCCCTGGTGGCCGAAGAGGTCGCAGGTGGGGCAGGTGCCGCAGCCGGTCTGTTGTCGGCAGGCGGTGTCGGGGCCGTAGCGGGAGCGCAGGATGTATTCGGCTCGGGAGCGGAACAGGCCCTTCCACGCGGAGCCCGGGACGAACGGTTGGTTGTCCCGGGCGCGGGCGGTGGCCGCGCCGGTGGGTCGCGGGTCGCCGACGAGGAGCGCGTCGACCAGGTTCAGGTCGACGTCCAGCCAGGGTCGGGTCGGCGGTGGTGTCGGGGTGATGGGGTGGGTGGCGACGGCTTCGACGAGCGCGGGGCCGGTGTGGGTGAGCCAGGTGCGCATGCCGTCCGGGGTGGTGGGGTTAATGCTGCCGTGGCGCAGTAGGCGTAGCCGGGCCTGGCCGCCGCCGGTGGTGCGGTCGCGGCCGATGGCGGGTTGCCAGGCGGCGAGGGCGTGAAGGTGGTCGTCGGTGAGCGGTCCGTCGTGGCGTAGGTAGGCGGTGAGGGTTCCGCCGGTGGCGACGGTGCGGCTGTAGCGCAGGGAGTTGGACCGGGCGGCGCCCCGGTGCCGGTCGATCGCGGTCTGCCCGACGATTTCGGTGATGGTTTCGCTGCCGGGGTCGGGGGCGAAGTGGGTGCCCAGAATCCACAGCGGGGACGGGTCGGTGGTGTCGCCTTGGTGTGCTGGGGGGCGGCTGCCCATGAGGGTGGTGTCGAGGGTGGTGCCGTGGCGGGTGTCGTGCCTGCGCAGGTGTGCGCGGAGTGATCCGGCGAGTGCGGACCCGGGCACCCAGGGTCGGCCGTCGGTGTCGTGGAGCAGGTCGCGGTCGAGGGTGGGGTCTTCGATGGGTACGGTGCCGACGGCCCAGCCGGGTTCGACGGTGATCTCGGCGATCAGGAAGGTGATGATCATCGTGCCGCCTGTCGTGCTGCTCGTTGGCGGTCGGCGGCGGGTGTGGTGAGCACGAGGGTGGTGAGGTCCCGCAGGGTGGCCGGGGCGAGCCCGTCTAGGGTCTTGCGGAGTTGGTCGCGTTGCCGGCCGGAGAGGTCGGCTGCGGTGGGCTGTTTGAGCAGGTCTACAAGCAGGTTGGCGGGGACGGTGCCGGTGCGGTGGTGTTCGACCTGGAGGGCGCGGAGGGCACCGATGAGCCACCGCCAGGCAGCGTCGTCAAGGCCTATGTCGAGTAGCCGCTTGTGCAGTGTGGACGGCGTGTCGGTGGCGATGCTCTCCTTCCTGTTACCGGCAGCGGTGGGTCGCCAGGGTTGAGTGGCGATGGTGACGTCGCCGAATCCTTCGGACCGGCGTAGGCCGATGCCGTAGCGCACGAGGCGGGTGGCGAGCGTGGCGAGGACATCAGGGGTGCCGGTGATCCGGTAGGTGGAGCCGGCGGTGGCGCAGAGTTCGGCGGGTTTGGGCAGGCGGGAGGCGGCGTGCCAGCCGGACCAGGTGATCGCCCGGGTCCACGTCTCGGGCAGGAGGGTGGCTCCGGGGATGAGGTCGAGGGTGGGTTCGGGTGTCAGCCGGGGGCGTCCGGCGAGGTCGACGAAGACGGCGGGGCTGGCCAGTCGTATGACCAGCGGTTTTCCGGGTGCGGGCGGTGTCGGCGCGGCGGGCTGGTGTGCGGTGGTGGTGAGGTCGGCCTGTCCGCCGACGGTACGCCGCCCGCCGAGCCACAGTGTGTGGGGTTGTGTGAGCCACGGGTGGTGGCCGTGGATCAGGCCGGTCAGGGTGGTGCCGGCGGGCAGGGCGTCGTTGGCGTACAGTTCGCCGTCCTTGGCCCGGCCGGTGGCCGGGTCGATCGAGGTGCGGGTGATGCGGGTCGGCTCGCCGGGCGGGTCGAGGTTGCCTCGGCTCTGTTCGAGCCGCTGGCCGCAGCCGGGACAGTGGTCGCCGGTCTCGAACGCCCGGTCGACGACCGTCTCCGCGCACGTCGGTTCGGGCGAGTATTTGCACTGGAACACCGACAGTGGGATGCGGTGGCTGCCGGCGGGCAGCAGGTTCCCGTAGCGGATCGTCCCGTCGAAGAGGGTTCGGAACTCGTCGGTCTTCGGGTTGCCGCGCCCGGGTGGGCCGTGTTCGGTGATCCAGACGGCGGCGAGTGCGCCGCGGAGCGCGCTGCCCGGCACGTAGCGGTGGCCGGCGGTGTGGTAGCCGATCTCGGAGCCGACGCCGAGGGCGAGTCGTTGCCGGGCGGTCACGGTCACCGCCAGCACGGCCGGGCCGGGCGCGGTCATGATGACTCCTCCGAGCTGTGGAGCAGGTCGGTGAGGTGGTCGGCGCTGGCTGCGGTCCATGCCGGGTCCAGCGGGGTGATGCTCACCCAGCCGAGTCCGCGTCGCCGGTCGCCGCCGAGCGCGGTGACCGCGCGGGCGGCGGCGGTCAGCACCGCCTCGTGCCGGGGCAGGTCGGCGGCGGGCACCGGGCCGCTGCGTCGTACGGTGAAGGTGGCCTGGTGGGCGAGGATCTCTTCGCCGACGGCGAGCGCGCCGTCGACGGCGGTGTGCGTGATGTCGGAGATCTGGATCCGGGCGCGGGCACGGACCCGTAGCGGCGCGTCCCCGTCGCTGGTGAGGGTGGCGTCGGACCAGCTCCACGGCGAGGGCTGCCAGGCGGTCCCGAATACCGCCTCCACCAGGTGTGGTGGGAGGGTGAGCAGGTCCCGGGCGGCGGAGCGCATGACGCCCTTGATGCTGGAGGCGGGCAGCGGCACCTTCCGGTCGATGAGGCTGTCGGTGCCGTCGCCGGCGCGCCCGGTCGCGACCCGGAACGGCCCGTGGAAGGTGATCTCGAAGGTGAGGGTCACCGCCACCACCGGACCAGACAGAGCGCGTCGGCGACCGTGGCCGGTCCGCCGTGGGTTAGGAACGGGTCGAGGACGTCGCTGCGGTCGAGGCGGCGGGCCTGTTCGCGTAGCCGGGCGGTGGACAGGGCAGGCCGGGTGGGATCGATGAGCCGCTCGCAGACGGCCCGCCCGGACGGCGGTACGGTGGCCAGCGCCGCCAGCGCCGGCCCTAGAGCGGCCAGCTCTTGGGTGGTCCACCTGGCCCGGTGCCGGGGTGGTTGTTCACCGTCGCGGGTGACGTCGAGCCAGCCCACCGCCGCGTACCGCCCCTTGTGGTCCTTCTTCGCCTTCTTGAGCACGTCTTCGGCCAGTTCCACGCTGCGGCGGAAGGGGAACTTCGCGTGGGCGAAGACCAGGCCGGCGGACGCGGTCACCTGTTGCCCGTCGGGCAGCAGTCCGGCCGGGCCGTCGATGCCGCGCATCTGGTCGGCGAACGCCTCCAGATAGGTGGTGACGAATCGCCACGCCCGGTCGGCGACCACGGAGACGAGTACGTCGTCCCCGCCGACCAGATGCGGGATGACCGGCACCGTACGGGAGGAGCCGAGGACGACCCGGGTCGCCTCGACCAGCGCGGCGCGGGTGGCCGCCGACACCCGCGCCGACACCCGGGCCTTCAGGTCCCCGTCGCCGTGACGGGCGACGTGGTCGAAGAGCGCGCCGAGCCCGTTCCCGTCGATGTACACCGTCGCCAGGTGGTTACGGTTACCGTCCTCCTCACCCAGCGCGGCCAGTTCGGTGAAGTGCTGCACGACCTGACGTGGGGTCAGCGACAACGCCTCCAGCAGGTCGGTTTCCGCGCCGACGGGCACGTGCTCGTGCCACAGTCCGGGCTGTCGGTACCGGTCGGTGTACCGGGCCTCGCAGTCCGCGCAGACCGGCACGTTCTGCTCCTCGTGGATGTCGATGGTGGCGACCGTCGGGTCGACCCGGCAGCGGGCGCAGGTAGCCAGCACAGACAGGTCCGGCAGCGGTGGGAACGCCTCCAGGCCGGTACCTGTCTCGGGGTCGTGCATGGCCCGGTACGCCGCCAGGTAGGAGTCGGCGGCGGCCCAGTTCGCCCGCAGCCACACCCCGGGCAGCCGTCGCCGCAGCGCGTCGACGACCGTCCGGGCCACCTCCTCGGCGGCCCCGCCGCCGGGACCGTCGGCCGGGCCGGCGGGTATCCGCAGGGGGATCAGCCCGTCGGCCTCGCCCGCCTCCGGGTTGACCTCGGGCCTGACGCCCAGCTGCGCGGTGGCGGTGGCCAGCCAGTCGGGTAGCCCGGTGCGGTGCGAGGTGTGGCTGAGCCACGCCGACGCGCCACGGCGACCCTTCAGGTCCGGGGTGCGGCTCAGGTAGTCCCCGATCCGGACGGCGGCGACATCGATGAACATCCCACCCGTCATGAGCGTCGGCCCTTCGGCCGATGCTCCTGGTGCTCCTCATGGATGATCGGCAGGGTCTGGTCCGGGGCGGTCGGGTCGGGCAACGGCAGCAGCGGCCGTTCCTCGCCCTTCGCGAGGTACATGCCGCTGGTGACGGTGAAGAAGGCGAACGGCTCGTCGAACCGTTTCGGGTCCTGCTGCCGGTCCGTCCAGTCCGCGCCAGGCGGATACGACACCCGGGCGCCGTTGACCGTGCCGGCACCCAGCACCGCCGACAACGCCGCCCAGGTCGCGGTCACCTCGTCCGGGCAGGAGGCGACGAACGCGTCGACGAACACCTCCGGCGTGTACGCGGGCGGTGGGCTGTCGCCGTAGCGGCTGCCCGCGTCCCACACCTGCGCCTGCACGACGGTCGCGGTGCAGGAGCCGAGACCCAGCGGCTTGCCACCGCCCAGATGCAGCCGCGTCGGCCCTCTCTCCTCGGTTTCACCGCCGTGGCGCAGGGCCAGGTCCGGTTGCAGGGCCGCCAGCAGACCTCCTAGCTCGGCGGGGTCAAGGTTGTCGAACGTGACCGTCTGCGTCAGCGTCGTGCCGGGCGGGGCGAGCAGCTTGTCCGCGACCATCTGCGGCCGGTGATGCTCCTGCGCCTCGTGTCGGGGTGGATGCGTGCCGGGCGCGGAGTGCCAGTAGAACTTGCGTCCCCGCACCGGTCGTGGCTGCGACCGGTCCGGATCGGCACCCCACTCCCGCGTCGGCGGCCGCCCCCTTCCCGCCGGGCGTCGGTCGGCGTAGGACAGGTAGAACTGACCGGCCCCGGCATGTGGCGTGCCCATCGGCGCCCGCCGGAATGCGGTCAACGCGACCGGCCCGGCCGACACGGCGTCCCCGAACCGCACGTGACCGGCGTACGCCCGCTGGTCGGCCCGGCCGTCCTCGTCCCGCGCCTGCGTGTCCGCCGACCCGAACAACCGGCACGACGGGCACAACGACACCGGATCGGTGCACGGCAACAGGTCAGGCGGCACCCGCTCACCCAGCGGTCCCGTGCCCGGGTGCCGCCAGATCGCCGACAGCCGCACCTCGACCACCCGGCCGCTCCGGTCGCGGCGTACCCACAGCACGTCGCCCTCCTCGAACCAGCCGGTCACCGACTTCCGCTCGCCGATGACCTGCCCCCGGAACGTCACCGGCACCCAGCTGTTCTGCTCGGCCTGAGCGGGTTTTTCATGGCCGAGTTCCCGTCGTGCCGGCCTACGGTTCTGGACCGCCTCGCGGGCACCCGCCACCGCCTGCCGGAACCGTCGCCATGCCGCCTCGTCCACCTCCGCCTCCGGCGTCGAGCCGGGGATGTGGCCGCAGGCGGCGAAGTACAGGGCCGCACTGCCGTCCCGGCGTTGCGGCGGCCGTGCCCCGGCGTCGGTCAGCAGCACCACCCAGCCACCACCGGCCGTCACCCGAGCCCGCTCGTCCAGCTCATACCGCCCCAGACTGTTCCTTCTCTCCGGCGGGTTGAGGCCGACCCGGCTGCCGGTCCGCAGGCCAGCGCCGCAGGCCGCGACG
Source organism: Micromonospora sp. WMMD712 (assembly GCF_029581295.1). Taxonomy (NCBI): domain Bacteria; kingdom Bacillati; phylum Actinomycetota; class Actinomycetes; order Micromonosporales; family Micromonosporaceae; genus Micromonospora; species Micromonospora sp. WMMD712. The sequence goes on from NZ_CP120743.1 coordinate 1,649,119, forward strand.
AGTTGCCCGGAGCGGACCCACACGACTTGTTCTGCCGGTCGCACCGTCAGCGGCTGCCCGTTGAAGTCCGTCGAGACGACGGCGAGGGTCCAGTCGTCCGACAACGCCGAGGCGGTGTCCCGGTAGGACGGGACGAACTCCTCGTCGACGATCCGCAGGCAACCGCCGGCCATCGTCTCGTGCACCGACCGCACCACGCCCTTCACCGACGACCCCGGAAACCGCAACACGGCACCGTCGGCCGACCCGTCGGGCGCCTGGGCCGGCCCGGTGAACTCCCACCGCACCACCAGCCGCCCGGACAGCCGGCCCGGCGCCAGCCACTCGTGCCCCGCCGGCTCCCGCCGCATCACCCGAGCGGGGAACGGCACGAACGTGTACGGATTGACGAACCGGTCCCGACGCCGCCTCCGAGCCTTGGCAGCCTCGGCCACCGCCCGCTCCCGGCGGAGCGCTCCCTCGGACAGCCACCCGGACAGCCCACCCGGACGAACCCAGCAGCCAGGCACCGGCCCCGGCGAATCGAACAGGAGGAAAGCGCCGATCTCCCGGACCCGCGCCAGGGTCGCCTCGTCTCCGGGCAGCCCGAGCGACGTCGCAGGAAACGTGACGCCCCGGTCGTTGGTGTCCCGCTCGGTCAGCCGCACCGCCGCGCCGTCCCGCTTCGCCGTACACCAACGGGCCGGCGGGCCACACAGGTCCAGCTGGCAACGGCCGCCCTCGATGAACAACTCACCGGCCCTCGGCAGCGGGCCCCGCCCGCACTCGGCGGACACCTCCCCCGCATCCTCGGCCGGCACCTCCACCGTGCTCTCGCCGCCGCCTTCGCCGCCGTTGACCGGCACGTACCGCAGCAGCCGCGCATCCGCGTCCCACCCGGTGACCACCACCGACACCATCACACGTCACCGCAACCCGGGAACGCGTCCCGCCGGCCACCGCCGAAAGTCATGACTCCCATACGTACCGTTCCGCCAACACGGCCACAAGACCACGCCCGGACAACAACAGCGACCGCGACGGCACCCACCGTCACCAGATCGAGGCATCAGCCCTGGTCACCACACCAGCCACCGCAGACCGTCCAGGGCGATCCGCCCGCTGTCCACACCACGACACTTGCACCACTTGCCGCCCCCGCGACCGTCACCTACCGTGAGCCGTCCAGCGCCGCGACAACCACTCCGATCCGGATGGAGGCCGCCGCCGACATGCCCAGCCGCTGGCGGATCACCACCCCCGGCATCGACCCCACCCGAGTACGCGTGGAACACCTGCACGCCGTCGTCTCCGGCTGGTTCGACACCGACACCACACACCACACGCAGGCCAAGCCGTACACAGTCAGTCCGCCCACCCGGCAGACCGACGCCCCCGGGTTCGAGGTGACCCTGCTCGACGACACCCTCACCAACCGGCTGCTGACCCGGGCCGCGCCCGGGGTCCGGCTCCGGCTCGGCGCCCAGCACACACACCTCACCCTCGGCGCCGAACAACTCGCCACCACCGCATGGACCCACCTGGCCGACAGCGACAGCGGCGCGAACGCCTGGTGCCTACGCTTCGTCACCCCCACCACGTTCCGCCGCGGCAACGCCTTCACCCCCTGGCCGGCACCCAACCCGGTCCTCGGCAGCCTGCGCGCCACCTGGCGCCGCTTCGCCCCACCCGACCTACCCGAGATCACCCTCGACCTCACCACCGACCCGATCTGGGTGACCGACGTCGACGGCACCAACGAGATCCTTCGAATCAACAACCTCACCGTCTCCGGGTTCGTCGGCCGCATCCGCTACACCTGCGACAACCCCGACATCCGCGCCGCCGTGGACCGGCTCATCCGCCTGGCCCCCTACGCCGGAATCGGCGCCCACACCACCCGAGGACTCGGCCAGGTCCGCCCCGAACCGACCTGGCGACAACCCGGCCGCCCATGACCAGCCCGCTGTACACGACCGCGACCAGCCTGGCCGCCCTCACCCGCGCGTGGGAGGACCTGCTCGCCGACGACCACGACGACGGCACGCTCTCCGCCGGCACCCGCCGGTTCGCCACCAACCCGCACGCCCGCCTCACCGACCTCGCCGACCAACTCGCCACCGGCACCTACCAGCCACAACCACTGGCCCCGGTGACCATCCCGAAGGACGACGGCGACACCCGGCACCTGGCGATCCCGCCAGTCACCGACCGCATCGTGGAGAAAGCCCTCGCCGCAGCCCTCTCCCCGATCATCGACCCGCTACTCGGCCCCGCCGCCTACGCCTACCGCCCCGGCCTCGGCGTCACCGACGCCGTCCAGCAGGTCGCCCGGCTCCGCGCCGAAGGCCTCGGCTGGGTCGCACACGCCGACATCGACGACTGCTTCCCCTCAATCGACGTGCCCCGCCTACGACGCCTGCTGTCCACCACGCTCACCGACGCCGACGTCCTCGCCCTGATCGATCTCCTACTCCGCCGCCCCATCGGCGGCGACACCGGACCACGCCCCACCCAAGGCCTGCCGCAAGGCGCACCGCTGTCCCCCCTGCTGGCCAACCTCGCCCTACGACACATCGACGACCGGGTCACCGCCGCCGGATTCCCCATGGTCCGCTACGGCGACGACTTCTGCGTCCTGGCCGCCACCCGCACCGACGCACAGGAAGGACTCCACCTCGTGGAACACGCCGCCGCCGAGATCGGCATGCGCCTGGGCACTGACAGCAGCGTGATGTCCTTCACCGACGGGTTCTGCTTCCTCGGCGAGGACTTCGGCCCCCGCTACCCACCCGTCCTCGACGACCACCGCATCGTCGAACCCGCCACCCGCACCGTCTACGTCGCCAAACCCGGCGCCTTCGTACGCACCGAAGCCGGCCGACTCATCGTCGAAACCACCGACGACGTCGAACTGCTCAACGTACCCACCGGACACGTCGAACGACTCGTCCTGTTCGGCCCGGTCGGGCTCAGCGCCGGCGCCCGCTCCTGGGCCCTGGCCAGCGACGTCGAGGTCATCATCGCGTCCCGCCGTGGCCACTACCTCGGGCAACTCAGCTCAGGCTCCACCCGACGGGTCACCCGACTCCGCGCCCAACTCGCCTGCGCCGACGACCCGGACCGGGCCATCCCGTTCGGCCGCGCCGCCATCGACGCGAAGATCCGCAAACAGATCGTCCTCATCCAGCGGATCACCCGCCGCGACAACCACGAAGACCTCGCCGCCAACGTCGACGCGATGCGCCGCATGCTGGCCCTACTACCCGACGCCGCCACCCGAGACGAAATCATGGGCGTAGAAGGCGCCGCCGCCCGCGCCTACTTCACCGCGCTGAGTCTCGCCGTCCCTGAACCCCTCCGGTTCACCGGCCGAAGCCGACGCCCACCCCTGGACCTCGTCAACGCCGCCCTCTCCTACGGCTACACCCTGCTGACCGGCGAAGCCGTCGCCGCCCTAACCGCCGCCGGCCTCGACCCCGCCATCGGACTCCTCCACACCGACACCGACCGCCGCCCCAGCCTCGCCCTCGACCTCATCGAGGAATTCCGCCCCCTCGTCGTCGACCAAGCCGTCACCACCCTGGCCCGCGCCAACCAACTCCGCCCCGAACACGCCCGCACCGAAGAAGGCCGCGCCGGCATCCTGCTCACCGAAGCCGGCCGCGCCGCCCTCATCGACGCCTACGAACGCCGCATGCTCCACACCACCCGAGGAGCGCTCCCCGGCTTCACCGGCAGCCTCCGCCGCCACCTCCACCGCCAAGCCCAACGCCTCGCCGCCCACATCGACCACGGCACCCCGTGGACCGGCCTATCATGGCGGTGATCCACCATGCCCACCGTCCTCATCACCTATGACATCTCCACCGACACCACCCGCGCCCGCGCCGCCGCCACCATCCAAACCTGGGGCGACCGCATCCAACGCAGCGTCTTCGTCTGTACCCTCGACGCCAACGACCTCCACGACCTCACCGAACAACTCCGCCAACTCGTCAACCCCCGCACCGACTCCATCCACATCGTCCCCCTCTGCGGAACCTGCTGGAACGGCATCACCACGATCGGCCAAGCCACCGTCCAACCCGATACCCTCTACTGGGCAGTCCCATAGAAACCGCCATAAGCACTAGGCAACAGGCGATCCGGACCTGGGTAGCCGATCAAGTCTCCACATCGCCCCCTATGCAGCCATCCCTACCAGCACAAACGCACGAGATGCATTGACCTTCGTCGGTCCAACTGCCGCCGCACGCCAGGTGGTATGCAGCGGCGCGGCAAACAACCTGGTCACACCCCTCGCACAAGGGCCAGGGTCCTGAACCACGTCACGCCGAAGGGCGTATGGAAACTCCGGCTTGGGCGTTGGCTCGGACCCGTCTCCGCGAGTCCTGAACCACGTCACGCCGAAGGGCGTATGGAAACAACGTGGTCGACCGTCTGCTGCGGATTCAGCAGGTCCTGAACCACGTCACGCCGAAGGGCGTATGGAAACGTTGCCACCAGCCCTGCAATGGCCACAACCTTGATGTCCTGAACCACGTCACGCCGAAGGGCGTATGGAAACAACGTGGTCGACCGTCTGCTGCGGATTCAGCAGGTCCTGAACCACGTCACGCCGAAGGGCGTATGGAAACGTCCCACTTCGAGGCGTCACCGGCGATCCTGCCCAGAGTCCTGAACCACGTCACGCCGAAGGGCGTATGGAAACTTGGCGATGCGGGCCTGGTATTTCTCCCAGGCTTGTTGTCCTGAACCACGTCACGCCGAAGGGCGTATGGAAACAGCGGACGCATCTCCGCAGGGAAGGTGATCTCGCCACCTCGTCCTGAACCACGTCATGCCAAAGGGCGTATGCATCCAGGACCACCTACGACCAGTCGGCGGCGGCCAGATGCACGTGCCCGATGATGTCCGCCACGGCCGAGCCGGCGGTGTCCCGCTGGCCCCAACATCCCCCAGCCCTGGGCCGCTGCCACGCAGAGCAACGAGGGACGCCGGCGACGCCAGCCAAGATTGCCGTCGGCGACGACAGGCAGTGTTGCGGCCATGCCGGCACCGACCCCCGGTGCGTGCGGCGAGAGCAAGCCGAACCCGGACGAGATGACCTTCGAGATCACCGCGCCCCGCGCGAACTCAGCATCGAGCCCAGCAGCCCTGCCCCACCCCCGTACGGGAGGCTTTCGGGGGGTGATCGATACCGTGGCCCCACCATCGCCTGGCGCAGATGATGACGTGATGATCGACTGTCGTTCGTAGCTACGCTGACAACAGGTGCCGCGGCCTTCCGGCTAACCACCCCGCCAACCCAAGAGGTGGCCTCACGAGCATGGCTTCACTCGCTAGTACGGCCACGGACTCGAACCCCGAACCCGCGGTTACCGACCCCACGGCCCTGAACTTGTCATTGATCGTCAATATGCGTCGTCGACCTGCATAGACGCCATCATCAACTTACCAACTCCTGTCATTGATAGTCGAGTCTTGGCAGGGGTTTTCGGGGGGTAAACGGGGGCACCGTCGACCGTTGCCGCGACGTCCGCAGGCCCCACCAGACACCCGCCGTGGCCCGTCGCAAAACTGCAACATGCGGCGCAGGTGATCATGTGCTGCACATCGAAGCCACCTTCGCGCTGCCCTGAGCATCGCTACGAAAGCGTCCACAAGCCCGACTCAACCTACCCCTGTCGGGTTCTTCGCTCCCCGACTCGACTTCTCCCACCCGCTTCGAGGGTTCGGGCCGGGCTTGTGAGCACCATCAGACTGCGGATAACTTGCTTGTCCGCATCGTCGGCCACGCAATATAGTTTCCGGCCATGGGTGGCCTTTGGGTGCCCGGGCGCCCATCGATGGCCCGGAGTTCGTGGTCCTTGCTGGGCCGTCCTTACTGTACCGGTACCGAGATCTTCGGCGCGGTGACGGACCGCGCCTCGCGCGAGCTGTTGTGGGGGCAGGTGCCGGTAGGGCAGGCCCTGTTGTTGCTCAGCTGCATGCTGCGTGATCTTGACCTTGAGGACGCACCGGAGGCGGAGATCGAGGCCCGATGGGCGGCGCAGCTTCCCGGCGAGGCCGCATCGCGGGCGCGTGCCGCGATTGCGGGGGGCCGGCGATTGCTCCCACCTCAGCTCTTGCTGGTTGCGTTCAAGGAAGCCCTGGTCGCTTGTCCACCTGGGCCAGCCCGCGATGACCTGAGCAATCTTGATGTGGTGCTCCAGGCAGTGTTCAGCATCGCCGACGAGCTGGGCCAAGTTCGCGACGGCGGCGAGCCTCGGTGGGGCGGTCTCAAGGCGACTCTGGCTGCGGAGCTGTTGGCAAACCAGTACTTCAACGCGACCGCGCATCCGGCGCCGCTGATGGCGCGGAGCCAGGTGACCTGGCGTGAGGGGTGGTCCTCGGCTGTCGGTGAAAAGGAGCGGATACGGGCCGGTGGACAGCCAGCGGAGCTGTTCGCCGAGGCGACGGGGTGCGCGCTGGACGCGTTTCTCGGTGTGGCCACCCACCTGTGGGTGCAGGCATACATGCACAAGTACCTGCATTTCCCGCCGGAGTTCTTCGGCCGGCTCGGCATTGACCCAGTGGCCATCGACCTGTTCCTCGACGCCACCTCGGTTTCCCTGGCCGACCTGCAGCAGCAGGTAGCGCAACAGACGCCTGCCACGGAGCAGCCGTGGGAGTTCAACGCTCTCCGGCGTCGGCCGATCGTCCGGCTCCCCGACGGCTCGGTACAGGTCATCCGGGTCGGTTTCGTGCTGGAGCGGGCGTTCGGTCAGGTGCCCGAATTCGACGTCGCTGACCACCTCCGAAGGATCGACGGCGGCACCGATCAGAGGGTCAAGGGCGGCCGTGAGGAGGCGTTCAGGTCCTGCCTCAACTCCCAGTTCGAGTACAGCATCGGGGAGCTTCTGCGGCGCATCTTCCCCGCGAGCGGCCACTTCAAGCGGTTGTACTCCGAAAACGACATGTGGCATGCCTGGACGAAGGCGAAAGGAAGGAAGCCCAGCGTTTGCGACTGGGTCGTGGACTGCGGCGACGTGTGGATCTGCCTGGACGCGAACAACCGACGGCTTTCTCAGAGGGTGGTTCGGTAGCTTCCGTCCATTGTGGGTTTGGGCCGGCATGTGAATGTGAGGCGTGGTCGTAACCGGTAGGGCTCCGGCCGCGTTGGGCCGATCATGGGTGAGCGTGCGGCGTATCCGAGCGACCTGAACGATGATCAGTGGGCGGTGGTCGGACCGTTCCTGCAGGCGTGGAAGGACCGGCACCCGTCGGTGTCGGGGCATCAGGGTCGGTACGAGTTGCGGGAGATCGTGAACGCGATCTTCTACCAGAACCGGACCGGGTGTCAGTGGGCGTACCTGCCGCACGACCTGCCGCCGAAGTCGGCCACCTACTACTACTTTGCCCTGTGGCGTGATGACGGCACCGACCAGGTGATTCATGATCTGCTGCGGTGTCAGGCGCGGGAGAAGGCCGGCCGTCGGGAGGATCCGACCGCGGTGGTGTTGGATACCCAGTCGATCCGGGCGGCGAACCACGTCCCGGCCGCGACGACCGGCAAGGACGCCGCGAAGAAGGTCCCAGGCCGGAAGCGGGGCCTCGCGGTCGACGCCCTCGGGTTGATCATCGCCGTGGTGGTCACGGCGGCGTCGGTCACCGACAACGCGATCGGCATCCGGCTGCTGGACAACGTCCTCGCGCACACCCCGACGGTGACCAAGGCGTGGGTCGACGCCGGGTTCAAGGACGACGTGCAGATCCACGGCGCGATTAACGGTATCGACGTCGAGCAGGTCCTTCGGTCCGACACGACCGCCGGGTTCGTGCCGGTGAAGCGCCGGTGGGTGGTCGAGCAGACCCACGGCACGCTGATGCTGCACCGCCGCCTGGTCCGCGAGTACGAAAGCCGACCGGCCTCGGCGGTGTCCCGCACCTGGTGGGCCTCGACGGCGAACCTGGTGCGTCGGTTGACCGGCACCGCCACCACGTCTTGGCGCTACCAACGGTGACCCAGCCGACGCTGCTGACCCTGCTCACCGAACGCGAAACCGCCGCCGTCCTCGCCGTTGAGCGGCTCCGCACCCAGATCGCCTCCCTCGACGAGCAACTCACCGCAGCCGAGACCGAGGTCGCCGAACTCGCCATCACCCGCAAGACGCTCCTGAGCCTGGGCGGCCCACTCGACACGACGGCACCTGCTGATCCGACCGTCGCCAGCCCCGCCTACCAACAGATCCTTGCCGTATTCCACGCCGGGACCGCGCCGATGCGCGCCAAGGACATCTGCCAGGCCCTCGGCACCGGCGCCACCGCCAAGGACACCGAGAATCTCCGCGCCAAGCTCAAACGCCTCGTCGCCCGCCAGATCCTCACCGAACCCGAGGCCGGACTGTTCACCCTGGCCCCGCCGACGACCTCGGCGTAACCCCACCAGCAGGGCCTCCAACGAACCGCCAAGCCCACACCAGACAAAGGCTCCCGAACCACCCTCTCAACCCGTCGTCGGTGGCCAGGCGGATGTACCCGAGCTGGACAAGGAGCTGGCGGCCGTTCTTGCCGGCAACAAGGCCCGGCAGATGGCGTCCACCATCCGGCATCTCACCGAACTCCTCCCGCAGCTCACCGGCCGGAATCTGGTTCCCGGCACCCGATTCGTGCCCTTGATCGTCACACCGGACGATGGGCTCCCGTGGAACCCGGCGGTCCATCGCCGGGTCCAGGAGGTGTTGGCCGCGAACGGAACGTTGCAGACCAGCAGGGCGACGGCGTTGGGAGTCATCTCCCTGCAGGATCTCGGCCTGGTCGAGTACGCAGCCGACAACGGTCGGGACGCCGGAAACCTGCTGGCCACCTGGAGGTCCCAGCAGCCCGAGGTGGCGCTCCAGCATTTCATGTACGGGCAGGGCGAGGAGCTGCACAGGCCGCAGTGGGTGACCGACACCTTCTCACAGGTTGTGGATGAACTCGTGGAGCAGCAAACCAGGTACCTGGAGAATGTCCCCGGCTCTCCATCTACGGCCAGCTGACACAGCGGAGCGACTCCGGCGATCCGCCGGATTCGACTCACACGTAGCTCGATGTCAGCGTCTGATCTCAATCCGTGGCGGGCTGGCGTTGATCCGGCGCGTCGGCGCACGGTTGTCAACCGACGCCTTCGCAGACCCGTCGGGACTCGACTCAGGTACCGCATGGGGCTGCCTATCGAAGGGTTGAAGCTGGCGAGTAGCGCTCTGGTCCGGCTGCTGTGCTTGACCATCGCCATCCTGTCGGGCGGGTTGCCGCTACGGTGACCAGTCGGATCTCGTGGGCCAGCGAGCCGAGCATCGGCAAAGCTCTCCTGTCGGGCGGAGTCGCTTTCAGCGGCTGCTTCGGCCTCGCCCTCACCGCGATTCGATACCTCTCGGGCCGCGACGGCTGACGCTCCGGGCTACCGGGCGACCCTCCACCCTTGGAAGTCGCCCGGTGCCGGCCCGCGCACCGAAAGCCCACCGTCGGTGTGACCATCCCGCCCTCTACTGCCACCAACGCGCGACGGGCAGCGGCGGAACGTGCTCCGCGTTGGCCCATCGGGATGGACGGCATACGCGATAAGCAGTCTGACCGGGTGATCCGATGCCGGGGAGTGGGCCCTCCGTGACGGTGGCGGCTGCGGGCAGCGGCGGCACGGTCAGCGCGAGCGTGGCACGGCGCGAGCCGCGCTCGAACGCCCACCGGCTGGCGTTGGCGATGATCTCCCGGTTCACCTCGGCGGTCTCGGCATGGTCGAGCTCGACGGGCGGCGACTCGACCCGCGTGCCTTGGCGGAACAGGGCCAGCAGCGCGTGGGGGGCCAGCGGATACAGGATGACGGCGGCGGACTCTACGCCCGCACGTTCGGCGCGATCGTGATCCGGGCCGCCCAGCACGACCACGGGTTCATCGCATGTCACCAGCACGCTCGGGGTCCGCACGACGTACCAATCGCGGAACATGATGTGGCGGCATAGTTCGCTAGCCGTAGCCGCCGCGTTGCCGAGGATCATGGCGGTCTGCGGCTGCGCGATGATCCTCCCGGCCTGGACCTGGCCGATAAACTCCCTGATCTCGGCGAGGTCCGTTTCGGTGAGGTCACGTCCAAGCCGTGTCGCGAGCTGTTGGTCGGTCAGGTCCTTCGTGTCCATGCGGAAGAAGTCGGCGGCAGCCTGCCGCTGCTGACGGCGAAACGCCTCGCCTCGGGTGAGCTGGAACGCCAAGAACCAGACGAAGCCCATCATCAGCTTGGGGTCGATCTGGCTCGGGTGCTTCACCAGCAGCTCGTCGATCGCGCGCTTGCCGTATCCTTCGGCGCTACCGAGCATCGTCTCCAAGATCAGCGGCGGGATCTCCGCCGGGTCGACGTCGTCGGCCTCGATGCGGTAGTAGTCGGTCTCCCGCGCCGCGTTCGCGGGCGTCGCGTGGTAGCTGTACCTGTCGTCGACCTGGGTCACCCGGACGGTGCGACCGTCAGCCCACCGTTCCAGGTAGGAGCGCGGCACTAGGTGGTGCTTACGCTGCCGGGATGGCCCGGCCTCCGACGCAGCGGCTTGGGCGATCAGCGTCTGCAACCCGAACGGGAGAGCCGCTGGACTCGGGTGACCATGAGGCACCCGACAACAATACGGCCGCGCGGGCGTGGCAGCGATTGAGTTCCCCCCGCTTTGATGGAGCGGTGGTTACCTGCTGCCGGCTGGTGCAGGGGTGGCGATAGGTGGTTCGGCTGGTGCGGTCTGGCGGCTATGCCAGGCGGCCTCGTACTCGTTCGGGCTGAGGTAGCCCAGTTCGCGTTGGATGCGGCGGGTGTTGTACCAGCCGTCGATGTAGGTGAAGATCGCGTTCTCGGCCTCGTCGCGGGTCCGCCATGAGGTGCGGTAGACGAGTTCGATCTTCAACGTTGACCAGAAGTTCTCCATCAGCGCGTTGTCGTACGAGTCGCCGACGGAGCCCATCGACGGCAGGATCCCGTTGTCCTGCAAGCGTTCCGCGAAGCGGAAGGACGTGTAGTTCGACCCCCTGTCCGAGTGGTGGATCAACTGGCCGTCGCGGACGTCGCGGGACCAGATGCCGTATTCGAGGGCGGCGAGGATCAGGTCGGTGTCGCAGCGGTCGGAGGTCTTCCACCCGACGATCCGGCGGGAGAACACGTCGCGGACCGCGGCGAGCCAGAACACGCCCTCGCCGCAGGGGATGCGGGTGGCGTCGGCGACCCACAGCCGGTTCGGCCCGTCGGCGGTGAACTGCCGCCCGACCAGATCCGGCGCCGGCGTGTGCCGAGGATCCTGCTTCGTGGAGCCGCCGCGCCAGCCTCGACGCAGGAACGCCCCCTGCCAACCCTGGCCGGTCATCAGCCGCTCGACGCGTTTGCGGCCCACGTAGATGCCGTCGCGGCGCAGCTGCCGGTGGACCCGGTCCGCGCCGTAGGTGCGCCCGGAGGTCTCCCAGATCTCGTGGATGTTGGAGATCAGCCCCAGGTCGACCACGTCCCGGTCGCAGGGCTGCTCGGCCTGCTTTGACCCACGCGTAGTAGGTCGACGCGCCGATGTTCAGGACCCGTAGCAGGAGCGCGACCGCGAACTGGTCACGATGTTCATGGATGAACCTCATGACCGTCGCCGGGTCGGGTCGAGCTCCGCCGCGAAATACGCGCTCGCGGCCTTCAGGATCTCGTTCGCCCGCCGCAGCTCGGTGACTTCCCTACGCAGCCGGCGGTTCTCTTCCGCCATCTCGCTGGTCGGCCGGTCGTGACGCTCGTCGGCGTCAGCCTCGGCCTGACGGATCCAGTTCCGTAGTGCCTCGTGATGAACGCCGAGCTGCTCGGCCAGGCGCCGGATCACGGGCTTCGGATCCGACTCGCGGTACAAGCGCACAGCGCGCTGACACAGTTCGTCGGGGTACTTCCAAGACCACGAAGTTAGGGCTGGCGGGTCAGGGTGGCTCAGATCCCTGGTGGGTCCGGGAGCGGAATGGTGGCGCAGGTTGGTACCCTGCCGGGGGCAATTCCCAGAACCGCGCAGCACCAGCGGGTACGTTGGCTATGGAAGCCAGATCACCCACTGACCCTGGCACGTGACAGACGGTGACCGCACGGGAATCGCAAGATAGACCCCTTGCGAGTTGGTCGCGTATCGTCAGCGGCCCGGAGGCCCCGAATGCTCTGTCGTAGTGGCCTCAGGCTCGCTCTGGGGCCACTATTTGTCTAGCAGGACCCCGGACACGTCGGCTCCTGGCGCGTCACGCCACGAGCCGACCAGTATCGTTAGCCGCCGTGAAGGGTGCATGGCAGACATGATGAAGCGCCTCAGCTTGAAGCGAGAATGGATCATCGGCAACCCGATCGGGGATGCTGGCGGCTTTGGGCGAGTCTTCGAGGCAAGTTCGACCGACTACCCAGACGCGGTGGTGAAGCTCGTTCCACGAGACCCTGGGGCCGACCGAGAACTCCTCCTCGCCACAGACCTTGACGGTGTACCGAACGTAGTGCCGGTCATCGAAAGTGGCGAAACGGTAGACGATCTGGTTCTGGTCATGCCGCGTGCCGAGAAGTCGCTGCTTGCGCATCTCGAGGACCACGACGGCGGGCTCCCGGCGCATGAGGCCGTCTCCGTGCTCACAGACATCGCTTCTGCCCTGGCGAAGCTGGACGGCCGCGTGGTGCACCGAGACCTGAAGCCGGCGAACGTCCTCCTGCTCGACGGCCGCTGGTGCATCGCCGACTTCGGTATCTCCCGGTATGCGGATGCGACGACCGCGCCGGACACCCGGAAGTTCGCAAAGACTCCCCTCTACGCCGCTCCAGAGCAATGGCGCGGCGAGCGCGCCACCTCTGCAACAGACGTGTACGCGCTCGGCGTGCTGGCCTTCGAGTTGCTCACCGGACAGGTTCCTTTCGGTGGGCGTTACGAGCACGAACTTCGGGAGCAGCACCTGCATGCGGTTCCTCCGCAGCTTTCAGGCCATGCAGTGCCGCTTGCGTCCCTTGTCGAGGAGTGTTTGTTCAAGCCACAGGGGGCCCGGCCGACGCCAGCCAACGTCCTTGCACGGCTGCAAAAAGTCAGCGCGAATGTCAAAGGAAGCGGACTCGCCGCCCTCCACGAGGCAAACCGCCATGAGGTCGCACGACAGGGAGCATCTCACAGCGCGGCGTAAGCCGCTCGATCCGCTGCCGAGGAGCGAGCAGCATTGGCGGAAGTCGCCATCCGCTTGGTCACACGAATCGGCGCATCACTCCGAGAAGCTGTGATGGAAGCTGCACCGAGCGCCCGGCTGAAGGAATCCCACGATGGACGATGGACACTGGTCCTAAACAATGCGGAGCTCAAGTTTGCGCCGCCCGCTCAGACCTCCATCGATCCGTGGGGTGGATGGCAACCTCCGGCGTTTGATGTTATCGCTCACGGCGCTCTCGGGGTGACGATTCCGACCAATTCGCGAGGGTACGGCGGCCGTGGCCATGCGTTGTGGTACTGCGACGCGCAGGAAAGAGGCCGCTTCGGATGGTACGAGACGGCGTTCATGATCAGCCCGATGACGCCCAAGAGCACGAGCCTTGTCCCTTTTGCGGAGTTTCCCGGTGAAGCAGCAGCCAAGGCAGTCTGGAACGGAATGGCGGAGTATCAGGTCGCCTGGCCGTTCACTGCGATCACAGTTGACGATCTTCACGAGTTCATCGATCGATGGGCCGGATGGTTCGCCGCAGCGGCACAAGGCCAACTAGATCACCCCACGATAGTGCCGGAGCGTAGTCCCCAAGGAAGCTGGCGCCAGCACTAACGGCTGCCGGCTCTCGCGTATCCCATCCCAGATGCTGGGGAAGATCGGACAGGTGCAACCACAGCACATCAAGACCTTCGCCGTAATGCAATGCAATCACATGAACGGGGGTGGCGTGGCCAAACGCGTCCGCAGGCAGCACGTTGTGTCGCAGTTCTACCTGAAGGGCTTCGCGACCGACGCCCGGCAGATCCGGCGAACCACCCTGCCCGGCACCCACGAAGCAACACTCGCCACTGCCGATGCCACCGTCAACAAGGACTTCTACACCATCATCCTGCCAGACGGTACGAAATCCGACGCATTCGAACGCGCGTTCGCCGAGCTAGAAACCTCGGCGGCGGCAGCGTTTCAAGCCGCCAGCACCGGCACGTGGCCCCTTACGGGACAATTGCGACATGCCGTGGCGGCCTGGATAGCGCTCCAACACCTCCGAACTGAGGGCATCCGCTACAACCAGAATGCGCACAACGCGACGATGATCAGGCTGCTCGTGGGCGTGTCGGGCAAGGAAGCGCTGCGCCAGGTGATCCAGAAGGCAGAGCGTCGAGTCGTCACCGACGACGAGCTCGACTGGGAATGGCGTGACCTGACGAAACCGGGAGGCCCTGAGCTCATCCCGTCTGCCCACGAGCACTTGCAGCTGTTGATATCGCTGGTCGATCCCATGACGGCCTATTTGAACGACGCCCAGTGGAGCGTCATTCGATTCAAGCGCCGAGCCCTACTGACCTCGGACGAGCCGGTATCCCTGCTTGTACGGTCGGATTACCCAGCATGGCGAGGCGTCGGCATCGCCACGGCGGACGCCTTCCTCCTGCCCCTCAACCGCCACATGGCCATGCTTGCACGACCACGTGCCAGCATTCCGGCGCCATTGCGAGACATGCCCGACGCGACGGTCCCCGGCACCACGCAGCTCGCCAACACCGTGAACCAGGAGACGGCTCTCGGCGCCAGGCGCTACCTGTACCAGCACCCCGATGACGACCTGCTCAATGGCCTGCATCTGCCAGAACCACGCACGGATGGGCCTGACCCGACGGTCGGCGACGACTTCGTCCACGAGCAGGGCTTCTTTCACGGTGTCGATGAAGCCACGCTGGCTTCGCTGGCGCGGGCGACAGGACCCCGTGATCACGCACGCAGCTTTTCGATCAATGATCTACCCTGGCCGATTCCCGGCCGAAGAGTGCCTACGAGCAGGCCATCGTTGCATCCACAAGTCGCCCCATAACCAGAGCAGATTGACAACCAAGGCAGATACTCAAGGGCGGCTGCCCTGCGGGGGGAGAAGGCGTTCGGGACCGATCCATTGCTGCACGTCCTGGATCTCCACGAGCCGCGCGACGATGTCCTCGACCCCCTCGAAGGCCCCGCCAGCCCGAGCCGCGAACTCCACCACGTTGACGTAGACGACGTCCGGCCGAAACGCACGCTGCCGTGTTCGGTCACGGGTGGCGGTATAGCGCAGGCCCTGTCCATCTGGGTCCAGGTCATGCAGGGCACGGAGAACGTCGCGGTCAGCAGGCCGCAACGGCATCCGGAAGTCCGCAGCGAGCCGCCCCACGTGGCCGGCCAGTTCCCCGAGGCAATGGCTGCTTCCGGCGCGGCGCTCGGCCTCCACCAGCCAAACCGGTTCCGGCTCGGCAGGATCGAGTTCGAACCTCCAACTCTCGACCATCAGGCGGATGGCGGTCTTCAACATGAGCTCCAAGGCGTGCCGATAGTTGTACAGCACGGCGATAGCGAGCGTGTCGTCGGCCTGGTTCTTTCGCCAATAGGCAGTGAGGATTTCGCCGGCTTCCCGGAAGGCAGTCGCAAGATCCGCGTCATGCTCATCTGGGCCGCCGATTGCCGCCGTACCGCCCCACTCGGCGGGAGGAGTGGACGAGAAAAGTTCGGTCACAGTCGCATCGTGGCCGACGTTCTGAGCTGACACAACGCAGTTGCAGTAGCGTGCCGGGGCGCAGGCCAGCTGAGGACGGGACCCATAGCAACTACGCCCGCTCCGGATGTTGATCATCTCGGATAGGTTGCCCCTTCCCGCTCCGCGCGGGTCCGATCGCACCGCCCCGAGCACCTCGGGGGCAACACGCGGAGCGGCGTCGGTGGGTTCAGTCGCCCCATAGTTCTTCGATCGTGTCGCGGTCGTCTCAGCCTTGGCGCCGGCGACTGCCTTTTCTACCGACGCCATGCTGCCCGAACGGGCCGAAGGCTGGCCCCGAACGGTCATGTCAGTCGCCACCCAACTAGCGTCTGCGAGTCTTATGCTTGGGTGATGCCCTCTCAGCGATGGCGCAGGCCCACTCGCGGAGCTTCAGATCAGGACATGCTGGCAGGTGACCGAGCAGGCCGGACACGCCTCGGGCCGGACGCAACACAAAGGGTTGTTCTACCGGGCGAAGTGGGACGCCGGCATGGTGCGCGATGACGTGCGTCAGGTCGTCGAACCGCGCCGGTGGCCCTGACTTACTGCACCGAGGTCCGCACAACCTGGTCGGCGTGGCCGACGGGTTGAAAGCATAAGCCGCGCAACGATCGACGCCACAGTGCTAGCCCAGATCACGGCGTGACCATTCCGGAATTCCGCCCATCGGATTCGCCGGAGACCAGGCCGAGGTCATGTTGCAGAAGCTTCCATAACTCAACGACTCGGGCGGGGACCGCCGTGCGGTTGGCGAATCGATATCCTAGAAGAGGTTTGTCTTTCCGCCCCGCGCCCGAACTCAACTCCGCCCAGACGGGTGCGTCCACTGCCTGAAAGAAAACTTCGATTTCGCCGTACCCCTTGCGGTCGCCTGTGCCGAATTCTGTGGCGAGCGTCCGTACGCGATACGGTGCCCACCGATTCGCGGCCTCTACGAAGGATTCGTTAGTCGGGTCGACAGGGGCAGGTGCGGGGACGGGCAGCCTGGCTAGGGCTTTACCCGGGGTAAACGCTGGGCCGTCGGCAACGATGGCGTACGGGACCCCCAGGACCTCCATGAGCTGTGAGTATTTGACGAACCGTTCGTCGCCACCCACGCTCAGAAACACGACGTGCGACGACTCCGGCGTGGGCAGTCCCAGCTTGTCGACGCGGGCCAGCCAGGTCTCGAAGGCGTCGACCTCGGTAGGGCCCTCGACGAGCACCACACCTGTGGCGAACAAAAGTGCCCGTAGTTGGGAGTGCCGCAAAAGCTCTTTCAGATCGTCGAACTGACGCTGATCGAGCCGCGGTTGGTGAACCTTGGTGACTCTATGCTGGCGGGTCAGTCGCGTGATGATGGCGAGGTCGGACGCGCTATTGACCGGCACAAGATCGGCGCTATGCGTGATCATGATCGTCTGATTGTCACGTCGGCGCTCCAGCAGGACTTGCAACAGGCGGCGTTGCGCGACGGCGCTTACGTTGCTGGCCGGCTCGTCGAGCACAAGCGTGTGCTGATCACCAGTCAGGAGGACCGCCAACCATGCACTTTCTTCCACGCCAGCGCCGGCCAGGTGGAGCGGCAGGTCCACGTCCCAGTTGGTACCGGGGTCGATGTCGACCACAACGGGGGTGACGAGTAACTCGTGTGTCTCAGGGCCAGACGCCTGCTGACGTACGTCAAGCCGCTGGTCAGTAATCTCTTGGAACACGTCCTGCACGGCGCGAAAACGCGTTCGCTCCGCAGCGTCGCCGGTCTTGAGGCGAAGCAACTCAATGGCCAGGCCACTGCCGTCCTCCATGCTCTGCATGGTGTTGATCTTCGCAGGCTCGATGATCGTTTTCACGGGAACGCGTCGATTGTCGGTGACGACGAGCGCCGACGAGATCAGGTAGTCGAGGACCTGTGCGAAATGAATGCAGCCCTGAGATGTCTCGCGGAAGGCCGGGAACCGATCCATCAGCCGGCGCAGCGAAGGAAGTTCAGGATCGTTGGTGCTGCGGCGTGCGACCAGTTCGACCGAACCATCGGAATTGCCGAGATCGGCGAAAGCGAACGAGGCCAAGGCTTGCGTGTACGGCTCCTCCCAATTCGGTAGTGTCGCCTGGGTGGTGAGGTCGGGAACAGGACTGCCGTCCGCAGAAAGCAGGATTTCGTAGGGCCTTTTCCGCGAAGACACCCATCCGATCTCATCGGCGACCGAGCCGGATGTAAGGACATGTCCCTGCCCTAGATCGACGTGGGCAACCGGATCTTCGGTCTGCCAGCACACGATCCAAGGTTGACTTCGCCGGTCGTCACGGCGAATGATCAGTTGACCCTGTGCGAGCAACTCGCCCGCCCGAAGGCTATCAGGGAATAGGCCGTCAAGCCGAGCCAAGGTCTGCGCATTCTGAATTTGGAAGGATGTGAGGAAGGCTCCTCGAGCCCAGTCCTCAATAACCGAAACTTCTTCTTCCCGATCGAAAGTGAGTTTCACCCGCGCCTCGAACCGAGAGCTTCCGTACCGGCCAGCAAGAGACCACTCCCGCTCCAATGTGGCGAAGTCGCCGGAAGCAGCCGCTCGTACGGCCGCCCCAGCAAGCCGCACCACACGCCCCAGATTCGTCTTGCCGCTGCCGTTCGGACCGACGACCACCGACAACCCGTCCGCCACCTCGAGACTTAGCTCAGCGAACGAGAGGAGGTCCACAGCCGCAATGTGAGACAAACGCATGACATCCAGCAAACCATTAGCTCGCTCACTATCCGCAACGCCTCGCCGGGGCTGCAGATATCGAAAGGCTGACTTGGTCGATTATGCACAAATAGCGGCTTATCTTCTGATTGAGAAGGCCAGGTGAGGGCCTAGACCACTGTGGAGCAGTCGGCCTGGGCCGTGGGGCAGGATCAGGCCGCTGCAGACGGCATCAAGGTCACAGCTGTAGGTCGCAAGCAAACACGGCCAGCGGTGCGAGGGCAGCGACGTCGAGACGGTCGCCGCGACAGGCCGGTCCTCATACCGCGAACGCGCATGTGTTCGAACAGCCGCTTTATGTCGTAATCGCGGTCGCGCAGGTTCCAGCAGGTAAGAGGTTGACCGCGTGGTAGCGGGCCGGCTGCGGTCGCCGGCGGGGGCCGCGTTGTCGTGCAGGCGGCCCGGGACCACGATCTGTCGTGCCCGGTCGTCGCCGCCACGATTCTCGCGCATGCCGCTGTCGTGCTGGCCGATCAGCCGCCGCCTGTCGACGTATTGGGCGTCGGTGAAATCCGCCGGGACCGGCCTGCTCACATGTCGGTGCGCTGATCGATCGCTGCTTCGTAGAAGGCGTCCGCGAGCGCCATGATGACAGCGTTGATGTTTGGGCCATCGCTGAAGAAGTAGTCGGCCATGGTGTTGTGGGCCTCCTGGTTGTCGACGACCGCCTCGGTAACCGCCGCTTGGAAGTCCTGCGACTCCATAAACTGCCGCTTCGAGTTCACCCGGGCCTGATTGACCAGGCCCGGGTAGGCGAGCAGCCGCTGCACCAGTCCCTGCACGAACTCGCGGACCTGGGACGCGGAGAACGACTCGGCCCCGAAGAGGTCATTCATCTTGTCGATGACCACCTGTAGAGCGACGTACTTGGGCTCCTTCCGGGTGCCGGTGCCGGCAGCGCCGATGCCCTTGAGCTGCCCGTCACCGGTCAGCGAGATGTCGACCGCGGTCGCCTTGGTGTGCTTGACCCCGACTAGGACCACGTCGGAAAGATCAACCTCCGCAGCCCAGGATGCCTCTGCGATGAGCTTCTCCAGGAGCCGCAGGAAGATCGACAGCATCTCCATGTACGGGTCGCCGTAGTCGACGATCTGGCTCATGAAGTCGTAGAGCCGGACGTAGGTGGAGACGTCCTTGCGGAACAGCTCGAGGGTGTTGAGGGTGACCTTGTCGTCGGCCTCGATCGCCGCCGCGTAGCGGCGGGCGAAGTCGTTCTTGGCCGGGCTCATCGCTGCCGAGAGGGCGTTGTTGCCCTTGCGGGTGACCCATAGTTCGGCGACCTCGCGGACCTGCTCTGGCGTGTAGATCCCGGCCTGGGCAAGCTTGTTGGCCAGGTGGACGACGATGTACGGGTCGGTCTCGGTCTCCAGCGTGGCGTTGGTGAAGTACGGCTCGAACGCCGCCCGGATGTCCTCGGGCTTGTTCACGAAGTCGATGACGAACGTCTTGCGCTTCTGCTCCCCGCCGGCAGTGCGGTGGGTGCGGTTGAGCCGGGACAGCGTCTGCACGGCGGTGACCCCGGAGAGCTTCTTGTCGACGTACATCGCCGAGAGCAACGGCTGGTCGAACCCCGTCTGGAACTTGTTGGCAACCAACATGGCCGCGATCGATTGCAATGCCAGCGTTGTTCACTAGCACATCCAGCCGGCCGTGTCGCTTTGCGGTGTCGGCGAAGGCACGCGCCACGCTGGCCGGGTCGTTGACGTCGAGTTGGTGGCCGCTGACGGATAACCCCGCCTTCGCCAGGTCGGACACCACACGGTCGACGGAATACTCGTTTCGGCCAGCGAGCACCACGTGCAAGCCTTGCTCGGCCAGCTTGCGGGCGATGGCTGCGCCGAGCCCACGGTTGGCGCCGGTCACCACAGCTACCTTGGTGCCATCAACCATGATCAGGCCCCCAGGGTGACGAGCTGGTCGTCGAGTGCGCGAGCGCGCGGGTCGGTCTTGGTGAACGGGAGCCGTTGTCGTGCTCGAACGACGCGACGCAGGTTCCGTTCCGATGGCGCCTCACGGATCAGCGGTATCGCCTCCGCGACGAGCGACGCGGCGTGGTCGGCCTCTCCGAGTTGTGTCTGCGTCGACGCGCGGCGTATCACGTACGTGGCCCGGTCGCGGACCTTGGTGGCTGGGACCACCCGCAGCGCATGACTGAGGTACGCGTCGGCTTCTTTCGTTCGCCCCAGATCCAGGTAGCAGGTTCCGACCTGGGCGTTGAACTCGGATTCGTCGAAGTATCCGAGGAAGGCGGGCTCTGTATCGGTCGACGTTACGCGATCAAACTCGGCGTCGGCTTGTTTGAGAAGGCGTTCGCATGCCGTGCTGTCGCCGATCGCTGCGTGAGCCCTGGCCTCCCGTAGCGCCAGCATCGCGGCGGCGCGTGGGGTCACCCCTTTAGCGCCCTCGTGGGCGCTTCGCGCCAGCTCCAGCGCCTCTCGGGGGCGGCCGAAGTCGTAGCACTGCAGGCTCATCGATTTGAGGATGTTGGCTCCCAGCAGTTGGTCGGCGGCGGCGTGTGCGGCGTGTAGTGCGGCGAGCCAGTAGTGCTGCGCCGCTGCGTGCAGGCCAGCGTCGAACGATGCCCAGCCGGCCATCCGGCCGAGTTCTGCCGCCAAGGCGTACAGTCGCTGACCTATCACAGCCGTGTAGGCGGATCGGTCGAGGACGTCCACCACCATGCCGAGTTCGGCGTGGATGAGGGTCCGGGCTTGGTCACCGCCTCGGGTCGCCTCCAGGAAGCGTAGTCGCGGAACGCCCTCTTCCATCCGTTCGACCAGGTCGGCGGTGACCTGGCCGCCTCGTAGGACGGCGACGAGCTCCTGGGGTTCGATGGTCAGCCACCCTTCGGCGATGCCAGCCAGGGGCACACCCGCAATCTTCATCTTACCGACGCAGGTTCGCGTCGGTCTCGTCCCACACCGGCGCGTCCAAATCGGCCAGCGCGGAGGGGCGTAGCGCGGCATCTGCCTCAAGCTCTACCCAGCCCCGCTGCCGGCGCAGCCGCTGCTGGTGCCGCGAGCGCCTGCACTGCCATATCTGCTGCGGTGGTGAGGTGGCGTACCGCTTCCTCCGGTAGTTCACCGAGCCCGAGGCCCGCCGTGGTGGCGATGCGGCGCAGGGCCGCGTGCTGGTCGGCGGTGATGCCTTGCAGGGGTTCGCGGAAGCCGAGGATGTCGTGGGCGGCGTAACCGTCGGCGGTGTCGATGGCCTGTCGCGCGGTGTGGTGCAGAAGTCGGGTCGCCAGTTCGGGCTGGGTCGCGTTGGCCAGGATGGCGCCCGCGAGTCCGAGCCGCGCACGGTAGGACGCGTAGTTCGGTGCCGTGATGGGAAGGGCGAGCCGCTCCGTCAGCACGGTGAGGTGCTGGGGCTTGGCGGGGCGGGCCGGCGTTGCACACATGAGGCTGAGGCAGGCGGCGACCTGTTGCTCCCACGGTTGGGTGAGCGCGCTTTCCGTAAGGACCCTACGGCCGTACTCGGGGTCGCCCTGAAGGCACGCTGCGATGATGACGGCCTGCCGGCCCTCCATCAGGTGAGCACCGATGCCGTTGTGACTTCGCGCGTGCTCGGCTGCCTCGTCCCATCGTCCGTCCAAGGCCAGCACGCGCGTGCCTTCGCCGATGAGTTGAAGCCAGACCCACTGGCGGAGCATGCGTCGTTCGGCGCGATCACCGACGAGGTTGGCGGTGGGCAGGGTGCGGTCGCCGACAACCAGGTCGATATTTCTGGTGACCGCTTCGTGCATGGCCTCCATGAGTCGCAGCGCCGGCGCGCCTTGTTCTGCGCGGATCTGCAGGCGGGCCAGGTTGAGGACGGGTTCGAGCATGTAACGGGCTTCCAGGACGGTGAGAGGACGCGCTAGTCGAAGGTAGGCGTCGATGTGTTGCCAGCAGATTCGTCGGGCGAGGTCCGGCAGTCCGGCGTCGCTGGCGATGAGGGCGGCCTTGTTGAGTGCGTGCGCCGCGCCGGCCATGCCGTGTCCGGGTTTCCGTAGCGCGGCGTTCGCCGCGTCCGTGATCTCCTTCATGCGTAGGGGCAGGGCTGGGCAGTCGGGGCGGGGGCGGCCGAGGAGCGGGAAGCGGCGCGCTGTGGTGGCGACGGTGTCGTGGTGCACGATCAGCTCCTGGGCAGGATGGCGGTGGTCGCCGCTCGGGCGAGGATGCCCTGCGCGTGGGCGGGCAGGGCGAGCCGGTTCCAGTGGAAGATCACGATCTGGGCGAGGATCGCCCGGATGCCCCGGTCGAGGCGTCCGCTGGCGGCAGCCAGGCCGAGTTTGCGGCCAGCGTCCGCGAATGCTGTTTCCCAGTCGCAGGCGTCGGTGAGCGGTCCGTCGGGGGCGAACAGTGCCGTGCGGGCCTCGTCCGGAAGCGCGAGCAGGGGTCGCATCCGCGCGGCGAGGTCCGCGACGCGTGACGACTCGGTGGCCGCAGGTGCGGGACGCGTCTGGGCTACCCGGTCGAAGACGTCTGCGGCTTCGAACCAGTCCAGGCCGGCGTGGTGCTGGAGCGTCCGCAGCAGCAGTAGCGACAGTTCGCGACGGCCGATCGGTGGTGGGTCGTGCCCGGCGTAGGCGAGGACGCCGCGACTGTCAGCGCAGAACAGTTCGTGCACGATCGCGGTGGCGGACAGCCCGCCGAACGCGGCCGTCTCGGGCTCGTAGATGCCTGGTTCCCAGCCCGCGATCACTCCTACAGCGGCGAGGTCGTCGAGGAGCGCACCGGCTGCGTCGTGGTCGGTCGTGCGGATCCTGATCCGCCAGCTCGGGTGTTTGCGTAGGAACCACCAGGATGCTCGGTTATCACCGAGCCGGTCGAGCTGTGGGCCGATCCGTGTCCGGAAGACGGCCTCGGCGGTGGCCCAGTCGATTGGCCGGATGCGCGCCTGGAACCAGGCGTTGTCGTGGCGGATCTCCAGGGCGGCGATGCCCCCGGCCCGGTACGTCTGGACGGCGGTGTCGAGTTCGTCCGGGGCGATACCGGCGGCTGCGGCTGTCGTCTCCAGCGCGGCCCCGGCGAGGACGGCTTCGACGAGGGCGACGACCGCGGCGGGCGCTCCGGTGGTCAGACGATCAGCAGACATGTGTCCCACCTGGTCCGGGGTGGCGCGGCGGCGCGGGCGGTCTCCATCGCGAGGAGGTGGCCGGTGCGACCGGTCAGGAAGCCGTCGCCCGGGTCGGGTTCGTGGCGGGTGAGGCGTTCGGTGAGGGCGGGCAGCCGTGCGGCGATGTCCGGGGTCTTCGCGTCGGCGGCGGCCCGGAGCACGGTGTGGTGGAGGCCGGCCAGACCGTGGCAGACCCCGGGTTCGGTGAGCCGGTCGAGTTGCTGGTCGTTCAGGCAGGCCGCGAGTACGGCCTCGGCGTCGGCCTGCCGGGCGGCATGGTTCGTGGCGATGGCGGCGAGTTGGAGGGCGCGGGCGATCCCGGGCGCGCCGTAGCACCACGAGGGCCTGCCCGGTCCGGCCTGGGTGGGACGGCCGGTACGGAGTTGGTCGCGGGTGAGCCACTGGGGCCACCACGATCCCTGGGCGACGTCGTCCTGCCGCCAGCGGTCGAACCAGGCGCACAGGCGCTCGATCGCCTCCGTCTGGCCGCGAACCTGGTGGCCCGCCCTGTCGGCGAGGGCGAGCAGGGAGAGCAGGCCGGCTGCGCCGTGGGCCATCCCGAGGTTGGCGTGGCCTCCGGGGGTGGGCAGGGTCGGGTCGGGGTCGTGGTCGACCCACCAGCCGGGTAGTCGCTGTCCGTCGTGGGTGCGGGGTCGGGTCAGTCGCGTGATGTAC
Organism: Micromonospora sp. WMMD712; assembly: GCF_029581295.1. Lineage (NCBI taxonomy): Bacteria > Bacillati > Actinomycetota > Actinomycetes > Micromonosporales > Micromonosporaceae > Micromonospora > Micromonospora sp. WMMD712. The sequence continues at coordinate 1,673,305 of NZ_CP120743.1, forward strand.
GTCAGGAGATCGCCGAGTTCGTCGGCGTCGGGCAGGTGGCGGAGCAGCAGGGCTCCGGTGCCGACGAGGCCGTAGAAGATGTCGTACTCGGCGAACGTGCCGGGCTGGCCACGTCGGAGGCGGTCGTCCGCTGCGGTCAGCCGCTGGCGGACGAGCCGCCGCACATGGTGGTTGAGGCTCTGACGCGCGGCGGCGTAACGGTCGCGGCCGTCGGCGGTCGCCGCGTTGAGCAGGAAGAGGACGGCGGGTGCGCCGTGGTACAGGCCGGTGTGCCTTCCGGCGTCGATGGGGCTGCTCGTGGCTCGGGTGACGAGGTGGTGTGCGGTGGTCCAGTCCCCCGCACCGTTCAGGGCACGTTCGATGGCCAGGAGCGCGGGGCCGACGGCGCCGGTCGCGAGGGACTGTCGGCCCGCTCCGTTCGCGTCGGTGCCGGTGGGCCCGGCGGTGACCGTCATCGCGGACCTGCCTGTGCCAGGCAGCGCATCGCGGCTGCTCGCGCGGCGTGATTGGTCCTGCGCTCGAAGTCGGGATCGACGCCGACCGCGCGCATGTGGTGCTCGTGCAGCAGGGTCCGCAGCACGCTCCCGGGGTCGCGCTGTGGCAGCAGGCAGTCGTGGTACGCACGCACCGCGAGATCGCGGATCTGCCAGGTGTCCGCGACGGCGGCCCCGCCGGGCAGGGCTCGCAGGCTCTGATGGTCGCCGGCGGGGTCGGCCAGGCGACGGGCCAGGTCGGTGAGCGTGCGCTCGGCTGGTTCGGTGGCTTCGCGGAGGCAGGCCAGCAGCGCCCGATAGCCCGGGTGGGGGCGCGAGGCGAAGGCTGCGGCGAGTCGCGCCATCGATGCGGCGGCGAGCGCCTGCGCCGGGACGCCGGCCAGGTCGGCGGTGCGAAGTTGCGCGATGGCGGCGGCGGTGTCGGCGGCGAAGACCTTCTCGGCGGCGAGGAGGGCGGGGCCATGGCCGTAGCGGGCGGGATGCTGGTGATAGGCGGCGAGGACGAGTTCGGCGGGCAGACTCTGAGCCGCCAATCCGTCGGCGAACTCCGCCAGGATCGCGGCGGCGGGGCCGTACGCGCCTGGTTCGCTGAACCGGAGGAACAGGGACAGGTGCTGGTCGGCCTCGACACGGATGGTGTCGCGGTGCCGCCTGAACCACCAGCGTCGCAGACCGAGGCCGATGAGGTTGTCGGCCAGCTTCGGTAGGTGCGTGGTGAGCAACTGGTCGGTGCGGGCCGGGTTGCCGACCAGCCGGGCGTGGACGATGGCGGACGCTCCGGGCCGGAAGGTGTCGCCGGGTGGGGCCGTGACCGGCGGCGTGCGCTTCGGGACCGTGGTCAGGGTCATCGAGGTGAGGAACTCCGCAGGCCGGCCTGCGGTCCATCCGTAACCGTCGGGCGGGGCGTCTTCTCGTAGCTCGAGCCGACCGGCACGGGTCAGCCGGGCCCGCAGGAGGGCACGGTCGAGCGGCCGGCTGAGGTCGAGGGGCAGGCGCAGCTCGCCGTGGCAGGCCACCACCCGGTCCGGTACGCGCCGCTGCTGCCGCCAGGCGGCGAGGGATGATTCCCACCGGCCCGCGGCCCGCTCGTCGCCTCGCGGGTCAACGGAGGCGAGATCGGTTTCGGCGAGCAGCCAGCGCGCCGGGCTCAGGATAATGCGGCCGTACCGGATACGGGGAAGGTAGGGCAGGTTGCGCGCGGCTGCGCCGTGGTCGAGCGGACCGAAGACGACGCTGCGGGCGTCGGCGACCTCGGCGAGGAACCGCGCCAGGGGCGGGGTCTGCACGGTGGTGTCCAGGGCATGCGGGATGTGCGGGACGACGCGCCGACCGGTCGGCCGGTGGACGAGGTACATCTGCTCGGCGTCGGCGGTGACGGCGAGGTCGTCCACGGTGACCGTCGGGCTGTCGGGATGCTCGGACAGGGACAGCACGTCGGGCAGGAGCGTGCCGACGCGGGTGACGTTCTGGTTGTGCGTGCGGCGGGGTGGGAACGACAGTTGGACTGGGAGCGCCGGGTCCGCGTCAGAGGCGTGGTGGGCGTAGGACGCGGCGATCTGCGCCTGTTCGGCGGTGTCGAGAAGGTAGGCGAACCGCCCGACCATGCTGGTCGGCGTTCTGGGGGCGGCCGTGACCCGCAACTCGTAGTCCCCACGGTCCACCTTCTCGGCGCTGCCCGCGTACACGGCGAAGCCCAGTTCGAGCCGGCAGGGCGGGACTGCGGTGGCGTGGTGACCTACGGTGAGCGCGTCGACGTCGACATCGGTGAGGCGGATCTCGTCGGTGCCGTCGAGGGTCGCCTTCTGGATGAGCGCGGCCAGGCGTACATCACGCTCGGTCAGCACCCGCCAGGCCGGGCGTGCTCGGGGTGCGCCGAGAAAGCCGGTGGGATAGCCGAGGCCGGAATCTGCGACCAGGTCGCGGACCGGCACCAGAGCCCCGGGGCCGTACCGGTCACGGAACCGGGCGTGGTAGTCCAGCCAGGCGACGGATCCGAACGGTTGGGTGGTCAGGCGGAGCAGCAGCTCGGCGGCGAGTGCCACCTCGTCGAGCACCCGGGACGGAATGCTGATCGTGGCGTCGAGCCGCAGGTCGACGGCGAGCTGGTGCTCGGCGTCGGGTGCCAGTGTCGCCATGACCCCGATCGCTGCGGCCCGGATCCCCGCCGCCTCGCGGGGATCTGCCAACGCGTTGTGTCGCGCGATCAGCTCACCGGTCGCCTTGAGCCGGTCGAGGATCGGTGACACCGCGCTCAACTCGGCGGCCCCTGCGGCATCCAGCACGTCGATGACATGGGCCAGGCCGTCCGTGGCGGTCATGGGCGGGCGGAGGCTGGTGATGAGGAAGCCGCCGCCCACGAGGCCGTGCAGCATCGCCCCGATCGTTGCGGGAGCGGCGTGGGGCATCTCGTCCGCGATCCGCGCGGCGAGCTGAGGAAAGTGGATCGGCCGCGCCGCGTGGGCAAGGGCCAGTCGTACGGCCCGGTTGTTCGTGGTGGAGGTTTCGCGGGGTGGTCCAGGCGAGCGCTGGCCCGGCAGCGGCCGGGCGGCGACGATGACGCGGCCGTCGCGCACGAACCTTGCGCTGTCGGCGACCACGGTCAGCCGTCGTTGGAGATCGGGGTGGGACTCGAGGCTGTCGACGACGTGCGTCAGCCATTCACCGTCGACCCGTGCCGCAGCGCGGTGCCTGTCCCCGATCGTTGCCGCCGCCGGGCCGACGGTCGCTGTGGTGACGGCGGCGAACAGTCCGAACGGCGTCGTTCGGCGTTGCCATCGCAGCAGATAGGAGGCGGTGGCGAGGACCGCGCGGCGGACGGCGGCGGCTGTCGCTTCGGCGGCCCTGGGGGTGAGGAGTTGGCTGACGCGTGCGGCGAGGCCGGGGCTGGCCATCGAGATGGCGTCCCGGACGTCGGGGCGTGTCCACCGGTTGGCCAGCCAGGCGAGGCCCTCACGCGCGGGCGCTGCCGGGCCGATGAGGTCGGCTGACGGTCCGGGGCCGAGGTCGCCGGGATCGGTGCTGGCCCGGACCAGTACCGGGCCAGTTGGCTGGTACCTGGTGTGCTCGGGCGGCATGGGGTGCCTCCTGGCGGGCGGGGGGGTGGGGAGAGGGGCGCCGGAGCCCGCAAAGCGCGGGCTCCGGCGGTAGGTGGGCGCGGTCAGGCAGGGTCGTACGACGAGGTGTTGCACGCGCTGGTGCTGCAGGTGCTTCCGCAGCCGTCGCTGGTGCTGCACGCCATGACGACCAGCGGCGTCGTGGCCTCGATGACCCGCAGGTCGAGCGCGAAGTCGTCGTCGGTGACGACGTCGGCGTCGGCGGTGGGGGCGTCGAGGACCGCAGTCGGCGGGGCCATCGACATCACTCTCCTCAGATGGAAGGGTTGGGTGGTGCCACCTGGTCTAGGGCCAGGAGATCGTGACGACGCCGTGCGTCTTGTCCATGACGGGGGCGTCGGCGGGGATGAGCGAGGGGTCGCTGCCGACGGGCCAGTAGTGGAAGGTCGGTTCGGTGTGGCGTCCGTCGCGATCCCAGGCCTGGATCTGCTCGACCATGGCGGCAGCGGCTCGTTGTCCGTCCGGGCCGTAGGCGCGTGCGCCGAACTCCGCCCCCTCGCCATCGGCAGCCGGGCGCACAGCCAGGTAGGCGAAGCCCGCCCCGGAGACGACGCCGAAGGGGAACCAGCGGCGCTCAGCGGCCAGGTCGGTTCCCTCGTCCGGGGCGATCCGGCAGAAGCCGGGCAGGAACCACGCGAACCACAGGTGCAGGTCGGCGAACGAGACGCCGTTGTCGATCGTCACGCCCGACCAGCGCTCGGCGCGCTCCGCCGCCAGGACGCCGTCGAGCCGGCTGATCTCACGGGGGGCACCGGAGTCGAACGAGAGCCGGACGTTACGCCCGTTGCCGTCGGGCAGGAGGAACACCCGGTCGGGGTGCCGACCGTCGCCCTGCATCGGCACGAAACCGGCGACCTCCGCGGACGTACTGGAAAGGTGGTCGGACGCCCGGCGGAACCCGATCGTCCTCGTGACCCCGTTCATGATCAGCGGCAGGACGAGCACGCCGGGGTCCCGCAGTTGGTCGAGCAGGGCCGGGGGGATGTCCCAGGCGCCCACCGTGACGATGACGGCGTCGAAGGGACCCTCGCCCGGCACACCGTGCTCGGCGTCGGCGACCAGGACCCGGACCCGGTCGCCGTAGCCGTTCTGTTCCAGCAGCGTCGTCGCGCGGGCGGTGACCTCCGGGTCGATGTCGACGCTGACGACCCGTCCCTGTGGACCGACGATCTCGGCGAGGTACGCGGCGTTCAGGCCACCCGAGCCGACCTCCAGCACCGTCATGCCGGACCGCACCTCGGCCTGTTCGAGCATCCGCGCCTGGATGTAGGCGGCGGACACCGAGGAGATCGCCACGCCGTGCTCGTCGCGTTTGGTGACCACCGAGTTGTCGACCCCGTAGGCAACGGTGAGATCGGTGCCGTCGGGCATGAACCGCTCACGTGGCACCCGGCGGAACGCCGCCTCCACCGCTGCGGTGGCGATCTTGCCTCGGCCGCGCAGCTCGTCCACCAGCACGGCGCGCAGGTCGGCCGCCCGGTCGGCACCGTCATGCGTGTCAGCCACCTGGATCACTCGGTACTTCCTTCTTCTCGGGTGCCGGGCACCTTCCGTCGTGGTGCACCGGCGTCGCGGACCGGACCGCCGGCTGCACCGGGCCGGAGAACCCGGGTGCGTCGTCGGTCGCTCCTCACACTCTGGCCCGGACAGGCGGCCGGGTGAACGCACGCCATGCGGACGAACCACGTGTCCGCATACCCGGATACGGGCACGGCGGCGCGACGCGGGACCGCCATGCGCGTGAGCCCGGCGAGCCACGCGCGGCCGAACCCACGTATGGCGCATGCTGGTGTGCGGCGGCGAACGACGATGCCGGCGGGCGTACGGGTCTACGCTGCTCGATACCGTTCGGTGGAATCCTGAGGAGGGCGGCGTCATGGCCCAGGCCCCGAGGACGCTCCAGCCGTCCGCGTCGGAGCGTCACTTCTTCGGTGCCGAGCTGCGGCGCCTACGGGAACAGGCGAATCTCTCCCAGGCGCGGCTGGGAGCGAAGATCCGCTTTAGCGCCGATCTGGTCCGGCGGGTGGAGACAGCGGACCGGTTCCCGTCCCGCCAGTTCGTCGAGGCCTGCGACACGGCACTGGCCGCAGGCGGAGCTCTACTGCGGCTACTGCCGTTACTCGAGACGAAACGGGGCCTCGAACGAAACATAAGGCCTGCCTCCTCACCTGCCGGTCCGGTCAGTCCGGTGATCCCGCCGCAGGCGGCTCCGCCCGGGTCCACCGAGCCCGGTGACCTGGTCAGGCGGGTTCCCTTACAACCGGGAGTACTTGACCGGGCCGCACTGGACTGGCTGAACGCCGACCGTGGCCCCAGCTGCCCCACGCCGGGTCGACCGGTCGCCGCGAGCCGCGTCTCGGAGGACGATCTCGCATCGGCGGAGACCGCGCTCACCGTGTTCCGGCAGTTGGATCACACCCACGGTGCCGGCCGGGTCCACGCCCAGGTGCAGCGGTACATCGAAAATGAGCTCAACCGGCTGCTCGCGGCCACGCCCGCGTCCGAGTCGATCGGTAGACGCCTGCACACGCTCGCGGCGGGCTTCTTCGAGCTCTGCGGCTACCAGGCTGTGGACACGGGCGCGCACGGACTGGCCCAGCGTCGTTACCTGCGCGCCCTACGGCTGTCGCAGGCAGCAGACGACCGGAGCTACGGCGGGTATCTGCTCGCCGTCAACATCGGCCACCTGGCGCTCCACTGCAATCATCCCGAGGCCGGGCTTCGGATGGCCGTCACCGCGCTCACGGGGTGCGAGGAACAGGCGACCCCGGCGCTACGCGCCGCACTGCATGCCGTGGTGGCCCGCGCGCACGCCCGCCTCGGGCATGAAGCCGACTCGGTAGCCCATCTCTCCGTCGCGGAGAAGCAGCTCGCCCGTAGCCAGCCGGAGGACGAACCGGAGTGGATCCGTTACTTCACCCCGGCCTACCTCGCCGACGAGCTGGCCCACTGCTTTCACGACCTCGGCCGGCCGCAGCAGACACAGCATCATCTGGGCGACGCGCTCACCTCGCTGAGTCCCTCGCACGTCCGCCGGCTCGCCATCGACACCGCGCTTCTGGCCTCGTCCCTGGCCGCCGCCGGGCGTATCGACGAAGCGTGTGCGACCGGGCGGGAGGCCGTCGATCACGCGGCCAGGACGGCCTCGCACCGGTGCGTGCAGCGCATCGTCGATGTCCAGGTCGATCTCGATCCCTACCGCGGCGAGCCGGAGGTCCGCGAGTTCGGCGACTACGTGCGGCATCAGCTGCCAGCGGCAGCGGTGTAGCACCCCGGATCCCCGCCGGCCTCGCCCATCCACGACCGGTAGTGGGCCAGTTCAGCCTCCAGTGCCGCCCCGGCATGGCCGGAGGTTGCCACGTAGTGACCGACGCCGTCGAGTAACAGCAGCTCGTGTGGCAGTCCGAGGCGGGTCAACTGCGCCGCGAGGTCGCGCGCGTCGTCGACGGTGGCAACGGCGTCGACGGTGCCGTGGACGAGCAGCACCGGCCGGCGGATCGCGTCGGCGTGGACCCGGCCCGCGCCGCCCCGCAGGCGCAGGGCATGGGCGCGCTGGAATCTGGGCACGGTGGTCGCCCACCGGTCGGGATCCACGATCGCCGAGATGGCCGTGGCTGCGGCGAACGGCCCGTCCTGCGTCGCCGCGTGGAGGGCCGTGTACCCGCCGGCGCTCGCACCGCGGATGAAGACCTCACCCGGCACCGCTCGCCCCGTTACCAGCAGGTGCTCGGCCACTGCCCGGCAGTCGTTGACGTCATCGACACCCCACCGGCCGTACAGCGACTCGCGGAACGCCCGCCCGTAGCCGGTGCTGCCGAGGTAGTCGACATCCACGACGGCGAACCCACGGCTGGTGAAGAACTGCGCCTGCCAGTCCAGGCGCAGCAGGCAGGAGGCGGTCGGGCCGGGGTGCGCACGGACGATCACGGGCGCCCGCCACCCCGGCCCCGCGCCTGTCGGCGGATACACCAGGGCCAGCACCTCACGGTCGTCCGCGACCCGCACCCGCAGCTCCGTCGGCGTCGAGACCGCGCGTCCGGCAAGGCGGGTGTGTTCCGACCGGGCCAGCACCTCCAGGCGGGGACCGTCAGTAGTCAGGTGCGCCAACGCGACCTGCGGCGCCGCCGTGGGTGACGAGGCGATCAGCGCGACTGCCGTCCCGTGCGCCGCCACGTAGGGCTTGATCGACGTGTACGGAAGCTCGACCGACGTCGCAGTGCCGGACGGGTCGACGAGGAGCAGGCGGTGTCGCGGCCCCTGCTGCACCGCCATCACGATCCGTCCGTCGTCGAGGAAGTCATACGACGCGTAGCCCAGTTCCCAGGGCTCCGCCACGCACTCACCCTCGACGGGGGCTACGGCCTGGACCTCCTGTCCGTTCCACCGGAAGAGGTTCCACCAGCCACTGCGGTCCGACATGAAATAGAGCGCGCCGTCAGGGCCCCACCGTGGCTCCACCGCCGACTCGTCTGCCCCGCCCGCGACCCGCACGGGATCCCCGATGCCTCCGCCAGGCTCGTAGGACGCCACCCGCAGCTCGCAGGCATCCCACGGCATGTCCCGCTCGCTCCACCACGACCACGCCAGCAAGGCCGGCCCTGGTCGCGGCGCGCCGAAGAAGCCCGCCGACTCGGCGAGGACCCTCAACTGCGGCGGCCCCGTGAGCGCCACCGCCACCAGCTCGTCGCCCTGCTCGGACTCCCGCACGGCCAGCAGCTCGCCCGCACCGACGACCAAGTCTCCCATCTCCCCTGGACTGATCAGTTCCAGCTCGTCACCTCCGCGGCGATGCCGATACAGGCCGCCCTCGCCGACACACCACAGGTCGCCGTTGACGACGGCAAAGAAGCCACCGCCGTACGCGTGCACCGCGCTGCCGATGTGGAAGTTCGCGGGACCCGCGTCCCGCGTTCCTTCGCCGGGATGCCACCGCGTCAGGGTTGCGGCTCCGCCAGCATCGGGTCGCGTCTCCAACCAATAGAGCGAACCGTCGAAGATTCGAAGCTGGTCATAACTGACGGATGCCCGCACCGCGTCCGTCGCCGAAATGGGAGCATCGGCGGCCTCCGCCCTCACGCGTGCCTCCTCGCGCAGCCCGGCGTCAAACAGGCAGGACGGCAGACGAATAGCCCTCTCGGATGCCACACTCGGCACGCCGGCAGCCGGGCTGCGGACGGGCCCGGCCTCGGGGACTCACGGGGGTGGGCAGCCACAACGCCGACTCTACGCCCGCCGACACGCACGCCCTGCGGAGTCTCGCCTCCGTGCTCCAGCAACCTTCCTGCCCAACGCCGCGGCTGGGCGGAAGCTACAGCTGACCCAGAGGGGATGAGGCCCCGAAACGTGGCCGCATACAGGTAGTGCAGATGTGAAGATCGCGCCGATAGCGATCTTTCACCGCTTCGGCAAGGAAAGGTCTGCTATAGATCGCAACACAAGGTCTTGCGGTCGGCATGACGGGTGGTTTGGCGGCCCAGATCCCACCCGCTGACGATGGTGGACATGACACGGCGTGCCCACCGGCGGCCCATTGATCGATCGCCTCCACCACGTTCCAACGTCCGTCCCCTCCCGGGCACGGCGTAGCGGCGACGGTTTTGTGGGACGACGAGCGATGACCCCCACCTCCCCGATCGCCGACACTCAGGCGGGCGTTACCGGCCCCGGACGGTCATCTCCCGGACCGGCGACTCGGCCGTGACACTCTCGCAGACGCCCAACAGTTCGGGATGGTTCCGCAGCTTCACGTATCCCTGCGGCGGGTGGAACTCACCCAGCTCCACCTTGAGCTCAGCAATCGAAACACCCGGATACTCCGACACACGCTCGATCGGAATAGCGAAGGCCTGCTCCAGATCCCGGACGTACTCCAGCACCGACGCGCCATTGCCGACACGGGTCTGTTCCGCGATCGCCGCGATCCCCTGCGGTGTGTCGACGATGGCCGGAGCAAGATCGATGACCGGCCCGAGGCGGGCAACCGGAGCGTTCAGGTACACGTACCAGCGCACCGGCCGGCCGCTGAGGAACCGCCTCCGAAACTCATGGGTCTTCTCACCCGCCCAGATCAGGTCGTAGTACACCGCGTGCAGCGACATCAACACCGGCTCACGACTGTCGGCCAGGGAGTCGCAATCACCAAAGGGGCGCGGCTGTTCGGAGGCAGGGAACAAATTCATCGTTTACCGATCCATACTGCGGTCCATGGTGGCAGAGGTGTGGTTCCGCTGGCCCTTCCACTTCCCAGCACCGGCAGGACCCCGCCCGATCCCGTATCGACTTGACCCACGCAGGAGAAGGTGATCATAGCGGCCCAACTATCGCCCCAGGCCCGAACATCTGCCCCAACCGCAAGCCTGCCAGTGCCCTGCGCCAGCAGAGATTTACGGAGCAGCCGGGCCGCTGCGGTGCGCGGCGAGCACGGAGCTGACGACGATCGCGCCGAGCCCGAGGACCACGGCGACGCTGATCTTCCTGCGGAGGAAGGCCACGCCGAAGGCGACGGGGACGGCAGGTGACATCTGGAACGCCAGTGCCCGCCGAGTGGTGCGACGACTCAGACTCCAAGGCACAGGCACTTCACGGGCACAGCGTGAACCACCTATGCCATCCGTTCCGGCCTTGCCCCTTGGGCGGGGAGTAAAGCAGACAGGGCCATTGGCTGACCGGCGAACACCACCATCCCGTTCAGGGTGACGGCCGGATGCCGTGATCACATAGATGTTCACCTGGACCAAGCCGGCAATGCTACGCGGAATGGTGCGAGCGAGACCTTGCAGGTCTCCAAGAAGAGCGCCCAGCCCCATGGCATCTGCGGAGTCCGACGTGCGGGAGGCGTGAGCGGGCGTCGGACCCGCAGTCGTGGTCACTGGTTCGGGTCGTATGAGCACGCCCGGGAGAGCCGCTACCGCAGTGTTCGTCACCACACAGAGCCCAGCCACGAGGGCACCCATCACAGCACCGGCCACTGTGATGCGAGCAGCGCCGCGGACACCCTTCGCCTGGATCTCCGCACTCGTCACGATGGCTTGAGCGTTGATCTGGGCAGCCCGCACCTCTGGCTCGATACTGCGCTTCTTGCTTCGCCGACTCATTCTATCCCTCCCGACCTGAAAGGATCCCATGAGCCGACAGCGGTGGCCGCCATCTCGCCACGCGTGTCTGGCGTCCCGCCGCCACAATCTTGGGCGGCCGACGGTGGATGCCGGCGGATCCGGATAGTGCGTGATCTGGCTGCCGGACTACCCAGCGTCGCCGGGTTCGGAGTCGGATTCATGGACGGTGTTGCCGTGTTCAGCATCCCTCTCCTTGGTCCGCTGAAGAGTCGGCTCGCTACGGTACGCGGCGAGCACGGAGCCGACGACGATCGCGCCGAGCCCGAGGATCGCGGCGACGCTGATCTGCTCGCGGAGGAAGATCACACCGAAGGCGACGGCGAAGGCTGGTGACAGGTAGAACGCCAGTGCCGCGCGGGCGGGGCCGACGCGGGTGATGAGTGCGTAGAACAGAGCGAGCGTCGCGCCGGTGCAGACAATCCCGAGGACGAGCAGGGCAGCTGTCGCGTCCACGCCGGGCAGCCGAATGGGGGCTGTGACGGAGGCGGGTACGACCACGGCTGCGGTGGTGACGAGCATGGCGGAGGTGGCGACGCCGAGGGGCGGAGCCTCGGCGTACCGGCGGTGGATCATCATGGCACCGGCGGCGTAGCACAGCGCGGCGGCGAGGATGAGCATGCCGCCGAGCAGCGCCGTCCGGCCTCCGCGCAGATCGACGCCGAAGAGCATGACCAGCCCGGCCAGGCCGAGGACTATCCCGGTCAGGCCCCGCCAGCCCTGCGGGCGTTCGTCGGGTGCGAATCGGAGGGCGAGGAGCGCGACGAACAGTGGTTGTGCGCCGACAAGGATGCCGGCGACGCTGGCTGAGACGTACTGCTGCCCGTAGGTGAGCAGCAGCAGCGGGGCGGTGGACTGCACCAGCACCGTCTCGATGATCGCCAGGGGGTTGCTCCAGACGGGGCGGAGTGCGTCCCGGCGCACCGCGAGAGGAAGCAACAGCAGCGCGGCGAGCAGCACCCGTCCGAGGACGACGAGCGCTGGCGGGAAATCGCGCAGAGCGACGGTGATGAGCGGGTACACCGCGCCCCAGAGGGCCGACAGAACGACGAGGTCGATCCAGGAGCGGCGGGTCACAGCGGGTCGTGGCAGGTCGACGTACGCACGCGCTCTAGTTAATCAGGACCTGCCGGTACAGGCTCTGCACGCAGTCGAGACCACTCCAGGGCAGCAGGTCGACAAGGAGTTGGCGTAGCCGCTTGCGGTTGCGCTCGGATCCGGTACGTCGGGCGAGCACGTCGGCCTCGCTGGCGGCGTGGCAGGCCTGTTCGATCTGGTTCATCTGCGTGTACGCGACGGCGAGGTCGATGAATGTGCCGGAGCGTTCCCGCACGAAGTCGGCGGGCAGCAGGGTCAACGCCTCGTAGAGGGAGCGGGTCGCGTCGGTGGGGCGGCTCAGCCGGGTCAGGCAGCGGCCCTTGAGGCGGGCGGCGTGGCAGTCGGCGTTGAAGAAGCTCAACCAGGCGGGGGTGTTGTCCCTGCTGACGCCATCGAAGGCCCGTTCGGCCTCGGCCAGGGCGATCATTCCCCGGTGGGGCTCGTCGAGGAGTCCGTACGCCTCCCCGGTGGCCTCGCCGAGCCAGGAGTTGACGGCGGCCGGGACGCCTCGGCCGGCGACGTCCCGGGCGGTGCCGAGCAGGCTGAGCGCGGTGCGGCCGTCCCCGTTGTGGAGGTGGATCTGGCTGAGAACGCCCAGGCCGTATGAGTGCAGGGCCCGGTCGTCCGCCTTCTCCGCGAGCGAGATGGTGAGCCGGCAGTATCCGTGCGCTTGCTGGTAGCGCTGCGCATCGATGGCGAGCCAGGCGGCGAGTTGGGCTGCGTCGGCGGCAGCGCGTAGCAGTCGGCGGTGGGTGGCAGTGCTCGTCGTGCGGTTGCTGACCTCCAGCATGCGGTGCAGATGGGTGCCGACATCCGCGCTCACCATGCCGGCACCCTCCCGGTAGTCGAGACGCCGGTAGGTGTCGGTCAGGATCTCCAGGTCCTCGACCATCCGTTCGGTAACCCGTGTCAGGACGGCGCCGGAGGGCAGCGGAACGCCGGTGGCACGTTCGCTGGTGGACCGGCTGGCCGGCGCTTCCGGTGTGCCCGCCCGGAGGGCCTCCGCATCGAGGTGGCTGTGGTCCTCGCCGCCGAGCAGGTCGCCGGCGGCGCAGCGGTAGAGGAACGCCAGCTTGTTCAGCGTGTCCAGCGACGGTGCCCGGCCCGCCGGGCCCGGCCAGATTTCCCAGTACGAGATCTGCTTGGCGGTCTTCGGCGCGTCCGCGTCGGGCCACTGCTCGTTCCAGCGGCGCGCCACGTCGGCCTGCGTGAGGCCGTGGGCGAGGCGGAACGCCACCCGCGGGTTGATGCGGTACCGCTGCCGCCAGTGCGAGGCGATCCGCCGGTACGTCCACCCGCTGGCCCGCAGCTCGTCGGCCTCCCGCTGGAAACTGCGCGCGCTCCTCGCCATCCCTGCCTCCGAAAGTGACCGCCACCAGGACGACCGTCGGTAGCACGTTAGCGATCACCGTCGCCGTGACGGAAGCCATCGACACGCTACTCCCCGTGATCCGGGGAGTAACGGTAGGTCGAAGGTCCCCACCAGCTGGGGTCGATCTTCCCCGCTGCGGACGGGACCCTCGAACACGACGCGGAACGCCTGCTCACGGCACCTGCTCACGACGGTGGCCCCCTCCACAACCTCCGGCGTCAGGTGATGACGGCAGCGCACCACAGACCGCTCGACCATGACCGGCGCACGACGTCGGGCACACGCAGTTGATCGACATGGAGAGGCTCGCTGATGCATGAGCAGAACGAGTTGGGCCGCTACGGCTATCGGCAGGAGCTGGCTCGGGGGCTGAGGTTCCGGGATCTGGTGGCGTACGGGTTGGTGTACATGGTGCCGATCGCGCCGATGGCGATCTTCGGGAGTGTGTACGCGGGGTCGGGTGGGATGGTGGCGTTGGCGTACGTGGTGGGTGTGGTGGCGTTGGTGTTCACCGCGTTCTCGTACGCGCAGATGGTGCGGGCGTTTCCGATGTCGGGAAGCGTCTACAACTACGCGGGGCGTGGGATCGGTGCGCCGGTGGGGTTCCTGGCGGGTTGGGTGATCCTGCTGGACTACGTGCTGGTGCCGGGCCTGTTGTATCTGGTGGCGTCGGTGGCGATGCACGCGAGTGTGCCGTCGGTGCCGGTGTGGTGTTGGCTGCTGGGCTTCGTGGTGGTGAACACGGTGGTCAACTCGGTCGGGATCCGGATGACGGCGTTGGTCACGCGGGTCATGCTCGTCGGTGAGCTGCTGGTGTTGGCGGTGTTCCTGGTCGTCGCGGCCGGTGCCCTCGCCGCGGGCAAGGGCCGGTTGAGTTGGGGGGCGTTCTACGACTCCGACACGTTCGGCTGGTCGGTGGTGGCCGGGGCGGTGTCGATCGCGGTGTTGTCGTTCCTGGGGTTCGACGGCATCTCCATGCTCGCCGAGGAGAGCAGGGGCGGGCCCCGGCAGGTCGGGCGGGCGATGGCGGCGGTCCTGATCCTGGCGGGGGTGTTGTTCGTCGGGCAGACGTGGCTGGCGGCGATGCTGGTCGCCGACCCGGGCCGGTTGTTGGTCGAGGGTGATCCGGCGGGGACGGCGTTCTACGACGTGGCGCGGGTCGCGGGCGGGGGTTGGTTGGCGACGGTGTGCGCGGTGGCGACGGCGGTCGCGTGGGGGTTGCCGAACTCGATGGTGGCCCAGGTCGCGACGAGCCGGCTGCTCTACGCCATGGCGCGGGATCGGCAGTTGCCGGGGTTCCTGGCGCGGGTGTCGCCCCGGCGGGGTGTGCCGGTCAACGCGACCCTGCTCACCGGTGTGGTGTCCCTGGTGCTGGGCCTGTACATGGCGGGTCGGGCGGACGGGGTGACGGTGTTGTCGTCGCTGGTGAACTTCGGGGCGATGGTGGCGTTTCTGGTGTTGCACGTGTCGGTGGTGGTGCACCACCTCGTCCGTCGGCGTAGCCGCAACTGGTGGGCGCACCTGGTCATGCCGGTGTTGGGCTTCACGGTCCTGGCCTACGTGGTGGTGCATGCGAACATCGCCGCCCAGCGGGCCGGGTTGGCGTGGCTCGCGGTGGGGCTGGTGGTCCTCGCCTGCCTGTACGCCACCGGTCGGCGTCCCGTGCTGTCCGGCCTGGTGCCGGCCCGCCCGGCCGGCCGTGACATGGAGCGGGTGTGACCGGCATGGACAGGATCGTGTACCGGCCGGGCCCGGGGGAACTGGCGCACACCTTCGGCGCGCGTCTGCCCGTCGCCCACGTCCGCTGCGGGGATGTGCTGGAGGTGTTCACGCAGGACTGCTTCGGTGGGCTGGTGCGGGGCCCGGCGGACCTGCCGTCGCGGGTGTGCCGCATGCCGTACCTGAACCCGGTGTCCGGGCCGTTCTTCGTCGAGGACGCCGAGCCCGGCGACACCCTCGCCGTGCACATCGCCGCGATCACCCCCGCCACGGACTGGGGGGTGTCGACGACGTTCCCGCACTTCGGGGCGCTGACCTCGACCGCCCGCACCACCACCCTGCAACCACCGCTACCCGAACGGGTGTGGGTATACGGGATCGACCAGCAGGCCCGCACCGTACGGTTCCAGGCCACGAGCAGCGACCACAGCGTGGATCTCCCGCTGGAACCGATGATCGGCACGATCGGCGTCGCACCCGCAGGGTTCGAGGCCCGCTCCACACTCGTGCCCGACTCCCACGGCGGGAACCTCGACACCCCGCAGCTACGCGCCGGCGTCACCCTCTTCCTCGGGGTCAACGTGCATGGGGCGATGCTCGCCCTCGGCGACGGACACGCCCGCCAGGGCGAAGGCGAGGCCTGCGGCGCCGCGGTGGAGATCGCCACCGTCACCACCCTCATCGTCGAGGTCGTCAAAGGCGTGACGACACCCTGGCCGCGGCTGGAGACCGACACCTCGATCATGTCGGTCGGCTGCGCCCGCCCCCTGGAGGACGCCTACCGCATCGCCCACCACGACCTCGTCGGCTGGACCAGCACCCTGACCGGCCTGGACACCCTCGACGCCTACCAACTCGTGTCCCAGGCCGGCCGCGCACCCGTCGGCAACGTCTGCGACCCCAACTACACGATCCTCGCCGCCATCGACAAAGCCCTGCTTCCCGCATCCGCCGACGCCTACCAGGACGCGCACCGCCGGCTACGGCGGCTCGCCGCCGAAACACGGTAGGAGCCGACCGGTGACCACGATCCCCCGCCTGCCGCTGCGCGACGAGCTGTTCATGCTCGCCCACGACGACGACACCGGCCGCCTGCACGTACACCGCCGGGCCCTCGCCCTCGGCCTCGCCGGCGCCGTCCTGATCGACCTGCACCTCGCCGCACGGGTCATCGTCGACCCACCCGACCCCACCGGCGCTGTGCCCGGCCAACGGCTGCGCCTGCGCACCGACCGGCCCGTCGGCGACCTCATCGCCGACGCCGCCCTCACCTCACTGCACCCCACCCGCACCGCCCCACCCTTGCGGACCTGGCTGCGGCACTTCGCCGTCGATCTCTACGACCGCACCCGCGCCGGACTCGTCACCACCGGAATCCTGCGCCCACACCGCCAACGACGCCTCGCCGGCATCACCCACCGCCACACCTACCTACCCACCCACAGCAAATGGTCCGTCGTACCCCGCGCCCGACTCTGCTACCTCGCCCAAGGCCGCGAACAACCCAACGACCACACCGCCGCACTCGCCGGCCTCGTCGCCGTCCTCGGCCTGACCACCCACCTGTACCTCGACAACGACCCCACCACCCTGACCACACGCCTCACCACCATCGCCAACCAACACCACCGAGCCGTACGGGACATCACCGCCGCGGTCGACGCCAGCATCGGCGACCTCGCCACCGCCACCTACCGCTGACCCGCTCTCTCGGCGTCCCCCCGGGAAACGGCGGTGAAATGTCCGTCCCGCAGCCGCCGCAACATCACCGGCTGCCGAGCCTTCATGCCCGCTGGCAGGACCACGACGCGTCACCGCCAGCGACCCGCGCCCTCACGCGCACCACGCCACCGACCCAGCATCCCGATCAGCGCCAAGGAGCCGGTCTCGTGACACCGCCCGCCGCCCATCCAGCCGACCTCCGCGCATCATGGGCCGACGTCACACCCCACCTGCGCCGCGCCACCGACCACTTCTCGTCCCTCCTGGCCGACCAACGGATGAGGCTGCTGCCCGAACGTGATGCACAAACGTTCCTGGCCACCGTCGGTCACCTGATCGCCGGTGGTGACAACCACGCCGGGCGCACCGCCCTGCTCGCCGCGTTCGCCCCCACCTACCGACACCTGGGCCTGCAGCCCTACCACCACCAGACGCTCGTCGACGCCCTCACCGCCACCATCGCCCGCCACGCGCCCACCACCTGGACGTCCACGACCGCCGAACAGTGGCGCCGTCACGGCCACCATGTCCTCAACCTCACCCACCGCGCTGCCCACCGCCTCACCACCACGCTCCCGTGGACCCCCGCGCAGATCATCGACCGCGACCCGGCAACCGATACCACCACCGTGCTCACCCTGCGCCCTCGCCGCCGCCTGCACTACGAACCCGGCCAGGCTCTCCCCGTCACCACACTCCACCGGCCCGGTGCCTGGAGGTGGTACTCCCCGGCCAATGCACCCCGTCCCGACGGCACCATCGAGCTCCACGTCCGCGCCGTCCCCGACGGACCCGTCTCGCCCTGTCTCACCCACCACGCCGCCGTCGGGGAATACGTGTGGCTCGGCCCGCCCTACCACGCCGGACTGACCCTCGACCCCGACCATTACGGTGACCTTCTCCTCGCCGCCGGCGGCACCGGCCTGGCACCCCTACGCGCCATCACCGAACACCTCACCACCACCGGCACCGCCAACGGCCGGCAGCGGCGGGTCACCCTCATCGTCGGCGCCCGCACGCTCGAAGACCTCTACGACAGCATCACCCTCGACACCCTCCAGACCGCGTATCCGGAGTGGCTGACCATCAGGCCCACCTTCACCGACGACCCCCTCGTCGACCCGGCCGCCCAGGGTGACGTGCTCACCGCCGTCCTCGACCACTACCGGCCCGGCCACCACGTCCACGTCGCCGGCCCACCCGCACTCATCGACCACGCCCGCCACCGACTCTCCCTCGCCGGTATCCCCGCCGGCCACCTCCACCTCGCCGAAACCTTCACCCGCCCCACTTCACCCGCGGTAGGACCAACCGGCGGCACCAGGTTCTCCCGACGGCAGGACACCACCACACGCCGCAAGGCGACCCCGCTGCGGTGACACCGCGTCCACCTCCTCGCGGCCGCCCGGCCCCGAGGCCTTCCGGCCACGCCTCCACGGCCCCTCGACGCGCTCGGGCTCCGCTTCCCCTGCGGGATGTCCCGCCCGACACCGGATGACCCGCCTCTCCAGGCGAACCAGCCGACGTCGACAGCCGCCGCCCCACCCACCCTGACCCAGGAGCACACCCTTGCTTTCCCACCCCCGGCGTCTCCACCACGCAATCCTCCGGTCCGCATCGGCCTGTGCGCCGTCCGCCGCTCCCGGCCGGCTGTCGCGCGTCGACCGGCGTACCCGCTGATGACGCCGATGCCGACGCTGCGCGGCTATCAGCGGGAGGCCGTCGACGCGGTGGTCGCGGCGCTGGCGGACGGCGGCCGTGGTCAGGTACGGGCGGCCTGCGGCAGCGGGAAGTCGGTCGTGGCTGTGCACGCGGGGGTCCGGCTGTGTCCCTCGGGGCTGGTGGTGGTGGCCGTGCCGTCGCTGACCCTGCTGGCCCAGACGTTGAACGTGTGGGTCCGGGCGGGTGCGGCCGCCCGGGTGCTGGCGGTGTGCGGCGACGGTGGTGTCGCCGACGAAGCGGTGCGGGTGGTGGACCTGACCTGCCCGGTGACCACCGACGCGGCGCAGATCGCCGGATGGGCGAGACAGCACGATGCGGCGTCGGGGTTGAGTCTGGTGCTGGTCACGCACCGGTCGGCGGACACCGTGGGCAGGGGCCTGAACGCCGCCGGGGTGGCCGCCGACCTGCTGATCGTGGACGAGGCGCACCACACGGCCGGTTGGGCGGGCAAGCACGGTGCGCTGGTGCACCGTGACGAGCATCTGCCGGCGCGGCGGCGGCTGTACATGTCGGCCACGCCCCGGCTGCTGCCGGCCAGGCTCCGCACCAACGGCGACGGTGACGACGTGCTGTCGATGGATGAGACGACGGTGTTCGGGCCCGTCTGCTACACGTATCCGTTCACCCGTGCAATCGGTGACGGCTGGCTGGACGACTACCGGGTCGTGGCGATCGGGGTCACCAGCGGGCAGGCCCTGGATATGCTGCGGGAGTTGGACCCAACGGCGGTGGTGGACACCCACACCGCGCCGCTACGGACGATGGTGGTGCAGACCGCCCTGGCCCGGGCGGCGGCCGAGTTCAACCTGCGGCGGGTGCTGGTGTTCACACCACGGGTGCAGGCCAGCAGGGAGTTCACCCGCACCCTGCCCGCCGCCGTAGCAGCCCTGCCCGCCGACGAGCGGCCCAAGGGCCGGTTGACCGTTGGGCACGTCGACGGCACCCAAACCGCCATGCAGCGACGCCTGCACCTCGACCGCCTGGCCCACCCACCCGACGACGGGTGGACGGTGATCTCCAACGCCAGATGTCTCGGCGAAGGCGTCGATGTGCCTGCGGTGGACGCGGTCGTGTTTACCGCCCCGAAGGAGTCCCCGGCCGACGTGATCCAGGCCGTTGGGCGGGCGTTGCGGCGTAACCCGTCCGGGTCCGGGATCGCCACGATCCTGCTGCCGGTACTGCTGCCGGATGACCCTACGGACGCGGCGTCCGACGTCGCGGGCGACATGGCCCGGTGGACGACGCTGCTCCAGACGCTGCGGGCGCTGCGGGCGCACGACAGCGGTCTGGCCGCCGACCTCGACCGGAATCGCACCCAGACGTGCGGCGGGGGCGGGGCGTTGCCGCCGCGACTGCTGCTCCGTCTGCCGGACGGGTACGGCGCCGAGCAGTTGCTGAGGCAGTTGACCGTGCGGATTCTGGAGGAGACCACCTCCGATTGGATGGTCGGCTACGGCGCCTTGCGCGACTTCCACGCCGACCACGGTCACACCCGGGTCCCGACCGGTCACCTCCGGCATGGTGTCCGCCTCGACCGGTGGGTCTTCCGGCAGCGCGCCGACCACAAGGCCGGCCGCCTGGCCCAGGACCGCGTCGATTACCTGAACGCGCTCGGCTTCCACTGGGACCCCCGGGAAGGAATCTGGGCTCGAGGGCTCACCTACGCGCGACGGTTCCACGCCGAGCACGGTCACCTGCACGTCCCCCGCGGCCACGTCCTCGACGGGTTCGACCTCTACAACTGGCTGTGGCAGCAACGCGCGGCCCGCCGCGCCGGCACCCTGCCCGCCGACCGGGTCGCCGACCTCGAATCCCTGGGCATCGACTGGAGCATCCGGGCAGCCCACCACGACGGGTACGCCGCCGCCCGCCGGTTCCACGCCGAACACGGCCACCTCGACGTTCCCTTCGGCCACACCGTCAACGACATCGACCTCTACCGCTGGCTCTCCGCCCGACGCGTCGACTACCAGAAGGGCGTCCTCAGCGCCAAGCGGGTCCGCGCCCTAGAAGCACTGGGCATCCACTGGTCCATCCGCGAGGCCGCCTGGCAGCGCAACCTCGCAGCGGCCACCGCCTACTACCAGCGCGAAGGCCACCTACACCCCCGCAAAGGCCACCGCGAAGGCGACATCAACCTGTCTAGTTGGCTCAAGAAGCAGCGCGCGGCCCGCCGCGCCGGCACCCTGACCCCCAACCAGGCCGCCGCGCTCGGTGCCATCGGGATGCAGTGGGAGACCCCCTCCGGCTGGGCCCGCACCCGCCAGGTCACCGCCCGCCGCCGGACAAGCACCCCGGACCCGGCCCCAGCAAGCCCCACGCCTGACCACCAGAACACCCCACCCACGGAGCAACCATGATCCCCATCGCGTTGTTCAACTTCGAAGCCGGCGGCCTCCGCCACGGCCAACGCAACCTACGCCCCCTCGTGGACGCCTTCCACGACGTGCAGGCCCCACCCGCACTGATCCTGCTCTGCGAGGCCAAGACCTGGCACGAGAACGGCCAACGCCCCCTGCACCACGCCGCAGAACTGCTCGCCGACCGGTTCGACCGCCCCTACGTCGGCGTGCTCGGCCACGACCCACACAGCCCCATGCCACCCGCCATCCTCTACGACCCGACACTGCTGACCCTGCGCTCCTGGCCCGCCCCCGCCGACCCGCACGTCTTCGCCGACAAGCGCAACATCGCCGTCTTCGCGATCCGTGACACCGGCGAACCCGGCACCCCCGACAGCCGCACCACCTTCGCCGCAGCCGTCACCCACTGGGACCCCCACTGCGGCATCCGCCGCCGCCAACAAGCCGCCCTGCTCGACCGCTACGGCACCACCGACATGCCCGTCATCGTCGGAGGCGACCTCAACAGCACCGCCTCCGGCCCCCACCTACCCCAACGCGACTGGACAGCCGCCGGCCACCGCGCCCGCGCCCAAAAAGCACGCCAACACCCCGACGGCACCTGGACCGCCGACACCGACGCCGTCGACCACCTCATCGGACGCTGGAACCCCGAAACCCACCACCGCACCAACGGATGCGGCTTCCACGCCATCGCCGAACTCGCCCGGACCACCAACCCCCACATACCTCTGCTCCCCACCGTCAACAACGACATCGACGCCGGCGGCGGCCTGCTCATCGACTGGCTCCTCGCCAACGACACCATGCGCCCCCACGTCGACCCCCACAGCTACCGCGTCCACGTCCCGACACGACAGCCCTACCCCTCCGACCACCGACTCGTCACCGCCACCCTGATCTTCGACACCCCGCCACCGACCCCGTGTCACCACCCCCACGACCGGCCCCCCTCACCCAGCAGCAACCGGAGACCGACCCCCACCCGTGCGCTCCCCACCACTGAACCGACCTCCCCGCGGGTCGGCCAACCACGGAGGAGACACCCGGGGGCCGAGGCGAGTGACATGCAACATCGGCTACCCCAAGGCCCCTGACCACCCTGCCCTCCGGCGCGGAGAACTGACGTCGACCAGCCATCGAGGACGATCGCCGGCCGGGCCACGGCGCCTGTCGGGCATCCTCCCGGCCGATGCACTCGCGCCCGAGCCGATCGAGAGGTCAGACCACATCGGTCGCGCACAAGCGGCGACCGGGCATCCAGACGCAAAAAGGCCGCAGTGCGTGTGTGGTGGTGGATCAAGCTCCACCACCACACACGCACAGCTATTGGTCGGTACGCCGCGTCCGGTCATCGCCTCGGCTACCGAGGGCACGGACGGTGGTACTGAGTTTGATCGGCAGACCCTCGTCTCCCTTGAGGAAGGGCGCGATCTCGATGGTGCGACGGAGGCTACGCCCGGGACCGTACGGCTGTTGGCGGTCGTGGCCGGAGACCCAGTAGCGGTGGTCGGGCTTGGCCCGAGTGGAGCCTTCACTAGCTTTGCCTCGTTGAGGTGCGGTGGTGGTGCTGCGCGGTGCGATGCGCACGATTTTGACCTCGGGGGCAGGACGCCGGTGGCGCTGGTACGCCCTGGTGGTTGCCTTGGGCAGTTTCGCCGGCACCGCCTCGGCCAGTTGCTGTCTGATCAGCAGCCAGGTGGTGACGAGGGGGCCGAGCGGGTGTCGTCCGTCGAGCTTGGTCCCTCGGGTTACGTGTTCGGCGTGGATGGGTACGAGCCAGCCGATCTCGTGTCGTAGTGCGGGCATCAGGTCGTCGTCGAGGGCGGTGCCGCCGATGCTGCGGTAGCCGATGAGCTGCCAGCCGTCCGCGTGGGGTGTCCAGGACACAGCAGCGAGCTGCCGGGTGTCGCCGACGGGTTCGGGCCAGGCGAGCAGCCCGGCCGGTGTGGCGGCGAGGTCGTCGGTGACGGCCGCCGGTGGCTGGTTGTTGCCGACTTGGTTGACCATGTCGGTGAACTCCTGGTTGATCCAGTACATGGGTGCGAGGTCGAGCTGGTCGGCCAGGGCCCGGCGGTGGTCGGGTTCGTTGAGGTGTGGGGGCAGGTGCGCGGGGCCGCGGAGGAGGCCGGTGAACCGGTCGCGGATCTTCGGCAGCATGTCGGCGGTGAGCCGGGCCGGCGGCCAGTCGGTGGTGGTGAGCAGGGTCCTGCTTTCGCGGCCGAGGACGATGCCGCGGTGCAGTGCGCGGAGGACGGCGTACTCGTGGTGGTGGGGCAGCCACTGCATACGGGCGGCACAGTGGGCGGTGAGGCCCTCGGAGTCGTCGGCCTCGATGAACTGGGCACATCGGTAGCAGACGTGCCACTGGTCGTTGTAGGTCTCGACGGCCGCAAGGACCGCGATCTGGATGAGGCTGGTGTGGTACTTCCACACCGACGGCGCGCCGGTGCAGGTGTGGCAGCGGTCGAACACGCCGTTCACCTGGTCGGCGTCGACGGGGACGACGGCATGACGGCCCTCGGTCACTGGGTGCCGGTAGATGGTGCCGTGCCCGTCGGGGTGCTCGGTGAGGGCCAGCCGGCAGGTTGCACAGGCGGTGAGGGTGGCGAGGTTCATTCGGCGCTCCCCCGCTGGTCGCGGCGCAGGTCACGCAGCCGCGGTCCACGACGGTGTGCACGGTCGGGCATCGTCATTCCGTCGGCGTAGACGACGTGCCGGCCGGGCCCCTGGCGCTTCGCGTGGTACATGGCGATGTCGGCGCGGTGCAGCGCGATGTCCTGCAACGGGTCGGTGCTGACCACGGTTGCGATGCCGACGCTGGCCGTGACGGTGACCGTGGCCAGGCCGCTGTCGACCTGCACGTTGACCGGCGCGGCGATGGCGCTGACGATCCGGTCGGCGATGTCGCTGGCCAGGTAGTGCCGCAGGGGCAGGATGGTGGTGAATTCGTCGCCGGCCAGCCGGGCGACGGTGCCGCCGTAGGTGTGGACGACCTGGGCGAGTCGGTCGGCGATCTCCACGAGCAGGTCGTCGCCCGCGTCGTGGCCGTGGGTGTCGTTGACCTCTTTGAACCGGTCGAGGTCGATGAGCATGACGACGAGACGCTGTGGTGGGGAGCTCGCGCCGACGGCGGTGTGGATGGTGCGCAAACCGGTGCGGTTGAGCAGGCCGGTGAGCGGGTCGTGGGTCAGTTGCCAGGCGGCGTCGGCCAGCTCGGCGCGCAGCCGGGTGATGGTGGGCCGGGTCGCGAGGTAACCGACGCCGGCTCCGAGGATCGCCGCCACGATAGTGGCGATCGCGAGGAGTGTGGTGAACACTGGGTTCCTCCATCTCGATGGAGAACCCGGGACGCGTACGTTTCGTAGGCGATCTGCGTCCCGGGTCCTGAAACGACGACGGCCCGCCTGATGGCGGGCCGCTTTCTGTATTCGGTGTCCCGGCAGCCGGCACCGTGGGGCGGGCTCGGCGTTGCTGCCGGATGCGCTGCCGCCCGGTCAAGGGCTGCTGATCACCGGGCACCGGAACTCTGTTCGGTCCTATTGCCGACGGTCACCGCGCGAGGTGGCCGGCGGCCAGCTGCTACGGCAGGTCGCGCAGGAGGTGGTGGACCAGCCAGGAGGAGGCGGTGGGCAGGACGATGACGTAGGTTGCGCCGACGCGCTCGGCGTGCACCCAGACCCTCGCGTCGGGCGGGTTCACCGAGGCCACGACGACGATGCCGCGGCAGGCGAGCCGGTTCCGGAACCGGGCGACCAGGTCGGAGCCGATGACGATCAGCGGGCGGCGGCTGGCGTAGCGGCGGCCCTGGGGAACGGAGTCGGCGTACTCGAACTCGTATCCGGCCTGCTGTTCGACGGTGCGCAGCTCAGCACGCAGCAGCCGGCTACCGGTGACGGCGATGACGGGAAACGGTTTGGGTGTCATGCGGAACCTCCGGGAAGGGGGACGTGCCCGCTCGGCAGGGCCGGCGGACGATCAGGTTGGCCGTACGGGGTGTGGTCCCAGGGCACGGTCAGGTGGCCGAGCGGGCCTTGCGGCTGGCGCTGGATTGCGCGCAGGAGCGGCAGACGGGGCCGAGGTCGGGGTGGTAGCCGGCGTCGCATGCCTCGCAGACGATCAGCAGGCAGGAGCGGCATTCGCCGGAGGCGATGACCTGCAGGCTGGTTCCGCAGTAGCCGCACGGGCCGTTCAGGCAGGCATCGGTGTGCCGGCCCCGCGGGTGGTGGTGGCAGGGGTGCTCACGCACGGCGGTCTCGCCGCAGGTGCTGGCGGATGGTGCCGGCGGTGAACGGCTCCCCGGTGATGTTGTTCGGCGGATCGATGTGCCTCCACCCGCCGAACTCGCAGGCCAGCCAGGTGGTGCGGTCGTTGGCGGTGATGGCGATGACGTCTCCGGTGGACATCGAACGCAGCCGCAGCAGCCGGTAGGTGCAGGCGATGAGGAAGTCGGCCTCTCCACTCAGCGTCTCGCGGCAGGTCTCCAGCTGGTCGAGGTCGACGTTGAACAGGCCGTAGATCCAGCTGGCGGTCCGCTCCGGTTTGACGGAGGCGGGCAGGCGCCGCCAGTAGGAGATGACCTGGGTGAGGGCGTGGCCCGGCTCGTACGGAAGGAACCGGCTCTCGGTGTTGTGGTAGACGGCGATGACATGCAGGGTCATGACGGACTCCGTTCGGGGCCAGGGGTGGACGCGGGGTCGGGCTCGCTGTCCGGGGTGTGATCGGCGGGGCGCAGCGGCGGAGGTGGGCCGATCGGGCGGACGCGCAGAATCTGCTCGGGCAGCACCATCGCGGCCGGTTGGCCGGTGAGCGGATTCACAAAGGCCCGGTAGCCGGTGGTCCAGAGCAGGTGCCAGCGTTCGGCGGGTGCCGCCGGGCGGCTTCCGGTGGGATCGCCGTGGAAGGACGCGCCGACCTCGGTCAGCTGCGCGGCCAGCGGTGTCGTGCGGTGGTGGCTCATCCGGCCGGCCAGCATGGGGCAGCCACTGGCGGAGTAGGCGGCGCAGACGGGGTGCATGCCCGGCTCAGGGCTGACGAGCAGCCGCAGGTCGCTGTCGCGCAGCGCGAAGACGATCCGCCCGGTGTCGAGTTCGTCGCCGCAGGTCTGGCAGAGCCGTTCCTGCAGCGCTCGGACGTGACGATGGTGGTCGACAGCGCCGAACCGGAACCGGCCATCGGGGGTACGGGCGGTAATCCATGGGACGACCAGCTCTCCGACGACGGGCCGCCGAGCCAGGCGTACGGGGACGGCGGGAATCTCGGGGGCGGTCATGCGAGCACCACCGGGGCGGGTACCGGGCCGGTGGGGGCGTAGCGCATCCGTCGCAGCGCGGGAAGGTCCCGGCAGCGGCCGGTCTCGACACGGCGGCCGAGGTGCGCGGCAGGAGTGTCGCCGGGGCGGTCGTCGAGGTGGTACGGCTGGATCCGGCGGCGAGGGCCGGAGCGTGTGGAGAGGTGGTGTGGCACGGGATTCCTCCATCTGCTGGTGGATGGAATCCGGGCACGCCTGCCGGCCGTGCCCGGATGTTGCGCGGGTGTGCGCGGTCGGCCGGGCATCGGCCGGATGGTGCGGGTCGAGACAGCTGCTTTATCGGGTGCGGATCACGCGTCCCGGCGCAGGTTGGGTCTACGAGACAGCAACGGAGCGCAGGATCAGGTGGGCCTCCTTGAGGTGACCGGCGAGAATCTCGCCGTTGCTGCCAGCGGTGCTGAGGCTGTCGGTGAGGTCCTGCACGACGGTGTCGGGCACGGCGGCGAGTCCGCTGAAGGCACCGCCGTGGACGTTCTCGGCGATGCGCTGGATCGTCTGGGTCAGGTGCGCCTGGACGAGGTTGAGGCCGCACAGCAGCCGGGCCAGTTCGGTCAGGTCACGGCATCCAGTGGCGTGGGTCATGGCCTCACCGAGCTGCTCGACGGCCAGCAGGGCCACGCCCATCGCGGCGTCGGTCTCCGCCGGACCAACGAGAGGCCCATCGTGGAGCGGTCGTGCGAGCTGGATGATCATGGTCTGGCCGTCGTCGCCGCTGCGGATGGCGTCGGGCAGCTCGGCGAACCAGTCGGGGGTAGCCAGGTACCAGCGGGGCATGAGCATGTTGTCCTCCATCGGACAGCACGAAGGCGGCCACCGGGTGGTGACCGCCGGGCGGAACGGGAACATCACCCCTCCCCTTGGCATGGGCAGGGGTCGTGGAACTTGTGGGGCCGGATCAGACGCGGGCGACGGCGGCCGACCGGAGTCGGTGGGCGCGATGACGTCGCGAGAAGAGGCCAGATCAGGGGGCACAAGAGGAAGAAAGAGCCTTCAGGTTAGCCTCGGCCACAGTCCCATGAGCCGGGCTGTCAGGTCGGCACGGCTGGCAGAGGCTGTCAGCACGCCGAGGACCGCGATCTGTCAGATCGGTCCCCGTGCAACGGGACTCGACGTTCCGGCCACCGTCTACGGACAATTCAGCCGTGGAGATCGTGGACAGGGTGCAGGCAGGGGTGACCAGGCCACACCACGATCCGGTTGCTCGTGCCGTATGGCTCGCTGCGGTGCACGACCAACATGCGTGCTTCCGGCGGGACCGTCACCACCCCGATCGAGGAGCCCGCCGTCGGCCGGAACTACTACCAGGTGGATGTGATGCTCCACGATGGAGTCGCGGTGGGGCTGCTGTTCAACGCTGCGACGTCATTGGTCGCTGCGGCCGGGCCGCAGGATCGTCACTTGGTGACGCTGATGTTCGTGGACGTGCCGGCCGGCAACTCGTTCCCGAGGCGGGGTTGCGGGTCGCCACGGCCGCAGAGCCGATCCAGCCGCTCGACGACAGTGACCTGCGATTCCTCGCCGAGGCCGAGCGCCGTGATGCGGCCTACCACCGGCCGGACCGGCTCGGAGACCTGCTGTTCAACTGGTTCGACTGAACGCATCGCCGGGGTTCGGTGCCGATTCAGCCGGTGGGGGCCGTGCGACAGTCACGGGCATGACGTTTCCCCTGGAGGCGCTGTCGGTCACCGTCAAGGCCCGAGCAGAGACGTGGGCGAGACTGGGGATGCGATGGGATGCGATGGCACACGCGCCCGATCCAGCCGAACCACGGCAAGGCGGTCGTGGTCAGCGAGCTCGAGTCCACGACGTGGCTCGCCGCGATCATGATCTGGGCCACCGGCGAGGCGGAGCTGACGACAGTCCGCCTCGCCGACGACAGGATGGTCAACAAGCACTACGACCTTGAGAACCGCGACGATCTCGAACGACTACTCGATGAGCTGTCCGCTCTGATCGCCGACGGCCGCGTCCCCGAGGCCGCACTCATCGACCAGGCGCCGGGGACACCGGCCTGACCGTGAACCTCATGTCCGAGAAATCGCTCGAGCGTTGGCGGTGACCCGCTGCGAAGCGACGGTCCGGCGGCCCACACCGGCCGGCCCACGCGCCCAACCATCAACTGCCTCGGCCGTATCGCTCAGCAAAGCGGTCCCGCACAAGCCGCCATACTGTCGCCCATGAGCCTGGACGTGCGCAGCGACGACAACTGCCATCTGTGGGCCGAGCAGTCCGGCGCCGGGCCGCCGCTGGTGCTCTGTCACGGCGGTCCGGGCCTGTGGGACTACCTCGACCCGGTCGCCCGGCTGCTCGACGACCGCGCCCGCACCATCCGATGGGACCAGCGCGGCTGCGGACGCTCGCAGCGGCGCGGACCATACACCGTCGCCCGCTTCGTCGCCGACCTCGACGCGGTACGCGACCAACTGGCCGGACCGCGCATGGCCCTGATGGGCCACTCGTGGGGTGCGCACCTGGCGTTGCGGTACACCATCGAACACCCCGAACGGGTCAGCCACCTGATCTACGTGTCCGGGACCGGCATCGACCCCGACCGCGGCTGGCACCCGCACTACAAGCGGAATTTGAGGCTGCGACTCGGGCATCATCTGGCCCGGTGGGAGGCACTCGGCGTCCGCACGCGCACGCCCGCAGAGGACCACGAATGGGCGCTCCTGCAATGGTCGGCCGACTTCGCCGACCCCGGCACCGCACTGCGGCACGCCGAACGCATGGCCACCCCATGGCTGGGCATCAACTACGACTGCAACCAGGCCCTCAACGCGGAGGTCAAGCAAGAACTCAGCGACTCCGAACTGGCAGTGCAGTGCCGAGCGCTCGACCTGCCCGTGCTGATCATCGACGGCACCGAGGACATCCGCCCCCGCTGGGCCGTTGACTCGCTGCACCAAGCGTTGACGAACAGCCAACGCGTGAGCCTCGCCGGCTCCGGTCACTTGCCGTGGGTCGAGAACCCTGACGACTTCCGTGAAGTGGTGGCCACCTTCCTGACGCAAACACAGTCGCCAGACCCTCAGCCAGGTTCACCGCGAACCCCCCGGACCCGCGATAGCGTGACTGCGCAGACGAACCCTGGGTTCACGTCGAGAGCCCGTCAGCTTCCCTGAACTCTCGGGAGTCTGTTAGCGACGTAGGACCAGCACGTCCTCGTGGGCGATCAGATGCACGGGGATGCCTTCGTCCCTGGCGCGGCGGACGGCCAGGAGCCCGAACATGTTCGCCCGGTGCACGATCTGTCCGTCGCGGACGGCCGCGAGCATCGCCGCGCACCGCTGCACCGGCACGAGCCCCACCGACCGGGCGACCCCGAGCAGTTGCCCGGGCAGGTCGATCAGATCGTCGCGTTGGCGGCGTACCGGACGGCAGGTGATCACCACGATGCCACCGGGACGCAGCAGCCGGCAGCTGGCGGCCAGAATCGCGGCGAACCCGTCGAACAGGCGGGACCATCCGCCGTAGGCGAGATTGCCGCGTTCCCGGTCCCCGTACACGTGGTCCCGCTTGCGGACCCCGGCGCTCGTCACGCGCACAAGGCCGTGCGTGCCGCGCCCGTACGGCGGTGAGGTGAGCACCAGCCCCACCCGGCCGACCACCGACGCCGGCACCAGGCCGAGCAAACCCGTGGCGTCGCCAGTGAACACCTGAGCCGACCCGGTCGCACCCTGCGACGCAGCCAGGGCGACGTTGGAGGCGGCCAGCGCGGTGAACCGGGGTTCGATGTCGATCCCGACCCCCTGCCGGCCGAGGTGCATGGCCTCGACCAGAGTGGTCCCGGCCCCACACATCGGGTCGAACACCAGATCGCCCGGCGCGGTGTACGAGCTGATCGCGTGCGCGGCCAGGTGGGGCAACATCTTTCCCGGATGGCTGGAGCTCTCCGGCACGTAGCGGCCCCGCCGCTGGTCCCGGGCCGGCTGCTGGCAGGTCAGCCACACCGACGTCACCGGCATGGACTCACCCATCGACGCCTCCGGGCTGCGTCGCGCTGCGGGTCAGGATCAGCACGTCCGTGTGGATGTCCAGCTGCGCCCGCTGACCACGCCGGGGCGGCCGGTCGGCCGCCACGACGTGCTGCAGGTACGCCAGCCCGGCCCGCTTCGCGGCGATGACCACGTCCACCGGCAGGATCACGTCCCCGTGCGGCAGCAGCACCGCCAGGCAGCCGCCCGGTAGGAGACTCGCGTGGCAGCGCAGGAAGAACTCCACCGCCGAGACGCCACCGTCGGGGGGCCAGCCGGTGACGATCAGCGTCGCCGCTTCCCGACCCCAGCCGAGCAGCCGGGTCGACTGCAGATGGCTGCGGCGGTGGGCGGCGATGACCGCGCGGGCCAGCTGCGGGCCCACGGCCAGGTCGATGATCAGGTCGGAGGGGTGGGTGAGGTTGTGGACCAGCCGTACGCCCATCGCGTTGGACATGGTCTCGCCCTGTGGTGGGGCCGGGACCGGCCAGACGGTGATCGGCACGGGCGCGTCGCCGGGCACCACGTCCCCCACGGGGACCGGTGCCTGGTGCGGGTTTCTGTCGGTCATAGGCGCGGTGGCCCCCGGACCGGCGGGACGTACTGACGATTCCCAGTGCGTGGCTGTCAGGTCGATCGAACCCACCCGTGACCTGACCGGACCGGTCAGGTCAGGTCAGGTCACACGCATCGTCGCCCGGTGGGCGGGCACGCGGACGGTCGGCACCGCCGCGAACCTGACCAGCACAGACACGGCCTGTCCCGGTCTGACAACCCCTTCTGGTGTCAGGTGGAGCTGTCCCAATCGGGGGTCTCGAAGCCTTCGCAGTCGGGCGAAGCGCTACCGCCGAGGGGAACGATCACGATGGCAACGACCACCCGCACCAAAACGGCCGTCACGGCCCTGAGCACCGCCGAGCAGGCGTTCATGTTGCTGACCTGCGAACCCGCGCCGCTGGTGTTCGACGCACGCCCGGTGCCGGGCCTGCCGGACACGACGATGCCGCTGGACGAGCTACGCACCCTGCTCATGTTCAACCGCTACGACAGTGACACCACCGACGTGGTGTGGCGGCAACTCGCCCACCACACCCGCAGTTGGGGGCCGGCCTGGGTCGTCGGTGCGATCGGCGTCGCCCTGCCCGCGCTGACGCACCTCGCGGCGAAGATCAGCCGAGGCCACGCCCGGCACGCCGACGACGTGGACTCCGAGGTGCTGGCCGGGTTCCTCCACGCCCTGCGCACGGCGGACCTCGCCCCGCCCCGGCTGTGGCTACGGCTGTGCTGGGCCGCGTGGCGCGCAGGCGCCGCCGTCGTCAAGGCCGACGACAGCGAGGAACTCCCGCTGGACCTGCCCACCGGCTCGCGGTCACCGCGCATGCCCTACGGGCATCCGGACCTGCTGCTCGGCCGGGCAGCCGCCGCCGGACTGATCACCGCCGACGCCGCCGAGCTGATCAGCGCGACCCGGTTCGGCGACGCGCTGATCGAGCAACTGGCCGCCGAGCGGGGCGTGACCGCCTCGGTCCTGCGGATGCGCAGAAGGCGAGCCGAACGTGTCGTGGCTGCCGCCGTCACCCGAGGCGACCTTTCCGGTGCGATGCGCCCGCCCACCCAGCGAGCCGCCGCTGCGGCGGCCTGACGGCATCACACGGCCGGCGTCCTCGACGTGTCCGGGCGGTTCGGGGTGCCCCTGGGCCGAGTCGTCCGGGTAGGTTGCGGGGTCCGGAGTTCGTTCTCGGTCGGGGTGGCTGACGCGTGTCGAGCATGGAACAGATCATCGGGGAGCTGCGAGCGCTGACGGCGGGCGTCGACCGGGCCCAGGGTCTCACGGCGGCGGTCGACCGGCAGGCCCAGGAGATCGCCCTACGGGCCGCCGCCGCAGGGTTCGCCGGCGTCGCTGCTGGGATCGCCCGGGTACGGGCGACGGTCTCCACCGTCCAGGGCGGGCTGGGCAGCCTCGCCGCGGCGGTCGGAGAGGCGACCACGGCCGCCGCAGCGGTTCCCCGGCAAGCCGCCGCGCAGGAGACCATCGCCGCTCTCGCGCCGGTGCAGCAGCGCATCACCGCCGCCCGCGAGTCCGCCACCGCGACGATCAGCCACCTCGACGAGACCCGAAACCTGGCCAGCGTCGTCCTGCAGGGCGGACAACCGGGGCCGCTTCTACAGGCCCTCGACGGCGTCAAACAGGTCCTCGTGCTGCTCGTACAACGCGCCGCAACCGCCGGGCAGGCCGTAGAAGCGGCGACCGGCCAGGCCCGGCAGCTCGGGGCCTCGGGAAACTGAGTGGGGCTGACCGGCACCCGCCGGTCAGCCCCACTCCTGCCGCCAGCACCGAATCTTCTCCCGCCGAGCCCGACCATGCCCGGGTTTCGGGTGAGGTGTTTCCGCCGTGGAGCCGGCAACCCAGCGGCGTCCCCGGCGGCACGCCCACCGGACCGCGTACCAGGATTGGGCCCAAGGTGGACGACAGCACCCGGCGGGCCCTGGAGCTGGAGAACGAATGCGCCGACAGCATGGCCGCCAAGGGCTACCGGGTGCACCAGAACCCCACCCCAGCCGAGACCGGCGACGCCCGCGAACGCACTGGCGACCACGGCAACCCGGACAAGGACCCCGACTACCTCGTCGAAGGCCACGTCTTCGACTGCTACTCCCCCGCCGCCCGCACCTCCGTACGTAACGTCTGGAGCCAGGTCCGGGAGAAGATCGACGACGAGCAGACCCAGCGGGTGGTAGTGAACCTCCAGGACTGGGAGGGTGACCTCAGCGCGCTACGACGGCAGTTCGACGACTGGCCCATCGACGGGCTGAAGGAACTGGCCGTGGTGCAACCCGACGGTACGATCCAACAGATCATCCGGCGGCACTGAGCAGAGGCGGAGCGGACATGGGCGTCGAGTTCCGGCTGATCCTCGCTGGCGATCCAGCAGTTGACGAGATCGCCGCGCTCACCGCCGCGCACCCCGACGAGACGCCGCGACCGACGACGAACCCGCGGCTGTTCACGGCCCGCCTCTACGACCAACGCGGCTACGCCATCACCGTCCGCGCCGGCACCCACGGCTACTACGAAGCCGAAACCGACAGTGGCGCCCGCTGGGAATGGGAACCCGACACCTACGTCAACATCACCTTCTCCCCCCACGCCGACGACCTCGCCGACAAAGCCATCCCCAACATGATCACCACCGTGTCCAGGGTCCTGGCCGGACGAGCGGGGGACGCCGCCCTCATCCAGGACGGCAGCCACCTCCTCCTGACCCGCACCAACGGCGTCATCCGCCTACACCACCGCACCGGCTGGTGGGATCACTACCGCCTCACCCACCTCATCACCGGCTGAATCCATGCCCCGCTCCGCCGGATCACAATGGTTGAGACATGGGTCGGTCGGAGCCGAGATTTCGAGCACGGCGCAGGTCAAGTGCGAAAGAACAGGCATCCGCACGGCGCACCCCACCGAGGGCCAGCCCTGTCAGAGCGTGACAGACGAACCGGGGGTTCGATCGGCCTGACAGTCGAGATCTGAGCGGTGCATGTCATCCACGGCATGCCCGCCCGGTGGGGACCATTCCTTCCGGCGGGGCCCGTGGTCCGGCACGACTGGCGCGGCGTACTGACACCGCTATCCCTTCACCACTGGTAAGGGAGGAGCGCCCCCACCGGACCACATCCCCTTCGCCCGGTCCCCACCGCGGCGGCCCGCACAGTCTTGTGGAGGGTCGCGATGCACACCACTCTCGCTGTCCTGTCCGACCTCACCGCCGCAGCCCAGCCGTTGGCGGCGAACAGCATCAGCCAGGTCATCTCCAACATCACCGACTGGATCATGGGCATCATCGCGCTCGTCGCGACGATGTTCCTGGTCATCGGTGGCCTGCGGTACATGGCGGCCGGGGGTGACCCGGCCCAGGTCGAGCAGGCTAAGGGCAACTTCAAGTCGGCCCTGATCGGCTACGCCTTGGCCGTGCTGTCCCCGGTGGTCCTGCAGGTGCTGCAGGGCATCCTCGGCGGCTGAGGCGGCCACCGGTGATGGTCAACTTGCTGATGGACGACCTGATCAGCTGGCTCGCCGAGACGGTCGTTGCTCTTCTCGGCGGCCTCCTGGCCTTCCTGACCTCGTCCATCTTCGTGTCGCCGGACGTCACGGTCCTGCCGCAGGTGCAGTCGATCGCCGAGCAGGGGTCGCTGGTCGTCAACGCCTGCTTCGTCCTCGCGATCGTCGCCGGGGGCGCCGCCACGATGGTCGGCGACTCGGTGGAGACCCGCTACAGCGTCAAGCAACTGGTGCCCCGGCTCGTCGTCGGGTTCGTCCTGTCCGCGTTCGCGGTGCCGCTGACCGGCGCGCTCATCGACGTCGCCAACGCCCTGACCGTGTCGATGGCCGGCGAGGCCGCGCCGACCACCGTGGCGGTGACCTTCGTGCAGGCCCGTATCACCTCGGCGATGACCGACGAGGGCACCGCGCTCCTCACG
The DNA here is from genome assembly GCF_029581295.1 of Micromonospora sp. WMMD712. Lineage (NCBI taxonomy): Bacteria > Bacillati > Actinomycetota > Actinomycetes > Micromonosporales > Micromonosporaceae > Micromonospora > Micromonospora sp. WMMD712. Next base: position 1,707,787 of record NZ_CP120743.1, read on the forward strand.
GCCGTCATCGGGCTGCTCATCGTCGTGTTGATGTTCATGCTCGTCGGCGGTTGGATCGCGCGCGTCGGGGTGCTGGTTGTCCTGGCCGGGATCGGGCCGGTGGCCCTGGCCTGCTATGCCACCCCGTGGACGCAGGGCGCCGCCGAGCTGTGGTGGCGCAGTCTCCTGGGCTGCCTGGCCACACCCACGCTGCAGGCGGTGGTGTTCTCGGCGGGCATCGACCTGCTGATCAACCCGGAGTCGAACCTGCCGATCCTGCTCGGGCTGCCCGGGTCGGACACGCTCAACCTCGTGCTCGTGGTCGTCGTGCTCTGGACCACGGTGAAGATCCCGACCCTGATGCGCCGGTTCGTCAGCCAGCAGGGCGGCCGGGGTCCCAACGTCGTCGGACTCGTCCTGCGCACGGTCGCCCTCCAGGGGCTGACCCGCGGCCTGGGCCGGCACCTACCGGTACGGAGGCCGAGATGAGCAGCACGGATGACACGGTGCCCCGCGCGGTCGTCCCGGCAGACGTCAACGAGCCGGACCGCATCGCGTTCGGGCTGACGTTCCGGCAGCTCGGCATCGTCGGCGGTGTCGGCCTGGCCGCGTTCGGTGTCTACCGCAGGTTCGGGCATCTGCTGCCGCCGGTGGCGTGGATCGTCGCCGGGGTCGTCGTGTTCGCCGGCGCGGTCGTGGTGACGCTCGGCCGCCGCGACGGCCTGCCGCTGGATGTGTGGCTACGCCACGGGTTCCTGCTGTCGCGCAGTTCGCGCACCTTCGCTCCGGGCGCGACGCGGGCCAGCGCGGTCGCGGCCGGCGAGCCGCGTGTCCCGGCGCCGCTGCGCCCTGCGGTCACCAGCGTCACCCCGGCCGGTGTGCTCACCAGCGAGGGCGGCGACAAGGTCCTGATCGCCTGCGGCACCACGAACATCCACCTGCGCACCGGCAGCGAACAGGCCGCGTTGCTCGACGGGTTCGGGCGGTTCCTCAACTCGCTGACCGGGCCGGCGCAGCTCGTCGTGGCCACGCAGCGGCACGACCTGACCGCCTACGCGCAGGCGACCGTGGACCACGCGCCGCGCCTGCCGCATCCCGCGCTGCAGGCCGCCGCCGGCGACTACGCCGACTTCCTGGCCGACCTCGACAGCCGCCGCGATCCGTTGCGCCGGCAGGTCCTCGCCGTCGTCACCGGCGCGTACGCGGCCGACACCGCCGTGCGCGCCCTGTCCGGCGTGGGTGTCGAAGCCGTCGCGTTGGACGGGCCGGCCGTCACCGCCGCCCTCGCGCAGGCGGCCGATCCGTTCTCTCCGCCGGTGTCCGGCCCTCGCGCGGTGCCCGGCACCCCGATCACCCTACGGAGCACACCGTGAACCTGAGAAAGTCCAGCAGAACGAGAAGCGCCGCTGCTGCCGACGGCATGCCGTCCCCAGCAGCCCTGTCGGTCGCGCCCCGGCACGTGCGGGTGGGCGACGGGTACGCCGCCACGTACGTGGTGTGCGGCTACCCGGCCGAGGTCGGGCCGGCGTGGTTGGACCCGCTGCTGTCCTACCCCGGCCGGGTCGACGTCGCGGTGCACCTCGACCCCGTCGCGCCGCAGCTGGCCGCGCCGATGCTCAAGCGGCAGCGGGCCCGCTTCGAATCGTCGCGTCGGCTCGACGCCGACCAGGGCCGGCTGGGTGACCCGATGGTGGAGGCGGCGGCGGCCGATGCTGCGGACCTCGCCGAACGCGTCGCCCGGGGGGCGGCGAAGCTGTTCGAGGTCGGCATCTACGTCACCGTCCACGCCCGCACCCTCGACGAGCTGGACGAGACCGTCGCGGGGGTGAGGTCGGCCGCCGCGAGCGTGCTGCTGGACCTGCAACCGGCGACGTTCCGGCACCAACAGGGTTGGGTGTCCACCCTCCCCGTCGGCGTGGACGCGCTGCGGATGCGCCGCATCCTCGACACCACCGCCCTGGCGGCGGCGTTCCCGCTCGCCTCGACCGACCTCGCCGCCCCCGCGCCGGGCACCACCACCGTGCCCGAAGGGGTCCTCTACGGGGTCAACACGACCAGCAACGGCGTGCTGATCTGGAACCGGTGGGCGCAGGACAACCACAACTCGGTCGTCCTGGCCCGCTCGGGCGCGGGCAAGAGCTACTTCGTGAAGCTCGAAGTGCTGCGCAACCTGTACCAGGGCACGACCGTGGCGGTGATCGACCCCGAGGACGAGTACGCACCCCTGGCCGAGCACGTCGGCGGCACCATCGTGCAGCTCGGCCAACCGGGCGTACGCGTCAACCCGTTGGATCTGCCCGCCGATCACCGGCCCGACACCCTGACCCGGCGCGGCCTTTACCTGCACACCCTGGTTTCGGTGCTGCTCGGGGCGGCCCCGCCGCCGGCCGAACGCGCCGCCCTCGACCGGGCCATCACCGCCACCTACGCCCGGGCCGGCATCAACGGCGACCCCGCCACGTGGACCAGGCCCGCGCCGCTGCTGCGGGACCTCGCCGACGTGCTCGCCGCCGACGGTGACCCGCCCGCCGGGCACCTCGCCGCCCGGCTCGCTCCGTGGACCGTGGGGAACTTCGCCGGCCTGTTCGACGGGCCGACGTCGGTCCGCCCCGAGGGCCATCTCGTGGTGTGGTCGCTGCGGCACCTGCCCGACGAGCTGCGCACCGTGGGCACGCTGCTGGCCCTCGACTCGATCTGGTCGGGCATCGACACACCCGCCCCGGGCGCGCACCGACGGCGGCGGCTCGTCGTGGTCGACGAGGCCTGGTTGTTGATGCGCGACGGCGAGGGCAGCCGGTTCCTGTTCCGGATGGCGAAGGCCGCCCGGAAGCGGTCCGCCGGGCTGTGCGTCGTCACCCAGGACGCTGCGGACGTGCTGTCGACCGACCTGGGGCTCGCCGTGGTGTCCAACGCCGCTACCCAGGTGCTGATGCGGCAGAGCACGCAGTCCATCGACGCCGTCGCCGAGGCGTTCAACCTGACCGCCGGCGAGGCCCGGCTGCTGCTGTCGGCGCCCCGGGGCGAGGGCCTGCTCGTCGCCGGGCGCAGCCGGATCCCCTTCCGCAGCGTCGGCTCGGCCGCGGAGCACACGATCGCCGTCACCGGTGTCGGGGAGGTCGAATGACGACCACACCGCCAACCTGGCCTGCCGAGATGTGGCAGTGGGTCGCCGCCCGGCCGTGGCTCGGTGTTCTCGCCGCCGCCGTGATCGTCGCGGCCGTGTTCGGCCACGACCGGGTGCTCGCCTGGCGGCACCGGCGGTTCGCCGCCGGCGCCCGGTGGTTGACCATCGCCGCGCCGCCGGAGGTCACCGCCGAGGCCGCCGCCGCGTTCTGGACCACCCTCGTCGGTGTGCTGACGCCGTCGGTGTGGCGGCGGCGCGTGTTCGGCTACCCGCACGTCGGGTGGGAGTACACGTGGACCGGCAGGGCGCTGACCATCCGGGTGTGGGTGCCGGGCATGGTACCGCCCGGCGCGGTCGAAGCCGCTGTCCGGGCGGCCTGGCCCGCCGCGACGATGGCCACCAGCGACGCCGCCGCCCCGATCCCGGCGCAGGTGGGCGACGAGGTGGGCGGGGCGCACTGGCCGCAGCACCCCGACGGGTTGCCGCTGCGCAGCGAACACGACGCCGATCCGCTGCGGGCGCTGCTCGCCGCCGGGGCCGAGGTACGCCACCGCGAGCACGCGTGCGTGCAGGTCCTCGCCCGCCCGGCGTCGGCCCGCCGCATCCGCGCAGCCAGACAAGCGGCGGCGGCCACGCCCACCCATCCGCACGGCAGGCCCGACGTCACCGCCCGGACGGTGTCGGCCGGGACACGGCTGGCCGTCGAGCCCTTGTTGTGGCTGCTCGACGCGTTCCTGCCCGGACCGTCGCGGCCACACACCCCGCCGACGGCGGCCCGGGCGGCCGAGCGGAACCCGGTGACCACCGCCGATGCCCGCACCATGGTCGACAAGGCGGTGCGGGTGCCACACTTCGAGATCGCCGTCCGGTTCGCCGTGGCCACCGACGCGGACCGGACCCCACCGGACAAGGAACGGGCCACGCAGATCCGGGAGCGTCTCGTCGGCCTCGGGCACACGATCGCCTCCGCCGCCGCGGCGTACACCGGGCCGAACCGGCTGCGGCGCATGAAGATGCCGCGGCCGGTGGCGACGATCGCCGGCCGGCGGTTGCGGCGCGGGTTCCTGGCCACCGTGCCGGAACTCGCGGCCCTGGCGGCGCTGCCGCAGGACCTGGCGGTGCCGGGCCTGGACCGGGCGCGGGCCAGGGCCGTGCCGGTGCCCGTGCAGGTGCCCTCCGGCGGGCGGAGCGTGAAGGTGCTGGGGCGCTCGCAGATCGGCCACCACAGCGTCGGGCTGAGGGTGGCCGACGCCCGGCAGCACGTGCACGTGGTCGGCAAGACCGGCGTCGGCAAGTCCACGCTGCTGCTGAACATGATCCTCGGCGACATCCGAGCCGGCCACGGCACGGTGGTCATCGACCCGCGCGGGGATCTGATCACCGACATTCTCGACCGGCTCCCCGCCTCGTACGCGAAGAAGATCGTCATCATCGACCCGGACCAGGAGAACCCGGGCTGCTTCAACCCCCTCGACGACCAGGGCGATCCGCACCTGGCGGTCGACAACCTGGTGGGCATCTTCGCGAAGATCTTCGCCGGCCAGTGGGGACCACGCATGGACGACACCATGCGGGTGGCGTGCCTGACGTTGATGCGGCACGCGAAACCGACGCTGAGCCTGGTGCCGTCGCTGTTGCAGGACCGGGAGTTCCGGGGCCGGTTCACCCACGGCCTCGATGACCCGGACGGCCTCGGCGGGTTCTGGCTCTGGTACGACGGCATCAACGACCAGTTCCGGGGCCAGGTCATCGCCCCCGTCCTCGCCCGGCTACGGGCCTTCCTGCTGCGCGACTTCGTCAAGAGCGTGATCGGCAACGCGCACAGCTCGTTCGACATGGGCGCGGTGCTCGACGGCGGGGTCCTGCTGTGCCGGCTGCCCAAGGGGATCCTCGGTGAGGAGACCAGCCGCATCCTCGGCTCGCTGATCGTGGCCCGGGTGTGGCAGGCCGCCATCGCCCGGGCCAACATCGCCGAGGACCAGCGCCGGGACGCCAGCCTGTACGTCGACGAGTGCGTGCGCCAGGAAGCGCTGTAGTCCCAGGTCAGCTCGCTGACCGAGGGATGTGACACCGGGAAGGGATGAAAGGACCCTTCCGCCGGCCAGTCGCAGCTGGCTGGTGAAGCTGAGGACAGCCTGATCCGGGAAACGCCGGTGAGGGCGGGAGCAGTCCTGACAACGACGGGACGGTCTGGCACTACCAGACAGGCCGGGTCCGGCAAGCGACGCGGAAAGGTGTACGAGAGGAACCGACGCATGATCCCCCGTAAGCGATGTACCAGCTCCAACCTGGTGGATATGGGCTGGGATGCAGTGCGTGACCACCACCGATCGATCGCGGTGGTCAACTCCGTAACCGTTACGCATTCGACGGGAAGGAGGCCAGTGGGAAAGCCTGCGGCGTACCACTGGCGATGCTGCCGGGGCAGAGTCGGGCACCTAATCCGTGGACCGGTGTGCAGTGAACCTGGGAACCATCCGTGGTCGCCCTACCGGCCGGACGTCCAGTCCGGTCGAGGGCAGGACCGTTGTCGTCTGACGGCCACGGCATGGGACGGAGGACCCGTAGTAGTCCGAGCGCGGGAAAGCCGCGTACATGGCAAAGGGGTCCAGCAAGTCAAGCAGCCAAAGAAGTGGAATACCTGGAGGCATCGGTGAACACCGACGAATCGGCCCTGACTCTGCTTGCGGCAGAGCGCCGGGTACAGGAGATCCAAGCGAAGCTGCACCGTTGGGCAACCGACGATCCTCACAAGAAGTTCTGTGATCTGTTCAATCTCGTCACCGACCCGGCCTTCCTCATTGTGGCCTGGGATCGGGTGCGGGGTAACAAGGGCGCCAAGACCGCCGGGGTGGACGGCCACACGGCCGTGTCCATCCAAGTCGGGGTTGGGATCGAGCGGTTCCTCGCCGAGCTTCGCGGCTCGTTGAAGGACCGCAGCTTCCAGCCTCTGCCGGTGCGTGAGCGGACAATCCCGAAGCCGGGCGGCAAGCTGCGCCGGCTGGGGATCGCCACGATCGCCGACCGGGTGGTCCAGGCGTCACTGAAACTGGTGTTGGAGCCGATCTTCGAGGCGGACTTCCTCCCGTGTTCCTACGGGTTCCGCCCCGGACGCCGGGCTCACGACGCGGTCGCCGAGGTGCAGTACCTGACCACCGGTCAACGCAGGTTCGACTGGGTGGTCGAGGGCGACATCAAGGCGTGCTTCGACGAGATCTCACATCCGGCCCTGATGGACCGGGTGCGAGCGCGGATCGGAGACAAACGCGTTCTGGACCTGGTGAAGGCATTCCTCAAGGCGGGCATCCTCACCGAGGAACGCGCGCTGCGCAAGACCGACGCCGGTACCCCGCAAGGGTCGATCCTGTCCCCGCTGCTGAGCAACGTCGCCCTGTCGGTGCTGGACGAGTACATCGCCCACGCACCGGGCGGGCCGAGTCTCAGCGCACACTTCCGGGCGAAGCGACGCTCGCAAGGTCTGCCCACCTACCGCCTCGTGCGGTATGCGGACGACTGGTGCCTGATGATCAACGGCACCCGCGAACACGCCGAAGCCCTCCGGGACGAGATCGCCGAGGTCCTCACCACGATGGGCTTACGCCTGTCACCGGACAAGACCTTGATCACCCACATCGACGAGGGTCTGGACTTCCTCGGCTGGCGCATCCAGCGCCACACCAAGAAAGGCACCAACCAGCGCTACGTCTACACCTACCCGGCGAAGAAGGCCCTCGCCAACATCACCGGGAAGACCAAGACGTTGTGCCGACAGACCACGAACCAGGACCTGGCCGACCTGCTGCTCCCGCTGAATCGGGTGTTGCAGGGCTGGTGCACCTACTTCCGACCCGGGGTGTCCTCGCGGACATTCCAGTACCTGCGCGCTTTCGCTTGGAAACACGTATGGTCCTGGATCCGTCGCAAGCACCCCAAGACCAACTGGAAGGAACTCCGCTGCCGCTACTGCGCCGGCGGATGGTGGCCCAGCAGCAACGGAGTACGGCTGTTCGACACCGGCAAGGTGCGCACCTACAGCTACCGATACCGGGGAACAGCCATCCCGACTCCGTGGACCAGTCCGACGATGAGGACCGCCCTGCCCTAACGAGACTTGTGGAGAGCCGGATGCGTTGAGAGGCGCACGTCCGGTTCGGGAAGCGGTCAGGGAAAACCCACCGGTGGAAACACCGGCAGGGCGCCCCTGGCCGACTTTCACCAGAACTTCCTGACGCTGCCCGGCAGCGTCGGGGACATGCTCGCCGAGGCGCGCGGCTTCCGCCTCGGGCTCGTCCTGGCGCACCAGGACCTCGCCCAGTTGCCCCGGGACGTGGCGGCGGCGGTGTCGGCCAACGCCCGGTCGAAGCTGTTCTTCACCGTCGACCCCGCCGACGCGCGGGAGCTGTCCCGGCACACCAGACCCGAGCTGGACGAGCACGACCTCGCCCACCTCGACGTCTACACCGCCGCCGCCCGGCTACTGGTCGGCAACCGGGAACTGCCGGCGTTCACCTTCACCACCAACCCGCCGGTGCCGGCGGTGGGCGAGGCGACCGCGATCCGGCAGGCATGCGCCGCCGCCCACCGCCGCACCGACGGGGAACCGCCGATGCAGCAGCTGGCCCGCACCGCGATGAAACGGCGGATGAACTCCCGCGACCGCTGACCGGCGGGCTGCTCGTGCGGGGGCTCGGCCGGGCACGGCACCGAGGGCTCGTTTGGGGGTGTCCGCGACACGAGGCCCCGGACGAGCCCTCCGCCGCCGTCCTGTCAGGTGCCCCACCTGCCGGAACCCGGCCCGCGCCCGGCCCGCCAGCAAGATCGACTCATCCAGACTCCCTACGGGACTCTCTCTCCACGGGGTGACCCTCCATGCCGCCATCGCGTTCCTCTGGCCTGCTGGCCCTCTACCCGCACATCACCGACCGGGACCGGCTGCTGCTCCAACTCCTCGACGACCACCAGGTCCTCACCACCGACCAGATCCACCGCATGCTGTTCCAGGCGCGCCGCACCTGCCAGATCCGACTCGGTGAACTCGCCGGTCTGGGTCTGCTGGACCGGTTCCGGTTCGCCCGCGCCGGAGGCGGCAGCCACCCGTGGCACTGGACCCTCGGCCACCACGGGCACCGGTTCCAGGCCGCCGCCCACCAGCGGCCCGAGCCCACCCTGCGGGCGACCCGCCAACGGGTGCACCGGCTGTCGGCCAACCCGCACCTGCCCCACCTGCTCACCGCCAACGAGTTCTTCGTCCGGCTCACCGCCCACACTCGCCGGCACCCCGAGGCGCGGCTACAGCGGTGGTGGTCCGAGGCGCTGACCACCAGGCAGTTCCGGACCATCACCGCCGACGGCCACGGCCTGTGGAGCATCGCCGACACGACTGTCGGCTTCTTCCTGGAGGCCGACACCGGCACCGAACCGCTGGGCCGGGTCGTGGCCAAACTCGACCGGTACACGCACCTGACCCGCCGCGGCGGCCCCCGCTACCCGGTGCTGTTCTGGCTCGGCAGCACACACCGCGAGGAACACCTCCACCGGCTCCTGACCGGCGACGTGCCGTGCGCGACCGCCACCCACACCGCCGACCCGGCCGAGGCGGTCTGGCTCCCCGCCGGCACCACCGCCCGAGTCACCCTCACCGAGCTGCCCAGCGACCACGGCCAGCCGGTCGCGGACAACCCGAACTTCGACGACGACGGCGTCCTCGTTCCCTGACAGCCCCTGGCAGGCCGGCGACGGATCCTGTCAGCGCAGGTCACAGGCATGGCCACGGATCCTGACCGCGCTGGCGCTGTCAGGTCACGACGCTACGGTGCAGCTTCTTCTCTCTGCTCGCACCGCCGCCCGTCTGTCCCCCTCCGGATCTGCCCGCGCCAGCGGGATCACCCCACAGCCCACCCCTTCGGTCGGCTCATGATCCACGCCCCGCGCCTTCACCGGCAGCTTCCCCGGCCAGACGCCGCGCCCCGGTGGCACCACCGAACACCCCGCCATGCCCAGCCCAGCCCTGTTCTGCCGCGAAGGGAGCACCCCGCCATGCCCGCACCGTCCTGGCCCGCTCAGGTCGTCACCGTCTGCTTCGCCGCCGGTGACGACGCCGACTGGTTCGCCGCCGCCGAGAAGGTCCACGCCCGCCTGCACGCCCACGGCACCCCGGCCCGCCGCTACCACGTCCGCCACCGCCGGCTCATCGGCTGGCTGACCCGGTTCTTCGGCTACTACCTGCTCGACGCCGCCCGCCGCTTCGGCGCGGTCACCCTGGCCGCCGGCGGCCGCAAGAGCCGACTCGACCTGACCGGCACCGCCGCGAAGGCCACCCACCACGCCGGCCTGCGCTGGCGGGCCTGGAACACCCACATCGGTGCCACCACCAAGCCCGCCCGGCCCTGGGAGGACTATCTCGCCCAGCACCTCGCCGACCCGACGAAGATCACCCTGAACGAGGCCCGCCGCCGCTTCGAACAGCAGCCCCGCGTGCTGGCGATGCTCGCCAGCGCCTTCGACCCCTACGAGCTGTCCGTCTACCAGGCCGGCGAAGCCACCTACGTCGGCCTGCACTGGCGCATCGCCCTCGTCGGCGACGCCCTCATCACCACCGACGGCCGGGTCCTCTCCCCCGCCAGCGACTCCGTCGCCGACCGGTTCCGCTTCCTCAACGAGGCATGCGGCTACCTGCGCAACCTGCGGCCGGACGCGCGGGTGTGCGCCGTCGCCATCGCCTGACACCTAACCACCCGAACACACCGAGGACCGGTCGCCGCCCCCGCGGCGACCGGTCCTCGCCATGCCCGCAACCCGCCCACCAGCAGAGGAGAGCCCGGTGTTCCTGACCGATCCCGCGCTGCGGCGCATCGCAGCCGAGACCAACGACGTCCTGCCCGAGCGCCTGTGGCGCCACGACACCGCCACCCGCGACCCGCTCGGCGACCTCGCCCGGATCCTGCACACCACCGCCCGCGAGTTCACCGATAGCACCACCGTTCTCGACCGAGCCCTCGACCGGCTGGGCGTGCTCGCCGACACGACCCGCCGGGGGCTGGCCGCCCGCGCCGACCTGCACGCCGCCGGCTACCACCAGGCGCTCACCGACGCCCTCACCGCCCGCGAACGGCACCTCGCCCTCGGAGCGATGCTCCTCACCGTCTACCGCGCCTGGCGCCACCACCGGCCCGTGCCCGGCGACAGCGACGAGCGACACCTGCTCCTGTACGCCGGCGACCCGACGCGCGGCGTGGCCACCCTGCGTCGACGCGAACCGCACACCTGGCTGGTGATACCCGACGCCGAGGCCGCCACCGCCTTCGACATCCCCTACCCCGACCGCATCGTCGGCGAGGTCACCGAAACCGAGCCCGGCTGGAAACCCACCGCTTACACCGCCGCACCGCACCACCCGACGCCGGCCGGCATGACGTACCCGCTGCCGGTCTGCGACGACCTCGCCTCGGCCTGCCGGTCGCTGCTGCGCTGGTGGCACCTGCGCCACTCCGACACCTGGCGCAGCCGCACCCCCGACCAGCTCACCCCCGCCGAACTCGCCCACCTCACCAGCTGAACCGGGGGACCCTCATGCCACACCTCGACCTGATCGGCCGCTGGATCGCCGCGACCACCGACCGCACCCTCGACCAGCACGCCGCCGACCCCCTCCCCACCGCCGCGCACCTGCCCGAGGCCGCCAGCACACTCCGGCACCTGCGCACCGAGCTGCTGCTCACGGTGGACCAGCTACGGACCCTGCTCATCAACGCCGACGACCTCACCGGGCCCGTCAGCGCCGTCACCGGCACGCTGGAGACGATCACCGACCTGGCCCGCGAGTACCACCACGCCCGCGACCGGGTCGACACCCTCATCGGCGACACCGCACGCGCCGCCTACGCGCAGGCACACCCGGGCCGGATGGTGCAACGGCGCTACGTCAACCCCGGCGACACCGTCCTGGTCGTCCTGCCGCACACCGACGCCTGCCGCAGACAGCACCTCGCCGGCCACCGCGCCCACATCAAGGTCGGCACGGTCGACGCCAGGCTCCGCCCGCCCGGCAGCACCAACCCACTACGGCTGTCCCACGCCGACGCCGGCATCTACCGCGACCCGACCGAGGACCGCCTCTACATCCTCCAGGCCACCACGGACGCAGCCACCGCCGGCCGCTGATCCCCGCGCGGCATCACGCCGCCAACGTCCACCGGGCCGCACTCCCAGCACAGCACACAGCACGGCAGCGCGTTTCCACGCCTGCCGCGCCCGCTGCTGCCGCGGCCCGGCGCACCACCGCCCGGCACCACCCGGTGCCCGGCAAATCCATGTTCCCTGAGGAGGGAAACCCTGATGGAACACCAGTCCCTGACACCTGCCACGCAGGCCGTCCTCGACGCGCTGACCGCTCTCGGCCAGGGCAACGTCCAGGAGCTCGCCGACACCTCCGGCAAGGCCCGCTCGACCACCGACCGGGCGATCAAGGCGCTGGCCGAGGCCGGACTGATCGTCGCGGTGGACACCGACGCCGACGCGGCCGAGGGCACGCCCACGCGGTGGACCCTGGCGATCCCGGCCGAGGCCACCGACACCGCTCCGCAGGACGCCGACCAGGACGACGAACACACCGCCGGCACGGACGCCCCCGAGCACGCCGACCCCAGCCCGGACGCCGAAACCGGAGAGCCGGACAGCGAGCCGGTCGGGACGCCCGACGGGCCGGTCGACAACGGTGGGGACGGCGGCATCGGCCAGGATGGCGGGACCGGCCAGGACGAGGGCGGCGACGCCGACGGCACGGAGCCGGAAACCGACCCGGGCGACCAGGGCGACGTCGCCGACACGGACGAGCCGACCGACCTCGACGACCAGCCCGACGCCGGCGACGGGGGTTCCGCGGACGGCGAGGAGGACGAGGCACCGGCGGCGGCTGTCGTGCAGCCGGCGCGTCCGGGTGACCGCAAGGTCATGGCCATCAAGGGCGTCCTGGCCGACCACGGCGACGACGGCGCGACCCTCGACGTGATCGTGGCCGAGAGCGGCATCGGACACGCCACCGCGACCCGCCTGCTGACGGCGATGGAGCAGGCCGAGGCCGCCCGCCGCCTGCCCGGCCTGCCGCAGCGGTGGATTCCGGGCCCGACCAAGGCCAGCGAGGTCGACCCGAACCCGGAGCCGCCCCGCTGCCCGCTGTGCCACCAGGTCATCCGTGGCCTGGCCACCGCACCGGACGCCACGGCGACGGTGCAGTCGCTGATCCGGCCGGACGGCACGCTGCACATCGTCGCCCCGGACGGGGAAACCCACGTCGTCGACCTGCCCACCCGCACGCCCCCGCGTACGGCGGGCGTCGCCCGCAGTGCCGGCCGGCGCGGCGACGGGACCGTCAACACCGACGGCAGCCAGCCCTTCGGCCGGGGCGAGCTGGAGAAGCTCACTCTCGACGTCCTGGCCGCCCACCCGGGCCACGCGATGACCCCGCAGGACATCGCCACCGCGATCAGCGCTCAGCTCCACCGCGCGGTCAGCTCCGGGGCCGTACGCAACAACTGCACCAAGGCCGCCGCGGCCGGCCGGATCCTCCTGCTCTCCGACGCCCCACTGACCTTCGCCTACCCCGCGCCGACCAGCAACAGCCCCTACGGCCAGGCCGACCCGTCCTGACCCGCACACCACATCCCTGACCCGCTGCCGGGGGCCGAGCCGCGCGCCCGGCCCCCGCGCACATCGAAAGGAGAAATCCGTGCCACACGAACTCGAAACCCTCGCCGACGGGACCACCGCCTTCGCCAGCGCCCGCCTGTCGGCCTGGCACCAGCTCGGCACCGTCACCCAGGACACCATGCGCGCCGAAGAGATCATGGCCGCCGCCCGCCTCGGCGACTGGGGCGTCCGCACCATCCGCACCGTCGGCATCGACATCGTCGACGGCGTCGAAGTGCAGATCCCCGCCGACGACAAGCGGATGACCGTACGCCGCAACCCCGTCACCGGCGACACCGAGTACCTGGGCATCGTCGGCACCGACTACACCGTGGTCCAGAACGAGCAATGCGCCGAGATGCTCGACCGGCTCGTCGACCAGGTGGGCGGCGCCCACTTCGAAACCGCCGGCAGCCTCCGCCGAGGCAAGAGCGTGTTCGTCACCATGAAACTGCCCGACGCGATGGAGATCGCCGGGGTGGACCGCCTCGACCTCTACCTGATCGGCACCACCTCCCACGACGGCACCGCCGCGCTGCGCGTGGACGCCAGCCCCATCCGGGTGGTCTGCGCCAACACCCAACGCGCCGCTTTCGCCAACTCCGTCGGGCACTACACGTTCCGGCACACCTCCAACGTCAACTCCCAGATCAGCCAGGCCCGCGAGGCACTGGGCCTGATGTGGAAGTACATGGAGACCTTCGAGAAGGCCGCCGAGCGGATGCTCAACACCGAGCTGACCATGCGCGAGTTCGAACAGATCGTCGGCCAGGTGTGGCCGGTCAAGGACAACGCGTCCGAGCAGACCCGCAACAACGCCAAGCAGCGCCTCGGCACCCTCAAGTACCTCATCCGCGAGTCCGACACCCAGGCGGCCATCACCGGCAGCCGGTGGGCCGGCTACCAGGCCATCACCGAGTACCTCGACCACTACCAGCCCGCCAAGAACGCCATCGCCCGCGCCAACCGGGTCCTCACCGGCAACGTCGGCGACCTGAAGGTCACCACCTTCGACCTGCTCAAGGTCTGACCACTCCCCACCCACCCCGCCGGGGCGGCGGGCCACCCGTGCCGCCGCCCGGTCCCCATCTCCGGAGGGACACCCATGACACCGCGCACGACGAGGCGCGACGAAGCCCTGGCGGACAGCCGATGAGTGGCCACATCCGTCACCCCCGAGACATCCGGCAGACGGTGTGCGGACTGCCCGCCGCCGACGTCCGCCGGTGGGAGACCGAGCACCCACTACGCATCGACCACACCTGCGAGGACTGTTACACCCTGCTGCCCGAGGCCGTCCGGCCCGACGACGCCAACCACCCACCGGGCGACCCCACCCTCATCGACACCCTGCGGCGCATCGTCGCCGACCGGCAGCACGCCAAGGTCGACGGAGTCCTCGTGGACCTGTGGTCGGCCAACGTCACCGTCCTCATCTGGGACCACCTCCGCGACGACAAGCGCCAGCGGCTGCTGACCCTGCCGTCACACGAACTGATCCTGCGCTGCGTCGCCATCTACACCCGCCTCACCAGCAACGGCGGCGACACCTGACCGGGCGACCGACACGCGGACGACCTCGACGACCGAGCCCTCCGCCCGGGCCCCGGCCGAACCTCCGCCGTCCGCCGCAGGCCTGAGCGACGGCCCGACATCCACCCACCCATCGCGTACGCCTCGGACGCCGCGCACCGCCGGCGGCGGCCGAGGCGTACGCCTGTGCACCCTCGGAGGGCCCCATTACGCCACCGTGGCATAGAAGCTGCAACTGTCGCTGCCTGCTCCACCACCACCTGCCGCGCACCACCTACAACGAGCCCGCCTGCGCCTGCACCATCACCTGCCTACGCAACCCCTCGCCCTGCTCGCCGAACGCTAGGGCTGCACGCTCTTCCTCGACCCCGCCCGGCGACCTCTGGCACGTCCCCGCCATGACCCACGGCACCTGGGACTGGAGCAACGCCGCAGAAATCGACACCCGCTCCGACCTCCACGACGCCGGCCGGCTCGTCGAGCAGCTGCTCCGTCACGTCGCCCAGGTGCTCGCCGCACCTCTCTCCTGAACCCACCGCCACTCACCTTGGGCCGCCCCTCCGGGCGGTCCACCGTTCTTTCCGCGCTTGACGATCCGAAGAGACAGCGGTGCACCGCCCCCACTGAACGAAGTCGCCGACCTTCTTGGCGACGAACGTACGGGCTGCTACCGCTCGTCCACCGCCTGCAGCTCGCATCCGCTGTTGCCTCGCCGGCCGCACAGACCCGGCTTTCTTGCGTCTCCAACGAAAGGCCACCGCCATGACCAGGATCATCATCGGCGTCGTCATCGTCGTCACCGTTGCCTGCCTCGGACTGCCCATGCTTCTGCTGTCGTCAGTCCTCGGCGACTCCGGCGGCTGTGGCGTAGCCACCGCACCCGCCGCACGCCCCAGCGGGCACCCAGCCGGCAGCGGCAGCTGGGACACCGAACAATTGGAGATCGCCGCGACCATCATCGATGTCGGCGTCGCCAAGGGCGTGCCACGTTGGGGTTGGATCGTCGCCGTCGCCACCGCCATACAAGAGTCCGGCCTGCGCAACCTGCCCCACCTCGGCAACCGCAACGACCACGACTCCATTGGAGTGTTCCAGCAACGCCCGAGCCAGGGCTGGGGTACCGTCACCCAACTTTCCAAGCCCAGCTACCAGGCGGGAAGGTTCTTCGACAAGCTCCTGACCGTCCCCGGCTGGGAATCGATGCCACTCACCCAGGCCGCCCAGACGGTCCAAGTCTCGGCCTACCCCGACGCGTACGCAAAGTGGACCGACGACGCGACGAACCTGGTCAACCAGTTGACCAGCGCCCTTACCGACTGCCCACCGACGCGCTCAACATCCTTCCGGATGGGTTCGCCCGTCCTGCCGACACCCCACCCGCCGTCGCCGCCGTAATTCTCCTGCCCGGCCCGGCTGGTGGTCAGTTCGCCGGGCTGGCCACCGGCCGGCGACCCCAACACCACCCACCACCGCCGCCTCAGCCGGGAGGCGAAGGCGCGGCGGTGAGCAGCTGGTCGTGCTGGCCGCCGGCGGTCGGGGACGGGAGCCGTAGGGTGAGTTCGGGAAGGGCCTTGTAGAAGAGGGTGGCGCGGGAGACGCCGAGGAGGGTGGCGATGGAAGCCATGGACCGGGTCAGGTTCGGCGAGCAACTGCAGTGCGTAGGAGACCTTCTCGGGGGTCATGACGGGTGGGCGGCCGAGGCGTTGTCCTCAGGCGCGGGCGGCGGCCAAGCCCTCGTTGGTGTTGGCGACAATGATGGTGCGGATGAACTCGGCCAGGGCGGCGAAGACGTGGAAGACGAACATGCCGCCAGCGGTGGTGGTGGTGGTGTCCAGCTTCTCGTACAGGGACAGGAACCCCACGCCGTGGCGCTTGAGTCGGCCGACGATGGCGATGAGGTCTTCAGTCCGACCGCTGGGTGTTCTTGCCGGAGGCCTTGTCGAAGAAGCACCGCGCGCAGCCGGCCGCGGTCAGCGCCGCCTGTTGGCGGGCGAGGTTCTGCTCCCGGTCGACACCCAGCCGTAGCCGATGCGCACCCCGGACAGCGGGGCCGGTGCGAGGAAGTCGCCCGGGGTGGGTGTAGGGGCGGTCATGCCATCGAGGGTGTCCGACAAACCCGTGATCGGCTTGTTGGAGACGCCGGGTTTCTGGACAGGTTTGTTAGACAGCTCTGACTGGTCGTTCTCCCGCTTTTTGATCTTGTTCGGGAAACGATCGATTCTCGGACAGCACCCCGGAGCCTGTCCGCTAGATCAACTCCTCAGCGTTGCTTTGGGCCGGGAGCTAAAGACGGGGCCTTCTCTTGGACACACGCCGCATGCCGCCGACGCCGGTTCCCAAACACGCCCCCTACTCGGAACTGGAACCCTCCATGGCAGCCCGCAAGTTGCCATAGATGACCCGAGTCTGCGGGTGGTCGTTGCCGAGTACCCGCCGGCAGTCGGCGAGGGCCTGCTTGTACAGCGGGATCGCCTGCCCCAGGTCCCCCGCCGACTGGTAGGCGCTGGCGAGGTTGTTGACCGAGGACAGCGTGTCGGGGTGGTCATTGCCGAGCACCCGCCGCCGATCGGCGAGGGCTTGCTCGAACAGCGGGATCGCCTGCCCCAGGTCCCCCGCCGACCTGTAGGCGTAGGCGAGGTTGTTGACCGAGGTTAGCGTCTGTGGGTGGTCGTTGCCGAGCACCCGCCGCCGATCGGCGAGGGCCTGCTTGTACAGCGGAATCGCCTGCCCCAGGTCCCCCGCCGACCCGTAGGCGTAGGCGAGGTTGTTGACCGAGGTCAGCGTGTCGGGGTGGTCGTTGCCGAGCACCCGCCGCCGATCGGCGAGGGCCTGCTTGTACAGCGGAATCGCCTGCCCCAGGTCCCCCGCCGACCCGTAGGCGTAGGCGAGGTTGTTGACCGAGGTCAGCGTGTCGGGGTGGTCGTTGCCGAGCACCCGCCGGGAGTCGGTGAGGGCCTGCTTGAGGTAGGCGATGGCGTGAGGGAGGTTTCCCTGGTCGAGCAGGAACAGGCTGGTCGCGTTGAGCAGGTGGGCCTGGGTGACGCGGTCGCTGTCGGTGGCGTGTGCTGTGGTCTGGGAGGCGAGCGCGTCGACGTGGGGCAGCAGGGTGCGCCACGTCGGCCAGGTGGTGGGGTCGCGCCAGTCGTCGGGTCGTGCGGTGGCCAGGGCGGTGGTGGCGGTGGTGCGGGCGGTGGTGATGTCGTCGGGTTGGCGGTGCGGGTCGTCGGGGTCGGGTGTGCGGGCGACTGCCTGGACGAGTCGGTGCACGGTGACGGCCCGGGTGGCGGGGTCGATGCTGAGCATGTTGTACGCGGCCAGCCGGCCGACCGCCCGTGTCACCGCCGGTTCCCCCGCGCCGTCGCCGAGGTGGTGCCACAGGCTGCGGGGGACGGCTTCCGGCGCGTACCAGGCCAGGGCCCGCAGTAGCCGTCCGGGCAGGGGATCGTCGGCGAGGGCGTCGAGGGTGACGTGCCAGACCCGGGCGATCGTCCGTTCGGCGGCCCGGCCTTCCTCGCCGTCGCGGTACATGGCGGCGGGATGCTCGGCGAGCAGCCGAAGATAGTCACCGACGGTGGTCCGGGTCTGGGCCAGGTAGGCGCCGGCCTGTTCCACCGCCAGCGGAAGATGGCCCAGCTCGACGCACAGGGCGGCAGCGCCTGCGGGGTCGATGACACCGCCGCCCTGGGACACGATCGCGGTGAGCAGGGCGACCGCCTGGTCGGGTTCGAGGACGTCCAGGCGCAGCGGGGTCACGATGTCGGGCCAGCCGGTGGCGCGGCGGCTGGTCACCAGGATCCGCCCGTGGGGCAGCCGGCCCACCAGATCGGCGATGTGGGCGGGATCAGTGACGTTGTCCAGGATGAGCAGCCACCCGTCGTGGCAGGCCAGCCAGCGTACGGCCCATTCCCGCAGGGACGGTGACGGCAGAGCCGCGAGGGCCGGTTGCAGCGCGACGGTCAGGGCGACCAGGCCGGCGTCGAGAGCGGCGGGACTGTCCGCGGTGATCCACCAGATCGGGCGGTGCTGGTCGCGGTGGGTTGCCGCCCACCGTGCGACCAGGGTGCTCTTACCGATACCGCCAAGCCCGTGGACCGCCTGCACGACCACCACACCCGAATCCTGAGCCGCCGAGTCCAGCCAGCCCAGCGCATCCTCACGACCCACGAACAGCCGCAGCCGCACCGGCAGGTTCACCAGCCCGGCCGGTGCAGGCACATCTTCCGGCGCGACCAACGCCTCCGCCGGCAGCACCGTCACGTGCTGAGTGTTGATCGTGTTGTCGCCTATTGTGGCGATTCCGGGAATGCTGCCCGCCGTGATCGAGCCCGACCCGCTCGGCGCAGCGGGATCACCCACCGGCGTCGGCGGCTCGGGATCAGCGGGCAAAGGGGCAACCCGGCCGCGTCGAAACCACCTCACCGGTGCTGGGTGTTCGTCGCGTTGTCGCCCGTCGAGGCGATCCCCGTGAGATCACCCCGCACGGTGATCGACCCCGGCCCCGCCGCCGGCGGTGCTACCGCAGCTGGCGGCGTCAGTGTCGCAGCGCGGCCTCCCGAAGGGGCCAGCACCAGGGCGGCCACCGCGACCACGAAGCTCGCGGCCCCGGCCAGCCAACTGGCCACCTCCACCCCCTGCAAACCGAACACCACCGCCGCCACCACCAACCCGGCAGCGACCAACCCACCCACCCCGATGACCACCCAGCGTCGCGAACCCATAACCACATCATCAGCCACCATCGCCACCCGAACCACATCGGACAGTCCAGAGTCCGAAGGCAGACGTCGCACACCAGGCGCTGTCGGTCCAGCGGACTGTGCCGCACTGCCAGGCGCACGAGTGCCACGACCCGCGCGGTGCCGTACATCGTGCCGGACACGATCCGGGTCCGACATTTCATACCTCGATAAGATCAGTTATGGAGGCATGACGGGGGTGATCTTGAGGCCGGAGCGATTCTGCGGAATCACCCACCGGATCAAGTCCGCGAGGGTGCACACCGGGCTGGCGCGCACCCTCGCGGATCGGCGCTACATACCCGTGATGGCGTAGCTGACGATCGCGTGCGCGGCCACGCTGACCGCACCCCAGGGCAGCATCACCCGCAGCACCTTGTAGGCGGCGTCGCGGCGGGGCTCGGTCTCGCTGAACACACTCGCCAAGGCCATCAGGACCACCATGCCGGCGTAAGCCAACACGAGCATGACGGGAACCCACTCAGGCACAGGACCGCTCCCCTCCCAGACGCAACGCCACCGCCAGCCGCGGCACACTACACAGAAGGATCCCGAGGACGTACCCGGCGCGCCTCCACCAGGGCGCGCCCTCGGCACGTAGGTCGTACAGCTCCCCCGTCCACTCCTCGCAGTACCGGGACACCGCCGACCCCGGCAACAACCCCGCCGCGCCGCGCAACAGCATCGCGATGCCAGCTCCTGCAATACGCCTCGGGCCGGCGACGGTGAAGCCGCCAAGAACGGCGAGAGCGGCGTTGCTGATAACGACGAAGCGGAGGTCGGTGGTGGTGGCAGAGTGGGCGGTGATGGGGGCAACGCCGGTGGTGATGGTGTCAAAGAAGCCGACGGCGCGGAGGAAGGTGATTTCATAGACGGCGGTGACGCCGCCGGCAAGAACGAAGACGACCTCGATGAGGGTGGGGCGCTTGCGGGAAGCGACGACACCGACAGCGCTGGGGCCGTCGACAACCTGCGGTAGGTCGTCGGCAAGCGCCCCGAATGAGCAGTCTTCGCGGTTGCTGCTGAATGCCATCTCGGTTTCCGTCCTCACTGGCAGCCCGGCTGCGGGCGCAGCCTGTTGAGCGCGGGGGCGCGAGCGGCGGACCGGCTGGCGTCGGCGAGCGCGAGGCGCGCCGTTACAGCTCCGTCAGGAGTGAATCGGTAGTAGCGGCGGCGGGGCCGGCCGGCATCCTCGTGCTCGACCGGGTCCTCCCAGTAGCTCTCCACCCACCCCGCCTGTTCCAGGCGGGCCAGGATCGGGTGCAGGCTGCCAGACTTCAGTCCTGTCTCGGCGGCGATGTCGCGCCCCCAGCGAGCCCTTGTCGGCTCGGTCAGCAGCGCGCGTACCACCGCCACCGTCTGCGCGGTGAGGCGTGGTCCCATAGTCATAGGCAAAGTCTACCTAGGTAGCGGGATGCTGTCTACTTAGGTAGATCCGAGGTCGGAACGACGGCGAGCGGGCTCTGGCCTGGAAACTGCGGGGGGCCTAGTGGCCGATGTCGCCCTTTCGATGTAGCGCCGCCCCTCTACCTGGGGCGGTTCCGCTCCCGGTGGTGCTCACTTGTTAGCGAGGTTGCTCCGGAGCCTGTTGGCGAGGGTGGTGGTGGCTTCCTGGGGTTCGGCGTCGAGGTCGGTTAGTGCTGTGGTCAGGGCGCGGAGGAGGATGCGGATGCCGTCGGTGTCGCTGAGGGCGTGGCGGACGTGCATGGCGCGGGTGTAGAGGGTCTCGTTGTAGCGGTCCAGTGCGATGGCCTTGTCGAGCAGGTCGGATGCGGCCTGTGGGTCTGTGTGGATGAGGTCGTCGGCGAGTAGGAGGTGGGCCTCGGTTGCCCAGCGGCGCACGGTTTCCCGGTGGGGTGGGAGCCATTCGTAGTCTTGGCTGTCCGCCAGGGGTGCGGTGTAGAGGTCGCAGGCGGCGGTGAGCAGTTCGCGGCGGCGCAGGCCGGTGGCGATGGTGGCGGTGCGCATCAGGTCGCGCAGGGTCCAGACGTCGACGTCGACGGTGGTGGGGTCGAGCCGGTAGCGTCCGGCGCTCTTGACGATGTACGCGTTCTTCGCGTTGGGGGTGGCGGCGCGGGCGAGGACGTGTCGGAGGTTGCTGACGTTGGTGTGGACGCGTTGGTCGGATTGGCTGATGCGGGCGTCGGGTTCGAGGTACTCGCCGATCTCGCGGGTGGTGACTCCGTCGGGGTGGCAGGCCAGGAACACGGCGAGTTCGAGGGCCTTGGCGCGCAGCGGTCGGCCGGGGTGGATGATGTCGTCGATCCGCGGCGGTCCGAGGACCCGCAGCCGCGCCTTGCCGATGGTGTCGGTTTCGGCGGCTGCGGCTATCGGTGCGGGACGGTCGGCAGACGCGGACTCGGTTCGGCTGGCCTGCAGCGGGACCGTCGGGACCGGCTCGGCAGATGACGGGAATGTGGTGGGCTCGCCAGTGTGGGCCTCGCGCAGCGTCGTGAGGATCCCGAGAGCGGTGTGGATGTCGAGAACGGGCAGGCGCGGTGGGATCGGCTCGGTCGCCGGTCCGGAGGCGTGTGTGGTGTGGCCTTCTGCGGTGACGTCGATGGTGGTGCCGGGTGTCCATTCGCCGAGCAGCACGGCGGACACGTTCAGGTTGCCGCCCACCGTGAGCGCGGTCGTGGCGCGGGTGGAGGTGGCGGCGGACGGGGCTGTGGTGATGAGCACGACCGGTGGCAGGGGTTCCTCGTCGGGGGTCTGTTGGCGTGGGGTGTCCAGGTCGGTCAGCGTGTGTTCGTCGAGGATGCGGCTGCGGTGCAGGAGTTGGGCCTCGACTGCGGTGAGCGCGTCGTCGAGGTTGTCGGTGGTGTGTAGCCGTGGCCATGGTGCGAGGGCGGTGGCGTCGGGGCCCAGGAGTGTGGCCAGGGTGGCGGTGTCGATGATGACTTCACCGCGGGCATGGGGGTGGTGTGGGTTGCCGGTGGCCAGGGCCGCGACGAGAGCGGCGCGGGCTACGGCGTGCGCACCGTCGCCGATGATGCCGATTCCGCCGGTCGGTAGCGATGCGAGTTCGGGTACAGGCGTCGGCCGCTCGTTGTCGTCGGTGTCCGGGTTCGGTGGTCCGGGGTGGCGGGCAGTCACGGCGCGGCGTACCTGCACCACGGGCGGCGGGAGTTCGGCGGGTGGATCGGTGTCGGGTTCTCCGGTGTAGCGGCGTCGGCGTTGGAGCCAGACCAGGGTGGCGGCGGCGCTGATCGCGACGGCGAGCGACCAGGGCAGCCAGTCGCCTCCCGGCAGCTGCACTCCGTCCTGGTCGGTTGCGACCGCCGGGTTGTGGGCGTCGGGGTTGGTCGGCGTGGCCGGCGACGAGGTGAGGTCGGCAGTCGTCGAGGATGTGGTCGGCGTTGAGGCGGACGTAATCGCGGCGGCCGATGGTGTGGCGCTGGGGACGGCTGCCGGTCCCTCGGTGGTCGGTGGTGGTGTCGTGGGATCTGGCCTGTCCGGGTCGGCACTCGGCGATGCCGACGGTGTCGTAGGCCGGGACGGCGTCGCAGGTGGCGGCTTGGGTGGTCTGGCGGGTGTGGCGGTGTGTGGTGGGCGGGCGTCGGCGGGCAGGCGCAGTTCCCAGCCGGGGTAGATGAGGTCGCAGTCGCGCAGGGCGCCGCCGACGCCGGGAAAGTGGCGGTGCTTGTTCAGGCTGCAGATCTGCGGCCACCGGTTGGCGTCGCCGAGCCAGTCTTTGGCGACCTTGGACAGGGTGTCGTGCCGCTCGACCGTGTACAGGTAGCGCTGCTCGGCGACCTGGATGACGGCGGGTCCACGGGCGGCGGCCTGCCGGGGAACATCGGCGCGCTCTGCTGCGGCAACGGGCGTGGACGGCGGGTCCGGGTTTGCCACGCGGCCGAGCGGGCCGGCGGAGGTGACGGCGAGCGCGGCGGTGCCAGCCAGGCCGAACACGAGCCGGTGCAGCGGGGCCGGCAGTCTGAGCGCGGGAACGCGCCACCGGGTCAGCCCGGCGAGGATCTCGGCGAGCAGGAGCAGCGCGAAGACGCCCCACAGCAGCCACATCACCCAGAAGGCCGCGCCGATGAGGACGTCCGGGGTGAACCGTCCGCTGGACCGTTCGAACCAGTCCGGGATCTGCGACCACGCCGGTAGCCGTCGCACCGGGTTGCCGCCGACGACCCACAACAGCGCCGGTACTCCCGCCAGGAAGCATCCGGCACCGATAACGGCGCGGGCGGCGCTGGTCAGGGAACGGGACAGCGACCTACGGCGTCGGGGCGGGTCGTGGGGAGGATGGACGGTGGCCCGCGCACCGTATTCGGCCAGTCTGTCGCCTCGATCCGGGGACATCTGCGGCACCTGCCCCTCCCTGCGGCTGATCGTCAATCTCTTCCCATACACGAGGATCAGCATTTCCGACCATCCCAGCCGGAAGGATTCTCATCATTCGCGCACCGGGGATCATGGGAGAGGATCACGGTTGACAATGCCTCGCCACCACGGGTGAGACTGCCTCTCATGGTCAACGGGGACGCCAGGTTGTCGATCGACCTCAGCTCCTCGGCCATCGCCGCCACGGTCAGCCGGCAGGGCACCCGGGTTCCCATCCTCATCGACGGTCGGCTCGTCATGCCGCCGGGCGTCGCCGTGGGCCCCGCCGGTGACCTCTACGTCGGTGTCGACGCCGCCGCCGCGCGGTCGCTGCCCGCAGACCATCGGTTCGTCAACCACCCGGCCGACCACCTCGCCAGCCCTGCCCAGGCTCCCGATCCGGCACAGCCCAATCCCGTGGATGTCCTCGCTGCGGTCCTGCGGCACGTCGGCAACCACGCCACCCACCAGGTCGGCCAGCCGATCACCGACCTCACCGTGACCGTCCCACCGGCCTGGGGACCACGCCGCCGCACACACCTCAGCGATGCAGCGGCCCGAGCGGGACTACCACCGCCGGCCCTGGTCACCGCACCCGCTGCCCTGGCCACCTACACCACGACACTCGGCCTCACCACACCCGAGAACTCCTGCGTACTCGTCTGCCAGGCCGACCACCATCCACCCACCCTCACCGTCCTGCAGACGGTCAGCGACGGCTACCGCGAGCTGGCGACACAGCAACTCCACGGCCCGCACGACCTCGACGATCTCATCGCACGACACGTCGTCGCCACCGCGACCACCGGCCACGACCCGCTCCGATCAGTCGTCGACCACACCGACACGATCACAGCGCAGGACCACGGCGCTCTCCGGGAGTCCATCCGCACCGCCCGGCACCAACTCGTCCAGCAGGAGCGGGCGCCGGTCATGCTCCCCACACCCCACCAGCCGGTGGTCATCACCCGCGACGACATCACCACCGCCACCCAGCCCTTCCTCGACCAGGTGCCCGACGCAGTCGCCCACCTCCTCGACGCGGCCGACGTCGACACCGAACACCTCACCGCTGTCATCGTGAGGCCGGCGCCCGGCGTGCCCGCACTGACCGACCGCCTCGCCGCAGCGACCCGCGTCACCCCCACCATCGTCGACCACTCCCACGCCCTCGCCGACGGAGCCCTGACCCTCACCACCACCCACCAACCCGGACCCCGGGCCGCTGCCGCCCAACTCCCCCGCGTCCGGCTGCGTATCAGCGACCTCACCGGCGCCCTCCTCATCGGCGCATGCTCCCTGGCCCTGCTGCTGCAAGCCGTCCTCACCGCCGACATCACCACCCTCTTCACCAGGGTGGTCGAAGCCCGCATCTCACTACCGCAACTCGGCACCGCCGGCGCGCTCGCCATGCTCACCGCGTTCGCCGTGGCACACCTGGCACCCACCACCTGGCTCGCCGGAACACCCACCACACCCACGCCCGAACCCACCACAGG
This sequence comes from Micromonospora sp. WMMD712, assembly GCF_029581295.1. Taxonomy (NCBI): domain Bacteria; kingdom Bacillati; phylum Actinomycetota; class Actinomycetes; order Micromonosporales; family Micromonosporaceae; genus Micromonospora; species Micromonospora sp. WMMD712. The sequence goes on from NZ_CP120743.1 coordinate 1,732,674, forward strand.
CAGCCTCATCCGACGCGGATACCTCACCGCCGCCGTCGGCGGCACCATCACCGCTGCCCTCTACGGCCTCGCCACCGGCACCGCCGTCGGACTCGACTACACCCCCTACCTGAAATGGGCTCTCGGCACCGCCCTCCCCCTCGCGCTCTGCGCCACCCTCATCGCCGCCACCTCACCCCGCATCCCCGCCGACGCACTACCCACATGGCTCGCCATGACCCGCCCCGCCATCACCCACACCGTCACCGCAACCGCCGGCATCTTCCTCATGCGCGCCGCGCTCACCATCACCGCCCCCGTCGACCTCACCGGCATGCCCGGCCTCGTGGGCAGCCTCGGAGCAGCCCTCCTCGGCACCGCCACCGCCCTCACCGCCACCCGCACCCGACTGGCCCGCACCATCACCGCACCCGGCCTGGCCATCGGCTACGCCCTCGTCTTCACCTACAACACCAACAGCGCCCTCATCGCCGGCTACCTCATCGCCCTCACCTGGTGGGGCATCCGCCTCACCAGCAACACCCTGCAACTGGCCTTCCCCAACGTCCGGTCAGCGCTACACCGCCTCACCGGTCACTCTGACGGCTGAACAACCGCCGGAAGCAGCCGAAAACCACAGCTCAGTTCCATGGTGGGCGCGGGATTTCCGCTCGTTCGAGGCGATTCGTCCGGCCGCTGATCAGAAGGCGGTAGCTGAGAAGGGACGCGCCCCGCCGCCCCGGACGCATCTCCAGGCACGAAGCCGCACGTACAGGCTCATCGTCGAGCCGGTCACCATATCGCCAAGCCCGTCGAGCAGTCGGCGGGCTTTCTGCATTTCTCAGCTCGCCAACCGAGCCAGTCCTCATGGCGAGGACGTCGGGCTATCTCCGCCTGCCCGAAGGAGAATCCAATGGCCAAAAGCTGATCGGCCAGCACTCAGCACAGGGCCATTGAGGCCCGCACCACGTCGGCCGTCCTGTCCACACTCAAACGTTCCCGCAGCGAGGGGAACCACCAGTAGTCCACTCCTCCAATTCAGCAGTCACCGAGCCGACCCAGGTTTTGGCCTACGCGGCAAGGACAAGAGCCACGGCACGCGGCAGCTCACCGCTCCGACCCGAGGGCTGCCAGCAACGCACGGCGCTCCATCCCGTACCGCATCGCTGTCTCGGCAGCTTCTCACGGCGCACTGGCCGACACCGCGTCGCTCGAAGAGCTACGCATCGAGACCGGCACCAACCCGAACCTCTACTTTGCCAATCTTCCGAAAGGCCACCCCACTATGGGAACGCATCAGAACCACCGAACCCCCAATCTCCACCTGAAGAGTCGACTGAGGCCAACCTTCCCAGCACGCTCACTCACGCCTGATGCGACTCCGCTCGATATTCCACAGCTGGCGGAGCGGACCTCCACGGACATCAGCGGCAGGCTTGACACCTCAGGACCGCAACGAATGGATAGACACCCACAGCCGACACATGCCGCGACCATGCACATCAGTGTCAGCGGCACCGGCCCCCTTTCCCAGTCAGGCTGCAATGAAAGGAAGTCCGATCGATGTCCGCCCCACCCCCAACCCCGCCCCGGCACCGGGCCGTCAGGCACCACCGGCCGCCGGCATCTGGCCGGCCACGCCACGCCGGGCCAGCAGCCTGGTTCCGCCTATCCGCCGGGCCAGCGATGAACGGCCCGAACGCCCCCGAGTGGCGGCCCGACCCTCTGCTGACCATCGATGACCTCGCCGCCTGGCTGGGCAAGCCCAAGAACACCCTCTACGCCTGGCACAGCCGAGGTAAGGGCCCCCGCGCGATCCGCGTCGGCAACACGCTGCGTTACCGGCGCAGCGAGGTCGAGCGCTGGCTCGATGAGCACACCGACGCGGAGCGGTAGGCCATGTCCCGACCTGAACTGCCCATCGGAACCTGGGGCAAGATCCGCACCGAGAAACTCGGACCCCGCCGGTTCCGCGCACGAGCCCGGTTCCGCGACTACGACGGCAAGACCCGCGACATCGAGGCCACCGACACCACCGGCCCAGCCGCCGAACGGGCGCTGAAAGTCAAGCTACGTGACCGCACCACCCCCAACGACGACGAGATCACCCGCGAGACCCACGTCAGCAGACTCGCCGAACTATGGATCGAAGAGATCATCACCGAGGAACGGATCGCACCACAGACCATCCACCGATACGCGACCAGCGTGCGCGCGGCGATCCTGCCCGCCCTCGGCAACCTGCGGATCCGCGAGGCCAGCGTCGGGCGACTGGATCGGTTCCTGCGCGACATCGCCAAGGACCGCCCCTCGGCCGCCAGAGGCGCAAAGGTCGTCCTGAGCCAGATGTTCGCCCTCGCCGTGCGCCACGGCGCACTCCCCACCAACCCCGTACGCGACACGGGCCGACTGCGCAAACCCCGCCGCGCAGTCGTCATCCTCTCCGACGAACACCTCCAGGCCGTCCGCACCGCCATCCGCGACTGGCAGCGACCGGTCCCCGGCAAGCCCGGACCCCGGCACACCGGCGACCTGGCCGACATCGTCGACCTCATGCTCGCCACCGGAGCCCGCATCGGTGAGATCCTCGCACTGCGCTGGGCGGACCTGGACCTCGCCACCGAACGCCCCACCCTGACGATCTGCGGCACCCTGGTCTTCGTCACAGGCCAGGGCTTCTTCCGACAGCCCTGGACCAAGAGCGACGCCGGCTACCGCATGGTCGTCCTGCCCCGCTTCGCCGTCGGCATGCTCCTGGCCCGCAAGCTCGACGCCGCCGACAACCCCCACGACGCGATCTTCGCGTCCCGACGCGGCACCTGGCTGTCACCCAACAACGTCCGCCGCCAGTGGCGCCAGGCCCGCGCCGACACCGACCTCGCCTGGGTCACCCCGCACACCTTCCGCAAGACCGTGGCCACCCTCATCAAGGAAGAAACCAACACCAAGAACGCCGCAGCCCAGCTCGGGCACTCCAGCGAGGAAATCACCGCCACCTACTACATCGCCAAGCCCGTCCAAGCACCGGACGTCTCCGACGTCCTCGAACGCCTCGGCGCCGACCGGAACGGACACCCCACGCCCAGGGGGCACGACGATGACCATGGATGACAAACCTGGTTGCCGCCCCGGGTAATCGGGGGGTTTTCGGGGGGCGGTTCAAAACTCCATAGACGAAAGCAAAAGCCCTGACCAGGGTTTCCGCTGGTCAGGGCTTTTCGTGTGTCGGGACGGCCGGATTCGAACCGACGACCCCTTGACCCCCAGTCAAGTGCGCTACCAAGCTGCGCCACGTCCCGATGCCACCGTCAGGCACTTGCTCCCTGCGACAGCCGGTACAGCTTAACGCACGATCTTCCCGGTGCACGCATTGGCCCCGCCCCGATTGCCAGCCCCACACCCCCGAGGGCGTCCTAGGAGGATAGGGGGCAGCTTGCCGGACAGTGGCGTGGTGGGCGGCCGGGTCTGCGAGAGCCCCGGGCCCGCTCCGCCAGAGTGGCTCAGCCCCACGGGCAACACGCCTCGTCAGGAGTCTGTCACCACCCGATGCGCCTGCCGCCAGGCTCCGTCACCACCACCGCCCGTTGGTCCGTCGCGCCTGCCGCGTCGCCGGGCCTGCGGAACCTGGACAGTTGCTGTTCGCCAGCGACGACAACCGTCCAGGATCAGGGCGGCGGGGGCCCGGGTGGGGGCCGCCGGCCGGCGCGATCGGCCGGCGGGCCAGGTCCAAGGGCTGCCGGGCTCACGCCACAACCCGGACGAAGGCGTGAAGACGGCACACAGCCGGAGGGACGCGGAACGACACACCCGGCCGGCTGGAGACTGGGCAGACAGCGCGCGCCCGGCCCCGCTGGGCGGGGCCGGGCGGCGAGCGGATCAAGAAGCAGGGGCAGGGGCAACGGTGGCCGGGGCCAGCCGGCGGGCCACCGCAGCGCCCAGGGACCGAGGAGACGCACGGCCCGAGGAGGCAGGAGGCGACGGAGCCCCGCCGCCCCTGCCAGGGTGGGCGGGGCGACGACGTCAGCCGTGCGCCTTGCCCCGGCCGCCGGGGCCGAGCTTCTTGCGCGGGCGTACCGAAATCTCCACCGGGCTGCCCTCGAAGCCGAACTCCTCGCGGAGCTTGCGCTCGACGAACCGCTGGTAGCCGGCGTCCAGCGGCGCGGTGGTGAAGAGCACGAACCGCGGCGGGGCGACCCCGGCCTGGGTGGCGAAGAGGATCTTCGGCGCCCGGCCGCCGCGCACCGGGTGCGGGGTGGCCTGCACCAGGGCGGTCAGCCAGGAGTTGAGCTGCGCCGTGGGCACCCGGGTCTCCCAGCTCGCCAGGGCCTTGCGCAGCGACGGGGCGAGCTTGTCGACCGCCCGGCCGGTCTTCGCCGACAGGTTGAGCCGCAGCGCCCAGGGGATGCGGCGCAGCTCGCGCTCGATCTCCTTGTCCAGGTAGTACCGGCGGTCGCCGTCGACCAGGTCCCACTTGTTGAAGGCGATGACCAGGGCCCGGCCCGCCTCGGTGACCATGGTGAGGATCCGCTGGTCCTGCTCGCTGATCGGCTCGCTGGAGTCGAGCAGCACCACGGCCACCTCGGCGGCCTCGATCGCCGAGGCGGTGCGCAGGCTGGCGTAGTATTCGGTGCCGCTGGCCTTGCCGACCCGCTTGCGCAGCCCGGCGGTGTCCACCAACTGCCAGGTCTCCCCGCCGATCTCCACGAGGCTGTCCACCGGGTCGACGGTGGTGCCGGCGACCGAGTCGACGACCGCCCGTTCCTCGCCGGAGAACCGGTTGAGCAGGCTGGACTTGCCGACGTTGGGCCGGCCGACGAGCGCGACCCGGCGCGGGCCGCGCGGGCGGTTCTCCACGATCGCCGGGGCCTCGGGCAGCGCCTGGAGGATCTTGTCGAGCAGGTCGCCGGAGCCCCGGCCGTGCAACGCCGAGATCGGGAACGGCTCGCCGAGGCCGAGCGACCACAGCGACGTCGACTCCATCTCGATGGTGGCGTTGTCGGCCTTGTTGGCCACCAGGATGACCGGCTTGGCGCTGCGCCGCAGCATCTTGACGGCGGCCTCGTCCACGTCGGTGGAGCCGACCATGGCGTCGACCACGAACAGCACCACGTCGGCGGTGGCGACGGCGATCTCGGCCTGCGCGGCGATCGCGGCCGCCCGGTCCTTCGCGTCCGGCTCCCAGCCGCCCGTGTCGACGACCGTGAAGGCCCGGCCGGACCACTGCGCGTCGTAGGGGACCCGGTCCCGGGTCACCCCGGGGATGTCCTCGACGACGGCCTGCCGCCGGCCGATGATGCGGTTGACCAGGGTGGACTTGCCGACGTTGGGGCGGCCGACGACGGCCACCACCGGCACCGGGCCGGTCGGCTCCTCGACGTCGGCGTCCGGCTCGCGCAGCTCCACCCAGCCCTCGTCCGTGGTCACGCCACGCCCCGCTCGGTCAGCAGCGCGCGCAGCCGGTCCACGACCTCGTCGATGCCCAGCTCGGTGGTGTCCAGCACCACCGCGTCGGCGGCCTGCTGCAACGGGTCGGCCTTGCGGGTCGAGTCGAGCCGGTCGCGGCGGGCCAGGTCGGCGGCGGTGGCGGCCACGTCGGTGGCGTCCTCGGCGCTGCGCCGCTGGGCGCGCGCGGCCTCGGAGGCGGTCAGGTAGACCTTCAGGTCGGCGTCGGGGGCGACGACCGAGCCGATGTCACGGCCCTCGACGACGATCCGGCCGGCCTTCGCGATCATCTCCCGCTGCCGGGCCACCAGCAGGGCCCGCACCGACGGTACGGCGGCCACGGCGGAGACCGCGCCGGTGACCTCGGTGCCCCGGATCTCGGCGTCGACGCCCACGCCGTCGGCGGTCACGCCGTACCCCTCGGGGTCGGTGCCGATGCGCAGGTCGACCTCGGCGGCGACCTTGCCCACCGACTCGGCGTCGGTCAGGTCGACCCCCGAGCGCAGCACGGCCCAGGTGATCGCCCGGTACATCGCCCCGGTGTCCAGGTAGCGGGCGCCGAGGCCCACGGCGAGCCGCCGGGAGACGGTGGACTTACCCGAACCGGACGGCCCGTCCACAGCGACCACGCAGCGCCCGGCCCGTACGTTTTCCTCCACCGTGATCCTCCTCAGCCCGTGCCTCGCGGGGCCCGGCGGCCCGTCGCGAGCGGTTTGTCGTCGTCGTCCATCATGCCCGCGGCCCGTCGAGGGGCCGCGCGCGACGCCGTCGGTGGCGACCCACGCCACCGTGCGTCCCGTCCGGGACGTCACGGAAGCCTACCCGTTGGGGTACCCCGCCCCACGGGGTCAGTCACCCACCGCCTTGAACAGGGCGGCGACCTCGGCGTTGGTGAGCCGCCGGGTCCGCCCGGCGCGCAGGTCGCCGAGGCGGATCGGCCCGATCGAGGTACGCACGAGGCGCGCCACCGGGTGCCCGACCTCGGCGAGCAGGCGTCGGACGATGTGTTTGCGCCCCTCGTGCAGGGTCAGCTCCACCTGGGCGGTCTTGCCCAGGGTGTCCACCACCTTGAAGGAGTCGACGGTGACGGGGCCGTCCTCCAGCTCGATGCCGGCGGCCAGCCGCTTGCCGAGGTTGCGCGGGATCGGCCCGGCCACCTCGCACAGGTAGGTCTTCGGCACCCCGTACGAAGGGTGGGTGAGCCGGTGGGCGAGGTTGCCGTCGTTGGTGAGCAGCAGCAGGCCCTCGCTGTCGGCGTCGAGCCGCCCGACGTGGTAGACCCGCTGCTCCACCCGGTGACCGACGAAGTCGGACAGGGCGGTGCGGCCCTTCTCGTCCGCCATCGTGGAGACGACCCCGCGCGGCTTGTTCAGGGCCAGGTAGACCAGCCGGGTGTCGGCCTGGAGGCGCTCGCCGTCGACGAAGATGACGTCGCGGGTCGGGTCGGCACGGTCGCCGAGCTGGGCCACCTTGCCGTTCACGGTGACCCGACGGCGGAAGATCAGGTCTTCGCAGGCGCGGCGGGATCCCACGCCGGCGGCGGCCAGCACCTTCTGGAGGCGTTCGGCCCCCTCGAAGACGGGCGCGTCGGTCTTGGGGGCACGGTCATCGCGTCGCATCGGCAAGCTCTTCTACGTCGTCGGGGAGGAACGGGGCGAGCGGGGGCAACTCGTCGACCGAGTTCAGCCCCAGCTTCTCCAGGAACATCGTGGTGGTGCGGTAGAGGAAGGCGCCGCTGTCCGGTTCGGCGCCGCACTCCTCGACCAGTCCGCGGGAGACCAGCGTACGGAGCACCCCGTCGCAGTTGACACCCCGGATGGCCGAGATGCGCGAACGGGTCACCGGCTGCCGGTAGGCGACCACGGCGAGGGTCTCCAGCGCCGCCTGGGTCAGCCGGACCGACTGCCCGTCCAGCACGAACCGCTCGACGTACGTGGCGTATTCCGGGCGGGTGTAGAGCCGCCAGCCGCCGGCGGCCCGGCGCAGCTCGAAGCCGTGCCCGGCGGCGGTGTAGCCGGCGGCGATGTCGTCGAGCAGCGGGCCGATCCGCTCCGGGGACTGTTCGAGGACCTGGGCCAGGGTCAGCTCGCTGACGGGCTCGTCCACCACCAGCAGGATGGCCTCCAGCGCCCCGCGCAGTTCCGCGTCGTCGAGCTCGGGGGCCGGCGGCGGCGCGGGGGCGGCCCGCCGCCGTGGGGCCCGCTGCTTCCGCTCCCCCATTTCCGCCGCCTCCCCCGCCGGGGAGATCTTGGAAGAATCCGGCCCCTCCGGGGGCCGTTCGTCTCCAAGATCTTCTTGGTCGGCCGGCGGTGGGGCCGCGGGACGGGGGCGGTTCCAGGGCGGGACCCAGGCGGCGGCCTGGTCGGCCAGGGAGTCCCGGCGCTCCTCGTCACTCATCGCGCTGCTCCTCGCCGTCCATACCACCGTCACCATCGCCCGCGCCGCCACCATCGCCCGCGCCACCGCCACCACCCGCGGTCCCGCCGATGCCGTCCGGCTGCTCGGGCGGGGCGCCGGCGTACTCGTCGACGTGCAGCTCGGTGCCGCCGTCGGCGGGGCCCGTCCAGCGGACGGTCAACTCCTCCAGGGCCTGCTCCTGTACGAAGGCAACGAGGCCCTCCCGGTACAGCTCCAGCAGCGCCAGGAACCGGGCCACCACCTCCAGGGTGGCCTCGCAGTCGGCGCAGAGCAGGGAGAACGTGGCGACGCCGGCCCGGCGCAGCCGCTCGGCGATGATCCCGGCGTGCTCCCGGACGCTGACCCGGACCAGGTGCACGTGCGCGATGGACACCTCGGGCACCGGCTTCGGCGTCATCGCCCTGACCGCCAGCTTCAGCAGCCGCTCGGGGCCGATGCCGAGCACCAGGTCGGGCAGCGCCTCGGCGTAACGGGCCTCCAGCGTGACGGCCCGGGGGTAGCGCCGGCCGCCGACCGCCTCCAGCTCGGCGATGTGCGCCGCCGCCTCCTTGAACGCCTTGTACTGCAGCAGCCGGGCGAAAAGGAGGTCCCGCGCCTCCAGCAGCGCCAGGTCCTCCTCGTCCTCGACCTCGGCGGTGGGCAGCAGGCGGGCCGCCTTCAGGTCCAGCAGGGTGGCGGCGACCAGCAGGAACTCGCTGGTCTCGTCCAGGTCCCACTGGTCGCCCATGGCCCGCAGGTAGGCGATGAACTCGTCGGTGACCCGGTGCAGGGCGACCTCGGTGACGTCCAGCTTGTGCTTGCTGATGAGCTGGAGCAGCAGGTCGAACGGGCCGGTGAAGTTGTCCAGCCGGACGGTGAACCCGGTGGACTCCCCGCCCGCGCCGTCGCCGGCCGGGCCGCCGCCACCGGCCACGCCAGCATCACCGCCACCGGCCACGCCACCGGAACCGGCCACGGGCAGCGGCGCGGCGGGCGGGTCCAGGGGCGGCGCGGTCACCGGACGACCGTAGTCCACGCCCCGGGCACCGCGACGACAAGGCCGCCCCGGACGACGAGGCCGCCCCGGACGACGACGAGGCAATGCCGGCGGCGCGCGGCAGCCGACCGCTGGTGGGCCGCCGGCCAGGGGCGGGCGCGCCGACGACGGGCCACCCGGCCTACCGCTCCGCCTGCGCGGCGATCACCTCGCGGGCGAGCTGCCGGTAGTTGCGGGCGCCCGACGACGCCGGGTCGAGGGTGGTGATGGGCGCACCGGCCACGGTGGACTCGGGGAACTTCACCGTCTTGGTGATCACCGTCTGGTAGACCTTGTCGCCGAACGCCTCGACCACCCGCTGGAGCACCTGCCGGCAGTGGGTGGTGCGGCTGTCGTACATGGTGGCGAGGATGCCTTCCAGCTCCAGGTCGAAGTTGAGCCGCTCGCGCACCTTGTCGATCGTGTCCAGCAGCAGGGCCACGCCCCGCAGGCTGAAGAACTCGCACTCCAGGGGGATGAGCACGCCGTGCGCGACGGTCAGCGCGTTGATCGCCAGCAGGCCGAGGGAGGGCTGGCAGTCGATGAGGATGTAGTCGTATTCCTTGCGGATGGACCTGAGCACCCGGGCCAGAGCCATCTCGCGGGCGACCTCGTTGACGAGCTGTATCTCGGCAGCGGAGAGGTCGATGTTGGCCGGCAGCAGGTGCAGCCCCGCCACGTCCGTCTTGATCAGGACGTCCTCGGCGGTGACGTCGTCCTGCATGAGCAGGTTGTAGACCGACAGGTCGAGGTTGTGCGGGTTGACGCCGAGGCCCACGGAGAGGGCGCCCTGCGGGTCGAAGTCGACAAGCAGCACCTTGCGGCCGTATTCCGCGAGCGCCGCGCCCAGGTTGATCGTGGTGGTGGTCTTGCCGACGCCGCCCTTCTGGTTGGCCATCGCGATGATCCGGGCCGGGCCGTGCCGGTCGGTGGGCATCGGCTCGGGGATCGGCTTGCGCATCGTGTAGGCCGCCGGGTCCGCCGGCCCGAGGTCCGCGCCGAGCGTGGCCTGCTGCTCGCGGAGCTCCGTCGTCCAGGTCTCGGCACGGTCACCGTTGCCAGCCATGTCCTCGTTGCCCCCTCCCGACGACCACCTGGCGTCGGAGCCGTCCGACGTCCCTCGCGGCGCCGCTGCGCACCCCGGTCCTGTCGCCCCGCAAGGTCCGCGCCATGCCGACTGTACGCCACCGGTCAGCAGGGCGTTCGGCACCGGTACGGCGTGTCGGCCCCGACCGGCCGGTCCCGGCGGGCGGGTCCGGCCGGCGCGTCCCCCGGTCAGCCGCGGGCGCGGGGGTGGGCGGTGGCGTACACCTCGCGCAGCCGCTCCACGGTGACCAGCGTGTAGACCTGGGTGGTGGTCACCGAGGCGTGGCCGAGCAGCTCCTGCACCACCCGCACGTCGGCCCCGCCGTCGAGCAGGTGGGTGGCGTACGAGTGGCGCAGGGTGTGCGGGGAGACGGCGTTCGTCCCGTCCACCGGCAGCCCGGCCCGCTCGGCGGCCCGCCGCAGGATCGTCCACGCCCCCTGCCGGGTCAGCGCGCCCCCGCGCGCGTTGACGAACACCGCCGGGGTGCCCCGGCCGGCGGCGACCAGGGCGGGCCGGCCGCGCACCAGCCAGGCGCGCAGCGCCTCGACGGCGTACCCGCCGACCGGCACGAGGCGGGTCCGGCCGCCCTTGCCGCGCAGCAGCACCGCCGCCTCGCCGCTGTCGAGGCCGTCGAGGTCGTCGACGGCCGCGCCGACGGCCTCGGAGATCCGCGCGCCGGTGCCGTACAGGAACTCCAGCAGCGCCCGGTCGCGCAGCGCGAGGGGCGCGCCGTCTCCGGTGGCGGTCACCGGGCCGGCGGTCTCCAGCAGCCGCACCACGGCGTCGACGGGGAGCGCCCGGGGCAGCCGGCGGGGCGGGGCGGGCGGCCGGACGTCGCGGCTCGGGTCCGCGCCGGTGAGCCCCTCGCGCACGGCGAAGCGGTGCAGCCCGCGCACGGCCGACGCGGCCCGCGCGGCGGAGGAGACCGCCAGGGGCGGGTGGCCGTCGTCGCCGGCGCGCAGCCGGGCCAGGTGGGCCTCGACGACGCCGGGCCCGACGTCGGCGAGGTCGGCGATCCCGGCGGCGGCGAGGGTGGCGAGGTAGCGGTCCAGGTCCCGGCGGTACGAGGCGAGGGTGTTCGCGGACAGGCCACGCTCGACGGTGAGGTGGTCGAGGTAGCCGCGCAGGGCCCGGCGCAGGGCCGGCGCGGGTTCCGCGCCGGCCACCTCCGGTGCCCCGGGGTGCCGCTGCCCGGTCAGGCCAGCACCTCGGCCAGCGGCCGGGCCGGCATGCCGTGCGCCTCGGCGACCGGCCCGTAGACGACCTGCCCGTCGTGGGTGTTCAGGCCCAGCGCCAGGGCCGGGTCGCGGCGCAGCGCCTCGCGCCAGCCGTGGTTGGCCAGCTCCAGGGCGTACGGCAGGGTGACGTTGGTCAGCGCGTAGGTGCTGGTGTGCGGCACCGCGCCGGGCATGTTCGCCACGCAGTAGAAGATGGAGTCGTGCACCTGGTAGGTCGGCTCGGCGTGCGTGGTGGGCCGGGAGTCCTCGAAGCAGCCGCCCTGGTCGATGGAGATGTCGACGAGCACGCTGCCCGGCTTCATCCGGGAGACCAGCTCGTTGGAGATCAGCGTGGGGGCCTTGGCCCCGGGGACGAGGACCGCGCCGATGACGAGGTCCGCGTCGAGCACGGCCCGCTCGATCTCGTACGCGTTGGAGGCGACCGTCTGCAGGTGGCCGCGGTAGATGGCGTCGGCCTGGCGCAGCCGGGCCACGTTCTTGTCCAGCAGCAGCACCTCGGCCTGTAGGCCGAGCGCGATCGCGGCGGCGTTCATGCCGGACACGCCCGCGCCGATGACCACGGTCTTGGCCGCGTAGACGCCGGAGACGCCGCCCATCAGGATGCCGCGCCCGCCGCCCTGCCGTTGCAGGTGGTACGCGCCGACCTGCGGGGCGAGCCGGCCGGCCACCTCGGACATCGGGGCGAGCAGCGGCAGCGACCGGTCGGGCAGCTCCACGGTCTCGTACGCGATGCCGGTGACCCCCCGGTCGACCAGCGCGTCGGTGCACGCCCGGGACGCGGCCAGGTGCAGGTAGGTGAAGAGCACCTGCCCGGCGCGCATCCGGTGGTGTTCCTCGGCGACCGGCTCCTTGACCTTGAGCACCAGCTCGGCGGTGTCCCACACCTCGTCGGCGGTGGCCAGGATCTTCGCGCCGGCCGCGGCGAACTCCTCGTCGGTGATGCTCGACCCGACGCCGGCGCCGGACTCGACGAAGATCTGGTGGCCGCTGCGGGTGAACTCGTTGACGCCCGCGGGCGTGATGGCCACGCGGTATTCGTGGTTCTTGACCTCGCGAGGGATTCCGACCTTCACGATGCAGACACCTCTCTCCGGGGCCGTCCCGCCCCGACCGCCCGGTGCGCGGGGCTCCGTTGCCGCCGCGGTCCACCGTCCCGCCGGCGGCAGTCTAGGCGGGCCGCCCGTTTCGCGGCGCCGACACTGTGCCATCCCGTGCCCGGGGGTGCTGACGATGTGTCAGGCATCGATGGGGCCGGCGGTGGAGAGCGGATCAGCCGTTCCGCCAGTGTTGGCCTCCCATCGTCCCACCGGTGGGGTGCCGCTGCGGACAGGACGCGAGTCGATCACTATGGTTTCGCCCCATGACCACTCCTTACCAGCAGTACCCGCAGGGCGTCTCCGACAAGAGCAAGGTCGTCGCGGGTGTACTCGGCATCCTCCTCGGCGGCTTCGGCGTCGGGCGGTTCTACATGGGCGACACCAAGACCGGCGTGCTCCAGCTCGTCGTGACCCTGGTCACCTGCGGCTTCGGTGCCCTCTGGGGCACCATCGACGGGATCCTGATCCTGGTCAACGGCGGCGTCGACGGGCAGGGTCGCCCGCTGCGCGACTGATCTCCGCCTCGTCTCGAAGGGGCCGTGCGGCGTGCCGCACGGCCCCTTCCCCACGTCACGTTCCCCTCCTGGCCGGCGCGGGCCTCGCCGACCCGCGGGACGCGCGGCCCGACCCGGCGCACGAGCCGCCGCCGGGACGCCGGCTCGGCTCAGCGCGGCAGCGGCGCGTCCGGGCGGCGCAGCGCCGACCAGCCGACGTCGCGGGCGCGGGCGGCGGCGAGCAGCCCCGCCACGGCGGAGGCGTTGGTGATCTCCCCGGCCAGCACCATCCGCACCGCCTCGTCGAGGTCGACCCGGACGACCTGGAGGTCGGCCTCCTCCTCGCTGCGCTCGTGGCGCTGCCCGGCGGGCACCTCGGCGAGGTCGCGGGCCAGGAAGACCCGGATGGCCTCGTTGGAGAAGCCCGGCGAGCTGTGCAGGTCGACCAGCACGTCGATGGTGCCGGCGGTGAGGTCGGCCTCCTCGGCCAGCTCCCGGGCCGCCGTGTCGGCCAGGTCCTCGCCGGAGACGTCGATCAGCCCGGCGGGCAGCTCCCACAGGTGCCGGCCGACCGGGTGCCGGTACTGCCGGATGAGCACCACCTGGCCGGCGTCGTCGAGGGCCACGACGGCGACCGCGCCGACGTGCCGGACGTAGTCGCGGACGGCGACGCCCCCGCCGGGCATGGTGACCTCGTCGGTGACCACGGAGAAGATCCGCCCGGCGTAGCGTTCCCGCCGGCCGGTCACCTCGTAGCGGTGCTCGACGGCGCTCACGACGCCGACGCCGTCTCGCGCCCGGCGGCCGCGCCGCCGTTGTGACCGGCCCGGCCCGCCGCCTCCGCCGCGCCGACGGCGTCCAGGTCGACCGGGAGCTGGTCGGCCTCCGAGTAGGCGACGGCGGCCTTCACGAACGCCGCGAACAGCGGGTGCGGCCGGGTCGGGCGGCTCTTCAGCTCGGGGTGCGCCTGGGTGGCCACGAAGAACGGGTGCAGGTCGCGGTCCAGCTCGACGAACTCGACGAGCCGGCCGTCCGGGGAGGTGCCGGAGATGTGCAGCCCCGCCTTGCTGAGCTGGTCGCGGTAGGCGTTGTTCACCTCGTAGCGGTGCCGGTGCCGCTCGCTGACCTCGGTGGTGCCGTACGCCTCGGCGACGATCGACCCCGCGGCCAGCTTCGCCGGGTACGCGCCCAGCCGCATGGTGCCGCCCAGGTCGCCCCGGCCGGCGACGATGTCCTCCTGGTCGGCCATGGTGGCGATGACCGGGTGCGTGGCCTCCTCGTCGAACTCCAGGGAGTTGGCCCCGTGCAGGCCGGCCAGGTGCCGGGCCGCCTCGATGGTCATGCACTGCAGGCCGAGGCAGAGGCCGAGCAGCGGCACGCCGTTCTCCCGCGCGTACCGGGCGGTGCCGATCTTGCCCTCGATGCCGCGCACGCCGAAGCCGCCGGGGATGACGATGCCGTCCACGCCGGCCAGGGCCGCCGCCGCGCCGGCCGGGGTGACGCAGTCGTCGCTGGGCACCCAGCGCAGCTGCACCCGGGCCCGGTGGCCGAACCCGGCGGCCCGGATCGCCTCGCTGACCGACAGGTAGGCGTCGGGCAGGTCGACGTACTTGCCGACCACCGCCACGGTGACGGTGTGCCGGGGCTGGTGGACCCGGTCGAGCAGGTCGTCCCAGCTGGCCCAGTCCACGTCGCGGAAGGACAGGCCGAGCCGGCGCACCACGTACGCGTCGAGGCCCTCGCGGTGCAGCACCTTCGGGATGTCGTAGATGCTCGGCGCGTCCGGGGCGGCGACGACCGCCTCGGTGTCGACGTCGCAGTAGAGGGACAGCTTGACCTTGACCTTCTCCGGGATCTCCCGGTCGCAGCGCAGCACCAGCGCGTCGGGCTGGATGCCGATGCTGCGCAGCTGCGCCACCGAGTGCTGGGTGGGCTTGGTCTTCAGCTCGCCCGACGGGGCCAGGTAGGGCACCAGGGAGACGTGCAGGTAGAAGCAGTTGTCCCGGCCGAGGTCGTGACGGACCTGACGGATCGCCTCCAGGAACGGCAGCGACTCGATGTCGCCGACGGTGCCGCCGACCTCGGTGATCACCACGTCGGGGATCTGGCCCTCGGCGTCCGGGTCGGCCATGCCGAGGATGCGGGCCTTGATCTCGTTGGTGATGTGCGGGATCACCTGGACGGTGTCGCCCAGGTATTCACCGCGCCGCTCCTTCGCGATCACGTCCGAGTAGATCTGGCCGGTGGTGACGTTCGCCTTGCCGGACAGGTCCCGGTCGAGGAAACGCTCGTAGTGCCCGACGTCGAGGTCGGTCTCGGCGCCGTCCTCGGTGATGAAGACCTCGCCGTGCTGGAACGGGTTCATCGTCCCCGGGTCGACGTTGAGGTACGGGTCCAGTTTCTGCATCACCACGCGCAGCCCGCGGGCCGAGAGGAGGTTGCCGAGGCTGGAGGCGGTGAGGCCCTTACCCAACGAGGAGGCGACGCCCCCGGTGACGAAAATGTGCCTGGTCGTCCGTGCTGAAGGGGCCAAGGCCTGCTCCCGTGTCGTCCGTCGCGGTCGTGCAGACCGTCGTGCCGATCAGTGCCGAGAAACCGGGCGTGCCGGCTGCGGGACAAGTGATCACGCGATCCACGGGATTCCACGGTAACACCTCCCCGGGGCGGGTCCGCAGGCCGCACCCGAGGTCGCCCGGCCGGGATGGCGCGCCGGGTCAGGCCGTCGCGACCCCCGTCGATGCGCGGGCGGCCCGCCCGGTCGCCTGCTCCGGCGCGTCCCCGCCGCCGTCGGTGCCCGCGTCGGCGGGCGACGCGGTCCCGTCGCCTGCCCCGTCGCCGGCCCCGTCGTCGTCCGCGGCGGCGGGGCGGTCCGGGCCACCCGGCGGGGCGACGCCGAGCCGGCCGTTGGCGGGGCCCCCGTCGCCCGGCTGGGTCCGGTCGGTGGAGTGGTCGAGCACCCGCAGCGCCGCGAGCGCCGCCATCGGCACCACCAGCGCGCCGGCCGCGCCGGCCACGTCGAGCGCGGAGCCGCCGAGCAGCCCGCCGAGGCCGGCGGCCACCCCCGTGCCCGCCATCGCGGCCCGCATCGCGGGGTAGATGCCGAACAGGCGCATCAGCCCGCCCCACGGCTGGAGCAGCGCGAACCAGACCAGCAGGGCGCCGGCCAGGGCCAGCACCGTGAGCGGGCTGTTGACCAGGGTCTCGAAGTTGGCCGTGCTGGACCGGTGGACGGTCAGCCCGCCGGTGCCGTCGCCGAGGGCGGCCAGGAAGCGGCCGAGGCTGCCCCGTTCGGTCGCCGGCCGGCGCAGGTCGACCACCGCGAAGCCGATCATGACCGCCAGGCCCGCCATGCCCGCCCAGACCAGCCGGCTGACCGTCAGCCAGCCGCCGGTGCTGATCGCGGCGGCCACGCTCACCCCGGCCGTCAGCGCGATCGCGCCGATGGAGTCCGCGCCGAGGTAGGGGCTGCCGACCACCACCACGGCGGCCCCGCCGACGGCGACGACCACCATGGGCCGCCACCGGCGGTGGACCCGCTGGGCCAGCCAGCCGGCGCACAGCAGCGACCCGGCGGCGAACACGCCGAGCCCGACGGTGCCCAGGCCGGAGAACCGGCCGCCCTCCAGCGCCGAATAGCCGGTCACCCCGTTGAGCTGCAACCGGGCGCCGGTGAGCACGTCGGCGGCGACCACGAGGGTGGCCAGGCCGGCGACCGCGCCCAGCGGCCCGAGCGTCGCGTCGTGCCCGGGGGCGAACCGGACGGCGGCGGTCGCGCCGGCCAGCAGCAGCACGGTGGTCGCCGCGAACCACCAGCCGGCGTGGTCGCCGCGCCACCACGGCACCACGTCGGCGAGCAGCGCCGCCGGCACCGCGAGGGCGGCGGCGATCAGCAGCAGCTCGACCGTCGCCACCACCCGCCGGGGCACCGGCGCCGGGCCGACGGGACCGGCGTGGCGGCGGGCGCGGCGCAACAGCGGCAGCACCGCCACGGCCAGCAGCACCTGCGCGCCGGCGAGCAGGGCGAAGAACCAGCCGGCGACCCGCCGCTGGGCGGCGGCCTCCCGGTCGGCGTCGGCCGGCGCGGCGATCGCGGCGGGCAGGTCCGCCGGGCGGCCGCCGACGGAGAGGGCGGGCCGGCCGAGGAACAGCCGTTCCGGCATCGGCCGCCCGAGCGCGGCGAGCGCGGTCGGCGCGAGGTCGACCAGTTGCAGGTAACCCTCCCGGCCGGTGGTCGGCGAGGTGAGCCAGCCCCGTTCCCAGCCCGGCCCGTCGGCGACGGCGACGTGCAGCCGCGCCGGCAGGTCGGTGTCGGAGATCCCGGCGACCAGCACCAGGGAACGCGGGGGCCGGCCGGCGAGGACCCGGGCCAGGTCGGCGTCGGCACGGCGGGCCTGCTCGGCCCGGGCCGCCCGGTCCTCGCCGGTGACGGTGCCGAGGTCGACGATGCTCAGCACGCACGAGCCGAGCAGCGGAGCCGGGTCGTCGGGCAGCGCGGCGGCGTAGCGGTCGACCCGGCCGAAGGGGCGGGCGGCGGCCACCGCCGCGCCGGGACCGACGGCGACGGAGCAGCGCACCGACTCCGCCAGCGCGCCGGGCACCGCGCCCCAGGGCAGGCGCTGCTGGTTGTGCTGCACGACGCTCTCCTGGTCGGGCAGGTTCGCGCCGATGCCGTCGGGCTGCTCGACGGTCACCCCGGCCGGCGGGCACACGCTGCCGCCCCGGCTGCCGTTCCAGGCGGCGAAGTTGCCCGCGCCCAGGGTCAGCCAGCCGTCGACGGGGCAGGTGGGCCGGTGGGCGGACCGCACCGACAGGGAGCCGATCGAGCCCTGCTGGGCCATCCGCCACAGCGTCGGGGTGGTCTGCGCGTCGACGTCGTCCCAGCGCAGGCCGGCCACGCCGACGAGCACCACGAAGTCGGCGGTGCGCCGGGGCGTCTCGGTGGCGGGCCGGGCGGCGAGCGCGGTCACCCCCAGCACCACCACCAGCAGGGTGAGCAGGACCGGCGGCAGCCGGCGCAGCAGCACCGGTCTCAGCGCGCGCAGCATCACCGGCGTCCCGTCGACGGGGCGTCCGCGCCGGGGGCGGCCGGGCCGCTGGTGTCGCCGGCCAGCTCCGCGTAGAGCGCGGCAAGCTGGGCGACGGTGTCCGCCTCGGTGGGCCACGTCGCCGCCCGCGCGGCGCCGCGCCGGCCCAGCTCGGCCCGCCGGTCGTCGTCGTCGAGGAGCGCGCGCACGGCCGCGTCGACCGCCTCGACGTCACCCGGGGGCACCAGCGCCGCGGCGTCGCCGACCAGCTCCGGCAGCCCGCCGACGGCGGTCGCCACCAGCGGTACGCCGGCCCGCAGCGCCTCCTGCGCGAACAGCTGGCGGGCCTCCCAGTCGCTGGTCACCACGGCCAGGTCCGCCCCGGCGAGCAGGTCGGCCACGTCGGTGCGGTGCCCGAGCAGGGTGACCGGGGCGCGGGCGGCGGAGATCCGGGCGGCGAGGGGCAGGTATGCCGGGCCGCTGCCGGCGATCACCACGACCGGCGGCGGGGTCCGGCCGCGCCACCGGGCGGCGGCGTCGACCAGCACGTCGTACCGCTTCTGGGGGTGCAGCCGGCCCACGGAGAGGATCAGCGGCTGGCCGGCGGCGACCGCGAACTCGGCGCGGACGGCGGCCCGGCGGCGACGCGGCGCGGGCAGCGCCGGCGCGGCGACCGGGGCGAGCCGGGCGTCGGCTGCCCCGAGGGCGGCGGCGCGCTCGACCAGGTCGGCGCTGGCGCCGAGGGCGACCCGCGCGCCCCGGGCGACGACCCGCTCGGCGAGTCGGGACAACCCGCCGCGCAACCCCCGGGCGAGCACCGCGTTGTGCCAGGTGACCACGAGCGGGGCCGCCGGCCGGGCCAGGACGGCGACGAGCCCGGCGCGCAGGCCGTGCGCGTGCACGACGGCGACCGGTTCGGCGGCCAGCGCGCGGCGCAGCGCGGCGACGGCCCGGGCGTCGGCGGGCGTCGGGCTGGCCGGGATCTCGACCGGCTGGAAGCGGGCCCCCGCGCCGGTGAAGTCGAACTGCTCCTCGGTGGCCGCCGGCCCGCAGACCAGCACCGGCGCGCCCGCGGCGGCGAGGCCCCGGGCGACGGAGCGGACGTGCTGACCGACGCCGCCGGTGCTGGAGGCGAGCAGCAGCGCCACGGTGCCGTGCCCGCCGACGGCCGGTGTCGCGCCCGTCACCGCGACCACCCCCGGTCCACCGCCACCCCCGGTCGGCCGCCCGTCGTCCCGCTCACCCGGACACCGTCTCCTTCCCGTCGCCCCGTTCCGGACCGACCTCGTCCCCCTGCCGGGGCCCGCCGGGGCGTCCGCCGCGCCGGAGCGCGCCGGGCAGCCGGCGGCCCACGGCGGCGAGCAGTGGCCGCACGTCCCGCCGGTCGGCCAGGTACGCCACGGCGAGGAACGCCACCCCGACCACGGCTGCTGACAGCATGCCCTGCACGAGGGCCGCGAGTGTCGTCGGGGTGCCGGCCCCGGCCCCGGCCAGGGCATGCGCGGTGGCCGCCCCGGCGAGCGCGGCGAGGGCCCCGCCGAGCAGCCCCGCCGCGCCCGCGCGGGCCGTCCCGGCCAGCGCGGCGGACCCGGCCGCGCGGCGCGCCGCGACGAGCAGCAGGACGCCGAGCAGCAGCATGCCGGCCGAGTTGGCCAGGGTCACCGCGAGCACCCGGTCGGCGCGGGGCAGCAGCGCGGCGAGGGGGGCGACGGCCAGCGGCACGGCCAGCCAGCCGGCGGTGATGGCCACCGTGGCCGGCCGGGTGTCGCCCCGGGCGTAGAGGGCGCGGGAGAGCACCGCGAACAGTCCGTAGCCCAGCAGGCCGGGGGCGAAGCCGGCGATCGCGGCGGCCACCGGGGCCGGGTCGTCGGGGTAGAAGAAGGCGGCGACGGGGGCGGCGGTGCCGGCGAGGGCCGCCGCGCCGAGGCAGCTGAACAGCAGCACCCCCCGGGTCGTGGCGGCGAGGGTGTCCCGGTACGCCCGTTCGTCGCCGGCCGCCGACGCGGCGGCGAGGGTCGGGTACGCGGCGACGGCGAGCGGCACGGCGAGCACCGCCCAGGGCAGCAGGTACATCGTCTGGGCGAGGTTGAACACCTGCGGGGAGCCGGTGGGGCCGCCGGAGGCGCTCTTGACGACCACGGCGAGGGCGAGCTGCTGGGCGGCGACGGTGACCGCCCCGGCCGCCGCGAGCCCGCCGACCCGGGCGCGGGCGTCGGCGTCGAACGCGTACCCGAGACGCAGCCGCAGGCCGAGCCGGCGCAGCGGGATCAGCAGCGACAGCGACAGCACGACCACGCCGAGGGTGGTGCCGCCGGTGAGGATCAGCTCGCCGCCCCGGCTCACCCCGGCGATGCTGGCCCCCCGGCCCTCGACGCCGCCGAAGGTCAGGTAGACCACGATCACGGTGAGGCTGGACAGCAGCGGGGCGAGTACGGGCCAGGCGAACCGGCGGTGCGCCTGGAGGACGCCGGTGAGCACGATCCCGATGCCGTAGAGCGGCAGCTGGGGGGCGAAGATCCGCAGCATGCGCGCCCCGGCGGCCAGCTCGGCGGGGCTGCGGCCGGAGCTGAGCGCCTCGACGATCGGCCCGGCCAGCAGCGCCACCAGCGCCGCGAGGGGCACCAGCAGGGTCAGCGTCCAGGTCAGCAGGGCGCCGGTGGTCGCGCCGACGGCCCGCCGGTCGCCCGCCGCGACCGGACCGGCCAGCAGCGGCACCACCAGGCTGGCCAGCGCCCCACCGGCCACGATCTCGAAGATGATGTTCGGCGCGATGTTGGCGACCACGTACATGCCGCCGAGGTCGCTGCGCTCCACCACCCAGGTGAACACGGCGGTGCGGCCGAAGCCGGCGAGCCGGGCGACCACGGTGAGCACCGCGATGAGGGCGGCCGCCCCGGCCACCCGGCCGGCGCCGGCGAGGGGTGCCGGGTTCTTCACGTCAGCAGGGGGCCTTCCCGTCGGTCGCGGCGGCCCGCACGTCTGCCGGTCGCCGCGTCGGCAGCGCCGGGCTCATGGGCACCGGGCGCACGTCAGTCGGTGCGCCGGCCCAGCGCGTCCAGCTCACGCAGGCCCGGGGTGGCCTGGATGACCTGGGTGAAGCTGACCTTCTCGCTGGCGGCGGTGAGCCCGGCGAGCACGGCGAGCAGGCCGGCCCGGCCCAGCGGCCCGGTGCGGGCGGCGAGGGCCACCCCGAGCACCGCGCCGATCGCGTTGGCCCCGCCGTCGCCGACCATCACCTGCTCGTCGAGGTCGTCGGGGAGCAGGCCGGCGGCGGCACCCACCGCCCCGGCGGCGATCCCGCCGTGCGGGCCCCCGGTCAGCGGCGCGCCGAGCAGCAGCGCGGACTTCAGCGCCCGCCCGGGCCGCAGGTCCAGCAGGTTGAGCAGGTTGGCGGTGCCGGCGATCACCCCCGCGCCGAGGAGCACGTCGGCGGTGCGGCCCACCGCGCCGAGCCGCCCGCGGCGGGGGTGGGCGGCGACGGACCGGTCGGCGGCGAGCAGCGCCGACGCGGCCAGCCCCGCCGCGCCCACCCCGACGATCTTGACCAGCCCGGCGGTGACCCGGCCCTCGCGCAGCGCGGCCAGGTGCCCGGCGAAGCCCTTGGCGGCCTTCTGCTCGGGTCGGGCCCCCACCACGTCGTCGTAGACCCCGACCGCTCCCCCGCCCACGCCGGCCACCAGCGCGGCGACGCCGGCGGGGGCGCTGGCCGCGCCGAACGCCCCGGCCGCGGCGGCGCCGGCGGCGAGCGCCGGCCCGGCGGCGAGGGTGACGGTGCGGCCCCGGAAGTTGGTGCGCTCCAGCGCCGGGGCGGCCGGGGAGGTGCGCACCTCGCGCAGCGCGTAGCGGGCGGCGGCGGCACCGGCGCCGGCGATCAGCAGGCGGCCCAGCAGGCTCACGCGGTCACCCCGTTCGGTACGCCGCACGCACGGCGGGAAGGGTCGGACACCCGGGTACGTCGTTCGCTCACTGGGGCAGTCTAGGCAGCAGCGCGGACGCGTTGTCGCCCACGCCGTACTGGCCGGCCTTCTTCTCCACGAGCTGCTGCACCAGGGCGAGGGTGGTGACCAGCTGCCCCTGGGTGGTGTTGGCGTCGTCGACGGTGGAGATGGTCTGCGACAGCACCGGGTCGCCCCGGACGACCGAGACGACGTTGCCGCCGGCCGAGCCGTTGCCGGCCACCACGATCGCCCCCGTCCGGTCGAACTGCTCGGCGACCTTGACCACCGACTCGTCCTTCTTCGCGGAGTCCTTGTCCACGTACGGCTGGCCGCTGACCAGCACCACCGCCTCGGCGGGCCCGGTCACCTTCTCGTCGGTCGTCAGGTATCCGGCGTTGCTGTACGACGCCAGCACCGCCCGGCGGTCGGCCTCCGTGGCCGGGGACGCGCCGTCGGCGCGGTCGAGCAGCACGCTGGCCAGCAGGGCGCTGGACGTCTCCACCCCGTGCCCGTTGCCGGGCAGCCCCGAGGCGGGGGCGCTCGGCCGGGCGGCGGTGACGGCCAGCTCCATCAGGTTGTTGTTGTTGTCCGGGTTGATGAACTTGTCCTGCAGGTCGACCCGGCCGGTGACCTGGGCGCCGCCGAGCTGGAGCATCTTGAGCACGCCCTCGGTGTGCTCGCGCCCGCTGGGCAGGGTGAGCAGCAGCACGCGACGCCCGGTGAGCTTGCCCGGCAGGAGGACCTGGGCGACCTCGGCGGCGAACTGCTCCTCCAGCTCGATCTCCTTCTGCATGTTGTTGACCGCCTGGCGCATCTGCTGGTTGTCCTTGCTCAGCCCGTTGACCCGCTCCTTGAGCGAGTCGGCGACGGGGCCGTTGAGGGCAGCCGTGCCGACGACCAGGCCGATGGCCAGCGCCAGGAAGACCGCGGTCAGGGACACCACGTGGTAGCGGAAGTTGATCACGCTTGCAGCCTCTTGATCGGTCGGGGAGCTAGAAGAGCTGGCCGAGTTGGAACACGAAATTGTTCCACCATTCGCTGACCACGCCCAGGTACGCCTTGCCGACGGTGGAGACCGCCACAGCCGAGGCCATCGCCGCCACCGCCGACAGGACCAGCAGCAGCAGCGACGAACCGGAGATGCTCTGCCGGTAGAGCCGGCTCACGCCCTTGGCGTCCACCAGCTTCCCGCCGACCTTGAGCCGGGTGAGGAACGTCGAGGCCATCCCGCCCCGGCCCTTGTCCAGGAACTCGACCAGGGTGGCGTGGGTGCCGACCGCCACCAGCAGCGAGGCGCCCTTCTCGTCGGCCAGCAGCATCGCCAGGTCCTCGCTGGTGGCCGCCGCCGGGAAGGTGATCGCCTCGACGCCCAGCCCGGCGACCCGGGGCAGCCCCGGGGCCCGGCCGTCGGGGTAGGCGTGCACGATCACCTCGGCGCCGCAGCGCAGCACGTCGTCGGTCACCGAGTCCATGTCCCCGATGATCATGTCGGGGGTGTAGCCGGCCTCGACCAGCGCGTCCGCCCCGCCGTCCACGCCGATCAGCACCGGCTTGAACTCCCGGATGTACGGGCGCAGCACGTCCAGGTCGGCCTTGTAGTCGTAGCCGCGGACCACGATCAGGCAGTGCCGGCCCTGGATCTGGGTCTGGATCTCCGGCACGCCCACGCCGTCGAGGAGCAGGTCGCGCTCCTGCTTGAGATAGTCCATCGTGTTGGCGGCGAACGCCTCCAACTGCACCGACAGCCCCTCGCGGGCGTCGGCCATCGCCTTCGCCACCGACTCGGCGTCCTGCAACGCTCCGTGCGCGACCGGCTCGCCGCCGACGAACACGGTGTTGCCCTCGATCCGGACGGTGTCGCCCTCCCGGACCCGCTCGAAGATCCCCTCGCCGAGGTCGTCCAGCAGCGGGATGCCGGCGGTCACCAGCACCTCCGGGCCGAGGTTCGGATACCGTCCGGAGACCGACGGCTTCGCGTTGAGCACGGCGGCGACGCCGACCGCCACCAGCGAGTCGGCCGCCACCCGGTCCAGGTCGACGTGGTCGATCACCGCGACATCGCCCGGGCGCAGCCGCCCGACCAGGCGCTTCGTCCGGCGGTCGAGGCGCGCGGTGCCGAGGACTGTGTCCGGCTCGGTGTTACGGGTCCGGCGCAACGTGGGTAGACGCATCGTGACCATCCTGGCATGTGAGGCAGGCTTTTCTGTCGCGACATGCCTGAGCAGGGCCGCCTACCCAGGGAAGCACACCAGAGCGCGCGCCGGTGTGCGTGCGCTCACAATAACGCGCCGTCAGGGCCGCCTTTCGCGCGCCGCCACGGCCAGCAGCTCCTCGGCGTGAGCGATACCCAGATCCGAATCCGGCAAACCCGCCAGCATCCGGGCCAGCTCCCGGGCCCGCTCCGTGTCCTCCACCACCCGCACCCCGCTGGTGGTCACCGCGCCACCCGTGTCCTTCGCCACCACCAGGTGGCGGTCGGCGAACGCCGCCACCTGCGGCAGGTGGGTGACCACCAACACCTGGTGGCTGCGCGCCAGCCGGGCCAGCCGCCGGCCGATCTCCACCGCCGCCTGACCGCCCACCCCCGCGTCGACCTCGTCGAAGACCAGGGTCGGCGGGCCGCCCGAGCCCGCGAACACCACCTCGATCGCGAGCATCACCCGGGACAGCTCACCGCCGGACGCGCCCCGCTGCAACGGCAGCGACGGGGCACCCGGGTGCGCCAGCAGGCGCAGCTCCACCTCGTCGCCGCCGTCCGGGCCGACGCCCACCTCCACGCCGTTGACCGCCAGGCTCGGCTCCGACCGGCCCGCCGGCCGGGGCAGCACCGCCACCTCGATGCGCGCGTGCGGCATCGCCAACCCCGCCAGCTCGACCGTCACCTGCTCGGCGAACCGCGACGCCGCCTCCTGCCGGGACGCCGACACCCGCCCCGCCAGGTCGGCCACCTCACCGGCCAGCCGGGCGGCCTCCCGGTCCAGCTCGTCCAGCACGTCGTCGGAGGTGTCCAGATCGGACAGCCGCGCCCGGGCCCGCTCCGCCCACGCCACCACCCCGTCGACGTCGTCGGCGTACTTGCGGGTCAACGCCCGCAGCGCCGCCCGCCGCTCGTAGACGACCTGCAACCGGGCCGGATCCGCGTCCAACGCCGCCAGGTACGTCGACAGCTCCGCCGAGACGTCCGCGACCAGCGTCGCCGCCTCCTCCAACCGGGCCGCCAGGTCACCCAGGGCCGGATCGGTGCCCGCCTGCGCCTCCAGGGTGCGCCGGGCCAGCCCCAGCAGCGCCGTGGCGTCCGGCGTCTCGTCGGTCGGCTCGGTGCCGCCCGCGACGCAGTGGTGCGCCGTCTGCGCGGCCGTGCGCAGCCCCTCCGCGTGCTCCAGGCGCTGCGCCTCGGCCCGCAACTCGTCGTCCTCGCCCGGCTGCGGATCCACCCGGCTGATCTCGTCGAGCCCCAGCCGGAGCA
The DNA here is from genome assembly GCF_029581295.1 of Micromonospora sp. WMMD712. Taxonomy (NCBI): domain Bacteria; kingdom Bacillati; phylum Actinomycetota; class Actinomycetes; order Micromonosporales; family Micromonosporaceae; genus Micromonospora; species Micromonospora sp. WMMD712. Next base: position 1,757,872 of record NZ_CP120743.1, read on the forward strand.
GGTCGGCCTCCTGATGGCGTGCCCGGGCGTTGCGCCGCCGGTCGGCCAGATCGTCGACCACCGCCCGCCACCGGGAGTACGCCTCCCGCAGCGCGTCGAGGAGCTTCTCGTGCTCCGGGCCGGCGAACCGGTCCAGCGCGGCCCGCTGCTCGGCCGGACGCAGCAGGCGCAACTGGTCGGACTGGCCGTGCACCGCCACCACCTGCTCGCCGACCTCGCCGAGCATCGCCACCGGCATGCCCCGCCCGCCCAGATGCGCCCGCGAGCGACCCTCCACGGTGACCGTGCGGCTCAGCAGCAGCGAACCGTCGTCGTCCGGCTCCCCGCCGGCGTCGGTGACCCGGGCGTGCACGGCGGCAGCCACCCGGCCGCCGAGCCGCAGCCGCCCCTCGACCACCGCCCGACCCGGCTGGGCCCGCACCCGGCCCGCGTCGGCCCGGCCGCCGAAGAGCAGGCCCAGGCCCGTCACCACCATCGTCTTGCCCGCACCGGTCTCGCCGGTGATGACGTTCATCCCGCCGGCCAACGGCAGCGTGGTGTCCTCGATGACGCCCAGTCCGGTGATGCGCAGCTCTTCCAGCACAGCAACCGACAGTAGACGCGGGCCCCGACACTTGACCAGCCGGCACGGCCGGGACGCGGTGACCGCCCACCGGCCGCCGCCCCGTCACCCCTGCCGGGACGCCGGCCGACCAGCGGCCCACCAGCGCCGCCGGGCCGCCCCGGAGACGTCGCTCACCTGCGGTTGCCCCGCCAGCCGTGCACCGGCAACCCGAACTTCGCCACCAGCCGGTCGGTGAACGACCGGGCCTGCAGCCGCACCACCCGCACCGGCAGCGCGCCGCGCCGCACCGTAACCTGCGCCCCCGGCGGCAGGTCGTAGACGCGCCGGCCGTCGCAGCACAGCACGGCGAGGGTGGTGAACGGGTCCACCGTGATCGAGAACGTCGACGTCGGCGCGGTCACCAACGGCCGGCTGAACAGCGCGTGCGCGCTGATCGGGACCAGCAGCAACGCCTCCACCTCCGGCCACACCACCGGCCCGCCGCCCGAGAACGCGTACGCCGTCGAGCCCGTGGGGGTCGCGCAGACCACGCCGTCGCAGCCGTACCGGGACAGCGGGCGGCCGTCCACGTCGACCAGCAGCTCCAGCATCTGGGCCCGCTCGCCCTTCTCGACGCTGATCTCGTTGAGCGCCCAGGACTCGATCGTCGGGCCGCCGTCGAACTCCGCCGTCACGTCGAGGGTGAGCCGCTCGTCCACCGTGTAGTTGCGGTCCACCACGTCGCGCACGGCCACGTCCAGGTCGTCGATCTCCGCCTCCGCGAGGAACCCGACCTTGCCCAGGTTGATGCCGAGCAGCGGCGCCTTCGCTGGCCGGGCCAGCTCCGCCGCGCGCAGGAACGTGCCGTCGCCGCCCAGGGCGAAGACGATCTCCGCTCCCTCGGCGGCCTCCAGCCCCGTCATCGGCACCACGCCCGGCAGGTCCAGGTCGTCGGCCTCCTCGGCCACCACCCGCACCTCGAACCCCGCGGCGATCAGGTCCGCCGCGACCGCCCGGGCGTGCTCCGTGCTGCGACGCCGGCCGGTGTGCGTCACCAGCAGCGCGGTACGACTCAACGGAACCACCTTCCGCTCACGACCGCAGCGCCCGCAAGCTCACTCCTCGCGCTCACCCCATACCGCCCTTGTTCGCGACTGCGGGGCTCGCAAGCTCACTCCTCGCGCTCACCCCACCGCCTCCGCTCACGACTGCGGGGCTCGCAAGCTCACTCCTCGCGCTCACCCTGCCACCTCCTCCGGGGCCGCGTCCGGCGCGTCACCGGACGGGCTCGGGCCCTGCGGGCCGGCCGCCACGACGGCCCGCACCCGCTCCGGGTCCGCCGCCGGCACTCCCCGGCGTAACCATACGAAGAACTCGACGTTGCCGCTGGGCCCCGGCAGCGGGCTGGCGGTCACGCCCGCGAGCCCCAGGCCGAGCTGGGCGGCCGCCGTCGACACGTCCAGGACCGCCTCGGCGCGCAGCGCCGGATCGCGCACGACCCCGCCCGCGCCGACGCGCTCCCTGCCGACCTCGAACTGGGGCTTCACCATCAACGCCAGGTCGCCGTCGGCCCGGGTGCAGGCGGTCAGCGCCGGCAGCACCAGCCGCAGCGAGATGAACGACAGGTCCGCCACCGTCAGGTCGACCTCCCCGCCGATCGCCTCCGGGGTCAGCGTGCGGACGTTGGTCCGCTCGAACACCCGTACCCGGTCGTCGGTGCGCAGCGCCCACGCGAGCTGCCCGTAGCCGACGTCCACGGCGACGACCTCGGCCGCGTCGGCGCGCAGCAGGACGTCGGTGAAGCCGCCGGTCGACGCGCCGGCGTCGAGGCAGCGCCGGCCCGCCACCCGAAGCCCGTGCGGGGTGAACGCGGCCAGCGCGCCGGCCAGCTTGTGACCGCCCCGGGAGACGTACTCCGAGGTGGGGTCGGCACCGGTGACCAGCAGCGGATCGGCGGGGTCGACCAGCGCGGCGGCCTTGCGGGCCGGCACCCCGCGCAGCTGGACCCGCCCGGCCTCGACCAACGCGGCGGCCTGCTCGCGGGACCGGGCCAGACCGCGGCGGACGAGTTCGGCGTCGAGCCGGTTGCGACGTGCCATGAGGGTGGATCTCCGGTCGGTCAGGCCTGGTCGATGGTGGCGAGGGTCTCCCGCAGCGTCTGGTACGCCGCCTCGTACTGCAGGATCTGGTCGGCCGGGGAGAGCGACGCGGCGTTCGCCATCGCCTGCACGGCGGCGTCCACGGCAGGGTGCCGGGCGTCGCCGTCGTCGGCGTCGGCAACCGGGCGAGGCGGCGGGCCCGGTCGGGGCCCCGGCGGCGGCACGGGCCGGCCGCCGGGCGGCGGGCCCGGCCGGAACGGTCCGCTCACCGCCGGCACCGGCCAGACAGGGGTACGCTCACGCCGCACCGCCCGGCTGCCGCTTGCGGGCCGGCGTCTTCTTCGCGGGGCGGGCCGGCTCCGCCGCGTCCCCCGCCGGCTCGGCGTTGCCCACCGCGGCGGGCGCCTTGCGGGCGACGGCCTTCTTCGCGACCGCCTTCTTCGCCACGGCCTTCGTGGCGACGGCCTTCTTCGCCATCGCCTTCGTGGCGACGGGGGCAGGTGCCCCGGACGTCGTCGCCCCGGGCGGATCCGCCCCGGGCGACTGCGGGGCCGGCTCCTGCGGGCCGGGCGACGGCGGGGCGGGTTCGGCGAGGCCGGCCCGGGCCTCCCGCAGCTGGCGTTCCAGCTCGTGCACCCGGCGGGTCAGCTCCGCCACCTCGTCGGCGGTCGCCAGCCCGACCGCGCCGAGCGCGCGGTCCACCTCGAAGCGCACCAGCTTCGTCAGCGCCTCCCGGTTCGCCGCGCCGGTGGAGACCAGTTCCTCGGCGAGGGCCTGGAGCTGGGTCGCCGTCGCCTCGCCGGAGCCGACGACCCGGCGCACCACGTCCTGCGCCTTCTTCCGGGGCGCCTCCGTCAGGCCCATGGCCAGTCCGAGGTAGGCGCGCCACGCGTCCTGCATGCCTGAGTCCTTCCACGGGGGTGGGGTTGCGGGTCTCACGCTACCGGGCGCCGGGCGACGCCCATTGCGGTACGGTGCCGGGAAACGGACGTGGCGCGCGTGAGGAGACGAAGTGGCCAGCGTGGACGAGTGCCGGCAGGCGTTGCAGGATCTGGCCGCCCGGCTGGACCGCAACGCCGACGCCGTGCGGGAACGGGTCGACCTGGACCGCACCCTGGCCTGCCGGGTGACCGACCTGGGCACCGCCTTCCACGGCCGGCTCGCCGACGGGCGGCTGCTCGACCTCACCGACGGCGACGACCCCAAGGCGAAGATCGCGCTGAGCACCAGCAGCGACGACCTGCTCGCCCTGGTGCGCGGCGAGCTCGACGTGACCAAGGCGGTCGCGTCGCGCCGCGTGTCGATCAAGGCGAACCCGTTCGACCTGATGAAGCTCCGCAAGCTGCTCTGACGACCGGAAACGGGCGCAGCCCGCCCCTGCGGCCCCGGACCGGCCGGCGCCGCGGGAGCGGGCTGCGCACACCGCGCGGTGGGTCAGTCCGCCAGGCCGAGGGCGACCAGGGCCGCCTCGGCCTCCGGCGAACCCGCCCGGGCCTGCGGGCCCACGCCGGTCGCCCACGCGACGGCGCAGAGCGCGGCCAACGCGTCCAGCGGCCGGCCGCTGCCGGCCAGTTCCAGGCCGCCGTCGGTCGCGCGCACCGACCAGCCGCCCGTCTCGGCGGCGCCCGGCACCCGGACCACGGCCGCCGGGTCGAACAGCCCGGCGAGGTCGACCGAGACGTACGTCGGCCGGCGCGCCGCCGGGGCGGTCAGCAGCTCGGGCACGTCGCTGACGCCCGTCAGCACGAGCAGGCTGTCCAGGCCGGCACGCCGGGCGCCCTCGATGTCGGTGTCGAGGCGGTCGCCCACCACGAGGGTGCGTCCCTGCCCCGCCCGGCGGGCGGCGGTGGCGAACAGCGCCGGCTCGGGCTTGCCCACGACCACGTCGGGGTCCCGGTCCAGCGCGGTCCGCAGCACGGCCACCAGTGACCCGTTGCCCGGCAGCGGCCCCCGCCCGCTGGGCAGGGTCCGGTCGGTGTTCGTGGCGATCCACTGTGCCCCGGCCCGCACGGCCAGGGACGCCTCGGCCAGGTCCGCCCAGCCGACCTGCGGGCCGTACCCCTGCACGACGGCGACGGGCGACTCGTCGAGGCGGGACACCGGGCGCAGCCCGACTGCGGTGATCTCGGCGCGCAGCGCCTCCGCGCCCACCACCAGCACGGGCGAGCCGGCGGGCAACCGCTCCGCCAGCAGCTCGGCGGAGGCGCCCGCAGAGGTGAGCACCTCCTCCGGCCCGGCAGGCACCCCCATCCCGGTGAGCAGGTCGGCGACCTCGCTGGCCCGCCGCGACGCGTTGTTGGTGGCGTACGCGACCGTCCGCCCCTCGGCGTGCAGCCGCCCCACCGCCTCGACCGCGCCGGGGATCGGCCGGTCGATCAGGTAGATGACCCCGTCCAGGTCGAAGACGACCAGCGAGTAGCCGTCGACCAGCCGGTCCCCGGTGTCCGTCGTCACCGCAGGTCCGCACCCGGCTCGGGCGAGTCCACGGGCTTCGCGCCCCGCTCGGTCTCCGTCGGTGCCGACCCGGCCCGGTCCGCAGCCACCGGGGCGACGTCGTCCTCGTCCTCGTCCTCCTGGTCGTCGTCTTCGTCCTCCTGGTCGTCGTCCTCGTGGTCGTCGTCCTCGTGGTCGCCGTCGTCCTCGTGGTCGGCGGCGGCGTCGACGCCTTCCTCGGCCGGCTCGTCGTCCTCGTCGTCGCCCTCGATCAGCACCCCGTCGAGTTCGAGCAGCCGCTCGGCGGCGTCGGTGTCGCCCTCGGCGTCGACGTCGGCCGCCCGGGAGAACCACTCCCGGGCCTCCTCACGGCGGTCCACGGCGAGCAGCGCGTCGGCGTACGCGTACCGGAGCCGGGCGGCCCACGGCTCGGTCGCATCGTTGGTCAGCTCGCGGACCTGGAGCATGGCCACGGCCGCGTCCTTCTGGCCGAGGTCACCCCGGGCCCCGGCGGCGACGATCAGCAGCTCGACCGCGACGGCCTGGTCGAGCTTCTCCCGGTCAGCCCCCCGGAACAGGTCGATCGCCCGCTCCGGACGCCCGAGCGCCCGCTCGCAGTCGGCGAGCACGGCCAGGTGGCTCTGGAGGCCCGTCATCCGGTGGTACGTGCGCAGCTCGGCGATCGCCGTCTGCCACTCCCCCGCGTGGTACGCGGCCAACCCGACCGCCTCGCGCACCGCCGAGATACGCGACGCGAGCCGACGGGCGGCGAGCGTGTGCGCCAGCGCCTCCGCCGGGGCCTCGTCGATCAGCTGACCGGCCGCGACCAGGTGCCGGGCGACGGTGTCGGCCACCGGCTTGGCCAGCGACAGCAGCTCCGCGCGCACGGCCTGGTCCAGGTCGGACGCGACGATCTCGTCGGGCAACGCCGGTGCGCCGGCCCCCTGCGGCTCGGCCCGGTCACGCCGGTCGTCCCGGCGGTCGCGTGACGCGTCCCCGGCACCGTCCCGACGCCGGTCCTCGAATCCCGGCCGGTCGTCCCGGCGCGGACGGTCGCCGTAGCCACCGGTCCGGTCGCCACTGCGGAAGCCGCCGTCGCGGGACGGACCCGAACGGAAGCCGCCCTCACGCGGCGGGCCGGAGCGGAAACCACCCTCACGACGGTCCCCACCACGGAAACCACCCTCACGGCCCTCACCGCCACGGAAGCCGCCCTCACGCGGCCCGGAACGGAAACCACCCTCACGACGGTCACCGCCGAAACCGCCCTCACGGCGATCCCCGCTGCGGAAGGTGCCCTCGCGGTCGCCGCCGCGGAAACCGCGCTCGCGGCTCTCCCCATCGCGGCGGAAGCCGCCCTCGCGCGGACCGCCCTCACGACGGTCCCCGCCTCGGAAACCGCCCTCACGCGGGGGGCCGGAACGGAAGCCGCCCTCCGATCGGTCGCCGCCACGGAAACCACCCTCACGGCGGTCCCCACCACGGAAACCACCCTCACGGGCGTCACCGTCACGGCGGAAGCCGCCCTCACGACGGTCCCCACCGAAGCCACCCTCACGGCGATCCCCACCCCGGAAACCACCCTCACGCGGCGGGCCGGAACGGAAACCACCCTCACGCGAACCACCGTCGCGCCGGTCACCACCGCGGAAGCCGCCCTCGCGGTCACCGCCACGGAAGCCACCCTGGCGGCCATCGCCGTCACGACGGAAACCGCCCTCACGACGGTCCCCACCGAAACCGCCCTCACGGCGATCCCCACCCCGGAAACCGCCCTCACGCGGCGGACCAGAACGGAAACCACCCTCACGACGGTCACCGCCGCGGAAACCACCCTCACGCGAACCGCCCTCACGACGGTCGCCGCTGCGGAAGCCGCCCTCACGGCGGTCCCCACCGAAACCGCCCTCGCGGCGATCCCCGCCCCGGAAACCGCCCTCACGCGGCGGGCCGGAACGGAAACCACCCTCACGCGAACCACCGTCGCGCCGGTCACCACCGCGGAAGCCGCCCTCGCGGTCACCGCCACGGAAGCCACCCTGGCGGCCATCGCCGTCACGACGGAAACCACCCTCACGGCGATCCCCGCCTCGGAAGCCGCCCTCACGCGGGGGGCCGGAACGGAAACCACCCTCACGACGGTCGCCGCCGCGGAAGTCCCGACCCTCGCCACGTGGCGGGCCCTGGTGACCACCGTCCCGGCCACCGCCGGTGGACCGTGAATCGTCGCGGGAGCGGAAACCGCCCTCGCGGCGGTCGCCATAGCCGCCGCGCTGGTCGCGCGAGCGGTCGTCCCGATCCCGGTACGACGGGCGGTCATCGCGACGGGGCGCGTCACCACGTCGGTCGGAACGGTCTTCGTAACGTCGAGGACGGTCGCCGTCCTGCGGTCCTGAACTCACAGGTACATCCTTCCTGATTGCGCCGCACTCGACGCTACGCAGTTGAGGGCCGACCCATATTGGGGCGGCCCTCGACTGGAAAGAATGTCCGGCGGTGTCCTACTCTCCCACACCCTCCCGAGTGCAGTACCATCGGCGCTGGAGGGCTTAGCTTCCGGGTTCGGAATGTAACCGGGCGTTTCCCCTCCGCCATGACCGCCGTAACTCTATGAACATATCAAACAACCCACAACCCCAACCGGGTGGGCGTCTGTTTGTTCAGAGTTGCACAGTGGACGCGAGCAGAATCTTTGTAGTCAAGTCCTCGGCCTATTAGTACCGGTCAACTCAACCCGTTACCGAGCTTACATCTCCGGCCTATCAACCCAGTCGTCTAGCTGGGGGCCTTACCCCACCAAAGGTGGGTGGGATACCTCATCTTGAAGCAGGCTTCCCGCTTAGATGCTTTCAGCGGTTATCCCTTCCGAACGTAGCCAACCAGCCGTGCCCCTGGCGGGACAACTGGCACACCAGAGGTTCGTCCGTCCCGGTCCTCTCGTACTAGGGACAGCCCTTCTCAAGTATCCTACGCGCACGGCGGATAGGGACCGAACTGTCTCACGACGTTCTAAACCCAGCTCGCGTACCGCTTTAATGGGCGAACAGCCCAACCCTTGGGACCTGCTACAGCCCCAGGATGCGACGAGCCGACATCGAGGTGCCAAACCATCCCGTCGATATGGACTCTTGGGGAAGATCAGCCTGTTATCCCCGGGGTACCTTTTATCCGTTGAGCGACACCGCTTCCACACGCAAGTGCCGGATCACTAGTCCCGACTTTCGTCCCTGCTCGACCTGTCAGTCTCACAGTCAAGCCCCCTTGTGCACTTGCACTCAACACCTGATTGCCAACCAGGCTGAGGGAACCTTTGGGCGCCTCCGTTACCCTTTAGGAGGCAACCGCCCCAGTTAAACTACCCACCAGACACTGTCCCTGAACCGGATAACGGCCCGAAGTTAGATACCCGAATCAACCAGAGTGGTATTTCAAGATTGCCTCCACCCATACTGGCGTATGGACTTCACCGGCTCCCACCTATCCTACACAAGCTAACTCAGATACCAATGTCAAGCTATAGTAAAGGTCCCGGGGTCTTTCCGTCCTGCCGCGCGTAACGAGCATCTTTACTCGTAATGCAATTTCGCCGGGCCTGTGGTTGAGACAGTGGGGAAGTCGTTACGCCATTCGTGCAGGTCGGAACTTACCCGACAAGGAATTTCGCTACCTTAGGATGGTTATAGTTACCACCGCCGTTTACTGGCGCTTAAGTTCTCCGCTTCGCCCCCCAAAAGGAGCTAACAGGTCCCCTTAACGTTCCAGCACCGGGCAGGCGTCAGTCCATATACATCGAATTACTTCTTCGCATGGACCTGTGTTTTTAGTAAACAGTCGCTTCCCCCTGCTCTCTGCGGCCATACAACGCTCCACCCGCAAGGGGCTTCACGTCTCCGGCCCCCCTTCTCCCTAAGTTACGGGGGCAATTTGCCGAGTTCCTTAACCACAGTTCGCCCGATCGCCTCGGTATTCTCTACCTGACCACCTGTGTCGGTTTGGGGTACGGGCCGCTCAGAACTCGCTAGAGGCTTTTCTCGGCAGCATAGGATCACTGACTTCACCTGAATCGGCTCGGCATCACGTCTCAGCCTGAATAGTGTGCGGATTTGCCTACACACCGGCCTACACGCTTACCCCGGCACAACCACCGGCCGGGATCAGCTACCTTCCTGCGTCACCCCATCGCTTGACTACTACCCGCCAGGTTCCCACGCTCCCCACCCTCAGTCCGAAGACCTTGGATGGTTTGGGTGGTTAGCACAACGAGGTTCATCACGGGCGCTCCTTCGCGGGTACGGGAATATCAACCCGTTGTCCATCGACTACGCCTCTCGGCCTCGCCTTAGGTCCCGACTCACCCAGGGCGGATTAGCCTGGCCCTGGAACCCTTGGTCATCCGGCGGAAGGGTTTCTCACCCTTCTTTCGCTACTCATGCCTGCATTCTCACTCGTGCCGCGTCCACAACTAGGTCACCCCGCTGCTTCACCCCCGGCACGACGCTCCCCTACCCACCCACACACCTGCACCAGACATCAAGGCCTGGCGAAGTAACATG
>NZ_CP120743.1:1772500-2892500 GCF_029581295.1 Micromonospora sp. WMMD712
CTGGATGAGGCCCCGCCACCGCAGGTCTTCGGTCAGAGAGTCCCGCCCGGTCGGCGGGAGGCTGCTGTCGGTCACGGTCACCGATTCTCCCCCATCGCCGGAACCGGCTGGTACCGGGTTTGCCGCTGATCACGGTTGGCTAGGCTGGCCCTCCCGAGGCGAGGAGGAGCCGTCGTGGAGATACCTGAGCTGACCGGGGGCTTCGTCGCCCTGCTCGGCCTGAAGTTCGACGAGGCGAGCGCCGACCGGGTCGTCATCCGCTGGCTGGTCCGTCCGGACCTGCACCAGCCGTACGGCATTCAGCACGGCGGGGTCTACTGCGCGGTGGTGGAGACCGCCGCGAGCGTCGGCGGCGCGCTGTGGCTGGGCGGGCAGGGCCGGGTGGTCGGGGTGTCGAACCAGACGGACTTCCTGCGGGCGGTCCGCGAGGGCGAGCTGACGGCCGTGGGCACTCCGGTGCACCGGGGCCGCAGCCAGCAGCTCTGGCAGGTGGAGATCTCCGACGACGCGGGGCGGCTGGTCTCCCGGGGTCAGGTGCGCCTGCAGAACCTCGTGGGCGGCTGACCCCGGCCTCCCGCGCTGCCGCTGCCCGATTCGGGCCTGAGGTGCGGTTCGGGGCCTGAGGCGCGTTACGTCCCGATATCGTCGCGGCGATGGCACCTGTCGACCCGCGCCCGAGGTGAGGAAGCTCCTCGCCGCGACGCTCGGCGTGCTCTCCGCCGTCGGCGGGTTCGTGGACATCGGGGACCTGGTGGCGGCGAGCCAGGCGGGGGCGCGTTTCGGCATGGCGCACGCCTGGGTGCTGCTGCTCGGGGTGGTGGGCATCTGCGCGTACGCCGAGATGGCCGGCCGGGTCGCGGCCGTGAGCGGCCGGGCGGTGTTCGACCTGGTCCGGGAGCGGCTGGGGCCCCGGGTGGCGCTGCTGAACCTGGTGGCGTCCTACCTGGTGACCGTGCTGACCCTCGCCGCCGAGCTGGGTGGCGTGGGGCTGGCCCTGCAACTGGCCTCCGGGCTGAGCTACCTGCTCTGGGTGCCGGTGGCCGCGGCGGCGGTCTGGCTGGTGCTGTGGCGGATGCGCTTCCAGCTGATGGAGCGGGTGTTCGGCCTGGCCGGGCTGGCCCTGGTGGGGTTCGCGGTGGCGCTGTTCCGGCTGCCGACCGACTGGGCGGAGCTCGGTCGGTCGGCGGTGCACGGCGGGGCGGCGGGGCAGGGTTGGGGGGCGTACTGGTTCGTGGCGGTGGCGCTGTTCGCCTCCACGGTCAGCCCGTACGAGGTGTTCTTCTTCTCCTCCGGCGCGGTGGAGGAGCGGTGGAGCGCCGCCGACCTGGCCGACGCCCGGTCCAGCGTGCTGATCGGGTTCCCGGTCGGCGGTTTCCTCGCCCTGTCGCTGATGGCCACGGCGGCGGTGGTGTACCACCCGGGCGGGACGTCGCCGGGCTCGCTCGCCCAGGTGGCGCATCCGGCGGTCCTCGCGTTCGGGGCGGCGGGGCTGGTGGTGGCGGCGCTGGCGTTCTTCGCCGTGACGTTCGGGGCCGCGCTGGAGACGGGGCTGTCCGCCGCGTACGCCGCCGCGCAGTACTTCGGCTGGCAGTGGGGCAAGCGGGTGAGTCCCCGCGAGGCGGCCCGGTTCCACAGCGTGCTGCTGGTCAGCGTCCTGCTCGGGGTGCTGGTGCTGCTGACGACTGTCGACCCGGTGACGCTGACGGAGTACATGCTGGTGCTCAGCGCGGTGGTGCTGCCGCTGACGTACCTGCCGATCCTGATCGTGGCCAACGACCGGACGTACCTGGGCGACCGGGTCAACGGGCCGCTGGCGAACCTGCTGGGGATGGTGTTCCTGCTGGTCATCGTGGTCGCGTCGGTGGCGGCGGTCCCGCTGGCGGTGGCGACGGGGATGGGCCGGTGAGGATGCAGCTCGGCCGGCGGCTGCTCGACCGGCAGATCGTCGACCGCGACGGCCGGCTGGTCGGGAAGGTCGACGACGTGGAGTTCGCCGTCGACGCGGACGGGGTGCCGTACGTGGCCGCCCTGCTCACCGGGCAGGCGGCGCTCGGGCAGCGGATCGGGGGCCGGATCGGCCGGCTCCTCGTCGCGGTGGCCGTCCGGTTCACCGAGGACCGGGCGGTGACGCCGCTGCGCATCCCGTACCGGCTGGTGGGGCGGGTGGACAGCGCGGTGCGGCTGCGCGCCTGCCTCGACGACCTGCCGTCCGCGCCGGTGGAGCGGTGGCTGCGCCGGCACCTGATCGACCGGATCCCGGGGGCCGACCGTGCGAGCGGGTGAGCTGCTCGGCCGCACCGCGTACGACCTGCACGGCCGGCGGCTGGGCCGGGTGGTGGACGTGGTGGTGCGCGGGGTGGTCCCCGACGGGCGGCTGCGGCTGACCGACCTGGTCGTCGCCGGGCGCTGGTACGCCCGGGTCAGCGGGCGGCTGATCGGCGCGGAGCGGCACCCGTCGGGGCCCTGGCTGGTCCGCCTGGTCGCGCGGGCGCTGCGCGGCAGCAGCCGCCAGGTGCCGGCCGACGCGGTCCGGTTGGTGCCGCCGGTGCCCGGCTTCCCGTTCGGCGCGGCGCCGCCGGAGCAGCCGGAGGGATCGGCCGGGCCGGGCTGAGGGTCAGCTCCGGGCCGGGTCGAGGGCGGGCTCGGCGTCGGGCTCCGCGTCGGCGTCGGGCTCGGTCGGGGCGGCGACGCGGCGCAGCCGCACCGACGTGATGGCCCGCTGGTCGATGTCGGCGACCTCCAGTGCCCAGCCGTCGATGGTGACGTCCTCCCCCGGCACGGTGGGGATGTGTCCCAGCAGGGTCAGGACCAGGCCGGCGACGGTCGTGTAGTCGCCGGCGGGGCGGCCGGGCAGCTCCACGCCGACGTCGACGAGGTCGTGCACGGGGAAGGTGCCGGGCAGCAGCATCGCGCCGTCGTCCTCGGTGCGCACGGCGCGCACGTCCCGGTCGGTCTCGTCGTAGATCTCGCCGACGATCTCCTCGAGGATGTCCTCCAGCGTGACGATGCCGTCGACGGCGCCGCGCTCGTCGACGACGAGGGCGATGTGCTGCCGTTCCGCCTTGAACTGGCGCAGCGCGTCGACCACGGGCAGCGAGTCGGGCAGCAGCATGGGCGGGCGGGCGCACTCGTCGACGGGCCGGTCGTCGGGCACCCCTACCAGGTCGCGCAGGTGGATCACGCCGACCGCGTCGTCGAGGCCGCCGTGGCGCACCACCGGCGCGCGGGAGTGCCCGGTCGCGGCCAGGACCAGCCGCGCGGCCTCCGCGGTGGTGCCGCTGTCGAGCGTGAAGACCTGCAACCGGGGTACGAGCACCGCGCGCAGCCGCCGGTCGGCGATCTCGACCGCCCCGGCGATGATGGTCCGCTGTTCCTTGGTGAAGCCGTGGTTGCCGGCGACGATGTCGCGCAGCTCGTCGGGGCCGATCTCGTCCGGCTCGTGTCTGGGGTCGAGCCCGACGAGGCGGACCACCAGGTCGCTGGTCGCGCCGAGCGCCCAGACGGCGGGGCGGGTGAAGCTGGCGAGCAGGTCCAGCGGGCGGGCCACCAGCAGCGCCCAGCGCTCGGCGGCCTGCATGGCGATCCGCTTCGGGGCCAACTCGCCGAAGACGAGGGTGACGAACGTCAGCGCCAGGGTGACCACGACGATGGCGACCGTCTCGGCGGCGGAGCCGAACACGCCGAGCAGCGGCACGAGGGGTTTGGCCAGGGAGACGGCCGCGGCGGCCGAGGCGAGGAAACCGGCGAGGGTGATGCCGATCTGGATGGTGGCGAGGAAACGGTTCGGGTCCCGGGCGAGGCGGGCCAGCACCCGGCCGGCCCGGCCGCTGCGTTCCAACCGTTGGACCTGGCTGTCGCGCAGCGAGACCAGCGCCATCTCGCTGCCGGCGAAGATCGCGTTGAGGACGACCAGGACTCCGACCAGGGCCAGTTGGCTCCAGTAGCTCTGCACGCCCGGTTCTCTCCCTCGCTCCGACGGCCCCGGCCGCGCCGGCCGGCGGCGCCGCCCGGCGGGCCCGGGACGGCGTAGGCCCCTCTGTGCCCCGTCGGGGCCCCGGCGAATCCTCCGCCCGCCGACGGCCGGGTCGGTGCCGGCGTGTCGGCCGGTCGCCCGCCCCGTCGGGGCCGGTCAGGCCCGGTCGGCGGTGGGCAGGTCGAGCACGTACGCGTCGTCCTCGGCGCGGAAGCCGAGCCGGTGGTAGTAGGGGGCGACCATGCCCGGCGGGCTGACCACCCGGCGGAATCCCCGGTCGGTGAAGAGGCTGCTGCGCCGGTAGACGAACTCGCCGGGGGTGAAGTCGCGAAACGGTGGGGTGACGTAGTCCAGGTCGACCTGGGCGGTGTCGTCGCCCTCGGCGTGCGAGAGGACCACCCCGACCACCTCGTCGGCGCGGACGACCAGGAACGCGGAGCGGCGGGCGGTGTGCCCGCCCCAGTGGAAGCCGGGGTTGAACCGGGCGATGTCGGTGGCGTGCACGCGCAGGGTGTGTGCCAGGAACTGGTCGTCGACGCCCACCTCGACCACCTGGTACGTCTGCTCGTCGTGCCGGGTGGCGAGCATCCTGCGCAGGTACCACACGTTGATGACGGCGAGCACGACGTTCAGCCCGACCATCGGCCACACGGCGAGGGCGGCGTTGTAGCCGATCAGCACGACGCAGCCGACGAGGTTGAGGGCGCGCAGGCGGAGGATGCGCGCCTGTAGCAGGGACCAGACCAGCAGCGCGGAGCCGGTCCAGCCGATCAAGTCCAGCCAGTTCACCCCGCGAGACTAGTGCCCGCCCAGCTCAGGCCGGCTGTGGGGCGGCGCCGGCGGGTGCCGGCGCTCAGGCGGCCAACTCGAGGACCCACTCCTCGACGACGGCGCGGCGGCCGTTGGCGTAGCCCGAGTCCTCGCCGACCACGACGAAGCCGCACTTGCGCAGCACGGCGAGGGAGGCGGCGTTGTCCTTGGCGGCGCGGGCGCGCACCGGGCGGCGCGGCAGCTCGGCCAGCAGGGCGGCGAGGGCCCCGGTGGCGTGGCCGCGGCCCCAGCGGGCCCGGTCGATCCAGTAGCTGACCTCGGTCTGGTCGTCGACGGGGAAGGCGGCCACGTGGCCGACGACCGCGTCGTCGACGGTGACGGTGCGGGTGACGATCGCCGGGTCGGCGCGGATGCGCCGCCAGTGCGCCTCGAACGCCGCCCGGTCGGCCGGGTCGACGGGGCCGAACGCCGCCACCCAGTTGGCCTGCGCGTCCTGCTCGAAGGCGAAGAAGTGGGGCAGGTCGTCGTCGCGCACCGGGCGCAGGCGCACGGCCTCGCCGGTCGCGGCGGGCGGGCGGAGATCCTCGGCGGTCACCCAGGCAGGGTACCGGCGGGCTCCGACAGGTTGGGACCTCCGGCCCGGTGGTGGTCCCATCCGGCCCTGTCGACGGCCCGCGGCGGCCCGCTACGAAGGAGGGGGACGACGTTCCCGCACGGTAGCGGAGTGGAGGCCGACGCCATGCTCAAGTACGTCTACGACTTCTTCGAGGGTGACCGGAGCCGGGCGGACCTGCTGGGCGGCAAGGGGGCGAACCTGGCGGAGATGACGCGGCTCGGGCTGCCCGTGCCGCCGGGCTTCACCATCAGCACGGCCGCCTGCCGGGCGTACCTGGCGCAGGGTTCGCCACCGGCCGGCCTGTTCGACGAGGTGAACGCCCACCTGCGGGAGGTGGAGGCGCGGCTGGGCCGGTGGCTCGGCGACCGGCACGACCCGCTGCTGCTGGCCGTGCGCTCCGGCGGCCGGTTCTCGATGCCGGGGATGATGGAGACGATCCTCGACATCGGGCTCAACGACGCGACGGTGGGCGGGCTGGCCGCGCACAGCGGCGACGAGCGGTTCGCCTGGGACTCGTACCGGCGGTTGATCCAGATGTTCGGCCGCACGGTGCACGGGGTGCCGGCCGAGGAGTTCGAGCGGGAGCTGGCGGCGGTGCGGGCGGCGGCCGGGCCGGGCGGGCCGGGCGCGGCCGCGCTGCGCGACCTGGTGGAGACGTACAAGAAGGTGTACGCCCACCACGTCGGCCACGACTTCCCGCAGTCCCCGCACGAGCAGCTCTACCTGGCCATCCGGTCGGTCTTCGAGTCGTGGAACGCCGACCGGGCGGTGCTGTACCGCCGCCGCGAGCACATCCCGGACGACCTGGGCACGGCGGTCAACGTGATGGCGATGGTCTTCGGCAACCTGGGCCCGGACTCGGGCACCGGGGTGGCGTTCACCCGCGACCCGGCCACCGGCGCCCCCGGCGTGTACGGCGACTACCTGCCCGACGCGCAGGGCGAGGACGTGGTGGCGGGCATCCGCAACACCGTCGGCCTGCCGGAGCTGGAGCGGATCGACCCGGTGAGCTTCCGCCGGCTCACGGAGATCATGCGGACGCTGGAGCGGCACTACCGGGACCTGTGCGACGTCGAGTTCACCATCGAGCGCGGGAAACTGTGGATGTTGCAGACCCGGGTCGGCAAGCGCACCCCGGCCGCCGCGTTCGTGATCGCCGCGCAGCTCGTCGACGAGGGTCTGATCACCGCGGACGAGGCCCTGCACCGGGTGAGCGGTGGGCAGCTCGGGCAGCTCATGTTCCCCGGCTTCGACCTCGACGCCGCGCCCGCGCCGCTGGCCACCGGGGTGGGCGCGTCGCCCGGCGCCGCCGTGGGACGGGTGGTGTTCGACTCCGCCGCCGCGGCGGCCGCCACCGACCCGGTGATCCTGGTGCGGCGCGAGACCAACCCCGACGACCTGCCCGGCATGATCGCCGCGCAGGGGGTGCTGACCTCGCGGGGCGGCAAGACGTCGCACGCCGCGGTGGTGGCCCGGGGCATGGGCCGCACCTGCGTCTGCGGGGCCGAGGCGGTGCGGATCGACCCGGAACGCGGCGAGTTCACCGTCGGCGACCGGGTGGTCCGGGCCGGCGACGTGATCTCCATCGACGGCAGCACCGGCCGGGTGTACGCCGGGTCGGTGCCGGTGCGGCCCTCCCCCGTCGCCCGCTACCTGGCCGGCGAGCTGTCGCCCGAGGCCGATCCGCTGGTCGCCGCCGTGCACCGGCTGCTCGGCCACGCCGACGCGGTGCGCCGCCTCGGGGTACGAGCCAACGCGGACACCCCCGCCGACGCCCGGCGGGCCCGCGCCTTCGGCGCGGGCGGGATCGGGCTGTGCCGCACCGAGCACATGTTCCTCGGCGAGCGCCGCGAGCTGGTGGAACGGCTGATCCTGGCCGACGGCCCGGCGGAGCGGGACGCGGCCCTGGCGGCGCTGCTGCCGTTGCAGCGGGCCGACCTCGTCGACATCCTCGCCGCGATGGACGGGCTGCCGGTGACGATCCGGCTGATCGACCCGCCGCTGCACGAGTTCCTGCCCCCGCTGCACGAGCTGACCGCCCGGGTGGCCCGCGCCGAGGCGCTGGGCGAGGACCCCGGGCGCGACGGGGCGCTGCTGGTCGCGGTGCGCCGGATGCACGAGGCGAACCCGATGCTGGGGCTGCGCGGGGTGCGGCTCGGGCTGGTCGTGCCGGGTCTGTTCGCGATGCAGGTGCGGGCGGTCGCGGAGGCGGCGGCACAGCGGCGGCGCGACGGCGGCGACCCCCGGCCGGAGATCATGGTGCCGCTGGTCGGCGACGTGCGGGAGCTGACCGCGGTGCGGGTCGAGGCCGAGCGGGTGCTCGCCGGGGTCGAGGGCGCGCCGGAGATCCCGATCGGCACGATGATCGAGGTGCCCCGGGCGGCGCTGACCGCCGGGGAGATCGCCGCCGAGGCGCGGTTCTTCTCCTTCGGCACCAACGACCTGACCCAGATGGGCTGGGGCTTCTCCCGCGACGACGTGGAGGGGGCGTTCTTCGGGGCGTACCTGGAACGCGGGATCTTCCCGGTCTCCCCGTTCGAGAGCATCGACACCGCCGGGGTGGGTCGGCTGGTCCGGCTGGCGGTGGCGGAGGGCCGGGCCGCCCGGCCGGAGCTGACCGTCGGCGTCTGCGGCGAGCACGGCGGCGACCCGGACTCCGTGGAGTTCTTCGCCGAGGTCGGCCTCGACTACGTCTCCTGCTCGCCGTACCGGATCCCGATCGCCCGCCTGGCCGCCGGACGGGCCGCGGTGCGCCCGACCGGCGCGCCGTCCGACAGCCGCTGACCCGACAACCGAATGGAGGTCGCGCCATGACCGCGATCCTGAACGCCACCGGACCCGCCCCGCTGTCCCCGCCCGCGCGCCCGCCCGCGCCCTCGCCGCAGCAACCGGCGGCGCAGGCACCGGCACCGCAGGCACAGCCGGCGCAGGGGCCGCAGACGCACGCACAGCCGGCGCAGGCTACGGCCGCGCTGCCGCCCTCGGCGCAGGCGTGCCCGGAGGCCGGGCACCGGTCCGGCGGGCAGGTCGGCCCCGTGCTCGTCCTGCCCGGCGCCGCGCCGGCCGCGGTGGTGCCGGTGGCCCGCGACGGCCGGCCGGTCGGGGCGTTCGTGCTCGCCGGTGGCCGGGTGCGCTACCGCACGCTGGCCGACCCGGACCGGGTGCTCGCCGCGGCGACCGGCGCGCTGGCCGTCGGGCTGGTCACCGCCGCGGTGGCGGTGGTCGCCAGCCGGCGTCGCCCGCCGGCCATCGGCACGGTGCGGATGGGACCGGGTGGATGGGTGAGCCTGCGCGGCGTCCGCGCCCCGGCCCTGCGCCCGACCGGCCCCCGCCCCTGGTGGGCCCACGTCCTGCGCGCCCACCGCCTGGTGATCGCCCCCTGACTCGAACCGGGGCGAAGGTCCCGGGTGGTGCGGTCCGGGGACCCTGCCTCCGGCGGGGTGGACGGAGCAGATTGAGGGTGGAAGCGACAACGGAGCTGGGAGGCCCCCGATGCGTGCGAGTGTCGTCACCGCGTTCGACCGTCCACTGGAGATGTTCGACCTGCCCGTGCCGGAGCCGGGCCCGGACGAGATCCTCGTCCGGATCGAGGCCAGCGGCCTGTGCCACACCGACATCCACGCCGCGCGCGGCGACTGGCCGGTCAAGCCGAACCCGCCGTTCGTCCCCGGGCACGAGGGCGTCGGCATCGTCGAGCGGATCGGCGCGGGGGTGACCGAGCACGCCGTCGGCGACCGGGTGGCCCTGCCCTGGCTCGGCTGGGCGTGCGGGACCTGCGGGTACTGCGTGACCGGGTGGGAGACGCTGTGCGAGGCGCAGCGCAACACCGGATACACCGTCGACGGCGCGCACGCCGAGTACGCGGTCGCGTCGGCCCGCTACGCCGTGGCCGTCCCCGCCGGGGTGGACCCGGCCGAGGCGGCCCCGCTGACCTGCGCGGGCGTCACCACGTACAAGGCGGTGAAGGTCGCCGGGGTGCGGCCCGGCGACCGGGTGGCGGTCTTCGGCATCGGCGGCCTGGGCCACCTCGCGCAGCAGTACGCGCAGCTGTTCGGCGGCGAGACGGTCGCCGTCGACGTCACCGCCGAGAAGCTGGCGCTCGCCGCCTCGCTCGGCGCGACGCACACCGTGAACGCCGCCGACGTCGACCCGGTCGAGGCGGTCACCGCGCTCGGCGGGGCGGACGTGGCGATCGTGCTGGCCGCCGACCCGCGCGTCGTCGAGCAGGCGCACCGCTGCCTGCGCCGCGGCGGCCGGCTGGTGCTGGTGTCGCTGCCGAAGGACAACGAGATCACCCTGCCGGTCTTCGAGACCGTGCTCAAGGGCATCACCGTCATCGGCTCGATCGTGGGCACCCGCGCCGACCTGGCCGAGGTGTTCCGGCTGCACGCCGCCGGACGCACCCACGTCGCGTACGAGGTGCGCAAGCTCGACGAGATCAACGAGGCGATCGAGGACGTGCTGGCCGGCCGGGTCGCCGCCCGCCTCGTGCTCCAGCCGTGACCACCCGCCGCCTCCGACCGGAAGGACAGATCATGACCGGCACCGAGCGCATCGTCCGCGACCCGTGGCGGGGCTTCGCCGACGGGGCGTGGCGCACCACGATCGACGTGGCGGACTTCGTGCGCCGCAACCACGAGCCGTACACCGGCGACGCCGGGTTCCTCGCCGGCCCGACCGAGCGGACCCTGGCGGTCTGGGGACGGCTCACCGACATGTTCGGCGAGGAGCGCCGCCGCGGCGTGTACGACGTCGACGCGGCCACCCCGTCCACGATCACCGCCCACGCCCCCGGGTACATCGACGCCGACCGGGAGCTGATCGTCGGGTTGCAGACCGACGCGCCGCTGCGCCGGGCGATCATGCCGGCCGGCGGGCTGCGGATGGTCGAGACCGCGCTGCGGGCGTACGGCTACGAGCCGGACCCGGCGGTGCACCGCGTCTACACCCGCTACCGCAGGACGCACAACGACGCGGTGTTCGACGCGTACCCGGCGGACGTCCTCGCGGCGCGGCGCTCGCACGTCATCACCGGGCTGCCCGACGCGTACGGGCGGGGCCGGATCATCGGCGACTACCGGCGGGTGGCCCTGTACGGGGTGGACCGGCTCGTCGCCGAGCGCCGGGCGTTGAAGGCGGCCCTGGACGACCGGCCGTCGACCGACGACGTGATCCGCGAGCGGGAGGAGCTGGCCGAGCAGGTCCGCGCCCTCGGCGAGCTGACCGAGATGGCCGCCGCCTACGGCTACGACATCTCCGGCCCCGCCACGACCGGCCGTGAGGCGATCCAGTGGCTGTACTTCGCGTACCTGGCCGCCACGAAGGAGCAGAACGGCGCGGCGATGTCGCTCGGGCGGACCGCGAACTTCGTGGACGCCTACCTGCGGCGGGACCTCGCCGAGGGGCGGCTGGACGAGGCCGGCGCGCAGGAGCTGGTCGACGACTTCGTGATCAAGCTGCGGATCGTGCGGTTCCTGCGCACCCCCGAGTACGACCAGCTCTTCTCCGGCGACCCGACGTGGGTCACCGAATCCCTCGGCGGGATCGGCGCCGACGGCCGGCCGCTGGTGACCCGCACCAGCTTCCGCTACCTGCAGACCCTCTACAACCTCGGGCCGGCACCGGAGCCGAACCTGACCGTGCTGTGGTCGCCCCGGCTCCCCGAGGGGTTCAAGCGGTTCTGCGCCCAGGTGTCGCTGGACACCAGCGCCATCCAGTACGAGAACGACGAGCTGATCCGGCCCGCGTACGACGACGACACGGCGATCGCCTGCTGCGTGTCGGCGATGCGGGTCGGCAAGGACATGCAGTTCTTCGGGGCGCGGGCGAACCTGGCCAAGGCGCTGCTGTACGCCATCAACGGCGGCCGGGACGAGCTGACCGGCGACCAGGTCGCCCCGCCCGCCCCGCCGGTCGGCGGCGAGACGCTCGACTACGACGAGGTGCTCGCCGCGTACGACCGGACGCTGGACTGGCTGGCCGAGACGTACGTGGACGCGCTCAACGTCATCCACCACATGCACGACCGGTACGCCTACGAGCGGCTGGAGATGGCGCTGCACGACCACCCGGTGCACCGGTTCATGGCCACCGGCGTCGCCGGGCTGTCGGTGGCGGTGGACAGCCTCGCCGCCATCCGGTACGGAAAGGTGAAGGTGCTGCGCGACGCCACCGGCCTGGCCGTCGACTACGCCGTGGAGGGCGAGCCGCCCACCTACGGCAACGACGACGACCGGGCCGACGAGATCGCGGTGTGGCTGGTCGAGACGTTCGCGGAGAAGCTGCGCCGGCAGCGCACCTACCGCGACGCGGAGCTGACCATGTCGGTGCTCACCATCACCTCGAACGTGGTGTACGGCAAGCACACCGGCAACACCCCCGACGGGCGGCGGGCCGGCGAGCCGTTCGCCCCGGGCGCGAACCCGATGAACGGGCGGGACACCCACGGCCTCGTCGCGGCGGCGCTGTCGGTGGCGAAGCTGCCGTACGCCGCGGCACGCGACGGGATCTCGCTGACCGGCACGGTCACCCCCGACGGGCTGGGGCACACCCGCGACGAGCGGATCGCCAACCTGGCCGGGGTGCTCGACGGGTACGCCGACGCGGGCGGGTTCCACCTCAACGTCAACGTGCTGGACCGGGCCACCCTGCTCGACGCGATGGCCCACCCGGAGCGCTACCCGCAGCTCACCGTCCGGGTCTCCGGGTACGCGGTGAACTTCGTCCGGCTCACCCCGGAGCAGCAGCGCGACGTGGTGTCCCGCACCTTCCACGGTTCGCTGTGACCGGGCCGCTGGCGACCGGCCGGGCCGGCGGGGCAGACGCCCCGCCGGCCGGGGCCGCGCCGCTGCCGGCGCGGGTCGGGCGGGGGCCCGCCGCAGCCGGGCGGGAGCTGACCGGGGCGGTGCACTCGTGGGACCTGTCGATCGGGGTGGACGGCCCCGGCACCCGGTTCGTGGCGTTCCTGGCCGGCTGCCCGCTGCGCTGCCGGTTCTGCCACAGCCCGGACACCTGGTACCGGCGCAGCGGCCGGCACCGCACGGTCGACGAGCTGATGGCCCAGGTCGAGCGGTACCGGCGGTTCATCTCGGTGGCCGGCGGCGGGGTGACGATCAGCGGCGGCGAGCCGCTGATGCAGCCCCGGTTCACCGGCGAGGTGCTGCGCCGCTGTCACGCACTGGGCCTGCACACGGCCCTGGACACCTCCGGCTTCCTCGGCGCGCGCGCCGACGACGCCCTGCTCGACGCCACCGACCTGGTGCTGCTGGACGTCAAGTCGCGCGACCCGGCGACGTACCGGCGGGTGACCCGCACCGGGGAGATCGGGCCGACCCTGCGCTTCGGCCGCCGGCTCGCGGCCCGGGGCACCCCGATCTGGATCCGGTTCGTGCTGGTGCCCGGCCTCACCGACGCGCCCGACAACGTGGCCGGGGTCGCCGACTTCGCCGCCGAGCTGCCCAGCCTGCAACGGGTGGAGGTGCTGCCGTTCCACCGCCTCGGCGCGCACAAGTACGCCGAGCTGGGCCTGACGTTCCCCCTCGCCGGCACCGAGCCGCCCACGCCGGAGCTGCTGGAGCGGGTACGCGGCCAGTTCGCCGCCCGGGGCCTGACCGTCAACTGAGCGCCGCCTGACCGTCGCCCGTCCGCCCGGCCCCGGGGTCGGCGGTGTGCCGCGACGTCGTCGCCCCGGTGCACGGCGGGCCATGGCAGGATCGCGGCTATGAAGCGATCACGGACGTCCCGGCAGGTGCCGGGCGAGCTGACGCGGGCGACGGGCGCGGCCGCGACAGGGGCCCACGCGACCGGGGCCCACGCGACCGGGGCGCGGTCGATGGGTGCGCTCGCCATCGGGGCGATGGCCGTGGGGGCGACGGCCCTGGGTGTGGTCGCGATCGGGCGGCTGGTGGTCCGCCGGGCGGTGATCCGGGAGCTGCGCATCGGTCGGCTGGAGGTCGACGAGCTGATCGTGCACCGCCGCGTCGACGGCGACGCCGTCCGGGGCGCCACCGAAGACGGGTGACGTCCGGTCGCGGGGATGGTCGGCCGTGGCCACGGTCCGCAGCCGGGGCGAGGCCGTGGGACAGGGCCGTCGATGCTGCGCGACGGCCCCCACTGGACGGCGCGCCCGGGGGCGAGGCGGGCCAGGACCCCGCCCGCGGTCCGGGTCAGGCCGTCGGGGGCAGGGCCATCGGGTAGCCGTAGAGGTCGAGCAGGCGGATGCGGGCCGACTGGAGCCGGTCCACCACCACGCTCATGAACCGGGTGGTGAGCTGCCGGCCGAACGCGTCGTCGAACTCCATCATCCGGCGCACCCCGGCGGCGGTGAACTCCACGGCCGGGGTGCGGCGCACGGCGACCGCGCCGAACTGCCACCGGTACGGCGGGAACAGCCAGGACCAGCCGAGCACCCCGCCCGGGCCGATCGTGTCGATGCCCACGTCGCCGCGCCCGGGTACCGGGAAGTCCAGGGCCACCTCACCGCCCCGGACCAGCCAGAACCGCTCGGCGGGCTGACCGGCCCGGAACAGCCGGTGCCCGGGGTGCCAGACGACGGGGCGGGCGTACCCGGTGAGCCGGGGCAGCCACTCCTCGGGCACGCCGGTCAGGAACGGGTGTTCGCGGAGCATGTCCAGCGGGGTCATCGGCGGGTCTCCTCGTCGTGGGAGGGGCCCGGCGCGCGGCCGGGCCCCGTGGTCACCTCAGTGAGCGCCGTGCTCGACGGTGATCGGGATCTCCCGGGCGGCCGGCTCCGGCTCGCCGACCGTGGCGGTGATCTCCAGGATCCCGTCGGCGTACGCGGCCCGCAGGGTCTCCTGCTTCAGCCCCGCCGGCAGCGGGACCAGCCGGGAGAAGGAGCCGTAGTGGAACTCGGTGCGGACCTTGTCGGCGTGGCTCTCCCGGCGCACCACGTCCAGCCGCAGGTTCTCCCCGGTCAGGGTGATCCGCACGTCCTTGGCCGGGTCGACGCCCGGCAGCTCGGCGCGCACCACGTACCGGTCGCCGTCGAGGTAGTCCTCGACCCTGATGGTCGGGGCCAGCATCGGCAGCCAGGACAGGCTGGTCCAGTCGAACGGCGCGAGCGTGCCGCCGCCCCTGAACTTCGTGACGGTGGACATCTTCGACCTCCTTGTCGATCGTCCTGCCTCCCATCCGACTCCTGTGCGGCCCGCGGCGTCAGGGCCGTTGGTCCCGGGCCACCTGGGAGAAACGCCTCTGCCGCCGTGCCGGGCGGCGGCGCGACGGTGGAGGGGGACGGCGTGCCCGGTGACGCGCCGCGCGGACAGGGAGGTCAGTGGTGGCAGTACCCGTCGGACGGGAGCGGAGCGATGCTCGCTGACACCCGGCCCCGCACGGCCACGCCGGATGTCCCCGCCGCGCCGACGGGCCTGGGGGCCGCCGAGGCCGCCGCGCGGCTGGCCGCCGAGGGCCCCAACAGCGTCGCCCGGCCGCGGCGTCGGCACCTGGCGACCCGCGTGCTGCGTCAGCTCGCCGACCCGCTGGTGGCGCTCCTGCTGGCCGCGGCCGTGGTCACCGGCGTGCTCGGCGACTGGCCGGACACCGCCGTCATCGCCCTGGTGGTGCTGGTGAACACCGCGATCGGGGTGGTGCAGGAGGTCCGCGCGGACCGCGCGATCGCCGCGCTGGACCAGCTCGCCGCGCCGACCGCCCGGGTCGTCCGCGACGGCGAGGACCTGATCGTGCCGGCCTCCGTCGTGGTCCGTGGCGATCTGGTACGCGTCGAGGCCGGCGACGTCGTCCCGGCCGACCTGCGGCTGGAGCGCGCCAGCCGGCTGCACCTGGACGAGTCGGCGCTGACCGGCGAGTCGGTGCCGGTGAGCCGGGACGTCGGCGAGGAGGTCGCCGCCGGCACGGTGGTGACCGTGGGCCGGGGCGCCGGCACGGTGGTCCGCACCGGCCCGGCGAGCGCCCTGGGCCGGATCAGCGCGCTGGTGTCGGCCACCCGCCCCGGCGCCACCCCGATGCAGCGCCGGCTCGCCGGCCTGGGCCGGCTGCTGGGCCTGGTCGCGGTGGGGCTGTCCGCGCTGGTCTTCGGCATCGGCGTGCTCGGCGGCCGGCCCGTGGTGGACATGGCGATCACGGCGGTGAGCCTGGTCGTCGCGGCGGTGCCGGAGTCGCTGCCGGCCGTGGTGACCCTGGCCCTGGCGCTGGGGGCGCGGCGGATGGCCACGGCGCGCGCGATCCCCCGGCGGCTGCACGCGGTGGAGACGCTGGGCTCGGTGACCGTCATCGCGTCCGACAAGACGGGCACCCTCACCGAGGGCCGGATGGCGGTGCAGCGGGCGGTGACCGCCGACGGCGCCGGCTACGAGGTGACCGGCTCCGGCTACGAGCCGCGCGGGACGGTGCGCCGCGAGGGCGGGGCGGTGGGCGTACCCGACGGGCTGCGCCGCCTGGCGCGGGCCGGGCTGCTCTGCAACGACGCCGCGCTGGCCCCGCCCACCGGCGAGCGGCCGGGGTGGGCGGCGGTCGGCGACCCGCTGGAGGCGGCGCTGGTGGCCTTCGCCGGCCGGTGCGGGCTGGACCCGGCGCTGACCCGGGCCGCGTGGCCCCGGGTCGCCGAGCACCCGTTCGACCAGGCGACCCGGCGGATGACGACGGTGCACCGGTCCTGCGACGGCCGCTGGCTGGTGGTGTGCAAGGGCGCGCCGGAGAACGTGCTCACCGCGCCGCTGCTCGACGCGGACGACGGGGAGATCGCGGCGCTGACCGCGCGGGCGCACGAGCTGGCGGGGGCCGGGCTGCGGGTGCTCGCGGTCGCGGCGGCGCTGGTGGACACGGTCCCCGACCCGGCGACACCGACCGGGCTGCGCCCGGTGGGGCTGGTCGCGGTCGGCGACCCGCTGCGCGCCGGGGCCGCCGAGATCGCGCAACGGTTCGACGCCGCCGGCGTACGGCTGCTGCTGGTCACCGGCGACCACCCGGCGACGGCCGCCGCGATCGGCGGGCAGCTCGGGCTGTGGCGCGACGGCGACCCGGTGGTGCGGGGCGACGACGGCGACGTGACCGGCGCGCACCCGGCGGCCCGGGTGTACGCGCGGACCCAGCCGGAGCAGAAGCTCGACATCATCGCCGGGTTGCAGGCGCAGGGGCACGTGGTGGCGATGACCGGCGACGGCGTCAACGACGCGCCCGCGCTGCGCCGCGCGGACATCGGGGTGGCGATGGGCGGCGGCACGGAGGTGGCCCGCCAGGCCGCCGACCTGGTGCTGGTCGACGACGACCTGTCCACGGTCGCCGCCGCGATCGGCGAGGGGCGGCGCAGCTACGACAACGTCCGCCGCTTCCTGCGCTACGCCCTCTCCGGCGGGGTCGCCGAGATCGCGGTGATGCTGCTCGGCCCGCTGTGCGGGCTGGCCGTGCCGCTGCTGCCGGCGCAGATCCTCTGGATCAACCTGCTCACCCACGGGGTGCCGGGGGTGGCGCTCGGCGCGGAGCCGGCCGAGCCGGGCACCCTGCGCCGCGCGCCCCGCTCGCCGCAGGAGTCGGTGCTGGGCGCGGGCCTGGGACGCGACGTGCTGGTCACCGGGGCGCTGATCGCGGCCGTGGCGCTCGGCGCCGGGGTGCTCGCCGCCCGGTGGGACCGGCCCTGGCAGTCGGTGGTCTTCGTGGTCCTGGGGCTGGCCCAGCTCGGGGTGGCGCTGGCGGTACGGTCCCCCCGGCCGGCGCGGCGGGACGCCGGCATCGAGGCCGGGCGGGTGGACAACCCGGCGCTGCTGGTCGCGGTGGCCGTCTCGGCGCTGTTGCAGGTGGCCGGCGTGCTGGTCGAGCCGCTGCGGGTGCTGCTCGGCACCGACCCGCTCGGCGCGACGGACCTGCTCGCCTGCGCGGCCGTGGCCGTCCTCCCCGGGCTGGTGCTGCGCCTGCTGCGGCCCCGCGTCGCCTCGGGCGGCCCGCCCGAGGCGACGCCCGACGGGCCGGGGCACCCGGACCGGGACCAACGGCCCGGCGAGCGGGTCCGGCGGCCCTGACCGGCGCGGCCGGGTCGGGGCAGGCTGGAAGCGGAAGAAGGAGGACGTGATGACCATCAGATCCGGTGCCCCCGTCGTGGTGGGCGTGGACGGTTCCGACTCCGCGCTGAACGCGGTGCGGGTGGCGACCCGGGAGGCCGAGGCGCGGCACCGCCCGCTGCGGGTGGTGCACGCCTTCATCTGGCCGCTGCTCGGCACCCCGCTCGGGCCGGCCCCCGGCGGCCCGCCCGACGCCGGGCTGCGCAACTACGCGGAGCAGGTCGTCGCCGACGCCGTCGCCGAGGCGAGGAAGGTCTCCACCGAGGTGGACGTGACCGGCGAGCTCGTCGACGGCTCCCCCGTCCCGGTGCTGCTGCGCGAGTCCCGCGACGCGGCCCTGGTGGTGCTGGGCTCGCGGGGTTTGGGCGGCTTCGGCGAGCTGCTGGTCGGCTCGGCGGCGATCGGGGTGTCGGCGCGCGCCGACTGCCCGGTGCTCGTGGTGCGCGGCGAGGCCCGCGCCGACGGACCCGTGGTGGTGGGCGTCGACGGCTCGGCGCTGTCCGACGAGGCGATCGGGTTCGCCTTCGAGGAGGCGGCGCGCCGCGACACCGACCTGGTGGTCGTGCACGCGTGGCTCTTCCCCACCCCGGCCGCCCCCGGCGCGGTGCTGCCCCTGGCGTACGACCTCGACGCGATCGCCGAGGAGGAGGAGCGGGTGCTCGCCGAGTCCGTCGCCGGCTGGTCGCAGCGGTACCCGGAGGTGACGGTGCACCGCCGCCTGGTCCGGGGCACGCCGGCCCGGGTGCTGGTCGAGGCGTCCCGGACGGCGCAGCTCACGGTCGTCGGCGCGCACGGCCGGGGCGCGTGGGGCGGGCTGCTGCTCGGCTCGGTCAGCCACGCCGTGCTGCACCACGTCGCCTCCCCGCTGGCGATCGTCCGCCACCACCGCTGAGGTGCAAGGAAGGGCCCCTTCCTAAAGCATTTTGTATAGGAAGGGGCCCTTCCTAACGCCCGCGCACGCGGCGCGGCGCTACACGCGCGGCGCTGCACCCCCAGGCCGCACACGAGGCGCGGCGTGTGCGGGCAAATGCCGGTGCCGGGCGGGGGCCGCGCCGACAATGACTGTGATCGAGCACCGGGAGCGCTGATGAACCGACCTGTCGTGGTGGGGGTGGACGGATCCCCGTCGAGCCTGGTCGCCGCCGAGCACGCGGCGCAGCAGGCCGCCTGGCGATCCCGGCCGCTGCTGCTGGTGCACGGCTACCTGCACCCGCTCGGCTACGGCGTGCCGCTCAACCCGTACGACATGGGGTTGCCCGCGCCCACCGAGGAGGCCCGGCGGATGCTGGACCGGACGGCGGAGGAGCTGCGCGGGCGCTGGCCCGGCGTCGCCGTCGAGGCGCGGCAGGTGGCCGGGGGTCCGGCCGCGACCCTGGTGGCGGAGTCCCGGCGGGCGGAGCTGGTGGTGGTCGGCAGCCGGGGCCTGGGCGGCTTCGCCGGCCTGCTGCTCGGCTCGGTCGGCGCGCAGGTGGCCGGGCACGGGCACTGCCCGGTGCTCGTGGTGCGGCCCGAGGAGCAGCCGATCCCGGTCGGTGGGCCCGTGGTCGCCGGGGTGGACGGGTCGGAGCCGGGGCGGCTCGCCGCGGTGCTCGCCGCCGACGAGGCGACCCGCCGGGGCGCCGGCCTGGTGCTGGTGCACGTGGCGACGGCCGACGACGCCGGCCCGGTGCCGGACGAGGTGGCGGAGTCCGGGACGGCGGCACGGGCGGAGTCGGCGGACCTGCTCGACGCCACCGCCGCCGAGGTGACGGCCGCCCACCCGGGCCTGGCCGTCGAGCGGCGGCCGGTGCGGGCGGTCAAGCCCGAGCGCGCCCTGATCGAGTTGAGCGGGGACGCGGCCCTGGTGGTGGTCGGCTCGCGCGGGCGCGGCGGCTTCGTCGGCCTCGTGCTCGGCTCGGTCAGTCAGGCGCTCGTACAGCATGCGCACTGTCCGGTGCTGGTCGCCCGCCCGCAGCCGGCCGACGAGGCGTGACCTGGACGGCCGCCCGCCGACGCCGCGCCCCGGCCGCCCGCCGACGCCGCCCACGGCGGTCAGGCGGGGTCGCGGCCGGCGAGCAGCTCGTCGAAGCCGGCGGTGAGCGCGAACGGGTCGGGCGGCGCGGCCGGGGGCCGGCGCGCCACCTGGTCGGCGAGTTCGCCGGCCGCGCGCACGATGCGGGAGCGCAGGGCGCCCTCGGCCGCCGCGGCCGCCCAGTCCTCCGTGGCGGCGAAGACCGCGGTGGGCACGACCACCGCCCTGAGGTACGCGAACATCGGCCGGACGGCGTGCTCCAGGGCGAGGGAGTGCCGGGCGGTGCCGCCGGTGGCGGCGATCAGCACGGGCCGGTCCGCCAGCGTCGTGGCGTCGATCAGGTCGAAGAACGACTTGAACAGGCCGCTGTAGGACGCGTTGAAGATCGGCGTGACCGCCACGACGCCGTCGGCTGCGGCGAGCGTGTCCAGCGCGTCGCGCAGGGCGGGCGGCGGAAAGCCGGTGAGCAGGTGGTTGACCACGTCGTGCGCGTGGTCGCGCAGGTCGATCGGGCGCAGCTCCACCTCGACGCCGTGCCGGGCCAGCCCGTCGCGGGTGGCCGCGGCGAGCTGGTCGGCGAGCAGCCGGGTCGACGAGGGCTGGGAGAGCCCGGCGGAGACCACGGCGAGGGTACGGCGGCTCATCGCCCCGCCTCCGCGCCGGCACCCACGGGGTCGACGTGGTCGTCGGCGGCCGGGTCGGCAGTCCCGTCGGCGGCGGCGTCGGCCACCGCGGCGGCGCCCCGGGCGGCCTTCAGCGACGCGTGCGTCGGGGCGTCGGGCACGTGCGCGGGGCGCAGCGCGGCGAACTCCCGGCGCAGCACGGGGACCACCTCCTCGCCGAGGAGGTCGAGCTGCTCCAGCACGGTCTTCAGGGGCAGGCCGGCGTGGTCGATCAGGAAGAGCTGCCGCTGGTAGTCGCCGACGTAGTCGCGGAAGCCGAGGGTACGGTCGATCACCTGCTGCGGGCTGCCGACGGTCAGCGGGGTCTGCGCCATGAAGTCCTCCAGCGCCGGCCCGTGGCCGTAGACGGGGGCGTTGTCGAAGTACGGGCGGAACTCCCGCACCGCGTCCTGCGAGTTGCGTCGCATGAACACCTGGCCGCCGAGGCCGACGATCGCCTGGTCCGGCGAGCCGTGCCCGTAGTGGGCGAAGCGCTCCCGGTAGAGGCCGACCATCCGCTGGGTGTGCTCCTTGGGCCAGAAGATGTGGTTGGCGAAGAAACCGTCGCCGTAGTAGGCGGCCTGCTCGGCGATCTCGGGGCTGCGGATCGAGCCGTGCCACACGAACGGCGGCACCCCGTCCAGGGGGCGCGGCGTCGAGGTGAACGACTGCAACGGGGTGCGGTACTTGCCCGACCAGTCGACCACGTCCTCGCGCCAGAGCCGGCGCAGCAGGTCGTAGTTCTCGATGGTCAGCGGGATGCCGGCCCGGATGTCCTTGCCGAACCACGGGTAGACCGGGCCGGTGTTGCCCCGGCCGAGCATCAGGTCGACCCGGCCGTCGGCGAGATGCTGGAGCATCGCGTAGTCCTCGGCGATCTTCACCGGGTCGTTGGTGGTGATCAGGGTGGTGGCGGTGGAGAGCAGCAGCCGCTC
The DNA here is from genome assembly GCF_029581295.1 of Micromonospora sp. WMMD712. Lineage (NCBI taxonomy): Bacteria > Bacillati > Actinomycetota > Actinomycetes > Micromonosporales > Micromonosporaceae > Micromonospora > Micromonospora sp. WMMD712. The sequence continues at coordinate 1,793,498 of NZ_CP120743.1, forward strand.
GGTGCGGGCCGCGATCCAGCCCAGCATGGTGGTGGGCGACGACGGCACGAACGGCGGGTTGTGGTGCTCGCCGGTGGCGAAGACGTCGAGGCCGACCTCCTCGACCTTGCGCGCGATGGTCACCATCGCCTTGATCCGCTCGTGCTCCGACGGCTCCCGCCCGGTGGTCGGGTCGACGGTGACGTCTCCGACGGTGAAGACCCCGAACTGCATGACGACTCCTCGTGTGGCTGCCGGACCGTTCCGGCCCCGGACGCAGCGCACAACATATTTGACGAGTCAACTATTCCGCCGGTCGGGGGGGTCCCGGTCCCGCTGACCGGGCGCGACGGGCCGGGCCGGTGGTGGAACCGGGGCGCCCGTGGGGCCTGGCCGACGGCGGACGCCGGGCCGGGCCGGCGGCCGTGGGCGGGGCCAGGTGGGGCGGGCCGGCCAGGTGGGGCGGGCCGGCCAGGTGGGGCGGGCCGGCCAGGTGGGGCGGGCCGGCCAGGTGGGGCGGGCCGGCCAGGTGGGGCGGAGTGGCCAGGTGGGGCGGAGTGGCCAGGTGGGGCGGGAACGCGGGTGTCAGCCCCCGGCCACCGACGGCAGCACCTGCACCTCCGCGCCCGGCGGAACCGGCGCGGCCAGCCCGCCCAGGTGGCGGCAGTCCTCGCCGTCGACGTAGACGTTGACGTGCCGGCGCACCTCGCCGCGCTCGTCGCGCAGCCGCCGGGCCAGCCGGGGCCACCGCTGCGCCAGCTCGTCGAGGACGTCGCGCAGCGTGCCCGCCGCCGTGACGGTGAGCCGCGTCGCGCCCCCGACCTCGCCGCGCAGCGGCCCCGGGACCAGGACGGTGACCACTCAGACCTCCACGGCGCGGACGCAGAGCACGTCGGGCAGGTGGGCGGCGACCAGGGACCAGGAGTCGCCCTCGTCGCGGCTGGCGTAGACCTCGCCGGAGCGGGTGCCGAAGTAGACGCCGGTGGGGTCGGCGTCGTCGGCGCACATCGCGTCGCGCAGCACCGCCGGGTAGAACCGCCCGGCGGGCAGGCCCGCCGAGAGCGCCTCCCACGTCCCGCCCGCGTCGGCCGAACGGTAGACCCGGCAGCGCTCGTCGACCGGGAAGCGCCGGGAGTCGGCCGCGAGCGGGAACGACCAGATCACCCCGGGGCGGCGGGGGTGGGCCACCATCGGGAAGCCGAAGTCGCTGGGCAGGCCGGCGGCGATCGACACCCAGGTGTGGCCCCCGTCGTCGGAACGGTAGACGCCGTGGTGGTTCTGCGCGTAGAGCCGCTCAGGGTCGCCGGCGTCCCGGGCGACCTTGTGCACGCACTGGCCGAACTCGGGCCACTCGTCGGGCAGGAAGTAGGCCCGGATGCCCGTGTTGCCCGGCGTCCAGCTCGCGCCCGCGTCGGCGGAGTGGTAGACCCCGCCCGTCGACATGGCCACCGCGAGCCGGGCCGGGTCGTGCGGGTGCGGCAGCACGGTGTGCACCGCCTGGCCGCCGAAGCCCGCGCCCCACTGCTCCCGGTGCGGGTGCTCCCACAGCGCGCGGACCAGCTCGAAGGTGCGCCCCGCGTCGGTCGAGCGGAACAGCGCCGACGGCTCGGTGCCGGCCCAGACCACGTCCGGCTCCGCCGGCCCGGCGGGCGTGAGCTGCCAGACCCGGCCGAGGCTCGCCCCGGTGTCGGGCGGGAACGCGACCGGGGCCTGCTCGGGCTCCTGCCAGGACGCGCCCAGGTCGTCGCTGGTGGCCACGCTCGGCCCGAAGTGGGAGCTGGTCACCCCGGCGAGCACCCGGGGCACGTCGCGCCGGGTGTCGACCGCCACCGCGTATACCCCGGTCATGGGGTGGTGGGGGCCGTTGAGCTCCCAGGTGCGGCGGCCGTCGGTGCTGGTGGCGAGGAAGAGGCCCTTGCCGGTGCCGATCGCGAGCAGGGTCGTCATGGCACGTCCTTCGCGGAGCCGGGAGCCGGATGGCGTGATTATCACCACCGGGTCCGACAGAAACCGGGCGACGCACCGGCAGCACCGGGTCCAGCCGCAGGTCAGCGGCAGCAGACCGCTCGACCACGCCGGTCTCTGCCCGAGCCCGGCGGGGGCGGCCCCGAGGGCCGCCCCGGCCGGTGTTCCGTCAGACGGGGTCGATCGCGAGCTCGGTGACGTGGTCGTCCTCGATGCCGAAAACGAACGCGAAGGACAGCGGCCCGCCGGGGAAGTCACCATCCCCTGAGGCCACCAACCGGTCACCCGCGAACGAGATCGGCGTGATCACGACCTTGGGGTCGATCAGGTGCGACTGGATCCACGCGCGGATCTCGGCCTCGCCGGCCCAGGTTCTCCCGTCGTCCCGCACGGCGGCACCGTCGCCGAAGACCGCGGCCAGCGCGGTCGCGTCGTGCGCGTTGTTGGCCGCGATGAAGTTCTCGACGGCCGTGGGCAGGGTGATGTCGTTCATGTCTGTTCTCCGGTTCTTTCAAAAGCCGGGGTGCGGACACGTCCCGGCGGATCTCTGCCGCCCCTGAGCAGCACGGTGACGACGCGGGCGGCGACGCCGCGTGGCAGACGGCAACGTCTGGCGACGGGCTCAGAAGTCCGCGCTGCGGGAGAGCTTCTCGTTCGCGCGCAACTCGGCGAGTGCGTTCTCGTGCATCGCGACGACGACGTCGTAGCCGGAGTTGCCGAGCACGAGCCGGTGTGGCGGAACGGCTGCGTCCATCGCGGTGATCACGGCCTGCACCCCGCGTTCAGGGTCGCCCGCCTGCTTGCCGTCCTGGTCCACGAACGCCGCCTTGACGCCCTCGACCATCGGCACGTAGGCGTCGACGGTCTCGTCGACGGGCTCGCTCTGGAAGCCGGCGTACGCCTTGGTGCGGAACGCTCCCGGCTCCACGACGAGCACGCGCACCCCGAACGGCTCCACTTCCTGGCGCAGTGTCTCCGACAGCCCTTCGAGCGCGAACTTCGCCGCTGAGTAGTAGCCGAAGCCCTGCGCGCCGACGAGGCCCGCCACCGACGACATGTTCACGATCCAGCCGTCGCCGCGCGCCCGCATGCCGGGTAGGACCGCGCGGACCACGTCGACCACGCCGAACAGGTTGAGGTCGAAGGTGCAGCGGATCGTCTCGTCCGGGGATCCCTCGACCGAGCCGAACCAGCCCCGGCCCGCGTTGTTGACGAGCACGTCGATCCCGCCGAACCGCTCCTCGGCCGCGTCGACCGCCGCTCGTACCTGCGCGGGGTCGGTGACGTCGAGCGGGAGAACCTGCACCCGGTCGCCGTGCTGCTCGGCCCATTCCTGCAGTTCAGACGGCCGGCGGGCGGTCACCGCGACCTGATCGCCCCGGGCCAGCGCGGCCTCGGCGTAGGCCAGGCCGAACCCTCCGGGCGTCCCGCCCGTGATGAACCAAGTCCTCATGGACTTCTCCTCTCGCTATAGAGAGCAATGTAGCGCTATGTAAGCTACTATAGCAACCATGCCCAACGCACGAGATCGACTCCTGCTCGCCGCAGCGGAACTGCTGCAGGCTGGCGGCACCGTGTCCACGCGGGCGGTGTGCGACCGCGCCGGGGTGCAGGCCCCGACGCTGTACCACCACTTCGGCAGCAAGCAGGGCCTGATCGACGCCGTGGCGAACCACGGATTCACCCAGTACACGGCGGTCGAGAGCTCCGGCGACCCGCTGGACGACCTGCGCGAGGGCTGGGACAGGCACGTGCGGTTCGGGCTGGAGCACCCGTCGTTCTACGGACTGCTCTACGGCCGCGTCGAGCCGGGCAAACCCTGCGCCATCACCGCTCCCGCACACGCCGCGTTGCGGGAGCGACTCACCGCCGCCGCCGCCCGGGGCATGCTCAGGGTGCCGGCGGACGACGCCGCCGAACAGGTGCTCGCCGCCAACGTCGGCGTCACACTCACCCTGATCAGCCAGCCGGAGCCGGACTTCGGGCTGTCCGGACGCGTCCGCGAGGCCGCGCTGGCCGGCGTCCTGCACACACCGTCCGCCGACACCCCCACCACCCGCGCAAGCGCGGCCCTGACGCTGCGCGCGCTGGCCGACGACGACCCGGGCGACCTCACCCCCGGCGAACGCGGACTGCTCGGCGAGCTGCTGGACCGCCTGGCCCGCTGAAGCACGCGAGACCCCTCCGCGAGATCCCTGCGCGGGGCCACCCGCCCTCGTCACCCCGGACGCGCAGCCCCGCCCGGATGTGCCACCGCGTCACGTGGGCTCGCCGGGGCTCGATGCCGGCAAACCAGGTGATCCCGGCGTCTGCTTTCCTGGGAGCATGACCTACGCCTGGCTCGGTGCGCCCGCGGCTGCCGTCGCCGAGACGGCACGCACCCTCCTCGGCTGGCTGGCCGTCGCCAACGGCGTCACCATCCGGATCACCGAGACCGAGGCGTATCTGGGCTTGGGGCAGGACCCCGCCAGCCACGCCCACCGCGGCCGCACCGCGCGTAACGCCGCCATGTTCGGCGCAGCGGGCCACCTCTATCTCTACCGCATCTACGGGCTGCACACCTGCGCGAACGTGACCTGCGGACCGGCCGGTGAGCCCGCGGCGGTTCTCCTGCGGGCCGGGCAGGTCGTGCACGGCGTCGACCTGGCCCGCTCCCGACGGCCGGCGACCAGGCGCGACGTCGACCTCGCCTCGGGGCCGGCCCGCTTCGTCGCGGCGCTCGACGTGCAGCTGACCGCCTACGGGACGTCGGTCGTCGACGGCACCGGCCCGCTGACCCTGCATCCTCCGGCCGAGCCGGTCCCGGACGAACGCGTCCTGGCTGGCCCCCGGGTCGGTGTAACCGCTGCGCACGATCTGGCCTGGCGATTCTGGATCGCCGACGACCCGACCGTCAGCGCCTACCGTCGGCACGTGCCCCGCAGCAGCCGACGGGGTCTTGGCCGTACGCCCTGACCTGACCTGCACGCCGCAGATGGGCGCCCGGCCGGGCCGGACATGAGTAAGGCACGCCCGCGACGGACGGGCGGGGATGGGCGTCGCCAGGTCGGCGACGCGGGGGCTTCCCCGAGCCGGACCCCCATGCCACCCGACCTGAAGTCGGTCACCGCGCCATCCATAAACAAACCGTTGACAACGGATCGTTTATGGTGCTGAGATCGGGGCATGACCGCCGAGCAGCAGGAACCGTTCGCCGCGCCCGATCCGGGGCGGGCGCGGGCGCACCGCACCCACGCCGCGTTGACCCGGATCGCCGGGCGGCACGCGGCCGACGACGCCCGCCGCCGCCGCTACGCGCACCCGCACGTGCTGGACCCGTACGAGGCGGTGGCCCTGGTGACCGCACTCGCCGCCGGTGGCGCGGAGCTGGCCGACGGCGAGGAGCCGGTCGACCAGGCCGACCTGGTCGCCGCGCTCACCCTCGTGCCGCACCTGCGCGCCGAGGTGGACGCGCTGGAGGCCGGCCTGCTGCGGCTCGCCCGCGACCGGGGGCTCACCTGGCAGGCGATCGGGCACGGGCTGGGACTCGGCTCGGCACAGGCCGCCCGGCAGCGCCACGAACGACTCAGCGGCCGGATCAGCTCCGAACCGCACACCGGCGACCACGACAACGGGGAGGCGTGATGGACCGCGCGGAGCTGATGGCGTACTGCCTGGGCAAGCCCGGGGCGTGGCTCGACCAGCCGTGGGACGCCGAGGTGGTGGTCAAGGTCGGGAACAAGATCTTCGCCTTCCTCGGCCCGGAGTCCGACGACCGGGTGGGCCTCAAGTGCGCCCCGACCCGGGAACTGGCCGACGAGTGGCTGCACCGGTTCCCCGGCGACGCGGTCGCGTCCTCGCACGTCGGCCGGTTCGGCTGGAACAGCCTGCGGCTGGCCGGGGCGATCGACGACGACGAGCTGCGCGAGGCGGTGGACACCTCCTACGAGGCGGTGGCGGCGAAGCTGCCGCGCCGCGAGCGCCCGATGCCCCCGACCGCCTGATCCCGACGACTGGGCCAGCGGGGACACTGCCTCGGCCACCGCCACGGGCACGTCTCCGCACGAAGGGCCCAAGGCTGGCGCCCAAGATCGTGCCCAGTCCCGCGAAGAGTGGCATCAGCATCGCGCCGACGCCACTCTTCCCCTAACCGAGCGCGCTCCCCCGGACACCCGCCCCGCCGCACCCCGGCCCATCCCCCACCGCGCGGCGATCTTGCACTTACGGCCCCACGGACGGGCGTTTCACCCCTTTTACCCGGGCCCAAAGTGCAAGATCGCCGCGGGGTGGGGCGGGGCGGGGCGGGGTGGGGCGGGGTGGGGCGGGGTGGGCAGCAGGGGTGTGGGGTGGGGTGCGGGGGGCCAGGGGGCGGTGGGGAGAAGCCTGAAGGCCCTCCGGCAGCGTGCCGGAGGGCCTTCGGGGTGACGGGGAGGTCAGCGGGGCACGACGGTCTCGGCGGCCCACTCCCGCCAGCCCGCCAGCTTGTCGGCGGCGATGGCGAGCTGGTCGGCGACCGGCCCCGGGCCGGTGGAGCCGGGGGTGGTCCGGGCGGCCAGGGCCGACCGCACCGACAGCACGTCGCGCACCGACGGGTCGAGGTGCTCGCTGACCGCCGCCAGGTCGGCGTCGGAGACCTCGTCGAGGGCGCACTCGCGGACGGCGCAGAGCGCCACCAGCCTGCCGGTGATCTCGTGCGCGTCGCGGAACGGCACGTTGCGCCGGACCAGCCAGTCGGCGACCTCGGTGGCCAGGGAGAAGCCGACGGGGGCGGCGGCGGCGAGGCGGTCGACGCGTACCGTCATCGTGGAGATCATCCCCGCGAGGGCCGGCAGCAGCAGCTCCAGGGTGTCGACCGCGTCGAAGGCCGGCTCCTTGTCCTCCTGCATGTCCCGGTCGTAGGTCATGGGCAGGCCCTTGAGCATGGTGAGCACGGCCATCAGCCCGCCGACGAGCCGGCCGGACTTGCCCCGGGCCAGCTCGGCGATGTCGGCGTTCTTCTTCTGCGGCATGATCGACGACCCGGTGGCGAACGCGTCGTCCAGCTCGACCCAGCCGAACTCCTGCGACGTCCACAGCACCACCTCCTCGCCGAGGCGGGACAGGTGCACCCCGATCAGCGCGGTGACGAAGAGGAACTCGGCGACGAAGTCGCGGTCGGCGACGGCGTCCATCGAGTTGGCGAAGGACGTGCGGAAGCCCAGCTCCTTGGAGACGGCCACCGGGTCCAGCGGCAGGCCGGAGCCGGCGAGCGCGCCCGCGCCGAGCGGGCTGACCGCCGTGCGGTGGTCCCAGTCGCGCATCCGCTCCAGGTCGCGCAGCAGCGGCTGCACGTGGGCCAGCAGCCAGTGCCCGAAGGTGACCGGCTGGGCGTGCTGGAGGTGGGTCATCCCCGGCGCGGCCGTGTCGACGTGCCGGGCGGCCTGCTCGACCAGGGCCTCGGCCAGCTCGACGAGGCGGGCCGCCACACCCCGGGCGTGGTCGCGCAGGTAGAGGCGCAGGTCGGTGGCGACCTGGTCGTTGCGGGACCGGCCGGCGCGCAGCTTGCCGCCGAGGCTGCCGAGGCGCTCCAGCAGCCCTCGCTCCAGGGCGGTGTGCACGTCCTCGTCGTCGACGGTGGGCCGGAACGCGCCGGAGGCGCAGGCGGCCTCCAGGTCGTCCAGGGCCGCCAGCATCCTGCCCAGCTCCTCCGGGTCGAGCAGGCCCGCGCCCGCGAGGACCCGGGCGTGCGCGCGGGACCCGGCGATGTCGTACGGGGCGAGGCGCCAGTCGAACTGCACGCTGACGGACAGCCGGGCCAGCGCCTCGGAGGGGCCGCCGGCGAAGCGGCCACCCCACAGGCTCGTACGGTTGGTCGCGGCGCTGTTCTCGGTGAGGCTCTTGTCGTCCACGCCGCCCATTGTCGTTGCCACGGTCAGCAGCCTCCCCACCGGGCGTCCCGCTCGGTCATGGTGTGGTGTTCCCTTCCGCGCTCTCCTCGCGGCGGGACCACGCGGCGAGCTTCTCGCCCAGCGCGGCCCCGCCGACGCCCTCGCGGGCCACCACGAGGATGGTGTCGTCGCCGGCGATGGTGCCGACGACCTCGGGCAGGCCCGCCCGGTCCAACGCGCTGGCCAGGTAGTGGGCCGCGCCCGGCGGGGTGCGCAGCACGGCGATGTTGCCGCTGGAGTCGACCTCGTTGAGCAGCTCCCGCAGCAGCCGGATCAGCCGTGCCGGGGCGGCCTCGGCGTCGCGCAGGGGCCGGTGGCCGTCCTCCGGGATGACGTACACGGGGCGGCCGTCGCCGCCGCGGGCGGTGACCGCGCCGAGTTCCTTGAGGTCCCGCGACAGGGTGGCCTGGGTGACGGCGACGCCGTCGCCGGCGAGCAGGTCGGCCAGCTCGGTCTGCGAGCGGACCGCCTTGTCGCGGATCAGCTCGACGATGCGGGCGTGCCGGGCGGCGCGGGTCAACGGGGCGGTCACGCCGACTGCTCCAGCAGGTAGGTCAGCACGGCCTTCTGCGCGTGCAGCCGGTTCTCCGCCTGGTCGAACACGGCGCTGGCCGGGCCGTCGAGCACCTCGTCGGTGATCTCCTCGCCCCGGTGCGCCGGCAGGCAGTGCAGCACGATCGCGCCCGGCGCGGCGTGCGCGAGCAGCTCCGCGTTGACCTGGTACGGCAGGAACGGGGTGATCCGGTCCAGCCCGTCGTCCTCCTGCCCCATCGAGGTCCACGTGTCGGTGGCCAGCACGTCGGCGTCGCGGACGGCGGCGACGGGGTCGCGCAGCACGCGCACCGACCCGCCCGTGCCGGCGGCGATCTTCTCCGCGCGGGCCACCACGTCGGGGTCGGGGTCGAACCCGTCGGGGCCGGCGATCCGCACGTGCATGCCGGCGGTCGCCCCGGCCAGCAGGTACGACTGGGCCATGTTGTTCGCCGCGTCCCCCACGTACGCCAGGGTCCGGCCGTGGGTGCCGCCGCACCGCTCGCGGACGGTGAGCAGGTCGGCGAGGAGCTGGCAGGGGTGGAAGCCGTCGGTGAGCGCGTTGATCACCGGGACGCTGGCCCCGGCGGCGACCTCGGCGATCCGGTCGTCGCCGTGGGTGCGCAGCACGATCGCCGCCACGTAGCGGGACAGCACCCGGCCGGCGTCGGCGAGGGTCTCGCCCCGGCCGAAGTGGGTGACCTGGGTGTCCACCACGAGGGGGTGGCCGCCCAGCTCGGCGATGCCGGCGTCGAAGGAGATCCGGGTGCGCAGGCTCTGCTTGTCGAACAGCACCGCCACCGACCTCGGCCCGGCCAGCGGCCGGTGGGCGAACCGTTCGGCCTTCATCCGGGCGGCGAGGTCGAGCACGGTGGCCTGCTCGGCGGGCGAGAGGTCGTCGTCGCGCAGCAGGTGGCGGATCATGGGGTGGCCTCCGGGGTGGCGGTGTCGAGGGCGGCGGGGAGGGCGGCCAGGAACGCGTCGGCCTGCTCGACGGTGAGGATCAGCGGCGGGGCGAGCCGGATCACGCCCGGCTGCACCGGGTTGACCAGGAACCCGGCGTCGCGCAGGGCCGCCGCGACCGGGCCGGCGGCGTCGGCCGTGAGCACGATGCCGAGCAGCAGGCCCGCGCCGCGCACCTGCGCGACGAGGGGGTGGCCGAGTGCCTCGACGCCCCGGCGCAGCCGCTCGCCGACCCGCTTGACGTGGTCGAGCAGCCCTTCGCTGGCGATGGTGGACACCACCGCGAGGGCGGCCGCGCAGCTCACCGGGTTGCCGCCGAAGGTGGTGCCGTGGGAGCCGGGGCGCAGCAGGTCGGCGGCGGGGCCGAAGGCCAGGCAGGCGCTGATCGGCAGGCCGCCGCCGAGGCCCTTGGCGAGGGTGACGATGTCGGGTTCGACGCCCTCGGCCTGGTGGGCGAACCAGTGCCCGGTGCGGCCGACGCCGGTCTGCACCTCGTCGAGCACCAGCAGCGCGCCGTGCCGGGCGGTGATCCGCCGGGCCTCGGCCAGGTAGCCGGGGGGCGGTACGACGACGCCGTTCTCGCCCTGCACCGGCTCCAGGATGACCATGGCCGTCGCGTCGGTCACCGCGTCGGCGAGGGCGGCCGCGTCGCCGTACGGGACGTGGGTGACGTCGCCGGGCAGCGGGCGGAACGGGTCGGCCTTGGCGGGCTGCCCGGTGAGCGCGAGCGCGCCCATGGTGCGTCCGTGGAAGCCGCCGACCGTGGCGACCACGTGCGAGCGGCCGGCGAGCCGGGACAGCTTGAACGCGGCCTCGTTGGCCTCCGCGCCGGAGTTGGCGAACAACACCCGGCCGGGGCGGCCGGCGAGGGCCAGCAGCAGCTCGGCGAGCGCCACCGGCGGCTCGGCGACGAACAGGTTGGACACGTGCCCGAGGGTGGCGACCTGCCTGGAGACGGCGGCCACCACGGCCGGGTGGGCGTGGCCGAGGGCGTTGACGGCGATGCCGCCGAGCAGGTCGACGTACTCGCGGCCGGCGTCGTCGACCACGACGGCGCCGGAGCCGGAGACCAGCGCCAGCGGCGGCGTGCCGTAGTTGTCCATCAGCGACTGCTGCCAGCGCTCCACCAGCGTGCTCACGACGGGATCACCATGGTGCCGAATCCTTCCGAGGTGAAGACCTCAAGCAGTGTGGAGTGGGCGACCCGGCCGTCGACGACGTGCGCGGCGGGCACCCCGCCGCGCACCGCCCGCAGGCACGCCTCCATCTTGGGGACCATCCCCGACTGCAGGGACGGCAGCAGCTCCGCCAGTTCGTCGGCGGTGATCTCGCTGACCAGGCTGTCGGTGTCCGGCCAGTTGGCGTAGAGGCCCGGCACGTCGGTCAGGACGACCAGCTTGCGGGCCCCGAGGGCGATCGCCAGGGCGGCGGCGGCCGTGTCGGCGTTGAGGTTGTGCAGCACCCCGTCGGCGTCCGGCGCGACGGTCGAGATCACCGGGATCCGGCCGGCCGCGATCAGGTCGGTCACCGCCGACGTGTTCACCGACTCGACGTCGCCGACCTGCCCGACGTCGACGGGCTCCCCGTCCACGTACGCGGGGCGGCGCACGGCGGTGAACAGGCCGGCGTCCTCGCCGGAGAGGCCGACGGCGAACGGGCCGTGCGCGTTGATCAGCCCGACCAGTTCCCGGCCGACCTGGCCGACCAGCACCATCCGGACGACGTCCATCGCCTCGGGGGTGGTGACGCGCAGGCCGCCGCGGAACTCGCTGTCGATGCCGAGCCGGCCGAGCATGGCCGAGATCTGCGGGCCGCCGCCGTGCACGACGACCGGCTTGATGCCGACGTAGCGCAGGAAGACCATGTCGGCGGCGAAGGCCCGCTGGAGCTCGGGGTCGATCATGGCGTTGCCGCCGTACTTGACCACGAGGGTGGCCCCGGACAGGCGGGCCAGCCAGGGCAGCGCCTCGATCAGCGTCTCGGCCCTGGCCTGGGCCCGGGCGAGGTCGTCGACGGCGCTCACGTCGAGTACGCCGAGTTCTCGTGCACGTACGCGTGGGACAGGTCGTTGGTCCACACGGTGGCCTGGGCGTCCCCGGCGTGCAGGTCGATGCGGATGGCGACGTCGCGGCCGGTGAGGTCCACCTTGGACCGGTCCTCGGCGGCGGCGCCGGAGCGGCACACCCAGACGCCGTTGACGGCGACGTCGAGGGCGTCCGGCTCGAACGCGGCGGCGGTGGTGCCGACGGCGGCGAGGATGCGGCCCCAGTTCGGGTCGTTGCCGAACAGCGCCGTCTTGACCAGGTTGTTGCGGGCCACCGAGCGGCCCACCTCGACCGCGTCGTCCTCGTCGGCCGCGCCGACGACCTCGATGGCGATCTGCTTGGTCGCGCCCTCCGCGTCGGCGATCAACTGCTGGGCCAGGTCGTGACAGGCGGCGGTGACCGCCGCCGTCAGCTCGGCCTCGGTGGGCTCGACGCCGGACGCGCCGCTGGCCAGCAGCAGCACCGTGTCGTTGGTGGACATGCAGCCGTCGGAGTCGACCCGGTCGAAGGTGACCCGGCAGGCGGCGCGCAGCGCGGCGTCGAGCGCCGCCGGCCCGGCCACGGCGTCGGTGGTGAGCACGCACAGCATGGTCGCCATGGCCGGGGCCAGCATCCCGGCGCCCTTGGCCATCCCGCCGACGGTCCAGCCGCTGCCGGCCGCCACGGTGGTCTTCGGCCGGGTGTCGGTGGTCATGATCGCCTCGGCCGCCGCCGCGCCGCCGTCGCGGGACAGGGCGCGGATCGCCGCGCGTACGCCGGGCAGCAGCTTGTCCATCGGCAGCCGCTCGCCGATCAGGCCGGTGGAGCAGACCGCCACGTCGCCGGCCCCGAGCCGCAGCCGGGAGCTGGCCGAGGTGAGCGCGGCGGCGGTGTGCTCGGCGGTGGTGTGGGTGTCCTGGAAACCGGCCGGGCCGGTGCAGGCGTTCGCGCCGCCGGAGTTGAGGATCACCGCCCGGGCCACCCCGCCCCGGACGACCTGCCGGGTCCAGAGCACGGGGGCGGCCTTGACCCGGTTGGCGGTGAAGACGCCGGCGATCCCGGCGTCGGGGCCGTCGTTGACGACGAGGGCGACGTCGGCGGCGCCGCCGCTCTTGAGGCCGGCGGCCACGCCGGCCGCCCGGAACCCCCGGGGTGTGGTGACGGTCATGGGGTTACTCCGTAGGTGGACAGGCCCGTGGTCTCGGGGAGCCCGAGCATCAGGTTGGCGCACTGCACGGCCTGGCCGGCGGCGCCCTTGCCGAGGTTGTCGATGGCGCTGACCACGATCACCCGGCCGGAGTCGACGTCGACGGTGGCCTGGAGGTGGCAGGAGTTGGCGCCGAGGGTGGCGGCGGTGTGCGGCCACCTCCCCTCGGGCAGCACGTGCACGAACGCCGAGTCCGCGTACGCCTGCGCGAGGACCGCCCGGGGGTCGGCGTCGCCGGCCGGCACGGCGGTGACGGTGGCGAGGATGCCGCGCGGCATCGGCGCGAGCACGGGGGTGAGCGACAGGCTGGTCGCGCCGGTGGCCTGCTTGATCTCCGGCACGTGCTGGTGCGCGCCGACCTTGTACGGCGACAGGTCGCCCATCACCTCGCTGCCGAGCAGGTGCGCCTTGGCGGCCCGGCCCGCGCCGGAGGTGCCGGAGGCGGCGACCACGACCACGTCGGCGGGGGCCACCGCGCCGGCGGCGACCAGCGGGGCGAGCGCGAGCGTGACGGCCACCGCGTAGCAGCCGGTGTTGGCCACCCGGGTCGCGGCGGCGATGCGCGCGCGCTGGCCGGGCAGCTCGGGCAGGCCGTAGACCCAGGCCCCCGCGTGGTCGCCGCCGTAGTACCGTGACCAGGCGGCGGCGTCGCGCAGCCGGTGGTCCGCGCCCAGGTCGACCACCCGGACCGACTCCGGCAGGGCGGCGGCCAGGGCCGCCGACTCGCCGTGCGGCAGGGCCAGGAAGACCAGGTCCGCGTCGGCCAGGGCCGCCGGTTCGGTCGCCGCGAACACCAGGTCCAGCCCGGCGAGCTGCGGGTGTACGGCGGTGACCGGCGCACCGGCCTGGCTGTGCGCGGTGGCGGTGACCAGGTCGAACTCGGGGTGGCCGGCGATCAGGCGCAGCAGCTCGCCCCCGGCGTAGCCGCTCGCCCCGGCGACCGCAACTCGGATACCCATTCTAACCTCCGCATGACTATGCAGAGAAGGTTACCGGCATGTCACGCCGGGCCGCAAGGTCATACCTCCCGCTGCATGGGCATGAGGAGGTGACCGGTGACACGGTCGGGGTTCCCCTCCCGGCGGGGGAGCGCCGGGAGGGGAACCGGTCAGTTGGCCCGCTGCGCGATGCCGTGCTGCCGCTGGTACGTACGCAGCGCGGCGTCCCACGCCTCGGTGTACTCCGACGGGCCCAGGCCGAGGTCGTTGTGCCCGCGCACGGCCTCCCGCAGCAGGCCCAGCAGCTCCGGCACCGCCTCCCGGCGTTCGGTGACGTAGCGGCGGAAGACCTCGGCGAACTGCTCCCCCGCCAGGCGGGCGGCGTGCGCGGTGACCGGATCGTCCTCCAGCGCCTGCAGCACCTGGCACCACCGGCGGGTCAGCTCGTCGGTCTGGCGGGCCCGCATCTGCTGCAACTCGTGGTCGCACTCCAACCTGATCCGCTCCTCCCAGTACGGGCGCAGCCGCTCCCGCACCCGCTCGTCCGGGCTCACCCGCACCTGCACGGTGAAGTGCGGAAGGCTCTCGTCCCGGGGCCAGCGCTGACCCAGCAGCAGGTTGTTCAGGGCACGCTCCAGCTCGTGCGAACGATGCGGCTCGTGCGCCCGGGCCAGGTCGACGGCCCGCTCCCGGACGATCCCGTCGGCCCAGGCGAGACAGCTCTCCGCGCGTTGGCGCAACGCCCCGGGGCTCATGTGCTGCGCGCGCCAGCTGTAGACGGCGAACAGGCGGAAGTCGAACGCGTCTCCCCGGGCCGGCACCAGGATCGGCTGCGGCGCGTCCAGGCGGTAGGTGGCCACCTGCGGGGGCGTCGGTGGTGGCAACGGCGGCAGGGGCGGCGCGGGCGGCGGGCTCACGGGCGCCGGCCCGAACAGCGACAGCAGGACCTGCCACCAGCTCCGACGCGCTGGCGGGTCAGGAAAGTACCGAGTGCTCATGCGGGGTCCTCATCGATCAGGTGGCGTACGTCGCGCAGCAGGGTGTTGTCGCGCATCAGGGGGCCCCAGACGTGCCGGAGCTGGTGGTCCAGCCGGTGGCGCAGGGGCTCGCGCCCCGCCACGACCAGGTCGATCAGTTGCAGGCAGAGGTCGGACACCTCGGGGTGCCCCTCGGCCCGGCTGAGCCAGAAGCCGAGCGTCCGCCACGCGCGGTACGCGGTCCCCGGCAGGCTGAGCGCCGTCGCCCAGCAGGTCGCCAGGTCCGACATCCGCACCACGCCCCCGCGCACCAGGTCGAGCAGCTCCGGCCAGCGTTCCCGGGGGGCGGGGGCCCACCGGTCGGCGAGCACCCGCAACGCCCGCCCGGCGTGCAGCCGCACCTCCGGCTCGTCCTCGGCGACGGCCCACTCCGCCAGCGCCGGCAACACGCTGGCCGCGTGGCCGCCGACGTACACCTCCACCAGACCGCGTACCACCGAGTTGTTCCGCCGCTGCAGGCGCGCCTCGGCCACCCGGCGCAGCTGCACCAGGGCGGTCTCCGGCCAGAGCCGGGCCAGGCCCAGCGCGTAGGCCCGCGCGACGGTGTCGCGCAGGTGCGCCGCCCCGCCGGCCGCCCAGCGGTCCAGCTCGCCGCGCACGCGTTGGCGCAGCTCCGGCTGCATGGCCATGCCGACCAGCGCGATGGCGGCGGCCTGCCGGACCCCGGCGCGACGCTCACGGGCGAGCTGGTCCACCGTGTGCAGCGCGGCGTGCACCCCGTGCGCGGCGGACCAGCCGACCGCACCGGCGGCGGCCTGCCGAACGCCCGGGGTGCCCTCCCGCACGAGGTGGGCCAGCCAGCCCAGCAGCTGCTCCGGCAGCCACCAGTCCGCCCAGGCGGCCTCCAGCAGGCTGCGCCGCAGCGGGTCGTGTCCCCGGGCGAACTCGATACGCCGCCCACCCGGCACCCGGTCGTCGTCGACCACCAGCACCGCCTCCCGCAGGACCGGGCCGAGCAGCACGTCGAGCGCTCCCGCCCCGCCGGTGGATGGTGGGGCGGGCGGAGCACCGGCGAACGGGAACCCCGGTGCCGCGCCGCCGCCCGCGTCCGGCGCCGGCCCCGGCCCGACACCGGCCAGGCCCGGTGCGGCCAGCGCCCCGGCCGCAGCGTGGATCTCGGCCACCGGCTGACCGGCCAGGACCGCGCAGGCCAGCCGGAACGCGCGCCGCCGGTCGACGCCCCAGGTGGGCGTGTCGCCGCCGTCGGCGGCGGCGAGGACGCGGGCCGCCCGGTCCCGGAGCTGACGGGGAAGCAGGCGCTCCAGCCAGTCGGTGAGTGCCGCGCCCCGCGGCGCGGTGCGGGCCAGCAGCTCCGCCAGGCGGACCACCTCACCGGGCCGGGGACCACCGGCCAGGTGGGCCGCCAGCAGGGGGTTGGCGACGCAGTCGTCCTCGACGTAGCCGTCGACGCAGTCGCCGACGCAGCCGGGGGCGCACCAGCCGACGCAGCGGCCCCTGAGCTGACGGCGCAGCTGGGCCCGGAACACGTCGACGGGAGCGGCGGGCCGGTGCTCCACCAGGTGACCGGCCAACTCCTGGTCGCGCTGGTCGAAGTCGCCGACCAGCACCAGAGTGGCTCCTCTCGTCCCGGCCCGGGCGGCCAGCCCCACCAGGGCCATCCCGTCCAGGTCCCGGACGGCCGCCTCGGTGAGCCGCCACACGTGACCGTGCCCGTCGCGCCACGGGGCCTCGGGCAGCAGGAGGTCGCCCGGCTGCTCCGCGTGCAGCACCACCACCCGGTCGAACCCGTGCCGGCGGGCCGAGGACAGGCATGCGGCGGCGTGCCGACCGGTGGCGGCCGCCCCCGACAGGCAGACCAGGTGACGCTGCTTGAGATGACGGTCGAGCTGCGGGTCGCTCGGCGCGGGGGCGTACCCGTCGGCCAGCTGCCGCACCCACGTCCCGGTGAGGGTCTCGGCCCAGGTCCGGCCGTCGCCCTCCGTCCGGGCCGTCGTGATGTTCAGCGTGCCGATGGCCGTCGAACCGGGTCCGGTGGCGTTCTGGCCCCGCACCCACACGTCGCCGACGCCGATCGTGGACGAGGGCCCGAGCAGGGAGGCGAGCCTGGCGAGGATCTCCCCGGGGTCCGGCGTCTCCTCCGGCTCGTCGGCCGACACGTCGTCGGGCTCACCGTCGGCGGCCCGCATCGCGGGTTCCGTCGGCTCTGCCGGCTCTGCCCGCCCCGGGGCGTCCGGGCCGCCGCCGGGGCCCGCCGGCCCCCCGTCGGGATCCGGAGGCGGCGCGCCGTCGGGCAGCTCACCCGGAACCCCCTCGGGATCCGCCGAGGAACCGCCCGAACCGGCGTCGTGCCCGGTCTGGCCGGGCACGGACCACGGCGGTGCCCCGTTCACCGGTCGCCCCCGCCCCGGCCGAGGACCGCGTCCCGGCCGATCGACCCGATCGCCGTGGCCCCGGGGCCGATCGCGTTCTGCCCGTGCACCCGGACGTCACCGACGCTGATGCCGCCGGCCGGGTGCGCCCGGCCGGAGTCGGGGCGGACCGGCCCCGGCGACGGGGCCGCCGGGCTTCCGGCCCCACCCTCGGGATCGTCCGCCCCGTCCCCGGTCAGCGCCGGCGCCGTCGACAGGTCCTCGTCCACCACACAGAGCCAGGCGAACTCGTCGAAGCCCTTGTCGGGCTTGCTGATCCGCACCTGGCGGAAGCGATCGGGCCGCATCTCCTCCGGGTACTCCAGCACCACGTCGCGGTAGATGTCGTTGGAGACCACCAGGGCGACGCCCGCGTCGGGGAACGCCGCCAGCGCCCGCCGGACGGGGTCGGCGTCGCACAGCCGGCTGACGAACACCACGGCGTTGCCGGGAAAGCCGTTCGCCCCGTCGAGGTGCACGAGTCCCTGGTGGACGGCGATCCGCAGCCGCACCCGCGCCGCCGGCAGCCGGCTGCTGTTGTACGCCCGCAGCCGCCGGTTCAGCTCGGGCACGAACCGGCCGATCACCCGCGATTCCGAGACGTCGCGCGGCAGGATCGCCAGCTCCCCGTCGCCGGCGCCCTGCGTGCTCCAGGCCGCCCGGTCCAGCCCGACCGACCCGGCGGCGGCGTGCAGCAGTTCGTGGAACGCCTGCTGCGCCTCGTACTGCAGGATGTTTCCGCGCCGGCTGTAACTCTCCATGTCCACGGAGATCAGCAGTCGCCGCTCGGGATGATGGTCCATCGCCATGCCGCCCTTCGTCACCGGGCCCGCCACCGTCAGGCGGGCCGCCCGGAACATCGAAACGGCGGCGGCCGGCCGGGACCCCGTAGAAGTACGGCTTTCGCGGAAACTGTCCGCCACCGGTCTTCCCCCTCGGATCCGGTATCCGGGCGGGGCGCAGCGGGTGTGCTGGACGCATGACGGACGACGTGACCGAACTCCTGCTGGCCGCCGGCTGGTCGCCGGTCGAGGCACTCGTGGCGCTGGCCCTCCAGACCGTGGCGGTCGCCCTGATCCGCTCGGGGGTCTCGCGCTACGCGCAGGGACGGCTACGCTTCGACGGTTTCCGTCGGACAAGGAGTGCGAGGCCGCCGATGCGACACCACGAGCCGTCCCGGGCCGAATGGCCGTACGGCACCTTTCTGCGGAGGCTGGAGCCGCCGGCCCGCGCCGCGCTGCTCGGTCTGGGCGTACGACGCCAGGTGCCGGCCGGACAGATCCTGATCCACGAGGGCGTCCGCGAGTCGCACCTGGTGCTGCTGGAGGAGGGGCTGACGAAGGTCACGGCCAGCGTGCCCGACGGGCGGGCCGCGCTGCTGTCGCTGCGCGTCGGCGGGGACCTGATGGGCGAGATGTCGGCCCTCAACGACAAACCGCGCTCGGCGACGGTCACCACCTGCGGGCCCGCCGTCTACAGCGTCATCTCCCGGGACCGGTTCAACCAGTTCCTGCGGACACACCCGCAGGCCGCCCTCGAACTGGCGGCGATGGTGTCCGACCGGCTGCGCTGGTCCAACCGCCGCCGGATCGACTTCACCTCGTACGCGGTGAAGATCCGGGTGGCCCGGGTGATCGCCGAGCTGTCCCGCACGCACGGCCGGCGCAGCCGCGACGGGGTGGTCATCGACGTGCGGCTCACCCAGCCCGAGCTGGCCACGATCTGCGGGGCGGCCGAGACGTCCGTCCAGAAGACGCTGCGTGAGCTGCGGGCCGACGGCCTGGTGGACACAGACTACCGGCGCATCACCGTCCGCGACCTGCCCCGGCTGCGCGCCCTCGGCGAACTGGACGCCGGGGAACACTGACGCCGACCGGCCGAGGCCGACCCGGCTGGTCGATACCGCCCTGCGGCGGTTGGCAGGGGCCCCTTCCTATACAGAAAGCGTTAAGAGGGGGCCCCTGCTTACACCTCAGGCGCCGCGGAGGGTGGCGCCGAAGCGCTCCGCCGCGCGGGCCACCGCCGCGTCGCGGGCCGCCACCGCCTCCTCGACGGTCAGCGTGCGGTCGGGGGCGCGGAACGTCAGCTTGTACGCCAGCGACCGCCGCCCCGCCCCGAGCTGCTCGGAGGCGTAGACGTCGAACAGCCGCACGCCCTCCAGCAGCTCGCCCGCGCCCTCGACGAGGGCCTGCTGCACCTGCGCCGCCGGCACCCGCTCGTCGACCACGAGCGCCACGTCGATCAGGGCCGGCGGGAAGCCGGAGATCGCCGGGGCCGGGGCGACCGGGGCCGCCGGGAGCGCGTCGAGGTCCAGCTCCATGGCGCTGGTGCGCTTCGGCAGCTCCAGCGCGGCCAGCACCGCCGGGTGCAGCTCGCCGGCGTGCCCGACCACGACCCCGTCGACGAGCAGCTCGGCGCAGCGGCCGGGGTGCCACGGGGCGTGCTCGGCGGCGCGCACCTCGACCCGGTCGGCGGGCAGGTCGGCCGCGGCGAGCACGGCCCGGCCGGCCTCGATCGCGTCGGCCCAGCCGGCCGGGCGGCCCGCGCCCCACCAGCCGGCCGGGTCGACGTCCCCGGTCAGCACCACGGCGACGTGCCGGGGCTGGTCGGGCACGACCGCGTCGGCCGCGGCGAACTCGGCGTCGGTGGGCCGCCGGTCCACGCCCATGGCGGGCGGGGCGCCGACGCCGGGGCGCGGGTGGAAGACCGCCCCGATCTCGTAGAGGGCCAGGTCGCGGTGGCCCCGGCCGAGGTTGCGCCTGAGGATGCCGAGCAGCGGGCCGAGCAGCGTGGTGCGCAGCAGCGGCTCCTCCTCCGACAGCGGGTTGGCCACCCGCACCGCCGCCCGGCGCGGGTCGTCGGCGGGCAGGCCGAGCAGGTCGGCCAGCGACCCGGCGACGAACGGGTGGGCCAGCACCTCCACGTACCCGCGTTCGGCCAGCGAGCGGGCCACCGCCCGGCGGCGGCGCTGCTGCCAGGTCAGGCCCCGCCCGGGGGGCGCGGTGGGCAGCACCGACGGCACCCGGTCGTACCCGTCGAGGCGGACCACCTCCTCGACCAGGTCGGCCGGGTCGGTGAGGTCGGGCCGCCAGCTCGGCGGGACGACGGTGAGCACGTCCGCGCCGCCGGCCGGCACGCCGGCGCTGCCCGGGTCCTCGCCGAGCCGGTCGACGCCCCGGGTGACGTGGCAGCCGACCTGCTCCAGCAGGGAGACCACCCGCTCCGGGGAGTAGGCGACGCCGACCCGCCGGCCCGGCAGGTCCACCGGCAGGGCGACCGGGGCGGGCGGCCGGACGTGGTCGAGGTCGAGGATCTCGGCCCCGGCGACGCCGCCCGCGTGGGCGGTGAGCAGCCCGACGGCCCGCTCGATGGCGACCAGCGGCAGGGCGGGGTCGACGCCCCGCTCCCAGCGCTTCGCCGCCTCGCTGAACAGCTTGTGCCGGCGGGCGGTGCGGCCCACCATCACCGGGTCCCAGTGGGCGGCCTCGAAGAGCACGTCGGTGGTGGAGGCGACGACCTCGCTGGTCTCGCCGCCCATCACGGCGGCGAGCGAGACGGGGCCGGTGTCGTCGCAGATCACCATGTCCTCGTCGGTGAGGGTGCGGGCCACCCCGTCCAGGGTGGTGACCTTCTCCCCCGCCGCGGCGCGGCGCACCACGAGCGGGCCGGTGATCCGGTCGGCGTCGAAGGCGTGCATCGGCTGGCCCAGTTCGAGCATCACGTAGTTGGTGATGTCGACCGGCAGCGAGATGCTGCGCACCCCGGCGACGGTGAGCCGCTGCCGCATCCAGCCGGGGGTCTGCGCGGTCGGGTCGACGCCGCGCACCATCCGGGCGGCGAACCGGTCGCAGCCGACGGTGTCGCGGACCTGGACCGGGTACGCCGGCTCGGCCGTCGCGCCGGGGGCGGGGGCCAGCCCCGGGTCGCGGAACGGCACGCCGAGGGCGTGGGCCAGCTCCCGGGCGATGCCCCGGACGCTGAGCGCGTACCCCCGGTCGGGGGTGATCTCCACCTCGACGACCACGTCGTCGAGGCCGACGACCGGGCGGGCGTCGTCGCCGGGCTTGGCGGGGGTGTCCTCGGGCAGCACGATGATGCCCGAGTGGTCGTCGCCCAGGCTCAGCTCCTTCGCGGAGCAGATCATGCCGTGGGAGTTGCGGCCGTACGTCTTGCGCGCGCCGATGGCGAAGCCGCCGGGCAGCACGCCGCCGGGGAGGATCACCACGACCCGGTCGCCGGGGGCGAAGTTGCGCGCCCCGCAGACGATCTCCTGCGGCTCGCCGGTGCCGTTGGCGGCGCCCACGTCGACCCGGCAGAACCGGATCGGCTTCTTGAAGCCGGTCAGTTCCTCGATGTCGAGGACCTCGCCGACGACCAGCGCGCCGGTGACCGTCGACCGCAGGTCCACGATGGACTCGACCTCGATGCCGAGGTCGACCAGCGCCTGCTCCAGGTCGGCGGCGGGCAGGTCGGCGGGGAGGTCGAGGTACTCCCGCAGCCAGCTGACAGAAACTCGCATGACTCTCAGACCACCGTCTCGTTGTCTCGTGCCCGCACCGTCTACGCCCCGGCCCCGAACGCGCGGGTGAACCGCACGTCGCCCTCGGCCATGTCCCGCATGTCGCTGACCCCGTGGCGGAACATCACGGTGCGGTCGATGCCCATGCCGAACGCGAATCCGGAGTAGACCTCCGGGTCGATCCCGCAGGCGCGCAGCACCCGGGGGTTGACCATGCCGCAGCCGCCCCACTCGACCCAGCGCGGCCCGTCGCGGTGCTCGGGGAACCACACGTCGAACTCGGCCGACGGCTCGGTGAACGGGAAGTAGTGCGGCCGCCAGCGGGTCTTCGCGCCCTCGCCGAACATGGCGCGGGCGAAGTGGTCGAGGGTGCCGCGCAGGTGGGCCATGGTGATGCCCTTGTCGACCACCAGGCCCTCGACCTGGTGGAAGACGGGCGCGTGGGTGGCGTCGAGCTCGTCGGTGCGGTAGACCCGGCCGGGCACGACCACGTAGATCGGCGGCTTGCGGGCCAGCATGGTGCGCGCCTGCACCGGGGAGGTGTGGGTGCGCAGCACCAGCCCGGAGCTGTCCGCGCCGGCGGGCGGGGCGATGTGGAAGGTGTCCATCAGGCCCCGCGCCGGGTGGTCGGCGGGGATGTTGAGGGCGTCGAAGTTGGTCCACTCCAGCTCGACCTCGGGCCCCTCGGCCACCTCGTAGCCCATCCCGACGAACAGGTCGCTGATCTGCTCCATCAGGGTGCTCAGCGGGTGCCGGGCCCCGCGCGGCCGGCGGTCGTAGGGCAGGGTGACGTCGACCCGCTCGGTGGCCAGCACCCGCTGCGCCTGCTCGCGGTCGAGGATCTCGGCGCGGGCGGCGTAGGCGGCCTCGATCGCGCGGCGGGCCTCGTTGACCCGCTTGCCGGCGTCGGCCTTCGCGGCCGGCGGCAGCGCGCCGATCTCCCGGCGGGCCAGGGCGACCGGGGACCGGTCGCCGAGGTGCGCGGGGCGCAGCGCGGTCAGCGCGTCCGGGTCGGCGGCGGCGGCGAACGCCTGCTCGGCGTCGGCCACGGCACCGGCCAGGGCGTCCGGGTCGAGCAGGGCGACCTGCTTCGGGTCGTACGGATCGTTGCGGTAGGTCATGGCGTACGGGCACTCCTCACGGCGGCGCCGGCCCTACGCGGGCGGCGAGGCGAGTCTACGGACGCGCGGCTTCGCCGCAGCCCGCCGGTGGGGAGTTCGCGCAGGGGAAGGGTCAGGCCCGCCGCCCGCCGACACCGGCGGGCTGGCTAAACGAACGCCGTGGCGCGTTCATCATCTCGGGCGACTCCCTGCTGGATAGCCGCGCCGCACCCGTCAGGGGCGGCGGCGCAGTGCTCTGGCTGAAGCGTACAGGCACACGGCGGCGGCCGCAGCCAGGTTGAGGCTCTCGGCGCGCCCGTGCAGGGGCACCCGGACCCGGGCGTCGGCGACGGCGGTCAGCCCGTCGGGCAGCCCGTGCGCCTCCGAGCCGAACAGCCAGGCGGTCGGCGTCGCGAGGGCGCCGGCGTCGGCGAGGTCGTCGAGGTCGCGGTCGCCGTACCCCGTGGTGGCGAGGACCGCCAGCCCGGCGGCGCGCAACGCGGCGACGACCGCGAGGGGGTCGCCGGCCCGGACCACGTCGACGTGGAAGAGGCTGCCGGCGGAGGCCCGCACGCACTTGCCGTTGTACGGGTCGACGGCGTCGCCGGCGAAGACGACCGCGCCGGCCCCGGCGGCGTCGGCGGTGCGCAGCACCGTGCCGGCGTTGCCCGGGTCGCGGATCTCGGCGAGCACCGCCACGAGGCGCGGACCGGCGGCGAGGGCCTCGGACAGCGGCACGTCGAGGTGCCGGCAGACGGCGACGAGGCCCTGCGGGGCGACGGTCTCGGCGAGCGCGGCGAGGGCGTCGTCGGTGACGTCGGAGACCGGCACGTCGGCGGCGGCGGCGCGGGCGGCCAGGTCGGCGTGCCGGTCGAGGGCGGCCGGGGTGCCGAACAGCTCGGCGACCGTGCCGGGGCGGGCCAGGGCCTCCCGGACGGCCTGCGGGCCCTCGGCGAGGAACCGGCCGGTGGCGTCGCGGTCGCGGCGGCGGTGCAGCCGGCGGGCGGCGACGACCCGGGGCGTACGCGGGGTGAAGGGCATGGTGTGCGGCTCCGCAGCGCGACCGAGGCGCCCGCCGTGCGTCGGTGACGACACGGCGGGCGCCTCGGTCGGGTGCTGGCGGATCAGGCGGCCTGGGCCGCCGCGCCACCGGTGCCCTCGGCCGCCACGGCGGCGCGGGCGACCTCGACGATCGCGGCGAAGGCCGCCGCGTCGTTGACGGCCAGGTCGGCGAGGATCTTGCGGTCGACCTCGACGCCGGCCAGGCGCAGGCCCTGGATCAGCCGGTTGTAGGTCATCCCGTTGGCGCGGGCGCCCGCGTTGATCCGGGTGATCCACAGCTGCCGGAAGTCGCCCTTGCGGTCGCGACGGTCCCGGTAGGCGTACTGCATCGAGTGCAGCACCTGCTCCTTGGCCTTGCGGTAGAGGCGGGAGCGCTGACCGCGGTAGCCGCTCGCGGTCTCCAGCAGGGTACGACGCTTCTTCTGGGCGTTCACAGCCCGCTTGACGCGTGCCATCTCAACTCCTTCTTCGGTTCAGGTGGCGCGCGTCAGCGGCCGAGCAGCTTCTTGATGCGCTTGGTGTCGGCCTTGGCCAGCTCGACCGTGCCGGTCAGCCGACGGGTCTGGGTGGAGGGCTTCTTCTCCAGGTTGTGGCGCAGCCCGGCCTGCTGGGCAACGACCTTGCCCTTGCCGGTCAGCTTGACCCGCTTGCCCATACCCGTGTGGCTCTTCATCTTCGGCATGTGGAACGTCTCTCCCCTGTTACTGACCGCTGGTGTCGGCGGTCACGCCGGTCTCACCGGCTGCTGCGGTCTCGCCGGCCGCCGGGGTCCCGCTGGCCGCCGGGGCCGCGGACTCCTCCGCGGGCCGCTCCCGGCCGGCGCCGCGGGACGCCGTGGCGGCGACCGCGGAAGCCTTGACGGCCCGGTGCGGAGCGAGAACCATGATCATGTTTCGGCCGTCCTGCTTGGGGGCGGCCTCCACGTAGCCCAGCTCCGTGATCTCGGACTCGAGGCGACGCAGGAGCCGGTAACCCAGCTCCGGGCGGCTCTGCTCCCGACCGCGGAACATGATCGTTACCTTGACCTTGTCGCCGGCCTTGAGGAACCGCACCACGTGACCCTTCTTGGTCTCGTAGTCGTGCGGGTCGATCTTCGGCCGGAGCTTCATCTCCTTGATGACGGTCTGCTGCTGGTTACGCCGCGCTTCGCGCGCCTTGAGTGCGCTCTCGTACTTGAACTTGCCGAAGTCCATGAGCTTGCACACCGGCGGGCGCGCCATCGGCGCAACCTCGACCAGGTCCAGGTCGACGTCCGCGGCCAGCTGAAGGGCGCGCTCCAGTGGGACGATGCCCACCTGCTCACCCTCGGGACCGACCAGTCGGACCTCACGTGCCCGGATCTGCTCGTTCACGCGTGGTTCGACGCTGATGGGGCCTCCTCGAGTCGAATGCTCTGCGGTGGCCGACTCCCGCGGCCCCCGTGGTGGGGGCCGACCCGGAAAGCAGAAGGCCCCGGCGCATGCCAGGGCCCGCTCGACCGGTCGGCACGATCACAGGATCGCGCATCCGGGACCGGGACGTGCCCGGAACCGGTGACCGGGACCCGGCCACCGACTGGGGCGACTCGGGTGGGAGCAGGCGCTCCGCTTCAGGACCACCCGCACGTGGGACACGGGGGCAGTCTGGTCGACTCAGCAACACTACACCCTCGCCGGCCCGGCCCCCAAACCGGACACGCGAGGGTGCGCAGCAGCGCGGTGCCGGCGGGCACGGCACCGGACCCGGCGCGGCGGGTCAGCGCCCGGCCGCGCCGCCGGCCAGCGCCGCGAGGTGGGCCCGGTGCAGGGCGCGCAGGGCGCGCACGCCCTCGACCGCCAGCTCCTTGTCGGCCGCCTGGAGGGCCACCATCGGCACCAGGTCGTCGTCGTGCAGCTCCAGGCTCGCCCACGGCGCGCCCCGGTCGAAGCGCACCCCCCGCACGACCTCCCAGGGCAGCGCGTAGGAGCCGAACACGTTGCGCACCCGCACGCCCAGCGCGTCGGCCTCGACGCGGGGCCGGGTCAACAGCAGCAGGCCGAGCGCCCCGAGGACGCCCAGGCCGATCATGGCGAGCTGGTCGCCACGCTGGAAGGTGCCGTAGCCGTTGCCGGTGGGGCCGGTCAGCGACGTGGCCACCAGGCTGAACACGACAAGCAGCGTGGCGGCCGACGCCCAGCAGACCAGCCGGATGCGGCGGGGACGCAGGGTCACCGGTGCGGTTTCGCTCACCCGCCCAGTCTGCCACCCACCGGTTCGGCCCCGGTGCGTGGTCCCGTCGTGTCGCCGGCCCGCCGGGCCGCGGGACCCCGGCCGGCGACCACCACGGCCAGCAGGGTCAGCAGCGCGCCGGCCAGCACCGGCCAGCGCAGCCCGGCCCCGCCGGGCAGCACGACGTCCAGCAGCAGGGCGCCGCCGAGCTGACCGGCGACCAGGGCCAGCCCGGTGCGCAGCACCCCCACGGCGCGCACGCCCAGCATCAGGGCGAGCACGATGCCGACGCCGTACAGGCCGCCGAGGTAGAGGAACCAGTCGTGCGGCCAGGTCGGCGTCGGGCCGGTGAGGGCCCCGACCAGCGCGGCCACCAGCACGACGACGGGGGTGCCGACGGCGAAGTTGACCGCGATCGCGGCGGTCGTGGTGCCCGCCGCCGACACCCGCCCGTTGAGGGCCGACTGCACCGCCACCCCCGCCCCGCCCGCGACGGCGATCAGGACCCCGCCGACCGCGACCCCGCCGACCGGCCGGCCGAGCTGGGCCAGGGCCACGGCGAGGACGCCGAGCAGCGCGCCGGCCACCCGGGGCCCGGTCAGCCGCAGCCGGCCGAGCGGGGCCAGCCCCGCCCGGTCCGCCGCGAGCCCGCCGAGGCTGCCCCCGGCCACCTGGGCGATGGTGAAGACCGCGATCCCGAGCACCGGCACGACGTACGTGGCGACGGTGACGATCGCCGCCCCGCCGAGCCCGCCCAGGTACGACCACCACGGCAGCCGGGCCCGGCGCAGCGCGTCCAGCCCGGCCCGGGTCGACGGCAGGCCCAGCAGGCCGACGAGGACCACCAGGCAGCCACCGAGGTTGTTCGCCAGCGCGCCGAGGATCGGGTCGCCGGCCCGCTCCCCCAGCACCGCGTTGCCCGCCGCCTGCGCCGCCGACGCCACTCCGCCCAGCACCACGGTGGCGAGGGCGGCGGCCGGCGGCAGCGGCCTCACAGCCGACAGGCGTGGATGTTGGTGACCAGGATGGCGCGGGCGCCCAGCTCGTACAGCTCGTCCATGATCCGGTGCACGTCGTCGCGCTGCACCATCGCCTGCACCGCCACCCAGCCCTCGCGGTGCAGGGGCGAGACGGTCGGCGACTCGATGCCGGGGGTCAGCGAGCTGGCCCGGTCCAGCAGCCCGGCCGGCACGTCGTAGGCGAGCATCACGTAGCGGCGGGCGACCAGCACCCCGTGCAGCCGGCGCAGCAGCTGCGCGGCCTGCGGGTGCTCGGGGGCGTCGACCCGGCGCACCAGCACCGCCGAGGAGCGCAGCAGCGGGTCGCCGAAGACGACCAGCCCGGCCTGGCGCAGCGTCGCGCCGGTCTCCACCACGTCGGCGACGACGTCGGCGACGCCGAGCCGGATGGCGTTCTCCACCGCGCCGTCGAGCCGGATCACGTCGGCCTTGATGCCGAGTTCGGCGAGGTACCGCTCGACGAGCCCCGGGTACGCGGTGGCGATCCGCCGCCCGCCCAGCTCCTGGACGCCCGTGACGTCCTGCGGACGGGCGGCGAAGCGGAAGGTGGCCCGGCCGAAGGCCAGGTCGACCACCTCCTCGGCGGGCGCGCCGGAGTCGATCAGCAGGTCCCGGCCGGTGATGCCGACGTCGAGGTCACCCGAGCCGACGTAGGTGGCGATGTCCTTCGGCCGCAGGTAGAAGAACTCGATGTCGTTGGCCTCGTCCGGGCAGACCAGGTCCTTGGGGTCGGCGCGCTGGCGGTAGCCCGCCTCGCGCAGCATCTCGGCGGCCTTCTCGGCCAGGGCGCCCTTGTTGGGTACGGCGACACGCAGCATGACGGAGTGCTCCCTCGATCGGTGGAGATGATCAGCGGACGGCGCACTCACAGATGTCGGTAGACGTCCTTCAGCTCCAGCCCGGTGGCCAGCATCAGCACCTGCGCCTGGTAGAGCAGCTGGGAGATCTCCTCGGCCGCCCGCTCCGGGCCCTCGTGCTCGGCCGCCATCCACGACTCGGCCGCCTCCTCGACGACCTTCTTGCCGATGAAGTGCACCCCCTTCTCCAGCGCGGCCACCGTGCCCGAGCCGGGGGTGCCGGCAGCGGCCTTGGCCTGCAGCTCGGCGAACAACTCCTCGAACGTCTTCACGGGGTGCGATTCTTCCAGCACCCGCCCGGCCCGGCGCGCGGCGGGTCCGCCGGTCCCACCGGCCCGGATCCCCCGCCACGGCGGCGGGACGCACCTGCGCGACGGCCGTCGATGGCTCTACGCTGTCCGCCATGCTCAGCTCCCGCACCGTCGCGCTCGCCGCCGCCGGCACCGTCCTCCTCGCGGTGGCCGCCTGCGCGCCCCAGGACGACGACACCCCCGTCACCGCCCCCACCCCCGCCGCCACCGCCGGCCCGGACTGCCTGAAGGACAAGCTGCCCACCCGGACCCCGGGCAAGCTCACCATCGCCACCGACGAGCCGGCGTACGAGCCGTGGTTCGTCGGCAACAAGCCGGAGACCGGCGAGGGCTTCGAGGCCGCGGTGGCCTACGCGGTGGCCGAGAAGCTCGGGTACGACCGCGCCGACGTCACCTGGACCCGGGTGAAGTTCGACGTCGCCGTCGCCCCCGGCCCCAAGGAGTTCGACTTCGACATCAACCAGTTCTCCATCACCGAGGAGCGCAAGAAGGCGGTCGACTTCACCGGGCCCTACTACCTGGTCCGGCAGGCCGTGATCGCGCGGAAGTCCGCGAAGATCGCCGGCAAGACGACGCTGGCCGACCTGCGGGACGCCAAGCTGGGCGCGCAGGTCGGCACCACCAGCTACCAGGCGATCACCGACGTCATCAAGCCGAAGACCAAGCCGCAGGTCTACAACAGCAACGACGACGCCAAGAAGGCGCTCCAGAACGGGCAGATCGACGGCCTCGTGGTGGACCTGCCGACCGCGTTCTACATCACCGGCGCGGAGATCACCGACGCGACGGTCGTCGGGCAGCTGCCGCAGGTCGGCACGCCCGAGGTGTTCGGGCTGCTGCTGGACCACAACTCGCCCCTCACCCCCTGCCTCAGCGGCGCGGTCGGCCAGCTCACCGCCGACGGCACGCTCAAGAAGCTGGAGCAGAAGTGGCTGACCCAGGTCGCGGGGGCGTACGAGCTGAAGTGATCCTCGCACCGCACGAACCCTCCGCGGCGCAGCGGCGGCGGCTGGCCCACCGCCGCCGCCAGACCGTCACCAGCGTGCTGGTCGCCGCCGCCTCCACGGCGGCGCTCGGCACGCTGCTCGTCGTCGCGGTCACCGGCGCGCCCGGCTGGGACCGGGTCCGCGCCTCCTTCGCCGACCCGGCGATCGCCCGCGACGCGCTGCCCGAGGTGCTCGACGGGCTCTGGCTCAACGTGCGGCTGCTGGTCTGCTGCGCGGCCGGCGCGCTGCTGCTCGGCCTGCTCGTGGCGATCCTGCGCACGCTGCGGGGCCCGGTCTTCTTCCCGGTCCGGGCCCTCGCGGCCGGCTACACGTACACGTTCCGGGGCCTGCCGCTGATCATCGTGCTGTACGTGCTCACCCTCGGCGTGCCCGGCCTGCGGTTGCAGGGCATGCCGCCGGTGCTGGTGCTCGGCGGGCTGGCGCTGGTGCTCACCTACGGCGGCTACCTGGCCGAGGTGTTCCGGGCCGGCATCGAGTCCGTGCACCCCAGCCAGCTCGCGGCGGCCCGCTCGCTCGGGCTGACCTACCGGCAGACGATGCGGCACGTGGTGCTGCCGCAGGCCGTCCGCCGGGTGGCCCCGCCCCTGCTCAACGACGTGGTCGCGTTGCAGAAGGACGTCGGGCTGGTCTCCCTCGCCGGGCCGATCGACGCGGTACGCGCCGCGCAGATCGCCACCGCCGAGACGTTCAACTACACCCCGTACATCGTGGCCGGGGCGCTGTTCGTGCTGCTCGCGATCCCGCTGATCGCCGTCACCGACTGGGTGACGCTGCGCGCGGCCCGCCGGCAGGGAAGGGGCTGACCGGATGGCGCTGCTGCGGTGCCGGGGGCTGCGCAAGACCTTCGGCGGTCACGTGGTGCTCGACGGGCTCGACCTCGCCGTCGACGAGCACCGCGTGGTGGCGCTGATCGGCGCGTCCGGGTCGGGCAAGTCGACGCTGCTGCGCTGCGTCAACCTCCTCGAAGAGCTGGACGACGGCACCATCGAGCTGGACGGCCGGGACATCTCCGACCCCCGGGTCGACCCCGACCGGGTGCGCCGGCGCATCGGGATGGTCTTCCAGGCGTACAACCTGTTCCCGCACCTGAGCGTGCTGGACAACGTCACCCTCGCCCCGGTGCGGGTGCACCGGCGGCCCCGCGCCGAGGCGGAGGCGCAGGCCCGGGAGCTGCTCGACCGGGTCGGGCTGGGGGCGAAGGCCGGCGCCTACCCCGACCGGCTCTCCGGCGGCCAGCAGCAGCGGGTGGCGATCGTCCGGGCGCTGGCCAACTCGCCCCGGCTGATGCTGCTCGACGAGGTCACCTCGGCGCTGGACCCGGAGCTGGTCGGCGAGGTGCTGGCCCTGATCCGCGAGCTGAAGGCCGACGGGATGACGATGGTGCTGGCCACCCACGAGATGGGCTTCGCCCGCGAGGTCGCCGACCAGGTGTGCTTCCTCGACGGCGGGCGGGTCGTCGAGTCCGGCCCGCCGGAACGGGTGCTCGGCGACCCCACCGAGCCCCGCACCCGTCAGTTCCTGCGCCGCATCATCGAGGCGGGCCGCCTCTGACGGGCCGACTGCCGGGCCGGGTCTCGGGCGGCGAGGGCGAGAGCGCCGCGCTGAAGCGGGCCGCGACCGTGGCCACGGCGGCACGGAGTTCCGGGCCTTCCACCACTGAGAAGTCGAAGGGGACGACGGCCAGCCACTCCTGGGCGTACATCGTGGGGTTCCGGGTGCTGCCGACCAGCACGCACCGGTCGCCGTCCGGCTCCAGACGGCCCATCGGCGGCCGGATCCACGGCGTCACCTCTTCCCACGGCGCGTGGAACACCACGCGGGTGGGGTACTTCCAGCCCGTGCCGAGATTCTCCTCGAGCGCGGCGACAGGGTCCAGGTCGTCGGGTGGGGTGAAGCCGTGCGGCAGCTGCCGCACGGCCCGCACCCGGTCGACCCGGTACGTGCGGATCGCGCCCGCGCGGTGCGAGTGGCACAGCAGGTACCAGCGCCCGTGCCGCACCACGACTGCCCACGGGTCGACCTCGGCGTCCCACTCCTCGCCGCCGTCGCCTCGATAGGTGACCAGGACGCGACGCCGGTCGGCGACGGCGGCGACCAGGGCGCTCGTGGTGGCAGGGTCGGGGCGGGCCGAACGTCGGTCCGGGGCGGCCGAGGCGTACGCCCTCAGCGCCGCCGCCTGCCGTCCGACGCTATCGGGGAGAGCCCGGATGACCTTGCTGAGCGCCGAGCCGACCAGGTCGTCGGCGTCGATGGCGGCCGGCTGCCCGTCCAGCACGGCCATGACCAGGCCGAGCGCCTGCTCCTGGGTGAAGACGACCGGCGGCAGCCGGACCCCGCGGCCCAGCCGGTAGCCCCCGTGCGGCCCGCGGGCCGACTCGACCGGGATGCCGGCCTCGCGAAGGATGCCGACGTAGCGTCGCGCGGCCCGCTCCGTCACGCCCAGGCCAGCGGCGAGCTGGTCGGCAGTCACCCCGGGACGCGCCTGCAGGATCTCGAGCGCGCGCAGAGCCCGGGCGGTGGGGCTCGGACCGCTTCGCACAGCGGAGAGAGTACCGGAAGCAGAACGTCCGGAATCGCCTCTAGGTTGATCCCATGACTACAGAACGGATCGTGCTCCTGGGTGGCCTGTGGCTCGACGGGTCGGTGTGGACCGGCGTCGCGGGCGAGCTGGCGACGAGGGGCCGCCACGCGGTGCCGGTGACCCTGCCGGGGCAGGGCGACGGGAACACGTCGGCGACGCTGGCCGACCAGCTGACCGCGGTGCTCGCCGCCGTGGACGCGGGTCCCGGCAGGTCGGTGGTG
Source organism: Micromonospora sp. WMMD712 (assembly GCF_029581295.1). Lineage (NCBI taxonomy): Bacteria > Bacillati > Actinomycetota > Actinomycetes > Micromonosporales > Micromonosporaceae > Micromonospora > Micromonospora sp. WMMD712. The sequence continues at coordinate 1,825,281 of NZ_CP120743.1, forward strand.
GTGGGGCACTCCGCAGCCTGCACCCTGGCCTGGATGGCGGCCGACGCCCGGCCCGGGCGCGTGGCCAAGGTCGTGCTGATCGGCGGGTTCCCCTCGGACGACGGGCAGCCGTACGCCGACTTCTTCGAGATCAGCGACGGTGTCATGCCGTTCCCCGGCTGGAAACCGTTCGACGGGGCGGACGCAGCCGACCTGGACGAGGAGGCCCGGCAGGCCTTCGCGGCGGCCGCGATCCCGGTTCCCGAGGGCGTGGCCAGGGGCATCGTACGGCTGACAGACGAGCGGCGGTTCGACGTCCCGGTCCTGGTGGTGTGCCCGGAGTTCACGCCTGCCGAGGCGCAGGAGCTGATCGCCGCGGGAGACGTGCCGGAGCTGGCCCGGGCCAGGCACGTCGAGCTGGCCGACATCGACTCCGGACACTGGCCGATGTTGACGCGGCCCACCGAACTGGCGCAGATCCTCGCCGCGCTCTGACGGGACACGGAGAGCGTGCGCGCGGCGTCGTGGCCTGCTGCCGGCTCCACAACGTGGACTCTGCGCTGCGGACCGCAGGCAGCCAGGAGCCAGACCGGACGAGATCGGCGGCCGTTGCTGGCTGATTCGGCGCGGAGAGAGGCGGAGAGAGTCAGCTACGCCGGTGACGTGTTGTAGCGATCGAGGGTCGCCTTGGATGTGGAGGCGTCGCGGAAGACGAGTTCCCATGGTCCGGTGTTGACGTCCATGTCCTTGCCGAACCCGACCCACTTGCCAGCCATCCGTCGACCGGTGGGCTCGGCCAGCAGTTGGATCGCGCCGTGGTATCGGGCGCCCCGGTAGTAGCCCGTCGGGTCGGTCTGCTCCACCCACGTGCCGGTGACGACGGCACCGTCCACGGTGAGGTCCAGGGAGAGCGACGATGCCGCCGAGCCGGGCAGGCTGCGCGCGGTCAGTCGGTCGCCGTGCTGGAGGACCACGACGAAGTGCTGCCCGGCGAAGGAGTCGCAACGACCACTGGAGTGGTACTGGTAGCGGCTGAGCCACACGCCTTCGTACGACCTGTGGGCTGGGGCCGAGCTGGGCTTCGGTGTCGGCGTGGCCAGGCTGGACATGGGGGAGGTCAGGTCGTGGCCGCCGTGCTGGTCCTGGGCGACATGTTCGCCGGGCACCGCGGCAAAGCCGAGCAGCGAGATGGGTAGGCCGGTGACGACCTCCAGCGCGCGGGCGTAGACGGGGCGTGGTGCGGCTATCGCACCGGATTCCCAGCGTTGGACGAGTCGCTTGTTGGCGTCGTTGGGCTCGCCGACGCGGTGGCCGGCGGCTTGGAGCGCGCGGGCGAAGTCGTCCTGGCTCATGCGCATCCCGGTGCGGACGGCGCGGAGCGCGGTGTTCGGGGCGGTCATGCCCGCCACGATAGCGGCATGTCGCCGGAATGTCGCCTCACATGTGTCTGCATTGTCGCGTCGTGTGCCGTCGCGTCCAGCGACGTTACGGCGTCATCGTTGAGGCGCGCGCTGGCATGTTGCCGCCGCGCCGATGGAGGTGGCGATGCGCAGTCACGGCGAGGAGCCGGCAGTGAGCCGAGGAGAACAGGCGGACGCCGTCGATCGGGAGGCGGCGAGGCGGCGGATCCTCGCCCGGGCCGAGGCGGATCGGATACCGGTCGAGGAGACGAACCGGGCGGTGCCGGACCGGAGGTGGCGGCGTGGACGGTGATCGGCTGCCGGTCGGGCGGCGGGTGGCGTACTGGCGGGGGCGACGGAGCCTGTCGCAGCAGGTGTTCGCCGACCGGTTGGGGAAGTCGAAGAGTTGGGTGGACAAGGTCGAGCGGGGTGTCCGCGCGCTGGACCGGGTGTCGACGCTCCAGGAGGTCGCCGCGGTCCTGCGGATCGACGCGGCGGTGCTGCTCGGCCGCGACGTCCAGCCCGCGCAGGTGATCGAGCGGGACGCGGGGGTCGAGCGGATCCGGTCGGCGTTGTCCCGTTACGAGGTTCCCCTCGGCCGTGCGGCGGGCGGCCGGCAGGTGTTGCCGGCCGGGCAGGTGGCCCGGCAGGTGACGCATACCTGGGTCACCTTTCAGCACGCCCGCTACCCACGGGTGGCCGAGCTGTTGCCGGAGTTGTTGGCCGACGTGGAGCGCGCGCACGCCGGTGATCCGGTGGCGGCTCGGGTGCCGCTGGTGGAGGCATACCGGATCGCGGCATCGCTGCTGGTGAAGCTGGGTGCCCCGGAGTTGGCGTGGCTGGCTGCCGACCGGGCGGTGACCGCCGCCACGGGCGACCGGGCGCTGGTGGCCGCCGCAGCCGTGCAGCTCGGTGAGGTGTTGCGCGCGTCAGCGCAGTTCCGGGCGGCGAAGTCGACAGTGTTGGCCGCCGCCTACCGGATCGCCCCACCGGTGGTCGAGTTCGGCCTGCCCCCGGAGCTGTCGCTGTGCGGGACGCTGCTCGTCCAGGCGGCGCTGGCCGCCGCAGGGGACGGCGATGTCACGGCGGCGGCCGAACTGCTGGACGAGGCCGCAGCCATGGCCGCCCGGGTCGGTGACGGGCACGACCACCACCACACCGGGTTCGGCCCGACGGCGGTGGAACTGGCCCGCGTCGCCGCCGCCGCAGAGGGAGGCGATAGCGCGGACGCGGTGGCCCGGCACGAGAAGGCGACCGCGCGGGACGGGTGGCGGTGGCTGCCCGCCGAGCATCGGGCTGCACACCTGCTCGACGCCGCCCGCGCGTACCTCCAGGCCGGCGATCCGATCGACGCCGGCCGGGTCCTGCTGGAGGCCGATCGGATCGCGCCCGCCGAGATCCGCCACCGACCCGCCGGCCGCGACGTCCTCGCCCGGGTCGCCCGCGACCCGACCGCCCCGACGATGCTCGTCCAGCTCGCCGTCACCCTCGGGATCGGCTGATGACCGCCCCGTTCCTGTCCCTGGCGCAGATCCGCAACCGGCTCGTCCTCACCGCCCGCTGGGTCCTGCGCGATCACCAGCCTGGGCCCGACAGCCGCTGCCCGACCTGCCGGACGGCGGACTGCCCGGTGGCCGCCGCCGCCCGCGATGTCCTGTGCGCCGCCACGGAACGACAACTGTGGCGTCCGGCAGCCCAACCCACCGAACCCGACCACGAAGAGCCGTGGCAGACCGGATGATCCCGGGTCTACCCGACTCGGGCGGCACATCTCGGGGCCGCCAGCCGGCCCAACGCCCCCGGCCACCCGTCGGGCCGCCCCGTGCCGCCCGACGCCCGCGTCGTGTCGGCGACATGGCGGTATCAACCGGCCCGGGATACCGCGATGTCGCCGACATGGCGACGCCCAAACGACCGCCCCGCCCGACGCCCGCCCAGCCAGGCTGCCCCCGTCCCGCCCAGCCAGGCCGCCCAGCCCAGCCGGGCAGGCAGCCCAGCCGACCCGGACAGGTCAGCGGCCGAAGCCGACCCGGTGGGCCGCCGCCGCGTCCAGGCCGCGGACCGCCAGCGCCGCGTCCAGCGCCGCCACCGTCGCCGACCAGCCCTTGTCCTCGGCGGAGCCGGGCAGCCCGGCCCGGTCCCGGGCCTGCTCGATCGTGTCCACCGTGAGCACCCCGTGCGCCACCGGCTTGCCCTCGTCGAGGGCGACCCGGGTGAGCCCCTCGGTGACCGACTTGCACACGTAGTCGAAGTGGGCGGTGGCCCCCCGCACCACCACGCCGAGGGCGACCACCACGTCGAAGCGGCGGGCCATCGCCTGCGCCACCACCGGCAGCTCCACCGAGCCGGCGACCCGGGCCACCACGGCCCGTGCCCCGCACGCCTGCGCGGCGGCCACCGCCCGGTCGAGCATGTGGTCGGTCAGCTCACCGTGCCAGCGGGCGGCGACGACGCCGACCGTCATCCCGGCGGCGTCGACCGCCGCCACTCCCGGCTCACCGAAACCCGCCATCGCCCTACGCTCCGATCTCGTCGTTCGCCACCGGGCGGCCCAGCGGCCCCTCGGTCGTCTCGTCCAGCTCGCCCAGCAGGTGACCCATGCGGTCCCGCTTGGTGCGCAGGTAGCGCACGTTCTCCGGGTGCGGCCGGATCGGCAGCGACTCGCGGCCGGTGACGGTCAGGCCGTACCCCTCCAGCCCGGCCCGCTTGGCCGGGTTGTTCGTCAGCAGCCGCATCGACCGCACGCCCAGGTCGTGCAGGATCTGCGCGCCGGTGCCGTAGTCGCGGGCGTCGGCCGGCAGGCCCAGGTCGAGGTTCGCGTCGACGGTGTCGCGGCCGAGGTCCTGCAACTGGTACGCCCGCAGCTTGTGCAGCAGGCCGATCCCCCGTCCCTCGTGCCCGCGCACGTAGAGCACCACCCCGCGCCCCTCCGCGGCGACCCGGGCCAGCGCGGCCTGCAACTGCGGGCCGCAGTCGCAGCGCAGCGAGCCGAACGTGTCGCCGGTGAGGCACTCGGAGTGCACCCGCACCAGCACGTCCCGCCCGTCGCCGAGGTCGCCCATGACCAGGGCGACGTGCTCGGCCGGGTCGTGCTCGGCGCGGTAGCCGAAGGCCGTGAACACCCCGTGCGGGGTGGGCATCCGGGCCGCCGCGACCTGCTCGACCTGCTTCTCGGTGCGCCGGCGGTAGGTGATCAGGTCGGCGATGGTGACCAGGGTCAGGCCGTGCTCGGCGCAGAACTTCTCCAGGTCCGGCAGGCGCATCATGGTGCCGTCGTCGTTGACCAGCTCGCAGAGCACGCCGGCCGGGCGCAGGCCGGCCAGCCGGGTCAGGTCGACGGCCGCCTCGGTGTGCCCGGGACGGCGCAGCACCCCGCCGGCGCGGGCGCGCAGCGGCACCACGTGCCCCGGCCGGGCCAGGTCGGTCGGGTCGGTGGAGGCGGCGGCGAGCAGCCGGATGGTGTGCGCCCGGTCGGCCGCCGAGATGCCGGTGTCGACGCCCTCCCGGGCGTCCACCGTCACCGTGTACGCGGTGCCCCGGCGGTCCTGGTTGGTGTGGTGCATGGGCGGCAGGTCCAGCCGGTCGCACTCGTCCTCGGTCAGCGGCACGCAGACGTAGCCGGAGGTGTAGCGGACCATGAACGCGACCAGCTCCGGGGTGGCCAGCTCGGCCGCGAAGATCAGGTCCCCCTCGTTCTCCCGGTCGGCGTCGTCGACCACGACGACGGGGCGGCCGGCGGCGATGTCCGCGACGGCCTGCTCGATGCTGGCGAAGGTGGTCATGCCACGACCTCCGAGTAGGTGGGTGACAGGGTGGCGGGGGCCGGGCGGGCGGCGCGCGAGGTGCGCCACCAGGAGACGAAGCCCCAGACGCAGAGCGCCCCGTAGACGAGGTACATGGCCGCCGACGGGTAGAACCCGCCGCGCAGCAGCAGGGGCACGCCGACGGCGTCCACGGCGATCCAGACCAGCCAGAACTCGACCCAGCCGCGGGCCATGCCGTAGGTGGCGAGCAGGCTGCCGGTGAGGATCCACGCGTCGGGCAGCGGCCCCCAGGAGCCGAGCGCGGCCAGCACCGGGTACGCGGCGGCGGTGCCCGCCGCGGCGGCCAGCAGCAGGCCGAGGCGCTCCCGCCGGGTGGCCCAGCGCGGGGCGACCGCCCCGGCGTCCCCGCCGGGGCCCGAGCGGCGGTTGCGCGCCCAGCGCCACCAGCCGTAGCAGCTCACGGCGAAGAAGAAGACCTGCCGGCCGGCCTGGCCGTAGAGGTCGTGGGCCTGCGGGGTGGCGAACGCCCCGCCGAGGAAGACGGTGAGCAGCAGCGCGTTGCCGACCATGCCGACGGGCCAGGCCCAGACCAGCCGGCGCAGCCCGAGCAGGGCGGAGACGAGGCCGAAGGCGTTGCCGACGATCTCGCGGACCAGCACGGGCGAGCCGGCGACGTGCACCTGGGCGTCGAGCAGCCAGCCGAGCGGGCCGGTCACCGTCGGCCCCCGCCGGGAGCCTGCCCCGCCGCGCCGGGGGGCTGCCCGATCCCGTCGGGCAGCCGGTCGCCGCCCCCGACCGCGCGGTCGCCGAGGAGCCGCTCGACGTACTTGGCGAGCACGTCGACCTCCAGGTTGACCGGGTCGCCGACGGCGCGGTCGCCGAGGGTGGTCAGCTTGAGGGTGGTGGGGATCAGCCCGACGGTGAACCAGTCGGGCCCGACGTCGGCCACGGTGAGCGACACCCCGTCGACGGTGATCGAGCCCTTCTCCACCACGTACCGGGACAGGCCGGCGGGGAGCCGGAAGCGGACCGTCTCCCACTGCTGCGCCGGCTGGCGGGACAGCACCGCGCCGACGCCGTCGACGTGGCCCTGCACGAGGTGCCCGCCGAGACGGCTGTTCAGGGCGGCGGCGCGTTCCAGGTTGACGCCGACGCCGGGGCGCAGCGCGCCGAGGGCGGAGCGACGCAGCGTCTCGCCCATCACGTCGGCGGTGAAGACGTCGCCGTCGACGTCGACCACGGTCAGGCAGACCCCGTTGACGGCGATGGAGTCGCCGTGCCGGGCGTCGCTGGTGACCAGCGGCCCCCGGATGGCGACCAGCGCGGAGTCGTCGCCGGTCTCGGCCGTGCGGACGACCTCGCCCAGCTCCTCGACGATGCCGGTGAACATGTCAGCCCTCCCTCTTCCGGGGCAGCGCGGTGATGCGCAGGTCCGGACCGACCTGCGTGACGTCGGTGATCTCCAGGTCGATGGCGTCGGCGATGGTGGTCACGCCGGCGTCGGCCAGCGCGGTCGGCCCGGCGCCGAGCAGCTTCGGCGCGACGTAGGCGACGACCCGGTCGACCAGGCCGGCGGCGAGGAACGCGCCGGCCAGCTTCGGGCCGCCCTCCAGCAGCGCGGCCCGGACCCCCCGGTGGTGCAGCTCCGCGAGCAGGGCCGGCAGGTCGACCCGGCCGTCCGGGCCGACGCCGACCTCGGCGGCGGTGGCCACCCACGTGCGGGCGGCGCCGTCGCGGACCCGGGCGTCGGCGGGGGTACGTCCGGAGGTGTCCACGACCACCCGCAGCGGCTGCCGGATGGCCAGGGTGCCGTCGCGCAGGTTGCGGGCGGTGAGCCGGGGGTCGTCGGCGAGCACGGTGCCGACCCCGGCGATGACCGCGTCGACGGTGCCGCGCAGGGCGTGCACGTCGGTCCGGGCGGCCTCCGAGGTGATCCACATGCTGGTGCCGTCGGCGGCGGCGGAGCGCCCGTCGAGGGTCGCGGCGCACTTCCAGACGACGTACGGCCAGCCCCGGCGCATCGAGGTCAGCCAGGCGACGTTGCCGGCCTCGGCCTCGGCGGCGCGCACCCCCACCTCGACGTCGACGCCGCCGGCGCGCAGGGTCGCGGCGCCGCCGGAGGCGACCGGGTTGGGGTCGGGCACGGCGATCACCACCCGGGCGACGCCGGCGGCGAGGAGGGCGTGGCTGCACGGGCCGGTGCGGCCGGTGTGGTCGCAGGGTTCCAGGGTGACGACGGCGGTGCCGCCCCGGGCCCGCGGCCCGGCCTGGGCGAGCGCGACGATCTCGGCGTGCGGTCCGCCCGCGTACGCGTGGAATCCCTCCCCGACGACCTCGCCGTCCGGGTCGAGCAGCACGCAGCCGACCACGGGGTTGGGGCTGGTGGTGCCGAGGCCACGGGCCGCGAGCGCGATCGCCCGACGCATCGCGTCGTCCACGGAGACGCTGGCCATCGCCCTGTCCTGCCCTCTCACTCGCCGGTCCGCGCGGGCAGGACACGGGAGGCCGCGGGCAGGCGGCGGCGGCCGGGAACGGCAGAGCCGGCCCCGGGGAGCCCACGCGGCGGCCGAGGACAGCCGTCGGCACAGGGCCCGCCCCGTCCCGCGCGCTGTCTCCCATCCGGACTGTCTGGGGGTGGGTTGGCCCGCCCCCAACCGTCGGCCCCGGAGTCTCACCAGGTCCACCGGGCGGCAGGGCCGTCCGGGTCGCGGGCTTACCACGGCCGCAGCCGTGGATCACCGCCGGTTCGGAATTACACCGAGTCCCGCCAGCGCGTGGTGGGTACTGCGAGAAGTGTTACACGCCACCCGCCGCGCGTCTGCCCTCGGGGAGCTACCTCACACAGGTGGGCAAGATTCAAGAAAGGCTGCGCCGCCGGTCGACCGCCACGTACGAGCCGGGTTGGCTCTTGGCCACGGATTTCATCTCCGAGGCGACCGCGATCGCGTCCAGCGGGTTGGTCAGGCGCTTGCCGGCGTCGGAGACGGAGACCCCGATCGACAGGGTGACCAGGGCGGCCCGCCGGATGTTGCCCCGCCGGTCCTTCAGCTCGACGTAGCCGCGCGCGGCGTCGGACGGGTCGTAGAGCTTGTCGGCGGCGGTCTCGAAGTCGACCACGGCCCGGGAGGTCAGCGGCCGCACCTGGTCGGGGGCGCAGACGATGACGAAGTCGTCGCCGCCGACGTGGCCGAGGAAGGCCGGCGGCAGCCCGATCGCCACGACCGCCCGGTGCAGGCTGCGGGCCAGGGCGGAGATGAACTCGTCGCCCCGGACGAAGCCGTACCGGTCGTTGACGCTCTTGAACCGGTCAATGTCGACGTAGCCGACGGCGTAGTCGACGCCGCTGCGGACCCGGTCGCTGATCTCCCGCCGGATCCGGGAGTTGCCGGGCAGGCCGGTCAGCGGCGAGACCTCCCGGAACTCCTTGTTGCGGCGCAGCGTGGAGCTGACCCGGGCGACCAGCTCGGCGGTGTCGAAGGGCTTGACCAGGTAGTCGTCCGCGCCGGCGCTGAGCCCGTGGACCTTGTCCACGGTCATCCCCTTGGCGGTCAGCATGATCACCGGCAGGGCGGAGGTCATCGGGTCGGCGCGCAGCCGCCGGGTCAGCTCCAGCCCGTCGACGCGCGGCATCATCAGGTCGACCACCGCCAGGTCGGGCCGCTGCCGCTCGATCACCTCCAGGGCCTCCTGGCCGTCGCCGGCGTGGATCACCTCGAAGCCGTGCAGCCGCAGGTTGAACTCGACGAACCGGGCGATGTCGGCGTCGTCGTCGACGACGAGGATGAGGTCGGGTCGCTCGTCGGCCGGGTCCACCTCAGGCCCCGGCGGTCGCGCGCTCCGCCAGGCCCCGCAGGCGGCGGACCGCCTCGGCGGGGTCGTCGGCGCCGTAGACGGCGGTGCCGGCCACGAACGCGTCCGCGCCCGCGGCGGCCGCCTGCTCGATGGTGTCGGCGGCGATCCCGCCGTCGACCTCGATGCGCAGCTCCAGGTGGCCGGCGTCGACGTGCCGGCGGGCCGCGCGCACCTTGTCGAGCAGCTCGGGGATGAACCGCTGCCCGCCGAAGCCGGCCTTGATCGTCATGATCAGCAGCGTGTCGAAGCTGGGCAGCAGCTCCAGGTAGGGCTCGATCGGGGTGTCCCGGTCGATCGCCAGCCCGGCCTTCGCCCCGGCCGCCCGGAGGTCCTTGGCCAGCGACACCGGGTCGTCGCACGCCTCGGCGTGGAAGGTGACGTTGTGCGCCCCGGCGTCGGCGTACCCCGGGGCCCACCGGCGCGGGTCGGTGATCATCAGGTGCACGTCGAACGGCAGCTCGGTCGCGGCGCGCAGGCTCTGCACGACGGGCAGCCCGATGGTCAGGTTCGGCACGAAGTGGTTGTCCATGACATCCACGTGCAACCAGTCCGCGGCGCCCTCGACGGCACGGACCTCCTCGGCGAGGCGGGCGAAGTCGGCGGCGAGGATGCTGGGCGCGATGATCGACGGCGGTACGGTCACGAGGTCAGTGTACGAACGCGGCCATCAGCCGCCCGCATCGCGGCACCTTTCCGGACGCGCTGTGACCCAGCCGTGACCGATGGTGCAAGATCGGCCGGTCCGGACGGCAATCCCGGACGAAAAGTCAGCCGCGACTGGCCGATCGAGGGAAACGCAGCAAGACTCCATGCAGGACGGTCACGTAAGCTGCACGCCCGGTGGCGGAAACGCCCCCACGGGCCGTGGCGCCCGACCGTCAGCTCCCGGAAAGGGCGGACGATGCGACGGTGGCTTGTGGCGCTGGCGCTGGCCGGCACGGTGACGATGTTGCTGGGCGGCTGCGCCCGTCCGCACGGTGCCGACGGCGACCTCACCGACGACTGGCCGACGCTGCGGGAACCGCAGATGTTCATCCCGGCCACCGACGCCTGCCTGCCCCGGATCACCGCGGTCGTCCAGGCCGGCACGTACGAGACGGTGGACTGCGCCCGCAGCCACCTGGCCGAGACGATCCACGTCGGCATCTTCACCGACCCGGTCATCGACGCCGGCCCGCGCCCCGAGGCGGGCACGCCCGTCCTGCGCGTCGCCCGTGCCGAGTGCGACCAGCGGGCCCGGGAGGTGCTCGGCGGCGACTGGCACTCGGCCCGGTTGAGCCTCACCATCGCCCTGCCGTCGACCTCCGCCTGGGCGAGCGGGGCCCGCTGGTACCGCTGCGACCTCAGCGAGACCGACAGCATCGACAACACCCGGCCGGTCAACCGCGTCGGCAGCCTGCGCGGCGCGATGGTCGGCGACTCGCCGTTGACCCACCGCTGCTTCGACCCGAAGCTGATCGGCGCGAACCTGAACTACATGGCGCCCGTGCTGTGCACCGAACCGCACCGCGCCGAGTTCGTCGGGGTCTACACCGAACGCGACATGACCTGGGCCGAGTTCATCCGGTCCAACCAGAAGGTGCACCGCCGCTGCATGGCGCTGATCGCCGACTTCGCCGAGGTGCCCAACAACAGCGACCTGCCGTACCGGGCGGGGTCGATCTTCTATCCCCCGTCGCAGCGGGAGTGGGACGAGGGCGACCGCGGGGTGCGGTGTTTCCTGTGGAGCGACGACCGCAAGCTCACCCGGTCGATGCGCGGCGCCGGGCCGAAGGGACTACCCGCGAGCTGAGCGCCGGTGCCGTAAAGTGCCGCTCCGTGGCGCGCCCGGCGACGGAGGCCGGTGCCCGCGACCACCGCGACGGGGAGGTCGGACTGATGCGGCGATGGTGGACGGCGGTCGCCGTGTCGGCGGGGGCGGCGCTGGCGCTGGGCGGCTGCGGCACGCCGGCCGGTCTGGACGGTGACCTCGCCGACGACTGGCGGGCGATGGCGGCGCCGACGCAGTTCGTGCCCGCCGCCGGGGCCTGCCACACCGTCTTCGCCGACGTCGGCTACCTCAGCGGCTACAACCCGGTGGACTGCGCGACGTCGCACCGGGTGGAGACCCTGCACGTCGGCACGCTCACCGACGCCGCCGCCGAGCTGGGCGCGCCGCCCGCCGCCGGCTCGGCGGGGATGCGGGCCGTCCGCGCCGAGTGCGACCGGGAGGTCGGCAAGGTCCTCGGGGCGGACTGGCGCGCGGGGCGGCTGTTCCTGTCCCCGGTCCTGCCGTCCCGGCAGGCCTGGTCCGGCGGGGCCCGCTGGTTCCGCTGCGACGTGAGCGAGGTGGAGAGCGTCGACGACCCCAGCGCCGTGTCCCGCACCGGCAGCCTCGCCGGCGCGCTGAAGGGTTCCTCGGCGCTGGCCCACCGCTGCTTCAACCCCAAGATCAAGAAGGACGACGTGCAGGAGATGACCGCCGTCGCCTGCACCAAGAAGCACCGGGTCGAGTTCGTGGGCGTCTACCAGGCACCCGACATCCCCTTCGCCCAGGTCGACAAGAACCGGATGCGCCTGCACAAGGGCTGCCGGACGCTGATCGCCTCGTACGCGAAGGTGCCGGACAACGGCGACCTGGAATACCGGGCGGGCACCATCTTCTACCACCCCTTCGAGGAGGAGTGGAAGGACGGCAACCGGGGCGTGCAGTGCTTCCTCTGGGTCGACCGCGACCTCACCCGCTCGGTGAAGGGCATCGGCACCAAGGGCCTGCCGGTGCAGTGACCCGCCCGGCGGACGACTGACGCGGCGGGGCGGCCCGGAAGGGCCGCCCCGCCGCCGTCTCGGCTCAGCCCGCCGTCTCGGCTCAGCCCGCCGTCTCGGCTCAGCCCCGGCGCAGGACCGCCAGGAACATGGCGTCGGTGCCGTGCCGGTGCGGCCACAGCTGCACCGACGGCCCGTCGCCCAGCCCCGGCATGCCGGCCGGCAGCAGCGGCCGGGCGTCGACGAAGTCCGCCGGCACCCCGGCCCGCCGCGCCGCCTCGGTCACCGTCACGTGCGTCTCCACCGTGTGCGGGGAGCAGGTCACGTAGGCCACCAGGCCGCCCGGCCGGGCCGCCCGCAGCGCCGCCGAGAGCAGCTCCCGTTGCAGGCGGGTCAGCGGCGGCAGGTCCGACGGCTGCTTGCGCCAGCGGGCCTCCGGCCGGCGACGCAGCGCGCCCAGACCCGTGCAGGGCGCGTCGACCAGGACCCGGTCGAAGTGCCCCTCCGGCAGCTCCGGGTCGGCGCCGACGGTGCGCCCGTCGGTGTGCAGCACGGTCACCGGCAGCCCCCGCGTGGCCTGGCCGACGAGCCGGGCCCGGTGCTCGGAGACCTCGACCGCCGTCAGCCGGGCCCCGCGCTCGGCGGCCAGCGCCCCGAGCAGGCCCGACTTGCCGCCCGGCCCGGCGCACAGGTCCAGCCAGTGGGCGTCCGACCCGTCGAGCGGGGCGACCGCGAGGGCGTGGGCCACCAGCTGGGAGCCCTCGTCCTGCACGTGCGCCCGCCCCTCGGCCAGCGCCGGCAGGTCGCCCGGCGCGCCGCCGGAGAGATAGACCGCGTAGGGCGAGAACGCCCCCGGCGCGCCGCCGACCTCGTCGGCCAGGGCGGCCGGATCGGCCAGGCCCGGCCGGGCGCACAGGTGCACCGGCGGGCGCTCGTTGTCCTCGATCAGCAGCCGGGTCGTCTCGCCCAGGTCGCCGCCGAGCGCCTCGGCGATGGACCGCACGATCCACTGTGGATGACTGTACGCCAGGGCGAGGTGCCCGATCGGGTCCGTCTCGAAGGCCGGGGCGAGCTTCGCCACCCAGGCGTCGGCGTCGCGCCCCGCCACCTCGCGCAGCACGGCGTTGGCGAAGCCCGTCGCCCCGATGCCGACCGCGCGCACCAGGTCGACGGTCGAGGAGACCGCCGCGTGCGCCGGCACCCGCGTGTGCAGCAACTGGTAGGCGCCCAACCGCAGCGCGTCGCGCACCGGCGGGTCGATCCGGGCCACGTCGCGGCCGGCCGCGTCGGTGAGGATCGCGTCGAGGGTGCCGATGTGGCGCAGCGTGCCGTAGGTCAGCTCGGTGGCGAAGGCGGCGTCCCGGCCGGTCAGCCGCTCCTGCCGCAGCAACGCCGGCAGCACCAGGTTGGCGTACGCGTCGTCGCGGTGCACCGCCGCGACCGCCTGGTAGGCGACGTGCCGGGGCAGGTCGACGGCGGGCCGCGCCGGCCGCCGCGCGTCCCGGCGGTCGTCGCCCCGGCCGGCGCGGGCCGGGCGGTCGCCGTAGGCCGGGCGGTCACCCCGGGGGCCGCCGGCCGACCGGTCGGGGCGGGGGGCGGACTGCCCGTCGTACCGCTGCCGGGGGCGCTCCGCAGGCCCGGTCACGCGAGCTCCTCCCCCGCGGTGACCCGGGCGCCGCGCGCCCAGTCGCTCGCCGGCATGGCCTTCTTGCCCGCGGCCCGCACCTCGCCGAGGGCCACCGGGACGGTGGCCGTGCCGGCCAGCACCCGGGACTTCTCGGCCAGCAGCTCGCCGGGCTTCAGCTCGGGGCCGTCGGGCACCGGGACGACCGGGCCGAGCTTGACCCGCTCGCCCCGGAACGTGGTCCACGGGCCGGGCGCGGGGGTGCACGCCCGGATCCGCCGGTCCACCGCGAACGCGGGGTCGCCCCAGCGCACCCGGGCGTCGTCGACGGTCAGCTTCGGCGCGAGCGACACCCCGTCGGCCGGCTGCGGCTCGGCCCGGGCGGTGCCCGCCTCGATCGCGTCGAGGACGGCCACCAGCAGCCCGGCCCCGGAGTCGGCGAGCCGCCCCAGCAGGTCGCCGGACGTGTCGGTGGGGCGGATCTCGTCCGTGACGGTGCCGTAGACCGGGCCGGTGTCGAGCCCCTCCTCCAGGGCGAAGACGCTCGCCCCGGTCAGCTCGTCGCCGTGCAGCACGGCCTGCTGGACGGGGGCCGCGCCCCGCCACGCGGGCAGCAGCGAGAAGTGCAGGTTGAGCCAGCCGTGCCGGGGGATCTCCAGGGCGGCCGGGGGCACCAGCGCGCCGTAGGCGACCACCGGGACGCAGTCGGGGGCCAGCTCGCGCAGCCGGTCGAGGAACTCCGGCTCGCGCGGGCGGGCCGGGGTGAGCACCTCGACGCCGCGCTCGTCGGCCCAGGCCCCGACGGGCGAGCGGACCAGGCCCCGGCCCCGGCCGGCGGGGGCGTCGGGGCGGGTGACGACGGCGACGAGGTCGTGGCCGGAGGCCGCGATGGCGTCGAGGGCGGGCAGGGCGACGGCCGGCGTGCCGGCGAAGATCAGGCGCACCGGGTCACCGCCCCAGGCCGAAGGGGCTGCCGCCGTGCGGGTCGAGCTTGACCGTCGGCGGGGCCGCCGCGTCGTACCACTCGGCCTGGCGGATCGCCTTCATCGCCTCCTTGCGGCCGGCCGGGTCCAGCCGGTCGACGAAGAGCACGCCGTCGAGGTGGTCGGTCTCGTGCTGCACGCAGCGGGCCATCAGGCCCGTGCCGACGATCTGGACCGGGTCGCCGTAGCTGTTGTAGCCCTTGGCGACGACGTTCTGCCGGCGCTTGGTGTCGAAGTAGAGGCCGGGGATGGACAGGCAGCCCTCGGGGCCGTCCTGCTCCTCGGCGTCGGGAAACTCCAGCACCGGGTTGACCAGGTGGCCGAGCACGTCGTCGACGTCGAAGGTGAACACCCGCAGGCCCACTCCGAGCTGGGGCGCGGCGAGACCCGCGCCGCTCTGCTCGCGCATCGTGTCGGTGAGGTCGGCGACGAGCCTGCGCAGCTCGGCGTCGAAGTCGACCACCGGATCGGCCGGCGTGCGCAACACCGGATCCCCGAACAGACGGATGGGCTGGACGGTCACGCGGGACGACTCCTTCGGTCGGGCGGGTCGGGCCGTACCAGTCTACGGAGTGCCCGGGGGCCTCCCCCCGCCCGCGACCGGGACGGGTCAGGCGCCGGGGGCCGGCTCCCCGGCGAGCACGGCGTCGCCGGCCAGCAGGCAGTGCGCCGGCAGCGGCAGGGTGATGCCGTGGGCGGCCTCCCAGTCGTAGACGGTGCCGGGGCGGACCTGGGCGGTGAAGTAGTCCACCGCGCTCGTCCCGCCGACCACCGGCTCGTCGACCTCGGCGGCCAGCCGGGCGGGCACCAGCGGGAAGCCGCTGCGGATGGCCGCGCTGAGCCGCCGGTGGCCGTCGACGACGAAGAAGTATTCCCCGGTGAAGCCGATGGTCAGGGGCTCCAGCGCCTCGTCGCCGGCGGCGGCGACCTCGTCGACGAAGCCCGCGTCCCACAGCCCGCGCAGGGCGCCGACGTCCTCGGTCGGGTAGACCCGGGTCGGGTCGAGCAGCAGCAGCGGCGGGGCGTCGCGCAGCACGTCCGCGCCGAGCCGCCCCTCGTACACGTCGATGATGTGGCCGATCACCTGCTCCGGGTTGGCCCGGGTGGAGTCGCAGATCAGGTCGTAGTTGCGCAGCCGGGCCTTGTCGACGCCGTAGCGGACGATGAACCGGCCCCGCTCGCTCTCGCTGCGCTCGCGCAGCTTGGCCCGGGCCTCCTCCAGCGACGTGTAGCTCTCGGCCGGGCCGGAGGGGCGGGCCAGGACGCGGCGGGCCGCCTCGGTCGGCTCGGTGATCATGTGCACCTTGAGCGCGTCGGTGAAGAAGTGCCAGGCGAGCCGGGAGTCCATGACGAGGCTCTCGCCGGAGGCCGCGATGTCCTGCTGGAGCTGGTCGACGTAGCCGTCGACGGCCTGGTCCAGCTCGGCGTGCAGGTTGAGCTGGAGCGCGGTCATCTGCCGCTCCTGCGCCATCTGGCGGTAGAGGTCGCCGACGCTGACCCGGCGCAGCCCGAGCCGCTTGGCGATCTCGACGGACACGGTGCTCTTGCCGCTGCCGAGGTCACCGTTGAAGACGATCGATTGACGAACGGTCACGACTGGTCCACCCCTGATCACCGGCTGACTGGCGTCGTCGACGTGGCGTCGTACCGACACTCCGTCGTGCGCCCGGGCATGACGGGCGATGCTATCACGCACCGGCGACCACGGATCGTGACCGCCACACCGATCGCCTAGAACAGCAAAAGAGGGTCGATCTGGACGCGGACCGGATCGGCAGCCTTACGGAGAGTACGCGTCCCGGCGGCGGCGTGCAGCGCCTCGGCGAGGGCCGCCGCCCGGGCCCGGGGCACCCGGACCAGCATCCGCTCCTTCTCGCCGTCGGCGGGGACCGGGCCCAGCACCTCGGCCGCCTCGGGCAGCCGGGCCGCGGCCAGCAGGTCGGCCACCGCCTCGGCCGGGCCGGTGACGCTGGCCATCCGCACCGCCGGCGGGAACCCCAGCTCGCGGCGCTCGGCCAGCTCCCGGGCGGCGAACCAGGCGGCGTCCCAGCGCAGCAACGCCTGCACCGGCGCGAGCGCCCCGTCGGCGACCACCACCACCCGGCCGCCGGCCGCCGCCGGCCGGGCCAGCGCGGCGGCGGCCAGCCAGCGGCGCAGCGCCTCCTCGCCGGCCCGCAGGTCGGCCCGGGTGAGCAGGGCCCACGAGTCGAGCAGCAGCACCGCGCCGTAGCCGCTGTCGGCGATCGGCTCGGCCCCCGGGGTGGCCACCACGAGGCCGGCGCCGCCGGGCACGGTGCTGAGCACCTCCTCCCGCCCGGAGGTGCGCACCGGCACCCCGGGGAAGGCCCGGCCCAGCTCCTCGGCGGTGCGCCGGGCGCCGGTGACGGCCGCGCGCAGCCGCCGGCCGCCGCACTCCGGGCAGGCGTACGCGGCGGCGGTCCGGCCACACCAGCGGCAGGCCGGTGCCCCCCGCGCCGACGGCAGGGCGAGCGGGCCGGCGCAGTGCGGGCAGCGGGCCGGCGTGCGGCACTCCGCGCAGGAGATCGACGGCAGGTAGCCGCGCCGGGGCACCTGCACCAGCACCGGCGCATCACCGCCGAGCGCGTCCCGGGCGGCGGCCCAGGCCAGGCTGGGCAGCCGGGCCGTCGCCGCGCCGGGGTCGCGGGCCAGCTGCGGGTCGTCCCCGGTCGGCGCGACGGCGGGGGTACGCGCCCGCACGGCGGCCCGGTCGGCCACCACCTCCCGCGCCCAGCCGGTCTCCACCAGCAGCTGCGCCTCGGCGCTGCGGGCGTACCCGCCGACCAGGGCGGCCGCGTCGGCGAGCCGGGCGCGGGTGAGCAGCACCTCGCGGGCGTGCGGGTAGGGGGCGCGCGGCTCGGCGTGCAGGTCGTCGCCGTCGTCGACGATGGCGACCAGGCCGAGCCGGGCCACCGGGGCGAACATCGCCGCGCGGGTGCCGATCACGACCGGCACGTCCCCGCGCCGGGCGGCCAGGAACGCGCGGTAGCGGCGGGCGGGGCCGAGCGCGGCGGAGAGGCCGACGTGCCGCCCGGGGCCGAGGACGGCGGTCAGCGCCGCGTCGAGGCGGTCGAGGTCCCGGGCGTCGGGCACGACCACCACCGCGCCCCGCCCGCCGGCCACGGTGGCGGCGACCGCCTCGGCGTACCGGGCGGGCCAGTCCTCCCCCGGCAGCGCCGACCAGACCGCCCGGGCGGGGCGGCCCTCGGTCAGCGCCCGCAGGAACGCCGGCCCGGCCGGGTACGCCCGCCAGCCGGCCGCCTCCGGCGGGGCCGGGGGCGCGGGCGGCGTCGGCGGGACGTGCGGCTCCTTCTCCACCCGGGCGTGCCGGGGCGGCACGGCCAGCCGGAGCACGTCGGCGAGGCTGCCGGCGTACCGGTCGGCGACGGCCCGGGCCAGCCGGGCGACCTCGTCGGCCAGCACCGGCTCGGGCGAGACGAGCCGGTCGAGGTAGGCCAGCCGCCCGGTGTGCCCCGAGGCGTCGGCCCGCTCCAGCAGCCAGCCGTCGACGAGCTGGCCGGCGAAGCGCACCTTCACCCGGGTGCCGGGGACCGCCGCGTCGGCCAGGTCGGCGGGGACCAGGTAGTCGAAGGGGCGGTCGAGGTGGGCCAGGGGCACGTCGACGCAGACGCGAGCGACCGGCGACCCGTCAGCGGGTCGCCGGTCGCTGCGCGTGTCGCCGGTCAGGCTCCTGCGGCCGACTTGAGGTCGGCGGCCCGGTCGGTGCCCTCCCAGGTCAGCTCGGGCAGTTCCCGGCCGAAGTGGCCGTACGCCGCGGTCTGCCGGTAGATCGGGCGCAGCAGGTGCAGGTCCCGGATGATGGCGGCCGGGCGGAGGTCGAAGACCTCGTGCACGGCCTTCTCGATCGAGGCGACCGGCACGGTCTCGGTGCCGAACGTCTCGATGAACAGGCTCACCGGGTGCGCCTTGCCGATCGCGTAGGCGACCTGCGCCTCGCAGCGCTCGGCGAGGCCGGCGGCCACCACGTTCTTGGCCACCCAGCGCATCGCGTACGCCGCCGAGCGGTCCACCTTGGACGGGTCCTTGCCGGAGAACGCGCCGCCACCGTGCCGGGCGTACCCGCCGTAGGTGTCGACGATGATCTTCCGCCCGGTGAGGCCGGCGTCGCCCATCGGGCCGCCGATCTCGAACCGCCCGGTCGGGTTGACCAGCAGCCGGTAGCCGTCGGTGTCCAGGCCGAGGCTCTCCAGCTCCGGCGCGATGACGTGGTCGCGCACGTCCGGGGTGAGCAGCGAGTCCAGCGAGATGTCGGCCGCGTGCTGGCTGGACACGACGACCGTGTTCAGCCGGACCGGACGCAGCCCCTCGTACTCGATGGTGACCTGGGTCTTGCCGTCCGGCCGCAGGTAGGGGATCGTGCCGTCCTTGCGGACCGCGGTGAGCCGGCGGGCGAGCCGGTGCGCCAGGGCGATCGGCAGCGGCATCAGCTCGGGCGTCTCGGAGCAGGCGAACCCGAACATCATGCCCTGGTCGCCGGCGCCCTGGGCGTCCAGCGCGCTCTCCGACGAGCCGGTGCGCAGCTCCATCGCGTTGTCGACGCCCTGCGCGATGTCCGGGGACTGGGCGCCGATGGAGACGCTGACGCCGCAGGACGCGCCGTCGAAGCCCTTCTTCGACGAGTCGTAGCCGATGTCGAGGATCGTCTCCCGCACGATGGTCGGGATGTCGGCGTACGCCTTGGTGGTCACCTCGCCGGCCACGTGCACCTGGCCGGTGGTGATCAGGGTCTCGACGGCGACGCGGCTGTGCGCGTCCTGAGCCAGCAGTGCGTCGAGAATGCCGTCGCTGATCTGGTCGGCGATCTTGTCCGGGTGGCCTTCCGTGACCGATTCGGACGTGAAGAGGCGGCGTGTCACGGCACTCCTAAGTTATGGAATAGTCGTTCCGCGGAAGTGTAGTCACCCGGGCTAAAGGCGCGCTGGAATGGTCGCTACCCCGTCACCCCTCGGGAAGACGACCAGCGCGCCACGACGAGGTCCCAGACGGCGTCGGCCAGTTCCTCCTTGGACTGCTCGGCCATCGGGTGCACCGCGCCGTCCGCGCCGATGACGGTCGCCGCGTTGGTCTCGGCGCCGAAGACCTTGTCCGGCCCGACCTCGTTGACGACGACGAGGTCGGCCCGCTTGCGGGCGAGCTTGGCCCGGCCGTTGGCCTCCGCGTCGTCCGTCTCCGCGGCGAACACCACCAGCACCTGCTCCGGTCGGCGGCGCCGGCCCAACTCGGCGGCGATGTCAGGGTTGGTGACGAGGTCGATCGTAGGTGCCCCCGCCTCCGTTTTCTTGATTTTGGCCGAGGCGTAGGTGGCGGGCCGGAAATCCGCGGGCGCGGCCGCCATCACCACGGCGTCCGCGTCGGCGGCCGCGCGGAGCGTGGCCTCGCGCAGCTCCTCGGTGGTGCCGACCCGCACCAGGTCCACGCCGGCCGGGTCGGCGAGCGCCACGTTGGCGGCGACGAGGGTGACCCGGGCGCCCCGGGCGACCGCCGACCGGGCGAAGGCGTAGCCCTGCTTGCCGGAGGAGCGGTTGCCGAGGAACCGGACCGGGTCGAGCGGCTCGCGGGTGCCGCCCGCGGTCACCACCACGTGCCGGCCGGCGAGGTCGGCCGGGGCGTGCGGGCCCCGGGCGAGGGTCCGCCGGGCGACGGCGAAGATCTCCGCCGGGTCGGGCAGCCGGCCCTTGCCGGTGTCCGCGCCGGTGAGCCGGCCGACGGCGGGCTCGATGACCCGGACGCCCCGGGAGCGCAGCGTGGCGACGTTGGCCACGGTGGCGGGGTGCTCCCACATCTCGGTGTGCATCGCCGGGGCGAGCAGCACCGGGCACCGGGCGGTGAGCAGGGTGTTGGTGAGCAGGTCGTCGGCGAGGCCGTGGGCCGCCCTGGCGAGCAGGTCGGCCGTCGCCGGGGCGACCACCACCAGGTCGGCCCGCTGGCCGAGCCGGACGTGCGGGACCTCGTGCACGTCGGCCCAGACGTCGTCGGCGACCGGCTGGCCGGACAGGGCCGCCCAGGTCGGCGCCCCGACGAAGCGGAGCGCCGACGCGGTGGGCACCACGCGGACCCGGTGGCCCGACTCGGTGAAGAGCCGCAGCAGCTCACACGCCTTGTAGGCGGCGATGCCGCCGCCGACCCCGAGGACGATCTCGGCGGACATCGGCGCGCGGCGCGGTTACGGCTGGTCGGTCGGCTCGGCGGTGAGCAGGCCCGCGTTGATCTCGCGCATGGCGATGGAGAGGGGCTTCTCCTGGGGGGTGGTCTCCACGAGCGGGCCCACGTACTCCAGCAGGCCCTCGCCGAGCTGGCTGTAGTAGGCGTTGACCTGACGGGCGCGCTTGGCAGCGAAGATCACCAGGGCGTACTTCGACGTCGTCTTCTCGAGCAGCTCGTCGATCGGCGGGTTGGTGATGCCCTCGGGGTTGGCGATGGATCCCACGAATTAAACCTCTGCGTCTGTCGGCACCGCGCGGACGCGGTTCGTCTGGCCCAACCGCGCGGACGCGGTTGGTGGGGTCACTCAGCCGCTCCGCCGCGGTCGGGCCGGAGCCAGATAGGAAGAACCGAACAAGCCTACCAGCTCGTCCACCGCACGCCCGGTGTGGTCGTGCGCCACGACGTGCGCGTCGCCGGCCGGGGCCACCGCCGCCGGCCGCCAGCCGGGCGGGGCGAGCAGGACCAGCCGGGCGTCGGGGCGCGCCGCGCGGACGGCGAGCGCGCCGGGCAGGTCGAGCGGGAGCAGCACCGGCCGGCCGGCGGCGAGCCGCTCGGCCACCGGCGCGGCCGGGGTGCCGCGGGCGTACGGCCCGACGCGGGCCCACTCCAGCAGCCCGCCGGCGGCGATCAGGCGGTCGAACTCCGCCGGGGCGAGGAAGACCCGGTCGACGCCGTCCACCTCGCCCGCCCGGCGGGGCCGGGTGGTGGCCGGCACCGGGATCCAGACCGACGGAGAACGCGCCCGGAACGGCTCGACGACACTGCCCACGCCGGCCCCGGAGGGTCCGGTCAGGACGGTGAGCCGAGCCGCCGGGCGCGCCTCGTCATCCGTGCTCACGGCTCGTTTCTACACGGTGCCGTGTGCGGTCGGCGGCGAACCGCCGGGCTCAGTTGGCGGCGAACTCGCCGAGCAGGGCCTTGCGCTGCTGCTCGCCCAGGCCACGCAGGCGACGGCTGTCGGCGATCTTGAGCTTCTCCATGATCTGGGTCGCCCGGATCTTGCCGATGCCCGGCATCGCCTGCAGGACGGCCGAGACCTTCAGCTTGCCGACGACGTCGTCGCCCTCGGCCCGCTCCAGCACGGCGGCGAGGGTGGTCTTGCCCTGCTTGAGCTGCTCCTTCAGCTCAGCGCGGGCCTTGCGGATCTCCGCGGCCTTCTCGAGCGCAGCTGCGCGCTGCTCGGGGGTAAGTGACGGGAGGGGCACCAGTTCTCCTCAGGTCCTTGTCGCGACGGGCGGGACGCCACGCCGCAGATGTGAAACGTGGAGTCGCCGGAAACCAAAGGGGTCCGTGGTTCCCAGCGCGGGGAAAACTAGCGGTCGCGGACGCATTCGGCAACGTGGGCACGCCACGACCACGGCAAAATGACCGAGCCGCCACTCAGTCAGGAGCCGCCGAGAGCCGCCCGGCAGTCGGTCAGGGCCCGCTGCGCGGCGGCCCGCAGAGCACCCACGTCGGGCCCCGCGTGCAGCACCTCGCGGGAGTACGACGGCAGGACCCACGGCAGGCCCGCGCCGAACACGGTCCGTAGCGCGGCGGCCGTGCCGCCCTGCGCGCCGAGCCCCGGGGCGAGCAGCGGGCCGCGCACCGCCGACAGGTCGTGGCCGGTGTCGCCGATGGTCGCCCCGACCACGAGACCGAAGCTGCCCATCGTCTGCGCACCCCGGTTGAGCTGGGCAATCTCGTCGATCACCGCCTGCGCGACGGTGCGCCCGTCGGCGCCGCGGGCGTGCTGCACGGCGGCGCCCTCGGGGTTGGAGGTGAGCGCCAGGACGAACACCCCGCCGCCGTGCGTGGCGGCGAGCTCGAACATCGGGGCCAGCGACATTACTCCCAGGTAGGGGCTCGCGGTGACCGCGTCGACATACAGCGGGCTGGATGGATCGAGGTACGCGGAGGCGTACGCCGCGACCGTGGAGCCGATGTCCCCGCGCTTGACGTCGAGCAGAACGAGCGAGCCAGAATCCCGCAACTGTCGGATAGTTGACTCTAGCACCGCCACGCCCCGCGCTCCGAAGCGCTCGAAGAACGCGGACTGGGGCTTGACCACCGCGACCCGGTCGCCTAGGGCCTCCACCACGGTGCGGCAGAACCGCTCCAGACCGTCGACGTCGTCCGTCAGCCCCCAGCGGGTCAGCAGCCCCGGGTGCGGGTCGATGCCCACGCAGAGCGGGCCGCGCTGCGCCATCGCCCGGTGCAACCGGTCACCGAAGGTCTCCATCGCGCCTCTTCCTCTCGACTCCTCCGGGCGTCCGGCGTCCGCCGGCGCGCCACGCCTGTCCGATCACGCTCATGCCGCCACCCGCGCGGGACGCGGTCAGCCGGCCGCCACGGCGGCGGCCATCCCGGTGGCGATCCGGGAGACGTCCGCGTCGTCGGCGACGTACGGCGGCATGGCGTAGACCAGGTCGCGGAACGGCCGCAGCCACACCCCCCGGTCCACCGCCGCGGCCGTCGCCCGCGCCACGTCCACCTCGTGGTCGAGCTGGACCACGCCGATCGCGCCCAGCACCCGGACGTCCGCCACGCCCGGGGCGCCCCGCAGCGGCTCCAGGCCGGCGCGCAGGGCCGCGCCCACCCTCGACACCTCGGCCGCCCAGTCTCCGGCCCGCAGCAGGCCGATGGAGGCGTTCGCGACCGCACAGGCGAGCGGGTTGGCCATGAACGTGGGCCCGTGCGCGAGCACCCCGTCGCGGGAGATGCCCGCCGCCACCTCCGCCGTGCACAGGGCGGCGGCCAGCGTCAGGTAGCCGCCGGTGAGCGCCTTGCCGACGCAGAGGACGTCGGGGCTCACCCCGGCGTGCTCGGCGGCGAACATCGTGCCGGTGCGGCCGAAGCCGGTCGCGATCTCGTCGAAGACCAGCAGCACCCCGTGGGCGCGGGTCACCTCGCGCAGCACCCGCAGGTAGTGCGGGTGGTGGAAGCGCATCCCGCCCGCGCCCTGCACCACCGGCTCCACGACCACGGCGGCCAGTTCGTGCGCGTGCCGCGCCACCGCGTCGGCGAGCGCCGCGCAGTACGCCGGGTCGGGCGGGGTGTCGAAGCCGGCCGGCGGCACGGGCGCGAAGACCTGCCGGGGCAGCACGTCGCCCCACAGGTGGTGCATGCCGCCCTCGGGGTCGCAGACGCTCATCGGGTGGAAGGTGTCGCCGTGGTAGCCGCCCCGCCAGGTGCCCAGCCGCCGGCGCTCCGGCCGCCCGAGCGCCCGCTGGTACTGCAGGCACATCTTCACCGCCACCTCGACGCTCACCGAGCCCGAGTCGCACAGGAAGACCCGCTCCAGCCCCTCCGGGGCCAGCTCGACCAGCGTCTGCGCCAGGCGCACGGCCGGCTCGTGGGTGAGCCCGCCGAACATCACGTGGCTCATCCGGCCGAGCTGGTCGACGACCGCCGCGTCCAGCACCGGGTGCCGGTAGCCGTGGATCGCCGCCCACCACGACGACATCCCGTCGACCAGTTCCCGCCCGTCGGCCAGCCGCAGCCGCACCCCCCGCGCGCCCGCCACCACGTACGGGGGCGTCGCGGGGGGCAGCGGCGCGTACGGGTGCCACACGTGCTCCCGGTCGGCGGCGAGGATCTCCTCCGGCGTCACCCGCGCCCCCTCCGGCCCCCGGCGGGACCCGCTGTGGCCGGCTCCCCGGTCACGACCGGCCGCCCGAGGGCACCGGCGCGGGCAACGGCCCGGCGGCCCGGGCGGCGGCCCGGACGAGGCCGGGGCCCCGGTAGATGAAGCCGGTGTAGAGCTGCACGAGGGCCGCACCGGCGTCGAACATGCGCGCGGCGTCGTCGGGGTCGACGATGCCGCCCACGCCGACCACCGGCAGCCGCCCGCCGGTCTCCCGGTGCACGAACGACACCACCGCGCGGGCGCGCGCCGCCAGCGGACGCCCCGACAGGCCGCCCGCCTCCCCGCCGCGCTCCCGGTCGGCGGGGGCGAGCCCGTCGCGGGCCAGGGTGGTGTTGGTGGCGATCACCCCGGCCGCGCCCCGGTCGAGGCAGACCTCCAACAGCTCGGCGATCGCCGGCTCCGTCAGGTCCGGGGCGATCTTCACCAGCACCGGCTTCTCCCCCACCAGGGCCGCCAGCAACGCGTCGAGGTGGGCGCGGTCCTGCAACGAGCGCAGGCCAGGGGTGTTGGGCGAGGAGACGTTGACCGCGAAGTAGTCGCCGTGGTCGCGCAGCGCCCGGTAGGAGGCGAGGTAGTCCTCCACGGCCTCGTCCAGCGGGGTCACCTTGGACTTGCCGAGCGAGATCCCCAGCGGCGCGCCGACCGGGCGGGACAGCGCCGCCAGCCGGTCCGCCAGGGCCCGCGCCCCGGCGTTGTTGAAGCCCATCCGGTTGACCACGGCCTCGCTGTCGCGCAGCCGGAACAGTCGGGGCCGGGGGTTGCCCGGCTGGGCGCGCGCGGTGACCGTGCCGACCTCGACGAAGCCGAAGCCCAGCGCCGGCCACGCCGGCAGCGCCGCGCCGTCCTTGTCCATCCCGGCGGCCAGCCCGACCGGGTTCGGGAAGTCCACCCCGAACACGGTCCGGGGCGCCCGCACGGCGTAGCGGGCCCGCAGCGCGGCGAGCGCCACCGGCGACCGCGACACGGCGGCCAGCCGGCGCAGCGTCCACTCGTGGGCGGCCTCGGCGTCGCCGCCGCCGAGCCGGAACAGCCCGGGCCGCACCACCCGCTCGAAGATCACCGGCCGCTCCCCGGTGTGCCGGCGGTCACTGGGCGGCCCGCAGGGTGGCGTGCAGGTCCTGGAGCGGACGCACGGTCATGTCGCCGCGGATGCGGGCCTCGATGCCCATCACCGCCGCCGCCGCGCCGGGCACCGTGGTGATGCACGGGATGTCCGCCGTCACGGCCGCGCTGCGGATCTCGTAGCCGTCGGAGCGGGCGCTCGCCCCGGAGCCCTGCGGCGTGTTCACCACCAGCGCCACGTCGCCGGCGAGGATCATCGACACCGCGTCGGCGCCCGCCCCGGCCTCGTAGTGCTTGCGGATCTGCTCGCAGGCGATGCCGTGCCGGCGCAGCACCTCCGCCGTGCCGGCGGTCGCCACGATCTCGAAGCCCAGGTCGGCGAGGCGCTTGATCGGGAAGATCATGCCGCGCTTGTCCCGGTTGGCCACCGAGACGAAGATCCGCCCGGACGTCGGCAGCGACCCGTACGCGGCGGACTGGCTCTTGGCGAAGGCGTGCCCGAACTTGGTGTCGATGCCCATCACCTCGCCGGTGGACTTCATCTCCGGGCCGAGCAGCGAGTCCACGCCCTTGCCGGTCGGGGTGCGGAACCGCTTGAACGGCAGCACCGCCTCCTTCACCGCGATCGGCGCGTCGGCCGGCAGGGTGCCGCCGTCGCCCGTCGGTGGGAGCAGCCCCTCCGCGCGCAGCTCGGCGACCGTCGCGCCGAGCGCGATCCGGGCCGCCGCCTTGGCCAGCGGCACCGCCGTGGCCTTCGACACGAACGGCACCGTCCGCGACGCGCGGGGGTTGGCCTCCAGCACGTAGAGCACGTCGTCCTTGAGGGCGTACTGGACGTTGAGCAGGCCGCGCACCCCCACCCCCCGGGCGATGGCCTCGGTGTAGCGGCGCACCTGCGCCAGGTGCGAGCCGGCCAGCGTCATCGGCGGCAGCACGCAGGACGAGTCGCCGGAGTGGATGCCGGCCTCCTCGATGTGCTCCATGACCCCGCCGAGGTAGACCTCGCCGTCGGCGTCGCAGAGGGCGTCCACGTCGATCTCGATGGCGTCGTCGAGGAACCGGTCCACCAGCACCGGGTGGTCCGGGGAGATGTCGGTGGCCCGCCCGATGTAGTCGCGCAGCGTCGGGTCGTCGTAGACGATCTCCATGCCCCGCCCGCCGAGCACGTAGGACGGGCGGACCAGCACCGGGTAGCCGATCTCGGCGGCGATCGCCTTCGCCTCCTCGTAGGAGGTGGCCATGCCGTGCGCCGGGGCGCGCAGCCCGGCCCGCGCCAGCACCGCGCCGAACGCGCCGCGCTCCTCGGCCAGGTGGATCGACTCCGGGGAGGTGCCCACGATCGGCACGCCGGCGTCCTTCAGCCGCTGCGCCAGGCCCAGCGGGGTCTGCCCGCCGAGCTGCACGACCACCCCGACCACGCCCGGCCCGCCGGCCGCCTTGCCGGACGAGTCCTCGGAGTGCCAGACCTCCAGGACGTCCTCGAAGGTCAGCGGCTCGAAGTAGAGCCGGTCGGCCGTGTCGTAGTCCGTCGACACGGTCTCCGGGTTGCAGTTGACCATGACGGTCTCGTAGCCGCCACCCGCGCCGGCGGCGGCCGACCCGACGGGCGCGGCGCGCAGCGCCTGGACGGCGTGCACGCACGAGTAGTCGAACTCGATGCCCTGGCCGATCCGGTTCGGCCCCGAGCCCAGGATGATCACCTTGGGCCGGGCCGACGGCGCGACCTCGGTCTCCGAGTCGTACGTCGAGTAGTGGTAGGGCGTGGTCGCCTCGAACTCCGCGGCGCAGGTGTCCACCGTCTTGTAGACCGGGCGGACGCCGAGCCGGTGGCGCAGGGTGCGCACCCCGTCCTCGGCGGCCAACTCGGGGCGCAGCGCGGCGAGCTGGCGGTCGGACAGGCCGGCCCGCTTGGCGCGGCGCAGCAGGTCCGCGTCGAGCACCGGGGCGTCGACGATCTCGGCGCGCAGCTCCACCAGAGCGGCGATCTGGTCCAGGAACCACGGGTCGATCCCGCCGGACGCGGCGGAGACCTCCGCGACCGACGCGCCGAGCCGCAGCGCCCGCTCCACGGTGTAGAGCCGGCCGTCGTGCGGCATGC
This sequence comes from Micromonospora sp. WMMD712, assembly GCF_029581295.1. NCBI lineage: Bacteria > Bacillati > Actinomycetota > Actinomycetes > Micromonosporales > Micromonosporaceae > Micromonospora > Micromonospora sp. WMMD712. Next base: position 1,852,659 of record NZ_CP120743.1, read on the forward strand.
CCAGCGCGGCGAGCGTGTTCTCCTTCGTCGCGCCCTCCGGGTCCGGGGTGGTCCAGAAGCCCGACGCCTTGGTTTCCATCGAGCGCATCGCCTTGTTGAGCGCCTCGGTGAAGTTGCGCCCGAGGCTCATCGCCTCGCCCACCGACTTCATGGTGGTGGTCAGCTCCGGGTCCGCGCCGGGGAACTTCTCGAACGCGAACCGGGGGATCTTCACCACCACGTAGTCCAGGGTCGGCTCGAACGCCGCCGGGGTCTTCAACGTGATGTCGTTGGGGATCTCGTCGAGGGTGTAGCCGATGGCCAGCTTCGCGGCGATCTTCGCGATCGGGAAGCCGGTCGCCTTCGACGCCAGGGCCGACGAGCGCGACACCCGGGGGTTCATCTCGATCACCACGATCCGGCCGTCGGCCGGGTTCACCGCGAACTGGATGTTGCAGCCGCCGGTGTCCACCCCGACCTCGCGCAGCACCGCGATGCCGAGGTCGCGCAGCCGCTGGTACTCCCGGTCGGTCAGCGTCATCGCCGGGGCGACGGTCACGCTGTCGCCGGTGTGCACGCCCATCGGGTCGACGTTCTCGATCGAGCAGACGACCACCACGTTGTCGTGGCGGTCGCGCATCAGTTCGAGCTCGTACTCCTTCCAGCCGAGCACGCTCTCCTCGATGAGCACCTCGTGCACGGGGCTGGCGGCCAGGCCCGCCCCGGCGATGCGGCGCAGGTCGGCGTCGGTGTGCGCCATGCCGGAGCCGAGGCCGCCCATCGTGAACGACGGCCGGATCACCACCGGCAGGCCCAGCTCGGCGACCGTGGCCTCGACCTCGGCCATCGAGTGGCAGACCCGCGAGCGGGGCACCAGTCCCGCCGGGTCGGCCAGGCCCAGGCGTACGCCCGCCTTGGCGACGATGTCCTTGAACAGCTGCCGGTCCTCGCCCCGGTTGATCGCCTCGATGTTCGCGCCGATCAGCTCGACGCCGTACTTGTCGAGCACGCCCGCCGCGTGCAGGGCGACCGCCGTGTTCAGCGCGGTCTGCCCGCCGAGGGTGGGCAGCAGCGCGTCGGGGCGCTCCTTGGCGATGACCAGCTCGACGAACTCCGGGGTGATCGGCTCGACGTAGGTGGCGTCGGCGAACTCCGGGTCCGTCATGATCGTCGCCGGGTTCGAGTTGACCAGGCTGACCCGGATCCCCTCGCTGCGCAGCACCCGGCACGCCTGGGTGCCCGAGTAGTCGAACTCGCAGGCCTGCCCGATGACGATCGGCCCCGAGCCGATGACCATGATGTGCTTGAGATCGGTCCGCTTAGGCATGCGCGCGCCCCTCGCTGTTGCTCCGGCCTTCGATGAGGTCGGCGAAGCGGTCGAACAGGTAGTCCGCGTCGTGCGGGCCGGCCGCCGCCTCCGGGTGGTACTGGACGGTGAAGGCGGGCACGTCGAGCGCCCGCAGCCCCTCGACCACGTTGTCGTTGAGGCAGACGTGTGACACCTCGACGCCGCCGAACTCGGTGTCGATCACCTGGTCGGGCACGACCGCGCCGGCCCGCGCACCCGGCACCTGCACCCCGCCCTGCTCCTGTTCGCGGCCCGGCCACGCGACGGCGAACCCGTGGTTGTGGCTGGTCACCTCGACCTTGCCGGTGGCCCGGTCGAGCACCGGCTGGTTGATGCCCCGGTGGCCGTAGCCGAGCTTGTAGGTGCCGAAGCCGAGCGCCCGGCCGAGGATCTGGCTGCCGAAGCAGATGCCGAACAGCGGGATCCGCCGGGCGAGCACCTCCCGGGCCAGCCCCACCGGGCCGTCGGCGGTCGCCGGGTCGCCGGGACCGGGCGAGAAGAAGACGGCGTCCGCACCGGTGGCGAGCAGGTCGTCGATGCTCGACCCGGCGGGCAGCACGTGGGTGGTGACGCCGCGCGCGGCGAGCCGGCGCGGCACGTTGCGCTTGATGCCCAGGTCCAGGGCTGCCACCGTGAACCGGTGGGTGCCCTCGGCCGCGACGACGTACGGCTGCGCGGTGCTCACCTCGGCGGAGAGGTCCGCGCCGACCATCTGCGGCGCCTGGCGGACCCGGGCCAGCAGGGCGCGCGGGTCGTCGTCGACGCTGGAGACGCCGACCCGCATCGCGCCGCGCTCGCGCAGGTGCCGGGTCAGCGCGCGGGTGTCCACGCCGCTGATGCCGACCACGCCCTCGGCGGCGAGCCGGTCGGCCAGCGCGCCGGTGGACCGCCAGTTCGAGGCGACCCGGGCCGGGTCGCGCACCACGTAGCCGGCCACCCAGATGCGGGCGGACTCGTCGTCCTCGGCGTTGACGCCGGTGTTGCCGATGTGCGGGGCGGTCTGCACCACCACCTGCCGGTGGTAGGACGGGTCGGTCAGCGTCTCCTGGTAGCCGGTCATGCCGGTGTTGAAGACCGCCTCGCCGAAGGTCTCGCCGATGCTGCCGTACGCCTCGCCGTGGAACGTGCGCCCGTCCTCCAGCACCAGGATCGCGCTCCTGCGCTTCTCCATATTAGTTAACAGCCTTTCCGTCCAGGACCGTCGGCTCGCCGCGCAGGAAGGTCGCCACGATGCGACCCGGCAGCGTCATGCGGGCGTACGGGGTGTTGCGACTGCGGCTGGCCAGCTCCGCGGGCTCGATGACCCGGCGGGCGGCCGGGTCGACCAGGGTCAGGTTGGCCGGCACGCCGGGGGCCGGGTCGACGCCGTGGCCGTCGAGCCCGGCGATGCGGGCCGGGGCGCGCGACATGCGCTCGGCGATCAGGTCCCACTGCGGGCCGAGCACGTCGAGCGCGATCGACAGCGCCGTCTCCAGACCGAGCATGCCCGGCCGGGCGTACGCCCACTCGCACTCCTTGTCCTCCACGGCGTGCGGGGCGTGGTCGGTGGCGATGACGTCGATCACGCCCTCGGCCAGGGCGGCGCGCAGCGCGGCGATGTCGGTGGCCGTGCGCAGCGGCGGGTTGACCTTGAACACCGGGTCGTAGGTGACCGCCTTCTCGTCCGTCAGCAGCAGGTGGTGGGGGGTCACCTCGGCGGTGACGCGTACCCCCCGGGCCTTGGCCTGGCGCAGCACCTCGACGCTGCCGGCGGTGGAGACGTGGCAGACGTGCAGGCGGCTGCCGACGTGCTCGGCGAGCAGCACGTCCCGGGCGATGATCGCCTCCTCGGCGACCGCCGGCCAGCCGGTCAGCCCGAGCCGGGTGGACACCTCGCCCTCGTGCATCTGCGCGCCCTCGGTGAGCCGGGGCTCCTCGGCGTGCTGGGCGATGATCCCGTCGAACGCCTTGACGTACTCCAGCGCCCGGCGCATCAGCTTCGGGTCGGCGACGCAGTGCCCGTCGTCGGAGAAGATCCGCACCCGGGCCGCCGAGTCGGCCATCGCGCCCAGCTCGGCCAGGCGCTCGCCGGCCAGGCCGACGGTGACCGCGCCGATCGGCTGCACGTCGACCAGCCCGGCCTCCCGGCCGAGCCGCCAGACCTGCTCGACCACGCCGGCGGTGTCGGCGACCGGGGAGGTGTTCGCCATCGCGCAGACCGCCGTGTAGCCGCCGAGCGCCGCCGCCCGGGAGCCGGACTCCACGGTCTCGGCGTCCTCGCGGCCGGGCTCGCGCAGGTGGGTGTGCAGGTCGACCAGGCCGGGCAGGGCGACCAGCCCGGTGCCGTCGACCCGGGTGGCGTCGGGCGCGGTGAGGCCGGCGCCGGTCTCGGCGACGACGCCGTCGCGGATCAGCAGGTCGGTCGGCGCGGCGCCGACGACGCTCACGTTGGTGATCAGGTACGCGGTCACAGGTTGTTCCCCCCGAGCAGCAGGTAGAGGACGGCCATCCGCACAGAGACCCCGTTGGCGACCTGTTCGACGATGGTGGAGCGGGGCGAGTCGGCGACCTCGGGCGTGATCTCCATGCCCCGGTTCATCGGCCCGGGGTGCATGACGATCGCGTGCTCCGGCAGCCGGCGCATCCGGGGCGCGTCGAGGCCGTAGCGGCGGGCGTACTCGCGGGCCGACGGGAAGTAGGAGTCGGTCATCCGCTCCCGCTGCACCCGCAGCATCATCACCACGTCGACGTTCGGCAGCACGGCGTCGAGGTCGTAGGAGACGTCGATGCCGGGCGCGAGGGCCTGCGCGATGTCGACGGGGATCAGCGTGGGCGGGCCGACCAGGGTGACCTTCGCCCCGAGGGTGGACAGCAGCAGCACGTTGGAGCGGGCCACCCGGGAGTGCAGCACGTCCCCGACGACCGCGACGTGCAGGCCGGCGAGCCGGCCCAGCCGGGCCCGCATCGTGTACGCGTCGAGCAGCGCCTGGGTGGGGTGCTCGTGGGTGCCGTCGCCGGCGTTGACCACCGAGCCGTCGACCCAGTCGGCCAGCCGGTGCGGGGCGCCCGAGGCGGGGTGCCGGACGACGACCGCGTCGGCCCCCATCGCCTGGAGGGTGAGCGCGGTGTCCTTCAGGCTCTCGCCCTTGGTCACGCTGGAGCCCTTGGCCGAGAAGTTGATCACGTCGGCGCTGAGCCGCTTCGCCGCCGCCTCGAACGAGATCCGGGTGCGGGTGGAGTCCTCGTAGAAGAGGTTCACCACGGTCCGCCCGCGCAGCGCGGGCAGCTTCTTGACCTCGCGGCCGGCGACCGTGGCCATCTCGGCGGCGGTGTCCAGGATCAGGGTGGCGGTGGCGGCGTCCAGGTCGGCGCCGGAGAGCAGGTGGCGGATCATGCGGCGGTCGCCTCCCCGTACAGCTTGACCTCGTCGACGCCGTCGGTCTCGGCGAGGGTGACCTTCACGTTCTCGGCCAGCGCGGTCGGGATGTTCTTGCCGACGTAGTCGGCGCGGATGGGCAGCTGCCGGTGGCCCCGGTCGACCAGGACGGCGAGCTGCACCGAGGCGGGGCGGCCCACGTCGCTGAGCGCGTCGAGCGCGGCCCGGACGGTGCGGCCGGAGAAGAGGACGTCGTCGACGAGGACGACCCGCTTGCCGTCGATCCCGCCGGCCGGCAGCTGGGTCGGGCCGACCGCGCGGGTGGCGTGCCGGCGCAGGTCGTCGCGGTAGAGGGTGATGTCGAGCACACCGGCCGGGATGGCGACGTCCTCGAAGGCGCCGATCCGGGCGGCGAGCCGCCGGGCGAGCGGCACGCCGCGGGTGGGAATCCCCAGCAGCACCGTGCCGGCGGCGCCCTGGGTCTTCTCGAGGATCTGGTGTGCGATGCGGTCGACCACGCGCGAGACGTCCGCTGCGGCGAGGATCACCTTCACCGAGGGTTGTCGCGGTGGCGACGGGTGGGCAGCCGACGGGTAGGCCACGGCGGACCTCCTTCCCCGCCTCACGGGACGGGTCGTTAAAGGACGTCTGACGCCTCCGGCGGGCCGCGGGCGGCCCGGTCGGGGGCTGCGTGCCACGTTACCAGCGGTCACGGGACCACCCGACGCCGGCACTGACCCCAGAATCAGGCTGGCGAATCGGTACAACTCCCCCCGCCCAGCCCAACGGTAGGGTCCCGACCACTTGACCAGTTGTCGCAATCCCCGTACCGTCACGCTCCGTAGCGATCGCGGGGTGAACCCCGAGCAGCACTGGGAGTGTCCGAATGCCCTCTGAATACGCCAAGTCGCTGGGCGCCCGCCTGCGCTCCATCCGCCAGCAGCAGGGCCTGTCCCTGCAGGGAGTGGAGGAGAAGTCCAACGGGCGGTGGAAGGCCGTGGTGGTCGGCTCGTACGAGCGCGGTGACCGCGCCGTCACGGTGTCCCGCCTGGCCGAGCTGGCCGACTTCTACCGGGTGCCCGTCTCCGAGCTGCTGCCCGACGGCAGCGGGGTGCGACACGAGCCCACCAGCAAGATCGTCCTGGACCTGGAGCGGCTCTACGACGACGCCTCCGAGGACCTGGCCTACGTCGCCCGGTACGCCCGCGCCATCCAGCAGCAGCGGGGCGACTACAACGGCCGGGTGCTCTCCATCCGCGCCGACGACCTGCGCGCCCTGGCGATCGTCTACGACGCCTCGCCGTCCGGGCTGATCGAGCGCCTCACCGAGCACGGGGTGCTCGTCGCCGACCCGCGGGCGTTCTTCGCGTCCTGACGTGTCGTGGGGCGTTCCGCACGCCCTGACCAGGCCACGCCGAAAGGGCCCGTGCCGCAGGCACGGGCCCTTTTCGACACCGCTCGCCGGCCGCCGCCCCCGAGGGGCGGCGGTCAGCGGGTGGCGTACTCGGCGATCCGGCCGAGCACCCCGTTGAGGAAGCGCGGCGAATCGTCGGTCGACATCTGCCGGGCCAGCTCCACGGCCTCGCTGATCGCCACCGCGTCGTCGAGCTCGTCGACGTAGAGCAGCTCGTAGACGGCGATGCGGGCCAGGTTGCGGTCCACCGCCGGCATCCGGTCCAGCGTCCACCCCTCGGCGTAGCTGGCGATCAGCTCGTCGATCCGGTCCAGGTGCGCGGCCACCCCCTCGACGAGGCCGACCGCGTAACCCAGGTGCTCCGGGTGGGGCTTCTCGATCCGCTCGACGTAGCCGGCGAGCACCTCCACCGGCGGCCGGTTACGCAGGTCGGCCTCGAAGAGCACGTCCAGCGCCCGCTTGCGCGCCTTGCGGCGCGCCGGCATCTGCTGCTTGGGCCCCTCGGCCATCAGGCGCGGCCGAGGTAACGGCCGTCGCGGGTGTCGACCTTGATCTTCTCGCCGGTGGTGATGAAGAGCGGCACCTGCACGGTCGCGCCGGTCTCGACCGTCGCCGGCTTGTTGCCGCCGGTGGACCGGTCGCCCTGCAGGCCCGGCTCCGTGTAGGTGATCTCCAGCACCACGGAGGTCGGCAGCTCGATGTAGAGCGGCACGCCCTCGTGGGTGGCGACGGTCGCCTCGGCCTCCGGCAGGAGGTAGTTGGCGGCCTCGCCGACGGTGCCCCCGGGCACGGTGATCTGGTCGAACGTCTCCAGATCCATGAAGACGTAGTCCTCGCCGTCGGCGTAGAGGTATTGCATCGTGCGCTTGTCCACGGTCGCGGTCTCGACCTTGGTGCCCGCGTTGAAGGTCTTGTCGACCACCTTGCCGGACAGCACGTTCTTCAGCGTGGTACGCACGAAGGCGCCACCCTTACCGGGCTTGACGTGCTGGAACTCTACGACGGCCCAGAGCTCCCCGTCGAGGTTGAGTACCAGGCCGTTCTTCAGGTCGTTGGTGGTGGCCATTTCCTGCCTTGATCATCAATTGGCGGACAGACCTGGCAAGTCTACTAGCTGCCCCCGCCGGCCGTACCCGCCGTCAGCCGCCGGTCGTTCCCGCGCCCGCGCGAGCCACCCCCACCGACCCCTGCGCGGGCGGCGTCCCTAGCGGGCCGCGTCCGCGCGGGCCGCCAGGTGGTGCAGGGCCAGCCGGTAGCCGTCCACGCCCAACCCGCAGATCACCCCCGTCGCCACCGCCGAGACCACCGAGTGCGCGCGGAACTCCTCCCGGGCGTGGATGTTGGAGATGTGCACCTCCACCAGCGGGCCGCGCAGCAGGGCGCAGGCGTCCCGCACCGCGATGGAGTAGTGCGACCAGGCGGCCGGGTTGAGCACCACCGCCGCCCGCTCGTCGGCCGCGTCGTGCAGCCAGCCCACCAGCTCGTGCTCGGCGTCGGTCTGCCGCACCGTCACGTCCAGCCCCAGCTCCCGGCCGGTGGCCTCGCAGAGCCCCACCAGGTCGGCGTAGCTGGTCGCCCCGTACACGTCGACCTGGCGGGTGCCCAGCCGGCCCAGGTTCGGCCCGTTGAGCACGTACACCCTCACGCGGTTCCCCCTTCGTTCGCGACTGCGGGGCTCCGCTGCGCTGCACTCCTCGCGCTCACCGTGACACCTCCCGGTAGGCGGCGTGCAGCAGCTCGTCGTCCGGGCCCTCCAGGATCGCCGGGCGGGCCAGCGCGTCGAGCACCACGAACCGCAGCCGCGAGCCGCGGCTCTTCTTGTCCACCCGCATCGCGGCCAGCAGCTGCGGCCACGCGTCGGCCCGGTACGCCGTCGGCAGCCCCAGGGCCGTCAGCACCGCGCGGTGCCGCGCGGTGGTCTCCGGGTCCAGCCGGCCCGCCAGCCGGGCCAGCTCCCCCGCGTAGACCAGCCCGACGGACACGGCGTGCCCGTGCCGCCAGCGGTAGCCCTCCACCTTCTCGATCGCGTGGGCGAGGGTGTGGCCGTAGTTGAGCACCTCGCGCACCCCGGACTCGCGCAGGTCGCCGGAGACCACGTCGGCCTTCACCCGGATCGCCCGCTCGATCAGCTCCCGGACCACCGGCGACGTCGGGTCCGTCGCCGCCGCCCGGTCCCGCTCGACCAGGTCGAGGATCACCGGGTCGGCGATGAAGCCGCACTTGACCACCTCGGCCAGCCCCGCCGCCAGGTCGGCCGGCGGGAGGCTGTCGAGCACCGCGAGGTCGCACAGCACCCCGACCGGCGGGTGGAAGCCGCCCACCAGGTTCTTGCCGGCCGCCGTGTTGATCCCCGTCTTGCCGCCCACCGCCGCGTCGACCATGCCCAGCAGCGACGTCGCCACCGGCACCCAGCGCACCCCGCGCAGCCAGCAGGCCGCGACGAAGCCGGCCAGGTCGGTGACCGCGCCGCCGCCCACCCCGACCACCGCGTCCGTACGCGTGAAGCCCGCCTCGCCGAGCCGGTCCCAACACGCGGCGGCCACCTCGATGGCCTTGCCCGCCTCGGCGTCCGGCACCTCCACGAGCAGCGGGGCCGCCCCGGCCGCCGCCAGGCGTGCGCCGATCGCGTCGGCCAGCCCCTTCAGCGGCGGCGCGTGCAGCACCGCGACCCGGGTCGCGCCGGGCAGCAACGTCGGGAGCGAACCGAGCAGGTCGCGTCCCACCAGCACGTCGTACGGCCGTTCGCCGCCGACCGGAATCCGGGTCACCTCGTCCATCGCCCGGCAGCCTAGTCGAGCCGAGGCCCGCACGACGGCGCGTGTCCACTCCGTGGCGGGGTAGGTGCAAGGAAGGGCACCTTGTTAACGCTTTCTATATGGGAAGGGCCCCTTCCTAACACCACGCACGGCGCGACTCCGCCGCATGAGGCGACGCCGGCGTATCACGGGTCGCCGCCGCGACACGTCACCGGTGGCGGCCGGCGGCGTTTAGCCGGGCAGAGCGGGGGCAGCGTTTCCAGCACAGGCGACGGTCCGGACCCGGACGTCGTTCCGGCCCGGGGGCGTTCCGGGATGACGGCGTCGCCGGGACGGCAGCGTCGCCGGGACGGCGGCGTTTCCGGGCCGGCCGGCCGACGAGGCGGAGGTACCCCGCGATGAGCACACCCAGCACCAAAGGCAGCGAGGGCGCCGACATCCGGCTGCCCGCCACGATCCTCGGCGTCGGCCTCGGCGGCTTCGCCGACGGCATCGTGCTGCACCAGGTGCTCCAGTGGCACCACATGCTCAGCGGCACCGGCAGCGACAACGTCGGGGTCAGGGCGTACCCGGTGGACACCGTGCCCGGCCTGGAGATGAACACCCTCTGGGACGGGATCTTCCACGTGGTGACCTGGGTGGCGGTGCTGACCGGCCTGGCGCTGCTCTACGCCCGGGTCACCCGGTCACGGGGTCGGCTGTGGCGCTCCCCCGTGCTGTGGGGCTGGGCGCTGGTCGGCTGGGGGCTGTTCAACCTCGTCGAGGGGATCGTCGACCACCACCTGCTCGGCATCCACCACGTGCGCGAGGGCGCGTACCGGACGTGGTGGGACCTCGGGTTCCTGGCGCTCGGGGCGGCGCTGGTCGCCGCCGGCTGGCTGGTGCAGCGCCGCGGCACGACCGTGGACCTCTGCGCCGACCGCCGGTGACCGGGGACCTGACGGTGGGGGGAACCCAGGCGGTGGGCGACGCGCTGGCGACGACCGCAGGCCGGGTGGTCGGTGGGGACGGCCACGGCGGGCACGACGGATACGCGCCGGGGCCCGCGCTGCTCGTACCCCTGGTGCTGTTCTGGGTCTATCTCGCCGCCGCGCTGCGGCAGCGCGGGCCCGACGGGGGCGGCTGGCCGCACCGGCGCACGGCGGCCTTCGGCGCGGGGGCCGGCCTGCTCGCGGTGGGGCTGGCCCTGCCGGCCGGCGGCTTCGCCGCGCACGCGTGGCAGCACCTGCTGATCGGCATGCTCGCGCCGCTCGGGCTGGTGCTCGGCGCGCCGGTCACCCTGGCGCTGCGCAGCATCGACCGGCGGCGCGGCCGGGCCCTGGTCCGGCTGCTGCGCCGCCCCGCCCTCGCCGCGCTCGCCCACCCGGTGACCGGCCTCGTGCTCACCACCGGCGGGCTGTACGCGCTGTACCTGACGCCGCTGTACCGGGCGACGCTGGCGCACCCGGTGCTGCACCACCTGGTGCACCTGCACTTCCTGCTCTCGGGGCTGCTCTTCACCTGGTCGGTCGCCGGGCCCGACCCCGGCCCGCACCGGCCCCGGGTCCCGGTGCGGCTCGTGGTGCTCGGGGTCGCCGTGGCCGCCCACGCCGCCCTCGCCCAACTGCTGTACGCGGGGCTCGCCGTGGACGTCCCCGCCCCGCCGGAGCAGCTGCGCGCCGGGGCGACGGTCATGTACTACGGCGGCGACCTGGCCGAGATCGCCCTGGCGCTGGCCCTCCTCGCCACCTGGCGCCCGCAGGTAAGGAGGGGCCCCTTGTTAACGCATTCTGCATAGGAAGGGCCCCCTGCAAACACCCTCGCATAGGGCAGCGGGGAACGCCTCAGGGCTTGAGCAGGGCGGCGACCTCGGCGGCGATCTCCTCCGGCGCACGCCCGTCGGTGACCACCGTCGCGGTCGCCACCTCGGCGTAGAGGGGGCGGCGCTGGTCCATCAGGTGTTTCAGCGTCGCCCTCGGGTTGATCGCCAGCAGCGGTCGGCCGGCGCCCAGCCCGACCCGCTTCACCGCGTCGGCCAGCTCGACGCTCAAATGCACCACGGTGTGGCCGACCAGGGCGGCGCGGTTCTCCTCGGCGAGCACCGCGCCGCCGCCGAGGGCGAGCACCCCGGCGCAGGACGTCAGCGCCGCGGCGGTGGCGGCCCGCTCCAGGGCGCGGAAGTGGTCCTCGCCCTCGTCGACGAAGATCTCCGGGATCGGCTTGCCGGCCATCGCCTCGATGTCGGCGTCGGTGTCGCGGAACTCCACCCCGAGCAGCGCGGCGAGCGCCTCGCCGACGGTGGTCTTCCCGGAGCCGGGCGACCCGACGAGGACGACCACCGGCCGCGTCCGGCTCACCGCACCACCACTGCGGCTCACCGCATCACCACCGGGCGACGGGCTCACCGGATCACCAGGGAGTCGAGGTAGCCGGCCAGGTTGCGGCGCATCTCGGCCACCGAGTCGCCGCCGAACTTCTCCACGGCGGCCTCGGCGAGCACCAGGGCCACCATCGCCTCGGCGACCACGGCGGCGGCCGGCACCGCGCACACGTCGGAGCGCTGGTTGATGGCCGTCGCCGGCTCCCCCGTGGTCACGTCGACCGTGGCCAGGGCCCGGTTCAGCGACGAGATCGGCTTCATCGCCGCCTTCACCCGCAGCGGCTCGCCGGTGGTGATGCCGCCCTCCAGGCCGCCGGCCCGGTCGGTCACCCGGCGCACCCCGGTCGCGGTCGGCACGATCTCGTCGTGCGCCTCCGAGCCACGGGAGCGGGCCTGCAACCAGCCGTCGCCGATCTCCACGCCCTTGATCGCCTGGATCGACATCAGCGCGGTGGCGAGCCGGGCGTCGAGCTTGCGGTCCCACTGCACGTGGCTGCCCAGGCCCGGCGGCACCCCGTACGCCAGCACCTCGACCACGCCGCCCAGCGTGTCGGCGGCCTTCTTCGCGGCGTCGACCTCGGCGACCATCCGGGCGCTCGCGTCGGAGTCGAGGCAGCGCAGCGGGTCGGCGTCGATCCGCTCGGCGTCCTCCGGCGTGGGGCGCAGCCCCGGCTTCGCGGCGACCGGGCCCAGCTCCACGACGTGCGAGACGATCTCGATGCCGAGGGCCTGCTTCACCAGGGCCTTCGCCACGGTGCCGACGGCGACCCGGGCGGCGGTCTCCCGCGCGCTGGCCCGCTCCAGGATCGGCCGGGCGTCGGTGTGGCCGTACTTCTGCATGCCGGCAAGATCGGCGTGGCCCGGACGCGGGCGGGTCAGCGGCGCGTTGCGGGCCTGCCGGGCCAGCTCGTCGGGGTCCACCGGGTCGGCGGCCATCACCGTCTGCCACTTGGGCCACTCGGAGTTGCCGACCCGGATGGCGACGGGGCTGCCGAGGGTGACGCCGTGCCGGAGGCCGCCGATGATCTCGACGACGTCCTGCTCGAAGGCCATCCGGGCGCCCCGGCCGTAGCCGAGCCGGCGGCGGGCCAGCTCACCGGCGATCTCGCCGGTGGTCACCTCGATCCCGGCGGGCACGCCCTCCAGCATCGCGACGAGGGCGGGACCGTGCGATTCACCTGCAGTCAACCAGCGCAACACGTGGGCAAGTCTGTCACGACCGGGTCACGTCCCACCGGGCCGCCCACCGCGTCCCGCCCTACGGACGCGCCGCCCGCCCGCCACGGGCCGGGCGCGGGCACCCGACCCCGGAGCAGACGAGATCTTGGACGCTTGCTGTCCGAGCGGCTGACAGTAGGTGTCCAAGGTCTGGCGCCTACTGCCGGGTCAGCCCGAGGACGGCGGCCAGGCGGGTGACGTCGGCGGAGGCGGGGCCCGTGCGAAGAATCGTGGTGAGGGTGGCCCTGGCGGCGGAACGGGCTCGGGTCTCTGCGGGGGCGAGGCGGTCGGCGGTGAGGAGAGCACGGCCGGCAGCCGCCGGGTCGCCGAGGTCGAGGTGGGCGCGGGCGATGTCGACGAGGTGGGCGGCGCGATGCTCGGCGGGGAGCCGGTGCCAGCCCTCGCTGTTGGCGGCGTGTCGGTGGAGGGTGACGGCGTGGTGGTGGTCGCCGAGGTGGGTGGCGACCAGGGCACGGGCGAGGGTGACAGCGACGGGGCCAAAGGCGACGCCGTCGCCGTCGTACTGCCGGTTGCCGTGGGCGGCGGCGAGGGCGACGGCGCGTTCGGTGAGGTCGTGGGCGGTGACGGCGTCACCACAGGTAGCGGCGGCGACGGCGGCCTCGATCAACAGGGTCCCGGTCAGTCCCGGTTCGTCGGCCAGCAGGGCACGCGACGGCGTCAGGTCGAGCTGGTGTACGACGCTGAGCGCGGCAGCCTTCGCGAGGCGACCCCGCCGCAGGGCGCGCAGCGCCTGGGCGAGGGAGACGGCGGCGAGCCCGGTGCGGTGTGCGTCTCCGGTGGCAGCGATCATGGCGCGGTCGGCGGCCAGCAGGCCGAGGTGGGGTTCACCGAGCTTGACCAGCGTCTGGGCGGCGAGCCGGTAGACGCGGACGAGCGGATCGGCGACGGACGCGTCCCCGGTCGGGGTGTGGTGGGCGTGCCGGCTGGCGGCGAGCAGGTCGGGCAGGGTGCGCAGCACCTGCGGATGATGGCCCTTGCGGTACGCGGCCCAGGCGTACCCGGCCTGGTCGTCGAGCTGCCGCACGCGCGGGCCGTCGGCATCGGGCGGGTCGTGGCGGGCCAGCGCCGCCCGGATGCGTTCCACGGCTGCCTCGGTGTCGGTGACGGCTTCCCGGCGCGGCTTGTCGGCGAGCAGGACCGCCGGGGCGACCCCCAGCGCCCCGGCGACGGTCTCGATGACGGAGAGCCGGTCGAGGGTGCGTACGCCTCGCTCGACCTTGTCGACCCAGCTCTTCGACCTGCCGATCCGGTCGGCGAAGACCTGCTGGCTCATCCCCCGCCGCGCCCGCAACTCGGCCATCCGCCGCCCGATCGGCACCTCGGCGCGGGCGCGGGGAACCGGCGCGGTCATCTGTCCTGCTCCGGCGGCATGGCGTAGGTGTGCTCGCCGCAACGCGGGCACCAGCGGGACTTGACCCGGAACGCGAGCAGCCCGAGCAGGAAGCCCGGCACCAGCCCACCGAACACAATCGACACGGCATCGGAGATCACCAGAAACCGTCGCCTTCTTGGGGGATGGAGGGTCGGCACGTTGGCCTGCCTGGGCCCCTCGGATCCAGCCACCCGGCCCAGCACAGGGGGCGCGTTACCTGTGACGGGTGCGAAACGAACAGCACCGGCTGCGCGGAACATGGCATGCACTGAAAGCTGCCAGCGCGTCACGGACGGTGGGACCGCTCGCGTGTGACTATGCAGGGACGTCTACGAAAGGTCCTATTCGCCATGGCGCGGAACGATGCACTCAAGGCTGCGATCGTGGCAGCCGGTCTCTCCTTTGCCGACCTCGCCGAGAGGTGCGATGTGGACGCGAAGACCGTGCAGAGATGGGTCAGCCGGGGACGCGTCCCTCATCCTCGCTCCAGAGTGCGCGTAGCAGAGGTGCTGGGCGAGGATGTGGGGGTGCTGTGGCCTGAGATGATCCGACGTGCCGTGAAGGTTGGAAGCGACCGGGAACTGCTCGGCGTCTATCCACGCCGCGCAGACCTGCCCCAGTCGGTGTTCCGTGACGCCATCGGGCGCGCCAGTTCTCGGCTGTGGTTCGGCGGATACACCAGCTACTTCCTCTGGCTGGAGATGCCCGGTGTCTCCGCCACGCTCGAAGCCAAGGCAAGCGCCGGGGCCGACCTGCGATTCCTGCTCGGGGATCCGGACAGCCCGGTCACAGCCGAGCGGGAGAGGATCGAAGCGACTCCGCTCACGCTGTCGACTCGTATCGCGATGACGCGGGCAGAACTGAGCAAGGTCGGCACCGTGATTCCGGTCCGCTTCTCTACCCGTCATCTCGCCATGTCCGTGTGGGTCTTCGACGAGGAGGCCATAGTCGCCACACACATCGGGGCGGGGCTCGGGCAGGACTCCGTGACGCTGCACCTGCGACGGTGCCAGGACGGGGGAGCGTTCGACCGGTATGTCGAGCACTTCGAGTCCTTGTGGACCGACGGCAAGCCTGCCCCACAGCACTGAACCCCAACCGCCACGCCACCCCTCCCCGCCCCGGGCCCGGTGATCAAGAGAAAAGCGTCAAGTTTGATCTTCACGATGACGCAAACCTCTTGATCACCGGCCGGGGCGGGGCGAGGCGGGGGCGGGACGGGGCGAGGCGGGGGCGGGGGTTAGGGGGTAGCTAGGGTGCGGGCGTCGGCGGCGATGACGCGTGCCTTCGCCTCCGGCAGGAAGCGGCCGGCGTGCTGGTCGGCGTACCGGGCCAGCTCCGCGTACCGGCCCTTGACCAGGTGGTTGGTGAGCACCGTCAGCGCCTGGTCCGCCGCGCCGGAGGTGAGCACCAGGTGACCGAGGCCGGCCGGGGTCACCGCCACCGTGAAGGTGGCCTCGGCGGTGGCCGTGCCCTTCGGGCCGGTCGCCACGGCGCGCAGCCGGTGTGCGCCGGCCGCCAGCCCGGTCAGGTCGAGGGGCTTGCCCACCGGCACCGCCGCCCCGTCGAGGGTGACGGTCACGGTGTCGGCGTCGGTGGCCGGCACGGTGAGCACCGGCCGCTGCGCCCGGTCCAGCTCGACGCCGTCGGCCGGGGCGGCGATCGACACGGTGGGGACCGCCGCGCCGAGCTGACCGGCGGCGTTCCAGCCGGCCAGCTCCGCCGGCCGGTTGGTGATGATCCCGTCGGTGCCGATCCGCTCCAGCTGCTGCCACTGCGCCGGTGAGTCGACCGTCCAGGCCATGACGGCGACACCGGCGGCGTGCAGGTCGGCGATCACCGACGGCCGGGCCAGCAGCGCCGTACCCGTCGGGCTGTACGCCGTGACGCCCAGCTCCCGCGCCACGGCGACCGGGTCGGCGTCCAGGCCGCTGCGCAGCAGGCCGGTCGGCAGCTCGGGCGCGAGTTCCCGGGTGAACCGTAGGGCGTCGACCTCGAAGCTCTGCACGAAGACCCGGGTCGTCATCTTCTCGGCGCGGATCACCTCGACGATGCGGGCCACCTCGTCACGGGTGTGCGCGCCCTTGATCTCCAGCAGCAGGTTGCCGCCCCGGGTCCGCAGGTCGGCGAGCTGCTCGGCGAGGGTGGGCAGCCGGGCCCCGGCGTACTGCGGGGCGAACCAGGAGCCGGCGTCGAGCGCCTTGAGCTGGGCGGCGGTGAGCGTTCGGATCGCGCCCGAACCGTCGGTGGTGCGGTCGACGGTGGCGTCGTGCAGCACGAACGGCACCCCGTCGCGGCTGGGCTGGACGTCGTTCTCGACGAAGTCCGCGCCGGAGCGGCGGGCGATCTCCTGCGCGACGAGGGTGTTCTCGGGGGCGGCGGCGGACGCGCCCCGGTGGGCGATGATGGTCATCGGGGCACCGGCCGGGCGCAGGTAGCCGTTCGGCGGCAGCTCGGTGACCAGCACGTCGTCGAAGGAGACGCTGCCGCCGTTGACGACCAGGGCCTGCCCGCCGTCGGTGGACCGGGTGAGGCTGGTGGTGCGCAGCAGCTGGCGGCCGTCGAGGAACCAGCGGGCCTGGTTGCCGTGCACCTCCACGGCGACCAACATGTCCCGCCCGGTCCCGGCGGCGTACGGCGCGGAGCCGGTGTTGGTGACGTTCCAGGCGTTGGCGGTGGTGAGCTGGGCGAACTCCAGGCCGTTCGCGGCGGTGGTGCCGCTGCGCATGGTGGCGATCCACCACGGGGTACGCCCGTCGGCGGGCACGTCGAGGCCGAGCGCCGTCCACCGGGTCGCCTCGGCGACGGACTCGAAGCGGACGGTCGCGGAGAACCGGAAGTCGGTGAGGTGCCGGCCGAAGGTGATCTTCTTGGTGCCGCTGGTGGCGGTGCCGCGCAGCCGGCCGTCGCGCACCGTCCACTCACCGTCGATGGCCCGCCAGCCGGCGGGCAGCGTACCGGCGGAGAAGTCCTCGGCGACGACGACGTCACCGGGCGCGGCGACGGCGGGGGCGGAGACGGGAACGGCGGCGAAGAGGCCGGCGGTCGTGGCGAGCGCCGCGAGCACGGCCACGGGCCGACGCGGCCGTCGATTCAAGGTCAACATACCCCGACGCTAGGTACCGAACCGAAACGCCGAGCATGCTCGCCAGCGACAGCCAGCCGAACTACAAATGCACAGTTGATCATCTTGTTGCCATGCGGCTACTAGGAGCAACACCAGAGCCGCACGCAGACAACTTTCTAGCGGCTGTTTGACCATAACCAACAAGTTCGATATCTTGATCGACACTCACAGTACATCGGTCGAACACGGGGAGAAAAGGTGCGACTGAAGAGGATCCTGTCTGGCAGTCTGGCTGCGGCGGCGTGCGCAACGGTCATGGTCACCATCGTGGACAGCGCTCCAGCTTCGGCGGGAACCGCGAACGGCTGCGTCTACCCGCGAGTCTGTTTCTATCTGACCGAGTCGAACTGGACGGCCGACAGCCCTACCGCCTCGTACCAGGACATCACCAGTTCCTACCAGACCCTGGGCTCGAGCAGCCGTGGCTCGTACGCCGTGTGGAACTCGCGCAATGACGATGGTGCACTGCTCCACTACACGAACGGCACCACCTATTGCCTCCCGCCCAACCGTGGAAATGGGCACATCCGCGGGGAGATCGTCGACAAGATTAGGATCATGGACTCGCCAACCTGCGGCGCGTAGCTTCAACTCGCCCTGACGCTCCACGCAGGGCAGCGCCGCCATGCAACCTGCGGCCGCTTGCGCCCTGGGGAACGTCAAACGTCATCGTGGCCGGCTGAGCCGGCCACGATGACGTTTGACGTAGAGGCTCCTCGTCGGGCTCTGTCAAGCGCCAGGCGCATCGCCGCGACCGGGGCGCGGACGCCGGTGAAGTGCTCGAACTGGCCGACCGCCTGGGCGACCAGCAGGTCCAGCCCGGACACCACCCGACAGCCGGCCGCCTCGGCCGAGGCGGCGAGGGGGGTGGGCCACGGATCGTACAACGCGTCGAAGTAGACCGCGCCGGGCCGCCACCGGGCCTGCGCCGCGATCGCGTCGGCGACGCCCTTCGGGACGGTGGAGACGACCACGTCCGCGTCGGTGTGCCCGGCCGCGTCGGCCCAGTCGGCACCGGCCAGCCGCAGGCCGAGCGCGTCGGCGGCCGGGCGCAGCTCGTCGATGGCCGACGCGCGGCGGGCCACCACGGTCACTGTGCCCGAGCCGAGGCGAGCGGCGGCGGCCAGGGCGGCCCGCGCGGTGCCGCCCGCGCCGAGCACGGTGAAGCGGGCCCCCGGCGGCACGCCGGCCGCGCCGAGCAGCTCGATCATGCCGGCGGCGTCGGTGTTGTCCGCGTACCAGGAGCCATCGGGGCGGTGGACCAGCGTGTTCGCCGCGCCCATCGCGGCGGCGACGGGCGACACCTCGGCCGCGAGGGCGAGGGTGGCCTCCTTGCAGGGCATGGTCACCGAAAGCCCGGCCCACTCGGGGCCGAGGCCGGCGACCATCGCCGCCAGCTCCGCCTCCGCGCACTCGATCGTCGTGTACGACCACCCGGCGAGGCCGGCGGCGGCGTAGCCGGCGTTGTGGATCACCGGGGAGAGGGAGTGACTGATCGGCTTGCCGACCACCGCCGCCCGCCGTGGCGTCGTCATCAGATGATCCCGGCCTCCCTGGCCTTCGCCTCGTTCTTCTGGTGCTGCTCGTACGTGTCGGCGAAGGCGGAGTGGCCCTTGTCGTCGATCGCCACGAAGTAGAGCCACTTGCCGGGGGGCGGGTCCATGGCCCCCTCCAGCGCCTGCTTACCCGGGTTGTTGATCGGGGTGGGGATCATCCCGCGCAGCTTCCGGTTGTACGGGTTCTTCGGGTTGTCCAACTCGGCCGCGGTCATGTCCTTCGACTTCTTGCCCTCCTGGCCGATCGACTCGAAGTAGTAGTTGACCGTGACGTCCATCTCCAGGCAGTTGCAGTCGAACTCGCCGTACACCCGGTTGTAGGCCACCCGGGCGACCTTGCCGAGGTCGTCCTTGTTGCCGGCCTCGGCCTGGGCGAGGGACGCGACGATCAGCGCCTCGTACGGGCTGATGCCGCCCCGCTCCTCCTGCACCCGGTCGGCGAACTTCATCTCGCCGGTGACGGTGAGGAAGTTCTGCACCATCGTCGACAGCAGGATCTCGGCGGTGGCCTTCGGCGGGATCTCGTACGTGTCCGGGTAGAGGAAGCCCTCGATCGACTTCTTCGCCGGCTTGCCGTCGGTGCGCTTGAACCACCAGTCCGGCACGCCGAGCCCCTCCGGGTCCTTCGCGGCGGCCTCGAACTCCTTGACCGGGATCTTGGTCTTCTCCGACAGCAGCTTGTAGACGTTCTTGGCGGTGCGCCCCTCGGGGATGGTGACCTGGTTGGTGATCTTGTTCTTCAGGTCGAGCAACATGACCAGGGCCTGCTCGCCGCTCATCTGCTTGCGCACCTTGTAGGTGCCGGGCTGGATGTTCTTGCTGCGCGAGTTGGCCTCGGCCGCCTCGATGAACGCCTTGGCGCTCTTGACCACCCCGGCGTCGTAGAGGGCGGTGGCCATGTCGGCGATCAGCGCGCCCTGCTTGATCTCGACGGTCACCTCGCCCGTGCCGGCCCCGTCGTAGTCGGGGGTGACGAAGTAGCTCTGCACCCGGTCGAAGCCGTAGAAGGCCCCGCCGCCGATGACGCCGAGCAGCACGAAGGCCATCAGCAGGGCGAGCGCGGTCTTGCCCCCGCTCCCGCCCGACTCGCCCTTGCGCTTGCGCACGTAGCTGCGCCGGTGCTTGCCCTTGTCACCACTCCGTTCCGACTCGTCGAAACCGAGGTCCAGATCGTCGATCATCGCGTCCGCCTCCGCTGCGCGTCCAGCCAGCTCTGCAGGATCTCGACCGCGGCGGCCTGGTCGACCACCGCGCGTTGGCGCTTTCCCCGGACGCCACGCTCGGCAAGCCTACGAGAAGCCACGACCGTCGACATCCTCTCGTCGGTGAGCGTTACCGGAACGGGCGCTATTACGTCAGCCAACCGGTCAGCATACGCCTTCACATTCCGGGCGGCCGGGCCGTGCTGGCCGGAGAGGTTGACCGGTAGGCCGACGACCACCTCGACGCACTCGTGCTCGGCGATCAGGGCGACGAGCTCGGCCATGTCGCTGGGCACCGCGTCCTCGGCCGCTGTCAGGTCCCGGGCGAGTGTCACCAGCGGGGTGGCCAGCACCCCGTGCGGGTCGGAGCGGGCCACCCCGACCCGCACCTGCCCCACGTCGACGCCCAGCCGGACACCGCGCACCGTTTCGGTCATCTTCCGCTCATCCTGCCCTGAAAGACCGTTCATCCTGCCCTGAAAAGACCGTTGTCCGCCCTGGAAGGGCATTCGTCCTGCCCTGGAACGGGTCAGGGCGGACCGTGACGGCCCGCCCTGACCCGACGTGCGGTGTGCTCACGCGTCGGCGATCGCCTGCTCGACCGTGGCCAGCAGCTTCGGCGCCTCGGCCGCCGGCAGGCCGCCGCCCTGGGCCAGGTCGTCGCTGCCGCCGCCCCGGCCGGAGAAGGCCGCCTTGACCAGGTCCTTCGCCGCGAGGCCCCGGCTGCGGGCCGCCGCGTTCACGGCCACCACGAGGGACGCCTTGCCGTTCGACCGGGCCGCCACGGCCACCACGGCCGGCCGGGCCGGGTCGATCTTGCCGCGGATCTCCTGGGCCAGGGTCCGCACGTCGTTACCGGCCGCGCCCTCGGGCGCCTCGGTGCCGACGTACGCCACCCCGCGCACGTCCTTCGCCTGCCCGGCGAGGGCCGCCGCGCCGCCGAGCACGAGCTGGGCGCGCAGCTTCTCCAGCTCCTTCTCGGCGTCGCGGAGCTGGGTGACGGTCTGCTCCACCCGGTCGGCGACCTGGTCGCCGGGCACCCGGAACAGCTCGGCGAGCCGGGAGACCAGGAGGTGCTCGCGGGCCAGGAAGCCGAACGCGTCCATGCCGACGAGGGCCTCGATGCGGCGTACGCCCGAACCGACCGACGCCTCGGAGAGGATCTTGACGAGGCCGAGCTGGGCCGAGCGGGCCACGTGGGTGCCACCGCACAGCTCCCGGGCGTAGTCGCCGACCTCGACGACCCGCACCCGCTCGCCGTACTTCTCGCCGAACAGCGCCATCGCGCCGATGCGGCGGGCCTCCTCCTGGCTGGTGACGAAGGCGTGCACCTCCAGGTCGGCCAGGAGCACCTCGTTGACCTGCTGCTCCACGTCGTGCAGGACGCTCGGCGACACCCCGGTCGGGGTGTTGAAGTCGAACCGCAGCCGGCCCGGCGCGTTCAGCGAACCCGCCTGGGTCGCCGACTCGCCGAGGAAGTTGCGCATCGTCTGGTGCACCAGGTGGGTGGCCGTGTGCGAGCGGGAGATGGCCCGCCGCCGGGTGGCGTCGATCTCGGCGTACCCGGTCTCGCCGGCGCGCACCTCGCCCCGGACGACGCGGGCGCGGTGCACGATCAGGCCCGGCACCGGCTGCTGCACGTCGAAGACCTCGACCTGGCCGCCGCCGACGGTGATCAGGCCCTGGTCGGGCTGCTGGCCGCCGCCCTCGGCGTAGAACGGGGTGGTGTCGAGCACCAGCTCGACCGTGTCGCCCTCGGCGGCCGCGCCGACCTGGTCGCCGCCGGAGAGCACGGCACGGACCCGCGACTCCCGGGTCAGCTCCGTGTAGCCGGTGAACTCCACCGGCCCGCCCGCGTCCAGCACCGACCGGTACGCCGACAGGTCGGTGTGCCCGGTCTTGCGCGCCCGCGCGTCGGCCTTGGCCCGCGCCCGCTGGTCGGCCATCAGCCGGCGGAACCCGTCGGCGTCGACCGCCAGGCCCTGCTCGGCCGCGATCTCCAGGGTCAGGTCGATCGGGAAGCCGTAGGTGTCGTGCAGCTGGAACGCCTTGTCGCCCGAGAGCGCCGGCTTGCCCGCCGACTTGGTCTCGGCGATCGCCGTGTCCAGGATCGTCGTCCCGGCGCGCAGCGTCGCCAGGAAGGCGTCCTCCTCGGCGTACGCGTACTGCGAGATCCGGTCGAACTCGGCCGCCAGCTCCGGGTACGACGGGGCCATGCAGTCCCGCGCCACCGGCAGCAGCTCGGGCAGCGCCCGGTCCTGCCAGCCGAGCAGCCGCACCGCCCGGATGGCGCGGCGCATGATGCGGCGCAGCACGTAGCCGCGCCCCTCGTTGCTCGGGGTGACCCCGTCGCCGATCAGCATCAGCGCGGTGCGCACGTGGTCGGCGATCACCCGCAGCCGCACGTCGTCGGGGTGCGACTCGCTGGCCACGTGGCCGGAGTGCGCGCCGTACCGCTTGCCGGTCAGCTCGGCGGCGCGCGCCAGGATCGGCCGGACCTCGTCGATCTCGTAGAGGTTGTCGACGCCCTGGAGCAGCGACGCCATCCGCTCCAGGCCCATGCCGGTGTCGATGTTCTTCTTCGGCAGCTCGCCGACGATCTGGAAGTGCTCCTTGCTCTGCACGTCGTCGATCTGGAACTGCATGAAGACGAGGTTCCAGAACTCCAGGTAGCGGTCCTCGTCGACCTCCGGGCCGCCCTCGCGCCCGTAGGCGGGGCCCCGGTCGTAGTACAGCTCGGAACACGGGCCGGCCGGGCCGGGGATGCCCATCGACCAGAAGTTGTCCTTCTTGCCCCGCCGGACGATCCGCTCGGCCGGCATGCCGACGGAACGCCAGATCTCCGCCGCCTCGTCGTCGTCGAGGTAGACCGTCGCCCAGATCCGCTCCGGGTCCAGGCCGAAGCCGCCCTCGGCGACCGGCTTGGTGACCAGGTCCCAGGCGAGCGGGATCGCCCCGGCCTTGAAGTAGTCACCGAAGGAGAAGTTGCCGTTCATCTGGAAGAACGTGCCGTGCCGGCTGGTCTTGCCGACCTCGTCGATGTCCGGCGTGCGGATGCACTTCTGCACGCTGACCGCCCGCGAGTAGGGCGGGGTGTGCTGCCCCAGGAAGTAGGGGACGAACTGCACCATGCCGGCGTTGACGAACAGCAGGTTCGGGTCGCTGATGGCGGGCAGCGGAGCGGACGGCACCACGGCATGACCGTTCGCCTCGAAGTGGGCGAGATACCGCCGCTTGATCTCCGCCGTCTTCATCGCTGGTGCTCCTCCGGAAAGATCTCTCGGTCGCCGATGCGCGGGTCCTCCCGCAGCTCGGCGAACTGGTCGTCGAACGCCTCGCCCCGGGCGAACGCCTCGTGGATCTCCTGCTCGCGCTCGGCCATCCCGATCCGGACGTCCTCCACGAAGCTACGCAGCGACTCGGCCAGGCCGCCAGCGGATTGCGACAGGCCACCGGCGATGCCGGCCGGCGTGTACGCGTGCGCGGCGCGGGTCGCCTTGCGCACGACCACCACGCCGACGGCCAGGCCGATGCCCAGCCAGAACAGGCGTCTCATGTTCTCTCGTCCCTCCGTCGCCGGCGGCTCAGGCGTTGCCGCGCTTGGCGGCGCGGCGCTGCTGCTTGATGGTGTCGCGCACCTCGCGCTCGGTCTCGGCGTGCCGGCGGGCGGAGGCGGCGCGGCGCACGCCGTAGCCGAAGGCGGCCACCTTCACCAGCGGGTTCGCGGCGGCGGCGGAGACCACGGTGGCCAGGTTCGCCACGTTGGCGGTGACGTTCTGGGCGTGGGTGGTCATGGTGTCCACCTTGGCCAGCTGGAGGTTGACCCCGTCCAGCGAGACCTGCACCTGCTCCAGGGCGGTGTTCACGTTCTTCACGGTGGTGTTGACGTCACCGAGCAGGGGCGCGGTGCGGTCGTTGAGGTCGTTGATCATGCGGGTGGCCGCGTCCACGGTGTGCCGCAGCCGCAGGATGGGCAGCGTCAGGATCAACACGAGCATCGCGAACGCGATCGCCGCGATCAGCGCCGCGACCTCTCCAAAACTCACGCCTGTCCTCCTCGAGCAGGGTTCCGGGGCCCGACGCCCCGGAACGCGCGACCGTCATGACCCACACCGTCGTACGGCGACCCACCCCGGTCAGCGGGGGCAGGCGGGCCTGCCAGCCCCAGACCCTACCGTCAGTGATGAAACCCGGCTCACGACGGTGACGGTGTCGGCGTCGACTCGCCGAGCGGATCCTCGCTCAGGGTCGGGAAGGGATCCTCGCCGGTGAGTGACGGGTCGGTGCTCGGCTGGGGCCTGGTCCGCTCGTCGTCGATGGCGTTGCGGACCTTCACCGACACCAACGACCCATTGCACTCCCCCGCTGCGGGGGGCGTGGCCAGCGACGTCGGCGCGGGCTCCCCGTCGATCGGCGGCGGGACGCAGGTCGGCTCGCGCACCCACAGGTCGAGGGTCAGCTCGTCGCGACGCCAGCAGGTGTAGTCGCCCTTCGCCGGCTGCTCGGGGCAGCGGGTCACCTTCCACCGCTGCCAGCCGGACTCGGTCAGGGCCCGCTCGTAGGCCTGCGCGGTCTCCTCGACCGGCCGCTGCGACTCGACGGTGCGCTCGCGCAGCCGGCACTCCTCCACGCACCAGCGGCTGCCGCTGACGTTGTCCACGGTCTTCGTCGCCGCCCAGCCGGGCACGTTCAGCCCGTCGAGGGTGTCGAAGACGGGGTCGCGGCTGAGCGTACGGATGCCGAAGTAGAGCGGCAGGGCACCCAGCAGCACCACGCTGACCAGCGCGAGCACGCCCATCCGCAGCCGACGCCGCTGGCGCAGCTGCCGCCGCAGCTCCGACCGCGCGCCGGGCGGGCCGCCCGATGCCGCCCCGTCCGCCTCGTCCGGGTCGTCGGCGGTCGCGGCCCGACGCAGCTGCGCCGCCCCGGCGGGCTCCGGGCCGGCGGGGCCGGGCCCGTCGTCGCCCGCCCGGGGGGCGGGACCCGGGCCGAGCCGGTGCACCTCCAGGCCGGGCCGGCGCTCGTCCGGGCCGGAGCGGTCCGCGTCCGGGCCCGGTCGGGCCGGTGGCGCGTCGGCGGCCGGCACCACGGCGGCGGCCCGGGCCACCGCGGGCGGCTGGTCGGAACGGGCCGGCGACGCCGCGCCGGCGGCCGGCTCCGGCCGGCGGTGCGGGTGCGCCTCGCCGGACCCGCCCGGCGGGGGCGGCGACGAGGGGCCGGGGCCGCGCTGCGGCGGGGCCGCGCCGCCGGGGCCACGCTGCGACACCACAGCGGTGCCGGCGTCGCGCTGCGGCGGGGTCGCGCGGCCGTCGGCCTGGTCGCCCGGCTCGCTGGGGCGACCGGGCGGGACCACCGCCCGTGCCACGCCGGGTTGGTGGTGACCGGCGGTCGGGGCACCGGGCGGCACGGCCCGACCGGCGGGCCCCCCGGGCGGCGTCGCGCGTCCGGCGGGACCGGACGGGGGCACGTCCCGGCCGGTGGGCCCCACCGCTGGCGCGGCCCGGCCGGCAGGACCGGAGGGCGGGTCGACCGGGCCGGCGGCACCAGGCCCGGGGACGGCCCGGCCGGCGGCGGGACCGCCGGGCGGGGTGGCCCGGCCGGGCGCGGTGGGCGCCGCCGACGCCCGGGCGGTCGGCCCGGACTCGGGGGCGGGCCCAGCGGACCCGGCGGGCCGAAGGCCGGGGGCGGACCCGGACCGGGGGTCCGGGCCGGACCGGGGTCCGGCACCGGGGCCGGGCCCGAACGGCGGGGCCTGCGGGCGGCGCTCCTCCGCCGGTCCGGGGCGCACCTCGCCGGTGCGCGGCTCCACCATGGGCGGACGCAGCTCACCCGTGCGCGGGTCGACCACCGGGGGCCGCAGCTCGCCCGTGCGCGGATCCACCGCGGCGGGCCGCAGCTCGCCCGTGCGCGGGTCGGCCGGCGGGCGGGGGCTTCCCGCACGGGGGTCGGCCGGCGGACGGGGCTCGCCGGGGCGTGGGCCCGCCACCTGCGGACGGGACGGCGCTGCCGCCCGGCCGGTGGGCAGTGGGACCGGCTCCTCCGCCGGGTCGACGGGCGCGGCGGGCCGCGCCCGGCCCACCGGTGCTGCCGGCCCGGCGCCGACGCCGTGTTGCGCCGCCGCGCCCCGACCGCCGTCACCGGGCCGGTTGCCCGGCTCCCCGGCCGGCGGCGCGACGCCCGGCGGCGGCGACGGCACGGCCGCCCGGTTGACCATCGGCATCGCGGCGTCCGGGTTGACGCCACGACCGGCCTGGCGCAGCCACTCCGCCGGACGCTGCGGCCGGTCGCCCCGCCCCTGCGGGGGACCGCCCCGCTCGGCGGCGCCGGGGAACCCGGCGTCGACGGGACCGGCGGGGCGGCGCGACGTCGCCTCGCCCGGTTCCTCCTCGGACCGGGCCCGGCGGCGGCCACCGGTTTCCCGGCCCGTGGCCGCCGGCTCCTGGGCGACGGCCGGATCCGACCCGGCGGGGCCGCCGGGCGCCCCCGGCATCCCGGCGGGGCCGCTGGGCACCCCCGGCACCTCGGGGGCGTTGCCGCTGAGCGGGACGACCGGCTGCTCCTCGGCAGCCCGCCGACGACCGCCCTGGCCGGGCGCGGGCGCGATCGGCCCGGCGACGCCACGACCGGCCGGCTCGTCCGCACCGGGTACGCCGGGACGCTCGCCCGTCGGCTCGCGCCGGGGCCCGTCGCCGGGCGGCGCCGACGCCGGGTAGGGCGGGCCGGCGGGAACGGACGCGGCGCGGCGCGGCCCGGACTGAGGTGCGGCGGCCCGGCCGGCGGGAGGTGGGGAGACGACGGCCCGGCCGGCGGGGGGCGGCGGTGCGGTGGCCCGGCCGGCGGGGGGCGACCCGGCCGGGACGACCGGCCAGCCGCCGCTGGGGGGTTGGCCGCCGCGCCCGGGCGGGGCCACCGGCGGTCCTGGCGGGCCGGGGCGTTGCCCGGGCCCGCCGGGACCCGAGGTCGCCGGCCCGCCGGACCGGCCGCCCGGCGGGCCCGCCGGGGCCGCCGCCCGGGGCAGTTCGCCGGACGGATCGCCGTCGTCGCGCGAGCGCCGGGGCGCGGCGTCCGTCGGGTACGGGGGCCGGGCGGGCTGCCCCGCCGGATACGGCGGCCCGGACGGTTGGCCGCCCGGATAGGGCGGCCCGGCGGGCTGGCCCTGCGGGCGGGGCGGGGCCGCCGGCTGGGCCGGCCCCGGCAGCGGCCCGGCCTGCGGCGTCGACGGCTGGGCCGGCGGCTGCGGGCGGCCCTGCGGTGGGCGGGCCGCCGGTGGCACGGCCCGGGGCGGCTCCGCCGCGCCCTGCGGTGGGCGGTGGGGCTGGTGGGGCGGCTGCGGGGGGCCCTGCGGCAGGTGGTTCGCCGGCTCCGGCGGGGCCTGCCCCGGGCGGGGCGGCTCGGCGGGCCCGGGGCGACGTCCCGGCTGCGGCGAGCCGGGCCACGGGCCGTCGACCGGTCGCGGACGCGCCGGACCCGGTTCGCCGCCGCCCGCCGGCCCCTGCCGCGCCGGCGGGTCGGGCTGGCCGGGTGGCGGGGCCTGTCCCGGCTCGCCGCCGTCCGGCCCCAACTCGCCGCGCTGCCGCTTGGCGGAGCGCAGGTCGTCGATCCAGCCGAACTCCTCGCCGGCCACCGGCTCCTCGGGCTCGCTGTCGGGTCGGCCCCGGCCCCACCGGCGCCCCTTGGGGCGCGGCTCGCGCCGCTCCTCGGGGCCGTCCTCCGGTCGCTCCGAACCACGGGATCTCACTGCTGACCCTCCCCGACGGCGCCCGTGCCGTCCTCGTCCGCCGCGCTGGCGTGCCCGTTGCCCGACGGGTGGCGGCCGTTCCCCGGCGGGGCCTGCTCCGCCGGACGCGCCGGGGCTGGCAGCCCCCGGACGATCCGGCGCAGCAGGGGCAGCCGGGCGGCCACCGCCCGCTCCGCACCGTGCCCGCTGGGACGGTAGTAGTCGGCCCCGACAAGATCGTCGGGAGCGTACTGCTGGGTGACCACTCCACGGGGGTCGTCGTGCGGGTAGCGGTAGCCCGTGCCGTGGCCGAGCCCCCGCGCGCCGGAGTAGTGGGCGTCGCGCAGGCCGCGCGGCACCGGCCCGCCCCGGCCGGCTCGGACGTCGGCCGTGGCGGCCCCGATCGCGGCGGTCGCCGAGTTGGACTTCGGCGCGGTGGCCAGGTGGATCACGGCCTGGGCGAGGTTGAGCTGCGCCTCCGGCAGGCCGACGAACTCCACGGCCTGCGCGGCGGCGGTGGCCACGCCCAGCGCGCCCGGGTCGGCCATCCCGACGTCCTCGCTGGCGAAGATGACCAGCCGGCGCGCGATGAACCGGGCGTCCTCGCCGGCCACCAGCATCCGGGCCAGCCAGTGCAGCGCCGCGTCGACGTCGGAGCCCCGCATGCTCTTGATGAAGGCGCTGGTCACGTCGTAGTGCGCGTCGCCGGCCCGGTCGTAGCGCACCGCCGCGACGTCCACCGCCTGCTCGGCGGTGGACAGGTCGATCCGGTCGACGCCCAGCGCCGCCGCCGAGGCCGCCGCGGCCTCCAGCGCGGTCAGGGCCTTGCGCACGTCGCCGCCGGCGAGGCGGACGAGGTGGTCCTCGGCGTCGGCCTGGAGGGTGAACGCGCCGGCGAGGCCGCGCGCGTCGCTGACCGCGCGGCGCAGCAGGTCACGCACGGCCGCGTCGTCCAGGGGCTGGAGGGTGAGCAGCACGCACCGCGACAACAACGGCGAGATGACCGAGAAGTACGGGTTCTCCGTGGTCGCCGCGAGCAGGGTGACCGTCCGGTCCTCCACCGCGGCGAGCAGCGAATCCTGCTGGGTCTTGCTGAACCGGTGCACCTCGTCGATGAACAGGACCGTCGGCGGTCCGCCGGAGCGGCGCTGCCGGCGGGCGGTGTCGATCACCGCGCGGACGTCCTTGACCCCGGCGGTGAGCGCCGACATGGCCACGAAGCGGCGATCGGTGGCGGTCGCCACGAGGTGCGCGATCGTGGTCTTCCCGCAGCCGGGCGGCCCCCAGAGGATCACCGACATCGGGGTGGCGCCGCCGACGAGCTGGCGCAGCGGCGCGCCGGGCGCGAGCAGGTGCCCCTGCCCCACCAGCTCGTCGATGCTGGCCGGGCGCATCCGGACGGGGAGCGGCGAGTCGGCGGCCACGGGGGTGAAGCCGTCGACGCCGACGGAACCCGTGGGGGCGCCGTGCGCCCCGGCGGGTGCGCCGAGGGAGAAGAGAGCGTCGGACTCCATCACGAAGACAGTACCGGGCCGGGTCCGCCGCGCCGGAACTGCGCCGCGGGCCCGGCCCGGTTAGATCATTTACGGTCAGCCACGGCCGGGGCGGCGGCCCCGGTACCAGCGGCCGCCGCCACCGCCGCGCGGGCCGCTGCCCACACCGGCCAGGTAGAGGGAGAGCAGCAGCAGGCCCAGCATCAGCAGGGTGTGCACGTTGAACAGGTCCGGCGCGCCGAAGTTGGTGTCGAGCAGGTCGATCAACAGGGCGAAGCCGAAGACGACGGCCGCGAGAATGGCGAGCATGACGGTCCTCCGGTGGGGGTTCCCAGTAGGTCGCCGGGGGATGTACCCAAACGGTCCGATCGCCAATCTCCACGGTGGA
Organism: Micromonospora sp. WMMD712; assembly: GCF_029581295.1. Lineage (NCBI taxonomy): Bacteria > Bacillati > Actinomycetota > Actinomycetes > Micromonosporales > Micromonosporaceae > Micromonospora > Micromonospora sp. WMMD712. Next base: position 1,881,964 of record NZ_CP120743.1, read on the forward strand.
CCGGCCCGGCCCGGACGACGGTGGGTCACCGCCCGCTCGCCTGCGGTGCAAGGAAGGGCACCTTGTTAACGCCTACGGTAGAGAAGGGTCCCCTTCTCACTGCCGAACCGGGGCGGCGGGAGCGGCGGGAGCGGCCGGAGCGGGGGCGGCGGGGACCTCGGCGGGGGCGCGGGCGGCGCGCCAGGCGGGCAGGTACAACGGGGCGGCGGCGGCGAGCACCACCGCGCCGACCAGCATCGCGGTGCTGACGCTGGCGCGCTCGGCCAGGGCGGTCAGCACGACCGCGCCGAGCGCACCGGCCGGCTGGGCCATCATCGAGTTGAGCGAGAGCACGCTGGTGCGGTACGGGCCGTCGACCTGGCGGTGCAGCAGGCCCAGGTGCAGCGGGTTGGACGCGCCGTGCACCGTGTAGCAGGCCAGGTACGCCACGAGCACCCCGACCGGGCCGGCGAACAGCCCCATCGCCACCACGGTCGCGCCCTGCCCGACGCGCAGCAGCGCGGCCCCGGGCGCGGCCCCGGGCCAGCGCAGCAGCAACGGGGTGAGCGCGGCCCCGGCGGCCGAGGCGAGCCACGCGGCGGAGCTGGCGGGGCCGAGCAGCGCGGCGGCCCGCTCGGGGTCGCCGACGACCTCGGCGAGCCGGACCGGCAGCAGCGACTCGAAGGTGACCATGCCGAAGCCCCAGAACAGCTCGACCGCCACGAGGGCGAGCAGCACGCGGGAGCGGCGCAGCAGGCCAAACGCCTGCCGGACCATCCGGGGCGCCTCGGCCACCGACGCGCGCAGCGCACCGGCCCCCCGCCCCGGCCGGACCTCGACCAGCAGCGCCAGCAGGGCTGCCAGCGCCACCGCCTGCGCCGCCACGGCGGCCAGCACCGGCACGGTCAGCGCGCTCACCGGGCCGAGCGGGCCGAGCGTGATCAGGCCGCCGCTGAGCAGCGCGCCGCCGGCGATGGCCACGCCCGCGACGGTGCCGCCGAGGCCGAGGCCGCGCTCGTATTCGGCGGCGGGGTCGGCGGCGAGGGTGGCGTCGACGTACCAGGACTCCAGGGGGCCGCTGTCCAGCGCCCGGTAGATGCCCTGCAGGGCGAAGACCAGGACGAACAGGGCGAGGGAGTCGGCCACCGCGAACAGCGCCAGCGACGCCAGGTTGAGCGCCGTGGCGGCGACCAGCACGGGCCTGCGGCCCAGGGCGTCGGCCATGCCACCGGTCGGCAGCTCCAGCGCCAGCACCACGAGGCCCTGGGCGGTGAACGCGATGCCGATCTGCGACAGCGAGAGGCCGCGCTCCTGCATCAGCAGGATCATGACCGGGATCAGCAGGCCGGTGGGCAGCCAGCGCAGCCCGTGCAGGACCAGGTAGCGCGACCGCACCTGGCGGACGGACAGGGCGCTCACCGGGTCGGCTCGATCATCGGGTACGCGGCCAGGAAGACCTGCACCGGCCGGGCGTCGGCCTCGTCGGGGCGCGACTGGTCGCGGTAGCGCATGAGGACCTCCCACAGCTCCGCCTCCAGCGCCTGGAGCCGCTCGGGCCCGAGGTGCAGCAGGGCGTCGCTCATGCCGGCGGCGTCGCGCCAGGCGGGTGGGAAGTCCTGTTGGACGGCGAACCACCGGTCGGAGTGCTCGACGACCAGGCGCACCTGCTCGGCCTGGATCCACTCGGCGGCGGCCCGGGCGTCCGGGTCGTCGTCGAAGTCGGACGGCTCCCAGCTGCTGATGTCGTGCGCCGCCCGCCACCAGCGCTGCCGCCCGCCGGCGAGGTCGTGGGCCTCGACGACGAGCCCCGCCTCGGCGAGCTGACGCAGGTGGTAGCTGGTGGCGCCGGTGTTGGTGCCGAGCTGCTCGGCGAGCCCGGTGGCGGTGGCGGGACCGTCGACCCGCAGCGCGCCGAGCAGCCGCAGCCGCAGCGGGTGCGCCAGCACCCGCACCTGTCTCGGGTCCAGCCGGACCTGGCGGGGGGCCTGCCGGCCCGTGCTCTCGTCGTTGCCCATGGCAGCACAATAACTGTGCACACCTCCTATGCACAATCTCTTTGCATAGGAGGTGTGCAGGGCCGCCCGGCGGGGCCGGCACGGTCAGGGGGCGAGCAGCTCGGCGACCCCGCGCAGGCGGGTCCGCAGCAGGCCGGCGGCGCGGGAGCTGTCGAGGCGTACCTCGACGGGGCGGACCAGGCCCGACGCGGCGCTCGGGGCGGTCCGCAGGCCGCCCGGGTCGAGCCCGAACCGCCGGGCGACCAGCAGCCCCAGCTCGGCGCGGCTGACCGCGTCCGGCCCCGCTACGTTGAGCAGGCCGGCATGGTCGGACGCGGCCAGCTCCAGCACGGCGGCGGCCAGGTCGCCCACGTCGACCGGGCAGCGGACCTCGTCGGTGAACAGGACCCCCCGGCCGGCGAGGGCGTCCAGGCAGAGCCGCACCTGCCTGCTCCGCTCGTCGCCCAGGATCAACGAGGTACGCACCAGCGCCGCGCCCGGGTCGACCGCCCGCACGGCGGTCTCCGCCGCCGCCTTCGCCGCCCCGTACGCGAACACCGGCGTCGGGACGTCGTCGTCCGCGTAGGGCTCGGGCCGGCCGGCGTGCAGCGCGTCGCTGGACAGGTGCACCAGCCGCGCCCCGGCCTCGGCGGCGGCGTACGCCACGTTCGCCGCGCCGTCGGCGGTGACCGCCCAGTCGGCGTACCGGTAGGGGGTGCTCACCACGGCGGCCGGCCGCACCGCCGCGACCAGCGCGCGCACGGCGGCCCGGTCGGTCACGTCGAGCCGGCGCGCCTCGACGCCGGCCGGCGCGCCGGGGTGGGCGTGGTACGTGCCGACCACCCGCCGCCCCGCCGCGACCGCCCGGCGGCACACCTCGCCCCCGAGGTGCCCGCTGGCACCCACCACGAGCAGCGTCACGCGTCGCCCCCTCCACGGCGGCGGGCGGCCCCACCGTGGGGCCGCCCGCCGGGATCGCTGGTCGCCCCGGCCGCCTCAGCTCAGGCCGGGGTCGCAGGTCGACTCAGACCGGGTCGGCCACCGGGGCGGCCGGGCCGGCGGTGCCGGCGTGCGCGCCCGTCGGGGCCTTCGGCTTGGCGTCGACGCCCGCCTCGCCGCGCTGCTGCGCGGTGATCGGCGTCGGCGCGCCCGTCAGCGGGTCGAAGCCGCCCCGGGTCTTCGGGAACGCGATCACCTCGCGGATCGAGTCCGCGCCCGCCAGCAGCATGCAGACCCGGTCCCAGCCGAACGCGATGCCGCCGTGCGGCGGGGCGCCGTACTTGAACGCCTCCAACAGGAAGCCGAACTTGTCCTGCGCCTCGGCGGGGGTGATGCCGAGCAGGTCGAACACCCGCTGCTGCACGTCGCCCCGGTGGATACGGATCGACCCGCCGCCGATCTCGTTGCCGTTGCAGACGATGTCGTACGCGTACGCCAGCGCCCGGTCCGGGGCCTCCTCGAACCGGTCCACCCACTCGGCGTTCGGCGAGGTGAACGGGTGGTGCACGGCCGTCCAGCCGCCCGCCCCGCCGCTGTCCTGGTCGGAGGTGCGCTCGAACATCGGGGCGTCGACCACCCAGCAGAACGCCCACGCCGACTCGTCGACCAGCTTCGCCCGCCTGGCGATCTCGATGCGGGCCGCGCCGAGCAGCTCCTGCGCCTCCCGGGCGTCGGCGCCGGCCGCGAAGAACACCGCGTCGCCCGGCTTCGCGCCGACCGCGTCGGCCAGCCCCGCCAGGTGCTCCTCGGAGAGGTTCTTCGCCACCGGGCCCCGCGGCGCGCCGGTCTCGGCGTCGAGCACCACGTACGCCAGGCCCTTCGCGCCGCGCGCCTTCGCCCAGTCCTGCCAGCCGTCCAGCTCCTTGCGGGTCTGGCCCGCGCCGCCCGGCATGACGACCGCGCCGACGTAGCCGCCCGCGTCGATCGCCCCGGCGAACACCCGGAACGCCGTGCCGCGCAGGTAGTCCGTCAGCTCGGTCAGCTCGACGCCGTAGCGCAGGTCCGGCTTGTCGGAGCCGTACCGGGCCATCGCGTCGTGCCAGGTGATGCGCGGGATGGGCCGGGGGATCTCGTAGCCGGCCAGGTCGGACCAGAGCGCGGACACGATCGCCTCGCCGAGGTCGATCACGTCGTCCTCGGTGACGAAGGACATCTCGATGTCGAGCTGGGTGAACTCCGGCTGCCGGTCGGCCCGGAAGTCCTCGTCGCGGTAGCAGCGGGCGATCTGGTAGTAGCGCTCCATGCCGCCGACCATCAGCAGCTGCTTGAACAGCTGCGGGGACTGCGGCAGCGCGTACCAGCTGCCCGGCTGGAGCCGGACCGGGACCAGGAAGTCGCGCGCGCCCTCCGGGGTGGACCGGGTCAGCGTCGGCGTCTCGATCTCCAGGAAGTCGCGCTCGTGCAGCACGCCCCGGGCGAGCTGGTTGGCCCGCGACCGCAGCCGCATCGCCTTCGCCGGGCCGCCCCGGCGCAGGTCCAGGTAGCGGTACTTGAGCCGGATGTCGTCGCCGGCCTCGACCTGGTCGTCGACGGGCAGCGGCAGCGGCGCGGCCTCCGAGAGCACCTCCAGCGCGCTCGCGGTCACCTCGATCTCGCCGGTCGGCAGCTCCGGGTTCTCGTTGCCCTCGGGACGGCGGGTCACCTCGCCGGTCACCTTCACGCAGAACTCGTTGCGCAGCGCGTGGGCGTCCTCCTCGCGGAAGACCACCTGCACGACGCCCGAGGCGTCGCGCAGATCGACGAAGATGACACCGCCGTGGTCGCGCCGGCGGGCGACCCACCCGGCGAGCGTCACCGTGGTGCCGGCGTCCGTCGCGCGCAGGCTGCCGGCGTCATGGGTACGGATCACGGCTTGCGTCTCCTCATCGTCTGCGTTCGGTCTGCCCTCGCATTCTGTCAGGGTGCCCCGCCCCCCGCCGTCACCGGGCGCGGTTGGGGGTAAGGAAGGGCCCCTTGTTAACGCTTTCTGTTGCACAGGGGGCCCCTGCTAACCGGTACCGCGCCGCGTACGGTGTGCCGGGCCACGGCCCGGCCACCCCGGCGGCGACGCGCTGCGGCCGGCCCTCGGCGACGCGGGCCGCCGGGCCCGGTCCACCCCCGACGGGTACGCCGGCGGCGGGCGGGCCGCCTGGGCGGCGCTGGCGGCGGGGCTGCTGACGCCGGTGGCCTGGTTCGTGATCGAGCTGGCCACCGGGGGTGACCGGATCGGCCTGGCCGAGCGGGTGGCCGCCGGGGCGGAGGCGCTCTGCCCGTTGCTGGTCGCCGGGTGGCTGAGCCGGCGCTGACCCCGGCACCGCGGGGCGCACCGCCCACGACACCGCCGGGCGCACCGCGGCCCGAGGCGGCCCGACACGGCCCGTGGTGTTAACAGGGGGCCCCTGTACAACAGAAAGCGTTAACAAGGGGCCCCTCCTTGCACCAGCGCCGCTACGGCTCGTCGGCGGGGAGGAGGTGGCTGACGTGGACCTCGCCCTCGGTCAGCGCCCTCGCCCGCTCCTCCGCCGTCCGGTCGGCGCCGGTCAGCCGCCCGCCGTGCTGGCGCAGGTGTTCCTCCCAGGACGGCACCTGGTAGACCTCGACGAAGCCGTGCGCCCGCTCCCCCGCCCGGAACAGTCCCCAGCGCATCGCCCCGGTGCGCCGCCGCGACCGGCCCACCGCCCGCATCGCCTCGACGAAGGCGTCCTGCCGCTCGGGCGGCACGGTGTAGGTGACGGTCACCAGCACCGGCCCGGTGCGCGGGTGCGCGTCCAGGGTCAGGTGCGGCTCGGGCCAGTAGACGGCCGGGTCCCGGTTGACCCCCCGGGTCTCGCGCAGCGGCCACAGCGGCACGGTGAGCGCGGCGACGGCCATGGCCGCCCCGGCCACGGCGAGCGCGGCGACCAGGCCGGCGAGCTCGCCGAGCGCGCCCCAGGCGAGGGCGCCGAGCGCCTGCCCGCCCGCGAAGACCATCTGGTAGACCGAGAGCCCCCGGGCGCGTACCCAGCCGGGGAGGAAGAGCTGCATCGCGGCGTTCACGGTGGACAGCACCGTCATCCAGGCCAGCCCGGCGGGCACCAGGGCCACCGTCACCAGGGCCGGCACGGGCACGAGGGCGAGCACCAGCAGCACCCCGGCGTAGACGAGCCCGGCGACGAGCAGGAGCTGGCTGGCGGTGAGCGCCCGGCGTACCCGGGGCAGCACGAGCGCGCCGGCGACCGCGCCGACGCCGAGCGCGGCCAGCAGCACGCCGTACCCGCCGGGGCCCAGGCCGAGGCGGTGGCTGGCCACCAGCGGCAGCAGCGCCCACAGCGCGCTGCCGGGGACCACGAACAGCGCGGCCCTCAGCAGGATGCGGCGGACGACCGGTGAGTGGCGCACGTACCGGCCGCCGGCGCGCAGGGCGGCGGCGAACCGTTCCGGCATGGCCGCGCCGTCGGGGCGGTCCGGCCGCCAGCGCAGCAGCGCGCCGGCGAAGATCGCGAAGGACGCGGTGTTCACCGCGAAGACCACGGCCACCCCGGCCTGGGCGACCAGCACGCCGGCCACCGCCGGGCCGACCGAGCGGGCCAGGTTGACGCTGATGGAGCCGAGCGCCGAGGCGCTGACGAGCTGCTCCCGGGGCACCAGCTCCGGGATCACCGCCTGCCAGGCGGGCAGGGTGAGCGCCTGGCCCACGCCGAGGGCGAAGGTGAGGGTGAGCAGCAGGGCGGGCGGCATCCGGTCGGCGGCGGTGAGCGCGGTCAGCAGCACCCCGACGGCGGCGAGGAAGCACTGCACGCCGATGAGCAGCCGGCGTCGGTCGAGGGTGTCGGCGAGCGCGCCGGCCGGCAGGGCCAGCAGCAGCACCGGCAGCATGCTCGCGGTCTGCACGAGGGCGACCAGCGTCGGCGCGTTGGGTTGGTCGACCAGCAGCCACTGGGCGCCGACGGTCTGCATCCAGGTGCCGACGTTGCTGGCCAGCACGGCCAGCCAGAGGCTGCGGAACGCGGCGAGGCGCAGCGGGGCCCAGGCCGACGCGGGCGGGGCGGGGGTCGGTGTGGCGCTCACCGGCCGCAAGGTACCCCGGTTCGGCCCGCCCAGTCGATCCTCTCGCGGATCCCGCCCGACCGGCGGATCCCGCCCGACCGGCGGATCCCGCCCACCGGGCCGCCGTTCCCCACCGGCCGTCGGTCGCGGCCTGCTCCGGCTGCGCCGGGTTCGGGTACGCCGGAAGCGGGCCGCCGGAGGCCGGCGACCCGCTTCGGGGGGAGGGCGAGGTGGATCAGATGATGCTGACGCCGTAGACGCTCAGCGGCTCGGTGACGGGCTGGAAGTAGGTGGTGCCGCCGCGGGTGCAGTTGCCGTTGCCGCCGGAGGTGAGGCCGATGGCGCTGCTGCCGCTGAACAGCGAGCCGCCGCTGTCGCCGGGCTCGGCGCAGACGTTGGTGCGGATCAGGCCGGAGACGGAGCCCTCGGCGTAGTTCACCGTAGCGTTGAGCGCCCCGACCGTGCCGCTGTGCACGCCGGTGGTGCTGCCGGAGCGCTGCACGCTCTGGCCGACGTACGCGTTGGCCGCGCCGGTGACGTCCCGGTAGCTGCCGTTGTAGAGGGAGACGTTGCCGGTCGCGTTGGCGGAGTTGCTGTGCCGGACGATGCCGTAGTCGTTGCCCGGGAAGCTGGTGCCGGCGCGGGTGCCCAGGGTGCTGGTCTGCGCCGAGTTCGAGTACCAGGTCGAGGCGATGTTGGTGCAGTGGCCGGCGGTCAGGAAGTAGGTGACGCCGGAGCTGCTGCGCACGTTGAAGCCCAGCGAGCAGCGGCCGCCGCCGGCGGCGTAGATCGCCTGGCCGCCGGAGATGCGGGTGCTCAGCACGCCGGCCTCGGCCTCGATGCGCACGGCGCCGCCGGTCCGGGCGGCGGCGGCCTTGACGCGCTCCAGCTTGGCCCCGGTGACGGTGCTGTCGACGGAGACGACGACCTGGTTGGTGGCCGGGTCGGTCCACCACGCGGTGCCGGGGATCTTCGCGGAGCGCTCCAGCTCGGCGGTGGCCCGGTCGAGCTCCGCGGCGCCCCGCTTGACGAGCTTCGCGATGGCGCCGGAGGCGCGGACCTGACGGGCGGCGGCCGCGTCGGTCACGGTGACGACCATCCTGCCGCTGGCGTCGGCGTAGGTGCCGGCGGAGCGGTCACCGAGCCGCTCGGCCAGGGTGGCGGCGGCGTCGGGCGAGGCGACGGGGGCGGCCTGGGCGGGTGCGCCGATCAACGCGGTGGCGACCAGGGTGCCGGCTGCGGCGACGGAAGCGGCGCGGAGGAGCGATGACCTCGTGGGTCGCATGTAACAACCTCCCGGAAGGGGGTGACGGGTCGCGCCGGGGGTGACGGACCCGAGGACCATCCGGCCGGAGCTGGGGTGAACCGGCCGAGTGAACTGAAGTATTCACATACTTAGATTCACTCGCAAGACCCAGCTTCGCCCTGTTTCGCCCGAGCTACCCGCGACACATGTTCGCAACATTGTGGCCCCTCAGGTGGATCAATATGATCGATGCACCCCGATTTCCCCCGTCGGCACCCGTGATCCGGAGGCCACCATGACCCCCATCCGACGCGCCCTGGCCGCCCTCGCCGCCACCGCCCTCGTCCCCCTCGGCGCCACGGCCGCCCACGCCGACGCCGGCCCGCCGCCCGGCTCCATGGCCAGCCTCGGCGACTCCATCACCCGCGGCTTCAACGCCTGCGGCTGGTACGTCGACTGCGCCTCCCGCTCGTTCAGCACCGGCGACAACTCCTCGGTGAACAGCCACTACCTGCGCATCCGCGCGGTCAACCCGGCCATCGCCGGCAACAACCACAACGACGCCAGGACCGGCGCGAAGTCCGCCGACATGTCCGGCCAGGCCGGCACGGCGGTCAGCCAGGGCGTCGGGTACGTGACGATGCTGATCGGCGCCAACGACGCCTGCACCGGCTCGGAGTCGAGCATGACGCCGGTGAGCACCTACCGCGCCAACATCGACGCCGCGCTCGGCCGGATCAAGGCGGGCCTGCCGAACGCCCGGGTGGCGATCGTCAGCATCCCGGACCTCCACCGGCTCTGGTCCGTCGGCAAGGACAGCGGCAGCGCCCGTACGGCGTGGGCGCTGTTCGGCATCTGCCAGTCCATGCTGGCCAACCCGACCTCCACCGCCCAGGCCGACGTCGACCGCCGGGCCCGGGTGCGCCAGCGGGTCGTCGACTACAACACCCAGCTCGCCCAGGCGTGCGCCGCGTACGGCCCGAACTGCGACTTCGACGACAACGCCGTGTTCGGCTACCCGTTCACCCTGAGCCAGCTCTCCACCTGGGACTACTTCCACCCGAACGCCGCCGGCCAGCAGGCGCTCGCCACGGTGACATACACCGCCGGCTTCCACTGGTAACCACCCCCACCCCCCCTGCCCCCTCCCCCACACCCCTCCCCGGCGATCTTGCACTTTCGGCCCCGAGGATGGGCGTCATGTGCCTTTTGCCGGGGCCCCAACTGCAAGATCGCGGGGGAACGGGGGACGGGGGCGGGGGGGCAGGGGGGGCGGGGGCAGGGGGTGGGTGGGTCAGCGGGCGGCGGCCAGGCGGGCGGCGCGGGCGTCGCGCTTCTCCTCGAAGCGGGACGCGTGCGTCTCCAGGGTGTCCAGGTGGGCGGCGATCTGGTCGCGGGCGGCCTCGCCGTCGGCGTCCAGCCCGGTGACGTTGAAGATGTCCCACTGGCGCAGCACCGGGACGACCACCTCGTCGCGGTGCTGCCGCAGGTCGTAGATGCCGGCCAGGGCGATCGCCACCGACTTGCGGGCGAAGCCCTCGATGCCCACGCCGGGCATCTGGAAGTCGGCGAGGACCTCGGCGATGGCCCGCATCGCCTGGCTCGGGGCCACCTCCAGGGCGGCGGCGAGCAGGTTGCGGTAGAAGACCATGTGCAGGTTCTCGTCGGCGGCGACGCGGGCGAGCAGCGCCTCGCACACCGGGTCGCCGGCCACCCGGCCCGTGTTGCGGTGCGAGATCCGGGTGGCCAGCTCCTGGAACGACACGTACGCCAGCGAGCGCAGCATCGAGGCGTCGTGCGAGTTGGTGTAGCCGGCGGTCATGTGCACCATCCGGGCCCGCTCCAGCGCCACCGGGTCCACCGCCCGGGTCACCGTCAGGTAGTCGCGGATGGCGGTGCCGTGCCGGCCCTCCTCGGCGGTCCACCGGCCCACCCACGTCCCCCACGCCCCGTCCGGGCCGAAGAGGGTGGCGATCTGGTGGTGGTACGAGGGGAGGTTGTCCTCGGTCAGCAGGTTCACGATCAGCGCGGTGCGGGCGATCTCGGGGATCGTCGAGTCCTGCGGCGACCACGCCTCGCCACCGAGCGGGCCGTCGAAGGTGCGCCCCTCGCTCCACGGCACGTACTCGTGCGGGAACCACTCCTTCGCCATCGCGAGGTGGCGGTCGAGGTTCTTCGCCACGACGGGTTCGAGCTCGACGAGCAGGGCGGTCTGGCTGAGTGCGGTCACGAAGTTCTCCCTACGGTGGCGTAACTTACGCCACCGTAGGTCCTCCGCGCCATACGCGCCAGTAGCGCCCGCCCGCGCGGCGTCTGCTCAGCTCACCAGGGGCGACAGGTCGGCCCGCGGCGGGGTCCACTCGCCGGCCGCAGCGGCCACCTGCTCGCCGGAGCGGATGTCCTTCACCTCGTCGGGCGCCCCGTCGACGCCGGGGAACCAGACGTACGGGATGCCGCGCCGCTCGGCGTGCCGGATCTGCTTGCCGAACTTCGCCGCGCTCGGCGCGACCTCCGTGGGCACCCCCCGGCGGCGCAGCGCGTCGGCGACGGCGTTGCTCGCCGTCCGCCGCTCCTCGCTGGTCACCGCGACCAGCACGCACGTCGGCACGCTGCGGGACACGGTGAGCGCGCCCGCGCCGAAGAGCAGCCCGAGCAGCCGGCTCACCCCGATCGAGATGCCCACCCCGGGGAAGGACGCGCCACCGGCGCTGACCAGGTTGTCGTACCGGCCGCCGGAGCAGATCGAGCCGAACCGCTCGTAGCCGGCCAGCGACGTCTCGTAGACGGTGCCGGTGTAGTAGTCGAGCCCGCGGGCGATCCGCAGGTCGGCCACGCACAGCCCCGGCGAGTGCGCGGCGGCGGTCTCGACCACCGCCACCAGCTCGGCGACGCCCTCGTCGAGCAGCGGGTGGGTCACCCCGAGGCCGCGCACGGCGTCGGCGAACGAGGCGTCCGGTGCGGAGATCTCGGCCAGGGCCAGGCACGCCTTGGCCTGCGCCTCGCTCGCCCCGGCCGTCTCGGCGAGCAGCTCGGCCACCTTCGCCGGGCCGATCTTGTCGAGCTTGTCGACGGCGCGCAGGGCGGCCTCCGGGTCGGTCAGGCCGATGCCCCGGTAGAACCCCTCGCAGATCTTGCGGTTGTTGACCTGGATGGTCACCGGCGGGATCGGCAGCGACCGCAGCGCGTCGCCGATGACCAGCGGCATCTCCGCCTCGTAGTGGGCGGGCAGGGTGTCCCGGTCGACGATGTCGATGTCGGCCTGGAGGAACTCCCGGTAGCGCCCCTCCTGCGGGCGCTCGCCCCGCCACACCTTCTGGATCTGGTAGCGGCGGAACGGGAACTGGAGCCTGCCGGCGTTCTCCAGCACGTAGCGGGCGAACGGCACCGTCAGGTCGAAGTGCAGGCCGAGGGCGTCGTCGCCGGCCGGGCCGTCAACCTCGGCCTGGAGGCGGCGCAGCACGTAGACCTCCTTGGAGGTCTCCCCCTTGCGCAGCAGCTGATCGAGGGGCTCGACGGAGCGGGTCTCCAGCGGCGCGAAGCCGTACAGCTCGAAGGTAGCGCGGATCCGGTCGAGCACGAACTGCTCGATCATCCGCTGCGCCGGGGTCCACTCGGGGAAGCCGGAGATGGGCGTGGGCTTGCTCATGACGCTCCGTTCAGCACCCGCGCGGCGGCGCGGGAAAGGTCGAGGCGCGGCCTAGAGGCCGCGGGTGGGTGCGGCCGGGCGCGCGTCGCCCGAGGCCGCCACCTCGATGAGGTACGGGTTGCTCGCGCGCTCGCGGCCGATGGTGGTCGCGGGGCCGTGGCCGGGCAGCACCACCGTGTCGTCGGCCAGCGGCAGGATCTTGTCGCGCAGGCTGGTGAGCATCCGGGGCATGCTGCCGCCCCACAGGTCGGTGCGGCCGATCGAGCCGGCGAAGAGCACGTCGCCGGAGAGGCAGACCTGCTCGGCCTCCCACTGCGAGCCCGCGCCGGGCAGCCGGAACAGCACCGACCCGCCGGTATGGCCCGGGGCGTGGTCGACGGTGATCTCCAACCCGGCCAGCGACAGGGTCGCGCCGTCGGTCAGCTCGGCGACGTCGTCGGGCTCGGAGTAGGGCAGCCGGCCGCCGAAGAGCCCCCGGAGGTCCATCGACAGCCCCTTGGCCGGGTCGGCCAGCAGCTCGCGGTCCTCCGGGTGGACGTACGCGGTCACGCCCCGCGCGCCGCAGACCGGCGCGACGGAGAACGTGTGGTCGAGGTGGCCGTGGGTGAGCAGCACGGCGGCGGGGTGCAGGCGATGCTCGGCGAGGACGGCGTCGAGCCGGTCGATCACCCCGATGCCCGGGTCGACCACCACGCACTGCTCCCCCGGCCCGGTCGCCACCACGTAGCAGTTGGTGCCGAAGGCGTCCGCGGGAAAGCTCGCCACGAGCACGGCGCTCCCCTTCCGTCGCTGTCTAGCCTGCACCGGAAGCCTAGCCGCAGCGGCGGGCGGACCGCGCCGGCCCACCCGCCCCCGTGGCCACAGCGGCCCAGTGAGCAACTCCGATAAAGCCAGCCCGGACCTCGTACACCACTTTCCCAGCCGCTACCCGTACACTCTGGCGGGCGTGTGGCGTGGCGCACGTGGCGCCCGACGGGGCGCGACGCCGACCGCCGGTGACCATCAGGGTAGAGGAAGGGGAGCACGGGTGGCTTCCAGCAGGGACCGGCAGCGCAAACTGGCGCGGGCCAAGCTCGACCGGCAGCTGGCGCGACGGGCCGCCCGGACCAGACGCCGGCGGCAGATCCAGGCCGGTGTCGGCGCCGCCGTGGTGCTCGTGCTGATCGTGGCCGGTTCGGCCTGGGCGCTGGGCGCCTTCGACGACGACCCGAAGCAGGACACGGCCGCCGAGGACGTCTGCCTCTGGACGCCGCAGGACGCCGCCGCGAACACCAACCTCAAGGACGTGGGCACCCCGGCCACCAAGGGCCTGCCGACCGCCGGCACCCGGGCGCTGACCGTCACCACCAACCAGGGCGCCCCGATCACCGCCGAGCTGGACCTCGCGTCGGCCCCGTGCGCCGGGGCGAGCATCGCCCACCTGGCCAGCAAGGGCTTCTACGACAACACGAAGTGCCACGAGATCACCTCCGAGGGCGCGCTGCGCTGCGGCGACCCGAGCGGCACCGGGCTGGGCGGCCCGGCCTACTCGTTCTACGACGAGAACGTCCCGGTGGCCCCCGAGGCCAGCCCGTCGGCGAGCCCGGCGCCCGACGAGCCCCCGGCGTACCCGAAGGGCACGGTGGCGATGATCGCCAACCCGCCGGGCGCGAACGGCAGCCAGTTCCTGATCTTCTTCAAGGACTTCGACCCGGACAAGCCGGCCTACCCGGTGATCGGGAAGGTCACCGGCGGCCTGGACGTGGTCACGAAGATCGGTGCCCTGCCGACCGTGGACAATGGGAGCGGAGCCAAGGTCAAGCCGAAGACCGACGTGGTGATCCAGAGCCTCACCGTCGGCGAGCCGTCGACCGCGCCGGCCCCGGCCCCCAGCGGCGCGTCGGCCAGCCCCAGCGCCGGCTGACCCGGCTCCCCCGCACCCCACAGCCTTTTGCGGCACCGGCCGCGCCCGAGACAGTCCAGGAGGATCGACCGTGACGTCCACCAGAGAGCGGCAGCGCGCGGCGGCGCGCGCCCGGCTCGAGCGGGAGATGGCCGAGCGTGCGGCCCGGGCCCGCAAGCGCCGGCAGACGCAGGCGATCGTCGGGGCCGGGGCGGCCCTGCTGCTCGTGGTCGCCGGCTCCGTCTGGCTCGCCGCCAGCATCGGCGGCGACGACGACAAGAAGCAGGACACCGCCGCCGCCCCCGGCTTCGTGCAGTGCACCTGGACCGAGGTTCCCAAGGAGCAGCGGACCAAGGAGATCAAGGACGTCGGGCTGCCGGCCGCCCAGCAACCGAACACCGGCACCCAGACGCTGACGTTCGACACCAACCTGGGCCCGATCACCGCCAAGGTCGACCGGTCCGTCGCGCCGTGCACCGCCGCCAGCTTCACCCACCTGGCGAGCAAGGGCTTCCTCGACAACACCAAGTGCCACCGTCTGGTCACCGAGGGCATCAAGGTGCTCCAGTGCGGCGACCCGAGCGCCACCGGCAAGGGCTGGCGGGACACCGACGGCACCGGCGGCCCGAGCTACCGGATGGCCGAGGAGAACCTGCCGACCGACAAGCGCCCGCCGTACCCGGAGGGCGTCATCGCGATGGCCAACTCGGGGCAGCCGGGCAGCACCGGCAGCCAGTTCTTCATCGTCTACGGCGACTCGCCGCTGGACGCGAACTACACGGTGCTCGGCACCGTCACCGGCGGGATGGACATCGTCAACCAGGTGGCGAAGGCCGGCGACGACGGCGCGTACGCCAAGCAGGCCGGCGGCGGCCACCCCAAGAAGGAGATCGTCATCGAGAAGATGACGATGAGCGAGGCGCAGGGCTGACCGCCCGCCCCGCCCCCGCACGACGAAGCGCCCGCCGGTCACCGCCGGCGGGCGCTGTCGTGGGTGGGGCCTTCCGGGCCGCTCAGGAGCCCGAGGTGACCCGGTAGGCGTCGAACACGCCGTCGACCTTGCGGACGGCGGCCAGCAGGTGCCCCAGGTGCTTCGGGTCGGCCATCTCGAAGCTGAACCGGCTCACGGCCACCCGGTCGCGGGTGGTGGTGACGGTCGCGGAGAGGATGTTGACCCGCTCGTCGGAGAGCACCCGGGTGACGTCCGCGAGGAGCTTGTGCCGGTCGAGGGCCTCCACCTGGATGGCCACCAGGAACGTGGAGGCGGAGGTGAGCTTCCAGCTCACCTCGACCACCCGCTCGGCCTGGGCCCGCAGGTCCTCGGCGTTGGCGCAGTCGTCGCGGTGCACGCTGACGCCGCCGGAGCGGGTGACGAACCCGAAGACCGAGTCGGGCGGCACCGGCGTGCAGCAGCGGGCCAGCTTGATCCAGACGTCGCTGACGCCCCGCACCACCACGCCCGGGTCGGCGCTGCTCTGCCGGCTGCGCGGGGGCCGGGTGGCCACGGCGGTCTCGGCGATGTCCTCCGCCGCGCCCTCCTCGCCCCCGTACGCGGCCATCAGCTTCTGCACCACCGACTGCGCGGAGACCTGGCTGTCGCCGACCGCCGCGTAGAGCGACGCCACGTCGGCCAGGTGCAGGTCCCGCGCGATCGCCATCAGCGCGTCGGAGGTGAGCATCCGCTGCAACGGCATGCCCTGCTTGCGCATCGCCTTGACGATCGAGTCCTTGCCGGCCTCGATCGCCTCCTCGCGCCGCTCCTTGTTGAAGTACTGCCGGATCTTCGTGCGGGCGCGGGGGCTCTTCACGAAGCCCAGCCAGTCCTGCGTCGGCCCCGCCGTGTCGGACTTCGACGTGAAGATCTCGATCACGTCGCCGTTGGACAGCGTCGACTCCAGGGGCACCAGCTTGCCGTTGACCCGCGCCCCGATGCACTTGTGCCCGACCTCGGTGTGCACCGCGTACGCGAAGTCCACCGGCGTCGACCCCGTCGGCAGGGGGATGACGTCACCCTTGGGGGTGAAGACGTACACCTCCTGGCTCGACAGGTCGAAGCGCAGCGCGTCGAGGAACTCGCTCGGATCCGCCGCCTCCCGCTGCCAGTCGAGCAACTGGCGCAGCCACGTCATCTCGTCGATGTGCGCGGGCGGGCCGACGATCTGGGTGCCCTTGTGCTCCTTGTACTTCCAGTGCGCGGCGATGCCGAACTCGGCGGTGCGGTGCATCGCGTACGTGCGGATCTGCATCTCCACCGGCTTGCCGGTGGGCCCGATGACCGTCGTGTGCAGCGACTGGTACATGTTGAACTTGGGCATCGCGATGTAGTCCTTGAACCGGCCCGGCACCGGCTGCCAGTTCGCGTGGATCACGCCCAGCGCGGCGTAGCAGTCGCGCACCGTGTCGACCAGGATCCGCACCCCGACCAGGTCGTAGATGTCGTTGAAGTCGCGGCCCCGCACGATCATCTTCTGGTAGATCGAGTAGAGGTGCTTCGGCCGGCCCGTCGTCTCCGCCTTGATCTTGGCGGCCTTCAGGTCGGTGCCCACCTTCTGCGTCACCTGACGCAGCAGCGACTCCCGCTGCGGCTGGTGCTCCCCGATCAGGCGCAGGATCTCCTCGTACCGCTTCGGGAACAGCGTGCCGAAGGCGAGGTCCTCCAGCTCCCACTTGATCGTGTTCATGCCCAGGCGGTGGGCCAGGGGCGCCAGGATCTCCAGCGTCTCCTTCGCCTTCTGCTCCCGCTTCGGCGCGGGCAGGAAGGACAGGGTGCGCATGTTGTGCAGCCGGTCGGCCAGCTTGATCACCAGGACCCGCGGGTCCTTCGCCATCGCCACGACCATCTTGCGGATCGTCTCCGCCTTCGCGGCGTCGCCGAGCTTGACCTTGTCGAGCTTGGTCACGCCGTCGACGAGCAGCGTCACCTCGGGACCGAAGTCGACCTTCATCTGGTCGAGCGTGTATTCGGTGTCCTCGATCGTGTCGTGCAGCAGCGCGGCGACCAGCGTCGTGGTGTCCATGCCCAGGTTGGCCAGGATGGTGGCCACCGCGAGGGGATGCGTGATGTACGGGTCGCCGGACTTGCGGTACTGGCCGGAGTGCCAGCGGTTGGCGGTGTCGAACGCGGTCTGGATCAACTTCGCGTCGGCCTTCGGGTGGTTCTCCCGGTGGCTGGAGATCAGCGGCTCCAGCACCTCGCTGACCTGCGAGGTCTGCCAGGGCGCGTTGAACCGGGCCAGCCTCGCCCGCACCCGCCGCCCGGTGGGCGCGTTGGAGAGGGCGAAGCCGCCGCTCGGCGAGGGATCACCGCTGAGCTGCGCCGGATCGTCGGCGGCGTCGGCCGGGAACAGCGACGCCCCGGCACCCGCCGCCGCGCCGTCGGCGGACCCGGGGCCCGCGCCGTCACCACCCGCCACGGCCAGGGCGTCAGCGCCCCGATCGGTCACCGAACCGTCAGCGTCGCCTGTCGGGTGCACCGTGCCCTCCACCGGAGGGACGACATCGTGGGACACCGGCCTCCTCACCGCTCGCCGGGGATGCGCCGACCGTCCGGCCGGCCTGGTCTTCGCACCGCCCGGACGGTCACCCGCCCGGTCAGCAATGGGCAATGCTACCCGCACGCACGGTGCCCCGCCGCTCCGCCGGACGGTCCCCACCGGGTCCGCCCGGCGGCCGGGGCCACCAATCGGGCACCGGGGCACGAACAGGCGCTCCGCGCGCCACGCGGACGGGCACGGGCACCGTTCCCGGCCCGACGCCCCGGGTCGTCGACGCCGGGACGGGGGACGAGGCCCCGGCGGCTCACACGCTCAGCAGGGCGTGCACGGGGCGCGGGGCCAGCCGCTCGCGCCCGCCGAGGAACCCCAGCTCCAGCAGCACCGTGAAGCCGGCCACCGTGCCGCCGGCCCGCTCCACCAGGTCGAGGGTGGCCTCGGCGGTGCCCCCGGTCGCGAGCACGTCGTCGACCACCAGCACCCGGTGCCCGGCGGTGAACGCGTCCTCGTGCACCTCCAGCGTCGCCTCGCCGTATTCCAGCGCGTAGGAGGCCGAGTAGGCGGGGCGGGGCAGCTTGCCGGCCTTGCGCACCGGCACCACGCCCACCCCCGCCGCGTACGCGATGGCCGCCGCGACGACGAAGCCCCGGGCCTCGATGCCCACCACGGCGTCGAACGCGTCCCGCCCGTGGTGGGCCACGATCCCGTCGACGACCTGCCGGAACACCTCGCCGTCGGCGAAGAGGGGCATCAGGTCCTTGAACATCACGCCCGGCTTCGGGAAGTCCGGCACGTCCAGCACGCGGCTGGCGACCAGCTCGGCGACCCGTGGGCCGCTGTCTCCCCGTACCCCGGCGCTGTGCGTCTCCGTCACGGCGGCCCGTCTCCCTTCATGGCCGACGGCGTCCCGCGCGCTGCTCGCACAGCCCGCGGGACGCCGTCGGAACGTGTTTCCTGTCTCCTACCGGTGTGGCCGATCAGCGCCGCTTGGCGCCGCCCGGCCGGTTGCCGCCGCCACCGGCGGGGCGGCCGCCCCGGGCGCCGGTCGACCGCTTGCCGGCGGGCCGGGCGCCCACCTTCGGGGCGGCCCCGGCCAGGGCCGCGTCGACGTCGACGGGCTCCTCGGCGTCCGCGGCCGGACGCGCCGCGCCCTTCGGGGTGATCTCACCCTTGGCGAGGGCGGTCCGCCGGGCCAGGACCCGCTTGTTGTGCGCCTGGATGCGCGGCTCGTAGTTCTTGAGCAGCACCAGCAGCGGGGTCGCCAGCAGGATCGAGGTCAGGAAGGCGACCGCCATGCCGACGAACAGCACCAGGCCGAGGTCCTTCAGCGTGCCCGCGCCCAGCAGGCCGGCGCCGATGAAGAGCAGGCCACCGACGGGCAGCAGCGCGACCACCGAGGTGTTCAGCGACCGCATGAGGCTCTGGTTGATGGCCAGGTTGGCCGCCTCGCCGTACGTCTGGTTGTTGTTCGCCGTGATGCCCCGGGTGTTCTCCTGCACCTTGTCGAAGACCACCACCACGTCGTAGAGCGCGAAGCCCAGGATCGTGAGGAAGCCGATGATCGTCGACGGGGTGACCTCGAAGCCGACCAGCGAGTAGATGCCGGCGGTGAGGATCAGGTTCATGAACAGGGAGGAGACGGCGGCGGCCGCCATCCGCCACTCGAACCGCAGGACCAGGTAGACCGTCACCAGCAGGACGAAGATCACCAGACCGAGCAGCGCCCGGGAGGTGACCTGGCTGCCCCACGCCTCGCTGACCTGGTTGCCGCTGATCTGGTCGGCCTGGATGCCGAACACGCGGGCCATCTCGGCCTTGGCCTCGTTGGCCTGCTCGGCGTCGAGCTGCGTGGTGCGCATCTCGTAGAAGTCGCCGCCGGTGCCGCCGACCCTCTGCGCGGTGACCACCTCGGCGCCCGCCGCGGTGCGCGCCAGCACCGTGTCGACCGTCTTCTCGGCGTCGTCGAGGGTGCCGACGCTGGCCGGCACCTGGAACGAGTTGCCGCCGGCGAACTCGATGCCCAGGCTGAAGCCGCGCAGGGCGAAGCTGAGCACGGCGACGAGGATCAGCGCCCCGGCCACGCCGAACCACAGCTTGCGCCGGCCGATGACGTCGAGGCCGGCCTCGCCCGCGTAGAGGCGGCTCGCCAAACCAGTCTTAGCCATCTCAGGCCTCCTTGACGCGCGAGGTGCGGGTGGCCTGCTCGCTCCGCGCGGGCGGAAGGATCCGGCCGAGACCGCTGACCCGCGGGGACAGGAACGCCCGGGTCCGGGCGAACATCGTCATGATCGGGTGACGGAACAGGAAGACCACGACCAGGTCGAGCACCGTGGCCAGGCCGAGCGCGAAGGCGAAGCCCTTCACCGCGCCGACCGAGACGATGTAGAGCACCACGGCCGACATGATGGTGATCGCGTTGGCCGAGATGATCGTCCGCCGGGCCCGGATCCACGCCCGGGGCACCGCGCTGCGCGGGCTGCGGCCCTCCCGGATCTCGTCCTTGAGCCGCTCGAAGTAGATGACGAACGAGTCCGCCGCCACACCGAGTGAGACGATCATGCCGGCGATGCCGGCGAGCGTGAGGGTGAAGCCGATCTGCCGCCCCAGGAAGACCAGCGCGCCGAAGACCAGCAGACCCGACAGCACCAGGCTCAGGAAGATGACCGAGCCGAGCAGCCGGTAGTAGAAGAACGAGTAGATGATGACCAGCAGCATGCCGATGCCGGCGGCGAGCAGGCCCGCGCGCAGGTGGCTCGCGCCGAGGGTGGCGGTGACGTTCTGCTGCTCCTGCGCCTCGAAGGTCACCGGCAGCGCGCCGTAGCGCAGCTGACCGGCCAGGGCGTTGGCCGTCTTGTTGTCGAAGCTGCCGGTGATCTGCGAGTCACCGGTCAGCACGCCCTGGATCTCCGGCGAGGAGACGACCTTGTTGTCCAGCACCACGGCGACCCGGCACTTGCCGTCCTGGCCCAGCGCGGTCTGGTCGCAGGCCTGGCCCTCGTTGTTGAACGCCTCGCGGGTCAGGTTGGTCCACTTCTCCTGGCCCGCGCCCTTGAAGTCGAGGCTCACCACCCAGGAACTGGTCTGGTCGAGCACCGCGTTGGCGTCGCCGACGTCGGTGCCGAGCACCTTCGCCACGTCCAGCAGGTATTTCTGGACACCGTCCTCGCAGGCGACCGCCTTCTGCTTCTCGTCCTTGATCGACGCCGGGGGGCGCTGGTCGAGCTGCGCGCAGGTGATCGTCGGCACGTTGAACTGCATCTCCGCGGGCAGCACGGCGATCTCGCGCGGGCTGAGCGCGCCGAACGGCTTGAGCTTGTCGGCCAGCGACGGGTCGGCGGTCAGGTCGGCCGGGGCCTGGAGCCCGCTCGCCGCCTGCCAGGCAGCGGCACCGACCTTCTGCTCGACGGCCTTGCGCTGCTCCTCGACGCCCGCCGGCACCGGCTCGGCGCTGGCGCTCGACGACGGCGCGGCGCTCGCCGAGGGCGACCCGGTGGCGCTGGCGCTCGGGGCCGGCGCCCCGCCGCCCTGGCCGCCCGCGCTCGGCGACGCGGTGGCCTTCGCGCCGGACGGCGACGCGCTGCCCGACGGCTTGGCGCTGCCGGACGGGGCCGGCGACGCGCTGCCCGACGGGGCCGGCGTCGGGGTGGGCGCCGGGGCCGCCGCCGCGCCGCTGCCGTCGGCGGCCTTGAGCACCTTGCGGAAGCGCAGCTCGGCCGCGCTGCCGACGTCGGTGAGGTCGCGGTTCTCGCCGGGCAGGGAGATGACGATGTTCCGGTTGCCCTCGGTGACCACCTCGGCCTCGGCCACGCCGTAGGCGTTGACCCGGTTCTCGATGATCTGGCGGGCCTCTTCGAGGTTCTCCGCCGTCGGGGGCCGGCCGTCGAGGCTGTTCGTCGCCTCCAGCGTCAACCGGGTGCCGCCGACCAGGTCCAGGCCGAGCCGGGGCTCCAGCCGGTCCTTGAAGCCACCACTGGCGCCGCCCGAGAAGAACACCAAGAGATAGAGGACGACGAAGATGAGCCCGAGCACGGCGAGCTGCCGTCCGGGCCGCATCTGTCCCTGAGGTGGTGGTGCCACGGCTGTCTGTCTCCCTGTTACGGTCGCACCGCCGTCTGCGGCGGCACGAGGGTCGGGCCGGGGGTCCCGGCGACGGGTGTCCGGGCCGGCGACCCGACGTCGACACGACTGCCCACGGCCGTCGCGGGGGCGGCGGCCGGCAGCGCTCACGCGTCGGCGTCGGGCGTCGGGCGTCGGGCCCAACTATCCAGTTTTATCGCTGTCTCCGCTGCCCCGTCCCCGGGACGACGGTCACTCCTTGACGGTTTCGGCGTCCTCGACGTCCTCGGTGGCCTCGGGCCGCTCGGCCTGGCTGACGACGCGGGCGATGGCCGGGCGGGCGTACCGGGTCTGCACGCCGGGGGCGACCTCGAGCAGGACGGTCTCGTCGTCCACGCCGGTGACCGTGCCGTAGAGCCCGCCGATGGTGACCACCTCGTCGCCGGGACCGAGGGTGGACTGCATCCGCTCCGCCTCGCGGCGGCGCTTCTGCTGGGGGCGGATCATCATGAAGTACATGACGCCGAAGAGCAGGGCGATCATGAGGATCGGCGTGAGACCGCCGGCTCCCCCGCCACCCGCTGCTGCGTAAAGCACGGTTACAGACCTTCCGATTGGCCTCCGGCTCGGCACGAGGGGCACCGGAGCGGAGGCGGATTCTCACGTCCTGTACAGACCGCGGCGAGTCTAGTCCCTGCACCTGGGAACGCCGAATGCGGCACAGATCACGAACGGATCACGGCTCATCGGGCGCGGCGGAGAACAGATCGGGCGCGGGAGGGGCACCGGTGCCAAATGTACCATTCGGTGGGGTACGGCCCAGATGACGCCAGGCCGCCTCGGTGGCCACCCGCCCCCGGGGCGTACGCGCCAGCAACCCGGCCCGCACCAGGAACGGCTCGCACACCTCCTCGACGGTGTCCGGCTGCTCCCCCACCGCCACGGCCAACGTCGACAGGCCCACCGGGCCGCCCCGGAACGAGTCGACCAGCGCGGTGACCACCGCCCGGTCCAGCCGGTCCAGCCCGAGCGCGTCGACGTCGTACACCGTCAGGGCTGCCCGGGCCGTCTCCACCGTCACCGTGCCGTCGGCCCGGACCTCGGCGAAGTCGCGCACCCGGCGCAGCAGCCGGTTGGCGATCCGGGGGGTGCCCCGGGACCGGCCGGCGATCTCGGCGGCCCCGTCGTCGGTGATCGGCACCCCGAGGATGCGCGCCGACCGGCGCAGCAGCACCTCCAGGTCGGCCGGCGAGTAGAAGTCGAGGTGCGCGACGAAGCCGAAGCGGTCCCGCATCGGCCCGGTCAGCAGGCCCGACCGGGTGGTCGCCCCGACCAGGGTGAACGGCTCGACGTCCAGCGGGATGGCGGTCGCCCCGGGCCCCTTGCCGACGATCACGTCGACCCGGAAGTCCTCCATCGCGCTGTAGAGCAGCTCCTCCGCCGGCTTGGCGATCCGGTGGATCTCGTCGATGAACAGCACGTCACCCTCGGTGAGGCTGGTCAGGATCGCCGCGAGGTCACCGGAGCGCTCGATGGCCGGGCCGCTGGTCACCCGGATGCCGGAGCCCAGCTCGGCCGCCACGATGTTGGCCAGGGTCGTCTTACCTAAGCCTGGGGGCCCCGACAGGAGGATGTGGTCGGGCGGGGAGCCGCGCCGCATCGCGCTGCGCAGCAGCAGGTCGAGCTGTTCGCGGACCCGGTGCTGGGCGATGAACTCCTCCAGCCGCTTCGGCCGCACGCTGGCCTCGGCGTCGCGCTCCGCGTCGTTGACGTACGCCGAGACGAGGTTGCCGTCGGGGCCCGTCATCGGGTGCGGCCGAGCAGGCGGATGGCCTGCTTGAGCAGGACCGGCACGGGCGGCGGCGGGCCGTCGACGGTCTCCGCGACCGCAGCGACCGCCTGGTCGGCCTGGCCCGCCGTCCAGCCGAGGCCCACCAGGGCCTGACGGACCTGCTCGGGCCAGGCGCCCCCGGTCACCCCGGCCGCCCCGTCGGCGCCCACCGGCACCGGGCCGATCCGGTCCCGCAGCTCCAGCACCAGACGCTCGGCGCCCTTCTTGCCGATGCCCGGCACCCGGGTCAGCGCGGCGGTGTCGGCGTTGGCGATCGCCTTGCGCACCGCGTCGGGGGTGTGCACGGCCAGCACCGCCTGGGCCAGCCGGGGCCCCACCCCGCTCGCGGTCTGGAGCAGCTCGAACAGTTGCTTGGCGTCGTCGTCGGCGAAGCCGTAGAGGGTGAGCGAGTCCTCCCGGACCACCAGGCTGGTGGCCAGCCGGGCCGGCTGGCCGACCCGCAGTTCGGCGAGCGTGCCGGGGGCGCAGTGCACCGCCAGGCCGACCCCGCCGACCTCCACCACCGCGTGGTCCGGGCCGGTCGCGGTGACCGTGCCGCGCACACTGGCGATCATCGTGCTCCTCCTCGTCGTGCCCGGTCGGCCGCGGCGGCCAGCTTCGAGCGGGTGCCGCCGCGCCAGACGTGGCAGATGGCCAGGGCCAGGGCGTCGGCGGCGTCGGCCGGCTTCGGCGGCTCGGGCAGCCGCAGCAGCCGGGTCACCATGGTCGTCATCTGCGCCTTGTCGGCCTGGCCGGAGCCGGTGATGGCGGCCTTGACCTCGCTCGGCGTGTAGGTCTGCACGGGCAGTCCGGCGCGCGCGCCGGCCAGCACGGCGATCCCGCTGGCCTGGGCGGTGCCCATCACGGTGCGCACGTTGTGCTGGCTGAACACCCGCTCGACGGCGACGGCGTCCGGCCGGTGCTCGGCCACCAGGTCGGTCAGCGAGCGGTCCAGGTGCAGCAGGCGCAGCGGCAGGTCGTCGCCGGGGTCGGTGTAGACGACGTAGTAGGCGACCAGGGTGCAGGGCCGGCCCGGCACGCCCTCGACCACGCCGACCCCGCACCGGGTCAGCCCCGGGTCGACGCCGAGCACGCGCACGCCGCCTCCTCCCCACCACGTCGGCAGTACGTGTGTTCGACACCCTACTGGGCGGCCCCGACAGCCGGCTGCGGGGACACGCCGCCGAAGAGCAGGGGGCAGCCCGCCGACGGGCCGGGGGTTGGGCCGCCGACGGGCCGGGGGGCGCGGCGGCACACAGCCGGGGCGTCGAGTATGTGTCCCGCCCCCATGTGCCCCCGGCCACCCGGCTCGTAGCTTTGTGCGCCATGACGGCAGAACCCGTGGCGGGCCCCCACGTCGTACACGTCGACCTGGCCGGTCGGACCGCGCTGGTGACCGGCGGAGGCGGCGGCATCGGCCGGGCCTGCGCCCTGCGGCTCGCGGCGGCCGGGGCCCACGTGCTGGTGCTCGACCGCGACGCGGGCGCGGCCGAGGAGGTCGCGGCGCTGGCCGGCGGCCGGGCCGTGCGGGTCGACCTGGCCGACCCGGCGGCGGTGGACCGGCTCGACGCCGACGTGGACATCGTGGTCAACAACGCCGGGCTGCAACACGTCGCGCCGGTGCCGGACTTCCCGCCCGAGCGGTTCGCGTACATCCACCGGGTGATGGTGGAGGCCCCGTTCCGGATCGTGCGCCGGGCGCTGCCCCACATGTACGCCCGGGGTTGGGGGCGGATCGTCAACATCTCCTCCGTGCACGGGCTGCGGGCCTCGCCGTACAAGTCGGCGTACGTGTCGGCGAAGCACGCCCTGGAAGGGCTGTCGAAGGTGGTCGCGCTGGAGGGCGCGGCGCACGGGGTCACCGCCAACTGCATCAACCCGGCGTACGTGCGCACGGCGCTGGTGCAGGACCAGATCGCCGACCAGGCCGCCACCCACGGCATCGGCGAGGCCGAGGTGGTGGAGAAGATCATGCTGGCCCGGGCGGCGATCAAGCGGCTCATCGAGCCGGAGGAGGTCGCGGAGCTGCTGGCGTACCTGTGCGCGCCGCCGGCCGCGTTCATCACCGGCGCGTCCATCGCCCTCGACGGGGGCTGGACGGCGAACTAGTGGCCTCGCGCACAATGTCGGTCATGTCGTCGCCGGTGGAGTTCCTGGAACTGCTCGCCCGGGAGGCCGCCGCGGTGGAGTTCGAGGGCCCGCTGGTGGCGGCCCGCGCGGCCGGCGTGCCCCCCGACCGGCTCGCCGAGCTGGAGCAGGCGAAGGTGGTCGCGCTGCGGGTCCGCGCGCTGCTGGAGCGCCGACGTCGCCGGGAGAGCGAGCTGTCCGGCCTGTACGACACCGCGAGCGACCTGGCCGGGCTGCGCGACCTCGACGCCGTGCTGCGGGCGATCGTGCACCGGGCCCGGCACCTGCTCGGCGCGGACGTGGCGTACATGACGCTCGACGACGACGAGCGCGGCGACACGTACATGCGGGTCACCGACGGGTCGATCTCGGCGCGGTTCCAGCGGCTGCGGCTGCCGATGGGCGCGGGCCTGGGCGGCCTGGTGGCCCAGTCCGGCACCCCGTACGTCACCGCGAACTACCCCGAGGACGACCGCTTCCACCACACCGGGGAGATCGACGCCGGGGTGGGCGAGGAGGGCCTCGTGGCGATCCTCGGCGTGCCGCTGCGGCTCGGCTCCACCTCGATCGGCGTGCTGTACGCGGCCAACCGCTCCGCCCGGCCGTTCGCCCGGGAGGAGGTGTCGCTGCTGGTGTCCCTCGCGGCGCACGCGGCGGTCGCGATCGACACGGCGCGGCTGCTGGCCGAGACCCGGGCCGCGCTGGCGGAGCTGTCGGCGGCCAACACCACCATCCGGGCGCACAGCAGCTCGGTCGAGCGGGCGGCCGCGGCGCACGACCGGATGACCGCGCTGGTGCTGCGCGGCGGCGGGGTCGAGGACGTGGCGTCCGCCGTCACCGACGTGCTCGGCGGGGCGCTGCTGGCGCTGGACGCCCACGGGCGGCGGCTGGCCCGGGTCGGTCAGATCGACGAGCCGGACCGGGCGGACCTGGTGGAGGCCGTGGCGGCGTCGCGGACCGAGGGGCGCAGCGTCCGCCGGGGCCCCTTCTGGTACGCCGCGGTGGTCGCCGGCACGGAGAACCTGGGCGCGCTGGTGCTGCGCCCCGACGGCGAGCTGGTCGACGCCGACCAGCGCATCCTGGAGCGGGCGGCGCTGGTGACCGCGCTGCTGCTGCTGTTCCGCCGCACCGTGGCCGAGGCCGAGGGGCGGGTGCGGGGCGAGCTGCTCGACGACCTGATCGCCCGGCCGCTGGCCGACACCGACGCCCTGCGCAGCCGGGCCCGCCGCCTCGGTGTCGACCTGGACGCCCCGCACGTGCTGGTGGCGGTCGGCGACGACGCGATCGCCGCGACGGGTTCCGCCCGGCAGCGGGTGCTCTCCTGGGCCACCACGTACGCCTCGACGCGCGGCGGCCTGGCCGCGGCGCGCGACGGCCGGGTGGTGCTGATGCTGCCCGGCCGGGACGCGGGCGGCGCGGCCCGCGCGGTGTCCCGGGACCTGTCCCGGGTGACCGGCCGTCCGGTGACCGCCGGGGCGAGCGGCCCGTCGACGGACCCGGCCTCGCTGGCGGCGATCTTTCAGGAGGCGGACCGCTGCCTGACGGCGCTCGGCGCGCTGGGCCGGACCGGGCAGGGGGCCAGCACCGCCGAGCTGGGCTTCGTCGGGCTGCTGCTGGGGACGGTCGGCGACCGGGGCGACGGGGACGTGGCCCGGTTCATCGCCGGCACGGTCGGGCCGGTGGTGGACTACGACGCCCGGCGGGGCACCGCGCTGGTGAAGACCCTGGAGGCGTACTTCGGGGTGGGTGGCAGCCTGGCCCGGGCGGCGGAGCTGCTGCACGTGCACGTCAACACGGTGACCCAGCGGCTGGAACGGGTCGGCCAGCTGCTCGGCCCCGACTGGCAGAAGCCCGGCCGGGCCCTGGAGGTGCAGCTCGCGCTGCGCCTGCACCGGCTCCGCGAGCCGATGCCCTGACCGGCCGGGGTGCCGGGCTGCCCTGACCGGCCGGGGTGATCGGGCCGGTCGGGTGCGGCCCTTCGCGGGCCGGCCGGGTGACTGGCTGCGCGGGCGGCCTGGGCGGGGGCGTCAGCGGGCCCGGATGCCGTCCAGGATGCCGTCGACGATCCGGTCCGGGAGCAGGACGTCGTCCAGCTCGGGGTGCCAGCGCAGCATCCGCTGCATCAACATCGGCCCGGTGAGCAGCGCCATCGCCATCTCGATGTCGAGGTCGGCCCGCAGCTCGCCGAGGCGCACCCCCCGGCGGAGCACCTCGCGCATCAGCTGCCGCCGGGGCGCGATGATGTTCTGGTAGAGCCGGAAGTGGTCGGGGCTGCGGTTCACCTCCGGCACGAGGCAGGGCAAGATCTTCGCGGCGCGCGGGTCGATGTTCTGCCCGACCGCGCCGACCAGCAGCACCAGGTCGTCCCGCACGGAGTGGCCCGCCGGGTTCGGCAGCACGCCCTTGAGCCGACGCAGCGCGTCCAGCAGCAGCGCGTCCTTGCCCGGCCAGCGGCGGTAAATGGTGGCCTTGCCGACGCCGGCGCGGGTTGCGATCGCCTCGATGGAGAGCGCCTCGATCGTGCTGCCCTCGGCCAGCAGGTCGAGGGTGGCCTCCACGATCGCCTCGTCCGCGCGGCTGCTCCGCGGTCGCCCGGGCGACCGCGGAGCCTCGGCGGCGGAAGTCATGTCCGACATTGTTCCCGGACCTACGCGGTTCCGGCCAACTCGGGTTCGCTCGCCGCCGGCGCGCCGGCCGCCCGGTCGAGGGCGCGGCCGGGCATCCAGCGCAGCACGACCACGAAGCCGAGCACGGCGACCGCCGCGGAGAGCGCCGCGGCCCAGTGCATCGCCGAGACGAAGGCGTCGTTGGCGGCCGTCACCAGGGCCGGCCCACCCGGACCGAGCTGCCCGGCCGCCGCGTACGCGCCGGAGATCGACTCGCTCGCCGCCTCGTGGGCCCCCGCCGGCAGGCCGCGCAGGGCCGGGGCGACATCGTCCCGGTAGACCGCGGACAGCACCGAGCCGAGCACGGCCACGCCGAGGGCGCCGGCGACCTGGCGCACGGTGTTGCTGACCGCGGACCCGACGCCGGCCTTCTCCCGGGGCAGCGCCGACATGATCGACTCGGTGGCGGGCGGCATGATGTTGGCCATGCCGATGCCCTGGAGGAGGAAGACCACCAGGACCACCCAGATCGGGGTGCCCGCGTCGATGAACGCGAACGCCGCGAGGGCCACGCTGGTCAGCGCCAGCCCGACGGCCGCGACGGCCCGGCCCCCGTACCGGCGGACCATCGCCGCGCTGCGCGGGGCGAAGACGAGCTGGGCGGCGGCGAAGGGCAGGAAGAGCAGGCCGGTCTGCAACGGGGTGTAGCCGCGGACCAGTTGCAGATAGAACGAGCTGAAGAACATGACGCCCATCGCGGCGAAGAAGACCAGCCCGACCAGCGCCACCGGGGCGGCGAAGCGGGGCACCCGGAACAGCCGGACGTCCAGCGACGGGTGGTCGCTGCGCAGCTCCAGCAGCACGAACCAGGTCAGCACGGCCAGGCCGCCGAGGATCGACACCCAGACCAGGGGCCGGCCGAAGCCGTGCTCACCGCCGTCGATGATGCCGTAGGTCAGGGCCACCAGGCCCACCACCGACAGCAGCACGCCGAGAACGTCGACGCGCCCCGGGTCGGGGTCGCGGGACTCGGGCACCAGCAGGGCGACCAGGACCACCCCGACAGCGACCACCGGCACGTTGATCAGGAAGACGGAGCCCCACCAGTAGTGCTCCAGCAGCGCGCCGCCGAGGATCGGGCCGATCGCCACGGCGAGGCCGACCGCGCCGGCCCACACGCCGATCGCCCGGCCGCGCTCCCGGGGGTCGAAGACGTTGGAGATGATCGACAGGGTCACCGGCATGATCGCCGCCCCGCCGACGCCCATCAGCGCGCGGGCGCCGATGAGCTGGGCCGGGCTCTGCGCGTACGCCGACAGCAGCGACGACAGCCCGAACAGCACCAGCCCGACCAGCAGGAAGCGCTTGCGCCCGGCGCGGTCGCCGAGCACGCCGAAGGTGAAGAGCAGACCCGCGAAGACCAGGGTGTACGAGTTGATCGACCACTCCAGCTCGCCCTGGCTCGCCCCGAGGCCGTGCACCGGGTCGGCGAGGGTACGCAGGGCGACGTTGAGGATGGTGTTGTCGAGGACGACGACGAGGAGGCTGATCACCAGCACCCCGAGGATCGCCCACCGCCTCGGATGTCCGGTGTTCTCGTGCGGTTGCATGGGCAGTTCCCCTCCCCGATGTCGCCCGCCCCGCAAATACGATACGGCGCAGACTCGTAACCCAGACGAGGCTAGGCCACACGGTTTCGATACGGAACCGGATCGTATCGTTTGTGCGCCACGTCACGCGCCGATCCGCCGCAATCCGACTCACCTCCTCGCTCGCCTCCAGATGGGGAGACCTGGCGGCAACCCGCACCGCCGAACCGCCACCTCCCACCACACCGGGCGACTGGCCCGACGGGACGACGCGGAGCGGGGCGGGCGTGAGGCGGGGCGGGACGGGACGACGCGAGGCGGGCGCGGCGCGGGCGAGGCGGGCGCGGGGCGAGGCGGGCGCGACGCGAGGCGGGCGCGGGGCGGGGCGGGGCGAGATGGCCGGCTGACCCCAGGCCCGAAGTCGGGCCGGGGCGGAACGAAGCGGACCGGACTGATGCCACGTTGATCGACTTCATGTCGGGCAGATGGCGGTATCAACCGCGCGGGATGCCCCCACCTGCCCGACATCCCGTCGCCCCTCCACCCTAATGGGAGGATTGTCCGACCCTGGCCGGGGGTGAGTTCGGTATGGGGCGACGAGGCGGGCCGGACCGCCCGGGCGCGGGGTGACCGGCGGCACTCCCGGGCCGGAATCCCGCCAAGGCCGGGGGTGTTACACCCGACGGACGACCGAAGCACCACCCAGGCTCCCCCGATCCAGCAGACCCCCCGGCCCCGGCCTCCGCAGGCCGCCCGCGTGCCGGCTCAGCCGCCAGCCCCGCAATCGCCCCGGGCGACCGGCCAGCCGCCTCGGCACCACACTCGCCAAGGCGAGGCAGCCGCCGGGAATGGGGACGGGCCACCGGTCGTTACACCCGGACCCGGCCCGGCACCACATGTGGCAGCCGGCCCGGTCCTGCCTCGTCTTTCCCCCCTTTGTTCGTTGTTCGGGCGCCTCGACGTGGTGCTCGCACACCCCCACACCACCCCCGTTCGGGGCGTGAGGGTGTGCCGACCCCCCGATTGGAGTCACCCCTGATGAACACGACCATCCTGCGCAAGAGCGTCCTCGGCATCGCCGGACTCGCCTTCGCCGGTGGCCTCGCCGCCGGCCCCCTGAACCACACCACCACCGACACCGGTGACGCGCGGCCCGTCGCCGCCGTCCAGGCCGACAAGGCCGACAAGACCGCTGGCGTGGACACCGGGAAGCTCATCCCCCACGGCGTGCAGGGCACCCAGTCCCGCATCGACCTCGACCCGGAGCAGACCGCCAACGTCAACGCCATCATCGCCGCCACCAAGAAGGCCGGCCTCGACGAGCGCGCCGCGGTCATCTCCATCGGCACCGCGTTGCAGGAGTCGAAGCTGCAGAACCTGGGCCACCTCGGCGACCGCAACGACCACGACTCCCTCGGCCTGTTCCAACAGCGCCCCTCCAGCGGCTGGGGCACCCCCGAACAGATCACCGACCCCGAGTACGCGACGACAGCATTCCTCAAGGGCCTGCGACAGGTCGACGGCTGGCAGAACATGGCCCTGACCGACGCCGCCCAGACCGTCCAGGTCTCCGCCTACCCCGACGCCTACGCCCAGTGGGAACAGCAGGCCGCCGACCTCGTCACCCAACACTGGAACAACAGCTGACACCACAACCAGCCACCGGCCGGGCCCCCCGAACACCAGGGACCCGGCCGGTGGCATCCCCGCCCCCAAAACAGCCAAGGAACGTTAAGAAGGGGCCCCTCCACTACAGAAAGCGTTAACAAGGGGCCCTTCCTTGCAAGCAGGCGGTGGTGGCTGCGGCCAGGGTCGTCAAGCGGGTCGACGGGGGCGGCAGCGGTTCGATCCAGCCCGGCCCGGCCGCGTGCACGCGTACCCCGGGGGTGTCGCGGCCGAAGCGGACCAGCCGGTACGCGCGGCCGGTGACCGGGGTCTGCGACCAGACCACGACGGTGTGCGGACGGGCCCGGCGCACGGCGGAGGCCAGCGCCGCCCAGGGCAGCGCGGGCCCGAGCAGCAGGGCGCCCCGTCCGCGTTCCCGCAGGGCGGCGGCGAGCGCGTGCAGGCCGAGGCAGTGGGTCTCGTGCTCGGTGCCGGCGAGCAGCACGCCTCCGGTGGGCAGTTGCCGGGCGGGCTCACGGCGGAACACGTCCAGGCCGATGCGCACGCCCTCGGAGAGGGCGTGCTCGGTGGCGACCTCGGCCGCCGTGTGGCCCCGCAGCGCGGCGAGCAGCGGGACGCAGACCTGTTGCCAGGACGCCAGCACCCCGTGGTCGGCGGCCAGGGCCAGCAGCAGGGCGGCGACCTCGTTGGCGTCGAGGTCCTCGGCGGCTGCGGAGAGGCGCTTGCGCGCGGTCTCGACGGCCTCGGCCGGCATCGAGTCGGTCAGCACGACGTACCCCCGGGTAGACGGTCACTACCAGGGGTTCGTCCGGACGGCGTGATTCGGATGCGGCGCGTGCGGGCGCAGCCGCCACGACCGGCGCCGGCTCACGGCCGGCGTCAGCCGGTAGTCGGGCCGGGCCGGCGGCGCGTCAGCAAGATCAGCCGGCCCGCAGGCCCGCGGGCGAGCAGGCCGGCAGGGCAACCACGTCGGCCGGCCAGCGCGTCAGCCGGCCAGCAGGGCAAACGCGTCGGCAGGGCAAACGCGTCAGCCGGCCAGCGCGTCAGCCGGCCAGCGCGTCGAGGGCCAGGTCGACGTCGGCCTCGGTGGTGTAGAGGTGGAACGACGCCCGGATCCGGCCGGCGCGCACCGCCGCCCGGATGCCCGCACGTTCGAGCTTCTCCTGCGCGCCGGGCACCTCGACGGCGACGATCGCGCTGTCGCCGGGCGGGCGGCCCAGCCCGGCGAGGAACCGGTTGGCCAGCGCCACGTCGTGCTCGCGCACGGCAGGCAGGCCGATCTCGGCGAGCAGTTCCAGGGCGGGGGCGGTGCCGATCCAACTGAACCACGCCGGGGACTGGTCGAACCGCCGGGCGTCGGCGGCGAGCCGCAGCGGCGGGCCGTAGAAGGCGGAGAACGGGTCCTCGGCCGCGTACCAGCCGGCACCGTCGGGGCGCAGCCGCTCGCGCAGCGCCGGCGCCAGGTAGGCCAGGG
Organism: Micromonospora sp. WMMD712; assembly: GCF_029581295.1. Taxonomy (NCBI): domain Bacteria; kingdom Bacillati; phylum Actinomycetota; class Actinomycetes; order Micromonosporales; family Micromonosporaceae; genus Micromonospora; species Micromonospora sp. WMMD712. The sequence continues at coordinate 1,914,515 of NZ_CP120743.1, forward strand.
CCGACCCCCGCGGCCCCATCAGCCACTTGTACGCCCCGACGGCGACCACGTCGGCCAGGCCGGCGTCGAACGGCAGCCAGCCGCACGCCTGGGTCGCGTCGACGACGACCAGCGCGTCGTGGGCCCGGGCGGCGGCGACGATCCGGTCGTAGTCGGCGACGGCGCCGTCGGCGGACTGCACCAGGCTGAACGCGACCAGGTCGGTGTCGGTGTCGATCGCGTCGACGAAGCCGTCGAGCGGGACGGTGCGCACCCGCACCCCCCGCTCGGCCTGGGCCAGCCAGGGGAAGAGGTTGGAGGTGAACTCCACCTCGGGGGCCACGACGGTGGCGCCGGCGGGCAGGGCCGCCGCGACGGGGGCGAGGAGGCCGGCGACGGTGCTGCCGACCGTCACGTCGGTGGCCGCCACGCCGACCAGCCCGGCGAAGGCCGCCCGGGAGCGCCGGGTGGCGTCGTCCCAACCCTCCCAGGAGGTACGTCCCGTCCGCCAGTCGGCCAGGGCCTCCTGCACCGCCGCCCAGGCCGGCTCGGGCGGCAGCCCGTAGCTGGCGGTGTTCAGCCAGCCGGGCTGCGGCTGCCACAGCTTGCGTGCCTGCTCCAACTCCATGCCGCCGACGGTAGTGCGGTCGGGGCCGCCGCCGTGAGCGCCAATTCACCGATGGTGGCCGCCGCCCCCGGTCGCGGCAGGCGGCGGGCGACGCGGGGGCGGCGGCGTTCGGAGGGCCCGGGGCGGGCGGGCGCGGCGGCGATGCGGGGGTGGCGGCGTTCGGGGGGCCCGGGGCGGGGCGGGCGCGGCGCCGGGGCCGGTCAGGCGGGTGTGCCGCTGAGCGCCGGGCGCTGCGGCCCGGCCGGCGGCTGCGGGTCGTCGCCGGGGGCGTCCTCGTCGAGCATGGTGGCCTCGTCGAAGGGGCGGCGGCCGGCGAGCACGTCGCGGGCCTGCGCGCGGTCGAACTCGCCGGTCCAGGTGCCGACCAGGACGGTGGCCACGGCGTTGCCGGCGAAGTTGGTGAGCGCCCGCGCCTCGGACATGAACCGGTCGATGCCGACGATCAGTCCGACGCCGTCGAGCAGGTCGGGGCGGTGCGACTGGAGGCCGCCGGCCAGGGTGGCCAGGCCCGCGCCGGTGACGCCGGCCGCGCCCTTCGAGGCGATGATCATGAACAGGAGCAGGCCGACCTGCTCGCCGATCGACATCGGCTTGCCCATCGCGTCGGCCACGAACAGCGCCGCCATGGTCAGGTAGATGGCGGTGCCGTCGAGGTTGAACGAGTAGCCGGTGGGCACGGTGATCCCGACGACCGGCTTGCTGACGCCGACGTGCTCCATCTTGGCGATGAGCCGGGGCAGCGCCGACTCCGACGACGAGGTGGACAGGATCAGCAGGAACTCCCGGCCGAGGTAGCGCAGCAGGGCGAAGATCGAGATGCGGGCGACGAACCAGAGCAGCGCGCCGAGCACCACGACCACGAAGATCAGGCAGGTGGCGTAGAAGCCGAGCATGATCTGGGCGAGGCTGGTGAGCGCGTCCAGGCCGGTGGCGCCGACGACGGCGGCCATCGCGCCGAACGCGCCGATCGGAGCCACCCACATGATCATTGCCAGCACCTTGAAGACGAGCCGTTGCAGCAGCCCGACGGCGCGCAGGACGGGCTCGCCGCGGCCGCCCAGGCCCTGCACGGCGAAGCCGACCAGGAGGGCCACCAGCAGCGTCTGGAGCACCTCGCCGCCGGTGAGCGCCGAGACCAGCGTGGTCGGGATGATCCCGAGCAGGAACTCGGCCGTACCCCCGCTCTCGCCGGCGGCCGCCGCCTGGCCGGCGTCGGCGGTCTGCGCGCCCAGGTCGAGGCCGGCGCCCGGCTGGATCACGTTGCCCACGGCGAGCCCGATGGCCAGCGCGACGGTCGACATCAGCAGGAAGTAGCCGAGCGCGAGGCCGCCGACCTTGCCGACCTTCGCGGCCTGCCGCACGGAGCCGACGCCGAGGACGATCGTGCAGAAGATCACCGGGCTGATCATCATCTTGATGAGCGCGACGAAGCCGGTGCCGAGCGGCTTCAGCGCCTTGCCGACCTCGGGCGCGACGAGCCCGACGACGATGCCGGCGAGCGCGGCGGCGATCACGGCCAGGTAGAGGTAGCGGGTGGGGTCCCGGCGGGCGGGGGTGGACTTCGCGGTGGCGGTGGGGGTGGTGTCCATGCCCACAATGTGAACCGCGCCTCACCGCAGGGCAGCCTTGTGGTCATTCTGTTCACTCCCGTGACCCACGGTCGACATCGGCGGCGGGCCCGCGCGCCACACTTGCCCAGCAGCCGAGACGTGCCCCAACGCGGACAGGAGGTGTCGTGGCCCGACGGCAGTGGAGCATCGCGGGTCAGCTCTTCGCGCTCCAGGCCCTGGTGGTCGGCCTGCTGGTGCTGGTGGCCGCGGCCGGCGGGGTGTGGCTGGCCCGCAGCGACGCGCGCGACGCCGCCCGGGAGGAGGTGCTGGCCGTGGCGCACACCGTGGCCGGTTCCCCGGACGTGCGGGCGGCCCTCGCCGCCGCCGACCCGTCGGCGGCGTTGCAGCCGTACGCGGAGGCCACCCGGGTGGCGACCGGGACGGACTTCGTGGTGGTGATGGCCCCCGACCGGACCCGCTACTCCCACCCCCGCCCGGAGCGGATCGGCCAGCCGTTCGTGGGTGACATCGGTCCGGCGCTGGCCGGGCGGGCGTTCACCACCACCAACGTGGGCACCCTCGGCGAGTCGGTGCGGGCGGTGGTGCCGGTGCGCGCGGCCGACGGCCGCGTCGTCGGGCTGGTCTCCGTCGGCATCACCACCCGCGCGATCAACCGCCGCCTGCTGGCCCAGGCCCCCGTGCTGTTCGCCGCCGCCACCCCGGCGCTCGCCGTCGCGGCGGCCGGCTCGTGGCTGCTGAGCCGGCGGCTGCGCCGGCAGACGCACGGCCTGGGCCCCGCCCAGATGACCCGGATGTACGAGTACCACGACGCGGTCCTGCACTCGGTGCGGGAGGGGCTGGTGGTGGCGACGGTGGACCGCCGGGTGGCCCTGGTCAACGACGAGGCGCGGCGGCTGCTGGGGCTCGCCGACGACGCGGCGGTGGTGGACCGGCCGGCCGGGCAGGTCGACCTGCCGCCGGCCGTGGCGGAGCTGCTGGCGTCCGGGCGGGACGCGCACGACGAGGCGGTGGTGGCGGGCGACCGGGTGCTGGTGGTCAACCAGCGCACCGCGCTGTTCGAGGGGCGCCGCCTCGGCACGGTGCTGACCCTGCGGGACCAGACGGAGCTGCGCACGCTCACCAGCGAGCTGGACTCGGTGCGGGCGCTGACCGACGCGCTGCGGGCGCAGACCCACGAGTCGGCCAACCGGCTGCACACCGTGCTGACGCTGGTGGAGCTGGGCCGGGCCGACGAGGCGGTCCGGCTGGCCACCGAGGACCTGGCGGTGGCCCAGCAGCTCACCGACCGGGTGGTCGGCGCGGTGACCGAGCCGGCCCTGGCCGCCCTGCTGCTGGGCAAGTCGGCGCAGGCCGGCGAGCGGGGCGTGGACCTGGTGGTGGAGCCGGACTGCCGGCTCGACGGGACCCCGCTGCCCGTGACGGACCTGATCACCGTAGTCGGGAACCTGGTCGACAACGCGCTGGAGGCGGTCGCCGGCAGCGCGCCGCCCCGGCGGGTGCGGGTCTTCGTCGGCGCCGACGACGAGGCCGTCGTGGTCCGGGTCGGCGACAGCGGGCCGGGGCTGACGCCGGACCGGGTGGCCGACGCGTTCCGGCGCGGCTGGTCGACCAAGAGCACCGGGCGGGGCCTCGGCCTGGCCCTCGTCGGCCAGGTGGTGCGCCGCCACGGCGGCCGGGCCGACGTGGGGCGCTCCGCCGACGGCGGCACCCTGTTCACCGTACGGCTGCCGGTGGCGAAGCCGGCCGCGGCACCGGACCGGGCGGGGCGGCCGTGACGGACGTCCGGGTGCTCGTGGTGGAGGACGAGCCGCTGCTGGCCGAGGCGCACCGCGCGTACACCGAGCGGGTGCCGGGGTTCGTGGTGGTCGGGGTGGCGCACACCGGCCGGGAGGCGATGGCGGCGCTGCGGCGGCGCGCGGAGCACCCCGTCGACCTCGTCCTGCTCGACTTCCGGCTGCCCGACCTGCACGGGCTGGAGGTGTGCCGGGCGCTGCGGGCCGCCGGCAGCACGGTGGACGTGCTGGCCGTGACGTCGGCCCGGGACCTGGCGGTGGTCCGCACGGCCGTGTCGCTCGGCGTGACCCACTACCTGCTCAAGCCGTTCACGTTCGCGGCGTTCCGCGACAAGCTGCACCGCTACGCCGAGTACCGCCGTCAGGTGCTGGCCGAGGGGGAGGTGGCCGCCCAGCACGAGGTGGACCGGATGTTCGCCACCCTGCGGGGCCCGGCGGCGCACACGCTGCCGAAGGGGCTCGACGAGCAGACGCTGCGCGCGGTGCTCGGCTCGCTCGCCGACGACGCCGGCCGGTCCGCCTCCGAGGTGGCGGGGCTGGCCGGCATCTCCCGGGTCACCGCCCGGCGGTACCTGGAGTATCTGGTGGCCGCCGAGCGGGCGGTGCGCGCGCCCCGCTACGGCACCCCGGGCCGCCCCGAGGTGGAATACCGCCCGGCCTGACCGGGGCCGGGCCGGGCGGGGAGGGTCAGCTCACGTTGGCCGGCCCGAGGACGCTCTTGAGGTCGCCCATCAGGGCCGTGGTGGCGGCGACCCGGAAGGGACCGAGGCGCAGGGTGGTGGTCTTGCCGCCGTTGAGGAGCTTGACGTGGACCTCGGTGTCGCCGGGGTGCAGGACGAGGGTCTCCTTGAGGCGTTCGACCAGGGGCGGGGTGCACCGGTGCACGGGGATGGTGAGGGTGACCGGCTTGCTGCCCGGGTTGCTGGTGACGTCGGGCAGCTGCATGTCCATCGCCATGATGCGGGGGGTGTCGTCGCGGCGGTCGACCCGGCCCTTGACCACGACGATGGCGTCCTCGGCGATGTACTGGCCGATCACCTCGTACGTGTTGGGGAAGAACAGGGCCTCCACGCCGCCGGCCAGGTCCTCCAGGGTGGCCGACGCCCACGCCCGGCCCTGCTTGGTGACGCGGCGCTGCACGCCGGAGAGGATGCCGGCGAGGGTGACCACCGCGCCGTCGGGGACGGTGCCCTCCTCGGAGAGGGCGGCGATGGTGCAGTCGGCCGCCGCGCCGAGGACGTGTTCGAGGCCGAACAGGGGGTGGTCGGAGACGTAGAGCCCGAGCATCTCCCGTTCGAAGGCGAGCTTGTCGCGCTTGTCCCACTCGGCCTCGCCGATGGTCGGCATGACGGTGGTGTTGCCGCCGGCGGTCTCGGCGTCGCCGAAGCCGGCGCCGAACAGGTCGTACTGGCCGACGGCCTCCTTGCGCTTGACGTCGGCGTACGCGTCGATCGCGTCGGCGTGCACGGCGAGCAGCCCCTTGCGGCTGTGCTGCATGACGTCGAACGCGCCGGCCTTGATCAGCGATTCGATCGTCTTCTTGTTGCACACCACCGCGTCGACCTTGGCCAGGAAGTCGTAGAAGTCGGCGTACTCGCCCTTCTCCTGGCGGCACCGCATGATCGAGGTCACCACGTTCGCCCCGACGTTGCGGATCGCCGCGAGGCCGAACCGGATGTCCTTGCCGACCGGAGTGAACGGCCCGGCGGAGGTGTTCACGTCGGGCGGGAGGACCTGGATGCCCATCCGCCGGCACTCCGACAGGTACAGGGCCATCTTGTCCTTGTCGTCGCCGACGGAGGTCAGCAGCGCCGCCATGTACTCGGCCGGGTAGTGCGCCTTCAGGTACGCCGTCCAGTACGACACCAGGCCGTACGCCGCCGAGTGCGCCTTGTTGAACGCGTACCCGGCGAACGGCACGAGGACGTCCCACACGGCCTGGATCGCCTCGTCGGAGTAGCCACGCTCGCGGCAGCCGTCCCGGAACGGCACGAACTCCTTGTCGAGGATCTCCTTCTTCTTCTTGCCCATCGCCCGCCGCAGCAGGTCGGCCTGGCCCAGGGTGTAGCCGGCGAGGATCTGCGCGGCCCGCTGCACCTGCTCCTGGTAGACGATCAGGCCGTGGGTGGGGGCGAGGATCTCCCGCAGCGGCTCCTCCAGCTCCGGGTGGATCGGCGTGATCTCCTGCAGGCCGTTCTTGCGCAGCGCGTAGTTGGTGTGCGAGTCCACGCCCATCGGGCCCGGCCGGTACAGCGCGAGGACGGCGGAGATGTCCTCGAAGTTGTCCGGCTTCATCAGCCGCAGCAGCGACCGCATCGGCCCGCCGTCGAGCTGGAACACCCCGAGCGTGTCGCCGCGCGCCAGCAGCTCGTAGGCGGCCTTGTCGTCCAGGTCCAGGCCCAACAGGTCCAGGTCCTTGCCGTGGTTGAGCTGGATGTTCTTGACCGCGTCGTCGATGATCGTGAGGTTGCGCAGGCCGAGGAAGTCCATCTTCAACAGCCCGAGCGACTCGCACGTCGGGTAGTCGAACTGGGTGATGATCACCCCGTCGGAGTCGCGCCGCATCAGCGGGATGTGCTCGATGATCGGCTCCGCCGACATGATCACCCCGGCGGCGTGCACGCCGGTCTGCCGGATCAGCCCCTCGATGCCCTTCGCCGTGTCGATGACCTTCTTCACGTCCGGGTCCGACTCGTACAGGCCCCGGATCTCGCCCGCCTCCGCGTAGCGCGGGTGCTTCGGGTCGAAGATGCCCGACAGCGGGATGTCCTTGCCCATCACCGCCGGGGGCATCGCCTTGGTGATCCGGTCCCCCACCGCGTAGGGGTAGCCGAGCACCCGCGCCGAGTCCTTGATCGCGGCCTTCGCCTTGATCGTGCCGAAGGTGGCGATCTGTGCGACCTTGTCCTCGCCCCACTTGTCGGTGACGTACTTGATGACCTCACCGCGCCGGCGCTCGTCGAAGTCGATGTCGACATCCGGCATCGAGACCCGCTCGGGGTTGAGGAACCGCTCGAAGATCAGCCCGTGCGGGATCGGGTCCAGGTCCGTGATCCCCAACGCGTACGCGACCAGGGAACCCGCCGCCGAACCACGGCCCGGGCCCACCGCGATGCCCTGGCTCTTCGCCCACTGGATGAAGTCGGCGACCACGAGGAAGTAGGACGGGAAGCCCATCTGGATGATGACGCCCAGCTCGTACTCCGCCTGCACCACGTGACCCTCGGGGACCCCGCCCGGGAACCGCCGGGCGAGGCCCCTGAACGTCTCCTTGCGGAACCACGACTCCTCCGTCTCCCCCTCGGGGATCGGGAACCGCGGCATCAGGTTGTGGAACTCGAACATCCCCGCCGGGTCGACCTTCTCCGCCACCAGCAGCGTGTTGCGGCAGCCCTGGAGCCACAGGTCGGAGGAGTCGACGGCGCGCATCTGGTCGGCGGACTTGATGAAGTAGCCGCCGCCCTCGAAGCGGAACCGGTTGGGGTCGGCGATGTTGCTGCCGGTCTGCACGCACAGCAGGACGTCGTGCGCCTCGGCCTGCGCCTCGTGCGTGTAGTGCGAGTCGTTGGTCACCACCGGCGGGATGCCGAGCTTCTTGCCGATCTCGGTGAGCCCGTCGCGGACCCGGCGCTCGATGGAGAGGCCGTGGTCCATCAGCTCCAGGAAGTAGTTGTCCTTGCCGAAGATGTCCTGGTACGCGGAGGCAACCTTGATCGCCTCGTCGAACTGGCCCAGCCGCAGCCGGGTCTGCACCGCGCCCGAAGGGCACCCGGTGGTGGCCATGATCCCCTCGGCGTGCTCGGCGATCAGCTCCATGTCCATCCGGGGCCACTTGACGTAGTGGCCCTCCATGGAGGCGCGCGAGTTGAGGGTGAACAGGTTGTGCAGCCCGGTCTTGTTCGCCGCCCACATCGTCATGTGGGTGATCGCGCCGTTACCGGAGACGTCGTCGCTCTTCTGCTCCGGCCGGCCCCACTTCACCCGCGCCTTGTGGTAGCGCGACTCCGGCGCCACGTACGCCTCGACGCCCAGGATCGGGGTGATCCCGGCGGCCATGGCCTGCTTGTAGAAGTCGTTCGCGCCGTGCATGTTGCCGTGGTCGGTCATCGCGACCGCCGGCATGCCGAGCCGGTTGGCCTCGGCGAAGAGGTCCTTCAGCCGGGCTGCACCGTCGAGCATCGAGTACTCGGTGTGCACGTGCAGATGCGCGAACGAATCGCCCATGCGTGGCGCCCCCCCCGGGTCGGATCATGGGTTGTCGAGATCGGTCGGCCCACCCTATCGCCGACGGCTCGGCGACCTCCAGCAGCCGCGCGGGGCGCAACCGCCCGGGTGGCGGGGATCTCCCCGGCCGGGGCGACGACGGCGCGACCGGCCGGGCGGCCCGCGCCCCGCGGCCGGCGTCCGGCGGCCCGCGCCCGGCGTCCGGCGTCCGGCGTCCGGAGCCGTGACCCGCCCACCTTCCCGAACCTGGTTTCCGAACCGAACCCCGCAGACACCGAAGCGAACTGCATTGCGCGCACGCCCGCTCGGAGGAGGCGCTCCTGATGCTCCAGGATTCGACGGCGGAATGCCAACTTGAAGGTGATCCCGCGCGCCTGCCGGATCATTTGTGCGCCGCCGTCGTCCCCATTGACGGCAGCAGGCGAATTGACGGCACCATGGCGAAAGCGCCTTTCCCACAACGGTCGGGAGCATTCCGAGTCGCCGCCGTTCCGTCACGGCCGGTGGAGGCGGCGTTCCCGGAGCGCGCCGGCCGGGGCGGCGACGTCGGCCGCCGGGATCCCCGTCGGGTCGCCGCCGCCCACGGCGACCGGGGACGGTCCCTGGCCACTCGGGCCGCCGACGACGCCCTGGGCACGAGGGCCGCCGGCGCGTGACCGCGCCCGGCCCACCGCGGGCCCCAGCCGGTCGTCGGTCCCGCCGATGGTCGCGCCACCGGGGACAAGGCGTCGGGTCCAATCCGACCCCGAGAGCTCCGAGCCCGCCGGGAGTTGCGGCCCACGGATCACCGCGCCGACGGGTGCGCGCGGAACCGCGCCCCGAGTCGCAAACCTGTGCCCGACCACACGCAGGGCGTATTCTTGCCCGCAGATGTGTGCACCAGGGCGGCGCTAGCAGGGGCGAGGACTCGTCATGACCAGGTCGACGGCCAATCGGCGGGCTAAGACGAAACAACGACGAGACCATCGCGTCGGCCCGCTGCGTTTCAACGACGACGAGTTGCGGCTGGTCCAATTGGCGGCCGACAAAGCCGGTCTTTCAGTCGGGGCATACGTCACCGCCGCGGCGGTGAGAGCCGCCTGCGGGGACCTGCACCCCGGCCCTCCCGACGGCGAACTGCGCACCGAGCTCCACGACATCCGCACCATCCTGGCCCTCCTGCGTTGGCGGCTGGACATGGCCGGCAGGGACAAGCAGGCCGAGCTGGTCAACGAGTTGCTGACCGACGCCATCAACGCGACCCTGCACCAGCAGGCTGGCGCGCCTGCCGGGCATCCCGCGCCGCCGCCCGGCCCCGGCCCCGGCCCCGACGGCGACGGCGACGGCGACGGCTGACCGTCCCCGCCCACCGGCCAGCGGGACGCCACCGGGGACGCGCGCCCGGATGTGCGGCGTCCACGCCCCCGCCGCGGGCCAGGCTCCACCCGCCGCCACCCCCGCCGCGGGCCCACGCTCCGACCGCCGCCACCCCGCCCCGCCGTACGGCCGCCGCGACATCGGGGGACGCCCACCTCCGACCGCCACCGCGGGAACAGGATTCGTCACCGTGCGTGCATGTCCTCCGGCCCGGCGGTCGTCGGGCCGGCCGACCCCCACCCCCACGCCGGGGCGAATGCGCCCCGCGCCGACGCCGCGCGACGCCGGAGCCGGTCCACGACGCGGAGCCCCGACCCACGGCGGGGCAAGGTCGAACGACGCCACGACAGGGGGCCGCCCCGACGCGACCGACGACGTCGGATCCGCCACGCGCACAGAAATCCATCGACCATGATCATCGCTTGTGAAATGCGCCCAACATAACTCTGTGCAACTGCAAGAAGAGCGTTAACAGCATGTCTGACATACACTGCGGTAGTCCGACAAGCCACTTCTTGCGGCGCTAAAATCCCAATAAAATCCCAGGTGAATCGGCCCGAGGCCATGGTGTGTCGTAGATCACACAAGTTTTGCCATTTGCTGCACAACAAGCCGCTTGTTAGAGTTCGTCCGGCTCGAATGAACAGCTGCCGGACGGGGGCGGCGATCTGCGCCTAAGCGCGAGAAGAAACTGTTTCCGCCAGAATGAGGTCTGCTATCGTCGCATCGCTCCGATTGGAGTACTTGGAGGCCACGGCTTGAGATACGAGATTCTTGGTCCCGTTCGCATCACGGCCGGCAAGGAAACGCCATCGGTGGGGACGCACAAGGTGGAGGTGCTGCTGCGGACGCTCCTGATCCGCAACGGACACATTCTGTCTCTCGATCAGCTAGCCATGGAACTGTGGGGTGACAGGCCTCCCATCCGAGCCCGGGCCTCCATCCACGTGTACGTGTCCCAGCTCCGCAAGGTGCTCAACAGGTTCTCGCGCAACAACTGCGTCATAACGACGCGGGCACCCGGCTACATGCTGGAACTCGGCAGCGACGAACTCGACCTCGAACTGTTCGTGGCCCTGGCCGAGAAGGCGCGCCTACAGCGCTCGGTCCACCGGCACGACCTGGCCGTCGAGACCCTGACCGAGGCGCTGCGGCACTGGCGGGAGCCGGTCCAGGCATCCTCCTACAAAGGGCCGATCATCCGGGAGTTCGCCAACTGGGCCGAGGAACTGCGGGTCGAGTGCACCGAAATGCTGGCCCGCTCGCTGCTCGCGTCGGACCAGAGCAGCCAGGCCGTGCGGATACTGTACGGACTGATCGCCGAGTTCCCGCTCCGGGAGAAGCTCTACGCGTTCCTCATGGAGGCGCTCAGCCAGTCCGGTCGCCGCGCCGACGCGCTTGAGGTGTACCAGACGGCGCGACGGCAGATCCGCGAGGAGCTCGGCCTGGAACCGTGCCGATTTCTCCGGGAGACACAGGAGCTCATCCTCAGGGGCAATCTCGACGAGCTGAGCTTCAGGCACGCTCGCCACGAGCAACGCGTGCAGCCCTACGCCGTCTGATCGCACGCGGCCCCGGCGGGGAGCAGACATCGGGGCCGAAGCCCTCGCGGAGCGTCCCCGTCTGCCGCCCGGGGCTCAGCACCCCTTGCCCCGCAACGGAAGTAGCCCTAGTTTGCATTGATGATCCTCAACGAGGAGCCCCGCCCCGACCCGCACGGTGTCAGCCCCGGCGAGCTGCGGCCGGAGGAGCTCGCCGGCGTCGCCTACCTGCGCGGGCTGTCCAGGCGGGGGTTCATCACCGGGGCCGCGTTGGCGGCGTCCGGGGTGTCGGCCGCCTTCGCCCTGCTGCCCGGCTCCGCCCGGGCCGCCGGCAGCTATCAGCGGCCGTGCGGGAACGTCCGTATCTCGAGCTCCTGGCAGGACCACCGCAACCGGACGCCGCCCTCGGGCGAGCCGGGCACCGACTACGCGGTCGGCACCGGCACGCCCGTCGTGGCTGCGGCGAGCGGCACGATCCGTTACGTGAAGACCGACACCTCGACCGCGACCGGGCGGGTCGTGGGAATGGCCCACGACGACGGCAACTACACCCGGCACCTGCACCTGTCGGCGGTCGCCGTCTCGACCGGTCAACGCGTGTCTCGCGGGCAGACGATCGCCTACTCCGGCGCCTCGGCGAACGGCAGCGACCAGGGCGTCGGGCCGCACGTGCACACGAGTCTCTGGCTGAACACCGGAAGTCCGACGAACTTCGGCGCGACGGCGGACTTCGAGAGCTACGTCGGAGACGTCGCCACCCCCAACCCACCCGACCAGGAGGTAGACGAAGTGTTCATCGCCAACGTACGGGGCAGCTGGTATCTCGTGGTCCCCCAGGGCACCGGCAAGCCGCGCGCGGTGGTCCTCGGCGGCGACAGCAACGCCGCCGCATCCGGCCTGCCCGTCCTGAACTTCAGCTGGGACCCGTCGATCAATGCGCTCCGGGCGGCCGTCGACGGCATCGGTTGACGCGTCGCGGCGCGTCCCTGGCCGGACGCCACCGTGGACAGCCGGGGCGGCCGCCCCCGGCCAGGTCGCCGCGCGGTGGGGCCGCGCCGGGGGCCCGCGCGCCGGACGCGGGGGCCGGCCGGGCAGTGGCGGGGGCGCACTACGCTGCGGCCGACCTGATCGAAAGGAAAAACATGCGCAGGACGCTGCTGCCGCTGGCCGCGCTCGCCCTGGTCCTCGTGGCGGGCGGTTGCACGATCGAGATCAACGATGGCACCACGCCGGACCCCGGCGGGAGCAGCACACCGTCGGAGTCACCGGTGACCGACGAGCCGTTCGGCGACGGCAGCAGCGAGAACGACAACGTCTCGCCGACCGCCGCCCCGCCCGCGAAGGTCGCCGCGCTGACCTGCGACCAGGTGGCCGAGTCGGAGCTGGGCAGCGCCAAGGTGCGGTACAACGACTACCCCGACCCGATCCCGCTGACCGAGGGGCGTTGGGCCGGTGAGGACGGCGTGGTGGTCGCCCTGCAACCCCCCTGCGCGATCGGCGACCTGACCGGCGACGGCGCCGCCGACGCGGTGCGTGCGGTGATGCTCGACGGAGGCGGGACGGGCAAGTTCTGGGGCATCGTGCTCTGGCGCAACGTCAAGGGCACCCCGGCCTACGTCGGCACGGTCGACCTCGGCGACCGCACCCCGGTCGAGAAGGTCACCATCAGCGCCGGGCAGGCGCACGTGGTCTACCTGACCCGGCCCGACGACGCGTCGATGGTCGAGTTGGTGATCGAGCGGACGGCCACCTACCGGCTCATCGACGGCAAGCTGGAGGAGATCGGGTACGTCGACAAGCCGCACTCCTAGCCCGCGTCGACCTGCGGGCCGGGTGCCCGTACCCCGTGGTGAACACTGCCCCACCTCCGCCGCCGTCGGTGGCGGAGGTGGGGTTCGCGCAGCGCAGGCCGCTGATCCCCCGGCGGCGGCCCACCGTCGCCGCGCCGCCCCGCCGGGCAGTGCCCGACGCAGCGACCGGGGTTGATCCGACCGACCACAATGCTGGTGGTGGCAGTCCACCTCAGCTCTCGCCGGGCTCGACTCCGGCTGGTCGGTGGCGTGGTCGCCGTGGCCGCTGTCGTTGCCGCCGCCCTCGCCCTGGACGCCCCGGCCATCGCGAAGGTCACGGGCGTGCTGGGAGCGGTGGCCGGCGTGCTCGGTGTCTGGCTTCCGCTGCGGCAGCGGACGCCGCAGGCCGAAGGGGCCGCGGCGGGCCCGCCGCGCCGACCGGTGACCGCGCCGACCGGTGATGCGCCCCGGGTGCTGCACGGACGCGAGACCGAGCTGGCCCGGCTGCGGTCGGCGCTGGCCCGTCCGGGAGGACGGTTCCGGGTGCTGGCCGGCCTCGGCGGGGTCGGGAAGTCCGCCCTGGCGCTGGCCCTGCACGAGCACGCGGCCGCCCGGCGCGGCCGCAGCGCCTGGTGGATCTCGGCGCGCACGCCGGAGACGTTCGCCGACGGGCTCGTCCACGTCGCGGAGACCCTCGGCGCCACCCCTGCCGACGCCGACGAACTCCGGGCGGGCACCGCGCGCGCCCGGGACCTCTGGTGGGAGCTGCTGTCCCGGGCGCGTCGCGGCTGGCTGCTGGTCATCGACGACGCCGACGAACTGCGGGTGCTCGGCGCGCTGGACGGCACAGGCTGGCTCCGGCCGAGCGGACGGGGGCTGGTCCTGGTCACCAGCCGGGTCGGTAGCCCGCACCTGTGGGGACGCGCCGCCGAGGTGATCCGGCTCGGGCCGCTCGCCGAGGGACCGGCCGCGCGGATGCTGCTGGACCTGACCGGCGGCGGCAGCGAGGCGGCGGCGCGCCGTCTCGCGCACCGTCTCGGCGGCCTGCCGTTGGCGCTCAAGGTCGCCGGCAGCGACATCGGCCGGGAGTTCTCCCGATGGGAGTCGCTCGCGGAGTACGAGAGCGCGCTCGCCGCAGGGGACGTGACCGGCCTGCTCCACGTGGACCGGGGCGTCGGCGGGCCCCCGGATCCGCGCCAGGTCCCGGCAACGACCTTCGAGATATCCCTGGCCAGTCTCACCGGGGAGGGCCTGCCGCACGCGACGCCGCTGCTGCGGCTGCTGTCCTGCTACGCCCCGAACCTGCCGATCCCGGTCGACCTCCTCGCCTGCGAGGCGGTCGACGCGCTGCTCGGCGGCCCCGCCGACGAAGCCGGCCGCCAGCGGCACCTGCACACCGCGCTCCGCGGGCTGGCGCAGTTGAGCCTCGTCGCCGAAGGACACCTGGAGCGGCACGGGACGCGGATCCGGACGGCGTCGCTGCATCCGCTGGTCAGCGAGGCCAGCCGCAGCCGGGCCGCCGGCGCACCGCACCAGGCGGCCGTGGAAGCAGTCGTCGCGGCACTCGCTCCGCTGCGCTCCGACGACAGCCGCACCTGGCCACTGGCCGCCATCGTCAGCCCGCACGTCCGGCAGCTCCTCGACACGAGCCTGGCCCACCTCGACGACGAGCACCTCACCGCGCTGCTCGACGTCGCAGCCCGGCTGGTGGCCGCCGCGGCGTGGAGCGGCGCGGCCGACGCCAGCGGACAACTCGCCTCCCACGCGCTCGCCCGCACCACCCCCCTCGACGAGGACCACCCCGCGCGCCTGAACCTCCGCGCGGAGCTGGCCTGGGCAACCGGCCGCAACGGCGACTGGGACACCGCCAGCACCATGCTGGCCTCGGTGCTCCGGACCTGGGAGAGCCAGGCGGACCCGCCGCCGCTGCCCGTGCTGGACGTGCGCCACAAGCTCGCCTGGTCGATCGGCAGGACCGGGGACTGGGAGTCGGCACGAGCCGGACTGACCGCGGTCGGCGAAGCACGTCGACGCCTGCTGGGGGCCGACCATCCGGACACGCTGCACACCCGGTGCTGCCTCGCCTGGGCGACCTGGCGCACCGGATCCCCCGCCGAGGCCGAGGCCGAGTACCGGAGCGTGATCGCGGACCGTCGGGCGGTGCTCGGCGACGACCACGTGGAGGTCCTCGACGCCTACCATTCACTCGCCGAGGGCTACGTGCTCGACGACCGCCACGAGGAGGCCGAGGCGGTGCTGCGCACGGTCGTCGCCGCTCGTGCCCGCCTGCTGGGCCCCGACCACCCGGAGACCCTCGACAACTGTCCCCGCTACTGGCTCGGCCGCGCCCTACAGGGCCAGGGACGCCACGCCGAGGCCACCGACCTCCTCGAACGGCTGCTCAGGGAGCAGACCAGATGGTTCGGCGTCGACCATCCGGCGACGGCGGCCACCCGGGCGTGTCTGACCGGCCGCCCCGGAACGGCCGGCACGGACACCACCGACGCCCGGTGACCACGCGGCGTCGTTCCGGCCGGCCCCGGGGCCGGGGCCGGGGGCGCGACACCGGTCCGTGCCGCCCGATCCGGCTGCTCCGCCCCGACATCGTCGCGCCGGGACGAAGGCCAGCCGCGCTGGCGCGAGCCTATGATCGCCGAGAACCGTCGAGAGGTGGGAGCGCGGATGAGGGTCGCGGTCTCCGGGACGCACGGGATCGGAAAGACCACGCTGGCCGAAGCGCTGTGTGCGCGCCTGCCGGGACATGTCATGGTCGACGAGCCGTACCACCTTCTGGAGGAGCAGGGGTACGAGTTCGGTTTCCCGCCGTCGCCGGAGGACTACCGGGCGATGCTGGCCTGCTCGGTCCGGAGCCTGCGGTCGCCGTCACCGTCCAGGGCCGTCTTCGACCGGACACCGCTCGACTGTCTCGCATACCTGGCCGCACACGGAGCGGACCCGGCGGAGGAGGCCGACGCCTCCACGTTGCGCCCCGCGTTCGCGTCCCTCGATCTGCTGGTCATCGCGGTGATCACGCCGGAGACCGAGCGGATCCTGCCCGCCGCGGAGTTGCCCGGCCTTCGGGCGCGAATGAACGACGCGCTCCTGGAACTGGTGTACGACGACCCGCTCGACGCGTGGCAGGACACTCCAGTCCTGGAGTTGAGTGGACCGCTCGACGGCCGGTTGGAGGCGCTCCTCGCCGTCCTCGCACCAGCATCGGCCGACCCTGGTCCGAGCGCAGCCGAGGCCGGGGCAGGAACGCCCTGGCCCGTCTGACAGCGCGCCGCGCCACCGCGCACAACGATACAGCCATCAATTAATTCACCGTACGATGTATCGTTGCTGGGTGCAGACGTCGACTCAGGGGCAGGCCCTCGCCCGCTTCGGCCACGCCCTGTCCGACCCGGTCCGCGCCCGGCTCCTGCTCGCCCTGCGCGAAGGCCCCGGCTACCCGGCCGAACTCGCCGACGCCCTCGGCACCAGCCGGCAGAACCTGTCGAACCACCTGGCCTGCCTGCGCGGCTGCGGCCTCGTCGTCGCCGTGCCCGAGGGCCGCCGCAACCGCTACGAGCTCGCCGACCCCCGGCTCGCCCACGCCCTGAGCGACCTGCTCGGCCTCGTCGTCGCCGTGGACCCCGCCGTCTGCCCCGCCGCGGACCGGGACGGGTGCTGCTGATGGCCGCCACCGCCCTGCCCAGCACACCCCCGTCGACCGCCCGGCGGGCAGTCCTCACCCGCCGGATCCGGCTCTTCGTCGCCGCGACCATCACCTACAACGTGGTCGAGGCGATCATCGCGATCACCGCCGGCACCCGCGCGTCCTCCACCGCCCTGATCGGCTTCGGCCTCGACTCCGTCATCGAGGTGTCCTCGGCCGCCGCCGTGGCCTGGCAGTTCTCCGGCGTCGACCCCGAACGCCGCGAACGCGCCGCCCTGCGCGTCATCGCGGTCTCGTTCTACGCCCTCGCCGCCTACGTCACCGTCGAATCCGTCCACGCCCTGATCGACGGCGACCAAGCCGGGCACTCCACCGTCGGCCTCGCCCTCGCCGCGGTCTCCCTCGCGGTCATGCCGCTGCTCTCCGCCGCCCAACGACGCGCCGGCCGCGAACTCGGCTCCGCCTCCGCCGTCGCCGACTCCAGACAGACCCTGCTGTGCACCTACCTGTCCGCCGTCCTGCTGGCCGGGCTCGCGGTGAACTCGCTGTTCGGCTGGTGGTGGGCCGACCCCGTCGCCGCCCTCGTCATTGCCGCCGTGGCGGTCAAGGAAGGCAGGGACGCCTGGCGCGGCGACACCTGCTGCGCCCCGACCACCGCGCCGGCCACGTCACCCGCCACCGGCGGCTGCGGCTGCGGCTGACACCCGCGCCCTCTGCCGCCCGAGCAGGAGTACCGCTACCTGTGGGTCATGCGATTCGCCGACGACGGTCGGTCCCGGTCGTTCGAGGAGTGACCGTTCTGGCCGGGGCAGCAGCCGGCCGACCCCCCGCAGGGATCGTGACCGGGCCTGCCGCCTCCTGAGCCGGCGGCCCGTGCCCCACCCGACGCCACCCCCGCATAGACAGCCGGTGTTACGTTGAGGCCGTCCACTTGCGATGGTTGCGGGGGTGTGCATGGCGGAGACCGCCGGGCGGGTGCTGCCGGTCTATCTGGTGGCGGACGAGTCCGCCTCCATGACTCCGGTCGTGGACGAGTTGAACGCGGGGCTCCAGTCGCTCCACGACGCCCTGCTGCGCGAGCCCCTCGCGGCGGCCAAGGTCCGCTTCTCGATCGTCGGCTTCTCCGAGGACGTGATCGTCCATTCGGCGCTGTCCGACCTGCGCAACGAGACGGCGCTGCCGCAGCTGTCGGTGCGGGCCGGGACCGCCTACGGCGTCGCGTTCGGCCTGCTGATCGATCGGATCCCGGCCGATGTGCGGGCCCTCAAGCGGGAGGGCTTCGCGGTGCACCGGCCGGCGGTGTTCTTCCTCAGCGACGGGCAACCGACCGATCCGGGCGAGTGGGAGCCGGTCTATGCCGAGTTGGTCGACCGGGAACGCAACCCGACCTCGCCGAACATCATCGCGTGTGGCATCGGCGAGGCGCGCGCCGAGACGATCCTGCGCGTGGCGACCCGGCCGGAGTTCGCGTTCGTGGCCACGCCGGGCGTGGAGGTGGGCTTCGCGATCGCCGAGTTCTGCACCGCCCTGACCCGCAGCGTCATCCGGTCGGGGCAGGCCGTCGGCGGTGACACGGCGGAGCTGGTCGTGGAGCGGCCGGACAGCTTCCGGATGGCCGTGGACGTGGTGTGACCTTCGACTGGGCGCCTCCGCAGATCGGGTCACCGGGCCCGGATTCGCCGGCCCGCGCCCCGCAGACGCAGCCGTACCGGTCGGACACGGTGATCGACGGCTGGGCGACGGCCGGTTTCGAGGTGCGCGCGGCGTCGGTGCGCGGGCCCGGCCACCGGGCGTCCGGCGTGCCCCGGCAGGACGACTTCGCGCTGGCCACGGCGGCCGGCTCGGTGATCGCGGTGGTGGCCGACGGGGTCTCCAACGCCCCGCTGTCCCACCTGGGCGCCACCATGGTGTGCCGGACGGTCGTCGACTATCTGCTGCGCGCCGACGCCGCCGTCGACTGGCACGACCTGCTGCGCTGCGCGGGATGGGCGCTCGTGGATTATGCCGGCCGGCAGCTGGGCGAACCCGATCCGCAGCGGGCCGAGGCGCTGCTGGCGAGCACCGTGGTCGTCGCCCTCGTCCGGCCGGACGACGCCGGTCGGGCCGTCGCCCAGCTGGTCCGGGTCGGCGACTCGGCCGCCTGGCGGTTGCGCGACGGCACGTGGGAGCCGCTGTTCGCCGCGCTGTCCGACCCGCAGGACGAGCTGCTCCCCGACGGCGTCGCCGCGCTGCCCCGGGTGCCCGCCGAGGTCCACCCGGTGCAGGTGACGATCGCCGAGGGCGACGTGCTGGTGCTGGCCACCGACGGCTTCGCCGAGCCGCTCGGCGACGGCGCCGGGGACCTCGGGCGGCTGTTCGGCGACGGGCTGGTCACGCCACCTCCGATGACCCGGCTCGCCTGGATGCTCGACTTCGCCGGGGGGTCGTCGGACGACGATCGCACCGTGCTGGCCGTCTGGCCGGTGTCGCCCGGTCGGCCATGACCAGCCCGCTGCCGCCCGAGGTGAGCCTGTCCGCCCTCGGCCCGCGCACCCGGATCGGCGCCGGCGGCCAGGGCACGGTCTACACCCTCGCCGACGATCCGCGGTGGGTCTACAAGGAGTACGCGAGCCGGCTCGTCGACGACGTCGACGTCGCCACGTTGAACCGCTTCGTCCGGCTCGCCGCCGAGGCCGGACCGGACGCGGACGCGCTGCTCGGTCTCGCCGCCTGGCCCACCGCGGTCGTCCGCAAGGAGGGCACGGTCCGGGGGTTCCTGATGCCCCGGGTGCCCGACCGGTTCCGGGTCCGGCTCCGGCTGCCGCGCGGGCCGGACACCGTCCTGGCGCAGGTGCAATATCTGCTCAACAGCGACGACTACCTGTTCGACCGCGGGCTGCACGTCGACGACCGGATGCGCCTCGAGCTGCTGCGGGACACCGGCGAGGCGCTGACCCTGCTGCACCGGCTCGGCGTCTGCGTCGGCGACCTGTCGCCGAACAACCTGCTCTTCAGCCTCGACGCCCGGCCCCGGTGCTACTTCATCGACTGCGACGCGATGCGGCTGGCGGGCGACTCGGTGCTGGCGCAGGCCGAGACCCCGGAGTGGCACGTGCCGGACGCGGACGCCGAGGAGCTGGCCACGCCGGCCACCGACGCGTTCAAGTTCGGGCTTCTCGCGGTCCGCCTGTTCGCCGGTGACCAGCAGACACGTGACCCGGACGCGGCCCGGCGGCGGCTCGACCGGCCGCTGGTCGCCCTCGCCGGCAGGAGTCTCGACCCCGCCCCCGACCGCCGGCCGACGCCGGAGCAGTGGTTGGGCGCCCTGGACCGGAGCATCCGACGCACGCCGCCGACGCCACCGCCGGCGGAACCGGCCGCTCCCCCGCCGCGCCGGGGCCCGACGCGCCGCAACGCGCCCCGGGGGAGCCCCGTGCGCCGGGTCGTCCCGGGGCCCGGGGCGGCGAGCCCCCGGCCGGCCGCCCGGGGCTGGGGTCCGCTCGTCGTCGCGGCGTTCGCCGCCATCGCGGCGCTGGTCGGCCTGCTCACCGCCAACGGCGACCCGTCGCCCACGACCCGGCAGAACCTGCCGACCGGACTGTGGCGGAACACCGCCCCACCGTTCGCCTACCCCGGGTCGCCGACGAGGATTCCCGGTCTGGTCCTGCCCACCGGCAGCTCCGCGGGGCTGCCCGGATATCCCGACCTGACCCTGCCGGCCTATCCCGACCTCGGCGGCCGGCTTCCCCCGCTCAGGGTCTGTCTCCTCGCCGACGTCAGGGTGGGAGCCGGCCTGAGCCGGACGTCCGCCCGGACGAAGGCCGCCGTCCTCGCCGTCCGCAGCTTCCTCTGCTCGGTCAACAACGGGACGCCACCCCTGGACGACCCGAGCAGGACCCAGGCCGCCCGCGTCGCCGCGTTGACGAAGCGGGCACCGTTCGACGGCGCGACGATCATCGGGCTGCGCACGGCGGCCAGCGGCGACCCTCAGGTCAACGTGGTGTTCGAGCCGCTCGGCGTCGGCTCGTCAGCCGGCTGCCGGCGCTCCCGGCTGTCGCTCGCCAGGGACGGCGACGGATACCGCGTCAGCTCGCTCACCGCACCGGTGTGGGCCTCCTGCCCGTGACCGCTGGCGCCCTTGTGCAGCAGGTCGTTGACGGCGTCGGCGGTGGACGGCGCGAGCGGACGGCCCTCCTCCACCGGGAAGCCCAACTCGGCGACCAGGCCGCGGTGCCGCAGGTCGACGGTCGCCTCCACGATGTCGGCGAGCAGGGCCGCCGCAGACCGGGCCCGCCGCCAGGAGACCACACCGTAGGCCGCGCCGAGCAGGGCCGCCGGCCACCACCAGGGCGTCAGCGTGAGGTAGAGCACCGCCCAACCGGCCGAGCCGACGGCCCGGTCGAACCGCTCGCGCGCCTGTAGCACGTCGGTCCGCCCGTCGGGGTCGAGCAGCAGCCACAGCCGCGGCCAGATCAGGCCCAGGCGGAGCCCGTACTGCGCGGCCACCCGGTCGTCGAGAAGCCGGAACCGGTCGCCGATCCACGTCGGACGCGCGGGCAGGTACACCGCCGGCACCACCCGGCGCTGCGCGGCGAGCCGCCGCAGGGCAGCGGCCCGCCGGCGGGCGGTCACCGCGGCCGCGATCCGGCTCGCCGGGCCGGCCCAGACGCCCAGCCAGACGCGGCGGACGACGCCGCCGGCCGCCTGCGCGCCGACCGCGGCCGCCGCCGCGACCGCGACGACGAGCGCCCCGACCACGACGGCCAGGCTGACCCGGCCCTTCAGATGATCGAGCGCGTCGGCGGCGGCGCGCGCCGCGCCGGGTACGTCGAGGACGGAGCCGCGACCCGGCAGCACGGCGAAGGCGGCCACCGCGCACCACAGCAGGGCGGGGCCGAACGCCCGGGTCAGCCAGCGGTGTTCGATGCGCCGCCCGACCTCGCCCAGCAGCACTTCGATCATGGCTCGGACCGGTACGTCATCGGCGTCCCGGCCAGCGCGCAGTGCGGCACCCGGCCCTGGTCGTCGCGGTGCGCCCGGCGCGTGCACCGGTCACGCGGGCAGCGGTAGCCGCCGTCCAGCACCACCGGCGCGAGCCCTTCCAGCCGCGCGCCCCCGGCGTGGTCGGGAACCGACTCGCCGACGCCGCGTTCGGTCTCCGTCCCGGTCTCGGTCTCGACCGCCCAGCCGAGCTGCCGGCAGACCTCGGCCACCGGTCTGCCGGCGGCCAGGTCGTCGAGCGCCTCGTCGAGCAGGTCGGTCCACAGCCCCGCCTCCGCGTGCTCGCGCAGGGTCGGCACGGCGGCGCACAGCTGGGCCAGCAGACGGCGTTGCTCCATCCACGACACTCCCGTCGGTTGACGCCCCGGCTCCTGTCGAATCTACTGAGTCGGTGCCATCCGCAGCGGGATCCGCCGATGCGGTGGATCCGCTCGTCGTCGCCTACAACGACAGCGGTGACGAGTCGCTGCTGGTCCGGGCCGAGGGTCTGGCGCGGGGCCTCCTCGCGGAGGATCCGTCCCGGGTGGACGTGCTCGCCGCGCTCTCCACCGTGCTGATGCTGCGCGGCCGGGCCTCGGACCCGGCGCGCCTCGACGCCGCCGTGGCCGTCGCCACGAGGGCAACGGCGCTGACCTCGCCCGACGACCCGTGGTGGCCGTACGTCAACGCCCAGCTCGCCTCGGTCGTCGGCTTCCGCTTCGAGCACCGGCGCGAGGTGTCGGACCTGTCGGTGGCGAGACGGCACGCGGACGTCGCGGTGGCCGCCGTCGGCGAGAGCGACCCCATCCGCACGGACGTGCTGATCCGCTGTGTGAACGTGTACCGGCTCAGTTTCGAGCGGTTCGGCCGGCTGGCCGACATCGACACCGCGGTCCGCCTCAGCCGGGAGGTCCACCGCTCCACCGACCCGGACCACGCGCTCACCGCCCGGCAGCTGCTGGCGCTCTGCCTGGTCATGCGCTTCGCCCGGACCGGCGGCCGCCGCGACCTCGACGAGGCGATCGCGCACTGCCGGGACGGCCTGGCCGCCATGCCCGAGCGGCACGTCGACCGGGCCGCCCTCAACGGCGTGCTGGTGATCGCGCTGGTGCAGCGCTGGGTGAGCGCCGACGGCGACGACGCCGACCTGCACGAGGCGGTCCGGGTCAGCCGGCGGGTGGTCGAGGACCTGCCGGCCGTCGGCGCGGTCCGCGCGCAACTGCTGGCCACCCACGGCGCCCTGCTGGTCATGCACGGCCTCAGCAGCAACTCGTCGCGGCACCTGGACGAGGCGATCCGCAGCACCCGGGAGGCCGTCGACTCGCCGACGGCCGACACGCAGCGGGCGGGCCACCTGGTCAACCTGGCCCACTCGCTGCTCGTCCGCGCCCGGATGAGCAGCGACCCGGCCGGGGTCAGTGACGCCGTGGAGACCGGCATGGCCGCCCTGGCCGGGTTCTCTCCCGGCCACCCGGACCGGGCGCGCGCCCTCAACGTGCTCGGCATGGCGTTGCGGACCCGCTACCTGATCGCGCACGACCCCGCCGACCTCGACGCCGCGGTCGGCATGTGGCGGTCGGCGGCGGCCTCCCGGGCGGGCGCGGTCGAGATCAGGATGACCGCGGCCCGCACCTGGGCGCGGACCGCCGCCGAGGCCGGCGACGCGGAGCTGGCCCTGGAGGCGTACGTCGCCGCCGTGGAACTGCTGCCGCTGCTGGCGTGGCGTGGCCTGGACCGCGCCGTGCAGGAGAAGCGGCTGACCACGGTGACCGGCCTGGCCGGCGACGCGGCCGCCTGGGCCGTCGCTGCCGGGCAGCCGGAGCGCGCGGTGGAGCTGTTGGAGCAGGGTCGCCAGGTGCTGTGGTCGCAGGCCCTGCAGACCCGCAGCGACCTGTCCGAGCTGGCCGCGGTCGCGCCCGTGCTCGCCGACGAGCTCGACCGGACGCGCCGGGAGCTGGACGGCGCCGAGGCCGCCCAGCTCGTCGAGCTGCCGGCCCACCCGGGTTGGGAGCTGGGCCGCGACCTGCTGACCAGCGCGCTGGGCGGACCGCACCGCGCAGAGACCGAGGACGCCGGCCACCGCCGCCGGCTGGCGGAGCGCTGGGAGCAGCTCGTGGCCGAGGCCCGCCGCCGGCCGGGCTTCGCGGGCTTCCTCCGTCAGCCGTCGTTCGCCGACCTGCAACCGGCGACCGCCGACGGCGCGGCGGTGCTGGTCAACACCTCGCGGTGGCGCAGCGACGCGGTCATCGTCACCGCCGACGGGGTACGCGCGGTGCCGCTGCCGTGGCTGTCCCACGACACGGCGCAGCAGCGCGCCGTGGCGTTCCTCAAGGCCCAGCGGGCGGCGGAGGAGGGCGGCGGGCCGGCCGAGCGGGTCGCGCTGCGCCAGACGCTGGTGACGCTGCAACGGTGGCTCTGGGACACCGTCGGGGAGCCCGTCTGCGCGGCCCTCGACGACGTCCTCGGCAGCGCGCCGGATCGGCGGCACCGGGTGTGGTGGTGCCCGGCCGGGCCGCTGACGATGCTGCCGCTGCACGCTGCCGGCCGGTTCGGGGCGAGTGCGCCGCTCGCCGCGAAACGCCGGATCTCGGTCGCCGCCCGGTGCGTGTCGTCCTACACCCCGAGCCTGACGGCGCTGCTGCGCGCCCGCGCCGCCCCGACGTCGCCCGGGCCACCGCGGGCGTTCGCGGTGGGACTCGGCGTGCTGCCCGGCCAGGCGCCGCTGCCGGCGGTCAGCGACGAGCTGCGCGCGGTCAGCTCGCACGTGCCCGGCCTACGGGTGCTGACCGGCCGCAGCGCCACCGTCGAGGGGGTGCTGACCGCGCTCGGACAGCACGGGTGGGCGCACTTCGCCTGTCACGGCGACCAGGACTTCGAGCGGCCCAGCGCGGCCGCCCTCCGCCTGGTCGACGGCAGGCTCAGCGTCCTGGACCTGGCCGGCCGTCTCGCCGCCCGCAGCCGGTCGGCCGGCGGCGCCGACCTCGCCTACCTCTCGGCGTGCCGCACCGCGGCGGGCGGCCGTGACCTGCCCGACGAGGCCATCCATCTCACCGCGGCGTTGCAGATGGCCGGCTTCCGGCACGTCATCGGCAGCCAGTGGGCGGTCTCCGACCGGGTGGCCGCGCAGGTCGCCGACGACGTCTACGCCGGCCTGAGGGCCGGGGAGCGCCTCGACGCGGACACGGCGGCCGTCGCGTTGGACCGGGCCGTCGACCGGGTACGACGCGCGCACCCGGATCGCCCGGAACTGTGGGCGGCGCTGATCCACACCGGCCCCTAGCGCCCCGGCCCGAGGAAGCACGACAGCAGGTGCCGGAACTCGTGCGGGTGTTCGATCGCCGGCACGTGCCCGCACCGGCCGAGCACGTGCAGCCGGACGTCGGCCAGGTGCCCGAGCAGGGGCAGGGTCGACGCCGCGAGCGGGGTGACCCGGTCCTCGGCGCCGTGCACGAGCAGCACCGGGGCGCGGACCGCCGCCAGCGTCCGCGCCGGGAGGGCGAGGTCGTCGGCCCAGCGTGCCCGGGGCGGCGGGAACAACGACGCGTACGCGGCCGCCCCCGCCCGCATCGCGGCGGCCCGGGCTTCGACGGCCGGGTCGGTCACGAGCGCCTGGTCGTGGACGAGGCGACGCAGCATGTCGCGGGCCCCGAGCGGGCCGGCGGGGGCGGCCCAGATCGCGTCGAGATCGGCGGACAGCGGGGCCCCGGGGGCACCCATCGTCGAGACCGCCACGACACGGGTGACCTGCTCAGGGCGCGCGGCCGCCAACGCCAGCGCCACCGCCCCGCCCATGGAGTGACCCACCACGGCGTAGCGCTCGACCCCGAGGGCGTCCATCAGGCCGGCGGCCTGCTCCGTCCACAGCTTGAGCCCGCCCCGGGCCCCCTCCGGGACGGGTGTGCGGCCGAACCCCGCCTGGTCGGGAGCCAGCACGCGCCAGGACGTGCCCAGCGCCTGCGCCGTCGTCGCCCAGGCTCCGGACCCGGTCGTGCCGGGTCCGGAGCCGTGCAGCATCAGCACCGTGGGCCCCGCGCCGCTGTCGAAGACGTGGACGGGACAGCCGTCGACGGTGACGGTGCGCAGTGCCGTCACCGGGACCGGCCGGGTGCGCTCATGCCGACGCGGGGTCGACGGACTTCGAGAAGACCTCCATCATCGCCCTGCCGAACTGCGGCATGTCGGGCCAGCCCCGGCACGAGACGAGGTTGCCGTCCACGACGTCGGGAGCGTCGATGACCGTCGCGCCCGCGTTCTCCATGTCACCGGTGATGGGCGGGAAGCAGGCCGTCTTCCGGCCCTTCAGCAGCCCGTACACCGCTGGCACCTGCGCGCCGTGGCAGACCAGGGCGATGGGGAGGTTGCGCGCGAAGAAGTGCTCGGTGATGCGCCTGACGTCGGCGTCGACCCGGATCCATTCGGGGGCGCGCCCCCCGGGGATGATCAGGGCGTCGTAACGCTCGACGTCGACCTCGGCCCAGGGCACGTCGACCGGGAGCTTCCGGCCGTTCTTCTCCACGTAGGCGTCGGAGTTGGGGTCGAACTCGTGGATGACCAGTTGCACGTCACGTCTCGTCCGCGACGAGACGTCGACGTCCCAGCCGCCCTCCTGCACGCGGTAGTAGGGGTACATGGTGTCGAGTTCCTCGGCGGCGTCGCCGGTCAGGAGCAGCGCTCTGGGCACCTGCTTCTCCTCGCATCTGGTGGCGGTGGGCGGTGAGGCGGACGCGATCAGATCCGATCTGATCCGGTGGGGCTAGCATTCCCCCGCCCCGCCCGCCCGTCAAGCCTCCACCGCCACTGCCGCCGCGTCCTCGACCTCGTCGAACAGTCGCCGGAACCGCTCGCCGGAGCGCAGGATGTGTCGCCGCATCGCGTAGGCGGCGGCGTCGGGGTCGCGGGCGGCGATCGCGGCCACGACCTCCTCGTGCTCGGCCATGGCCAGGTGGGTGACCTGGGTGTCGTGGAGCAGCCGGAAGAGGTGCACGTGGCTGTGCAGGCGGGCGAGCGCCTCGCGGACGACCTGGTTCCCCGCGCTGCGGGCGACGAGATCGTGGAAGGCGGCGTCGCGCAGCCCGAAGGCGCCGTAGGCCATCGGCCCGCTGCCCCCCTCCAGCTCCGCCATCTCCTCCAGCATCCGGCGCAGGCCGGCCACCTGCTCCAGGGACGCGCGTTCGGCGGACCTGCGCGCCGCCGCCGGTTCGAGGAGCAGGCGGATCTCGAGCATGTCCTCGAACCGTTGCCGGGTGATCTGCGGGGGGATGCGGTAGCCGGCGTGGGGCACCCGCACGACCAGGCCCTCGGCCTCCATGCGGTTGAGCGCGTCCCGGATCGGCGTCTGCGAGACCCCCAGCTCCCGCGCCAGGACGTCGATCGTGACGCGGGAGCCGGGCTCGATCCGCAGCGACATCAGCTGTCCGAGCAGCGTGTCGTACACCTCGTCGGCGAGTCGGCCGCCGGCTCGACCCGGCGACGTCCCGCCCGTCACGACCCTGCGGCCCCGCGCGGTCATCGCTTCGTCGTCCATCGTGACGTGAGGTCCTTTCCTGCATCTTCGGGAACCTGTTGACATCGGTAACGACGCTGCGACATGCTGACGCCCCGCTCGATCGTATAGGAAATCCGACGAGCGCCCGTCATCCCGCACCGCCAGCACCACCCGCCACCGCTCCACTCGATCACCTGACGCTCCTATGAGCATGCTCGACGTCCCGCCCCGGCCGGCACCGGGCCGGACGGACCGACGGGCCGCCCGACGGCGCGAGGACCCGGCGCGTCCCGGCGCGCCCGCGACGCCGACCCCCGCGGGTCGGCCCCGCGACAGCCCGGCAACCCGCCTGAACGATCCGGCACCTGCTCGGCGAAGCACCTAGCGAGGCTCCACACCCCCACCAGAAAGCAGGCCAGAAGATGCGGCATCCGAAGCTGACAGGACGATTGTCCGTTCCCGGGCGAAAGGCACGGCTGGCGACGGCGGCCATGCTGCTGGTCGCCACCACCCTGGCGGCCTGCGGCGACAGCCAGGACGACGACGCGCAGGCGAGCGCCCCCAAGGCCCCGGCGACCATTCCGGAGCTCACCAAGGACCCGCTGACCCTCAGCTTCATCTGGTTCGACTGGCCCCCCGCCCACGCGCTGGAGGAGTTCGCCAACGCGGAGTACAAGAAGGAACGGCCGAACGCGACCATCAAGGTCAACACCGTGCCGAACGCGAACTGGCACGACGCGATGTTCACGCAGTTCGCCGCGCGCAAGACCGACTTCGACATCGCGATCCTGGACTCGCAGCACATCGGCGAGGCCGTGACGAACGGCAACATCCTCGACCTCACCGACTTCGTCAAGAACAACATCGACGTCAACGCCTACAACCCGTACCTGCTGGCGGCCTACGGCCAGTTCCCCCAGGCGGAGACCGGCAAGCGCGACGAGAACGCCAGCCTGTACGGCCTGCCGCTGCTCGGCGACACGTGGACGATGATCTACCGCAAGGACCTGATCGGCGACAAGCCGCCGCAGACCTGGGACGAGATGATCTCGGTCGCCGGCAAGTGCCAGGCGGACAACCCGGGCGTCAGCGGGCTGGCGTTCCACCAGGCCAACGGCTCCGACGCCGCGGCCGTCACCTACAACACGGTCAACGGCGTCTACGGCGGCAACCTCTGGGACCCGAAGACGCGCAAGATCGACGGCGTCCTCAACGACGCCGCGGGCCAGGAGGCGATGGACGTCCTGGTCAACAAGATGAAGCCGCTGACCGCCAAGGGCTCCGGCAACTGGTTCATCGACGAGGTCAACGCGGCCGTCGCCCAGGGCAAGGCGTGCATCGCGTTCAACTGGATCGCCGCGAGCGGCGGCCTGCTCGATCCGAAGCAGTCGACGCTCGGCGCCACGCGGGAGCAGATCCTCGACAAGCTGGGCTTCGCCACCCTGCCGAGCCAGAAGACGAACCTCGTCCCCCTCGGCGGCATGGGGATGCACGTGTCGGCCTACTCCCCCGCGGCCAACCAGGCGGAGGCGCTGAACTTCATGAAGTGGTTCGAGCGCCCCGACATCCAGAAGAAGTGGGCCGCGGCCGGTGGCGTGCCGGCGCGCACGGACGCCCTGGAGTCGCCCGAGTTCCTCAACGCCGGGCCGTTCAACAAGGTGTACGCCGACTCGGTGCCCCGGATGCGGGACATGTGGAACGTGCCCGAGTACGCGCGCCTGGTCGACATCGAGAACACCAACGTGAACGCGGCCCTCAACGGCGCGAAGAAGCCGAAGGAGGCGCTCGACGACATCGCCCGGGAGCAGCAGAGCGTGCTCGACTCGAGCGGCCGCAAGGGCGGCGGCGGACTGTGAGTGCGCCCGTCCCCCTGACGACCGACGACCCCGGGCAGGTGGCGTCCGCGACACCGCCTGCCCGGGGCCGGTCCCGCCGGCTGGGCGACCGCGGGCTCGCCGTGGCCTTCGTCTCCCCCGCGCTGCTGCTGTTGCTCGCGATGTCGGTGTTCCCGCTGCTGTGGGCGTTGTACCTGTCGTTCACCGACTACTCGGCCACCCGCGGCGGGCCCGCCAACTTCGTCGGGTTCGGCAACTACACCGCCATCCTGACGTCGGCGCAGGTCCACACGAGGGCCCTGACCACGTTGGTCTACGTGGTCGGCGCGGTCTCGCTGCAGACCGTGCTCGGCTTCGCCATCGCCTACCTGATCTCCCGGCGTACGCACGGGCGGGGACTGCTGACCACCCTGTTCCTGGTGCCGATGATGCTGTCGCCGGTCGTGGTCGGGCTGTTCTGGCGATTCATGCTCGACGCGCAGTTCGGCGTGATCAACAGCATGCTCGGCTCGGTCGGCCTCGGGCAGGTCGAGTGGCTCACCCGGCAGCGGACGGCACTGGTCTCCCTGATCGTGGTCGACACCTGGCAGTGGACGCCGTTCATCATGCTCATCGCGCTCGCGGGCCTCACCGCGGTGCCCAGGTACCTGTACGAGGCGGCCTCGATCGACCGGGCCTCCGAGTGGTTCCGGTTCCGCACCATCACGCTTCCGCTGGTGTGGCCGCTGCTCCTCATCGCCGTGCTGTTCCGGGCCATCGAGGCGTTCCGGCTGTTCGACCTCGTCTACATCCTGACCAGCGGCGGCCCGGGTGTCTCCACCGAGACGTTGTCGTTCCACGTCTACAAGGTCGCGTTCCTGGGCTTCAACACCGGGACCGCCTCGGCGTACGGGATTCTCATGGTCCTCGTCGTCGTCGTCCTCACGCAGCTCTACCTGCGCTACCTGAACAAGCTGAAGGAGGGCTGATGGCCGTCTCCGTCGACGAGGCCGTGTCCACGGGCCCGGCCCGGGACGACCCGCCTCCCGCGCGCCGCTTCGGCGGCCGGGGCCGCTCCGTCCTGGAGATCGCGCTGCTGACCGTGCTGGCCGTCGTGATGCTCTTCCCGGTGCTGTGGATGATCGAGACGTCCATCAAGGAGAACCGGGACGTCTACGCCATCCCGGCGAAGTTCTTCGACTTCGACGTCACCATGGCCCACTTCAGGGACGTGTTCGTCGCCCCCGACGGCGGCCGCTCGGCCCTGTCCGTCTCGTTCCTCAACTCGGTGGTGGTCGCCGGAGTCTCCACGGTGCTGGCCACCGTGCTGGGGGTCCCGGCGGCCTGGGCCTACTCGCGCTTCGGCATGAAGGCCAAGAAGGACCAGCTCTTCTTCATCCTGTCCACCCGCTTCATGCCCCCCGTGGTGGTGGTGATCCCGATCTTCCTCATGTACCGCCAGGTCGGGCTCATCGACAGCAAGCTCGGCCTGATCCTGATCTACGCCGCGTACAACGTCCCGTTCACGATCTGGATGATGAAGGGCTTCGTCGACGAGGTGCCCGCGGAGTACGAGGACGCCGCCATGCTCGACGGCTACACCCGCCTGCAGGCGTTCTGGAAGTTCACCCTCCCCCTGCTCGTGCCCGGCATCGCCGCGACGGCGGTCTTCGCCCTCATCTTCTCGTGGAACGAGTTCGTGTTCGCCATCTTCCTCACCTCCAGCGACGACGTCCGGACGGCCCCGCCCGCGATCGCCGGCCTCATCGGCGGCACCACCGTGGACTGGGGCCTGGTGGCCGCCGCCTCCGTGGTGTTCGCCCTGCCGGTGCTCATCTTCGCCTACCTGGTGCGCAAGCACCTCGTCGCCGGTGTGACGCTCGGGGCGGTGCGACGCTGATGGCCCGCATCGAGGTGACCGCCCTGCACAAGCGCTACCCGGACGGGACCGTCGCGGTCGAGCACGTGGACCTGTCCATCGGCGACGGCGAGCTGTTCGTGATGCTCGGCCCCTCGGGCTGCGGCAAGACGACCACGCTGCGGGCCATCGCCGGCCTGGAGCGGCAGACGACGGGCGACATCCGCATCGGCGACACGCTGGTCAACGACCTGCCGCCCGCCGAGCGCGACATCGCCATGGTGTTCCAGTTCTACGCCCTCTACCCGCACCTGAGGACCCGCGACAACCTGGCGTTCCCGCTGCGGGCCGAGGGACTGCCCAAGCCGGAGGTGCAGGCGCGGGTCGCCGAGGCCGCCCGGCTGATGCGGCTCGGTCCGCTGCTGGACCGGCGACCGCGCCAGCTGTCCGGCGGGGAGCAGCAGCGCGTCGCGCTCGCCCGCGCCCTGGTGCGCCGGCCGCGCGCGTTCCTCATGGACGAACCCCTCACCAACCTGGACGCGGAGCTGCGGGCCGACATGCGTACGGAGATCAAGCACCTGCAGGGCGAGCTGGGGGCGACCATGGTCTACGTCACCCACGACCAGGTGGAGGCGATGTCGCTCGGTCACCGGATCGCCATCCTCAACAAGGGCCGCGTCGAGCAGGTCGGCACGCCGCTGGAGGTCTACGACCGGCCGGCGAGCCTCTTCTGCGCCGCGTTCATCGGCTCGCCGCCGATCAACCTGATCGAGGTGGAGGTGGCCGACGGGACGCTGCGCGGCCAGGGCGGGCTGGTGCTCACGCCACCGCAGGGCCTGCCGCGCGACCGTCGCCTGGTCGCCGGCGTCCGGCCGGAGGCGCTGGAGGTCACCGCGCCGGGGGCCGAGGGCGCGATCCCGGCCCGCGTGGTCTCCGCCGAATGGCTGGGCGACGAGATCATCTACGTGGTCGACCACGGCGGCGAGCGCGACGTGCGGGTGCGGATGCCACCGACCGTCCGGTTCGCCGCCGACGCGAAGGTCGGGCTGCGGCACACCGGCGGGACCCCGGCGGTCTACGACGTACGCACGGAAGAACTGGTGGCCTGATGGGAATCGTGGCGGTGCAGGGGCTGTGCAAGTCCTTCGGCAAGGTCCAGGCCCTGGACGGGGTGACCCTCGACGTGCCGGACGGCGCGTTCTTCGTCGTGCTCGGGCCCTCGGGGGCGGGCAAGACGACGACCCTGCGCGCGATCGCCGGCCTGGAGAAGCTCGACGCCGGCTCGGTGCGCCTGGACGGCCGGGACGCGACCGGTGACACCCCGGCCGCACGCGACCTGGCCATGGTCTTCCAGAACTACGCCCTCTACCCGCGACGCACGGCCTTCGAGAACATCGCGTCGCCGTTGCGGGCACGCGGCGCGTCCTCGGGCGAGATCGCCGCGGCCGTCGAGCGGATGTCGAGCCTGCTGCACATCGAGCGGCTGCTCCAGCGTCGTCCCGCGCAGTTGTCGGGCGGGGAGATGCAGCGGGTCGCCCTGGCCCGGGCGCTGGTCCGTCGCCCGCGCGCGTTCCTCATGGACGAGCCGCTGACGAACCTCGACCTCAAGCTCCGCGTCGAGATGCGCACCGAGCTCACCCGCATCCACCGCAGCCTCGGCGCGACCTTCGTCTACGTGACCAACGACCAGGTCGAGGCCCTGTCCATGGCCGACCAGGTCGCGGTCCTCAAGGAGGGGAAGGTGCAACAGGTCGGCACGCCGACCGAGGTGTACGAGCGGCCGGCCAACCAGTGGGTCGCGGGGTTCGTCGGGAGCCCGCCGATCAGCCTGCTCGCCTGCCGCGCCGAGGGGGACCACCTGGTCGGCGCGGGGGGCTGGACGCTGCCGCGGCCCCGCTGGGCCACGGCGGAGGAGGGCCGGGCGCTGCTGCTGGGCCTGCGCGCGGAGGACCTCTCCGTCGAGCAGCGCGGGGACGCGTCGTTGGCGGGGGAACTCTACGGGCTCGAACCGCTCGGCGACCGGACGGTGGTCGACGTCCGGGTGGGGACCGAGATCCTCAAGGTCAAGGCACGACCCACCGCCACCGGCACGCCGGGCGAACGGGTGCAGGTCACGGTCGACCTGGACCGGGCGCACCTGTTCGACGCGGGCACCGGGCTGTCGCTGTCCGGGGCCGGGCGGTAGCCGCACCGCCGACGGTGCGGACGACTGCGGGCGACTGCGCGGCCGGCACGTGCGCTGACGTGCGCCGGACATGACCAAGAAGATCACAGGAGGCGACGCGATGAGCGACCCAACGAACGTCCTGGCCCCCGAGCACCGGCGGCTGCGGATCGGCGACGCCTGGCGCGCCGCCGCCAGCGGAGCCACCTTCGCCGTCGAGGACCCGGCCACGGGCAAGACCATCGCCGAGGTGGCCGACGCCGACGTCGTCGACGGCCTCGCCGCCCTGGACGCGGCGAGCGGCGCGATGGCGGGGTGGGCGGCGACCCCGCCGCGGAGGCGGTCGGAGTTGCTGACCGCGACGTACCGGGCCCTGACCGGGCGGGCCGAGGAGATCGCCCGGCTGATCACGCTGGAGATGGGCAAGCCGCTCGCCGAGGCGCGGGCGGAGGTCGCCTACGGCGCCGAGTTCTTCCGGTGGTTCGCCGAGGAGGCGGTACGCGTCGAGGGGCGCTACGGCACCGCTCCCGCAGGCGGATACCGCATCCTCACCGTGCCGAAGCCGGTCGGACCGTGTGTCTTCGTGACGCCCTGGAACTTTCCGTTGGCCATGGGCGCCCGCAAGATCGCTCCCGCGCTGGCCGCCGGCTGCACGACGATCACCAAACCGGCCGCGCAGACGCCGCTGACCATGCTGTTGCTGGCCCGCATCATGGAGGAGGTCGGCGTACCCCCGGGCGTCGTCAACGTGGTGACCACCAGGCGTTCCGGCAAGGTCGTCTCCGCGCTGCTGGCCGACGGCCGGACCCGCAAGCTCTCGTTCACCGGGTCGACCGAGGTCGGGCGCGTGCTGCTGCGGCAGGCCGCGGACAACGTGCTGCGCACCTCGATGGAGCTGGGCGGCAACGCGGCCCTGATCGTGTGTGCCGACGCCGACCTGGACGTCGCGCTCGACGGGGCCATGGTGGCCAAGATGCGCAACATCGGGGAGTCCTGCATCGCGGCCAACCGGATCTACGTCGAGGAGCCGGTGCGCGAGGAGTTCACGGCGCGCTTCGCCGAGCGGATGGGCGCGCTGTCGGTGGGCCACGGTCTCGACGACGGCGTGGACGTCGGGGCGCTGATCGACGAGGCGTCGGTCGCCCAGATCGACGAACTCGTCGCCGACGCGGTCGACCGCGGCGCGCGGGTCCTGGTCGGCGGCGGGCGTCCGGACGGGCCGGGCCACTTCTACCCGCCGACGGTCCTCGTCGACGTGCCCGAGGACGCCCGGCTGCTCCGGGCGGAGATCTTCGGCCCGGTGGCGCCGATCATCCCGTTCACGTCCGACGACGAGGTGCTGGCGAAGGCCAACGACACCGAGCACGGCCTGGTCGGCTACGTCTTCACCCGTGACCTGCAACGGGCGCTCCGGTTCGCCGAGGGGCTGGAGACCGGGATGGTCGGCGTCAACCGTGGGCTGATCTCGGACCCGTCGGCCCCGTTCGGAGGCGTGAAGCAGTCCGGGATCGGCAAGGAGGGGTCGCACGAGGGCATCCTCGAATACCTCGACCTCACCTACGCGGCGATCGACCTGCCGTGACCGTCCCGCCGCCCCGCGCGCTCGCCGCGGATCACCGCGCCCCGCGCACCCATGACCTGACCGGCCTTCACCCGGGGGACGGCTGCGCCACCCGGGCGGCCGACCTCGCCGACGCCGTCCCGGTCACGCAGGTGGCCTGGACGTCCGCCCAGCACACCGCCGCCGACGTTCCGAAAGAGGCACCGACATGCTTGAGACCGTCCGCGGACCACGCCAGCTGATCGTGGGCGAAGGGGTCGCGCAGAACATCCCCCGGGTGGTGGCCGAGAGCGGCTCGCGGGTCCTCGTCGTGACCGACCGGGTCCTGCTGGGGCAGCCGGGCGTCGCCGGGATCGTGGCCGCCGTGCGGGAGCAGACCGAGGCCGTCGAGGTGTTCTCCGACGCGACCCCGGACGTGCCCCTCACCGATGTCGCCCTGGCCGTCTCGGCCGCCGCCCGGGTGGACGCCGACGTGATCCTCGCGATCGGCGGCGGCACGGTGATCGACCTCGCCAAGATCGTCGGCGTCATCCGGCGACACGGCGGGACGCCGCGCGACTTCTACGGCGAGTCGAGGGTGCCGGGGCCGACCATTCCGCTCGTCGCGGTGCCGACGACGTCCGGCACCGGCTCCGAGCTCACCCCCGTCTCGGTGCTGACCGACCCGGAGCGCGCGCTGAAGGTGGGGGTCTCCAGCGTCCACATCGTGCCCGACTTCGCCATCGTCGACCCCGAGCTCACCTACAGCTGCCCCGCGACCGTCACCGCCCACTCCGGCATCGACGCGTTCTGTCACGCGGTGGAGAGCTACACGGCGCGGCCCCGGCCGCACGGGCCGCGCGACCCGGTGGAGCAGGTGTTCCTCGGTCGCAACCCGGTCACCGACCACTACGCGCTCCTGGCCGCGGAGCGGATCGCCCGCAGCCTGCGGCGCGCGGTCGCAGACGGGGGCGACACCGACGCGCGCGCGGACATGTCCTACGGGTCCATGCTCGCCGGGCTCGCCTTCTCCCACGCGGGCAACGGCGCCCCGCACGCCCTCCAGTACCCCATCGGCGCGGCCACCCACACGCCGCACGGCCTGGGCGTCGGGCTGCTGCTGCCCTACGCGCTCGACGCGGCCAGGGACGCCGTCAGCGACCGGCTGGCCGACCTCGCCCGGGTGTGCGGGCTCGACGTGGCCGACGCCTCGGACGCCGAGGCCGCGGACGCGTTCCTCACCTGGCTCGACGGCCTCCTCGCCGACATCGGCATCCCGGCCAGCCTGGCGGACATCGGCGTGGCCCGCGCCGACCTCCCGCGCTTCGCGGAGCTGGCCGGTGGCGTCACCCGTCTGATCCAGAACCATCCGGGCCCGACCGACACCGCCAGCCTCACCGCGATCCTCGAAGCGGCCTGGGCCGGGGACCGGGCCCGGGCCGTCCGGACTCCGCAGGGACGGTGACCGGCCTGTCACCTGACGCCGGGGCGCCTGCCCCGCCCTGGCTGCCGCAATGCCCGGCTACGCGGTGACGCCGGCCTTGCCCTCGGGCTCGTCGGCGACCGGCCAGCGCCGCATCAGGTGCAGCAGGACGGCCACGTCGGGGATGTTGCGCAGCCGCTCGGAGATGACCGGCCGGCGCTGCCCGGCCCAGATCTTCAGGCGGGTCTTGCCGCATTCCACGTTCGTGATGGCGGAACGGGTGACGAACTCACTGCCTCGGCGCACCCCCGCGCCGGTCAGCGTGACCGGCCCGAAGGTCGCGGCGCCGGTGCGCAGCGCCTCGTCGACCTTGACCGGCAGCACGGCGGCGGCAGCGAACTTCTCCACGTGCGCGACCAGCTCGTGCTTGTCCTTGTAGTCGGGCTTGGCCAGGTCGACGACCGTGCCGTCCTTGAGCTCGACGCGGCCCTGCAGGACCTCCGCGTACGCGGTGACCAGGTAGAGCACTCGGACCCAGACCCGCACGTGCGCCACGTCGTCCCAGGTGAACAACGAGGTGACGGCGCCGGTGTGGTCGATGGTCAGCGAGCCGTTGTCGTACAGGTAACGGCACCTGCCCGCCTTGCGTCGGGTCACCCACGCGGCGAGCGCGGCCAGCGCCAGCAGGCCGACGCCGAACGCGGTGACCGCCCTGGCGTCGCCGCTCACGAGGATCAGGACGACGCCCAGCACGGCGACGGCCACCGTGATGGCGATGTCGGCGCCGACGGAGGGCCGGTAGCGGCCGACGGTCTCACCCAGCCCGAGCTCGGCGGCGACGTCCACGTAGGACTGTCCATTGACATTGCTCTGCATGAATGCATCTTCCGGCCGCCACCACGGCCGGTCAACGATGCGTGGGCGACCGCTCACATGGCGAGTTCTGTGGACGCGCTACCGGGCCGGATCCGCCCGACGGACCGGCTCACCGACCGTCAGGCCGAGCAACCGCAGGTTCTCCTGTGACGGGCTGCCCGGGTCCGTGGTGTAGAGGAACAGGGTCTGGTCCTCGTCGCCGGGCAGCGTCAGGGCCTCGTACCGCAGGGTGATCGGCCCGACGGCGGGGTGGACCATGTGTTTGACGCCGTGGGTGCGCTCGTGCACCTTGTGGC
This sequence comes from Micromonospora sp. WMMD712, assembly GCF_029581295.1. Lineage (NCBI taxonomy): Bacteria > Bacillati > Actinomycetota > Actinomycetes > Micromonosporales > Micromonosporaceae > Micromonospora > Micromonospora sp. WMMD712. The sequence goes on from NZ_CP120743.1 coordinate 1,951,470, forward strand.
CGTTCCACCACGTACGGAACTCGGGGCTCTTGATCGTGAGCTCGCCGACCAGCTCGCTGAGCCTGGTGTCGTCCGGGTGGCGGCCGGCGTAGAGGCGCAGCGTGCCGACGACGTCGGCGGCCACGGACGGCCAGTCGAGGAAGGCGGCGCGGGCGTCGGGATCGAGGAAGATCCACCGGGTGTAGTTGCGGTCCCGGGGCGGCAGCCGCGTCCAGTCGGTGAGCAGGGCCCGGGCGAGCAGGTTCGCGGCCAGCACGTCGGTGCGCCGGCCCAGGATCAGCGCCGGGTGCTCGGTCATCGAGGCGATCATCTGCTGCATGGCCGGGCGCACGCGTTGCGGCGGTGTCTGCCTGGCGCGTCGCCGGGCCGGTCGCGCGAGGTCGGCCAGGTGTGCGCGGGCGGCCGGCTCCAGCCGGAACACCCGGGCCAGGGCGTCGACGACCGCGTCCGACGGGGTGCTGTGGCGGCCCTGCTCCAGGCGGGTGTAGTAGTCGACGCTCACCCCGGCGAGCTGCGCCACCTCTTCCCGACGCAACCCGCGTACCCGTCGCCCGGCCGCCGCGTCCGGGGCGACGATCCCGGCCGTCTCGGGGGTCGTTCGCGCCCGGCACGTCCGCAGAAAGTCGCTCAGGTCCGTGTTCGCCGCCATGTCAGGAATTATGGCGCGGCCAGTTCTCCGGCGAGAAGACCGTGCGGGGGCATGGCGTTCCCAGGCAGCGCTGGGCCAGATCGGACCTGTCGACGCCGGCGACACAGCTCCCAGGATGGAACCCGTCGAGATCCGAACTCCACGAGGAGAGCACCATGCCGCACCCCACCACCTGGTTCGTCACCGGCACCTCGCGTGGCCTGGGACTGGAGCTGGTCACCCAGCTGCTGCGCCGCGGCGACGCCGTGGCCGCCACCACCCGCACGGCGCGGCGTCTCGACGAGGCGCTCGGCGAGGTCGACCGGTCCCGGCTGCTGATCCTTGAGCTCGACCTCACCGACGAGGCGGCCGTCGCGGCGGCCGTCGAGCAGTCCACCCGGCGCTTCGGCCAGATCGACGTGGTGGTCAACAACGCCGGTTACGGCTTCCTCGGCGCGGTCGAGGAGGTCTCCGACACCGAGGCCCGGCGGATGTTCGACGTGCAGGTCTTCGGAGTCTGGAACGTGCTCCGGGCCGCGCTGCCGGCCATGCGGGCCCGGCGCGGTGGCCGCATCATCAACATCTCGTCGATCCTCGGCCTGACCGCGTTCCCCGGCTGGGGTCTCTACTGCGCCGGAAAGTACGCCCTGGAGGGCCTCACCGAGGCCCTCGCCGCCGAGGTCGCCGGGTTCGGCATCGACGTGAATCTCATCGAGCCCGGCTACACGCGCACCGACTTCCTGCGCACCACGTCCCTCGGCCTGCCGTCGGCCACGATCGCCGGTTACGAGGCGATCCGGGAGATGACCGAGGCGCACCTGGCGATGCCCGGCACCCAGCTCGGCGACCCGGTCAAGGCCGCCGCCGCGATCATCGAGGTGGCCGCCGGCCGCGAGGCCCCGTTGCACCAGCTGCTCGGCTCCGACTCGTACGGGCTGGCGAAGTCCCGCATCGAAGCGCTGACCGCCGATGTCGAGAACGGCCGCGAGGTGGCCTTCTCCACCGACGGCACGCCGGAGGCGTAACCCGGTGGCGGGTGCGGTAGCTGCGCGAGCTGGCGCTCCGTGTCCCGGTGCGGCCGGTCACCCGGCACGGGGCGCCGCCACGTCCGTGTCCTCACGTGTCGGGCAGGGGGTCGCCGGGCCGGACCAGGTGGTGCTGGTAGGCGAAGACCACCAGTTGGGCCCGGTCGCGCGCGCCCAGCTTCATCATCGTGCGGTTGATGTGCGTCTTGACCGTCAGCGGAGACAGGTGGAGCCGTTCGGCGATGGCGTCGTTGGACAGCCCGTGTGCGACCAGGAGCAGGATCTCCTTCTCCCGGCCGGTGACCAGGTCGAGCTCCGGGAGTTGCCGGGCCGGCGGCTGGAGGTGATGGATCAGCCGGCTGATCAACCCGCTGGTGGCCCGGGGCGACAGCAGCGCCTCCCCGCCGGCGACCACCCGGATGGCGTTGACCAGGTCGCCGGGCGCCACGTTCTTGCCCAGGAAGCCGCTCGCCCCGGCCTGGAGGGCGTAGATCACGTTGTCGTCGTCGTCGAAGGTGGTGAGCACCAGCACCCGCACGCCGGCGAGGCGTTCGTCGGCGCCGATGCGGCGGGTCGCCTCGATGCCGTCCAGGACGGGCATGCGGATGTCCATCAGCACGACGTCGACCCGGCTGCGGTGGCACAGGTCGACGGCTTCCCGGCCGTCGGCGGCCTCGCCGACGACCTCCAGGCCCGGCTCCGCATCGATGATCATCTTGAAGCCGGCACGGATGAGCGCCTGGTCGTCGGCCAGCAGCACGCGGATGCTCATGTCACCTGTCCCTCCGGTCGCCGGGCGGAAGCCCCGGGTGGCTGCGGGGCGTGGGGGTTGAGGCGGTTGACCGCCCGTTCGTCGGTGGGCAGCTCGGCGTGCACGCGGAACAGGCCGCCGTCGACCGGTCCGGCGACGATGGTGCCGTGCGCGGCCGCGGCCCGTTCCTGCATGCCGAGCAGCCCGAACCCGAAGCCGGTCCGGCGTCCGCCGGACCCGGCCGTCCGGTTGGTGACCTCGATGCGCACGGTGTCGGCGGTGTACTCCAGGTCCACGGTGGCGCCGCCGACGCCGTAGCGGTGGGCGTTGGTCAGCGCCTCCTGCGCGATGCGGTACGCGGCCAGGCTCACCACCGCCGGCAGCGGCCGGGGCTCGCCGTGCTGCCGGTGCCGCACGGCGAACCCCGTGGCGCGCAGCGCGGCCAGCAGCTCCGGCAGGCGTTCCACGCCGGGCGCCGGTTCGGTGCTGCGGGCCTCCTCCGGATCACGGAGCACACTGATCACCGACTTGATCTCCTCCAGCACGGTGTCGGCAGCGGTGCGGATGTGCCCGAGCACGGGCCACACCTTCTCCGGTTCGTTGCGCAGCACGTGGTTGGCGGCGCCGGCGTGCACGCTGATCACCGTGATGTGGTGGGCGACGACGTCGTGCAGCTCCCGGGCGATGCGCAGCCGCTCGTCCATCACCCGGCGGCGGGCCTCCTCCTCGCGGTTGAGCTCCGCCTGCCGGGCCCGCTCGGTCACCTCCGCGACGTAGGCCCGGCGCATCCGGACGGCGTCGCCCGCCGCCGCCCCGCCGAAGATGATCGCGAACGCGGTCAACTGGTCCGTGTTCCACCAGTCGGCGCGGTACACCACGAAACCGGTGAGCATGAGCGATCCCCACATGAGGGACGCGTAGACCCAGGGCCGACGACGCGGGCTGGCCAGCCCGGCGGAGTAGGTCAGCAGGCCCGCCACCAGGAACATCCCGTCCGGTGGGCGGCCCAGCGCGACGGTGAGCGCGAAGACGGCGCTGGCCGCCGGCACGACCGGCACGGGATGCCGGCGGCGCGCCAGGATCAGCACGGCGCACGCCGCCGCCAGCAGCGCCGTGCCGCGGTGCACCGCGTTCGGGCCCAGGTACAGCACCAGCGCACCCCCGGCCGCCGCGAGCAGCACGTCGCCCAGCGGGCCGCGGTAGCGGTCGAGGCGTCGGGGCCACCACTGCCTGATCGCCGCGTCCATGGTCACGACGGTAGTGCGGCAGGCCGGCCCCGATCGACCTGTTCCCGCGGTAGCGCCACGCCGCGTGCCTACCGCGTTCGCAGTACCCGGACGCCTGCGTCGGCGGGACGACGCGACCCGGTGCCGGACGGGATCGTGGAACCGCTCTCGGAACCGGGGCCGTACGACCGACGGAGGAACACTCGTGGCGACAATCCTGTACCGCCTGGGGCGGCTCTCCTTCCGGCGTCGCCGGCTGACGCTGGTCGTGTGGGCGCTCCTCCTCGGCCTGTTCGGCGTGGGGGCGGCCCAGCTGTCGGGGCCGACCAGCGACGAGTTGACCATCCCCGGCACCGAGTCGCTACAGGCGCTGGACGTGGTGGCGGACAGGTTCGGCGACGGCGGGGACACCGCCACGGCGAAGGTGGTGTTCACCGTCTCCGGCGACGCCGCGCTGACCGACCGGGAGCCGCAGGACGCCGTGCGGGCCACGCTCGCCGCCCTGCGCACGGCGCCCCAGGTCACGGCGGTCACCGACCCGTACCGGGCCGGAACGGTCGCACCGGACGGCAGGACCGGCTACGCCACCGTCGCCTACGCGGTGGACGCGACCGGGGTGGACGCCGCCTCCCGCGCGGCACTGCTCGCCGCCGGCGACGCCGCACGGCACGCCGGCCTCGGCGTCGAATACTCCGGAGAGGTCACCGAGCAGGCCGGAGCCGACGACGGCAGCGAGGCGCTCGGCATCCTCGTGGCCGCCGTCGTCCTGCTCGTCACCTTCGGCTCACTCGTCGCCGCGGGCCTGCCCGTGCTCACCGCGGTCGTCGGCGTCGCCGTCGGCCTGCTCGGCATCGAGATCGCCACCGGCTTCCTCGACCTGACCTCGAACACCGCCGACCTCGCCACCATGCTGGGCCTGGCCGTCGGCATCGACTACGCGCTGTTCATCCTGTCGCGCCACCGCCACGAGCTCGCCGCCGGCCACGACGGCGAGGAGGCCGCCGGCCGGGCTGCGGGCAGCGCCGGGTCCGCCGTGGTCTTCGCCGGCCTGACCGTCATCATCGCCCTGGCCGCGCTCGCGGTGATCGGGATCCCGTTCCTGGCCGCCATGGGCGTCGCGGCCGCCGCAGCCGTCGCCGTCGCCGTCGTGATCAACCTGACGCTGCTGCCGGCCCTGCTGGGCTTCGCCGGCCGCCGGGTCCTGCCCCGGGCCCAGCGCGACGGCAGGGGCGGCCGGCCCGCCGGCACCCCGTACGGCGAGCGCTGGGCGCGCGCCGTGCTCAGGCACCGCGTCCCGGCGCTGGTCCTGTCGGTCGTCGCCGTCGGTGTGGTCGCGCTCCCCGGGCTCGACCTGCGGCTGGCCCTGCCCGACGACAGCTCCGCCTCCCCCGCGTCCACCCAGCGCAAGGCGTACGACCAGCTCGCCGAGGGCTTCGGGGCGGGCGTCAACGGCCCCCTGCTCCTCGTGGTCGAGGCCCCCGCCGGCGCGGTCGCCGCCGCGGGCGAGCAGGCCCGGCAGCTCGCCTCCGGCCTCGACGGCGTGGTGCTCGTCACCCCGGCGACGCCGAACCGGGCCGGCGACACCGCCACCCTCACCGTGGTCCCCCGCGGCGGCCCCACCAGCGAGGAGACCAGGGAGCTCGTGCACGACCTGCGGGCCCGGCAGGCGGACTTCACGGCGGCGACCGGCGGCGCGACCCTGGCCGTCAGCGGCCGGACCGCCGTCGACATCGACGTGTCGGAGAAGATCAACGACGCGCTGCTGCCGTACCTGTCCGTCGTGGTCGGCCTCGCGTTCATCCTGCTGATGGTGGTGTTCCGCAGCATCCTGGTGCCGATCAAGGCGACGGTGGGGTTCCTGTTGTCGGTGGCCGCCTCGTTCGGCGCCCTGGTCTTCATCTTCCAGCAGGGCAACCTGGCCGGCGTCCTCGGCGTCGCGTCGACCGGCCCGATCGTCAGCTTCATCCCGATCTTCCTGATCGGCATCCTGTTCGGCCTGGCCATGGACTACGAGCTGTTCCTGATCATCCGGGCCCGGGAGGAGTTCGTGCGCGGGGCCGCACCGGACGAGGCCGTCGTGTCCGGCCTGCGCCACGGCGCGCGGGTCGTCACCGCCGCGGCACTGATCATGATGAGCGTCTTCGCGGGCTTCGTCCTCGTCGAGGACATCGTCATCCAGTCGCTCGGGTTCGCCCTCGCGTTCGGCGTCGCCGTCGACGCCCTGCTGGTCCGCATGACCATCGTCCCGGCCGTGCTGTCGCTGCTCGGCAGGTCCGCGTGGTCGCTGCCACGCTGGCTGGACAGGGCCCTGCCGAACGTCGACGTCGAAGGCGGGCGGCTCGCCGAGCGACTCGCCAGGAACGAGCACTGACCGGACCCGAGGAAGCGAGAACAGGAGCACACCGTGCCTTTCGTACGCTCGAACTCCGTCGACCTCTGCTACGAGACGTTCGGCGACCCCGCCGACCCGACGATGCTGCTCGTCATGGGCCTCGGCGAACAGCTGATCACCTGGCCCGACGGGTTCTGCGCGGCCCTCGCCGCCCGCGGCTTCCACGTGGTCCGGTTCGACAACCGCGACATCGGCCTGTCGACCTGGCTGGACCACCTCGGCGACGTCGACCTGCCCGCGCTGTTCGCCGGCGACCCGTCCTCCGCGCGGTACGGGCTGTCCGACCTGGCCGCCGACACCATCGGTCTGATCGAGGCCCTCGGCGTGCGCCGGGCGCACCTGGTCGGCGTCTCGATGGGCGGCATGATCGCCCAGCTGGTCGCCGCCGAGCGGCCCGACCTCGTCGCCAGCCTCGCCTCGATCTCGTCGACCACCGGCGACCGCTCGGTCGGTCAGCCCACCCTCGACGACGTCTCCGTCCTGATGCCCCGGCCCGACGCCGACCACGAGGCCGCCATCGCCGCGGACGTCGCCCTCTACCGCCTGATCGGCTCGCCCGGTTTCGCGACCAGCGAGGAGGAGCGGGTCGCCAGCGCCGCCGCGAAGGTCCGCCGCGCCTACCATCCGGCCGGCACGGCCCGGCAGTTCGCCGCGATCGTCACGGCTGCGGACCGCACCCCGAGACTGCGGACGCTGAGCGTGCCCACCGTGGTCGTCCACGGCGAGGCCGACCGGATGGTCGACGTGAGCGGCGGCCGGGCGACCGCCGCCGCCGTCCCCGACGCGGAGCTGGTGCTGATCGCCGGCATGGGCCACGACCTGCCCGAGGGCGTGTGGGACCGGATCGTCGACGCCGTCGCCACCAACGCCGCCCGGGCCTGACGCACCGACCCGAGCGTCGCCAGGGCCCCGTCGCGCGGGCGGGTCAGGAGACCGCCGGGATCACCTCCCGCTCCCCGTCCCCGGCGGTCAACAGCTCGGTCAGGTGGTCGGCGATGGCGGTGACGGTCGGTTGGTGCCACAGCAGGGTCGCCGGGAGCACGTGGCCGAACCGGCTCTCCAGGCTCCGCCGTACGACGATGGTCATCACCGAGTCCAGGCCCTGCTCGGACAGGGAGCGGCGGGGGTCCAGCGCCTCGCCGGACAGCCCCGTCTCGGCGACGATCCGTTCGGTGACCTCCGCCAGGAGGCGGCTGCGCAGCTCCTCGGGGGTCAGGCCGCTGAGGTCGACGACCTCGGCCGGTCCGGCCTGCGCCGGGTCGGCCGCGCCGGCGTCGGCCACCGTCTCGGCCAGCACGACGGGCCGGTCCATGCCGGGTTCCACGGGCAGGACCCGCAGCACGGTGCACTGCCCCGCGCCATGACGGTACGCCCAGTCCCACGCGTCGAACGCCTCCCGGACGGAGATCGCGCCCACCCCGCGGGCCCGCAGTTCGAGGTCGACGACCTCGTTGACCGACATGCCCTTGGACCGCCACGACGTCCAGCCGAGGCTGAGGGTGACGTCGCCGTCGGTGGCCTGCCGGAACGCCGCCAGCGCGTCCAGGAAGACGTTGGCCGGCCCGTAGGTGCCCTGGCCGGGCAGCCCGAGCAGCTGCCCGCACGACGAGAAGAGCACGAGGAAGTCGAGGGTGCCCGGCGGGAACAGCTCGTGCAGCGTCCACGCGCCCGCGACCTTCGGCCGCAGGACCGTGCGCACCGACTCCTCGTCGACGTCGGCGAGCATCCGGTTGTCGAGCACACCGGCGGCGTGGACGACGCCACGGATCGGGGGGAGCCCCAGCGCGTCGGTGTCGAGCAGCGCGGCGGCCCGCTCGGCGTCGCCGATGTCCAGGGCGACCGAGTGGACGGTGACGCCGAGCGCCTCCAGGTCGCGCACCACCCCGATCTGCGCACGCTGGCCGTCGTCGGCCGGGTCGTCCCAGGTGGCCCGTGGCGGCAGCGCGCGGCGACCGGTCAGCACCAGGCGTCGGGCGCCCCGCTCGACCAGCCACCGGGCGACCTCCAGCCCGAGCGCGCCCAGCCCACCGGTGACCAGATAGGTGCCGTCCGCCCGGCAGGTGAACGGCGCACGGGTCGGCGCGCCGTCCACGGCGGTGATCCGCGCGACCTCGAAGCCACCGTCGCGCACCGAGACCACGTCCTCGGCCGGGGCCGCCCCGAACAGGCGGAGCACGAGGTCGGCGGGCACCTCGTCGGCGCACGGGACGTCCAGGGTGCCGCCCCACAGCTGCGGAAGCTCGCTGCGCAGCACCCGCCCGAGCCCCCACAGCGGGGCCAGCGCAAGGCCGGCCCCGGTGCGGCCGTCCCGCACCCCCGTGGTCAGGCACCACAGCCGCGGCGCCTGCGCCGGCGGTCCGCCGGCGAGGTGCTGTGCCACCGACGCCAGCAGCCAGGTGGCGCGGGTCGCCGCCTCGGCGGGCGGGTCGTCGGACACCGCCGGCAGCAGCAGCACGTCCGTCCACGCGCCCGGCGCCGGCACCAGCCGGGCGAGGGCGGCGGGGTCGGGCACCACGCGTACCGGCGCCCCGGCCGCCGACAGGCGCTCCCGCCAGTCGTCCGCCGCCCGCGCGTCGGCAGCGACCAGGACCACCTCGCGGCGGTACGGCTGCCCGTCCGCCTCCGCGAGCTCCAGCTTCCGCCACCCGGTCCCGTGGACCAGGTGCTGCGGCGCCACGGAGTCGGCCGTGACGTCCGGCATGCCCGCGTACCGCAGGCCGGCCAGCGTGGCCAGGACGGCACCGTGTCCGTCGCTGATCGACACGTCCACGAGGTCCGGGCCGGCGTCGCCCACGACGACGTCGATGACGGCCGTCTCCGGCGGCTCGCCGACGATGCGCACCTCCCGTACCCCGGCGACCATGCGCAGGGCGGGCGCCGGATCCGCCACCGGGGCGACGGACAGGGCGGCGTCGAGCATCGGCGCCCACGTGCCCGCCGGGTGCCCGGGCCGCTCGGCACGGACCCGGGCGCGGAGCCCGCGGGGGCCGCGGCGCAGCTCCTCGACGGTCCAGTCGAAGGCCATGGTGGGTACGCCCACCGAGGCGAGGTGCCGCGCGACGGCAGCCGGGTCCTCGGCGGTGGTCTCCAGGCCGTCCGGCGGCGACGACGGGGGCGGCGCGACGGGCGACGCCGGGACCAGTGCGCTGGTGTGCACGAGCCAGGGCCGCTCGGTGCCGGTGCCGTGGTCCTGATCCTGCGCCTGGGAGGCCAGCCGCAGCACGCCGTCGGCGTAGCTGACCTGGACCTCGCGGTGCTCGTCGGTGAGCGGCACCCGGAGGGAGACGTCCCTGAGCACGGGCCCGGCCCCGCCGTCCGCAGCGGCCCGCAGCAGCGTGTTGATCAGGACGGCGGCGGGGACGATCTCGACGCCGTTGATCGTGTGGCTGCCCGGGTACGGCCGGCAGGACCCGTCCAGCAGGGTCCGCCACAGCCGCATGCCGTGTCCGCCGACGGGAACCTCGGTGCCGAGCAGGGTGTGCGAGTCGACGTCGTGGCAGAGCCCGGCCCCGGCGCCGCCGGGCCGGGTGTCCCGCCAGAGCGGGCGGCGCTGCCAGGCGACGGTGGGCAGGGCGGCCAGCCCGCCCGCCGGCTGCAACGTCGCCCAGTCGAGCGCGACGCCGCGGCAGTACAGGGCCCCGGCGTTGGCCAGCAGCGTCGCCCGTTCGGGCTGGTTGCGCCGCAACGACGTGCCGACGAAGGCGTCGCCGTGCGGGTCCGCCAGCGTCTCCCTGACCGAGTGGGCCACGACCGGATGGCTGGAGATCTCCACGAACGTGCGGTGTCCGTCCTCGGCCGCCGCCAGGACCGCCGCGGCGAGCCGTACCGGGTTGCGCAGGTTGGCGGCCCAGTAGGTGCCGTCCACGAACGGCGTGGCGCACGGCTGCGGCATCGAGGTGCTGTACATCGGGATCCGCGGCGGTGCGGGCGACAGGCCGGACGCCGCCTCGGCGAGCTCGGCGAGCAGCGGGTCCATGTGCGGGCTGTGGAAGGCGACGTCGGAGGCGACGCGCCGGACGTCGACGTCCTCGGCGGCCCACCGCCCCATGACCTCCTCCACCGCGGCGGGGTCGCCGGCGACCACTGTCGACACGGGCGAGGAGGCGATGGCGGCCACCACGTCGGTGCGTCCGGACAACCGGCGGGTCACCTCGTCGAAGCCCAGCCCGACCATCGCCATGGCGCCCTGCCCGGCGATCCGGCGCAGCAGCCGCGACCGCCGGCAGATCAGCACGCCGCCTTCCTCCAGCGTCAGCGCGCCGCTGACGACCGCCGCGGCGATCTCGCCGACGGAGTGCCCGATGACGGCGTCCGGCGTGACGCCGTAGGAGTTCCAGACCGCCGCGAGGCCGACCTGCAGCACGAAGATCATCGTCTGGATCCGGTCGACCTCCACGAGGTCGCCCTCGGCGAGGACCGACCGCGGCGAGAAGCCGATCTCGCGCGTGAAGACGGGGGCCAGCGTGTCGACGACGGTGGCGAAGGCCGGTTCGGTGGCGAGCAGTTCCCGGCCCATCCCGGTCCACTGGGAGCCGTGCCCCGAGAAGACCCAGACCACGCCCCTGCCCGGCCCGGGAGGCACGACGCCGGAGACGGTCCCCTCCCCCGGCCTGCCGTCGGCGACGTGGCGCAGCCGCGTGACGAGTTCCTCCCGGCCGGCCGCCACCACCGCCGCCCGGCGGCCGAGGTGCGACCGCCGCAGCGCCAGGGTGTGCCCCACGTCGGCGAGCGTTCCCCCGGCGGCGGGGTCCGACAGCCACGCCGCCAGGTCATCCGCCTGCTCCCGCAGCGCGGCCTCCGACGCCGCGGACAGCGGGAACAGCAGCCCTGCGGCGGTCGCCCCCGTCGGCGCGGGCTCCGGCCGGGCCGGCTGCGGGGCCTCTTCCAGCACGAGGTGGGCGACGGTTCCGCCGTACCCGAAAGCGGACACCCCGGCCCGGCGTGGATGGTCGGTCCGGGGCCAGGCGGTCGGTTCGGTGACCACGCGCAGACCGGCGTCGTCCCAGTCGATCGCGGGGTTGCCGGTGGTGTGGTGCAGCGTCGGCGGTATCTCGCCGTGGCCCAGCGCGAGAACCGCCTTGATGACCCCGGCCACGCCCGCGCCGGCCTCGAGGTGGCCGATGTTGGACTTGACCGAGCCGATCAGGCACGGCCGGCCGGGTTCCCGGCCCGCGCCGTACACGGCGCTCAGGGCGGAGGCCTCCAGCGGATCGCCGAGCCTGGTGCCCGTGCCGTGGGCCTCGACGTAGTCGACGGACCGCGGGTCCACCCCGGCCTGCGCGCAGGCGCGGGCCAGCACGTGCCGCTGCGCCTGCGCGTTGGGCGCCATGATGCCGTTGGTACGCCCGTCCTGGTTGACGGCGCTGCCCAGAATGGTCGCCAGCACCCGGTCGCCGTCCCGGCGCGCGTCGTCGAGGCGCTTGAGCACCAGGACGCCCGCGCCCTCGCCGCGCCCGTACCCGTCCGCCGAGCTGTCGAACGACTTGCACCGCCCGTCCGGGGCCGTGGCTCCCGCGGCGTCCAGGGTGAGGGTGAGGCCCGGGGAGACGACGAGGTTGACGCCGGCGGCCAGCGCCACCGGGCTCTCGCCCGTCCGCACGCTCTGGCAGGCCAGGTGCAGGGCCACCAACGACGCCGAGCACGCCGTGTCGACGGCCAGGCTCGGCCCCCGCAGGTCCAGGGCGTACGAGATCCGGTTGGCCACCGCGCACATGGCGGAGCCGATGCCGGTCCACGCCTCGATGGTGGGCAGGTGCTCCAGGAGCCGCCGCCCGTAGTCGTCGGAGCCGACGCCCACGAAGACGCCGGCGTCGCTGGCCGCCAGGGAGTGCGGGGGGATGCCGGCGTGCTCGAGCGCCTCCCAGGCGACCTCCAGCAGCAGCCGCTGCTGGGGGTCCATCAGCTCGGCCTCGCGGGGGCTGAGCCCGAAGAACTCGGCGTCGAAGCCCTCGATGTCCGGCAGGAAGCCGCCCCAGCGGGTGGCCCGCCGCAGCGCGGCGGCGAAGTCGCCCCCCAGGTCGGCGTAGGGCTGCCACCGCCGTTCCGGCAGGAGGCCGATGCCGTCGCGGCCGGCGCGCAGCATCTCCCAGTAGCTCGCCGGGCTCGTGGCGCCGCCGGCGAACCGGCACCCGACGCCGATCACCGCCACCGGACCGGTGTCGGCCGGCGAGGATTGTCCGGGGCCTTCCGTAGCGACCATTGGCGTGTCTCACCTTCTGACGACGGGGCGTCGTTCCCCGCGCGCCGGACTGACCGACAGGGGCGGATGCCGGCTCAGCCGAGCCAGGACGGGCGGTGCAGGATCTTGACGACGGCGCTGCACGCGGTCATTCCGGGGCCGAGGCCGAACAGCAGCACGTGGTCCCCCGCGCCGATCTCCCCCGTGGTCAGCAGGTGGTCCAGGGAGACGACCTGGTCGCTGGCGCCGATGTGCCCGACGGTGCGGCCGAAGTCCCACGTCGACCGGGACAGGGGCAGCCCGAGCATCGCAAGGTAGCGGTTCTCGATGATCTCCCGGGAGAAGTTCATGACGGCGATACGGCTGACGTCGTCGATCGTGATGCCCGCCTCGGCGAGGTTCCGCCCGATGACGTCGGGGACCGTCTGGTACACCCGGTCCCACACCGCGGTGCTTCCCGTCTCGGCCATGGCCTTCGCGTTGAAGGACTCGCCCCGGCCGGCGAGGTCGAGGTCCCGGCCGACGAGGCAGCCGGGCGGGAACAGCGCTTCGCCGCTGCGGTGCACCTCCTCCGCCTCGGGGACGGTCGTCGTGCACACCGAGAGCAGCTGGGCGAACCCGGGCTCCCTGCCCAGCAGCACCGCGCAGGCGGCGTCGCCGAGGACGAAGCCCGCGCCCGTGCGCCACCTGTCGATCAGCGGGGTGCCGAAGTTGTCGGATGCGACGAGCAGGGCCGACTCCCGTTCGCCGTCGGCGCGCAGGTAGCTGGCGGCCAGCTCCAGCGCCCCGAACATGCCGTTGCAGCCCTGCCGGATCTCGATCCCGAGGGCCCGGTCGCAGCCGAGGTTGCGCTGGATGAAGAACTGCGGCTGCCAGCCGTCCGGGCCCTGGTGCCAGGAGTCCGCGTACAGGATGAGATCGGTGTCCTCCGGCCGCTGGCCGCACCGCTTGAACGCCTCCTGGGCCGCCGCGAGCGCCATCTCCGGGGCCGAGATCATGCCCGCGACCGCGGCGCCGCCCAGATCGTGCGCCTCGACCTCGTCGCGCGGGTACAGGCCCCGTCGCACGGCCTGCTCGACGCTCACCGTCTGCGGCAGGAACACTCCGAGCCCTTTGAGATACACATCGGACGTACGCACCGTGCCTCCTTCGATTCGACGATCATGAGCGGGCGGATCACCGGCGGGCCGGGAGCGCCGGGGGACGCGCCGCCCAGCGGCTCACCAGGCGGCGCGGTCCGCGGCCATTGCGCCGGCGCTGACCGTTGTCGAACGTGCGGTGCGGACTCGGGGAGGACGGGACGTCGGGGGCGCCCGGGGACGGGACCGGGCGGAGGGTCGGCGGGCGGCTCAGGCGGGTCGGCGCCACGGACGACCCCGCGGTGGCGACGTCGTCCTCCGGCCCGTCGGGAATTCTGTGGAGACAGATCCGTTCGCGCCCGCCTCGACGTCCCGACCGCGTGCCGCCCAGCAGTTCATGTCAGCTCCAGTGCCAGACTCGGTCGTGACGAGGCCGGGAACCGGGCACCCACGGAAAGCACGTCGCCCGCCCCCTCGCCGATCCAGATCTCCGTGCACACTCCTCCGCACCGACCAGGGTAGGTCGGTCCGCTAAAGCCGATCTAATATCGATTTTTCGTGATGCGTGGGACGGGGAGTCGTCGGGTCCTCGTCGGACCGTTCCGGTCGCCGCGGCGACCGGACGAACGGGCCGCACACGGCCACCACCAGCAGGCCCAGGCCGACGAACAGCCCGCCCAGCGGCAGCGCGTCACCGAGCAGCCCCGCGGTGGCCGCGCCCAGGATGGTCGCCACCCCCACCCCGAGCCGCAGCACGCTGCTCGTCCGGCCGAGCTCGCCGCGGGCCACCACCCGCTGGCGGTAGGTGGCCGCCAGGACGGCGGCCCAGACCGCGGCGGCGAGGTTCAGCGCGAGCAGGGCACCGATCACCGGCACCCCGGCGCCCAGCGGCAACAGCGCGAAGGAGAGCCCGAAGGCGACGTTCGCCACCCACATGCTCCGCCAGATCGGGACACGGTCCCCGTAGCGGGAGACGAGCCAGCCGCCGACGACCCCGCCGACCGCGCCGACCGCGAGCACGTACCCGTAGTGGGCGATGGGCAGCCGCCGGTCGGTGACCACGAAGACGGCCAGCACGGAGAGCACCGCCGCCGCCGCGAGCGCCCGGGTCACCGCGAAGACGAAGAACCAGCGCAGGACGGCGTCACCGAAGGTCACCCGGAAGCCGGCCGCGAGCTGCGCAGCCATGCCGGCGGGTCGCGGGGACGGGCTGGACATCTCGCGCTGCCCGGTCCGCCGGGCTGGCACCCGTGCGTTGCACAGGGCCGCGGCGCCGAACGACACGGCGTCGACCAGGAACGGGAGGGCCGGCGCGAGCCCGAACAGGAAGGCGCCGGCACCGGGCCCGGCGAGGCTGTTCGCCGTCGTGGTGATCGACGCGACCCGGCCGTTGACCACCCCCAGGTCGGCCCCGTCGAGCGCGTCGGCGAGGAACACCTGGACCGCGCTGAAGTAGACGACCTCCGCCGCGGCGAGCACGAAGACCAGCGCGTAGACCCACCACACGGAGACCGCGCCGAGCACCAGGGCCACGGTGAACACCGTCGCCACGACGGCCCGCGCCAGGTCGACCAGGACGACGACCGCCTTCGACGGGTAGCGGTCGGAGAGCAGGCCACCGAAGAGCACGAAGAGCACACCGGGAACGCTGTTGACCACGTACGCCGTGGACAGGCTGTCCGTCCCCGCGCCGACCGACAGCAGGAGCAGCGGCAGCGCGGTGTAGCGGAAGCCGTCGCCCAGGGCGGAGAAGCTGGTGGCGGCGAGGATCAACCGGCCGGCGCGGCCTCCGGGGCGGGGCACCGCCGTCACCGCCGGCGGACCAGGACCGCGGGCCCGGCCGGCGCGACGTGGTCGCGGACCAGGGCCCGGATCGCCTCCGGCGTGCTGTCGCGCAACGTCTCCGGCGTGTCCACGCCGGCGTCGACGGCGAGGAGACCGGCCCGGGCGTCGTGCTGCGCGAGCGTCTTCGGCTCGTCCAGGTACGCGCCCAGGTAGCCGGCGCCGGCGGTGGCCAGGCTCGCCGGGTCGACCTCGTGCCGCAGCACGTCGAAGGAGCGTTCCAGCAGCCGGCAGACGTCCGCGGCGACCTCGCCCCGGCACTCGGTGACGGCGACCACCACGGCCCGGTCGGCGAGGAACTCCTGCCGGTACTCGACCGAACGGATCGCGTGCCGGCGCTTGAGCTCCCGCTGGATCTCGACGGTCAGCCCCCGGTCGAGCGCCCCGTTGAGGCAGTGCCCCGCCGCGGCGTGCGGAGACCGCCGGCCCGGCACCTCCCGGGCGCAGCACACCACCACCCGCTCGGCCTCCGGGACGTCGCGCGGCACCGGGGACGCCGTGAACGGCGTCCAGGGCAGTTCGGGGAGCGGGACCGCGTCCCCCGGCTTCGGCTCGGTGTAGCGGCCGGAGCCCCGCCACGGGTCGCGGGGACCGACCGCGCTCAGGTGGGCGCCGAGGCCGACCGCCGCGCGCTGCCAGTCGCGCAGCTGGTCGACGCCGAGCCCGGCCAGGTCCTCGACCGGGCCGGAGAGCGGCCGGGCGGCCCAGCTGCCCGGCGCGTACCTGTCGAACACCAGGGGCCACAGCCGGGGCATCAGCTCGAAGCGCCGCTCCGCCAGCTCCTCGCGGATGACCGGCAGCTCCTCGGCGACGAGGCGGGCGGTGACCTGGAAGTCGAGCCACCACCGTTCGAGCAGGGCGACGATGCCCGGCGCGGCCTCGGGCGCGCAGACGACGTCGACCTGCATGGTCTCCCGTGAGGTGAACATGCCCAGCCGGGCCCCGCGCAGCGGCGAGTCCGGCGGTTCGCTCTCCACCCGACGGAACAGCAGGTGCTCCAGCAGATGGCTGGTGCCGGTGGGCGCGCCCACCAGTTGTTCCAGCGCCGGCCCGCCGACCGTGGCCAGGCAGAGGTAGGTGTTGGCCAGTGGGCGTTCGAGCCAGCGGTGGGTGATGGTCGGCCGCATCGGGTCCTCCTGGTGTGTGCGGGGTGGTCGCGGGGCCCGCCTCAGCGGCCCAGCGCGATGAGGTACAGCGGCAGCTGGTCCGCTCCGCGCAGACCGAGGGTCCCGGCGAGGCCCTCGTCGTCGAACGCGCCGACCGGCAACGCGCGCAGGCCGGCCCGGGCGGCCGCGTCGAGCAGGCACTGTGCCAGGTGCCCGGCCTCCAGCAGCAGGTAGCGGTAACCGCGCAGGCCGTAGCGCTCCTGGTAGCGCGGCTGGCGGGCGGTCAGCACCACCCAGTTCGGCGCGCCGGACACCTGGTCGAAGGCGTTCGCCCGCACCGCGCCGGGATCGACCACGCCGACCGTGGGCTGGTGGTCGCCGGCGCAGGCCAGCACCGTGCCGGCGTGCGACTGCACGAGGTGCCCGCGGACCGCGTACAGGCCCCCCGCCGACGGATACCCGCGCCGTCCGTCGCGGTCCCGGCCGAACACCTCCCCGGTCACCGCGCGGGCCGCCGCGTCGACCTCCGGGTCGGCCGGGCCGAAGTGCCGTGCCGACGGCGTCCGCGCCACCGTCGGACGCCGGCCGGGCTGCTGCCGGGGCACCCGCAGGGTGGCGACCGGCGGGCCCTCCGGCGGCAGCCGGGTGAGGTCGTGGAACACCAGGGCCGCCGACCGTGGGTCGGTCGTCGCGCCGTCGGCGGTGAACTCCCGGTCAGGGTCTCGCACCGGCACCGCCTCAGCCCGTCTGGAACAGCCGCAGCAGTCCGGCGCCCCGGACGGCCGCCGGGTCCAGCAGCCGCTCGGGCAGCGGCCCGCCGGGGATCGGAAGGTCGGCCGCGACGGGTGAGACGACCTTGCGCACCACGATGCCCTCCGCGCGCAGTCCGGGGGTGTCGAGGTCCACGCTCACCGCCCGGTAGTGCCGCCGCAGCCGGTCGAAGTGGAAGTCCGCCTCGAACGCGGCCACGCCGGCCCGGTCCAGCGGGTCCGCCGCCACCGGCGCGGCCAACGGCGCCGGCGCGTCGGCCGGTACGCCCCGGTGGTGCAGCATCAGGGCCTCCTCGAAGGCGTGGGCGGCGGCCTCGGCGACGGTGGGCGCGGCGGCGCAGCCGCCGACGTGCGCCGCCCCGGTGTCCGGGTCGTGCAGCGTGACCACGCAGACCGGCACCAGCGGGTCGGCGCACAGGTACAGGTGGGGATCCCGCCCGAGCTGCCGGGCGACCTGGTCCAGCTCCCGGGCCCAGACGCCCGGTTCCAGCCGGTGCAGCCGCCCGGCGGGCCAGTGGCGTACCACCAGGTCGCGCTCCGCCACCTCGAGCAGCCCGCCCTGCTCGGCGAGCAGGGCGCTGGTGTGGGCCGCGGTGCCGGTGCTGGTGCGCGGGGCGCACGGGCGGTCACCGGCCACGGCGGGGACGAGGCAGGCCACCTCGGTCGGCACCCAGCACGACCGTCCGTCCACGAGCGAGGTCGCCGGTGTCCACGGCCGGGGCGCGCGCGGGTCCACGGCCGGATAGGGGAAGTCCGCCGCGGCCCGCTGCCCGTCGGTGAACGGCTGCGGGACCACGACGGGCTGGCCTGCCGGCAGGTCCTCGCGGGCGCAGGTGGAGGTGCGGGCCGGCCGGCGGTTGAGCGCGAACCGTTCGGCGGCCTCCAGCGCCGCCCGGGCGGTGGCGAGGCCCGCCAGCGGGGAGACCGCGGCGGACCGGACCGGGCGGACCGGATCGGTGGCCGCGCCGAACGCGACGGCCAAGGGAATCGCCGCGTCGGTCTCCTCGAGGTCCACCCAGGGCTGGAAGACCGGCCCGTCGACGCCTGCGGCGGCACCCGCCTGCCGCACCGAGCGCGGCGGCCGGACCCGCTGCCGCGATCCGGTACGCAGGTCGCGCAGGTGCACGTCGACGCCGTCCGGGTCGACCTCGCGGGCGGCCACCACCGCCGACACCACCGCGGCGGCCGGCGCGCGGCCGGCCGGGTGCACCAGCCGGTGGTCGCCGTCGACCCGACCCGCAAGGTGGGGGTCGAGCTGTCCCAGCACCGACCAGAGCCAGCCGTGATCGGTGCGGTTCCGGACCACCGGCCCCACGACCAGCCAGCGGCCGAGCACGAGGACCGGTTGGTGCACGACGGCGCCGGCGAGGTCCGCCAGCGCGGCGGCCCACGGCCGGGGCCGGTGCGCGCACGCCGCCACCGGGACCGCGTCGGCCGGGACGCCCCGGCAGGCCGCGACCAGATCGCCGGCCGCCGCCCAGCGGCCCAGCCGCCACCCCTCGTCGGGGCCGTCGAGGAAGATGTGCTCCGGCCGGGGGGCCGCCCTGTCGTCCCGCGCGCCGGTCGGCGGGGCCGGGTCGCCGCCGGCCAGCCTGCGGGCCTCGGCCAGCACCGCCGCCGGTGCCGCGGAGCGCAGCTGCCAGCCCCGCGCCCCGCGCCGGATCAGCGTCGCGGCACCCGCGTCGTCGACGCTGACGATGTCGCAGGCCGCAGCGACGCCTCGCCACGCTTCGAGGCCCCCCGCGACGGTGGGGACGGTCACGCCGGCTCCAGGCTGGCCCTGCTCGCCAACGCGTGCCAGTCGGTCGGCAGGTTCCCCCGGCTGCCGTGATCGCAGCCCGCGCAGATCGGGAACTCGGCGGGCCGACCGAGGAGTTCGGTACGCCAACGACTCATGATCGTGTCGGTGTCGTCCACGGTCAGGTTCGCGTAGCGGTGGCGGCTGCCGACGTCGTTGCTGCACGGCAGCAGGTCGCCGTCCCAGGCGACGAAGAGCGACTGCTTGCGGAACAGGCAGTGCGCCTGGTCGGCAGCGCCGGGCCGCGAGGTGAGCTGCATGATCGGCAAAGTGCCGCCGCGGCCCTGCACCTCGATCTGGCGGAACCTGCCCCGGGACAGGCCGCGTTCCTCGATCCAGCGGTGGAAGTCGTCCACCTCGTCCTGGTTGATGTCCATCTTGACGAAGTTGAGCGCCACCAGGTCGGGTGCCACCCGGATCGCGGCCTCCAGGTTGGCCACCGAGGCGTCCCGCTTGTCCCGCCCGAAGATGGTGGCGAACCGCTCCCGACGCAGGCTGTGGATCGACCACTTCAGCAACGACAGGCCGGCGTCGCGCAGCGCCGCCACGGTGTCGGCGCCCATCCGGAAGCCGTTGGTGACCGCGACGATCGGGAATCGTTCCTCCGGTCCGAGGGTCTCCCGCATCCGCCGGACCCACGGCACCAACTGCCGGTGCAGCGTGGGCTCGCCGATGCCCTGGAGGATGATGCCGGGCGCCTCGATCGCGGCGGCGAACTCCAGGAACCGCTCGAACGTCTCCTCGCTCATGTCGCCGAGTGGGCGCAGCTCCTGGCGCGGACACATCATGCAGTCCGCGTTGCACCTGTTGGTGATCTCCAACTCCAACGACGGTCGCGGCGTACGGATGGCCGACACGTCCACCAGCAGCCCCACCTCGACCAGCGTGGCGAGCGTGCGGGCCAGGTCGTCGGCGCGTGACCCGGCGGAGAGGATCAGCGCGGCGGTGGACTGCGGGTGTTCGAACCGGCCGAGCAGGCGGGTGATCCGGTCGGTGGCGGCCACGCCCTGCTTCGCGCCCCGCCAGAGGTCGAGCCGGCGGTAGACCCGGGGGGTGTCGTCGGTGTACCGCCGGGTGCCGGTGAGCTTGACGAACGGTGCCAGCACCAGCTCGGCCGGGAGGTCGCCGATGGTCTGTGTGGTCATGGGTTCACTCTCATCTTCCAGCGGTCGAGATCGACGGTGACCGTGCGGTCCAGCGACGGTGACCGGAAGGACTCGGCGGCCGGCTCGCCGGCGTCGTCCGGCACGTCCGGCCGCCCGTCCTGCGCCACGGCCATGAACATCGCGAAGGACCGGTCCACCGCCCGTTCGAAGATCGGGTCGAGGTCGGCGAACTCCGCGTGCAGCTCCGCCAGCCGGCGGTCCAGCCGCGCGCGTTGCCGGTCCGCCTCGGGGCCCGGGGCGTCGGCCGTCGTGTAGTTCTGCGCCAGGGCGTACGGCACGTGCGCCTCGAGCAGGTTGATCTGGTAGCGGGTGGGGTCGTTCCAGACGGGCGAGTCCCGTTCGAGCGCGAAGGTCCCGACCGACGCGTACGAGATGTGGTCCCGGTTGCGGCGGATCATCTCGAAGGTGGCGCGGGCCTCCTCGTCGGTCTCGCCGGGGAAGCCGATGAAGAACATCCAGCCGACCGGGATCCCGGCCTGCTTGAGCAGTTCGGCGTGCCGCTCCACGTCGGTGAGCCGGATGCCCTTGCGCATCAGGTCGGCCACCCGCTGGGAACCGGCCTCGATGCCGTTGACCAGGAGCACGCAGCCGGAGTCGACCAGGCTGCGGACGGCCGCCTCGGTGAGCATCGGCTTGTCGACCCGCGCCTCGGCGGTCCACCGGAAACGCCGCTCGCCGGCCGGCGGGGGCGTCGTGGTCCCCGTCGGGACGTCCGCGATCGCGGCGAGCCGGCGGGCCAGGTCGTTGATCTCCCGTGGCGGGATGGCCTCGTCCACGAAGTACAGGTAGGAGCCGTCGACCGCGCTGATCGCCTTCAGGGCGTCGTCCACGGCGTCGGCGCCGAGCCGGAAGTACCCGTCGCCGTAGCCCTCGTGGTGGGTGCAGAACGCGCACTTCCCCCAGTAGCAGCCCTTGCTGGTCAGCAGCGGATAGATCGGCTCCGGGGTGGGATAGAGGTGGTCGAGGTCGGTGAAGTCGGGTGCCCCGGCCGGTGGACCGGTCTGCGGCGCGGCGCGGCGGTAGGCGACGACGCCGTCCCGGATCCGGGCGACGCCGTCGACGTCCACGTCGGTCGCCCCGTCGGCCAGGGCGGTCAGCAGCGCGGTGAGCGGCTCCTCGCCCTGGAAGGCCACCGCGTAGTCGACGTCGCGCCAGAACGAGGTGTCGTGCGCCAGCACCTCCCGCCGGACGTGGGTGACGGCGTTGCCCCCGATCACCACGACCGTTCCCGGCTGGTGTTCCTTGACCAGCCGGGCGGTGAGCAGGGCCGGCGCGAGTTGTTCGAGGTAGGCGGCGCTGAGGCAGACCACGGCGGAGTGCCGGTAGCGCCCGCCCCGGACGTCCTGCTCGAGCCACCGGCCGAGGACGGTGTGCCGGAGGCGGTCGACCAGGGTGGGCCAGTCCTGCTCGGGCGTGGGCACCGGCCGGGTCAGCCCGTGGTGCCGCAGGTCGTAGGAGAGCGCCAGGTCGGCGAAGCGCAGCGTCCGGGAGGCCCGGGAGACCGCGCGGGTGCTCCGGTAGGTCGCCAGGTCCCGCAGGGCGTGCCAGGCCGGTTTCCCGCGCGCCGCCAGGTACTCCAGGCTGAGCCGGACCCGCACCGGGGCCGAGGGGTCCACCGCCGCCGGGTCGACGCCGCCGGTCCACAGGGCATGGAAGAACCGGATGTTCGCGTCGTCGGTCCGGCAGGTCACCGTGCCGCTGGCGTGCAGGTGCCCCTTGAGCAGGAACGGAGCGAGGTAGGGCATGTGGTAGTAGGTGGCCGGGGGGAAGATCAGAGAGGTCTGCACAGCAAGGCTCTCCTCCGAGCGCCGGGTGCCGGCGGAACGGGGCGCACTGCCGGTTGCCCCGTCCCGCCGGCGTTCGTACTGCTCAGATCAGATCGGTCAGAACGCGACGTTGCAGCACATCGAGAGCGACTCGAAACGCCCCAGCTCGTCGAATTCGATCTCGACCACCTCGACCTCGGTGGTGTCCGTGAGCTCGATGGCGGCACTCTCCGTGATGGCCGCGTCGGTCATGGTGGACATTGCAATCACCTTGCCTTCCGCACTACAGGTCAGTTCGTGATCCACGCCACGAGCTGTAGACGGCAACGTACAATGGATGTTTGCCCAGTTGAACCCCTAGTTTCACGATGCGGTCCTGGGGCGCGGACGACCGTGACTACTGACTCGACACTCAGCGCAAGGCGTCGGGCACGCTTCGGAAGATCCGCTACTTTCCGCGATTCGACCGCCACGCCTGGATCGCCGTACCCCCGACCGGACGCGACGCCGCAACCGGACGAGTTGGCCGAGCGAAACGGGGCGGTCGGGAGAGCCGGCCCCGCCTTGCAGCTGATCGACGGGGTCCGGCCTCAGTCGGTGGCGACCGCGGCGGGTCGCGGCGCCGTGCCCAGGACGGTGGCCATGGCGGCCGATGCCGCCGGCTGACCGAGGTAGGCGGTCAGCAGCACCATCAGCTCGCCCAGGCCCTCTTCGGTGACACCGGCGGCGCGGGCGGCGTTCAGGTAGGTGGCCAGCCGGGCATCGACGACGTGTTGGCCGACGAGGGCGGCGACGACGGCGACGCTGCGGTCGCGGTCGGTCAGTCCCGTTCCGGACCATCCGGGTCCGCCGGCCGCGAGGAAGGCCTCCCGGGCGTATTGTGCGCCGGCTCGCCCCGCGAGCATGCGCTCGGCTTCGTCCTCCGGGACGCCGAGGTTGCGGGCGTACACGGCGCGGCCGGCGGCGATGCGGTCGGCCACGTCGTCGGAGGCGTTCATATGCACGATCCCGGGTCTTCGGCCGAGCCGATGATGAGGTAGAGGGCCCGTCGTAGCTGTGCGACCTCGGCCGCCGGGATGGGCCGGACCGCGTCGGCCTCGCGGGCCTCGGTGCCGGCAGCGACAGCCGCCCGCGCCGCGTCGCCCTTCGGGGTGATGGCGATGATGCGGGCCCGCCGGTCTCGCGGGTTGACGCGCCGCGAGACGAGTTCCATGCGCTCAAGCCGGTCGATCTCCGCGGCGAGGGTCGTCTTGTCCATGCCGAGGGCTTGCCCGAGTTCGACCTGGGTGAGATCGGCGGTCTTGTGCAGGGCGCTGAGGACGATGTGGTCGCGCAGCGACAGGCCGTGGCGTTCCGCTTCCGCGCCGACGAGTGCGTGCATCCGCTGGGCCGCCCGGTGGAGCAGCCACGTCAGCTCGGAGTCGGGCCCCGGTCCCAGAGTGGGGCGCTGCGGCGCCTCGTCGTCGGTCGTCGGATCGGGGCGGCTCGGGACAGGTGAGGCAGGCATGGTCACAGTGTCACGCCCGGGAACCGGGACGGCAGGAGCGGGATGCTGTCGTAGGCGGCGACATCGTGGGCCGGAACGACCTGCGCCACGCGGCTGAGGGCGATGCTGCGCCGCAGGCCGACCCGGACGGCCCCGGCGTCGACGTCGGCGACGCGGCGCATCAGCCACGGGCGTTGCGCGCCACGGGAGATGCCGTCCAGCTGCCAGGTGAGGTCGCCGATGAACGCATACCGCTTCCCGGCGGGCAGCGTGACGAACACGACGACGGAACCCGGGGTGTGCCCCGCGGCGAGGGCCACGACCACCGAGCCGTCTCCGTAGACGTCGAAGCTCGCCGGAAAGCCGAGATACTCCGGGCCGTCGAAGGCGTACTCCCGGATCTCCAGGCCCTGCGACACCGCGCGGAACACCCTGCCGTGCGAGTCGTCGGCGCCGTAGCGGAGCTCGGCCTCGTTGATCCACACCGGCACCCGCAGGGAGTCCAGGCCGCTGACGTGATCCCAGTGCACGTGCGTGACGAGCACGCCCAGAAGCCGGGACCGGTCATAGCCGGCCGCATCGAGCTGCTGCGCCGCGGTCCGGCCGAGCCGGTGGGGAGCGCGCTCCATGCGCGCCAGCATCTTGATGTGCTCTGCCACCTGCTCGCCGAACCCGGCGTCGACGAGCAGGTCGCCCTTCGGGTGGGAGATGAGCACGGCGGTGGCCGCGAAATCCCGCTTGTCCCGCACGGACCCTCCGGTCACGGCGAACACCGCTCGCGTCGTGTACGTGCCGGTGGGCAGACGGTAGAGCGCCATGTCCGCCGGCGGAGCCGCCTCGGGCAGCCGGCCTGTCCAGTATGAGGACGGTGAGATGACCATACGCGAAACCGTACGACCCAAGAAAGTCCGAGTCAAGACTATCCGAGTCAAGACTATTCAACCGCCATGGTCACCGAGCCGACGGATCAGGCACGTCGCGCCGGGGGCGCACCCACCGGGGGCGAAGGGGGTCAGTCCGGTGGCGCCGCGCCCGGTGAGATCGCGTCCCGGACGCATGCGGCCAGGAGCCTGCGCCGCCGGTCGTGGTCCGCCTCGGGTTCGTCGGCGGTCGCGGCGTAGACGATGCTGGCCGCCGACCAGGAGAACGCCATGCTGAGGACCAGGGCGAACAGGTCGGAGGGGTCGCCCGCGCGCACCCGGCCGGCGGCCTGGGCCCGGGCGATCGCCGCCAGCTTCGACTCGTGGTCGGCGGCTCGACCCAGGCTGCCGGTGGGCTGCCGTTCCAGGCGTAGCCAGGTCAGCAGCCGGACCAGC
This sequence comes from Micromonospora sp. WMMD712, assembly GCF_029581295.1. Lineage (NCBI taxonomy): Bacteria > Bacillati > Actinomycetota > Actinomycetes > Micromonosporales > Micromonosporaceae > Micromonospora > Micromonospora sp. WMMD712. The sequence goes on from NZ_CP120743.1 coordinate 1,975,999, forward strand.
TGCGGGTCGCGCAGGTTTTCGTCGTACATCGCGACCGCCGATCCGGGCAGGTCGTCCGCGTCGAACGGGACCGCGCCCGTGAGTTGATCGGCGCGGTCGGCGATGACGGCGTCGAACAGGCCGTCCTTGCTGCCGAAGTAGCCGTACACCTGGGCCTTGTTCGTGCGCGCCGCTGCGGTGATGCGGTCGATCCGGGCTCCGGCGATGCCCCGTTCGGCGAACTCGACGGCGGCGGCGTCCAGGATGCGGCGACTGGTAGCTGCGCCCTTGGCGGTCACGGGCGTACAGCCGCGAGTACGTGCTGCGGGAGAAGTTCGCCTACCGGCTGCCCGCCGGCCTCGACCCGGCCGGTGCGGCTCCGCTGATGTGCGCCGGCATCACCATGTGGGAACCCCTGCGCGAGGCGGGAATCGGCTCCGGCAGCCGGGTGGCGACCGCCGGCCTCGGGGGCCTCGGGCATCTGGGGGTCAAGCTCGCCGCCGCGCTCGGCGCCGAGGTGACCGTGCTGAGCCGCACCCCGGGCAAGGCCGACGACACCCGCAAACTCGGCGCCACCGATCTGCTCGTCACGACCGACGACGCCCAGCTCGCGCGGGCCGCCGGTCGATTCGACCTCATCCTGGACACCGTCTCCGGCCCGCACGACCTGTCGCCGTTGCTGCGGCTGCTGACCCTCGAGGGCACTCTCAGCGTGCTCGGCTTCCCCATGCAGACACCGGTGAACCTCATGGAACTGAGCTTCGGCCGCAAGAAGCTCAGCTCGTCGGGGACCGGTGGCACCAGGCACACGGCCGAACTGTTGTCCTTCGCCGCCGAGCACGGCATCACCGCCGACATCGAGCTGCTGCCCTCCGCCCAGATCCAGCAGGCCTTCGACCGTCTCGAACGCGGCGACGTCCGCTACCGCTTCGTGCTGGACCTCGCCGACCTCGACTGAGACACCCCCGCCACCGGCACCCGGGCCCGCATCGACCGGGTCGTCGCCGACCGAGCTGTCCCTGCGGCCTGGTGTCGCACACCTGCGGGGCCGAGGTGAGGCGCGTGCCGCCTCACCTCGGCGCTCCTGCGACGGGTCAGGATCCCGACAGGGTGAAGTACGGCGACCCGGGAATGCTGCCGTACGTCCTGAACACGCTCTTCTTCAGGTCGTTGATGTTCCGGGTGCCGAGGTAGACCGTGACGCCGTCCTTGTAGCCGTAGACGTTCACCGGCTCGCTGGTGTACTTGCCGAAGTGGACCGAGGAGCAGCCACCCGGCGGCGCAACGTACGTGGTCAGGCCGCCGCGATACGGAAATTCGAGGTACGAGCTGTAGTTGCCCTTGCTGCACACCCCCGTCGCGCCGGTGGCCGCGAGGGCCGGACTCGCGGACGCGAGCGTCCCCACCGTGGCGGCAACGGCGAGCAGGCCGACAATCTTTGCCCGTCGCCGATTCTGAACGTTCTTGGCCATGCTGTTCCACTCCCGCCTGGTTGCCAGTTGCCTGGCGTATCTGCGTACACCTCGTGCACGTGCACCGCTGGGAGGATGGTTCACGCTTCTTTCAGCCCGGACGAAGTGCGAGCAGCGCTGGATCTACGGGCCGCTCGGCGATGCGGTTGTCCGTGCCTCGCCGCGCCGAGACAGCCGGTCAGGCTCAGGCAGGGAACGGAGCAACGCCGGCAGGGCGCCGAACACGAGGGGAATGCCTCCCAGCTCGCTGATCCCGACCCATGCGACGTCGTCGTGCTCCTCAGGGGCACGGTTGGTGGGAGAGCCGACCCAGTCTCTGATGCGCCAGACGCCCACGTGGACGGCCTCCCGGCCGCTGCCGGCATGCAGGTCGCCCAGCCGTGACGAGGACTCCGCCACGATGTGAACCCCGAGCTCCTCGTGCATCTCGCGCGAGAGTGCCTGTAGTTCCGACTCACCCGCTTCGACGTGCCCCCCGGGCAGATCCCAGAGATCCGGGTATGCCCGGCGGGTCGGGCTGCGGTGCACCAGCAGCACCGCGCCGTTCTCCACGAGTGCGCCGCAGACGACGACATGCATGACGGGATTAGAGCACAGGGGCAGGACAATCTCGCTCCAGCCAGGAAGCACGCGCAGGACGGAACGTCGTGCGGGTCGTCGACCTGGCGTGAAGGAGCTGGCAGCTCGAAGCGCGTCTCGGGTCCAGTGGCGCGGAGCGGCAGTGGCTACGGCGCGATCAGGGTCCAGGCGCTGATTGCGCCCAGCACGATCAGGGCGGGCACGACCAGGAACAGTTCGGCAGCCGAGCCGGTGCGGAAGCGCAGCGGGGCCCACATGCCCAGCGGCGCCCACCGGCAGCCCCGGATCCGGATCGGCCACAGCAGCGGCACCCGGCTGAAGGTCAACGCGTCACCGAGGGAGTGCACCAGGCAGCCCAGGCCCAGCGGCAGACCGACCCACCACCATCCGGCGACCGGGCCGGGCAGCGCAGCGGCCATCACCCCGACGAACAGCCCGGCCGCCGCCGCCCCGTACGCGCCGCGCGTGCGCCTGCGCAGGGCCCCACGCGCGGCCAGCGCCGCGGCCAGCCCGGCGACCACCGCCGCAGCGACGTCCCCGCCGACTCCACACGCCAGCGACACCAGCAGGCCGGCGGCAACCGCGAACAGCAGAGTGTGCGTGACCGCCCGGTGCCCGCCCCTGCCCACGCAGCAGCGGCAGGAGGCACCGCGCAGCGCCGCCGCGCCCGCCGCCGTGCCCTGGGCGACCAGCCGGGTCACCGGACCCAGCGACCGGGCGATGACCGAACCGGGATGGTCGACGTCCGGCAGCAGCGCCCCACCAGCGGTGACGGCCGCGCCGACCACCACGGTGCCCACCGCCGGCCGCGCCCCCAGCCCGGCCGCCACCGCGCAGCCGCCCAGCCACACCACCGCCCCGGACAACGCGTGAGAACGCCCCATCACCGCCGCGCCACCACCCTCCACCACCGACACGAAACGCGAACGAAGCATCGCAGAGAGCACCGACACTTGAGGGCCGTCGGGTCGGGCCCCTGGGCGTCACCCGGCGCGACACCCAGGGGTTCCCGGGCCCCGTCGGCCCGTCATCGGCGTACCGGGACCGCCCTCGCCGGTCCGGTGCGCTGCCGGTGTGCGCGGATCAGGTCGGCGTACCGCAGCCCGCTCGCCTTGACCGTGCGCCGTTGGGTGGGGTAGTCGACGTGCACCAGGCCGAACCGCTTGTCGTAGCCGTACGCCCACTCGAAGTTGTCGAGCAGCGACCAGACGAAGTAGCCGGCGAGGGGAACGCCCCGGCCGACGGCGGCGGCGCAGGCCGCCAGGTGCCGCTCCAGGTGGTCGGTGCGCTCCCGGTCCTCCACGGTGCCGTCGGCGGTGACGTGGTCCGGCCAGGCCGACCCGCTCTCGGTGACGAGGATCCGGGACGGCGCGTACTCCTCGTGCACCGCGACCAGCAGCCGTTCCAGCCCGGCCGGATGGCTCTCCCAGCCCATCGCGGTCTCCACCGCACCCGGCACCGGCACCTGCCGGGCGTACGGCGGGGGGGCCCTCGGGGTCGTCGACGACGACCTGCCGGAAGTAGTAGTTGATCCCGAGGAAGTCGGTCGGCGCGGCGATCACGGCGAGGTCGTCGCCGCGTACCGGCGGTTCCACCCGGTAGGTGGCGAGCATGTCGGCGGGGTAGCCGCGGCCGTGCAGCGGGTCCAGCCACCAGCGGTTGACGTGGCCGTCCATCCGCCGGGCGGCGGCGACGTCCGCCGGATCGTCGGTGGCGGGCTCGCAGGGACTGAGGTTGAGCACCGCCCCGACGGAGGCCCGGCGGGCGGCGTTGGCGCGGACCGCCAGGGTGGCCAGGCCGTGGCCGAGCAGGGTGTGGTGGGAGGTACGCACCGCGCGGGCGAGATCCCGCTCGCCCGGTGCCATCCGGCCCTCCAGGTGCCCGATCCAGGACACGCAGAGCGGCTCGTTGACGGTGGTCCAGTCGGCGACCCGGTCGCCGAGGCGGGCGGCGACGACCGCGGCGTAGTCGGCGAACGCCTCGGCGGTGGCCCGTTCCGGCCAACCGCCCCGGTCCTGGAGGGCCTGCGGCAGGTCCCAGTGGTAGAGCGTGACGAACGGCCGGATCCCGGCCGCCAGCAACGCGTCGACCAGCCGGTCGTAGAAGTCCAGCCCGCTGGGGTTGACCGGGCCGACGCCGGCGGGTAGCACCCGGGGCCAGGCCACCGAGAACCGGTACGCGTCGACGCCGAGGCCGCGTGCCAGCGACACGTCCTCCGGCCACCGGTGGTAGTGGTCGCAGGCGACGGCGCCGCTGTCGCCGTTGTCGATGGCCCCGGGCACCTGGCAGAAGGTGTCCCAGATCGACGGTGCCCGGCCGTCGGCGGCGACGCCGCCCTCGATCTGGTAGGCGGCGGTGGCGACACCCCAGACGAAGTCGGCTGGCAGCGTGGACAGGTCGGGCACGTCGGGGTTCTCCTCGCGGGACACGGTGGCGGGGTTCACTTGACCGCGCCGGCGGTGAGGCCGGCGACGAAGTAGCGCTGCAACGCCAGGAAAGTGGCGACGACGGGGATGCTGACCACCAGCGAGGCGGCCATCACCTGGTTCCAGTAGACGTTGAACTGGGTGGAGTAGCCCTGGAGGCCGACGGCCAGGGTCCGACTGCCCTCGTTGGTCATCACCGAGGCGAACAGCACCTCGCCCCAGGCGGTCATGAACGCGTACACGGTCACCGCGACCACTCCGGGCACTGCCGCCGGCAGCACCACCTGGAACAGCGTGCGGAGCGGGCCGGCGCCGTCGACCTGGGCGGCCTCGTCGAGTCCGCGCGGGATGGAGTCGAAGTAGCCGACCAGCATCCAGATCGAGAACGGCAGCGAGAAGGTGAGGTAGGTGAGGATCAGGCCGGTGCGGCTGGCGTACAACTGGATGCCGGTGGCGTTGCCCAGGTTGACGTAGATCAGGAACAGCGGCAGCAGGAACAGGATGCCGGGAAACATCTGGGTGGACAGGACGGTCACCGAGAACAGGCCCCGGCCGCGGAACCGGTAGCGACTGACCGCGAACGCCGCGAAGATCGCCACGGCCACCGACAGGACCGCCGCCACCGAGGAGACGACCAGGCTGTTGACCAGGTAGCGGCCCAGCGGCACGGTCGACCACATGTCCACGAACGCGTCGACCGTGGGACGGCGGGGCCACCAGGTGAAGGCGTTCTGCACGTCCTGGAGCGGTTTGACCGCCGAACTGACCATAACGTAGAGCGGGACGAGGACGAACAGCGTGAGCAGGGTCAACACGGTCCGGCGGGCCCAGCGCTCGGCGGTGGTCTCACGCATCGTTCCTCCGGCGGTTGGTGAGCAGCAGGTACCCGGCGGTGACCAGGAGCAGGAACAGCAGCAGCGCCACCGACATCGCGGAGCCGGAGCCGAAGTCCCAGGTCTTGAAGGAGCTGCGGTAGATGTGGATGGAGACTAGGTCGGCCTGCTCCGGCGCGGAGCCGCCGAACAGCACGTACGGGGTGTTGAAGTCGTTGAAGGTCCACAGGAACAGCACCAGCAGCAGCACCAGGTTGACCGGACGCAGCATGGGCAGGGTCACCGAGCGCAACCGCCGCCAGAAGCCGGCGCCGTCCATCGCGGCGGCCTCGTACAGGTCGGCCGGGATGTTCTGGAGGCCGGCCATGACGCACAGGAAGGCGAACGGCCAGGACCGCCAGACCGACACGGTCAGCAACGCGACGAAGCTGTTGTCGCCGATCAGCCAGAACGGCCGGTCGCCGAGCAGGTGCAACTGGTCGACCAACACGTGGTTGACCAGGCCGTTGTCGCGCTGGAACAGGAAACTCCAGGTGATCACGGCGGTGTAGACCGGCAGGGCGTACGGGGTGAGAAAGAGCGCGCGCAGCAGGCCCCGGCCGCGGAACGGGCGTTGCAGCAGCACGGCGGCGGTGGTGCCGAGCACCCAGGAGAGGCCGACCGAGCAGACCGTGTAGAGCACGGTCACCTGGAAGGAGCGCAGCAGTTCGGCTCCGGCGGCGGAGTCGAAGTCGAGCACCATCCGGTAGTTCTCGGCGCCGACGAACGGGGCGGTGGACCAGTCGCGGATGTGGAACTGGGTCAGCTGGAGCAGGCTCATCCAGGCGCCGACGAGCATCGGCACGACGTGGATCGCCAGTTCCAGCACGACGGCCGGGGCGAGCAGCAGGTACGGCAGGAGCGACCGGCGGGGTCGACGGGGGCGGTTCTGCGGTGCCCCGGCCCGGGGCGGCCCGTCCCGCCCGGTGGCGTCGTGGACGGTGGTGGTGGCCATCGTGGTCCTCTCGCTGGGTGGCCGTGGCGGGGTCGGCGTCCCCGCCACGGCCACCGGTCCGGCGGATCAGCGCATCTGCTGCTGGGCCTGGCTCAGCTTCTGCCGGACGCTCTCCTCGGTGACCGGCTTGCCGCTGGCGGCGTCGGCGAAGAGTTCCTTGATGGCGGTGCCGACGAGCGTCTCGAAGGTGCTCTCGTCGGGCACCTGGGGCAGCGGGGCCGCGGTGGTGGCGAGGGTTTCCTGGAGCACCTTCTGCTCGGGGGCGGCGAACGCCGGATCGCTGGCGGCGGTCGTGACCGGCGGCAGCGATCCGTACGTCCTGTTGAGCGTCACCTGCTCGGCGTCGCTGGTCATGAACTTCACGAACTCCAGGGCGGCGTCGGGGTTCCTGGTGTGCTTGAACACGGCGATGTTGATCCCCGCGACCATGCTGTTGACCTTCCTGCCGCCGGCCGGCGGGGCGGCCAGGAACGGCACGGGGGCCACGCCGTACGCGTCGGCGGCCATGTTCTGGGACTTGAGGTTCGCCCCGACGGCCTGCCAGAGCAGCATCGCCGCCTTGCCGTTGGCGAAGTCGGACACCGACTGGTTCTGCGCGTACTCGGCGTTGCTCGGGTTGATGATCTTGTCGGTGGCCATCAGGTCGACGTACCGCTTGACCGCGGCGACGTTCTGCGCGGTGTCGAAGGTCGGCTTGCCGGCGGCGTCGAACCACTCGCCGCCGTGCTGCTGGCTGAAGGTGAAGGCGTGGTGCGCGTTCTCCGAGGGGTTGGCGCCCTCGACGGCGAGGCCCCACCGGCCGCCGCCGGTCAGCTTCCGGCCGACCTCGGCCACCTGTTCCCAGGTGGCCGGCGGGGTGGTGATGCCGGCGTCGGCGAACGCCTTCTTGTTGTAGTAGAGGGCGTAGGCGAGGCTGTAGAGCGGCACCGCCGCGGGCGGTTTGCCCGGGGCCCCGGCGGCGGCGAGCGCGGCCGGGACGAACCGCTCTTTGCCGCCGACCTTTGCCAGGGTGGCGTCGTCGAACTCGACCATCGCCCCGGTCGCCTGGAACGACGCCGACCAGGTGTTGCCGATGTTCACCACGTCCGGGCCCTGTCCGGAGGCGGCGGCGGCGAGCAGCCGGTTGAGCAGGTCCGACCAGGGCACCACCTCCACGGTGACCTTGATGCCGGTCTGCTGTTCGAACCGGTCCAACTCGGGCTGGAGGATCTGCTTGTCGGCTTCCAGGCTCGCCCCCTGGTTGCTGGCCCAGTAGGTGAGGGTCCTGGCGGATCCGCCGGACGGGTCGTCCGAGCCACCGCAGGCGGTGAGCGGGGCGGCAGCCAGGACGGCGGCGGTGAATATCGCGAGGCGACGTCTCGACACGATCGGCCCTTCCGGTTCTGGTGGTGGGGGTGTGTCGGTGCGGTGGCGTGCGCGAGGGCCCGGCAGCCGGAGATCCAGGGCCGTCGATCCGAAGGTTCGCGCACCGTGTCGTGGAAGTTACATCACGGCTTAATTAATGTCGTCATTAAAGTGGTTGTCCGCAGGGCCGTCAACCCCCGGGTCGTACAGTCGCCCCGGACGGCCCGGGGATCGAGGTGGCGGGGTGGAGTTGGCGCGAGCGACGAATCGGAGCGTGCGGCTGCGGAATCGGTCGGCGCTGCTGTCCAGGCTCTTCCTCGACGGCCCGCTGACCCGGCAGGACCTGATGCGCAGCACCGGTCTCAGCCAGCCCGCGATCAGCAACGTGGTCAGCGACCTCATCGGCGAGGGGCTCGTCGTCGAGGCCGGCGCGGCCGAGTCCGACGGCGGCCGTCCCAGCATGCTGCTGCGGGTCGCGCCCCGGTTCGCCTTCGTCATCGGGGTGGACGTCGGGGAGACCCTGATCCGGGTCGAACTGTTCGACTTCGCCATGACCCTGCTGGCCCGCGCCGGCTACCCGCTGGACCCGGCGCGCACCGAACCGGCGACGGTCGCCGGACATGTGCTGGCCGGCATCGACGCGGTCACCACCCAGGCCCGGCTGTCCCCCGCCGACGTGCTCGGCGTCGGGATCGGCGTGTCGGGCGTGGTGGAGCAGGGCGCCGAGGCGGTGGTGCACGCCCAGGCCCTCGGCTGGGACCGGGTGCCGCTGGAGCGGTTGATCCGGTCGGGCACCGACCTGCCGCTGCACATCGACAACGGCGCCAACACCCTCGGCCAGGCGGAGATGTGGTTCGGAGCCGGACGCGGCGCCCGGCACGCCGTGTTCGCCCTGGTCGGGTCCGGCGTCGGCGCAGCCCTGGTGACCAACGGGGCCTCCTACCGGGGAACGTCCAGCAGCGCCGGCGAGTGGGGGCACACCACCCTGGTGTACGGCGGCCGGACCTGCCGCTGCGGGGCCCGGGGCTGCCTGGAGGCGTACGTGGGCGCCGAGGCGATCATCGACCGCTACCGGGAGGCCCAGGGCGGCCGGGCGGTGCCCGGCGAGGACGAGGAGTCCCGGATCGCCGCCCTGGTCGAGGCGGCCGCCAGTTCGCCCACCGCCCGTCGGGTGCTGGACGAGACCGCCGGCTACCTCGGCGCCGGGGTCGCCAACCTGATCAACCTGTTCAATCCCGAGCGGGTGGTGCTGGGCGGCTGGGTGGCGATGGCGCTCGGCGGCCTGCTGCCCGAGGTCCGCGAGGCGGCCGGGCGGCAGGCGCTGCGCCAGCCGTACGAGCAGGCGTCGATCGAACTGTGCCGGCTCGGCGTGGACGCGGTCGCGCTCGGCGCCGCCACCCTGCCGGTGGCCCGGCTGCTCGCCACCGGAGGGCTGCGGCCGGCGGTCGATAACCACCATAAATAGCAAACCGGGATAAATAACACTGCTATAGATCGATGTCTTGACGCCCGCGCAACACGGCCGCAACACTCGGGAGAGAGCGCTCTCCGGTCGCGGGGCCGGCCCGGCGGCACCATCCCGGCACCCGTGGCCGCTCTCCTCAGCCCCGTCGCGCCCGGCGTCCGCACCCCCTACCGACAGGCGAAGCCATGACATCTCGTGTCACCCCCGCACGCCCGAGAACGGGCCGACGGCCCTGGCGGCGTACCGTCGTCGGCGTGGTCGTCGCGCTCGTCGCGGCCCTGACGCCGACCGCCCTGGCCCCGCCGGCGCACGCCGCGCCGGCGCTGTTGTCCCAGGGCCGCCCGGCCACCGCGTCGTCGACCGAGGGCGCCGGCTTCCCGGCGTCGGCGGCGGTCGACGGCAACACCGGCACCCGCTGGTCGAGTGCCTTCAGCGACCCCCAGTGGCTTCAGGTCGACCTCGGGGTCCAGGCCACCCTCAGCCAGGTCACCCTGGTCTGGGAGGCCGCGCACGCGCGGGCGTTCCAGATCCAGACCTCCGACAACGGCACCACCTGGACCACCGTCTGGAGCACCGCCACCGGCACCGGTGGCACCCAGACGGTGCCCGTCACCGGCAGCGGCCGGTACGTCCGGATGTACGGCACCACCCGGGCCACCGGCTACGGCTACTCGCTGTGGGAGTTCCAGGTCTACGGCGAGAGCGGCGGAGTCGTCGACCCGGTCGAGCCCACCGACCCGCGCAACCCGAACTTCGGCCCGAACACCTTCGTCTTCGACCCGTCGACGCCGACGGCCACCATCCAGGGCCGGCTGAACACCCTCTTCTCCCAGCAGGAGACCAACCAGTTCGGCCCGCAGCGGTACGCCGTGCTGTTCAAGCCCGGCACCTACACCGCCGACGTCAACCTCGGCTTCTTCACCCAGGTCGCCGGGCTGGGCATGAGCCCCGACGACGTGAACCTGAACGGCCACGTCCGGGTCGAGGCGGGCTGGTTCGGCGGCAACGCGACACAGAACTTCTGGCGCGCCGCGGAGAACCTGTCGGTCACCCTGCCCGCCGGGGTGACCGTCGAACGCTGGGCGGTGTCGCAGGCCGCGCCGTACCGCCGGATGCACCTGCGCGGCGCGCAGAACCAGATTCAGCTCTGGAACGGCGGCGACGGCTGGTCCAGCGGCGGCCTGCTCGCCGACACCCGCATCGACGGGCTCGTCGTCTCCGGCTCCCAGCAGCAGTGGTACTCGCGCAACAGCGAGTTCGGCAACGGCTGGACCGGCTCGGTGTGGAACATGGTCTTCCAGGGCGTGACCGGCGCGCCCCCGCCGCACTTCCCGAACCCGTCGCACACCGTCATCGCGCAGACCCCGCAGATCCGCGAGAAGCCGTTCCTCTACGTCGACGGCACCGGCGAGTACCGGGTGTTCGTCCCGGCCCTGCGCACCAACTCCACCGGCACGAGCTGGTACGGCAAGACCCCGGCCGGCTCGTCCATCTCGCTGAGCCAGTTCTTCGTCGTCCGGCCGGGCACCAGCGCGGCCACCATCAACGCCGCGCTCGCCCAGGGCCGGCACCTGCTGTTCACCCCCGGCGTGCACCGCGTCACCGAGCCGATCAAGGTCAACCGCGCCGACACGGTGATCCTCGGGCTCGGCCTGGCCACCATCCAGACCGACAACGGCGCGGTCGGCATGCGGGTCGCCGACGTCGACGGGGTCAAGGTGGCCGGCATCATGTTCGAGGCCGGGCAGACCGCCTCGCCGGTGCTCATGGAGGTCGGCCCGCCCGGGTCGTCGGCCGACCACTCGGCCAACCCGATCTCGCTGCACGACGTCTTCTTCCGCATCGGCGGGCCGGGCGTCGGCCGGGCCACCAACACCCTGACCGTCAACAGCGACGACGTCATCGGCGACCACATGTGGCTGTGGCGCGCCGACCACGGCGACGGCGTCGGCTGGACGGTGAACACCGCCGACACCGGGCTGACCGTCAACGGCGACGACGTCACCATGTACGGCCTGTTCGTCGAGCACTACCAGAAGCACCAGACCGTCTGGAACGGCAACGGCGGCCGGACGTACTTCTACCAGAACGAGATGCCGTACGACCCACCCAACCAGGCCGCCTGGACGAACGGGGCGACCCGGGGCTACGCCGCGTACAAGGTGGCCGACTCGGTCACCAGCCACCAGGCGTGGGGGCTGGGCAGCTACTGCTACTTCAACGTCAACCCGGCGGTGGTCGCCGACCGGGCCCTCGAGGCGCCGACGAACCCGAACGTCCGGTTCACCAACATGGTCACCGTCTCGCTCGGCGGGGTCGGCACCATCAACCGGGTCGTCAACAACAGCGGCGGCACCGCCAACACCGCCAACCAGGTGGTCTACCTGACCAACTACCCCTGACCGGCGCGGGGCGGGGGCCGGACGACGCCGGCCCCCGCCCCACGGGCCCACCCACCGCCCGCGCCGGCCCGCCCCCATCGGAGACGGCATGACACGACACGTCCGCGTCCGCAGCCTTCCCCTCCTGGCCGCCCTCGCCCTGTTGGCCGGATTGCTCGCGCCGGTGGCCACCGCGCACGCGGTGCCCGCCAAGACGCCCCCGCTGACCACCCCGTGGACCAGCCAGGCGCTCGCCGGCACCCCCCTGCCGGAGTACCCCCGACCGCAGATGACCCGCCCCGACTGGCTCAACCTCAACGGCGAGTGGCAGCTACGCCAGTCCGCCACCAACGACGCCCCGCAGTTCGGCGCCGACCTTCCCGAACGCGTCAACGTGCCGTTCCCGGTGGAGAGCGCCCTGTCCGGCGTGCGACGTGCCGCCGCCGACAACCGCCACTACCTGTTCTACCGGCGCACCTTCACCGTCCCGTCGCACTGGTCCGGCCGGCGGACGCTCCTGCACTTCGGCGCGGTCGACTGGCAGACCACCGTCTGGGTCAACGGCGCCCGGGCCGGCCAGCACACCGGCGGCTACGACGGCTTCACCCTCGACGTCACGGCGCAGCTCAACGACGGAACGAACGAGATCGTCGTCAAGGTGTGGGACCCCACCGACAGCCGACAGAACGGCAGCCTGCCCCCGATCGGCAAGCAGACCAAGACGCCGAACGGCATCTTCTACACCCCGAACTCCGGCATCTGGCAGACCGTCTGGCTCGAACCGGTGCCGACCGCGTCGATCAGCAGCGTGGACGTGTACCCGAACCTGGCCGACGACACCCTCCGGGTCCGGGTGTTCACCCGTGGCGACGTCACCGGGCACAGCGTCCTCGCCGAGGCGCTGAACGGGGCGACCGTGGTGGGGTCCGCCGTCGGTGGCTTCGCCGAGTTCAGCGTGCCCGTGCCGAACGCCCGGCGCTGGTCCCCCGACGACCCGTTCCTCTACGACCTGCGGGTCACCCTGCGCGGTCCCGGCGGCGGCCAGGTGGACCGGACGACGCACTACTTCGGGATGCGGGAGATCACCACCGGCCTGGTCGGCGGCGTGCTGCGGCCGAAGCTCAACGGCCAGTTCGTGTTCCAGGTCGGCACGCTCGACCAGGGTTACTGGCCCGACGGCCTCTACACCGCGCCGACCGACGCGGCGCTCGCCTTCGACCTGCAAAAACACAAGGACCTCGGGTTCAACATGGTGCGCAAGCACATCAAGGTCGAACCGCAGCGGTGGTTCTACCACGCCGACCGGCTCGGCCTGCTGGTGTGGCAGGACCTCCCGTCGATGACCGCGCAGGACGTCAACGCCGACAACGCCCAGCAGGCCCAGTTCGAGGCCGAGGCACGGGAGATCGTCGACGAGCACCGGAGCAGCCCCGCGGTGGTCGCCTACACGGTCTACAACGAGGGGTGGGGCGAGCGTGCGCTGGCCGACACCCGCCGCATGGGGCAGAACGTGAAGAACCAGGACCCGACCCGGTTGGTGAACGTGCACAGCGGCCACAACTGCTGCCAGTCCCTGGGCGACCCCGGCAACGGCGACATCGACGACTGGCACGTCTATCTCGGCCCCGCCTCGCCGGCCCCGTCAGCCTCCCGGATCGCGGTGCTCGGTGAGTTCGGCGGCCTGGGGCTGCGGACACCGGGGCACGAGCACAGCCCGAGCGGGGGCTTCTTCGCGTACGAGTGGCTGCCGAACTCCACAGCGCTGACCGACCGGTACGTCGGCCTCGTGCAGGGCACCCGGAACCTGATGCTCGGCACCGGCCTCAGCGCCTCGGTGTACACCGAGATCACCGATGTCGAAGGCGAGCTGAACGGGTTCCTCACCTACGACCGTCGGGTCGTCAAGATGGACGAGGACCGGGTCCGTGCGGCGAACCGGGGGCTGATCGACGCGTCCCGGTCGGGCGGGAGCAGCCAGCCGGTCGCCCTGCCGGTCGACACCCGGCGGTCGTTGCAGGTGACGACCCCGGGCTACACCGACCGGTACCTCCGGCACCGGGACAGCCTCGCCTACACCGAGATCGTCACCGCGGACAGCCCCGCGCTGCTCAAGAACGACGCCACGTACACGATCCGGCCCGGCCTGGCCGACCCGAGCTGCTACTCGTTCGAGTCCGTCAACTTCCCGGGTCAGTACCTGCGGCACGTCGAGTCCCGGGTCCGCAACTCCCCCGACGACGGGTCCGCCCTGCTCCGCGCCGACGCGACCTGGTGCGCCCGGACCGGGCTCACCGGCAGCGGCGTGTCGCTGGAGTCGTACAACTTCCGGGGATCGTTCCTGCGCCACTACGCCTCGGAGGTCTGGCTGAGCAACGGCGCCGGCGGGGCGGCGTACAACTCACCCGGGCTGTGGGCGGCGGACAGCACCTGGAACGTCGCCGGCCCCTGGGCTCCCTGACGGCCCCGCCCCGGGCCGGCCGCCCGCCGGCCCGGGGCGGCGCCCTGGCCAACGGCGCCGCCCCGGGGCCAGTTCCGGCGCCGCCGGGGTGGGCGGATCACCGATCAGCATCGCGGGTTGCCCGCTGGTCGGGTTGCCGAAGACCGACGGCACGTCCAGGCCGCAACGGCGGGGCTTTTCGTGATTCAAGCGAAAGTTCGCCGCGGCCGGGCAGAAGGTATGGACAGCGAGATCGAAGCAGCTTAATGTCTTCGCCAACACGAAAGTGTTTCGGCGAGGTGAACCGGCGGCGCGGTGATCCATCGACCCCCCTCCCCCGCTACGGCATCCGGCGCGACGGCGCGCGCCCCGCCCTGGCATTCGAACGTCAGGAAGGGACGGACAGACAGTGTCCACACACGACGGCGCGTCCGGCCGGCAAACGGCGTCGGTCAGCTCCGCGCTACTACTGGTCGCCGCCGCCGGGCTGGTTGCCCTCGGCAGCCCGGCCCCCGCCCAGGCCCACACCATCACCCCCACCGACTTCCAGCAGGTCACCCTGGCCAAGGGGGTAGCCGAGGTCGGCGAGCCCATGACCATCGCGGTGCTGCCCGACCGGTCGGTGTTGCACACCGCCCGCAACGGCACGCTGCGGCGCACCGACGCGGCCGGCACCACCACCGTGGTCGGCACGATCCCCGTCTACACCCACGACGAGGAGGGCCTCCAGGGCGTCGGGGTGGACCCGAACTTCACCACCAACCGGCACGTCTACCTGTACTACGCCCCGCCGCTGTCCACCCCCGCCGGGGACGCCCCGGCCACCGGCACGGACTTCTCCGCCTGGCAGGGCGTCAACCGGTTGTCCCGGTTCACCCTCGACGCCAACTGGACGCTGAACACGTCCAGCCAGGTCAACATCCTGGACGTGCCAGCCGACCGGGGCATGTGCTGCCACGTCGGCGGGGACATCGACTTCGACGCGGCCGGGAACCTGTACCTGTCGACCGGCGACGACACCAACCCGTTCGACTCCGCCGGCTACGCGCCGATCGACGAGCGGACCAACCGCAACCCCGCGTACGACGCGCAGCGCAGCGCGGCCAACAGCAACGACCTGCGCGGCAAGATCCTGCGGATCAAGGTGAACGCGGACGGAAGCTACTCCGTCCCGGCCGGGAACATGTTCGCCCCGGGCACCGCGCGGACCCGTCCGGAGATCTACGCGATGGGGTTCCGCAACCCGTTCCGGATGAGCGTGGACAAGGCCACCGGGGTCGTCTACGTCGGCGACTACGGCCCGGACGCCGGCACCACCGGCACGCGCGGCCCCAGCGGGCAGGTCGAGTTCAACCGGGTGACCGGGCCGGGCAACTACGGCTGGCCGTACTGCACCGGCACCAACACCGCCACCGAGACGTACGCGGAGTGGGACTTCGCCGCCGGCACCGCCGGCGCCAAGTACAACTGCGCCGGTGGGCCGACCAACAACTCGTTCCGCAACACCGGCCTGCCCGCCCTGCCCGGGGCGCAGCCGGCCTGGATCCGGTACGCCGGTGACGCCGGCAGCCCGCCGGAGTTCGGTGGCGGATCCGAGTCGCCGATGGCCGGCCCGGTCTACCGCTACAGCGCGTCGAACCCGTCCACCACGAAGTTCCCGCAGTCCTTCGACGGCCAGTTCTTCGCCGCCGAGCTGGGCCGGGGCTGGATCAAGCCCATCCACGTCAACGCCGACGGCTCCCGGGGCGCCATCGACGCGTCGTTCCCCTGGAACGGCAGGCAGGTCATGGACTCCGCCTTCGGCCCGGACGGCGCGTTGTACGTCCTCGACTACGGCACCGGCTACTTCAACGGTGACGCCAACTCGGCGCTGTACCGGTACGACTACGTCGCCGGTGGCAACCGCGCGCCGACCGCCGCCGCCGCCGCCGACAGGACCTCCGGGGCGGCCCCGCTGACGGTGAACTTCTCGTCGGCCGGGTCGTCGGACCCGGAGGGCGGGGCGCTGACCTACTCGTGGGCCTTCGGTGACGGCACCACCTCCACGGCGGCCAACCCCAGCAAGACGTTCACCGCCAACGGCACCTACGACGTCACCCTGACCGTCCGGGACCCGCAGGGCGCGACCGGCACCGCCAGCGTGCAGATCGGCGTCGGCAACACCGCCCCGAGCGTCACCATCACCGGCCCGGCCAACGGCTCGCTCTTCTCCTACGGCGACACGGTGCCGTTCAGCATCACCGTCACCGACCCCGAGGACGGCACCATCGACTGCGCCAAGGTCAAGATGACCTACGTGCTCGGCCACGACCAGCACGGCCACCAGATCACCTCGAAGAACGGCTGTTCCGGCTCGATCATCATCCCGGTCGACGGCGAGCACGACGACGCGGCGAACATCTTCGCCGTCTTCGACGCCGAGTACACCGACGCCGGCGGGCTGACCACCCACCAGCAGCACACCCTCCAGCCGCGCAAGCGCCAGGCCGAGCACCTCAAGACCTCCTCGGGGGTGACCCTCTACGACAAGGCCCCGGCCGAGGGCGGCCGGACCGTCGGCAGCATCGACAACGGCGACTGGATCGCGTTCGAGCCGTACCGGCTCGACAAGGCCACCTCGTTCAGCGCCCGGGTCTCCTCCAACGGCGTCGGCGGCACCCTCCAGGTGCGGATGGGTTCGCCCACCGGCACGGTGCTGGGCCAGGCGGCCGTCCCGGTCACCGGCGGCTGGGAGACCTTCACCACCGTCACCGGTGCCATCTCCGGCGCGCCGGCCAGCACCGGCACGCTCTACCTCACCTTCGCCGGGGGCACCGGGGCGCTGTTCGACCTCGACACGTTCGCGTTCGTCACCAGCGGCACCACCCCGGGCACCGGGCCGGTCGTCGGGCTCGGCGGCAAGTGCCTGGACGTGCGCAACGCGGCCACCACCGACGGCACCCAGATCCAGATCTACACCTGCAACGGCACCGCCGCACAGACCTGGACGGTCACCCCGAACAGCACGGTCAAGGCACTGGGCAAATGCCTCGACGTCTCCGGCGGAGGCTCCGCCGACGGCACGAAGATCCAACTCTGGACGTGCAACGGCAGCGGCGCGCAGAACTGGTCGGCGCAGGCCGACGGCACCCTGCGCAACCCGCAGTCGGGCAAGTGCCTGGACGTGTCGGACAACAGCGCCGCCGACGGCCAGGCCGTCCACCTGTGGACCTGCCTGGCCGCCGCCAACCAGAAGTGGACCCTGCCGTAACCCGCCTGCCGGGACACCCGCGGGGTGCCCCGGCACCACCCTCCACCCCGTTCGGGAGCGTGACATGCGCAGACTCCTTCGACCCGTCCTCGGCGCGGTGACCGCCGCTGCCACGGTTCTTGCCTGCACGACGGCGGCGGCTCCGGCCAGTGCGGCCGATGCCCCGTACGACGTGCTGGTGTTCTCCAAGACCGCCGGGTTCCGGCACGACTCGATCGCCGTCGGCACCCAGGCGATCCGGGAACTCGGTGCGGCGAACGGTTTCACCGTGACCGCGACCGAGGACGCGTCCCGGTTCACCACCGCGAACCTGGCCCAGTACGAGGCCGTGGTCTTCCTCAACACCACCGGGGACGTCCTGGACGCCGCACAGCAGACGGCCTTCGAGTCGTACGTCAACGGCGGCGGCGGGTACGTCGGCGTCCACTCCGCCGCCGACACCGAGTACGGCTGGTCGTACTACGGCAGCCTGGTGGGTGGCTATTTCGCCTCCCACCCGGCCATCCAGCAGGCGAACGTCCGCATCGAGAACCGGGCGCACCCGGCCACCGGGCACCTGCCGCAGACCTGGACCCGCACCGACGAGTGGTACAACTACCAGGCCAACCCGCGCGCGGGCGCCCGGGTCCTCGCCACCCTGGACGAATCGTCGTACTCGGGCGGCTCGATGGGCGGCGACCATCCGATTTCCTGGTGCAAGACGGTCAACTCCGGTCGGTCGTTCTACACCGGGCTGGGACACACCCAGGGGTCGTACTCGGAGGCGGCGTTCCGCAGCCACCTGCTCGGCGGCATCCGGTACGCGGCGGGTCGGGCGAAGGCCGACTGCCGTCCGGAGACCGGCTACACCAACCTCTACAACGGGTCCACCACCGGCTGGTCGCAGGCCGGTCCGGGCAGCTTCAGCAACGCCGACGCCACCCTCACCTCCGTCGGCGGCATGGGCCTGTACTGGTACAGCGCCAAGCAGTTCACCAACTACTCCCTGAAGCTGGACTGGCGGATGTCCGGCGACGACAACTCGGGCGTCTTCATCGGCTTCCCGCCGTCGACCGACCCCTGGTCGGCGGTGGACAACGGGTACGAGATCCAGATCGATGCCACCGACGCGGCCGACCGCACCACCGGCGCGGTCTACACCTTCCAGTCCGCCGACCTGGCCGCCCGGGACGCCGCCCTGAACCCGCCGGGAGAGTGGAACACCTACGAGCTGCTGGTCGAGGGGGAGCGCCTCCAGGTCTTCCTCAACGGGCGGAAGATCAACGACTTCACCAACACCGACCCGGCCCGCTCGCTCGCCGGTCACGTCGGGCTCCAGAACCACGGTACGGGCGACGACGTGTCGTTCCGCAACGTCCGGATCAAGGAGCTGGGCGGCACCCCGCCGCCGGACGGCGACACCACCGTGCAGGCCGAGGCGTTCAGCTCGGCCAACGGGGTCAGCGCGTTCACCAAGGCCGGGGCCAACGGCGGACAGACGCTCGGCTACGTCGACCCGGGCGACTGGGCCGCGTACCCGGGTCTCGACCTGACCGGGGTCACCTCGTTGCGGGCGCGGGTGGTCTCCGGGGGATCGGGCGGCACCATCGGCATCCGGACCGGCTCGGCCACCGGCCCGCTGCTCGGTCAGGTGGCGGTGCCCAACACCGGAAGCTGGACCACGTACGCCGACGTCAGCACCACCCTGGCCGGGGTGCCCGCCGGTACGCAGACCGTGTACCTGACCTTCACCGGCTCCGGGACCGGCCTGTTCGACGTGGACGACTTCACCCTGGTCCGAGGCGGCGGCACCCCCGGCACCCCGGGCACCGGGCCGGTCGTCGGGCTCGGCGGCAAGTGCCTGGACGTGCGCAACGCGGCCACCGCCGACGGCACCCAGATCCAGATCTACACCTGCAACGGCACCGCCGCACAGACCTGGTCGGTGACGCCGAACAGCACCGTGAAGGCGCTGGGCAAGTGTCTGGACGTCTCCGGCGGGGCCTCCGCCGACGGCACGAAGATCCAACTCTGGACGTGCAACGGCAGCGGCGCACAGAACTGGTCCGCCCAGGCCGACGGCACCCTGCGCAACCCACAGTCGGGCAAGTGCCTGGACGTCTCCAACAACAGCGCCACCGACGGCCAGGCCGTCCACCTCTGGACCTGCCTGGCCGCCGCCAACCAGAAGTGGACCCTGCCGTGACCCGGTAGGCGGGCAGCCCGTGCCCCCGCTGTCGGACCGGCAGCGGGGGCACGTCGGGTCTCCCGCATCGACGCTCTGCGCGCGCTCACCTGCTCCGCCCGCACTCCGTCCGCCGCGGGCTCCGACATGTCCTGTCCGGCACAACCCGGCGTCCGCATCCCGCACGGGCCCCAGGTCACCCTGGCCGCACTGCCCCCAGGTTGCCCCGGCCGCACGGCCAGGGCAACCACGATCGGCTACGCGACCACGGGACAGGTTCGCGCAGTCGACACGTCCGACCTCCACGGCAGGCGCAGACCTGCCGTGCCCGGCGGGCCCGCGTCCGGCGCGGATCGTCGAGGCCAGGGGGAAGAGCGACCTTTGCCGAGTTCAGGGACGTGGCTCACGGACCCGCTCGAGGCCGAGCTGCGGGCTGGTGACGAGGCGGTAGTCAGCCGACTCCGCATCGGAGAGAGGGTTGCCGCGAACCGGGGTGAAGTCGGGCCCAGTGGAGTCCGGTGCGCGTACGGCCCGCATCTGCACCCGCACCGCCTCCTCCCGCAGTCGATCGGTGATGACACGGGTGGACGAGTTGGCTGCCTCACGCAGGTCAGAAAGGCCACCGATGATCTCCGCGAAGGAACGGGACGAAACGCCTTCCTCCGCCTGTGCGGGTTGCTCGTCTCCGATCAACCGGTCGGACGTGAGGAAGAAGCCGTCCTTACCGAGATAGCGCTCGTACATGATGCTCACCAGCGCAAAGAGACGCATGTAAGCACGACGGTAGGCAAACTCGAAGAATTTGAGGGCCTCGGTTTCGCTGACCTCGCCACGGTCCACCGAAGCGACGCACGCGGCCGCAGTCAAAGCACTGTAGAGCGCGAGATGCACGCCGGTGGACAAGAGCGGATCCAGGAAACACGCCGCGTCACCCACGATCGCGTAACCTGGCCCGCAGAACTGATCCGCGATGTACGAGTAGTCGGTCTCGACCCTCGTGCTACCGACGAACGCCGCCCCTGCGGTCAGGCCCGCCACGGTCGGCGATGCCGCGATCAGGTGCCGGTACAGTTCATCCGACGACGGGTGCTCGCGACGATCACGGGCGAAGGCGTCCTTGGTGGTGACGTAACCGATGCTCATCCGCCCGCCGGCCAGCGGAATCACCCAGTACCAACCCTCTGGCGAGGAAATGATGTTGATTCCTCCGGTCGGCGTTTCGGGCAGTAGGCTGGCACCGGTCCAGTAGCCCCAGATGCCGACGTTCCGCAGATTGCTCAGCGGCTCACGGTTACCGAAGTGACGGGCGCTGAGCAGCCCGTTACGCCCGGTGGCGTCAATCAGGAAGTCGAAATCATCTATGGTGAACGACTCACCTCCCTCCGGGGAGCACTCCACGGCCACTGGTCGGCCGTCGGCAAACCGCACCGACCGACCGGTGACGCCGGTGGTGACGGCAACCCCGTTCTGGCGGGCGTGCTCCAGCAGCAGCGCGTCGAACTCGCTTCGATCCACCTGCCATGACTGCACCCCGGACTGCTCGTGCCAGTCGAACGCCCACTGGTCGTCATCCCAATGGATGACGCCTCCGTTCTTCTTCACGAAACCGTAGTCATCGACGATCTTCGACAAGCCGATCGCATCCAGCACCACCCGGCACGACGGCGTGAGCGACTCACCCACGTGGTATCGCGGAAAGTGGGCGCTCTCGATGAGCCGCACGTCGAGTCCGGCCTGGGCCATTGCCGTCGCCGCAGTGCTCCCAGCCGGACCACCACCGATTACGAGAACCTTCATGCCACCGCCACCTTCCCGTTCTTGCCGTGGATCGGGTCGTCGACGAGGCGCGGGCCGTCAGCCCCGGCGGCAAACCCATACCGACGGCCGCACGCGGGCGGCGACGAAGTCGATGGCGAACCAAGCGACACAGGCGTTCCCCATCCTCGCACGACAACGATAGACGCTCGTGCATGAGCATGACATCGACCACCGCCCAGGTCCACAAAGGAGCAAAGAACCAGATTATTTTTATGTTTCCATGCTGTGAACGGGCTGCCAGGTGCCGTGGCCGACGTGGACGCACCGGTCGGGCAGGACGCGATCCCGCCCGGACCGGACTATGCGGACGCAGGATGCAGAGCCACCAGGCACATGAGGCCGCTTACTACCGGTGCCGGTACCCCAAACGAGTACGCCCTCGCCAACCACGTCCAGCACCCGCGCAACGCCTACGTCGCCGAGCGGGACATCGTGCCCGCGTTCGACAACCGGCTCCTCAAGGCGTTCGCCCCGCACCGGCTCACCGATACGATCCGCCGGCTCCACTCCGCCAAACCCAACGCCGGCCCCGGCTTCGTCGCTCCGGATATCGTCGCGGCGAACAAGATCATTGCCGCGTACGACGCCAACTCGTTCAGTACCGCGCCATCGCGGACGCCGGAGGCGACCCCGCCACCGTCGCCGCCCGGATGGCCGAAGTCAACGCCCGGAGCAGCATCTACCGCGAGCTACGGCTCGCCCTCAACTACAGCACCGGCCACAACAAAATCAGCGTCGAGGCTAAGCCTGACGCTGATTACTGTGGGGTAACTGTAAGTGTCCGAGGGGGGACTTGAACCCCCACGCCCTATACGGGCACTAGCACCTCAAGCTAGCGCGTCTGCCATTCCGCCACCCGGACCTGCTCGCTCAGCCTACCGTGTCGCCTGAAGGGGTTTTCGCTGCCCTCCGGTCGACCCGGCGGGCCGCACGGGGGCTTACTTTACACAACCCTCGTGGATCATGCACATCACCCTTGGACCACGCCGACCGCCCAGCTCAGCGGCGACGACGGCCGGCCCGGAGGCGTCGCCGGGCGATCATGGCCGACCCGCCGGGTGGCGTCGGGCCGCCCTCTGCGGGCAGCATGGCTGACGTGTCACAGCCCTCTCCCCTGGCCGCACTTCAGCACCGGGCGCTCGCGCTGCGCGCCGCCGGCGACGTCGCGGGCGCGTGCCGGCTGTTGGCCGACGCGATCGACCCGCTGCGGGCCAGCTTCGGCGAGGACCATCCGGAGGTCCTGGGCACCGCCCACCTGCTCGCCCGGCTGCACCGGGAGGCCGATGACCCGGCCGCCGCGCGGCGCGTACTGGAGGGGGCCCTCGCAGCCGGCGAGCGCCGGTGGCATCCCGCCGACCCGCTGATGCTCGCGTTCTCCTTCGACCTCGCCTCGGTCGCCGAGGAACTGGGCAACCGGCACGAGGCCCGCCGCCACTACTCCCGGGTGGCCGACGCCGGGCCCGCCGTGCTCGGTGCCGACCACCCGGCGGTGCAGGCGGCCCGGCACTATCTCGGGGGCGCGGGGCCGGGCACGACGCCGCCTGTTCCTCCCGCCCTGCGCGCGGCCGCGCCCCCCGGACCATCGACGTCGCGCGATTCGACCACGTCCCCGCTGCCGTTCCCCCGCCAGCCGCCGCTACCGCCGCCGGTGTCCGGCCCGCCGCGGCAACCGCCGCCGCCCCCGCCCCGGATCCCGGCGCCGTCCCGGTCGCCGGAGTTCGTCGCCCCCGCCCCGCACGCGCCGGGGCCGCCGCACCCGGCGACCGCGTCGGGCGCACCGCCGGTTTCGCCGGTGTCCGCGACCCCGGCGGCCGCGACGAGGCCCGTTTCCGGTGCCGACGCGCCGCCGCAGCCGGTCTCGCCGTGGGCTCCGCAGGCGGCGCCACCGGCGCCACGGATCCCGGCTCCCCCGCGCCCCGGGCCCGGCAGGCAGGACGGGCCGGTGCCGCACCCGCCTGCGCCGAGCGCCACGCCGAACCCGCCGGGCCCGCGCGCGCCCGCCGAGCCGGGGCCGCAGCCGTCGTCGCCGCCCGCGCCGGCGCGCGGTTGGGACGAACCGACCATCCAGGTACGGCAGCTCGATCCCCTGCTGCGGGAGGAGGCCGCCCGGCAGGAGGGCCTCCGGGCCGCGACCGAACCGGGCGGCGACGCCTCGTCGGCCCCGACGACCGGAGCCCCTCCCGTGGGCGCTCCGCCGACCAGCGGGCCCGTGAGCGGAGCGCCCGTCAGCCGCACGCCGGTCAGCGGCGTGCCCGTGAGCGGCACCCCCGTCAGCGGCACGCCGGTCAGCGGGTCGCCCGTCAGTGGCACGCCGGTCAGCGGGTCGCCCGTGCCGCCGTGGGGCATGACCGCGCCGCCCTGGGGCCTGGTCTCGCCCTCGCCCTCGCCGGCCGAGCCCGTCGACGACGAACTTTCCGCACCGGGCGACGCAGGCCACTCGACGGCCGACGGCACGGCCCTGCTGCCCCTCGGGTCCGCTCCCGGGCGTCCGGCCCCGGTCGGGCCCGGACCGGACGCCGTACCGGCACCGCTGGCGGCACCGGCACCGGCGCCCGCACCGCAGCCGCAGGCGTTCCAGGACCCGTCGAGGGCACTCGGCCCGGGCCACGGGGCGGCGCACCCGGACGCGTCCCCGCCGCCGCCCGCACCCGACCTCCGACCGGCGGCCCGGCCCCACCGGCCGCCGTGGCCCGGGCGGGGAGCGGTCGAGGCGGGGCCGGTCGGCCCCGGGCACGCCCCGGCCACGCCCGCACCGGCGGCAGCGGACTGGGACGGACAACCGGGGCGGGACGGGCAGCCGGGGCGGGACGGGCCGGCGTGGCCCGAGCGGGGTGGCGGGGGGCCCGACGACGATTACCCGTCCCCGCGCGAGGCGTGGCAGACGACGTACCCCGAGGAGAAGCAGGCCGGGCGCGGACGGGTGCTGGTCGTCGTGGCCGTGGTGGCGGCCCTGGTCGTGCTCGTGGTCGTGGTCGGCGTCGCGGCGCTGGTGCTCGGCCGCGCCGCGGGGCCGCCCCCGCCGACGACGCCGTCGGCGGGGGCCGGGCCGACGGTGGACGGTCCACCGCCGGGTGACCTGGAGCTGCGTGACGACAGCAGCACGATCACCCTGACCTGGACGGACCCGTCGGCCGGCGCGGTGCCGTTCATGGTGGCCGGTGGCCGGGCCGGGCAGAAGCTGGGGGTGATGGCCACGGTGGACCCGGGGCAGACCAGCTACACGGTGAACGGGCTGAACGCCCGGGTGGACTACTGCTTCACGGTGCTCGCCGTGTACTCGACCGACGCGTTCGCCACCTCCGGGCAGGTGTGTACGCAGCGGGAGCGGACCGCCACGCCGCGCTGAGCGACCGTCCACAAGGCGTGCACGCTGGGTGCGCGCGGGCCGACGGTGCGGGTTTCCCCTGTCTCAGGGTGGTCATATGATGGCACCCGGCTCACGGGAGGGTCGCCAGTGGACGGCGCTCACCTGCCACGACGACACGGGGAGGCAGCCGCTTGTGGCCACCATCGACGACGCCGTGAGCACGGGGCCGGGTGCCGCCCGCCGCCGGCGCTGGCGCGGTGGCCTCGTCACCGTCGGCACGGTGTCCGCGCTGCTGGCCGCGATGGGCCTCACCGTCCTCGGGTTGGGCGCCGCCGACAACGCGGTGGCCAACTACGACGCCAGCAGTTGGCTGTGGAGTGCGGCGCGCAGCGAGCTGGCGCGGGTCAACGGCGTGACGGCGCGGGTGGACACCCGGGTGGAGGTCCCCGACGCGCGACGGCACCCGGTGCAGGTCGTCCAGACCGACCGGCTGCTGATCCTGCGCGACCTGAACACCGGGCAGGTCAGCTCGCTGGACCTGGCCACCCTCCAGATCACCGCCAGCACCCGGACCACCCCGGGGCTGGGCGTCAACGTGGCGCTGCACTCCGATGCCGCGTTCGTGGTGGACGCCGTGCAGGGCGTCGTCCGGCAGCTCGACCCGCGTTCGCTGGCCCCGGTGGGCGAGCCGGTGCGCTACCCGCCGGGGATCACCGGCGGGGCCTTCGACGGCGAGGGCCGGCTGTGGGTCGCCGTGCCGGCCGAGGGCACCGTCTCGGCGGTCACGGCGGCGGAGCTGCCGTCCGAGCCGGGCCCGGCCGCGCCGCCGGGCGGCGGCATCTCGCCGAAGCGGGTCGAGACGTACGAGGTCGCCGAGCCCAGCCACGAGCTGATGGTCTCCACGCTTGACGACGGCGTCGCGGTGCTCGACCGCACGGCCGGCGCGCTGGTGCGGGTGCAGCGGGGCGAGGTGGTCCGCACCCCGCTGACGATCGCCGGGCCGGGGGCGCTGCCGGCGCGCACGAGCGGGCCGAAGGTGCCGGTGACCGTCGCCGGCGAGCGGAAGGTGCACGTGATCGGCGCGGGCGGCGAGGAGCGGCAGTTCACGGTGCCGGGCCGGGGCGACGAGCTCAGCCCGGCCGTGGCGTGGGCGGACCGCTTCTACTGCGCCGACGAGTCGACGGGCACCGTCTACTCCTTCGACGCCTCCGGCCAGCTCGTCGACACGATCGGCGGCAAGGGCTCCACCGGCCCGCTGGAGCTGGAGGTGCGGGAGAACCGGCTGTTCATCAACGCGCCGGACTCGTCGACCGCCCGGGTGGTCGACGACAAGCACCGCGTGCGCGAGGTCAACAAGTACGCCAACGACGTGCTCGGCGGCGACCCGCCGCCGGTGCCCCCGCCGCCGCCCCCGCCGAAGAAGCCGAAGGTGGGCAAGCCGAGCGCGCCGCGCAGCGTCACCGCGTCGGCCGGCAACGCGCGGGCCCGGGTGAGCTGGCGGCCGGCGGCCGCGAACGGCGCGGAGATCATCCGGTACGTGGTGGAGGGCGCCGGGGAGCGCCGCGAGGTGGGGGCCAACCAGCGGTCGGTGGAGGTCACGGGCCTGACCAACGGCGAGACGTACCGGTTCTCGGTGCACGCGGTCAACGCCAAGGGCGACGGCCCGGCGCGGTCCAGCAATCCGGTGACGCCGACCGCGGCGGTGCCGGACCCGCCGTCGGGCGTGACGGCCGAGGCCCGGCCCGACGGCACGGTGCTGGTGAAGTGGCCGGCGGCGAACGGCCAGGGCAACACCATCGCGAAGTACGCGGTGACGGCGACCTCGGCGGGCGCCAACGCGCCGGCCGGCGAGTCGACGAAGACCGAGCTGGTGGTGCCGGCCGGCGAGCTGGACTACGGCACGCAGTACGCGTTCACGGTCGTGTCGGTCAACGACCGGGGCGCCGGGTCGGCGGCGTCCCCGGTGAGCAACAGCGTGGTGCCGTTCGCCGCGCCCGGCGCGCCGGTCGACCTGCGGGCGACGACGGTGGCGAACCGGCCGGGCACCGTGGCGGTGCAGTGGTCGCCGGCCGCCGCCAACGGCCGGCCGGTGACGAAGTACCTGGTGGCGGCGGGCGGCCGCAGCAGCGAGGTGACCGACACCCGGGCCACCGTGGACGGCCTGGGCGACGGGCAGAGCGTCACGGTGACGGTGCAGGCGGTCAACGAGGCGGGCCCGGGCGCGGCGGCGACGGGCACCGCCCGCACGGTGGCGCCGCCCCGGGTCACGGTCACCGGTTCGTCGGCGACGGCCACGGCGGTCACGGTGAACTTCACGGTGGACGCCGGTGGCGGGCAGGCCACCTGCACGGTCAGCGTCCCGGGCGAGAAGCCGGTCACGGCCGGCAACTGCGCCAGCGCGACCGTGCCGGGTCTGACGCCGGGCACGGCGTACACGGCGACGGTGACGGCGAGCAACGCCGCCGGGGAGGGCACGGCGAGGCGGGCGCAGAGCACCGACCCGCTGTACGGGGTCGCGACGTGCAACAACGGCCCCGACGGCGACCAGCGGACGTACTGCAACAAGGACGTGGACGGCCGCAACGGCAACGAGATCTTCTCCGTTCCCCGGCAGGACAACGACAAGCAGGTCGGCTGGGCCCGACCGGGCACCCGGTTGGAGGCGTACTGCAAGCGGCAGGGCGAGAACGTCGACTCCTGGATCTACAACGACCAGAAGCAGAGCAGCTGGTGGGTGCGGGTCGAGTTCGAGGGGAAGAACTACATCCCGTGGGCCTGGCTCAACCTCGAAGGCGGCGACAACATCAACGTCCTGCCGACCTGCTGACCGGCCCACCAGGCAAGGAGCACCGCCGTGAACACGCACGAACCGCTCACCCAGCCGGAGGTGCAGGGCTTCGCGGCCCTCGCCGCCCGGCTGGCGGAGAACGTCAACTCGGTGGTGCTGGGCAAGCCGCAGGTGGTCCGGCTGGCGTTGACGGCGTTGTTCGCGCAGGGGCACGTGCTGTTGGAGGACGTGCCGGGGGTCGGCAAGACCACCCTCGCGCGGGCGATCGCCGCGACGGTGAAGGGTCGGTGGCGGCGCATCCAGTTCACCCCGGACCTGCTGCCCTCGGACGTGTCGGGGGTGACCATCTTCAACCAGGCCACCCGGGGTTTCGAGTTCCACCCGGGGCCGGTGTTCGCCAACATCGTCATCGCCGACGAGATCAACCGGGCGTCGCCGAAGACCCAGTCGGCGCTGCTGGAGGTGATGGAGGAGCGCACGGTCACGGTGGACGGGGTGCGGCATCCGGTGCCGCAGCCGTTCCTGGTGGTGGCCACGCAGAACCCGGTGGAGATGGACGGCACCTACCGGCTGCCGGAGGCGCAGCTCGACCGGTTCCTGGTGAAGCTGTCCGTCGGGTATCCCGACGAGGCGGTCGAGGTGGAGGTGCTGCGCGGGGCGACGGTCCGCTCCCCCGAGGCGCTGCCGGCGATCACGGACACCGACACGGTCGGTGAGATGGTGCGGATGGCCCTGCGGGTGCACATCGCCGAGCCGCTGTACGCGTACGCGGTCCGGCTGGCCGCCGCGACGCGGGGTCACCCGCAGGTGCGGGTGGGGGTGAGTCCCCGGGGGGTGATCGCGCTGACCCGCGCGGCGTGCGCGTACGCGTTGATCGACGGGCGGGGCTGGATCATGCCGGAGGACCTGAAGGCCCTCGTCGAGCCGGTGTTCGCGCACCGGCTGCTGCTCACCTCCGACGCGCAGGTGCGCGGGGTGAGCGCCGCCGAGGTGCTGCGTCAGGCGGTCGCCTCGGTGCCGGTGCCGCTGCCGTCGGGCCAGGTCGCCCCGGCCCCGTCCGTGGTGCAGGGCTGAGGCGGCTGCGGGGCGTGGGGATCACCGCCCGGGGCGTCGGGCTGCTCGTGGCCGCGTCGGTGCTGCTCGGTGCCGGTTTCCGGTTCGCCTACCCGGAGTTGGCGCTGCTGGGCGTGGCGGCGGCGGGGGCGGTGGGGTATGCGCTGCTGGTGGCGTTGTGGCGGCCCCGGCTGGAGGTGACCCGGCGGGCGGACCCGGACCGGGTGTCGCGGGGCGATCCGGCGCGGATGGTGCTGACGGTGCGCAACGCGGGGCGGCTGCGGGCGGCGAACCTGCTGGCGGAGGACCGGTGCGGCGACCGGACGGTGCCGGTGCCGGTGCTGCGGTTGCGGCCGGGGCGGGACACGACGGTCGACTACGACGTGCCGACGGACCGCCGGGGGGTGGTGCCGGTCGGTCCGCTGCGGGTGACCCGGCGCGACCCGTTGGGGCTGGTGGCGTTGGCGCGGTCGTACTCGTCGGTGGTGCCGGTGTGGGTGCATCCGCGGATCCATCCGCTGACGGCGGTGCCGACGGGGGCGGGGCGCAGCCTCGACGGCCGGGTGGACGGGGTGCCGCAGGGTTCGATCACCTTCGACTCGCTGCGGGAGTACGTGGTGGGCGACGAGCTGCGCCGGGTGCACTGGCGCACCAGCGCCCGGGTGGGCGAGCTGATGGTGCGGGAGAACGTCGACACCAGCCTGCCCCGGATCGTGGTGCTGCTGGACAACCGGGCGAGCGCCCACCCGGGCCGGGATCCGGAGTCGTTCGAGGCGGCGTGCGAGGCGGCGGCGTCGGTGGTCGCGGCGGCGCTGCGCGCCGACCTGCCGGTGTCGTTGCTGCTGGTCGCGCCGGAGGGGCTGGCCACCCCGGAGGGGCCGGCCGGGGAGGCCGCCGGTGCGGGGATCGGGCCGCTGGACCGGCTCGCCGCCGCCCGGCTGGACACCGGGGACGCCACGGCAGCGTTGCGGGCGGCGGCGACCCGGCTGCGCCGGGACCGGCTCGGCGACACGTTGGTCTTCCTCACCGGGCCGGGTGGCCGGGGCGAACTGGGCCGCCTCGGCGCGCTGCGCGGGGCGTACCCGTCGGTGGTGGTGGGGGTGTTCGGGGCGGCGGAGCCGACGCCGGCCGGCGCGACGGGGATGGTGGTCGTCGACGCCGCCGACGGGGCGGCGTTCGCGGCCGAGTGGGACGGGGTCCGCCGATGGTGAGGGTGTGGCGGGCGCTGCGGGCGGCGCCGCTGCCGGTCGCGCTGGTCGCGCTGGTCGCGCTGACCGGGGTGGCGCTCGGCCGGGTGTACGCGGGTGGGCTGCTGACCCGGCTGGTGGTCGGCGCGGCCGTCGGTTCGGTGCTGGTCAGCGTGGCCGCCCGGCGGCTGCCGTCCTGGCTGGTCGCCCCGCTGTCGGTGGCCGGCCTGGCCGGTTTCACGGCGTGGTCGCTGCGGGTGTCGGCCGATGCGGCGGGACTGCCGGGCTCGCTGGTCGAGGTGGCGGCGGACGCGGCCCGCAACGGCATCCCCCGGTTGCTGACCGCGATGATCCCGGTGGAGCCGACGCCGGACACGGTGCTGGTGCCGCTGGTCGCGGCGTGGCTGGCCGGGCTGGCGGGGGCGGAGGTGGCGCTGCGGGCGGGCCGGGTGCTGCTGGGCTACCTTCCGCCGGCGCTGCTCTACGCCGGGGCGGTGTACGTGGTGGGGCCGAACGCGGACCCGGCGGTGTGGCCCACGGTGGCGTTCGCGGCGGTCGCCGCGCTGGGGCTGGCGGTGCCGTCCGGGCGGCCGGGCCCGTCCGGTCCGGACCCCACGGCCGGGTTGCCGCCCGGGGTGCGGGCGGCCGTCCGGGCCCGCCTCGCCGCCACCGCGGCCGCCGGCCTCGTCGTGGTGGTGGGGCTGGCGGCCGTGGTCGGGCCGGTGGTGGCGGGCCGGGTCGACGAGCGCCCGGTGGACCCGCGCCGGTACGTGGAGCCGCCGCAGGTGGAGTCGCTGGACGAGAACCCGCTGATCCGGATCTCCGGCTGGGCGTTGAATCCGCAGCAGAAGCTGCTGGACGTGACCACCGAGCGGCCCGGCGCGCCGACGGGGGCACCGGGTCCGGCCGGTTCTCCCACCGGCCCGCCCGGTGCCACCGGGAACGCCGCCGGCAGCCGGTCGGTGCGGATCCGGCTCGCGGTGCTCAGCGACTACGACGGGGTGACCTGGCGGGTCGGCGCGACCTACCGCAACGCCGGCCGGATCCTGCCGGCGGCGCAGCCCGCGCCGGGGGCGACGGTGGAGACGGTCCGGCAGGAGATCACCGTGGCGGACCTGAGCGGCCGTTTGCTGCCGGCCGTGGCCACCCCGCGCGAGGTCGGCGGGGCCCGGGTGGCGTACGACCCGCTGACGGGGACGCTGATCCGGCCGGAGGGGCTGACGCCGGGGCTGCGGTACACGGTCACGTCGGCGGCGGAGCAGCCCGACAACAACCTGCTCGCCACGGCGGACGTGCCGGCCGGGGACGAGGTGGCCCGGGTGCTGCGGGTGGCCGACGGGGTGCCCGACCCGATGCGCCGGCTCGCCGACCAGCTCGCCGAGGACAACGGGGCCCCGTACGCGCGGGCGGCGGCGATCGAGCAGTTCCTCGCCGAGCACTACCGGGTGGTGGCGGACGCGCCGAGCGGGCACGCGTACCCGAATCTGGGCTTCTTCCTCTTCGGTCCGCGCAACGGCGGCGGGCAGCGCGGCACGTCGGAGCAGTTCGCGGCGGCGTTCGCGGTGCTGGGCCGGCTGTCGGGGTTGCCGACCCGGGTGGTGGTGGGCTTCTCCTCCAGCGGCACCGGGCCGGTGCGGGCGGCCGACGCGTTCGCCTGGCCGGAGGTGCTCTTCTCCGGGCTCGGGTGGGTGGCGTTCGACCCGCTGCCCCGGCCGGACGACGAGCCGCGCCCGGTGGAGGAGGACTTCCGGCCGGCGCCGGAGGACCCGCCGCCGTCGGAGGTGCCCGAGCCGACCGTGGAGCCGACGCAGACGCCGCCGCAGGCGGGGCCGGCGCGCCCGGTCGACTCGGGTGGGTTGTCGACGCCGGTGCTGATCGGTGGCGGCGCGGGTGGCCTGCTGCTGCTGGTGGGGGCGGTGCTGGCGGCGCTGGCCGGGCTGCGCCGGGCGCGGTCGAGGAGCCGGCTGTCCACGGGTGGCCCCGGCCAGCGGATCGCCGGCGCCTGGCGGGAGGTCACCGACGCGCTGCGGCTGGCGGGTCGGCCGGTGGGCGGCGACCTCGCCGCCACGGAGATCGCGGAGCAGGCCCGCGCCGCCCTGGCCGACGCCCGCGCCACCCGCACCGCCGGGGCCACCCGCACCGCCGGGGCCACCCGCACCGCCGGGGCCACCCGCACCGCCGGGGCCGACCGCGAGGCCGGGGCCGACCGCGAGGCCGGGGCCGACCGCGAGGCCGGGGCCGACCGCGAGGCCGGGGCCGACGGCACCGCCGGGGTCGACCGCGAGGCCGGGGTCGTCACGCGCACGGCTCAGACCACCGGCGGTGCCGCCGACCCCGCCTCCGATGCCGTGCCGCCCGACCTGGCGGAGCTGGCCGGGCTGCTCAACCAGCTCGCCTTCGCGCCGGGCGCTGCCGCCGCCGAGCAGGCGGACCGGGCCGCCGCCCTGGCCGGCGAGTACGTCGCCGCCCTGCGCGCCGCCCGCCCCTGGTGGCGCCGACTGCTCTGGTCGGTCCACCTGGGCCCCCTACGCTGGCGCCCCTGACCCGCCCACGCACCACGCACCACGCACCACGCACCGGCGATCTTGCACTTGCGGCCCCCGGAAAGCCCCTTTCGCCCCGTAACGCCCGGGCCGCAAGTGCAAGATCGCGGAGGCAGAGGGATGACGAGGGGCGGTGCGGGCCGGGCCCGGGCACCGAACCCGCGCGGAGCCGGCCCGCCCTGCCCGCGGCAGGGCCGCGCTGCTGCACGGATCGAGTGGCATCGGCGTCGCGTGGAGGCCACTCGATCCCGGATCGAGCGCGATCAAGACCGGGCACGGCGGGCCATGGCGAAAACGCGGGCCCAGGCGGAGCCGCGGAGACACGGCGGCACGCGGAGATGCGGCGGCACGCGGAGCCAGGCGAAGACGCGGGGACACGGACGCACGCGGAGACACCGACGCACGCCAAGCCGCGGCGGTCCTCAGGTCAGGCGCGGAGGCGGCGGACCAGTTTGCGGAGGCCGGCCTGCCAGCCGTCCGGGTCCTCGGCGCGGCGGAGGGCGTGCTGCGCGACCTCGGGGTGGGGCAGGATCAGGAACCGCTCCTCGGCCAGACCGGCGATCACGGCGTCGGCGACCCGGTCGGGGTGCAGCACCGCGCCGGAGGCGGCGATCACCCGCGCTCCGAGGTGCCCGGTGGCCAGCCCTTCGGCGAGCATCGGCGTGTCCACCCCCTGCGGGCAGAGCGCGCTGACCCGGATGCCCTGGTCCCGGTAGGTGACGGCGAGCCACTCGGCCAGGCCCACCGCCGCGTGCTTGGTCGCGCTGTACGGGGCGTCGCCGACGGCGGTGAGCAGCCCGGCTGCCGAGCAGGTGTGTAGCAGGTAGCCCTGGCCCCGGGCCAGCATCCCGGGCAGCACCGCCCGCGTGGAGTGGACGTGGGCGAGCACGTTGACCCGCCAGGCCCGGTCCCAGTCGGCGTCGACGGCGTCCAGCCCCGCGGCCGTGGCGACCCCGGCGTTGGCGCAGAACAGGTCGATGCGGCCGTACCGCCGCTCGGTGTCGGCCACCAGCGCGCGGACCTGGTCCTCTGCGGTGACGTCGAGGCCGGCGGCGTGGGCCACCGGGCCGACGGCCCCGGCGACGGCGCGGGCGGCGTCGGCGTCGAGGTCGGCCACGACGACTGCCGCCGCGCCCTCGGCGGCGAACCGGTGCGCGAGGGCCGCGCCGATGCCGCCGGCGCCGCCGGTGATCACGGCCACCCGGTCGGTGAGGTTCACGCCGGGCCCTCTCCCCCGGCGGGCCCGAGCCGGGCGATCAGGTCGGTCAGGGCCGCCGGGCCGCCGGCGGCCAGCTCGGGCGTGGGCAGCAGGGCCAGCACGGGTACGTCCACTCCGGCGTCGGCGTAGCGGCGCACCTGGTCGCGGCACTGCTCGGGGGAGCCGTGCAGCACGAGCGCGTCGACGACCTCGTCGGGCACGGCGGCGGCGGCGCCCCGCCGGTCCCCGGCCGCCCAGGCCCGCCACACCGGGTCGAGGATCTCCGCCCGGCCCAGCCAGCGGTGGAACGCCGCGTACGCGGGCACGGTCAGGTAGGTGGTGATGAGCCGGCGGCCGAGGGCGCGGGCGTGGCCGGCGTCGGAGGTGGGGCAGACGAAGATGCGGGCGACCACCTCGAACCCGTCGGGTCGCCCGCCCAGCTCGGCGACGGCGGTGGGCACGTCGTCGGCGGCCAGCCAGTTGAGGATCACCCCGTCGGCCTCGGCGGCGGCCAGCCGCAGCATGCCCGGGCGCAGGGCGGCCAGCAGCAGGGGTGGGGGCACGGCCGGCGGCCGTTCCAGGGTGAACCGGCGCACGGCGAAGGTGTCGTACGCGCCGTCGACGGTCTGCCCGGCCAGGGCGGCGCGCAGGAAGCGCAGCACGTCCCGGGTGCGCCTGAACGGCTCGTCGAAGGCGACGGCGTTCCAGTCACCCACCACCACGGGGGAGGACGCGCCGATGCCGAGGGCGAAGCGGCCGGGTGCCGCCTCGGCCAGCGCGGCGGCGCTCATCGCGAGCAGCCCGGGGCCCCGGGTGAAGGCGGGGGCGATGGCGGTGCCGAGGCGCAGCCCCGGCTGCCAGGCGGCGGCCAGCGCCAGCGGGGTGAACGCGTCGGCGCCGTTGACCTCGGACGACCACGCGTCGGTGAAGCCGGCCCGGCGCAGGGCGGCGTAGGCGGCGGCGTGGTCGGCGAGCGGGAGGCCGCCCAGCGGCACGGTCATGCCCCATCGGTTCGTCACCGGTCGATCCTGCCCGCTGCCCGCGGTCCCCGGCAAGGGCGGCGGATCATGGCGGATGCGGCGGAACCGGGTCGGGCCGGCGGGCTCGGGTGCTACGACTGCCGGGTGGAGCGGAACGACGGGGGGACCCGTTGAGCATGGCCGCCGGGCCGGAGCGGCCCCGCCGGTGGTGGCGGCGCGCCCCGCCGCCGGGCTGGGTGAGCGGCCTGCAACTGGCGAGCGCGGGTGCGACCCGGGCCACGTTCCTGGAGCTGTTCTTCGACCTGGTGTACGTCTTCGCGCTGACCCGGGTGTCGGCGCGGGCGTTCGAGGACCTGGCGGGGGAAGCGGGCGGCACGGACGGCTGGTCGCCGTTCACCGGCACGGGGAAGACCCTGCTGCTCCTGCTGGCGCTCTGGTCGGTGTGGCAGGGCACCACGTGGACCACCAGCCGGTACGACCCGTACCACTTCGGGTTGCAGGCGGTCGTGGTCACGGCGCTGGTGGCGAGCATGGTGATGGGGGTGGCGATCCCCCGCGCGTTCACGGAGAGCGGTTTGGCGTTCGCCGCCGCGTACGTGGTGGCGCAGGTGAGCCGGCCGCTGGTGCTGCTGATGGCGCTGGGTCAGCACGAGTACCGGCGGCTGAAGCTGCGCATGTTGATCACCTACCTGTTCCTCGGGGCGTTCTGGCTGGCCGGCGCCTTCCTGCCCACGAACCCGCGGGTCGTGCTGTGGGCGGCGGCGCTGGCCGGCGAGTACCTCGCCTCGCGGTTCGGCTGGCCGGTGCCGGGGCTCGACAGTTCCGTGCTCAACCGGTGGCAGGTGATCGGCGAGCACCTCGCCGAGCGCTACCAGCAGTTCTTCCTGGTCGCGTTGGGCGAGACGGTCCTGGTGGCCGGGCTCGCGTACAGCGCTGACCCCTCCGGGCTGACGCGCACGGCCGCCTTCGGCACCACCATCGTGATCTCGGTGCTGGTATGGCGGATCTACTTCCAACGGGCCGGGCAGATCCTGCCCGAGGCGGTGGCGAGGGCGGGCCAGCCGGCCCTCATCGGCCGGTCCGTCGCCGACACCCACCTGGTGATGGTGATCGGCCTGACCGTCACGGCGATCGGCCACGAGCTGACCATCGAGCACCCCTCCGGCCAGCCGGCGGCTGCCTGGATCGCCATGGTGGTGGGCGGGCCGGTGCTCTTCCTGGCCGGTCGTGCCCGCTTCGAGTACGAGGTCTTCGGCCGGGTGTCGCCGTCGCGGTGGATCGCGGCGCTGGCGCTGCTGGCGGCTGTGCCGGTCCTGCTGCGCCTGGCGACGCTGGTGTCGGCCGGCGCGGTGGCCGTGGCGCTGCTGGCGGTGGCGGTGGCCGACGCCCGGCGGGCCTGGGGCCGCCCGCCGGAGCAGCCCGCGCCGCCGTTCTGACTCCCGGCCGGGTTCCCGGGGGCAGGCGCGCGGCCCTGTCGGCCCTGCCGGCCCGGATGACGGGTCAGCCCGCCCGGTGACGGGTCAGCCGCCGCCCCGGTGACGGCCCTGCCGGCCCCGTGACGGTCAGCCGCCGAAGGCGAGCAGGCGCAGCCCGGCGGCGCTGAGCGCGGCCCGCTCGCCGTCGGTCAGCGGGTCCCGGCCGGTGGCCTTGCGGACCGTCGTCAGCCGGTCCCAGCCCAGGCCGGGCGGCACGGCCCGGCCGCCGGTCAGCAGCGCCGTGACGACCCGGGCCGCGGTCGGGGTCAGCCACGGCTCGCGGCCCAGGGCGGCGGCCAGGTCCAGGCCGTGCACGCCGACCTCGACCACCCGGGTCACCAGGAACTCGGTCAGGGCCATCGGGTCGCCGTGCCGGGTGCGGACCACCCGGTCGGCGCTCTGGCGGGCCACCGCCGCGTCGGCCGCGCGCCAGTCCCGGTCGAACGCGGCGGCGACCGCCGCCGGGCCGGTCGTCCTGCGGGCCTGCCGGCGGGCGCTGTCGACCCGGTCCCGGTCGACCTGCGGGGTGAACTTGGCCGCGCCGAAGTAGCCGGCGGCGTCCACCTCGGCGCGGGGCGGGGCCGGGGCGGCGAGCATGCCGGCGAGCCGGCCGGCGCCGGTGTGCACGTGGGCGACCAGGTCGCGCACCGCCCAGGGCGGGCAGCCGGTGGGCCGGTCCAGGTCGGCGGGGGCGAGGCCGCGCAGGACGTCGGCCAGCGCCGTGCACTCGTCGCGGAACGCCGCCCGCGCCGCGTCGTGGGTCGTCCGCACCGGTCCCCTCCCCCGCCGTCAGCCCTTGACGCGGGGCACCAGGCGGTGCACGACGGCGAGCAGCAGCGCCGCCACCACGGCCATCGTCCCGGCGATGCCGGCGGCGCTGCCGGCGTAGGCGACGAACAGCGACCGCCGGCCCATCTCGTCCGGGTCGAGCTGGGGCAGGTCGACCAGCCAGGACAGGGCCAGCGCCGAGGCGACCACGGCGATCGCCCCGCCCAGCCCCAGCACGACGGCGGCGACCCGGTGCGCGTCGGCGGGCTCCACCTGGGCCTGTTCCCGCTGGGTGACCAGGAGCAGCAGCCCGGCCAGCGCCGCCCAGACGCCGACGACGAGGAACGCCGCGACGGCGTCGCTGGGGCGGTGCCAGCCGGCGGAGAGCGTGGCCACGCCGGCCACGGCCGCGTACGCGGTGCCGAGGTACGCGCCGAGCACCCGGACCGTGGTCGGGAGGACCAGGATCAGCGCGAGGGCCACCGACGCGGCCACGGTGGTGTGCCCGCTGGGCAGGCTGTTGCCGGCGGCGGCCCGCTCGGGGTCGATGCCGACGTCGGGCCGGACCAGGAAGTGCTTGAGCAGTTGGGTGGTCACGTTCGCCCCGGCGATGAGCAGGGTCGCCGTGATGGCCAGGGCGACCCGCCGCCGGATGAGCGCGATGAAGCCGATCACCGCCGTCGCGGCCAGCAGCGACAGCGCCGACATGGTGTTGAGGACGCGGTTCACCGGCTCGGCGATGCGGTCCTGGCCGATCCGGTTGCCGGTGAGGGCGACCGTGTCGAGCCACTGGCCGAGCTCGGTGTGCAGGGCGGCGCGCCACACCACGAGGAAGGCGGCTGTCTGGGCCAGGGCCAGCACGACCAACCAGACCGCCGTCCAACCCCTCGCCGTCGCGCGCACCCGCACACCGTAGCGGCACCCGCCGTAGCGGCACCCGGTGGCCCGCCGGGGCCCTACGGTTAGTTTGGGGTGGACGTACAGGAGGTTGCCGGTGACCGCACCCGGGCCCGGAGGCCCTTCGCACCCCGTTCCGTCGCCGCCGCGAGACCGGCCCGAGTCCCTCGCCGACCTGCTCGGCGGGCGGCGCGGGGCGGTGGACGCCACCGCCCCGCCGGTGGCGTTCGCGCTCGGCTGGCTGGCCACCGGCCGTACGCTGGTCGGCGGGGTGGCCGCCGCCGTGCTGGTCGGCACGGTGGTCGCGGCCTGGCGGCTGCGCCGGGGGGACCGGCCGCGGTCGGTGCTGATCGGGCTGCTCGCGGTCTGCGTGGCCGCGCTGATCGCGTTGCGCACCGGGCGGGCCACCGACTTCTTCCTCGTCCAGGTGCTGTCGAACGTGGCCAGCGCGCTCGCCTGGGTGGTGAGCATCGTGATCCGCTGGCCGCTGCTGGGCGTCCTCGTGGGGGTGGCGCTGCGGCAGCGGGGCCGGTGGCGGCGCGACCCGGCGCTGCTGCGGGCGTACGGGCGGGGCAGCTGGGTGTGGGCGGCGACATACGCGGTGCGGGTGGCGGTGTTCGTGCCGCTCTACCTGGGCGGGCAGGTCGTGGCGCTGGTGGTGGCGCGGGTGGCGCTGACCTGGCCGCTGGTGGCGTCCGCGCTGGCGGTGAGCTGGCTGGTGATCCGCAGGTCGCTGCCGGCCGGGCATCCGGGGCTGCGGCACCCGGTGACGGTGCCCGGCTCCGGCGCCGCGCCGGACCCGGGGACGGAACCCGGGACGAATCCGGGGACGGAACCGGGCGTGGGAACGAAAAGGGAGAGGCCGCCACGGGGGGAGCGGCCTCTCCGGTGACGTACGTTACTCCGTCGGCGACCGTCACGTGATCCCTGGACGGTCACTTTTTCCGGGGCTTTTTCGCGGCAAGTTCAGCTTCGGGCGGTGGGGCGGGCCAGCCGGTCCGCTGCGTTGACCGGACGGCCGGCCCGCCCCGGCCTGACCGTGGGAGTCAGGCCGTCCGCCGACCGGGCTCATAGTTCCCCCGGGCCCGGCCGGGCTCCGGGTGGGCGGGCCGCGCCGCCCACCCGGAGGGGTCGGGTCACCCGTTCGGGAAGAGCATCCCGTAGTCCGCGTACGCCATGGCGATGTCGGACTGGGCCCAGAACCGGTGGTAGTTGAACGTCGGCTCGGGGCCGCCGTCGAGGTACGCCTGCACCTTCGGCCAGTCCGGGTCGTTCTTGTAGAACGACCGGATGTCCAGGAAGCTCTTGCCGGCGGCGATGGCGTCGCCGTTGGGCATCTTCCCGGTCCAGCCCGGGGGCACGTAGAGGCCCTGGCCGTCGGCGGCGTTGTAGACGTCGTCGAAGCGCTTGTAGTCGCCGCGCTTCTCCGTCGTCGAGACACCCTTGCTGTCGGCGGACGCGGACAGGGCGTCGAGCAGGCCCTTACCGGTGGTCTTGGCCGCCGTGTTGCCGGACTTGGCCGCGTACGCGATCAGGGTCCGGGCGAGGGAGCCGGTGACGCCGACGTCCTGGCCCGTGGAGGAGACCTCGACGTGCAGGTTGGTGTTGGCCGCCGGGCTGCTCGGGTTCCAGTTGGCGGGCTGGCCCGTCCACTTCAGCTCGGACGGGACCGACCAGTTGGTGCCCAGCGTGGTGTTCGCGATCGCCCACGGCACCCACTTGTCGAGCAGCGCCTTGGCCTTGGTGTTGCCGGTCTCCAGGTACAGCTCGGCGATGCGCTGCATCGACCAGACCTGCATGCCGAACCACTGGTTCGACGGCGGGTCGTTGTAGACCGGGTCGACGTCGTAGAACATGCCGTAGAAGGTGGCGGTGCCGGCCGGCGGGGTGCCGTAGTTGCCGTCCCAGCTGTTGGTGGCGCCACCGGCGATGCCGCCCTCGGCGGACTGGAGCCAGGTGTAGAACTCCAGCTGCCGGTCGAGGCTCTTCTGCCAGTCGCCGACCGCGGTCGGGGACTTCGGCTTGAGCTCGTTCACGTTGGTCATCGCCCAGGCCGCGAACGGGTTCTGGTAGCCGAAGTGGCTGTGGCTGGAGCCGATCCGCCACGACCAGTTCTGGCTGGTGTCGTACGCGCCGCCCCAGGCGTAGTACCAGGACAGCAGGTAGTGCGCCGAGTCCTTGCCGCTGCCGGCGGGGCAGGTGCTGGCCCCGACGCAGTTGCCGATCTTCTTGAAGTACTTGTCGTACATCGCGTACCGCAGGTAGTCGCCCATCTTGGCGGCCTTGGCCACGGTGGCGGCGACGTCGGCCTGCTTGCCCTGCGCCTTGGCCCAGGTCAGCGCCCAGTACGCGGCCTGCACGGCGCGGGCGTCGGCGTCGGGGGCGTTGGTGTACTTCCACTGCTTGGCGGGGGCGCCGGTGTCCTTGACGAACAGGTCGAGGTAGCCGTACTGCCCGCCGTGCTTGAAGGTGTCGCAGGACGGCTGCGGGATGGTCTCCCACACCGACTCCTGCGTGCCCCGCTGGAAGGTGTTGATGTACGCCGGCCGGGTGGTGCCGTCACCGCAGCGGCCGAAGCCGTAGGTGTTGTCGACGTCCATCAGCCAGTGCATGCCGTAGATGTCGCCGGTGCCGTAGGTGCTCTGCAGCTCCGAGCGCAGCGGGTCCTGGCCGACCGCGACGTTCGGGTTCAGCGCCGAGGGGTACTGGCTGGGCAGGTTGTACTCCGCGGCGTACTGCGGGGTGCCGGCGGAGCCCGCGGTGGGCTGGTCGGCGTGGGTGGGGATGATGTACTTCTCCATCACCGTCCACGCGTTGTTGAACGGGGACCAGTTCTGGGTCACCCGGCCGTAGTAGGCCTCCAGCCACAGCCAGTAGCTGAACGCCTCGGAGGTGGTCTCGTGGCCGTGGTCGGGCGCCTCGACGATCAGGGTCTCGATCGAGTGGTACGGCACGCCCTCGGGGCTGAAGTAGCCCGAGTTCTTGATCTTGCCGTACTGGTCGAGGAACTTCGCGACGTAGGCGTTGTCGCCACCGGGGGTGTCGTTGTCGATCTCGGTGGCGGTGACCACCACCGAGGAGACCCCGGTGCCGGCCGCGGTGATGGTGGCCGTGCCACCGGCGGTGTCGGCGTCCTCCGCCGCGGCGACCGTGACGGTGACCCCGGTGTTCCAGTTGCTCGGGGTCAGCGTGACGCTGGCCGGCGAGACCGTGATGTCGGTGTCACCCGCACGGGTGATGGCGACCGGCACGTTGCCCGAGGGCGCGGCGCTGAGCTTGAGGTTGAAGGTGCTGCTGCCACCCTCGTTGACGCTCACCGCGGAGGGCGTGGCGACCAGCGCCGGGCCGGTGGCGGGGCTGACGGTGAACGACTTCTCCGACACGCCGATGCCGTTGGCGTTGTCGTACGCCTTGGCCTGGACCGTGTAGTTGCCGGACGGCAGCGAGGTCAGCGTGTACGCGTACGGCGCGGAGGTGTCGGTGTTGACCAGCATGCCGTTGCGGTAGAACTCGACCTTGCTGATCGTCCCGTCCGGGTCGCTGGCGGTGGCGGTCAGCGGCACGTCGGCCGGCGCGGTGAACGGGCCGGTGGGCACGCCGAGGGTGACCGTCGGCGGCTGGTTGGCCGGGGTGCCGTTGCACGGGGTGCCGTTGAGGGTGAACGCCGTGGGCTTCGGGTTGCTGCCGGAGTAGCTGCCGTTGAACCCGATGGTGGTCGACGCCCCGGTGCCGAGG
Source organism: Micromonospora sp. WMMD712 (assembly GCF_029581295.1). Lineage (NCBI taxonomy): Bacteria > Bacillati > Actinomycetota > Actinomycetes > Micromonosporales > Micromonosporaceae > Micromonospora > Micromonospora sp. WMMD712. The sequence goes on from NZ_CP120743.1 coordinate 2,017,072, forward strand.
CTGCCGTTGTACGACTCGTTGGTCGCGGTCACCTCGCTGCCGGACTGGCTCCACTTGGCCGACCAGCCCTGGACCACCCGCTGACTGCTGTTGGGGAAGGTCCACTTGAGCGTCCAGCCGTTGACGGCGTCGCCCAGGTTCTTGATGGTGACGTTGCCGGTGAAGCCGCTGCCCCAGTCGTTGGTGGCGTAGACCACGTCGCACGCCGGGGCGGCCTGCGCGGCGCCGGCCGGCAGGGCGATGCCGCCGACGACCAACGTGGTGGCGGCGAGCATCGCCGTCCGGCGACGTCTTGCCATGAGTCTCATGTGCGCGGTGTCTCCTCGGACCAGGCCGGGGCCGCAGGGCCCCGGCGGGGCGCCTCCACGCGCGCGGGGCACGGGGGGACGGAGGCGCTCGGGAATGGTGGTCGATCCGGCCCGGTCGGGGTGTGTGTGGCTGCGGTGCGTCGACGCTGGTCGACGACGCCGCGACCCTCCTCGGGGTGCCGTCCGGATGACCGGATGCCCTCGGCGACCCGCACTCACGCGAGCTGGCTCCTCGTCGCAGTGTTCGACAGTCTTGCATGGAAGCGCTCCCACGACAAGAAGAGTCCACGAACGAGCAGCTACTTGTTTCGATCTCGTTTTGGGGCTTTCACAAACCGGTGACGGGCGTTACAGTCGCTGCATCGCCGATGGGAGCGCTTCCATCGACGGAGGTCACAGAAGGTGTTGACCGGGAGCGTCGTGCCCGCGACGTCCCCGGCACATTGCCCGAAGGCTGACGGCGGGCCAGCCCGGACGCCGCCGCCAGCCACCACCCACCGGCAATGGAGGGAGGTGGAACCAGAGCCACTCGCGTGGCCCGGCTCCCGCGCGACACGCACGGCAGGACGCCAATTCCACTCGTGCGTGTGTGCAAACAAAGGTGGGGACGGGGGTTGCCCTCCCCCGTCCCCACACTAAACCCCCCGACACCATGGGAAAAGAGGCCGACGGGTCAGGCGTGTCACGCCACCCGGCCGGCCTCGCTCGCTATGGGCGTAGCCGGCGGGCGTCTCGCAGCCACGACCGACGCCCCGACATCGCCTCCCACCAGCGCATTCGCGCAACCGGCCACGCGCCGGACCAGCCCGCACAACAGAGCCGACCCGCCACAGGCGGGCTCGGCCGCCCCCGCCTGCCTTATGCTGGGAGCGCTCCCGGCCGTGCGGCGGTGGGCACCCATCACGAGGAGAAGGCCCCATGTCGATGCTCACCCGGCGGCGGCTACTCAGCCGCGCCGCACTCTCCGCCACCGCCGGGGCCACCGGCGCCGGCCTGCGCGTGGGCGGCACGGCCGCCACCGCCGCCGTCTCCGGCGGCCTGGCCACCGGATGCGACGCCGGCACCGACCCCGACACCGACCCCACCGACGGGCCCCGGGGCGACCTGCGCTTCCCGACCGGTTTCCGCTGGGGCGCGGCCACCTCGGCATACCAGGTGGAGGGCGCCACCAAGGAGGACGGCCGGGGCGAGTCGGTCTGGGACACCTTCAGCCGCACCCCCGGCCGGACCCGCAACGGCGACACCGGCGACATCGCCGCCGACCACTACCACCGCTACGCCGACGACCTCGACCTGATGCGCGACCTGGGGCTGCGCAGCTACCGGTTCTCCATCTCCTGGCCGCGCATCCAGCCCGACGGCACCGGCACGCCCAACCAGCGGGGTCTCGACTTCTACCGCCGCCTCGTCGACGGGCTGCACGAACGCGGCATCTCGCCGATGGCCACCCTGTTCCACTGGGACCTGCCGCAGACGTTGCAGGACGCCGGCGGCTGGGAGAACCGCGACACCGCCTACCGGTTCGCCGAGTACGCCGAGCTGCTCTACCGCGGCCTCGGCGACCGGATCCCGGTCTGGCTGACCATCAACGAGCCGAAGACCGTGGTGCAGAACGGCTACCTGCACGGCCACCACGCCCCCGGCTTCCAGGACCCGCAGGCGGCCTACCTGGTCGCCCACCACCTCCAGCTCGGGCACGGCCTGGCCGTGGAGGCGCTGCGGGCCACCGGCAGCGACGCCCGGATCGGCCCCGCCCTCAACCTGCACCCCTGCTACCCGGCCGACGACAGCGCCGAGGCGGCCCGCGCCAGCCACCTCTACGACGGCTACGAGAACCGCCTCTACCTCGACTCGATCCTCAAGGGCAGCTACCCGGCGGACGTGCTGGCCGACCTGGGGCCCGACAGCCGGATGGCGCGCGGCATCCGCGACGGCGACCTGAAGATCATCTCCGCGCCGATCGACCTGCTCGCCGTGCAGTACTACACCCCGTACTACGTGACGGCCACCGGCGACACGATCACCCGCTGGCCCACCTCGCAGGCGGACTGGCAGCAGATCTACCCCGACGGCATGTACGACATCCTGACCCGGGTGACCCGCGACTACGGCCCGGTCCCGCTGACCGTCACGGAGAACGGCCTGCCGCAGGCGGACACCCTCTCCCCCGACGGGACCGTCGACGACTCGGGCCGGATCAGCTTCCTGCGCGACCACATGGCGGCCGCGCACCGGGCCGTCACCGACGGGGTGCCGCTGGAGAGCTACCACGTCTGGTCGCTGCTGGACAACTTCGAGTGGGCGGAGGGCTACGACCAGCGCTGGGGCCTGATCTACGTGGACTACCCCACCCAGCGCCGGGTGCCCAAGCGCAGCGCGCTGTGGTACCGCGAGGTGATCCGGGCCAACGGCCTGTAGCCGGGAACTCCCCCGCCGGGCGGGCACGGTCGCTCCGCACCGCCCGGCGGGCGGTCCGTCGGGCCGGCGGACCGTCCGGCGGGCCCTCTCCCCGGGCGCGCTCAGCCCAGCGGGGGCAGCGCCTGCTGGAGCTCGGCGCGCAGCGCCGGGGTGAGCATCTCGCCGGCCTGCTTGGCCAGCCGCGCCATCTCGTAGCCGACCACGCCGATGTCGGCGTCCCCGGCGGCCAGCGTGGCCAGGATCGAGCCGTCGCGCACCTGCATCACCAGGAAGTAGCCGCGGCCCATCTCCACGACGGTCTGCTTGACGATGTCGCCGTCGAACATCTGCGCCGCGCCGGCGGTGATGCTCATCACCCCCGAGGTCACGGCGGCGAGCTTGTCGGCGTGGTCGCGCGGCAGGTGGTCGGAGACGGCGACCAGCAGCCCGTCCGAGGAGACCACGATGGCGTGCGCCACCCCGGGCACCCGTTGCGCGAACGCGCTGACCAGCCAGCTCAGGTCCCGTGCCTCCTGGCTCAACGTCATCATTGCTGGTTCCCTTCGGTGCGCCCGCCGGCCGGCGGCAGGAAAATCTCGGTGGTCTCCTCGGCCTCGGCCCGCCGTACGCCGCTGTAGAGCCGCGTCAGCATGCCGCCCACGGCCTCCGGGTCCGGGTCGTGCCGCGGGGCCGGCGTCTGTGGCCGCGCCGGCTGCGTGACGGCGGCGAGCTGGGCCATCGGCACCCGGACGGGCAGCCCGTGCTCGTTGACGCCCCCGGTCACCGGCACCGCGGGCGGCACGGGATCGGGGCTCGCCGTGCCGGCCGCCGGACCCTGCCGTGACCACCAGCCGCCCCCGCCGGGGGCGGCCGGGCCGGCGGCCGGGGTCAGCACGTCCTCGGCCCGCACCGGCACCGACCGGCCCGGCCTGGGCACGGTGACGCTGCGCGGCCGGCGACCCGCCACCGGCTGCTCCGCCGGCTCCGGGGGCACGGCGACGCCCGGCGGCCGGGCCGGGTCCCGGGCCGCGGCGCCGCCCGCCGGGCGACCGCCCGCCACCGGGGCGGGGTCGTCGGCCAGGGGCGCGGTCACCCGGGGCAGGTTGGTCAGCGTGGTGGTCAGCATCCGTGGGGACACGGGCGGGTCCAGCTCCACCATCGGCGGGGCGGCGGTGAGCAGCGGGGCCGGGATGTGCACCCGGGCCACCAGGCCGTCGGGGGCGGAGTGCAGGCGCACGACGACCGCGTGCCGGGCCGCGAGGTGGCTGACCACGAACAGGCCCATCCGCTCGGACGCGGCGACGTCGGCCGCCGGCGGGGTCGCCAGCACCTCGTTCGCCTCGGCGAGCGCCGCCGGGGTCATGCCCAGCCCCCGGTCGACGATCTCCACCACCGCGCCGGGCCCCTCGGGGCCGGCGGTGACCAGCACGGCGGTGTCCGGCCGGGAGAACGTCGTGGCGTTCTCCAGCAGCTCGGCGAACAGGTGGACCAGGTCGCCGATGACGTGCCCGACGACGTGCAGGTCGGCCACCTGCTGGTGGCGCACCCGCTGGTACTGCTCGATCTCGGCGCTGGCGGCCAGCAGCACCGCGCCCAGCGCCACCGGCCGGTTCCACCGCCGGGTCGACTCGCTGCCGGCGAGCACCAGCAGGCTCTCGTCGTTGCGTCGCATGCGGGCGGCGAGGTGGTCGAGCTTGAACAGGTTCTCCAGCTGGTCGGGGTCGCTCTCCTCCCGTTCCAGGCTGTCGAGCAGCTCCAGCTGCCGCTCCACCAGGACCTGGCTGCGCCGGGCGAGGTTGACGAACATCAGGTTGACGTTGCGGCGCATGGTCGCCTGTTCCACCGCGACGCTGACGGCGCTGCGGTGCACCGCGACGAACGCCTCGGCCAGCTCGCCGACCTCGTCGAGGGAGCGGACGACCGCCGCCGGCACCTCGATGTCGGACACCCCGCCGCTGACCTGGCGGAGCCGGTCGAGGGCGTCCGGGAGCTCGATCTGGGCGATCCGCAGCGCCTGGCCGCGCAGCAGCCGCATCGACCGGGCGATGGTCCGGCCGACCAGCACCGAGATCAGCAGGGCCACCAGCAGCACCGCGACGATCCCGCCCGCCACCAGCAGGGTGGTGCGCAGCTGGCCGGCGCTGGCCTCGTCGGCCCGGCGCACCGCGTCGTCGACGACGCTGGCCTCCAACTGCCGCAGCAGCTCCTGGCGCTGCTCGCTGGCCGCCCACCACTGCGGGGCGGGCAGCACCCGGGGCTCCGCGCCGCCGCTGGGCAGGCTCTGCTCCTCCAGCTTCGCGGCGGCGGTGAACGCCGGGTCGACGGAGACCGCGTCGTAGCGGCGGATCTGCTCGGTGGTGGCGGCGACCCGGAACGCGCCGAGGGCGGTGAGCTGCTGCGCCCGCAGGTCGGTCAGCTCGACCTGGTCCTCCACCCCGTAGCGGCCGGCGCGGGCGGCGGCGTACAGCTCCGCGCGGACGCGGGAGGAGAGCTCCTTGACCCGGGCGAGCTGGACGTAGCGCAGCACGGCCTCGTTGAGCGCCCGCCGGTCCTCCCCCGGCGAGGGCTGGGCGAGCAGGTTCAGCAGGGCGGAGACCGCCCGGTGGTAGTTGCTGAGGATCGTGTCGCTGGCCAGCACCGCCGGGGGCACCGCCGCGCGGATGTAGACGACCTGGTCGTACGCCTCCAGCGCCGCCGAGTAGGCCACCTGCCAGGCGGCGTCGGCGTCGGCCAGCGGGCCGGCCGCCCGCCGCAGCTCCCGCACGGCGGCGTCGGTGCCGGACTGCAACGGCTTCAGCGCGGCGATCGCGGCGTCCCGGGCGACGCCGCCTCCCCCGCTGCGGCGCAGCTCCGCCAGCTCGCCGGCGGTGCGGTCGCGTTCCTGCTGGAGCTGGTGCACGGCGTCGGTGATCTGCCGCCCGATGCCCACCTGACGCGCGAAGTCGCTCAGTTCGGTGGTGCGCCCGACCAGGCCCTGCGTCTGCACGCCGGCCAGCACCAGGAACGCCACGGACGGGATGACCAGGACGGTGGCGAGCTTGGTCCCCATCCGCCAGTCCCGCAGCCGCAGCGGCGAGCGGCGGCGGTGCGGCACGACGCGGACGTCGAACCGACGCCTGCGGTGGTTCGACACCCCGCTCCGCGCCGGGTCGGGACCTGCGCCCACACCTGCCTCCTAGGTCCCTCGCGTCCGCCGCACACCGGAGCGCGGGTCCATCCAACCAGGCCCGACGGCGGTGTCAACGGACCGACCTGAGGGCGGGCTCAGGAAGGATACCGAGGGTGGCGCTGTCCTGACGGGGTCGGTGAGGGCGGCTCATCCGTCCGGCCGATGGCCACGAGCGGCACCGCCGCGTCCAGCCGGCCCAGCGCCACCCGGGCCGCGCCCGTCGCGCCGACCTCCGGGTCGGGGTGGTGGTAGACGCGGCGGGGCGCGAGGACCTCGGCGAACGACTCCCGCCACCACGCGGAGGCCTCCACGGCCCCGCCGCCCAGCACCACCTCGACCGGCCCGCCCACGGTGGACTCCAGCTCGACGAGGTCGGCCGCGACCAGCCGGCAGACCCCGGACATCAGGCCGGCGAGGATGTCGACCGCGCCGGTGCCGAAGCTCAGCCCGCCCAGCGCGCCTGAGCCGGCCGGCGCGTGGCCGGGCGGCCGGTCGCCCCCGAAGTGCGGGTCCGCCGCGACGCCGCCGCCCCGGGGGATCCGGGCCAGCGCGGCGTCCAGGGCGGCGCCCCGGGGCAGCCGCAGCTCGCGGTCGGCCCAGGCGAACAGGTTCCCCCCGGAGGAGTACGCCGCCCCGGTGACCACGTGGTCGTGGTCGACCCGGTAACGCCACAGCCGGCCCGGCAGCGGCGGCAGCTCCGCGCCGGCCGGCACCGCCTGGACCAGCCGGACGGCCGACGAGGTGCCGACCGTCACCGCCGCCCGGCCCGGGTCCACCGCGCCCGAGCCGACGTTCGAGGCGGCCCCGTCGCCCACCGGCGCCGCCCAGGCCGCGTCGGCGAGCTGCGGCCAGCGGCGGGCGTGCTCGGGGCGCAGCCGCCCCCGCCAGCCGTCGCCGGCCAGCTCGGGGAGCTGCCCCGGGCCGGTGGCGGCCAGCTCGCACGCCTCGGCGTCCCAGGTGAGGGTGCGCAGGTCGAGCAGGCCGGTGCCGGACGCCTGGGAGACCGACATCGGCGCGGCGTCGAGCAGGCCGCCCAGCACGTACTCGGCGAGGCCGACGAACCGGGCGGGCGGGGCCGACGCGCGCTCGCGCAGCCACGGCAGCCGCACCGACCAGTAGCAGCGGTGCCACCAGGTGCCGGTGCGGCGGTGGAACGCGGCCTCGTCGGCCGGGCCGGTCGCGCCCGCCGGGGGCTCGGGGCGGGTGTCGAGCCAGGTGAGCACCGGCCCCAGCGGCTCGCCGGCCCGGTCGACCGGCAGCACCGAGTGCCACTGTGCGCTGGTGGCGACCAGGCCGACGTCGCGCAGGTGCCCGCCGGCGGCCAGCTCGTCGAGGCACTCGGCGAGGCAGGCCAGGTAGGTCGGGGCGTCCAGCGTGCCCGCGCCGTCGTCGTCGACGGCGACGCGCACCTTGCGGCGGGCGAGCGCGCCGGGGCGCGGCACGGCGTCCGGGTCCAGCACGAGGCCACGCACCGAGGAGGTGCCCAGGTCGAGGGCGAGGATGTTCATCGTGGCTCACCGTACCGGGCGACCGCCGGGCCGGCCCGGCGGTCGACGTCGCCGCAGGTCGCCCGGCGGCCGGTCCCGTACCCCGGGATCGGGTTCCCCGGCGGTGGGCGCGCGCGTAGGGTGACGGCATGCCCGCGCACCTGCCCTGCTGGTGGCCCGCCGACCCGGCGGCCCACCCCCGCGCGTAGCTTCCCCACGCGGCCGCCCCACGAGGCGGTCGCCGGTTCTCTCCCCGGCCCGGGGCCGCCACCGACGGCGCCGCCCGGCCACCACCAGGAGAAACCCGATGATCCGCCCGCACGACCTGCTCGCCGCCGTCGCCGACGGCGTCGACCCCGGCCCCTTCGCGCTCGTCCGCCGCGAGGGCGCCGACCACCTGGAGCTGTTCACCGGCACCGTACGCGCCGTCGACCGGCTCGCCGACGTCCCGCTGCCCGACGGCCCGGCCGGGCCACGCACGCTGGCGCTGGTGCCGTACCGGCAGGTCACCGAGCGGGGGTTCGCCTGCGTCGACGACGGGACCCCGCTGGAGTGCCTCCAGATCGCCGGGCACGCCCGGTTGCCCCTGGCCGACGTCGTCGCCGCCCTGCCCGACGCCCCGGTGGCGACCGCCGACGCCGGGTTCGACATCGCCGACGCCGAGTACGCCGACACGGTCGCCCGGGTGCTCGCCGAGGAGATCGGCCGGGGCGAGGGGGCGAACTTCGTCGTCCACCGCACGATGCGCGCCACCGTGCAGGGCTCCCCGCTGGTCGCCGCCCTGGCCGCTTTGCGCCGGCTGCTGCTGCGCGAGCGCGGCGCGTACTGGACGTTCGTGGTGCACACCGACACCCGGATCCTGGTCGGGGCGAGCCCCGAGCGACACGTCAGCGTCGACGACGGCCTGGTCATGATGAACCCGATCAGCGGCACCTTCCGGCACGGCGGCACCGCCGACACCGCCTCGCTGCTGCGCTTCCTCACCGACCCGAAGGAGGTCGACGAGCTCTACATGGTGCTCGACGAGGAGCTGAAGATGATGGCCACCGTCGCCGAGCGCGGCGGGCAGGTCGTCGGCCCCTACCTCAAGGAGATGTCACACCTGGCGCACACCGAGTACCTGCTCGCCGGGCAGAGCTGCCTGGACGTGCGGGACGTGCTGCGGGAGACGATGTTCGCCCCGACGGTCACCGGCAGCCCGATGGAGAACGCCTGCCGGGTCATCGCCCGGCACGAGCGCACGGGGCGGCGCTACTACGCCGGGGTGCTGGCCCTGCTGGGCCGCGACGACGCCGGCCGGCAGACCCTGGACGCGCCGATCCTGATCCGCACGGCGGAGATCTCCCCCGGCGGGGAGCTGCGGGTGCCGGTCGGGGCGACGCTGGTGCGCCACTCCACGCCCGAGGGCGAGGTGGCCGAGACGCACGCCAAGGCGGCCGGGGTGCTGGCCGCCCTCGGGTTGCGCCCGGACGCCCCCGACCTCGGGCCGGGCCCGGCGCCCCGGCTGGCCGACGACCCGCAGGTCCGCGCCGCGCTGGCCGCCCGCAACGCCCCGCTGGCCCGGTTCTGGCTGGACCAGCGCCCGCCGGGGGCGGTGGCCCTGCCCGGGTTGGCCGGCCGCCGGGCGCTGATCGTCGACGGGGAGGACACGTTCACCGGCATGCTCGCCCACCAGCTGCGCGCCCTCGGGCTCGCCGTCGAGGTGGCCCCGTGGCACCGCCCGGCCGGCGACGACGCGTACGACCTGGTGGTCGCCGGCCCCGGCCCGGGCGACCCGAGGGCGGTGGACCAGCCGAAGATGGCGGCCCTGCGCGGGCTGCTCGCCCGGCGGCTCGCGGCCGGCGCGCCGACCCTCGCGGTGTGCCTGGGCCACCAGTTGCTCGCCGGGCTGCTCGGGTTGCGGCTGCACCGGCGCGACGCGCCGTACCAGGGGTTGCAGCGTGACGTCGGCGTGTTCGGCACGAGCCGCCGGGTGGGGTTCTACTCCACGTTCACGGCCGTCGCCGACGCCGACCGGGTGGCCAGCGCGTACGGGCCGGTGGAGCTGGCCCGCGACCCGGTCGACCACGCGGTGCACGCGCTGCGCGGACCCGGCTTCGCCGGGGTGCAGTTCCACCCCGAGTCGGTGCTCAGCCGCGACGGCCTGGCGGTCCTGGCCGACCTGCTGGGCCACCTGCTGTCGGTGCCGCCGGGCCGGTCGCCGGCCGTGGCCCGCGCCCGGGGATGAGGGCCGCCGGCCGCCGGCGGTCAGCCGGCGGCCAGGCCCCGCTTCAGCGCCGCGCCGATCTGCACCGCCCGCTTCGCGGTCAGCGCGGTGGCGGCAAGCGCCACGTGGTCCGGCGGGACCTCGCCGTTGTTGCTGGTGTGCGAGGCGCCGTACGGGTTGCCGGCGACGAACTGGCTCGGGTCGGTGTAGCCGGGGGTGACGACGACGCCGCCCCAGTGGTAGAAGACGGTGAGCAGCGACAGCAGGGTCGACTCCTGGCCGCCGTGCGAGGTCGCCGTCGAGGTGAACGCGGAATAGACCTTGTCCGCCAGCGCGCCGCGCGCCCACAGCGGGCCGGTGGTGTCGATGAACTGCTTGAGCTGGGCGGCGACCATGCCGTAACGGGTGGGCGACCCGAGGATCACCACGTCGGCCCAGGACAGGTCGTCCGGCTCGGCCTCCATCACGTCCTGGGTTTCGAGGCGGTGCGCCTGCCAGCCCGAGTTGGACCGGATCGCCTCGTCCGGTGCGAGCTCACGCACCTTGCGCAGGCGGACCTCCGCGCCGGCCTCGCCGGCGGCCTCGCAGGCGGACTGCGCCATCTGATACGTGATGCCGGTCGCGCTGTAGTAGATCACGGCGACCTTGATCCGGCCCTCCATCGGGTCCTCCTCGCTCTCCGGTCAGCCCTGGCGACTACCCGTCGCCTGCGGCGTCAAACGTCGGCCGGCGGGCGTGCCGGACGGCCCGCGTCCGCCGGGCGATAGCCTGGTGCGGTGATCCTGCCCCTGCCCGACGGCGAGTTCCGGGCGTACCTGTTCGACTGCGACGGCACCATCGTCGACTCGATGCCCCAGCACCACACGGCCTGGCGGCGGGCCCTCGGCGAGTGGGGCTGCGACCTGCCCGAGGACCTCTTCTACGCCTGGGCCGGGCGGCCGGTGGCCGACATCGTCGCCGACCTCAACGCCCGGCACGGCCTGACGATGCCGGTGGAGGCCGTCGCCGCCCGCCGGGAGGCGCTCTACCAGGAGCTCCTGCCGACGGCGACCGGCGTGCCCGGGGTGCTGCGGCACATCGACGACGCCCACGGGCGGGTGCCCTTCGCCGTGGTCTCCGGCAGCACCCGGGAGTCGGTCACCGCGTCCCTCGGCGCGCTCGGCATCCTCGACCGGTTCGACACCCTGGTCTGCGCCGGCGACTACGCCCGGCCCAAGCCCGACCCGGAGGCGTTCCTGCTCGCCGCCCGGCTGCTGGGCGTGCCACCGGCGGCCTGCCTGGTCTTCGAGGACGCCGACCTGGGCATCCAGGCCGCCACCGCCGCCGGCATGGCCTCGGTGCGCGTCCCGCAGCCCCGGCGGGGCTGACCGGCCGCGGCGACGCGGGGCGGCGGGTGGCCGGCCCGGCTGGCTGGCTGGCTGGCTGGCTGGCTCAAGTTTTGCGCAAGTTCCACGGATCGCGGGTCCCCACCGGGCCGTCGCGCGCCATCCTGATCGCACCGGCGCCGGCCGCCCGGGCCGTCCGCCGGCGCGCCGGTCGACCTGAACGGGGGATCGCGCTCCGTCGGCGACGAGGCCGGCGTAGCGCGATCAGGGGGCGGTGGCCGGTCCGGGGAGCCCAGCGCCGCCGACGCCTCGGCGAGGTCCACGCCCGGCGCGAGCACCGGGGCCCGGTCGGGACGTCACGCCAGCGGCGTGGCCGCCGTGCGGGCGGGGGTGAGTTCCCGCAGCCGTTCGAGTGCCGCCGCCGTCGGGCTGGCCGGTTCGGCCTGGTAGACGACGAGCTGCTGGTCCGGGGCGGTGTTGACGGTGAAAGCCGAGAGATCGATGTGCAGGTCACCGACCTGCGGGTGCCGCAGGTGCTTGCGCTCCTGCGACTTTCCCCTGACCTCGTGCAACCGCCAGAGCCGGGCGAAGTCGTCGCTGGCCTGCGACAGTTCCTCGACGACCTCGGCGATCCGCACTGATGCGGGGTCGAAGCCGTACGCGGCGCGCATCTCGGCGACACAGCTGTGCGCCGCCCGCTCCCAGTGCCGGTAGAAGTCGCGGCCGGCCGGGTCGACGAAGACCATTCGGGCCAGGTTGTCGAAACGCGCGAATCCGCTGTGCAGGGCGGTGGCCATCGAGTTGGCCGCCAGCACGTCGAGAGCAGGGCCGACGACGAACGCCGGGGAGGCCCACCCTTCCACGAGCTGCCGGAGGCTGCCGCCGACATCGTCGCCGCGGTGATGCCGGGGACGCTGGGTCTCGTCGAGGCAGAGCCGGTGCAGGTGGTCGGTGGCCTCGGCGTCCAGTCGCAGGGCCGCGGCCACCGCAGTGACGACCTGCGGGGACGGACTGGTCTCCCGGCCCTGCTCGAGGCGGATGTAGTAGTCGGCGCTGACGCCGGCCAGCAGCGCGACCTCCTCGCGGCGCAGGCCGGGCACGCGGCGACGCCCGTATTCCGGCAGGCCGACCTCGTGGGGCTTGAGGGCCTCGCGGCGGGCGCGGAGGAAGTCACCGAGCGGCGTCTCACGGCTCATGACCGAAGGTTAGTTCGCCGTTTCCGCAGGCGCAGGTGACGCGAGCCGGCCCGCCGGCCGGCTCGGGGTCGATCCGGTCAGGCTGCGGGCTTCGCGTCGAGGATGTGGTCGCGGGAGGCCGCGACCTCGTCCCGCAGCGTGGCCAGGTCCACGTCGAGCAGCCGCCCGGCCCACTTGCGGACCGTGCCGGCGATGAAGACGGTGTCGATGTTGCGGGCGTCGGCGCCGAGCACCACGGTGCCGATCGCGTCGTTGAGCGGCATGGTGTTGATGTCCTCGGCCCCGATGACCAGCAGGTCGGCCTGCTTGCCCGGGGTCAGCGACCCGGTGACGTCGCCGAGTCCGTTGGTGCGGGCGCCCTGCGCCGTGGCGAAGTCCAGCACGTCGAAGGTGCTGATCCGGCGCGGCTCGCCGCCGGTGCCGTAGGCGGCGTTGACCGCCCGCATCCGCTGAATGGCGTGCAGCGCCCGCATCTGGGTGAACATGTCACTGGCGAGCGCGACCTCCACGTCGATGCTCAGGCCGGGGCGCACCCCGACGGCAAGGGCTTCGTCGATGGCGGGGATGGCGGTCTCCAGCCCGATCTGGGCGTCCGACGTGGGGGCGAGGGCGATGGTGGTGCCGGTGTCGCCGATGGCGCGCCACGCCTCGGCGGTGAGGCCGGTCGCGTGGATGAGGGTGACGTCGGGGCCGAGCAGCCCCTGCCGCCGCCAGGCGAGGATCGCGCGCGAGGACGGCTCACCGAAGACGGCGTCGACGCTGACGCCGACACCCAGCCGGCGCGCCTGCTCGGCCAGGCGGGGACCGTAGGCCAGGTCGGGGCCGGCGATCTCGTCGGTGGCCAGGGTGGCGAGACGGAAGGTGAGCAGGTCACCGGCGTACCGGTCCCGCAGCCGGGCCACGTCCGCGGGCCACTGCCTGTCCCAGTCGCCGAAGTGCGGGGCCATGCTGGCGTGCACGCCGCGGATCCCGGCGTCCAGCAGGGCCTGGATCGCGTGCTCGGAGTGCGCGGCGGACCGGGAGTTGTGGGAGAAGTCGAGCATCGTGGTGATGCCGCTGTCGATGGCGGTCAGGGCGGCCAGCCGGGTGCCGACGTACATGTCGTGGGGCCGGTAGACGGGTGCGTATCCCATGAGCGTGCTGGTCACGTACCCGCCGAGATCATCGACGTCGGGCATGAGGCGGCGCAACTGCGCCTCCCAGGCGTGCCGGTGGGTGTCGACGAAACCGGGCGTCAGGATGGCGCCGGAGACGTCGACGACGATCGCGTCACCGGCATCCAGGCCGGTGCCGACGGCGGCGATCGTGTCGCCGTCGATCAGGACGTCGCCGGCGGGCAGGACACCCAGCGCCGCGTCCATGGTGACCACGGTCGCGCCGGTGAGCAGGATGCGCCGCCCGGGCTGGTCGCGGAGCTGGGCGAGCTGGGATGCGCGGTGGGAGTCGTCGGCGTACATCTCAAGTCCTTTGCTCTCGATCTTGGCAGGTCGGGCGTCGGTCGCTGGCGGTCGTCGGGCTCCGCCGCCGTGTCGGACGACCGGCTGCAACCAGCGTCGCGGGGTCGGCGACCGGCAACCAGGACGAGGATTTCCTGGGTGTGACGCACCCACCCTCGGGGCCGGCGACCGCGCCCAACCTCGATCACGTGACGTCGATCGAGGGCCTCGCCGCGTTGCTCCGGCTGTACCGGAAGCGGCTGACGCCTGCCGCCGCCGAGCTGCCGGACGCCGGGCGGCGCCGCGTCCCCGGGCTACGGCGGGCCGAGGTGGCGGCCTGCGAGTGCTGATCGGGCAGCTGGGTGCACTGCCCGCTTACGTGCTCGGTCGCACCCAGGACGTGCTGGCCGTCAATGCGCTCGGCGCGGCCCTGTGGCAGGGTTTCGCCCGGCACGACAACCTGCTGCGGATGCTGTTCCTGGACCCGGAGGCGGACGGCTTCCACCGGGATCCGGAGCGCGCCCGGCACCGCAGCATCGGCCGCCTCGAGTTGCGCCACCAGGTGTTCCGCGACCGGGCGTCGGCCGGTCAACAGCTGGTCGTGCGGCACCCGGAGCCGGGCTCGGCCTCCGCCGACGCGCTCGTGCTGCTCAGCGCCATGCTGACCCGCCCGCCGGATCAGGGCCGTCAGCGGCGCTCCCATTCATGACCGGGCCCCGGAATGCTTCCGGAGCGGCCCGGGTAGCCACGTCGTGACCCACGAGAGGAAGGACGAGCCAATGCGACTGACCGAGCAGCAGATCCGCTCGCTGTACGGGCAGGACGTCCGGGACCGCTCGGGTGCGAGGATCGGCAGCGTGGGCCAGGTGTGGGCCGACGCCGCCGGCGAGCCGACCTGGGTCAGCGTCAAGACCGGGACGATGGGCCACCACGAGTCGATGGCCCCGCTCCAGTCGGCCCGGATGCAACAGGACAGGCTGGGCCTGCCCTACGACAAGGCGACCGTGCGCGGCGCGCCCAGCGTCGAGGCGGGCACCGACGAGCCGCTGGACGCCCGGCAGCTCACCCAGCTCTACGCGCACTACCAGCTCCCGCCGCCCACCCCGCCGGCCCCGCCGCGCCAGCAGGCCGCCGGCTACCCGCGGGGGCCGGAGCTGACCCGCTCCGAGGAGCGGCTGCTGGTGGGCACCGAGAACGAGTCTGCCCGGCCCCGCCGCTGATCCGACGCCCCGGCGGTGACCTGCCGCTCGGACGGCCCGACCCCGGGCGGGCGGATCCCCGGTGATCCGCCCGCCCGGCCGCGGATCCGGCGGGTGTCGGTGACCGGCCCTATGCTGACCGTCGAGGTGGAGGAAGGCGGCGCAGACGTGGCGACGAGCGGAGCGCGTGGGCGGGCGGGCGGCGCGGGAACGGCGGCGGCGCTGACCGGCCGGGCGGAGCTCACCGGCGCGGAGGCGCTCGCGCTGCGGATGACCGCCCTGCTGCTGCGCCCCCACCCCACGGCCCGCCCCGGGAGCGTGGCCGGGGTCGTCGAGTGGTTCGGCGCGATGCAGGCGCAGGACGCGGCGAGCGGCCTGTGGTCGCTCGGGCTGCGGCTGCCCGGCTGGACGCAGGCCGACGTGCAGGCGGCCCTGGAGCGGCGGGAGGCGCTGCGCACCTGGCCGATGCGGGGCACCGTGCACCTGGTGCCGTCCCGGGACGCCCGGTGGATGCTGGACGTCACCGGCGTGCGCACCCTGGCCGCCGCCGGGCCCCGCCGGGCGGTCCTCGGGCTCAGCCTGGCGGAGGCCGACCGGGCCGCCGACGTGCTCGGCGCGGCGCTGGCCGGCGGGGCGCGGCTGACCCGGTCGCAGTGCCAGGCCACGCTCGACGTGGCCGGCATCGACACGACCGGCCAACGCGGCTACCACCTGCTGTGGTATGCGGCGCAGAAGGGCGTCACCTGCATCGCCCCGCACGTCGGCACGGAGCAGACGTTCGCGCTGCTCGACGAGTGGGTGCCAGACCCGCACCGCCCCGACCGCGACGAGGCCCTCGGCCTGCTGGCGGTGCGCTACTTCCGCAGCCACGGCCCCACCACCCGGCAGGACTTCGCCGGCTGGACGGGCCTGACCGCCACCGACGCGAAGCGGGGCATCGCCGCCGCCGGCGACGCGCTCACCACCGTGACGGTCGACGGCGCGGAGGCGGTGGCCGACCCGGCCCTGCTCGACGCGCCCCGCGCCCCGGTCGACGACGTGCACGCCCTGCCCGGCTTCGACGAATACCTGCTGGGTTTCAAGGACCGGTCGCTGATGGTCGCCCCGGAGCACAGGCAGGCGATCGTCCCCGGCGGCAACGGGGTGTTCCAGTCGACGGTGGTGCGCGACGGCCGGGTGGCCGGCACGTGGAAGCGGACGCTGGGCAGGACGCGGGTGAAGGTGGCGGTGCGCCCGCTGGTCGACCTCGACGCCGCCACCCGGGCGCGGGTCGACGCGGCGCTGGCGGCGTACGCGGCGTTCGTCGGGCTCCCGCCGGCGGTGGAGTGGCCCGGTCCGGCCTGACCGTCCGCCGACGCCGACGCCGACGGTGCGGTGGATGGCCCGTGTTCGACCTGACCTGCACCCGTGGCCCCGGATTGGCCCGAGACCGGCCGATCGCCCGCTCTGTCGCGCAGGAAACGCGCCAGAAACACCGCGCGGGCACCATACGAGTCGGAGAATCGCACGGGTCACTCGCACTTACATTGAGAAAGATCTCTTGGTAAAGTCTCGTCTCGACACCCCGCCAGCCTGGTCTTCCACGTTTCGGGAAGCTCCGGAGGCATCACCGCAACCAACGCAGCCACAACTGAGTTGAATCATGCCATAACCGGAAGGTCGAGGTCGGTTGTGCGTACGTTGCTGCTCTTCGACGGCATTGGCAGCACCAACGAGAATCTGCTCCCCGCGCTCCGCGGACTGCATTCCGCCCCCGAGAACGCCGCATTCTTCCAGGCCGCATTCGACGCATTCGACGAGGTGGCCTCCTACCTCGACCCGCCGGCCCGGGCCCGGCTGTCCCCGGACGGTTCGACGCTGCGGCAGTGGCTCGGCGCGCCCGGTGGCGCGCCGGCGGGCTCGGTGGCCGCGGGGATCTGCGTCCACCTCTGCCAGGCCTGTCACCTCCAGCCCGCCCGGGGCCACCCGGACGGCGCGGTCGGCGCGCTGGGCCACAGCATCGGGCTGCCCGCTGCCATCCTCGCCGGCCTGCGCCTGCGGCGGACGGACGAGTTCCTGGGCGTCGCGTCCGCGCTGCTGCGGCTGGTGGCGGTCAGCCTGGTGCGCGCCGACGAGCTCGACGGCGGGCCGGTGCCCGACGCGGCCGCGGTGGCCCGGTACCTGACCCGGGGCCACCGTGGCGACGGCCCCGGACCGATGGCCGCGCTGTCCGGCGTCCCCCGCGCCGAGCTGCACGCGATGGTGGCCGCGTTCAACGGCAGCGGCGGCGCCCTCACCGTGGGCCTGACCAACTCCCCCGGCTCGCACGTGCTCAGCGGGCTGCCCGTCGAGCTTCTCGCGTTCTACTTCGCCCACGAGCCCCGCCTCGGGCGGGCGGGCGTGAGCTGGGCCTTCCTGCCCAGCACCATCCCCTTCCACAGCCCCCGCCTGGCCCCGGCGGCGCGCCGGGTCGACGACGACCGCCGCTTCATCGGCCCACTGCCGGCCGGCGACCGGCTACGACTGCCGGTGTACGCCACCGACGGCCCGCGCAACCTCCAGGGCTCGCCGGACCTGGTGGCGGAGTTCCTCGCCCAGGTGCTGCTGCGCCCGATCGAGTGGGAGCTCGCGGCGCGCCACGCCGTCTCCGACGCCGCGGTCGACCGCGTCGTGGACTTCGGCCCGGGGCCGTCCGCGCGCCGTTTCACCAGGGAATGCCTCGACGGCGTGGGTCGACGCCTGCGCTTCGAGCCGGTCCGACAGTTTTCGCGCCCCGGGCGCTAGGAGGAAAGCATGCGATGTCTACTGTTTCCCGGCCAGGGCGTGCAGCGCAGGGGAATGGGAGCCGGCCTTTTCGAACAGTTCCCGGACATCACCGCGCTGGCGGACGACATCCTCGGATACTCGATCGAAGAACTGTGCGTCCGAGATCCCGGACGTAAGCTACGGGACACCCGGCACGCCCAGCCAGCGGTGTTCGTCGTCAATGCGCTGCTCGGTTTCCGTCAGGTCGCCGAGGAATCCGGCGGATACCCGTTCTTCGCCGGGCACAGCCTCGGCGAATACAACGCGCTGGTCGCCGCCGGCGTGCTCGAATTCGAAACGGCGCTGCGGCTGGTGAAACGGCGCGGCGCGCTGATGGCGGGGGTCACCGGCGGGGGGATGTCCGCGGTGCAGGGCGTCCCGGCGGCCTTCGTCCAACGCGCCCTGCGGGAGACGGGCCTGGCCAACGTGCACGTGGCCAACTTCAACGCCGACACCCAGACGACGATCGCCGGCGACCGGGTGGAGGTCGCCGTGGCCGCCAAGGCCATCGGCGCCCTGCCCGGCGCGCGCGTGGTCCCGCTCAACGTCAGCGGCCCGTTCCACACCCCGTTGATGGCGCCGGTCGAGGCGCAGCTGCGCGCGGAGCTGCGCGACTGCGTGTTCGCCACCGGCCACGGCACCGTGGTCTCCAGCGTGACCGGGGAGGTCTTCGCGCCCGCTCGGGGGCCCGACCTGCTGGCCCGCCAGGTGACCGCGCCGGTGCAGTGGGTACGCGCCGTCGCCACGCTGCGCGCGGCGGGGGTCACCCGGTTCGACGAGGTCAACGGCAGCACCCTCAACGCTCTCGTGAGCCGGATCCACTGAAGGGACGCACCATGAGCATCGCGATCGTCGGCACCTCGGTGGAGCTGCCGGGGGTGACCGGCCTGGACGCCCTGTGGCGCGTCGTCAGCGCCGGCGTCAGTCTCACCCGGCCGTTCCCCCGGCACCGCCGGGACACGTTGGGCGAGTACATCCACTACCTGCGGGCCACGTCCGTCGAGCCGGTGGAGGACACCGACATCGACTACCACAACGGGTGCTTCCTCGACGCCGTCGACAGCTTCGACTACGCCGTGTTCGGCATGACGCCCCGGCAGGCGGCCCTGACCGATCCGCACCACCGGATGGCGCTGCGCGCCATGTTCCTCGCGCTGGAGGACGCCGGATACTCCGCCGACCGGCTGCGCGGCAGCCGAACCGGCGTCTTCGTGGGCTTCGCGACGAACCCGGGCTCGACCTACCTGGACTACCTCTCCCGGGTCGACCCGTCGGCCAACCAGCAGGCGATCACCGGGAACATCCCGGCCATGCTGGCCAACCGGCTGTCCCACCTGCTCGACCTGCGCGGCCCGAGCCTCGTCGTGGACACCGCCTGCTCGGCCACGCTGGTCGCGGTGCACCAGGCGAGGAACGCGCTGCTGGCCGGCGACTGCGAGATGGCCGTGGTCGGCGGGGCGCGGATCGTCTTCGCCCCGGTCAAGCACCCGCACTCGGCCATCGGCATCGAGTCGTCCGACGGCGTGACCCGCACCTTCGACGAGGCGGCCGACGGCACCGGCTTCGGCGAGGGCTCCGGGGCCGTGGTCCTCAAGCGGACCGAGCAGGCCCTGGCCGACGGCGACCAGATCTACGCGGTGATCCGGGGCAGCGCGGTCAACCACGACGGCCACACCGACGGCATCACCAGCCCCAGCGCCGAGGCCCAGGCGGACCTGCTGCTGCGGGCCTGGGAGAACGCGGGGATCGACCCCCGCACGCTGGGCTACTTCGAGGCGCACGGCACGGCCACCCGGGTGGGCGACCCGATCGAGCACGAGGGCATGAAGCTGGCCTTCGCCCGGCACACGTCGGACAAGGGCTTCTGCGCGGTGGGGACGGTCAAGGCGAACGTGGGGCACCTGTTCGAGGGCTCCGGCGTGGTCGGCCTGCTCAAGGCCGTGGCCGTGCTGCGCAACCGGATGCTGCCGCCGCAGGCCAACTTCGTCACCCCCAACCCCGCCCTCGACTTCGCCTCGGGGCCGCTGTTCGTCCCCACCGCCCTGCGGCCGTGGCCGGCGGACGGGGGCCCGCGGCGCTGCGGCGTGAGCGCCTTCGGCCTCGGCGGCACCAACGCGCACGTCGTCGTCGAGGAGCACGAGGCCGCACCGGTGCCGCCGGCGGAGCCGGGCGAGCACCTGTTCACGTTGAGCGCGGCCACGCTGCGCTCGCTGACCGGGCTGATCCGCAGCTACCTGCGGTTCATCGACGACGGCGGGCTCGACGGCCTCGACATCGCCGACGTCTGCCACACCGCCCGGGCGTCGCGCTCGGCCCACCGGCACCGGATCGCGCTGGCCGTCGCCGACGCCGACGGCCTGCGGCGCGGGCTGGAGCGGATCCTCGCCGACGACCCGCCGCCCGTGACCGGCCCGCTGGCCGAGGCGGCGCGGGCGTACCTGCGGGGCGGTCCGGCCGACTGGCGGGCGCCGGCGACGGGCCGGGCCCCGCGGATCGTGCGGCTCCCCTCGTACGTCTTCGACGAGACGACCGCCTGGGTGCCGTTCCCCGACGACTGGCGGCAGACGATGTCGCTGCAACGCGCCACCGAGCGGCACCCCGTGACCCATGACGTCGAGCTGCGGCCGGCACCGCCGCCCGGGGTGGCCACGACGCGGGCGGGTTCCGTGCTCGCCCTGGTCGACCCGGCGACCGACGCCGAGGCGACGCTGGCCCCGGCGCTGCCCGCCGGGAGCGCCGTCCTCCGCCTCGGTGAGCCGGTGACCCCCGGCGGCGAGGTGTTCGCCGCCGACAGCGGCGCGTCGTTCGACGCCGTCGTCCGGCTCGTCGAGGACCGCGACGTCACCCACCTGGTATACGCCCTGGCGTTCGAGGACACCCCGGCGGGCGACGTCGAGGAGGTCGAGCGCCGGGCGGCGAAGAACCTGTACGGCCTGTTCCACCTGGCCAGGGCGCTGATGTCGGCCGGCGCGAAGCTCGACCTGGTCGTGCTGACCCGCAGCGCCGTGAGCGCGCACGAGGGGGACACCGCCGCGGTGACGGAGAACGCCGCGCTCGTCGGCTTCGGCAAGGTGCTGGTCCGCGAGTACCCGTACGTGAAGGTCAAGAACATCGACGTCGACGCGGCCGTCCCCCCGGCGGCGCTGGGCGCCGAGATCCTCGCCGACGAGCACGGCCTGTCGGTGCTGCGGGGCGGGCAGCGGCTGCGGGAGGTCTTCGTCGAGGTGCCCGACGTCGAGCTCGCCACCGGCGCGCGGGAGCCCCGGCCGTACCTGCGCGCGGGCGGCACCTACCTGATCACGGGCGGCACGGGGGCGCTCGGCCTCGCCGTCGCCCGGGACTTCGCCACCGCCCGGCCCGACATCACGCTGGTGCTGCTCAGCCGCTCCGGGCTGCCGCCGCGCGAGGAGTGGGACGAGCTGGAGGCCACGTCCGACGGCCGGCTGGCGGAGCGGCTGCGGGCGGTGCGCGACCTGGAATCGCAGGGGGCCACGGTGGTCGGCGTGTCCGCCGACGCAGGCGACAGCAAGGCGTTCGCCGAGGCGGTCGCCCAGGTGCGTCACCGGTTCGGCCGCATCGACGGCGTGGTGCACGCCGCCGGGCTGCCCGGGGGCAGCACCCTGATGTTCCGCCGGCTCGACGAGTTCGACGCCGTGGTGCGGGCGAAGCTGCACTCGGCCTTCGTCCTGGAGGAGGTGACGCGGGAGGACCCGCCGGACTTCGTGGCCCACTTCTCCTCCGTCGCGTCGGTCTTCCCCGCCCCCGGGCAGGCCGACTACGCCGCCGCCAACTACTACCTGGACAACCTCGCCCGCTCCCGGGCGGGCGGGCGGTGCCACGTGCTCGCCCTGGACTGGGTGGCCTGGAAGGAGATCGGCATGGCCGTCGACTTCGGCACCAACGGCGACACCATGTTCAAGGCGCTGCCGACCGCCGTGGGCCTGGCCGTCCTCGACGCGGGGCTGCGCTCGCGCCGGTCGCGGCTGTTCGCCGGGGAGCTGAACTACGCCGGGGAGCTGATCCACCTGCTGCGCTCGTACGACGTCGGGCTGAGCCCCGACATCGAGGCCACCGTCGGGCGGCACATGCAGGCGCTGGAGGAACGGCTGTCGAAGGCCACCGAGAAGATCCGGTCGACGGTCGCGGCGGTCGCGGTGGAGCTGGACGGCCGGCCGGGCGGGGAGTACACCGACACCGAGCTGTCGGTGGCGCGCTGCCTCGCGCTCGCGTTCGGCTACGACCGGCTCGACGTCGAGGCCGACTTCTTCGACCTGGGCGGCGACTCGCTCATGGCGACCACGGTGGCCAACAACATCGCGGTCTGCCACGGGGTGCCGTACGACGTCGCGGACCTGCTCGCCGACCGCACCGCCGCCGAGATCGCCTACCACGTCGACGAGTTGCGCGAGTTCGGCACGGACGCCGGGTGAGCCACCGACCACGATGGGGGACGTCGTGACCGACATGACCACGGGGCCGCCGCTACGCCGGATCGTCGGTTTCGCCCTGCCGCTGGCGGTGGCCAGCCTGTTCCAGCAGGTCTACCTGCTGGTCGACAGCGTCGTCGTCGGGCGCTACGTCGGCGTCGACGGGCTCGCCGCCGTCGGGGCCAGCGGCCCGCTGTTCTACCTGCTGAACGCGATGTTCATCGGGCTGGGCACGGCGTTCACCATCCGGCTGGCGCACCTGCGCGGGGCCGGGCAGGACCGGCAGCGCCGCGACGTCGTGGTGGCGCTGGCCGCGGTGACGGTGTGCTGGACGCTCGGCTGCGTGCTCCTGGTCACGGTGTTCGCCGAGCCGGTCCTGGCGCTGATGGGGATCACCGGGGCCCTGGCCGAGCAGTGCGCCCGCTTCATCGGGGTGCTGTCGCTGGGCTTCCCCGGCATCTTCGGCTCGGCGGCGGTCAGCGCCTACCTGCGCGGGCTGGGCGACTCGCGGGCGGCGATGTGGGTGCAGGCGTGCGGGAACCTGCTCAACATCGGGCTGGCCCTGCTGTTCGTCGGCGGCCTGGGGCTCGGCATCGCCGGCGCCGCCCTGGCCACGGCGGTCGCCGCCAGCGTGGCCACGGTGGTGGGGGTCGCCGCGTCGGCCCGGGCGTACCCGCTGCCGCGCGGGCGGCCGACCCGGCGCGCGGTGCGCGGCGAGTTCGTCGACGCGGTCCGCCTCGGCGCCCCGCTGGCCACGCAGCACGTCATCCTCGCCGTCGGCATCATGGTGCTGGTCTGGATCATCGAGCCGTACGGCGAGGTGGTGCTTGCCGCGTTCACGGTCGTGTCCCGGGTCGAGGCGTTCAGCGCCATCCTGTTCCTGTCGTTCTCCGGCGCGGTCACCGCCTTCGCGGCGCAGAACCTCGGCGCCGGGCACGTCGAGCGGGCACGGCAGGGGCTGCTGCGGGCCCTCGGGCTGACGGTCGGGCTGACCGTGCTGGTCTCCGCCCTGGTCCTGCTGGCGCGGGGGCCGGTGGCCGCCCTGTTCACCGACGACCCGACGACCCGGCGGGTCACCGGGCAGTACCTGCTGATCATCTTCCCCTTCCTGTCGCTCTACACCGTCATGGTCGTGCTGCACGGCTACCTCAACGGCGCGCGCCGCACCACCGCGCCGCTGGTCTGCACGATCGTGGCCTTCGCGCTGGTGCAGGTGCCCTTCGCGTACGTGCTCAGCAGGCCGTTCGGCATCGAGGCGGTCATGTGGGCGGTGGTCGTGAGCTGGACCACCGGCCTGGCGTACTCGGTCTTCTGCCTGCGGCACGTCCTGACGCCGCGCCGGACCCCGGCCCGCGGCCATCCGCCCACGCCCGTGGAGGTGCGAAGCTCCCCATGATCACCATCCGCACGACCGACGTGGAGTTCCACGGCGGACGACCACGAACGGCGCCCCTGACCTGGGGCCAGGAGGTCATCTGGGACCTCGTGCGCGACTGGGACGACGCGCGCTCCTACGCCGTGCTCACCCGGTGGCTGCCCATCCCGCTGCTGTTGAGCGTCGGCGACGTGCTGGAGTGCGTGGCCGAGCTGCTGCGGCGGCACGAGGCGCTGCGCACGATGTACCGCCCCACGACCAGCGGCGACGCCACCCAGGAGGTGCTCGGGTCGGGCACGCTCCCGGTCGAGCTGTGCGACCGGCCGACCGACGACGACACCGACTGGACCACCATCGTCACCGACTGCCTCGTCCGGGCCGCCCAGGTGGGGTTCGACCACGACAAGGAGCTGCCGATCCGGTTTTCGGTGATCATGAAGGACGGCATCCCGATCCTGCTCTCGTTCGCCGTGTCGCACCTGTCCGCCGACTTCGTCGCCGCCGACCTGCTCGTGGCCGACCTCACCGCCCTGCTGCGGGCCCGCGTCGACGGCCGGCCCGCCCCCGGCGCGCGGACGGCCCTGCAACCGGCGGACCTGGCGGCGCTGGAGAACCGGCCCGAGGGCCAACTGCTCACCATCGAGGCGGCGCGGTTCATCCGGCGGCAGCTCGACCGCGCCCACCCCGGGATGCTGCCCACGCGGGCGCAGCCGGCCACGCCCCGGTTCTTCCGGGGCCAGTTGGAGTCCGACGCGGTGGCCCTGGCGGTGGCCCCGGCGGCGCGCCGCTACCGCAGCTCCCCCTCGGCGCTGCTGCTCGCCGTCACCTCGGCGCTGATGCGCAGCGTCTGCCCCGGCGACGCCTTCCCGGTCGACATCATGCAGGGCAACCGCACGCTGCCCGAACTGGCCGGCACGGTGTGCACGCTCAGCCAGAGCATCCCCACCGTGGTCGACCTGACGGCCGGCACCTTCGCCGCGCTGACCGAGCACTGCGCGGCCGTCCTCGCCCAGGCCCGCAACCACGGGCGGCACCGCCACCGCGTCGTCGCCGCGCTCGCCGACGAGGCGGGGGTCGGCTCGGCCGCCCACTTCAACGACATCTGGTCGCACCTGCCCGGCCGACCCACCAGGCCGCCGGCCACCCTGGAGGAGCTGACGGCCCGCACCGCGGACAGCGCCTTCTCCTGGCCGGAACGGGTCGACCTGAAGAACAAGGCGCTGTTCATGGGCGTCCGGGGCACCGCCGAACGGGTCCACCTCTCCCTGTTCGCCGACACGGCGCTGCTCCCGCCGGGCGACATCCGGGCGTTCCTGGACACGTTCGAGCGCACGGCGGTGACGCTCGCCTACCAGGACGTGCCGCTGGCGCAGGTCGCCGCCTGGTACGCGGAGAGCCGCACCCGGTACGCGGACGTCGACCACGGGTGAGCCCGGCCGGGCCGGCGCGGCCGGCGCGGCGGGCCCACGCGCACGTCGTCGTGGGCCCGCCGCGCGGATCAGGAGCCGCCGAGCGCGCCGGACGACCGCCCCTCGTGCAGGGTCAGGTTGCGTCCGGTGGCGGGGTCGAACAGGTGGATCTTCTCCAGGTTGAACCAGACCCGCCGGTCCCCGCCCTCGCGTACGGTCGACTCGGCCGACAGCCGGGTGACCAGGCTGGCCCCGCCGCCGCTGAAGTCGGCCCCGGCGTCGGCGGCCAGCTCCTCCAGCTCGGCGGCGCTGGCCCGCTCCCCCTCCAGGGTGAAGTAGACGTACTTGTCGGAGCCCATCGACTCGACGATGTCGACCGGCGCGGTGAACTCGGCGCCCCGGCGGCGGGTGTCGTCGTCGACCAGCTCGGCGTCCTCGAAGTGCTCGGGGCGGATGCCGAGGATCAGCTCGCGCGGGGCGTCGCCGCCCTCCAGCTCGCGACGGATCCGGTCGCCGATCGGCACGTCGCCGATGGCGGTGCGCAGCTTCCCGTCGTCGACGGCGGCGTGCAGGAAGTTCATCGACGGGGAGCCGATGAAGCCGGCGACGAAGAGGTTGCGCGGGTGGTCGTAGAGCTCCTGCGGCGGGCCGACCTGCTGGATCGCGCCGCCCCGCATGATCACCACCCGGTCGCCGAGGGTCATCGCCTCGGTCTGGTCGTGGGTGACGTAGACCGTGGTGGTGCCGAGCTGCTTCTGCAACCGGGACACGACCGTGCGCATCTGCACCCGCAGCTTCGCGTCGAGGTTGGACAGCGGCTCGTCCATCAGGAACGCCTTCGGCTGGCGGACGATCGCCCGGCCCATCGCCACCCGCTGCCGCTGGCCGCCGGAGAGGTTGGCCGGCCTGCGGTCCAGCAGCGGGGTCAGCTCCAGCACCTTGGCCGCCTCGTCGACCTTGGCGTCGATGGTCTGCCTGTCGAGCTTCGCGAGCTTCAGCGGGAACGCCATGTTCTCCCGGACGGTCATGTTCGGGTAGAGCGCGTACGACTGGAACACCATCGCGATGTCCCGGTCCCGGGGGGCCTTGTCGTTGACCCGCTGGCCGCCGATGCGCAGCTCGCCGGAGCTGATGTCCTCCAGCCCGGCGATCATGTTGAGGGTGGTGGACTTCCCGCAGCCCGACGGGCCGACCAGGATGACGAACTCGCCGTCGGCGATCTCCAGGTCGACGTCCCGCACCGCGACGGTCCCGTCGGGGAACGACTTGCTCACCTTGTCCAGCACGATGTCAGCCATGACTACACCACCTATCCCTTGACTGCGCCGGAGGTCAGGCCGGAGACGATGCGGCGCTGGAAGAAGAGCACGAACAGGACGATCGGCACGGTGATCACCACGGCGGCGGCGCAGATGGCCCCGGTGGGGTCCTCGAACTGCGACTCGCCGGTGAAGAACGACAGGGCCACCGGCACCGTGCGGGCCCGCTCGGTGGAGGTGAGCGTGATGGCGAACAGGAAGTCGTTCCAGCAGAAGATGAAGACCAGGATCGCCGTGGTGAACAGCCCCGGCGCGGCCAGCGGGGCGATGACCCGCCGGAACGCCTGGCCCTGGGTCGCGCCGTCCATCTTCGCCGCCTTCTCCAGGTCCCACGGGATCTGCTTGAAGAACGCCGACAGCGTGTAGATCGCCAGCGGCAGCGCGAAGGTGATGTACGGCAGGATCAGCCCCGGCCAGGTGTCGAAGAGCCCGAGCTGCCGCTCGATCTCGAACAGCGGCGACACCAGCGACACCTGCGGGAACATCGCGATCAGCAGGGAGACGCCGACTAGCAGCTTCTTGCCGGGGAAGTCCAGCCGGGAGATCGCGTACGCGGCCATCGCGCCGAGCACCACGGCGATCAGCGTGGCGATCAGGGCGATGCCGATCGAGTTGACCAGGGCCCGGACGAACTGGTCGGTGTCGAAGATCGACCGGTAGTTGTCCAGCGTCCACTCCCGGGGCCAGAACCTGCCGTCGGTGAGCGTGGCCGGGGTCTTGAACGACAGCGAGGCGATCCAGAGCACCGGGACCAGCGCGAAGACGACGACGATGACGTCCAGCAGGCCCCAGCGCAGCTTCGCCCGCGTGGTGGTGTCGGCCATGTCAGCGCCTCTCCCCGTCGTCGCTGCCGGGGGCAGCGGTGCCGAACAGCTTCACGAAGACGAACGCGATGACCGCCACGGTGAGGAAGATCAGCACGGACATCGTGGACCCGATGCCGAGGTTGAGGCCCCGGATCAGGTTGTTGTAGGCGAGCATCGACACCGAGGAGGTCTCGTTGCCGCCGGCGGTGAGCACGTAGATGTTGTCGAAGACCCGGAACGCGTCGAGGGTGCGGAACAGCAGGGCGACCAGGATCGCCGGCTTCATCACCGGCAGCATGACCTTGGTGAACCGCTGCCACGCGGTCGCCCCGTCGGTGGACGCCGCCTTGAGCAGGTCCTCCGGCACCAGGGCCAGGCCCGCCATCAGCAGCAACGCCATGAACGGGGTGGTCTTCCAGATCTCCGCCAGCATGATGATCGCCAGGGAGCTGGCCCGCTCGGTCAGCGGCGCGCCGTCGCCGAACAGGTTGGCCAGGTAGCCGGTGCCCGGCGTCCACGCGTACCGCCAGGAGAACGCGGCGACGACCGTGACGATCCCGTACGGGATGAGCGCGGCGGTGCGCACGACGCCCCGGCCGACCAGCGTCCGGTGCATGATCAGCGCCAGGCCCATGCCGAGGACCAGCTCGACGGCGACGGTGACGACGGTGATCAGCATGGTGACCCCGAACGCCGTCCACCAGAACTCGTTGGTCAGCACGGTCGCGTAGTTCTCCAACCCGATGAACTCGCGCTCGGCGGGGAAGCGCAGGTCGTAGCGCTGCAACGACAGCCAGATCGAGTAGCCGATCGGGTAGGCGGTGACCAGCACCATGACCAGCGCGGCGGGGGCGCAGAGCAGCCAGCCGAGCCTCCGTTCGGCCTTCTTGTTCTCGCTCAGCGGGGCGCGCCGGCTCACGGCAGCACCCCCTTCGACTCCAGGGCGTCGGCGATGGCGTCGCGCAGCTCGTCGGCCGTCCGCTCGGGGCGGATCGCCGACGGCGGCGACAGGATCGCCGACATCACCGTGGAGATGCTCTGGTAGGCCGGGGTCAGCGGGCGCGTCGCCGGCTCCTTCAGCTCCTCCAGGATGGTCTCCTTCATCGGGTACGCCTCGGTCATCTCCGGGTCGTCGTAGACCCGCTCGATGGTCGGCGGCACGCCGTCGTTGACGGCGGAGAACTTCTGGTTCCTGGCGTTGCGCAGGCACTTGGCGGCCTCGAAGGACTCCGCCGGGTGCCGCGAGTAGGCGCTGACGGCCAGGTTGACGCCGCCGATGGTGACCTTGCTGGGGGTGTCGGCGTCGATCCCCGGGATCCGCGCCCACTTCACCTTCTTCGCCAGCTCCGGGTCGGCCTCCTGCAACGCCGGGTAGACGAAGGGCCAGTTGACCTGGAACGCGCCGTTGCCGGACTGGAACTCCAGCCGGACCGGGTCCTCGGTGGCGTTGCTGAACGACGGCGACGTCACGCCGGACGTGGCGAAGCGCCGGAGCTGGTCGAGCGCGGTGACCGTGCCGGCGTCCATGACCGCCTGCTTGCCGTCGTCGCTGAGGATCCTGCCGCCCGCGCTCTCGGCGAGGGTGTTGTAGAGGACGACGAGCCCCTCGTACTGCGCGCCCATGGTGAGCACCTGGTACGGCTTGCCCTGCGCCTTCAGGTCCTGGGCCTGCCTGATCATGTCGTCCCAGGTCTTCGGGGCCTCCGGCACCAGGTCGGTGCGGTACCACAGGAGCTGGACGTTGGTGTTCTTCGGCGCACCGTACAGCTTGTCCTGGTAGCGGGCGGTGTCCAGCGGCCCGGCGAGGGTGCCCTCCTCCACCTCGGCGCGGTCCGGCCCGGTCCACTCCCGGATCCAGTCGGCGCTGGCGAACTCCTGCGTCCAGGTGACGTCGAGGCCGAGCACGTCCATCCCGGTGTCCCCGGCGGCGAGCCGGCGGACCAGCTGCACCCGCTGGTCGTCGGCCTGGCGCGGCAGCACCCGGTAGGCGATGCGGTAGCGCCCCTGCGCCTGGGTGTTGCAGTCGTCGACGACCTTCTGCAGGTTCTGCTCGGGCGGGTAGTACAGGTTGATGGTGGGCGTGCCGCCGTCGCCGCCGGAGCCGCACGCGGCCAGCGGCGCGACCAGCGTGAGCGCGGCGGCGGCCGCCGCCGCGCGGGCCGCGGGTCGACGCCGACGTCGGGCCGGATCTGTCATCGCCCTCCCCCTCTCTTCGGCGAAGAACCGGGGAGGTCACCCGTGCCCCGGCGCACGGCGAGACGGTCGGGAGCGGACCGGACACCGACCCGCCCCGGGCGTTTCGTGCGGGCAACACTGCCCGACCTGCCCAGGCGCGAAACCTGCCCGCAACGCGGGCGACCCGTAACCGCCGTTCGTCCGGTTCGTCTCGCCGCCGACGCCCCCGCCTCGGCGGATGCCCGGGTGACCCGGGTGGCACGGCCCGTCCGGCGGGTCGGACACGTGCGCGGGGAGGCTTCCGGGTCTCCGCCGGTTCGACTAGCGTTTGCCGGGAGTTCCCCCGGACTCAGCTGCCAGCGCGTCGCCGCCGAAGTCGATACGCCTCCGGCCCATCCCCCTCCTGCCCGAACGGTGGGTAATCGAGCGAACCCCCCGCTGCCGGTCCACCGGTTGGGCAGGATCGTTGACGACGAGGAGGTGCCGTCGTGCAGGACACCCGCGCTCTCGCCCTGACGTTCGAGGTGAGCGGCCTGCCCCCGGTGAAGACCGAAGCCCTGTCCATCTTCGCCGCCGGCCACCGGCAGGCGACGAGGGTCCGGGCCCTGCTCCTGGCGGCCTGCTCGGCGGCCCAGCGCACCGGCTGGACCCCGCTGGGCGGGCCGGTGGAGGTGGAGCTGACCCTGCGGTGTCCGCCGGGGCACCGCACCTCCGACGCCAGCACCCTGCTCGGCGGGATCTGCGCGGTGCTGCAGGACAAGAAGAGGGTCGCCACCATCGGCCTGACCCACCTCGGGGTCCTCGCCGACGTCGCCCTCTACACCGACGACCGGCAGATCCGCCGGCTGTCGTACCTGGAGGAACCGGCGGAGGAGTTCTCCTACCGGGTGCGGGTGGCCGCCCTGCCGGCCGTGGTTTGACCGACGTCCGCGGTGGGGTACCGCGGACGCCGACGAAGGGAGCGCCGATGTCGGAGCCACATGTCACGCTCGATCCGAGCGGGCTCGACCCCGTGCAGCGGAAGCTGCGGGGCCCGCTGGAGGATCAGCTGACCTCGGCCCTGCAGGCGGCCACGGGACGGGTCCGGTCGAGCTACGCGGGCGAGCCGGTCGAGCAGGTCTGCCAGCGGCTGCTGGACGAGACCCGGTCCGGTCTGCACCCGGACATCGCGGCCGGCTTCCAGCCGGACATGGACGAGTTCTGCCGGGTGGCGGTGGCGATCGTGCGGGGCGAGGTCGCCTGACCGGCGCCCGCTGCGGGCACGGTCAGGACCGGGTCCGCAACTCCCCGGTCCTGACCCACCAGCCGTCCGGTGTGGCAGCGGATCGCCGCCGGTGGGCGCGCGGGCGGGACACGCCGCCCACGCCGGGGCCCACCGATGGCGACGCGGCCCGCCTGCACTCAGCTCCACGGTGCGCCACCGCCGGACTTCGGCGCGTTCCCGACTCACCCCGAGGAGCCGCGAACGCCGGGCCAGGTTAGGCAGGGGGGCACGGGCGGAACAAGCCGCCGGGACCGCCCGCGGCGGCGTTTGTCGACCATGTCGAAAACCGGCAGGAGGGCGTAACACGGGCAGCCGCGCGGGCGCTGTTCCCCTTCGGGAGCGGGTGCGTCCGGCGGGCGGCCCGTGGCCGCGCCGGGCGCGGGCGGCCCGTGGGCCCGGTCGGGCCGACGCGGGACCGCGCCCGCGGCCCCGGTCGGGCGGCCGGGCGGCTCAGAAGTGCCGCAGCAGGTCGCCGAACGCGGCCAGCCGCAGCACGCCCGGGTCGGTCGGGTCGAGGTCGTCGTGCTCCAGCACCCAGGTGTTCTCGTTGGGGATGAACACCGCCCACATGCCGGCGGCCCGCGCCGGCAGGATGTCCGACTTCGGGGAGTTGCCGATCATCCAGGCGGAACCCGGATCGAAGCCGTGCTCCCCGGCGAGCCACCGGTAGGTGTCGACGTTCTTCTCCCGCACGATGTGCGCGGTGTGGAAATGGTGCAGCAGCCCGGACGCGTCGAGCTTGCGCTGCTGCTCCTCCCGGTCGCCCTTGGTGAGCAGCAGCAGCCGGTGCCGCTCGGCGAGCGCGTCGAGCGTCTCGGCCACCCCGGGCATCAGCTCGACCTGGTGGTTGACCAGCGCCTCGGCCAGGGCGTCGATCTCCCGGCGCTCCGCGGCGGAGGCGGGCCGCTGGCGCAGCCGCTCCAGGCACTCGCCGAGGCTACGCAGGAAGACCTTGCTGCCGTAGCCGTGGACGGCCGCGTTGGCCCGCTCGATGTCGTCGAGGATGGCGCGGATCTGCGCCCGGTCCAGCGTCGGATGGTCCAGCCAGCCGAGGAAGTCGTCGATGACCCGCTCGAAGACGACGTTGTTCTCCCACAGCGTGTCGTCGGCGTCGAAGACCAGCACCTGCGCGTCCCGCCGACCCGGCGTGCCCTGTCGCATGCCTCTCCCCTCCCGTTTGGCCCGGGACACCGTACTGCCGACGGCGCGGCACGGGCACGCCCTTTCACGCCGGGTCGACCCCCCGCCGGTGACGCAGGGTGAGGATCAGGTCGGCGACCAGGGCGGTCCAGCCCGTCTGGTGCCACGCGCCCAGGCCCGCGCCGTTGTCGCCGTGGAAGTACTCCGGGAAGCTGATCAGGTCCCGCCAGTCGGGGTGGGTCTGGAAGAGCTGGGCGGCGCCGTAGATGGGCCGCCGCCCCCAGCCGTCCCGGGTGAACAGCGAGATCAGCCGGACGGAGAGGTCGTCGGCGATCTCGTCGAGGGTCCGCTTCACCCCCGAGCGGGTCGGATATTCCACCTGGAGGTCGTCGCCGAAGAACGCCGCGTAGTCGCGCAGGGCGCTGATCAGCAGGAAGTTGGTCGGCATCCAGATCGGGCCGCGCCAGTTGGAGTTGCCGCCGAACAGGCCGCTGGTCGACTCGGCCGGCTCGTAGCCGACGCTGAACTCCTGCCCGCCGAGGGTGACGGCGAACGGCTTGTCCAGGTGGGCGCGGCTGAGCGTGCGCAGGCCGTACTCGGAGAGGAACTCCTCGGCGTCGAGCATCCGGGCCAGCAGCCGGACGATCTTCTCCGGCCCGACCATGGTCAGCAGCCGCTGCTGGCGACCGTCCGGGCCGATGCGGCGGGCGCCGATCACGTCGGCGTACTCGGGGCGGTGGGTGAGGAACCAGCGCAGCCGGGCCCCCAGTTCGGGCAGCCGGCGCAGCGTACGCGCGCTGAGCCGGGTGGTCGCCGCCAGCGGCAGCAGCCCCACCACCGAGCGGACCTTCAGCGGCACCTTGCTGCCGTCGGCCAGCCGCAGCACGTCGTAGAAGAACGCGTCCTCGTCGTCCCAGAGCCCCTGGTCGTACGCGGCGGCGGCGATGTAGGCGAAGTGCTCGAAGAACTTGGTGGCCGTGTCGACCCAGGTGCGGTCGTGTTCGGCGAGCACGACGGCGATGTCGAGCAGGTTGAGCGCGTACATGGCCATCCAGCCCGTGCCGTCGGACTGCTCCAGCGTGCCGGCCACCGGCAGCGCCGCCGAGCGGTCGAACGGGCCGACGTTGTCCAGCCCGAGGAAGCCGCCCTCGAAGACGTTGTTGCCGCCGGTGTCCTTGCGGTTGACCCACCAGGTGAAGTTGAGCAGCAGCTTGTGCATGACGCGGGCCAGGAACTCGTGGTCGCGGGAGCCGTCGATCTCGAAGACCCTCAGCGCGGCCCAGGCGTGCACGGGCGGGTTCACGTCGCCGAACGCCCACTCGTACGCCGGGATCTGCCCGTTGGGGTGCAGGTACCACTCGCGGAGCAGGAGCAGCACCTGGGACTTGGCGAACCCGGGGTCGACGCGGGCGATGCTGACGCAGTGGAAGGCCAGGTCCCAGGCCGCGTACCAGGGGTATTCCCACGGGTCGGGCATGGAGATCACGTCGAAGCTGGTCATGTGCCACCAGTGGCTGTTGCGCCCGTGCCGGCGGCCGGCCGGGGGCGTGGAGCCGGGGTCGCCCTCCAGCCACCGCTTCACGTCGAAGTGGTAGAACTGCTTGCCCCACATCAGCCCGGCGATGGCCTGCCGGGCGACGAGGGCCTCGTCGGCGGTGGCCGCGGCCGGGATGACGCCGTCGAAGAACCGGTTCGCCTCGGCCCGCCGCGCCCACACCACCGCGTCGAAGCCGGCGGCCAGGTCGGCGGCCGGCGGCGGCGTCCCTCCGGGCGGCGGCGCGGTGCGGGTCAGCCGCAGCCGGATCTGCCGGTGCCCGCCGGCCGGCACGTCGAGGACGTAGTGCAGCGCCCCCTTGGTGCCCTCCCGCTCGGGGTTGACCGTGGCCGCGCCGCCGACCACGTGGTCGTTGATCCCGTCCTTCGGGTACGGCGAGCGGCCGGGCAGCCCCCAGAGCCGCTCGGCGTTGGTGTCGTTGTCGCAGAGCAGCGGCACCGGGTCGCCGTCGCCCTCCAGCAGGATCTGGCCGAGCACCCAGTGCTCGCCGACGAGCCGGGCGCCGCCGCCGGCCCCGGCGGCGGAGCCGACGAGCCGGGGCACCCGGTCCCCGCCGGGCAGGCCCCACGCCCACGTGTTGCGGAACCACAGCGACGGCAGCACGTGCAGCCGCTCGTCGGTGTCGCCCCGGTTGGCGACGGTCACCACGATGCACATGTCGGTCGGGGACGCCTTGGCGTAGTCGACGGTGACCGCCCAGTACCGGTCGCCGTCGAAGATGCCGGTGTCGACCAGCTCGTACTCGGTGTCGTCGCGGCCGCGCAGCGCGTTGACGGCGACCAGCTCGTCGTAGGGGAAGGCGGCCTGCGGGTAGTGGTAGCGCCAGCGCATCCACGAGTGGGTGGGCGTGGAGTCCAGGTACCACCAGTATTCCTTGGCGTCCTCGCCGTGGTTGCCGCCGTCGCCGCCGAGGCCGAACATCCGCTCCTTGAGGATCGGGTCGCGGCCGTTCCACAGGGCGAGGGCGAAGCAGAACGTCTGTCGGTCGTCGCACACGCCCGCCATGCCGTCCTCGCTCCAGCGGTAGGCTCTGGACCGCGCGTGGTCGTGGGGGAAGTAGTCCCACGCCGTGCCGTGCTCGCTGTAGTCCTCCCGTACCGTCCCCCACGCCCGCTCGGACAGATAGGGACCCCATGCGCGCCAGTCCTGCTCCCCCGAGTCGGCCTGGGCGAGCCGGAGCCGTTCGGCGTCGGGTGCGGGCGCATGGGAGGGAGGCACGTCGGTGATCACGTGCCTATCTTCGGTGCCGCCGGGGTACTTCACCACAGCGGCCATTCTCGTCGTGGCGTGTTACACCTCGCCGCCGCTGGAGGAAAGTTGATCGACATTCGTTTCGGTCCGCAGGTGTGCGGGGAGCTGACGGGCGGGGCCACCAGGGAGTGGCTGGTCCCGGACGGCCTGGGTGGGTACGCCATGGGGACCGTGAGCGGACTGCGCACGCGCCGCTACCACGGGTTGCTGGTGGTCGCCGGACAGACGCCGGCGTCCCGGAACGTGGGACTGGTCAGTCTCGATCCGGCGGTCGTCCTCCCCTCCGGGGCGCGGCTGCGCCTCGGGGCGCACGAGTGGTCCTCCGGCGACGTGGACCCGCGCGGCTTCGAGCTGTTGGAGCGCTTCGACCTGACCGACGGGCTGCCGCGCTGGCGGTGGCGGGTCGGCGACGTGGTGATCGAGCGCGAGCTGGCCATGGCGTACGGGCGCTCGTGCGTGGCGGTGGTGCACCGGCTGGTGTCCGGCGGCCCGGTCCGGCTCGACCTGTCGGCGGCCTGCACCTGGCGCGACGCGCACGGCGAGCGGCGCGCCGACGGCCCCGCCCCCCGGGTGGAGCCGGTGGACGGCGGCGCGGTGGTGGAGGGCGCGTTCCGCCTCGCCGGGCCGGACTGGACCCCGGAGGGGCAGTGGTGGCTCGGGGTGCACCACCGCGAGGAGGCGGCCCGGGGCCTGCACCCGGACGACGACGTCTGGCACGCCGGGCGGTTCTCGGGCGCGCTGGAGCGCCCCGGCGACACGGTGTCGGTGCTCGCCTGGGCGGGCGACCTGGCCGCCCCGCCGCCCCCGGCGGAGGAGGTCGTCGCGGCGGCGCGGCGGCGCAACCGGCAGGTGGTGGCGCGGGCCGAGCCGGCGGACGCGGTCGAGGCCACCCTCGCGCTGGCCGCCGACGCGTTCGTCGTGCGCACCGCCGCCGGCCCGGACGTGGTCGCCGGCTACCCGTGGTTCGGCGCGTGGTCGCGGGACACCATGACCTCGTACGAGGGCTTGTTCCTGTGCGCGAACCGGGCCGACGAGGGCCGGGACCTGCTGCGGGCCTACGCGGCGACGCTGTCGGAGGGGATGCTCGCCAACACGGCCGACACCGGGCGGGTCGAATACAACACGGTCGACGCCGCCCTGTGGTTCCTGCACGCGGTGAGCCGGCACGTCACCGTCACCGGCGACACCGACCTCGGCGACGAGCTGCTGCCCGCGCTGCGCGGGATCGTCGACGCGTACCTGGCCGGCACCCGGTACGGCATCGCCGTCGACCCGGCCGACGGCCTGGTCGCCCAGGGCGGCACCCCGGGCACGGCGCTGACCTGGATGGACGCCCGGGTCTACGGGGTGCCGGTCACCCCGCGCACGGGCAAGCCCGTGGAGATCAACGCGCTGTGGGTCAACGGGCTCGCGGGGCTGGCCGAGCTGACGGAGCTGGCCGGGGGCGACGCCGCCGAGCTGTGGCGGCTGCACGGCCGGGCCACCGCGTCGTTCGCCGCGCGGTTCCCGTCCCCGGTCGGCTGGCTGCACGACGTGGTGGACGCGCCCGCGCCGGCGTACCCGCTGGGCGGCGCGCCGTTCCACGACGACGACCTGCTGCGCCCCAACCAGCTCCTGGCCTGGTCGTTGCCGTACGCGCCGCTGGAGCCGGACGAGCCGACGCTGCGCCGGGTCGCCGCCGGGCTGCTCACCCCGCTGGGCCCGCGCAGCCTCGCCCCCGACCAGCCCGGCTACACCGGCCGGCACCGGGGCGGGCCGGCCGAGCGCGACGGCGGCTACCACCAGGGCACGGTGTGGCCGTGGCTGCTCGGGCCGTACGTCGACGCGGCCCGCCGGGCGAAGCTGCCGGTGGACGACCTGTTCGTCGGCGTGGAGGCGCACCTGACCGAGCACGGGCTGGGGTCGGTCAGCGAGACGGCCGACGGCGCGGCCCCGCACGCGGCGACGGGCTGCCCGTTCCAGGCGTGGTCGGTGGCGGAGGTGCTGCGCGCCCGCCGGGTGCGCCGGTAGCGCTCTCGGGTGTGCCGGTAGCGCTTTACATCCCGGCAACGGCGACGTCTCCGCCGGTTTTCCGGCCCGGGGCAGGATGGGCCCGAGATCCAGGCGCGTCGGCGGCATCCGTCCCACGGGTGCGGCCGACGCGCGCGCCGGAGACAATTCCAAGGGGGCCGCATGTCACCTGACGCCGAAGTGATCGACATCAACCCGGCCAGGCACCAGCGCGTGCTCATCCTCTCCTGGGAATATCCGCCGGTGCTCGTCGGCGGCCTCGGCCGGCACGTGCACGCCCTCTCCGTCGCCCTGGCCGCCGCCGGCCACGAGGTCACCGTCGTCACCCGCCACGCCGACGGCGCGCCCCTGGAGGAGTACGCCGACGGCGTCCGTGTCCTGCGCGCCGCCGAGGACCCGGTCGCCTTCCCCCTGGCCACCGGCAGCCTCCTCGCCTGGACCATGGCCTTCAACCACACCCTCACCCGCGCCGCCCTGCGCGCCACCGAATCCGGCAGCTACGACGTCGTCCACGCCCACGACTGGCTCGTCGCGCACACCGCGATCACCCTCGCCGAGCACCTGGACCTGCCGCTGGTGACCACGATCCACGCCACGGAGGCGGGCCGGCACCAGGGCTGGCTGCCGCAGGAGATGAACCGCACCATCCACGGCGTCGAGCACTGGATCAGCGGCGAGTCGACCCGGGTGATCGCCTGCTCCGGCTACATGCGCGACCAGATCAGCCGCCTGTTCGACGTGCCGGCCTCCCGGGTCGACGTGGTGGCCAACGGGGTGGACGACCGGCTCTGGCGGGCCCGGCCCCGGGCGGTCGCCTCGGCCCGGGCCCGGTTCGCCGGCGACGGCCCCCTCATCGGGTACGCGGGCCGGCTGGTCTACGAGAAGGGCGTGCAGCACCTGATGCACGCCGTGCCCCACCTGCGCGAGCGGCACCCGGGGCTGCGGGTGGTGATCGCCGGCGACGGCCCGTACCGGCAGGAGTTGGTGGAGCAGGCGCAGCGGCTGCACCTGGGCGACACGGTGCGCTTCGCCGGCTTCCTCGACTCCAGCCAGCTCCCGGCCATGCTGGCCGCCACCGACGCGACCGTGGTGCCGAGCCTCTACGAGCCGTTCGGCATGGTCGCCCTGGAGGCCGCGGCGGCCGGCGCGCCCCTGGCGGTCGCTTCCACGGGCGGGCTCGCCGAGATCGTCGAGCCCGGGGTCACCGGGGTGACGTTCCCGCACAGCGACCCGGACGCGCTGGCGGGCGCGGTCGACCGGCTCATCGGCGACGAGGTGTTCGCCCGCCGGGTGGCCCGCCGGGCCCGGACGATGGTCAGCGAGCGGTACGGCTGGGCGACCATCGCCGCCCACACCGCGAGCAGCTACGCCGCCGCCCGCCGCGAGCACGGCTCGTTCCAGGCCCGCCGGGCGGCGAGCCGGCTGGGCGCGGGGCGACCCCGGATCGCCATCCCGGAGGGGAACCTGCTGGCGGCCGGGCACGCGGCCTGCTGAGGGCTTGCCGACCTGTCGTCCGATTGGTCCCTGCCGATCCACTGGCTATGGTGTACGTCCGCCAGCGGTGAGGAGAACGGTGCAGCAGGTAGTGATCGGCGGCCGGTACCGCCTGCTCGACCTCGTGGGTCGCGGCGGCATGGGCAAGGTGTGGCGTGCCAGGGACGAGATGCTGCACCGCGACGTCGCGGTCAAGCAGGTCGTCCCGCCGGCCGTGCTGGCCGGCGACGAGCTCGACGAGTTGCGCCTGCGTACCCTGCGGGAGGCGCGCACCACGGCGCGGCTCAACCATCCCAACGTGGTCCGGGTCTACGACGTGGTGCCGGTCGACGGCGACCCGTGGTTGATCATGGAGTACGTGCCGTCCCGGTCGTTGCAGCACATCCTGGACACCTCCGGGCCGCTGCCGCCGCGGCGGGCCGCGGCGGTCGGGCTGGCGCTGCTGGCCGCGCTGCGCGCCGCGCACCAGGCCGGGGTGCTGCACCGCGACGTCAAACCCGCCAACGTGCTCGTCGCCCACGACGGGCGGGTGATGCTCACCGACTTCGGGCTCGCGGTCTTCGACGGCGGCGACGGGGTGATGACCCGGCCGGGGCTGGTGCTCGGCTCCCCGCAGTTCGTCGCACCGGAGCGGGCCGCCGAGGGGATCTCCAGCGTGGAGGCCGACCTGTGGTCGCTCGGCGCGACCCTGCACGCGGCCGTCGAGGGCAGGTCCCCGTACGCCCGCAGCACCGCGATGGCGACGCTGAGCGCCCTGGCCACCCAGCCGCCGGACCCGGCGCCGCACGCCGGGCCGCTGCGGCCGGTCCTGGTCGGCCTGCTGCGCCGGGACCCACGGCGGCGCATCGACCACGAGGAGACCCGACGCCGGCTGGCCCAGGCCGCCGCGCCGGGCGCCGATCCCTCGCCGGTCACGATCGCCCCGCAGGCCACGGTGGTCCCGCCGGACGCGGCCCCGCCGGACGGCCCGGCCGGGCCCGCCGACGCGGACCGGCTGGTCGTGCCGGGCTGGTCGGCCGGGCCGCCGGGGCGCGACGCACCGGCGGGGACGGGCCCGGCGCGGGACGGGCCGGGGCCGGCCGCGCCAACCGGCCCCGCCGCCCCCGCGTCGGCCGACGTCCCGTTCGTCATCGCGCCGGCCGGTCCGGCGGACGCCGTCGCGCCGGCCGGGCGGCGCTGGCCGCTGGCCGTGTCCGGCGTGGTGATCGTGCTGCTGGTCGCGCACACCGTCGTCTTCGCGTTGTTCCGCCCCCACACCGGCCGCGAAGCGTCGCCCCCGGCCACG
Organism: Micromonospora sp. WMMD712; assembly: GCF_029581295.1. Taxonomy (NCBI): domain Bacteria; kingdom Bacillati; phylum Actinomycetota; class Actinomycetes; order Micromonosporales; family Micromonosporaceae; genus Micromonospora; species Micromonospora sp. WMMD712. The sequence goes on from NZ_CP120743.1 coordinate 2,056,089, forward strand.
CCCGGGGCCGGGCCGGGTCCGTCGGCGGCCGGGCCGATGCTGCCGCCGCTCGTGACGGGCGTGCCGCCCCCGCCCTTCCCCTGCCTGCGGCCCTACCCGTTCGGCGTGCCACCCCCGACCGTCGCGCCGGCACCGGACGACCCGCTGCGCCCGCCGTCCGGCTGGTCCTGGTACGCCGACCCGGCCGGGTTCCGGCTCGCCGTGCCGCCCGGCTGGCGGCAGTACCGGGACGGGAGCGCGGTCTGCTTCCAGGACCCGTCCGCCCGGCGGATCCTGACCGTCGCGCCCGCCGCCGACCGGGCCGCCGCCCCACTGGATCAGTTACGCGCGAACGAGCGCCGGGCGCAGGAGGCGGGGGCCCTCCCCCGGTACGAGAGGATCCGGCTGGCGGAGGCGGCGGGCCGGGGGGCGGAGTGGGAGTGCGCCTGGGACGCGCCGCTGGGTGCGCGCCTGCGCGGGGCGCAGCTGATCCCGTTCGGCGCCCGCTCGTGGTCGCTGGCCTGGAGCGGCCCCGAGGAGGAGTGGGACGCCGGTGCGGCCGATCGGGAGACGATGCGGTCCAGCTTCCGGGTCGCCGGCACGGCCTGAGCCGACCCGAGCAAGATCGCCTGCTGATCAGCGAGAGGAACCCCGGCGTGTCGCGCCGCTGAGCGACAGACGATCACGGAACGGCCCGGCGCAGGAGCGTCCTGCGCCGCGGGCGGCCGCGACACCGTCCAGTGTGGACCATCCAGGTGATTGCTCCCCGGCGGGGACTCTGCCACAGTGGCGTAGTTTGTGGATCAAGACCCTGGGGAGGGCGAGGCGTCATGATGGGACCGTCCCACGCGCTGTCGGGCGCGGCGGTGTGGCTGACCGGCTCCTGGGCGCTCGACCAGTTCGCCGACTACCACCAGTCGCCGCTGGCCCTCGCCGTCGGCACCGCGGTCTGCGCCGGTGGGGCGCTCTTCCCCGACCTCGACCTGTCGGGCAAGGTGACCCGCAACCAGGGCGGGGCCACGGTGGCCCGCACGTTCGGGGTGGTCAGCCTGTTCGTCGCCGAGGTGATGGAGAAGATCTCCCTCGGCGTCTACTACGCGACCAAGCTGAGCAAGGACCCGCGCCGCAACAACGGCCACCGCACCCTGACCCACACGATCCCGTTCACCGTGCTGGTCGGCTGGGGCACCACCGCGCTCTGCGCCGCGTACGGCAAGTGGGCCGTGGTCGGCATCCTGTTCTTCATGTTCGGGCTGGCCCTGCGCGGGCTGTTCGACCGGTGGGCGGAGCGCGCGGGCTGGGTGATCGTGACCCTGGCCTCGGCCGCCGCCGCCTGGTACACGTTCGCCAACCTGCCCGGCGACCGGGGGTACCCGCTGATCGGGCTGGCCGTCGGGGTGGGCTGCTTCGTGCACATCCTCGGCGACATGATCACCCGGGCCGGGGTGCCGATCCTGTGGCCGATCCCGATCAAGCGCCGGATGTGGACGATGGTCGGCCTGCCGAACAGCATCGCCCTGCGCACCGGCAGCAAGACCGAGGTGGTCGTGCTGCGGGGCGTGCTGACCGCGATCTCCGTGCTCGCGGCGGTGGGGCTGGTCGCCCCGTCGGTGCTGCGCAAGTTCAACATCGAGATCTGAGGCCGCGCCCGTCGCCGGGCCGACCCTGCCCCGCAGCGCGGCGCTGTGCCGCCCCCGGGATCGGGTCGGCCCGGCGACGCGTTTTCGTCATCGGCTATTGACGCCCTCGTAACACGTGCCCTACGGTCTGTCGAAACGCTTCGACTAACCGTTTCGACTAGGCGTTTCGACGCCGGTCGGGACCCCGTCCGCCGGGCCGCCGAGGGAGGTGCGCGATGGCCACGATGCACGACGTCGCCCGGCTCGCGCGGGTCTCCGTCAGCACGGTGTCGTACGTGCTGACCGGCGCGCGGCCCATCTCCCAGGCCACCCGCGACAAGGTCCGCGCCGCCATGGCGGAGCTGGACTACCAGCCGCACGCGATGGCCCGGGGGCTGGCCAGCCGGCGCAGCCGCATCCTCGGGCTGCTCCTGCCGATCGACGACCGCGGCCTGGGCGCCACCGAGACGGCCTTCGTCACCGGCGCCGCCGCGGCGGCCAGCGCGGCGGGCTACCACCTGGTGCTCTCCCCCGTCGACGCCGACGATCTCGACGGCCTGCGGCGGCTGGCCAGCCAGCGGATGCTCGACGGCGCGCTGCTGATGGAGGTGCAGCTCGACGACGACCGGGTGGCCGTGCTGCGGGAGGCGGGCGTGCCGCTGGTGCTCATCGGCCGCACCGGCGACACCACCGGCCTGTCGTACGTCGACATCGACTTCGACCGCACCGTCCGCGACGCCGTCGCGCACCTCGTCGGCCTCGGCCACCAGCGGATCGTCTACGTCAACCACTCCGCCGCGACCATCGCCGAGGGCTACGGCCCGGCGCTGCGCACCCGCGACGCGTTCGCCGCGGCGATGGCCGAGCACGGCGTCGAGCCGCTGATGATCCCCGCCGAGGACAGCGCGGCGGGCGGGCGGGCGGCCCTGGCGACGGCGTTCGACCGGGCCCCCGACCTGACCGCCGTCCTCGCCATGAACGAGCGGGCCGTGTTCGGCATCCTCGGCGGGCTGGCCGGGCGGGGCCGCACCGTGCCCGACGACGTCTCGGTCGTCTCCATGGTCACCTCGCCGCAGGTCGCCGAGCTGGCCACCCCCGCGCTGACCGCGATGACGTCGCCCGGCTCGGCGCTGGGACGCATCGCGGTCGAGGCGCTGCTGCGCCACCTGGAGCTCGACAGCGCCCCGATCCACCAGGAGCTGCTGCCGTGCACGTTGGAGGTCCGCGGATCCAGCGGCCCTCCCGGTCGCCCGACGGGGGACACCACCGGAACGGTCGACGCGGCCGATCCGGAGGCGTCGGGAACGACGAGCAGGAACACAGCCCGTCGCCGCGCTGCCACGCGACGACGGGCCTAGAGGAGTACCGGCTCGATACTCACGAGGAGAATGGTAATGCAACGATTCCGCACAGTCGTCGCGGCGGTGACCCTCGCCGTCGCCGCGGCGGCGTCCCTGACCGCCTGCGGTGACGACGCCGACGAGGGCGCCAGCGGCGCGAAGGTGCTCAAGCTCTGGCACTACGAGGGCGAGACCAGCGCCATGGGCGTCGCGTGGGACAAGGCGATCGAGGTCTTCAAGCAGGAGCACCCGGGCGTCGAGGTGCGCTTCGAGCGCAAGGCGTTCGAGCAGATCCAGCAGAACGCCGGGATGATCATCAACTCGTCCGATGGCCCGGACGTGATGGAGTACAACAAGGGCAACGCCACCGCCGGTCTGCTGTCCAAGCAGGGCCTGCTCACCGACCTCACGGCCGAGGCGACCAAGCGCGGCTGGGACAAGGCGCTCAGCCCGAGCCTGCAGACCACCGCCAAGTACGACGACAAGGGCGTGATGGGCTCCGGCAACTGGTACGGCGTGCCCAACTACGGCGAGTACGTGATGGTCTACTACAACAAGGACCTGTTCGACAAGAACGGGGTCAAGGTCCCGACGACGCTCGACGAGCTGACCGCCGCGATGGACACGTTCGTCGCCAAGGGCATCACCCCGCTGGGCACCGCCGGCGCCGAGTACCCGGCCGGGCAGCTGTTCTACCAGCTCGCGCTCGCCAGGGCCGACCGGGCGTTCGTCGACAACTACCAGCTCTACAAGAACCCGGTCGACTTCAAGGCCGACCCGCTCAAGTACGGCGCGGACACGTTCGCCGAGTGGGTGAGGAAGGGCTACGTCGGCAAGGGCACCGCCAGCGCCAAGGCCGAGGACATGGGCACCGCGTTCATCGCCGGCAAGACCCCGATGATCGTCTCCGGGAGCTGGTGGTACGGCCGGTTCAAGGCCGAGATGAAGGCCAACTGGGACAGCTTCCTGTTCCCCGGCAACAAGCTGCACGCCGGCTCGTCCGGCAACATCTGGGTGGTCCCGGCGACCAGCAAGGCCAAGGACCTGGCGTACGACTTCATCGACATCACCATGCGCCCGGAGATCCAGGCCCTGATCGGCAACAACGGCGGCGTCCCGGTGGCCGCCGACCCGTCGAAGATCACCGACCCGAAGGACAAGAAGCTGATCGAGAACTTCAACGCGATCAGCACCACCGACGGCCTGGCCTTCTACCCGGACTGGCCGGTCCCCGGCTACTACGACGTGCTGGTCTCCGGCTTCCAGGGCCTGATCAACCAGTCGAAGTCCCCCGACCAGGTGCTCGACGCGATCGCCAAGCCGTACGACGAGGGCGTCGCGGAGATCAAGCGCGGCTGACGAGGACGCCCGGCGGGCGCGCCCTGCGCGACGCGCCCGCCGGCGCACCGGAGGGACCATCATGGCTGCAACCGACGCCCTCGTCACCCGGGGCGACACCGACCCGCAGGGCCGCCGGGGCCCGCGCCGCCGCCGCGGCGACGCCGGCTACTGGCTCTACCTGCTGCCCGGCGCGGTGCTCTTCGCGCTGGTCATCGGCGGGCCGCTGCTGTTCACCGGCTATCTCTCGCTCACCCGCTGGTCCGGCATCGGCGACCCGACGTTCGTCGGGCTGGAGAACTACCAACGCCTGCTCGACGACACCGTCTTCTGGCAGTCGTTCCGCAACACCCTCGCCATGATCGTGGCGATGGTCGTGGTGCCCACCGTCGTCGGCCTGGTGCTCGCGGCGGTGCTGTTCGACACCATCGGGCGGCGCTTCAAGCCGCGCACCGCCAACGCGCTGCGGGCCGCGTTCTACCTGCCGCAGGTGCTGCCGGTCGTGGTGGCCGGCATCGTGTGGGGCTGGATCCTGCGCCCCGACGGGGCCCTCAACGGGCTGCTCGACGCCGTCGGGCTGGGCGCGCTGACGCACGACTGGCTCGGCGACCCCGACACCGCCCTGCCGGCGGTGATGGGCGTGATGATCTGGGTGCAGATCGGCTACCCGGTGGTCGTGTTCATGGCCGCGTTGCAGCGGGTCGACCCCGAGCTGTACGAGGCGGCGGAGATCGACGGCGCGGGCTGGGCCCGCCGGTTCCGGGCGATCACCCTGCCGCAGATCCGACCGGAGACGTTCGTCGTCGCCCTCACCTGCACCATCGCCGCGATGAAGGTGTTCGGCCCGATCTACGCGCTGACCCGGGGCGGCCCGGAGAACGCCACCAACGTGCCGTCGTACTTCGCGTACTACACGTTCTTCAAGAAACTCCAGGTCGGGTACGGGTCGGCGATCTCGACCGTGCTGACGCTGATCATCGTGGTGGTGGCGCTGCTGTTCATCCGCGCGCAGCACCGCGCCGAGCGACGGGACGGGAGCGCCTGATGTCCGTCACCCTCACCCCCGCCGAGGCCCCCGCGAAGACCGGCCGGGCCGCCCGGGTGCCCGACCGGCACCACCGGGGCGTCGGCCGCTGGATCGTGCTGGCCGTGGTCACCGCCGGCGCGGTGCTCATGCTGGTGCCGTTCGTGTTCATGCTGCTCAACGCGTTCAAGACGCCCGGGCAATACTCCACGGACGGGCCGCTGAGCTGGCCGTCGGAGTTCTACACCCAGGGCCTGCGCACCTACTGGACGCAGGTCGACTTCCCGCAGAAGCTGTGGAACTCCGCGCTCATCGCCGGCTCGGTCGCGGTGCTCGCGGTCGTCGTGTCGCTGCTCAACGCGTACGCGCTGGGCATCGGCCGGGTCCGGGGCCGGCTGTGGATCGTCGGGGCGTTCCTGCTGGCCAACATGCTGCCGCAGGAGTCCCTGGTCTACCCGCTCTACTACTTCGCCAAGGAGGTGGGCCTCTACAACACCCGGCTCGTCGTGATCATCATCTTCACGGTCATCCAGAGCGCGTTCGGCACGTACCTGCTGGCCTCGGTGCTCGGCACGTTCCCCAAGAGCCTGCTGGAGGCGGCGGCGCTGGACGGGTCCGGCAAGTGGACGATCCTGTGGCGGGTCGTCCTGCCCAACGTCCGGCCCACCCTCGCCGTGCTGCTGGTCTTCTTCTTCATCTGGACCTGGAACGAGTTCCTGATCCCGCTGGTGATGCTCATCGACAACCAGACCCAGACCATCCCGGTGGCCCTCGCGTCGTTGCAGGGCGACCGGCTGATGGACGCCCCCACCACCAACGCCGGGGCGCTGATCAGCCTCGTCCCGGCGATCGTGTTCTTCCTCATCTTCCAGCGCACGCTGAGCCGCGGCATCACGGTAGGAGCCGAGAAGTGAAGTTCACCGACGGGTACTGGCAACTGCGTCCGGGGGTCACCGTGCTGCGCCCCGGCACAGTCGAATCGGTGGAGCCGGACGAACGCGGCTTCACCGTCTTCGCGCCGACCGGTCAGATCACCGGGCGGGGCGACACCCTCAACCGCCCGGTCGTCACCGTGCAGTTCTTCTCCCCCGCCCCCGGCGTGATCGGCGTGACCGTCGGGCACCACAGCGGCGGGCTGCCGAAGCAGCCGCGCTTCGCCCTCGCGGCCGGCGACGACCACCCCGTCACCGTCGAGGTCACCGGCGTCAGCGCCGCCCTGACCACCGGCGAGCTGACCGCCCGCGTCACGCTCGTCGACCGGTGGCGGGTCGACTTCCTGCGCGGCGACCGGCTGGTCACCTCGTCCACCGAGCGCAGCGTCGGCGTCGTCACCGACGGCGAGGGCCGGCACTTCGTCCACGACCGGCTGGCGCTGGGCGTCGGGGAGACGATCTACGGCCTCGGCGAGCGGTTCGGCCCGTTCGTCAAGAACGGCCAGACCGTCGACATCTGGAACGCCGACGGCGGCACCGCCAGCGAGCAGGCGTACAAGAACGTGCCGTTCTATCTCAGCAGCGCCGGCTACGGCCTCTTCGTCGACCACCCCGAGCACGTGTCGTTCGAGGTCGGCTCGGAGGTCGTCTCGCAGGCCCAGTTCAGCGTCGAGGGGCAGTCGCTGACCTACTACCTGATCGACGGGCCCACCCCGAAGGACGTGCTGCGCCGCTACACCGCCCTCACCGGCCGCCCGGCCCGCGTCCCGGCCTGGTCGTACGGGCTGTGGCTGTCGACGTCGTTCACCACGTCGTACGACGAGAAGACCGTCACCGAGTTCATCGACGGGATGGCCGAGCGGGACCTGCCGCTGTCGGTGTTCCACTTCGACTGCTTCTGGATGCGGCAGTTCCACTGGGTCGACTTCGTGTGGGACCCGGCGACCTTCCCCGACCCGGAGGGGATGCTGCGCCGGCTGCACGAGCGCGGCCTGAAGGTGTGCGTGTGGATCAACCCGTACATCGCCCAGCGGTCGTACCTGTTCGAGGAGGGCCGGCAGGCCGGCTACCTGGTGCGCAACCCCGACGGGTCGGTCTGGCAGTGGGACAAGTGGCAGGCCGGCATGGCGCTCGTCGACTTCACCAACCCCGACGCGGTGGCCTGGTTCAACAGCAAGCTCAAGGTGCTGCTCGACATGGGCGTCGACTGCTTCAAGACCGACTTCGGCGAGCGCATCCCCACCGAGGTGGTCTGGCACGACGGGTCCGACCCGCAGCGGATGCACAACTACTACGCCTACCTCTACAACAAGGCCGTCTTCGAGCTGCTGGAGGCCGAGCGCGGCGTCGGCGAGGCGGTCGTGTTCGCCCGCTCGGCCACGGCCGGCGGGCAGCAGTTCCCGGTGCACTGGGGCGGCGACTGCGAGTCGACGTTCGTGGCGATGGCCGAGTCGTTGCGCGGCGGGCTGTCGCTGTCGGCGTCCGGGTTCGGCTACTGGAGCCATGACATCGGCGGCTTCGAGGGCACCCCCGACCCGGCCGTGTTCAAGCGGTGGATCGCGTTCGGGCTGCTCTCCTCGCACTCGCGGCTGCACGGCTCCGGCTCGTACCGGGTGCCGTGGGCGTACGACGACGAGGCCGTGGAGGTGCTGCGCCACTTCACCCGGCTCAAGCTGAGCCTGATGCCCTACCTGGCGGCGGCGGCCGAGGAGGCGCACCGCGACGGGGTGCCGGTGATGCGGCCGATGATCGTGGAGTTCCCCGACGACCCGATGGCCGCCTACCTCGACCGGCAGTACATGCTCGGCCCCGACGTGCTGGTCGCGCCCGTGATGAGCGCCGACGGGGAGGTCACGTACTACGTGCCCGCCGGCACCTGGACCAACCTGGTCAGCGGCGCGCAGCTCACCGGGCCGGCGTGGGTGACCGAGAAGCACGGCTACGACAGCCTGCCGGTGCTGGCCCGCCCCGGTGCGGTGATCGCGTTCGGCGCGACGCACGACCGGCCCGACTACGAGTGGGCCGACGGCGTGCGGCTGCGGCTGTTCGCGCCCGTCGAGGGCCAGCGGACCCGGGTGCGCATCCCGTCGCCCGGCGGCGGGCCGGGGGCCGAGTTCGAGGTACGGTACGACGGCGGGACGGCCGCCGTGGACGTGGTGGCCGGCGCGTCGTCCGGCTACGACTGCGACGTGGTGGGGACGGAGGCGAACCGGTGACGCGAATGTTTCCCGAGGGCTTCGTGTGGGGCTCGGCGACGGCGTCGTACCAGATCGAGGGCGCGGCGACCGAGGACGGGCGGGGCCCGTCGATCTGGGACACCTACAGCCACACCCCCGGCCGCACCCTCAACGGCGACACCGGCGACGTGGCCGCCGACCACTACCACCGCTGGGCCGAGGATCTGGGGCACATCGCCGAGCTGGGGCTGGCGGCCTACCGGTTCTCGATCTCCTGGCCCCGGGTGCAGCCCGGCGGCTCCGGTGCGTTCAACCGGGCCGGGCTGGACTTCTACTCCCGGCTCGTCGACGGGCTGCTGGAGCGGGGCGTGCGGCCGGTGGCCACCATGTACCACTGGGACCTCCCGCAGGAGCTGGAGGACGCCGGCGGCTGGCCGGCGCGGGACACCGCGCTGCGGTTCAGGGACTACGCGGCCGGCATCGTCGAGGCGCTCGGCGACCGGGTGCACACCTGGACGACGTTCAACGAGCCGTGGTGCTCGGCGTACCTCGGCTACGGCTCCGGGGTGCACGCGCCGGGCCGCACCGAGCCGGCCGGGGCGCTGGCCGCCGTGCACCATCTCAACCTCGCCCATGGCCTCGCCGGCCGGGTGGTGCGCGAGCTGGCGCCGGCGGCGGAGCTGTCGGTGACGCTCAACCTGCACGTGGTGCGGCCGGCGTCGGGCTCGGCGGCCGACGCCGACGCGGTGCGCCGCATCGACGCGCTGGCCAACCGGGCGTTCCTCGGGCCGCTGCTCGACGGGGCGTACCCGGCGGACCTGCTCGCCGACACCGCGAAGGTGACCGACTGGTCGTTCGTGCGCGACGGCGACGAGCGGACGATCGCGGTGCCGCTGGACGTGCTCGGCGTCAACTACTACTCGACCACCCTGGTGCGGGCCTGGGACGGCGTGTCGGCCCGCTCGGACAACGACGGGCACGGCAGCTCGGCGCACACCCCGTGGATCGGCGCGGACGACGTGGACTTCCTGCCGCAGCCGGGCCCGTACACGGCGATGGGCTGGAACATCGAGCCCGCCGGCCTGACCGAGCTGCTGCTGCGGCTGCACCGGGAGCACCCCGGGCTGCCGCTGATGATCACCGAGAACGGCGCGGCGTTCGACGACGTGGTCACCCCCGACGGCCGGGTCCACGACGACCGGCGGCTGGACTACCTGTACCGGCACGTCGACGCGGTCGGCGCGGCCATGGACGCGGGCGCGGACGTGCGCGGCTACTTCGTCTGGTCGCTGCTGGACAACTTCGAGTGGGCGTGGGGCTACGACCGGCGCTTCGGCATCATCCGCGTCGACTACGACACGCAGGAGCGGATCTGGAAGGACAGCGCCCACTGGTACCGGGGCCTGGCCACCACGGGCCGGCTGGAGCCGCCGGCCCCCGCCTGACCGGCCCGCACGCCGGAGCCGTTCGTCCGCCCGGCGGCGAGCGGCTCCGGCGCGCGTTCCGTCAGCCGGGGCCGGCCATCGCCGCGAGGCGGCGGGCGAGCCGGGCGAGGGCCTGTCGCAGCTCCGCCGGCTCCAGCACCTCCGCCTCGAAGCCGAGCCGGGCCACGTGCAGGGCCAGCCAGTCGAGGTCGTACCCACCGACGACGAGCACGCACCAGCCGTCGCGGTCGTCCTCGACCCGCCCCACCTGCGGCGGCGCCAGCTCCCGCAGCACGTCAGCCGCAGCACCCGCTCGGTCGTCGCCTCGACGGTCACCCGTCGATCGTTGCACAGATCTAGGAACGCCCCTGTCCGCGATATGCCGGAGGCTGACGCCATGACCGACGTTCAGATCACGTTCGACTGCGCCGACCCGGCCGCGCTGGCGGCCTTCTGGGCCGCGGCCCTCGGCCATCAGGTGCAGGCCCCGCCACCCGGCTTCGAGTCGTGGGAGCAGGCGCTGGAGGCGATGGGCGTGCCGCCCGAGCGCCGCGACTCCGCCTCGGCGGTGGTCGACCCCGCCGGCACCGCGCCGCGGCTGTTCTTTCAGCGGGTGCCGGAGCCCAAGCGGGTCAAGAACCGGGTGCACCTCGACGTGCGGGCCGCCCCGGGGCTGGCCGGCGACGCGCGGATGGCGGCCCTGGAGGCGGCTGCCGAGCGGCTCGTCTCGCTCGGCGCGACCCGGCTGCGCCGCCACGAGCCCGCCGCACCGCTCGACGCGGGGCACCTCGTCATGGCCGACCCCGAGGGCAACGAGTTCTGCCTCGACTGAGCACCCCGACCGGGCGGGCCGACCGAGCCGGCCGCGCCACCCGCAGCTCGACCACGCTGCGTGGTGATCGCGCTGGCTGTCGGGCGCAGGCCCGGCGGCGTGACTCTTCGTAACGCTCTCTCGACCCCACTCGACATCTCGCCCACCCTTTGCTCTGCACCCAGATGCGCAACACCGGGTATGGAGTGGTGACATTCAAGGATCCGACTGGAGCGGCGGATCCGGCGTCCGACTACGTTGCGTGCCTGTTGCGCATGTGGGTGCAGAGCAAAGGGTGGCGCGGAGGAATGGCGCGGGCGAGTGTGACTGCGTTGAGTGACGCTGCTGCGATCAGGTGCCGCAGGCGGAGACGGCGTCGCCCTCCGCCCACGCCCACCTACGCCCCGACCGGCACCGCGGTTCCCCCTGAATCTTGGACGGTTCCTGTTCCGGGCGAGCAGGAACCGTCCAACGATCGATCGCGGGAACGCGCTACGCGCCGACGCGCTGGGGCGGGACGGTCAAGCCGTACAGGGCCATCAACTCCGGGGTGTCGACGCGGCTGCCGTCGGCCACCGAGTCGCAGGAGATGTCGACGATCTGGTCCTTGTGCGCCAGCAGGTACGGCCGGGCCCCGACGTCGGCGCTGGCCAGGGTGGCGATGCCGGACCAGTGCCGGCGGCCGAACAGCATCGGGTAGCCGCGCAGCCCGTCGTAGGTGGCGCAGACCAGCGCGTCGGGGTACGGCAGCGCGGCCACCCGACGCACGGCCGCCGGGGTGAGCCCCGGCATGTCCACCGGGACCACGACCACCGCCTCGATCCGCTGGTCGGTCAGCGCCGCGAGGCCGGCCCGGATCGACGAGCCGACGCCGGTGCCCCAGGCGCGGTTGACCACCACCGTGGCCCGGGTCAGGTCGGCGGCCTGGCGCACCTGGTCCGCCGCCGCGCCCAGCACCACCACGATCTGCGCGCAGCCCGCCTCGGTCATCGTGTCGATCATGCGGTCCACCAGGGGCTGATCGCCCTGGTGGAGCAACGCCTCGGGGCCGCCGAGGCGGCGTCCGCCGCTCGCCGCGATGATCATTCCTGCGATACGCACACCGGGTGCAACGAGCACCCCCGGGATGAGTGTCGGGGCGAAACGGATATTTGCCGCACTCGGGGTGCCGTGCCGGGCGGCCCGGACCGGCCCGCCCCGGGCCGCCGGGCCGCCGCCTGCGGGCAGGTCAGGCGTCCGCGTAGCAGTCCACCACCGACAGGTCCAGCGGGAAGCGGACCGGGGTGTCGCCGAACAGCAGCGCGGTGGCCCGCTCGCCGCTGGCGCGGACCGCCTCGGCCACCGCGTCGGCCTGCCCGGCCGGGCAGTGCACGATCACCTCGTCGTGCTGGAAGAAGACCAGCTCGGCGTCGCTGCCGGCCAACGCCGTGCGCAGCGTGGCCAGCAGCGTGGAGGCCCACTCGGCGGCGGTGGCCTGGATGACGAAGTTGCGGGTGAACCGGCCCCGGGAGCGGGCCGCCCGCGCCCGGGGCCCCTGCGGGTCGGCCGCCGCCTCCGGGTCGACGCCCGCGTCGTCGCCGTCGGCGAAGCCCGTCGCGCCGGGCGGGCAGGTGCGCCCCAGCCAGGAGCGCACCAGGCCGCCGGCCTCACCGGTGCGGGCCGCCGCCTCCACGTAGGCGAAGGCCGTCGGATAGTTGCGGCGCAGCACCGCGAGGGCGGGGACCGCCATCCCGCCGGTCTGCCCGTACATGGCGCCGAGCAGGGCCACCTTGGCCCGGGGCCGGTCGCCGCCGAAGGAGTCCCGGGCCAGGGCGGCGTAGAGGTCGCCCGCCCCGCCGGCCGCGGCCAGCCGGGCGTCGCCGGAGACCGCCGCGAGCACCCTCGGCTCCAGCTGGCCGGCGTCGGCGACGACGAGCCGCCAGCCCGGGTCGGCCACCACCGCCCGCCGGATCACCTTGGGGATCTGCAACGCCCCGCCGCCCCGGGTGGCCCACCGCCCGGAGACGACGCCGCCGGGGACGTACTCCGGGTGGAACCGGCCGTCGCGCACCCAGGCGTCGCGCCAGGCCCAGCCGTGCGCCGTCCAGATCCGGTAGAGCTCCTTGTGCTCCAGCACCAGCGGCACCGCCGGATGGTCGACCCCGCGCAGCGCCCAGGCCCGGGTGTTGGGCAGCTCCACCCCGGCGCGGGCGAACGCCCGCAGCAGCTCGGCCGGGGAGTCGGCGTGCACCTGGCGCAGGCCGAACGCCTCGGCGATGCGGGCGGCCAGCTCGGCCAGCCGGCGGGGCGGGCCGCCGACCGGGGACGGCCCGCCGAGCAGCCCGGTGAGGAGCTCGTCGTGCACCTCGGCCCGCCAGGGCAGGCCGGCCGCCCCCATCTCCGCCGCGACCAGCGCGCCGGCCGACTCGGCGGCCACCAGCAGCCGGAACCGGCCGGGATGGGCGGTGGCGGCGATCCGGTCGAGCTGGTCGGCGTACACCCGGGCCAGGGCCTCGACGGCGGGGCCCGGCGGGCCGGGCAGGGTGTCGAAGAGCGCGCCCTGGCCGTGGCCGGGCGGCTCGGCCGCGCGGGGCGGCGGATCCGGCGGCACCGGCGCGCCGGTCAGCCGGGCCCACGCGGCGGCCGGCGAGCGGGGCTCGCCCCAGCGGCCGGCGTGCCCGAGCAGCAGCGACTCGGTCAGCTCGACGTCGTGGCAGCGGTCGAGCCGGACCCCGGCGCGCAGCAGCGCCGGGTAGATGCCTGCGCCGCTGCCCCAGACCCAGCGGGGGTGGGCGACGGCCTCCCGGGCGGCGACGGCGGCGGCGAGGTCGGCGACCCGCTCGGCCGGGCCGGTGGGGCGGCCGGCGGGGTCGAGGGGCAGCAGCGCTCCCCCACCCCGGTCGTCCGCCTCCACCGCCACCAGCACGGACGCGATTCTGCCTCGACCGTACGACGCTCCCGCGCGGCGGCTACTTGCTCACGCCGGCGGTCAGGCCGGACTGCACCTGACGCTGGAACACGATGTAGACGATGAGCACCGGCAGCATCGCCATGGTCACCCCGGCGAACAGCCCGCTCCAGTCGGACTTGTAGCCCTGGTTGACCGAGAGCTCGATGAGCCCCTGGGCGATCACCTGGTTCTTCGGCTCCCCGGCGACCGACTGCATCAGCAGCGTCGGCAGGTACCACTGGTTCCACTGGCCGAGGACGTTGAAGATGCCGATGCTGATCAGGCCCGGCTTGGCCATCGGCAGCATGATGCTGAAGAACAGCCGGCTGTGCGAGGCCCCGTCGACCATCGCGGCCTCGGCGATCGAGTCGGGCAGCGTGCGGAAGAACGAGTGCATGAAGAAGACCGTGAACGACAGCGACCAGGCGACGTAGACGAGGATCAGCATGAGGTGCCGGTTCGGGCCCAGCAGGGGCAGGACGATCCCCGTGTTGTAGACGCCCTTGAACAGCGGCACGGCGGCGAGGTAGATGGGCAGGGTCAGGCCGGACAGGAACATGTAGTAGATCAGCCGGTTGCCGGGGAACTCGTAGCGCGCCAGCACGTACGCGGCCATCGAGCCGAGCAGCATGGTCAGGAAGACGCTGCCGACCAGGACCAGCAGCGTGTTGAGGAAGAACGCGCCGAGGTGCCCCTCGCCCCAGGCGCGGGTGAAGTTGTCCCAGTGCAGCTCGTCGGGGATCAGCGACAGCGGCTCGCGGATGACCTCCGAGTCGTCCTTGAACGCCGACATCACCACCCACAGCAGCGGGTAGATCACCATCACGGCCCAGACCACCAGGAACAGGTGCGAGAAGCCGTTGAAGAAGCGCCCGCCCAGCTCCCGGCCGCGGCTGACGAGGCCCCGGCTCGGCGCGGGGCGGGGAGCCGGACGCCCGGGGCGGGCCCGCTCGCCGGACGGGTGGGTCACCGTGCTCATCGTCGGGTCTCCTCAGTACTCGATCCGCTCACGGCGGGTGATCCGGAGCTGGAGAGCGGCCAGCAGGATCGTGAAGATGGCCAGCGCCACGCCCATCGCGCAGGCGTAGCCGAACTGCCCCTTCTGGAACGCGGTGAAGTTGAGCACCGACGCGAAGATCTCGCTGGCGTGGTTCGGCCCGCCCTGGCTCGGGGTCATGACGAAGACCAGGGCGTACATGTCCAGCGCGATGAAGCCCAGGTAGACCCAGGCCACCGAGATGGTGTCCCGCAGCAGCGGCAGGGTGATCCGGAAGAACGTGTCGAAGCGGCCGGCGCCGTCGAGGAGGGCCGCCTCGTAGATGTCCTTCGGGATCGACTGCATCGCCGCCGAGAAGAGCACCATGTAGAAGCCGGCGCCGCTCCACACGGCGATGAACAGCAGCCACCACAGCACGGCGGGCACGCCGAGGAACGGCTCGGGGTCGGCGGTGAACCCGATCGGGTTGTCGGCGTCGACCAGCCCGATCTTCATCAGCAGGCCGTTGATCAGGCCCTGGTTGTCCGACCGGTAGATCTGCTGCCACATCACGGCGATCACCACGAGCGACAGGACCTGCGGGAAGAAGAAGATGACCTTGTAGAGCCCGGAGCCGAACACCCCCCGGATGCCGGCCCTGTCCTCGCGTCCGCCCACGTTGAGCAGGAACGCGAGGAACAGGGCCAGCGCGATCGTGAACAGCGGCACGGTGACCAGGAAGAACACGTTGTGCCAGAACGCCTTCCTGATCAGCTCGTCGGAGAACAGCCGGACGTAGTTGTCCAGCCCGACGAACTCCTGCTTGTCGGAGTAGCCGCCCCAGTTGGTCAGCGAGTATCCGGCCGCCTGGGCGAAGGGCCACACCACGTAGAAGAGGTACAGCGCGACGGGGAGGGCCAGGAAGCCCGTGACGAAGCGCGCGACACCGTGCCGCATTCCACTCACTCTCTCGAACGGATCAGTGGGCCGCCACCGGGATCAGGCGCGGGTCTGCTTCTTGACCGACGAGTCCTTGGCGACCTTGTCGGCGGCCGCCTGCATCTTGTCGACGAACTGCTGCGCGGTGAGCCGGCCGGCCATCAGCTCCTCGGAGAGGTTCTGGCTCTCCTTGTCCAGGTCGGCGTAGAAGTCGAAGAGCTTGGTCTTGATCAGGTCCTTCGGCGCGTTGCGCATCAGCTCGTTGGCGCTGGCCAGGGCCGTGTCCTGCACGCCGTCGCCGGAGCCCTTGGTGGAGGCCAGCGACTTGGTCAGCTCGGCGAACTTGGTGGAGCCGGACTTCGACAGCACGGCCCGCAGGAACTCCTTCGCCGCCGCCTTGTTCGGGGCCTTGCTCGGCACCACGAGGCCCTCGCCCGCGCCGGCGAAGACGTCCTTGGGCGCCTTGTCGGTGGCCCCGAGGCCCCAGTAGTCCGACAGCTTCATCTCGAAGCCCGGCGGGATCGTCGCCGCCATCTCGTTCTTCAGCCAGGTGCCGACCTGGATGAACGCCGCCTTGCCGTCGAGCCACGCCTGCTGGGACTGGGTGTGGTTGAGGTTGCCCGGCAGCAGCAGCCGGTCCTTGACCAGCTTCTCCCACGCCTGGAGCGCGGGCAGCACCCCGTCGGCCTTCCAGGCGTTCTCCTTCAGGTTGTCGATGTCGACGACCGCCTGCCGGCCGGCGGACTTCCAGATCGTCGCCATCAGCGCCCAGCGCGGGTAGTAGCCGTGCACGGCGTCGTGCACGTACGGGGCGATGCCCTTGGCCTTGATCTTCGGCGCGAGGGCGAAGAACTCGTCGAACGTCGTCGGCGGCTGCCAGTTCTCCTTGGCGAACAGCGCCCCGTTGTACCAGTTGCCCCACACGGTGAAGGCCACGTTGACGACGTAGAACTTGCCCTGGAAGGTGCCGTCCTCGACCGTGCCGGGCAGCAGCGTGTCGGCGACGGTGCCCTCGCTGTCCCACGCCGGGGCGGTGAGCAGGTCGTCCAGGGGCTCGATCGCGCCCTCGTTGACCAGGGTGCTGATGTCCATCATGTCGGCGCCCGAGTTCATGACGAGGTCGCTCGGCTGCGTCGCCATCTTCGGCTGTTCTTCGGTCTTGATCTTCTGGGTGGAGCTCATGTTGACCGTCACGCCCGCGTGCTTGGCGCTGAAGACGGCCTTGTCCTCGTTGGCCCACTGGTCGCCGAGGCCGCCGTTGAAGATGACGACCTTGACGGCGCTGCCGTCCTTGACGCCGAACGGGTTGTCCTTGCTCTTGGCGGCGCCGGTGTCGTCGGACTTGCTCGGCTCGCTGCCGGCGCAGGCGCTGAGCAGGCCCGCGGCGGGGGTGACGAGCAGGCCCGCCGCGGCGGCACGGCGCAGCAGGGTCCGGCGGCTCAGATCGGCCGGGTGCTCGGGGGTAACCGACATCGTTGTCTCTCCTTGAGGTGTCGAATCAGGCGGTGCGCCGGAGACGCCCGGCGTACCGCGACTCGAGGGCGAGGTTGTGCTCGTCCCCACCGGGGACGTTGGCGGAGAGGTAGATAGGGGGTACCTCCCCGGCCTGGTGGAACCGTCGTACGACCTCCGCGGTCACCAACTGCGCCAGCAGCGCGGCGGTGACCGAGGAGACCGCACAGACCGCGCCGCCGCCGGAGAGCGGCAGCAGTGCGTCACCGTACGGCGCGCCGTTGTCCAGCACGACGTCGGCGAGGTCGACGAGCCGGTGCCCCGACGGGTGCCGGGGGGCGACCCGCGAGGTGTGCTCGACCGAGGTGACCGCGATCAGCGGGTGGCCGCGCCCGGTGACCAGCGTCGCCAGCTCGACCACCGAGCCGTTGATGCCGGACTGGGACGCGATCAGGAAGACGTCGCCCGGCTGCGGGGCGGCGAGGGCGTAGAGCTGGTGGGCGACGGCCGGGTCGCGTTCCAGCTTGGGGTCGGCGAGCACGGTGCGGGGCGCGTCGCCGTGCAGCACGAGGTCGTGCAGGGAGATCCGGTTGGTGGGGACCAGCCCGCCGGCCCGGGCGACCAGTTCGGCGGCGAACGCCTCGGAGTGGCCGGCGCCGAACGCCTGGAGCACTCCGCCGGCGCGCAGCCCGGCGGCGATCAGGTCGGCGGCGCGGCCGACCGCCCCGGCCTGCGAGTCGACGACCCGGTCGAGGACGGGCCGGACGGCCTCGGCGTACCCCTGTGCGCTGATCATGAGGTGGCCCCCTTCGCGGCCTTGTGCCCGTCGACGGCCTGGGCGGTGCGCCGGAAGGCCGCGTGGGCGCGGTCGTGGGTGCGCTGGGCGACGGCGATGTAGAGCAGGTCGAGCACGACGAGCTGCGGGTGCCGGGCCGACAGCGCGTCGGGGCGGAACGTGGTGGCCTGGCTGGCGGTGAGCAGCACCAGGTCGGCCAGCTCGGCCAGCGGCGAGCGGGGGAAGCCGGTGAGCGCGACGGTGGTCGCGCCCCGGCTGCCGGCCTCGGCGAGCAGCTCGATGGTCTCCCGGGTCTGCCCGGTGTGCGAGATGCCGAGCGCCACGTCGCCGGGGCCGAGCAGCGCGGCGCTGGCCAGCCCCTCGTGCACGTCGCTCCAGGCCCAGGCGGCCACCCCGATGCGGTGCAGGCTGAACTGCATCTCCTCGCCGACCAGCGCGCTGCCGGACGCGCCGAAGATGTTGACCCGGCTGGCCCCGGCGATGGCCACGGCCGCCCGTTCCACCTGGGCGAGGTCGAGCAGCGCGGCGGTGTCGTGCATGGCCCGGGTGTCGGCGGCCATGATCTGACCGAGCACCCGCTCCAGGGGGTCGCCGGGCTGGATCTCCCGGCCGATGTCGACGGTCCAGCCGGCGGAGCGGGCCCGGCCGGTCTCGGCGGCGATGCCGAGGCGCAGGTCGGCGTAGCCCTCGAAGCCCATCGCACGGCAGAACCGGGTGATGGTGGCCGGGGAGGTGCCGCTGCGCTCGGCCAGCTCGACGATGGTGGCCCGCGCGGCGGCCTCCGGGTCGCTGAGCACGTGCTCGGCGACGCGGCGCAGCGCGCCGGTGAGCTCGCCCGCGCCGGCCCGGACGCGGGCGAGCACGCCGTCGGTGGGCAGGCCGGCCCGCCGGTCGGCCGGGTCGGCGTCGACCACGGCGGCGACCCGGGGGGTGTCGACCTCGTGATCCACCATGCGACGCCTTTCGGAAAAGAGTGTTAACTGTTAGTGGTAAAAGTTCTTACTGAAGGGCCCTCCGTGTCAAGACCGTGGTCGAAGTTTTCAAACTGTTACCTGACGCGCCCACCCCGGCACGCCCGGGATCTTGCCCCGCGCGGCCCGGCCGACCAGCATGAATCCGCCCGCACCGCCGACCCGGGAGGCGCACCGGATGTCCGACACCGTCGTGGTCGGCCTCGACGTCGGGGGTACGTCCACCCGGGCGCTCGCCGTGACGCTGGCCGGGGAGCGCCTCGGCACCGGCCGGGCCGGCGGCGGCAACCCGACCAGCCACGGGGCCGAACGGGCCGCCGCGGAGCTCCTGACCGCCCTGCGCGCCGCCCTGTCCGGCGTGGACCCGGCCCGGGTGCGGGCCGGCACGATCGGGCTGGCCGGGGCGGGACGGCTGCTCGCCGACCCCGCCGGGCGGGCCGCGTTCGACGGGGCGTGGCGCGACGCCGGCCTGCGCTGCCCCTACGCGGTGCACGGCGACGCCCTCGTGGCGTACGCCTCCGGCACGCCCAGCGCGCACGGCACGGTGCTGATCGCCGGCACCGGCGCGATCGCCGCGCAGGTGCGGGACCTGCGGCTGAACCGGGTCGCCGACGGCCACGGCTGGCTGCTCGGCGACGCCGGCTCCGGGTTCTGGCTCGGCCGCGAGGCCGTCCGCCGGCTCCTGGCCGACCTGGACGCGGGGCGCGCCCCGGGGCCGCTGGGCCGCCGGGTGCTCGCCGAGCTGCTCGGCGACGAGCGGGTCGCCGACCGACCCCGCGACACCGTCGACGCCGTGGTGCAGGCCGTCACCCGCCGGCCGCCGGTCGAGCTGTCCCGCCTCGCGCCGCTGGTGGTGGCCGCCGCCGTCGCGGCCGAACCGGTCGCGGCGGGGCTGATCGGGGCGGCCGCCGGCCACCTCGCCGACAGCGCCGCGCGGATCCGCCCGGCCGGCGCGGTGGACCCGGTGGTCCTCGGCGGCGGGCTGCTCACCGGCGACACCCCGCTGGCCGCCGCCGTCGGGGCGGAGCTGGCCCGGCGGTGGCCGGACGCGCCGCTGACCACCGCCGGCGACGGGGCCGCCGGGGCGGCCTGGCTCGCCGCCCGCGACCTGCCCGGGGTCGCCGACCCGGCCGCCCTGCACCCGCTGCTGGTGCCGGCGACGCCCTGACGGCCCTCCCGCCCCGGTCGGCGTGACCGATCCGGCCACCGGGCCGCCCGGCCTGGCCTAGCCTGGGGTGATGCGCCGCCTGCGGCAGCTCGCCGAGCGCACCCCGGCCGGGCGGGAACGCTACGTCGACCTGCTGCGCGCCGTCGCCATCTGCATGGTCGTCGCCGGGCACTGGGGCGTCACCGTCGTCGGCCGCGACGCCGCCGGCCGGCCCACCGGCCACTCGGCGCTCGGCGACCTGCCGTGGGCGTACCCGCTGACCTGGGTGGGGCAGGTGCTGCCGGTGTTCTTCCTCGTCGGCGGGTTCGCCAACGCCGCCTCGCTGACCGCGAACCGGGCCTCAGGCGGCGACGCGACCGGCTGGCTGCTGGGGCGCAGCGCCCGGCTGGTGCCGCCGACCACCGTCCTGCTGCTGGTGCTGGCCGCCGGCGCGGGCGGGGCGTACCTGTGGGGCGCCGGGGAGGCGCGGATCCGCACGGTGGTGTGGTTCGCCACCATCCCGCTGTGGTTCCTCGTGCCCTACCTGGCCGCCGTCGCGCTCACGCCGCCGATGCACGCCCTGCACCGCCGCTTCGGGCTCGCCGTGCCCGTGGCCCTGGTGGGCGTGGTGGCCCTCGGTGACCTGGGCCGGCTGGCCGGGCCCGCGCCGCTGGCGTACGGCAGCTACCTGGCCGGCTGGCTCGCCGTGCACCAGGCCGGCTTCGCCTGGTACGACGCGCACGCCGCGGCCGGCAGCCCCCGGAGCGGCGGCGCGGCCGGCGACACCCGGCACCCGCTGCCGACGTCCCGGCCGGCGGCGGTGGCGCTGCTCGCCGGCGGCCTCGGCGTGCTGCTGCTACTCACCGGCGTGGGGCCGTACCCGGTGGCGATGCTGCACGTGCCCGGCGAGCGGCTCGACAACGCCAGTCCGCCGAGCCTGGCGCTGCTCGCCCTGGCCACCGCCCAGCTCGGGCTGATCCTGCTGCTGCGCGGACCCGCCGAGCGGTGGCTGCGCCGGCCCGGCCCGTGGCAGGCGGTGATCGCGGTCAACTCGGTGGTGCTGACCGTGTTCCTCTGGCACCTCACGGCGGCCCTGCTGCTGGTCGGCGCGCTGGACGCGCTCGGCCGGCTGCCCACCCCGGCGGTGGGGACCGCCGCGTGGCTGGCCTGGCGGGTGCCCTGGCTGCTGCTGCTCGCCGTGGTGCTGGCCGGGCTCGTGGCCGTCTTCGGGCCGGTCGAGGCGCGGGCCGGCCGGCGGCGGCGCGCCGGGGAGGGTGCGCGTCGCCGCCGAACGGTCCGCACCGGCCTGGTGGTCGCCGGGTACGCCGCCGTGATCGCGGGGCTGCTGGTCAACACCGTCGCCCCGAAGGACACCCCCGCCCCGCTGGGGCTGCCCGCCCCGGCGCTGGTGGCGTACCTGGCCGGGGCGGGGCTGCTGCGGGGGCTCAGGTCTGGGTGGGGAAGCCGAGGTTGACCCCGCCGTGGCGGGGGTCCAGCCACCGGCTGGTCACCACCTTGCCCCGGGTGTAGAACGCCACCCCGTCGGCGCCGTGGGCGTGCAGGTCGCCGAAGAGGGACGCCTTCCAGCCGCCGAACGAGTAGTACGCCATCGGCACCGGGATCGGCACGTTGATGCCGACCATGCCGGCCTCCACCTCGTGCTGGTAGCGCCGGGCCGCCCCGCCGTCGTTGGTGAAGATCGCCGTGCCGTTGCCGTACGGGTTGGCGTTCACGAGGTCCACCGCCTCGTCGTACGAGCCGACCCGCAGCACGCAGAGCACCGGCCCGAAGATCTCGTCGGTGTAGATCGACATGTCCGGGGTGACCCGGTCGAACAGGGTCGGGCCCAGCCAGAAGCCGTCCGGGTCCCCGTCCGGGACGACGTCGCGCCCGTCGACCACGGGCACCGCCCCGGCGGCCACCCCGGCGTCGACGTACTCGCGGACCTTCGCGGCGTGCGCGGCGGTGACCAGGGGACCCATGTCGCAGCCGCGCCGGCCGTCGCCGGTGCGCAGCCGGCCCATCCGCTCGGCGATCCGGGCGACCAGGGCGTCGGCGACCGGCTCCACCGCGACCAGCGCGGAGATCGCCATGCACCGCTCCCCCGCCGAGCCGAAGCCCGCGTTGACCGCTGCGTCGGCGGCCAGGTCCAGGTCGGCGTCGGGGAGCACGACCATGTGGTTCTTCGCCCCGCCGAGGGCCTGCACCCGCTTGCCGGCGGCGGTGCCGCGCTGGTGCACGTGCCGGGCGACCGGGGTGGAGCCGACGAACGACACCGCCTGCACCCCCGGGTGGTCGAGCAGCGCGTCGACCGCCTCGGCGTCGCCGTTGACCACGTTGAGCACCCCGTCGGGCAGGCCGGCCTCGGCGAACCACTCGGCCAGCAGCAGCGCCGCGCTCGGGTCCTTCTCGCTGGGCTTGAGCACCACCGCGTTGCCGCAGGCCACCGCGACCGGGACGAACCACAGGGGCACCATCACCGGGAAGTTGAACGGGGAGATCACCGCGACCACCCCGAGCGGCTGGCGCAGGCTGTACGAGTCGACCTCGGTGGA
Organism: Micromonospora sp. WMMD712; assembly: GCF_029581295.1. Lineage (NCBI taxonomy): Bacteria > Bacillati > Actinomycetota > Actinomycetes > Micromonosporales > Micromonosporaceae > Micromonospora > Micromonospora sp. WMMD712. Next base: position 2,078,498 of record NZ_CP120743.1, read on the forward strand.
CACGTTCTCGCTGAACCCGCCGCGCAGGGCCGAGGGGATGCCGCAGGCGTACTCGACGACCTCCAGGCCGCGCTGCACCTCCCCGGCGGCGTCGGCGAGCACCTTGCCGTGCTCGGCGGTGATCACCTCGGCGAGCCGGTCGCGGCGGGCGTTGACCAGCTCGCGGAACGCGAACAGCACGGCCGTGCGCTTGGCCAGGGAGGCGTCGCGCCAGGCCCGCGCGGCGCGGCCGGCGGCGGCGACCGCGTCCGCCACGTCCGCGGCGGAGGCCAGCGCCACCTGCCCGGTACGTCGCCCCGTGGCCGGGTCGAACACGTCCCCGCGCCGGCCGGACGCGCCGTCGACCCGCAAGCCGTCGACGAAGTGGCCGATGAGGTCCGCGCCGGGGTGCCCGGCCGGAGTCACGCCGCCACCCCGCCGTCGGCGCAGGAGCGGACGGCGTCGACCAGGATGGCCAGCCCCTCGCGGGCCTCCTCCTCGGTGAGGGTCAGCGGCGGGCCCATCCGCAGCACGTTGCCGTAGAGGCCGCCCTTGCCGACGAGCAGCCCGCCGGCCCGGCACGCCTCGAAGACGCGGGTGGTCAGGGCCGGGTCGGGCTCGACGGTGCCCGGGTGGACGAACTCGACGCCGAGCATCAGCCCCTTGCCGCGTACCTCGGCGACGCAGTCGAGGTCGGCCACGGCGGCCCGCAGCCCGTCGACGAGGATCGCGCCGACGCGGGCGGCGTTGGCCTGGAGGTCGTGGTCGAGCAGGTAGTCCAGGACGGCGTTGCCGGCGGCCGTGGCGAGCGGGTTGCCGCCGAAGGTGGAGAAGCTGATCGCCGGCACCGACTCCATGACCTCGGCCCGGCCGACGACCCCGGCGAGGGCGAAGCCGTTGCCGATGCCCTTGGCGAAGGTGAGCAGGTCCGGGGTGACGCCGTGCGCCTGGTAGCCCCAGAAGTGCTCGCCGGTGCGCCCCCAGCCGGTCTGCACCTCGTCGGAGATCAGCAGGATGCCGTGCTCGTCGAGGACCTTCTGCCAGGCGGCGAGGAGCCCGTCGGGGCCGTGCACGAAGCCGCCGACGCCCTGGACCGGCTCGGCGATCAGGCAGGCGACGTCGCCGGCGGTCTGGGTGGCGAGGACCTCGCGCAGGTCCTCGACCGCCGCGTCGAGGCGGTCGGCGGGGTCGAGGCGGGACAGCAGGCCGCGCAGCCGCTCGCCCGAGTGCAGCCAGGCCACCTGGAGCGGGTTGAGGGCGCTGGCCGACCAGCCCCGGTTGCCGGTGACGCCCATCGTCGCGTAGGTGCGCCCGTGGTAGCTGTTGCGCACGGCGAGGATCTGGTGGGAGCGGCGGTGGTTGGTGGCGGCCAGCAGGGCGGCCTCGTTGGCCTCGGTGCCGGAGTTGGTGAAGAAGACCCGGGCGTCGGGGATGCCGGAGTGCCGGACGATCTTCTCGGCCAGCTCGACCTGCTGGCGGATCAGGTAGAGCGTCGAGGTGTGCACGAGGCCCGTGGCGAGCTGCCGCTGCACCGCCTCGCGGATCTCGGGGATGTCGTAGCCGATCATGTTGGTCAGCACGCCGCCGAAGAAGTCCAGGTAGGTGCGGCCCTGCGCGTCGGTGACCCGGCGACCGGCGCCGGAGACCAGCTCGATCGGCTCGGCGTAGTAGAGCGGCATCCAGGACGGCAGCACGGCCCGGTGCCGGGCCAGCAGGTCGTCGGTCATTCGTCGCACCCTCCAGCGCGTTGGCGGTCACCGCACGCTCCCACCCACCGGCGGCGGGGACAACTGCCACTGTGTAGCGGACCGCCGGCCTTCGGCTGACAGCACGTCAACCGATCGGCTGCGGTTTCCGGGGCGTCCGGCGCGGCCGACGCGCGTTTCCCGTCGTGCCGGCCTCCGGAGGCGACGTGATCCGCACGGTACGATCCGCAGCGTGCGGATCATGCGGGACGTGCCGCTGCCCGACGGGGCGGCGGGTGCTCCCCCGGCCCGGATCGTCGCCGGGCTGCACGCCTGGGTGACCTCGCCGCCGCTGCGCGGCCTCGTCGCACGGTTCGGCGGCGACGCGCCCCCGGGCGATCCGGCCTCCGGCGACCGGCTTGCCCGCGACCCGCTCTCCGGCGACCCGCTCTCCGGCGATCTGGCGGCGGCGCTGGCCTGGCTGGACGACTTCTCCGCCCGGCACTGGGACTTCCGGGGCGGCCGGGAACGCCCCGAGGCCGCCGAGCCCGCGTTCGATCCCCGCACGGCGGGGCAGGTGCTCGCCGCGGCGTCCGCGCTGGGCCTGGTCCGCCCGGTCCCGCCGGCCCGCCGGGCGTACGCGCACCTGGTCGTCCTCGGCGGGCTCGCGCACGCCTGCCTACGCCGGGTGGCGTACGCCGCGCACCTGGTGCGCTCGGGCACGGCGGTGGCCGGCGAGGTGGCCGTGCTGGGCAGTTTCCGACCGCTGTCGGTGGCGGAGCGCCGGACACTGGCCGACGCGGGCGTCACGGCCGGCGACACCGAGGTGGACGCCCTCGACGCGGCGGTCCGGCTCGCCTTCGGGGTGGCCGGGCCGGCCGAGGCGGACGGCGTGGACGCCGGGGACCCGCACCGGTCCTGGTCCTCGCGCACCTGGCGGCCGGCGGAGTCGCCCCCGGTGCGGGTGCTCGCCGCCCCGTCCGGCGATCCCGGGCGGCGGCGGGCGCACACCGCCGACACGCAGCGGTTCTGGGCCGAGCACGTCCGGCTCGCGCCGGGCGATCCGGTGCTGGTGGTCACCGCGCCGGTCTACGTACCGTTCCAGCACTGCGACGCGTTGCGCACGCTCGCCGTGCCGTACGGGTGCGGGATCGAGACCGTCGGCGTCGACCCGGCCCTGCCCGGCCTGGCGCGGCTGCCCGAGCCGGCCCCGACGCCGGGGCGCTACCTCCAGGAGATCCGCTCGGCGATCCGGTCGATGCGGGCCCTGCACGCCGCCGTCACGACCGGTCGAGCGGCCCGCTGAGCGGCCGGCGACCGAGGGCCCGGCCGGCGTCCGACGGGGAGATCGGCCGCCGGCCGGGCCGGCGCGGGGTCAGTTCACGTAGACCGTCGCGCCGCCCTGGGTGGTGTCCCGGACGGGGGCGTACGTCGCGCTGAAGTACGCCGAGGAGAAGCAGGTGCCCGGCCCGGAGGACTTGGTGAACGGCTGGTTGACGAAGGCGATGGAGGTGGTGGCGTTGGACGCCGTCCCCCGCACGACGCCGCCGTTGGCCTTGTAGACGCAGGTGACGTTGCCCAGCAGGGTGCGCAGCGAGACGGTGCTCTGGATCGACCCGGTGAGGGTGACCGCGCCGGCGCTGGTGACGGTGACGGCGTAGGGCAGGTTGTCGACCGTCACGCTGTTGACCCCGAGGGTGCCGACCACGTTGCTGGTGCAGCTGGTGAAGGTCTGCCCGGTGAGGCTCTCGGTGGCGGTGCCCGGGGCGACCGGGTTGGTGACCGCCTTGGCGGTGAAGGTGGACGCGGCGCACTTGACGCCGGTCGTGCCGGTGGCCGACGAGTAGAAGTTGGCGGTGGTCCCGGTCTTGAGGCTGGCCTGGAGGGTGTCGCCCACCGCGACGGCGGTCCCGCCGGCGCTGCCGGTGGTGAGCACCGTGTTGGCGAGGGCGGCCGGGCCGGCGGCGGAGGCGGGGGCCGCCGCGACGAGGGAGCCGAGCAGCGCGACGGCGGCGAGGCCGACGGCGGCGCGTCCGTACCTGGGCATGGTGGGTCCTTTCGACGGGTGGTGGTGCGACGGCGGCGGCCGGACCGGCGGGTCGCCGCGCCCGGCGGGCCGGGCGCGGCCGGGCGGCCGCGGAGGTGGCCACGGAGACACGCCGTGGCCGTGGGCCCGCCGCCGGTGGACGGTCGGCGGCGGCGGGGGACGGGTGCCGCCGGGCGGCGGCGGGGCGGGGTGTGCGGGTCGGTCACCGGTGGCCCGGCGGGGCGACCCTCGGGATCCGGCCGGTCAGCGGCCGGCGCCGGGTGGGGCACTGCGGCGCAGCCGCGTCACCCGCACCCTTCCGGCCTTGGGGGCACCCGCGCGGTCGGCGATAATGGCGACCATCGAGCCCTCCTTCGGCGCTGCTCGGTGCGGCCATCCGGCGAAGATGACCATCAGTGACCCGACCGGAACCCAACGTGGTGAAGTTATAAACCCCGGAGGGTCGCAAAGTCAATCGTCGATTCATGGAGGTCGATGTCAATGTCGCCGGCGCCCCACCCGGCAACCGGGTCCGCACCCCCGTCGGCCGAGCCCGCCGCCCCGCCCCTGCCGGGGGCCCGGCCCGGGCGCGACCCCGAGCGGGCGATCAAGCGCGGCCCGCGCCGCCAGTCGGCCGAGGAGGTCGCGGCGACCCAGCGCGACCGGCTCTTCGACGGGCTCGTGCACGAGGTGGCGGCCAAGGGCTACGACAACGCCCGGGTCACCGACATCTGCGGCGCGGCCGGCGTGACCCGCCCCGCCTTCTACGCGCTCTTCGCCGGCAAGGAGGACGCCTTCCTGGCCACCTACCGGCACGGCACGGCGGTCCTGCTGCGCCTGATGGACGACGCGTACGCCGGGGCGGGGCCGGACTGGACCGCCGCTGCCCGGGCCGCCCTGCGGATGCTGCTGGAGGTGCTGGCGAGCGTGCCCGCGTTCGCCCGGATGGCGCTCGTGGAGATCGACGCCGCCGGCCCGGCGGCCCGCGCCGAGCGGGACCTGCTGCTGTCGCGGTTCCACCGGTTCTTCCAGCCCGCCCGGCCCCGGTCCCCGCTGTCGGCCGAGGAGGACGACCTGCTGGTGACCACGGTGGTCGCCGGCATCTACGGCACCCTGCGCCTGCGGGTGAGCCAGGGCCGCACGGCAGAGCTGCCCCGGCTGCTGCCGGTCCTGACGTACGCGATGACCGCCCCGTTCCTCGGCCCCACGGCCGGCGGCCGGGCGGCGCGGGCGACCGACGCGGGCGTCCCGGGCGTCACGGCCCCCTGCGCGGTCGACCCGGCGCGCCCCGCCCGGGGGGACGGCTGAGCGCGCCGACGGCTCCCGCGCGGTCAGAAACCGTCGCGGTTTCTCACTATCGGCAATTTTTCGCAGATCGACCGACTCCATTGGGCATCAATCTTGACCGGCCCTTTACTCAGCGGTAACTTCGCTCTGCGACGGACTCGACACGCCGTACGCGAACCAATTCAGATCATCGCCCCGCTCCGCGCCACGGCCCCCGCACCGGCGCGGACGAATCGATCTCGAAGAGGAGCCGTCATGTCGGACGACACCGTATCCACCGAGCCGGTCCCGCCCTCCGGCGGCGTGCGCTGGCGGCGGTTCGCGGCCAGCCTGGCCGTCGCCGGGGCAGGCGCCGCCGGAATGGTGCTGCTCACCGCGCAGGGAGTGCTCGGCGCGCAGTTCGCGATCTCCGGAATGCCCTTCGTCGTCACCGCCGACAAGCTCGACGGGACCGGGTTCGAGCAGTTCGCCACGCTCGACCAGATGATCGAGGACAGTCCCAACCAGGGCGACACCGGCGGCCAGGTCGTCGTGCTCGTCTCGGCGATCGACAGGGCCGAGCTGACCAACCTGTGCCAGAGCATCAACCTCGGCGGCATGTACATGAAGCTCACCGCCGGCACCGGCAGCAAGCCGGTGACCGCCCGCACCATGGTCGTCGACTCCGACGAGATCTCCGGCAACGCGTCGTTCCAGTCGATCGACATCGGCCAGGACGCCAGCACGCTGGACAAGGTCCCCGGGGTGCGCGGCAACCCGGGCGTCTTCGGCCAGCAGGCCGACAAGGTGACCATCACGGGGCTGAGGCAGAACAACTACGCCACCACGGCCGCGGTGTTCACCCTGCCGAACCTGCGGATGAGCTTCTCCTCCGAAGGCTGCTGAGATGACCGAGGGTGACGCGACGCCCATGGCTGACGGTGACGCGACGCCCCGGGCCGCCGGGAGGTCGGCCTCCGGCGGGGCCGGGCGGTGGCGGGCCTGGCGGCGCAGCCGTCCCTTCTGGGGCGGCCTGCTCGTCGCCCTCGGCGGCGTCGAGATCCTCGCCACCCTGCGCGCGCCGCTGCCGGTGATCCTGCACGTCGGGCCGCAGGGGCTGGCCGGCTACCTGGTGCCGGTCATCCTGCTGCTGTGCGGCGTGCTGCTGCTGGCCCACCCGCCGCAGCGGCTCTTCTACGCGCTGGTCTCCCTGGTGCTCGCTCTGGTCTCCTGGCTCACGTCCAACCTGGGCGGCTTCTTCGTCGGGATGCTGCTCGCGCTGGTCGGCGGCTGCCTCGCGTTCGCCTGGACGCCGGCCGGGGCGGGCCGCCGCCCGGCCGACGGCCCAGGGTTCGACCCTCGACGCAGATGCCGCACCAGGAAAGGTCCCCCTTCACAGGCGGAATGGGTGGCCTCGTCGCCGCCTCACCGCGGCACACCGCCCGACGCCGGGGACGGACGGCGCCGGCGGATGACCGACCAGGCATGACCCGCTTCCAGCCCTGCGCGGTTATCCCACGGCCGGGTGGGAAGCGGTATCCCGCGTCCATTCGACGAAGACCTCGGACCAGTGCTCGAAGTTGCGCAACCGGCCATAGCTCGGCGCGCCCCGGCGAGGCGTCCGCGACCCGTCCCCCGCCTGTCGGGGGCGCCAAGCGTCGTCGCCATCCGTCAGCCGAGCGCCTCGCACAGCGCCTGCATCGAGCGGATGGCAGACCGGATCTCCTGAAGGATGGCGGAGGTCGACGGCGGGGAAACCCAGGGACTCGCGCTGCTGTCGAAGCCCACCGTCTCCACCTCGCAGCCGTACGGCAGGCCCAGGAGTCGGACCGCGTCACAGTGCTGGAACGGAACGAAGATGTCGGTGGTCACCACCAGCAGTCGCGCCCCGGCCGACGCCGGCCGCAACAGTTCCGCCCAGCCGATCAGCGTGTCCGCCGTGTTGGCCCGCTGACCCGGCCGGGTCGATGGCGCAGCCAGCACGTGCACCGGAGGCCGAACGTCCACGTGGGACCGTACCCACCAGCCCTGACCGGCTTCGGTCGTACCGGAACGCTGCTCGCTCGCCGGTGCCGCGCCGAACGCATGCCGCAGGGCCGCGGCGACCGCGTCGCCCTCGGTCGCCACGTCGCCCAGCCCGAACTGCTCGGCGATCACGTTCTGCTCGGGTATCGGCCGCAGGCTGCCCAACCCGGCGACCGAGGTGGCCTGCACGCCCTGGCGCAGGATCGTAGCGGCCAGGTGGGCACGCGCCATCATCGTGCGGACACCTCCGCCGAGCACCAAGACGTGGTCGAACCGCCGGTTTCGCGGCATCGCCCGACCAGCCAGCCCCAGCGACCTCGCGGCCGACCGGATGCGCGCGTCGGTCAGGGCCGTGAAGCTCTCCCCCACGGCCTGATCGCGCTCCAACTGCCCCTTTCGATAGTCCCAACAGGCTGCGGAGAACTCCTCCAGCGCTCGTAGCCGGTCGGCAAGGGAGCCGGTCGACCGCGGCCACCCACCGAACTCGCCCAGCAGAGCTGTCATGGCCGACGAGTCGATCCAGGAGGCGATGCCGTCGATGAGCCCGGCCCGGTCGGGCAAGACCGGCCCGGCGCCGGCCGCGATCTGCTCACCGATCGCCGGGCCGGTGGGTAGTGGCACCGGGGGGAAGACCGCCGCTGTCACGCGGTCAGGCTCCCGGCCAGCGCTCCGCACAACCGCTGCATCGACAGGATCCCGGACCGAATCTCCTGGAGATAGCGGTCGGGGTTGGTGGCACCCGGTGCGAGCGGCAGGGTGGCCCGCGCCGGATCGAAGCCGATGGTGTCGATTCCGCATCCGTACCGCGCCGCCAGCATGCGGATCGCGTCGCTGTGCTGGAACGGCACGTAGATCGGGGAGGTGACGACCAGGATCCGATCCGTCGACCGGAGACTGGACCGCTGGGCCCAGAATTCGTACGTGTCGGGGGTGTTCGCGCGACGCTGCTCCGGTTCACTGGAGGGCGCGGCGAGCACGTGCACCGGCGGGGAGCCGGCGGCCTGGTACGTTCGCACCTGCCAGGACCGGTGTGTCACGGTCCCGTCGGACGACTCGCACCGCACCGGCTCCGCGAGCTCGAACGCGCTGCGCACGCCGAAGTCCATCGCGTCCATCTCGAACCGGCTGCCGGCCAGGCCGGGCAGTGCGCTCTCCGCCTCGGTCAACGGTCGGAAACTGCCGAGCGCCGCCACATCACCGACCTCGACGACACCGTCGCGAACGAGTCGGGCGGCATACTCACTACGTTGCAGACACGCCCGACCGAGGCCGCCCAGGACCAGCAGATGGTCATAGGTGGCCCGAGGCGGATCGGTTGGGTCCACGAGACCCAGCGCCGTCGCCACGGCGATCACGAGTGCTGTCCTGGCCGGGTCGAACGTCGGCGCCGTCACCTGGTCACGCTCCACATTGCCCCGCTTGCGGAAGTTCCAGTGGCGGTCGGAGAATGCGTCGAGCCAGGCCAGAAGCTCGCGGACGTCCGCCGACGGCAATCTGCCGCCGTATTCCTCGACCAGCGCACGCATCGGCGGCGATGAGATCCAGCCGAGAATCTCCTCAACCGTCGCCTGCGGACGAAAGACCGACTCGCAAGTCGGAAGGGCGACAGCAGTGAAGCTGACCATGATTCTCCTTCACTGAGCTCGTGGCGTGCCGGTCCGAGGAGTTCCGACCACGTCTCGTCACTCTAGACGAAGATGACGTACGTCGGTCCGCGCCGAAGCCGAGGCGAGGAATCACATCATGGCCGGTCAGAGTGGACTCATCGGGCTGCCGATACCGCGTACTCGGTTGGGTCGAAAGGCGCAGAGGTGCCGTCGGCATCGCTTGGCACGCCGTGTCGAACGGTGCACCGCACGAGGTCGGCGGGCCGGGCACGACAGTCCGCTCGGTCGATCAGTAACCACGGGTCATCCGTTCATAGGATCGACAGACACACGGATGTGACCGAATCTCGATCGATGTCGAATGCTTCCTTCTCGACCCCGGAACGAATCGCGGATGAGCTCGCCAAGCTGAATTACCTGGCCGACCGCGGACTCGCGGCCGCGATCTTCCTCGCCAGGAAGCTGAAGCTGCCGCTGTTCCTTGAGGGCGATCCCGGCGTGGGTAAGACGGCGCTGGCCAGGCAGGTCGGCCTGATGCTGGGCAGCGAGCCGATCCGGTTGCAGTGCTACAGCGGCATCGACCGCTCCCAGGCCCTCTACGAGTGGGATTTTGCCCGCCAGCTGCTACACCTGCGCAGTACATTTGACATCGCGTCGATCTACCGCAGGGAGTTCCTGATCCCCCGGCCGATTCTGCAGGCCGTGGAACAGCACCCGTCGGTGCTGCTCATCGACGAGATCGACCGTGCCGACGACGAGTTCGAGGCGTTCCTGCTCGAAGTCCTCGAAGGCCACACCCTGAGCATTCCCGACTATGGGAAGATAGTCATCGAGGAGCCGCCGTTCGTCGTCCTCACCTCGAACGGCACCCGGGAAGTGCACGGGGCCCTCAAGCGGCGGTGCATCTACCACTGGATCGACCATCCGACCCGAGAAAACGAGGCGGAAATCATCCGCCTGAACGTTCCGGAAGTGGCGGACACCCCGCTAGCCCCGCAGATCGCGGCCGCCATGGCCCAGCTGCGGCAACTTCCGCTGGTCCGGCCCCCCGGCGTCGCCGAGTCGATCGCCTTCGCCCGCGCGGCGGTCGCGCTCGGCCACCGCACCGTCGCCGCGGCCGCCGACGACGCGCTCGGGGTGCTGGTCAAGCAGCACGAGGACGAGGACGCCGTCCGAGGCGTCCTCCGGTCCACCCGGTGACCTCCGCCGCCGACCCGATCATGGATCTGGTGGGGTTCGCCCACCGGCTGCGCACCGACGGGCTCCACGTCGAGGTCACGCGGGTGGCCACCGCGTTGCGCGCGCTCGGCGCGTTCGAACGGCTTGACCCCGAGGACGTCTACTGGGCCACCCGGCTGGCCTTGTGTGCACGGCACGAGGATCTGCCGACCTTCGACGCCGCGTTCGCCGCCTGGTTCGGCAACGGGCCGACTACCGCCCTCGGCCCCGCACTGCTGCCGATCACGGCGGAGAGCGGTGAACCGACGGACGCCCCAGAGGACGAGGGCGAGGACGCCGACATCGAAGGGACGACTTCCCGGGCCGGGTTCGCCGAACGGTTGGCGACGGTGCCACCGTGGACGCTGAGCGACAGCGATCGCGCCGAGGTCGCGTCGTTCGTGGAGGCCTTCATCAGGGCGGTGCCGCTGCACCGGACGATGCGCCGCGCTACCGGCGGGCGGCGGATCGTCGACGTGTCGCGGACGGCGCGGACGATGATGCGCTACGCGGGTGAGCCGGCCCACCTGTGGTACCACCGGCGCCTCCACGCTCGACGTCGCCTGGTCCTCCTGGTGGACGTCAGCTATTCCATGCGTGCCTACCGGGCCTTGTTGCTGCGGTTCGGCTACGCCGCAGTCGCCGCAGCGCCCACGGCTACCGAGGTGTTCACGATCGGCACCCGCCTCGACCGGATCACCCGGCAGTTGCGGTCAACCGATCCGCAGGCGGCGATGCACACGTTGGCCGCCCGCCACTCGGACTGGGACGGTGGGACCCGGCTCAGGGCCACGATCACCGATTTCAGCCAGGTCTGGGGCGGACACCGCATGGTGCGGTCGGCGAACCTGGTGATCATTTCCGACGGCTGGGAGTTGGGCGATCCGGCGCCCCTGGTCGCACAGGTCAGTCGGCTGTCCCGATTGGCACACCGGGTGGTCTGGGCCAACCCGATGGCCGGGGAGCCGGGTTTCACACCGTCCGCCCCGGCGCTGCTGGGCAGCCTGCCGTACGCCCCCCTGGTCGCCACGCCCGACGCCGCGGCCCTGCGCTCACTAGCTAGCCTGCTGGGCTGCCCCGTCTGTGGGCCGCGCTGCCGGCGTCACCGCGAACTCAGGAAGTGGAGTGCTCCGACGTGACCCACGCCCTCGACGACACCGTGCCCCGCGCGCTGGCCCGCGACACCATGCTGCAGCTCGCGCTCGACGCCGAAGAGGCAATGACCATCGTGCGGAAGGACGACCACGTCGCGCGAATGTACGACAACGAGCAGGAGCTGCTCCAGAACGCCGTCGAGCGCCACATGGTGATGGCAACCACCCATCGCCCGTGGACCGGGGATGTCGACCGTGACTGGTCGTTTCGTAGTGGCGGCTACGCGAACGCCGCCACCATCCTGCGGTTCTGTGACTACCTGGGGCACCCCCTGCCCTCGGCCCCGGACATCGAGGGGCTGTACGAGGCCGCGCTCGCCGAACTCCTCCCGACCGATGGAACGGTGCGCGACGGCTCGGCCGCCGTCACCATCACGTGCCGACGGATACGCAGCCTCCGGGCCGCAGGGCAGGCTGCGGAATCCCTGGCGCTGGCGGCAGCCCTGGACCGCCGCGAGTTCTTCTACGGCACCGGTGCCGAACCCCGCGCCGGTGACCTCGACTTCGAGATCGGTGCCAGTCTGCTAGAACTGGGCCAAGCCGGTCAGGTGCACGCTGCGCTGGGTGAGTTGACACAGACCTACTGGGAGTCGACCGAGGCCCGGCACTACTCCACCCGGCACCGCCACAGCTTCGTCCTCGCGCTGGCCGATCGAGCGACCGACCACACCCGGCGCGCCGTCACCCGGATGACCCAGGCACTGGACCACCTGACCGGGTTCCGCATCGCCGACATCCGACACGATGTGTACGAGCTGTCGCTGACCCTGACCCTGGCGGAGCTGTCAGCGGACGGAAGCGGACAGGCGGTCGGACTTGCCGAGCAGGCACTGGCCATCGCCGAGCGGGTGCGCGGCCGGTGGGGCGTGGCCGCCCGGGCCCGCACGCCCCTGTCGGAGGCGTTCCGACGGGTGTACGGCGACATCGCGCTGCTGGCGTCGAGACTGCGCGGCCCCAAGGCCGCCGAGCTCGGACTGCGGGTGTGCCTTGCGGCCAAGCAGACCGGGTTGGCCACTCAGATGCGGGCCGAGGCGTCCCTGTTGCCGACGCAGCTCCAAGGTCTGGTTGACCAGGTACTCCGAGCCGAACGAATCGACCAGCGCGAGCAGGGCGCGGATGCGGATGCGGCACGCCGGCTGCGGGACGAGCAGGAAGAGAGGCTCGCTGAGCTGCACCGGCAGATCGAGAAGCGTGTCAACCCGATCCTCGCGGAGATGACACTGCCCACTCCGACGAGCCTGGCCGCGCTGCTCCGGGCGATCGGCGACCGGCACGCGCTGGACTTCACCGCCCTGCCGGACACGCTTGGCCGCCGGACCAACTGGTTCCGCACGCTGACCGCCCCGGACAGCGTTGTCATGTTCGAGCCGTTCGACCCGGGGGCGGCTCTGACCCACTACGTCGACGGCCGACGCGGCCGAGAATCCGGGGACAGGGTCGACCTCGACCTCGGCTCCCCGGACTGGCACCAGCTGGGCGACGCCGTTCTGCCCGGCGAACTGCGCCGCCGCCTCGCCGCCGCCACCCTGGCGGAACCGCTGGAGTTGGTGGTGTCGGCGCATCGGGAGTTGTGCCTGCTGCCCTGGGCGGCCCTGGTGATCGACACCGCAGGAACGCGACTGGTGTGCCGGGCGGTGCTCGCCCAGACCCCGGTGCTGACCTGCCTGTCTGATTCACCGCCACCCGCCGTGTCCGGCCCGGCGCTGATCCGGCTAGTGTCGCTGGCCGAGCAGGGCGTCTCGATCGAATCGGAGCTTCGGGCCTGGGGCCTGGAACTGTCCGAGGACGAGAGGGTCCCGCTGAGTCGCCGCACACTCGACGGGCAGCAGCTCGACCTGCCCGGATCCCCCCGCATCAGCGCGCTCCTGCGGGACCGGACGGACTGCGGGCTGATCCACATCACGGCGCACGGCCACGGCCACGGCCTCGACCAACACCTGGCGCTCCCCGAGGAGACCGACACCGCCGGCCGGCTGTCCGCCGGGTTCGCGCTGGCGCTGCACTGGCCGGAGTCGACACTGATGGTCTCCTGCCAGGTCGGCGCGGTCACCAACGCGGAGGACACCGAGCCGGTCGGTCTGGTCGTGGCCGTGCTGACCGGTGGCGGACGAAGCGTCGCGGCGGCGATCGAGAAGGTGGCGAACCTCCCGACCGGCCGGATGGCCGCGCGGCTCGTGCAGCTCGTCCAGCAGTCCGGTATCCGCCTGGACCATGCGCTCCGCCTCGCCCAGCTGTCCTTCATGCACGAGCGGGTGGCCAACTGGGCGCTGTTCAACGCGTACGTCAGATAGGGCGGCTCCGAGTCACCGGCCGGCCGACGACGGCCGACACCCGCTCGGCCCGGCCCGGCTCGTCGGCGTACTTGTCGAGGACGAACCAGCGTGCGCGCCATGCGCGGTATCCCGGCGCGCCGCCGAACGCCACCCGGCACGCCTCGACACCGTCGAAGAAGTTGGGCATGAGGGCACCGCCGAATCCGCGGAACATGCTGCGCTGCCGTTCCTGTCCCTTCCCGTCGACGATCGTCTCGGTCAACCAGGCGGACATGGCCTCCACCGCAGCGTCGTCGAGAACCTCGTGCGACAGGCACGGCGCGAACGTCAGCGAGCTGCGCAGCCGGCGGCCCGGCATCAGCAGGGCGGCGGCCAGCCGGATCTGGACGACCGCGAGCTTGAGATCGTCCCGCAACTCCTGCGGTTCGCCCTTGCTGTTCGTGATCGGTCGTTCCACATACTCGTATGCCGCGTCGAAGCGGGCGCGCAGCTTGCTTCGGCTGTCGTCCCAGGAGTCGTCGTCACCGAGCGGGAAGTAGCCGAGCCGCTGCATCTCCGGGGACAGCCCCAGCATGAGCAGGACGGCCCGCGCGGTCATGATCCCCGGGTTGACGAAGCTGGTCGGCAGCGCGAGGCGCTCCTTCGTCGGCTCGTCGACGAAATTGTGCTTCTTGACGCGCTCGGCCGCGTCCAAGGCCTGCTCCCCCAGGGTGGCACCTTCCGACAGGTCGCTGAAGATCAGCTGAACGTGCTTCTCGCGGTGCGGCCGGTCTGCGTCCTCACTGCCGGCCGCGAACTCCTCGGCCCACCGATCGATCATCCGCTCGGCGATCCGGCAGGCGGTGCCGGTCTCGGCCAGGTCCAACTGGAGCAGGATCTCGTCGAGATGGAGCTCGATCGAGTCGAGCTGGGGAGACGTCGGCTTCCGGTGGTACGTGAGATGGTCGGTGTGCCGCCTGCGCGCCTCCTGGTGGGCGAACCGCGCGCGATCGAACGACTCACGCGTGTCCTCCTTCGACTCCGCCAGCGCCAGGGCCCGGAGCGCCCCCAGAGCCCGGGGGGCGTACTCCGGCCAGGGCAGCTTCTGGGCGGCATGAGCGATGCGCAGGATCCGCTCGTGGTGCGCCCGAGCCTCCACGTGGGTAACGCCGCCGCGCTCCCGGTACCCGTCCCGGATGAGTCTCACGGCCGCCCAGGTCGCCTCGTACATCAGCCAGCCCATCAACGGCAGCAGCTCGGCGACGTCGTCAGGCGGCAACTGGGGCTTCGGGTCACGCTCGTAGGCCGCGACATCGGCCTCGATGGCGCTGACGAGTTTGTCGTCGCACGCGGTCCTTAGTCGACGAAGGGCGAGGCATAGCTCCTCGAGACGCGCGGCGTTCATGACGTTCACAGACACTCCTCCGGTTGGCGGCAATGGTCGAGACAGGTCGTCACAGCTCGTGTCGTGATCTCCTGGCCCGCCATCCGAGCCAGGCGCCGAACGTCACCGCGGCGGCGGCGGCCGACGCGGCGATGCTGACCGGGGCAGAAGGCAGTTGCGCGGTCTGCCAACGGACCAGCCAGGTCCCGACGGACCAGGTCACCGACGCGGCGAACCCGGCGGCGGCGAAGCCGACCCAGATCCGCCGCCGGAGCCGGGTTGTCGAGCGGAGCGCCGCGGCCAGCGACAGGAACAGCCCACCGGCGGCCACCGAGGCGACGAGCGGGGACCGCAGCGAGGCGTACATCGGTGGTTCGTAGTTGAGCGACTGCACCGCCGCCAACAGCAGGCTGACCGACGCGATCACCGAGGTGTACAACGCGGTCCGGGACTCACTGCGCTCGCCGATCTCGCGGAGCCGCTGCTCGATGTCGACCGAACCGATCTGGGCCATGGGTTGGGCGTAGGCCACCGTGTTCCGCCCCAGCTCCGCGGCATCGTTGACCTCGGTGGCCAGCCAGGCGACGTACTCCTGGTCTCTTCCGACCGGCCCGCCCAAGCCCTCGACCCAGCCGGATTTGTCATGCACCGGCATGTCCTCGGCCCAGTACTCCAACCAGATCCGGGCTTCGTGGGCCGCGGCCTCGATCGTCCGACACATCGCGCGGAGCCGAGCCTCACCGGCGGCGGCCAGCGCCGTCTCCCGTTGGAGGCGCCGGAGCATCCGCTCCCGATTCCGGCCCGGTTCCGGATCGGTCTGCTCATAGCGCTCGAAGCGCGATGCCAGCTCGTACAACCTGGCCGATCCGTCCTGCGAACGGTGCTCCGCAAACCGGCGGGCCTCGTGGCGCGCCTTGGCCATCTGCCAGAGGTAGCCGGGCAGTGGCCTAAGGTCCCCCTCGGTCGGCCACACCCAGGCGTCGCTGACGGCCTCCTGAGCCGTGGGCGCCACCAGCACGACGGTCCGTTCCAGCCGGTCGTCGTCGGACTCGGCAAGCTCCCACAGGTAGAAGCCGGGGCGCGGCTCGGTAGGGGCTGTCGGCCGGACCTCCAACCCGGCCGGCAGCACGGCCGCCACGACGGTCGCGAGCTGATCCGCCCCGGCGTCGCCGTCATACAGCGCGTAGAACAGCCGCACCCGGCCGATGCAGTCCTCGTCCGCCCCCGGACCCATCGCCCGGCGCCATTCCCGATCGAGTTTCGGCCAGTCCGCCGAGCCGTCCTCCGGCGACAGGCAGACCAGGAAGGCATCGAGCCGTGGGGACGCGTAGCGCAGCGCCTGCCAGATTCCCTCTCGTGGGGCAGAGAGAAGTTGCGTGGTCCGGATGCCGCCGGTGCCCACGAACGGCACATTGCCGCGCTCCACCATGCCGACCGTCCTGCAGGCAGCGGTGATCCTTTCGGCGACCTCGCTGTGCCGGATGCCGTCGAAGTAGGTGTAGACGTGCAGCGCGTACGCGTGCAGCCCTACCGGCGCGGATCCGTAGCCGGCGGCGTCTGCTCCGCCTTGGCCTGTGCCATGCGCCCGGTCAGATGCTCGGACTGCGCTCTGATCCACGATGGTTGCCTCGTCTTCTGCACCTCGGGGAGTTCCACCGTTTTGTTCGACTGCAGAGGTTGAAGCGCCTCGACCTCTTGTCGGCAACGCTGAATCTCGGCCAGGTCGTCACGGTCGAGGGCCGAATCCATCAGCGACAGGTAGTGGCCGAATTCCTCCCAGTTCTCCGGTGTCAGGGCGGACCGGCGGACAGCGTTCACAGCATCGATGGCATATTGGAGTATCTCCGCCATCTCAGGCGCACCGAAGTCGTTCATCGGCACTCACGATAGCGGACGAGACAAAGACAGAAGTCGCCCGTCGGAGGCGCATAGACATCGGAACGGCTGCCCACGGATCACCATTCGTCCACCGAACTCGGACGAGCAACCTCCGACGATTCCGGCGGGCCTGCCGTCACCTACCGGGCCGACACCCATAGGCCCAGGCCAAACGGCGTCCGCCCCGGCAAGGCGCGAATAGCGGGCAGACATGGATGGGATTCCCACGGCCGCCACAACCGCCAGAAGCCCGCCATTCGCATCATCCGCACACCCGTTGTCGGCTAACCGACAACGGCCGGCGGGATGCGCCTCCGCTCTTGCGAAGGGAGCGATCGAGGGGTCAGAAGGAGCAGTTGACGAGATCGCATTCGGGCCCCAGCCGGATACCGAAGCGCGCTTCGACGCCCGCTCGGATGTGCGCCGCGAACTTCATGACATTCGAGGTGGTGGCACCACCGCGATTGGTCACCGCGAGCGCGTGTCGACTAGACAGCGCCACCGTGCCGTCTCCCCACTGCAGACCGTACCCGCGGGGAAAACCGGCCCGCTCGATCAACCACGCCGCCGGCAACTTGGTGCCCTTGACATCTGGATACCGGGGACAATCTCGGACGCTCTCCGGCACCTTGGCGAGGACGGGGTTGATGAAGAAGGATCCGACGCTCCAGGTGTCGTGGTCCTCCGGGTCGAGAACCATGGCCCGGCTGCGACGCAGGGCGAGCACCGCCTCGCGTACGTCGGCCGGGGCCGCCGTACCACCGACCTCGATGTCCAGCCTCCTGGCGAGTTCCGCGTACTCGATCGGCCGCGACTGGCCGCTTCGGCGCAGGCGATACGTCACCTCCAGGACGACCCACCGGTCACTGTGTTTGAAGACGGACTGCCGGTGGCTGCCGAATCCGCAGCGGTCCGGCGTCCACCGCTCGACACGCCCGGTCTGCCGGTCGTAGACGGTCAGCGAATCCAGCACGTCCGAGGTCACGGTGCCGAACGCGCCGACGTTCTGCACGGGAGTGCCTCCCACCAGACCCGGGATGCCGGAGAGTGCCTCCAGGCCGGAGAGCCCTTCGTCGACGGCGGTCTCGACCACCCGATCCCACTCCACGCCGGCAGCGGCGGTCAGCAGCTCTCCGTCGATGCCAAACTCGGAGGTCGCCATCCTGATGACGGTTCCGTCCCAGCCGACGTCGCCCACCACCAGGTTCGACCCACCTCCCATGACGAGCAGGGGATCACCGGCGGCGCTGCTCTGGCGCAGCAGCTCCACCGCATCGGGGGTCGTCGCCGGAACGCACAGACGCTGGATCGGACCGCCGACCCGCATCGTGGTCAGGTCAGCAAACGTGGTTGTCACCGCGCCAGCCTACTGATCGACTCCAGCGAGGCTGACGACATCCTCACGGGCAATCGGCCGTCAGGCCCCTGGCGATGAGCGGAGCCGCCGGGCCGCAATCTGGACGGCGCTCTCACATATCGCGTGACGATCGGCCGCCGGAGTCCGCCGGTGTCGGAGGCCCGCCAGAATGTTCACCGGCCATGACGTGATGTCATCTGGTCGCCGGCCGTTCACCTCGAAGAACAACTCCACGTCGTACTCCTCCGAGGTTCGCGCGAGGTAGTCCTGGACCACGGAGAGAAGGGCCTCCGCGAGCGCCTGGGCTGCCACCCGACCGTCGCTGACGTCGATCGCGCTGCCAGCCGCCGCCAGAATCCTGTCCTGCAGTAGTTTGGCATCCAGGGCCGCCACCCGGTACAGGTCGTCAGGGGATATCGGACTGCCCGAATCTTCGATCACAGCTGGCACATCCCGTCGAACCGGCCCCCGACGCTCCCGATGCCACGACTTTCAGAAAGGATCGCTCATGGAATCGGTGCGGGTGGCTCGTGTGATGGTCTTCCCGTGGTGAGAACGGCAGTATTGAACCGTCACCTACCTGTCCGGGCAACAGCATCGTCGGGATTCCGTCACCTGTGGCGATCGGCGGTTCGGCGGCGCAGCACGGCGAGTGTCGCGTCGTCATGCCGTTTGACCGGGCCGCGTCCCACGCGCGCCAGCAGATCCGGCTGGTCGGTCTCGTACCGCCGAACGGCGTCGATGACGGCATGCGGACCTGACCGCTCGGCGATCCCGAACACATCGGTCCATGCGAGCTTGAAGAACTCGGTCAGCCGCGAAATCCCGTCGGTGCACAGCAACAGCCGGCGCAGCCCGGAGCACGCCACGCTGCCGGTCACGGCCTCGGCCGCCGCTGCCGGATCGGTCGACGCCACCCAGAAGCCACCCGGCCGGTTACGGAGCCGACCCACGGTGTGCCGGTCGTACGCCGGCAGGGTGTCCGTGCGGTCGTCACGAACGACGGTGACGCCGTCCGCGTTCTCGTAGACCACCGACGAGTCGCACAACACCAGATAATCCACCTGCTCACCCCGCGACCGCACGATGGCGACGGTGGACGATGGGCTGTGCGGGTTCGACAGGTCGCAGCGGCCCGCGTGCCGGGTGCGCAACTCGTCGATGGCTGCGGCCAGGATCAGCTGCAACGACGTCGTGGGCCCGGCGGCCAACGCGCGGGCCAGGCAGTCGCCCAGCTCCCGCACGAGCCAGGCAGGGTTGTGGACACAGCCGGTGTCGAGACCGGGCAGTTGGGTGACCCCGTCCAGCACGATCGCCTGACCGGCAGACACGACGACGTGGTCCTCGTTCGGCCGCTCCGATCCGGGCGCGGTGGCGAAAGCGAAGTCCAAGGCCGTTCCTCACCCGTGCCGCGCAACCGGTTGCCAAGCGCCCCGGCTACTGTCGAAGGGTCGGCGGCCCATTGACCGGTCAGCCGACCAGGGTCTCCGCGATGGCCTCGCGGAACGCCTCCGAGCGGTGCTCGTAGTTACGGAAACGACCATAGCTGGGCGCGGCCGGTGACAACAGTACGACGCCGCCAGTCGGGGTGATCTTCCGCGCCTGCCGTACGGCGGCCGTCAGATCGTCGACGATCTCACACCGCACCCCGGGCAGCCCGTCCAGCGTCTGGACGATCCGGGGACCGCTGTCCGGGATGCCGATCACGGCGATCTCCCGCTCTGCCAGGTGGTCGCGCAGCGGGGTGTAGTCCACCCCCCGGTCGTTGCCGCCGACGATCACGGTCAACGGCTTCCCGTCGTACGCGTCGATGGCATGCATGGCTGCGTAGGGGCTGGTGGCGAGCGTGTCATCGACGAAGGTGAGCCCGGATGGGTCGGGGATCTCGGTGAGCCGATGGGCGAGTCCGGCGAACTCCGCGACCGCCGCGGCCAGGGTGTCCCTGCACTGCGCGACGTCAACGCCAAGCACGTCGAGCACGGCGAGAGCAACGCATAGGTTGCCCTCGTTGTGCCGGCCGACCAGCGACAGCGCCGCACGCGGGAACAACGGTGTATCACGCAGGTGGAACCAGGGTGCACCGTCCGGGCCAGTGGCCACGTGGGTGGCTTCCGGTGAACCAGCCCGCACTGCGGCTCGGTCGCCCAGTTCCACGGCTAGCCGCGGATCCGCCCCGTTGACGACCACCGCGCGCGGACCGTGCGCGAGTAGGTTCAGCTTGTCCCGGTAGTAATCCCGCTCGCCACCGTGTGCGTCCAGGTGCTCCGGGAACAGCGCAGTGATCACGGCGACCCGCGGCGAGTCAGTCAGGTCACTGCACTGGTAGCTGGAGAGCTCCAGCACGTACAGCTCCGCCTCGGGCAGATCCAGGGTCGGCACGCCGATGTTACCGCCGAACACGTTTGGCCGCTGCACGGCGGTGAGCAGATGGCTGATCAAGCTGGAGGTGGTGCTCTTGCCCTTGCTTCCGGTCACCCCGATAGTGCGGTTGGCGTGATCGGCCATCCACAAGGCTGTGCCCTGCGTCACGAGAACTCCGCGGCGCCGGAGTTCGATCATCCACGGATGGGTCTGCGGCACTCCGGGTGAACGGACCACCACATCGGCGGCGGTGAGCGCAGAGAGCCCTTCCTCGCCGGTGACCAGCGGGGCCGTTTGCGCCAACGCGCCCTCCCACGGCAGGGACAGGAAGTTGGTCCGGTCGTCCACGGCGACGAGACGAGCCGGGCCGTGCGCGACGACGGCCCTGGCGACGGCCACACCCTCACGTCCCGTACCCCAGATCGCCACAGAGCGTCCGCGCAGGTCAGACAGGTGCACCTAGGTTCTCCTCACTCGGTTGCCAGCCGCTCCGGCCTAGTATGGCGTGTGCCCAACGAGCAGCTCCGGCGGATGGACGCCTTCACCTTCCCGTCCTACTCGATCGACCTCGCCACCGGCGAGGCGTTGTTCGACTACGCCCTCACCGGCCCCGGCGGCGAGCAGCGGTTCACCGAGGCGATCACCCTCCCGCTGCCCGCGCAGCCGCCCTCCGACGCCACGGTGGCCACCCTCGGCCGGGTCCTGGAGCTGCTGCACGTGGTCGCCGGCGTCAGCTACTACAAGACCGCCGCGCCCCGCCGGCTGGTGCTGCCGACGCCGCTGGGCGGGGCCGCCGCCGCGCTGGTCACGGCCGTCTACACCAAGGGCCTCGCCGAGTACGCCTACCGCAACCAGCTCCCGCACGTGCTGGAGCTGGTCCCCGAGGTCCCGGCGGGCTCGGTGCCGCCCGCGCGCGCGTACGACAACTCCGACCTGCGCCCCCTGTCGGCCGTCGGCGGCGGCAAGGACTCCATCGTCAGCCTGGAGGCGCTGCGCCGCGCCGGCCTCGACCCGGTGCCGTTCTCGGTCAACCCGAACCACGTCATCGTCGCGGTCAACGAGGCGTCGGGGCTGGCCGCCCTCGCGGCCCGGCGGCGCATCGACCCGGTGCTGTTCGACCTCAACGCCGCCGGGGCCCGCAACGGGCACATCCCGGTCACCGCCATCAACTCGCTGATCGCGGTCGCCACGGCCGTGCTCAACGGGCTCGGCCCGGTGGTGATGTCCAACGAGCGCTCCGCGTCCGACCCGAACCTGGTCTGGAACGGCCACGAGATCAACCACCAGTGGTCCAAGGGCGTGGAGGCCGAAGGACTGCTGCGGGCGGCGCTGGCCGAGCACGCCGGGCTCACCGAGCCGTACTTCTCGCTGCTGCGCCCGCTGTCCGAGCTGCACATCGCCCGGCTCTTCGCCGAGATCGACAGGTACGACGACGTGGTGACGAGCTGCAACGCCGCGTTCAAGCTGCGCGACGCGAGCGAACGCTGGTGCCGCGACTGCCCGAAGTGCCGGTTCGTCTTCCTGGCCATGGCGCCGTTCATGCCGCGCGAGCGGGTCGTGCGGATCTTCGGCGGCGACCTGCTGGCCGACGGGTCCCAGCTCCCCGGCTACCGGGAGCTGCTCGGCGTGGACGGGCACAAGCCGTTCGAGTGCGTCGGCGAGGTCGAGGAGTCGGTGGTGGCGTTGAGCATCCTCGCCGAGCAGGAGCAGTGGCGCGACGCGCCGGTCGTGCGCGCCCTGGTCGACGCGGTGCCGGAGACGGCCTGGTCGGCGGCGGCCGCCTCGGACGTCTTCACCCCCGGCGGCCCGCACTTCGTCCCGCCCGCCTACGCGAAGGCCCTCTCGCCCGGCTGAGCCGGGCGGCGGCTCAGGGGGTGCGGACGGCGTCCAGGGCCAGCAGGGCCACGTGCAGCGACAGGCACGCCTCCACCGAGTCGAGGTCGGCGTCGAGGATCCGGGCGATGCGGGCCAGCCGCTCGTAGAACGCCGGCCGGGACAGGTGCGCGGCGGCCGCCGCCGCCGACTTGTTGCGCCCCTGCTCCAGGTAGGCCCGCAGGGTGCCCAGCAGCTGCTCGCGGGGGTGCCGGGCGTCGTACGCCAGCAGGGCGCCCAGCTCGCGCTCGACGAACGTCTGGAGGCGCGGCTCGTCGCGCAGCAGGTGCAGCAGGCCGGCCAGCCCGACGTGCGGCAGCCGGAAGACCGGCAGGTCCCGGCGGTCCCGGCGGGCCGCGTCGGCGACCTGCCGCGCCTCCACCAGCGAACGGCGCGCCTCCCGGAGGCTGCCCACCCCGGAGCCGGCGGCGACGATCACCGCGCCCGCCCCGGTGGCCCGCGCCGGGGCGGGCTCGGCGGCCCTCGGCCCGGCGGCGTCGACCCGGTTGCGGCGCAGCGCGGCGGCGAACGCGGCCAGCGCCCGGTCCTCGGCCGCCGGGTCGGACAGGGCGAGCAGCACCCCGACGGCCTGGTCGTCGACGGCGCTGCTCAGCCCCGTCAGCTTCGCCTCGCGCAGGGCCTGCCCGACCGCCTCGGACAGGTCGCGCAGCCGGGCCGGTCCCGCCTCCGGGTCCGCCGGGCCGGGCTCCTCCGGCGGGGCCCCGTCGGCGGCCGGGTCGTCGGTGCGCCAGCGCACCACCACGCCGACCAGGTGCCGGCGGTCCAGCACCACCCCCAGGGCCCGGGCGCGCAGGGCCACCTCGTCCACCGGGCGGGAGTGGTCCAGCAGGGCGGTGAGCAGCGTACGGTGGATCTGCCGCTCCAGCCCCTCGGCGTCGCGCCGGATCAGCCGCCCCAGCGCCAGCGTGGAGGCGGCCCGCTCGACGAGGATCGTCAGCCGTGTCGGCGGGGTGACCGGCCGCGGCGCGGCGTCGGCGGGCTCCGCCGCCGGGTCCGGCAGCGGCGCGGGGGCGGCCAGTTCGCCGCCGCCCGGCCAGCGCAGCAGCAGCCGGCCCCAGTCCTGCCCCCGGGCCCCGACGGTGGTGACCAGCCAGCCCCGGTCGGTGTCGTACGCGGTCCGCCCGGGCGGGCTGATCCGCCGGGAGTGCTGCTCCCAGCCGTCCAGCAGCAGCTCGGCGCTCTGCCCCGCCGGGTCGTAGGCGAGCACCTGCCGCGACAGGTTCTCCAGCACCACCGGGCAGCCGGACAGCTCGGCGGCCTGCCGGACCACCTCGGCCGGGCCGGCGCCCTCGACCGACAGCTCGGTGAACCGCTGGTGGATCTCCTCGGTCGCCCGCAGCTCGGTGAGCTGCGCGTCGACGATCAGTGCGTGCACGGCCTCGGTGACCCGCACGAACGGGGTGGCCCGGCGCAGCTCGACCAGGGGCAGCCCGCGCCGGGCCGCGGCGGCGGCCATCACCCGGGGGACGCCGCTGACGTACCGGCGGCCCAGCTCGACGACGAGGCCGGAGACCCCGACGTCGGCCAACTCGCCGATGAACGCGCGCAGCCCGGCGTCCTCGCCGGGCAGCCCGATGCCGGTGGTGAGCACCAGCTCGCCGCCGCGCAGCAGGGAGGCGATGTCGGGCACCTCCGCCACGTGCACCCAGCGCACCGGCCGGTCCAGCCCGGACTCCCCGGCCACCAGGCGGGGCGCGCCGTGGCGGATGGGGTCGAGCGCGAGGATCTCACGGACGGTAGGGAACACGCGCGACACGCTACCGTCCGTGACTCCGATCCTGAACAGGCTGCCGCCCGCGCCGGGTGGCTCGGGCGCCGGGCCGCCGTGGCCCGTCAGTCGACGCCGAGCTCCATCGCGGCGCGGTCGAGCGCCGCGTCGTCGGCGGAGGGGACGCCCCGGGAGGCGATGGCCTCCGCGCCGCCCTGCGGCATCGCGCCGATCAGCCCCGTCGAGGCCGCCTGCGCCGCGCCGATCATCCGCTGCGGGGCCGCGCCGCCGACCAGGCCGAGGGAGGCGTACTGCTCCAGCTTCGCCCGCGAGTCGGCGATGTCCAGGTTGCGCATGGTGAGCTGGCCGATGCGGTCCGACGGGCCGAAGGCCGAGTCCTCGGTGCGCTCCATCGACAGCTTGTCGGGGTGGTAGCTGAACGCCGGGCCGGTGGTGTCGAGGATCGAGTAGTCCTCGCCCCGGCGCAGCCGCAGGGTCACCTCGCCGGTGACCGCCGCGCCGACCCAGCGCTGCAACGACTCGCGCAGCATCAGCGCCTGCGGGTCCAGCCAGCGCCCCTCGTACATGAGCCGGCCGAGGCGGCGGCCCTCGTTGTGGTAGTTGGCCAGGGTGTCCTCGTTGTGGATGGCGTTGACGAGCCGCTCGTACGCGGCGTGCAGCAGCGCCATGCCGGGGGCCTCGTAGATGCCCCGGCTCTTGGCCTCGATGATCCGGTTCTCGATCTGGTCGGACATGCCCAGGCCGTGCCGGCCGCCGATGGCGTTGGCCTCCAGCACCAGGTCGACGGGGCTGCCGAACTCCTTGCCGTTGATGGTCACCGGGCGGCCCTGGTCGAAGCCGATCGTGACGTCCTCGGCGGGGATCTCCACGGACGGGTCCCAGAACTTCACGCCCATGATCGGCTCGACCGTCTCGATGCCGGTGTCGAGGTGTTCGAGGGTCTTGGCCTCGTGCGTGGCGCCCCAGATGTTGGCGTCGGTGGAGTAGGCCTTCTCGGTGCTGTCCCGGTAGGGCAGGCCGCGCTCCAGCAGCCACTCCGACATCTCCTTGCGCCCGCCCAGCTCGGTGACGAAGTCGGTGTCGAGCCACGGCTTGTAGATGCGCAGCTGCGGGTTGGCCAGCAGGCCGTAGCGGTAGAACCGCTCGATGTCGTTGCCCTTGAACGTCGAGCCGTCGCCCCAGATCTGCACGTCGTCGGAGATCATGGCCCGCACCAGCAGGGTCCCGGTCACGGCCCGGCCCAGCGGCGTGGTGTTGAAGTAGGCCCGCCCGCCCGAGCGGATGTGGAACGCGCCGCAGGTCAGCGCCGCCAGGCCCTCCTCGACGAGGGCGGCGCGGCAGTCGACCAGCCGGGCGACCTCGGCGCCGTAGCTGAGCGCGCGGCCGGGCACCGAGGCGATGTCGGGCTCGTCGTACTGGCCGATGTCGGCCGTGTAGGCGCAGGGGACGGCGCCCTTGTCGCGCATCCACGCGACCGCGACCGAGGTGTCGAGGCCGCCGGAGAAGGCGATGCCGACACGTTCGCCGATGGGCAGGGAGGTGAGAACCTTGGACACGGGGAAGATTATTCATCACGCCGCATGGTCATGCAAGCGGACGCGCCCGACGCGACGGGCGTCACTCCCCGCCCGCGGCTACCCGCGCAACGGCGGGTCGTCGCGGCCCAGCTCCCAGAACGCCACCGCCGCCGCGGCGGCCACGTTCAACGAGTCCACCCCGCGCCGCATCGGGACGACCACCCGCACGTCGCTGGCGGCCTGGGCCGCCGCCGTCAGGCCGGGCCCCTCCGCACCCAGCAGCAGCGCCGCCCGCGCGCGCTGCGCCGGGGTCACCCGCTGGATCGGCACCGCGTCCACCGCCGGCGTCAGGGCCAGCACCGTGAAGCCCGCCTGGCGCACCTGGTCCAGGCCGTCCGGCCAGCTCCCGAACTTCGCGTACGGCACCGCGAAGACCTCGCCCATGCTGACCCGCACGCTGCGCCGGTAGAGCGGATCGGCGCAGGTGGGCGACAGCAGCACCGCGTCGACGCCGAGCGCGGCGGCCCCCCGGAAGATCGCGCCGAGGTTGGTGTGGTTGTTGACGTCCTCCAGGATCGCCACCCGCCGCGCGGCGGCGAGGATCCCGGCGACGTCCGGCAGCGGCCTGCGGTGGAACGAGGCGAGCACCCCCCGGTGCACGTGGAAGCCGGTCGCCTTCTCCAGCACGTCCGGGGTGGCCGCGTAGACCGGGGCGTCGCCGGTGTCGAGGTCGGCGAGCTGGTCGACCCGCTTGGCGTCCACCAGGAACGACCGGGCCGGATAGCCGGCCCGCAGCGCCCGGCGCAGCACCAGCTCCCCCTCGGCGATGAACAGGCCGTGCGGCGGCTCCCACCGGGTGCGCAGCTCCACGTCGGTGAGGGCGCGGTAGTCGGCGATCCGCTCGTCGTCGGGGTCGGTGATCTGCTGCACGGGCATCCGGCGATTCTGCCGGACCGGGCCGCCGGCCCCGAGCGCCGGTCGCCCGGTCGGCGTTTTCCCGGCGTACGACGGGGAACGGTGCTCCGGGACAGCGGACGCGACCGGAGGGACCCACGGATGGGCGCGAACCAGGCCGGCGAGCCGGCACCGGACGGGCACGGCGGGCTGCCCAGGAACGCCACCGTCGCCGACCACATCGTGGCCCGGCTGGCCCAGTGGGGCGTGCGCCGCTACTTCGGCTACCCCGGCGACGGCGTCAACGGCATGACCTCGGCGCTGCAACGCGCCGGCGACCGGGCGGAGTTCGTCCAGGTGCGCCACGAGGAGACCGCCGGCTTCGCCGCGTCGGCGCACGTCAAGTACGGCGGCGGGCCGCTCGGCTGCGCCCTGGCCACCAGCGGGCCCGGCGCGATCCACCTGCTCAACGGCCTGTACGACGCGAAGCTCGACCACCAGCCGGTGGTGGCCCTGGTGGGGCACACCGCGCTGACCGCCGAGGGCGGCGGCTACTACCAGGAGGTCGACCTGCTCGCCCTCTACAAGGACGTCGCCTCGGCGTTCCTGGCCCAGCTCGACGACCCGTCGCAGGTGCGGCACCTGGTGGACCGGGCCTGCCGGACGGCGCTGGCCCGGCGCACGGTCACCGCGCTGGTGCTCCCCTCCGACGTGCAGGACGAGCCGGCCGTGCCGGACCCGCCGCACGCGCACGGCTACTACCACACCTCCGCCGTGCCGAGCAGCGCCACGACCGTGCCGCCGGAGGCGGACGTCCGCCGGGCGGCGGAGGTGCTGCGCGGCGGCGAGCGGGTGGCGATGCTGGTCGGCCAGGGCGCCCTGGGCGCGGAGGCCGAGGTGCGGCAGGTCGCCGACCGACTCGGCGCGGGCGTGGCCACCGCCCTGCTCGGCTTCACCGCCGTGGACCACCGCGAGCCGTGGGTCACCGGCGCGATCGGGCTGCTCGGCACCCGGCCGAGCTGGCAGCTCATGCGCGACTGCGACCGGCTGCTGATCGTCGGCAGCAACATGCCGTACTCGGAGTTCTACCCGCCGCAGGGGCAGGCCCGGGGCGTGCAGATCGACGTGGACGGCTCCCGGCTGGGGCTGCGCTACCCCACCGAGGTCAACCTCACCGGCGACGCCGGCCCCACCCTGCGGGCGCTGCTGCGCGAGCTGGGCCCCGGCGCCGCCCCGACCGCCTGGCGGCAGCGCATCGCCGACGCCACCGCCGGCTGGCACCGCGCCCAGCGGGAGATCGCCGGCCAGCCCGCCGACCCGGTGAACCCGCAGGCACTGTTCGCGGCGCTGGACGACCAGCTCCCCGGTGACGTCATGCTCGCGGTGGACTGCGGCACCTGCACCGCCTGGTACGCCCGGCACCTGCGGCTGCGCCCCGGGATGCTGGCCAGCCTCTCGGGCACCCTGCTGTCGATGGGCGGGGCCATGCCGTACGGGATCGCCGCGAAGCTCGCCCACCCGGACCGGCCGCTGGTCGCCCTGCTCGGCGACGGGGCGATGCAGATGAACGGCGTCAACGAGCTGATCACCGTGGCGAAGCACTGGCGGAACTGGCCGGACCCCCGGTTCGTGGTGCTGGTGCTCAACAACCGGGACCTCGCGTTCGTGAGCTGGGAGCAGCGCTCCGGCGAGGGCACCCCGATGTTCCCGGCCAGCCAGGACCTGCCCGACGTGGCGTACCACCGGTGGGCGGAGGTGCTCGGCCTGCACGGCATCCTGGTCGACTCCCCCGACCAGGTGCCGGACGCCTGGCGGCGCGCCCTGGCCGCCGACCGCCCGACGGTGATCAACGCGATGGTGGACCCGGCCGAGCTGATGCTGCCGCCGCACTTCACCGCCGCGCAGGCGCGCAAGACGGCGGCGGCGGTGCTGCGCGACCCCGACCGGGCGGGCATCGTCCGGCGCGGCCTGCCCGCCGCCGTCTCCACCTGGCGCCCCCGCCTGCGGTGAAAGGAAGGGCCCCTGCTTAACGCATCCGGTAGAGAAGGGTCCCCTTCTTGCACGCCCGGGCGGCCGGGGCCGCCGGGCGGGGCCGCCGGGCGGGGCGGGCGGGGCGGGTGGCGGGCCGGGGGTAGGGTGGCGGGCCATGGGACGCCCGGTGCTGATCGCGCTCGTCGGCGTCGACGGCTCGGGCAAGACCACCCAGGCGCGGGCGCTGGCGCGACGGCTGACCGCGCGGGGCGTCCCGGCCACGTACTTCGAGAACGCCGGCGGCCGACCGCTGTGGAACAGGCTGGCCCGCTCGGTCGGGCGGCCGGACGGGGTGGCGCTGTTCGGCCGTACCCTCTATCCGGTCGTCGAGGCGACGGTGCGCGCGGCCGCCATGACCCGCGCCCTGCTCTGGTCGTGGGCGACCGGGCGCACGGCGGTGCTGGACCGGTGGACGTACTGCCAGCATGTGATCATGCGGGCCCGGGGCGACCGGGGCCGGCGGGCGGTGCGCGCGGCATACCGGGTGTTCCCCGCGCCGACGGTGGTCTGCTTCCTGGCCGTCGCGCCGGAGGTCGCGCAGCGGCGGGTGCTGGCGCGGGGCATCGACACCGAGGAGCTGACGCACCTGCGCGCGCTGGACGCCGCCTACCGGGCGCTGCCGGAGTTCGGCGGGTTCGTCGTGGTGCCCGGCGACGACGGCCCCGACGAGGTGGCCGCCGCACTGGACCGGGCCGTCACGCCGCTGCTCGGCGGACAGGCCGCGCCGGGCTGACACAGCCACCGGCTCCGGCGCCACGACGACTGTTAAGAAGGGGCCCCTGCTCTACCGAATGCGTTAAGCAGGGGCCCTTCCTTGCGCCTCAGCCGCGCCGGTTGAGCCAGCGCAGCGCGTCCGGCGGCACCGTCTCCGACCGGCTGGGCGGGGACGTCGGCTGCGGGGCGGGGCGGCGCACCTCGCCGGCCAGCTCGCGGCTGGGCGGGGTGAAGTCGCGCACCGGCTGGCCGTCCACGGCGGCGCGGATCGTCCGGGCCACGGCGGCGATGACCTTCGCCTGCACGGCCGAGCCGACCGCGTCGCCCGGGTCGTCGGGGTTGGCGGCGATGCCGGCGACGGCGACCTGCGGGGTGAAGCCGACGAACGTCTCCGTGGCGGCCTGCTCCGAGCTGCCGGTCTTGCCGGCGACGGGACGCCCGACGATCGTGTCCACGGCGGTGGCGGTGCCGCCGTCGCACTGGCCGTAGGTGGTCTGCTGGCCGACGGGGCAGCGGGCCGCGTCGGTGGCCGCGCGGGCCACGTCGGCGTCGAGCACCCGACGGCAGGACGGCTCGCCGACGTCGACCTTGTCGCCGTCGGCGGCGGTCACCGACACCACGGGCAACGGCGTGCAGTACGTCCCCTCGGCGGCCACGGTGGCGTAGGCGTTGGCGAGGTCGAGGGGGGTGGTGGCGGCCACCCCGAGGGTGAACGACCCCCAGTTGGCGGCGTTGTCCCGGGCGAAGGCGGCATCGGCCTCGGCCCGGAAGGTGATGCCGAGGCGCTGGGCCATCTCCACCACCTTCGCCGGGCCGACCTGCTCCGACAGCCACACGAAGTACGTGTTCACCGAGCGGCCGAAGCCGTCCCACATGGTGCGGTAGCCGTCCATCCACTGCGGGTTGGCGTTGGCGGGGCACCACTTCCCGCCGCAGCTGGCCTCGCCCTCGGCGGCGTACCGGGTGGGCAGCCGGCTGGGCGCGTCGAAGCCGGTCGCGAGCTGCCTGCCGTTCTCCAGCGCGGCGAGCATGGTGAACAGCTTGAACGTCGACCCCGCCTGGTACCCGTCGACGCTGCCGCCGCCGGAGATCAGCGGGTTGACGGTGTTGGGGTGGTTGGTCTGCCCGTCGGGGTTGGCGTCGAGGCTGTAGTGCCGGTTGACCGCCATGGCGAGCACCCGGCCGGTGCCGGGCTGCACGGCCGCGATGGGCAGGGCCCGCTTGTCGTCGTACCCGTAGACGGCCGTGGCCTGCTGCTGCGCGGTCTGCTGGAGCTTCGGGTCCAGGGAGGTGACGACGGTGTAGCCGCCCCGGCGCAGCGCCTGCTCCCGCTCGGCGACGGTCTCGCCGAACGCGGGCTGGGTGAGCCACCACTGGCGCAGGTAGTCGCAGAAGAAGCCCCAGTCGTCGTGGCCCTCGGCGACGGCGGTGCAGCCGTTGGGCTGCTGGGTGGGGCGCAGGGTCAACTCCTCGGCCTGCGCGGCGGCGGCCTGCCCGGCGGTGATCTTGCCGGTCGCGGCCATCGCGTCGAGCACGTACGCCCGCCGGGACAGGGCCGCGTCGGCGTCGCCGTCGATCGGGCTGTACGCGTCGGGCGACTGCACCAGGCCGGCGAGCAGGGCCGCCTCGGGCAGGGTCAGCTCGGCCGGGGACTTGGCGAAGTAGCGCTGGCTGGCCGCCGCGATGCCGTACGCGCCGGAGCCGAAGTAGGCGATGTTGAGGTAGCGGTTGAGGATCTCGTCCTTGCTGAGCCGCTGCTCCAGCGCCGTGGCGTAGCGGATCTCCTGGAGCTTGCGCCCGACGGTCTGCTCGGTGGCCGCGGCCCGCTCCTCGGCGGTGCGGTCCGGGTCGGTCTTGAGCACGTTGCGCACGTACTGCATGGTCAGCGTGGAGCCGCCCTGCTCGGTGCCGCCGCCGGTGACGTTGGCGACCAGGGCGCGGGCGATGCCGCGCAGGTCGGTGCCGCCGTGGGAGTAGAAGCGCCGGTCCTCGGCGGCGACGATGGCCTCGCGCATCACCGGGGCGATCTCGGCCAGCGGCACGTCGGTGCGGTTGACGTCGTAGAACGTGGTGATCAGCGTCTTGCCGTCGTTGGCGTACAGGTACGACCGCTGCGGGGTGGTCGGGGTGCGCAGCGCCTCGGGCAGCGCCGCGTAGGACCCGACGGCCGACGTGGCGGCGTAGCCGAGCAGCAGGTTGGCCGGCAGCGCGGCGGCGGCCAGCGCGAGGCCGGCGAGCAGTCCGGCGAGCAGCACGGTGAGCAGCCGCGACAGCGGCGACCGGGGTGGCGGCATGCAGCCAAGGGTTGCCACGAAAGCCGCGATCCGACCACCCCCGGCGGCGGGTTGTCGGCTATTTCACCGGCGGACGCCGGCGTTCTGGGCGCGCATCGCCCCTGCTCGACACCCCTGTCCGACTCCGGCCCGAGCGGCTCGACAGATTGACTTCCGACAATGTTAGCGCTAACAATGAATCGGGTTGCCGGCAGGTGAGCGCGGCAACCTCCCCGAAACGGAAGGGAAGGCCAGATGAGAGCAGCTCCAGGGCCGGCCGGCACGGCACCGGTCAGGCGCGGCGCGACGGCCGTGGCCCTCGCGTTGGTCGCGGCGCTCGCGGGCGCGGCCGGGGCGGGCGCGCCCGCCACCGCAGCCCCGGCGGAGGTCGCCGCGGCGGGCACGACGTCGGCGGAGGCCGCGGACGAGACGCCGACGGCGACCGCCGCGAACCAGGTGGTCACCAGGCCGCCGATGGGCTGGGCGTCGTGGAACACCTTCGCCGCGAAGATCGACTACAACGTGATCAAGACGCAGGTCGACAGCCTCGTCTCCAGCGGCCTCAAGGACGCCGGCTACGAGTACGTCAACATCGACGAGGGCTGGTGGCAGGGCACCCGGGACGCCGCCGGCAACATCACCGTCGACACCACCGAGTGGCCCGGCGGGATGAAGGCCATCGCCGACTACATCCACAGCAAGGGCCTGAAGGCGGGCATCTACACCGACGCCGGCCGCGACGGCTGCGGCTACTACTACCCGACCGGCCGACCGGCCGCCCCCGGCTCCGGCAGCGAGGGGCACTACGACCAGGACTTCCTCGCGTTCTCCCAGTGGGGCTTCGACTTCGTCAAGGTCGACTGGTGCGGCGGCTCCGCCGAG
This sequence comes from Micromonospora sp. WMMD712, assembly GCF_029581295.1. Taxonomy (NCBI): domain Bacteria; kingdom Bacillati; phylum Actinomycetota; class Actinomycetes; order Micromonosporales; family Micromonosporaceae; genus Micromonospora; species Micromonospora sp. WMMD712. The sequence goes on from NZ_CP120743.1 coordinate 2,110,623, forward strand.
GGGCTCAACCCCCGGACCACCTACCAGGCCATCAGCGACTCCATCGCCCGCGCCACCGCGCAGACCGGCCGCCCGATGGTGCTGTCGGTCTGCAACTGGGGCGTGCAGAGCCCCTGGGACTGGGCGCCCGGCATGTCCACCATGTGGCGCACCAGCGGGGACATCATCTACTACGGCCAGCAGGCGTCCATGGACCGCGTGCTGGCCAACTTCGACTCCGCCCAGCACCCCGCCGCGCAGAGCGTCGGCCACTACAACGACCCGGACATGCTGATCGCCGGCATGCCGGGGTTCAACGCGGCCCAGAACCGCACCCACCTGGCCCTGTGGGCGATCTCGGGCGCCCCGCTGCTCGCCGGCAACAACCTGGCCACCATGTCCGCCGAGACCCGGGCCATCCTCGGCAACCGGGAGGTCATCGCCATCGACCAGGACCCGCTGAGCCGGCAGGGCGTCAAGGTCGCCGAGGACTCCGCCGGGCTCCAGGTCTACAGCAAGGTGCTCGCGACCAGCGGCCAGCGGGCGGTCCTGCTGCTCAACCGCACCGGGTCGGCCGCCACCGTCACGGCCCGCTTCGCCGACCTCGGGCTGGGCGGCACCGCGAGCGTACGCAACGTGTGGACCGCCACCGACCTGGGCTCCCGGACGACCAGCTACGCCACGAGCGTCCCCGCCCGCGAGGCCGTGCTGCTCGTCGTCAGCGGCACCGAGGACACCGGCGGCGGCACCCGCACCGGGGGGCTGGTCGGCCGGCAGTCCGGCCGCTGCCTGGACGTCAACAACTTCGCCACCACCAACGGCACCCAGGCCCAGCTGTGGGACTGCACCGGCGCGAGCAACCAGACCTGGACGTACACCTCCGCCCGGCAGCTCAGGGTCTACGGCAACAAGTGCCTGGACGCGTACAACGCGGGCACCACCAACGGCACGCGGGTGGTGATCTGGGACTGCAACGGCCAGGCCAACCAGCAGTGGACCGTCAACGCCGACGGGACGATCCGGGGCGCGCAGTCCAGCCTGTGCGTCGACGCGTCGGGAGCCGCCACGGCGAACGGCACGAAGATCGTCCTCTGGACGTGCGGCTCCGCCGACAACCAGCGGTGGAGCTGGCGCTAGCCCGGCAGCCGACGACCGGTCAGCCGGCGGCGAGCGGGCCGCCGGCCGACCCGGTGCCGGGGGCCGGGCCGCCCGCCGGGCCGGTCGCGGTCGCGACGCTGGCGCTGGCCGCGTCCCGGGCGATGGCGGCGGGCACGAGCCGGCCGGACCGGTAGCCGATCCCGATCCCCGCGACCAGCACGAAGACCGCCCCGAAGGTCTGCACCGAGCCGACCAGCGCGCCGCCGATGCCCAGCAGCGGTGCGGCGATCATCATCATCGTGCCGTCGCCGAGGCTGAACATGCCCGAGCGGGCCACCGCCCACCCGGTGAGGAACCACCCGACCGTGTAGCAGGTGGCCCCGACCAGGACCAGGGTGCGGGCGGTGGTGCCGAAGACGGGGGCCTGCTCGGCCAGCCCGGCGAAGGGCAGCATGAGCACGGTGCCGGCGATGCTGGCCAGCAGGCCCGCGGCGGCCACCCGGCGGCTGCGGGTGGCGGCGAGCAGCCCGGTCAGGGCCAGCAGGGCCAGCAGGCCGAGCCAGACGGCGGCGACCCAGCCGACGAGGTAGAGCTGCCCCCCGTCGGCCGGGTACGGGTCGTTGCCGACGCCGCCGTCGCTGGCCATCGCGACGGCACCGTAGAGCAGCGCGTACGCCGGCAGGAGCCAGACCGACGCGCGACCGAAGCGGCGCAGCGACCAGGCCCAGGTGGCGTTGGTGGCGGGGGCGGCCGGTCCCGGCTCGGTGACGAACGGCAGCACGCCGAACCCGCCGCCGGTGCGGCGGGTGCCGAGCGGGCCGGCGGGATCGTGCGCGCCGGGCGCCGGCGGCGGGGAGAGGAACTTGTCCAGCGGATCCTTCATGCGACACCTCGCTGCGCTCGTCGGCGGGGCGGGACGCGCCGCGGCGCCCCGGTCCTGGTCACGACCCGTCCTGTCGGACCGATCGTGTCAGGCACCGGAGCGCCGCATGAGGATTATTCGCATTCCCGTCCGGCGGGCGGACGGGCGACGCGAGCGCCGGAGGTCAGCCCCGTTCGCGCTGGTCGGCCGGGTCGGTCAGCAGGCTGGCCGGGGAGACCGGCTCCGGGGCTGGCAGGCCCTGCGGGGCCTTCCCGCCGGTGGCCTGCGCCTCGGCGACGCGTACCTCGTCGTGGATCTGCCGGGCGGCGGCGGCCGCCGCCTGCGCGGCCTCGGCGGCCTCGCGCTCCACGGCGCTCGCCCCGTCGGCGGCCTCCGGTGACGGCGCGTCGCCGACCATCTGGCTCAGCCCGCCCAGCGCGCCGCCCATCCCCTCCAGGGCCTTGGTCAGCTCGGCCGGGACGATCCAGACCTTGTTCGCCGTGCCGTTGGCGATCTGCGGGAGGGCCTGGAGGTATTGGTAGGCGAGCACCTTCTGGCTCGGGTTGGCCTGGTGGATCGCGTCGAAGACCGTGCGGATCGCCTTCGCCTGGCCCTCCGCCTGGAGGATGCGGGCCTGCCGGTCACCGTCGGCGCGCAGGACCGCCGCCTGCTTCTCGCCCTCGGCCGTGAGGATCTGCGACTGCTTGTGCCCCTCGGCGTTCAGGATCGCGGCCCGGCGGTCCCGCTCGGCGCGCATCTGCTTCTCCATCGAGTCGCGGATGCTCGGCGGCGGCTCGATCGCCTTGATCTCCACCCGGGTGACCTTGATGCCCCACCGGCCGGTCGTCTCGTCCAGCACGCCCGACAGGTGCCGGTTGATCTCCTCCCGGCTGGTCAGCGCCCGCTCCAGGTCCAGCGAGCCGATCACGTTACGCAGCGTGGTGACGGTGAGCTGCTCGATGGCCTGGAGGAAGTTCGAGATCTCGTACGTGGCCCGGACCGAGTCGACGACCTTGAAGTAGAGCACCGTGTCGATCGAGACCACCAGGTTGTCGGAGGTGATCACCGGCTGCGGCGGGAAGCTGACCACCTGCTCCCGCATGTCGACCTTGGTGCGCACGGCGTCGATGAACGGCACCAGCAGGTTCAGGCCCGGGTTGAGGGTGCGCTTGTACCGGCCGAGCCGCTCCACCACGTCCTGGCGCTGCTGCGGCACGATCCGCACCGCCTTGATCAGGGTCACCATGGCGATCAACGCCACGGCGATCAACAGCACCGACACAAACTCCATACCCTTCACCCTCTCGCTTCGGGCAGCTCGCCCGAGGTGGAAACGTCGTCATCCCACACCAGGGCCGTCGCGCCCTGGACCTTGATCACCCGTACCCGTCGGCCGGGGGCGAAGCTCTGCGTCGCGTCGTACGACCGGGCGCTCCACAGCTCGCCGTCGATCTTGACGAGGCCCTGCTCGGTGTCGACCTGTTCGAGCACCAGCGCGGTGGAGCCCTCGATCGCCGCCAGGCCGATCGGCTCGACGCCGTCGGACGTGGAGCGGGCGTGCCGGCGGATCGCCGGCCGCGCCACGGCCACCGTGAGCGCGGACACCACCGCGAAGACCACGGCCTGCACGGCGGTCGGGGCGCCCAGGGCCGCCGCGCCCGCGGCGGCGAACGCGCCGACCGCGAACATGATCAGGAACAGCGTCGTCGTGAAGATCTCGGCGACCGCCAACACCACGCCCAGTACGACCCAGAACACCGCGTCCACCCCCCAAGGGTGACACGTCAAAGCACGCGCGGCCCGTCGGCAAGATCAGTAGGCTCGGCGGGACCACCCCCGCGAGGCCCCGGCGGAACCACCCCGAGAGCTGGAGGAACACGTGTCGCTGCCACCGGAGACCGCCCGCCGCGTCGACGCCCGGGTCGCCCGCGCCCAGTCCGAGGGGCGCGCCCCCTCGCTCGTGCTCGGCGTGGTGCGCGACGGCGAACTGGCCCACCTCGCCGCCGCCGGGGAGCGGCCCCGCCCCGACGCCGACCGGCAGTACCGGCTCGGCTCGATCACCAAGACCATGACCGCCGTGCTGATCATGCAGCAGCGCGACGCCGGCGCGCTCGCCCTCGACGACCCCCTGGAGCGGCACCTGCCGGGCACCGGCGTCGGCCGGCTCACCCTGCGCCAGCTCCTCGGCCACGCCAGCGGCCTGCAACGCGAGCCCGACGGGGCATGGTGGGAACGGGTCGACGTCGGCGACCTGGCGACCGTGCTGGCCGGGGTGGACGGGCACAAGATCGCGTACCCGCCGCACCGGGTCTACCACTACTCCAACCTGGCGTACGGGCTGCTCGGCGGCGCGCTGGAGGCGGTCACCGGCACGCCCTGGCGCGACCTGCTGCGGGCGCGGCTGCTGGAGCCGCTGGGCATGACCCGCACCAGCTACGACCCCGTCGAGCCGTTCGCCCGGGGGTACGTGGTGCACCCGTGGCACGACACGCTGCGCGAGGAGCCGCGTACCGACACCGGGGCGATGGCGCCGGCCGGGCAGCTCTGGTCCACCGTCACCGACCTCGGCCGCTGGGCGGCGTTCCTGGCCGACCCCGACCCGGCGCTGCTGCACCCGGACACGCTGACCGAGATGTGCGCGACGGTGACGATGAGCGACCCGCAGGGCTGGACCAGCGGGCACGGCCTCGGGCTGGAGCTGTACCGGGTGGGCGAGCGGGTGCACGTCGGGCACGGCGGCTCCATGCCCGGCTACGTCGCCACGCTCGCCGTGCACCGGCCCGCCCGCACCGCCGTGGTCGGCTTCGCCAACTCGTACGGGCTGCGCGTCGGCCACCTCGGCGCGCTCGCCCGGGAGGTGCTGACCACCGTGCTGGACGCGCTGCCGGAGCCCGTCGCGCCGTGGCTGCCGGCCGACGCCCCGCCCCCGGCCGACGTGGCGGAGCTGACCGGCCGCTGGTGGTGGATGGGCGGGGAGTTCGAGTTCCGCGCCGACCCGGCCACCGGCGACCTGTGGGCCAGCCCGCCGGAGAACGAGCCGGTGCTGCGGTTCACCCCGGAGGGGCCGGACCGCTGGCGGGGCCGCTCGGGCGAGCAGGACGGCGAGCTGCTCACCGTGGTCCGCGACGACGCGGGCCGGCCGGTCGCCCTCGACGTGGCCACGTTCCTGCTCACCCGCACCCCCGACGAGGAGCCCTGACCCGGCGCACCGGCCCGGGCCCGCCCCGGCCGACGGGCGGGCTCAGGCCGAGGGGCGGGCTCAGGCCGAAGGGCGGGCTCAGGCCGAAGGGCGGGCTCAGGCCGAAGGGCCGGTGGCCTTGGCCTCAGGCCGACGGTTCGGTGACGAAGTCGATCAGGCGTTCCATCGCGTTGATCAGCGGGGTCTCCACGTCGGCGAAGCTGTCCACCCGGGACAGGACGCGCCGCCACATCTCGGCCGGCGACGCCACCCCGAGGGCGGCGCAGACGCCCTCCTTCCACGGCCGCCCCGGCGGCACCACCGGCCACGCCGCGATGCCCAGCGCGGCCGGCTTCACCGCCTGCCACACGTCGACGTAGGGGTGCCCGGTGACCAGCACGTGCGCAGACGTCACCCGGGCCACGATCCGGCTCTCCTTGGAGCCGGGCACCAGGTGGTCGACGAGCACCCCGAGCCGCCGGGTCGGCCCCGGCCCGAAGTCGCGGACCCGCGACTCCAGGTCGTCGATGCCGTCCAGCGGCTCCACCACCACGCCCTCGATCCGCAGGTCGTCGCCCCAGATCCGCTCCACCAGGGCGGCGTCGTGCACGCCCTCGACCCAGATCCGGCTGGCCTTGGCGACCTGCGCCCGCACGCCGGCCACGGCGATCGAGCCCGACGCGGTGCGCCGCCGGGCGGCCGGCACCGGCGACCGGGCCGGGCGGCGCAGCGTCACCGGCTGCCCGTCGAGCAGGAACGCGGCCGGCAGCAGCGGGAAGTTGCGCCGCCGGCCGTGCCGGTCCTCCAGCACCACCGCGCCGGACTCGAAGCCGACGACCGCGCCGCAGAACCCGGAGTCGGCGTCCTCGACCACGAGGTCGGCCTCCGCGTCCACCTCGGGGACGACCCTGCGCCGCCGCCAGTCGCCCGCCAACACGTCCTCGCCGTAGCGCCCCACCATGCCCGCCACGCTAGCCCCCGCCGCGCCCGGCCGCGCGGCAGCCGCGCCGATCATGCAGCGGGGCGCGCCGACCATGGCGGTGGGCAGCGGAACCGGACGGACCCGACGGCGGCGGGACGGGTCGGGCGGTAGCGGGTAGGCGGGGGCAGCCGACGCCGGGCGAGCGGCAGTCGAGACACGGACGGCGCACACCACGTACCCTCTCTTGCATGTCCCTCCCCGCAACGGGCGCGGTCACGGTCGCGCCGCGCCGGTCGAGCCGGTTCGTTGCCTGGATACGCGCGTGGCGCGCCGGGCTCGTGCCGTACGACGAGGTCGCCGAGGAGATCGCCGGCGACGAGGAGCACCTCGTCGCCGACGCCCCCGGCACCTGGACCGACGTCCCGCTGCGCGACGCGCTGCCCGCCCTGGCGAAGCTCTCGCCGGACGAGATCCGGCTGGTGCTGCCCGTGCCGGGCGATCCCCGGGGGCTGCCCGGGCCGGGGGAGTTCAGCGGCGCCGCGCTGCTCGCCGGCGAGGCGGTCGTCGCCGGGCCGATCGGGGTGATCCCGGAGGTCCGCACGCACACCTCCGGCTCGGGGATGACGTGGGAGACGGTGCTGTGGCGGTGCTATCCGCTGCCCGCCGACGCCCCCGCCGCCTCGCTCGGCTCGCCCGGCGCCGCCGAGGCCGAGGCCGAGCTGGCCACCGCGCTCGCCGAGACCACCGCCGCGCTGACCCGGCTCGACGTCGCCCAGTGGCGGCCCGAGCTGGCCGGGGCGCTGGAGGCGCTGCGCCGCCCCGACGGCACCACCGACCTGCCGCCGGGCTTCGATCCGCGGGCGCGCCGACTGTTCGCCCGCGCCGCCGTGCTCGACCGGGTGCTGGCGCTGGCCGGGCACAGCGCGCCCGGCGGCGCGGTCAACAACCACGAGGCCCAGCAGCGCGACGCGGCGCTGCGCCCGCTCACCACCGCCTGCCGGCAGGCCCTCGTCGCCGCCTGCAACGCCCCGCTGCGCCCCTGACCGTCGGGCCCCCGGGTGGGGTCAGATCTCGTCCATCAGGTCCGCCACCGAGCCGACGATCCGCGACGGCCGGTACGGGTACCGCTCGGCCTCCGTGCGGGTGCTGATCCCGGTCAGCACGAGGATCGTCTCCAGCCCCGCCTCCAGGCCGCACAGGACGTCGGTGTCCATCCGGTCGCCGATCATCGCGGTCGACTCGGAGTGGGCGTTGATGGTGTTCAGCGCCGACCGCATCATCATCGGGTTCGGCTTGCCGACGAAGTACGGCTCGACCCCGGTCGCCTTCGAGATCATCGCCGCGACCGAGCCGGCCGCCGGCAGCGCCCCCTCCACCGACGGGCCGGTCACGTCCGGGTTGGTGCAGATGAACCGGGCCCCGTCGTTGATCAGGCGGACCGCCTTGGTGATCGCCTCGAAGCTGTACGTGCGGGTCTCCCCCAGCACCACGTAGTCCGGGGCGAAGTCGGTCAGCACGTACCCGACGGCGTGCAGGGCGGTGGTCAGCCCGGCCTCCCCGATCGCGTACGCGGTGCCGCCCGGCCGCTGGTCGGCGAGGAACTGGGCGGTGGCCAGCGCCGCCGTCCACAGCGCGTGCTCGGGCACCTCGAAGCCCATCCGGGTCAGCCGGGCCTGGAGGTCGCGCGGCGTGTAGATCGAGTTGTTGGTCAGGATCAGGAACGGCTTGCCGGAGGAGCGCAGCTTGTTGATGAACTCCGGTGCGCCGGGCACCGGCTGGCCCTCGTGCACCAGCACGCCGTCCATGTCTGTCAGCCAGCTCTGCACCGGCTTGCGTTCGTGCATCTCGTCGTCCCAGGGGGTGTGTCGGGTGGCGGGGCAGGACCGGGCGGACCCGGGGGTCAGGGGCGGCGCGCCGGCACGCAGCACACCGTGGGGCAGGTGTCCCACAGCGGCAGCGCGCCGAGGCGGCGGCGCAGCCGCTCGCCGCCGGGCTCCGTGCGCTCGGCGACCAGCTCGCGCACCATCGCCACGAAGCGCGGGTCGGTGCCCGGGGTGCCGGCCCGGGCGAACTCCAGCCCGAGCCGCTTGGCGGTCTCCAGCGCCTCGGTGTCGAGGTCCCAGACCACCTCCAGGTGGTCCGAGACGAACCCGACCGGGCTCACCACCACGCCGGTCGTCCCGGCCTCGGCGAGGGCGGCGAGGTGGTCGTTGACGTCCGGCTCCAGCCACGGCACGTGCGGCGGGCCCGACCGGCTCTGCCACACCAGGTCGTACGGCAGGTCGGGCGCGGCGGACGCGTGCACCAGGCGGGCGGTCTCGGCGAGCTGCGCCTCGTACCGGCCGCCGTGCGGGCCGGCGTTCGCGGCCGCCGCGGTGGGGATCGAGTGGGCGGTGAACACCAGCCGGGTGGTGGCCCGCTTCGCCGGGTCGAGCTGGCCCAGCGCCGCGCGCACCGCGTCGGCGTGCGGCTCGACGAAGCCGGGATGGTCCCAGAACTGGCGCAGCTTCTCGATCACCGGGGCGTCGGGGCCGACGGCGGCCCGGGCGGCGGCGATGTCCTCCTGGTATTGCCGGCAGGACGAGTAGCCGCCGTACGCGCTGGTCACGAACGCCAGGGCCCGGGTGACGCCGTCGTCGCGCATCCGCGCCACGGTGTCGGCGAGCATCGGGTCCCAGTTGCGGTTGCCCCAGTAGACGGGCAGGTCGACGCCGTGCGCGGCGAAGTCCGCCCGGATCGCCGCGAGCAGGTCGCGGCACTGCTGGTTGATCGGGGAGACCCCGCCGAAGTGCAGGTAGTGCTCGGCGACCTCCGCCAGCCGCTCCGGGGGCACGCCGCGCCCCCGCGTCACGTTCTGGAGGAAGGGCAGCACGTCCTCGGGCCGCTCGGGGCCACCGAAGGAGACCAGCACCAACGCGTCGTACGCCATGGGCCCATTCTTCCCCGCGCCCGGCGACGGCCCTGCGACGCCCCCTGGTCCCGGCGGTAAGGTCCCCCGGTCTCCGGCGTTAAGAAGGGACCCCTGCTATACCGAATGCGTTAACAGGGGGCCCTTCCTTCGCCTCAGGCGGCGCCGAGGGCGTGGTAGCCGCCGTCGACGTGGACGATCTCGCCGGTGGTCGCCGGGAACCAGTCCGACAGCAGGGCCAGGCAGGCGCGCGCCGCCGGCGCCTGGTCGGTGAGGTCCCAGCCCAGCGGCGCCCGGTCGGACCAGGCGTCCTCGAACTGCACGAAGCCGGGGATCGACTTCGCGGCCATGGTGCGCAGCGGCCCGGCGGCGACCAGGTTGCTGCGGATGCCCTGCTTGCCCAGGTGCAGCGCCAGGTAGCGCGACGCCGACTCCAGCCCGGCCTTGGCCACGCCCATCCAGTCGTAGACCGGCCACGCCTTGGTGGCGTCGAAGGTGAGCCCGACCACCGCGCCGCCCGGCGACATCAGCGGCAGCGCTGCCATGGCCAGCGACTTGTAGGAGTACGTCGAGACGTGCAGGGCGGTGGCCACGTCCTCCCACGGCGCGTCGAGGAAGCCGCCGCCGAGACAGCTCTGCGGCGCGAACCCGATCGAGTGCACCACGCCGTCGAGGCCGTCGACGTGCTCCCGGACCTTGTCGGCGAGGCCGGCGAGGTGCTCGGGATTGGTCACGTCCAGCTCGATCACCGGGGCCGGCTCGGGCAGCCGCCGGGCGATCCGCTCGACCAGGGAGAGCCGGCCGAAGCCGGTGAGCACGACCTGCGCGCCGTTCTCCTGGGCGATCTTCGCCACGGAGAAGGCGATCGAGGCGTCGGTGATGACGCCGGTGACCAGCAGCCGCTTACCGGCCAGCAGTCCGGACATGTGCGAGTTCCTCCGTTGGGATTCGTGCGCTGGGCGCGGTGGCGGCGTCGCCGACCCGGGCGGGACCGGTCAGTGGCCCATGCCGAGGCCGCCGTCGACCGGGATCACGGCGCCGGTGACGTAGCCGGCGGCGTCCGAGGCCAGCCAGGTGACCACCGCGGCCACCTCGTCGGGCGCGGCGAGCCGGCCGGCCGGGATGGCCTTCACGTACTCCGCCCGGCGCTCCTCGGGCAGGGCGGCGGTCATGTCGGTGTCGATGAAGCCGGGCGCGACGACGTTGGCGGTGATGTTGCGCCCGCCCAGCTCCCGGGTGATCGAGCGGGCCACGCCGACCAGGCCGGCCTTGCTCGCCGCGTAGTTGACCTGCCCGGGGCCGCCGTAGAGGCCGACGACCGAGGAGATGAAGATCATGCGGCCCCAGCGCGCCCGCAGCATCTTCTTGGACGCCCGGCTGGCGCAGCGGAACGCGCCGGTGAGGTTGGTGTCGAGCACCCGGGTGAACTGCTCCTCCGACATCCGCATGATCAGCGTGTCGTCGGTGATGCCCGCGTTGGCGACCAGCACCTCCACCGGGCCCAGCTCGGCCTCGACGGCGGTGAAGGCCGCGTCGACGGAGGCGGAGTCGGTCACGTCGCAGACCACGCCGAACAGCCCCTCGGGCGCGTCGCCGCTACGGTGCGTGATCGCCACCCGGTCACCCTGCTTGGCGAACGCCTGCGCGATGGCCAGGCCGATCCCCCGGTTGCCGCCGGTCACCAGCACGGTACGGGCCACGGGTCCCCCTCTTTGCTCAGCTGATCCACGTCGGTCCGGAGCCTAGGCGTTACCGGCAGGTAAGCGCTAACGCACCCCCGCGCCACGCGGACCCGGTGTAAGGAAGGGCCCCCTGTTAACGCTTTTCGAGGTAAAAGGTGCCCCGCTTAACAGCGGCGGGCCGACGGGCGGCCGCAGCCCTTGCGGGGGAACGGTTTCCGGGATCCACCGGTCGTCCGGCCGAGTGCGGGGCGTGCCGTGAGCGGATGTACGATGATTCGCGTTCCCGGCCAGGCCGACCGCAGGAGGTGATCGCTGTGCGAGATAGCGATCCTCCCAGTCGTGGCCGGGCCGAACGTCAGCCCCGCTGAGCCACGACTCAGCAGGTGAGCTGACCCAGCTCCGCTCCTTCCGCACCGCCCGCCCCTCGGCCCTCGACCGAGGGTGGCGTCTACGGCCCTCGGCCGAAGATGGCGACCGGGCAGCGCCGTCCGCCCAGGACGGGGAGGGGGCACCCCGGTCACGACTTCGTGTGCGCGCCCAGTCCTCCCTCGCGGTCCACCACGCAACGTGGACCGTCCAGTCGCCACCGGAGCCTTCCCATGAGCCGTTACGTCGCACCGCTGGGCTTCACCCTCGCCGCCGTCTGGGTGGCCGTCGTCTTCGTGCTGGCCAGCGCCGGCCACTGACCGCGCCGGCACGGAGACCCCGCCCGGCGGCGGTGACCGCGCACGCAGATCGCCGCCGAACCGGGCAACCGCGCACCAGGCACCGCGCAACAGGCCACCACGCACCAGACCACCGCGCACCAGACCACCGCGCAACAGGCCACCACGCACCAGGCCACCGCGCTCAGGGCCGCCCAGCACCGGCCGGCGGCCCGGCGCGGCGCGGCGGTCGCGTCAGGGCCGCCCGTGCGTGCCGCCCCGCCCGGCCTCAGATCAGCCGCGACGTCCAGAGCAGGCTGGTGGCGCCCGCGCACAGCGCCAGCAGCAGGGCCAGGCCCGCGTACCACTGGGTGATCTCGCGCGGCTCGGTGCGGAACCCGATCGAGCTGCCCATGTCCTGATAGACCTGCTTCAGCTCGCTGACCGAGGCGGCCTCGTAGAAGTAGCCCTCGGTCGTCTCGGCGAGCTCGGCCAGCGCCATCCGGTCCACCGGGACCCGCTGCAACTGGCCGCCGATGTCGACCTGCCCGTCGTCGGTGCCGAACGCGATGGTGGAGACCGGCACGTTGGCGGCCTGCGCGGCCGCGGCCGCCTCCTCCACCGACCGCCCCGAGGTGCGGAACCCGTCGGAGAGCAGCACGATCCGGGCCGGCGGGATGCCCGCCGCGCCGTCGGCCGGCACCGACCGGATCGCCTCCAGGCAGGTGAACACCGCCTCGCCGGTGGCGGTCGCCTCGGCCAGCACCAGCCCGTCGATCGCGGCGGTCACCGCGTCCCGGTCCTTCGTGGGCGGCACCAGCACGTTCGCCGCCTTCGCGAACGAGACGAGACCCAGGTTGTAGGTCTGCGGCAGCTCGCCGACGAACTGCTTGGCCGCCTCCTGGGCGGCCTCCAGCCGGTTCGGCGCGACGTCGTCGGCCTGCATGGACAGCGACACGTCGATCGCCAGCATGACGGTGGCCCGCTCCAGCGGCTCCCGGGTGTCGATCGCCGGCCGGGCCAGCGCCGTGGCGAGCACCAGCAGGCAGAGCAGGAACGCCACCGCCGGCACGTGCCGCCGCCAGCCCAGCCCCTTCGGCGCGAGGGTGCGCAGCAGGTCCACGTTGGTGAACCGCATCGCGTACGCCCGGCGGCGGCGCTGCCGCCACACGTACAGCGCGGCGAGGGCGAGCGCCGGCAGCACGGCCAGCAGCCACCACGGTTGCAGAAAACGGATCATCGTGTCGTCCCCCGGGTGCGGGCGTGCCGCTGCGCGGCGACGAAGCGCACCATGTCGAGCAGCCAGTCGGTGTCGGTGCGGAGTCGCAGGTGGGCCGCGCCGGCCCCGCGCAGCTGCGCGGAGATCTCCGCCCGCTGGGCGGTCGCGGCGTCGGCGTACCGGCGGCGCAGCCGGGGGTCGGCGGTCTGCACCTCGTGCAGCTCGCCGGTCTCCGGGTCGACCACCGGCAGCACCCCCACGTCGGGCAGTTCCAGCTCGCGCGGGTCGACCACCTCGATCGCCAGCACGTCGTGCCGGACCCGCAGCTTACGCAGCGGACGCGCCCACTGCTGCGGCGGCGCGAGGAAGTCGGAGATCACCACCGCGACGCCGCGGCGGCGGGGCGGCCGGTTCAGCGCGTCGACGAGCGCGCCCAGGTCGCTGCGCCCGGGGCGGATCTCGGTGCCGGCGATCGCCCGCAGCAGGCCCTGCGTCTCCCGACGCCCGCCCCGGGCGGGCAGCCGCACCAGCCGCCCCGGGCCGGGCGGGGGCGTCGCGCCGCGCCGGCGGCCGGCCGGGGCCTGCGGGTCGCCACCGCTGCCGACCACCGCCCCGATCCGGTTGCCGCCGCGCACGGTCAGGTGGGCCAGCGCGGCGGCGGCGGCCACCACGACGTCCCGCTTGAGCCACCGGCCGGTGCCGAAGTCGAGGCTCGCCGAGAGGTCCACGGCGAGCCACGTCTCCAGCTCCCGGTCGGCCACCGTGCGCCGCACGTGCGGCATCGTCGTGCGGGCGGTCACCGGCCAGTCCATCCGGCGCACGTCGTCGCCGGGGCGGTACTCGCGCGACTCCCCCGCCTCGCTGCCGGGGCCGGGCAGCAGGCCGGCGTAGTCGCCCTGGAGCAGGCCGTCGAGCTTGCGGGTCACCAGCAACTGGAGCCGGGACAGCACCGCCTCGCTGCGGGGCGCGGCGGCGGGCGAGATCGGGCTTCGCGTACCCGGTGAGGGGTGGGGGTCGGCTGGGGTCACGGCCGCTGCCCGGGCCACCCGGCGGCGGCCGGCGGCGCGCCGCCCGGGGTGGCCTGCTGGCGCGGGGCCACCGACGGCAGCGGGATCGTCGACATCACCCGGTGCACCACGTGGTCGGCCGGCACGTCGTCGGCGAGCGCGTCGTAGCTGAGCACCAGCCGGTGCCGCAGGATGTCCGGCGCGATGTCCTGCACGTCCTGCGGCAGGGCGTAGTCGCGGCCGCGCAGCAGCGCCAGCGCCCGGGTCGCCCGGACCAGGCCGAGCGAGGCGCGGGGGCTGGCGCCGTACTGGATCAGTTGCGCGACGTCGGGCATGCCGTGCTCCGCGGGGGTACGCGTGGCCAGCACCAGCCGCACCGCGTAGTCGACAAGCGCGTTGTGCACGAAGACCTGGTCGGCCTTGCGTTGCAGGGCGATCAGGTCGGCGGTGTCGAAGACCCGCGCCGGCTCCGGCGGGGCGACGCCCATCCGGTAGACGATCTCCCGCTCCTCGGCGTCGGTCGGATAGCCGACGACGATCTTCATGAGGAAGCGGTCCCGCTGCGCCTCGGGCAGCGGGTAGACGCCCTCCTGCTCGATCGGGTTCTGCGTGGCCATCACGAGGAACGGGTCGGGCACCGGGTGGGTCTGGCCGCCGATCGACACCTGCCGCTCGCTCATGACCTCCAGCAGGGCGGACTGCACCTTCGCCGGGGCGCGGTTGATCTCGTCGGCGAGCAGGAAGTTGACGAAGACCGGCCCCAGCTCGACGTCGAACTTCTCGCTGGACTGCCGGTAGATCCGGGTGCCCATGATGTCGGCGGGGACCAGGTCCGGGGTGAACTGCACCCGGGCGAAGGACCCGCCGACCACCCGGGCGAGGGTCTCCACGGCCAGGGTCTTCGCCACCCCGGGGACCCCCTCCAGCAGGCAGTGCCCCCGGGCGAGCAGCGCGACGAACATCCGCTCGACCATCCGGTCCTGCCCGACGATCACCCGCTTGATCTCGAACAGCGCCTTCTCCAGCAGCGTCGCGTCCTGCGCGGGTGTGCTCGTCGGCGGCGCGGCGGACGGGGGCGGGGGCGGCGCGCTGCCGTTCGGCGTCGGGGCGTCGGGCGTGGTCGGCTGGGCCACCGGTCCTCCACAGCATTGTCGATCGTCGCGGCGTGGTGCGTGGTGCGTATCAAGACTCGCACGCCCGGCTGAGTGCCGAGGCGGCGAGAAGCCGATTTTCGCCACGCCGTCCCCGGGTCGGAGAATCGCCGGTCACGGGTTTACAGCAGGGGGTCCGGCGTGTGTACCATTCACCCCGTCGCCGGGCGGCTCCCCCCGTGGCCGCCCGGCGCTCAATCTCCCGCCCGGCGCTCCTAGACTGGCCCGGATGAGCCTCCCCCCTTCCACCGGCGACGCGCCGATCTGTTCGGCGCGCGGTTGCCGTGCCCCGGCGGAGTGGGCGTTGCGCTGGAACAATCCCCGCCTGCACACCGCCGCGCGGCGCAAGACCTGGCTCGCCTGTGCCGACCACCGGGCCTCGCTCGGCGGCTTCCTCGATGCGCGGGGCTTCCTCCGGGAGGTCGCGCCACTGGCCGGATCGCCTACGCTCGACGGGTGAGCGCGCGCAGCGGACGTCCCCGGTGACCGGCGAGCCCCCAGGCGGCCCCCCGCCGCACCCCTCCGGGCCCCCGCCCGGCCCGCCCCCGGCCGCCTACCCGGTCGGGCCACCCCCCACCGAGCCCTCGCCCGGCCCGCCCGCCGCGGCGGGTCACCCGGCCTTCGGGCCGCGGGCGGCACACCCGCCCGGGCCCCTGGAGCCGTGGCCGGCGACGGTGCGCTGGCAGTCGGTCTCCACCGACCTGATCTGGGTCGAGCTGCTGCGCCTGGCGGCGCTGCTCGGGGTGGCGCTGCTGGCGCTGGCGGTCGGCTGGGCGGTGAGCGGGCACTGGCTGTTCGGGGCTGCCCTCGGCGCGGTCGTGCTGGCCGGGGCGTGGCGGGTCGTCACGATCGTCCGGGCGGTGCACGCCTGGGGCTACGCCGAGCGGGAGAACGACCTGCTCGTCCGGCACGGGCTGCTGGTCCGCCGGTTGTCCATCGTGCCGTACTCGCGGATGCAGTTCGTCGACGTCAGCGCGGGGCCCCTGGAGCGGGCGTTCGACCTGGCGACGGTGCAGCTGCACACGGCCGCGGCGGCCAGCGACGCCCGCGTGCCGGGCCTGCGCCCGGCGGAGGCGGCCCGGCTGCGCGACCGGCTCACCGCCCTCGGCGAGGACCGCGCGGAGGGCCTGTGACCCACCCCGGCCCCGAGCTGCCCCGCCCGGCCACCGACACGCCGCCGGCGCCCCACCCCGACGGCCCCGCCGCCGACGTGCCGCCGGCGCCCCGCCCCGACCATCCGGCCGCCGGCCCGCCGCACGACCACCAGCCGACGCCCCCCGCGCCGCCGACGCCGCACGGCCACCCCGACGGCGGCGGCGCGGAGCCACGGCGGCGGCTGCACCCGCTGAGCCCGGCCCTGCACGGGGCGAAGTCGCTGGTGGTGGTCATCGCGGGCCTGTCCTGGTCGACACTGTCGCGGGTCGGCTTCGGCTGGTTCGCGGCGATGGCGACCGTGCTCGCCCTCGGCGCGACGGTGCTGGCGGTGGTGAGCTGGTACAACACCGGCTACCACGTGGTCGGCCGGGAGCTGCGCGTCTACGAGGGGCTGCTGTGGCGGCGCACCCGGGCCATCCCGCTGGAGCGGCTCCAGGCCGTCGAGGTGGTCCGCCCGCTGCTCGCCCAGCTCACCGGCCTCGCCGAGCTGCGGCTGGAGGTGGTCGGCGGCGGCAAGACCGAGGCGCCGCTGGCCTACCTCGGTGTGGCCGAGGCCGCCGCCCTGCGGCAGCGGCTGCTCGCGCTCGCCGGCCCCGCGCCGCACCCGGGGGCGGCCGCGCCGCAGCCGTCCGCCCCGGCCGGGCCGGCGGTCACGCCCGTGCCGCCGGGGCGCGCCCTGCACGCCGTGGCCAACCGGGACCTGCTGGTCAGCCAACTGCTCACCCCGCAGGCGTTCCTGCTCCCCTTCGGCGTGGCCTTCGTCGTGGCGCAGTTCCTCTCCGAGGGCTCGTGGTCGTTCATCGCGGTGGCGAGCACGGTCACCGCGATGGCCGGCGTGCTGCTGCAACCGATCCGCCGGGTGCTCGACGACTGGAACTTCCGGCTGGCCCGCGACGAGGGCACCCTGCGGGTCCGCAACGGCCTGCTGGAGACGCGGGCGCAGACGGTGCCGCTCAACCGGGTGCAGACCGTCGGGGTGACCTGGCCGCTGCTCTGGCGGGCCAAGGGCTGGCTGCGGCTGCGCCTGGAGGTCGCCGGCTACTCCGGCGGCGAGGCCGACGACCGCAACCGGCCGGACCGGCTGCTGCCGGTGGGCGACCAGGGCACGGGCGAACGGATCGTCGCGGAGGTGCTGCCGGGGGTGCGGCTGGGCGGGCTGGCGACCGGCCTCCCGCCGGCCCGGGCGCGGTGGCTGCGCCCGCTGGGCTGGCGCGCGGTCGGCGCGGGGCTCGACGAGCGGGTCTTCGCCGCCCGGTCCGGCCTGCTCACCCGGCAGCTCACCGTCGTGCCGTACGCCCGGATCCAGAGCGTGCGGGTGACCCAGGGCCCGGCGCAGCGGCGACTGCGGTTGGCCACCGTGCACGCGGACACGGCCGGCGGCGCGGGCGCCGCCGCCCTCGACCGCGACCTCGACGAGGCGTGGTGGCTGGCGGCGGAGCTGACGGCCCGGGCGCACGCCGCCCACCGCGCCCGCTGAGCCGCAACGCGGCCGGGTCGGCTGCGGGGACGCGGCTCAGCGGGTCGCCGGCACCGCCGACGGGTCGGCGACCGGGTCGGCCGGCTCCGCGCCGCCCGGCCCGCCGTCGGCCCGCTCCCCATCGGGGGTACGGCGGGACCGGCGCGCCGCCCACCAGCGCTCCCCCAGGCCGACGGCCAGGAAGGTCAGCCCCACGTACGCCCAGCCGACGAGCACGTCGATGACGTAGTGCTCGCCGGAGTAGACCAGGGTGAACGTCATCGCCAGCGGGTACGCCAGCAGCAGCGGCCACCAGCGGCGGCGGGCCGAGCGGAGGAAGAACACCACCACGAAGAGGGCGAACGCGGTGTGCAGCGACGGCATCGCGGCCACCGGGTTGGACGCGATCTGCCCGGCGTTGAGCAGGTTGCCGGCCCCGTGCATGCCGAACGCCTTCCAGCCCCGGGTGGAGATGCGGGCCACCTCGGTGAGCAGGCCGTTCTGCGCCGCCCACCAGGGCGGGGCCGCCGGGTAGAGGAAGTAGGTGACCAGCCCCGACGCGCACAGGAACCCCCAGCGGCGCATGAACGCCGCCCAGCGGTGCCGGTCGCGCATCCAGAGCACGGCGGCGGCGGCGAGCGCCACCACGAAGTGCGAGAAGTACACCCAGCTCGCCACCACGTCCCACCAGCGCACCTCGGGACGGTAGAGGTGCTCCTGCAACCAGATCGTCGGCACCTGGCCGCCGGTGGCCCAGCCGAACATGAACCGGTCGGCGACGATCAGCTCCATCGCGTGCGGGGTGGCCCCGTTGTCGGCGAACCCCCGGGACAGGTTGTAGACGGCGAGCAGCAGCACCACGGGCACCCAGTCGCGGGCGAAGCGCAGGTGGCTGCGCCACGGGCGGCGGGAGTTCCAGGCGATGGTGGCCGCCCAGATCCACAGGAACGCGTACGCCGGGTCGGTGGGCAGGCCGATGACGAGCCAGCCGGCCACGAAGGCGACCGCCCAGGCCGCCATGGCGACCACGCGGCGACGACCGCCGTCGGAGGGCTCCGGTGGTCCGGTGGGGGCGGGGGGCTGGGGGTCAGTCACGACGGCCATCGCCGTCCAGGTTAGCGGCGGCGGCCTTCCCGCCGACGGCGGCCTCGCCGGTCGACGGCGGACCTCGCCCGATGCGCGGACGGCGGCCCCGCCCGCCGCCGGGACGACGCCCCCGACGGCTCGTGGCGCGGGCGGCGGCCCTCCCCGTGGCGCGGGCGACGGCCCCGCCCCGTGCGTGGCGGCGACCGGAACGGCGGACGCCGACCACCTAGGCTGTGGCCATGCAGGAGCAGTCGGAGCATTCCCTCGCGCCGGGCCGGTCCGCCCGCGTCGAGCTGACCGTCACCGACGCCGACACCGCGCTCGCCGCCGGCTCCGGCGACGTCGAGGTGCTGGGCACCCCCCGGGTGGTCGCGCTGGCCGAGGCGGCCACGGTCGCGGCGACCGCCGGGGCGCTGCCGCCCGGCGGCACGACGGTCGGGACGCGGGTCGAGCTGGACCACCTCGCCGCCACGCCGGTCGGGCGGACGGTGGTGGCGCAGGCGCGGCTCACGGACGTCGACGGGCGACGGCTGGGCTTCGAGGTGACGGTCACCGACGACGCCGGCCGGGACGTGGCGCGGGGGCGGGTGGAGCGGGTGCTGGTCGACCGGCGGCGCTTCGTCGCGCGGGCCACCGGCGCGCCGGCCGGGGCGGGCACGCCGTGACGGCGCGGTTCGTCGAGGTCGCCGACCGGGTGTACGTGCTGCGCGAGCCGCTGCTCGACGTCAACGTCACGCTGGTCGTCGGCGACGACGCGGCGCTGGTGGTGGACACCCTCTCCACCGCCGGGCAGGCCGCCGGGCTGGTCGCCGCCGCCCGCGCGGTCACCCCGCACCCGTGGACGGTCGTGAACACCCACCACCACTTCGACCACTGCTTCGGCAACGCCGTCGTCGCCGGCCACCCGGCCCGACCGGTCTACGCGCACGAGGCCGCCGCCGTGGCGCTGCGGGACCGCCCCGACGAGCTGCGCCGGGCCGCGTACGAGGAGATGCGCGCCGACCGGCCGGAGCTGGCCGCCGAGCTGGCCGGCACCCGGCTGCTGGCCCCGACCCACGTCGTGCGGGCGGAGACGGTGCTGGACGTGGGCGGCCGGCGGGTGGTGCTGCGCCACCCGGGCCACGGGCACACCGACGCCGACCTGGTGGTGCACGTGCCGGACGCGGACCTGCTGGTCGCCGGGGACCTCGTGGAGCAGAGCGGCCCGCCGGCGTTCGAGGAGTCGTATCCGTTGCAGTGGCCGGACGCGCTGGCCGAGGTGCTCCGGCTGACCACCCCGGGCACGGTGGTCGTGCCGGGGCACGGCGAGCTGGTCGACCCGGAGTTCGTCCGGGCCCAGCACGGGCAGTTGGCCGAGCTGTCCTGGCTGATCCGGGCCGGCCACACCGGCGGGGCCCCGCCGGAGCGGGTGGCCGCCGAGGCGCCCTTCGGCGCCCGCGCCGCCCTCACCGCGGCCCGCCGCGGCTACGCCGAACTGGACGGCGCCGGCTGACGTTCCGCCCGCCGGCGCGGGCCGCCCCGCCGGGTCAACCGGGGAAGCGGGCCAGGACCTCGGCGCGGGTGGGCATGGCCACCGCGCCGCCCGCCGACTCGCAGACCAGGCCGGCCACGCGCAGCGCGAACGCGACCCGGCGGTGCCAGTCGGCGGGGTCGGTGGGCTCCCCGTCGGCCAGCAACCCGGCGACGAGCGCGCCCATCACCGAGTCACCCGCGCCCGTCGCGTCGACCGCGTGCACCTTCGGCGCGGGCACGCGTACCGGATCGGCGGTGGCGGCGGCGACCAGCGCGCCGTCCGCGCCGAGGGTGACCACGACGGTGGCCGCCCCCAGCTCCCGCAGGTACGCCGCGACCCCCTCGACCGGCTCGCCGGGATAGAGCAGCTCCGCGTCGGCGGCGCTGAGCTTGACGAGGTGGGCGGAGGCGGCGAACTCCGCGACCGTCTGGCGCAGGGCGGCCAGCGCGGCCGGGCCGTCGAGCAGCCGGGGCCGGACGTTCGGGTCGAACACCCGCAGCCCGCCCGCGACGGACCAGGCGCGGCGCGCGGCGGCGAGCACGCCCGGCGACAGCAGCACGATCGAGCCGCAGTAGAGCACGTCCGCCGCCCCGACCAGGTCCACGTCCAGGGCGTCGGCGGTGAGCAGCCCGTACGACGGCGGCTCGCCGTAGAAGCGGAAGTCCGGCTCCGCGCCGGAGTGGGTGGCCACCGCCAGGGCGGTCGCGGCGGGCACGGTGACCGCGCCGGCCAGCCCGACGCCCGCGTCGGTCAGGAAGGCGCGGATCCGGTCGGCGAGCGCGTCGTCGCCGAGCGAGCCGACGAACTGCACCGACCCGCCGAGGCGGGCCACCCCGACGGCGACGTTGAGCGGGCCGCCGCCGATCGCCTGCCGGAAGACGGGCTGCCCGTCGCACTCCCCGTCGAGCAGGTCGATCAGTGCCTCGCCGAGCACCACCGCGTATCCCATCGTGGCCCTTCCGTCGCCTCCGCTGTCGTACCCCGATCCTTTCCTACCTGGCGGCGACGCCGGCACCGAACCCCCACCTGGCGGGGCCACGGACCGGGCGGGACCCGGATATCATCGACAGTCAACTATTGCGGCGGTCGGCTTCGGCGTGGTGAGATGACGCTGCCGGTCGATGCGAGGGGCTGTCGCGTCCGCCGGCGCCGGGAGAGAGCCAGCGCGAGGGGCACACCGGTCCGCCGAGGCGGACCGTCGGTGACGCGCGCCGTCGGCCCACGGGCATGGGCGCGGCACCGCGATCGTGACATCCGCTCGTCCCAGCGGAACGGCCGGTGCGGTCGTTCCGCGAGTCAGGAGAACCCCGTGACCCGTTCCCGCACGGCCGCGCTGCTCATCGCGGCCGCAACCCTCGCCGCGGGTGCCGCCACCGTGGTGGCCAGCCCCGACCCGGCAGAAGCACACGGCGCGTCGATGACCCCCGGCGCCCGCACCTACCTGTGCTGGAAGGACGGCCTCGCCCCCACCGGTGAGATCAAGCCGAACAACCCGGCCTGCTCGGCCGCGGTCGCCCAGAACGGGGCCAACTCGCTGTACAACTGGTTCAGCGTGCTGCGCTCGGACGCCGGCGGCCGCACCGTCGGCTACATCCCCGACGGCAAGCTGTGCAGCGGCGGCAACACCGGCTTCAGCGGCTACGACGCCGCCCGCAGCGACTGGCCGCTGACCCACCTGACGGCCGGTGCCCGGTTCAACTTCACGTACAGCAACTGGGCCCACCACCCGGGCACCTTCTACTTCTACGTGACGAAGGACAGCTGGAGCCCGAACCGGCCCCTGGCCTGGAGCGACCTGGAGGAGCAGCCCTTCCTCACGGTGACCAACCCGCCGCAGAGCGGTGGGCCGGGCACCAACGACGGGCACTACTACTTCAGCGGCAACCTGCCCTCGGGCAAGAGCGGCCAGCACATCATCTACTCGCGCTGGGTCCGCTCGGACAGCCAGGAGAACTTCTTCGGCTGCTCGGACGTGACCTTCGACGGCGGCAACGGCCAGGTGACCGGCATCGGCCAGGGCGGCACCCCGAACCCGACCACCCCGGCGCCGACCACCCCCGCCCCCACCACGCCGGCTCCGACGACGCCGGCACCCACCACCCCCGCGCCGACGACGCCGCCGGCCGGCGGTGACTGCATGGCGACCTACAAGGTGGTCAGCTCCTGGTCCGGCGGGTTCCAGGGCGAGGTGGCCATCATGAACCACGGCTCGACGCCGTTCGCCGGCTGGAAGGCGACCCTGACCTGGTCGACGGGCCAGACGATCCACAGCCTGTGGAACGGCACGTACACCACGTCGGGCTCGACGGTGACGGTCACCAACAGCCCCTACAACGGGGCGGTCGCGCCGGAGGGGACGACCACCTTCGGCTTCGTCGCCGGCGGCACGAGCTCGCTGCCGACGGTGAGCTGCTCCCGCGTGTGACCCCGCGCCCGCGCGTCGGCCGAGCCGGCGCGCGGTGAGCGGAAAGGGCCCCCGCCGAAACGGCGGGGGCCCTTTGGCGTGCCGGCCCCCGCCCACCCCGCTCAGCGGGGCGCGGGGCGCGCCGGGCTCAGCGGACCACGGAGCCGACGACCGGCTTCGTCAGCAGCGCCGACTGGTTGCGCTGGATGCCCGGGTCGAGCGTCTTGGCCACGAAGATCGCGTGCCAGATGCAGAAGATCAGCACCGTCCACACCTTGCGGGAGTGGTCGGCCTCCTCCCGCTTGTGCTCCTCCAGCAGCCGCATCGCGTACGACAGGTCGATCAGGTCGCCCGCGCCGGAGTTGGACAGCACCCAGCGGGCCCACTCGTACATCTCGCCGCGCAGCCAGACCCGCGTCGGGGTGGGGAAGCCCAGCTTCTTGCGGTTGACGATGGCCGGCGGCACGACGCCCTGAAGGGCCTGGCGCATGGCGTACTTGGTGGCGTCGGAGCGCGGCGGGAGCTTCAGGTCCACCGGGATGGTGGCCGCCACGTCGAACACCTCCTTGTCGAGGAACGGCACCCGGACCTCCAGCGAGTGCGCCATCGAGATCCGGTCGGCCTTGACCAGGATGTCGCCGCGCAGCCAGGTGTAGAGGTCGACGTACTGCATCTTGGTGACGTCGTCGAGCTCGGTGCACTCGGCGTAGATCGGGGCGGTGACGTCGGTGTAGCGCACCGAGGGGTCGTAGCGGCGCAGCAGGTGCTGCTTCTCCTCCTCGGTGAACATCCGGGCGTTGCCGTAGTAGCGCTGCTCGATCGGGGTGGTGCCGCGCTCCAGGAAGCTCTTGCCCTTGACCCCCTGCGGGATGGCCTTGGAGACCGCGCGCAGCCCCTTCTGCACGCCGCCGGGCAGGCCGTTGACCGTGCCGAGCGACAGCGGCTCGCGGTAGATGGTGTAGCCGCCGAAGAACTCGTCGGCGCCCTCGCCAGAGAGGACCACGGTGACGTGCTCGGCGGCCTTCTTCGCCACGAAGTACAGCGGCACGAGCGCCGGGTCGGCCACCGGGTCGTCGAGGTGCCAGACGATCTTCGGCAGCGCGTCGATCATGTCCTGCGGCCCGATCTTGGTCGGGATCGTGGTCACGTCGAGGTGCCGGGCCGAGTCCTGGGCGACGTCGATCTCCGAGTAGCCGGGGACGTCGTAGCCGACGGTGAAGGTGAGGATGTGCGGGTTGAACTCGCGGGCCAGGGCCACCACGGCGGTGGAGTCGATGCCACTGGACAGGAACGAGCCGACCGGCACGTCCGAGCGCATGTGCATCCGGACGCTCTCCCGCAGCGTCTCCCGGATCTGGTGGTAGAGCCGCTGTTCGTCGGCGACCGGGGTGGGCCGGAACACCGGGCGGTACCACCGCCGCACGTCGATCCGGCCGCCCGGGGTCCAGGTCAGGTATTCCCCCGACCCGATCCGGCTGATCCCCTGGTGCAGGGTGCCGGGCTCCGGGACGTACTGGAGGGTCAGGTAGTGGCTGAGGTTGGCCGTGTCGATGCCGGCGTCCCCGGCGTACGCCGACTGGGCGAACGGCAGCAGCGCCTTCTTCTCGGAGGCGAGGTAGAGCCCGTCGACGGTCTCCAGGTAGTGCAGCGGCTTGATGCCGAAGTTGTCGCGCGCGCCGAACGCCCGGCGCTCCTGCCGGTCCCAGATGACGAAGGCGAACATGCCGCGCAGCCGGGTGAGCACCTGCTCGCCCCAGTAGTGGTAGCCGGCGACGATCACCTCGCCGTCGCCCCCGGTGGCGAACTGCGCGCCGAAGTTGCGCATCAGCTCCTCGCGCAGCTCGATGTAGTTGTAGATCTCGCCGTTGAAGGTCAGCAGGTAGCGCCCGCCCGCGTAGGGCAGCGGCTCGTGGCTGGACGCCACGTCGATGATCGCCAGGCGCTTGTGCGCGAAGACCGCGTCCGCGTACTGGCCGCCCGCGTCGCCGACCACCTCGACCCCGGTCTCGTCCGGTCCGCGGTGGTGCAGGCATTCCAACGCCCCCGCGATGTGGTCGCGGTGGGCGGCGGCGTTGCCGTTAGCGCTGAAGAAGGCCAGAAGTCCGCACATGGTGGTCATCTTTCCACGCGGCGCGGGCGACCGTCGCGGGCACCGCAGGGTCTCCGCTCGCGCCTGCGCCGGGGTACCGTCTGGACCAGCGACGAGGCGGAGGGAGCGGATCATGAGCGAGGACCGGACGGACGGCCAGCCGGCGGACGGCACCGAGTCGCACGACCCGGATTTCCCGGAGGCGTTCCTGTCGTTCATGCGCCAGGGCTGGCGGGACACCACCCTGCCGGTCGGCCCCCGGGTGGAGGTGCCCAACCACGCCAAGCGGCGGGCCGCGCTCTCCGCGGCCTTCCCCGGCGAGACGCTGGTCATCCCCACCGGCGGGGAGAAGACGCGCGCCAACGACACCGAGTACCGGTTCCGGCCGGGCAGCGACTTCGCGTACCTGACCGGCGACCCCGACCCCGACAGCGTGCTCGTGCTGCGCCCGAACGGCTCGGGGCACGACGCCGTGCTCTACGTGCGACCCCGCTCCTCGCGGGACAACGACGAGTTCTTCCGCAGCCGGCACGGCGAGCTGTGGGTGGGCCGCCGGCACACCCTCGCGGAGAAGTCGACCGAGCTGGGCCTGCCCACGGTCGACCTGGCCGAGCTGGACGCGGCGCTGGCCAACCTGGCCCCGGGGCGCACGCGGGTGCTGCGCGGCTTCGACGCCCGCGTCGACGCGGCCGTGCGCCCCTACGACGGGCCCCGCGAGGAGGGCCAGCCGGCCCGCGACCGGGAGCTGGCCATCGCGATCTCCGAGCTGAAGCTGGTCAAGGACGAGTGGGAGATCGCCCAGCTCCAGGACGCGATCGACGCCACCGTGCGGGGCTTCGAGGACGTGGCCCGGGTGCTGCCGGCCGACCGGGGCGTCTCGGAGCGGCTGCTGGAGGGCATCTTCGCGCTGCGGGCCCGGCACGACGGCAACGACGTCGGCTACGGCTCGATCGTCGGGGCCGGCGAGCACGCCACGATCCTGCACTGGGTGCACAACCACGGCACCACCCGGCCGGGCGAGCTGCTGCTGATGGACATGGGGGTGGAGAACCGCAACCTCTACACCGCCGACGTCACCCGGGTGCTGCCGGTCGGCGGCCGGTTCACCCCGCTGCAACGCCAGGTCTACGACATCGTGTACGCCTCGCAGCAGGCCGGCATCGACGCGGTCCGGCCGGGCGTGGCGTTCAAGGAGGTGCACCGGACCTGCATGCGGGTGCTCGCCGAGGGGCTGCACGAGCTGGGCCTGCTGCCGGTGAGCGTGGACGAGGCGATGGACGAGAAGTCGACGGTCTACCGCCGGTGGACGCTGCACGGCTTCGGGCACATGCTCGGCATCGACGTGCACGACTGCTCGAACGCCCGTAAGGAGACGTACCGCGACGGCACCCTCGGCGAGGGCTACGTGCTCACCGTGGAGCCGGGGCTCTACTTCCAGCCCGAGGACGACCTGGTCCCGGAGGAGCTGCGCGGCATCGGCATCCGGATCGAGGACGACGTGCTGGTCACGGCGACCGGCGCGGTCAACCTGTCGGCGGGGCTGCCGCGCCGGGCCGACGAGGTGGAGACCTGGCTGGCCGAGCAGCGGGAGGCGGGCCCCCGCCTGCCCGGCTGACGGCGACGGCGTCCCGCTCGTCCCGGTGACGGGCGACAAGACGCCGAACACGGGTTTTCTTCAGATAAGTCCGGCCGAGGCTGGTTCGACCGTTAAGGTGGGTTCAGCGGCCGGCTCCCGTCGGCGTCGTTCCATCCACCGGGTTGTCACCGAATTCCATCCACTGATTGCAGTCGTCGGCACGAACCGGCGAGCCACGTCGGCACCGGCTCCGGTGCTCGACTGATCCACATAGCGCGGGGCCTGCGCTGGACGACGAGTCCGGGCACAGGCCCCGACGTCTACCACCGGCCGCCCGATGGCCGGCGCGGCAGCGACCGCGCCGGGGCCGCAGGCCCCTCCTCCAGCGCCGCTAGCCGCGCGCTCCGAGTCCCGTCTGATCCGGCTTGAGGCATCGGTTCTCAAACGTGGGCTTTCCTCGGATAAGCCCACGAAGCGAAGAAAGCTCTCCTACGGTGATTTTCAGTAGCTACAACCGATTTGTAGCCAAGGACGCCACGCCACGGCGAAGCGGCCTTGTCTGATGCAAGGAGAGGGCAGAGAGCTCCGATGTCCAATCACCTTAAGCAGAGCGGCACCGCCAACCCGGTGCCGAGGAACCGCCGCAAGAAGTGGCTCGCCACCGGCATCGCCGGCATGGCGGGCGTGGTCGGCCTGGGCATGATGGCCGCCACCACCGCCAGCGCGGTCACCCGCCTCGACGACTCCGGCGGACACCAGAGCCAGAAGGACGGTTCGGGCCGGGGCGAGGGCTGGGAGGGGCACGAGGGTGGCCGCCCCGGAGAGGGCGAGCGGCACGTCGCCTCCGTGCCGTGCGACGTCACCGCCCTGTTCGCCGCCATCAACCGGGCCAACCAGAACCTGGGGGGCACCCTGAAGCTGGCCCGTGGCTGCACGTACGAGCTGCGCACCGGCACCGCGACGGCGACCGGCAGCAACGCGCTGCCGCCGATCACCACCGACATCACGATCCTGGGGGAGCACTCGGTCCTGGAGCGGGCCTGGGACCTGGCGAGCGCGCCGCCGACCCTGTTCCGCATCTTCCAGGTCAACGCCGGCGGCAACCTGCGGCTGAGTGACGTCACGCTGCGCAACGGTCTGGTCGTCACCGCCCCCGGCGGCGGGGCCATGCTGGTGCAGGCCGGCGGCCGGGCCGAGCTGAAGGGCGTGAAGCTGACCCAGAACAACGCCGCCACCGCCGGGGTCAACGGTGGGGCGATCACCAACCTGGGCACCACCGTGCTGAAGGACACCAAGTTCACCCTCAACAACGCGGGGAACAGTGGGGGCGCGGTCTTCAACAGCGGCACGCTGACGGTGCACGACTCCCACTTCGAGGCGAACAAGGCCAGCGGCACGAACACCCAACCGCCCGTGTCCGGTGGTGGCGCGATCGCCAGCACCGCGGGTGCGGTGACCATCCGCAAGAGCACCTTCGTCGGCAACCAGACCGCCGGCAGCGGCGGCGGTCTCCTGGTGGCCGGCGGCTCCGCCGACGTCGCCGACAGCACCTTCCGGCTCAACGTCGCGCTGACCAACGGCGGCGGCATCGCCGTCACCGGGGGCAACGTGCAGTTGCGCGACGTCAAGTTCGTGGAGAACACGACGCTCGGCGCGGGTGGCGGGCTCTACACCCTCGGCGGCTCCACCACCACGATCCTGCCGGGCGACGACAAGTGGACGTCCGAGCTGGCCGAGCAGTACCGCGGCGGGAGTGCCCCGGACCATGGCACCAGGGCCAAGGGCAGCGAGGACAAGGGCGGCAAGGGCGGAATGGCCGAGCCGCAGCCCGACGGCCTCCAGCCCGGCGGCGACGGCGCGGAGTACGAGAAGAAGGTGGAGCGCTACAACGGCACCACGTTCTTCGGCAACGTCGCCGGCACCAACGGCGGGGCCATCAACAACGGCGGCGTCCTCACGATGTCCGACAGCGTGGTGCTGCGCAACCAGGCCGCCAACAACGGCGGCGGCATCAACAACGCCGCCGGCGGGACGCTCGTCGTCCAGCGCAGCGTGATCACCGAGAACCAGGCCGGCGCCACCGGCGGCGGCATCTTCAACGCGGGCACCGCCAGCATCGACGTCAAGACGCTGGTGTTCCGCAACAACCCGAACAACTGCGGCGGCACCGCCATCACCAACTGCCAGGGCTGACCGGGCCGCCACGGAGCAACCGCTCCACCGCAACAAAGAAGCCGGCCCCGCCGGGCGCGACCTCAAGTCGCGCTCGGCGGGGCCGGCCCCGTACGCCCCGGGTCAGCGCTGCACGAAGACCGCCACGCTGCGCGCCGGCACCGTGAACGTCCCGCTGCCCCGGTCGAACGAGGCGGTGCGCAGCACCGGATCGGCCGAGGCCCGCAGCACCGGGTGCAGCGCCACGTCCGACCCGCGCAGCCCGGTCACGGTCTGCTGCGCCGCCTGCGGCGTGGCGTTGAACACGACGGTCACCGACCGCCACGCCCCGCCGAGCCCCCGGGCGTCGAGGGTCATGGTGAGCACGCCCGGCGTCTCACCGACGCCGGACAGCGGGAACGCGACCCGCTTCTGCACCTGCTCGGCGGTGTCCAGCCCGAACACCGGCGACGACCCGCGCACCCGCAGCAGCTCCGCGTACCGGGCGTCGGCCAGGTCGATCGCCGCGCAGTCCGGCACCAGCTTCGGATCGGCCAGCAGCGGCTTCGCGTACGGCCACTTGTCCTGGTTGTCCTGCGCCGGGGGCAGGCCCGCGCCGAACCCGTTGCCCTGGGCGCAGTCCCAGCGGATCTGGTTGAACCAGTCGCCGGAGTTGTAGGAGTTGCGGTCCAGCGACTTCGACCGCAGCCGCTCCGAGCCGGCCGTCACGAACCCGGTCCCCTGCCCCAGCGCCACCGTGCTCAGGGCGAGCACCTGCATCCGGGCCCGGTCGGTCGCCGAGGTGGCCTGCGGCAGCTTGTACGCCAGCGCGTCGTACAGGATCTCGTTGTCGTGCGCGTCGACGTAGGTGACCGCCTCGCCGGGCGCGGCCGTGTAGCCGGCCGGCGAGCCGTTGTAGTCGACCTGGCCGCCGGTGACCTGCCTGCCCGACGAGTCGGTGAACCGGTAGCCGCGCAGGTTGCCGGTGAGCCCCACCTTGATCAGGTCGTGGGCGTGCAGCAGCCGGGCCTTCTGCTCGGCGGCCGAGCCGTTGACCGGGTCGCCGTTGGGGTCGGTGAACAGGCCGGAGGCGAAGCCCTGCACGCGCGGGTTGGCGTCGAACGGGCCGCCGCCGCGCACCGCGTCGCGCAGCCGGTCGTTGAACGTGCCGATCCCGGTGCCGGCCATGTTGGCCTGGGTGGCCTGCGTGAACCGGGCGTCGTCGGCGACCTCGCCGAAGTTCCAGCCCTCGCCGTAGAGCAGGATCTTCTTCCCGTCGACGCCGTCGCGGGCGACGGTGAGCTGGTCCAGGGCGGCGCGCACGGCCAGGATGTTGGCCTTCGGGTGGTGGCCCATCAGGTCGAACCGGAAGCCGTCCACCTTGTACGCCTTGGCCCAGGTGACCAGCGAGTCGACCACGAGCTTGCCCATCATGGCGTGCTCGGGTGCGGTGTTGGCGCAGCACGTGGAGGTGGCGACGGCCCCGTCGTCGAGCAGCCGGTGGTAGTAGCCCGGCACCACCTGGTCGAGCACCGACTTCGCGTCGGTGCCGGCGGCCGAGGTGTGGTTGTAGACGACGTCCATGACGACCCGCAGGCCCGCGCCGTTGATCCCGGCGACCATCCGGCGGAACTCGGCGGTGCGCGCCGCCCCGGCCGGGTCGACGGCGTAGCCGCCCTCCGGCACGGTGTAGTGCAGCGGGTCGTACCCCCAGTTGTAGCCGTCGGTGTCGGCGACGGCCGCGACGCACTTCTGCTGCTCGTCGGAGTCGGCCGGGAGCGCAGCCAGGTCGCACGCCGGCTGCCGCTGGTCGGCCCGCCGCTCGGGGATGGTGGCGAAGTCGAACGCGGGCAGCAGGTGCAGGTAGTCGACGCCGGCGTCGGCGAGCGACCGCAGGTGCTTCATGCCGGTCGTGCCCGGGTCGGTGAACGCCAGGTAGGTGCCGCGCCGCTCGGCCGGCACGGTGACGTCGGCGACGGAGAAGTCCCGCACGGAGACCTCCTGGATCTGCGCCTTCGCCGGGGGCACGGCCGCCGGCTTGCGCAGGCCAGCCCAGCCGGCCGGGGCCAGGGCCGGGTCGGCCAGGTCGACGAGCTGGCTGTGCGTGGAGTCCGGCGCGAGGGCCACCGAGTACGGGTCGGTCACCGACGCGGTGACGACCCGCTGCGCGGCCGGCTGCCACGCGGACACCCGGTACCGGTAGTACTTGCCGGTCCAGCCCGGCTCACCGCGCACGGACCACACGCCGGTGCGGTCGTCGCGGCGCATCGCCACGACCCGTGGCGCGGCGGTCGGGGCGTCCGAGAGCTCCAGCGCCACCGACCGGGCGGTGGGCGCCCAGACCGACAGGGTGGGCACCCGGCCGGCGAAGGTGGGGCCGAGCCTGGCGGCGGTCGCGGCGGCGTACACGTCGTCGAGCACGCCCGGGACCTGCACGCCGGTCGCGCCGAGCAGCTTCCCCTCGGCGTCCCGCTCGGTGACCACGAGCTGCCCGCGCAGCGCCGCCGGCACCTTCGCCAGGTCACCCCGGTCGAGGGTGAAGGCGCGGTGCGCCCACAGGTGCGGGAACCGCGCGCGCTGGGCCTCGGTGAGCCCGTTGCGCTGCGCCCGCAGCGGCAGCGAGGTGTACGTCCCGGACAGCTCCCCGTCGACGACGCTCAGCCCGCCGGAAGGGGCGGTGACCAGGGCGTACGTCCGGCCGTCGGTGTCGGGAGTCTGCCAGGCGACGGTGGACCGGTCGATCCACTGCGCCCGCTGCTTGGTGATGTCCACGTCCCTGGATACCCCGGACGAGGTCGTCGGCAGTAGCCGGCCCGGCGTGGCGGCGAGCAGCCACACCTCCCGCCCGGCGGTGGCGAAGTCGAGCCGCTGGTCGTCCGGCAGGTCCTTGGTGTCGCCGTTGTGCACGATGTAGCTCAGGCCGGTCGCCCCGGCGGCCAGCGGCACCCGGAAGACCGCGCCGAAGGAGTCGACCTTCTCCGGCTTCAGCGGGCTGGACCAGTCGGTGGGGTTGGCGGCCCCGTCCCACAGGTGCAGGCCCCAGCCGTCGTAGTTGTCGTCGGCGCGGCGGTAGTGGATCAGCGCGGTGTCCTCGGCGACCGGCGGGTCGGGCTCGCCGGTGGCGGCCTGCCGGCTCGGATAGACCGCGGCATCGCCCTGCTTCACCCACACCTCGCCGGTCTGCGTCACGTCGACGGTGCGGTCGGTGGCGACGTCCTTGTTGCCGGCGGAGTCCACCACGAGGAACCCGACGGACTCCGCGCCGGGCTTCAGCTTCACCCAGGCGAACCGGCCGTACGAGTCCTCGCCCGCGAACGGCTGCCCCTTGGGCCACTCGGTGACGTACGCGGGGTCGATGTCGCCCCACGCGTACAGGCCCCAGTCGGCGTAGCCGCCGGCCGGGCGCTGGTAGTGCACCACCACCCAGTCCCGCGACGCGCTCTGGGCGGGGGTGCCGACCGTGGCGGTGGAGCGGGTGGCGGCGACGCGGCCCCGGCCGTCGCGGACGACGGCCTTGTACTCGACCTTCGTGCCGCCGGCCAGGCCGGTCAGGTCGTGGTGCACGGTGTACGGGGCGGTGTGCGCGCTGCCCAGCAGGGTCCACCGGCCGCCGGCGACCCGGGCGGCGACGGTGACGGTGGCGAGGGGATCGCCGGTGACCTGGGCGGTGACGGCGGCCCGGGTGGCGACGGGCGTGCCCGGGGCGGGGGCGGTGACGGCGATCGTCGGCTTCGCGGCGGCCTGCGGGATGGCCCTGGCGGCCCGGTGGACCACGGCGGACATGGCCGGCACGGTGACGGTGAGCCTGCCGTCCGCCCCGGCGGTCGAGGTGCCGGTGCCGCCGTAAATGCCGGCGAAGGCGGTGCCGGGCGACCAGGTGTCCACGGTGACGGTCTGCGCGGTGTCGGCGTTGTTGACGGCGACGACGTACTCGACGCGCTGGCGGGGGTCGACGCGGGAGAACGCGAAGACGCCGGGGCCGTCGGCGGCGTACCGGGTGACCTGCACGCCGTCGCGCAGCGCCGGGTGGGCCTGGCGCAGCGCGCCCAGCCCGGCGATGGTGCGGTAGAGCGGGTGCGTCGGGTCGTACTGGTCGGCGGCGTGGGTGCGGTCGGTGCCGATCAGGTCGTCGTCGAGGTAGTCGGCCGTCTTCGAGGCGAACATGTCCTGCCGGGCGTCCTTGTCGCCGCCGGGGCCGGTGAAGCCCTGCTCGTCGCCGGAGTAGACCACCGGCTGCCCCCGGGTGAGGAACATCAGCTCGTGGGCGAGGGTGGCGCGGCGCAGCTGCGCGGCATCGTCCCCGCCGGCCGCGGCGACGAACGAACCGATCCGGCCCATGTCGTGGTTGCCGAGGAAGGTGGTCAGCCGGTTGGCGTCGGTGTCGCGGGCGGCGTACAGGTCGTCGCGGGCGTACACGTCGGCGAGGGCCTTCGCGGAACCACCGGCGGCGGTGTAGCCGCGCGCGGCCTCCTGGAAGGCGAAGTCGAGGGTGGCGGGCAGGCCGCCGCGCCGCACGTACGTGGAGGTGATCTCCGGGTCGGCGCTGTAGACCTCGCCGAACATGAAGAAGTCCTTCTTGCCGGCCTTCTCGGCGGCCCGCTCGATGCCCCGGCTGAACTGCGGCCAGAACTCCAGGTTGGCGTGCTTGACGGTGTCGAGCCGGAACCCGTCGACGCCGGTCGCGCCGATCCAGTCGCCGTAGACCTTGGTGAGGCCGGCGACGACCTCGGGGCGCTCGGTCCACAGGTCGTCGAGGCCGAAGAAGTCGCCGTACTCGCTGTTCTCGCCGGCGAAGGTCGAGTCGCCCCGGTTGTGGTACATGGTGGCGTCGTTGAGCCACGCCGGGACCTTCACCTTCGCGTCGGCCGGGCTGTCGAAGGTCGAGGTGTACGGGAACGAGTCGGCGTCCACCTCGGGGAAGCCCCGGGTTCCGTCGGCGTAGTTGCGGTCCTCGAAGGCCCGTCCCTGCGCGTCGGTGTACGGCGCGGTCTTCTTGTCGATGTAGGCGTACTTGTCCTCGGCGTACTTGATGACGTCGGCGGTGTGGTTGACGATGACGTCGAGGTAGACCTTGATGCCCCGCCGGTGGGAGAGCTGCACCAGCTTCTTCAGCTCCTCGTTGGTGCCGAAGTGCGGGTCGACCTGGGTGAAGTCGGTGATCCAGTAGCCGTGGTAGCCGGCGGAGACGTCGTCGCCGGTGCCCTGCACGGGCCGGTTCTTGAAGACCGGGGCGAGCCAGATGGCCGTCGTGCCGAGCCCCTGGATGTAGTCGAGCTTGTCGATGACGCCCTTGAGGTCTCCGCCGTGGTAGAAGCCCTTGTCGGTGGGGTCGAGGCCGGTGGCCAGCCGGTCGCCGGTGAGGCCGCCGGCGTCGTTGCGCGGGTCGCCGTTGGCGAACCGGTCGGGCAGGACGAAGTAGAACTGCTCGGCCCGGGCCTCGTCGGAGCCGGCGGCGAGCAGGGCATCGGCGGAGGGTTCGGCGCGCCACTGCGTCGCCCCGGCGGCGGCGAGGGGGTCGGTGCGGGTGCCACCGTCGGCGTCGCCGCCGAGCTGGCGCACGGCGACGGGGGTGCCGACGAGGGCGAGGGTGAGGGTGGAGACCAAGGCGAGCATCGCCTTACGGGACATCGGCGGGGGTGTCATCGACGGCCTTCCTCTGGTCGTGATTGGCCCGCACGCTAGCCCTTGCCGAAACGTTCTGC
The DNA here is from genome assembly GCF_029581295.1 of Micromonospora sp. WMMD712. NCBI lineage: Bacteria > Bacillati > Actinomycetota > Actinomycetes > Micromonosporales > Micromonosporaceae > Micromonospora > Micromonospora sp. WMMD712. The sequence goes on from NZ_CP120743.1 coordinate 2,144,405, forward strand.
AATACCTTGCAAACGGAGTCGCAACAAAGCAGTCATCTTGCAAGCGCCTGCGGACGGCGGCGGGCCCGCTCGCCCCCGGGGGACGGCGGACGCGTGCCTACGGCGCAGGAAGGAGCCGGCCACGGCCGGTGACGAGATCGGCGAGCAGGTCCCGCCGGGTGCCCGCCGGCATCGACGGCGGGGGCACGGAGCGGGCAGTCAGCGCAGTCCGGAGCAGCCGGCCCCGTCGACGGTGCAGGTCGTCGGCCGGGTGGCCCGCGTCTGGTCGAAGTGGAACCGCAGCGGCACCGACGCGCCCGCACCCAGGTCGACGCCGCTGGTGAAGGTCCAGGTGTCGCCCGAGCGGCTGATCCGGCCCTGCGGCGCGCCCTCGATCCACGCGGTCACCAGGTGGGCGCCGGGGAAGGTCATCCGGACCGTCCAGTCCTGCGCGGACCGGGACCCGTTGCGCACCAGGACCTCGCCGATGAACGCCCCGTCGTAGGAGTTCATCACCCGGTACGCGCCGGTGACCGACGGCGACGCGGGCGGCCTGGCCGGGGTGGTCGGGGCCGGCGGCTCGGGCTCGGGCGCGGGCGGGGCGGCGGGCGGCGGGGCGGCCGGCTCCACCGGCAGCGGGCCGGCACCGCCCTCGCCGACCGGGGTCGTCGCCACGGCCTGCCCGGCAGGCTGCGCCCCGCTGGGCGACAGGGTCGCACGCGGGGAGAGGCCCGGCACGACCGGCGCGGGCGGCTCGGTCACCGACCGGCTCACCGTCGGCGGCAGCGTCGGCAGCGGCATCGTCCACTCGGGAGCCGGGAACGCCTCACCGACGGGCCCCCGGCTGCGGTACGTGCCGAGCGCCACGAACAGCAGCACGACCATCACCACCACCCCGACCGAGACCACGATCCAGGGCGAACTGGCGATGGCGGCGTTGGCCCCGGGGGTGGGTTGCGCGCGACGTGTGCCCGACATGTCCCTCCCTCATCGGTCCCGCCGGGAGAGCGTAGCGATCATCGGCAATGTCGGAAAGGGCCGGAGCCCACTGAACCGTCCTAACAGTCCAGTGAGCCCGGTTCCGGCGATGCCGCGGGCACCCGAAGGTCGCCGCGACGCGGTCAGGCGGTGCGGATCACCGTACAGATGGCCGGGCCGTCGTCGGTACTCCTCAGCAGGTAACGGTACCGTTCGCCCGGAACGCGCCGGCCCCGGCCGTCCAGGAACCCCCACTCGACGGCGACCTCGGTCAGCAGCGCCGAGACGACCAGCCCCGGCAGGGCGTGGCAGGCGGCCACCGCCGCCACGTCGCAGCGCGCCGCCCCCGGTCGTTCACCGTGGCGGGATCCGCACCTCGATCTCGGCACCGAGCTGCGCCCCACCGGTCAGCCCCAGGTCGTCGCCGCTCCAGAACCGGCCCGGGTCGTACCAGTTCGGCCGGCGGCCCGCCGGCAGCAGGCCCATCGCCTCGTACGTCACCGCGACGACCTCGGCGCAGTACGCCGTCTCCAGCGCCCGGTCCCGCACCGCGACCCCGCCCGCCCGTTCCGCCTGCGCGGCTCCCCGGTCCGGCTGGTCGACTGCCCGCTGCGCCTGGTCGGCTCCCCGCTGCTCCGACACGTCGGCCGCCCGATCGCGCCGGCCGGGCAGCGGCAGCGGCAGCCGCACCTGCGGCACCCGGCCCCGCGCCCACCGCCAGGCGAGCTGGGCGGTCGACGGGAACGGCGTGCCGTCGAGGCGGGCGACGGTGCGCAGCACCGCCTGCTCCATCGTCGCGTCGGCCGGCGGTTCGAGCTGGCGCAGCCAGGCCCGCTGGCCGTACCGGTTGGCCCAGACGCAGACCGCGTCCCGCAGGTCGTGCAACTGCACCCCGCGATGGTGGGTGCCGGTCCACATGTCCCGCAGCGACCGGCCCAGCTCGGCGTGCCACATCAGCGGCGGCAGATCGTCCAGGACCACCGCCATGCCCACGTGGTTGACCGGGCTGTTGGTGGTGAGCTGGATGGCGCGGTCGGGCACGCTGCGGCCCCGGAACACCCACACGTCACCGGTGCGGGTCAGCTCCACGGCCTCGTCCAGGCCGATGCTCATGCCGTCACCCCGCCGTTCTGCTCGCTCATGAACGTCTACCCTAGGCGCATGCGGCAACGGATGCAGTGGTGGAAGTGGCTCGGGCTGGCCGGTCTCGCGGGTGTCGCCGCCACCGGCGTGGTCGTGGCCCGCGCCGAACGGCGGCGACGGGCGTACACCCCGGACGAGATCCGGGCCCGGCTGCGCGACCGGCACGCGGAGGCCACCGCCACCGGCGAGATCGGCACCCCGCCGTCCGACGGACCGGCCTGACCAGACGGGCCGCCCTGACCGACGGACCAACCTGACCGACGGACCCGCCGGCCTGCGGCCCCGACGGGCCGACGGGCCGGCGGGCCCGGCGGAGCAAGGTCACGCTCGATCAGGGAAAGAGTGGCAACGCCCGGAGTGGGAGACCACCCGATCCACGATCGAGCACGACCTTGGGGCCGGCCGGCCTCCCCGCGTCGATCCCGGTGACCCTACGGGGGCGTGCCGTGCAGACGGTGTGGCCGCCATGTCGGCGACGCGGGCGGAGGCGCTGCTGCGCACAGACCGCCTGACGCCCGCCGAGGCACGGATCAGGACCGCGCTGGCCGGTGCCGCCATGCTGCCCGCCGCGAGCGGCCGGATCCACACCTGCTCGCGCCGGCCGAATCCGCGCCGATCTTGCAGTTTCGGCCCCGGCAAAAGGGATAAGGCGCCCAGGCACGGGGCCCCAAGTGCAAGATCGGCGCGCCGGGGACGGGCGGGAGGGGGCCGGCGACCGTGGGGTGGGGCGGTTCCCGGCGGTCCGCGCCCGCTGGCAGACTGCTGCGGTGACCGAACGGGGAACGGGATCTGCCGCAAGCGACGGCGTGCCCGGGGGCGAGCGGGCGGGCCGGGGGCGGCGGTGGCGACGCCGGCTCGGGGTCACGCTGGCCGTCGTGCTGCTGGCCGCCGCCGGCCTGTACGTCGGCAACAGCTCCACGCTGGCCGGCGCCTCAGCGGACCGACCGTTCCTGCTGGCGCACCGGGGGCTGGCCCAGACGTTCGACCTGGCGGGCGTCGCCAACGACACCTGCACCGCCGAGCGCATCCACCCGCCGCAGCACCCGTACCTGGAGAACACGCTCGCGTCGATGCGGGCGGCGTACGCCGCGGGGGCCGACCAGGTGGAGTTCGACGTGCAGGTCACCCGCGACGGCCGCCTGGCGGTCTTCCACGACGCCACGTTGCAGTGCCGCACCGACGGCACCGGGACGATCGCCGACCACACCCTCGCCGAGCTGCGCGGGCTCGACCTCGGCTACGGCTACACCAGCGACGGCGGGCGGACGTTCCCGTTCCGGGGAGCGGGAACCGGGCTGCTCCCGACGGCCGACGAGGTGCTGGCCGAGTTCCCCGACCGGGAGCTGCTGATCCACCTCAAGGTCGAGCGGGCCGCCGAGGGCGAGGCGCTGGCCGACCTCTTGGCGACCCTGCCGCAGCAGCGGCGGCGCGCCCTCACCGTGTACGGGGGCGACGTGGCGGTGGCCGCGTTCGCCGCCCGGCTGCCCGACGTCCGGGTCACCTCGAAGAAGATCATGCAGGACTGCCTCGTGCCGTACCTGGCGGGCGGCTGGACGGGGCACGTCCCCGACGCCTGCCGCCACCGGCAGCTGCACCTGCCGCAGCGCTACGGGCGGCTGATGTGGGGCTGGCCGAACCGGTTCGTCGCCCGGATGCGGGAGGCGGACACGCGGGTGGTCCTGGTCAACGGGTCGGGTGAGTTCTCGGAGGGCTTCGACGACCCGGACGACGTTCCCGCGATCCCGGCGGGCTGGGCAGGCGGCGTCTGGACCAACCGCATCGACGTGGTCGCGCCCCTGCTGGGGCGATGAGCCGGGGTCGTGCCCCCGCCGGGCCGCTGACCCGGCCGCCGGCCGGGTCAGCGGTCGCCGGTGGTCGCGCCGACCGGCTCGGCCTCGCCGGACGCGTCCGCCTGCTCCAGCCGGCGGGCCCGTCGGCGCAGCCACCAGGTGCTGCCCAGGCCGGCGAGCACGGCGAGGACCAGCCCCGCCCAGGAGATGTCCTTGAGCCAGTGCTCGGCGGCCCGGCCGACGCTGTAGAGCAGGTAGGTGGTGCCGAAGGCCCAGACCAGGCCGCCGGCCGCGTTGGCCAGCAGGAACCGCCGGTACGGCACGTGCAGCGCGCCGGCCAGAGGGCCGGCGAGGATGCGCAGCAGCGCCACGAACCGGCCGAAGAAGACGGCCCACACGCCGTGCCGGGCGAAGCTCTGCTCGGCGCGGGCGAGCTGGGCGGGGCCGAGGTGTTTCGGGAAGCGCCGGCCCAGCCGGGCGAGCAGGGGCCGCCCGCCCCGGCGGCCCACCGCGTACCCGATGGAGTCGCCCACGATCGCGCCGAACGCCGCGGCGGCGGCCACCCACTCGGGTTGCACGACGCCGGTGGCGGCGAGCAGGGCGGAGCTGACCAGGACGATCTCGCCGGGCAGCGGGACGCCCATGCTCTCCACGCCGATCACCCCGGCGACGATCAGATAGACCGCGACCGGGGGCAGCGCGGTCAGCCAGTGCTGTACGTCGACCACGGCGCATCCCTTCAGGTCCGGCCTCGAACCCTACCCGGGCCGCCGGGACGGGGCGGCCCCTCGCCGCCGGGCCACCCGGGCGGGCGCGGGCGCGTCCCGAAGCCTGGCGTCAGGTTGCGCGACTAGCAAGACGGACGTACGGTTTTGTTGAAACGGGAATCGCGGTAAGTGTCACCTAACCGGGGCGTCGCCCTGGCCGGTGCGACAGACTGCTCAGGACTACTCACGGTCGCTGGTGTGAAGGAGTACGACGTGGCGAGCCTCGACACCTTCGGTGCGAAGACCCAGCTACGCGTCGGAGACGCGAGCTACGAGATTTTCAAGATCAGCAAGGTGGAGGGGCACGAACGGCTCCCCTACAGCCTGAAGATCCTGCTGGAGAACCTGCTGCGGACCGAGGACGGCGCGAACATCACCGCCGACCACATCCGCCAGCTCGGCGGCTGGGACGCGGCCGCCGACCCGAGCGTGGAGATCCAGTTCACCCCGGCGCGGGTGCTGATGCAGGACTTCACGGGCGTACCCTGCGTGGTCGACCTGGCCACCATGCGCGAGGCGGTCCGCGAACTCGGCGGCGACGCCACCAAGGTCAACCCCCTCGCGCCCGCCGAGCTGGTCATCGACCACTCCGTCATCGCCGACCTGTTCGGCCGTGAGGACGCCTTCGAGCGCAACGTCGAGCTGGAGTACGAGCGCAACAAGGAGCGCTACCAGTTCCTGCGCTGGGGCCAGACCGCGTTCAACGAGTTCAAGGTCGTCCCGCCGGGCACCGGCATCGTGCACCAGGTCAACATCGAGTACCTGGCCCGCACGATCATGGAGCGCGGCGGCCAGGCGTACCCGGACACCGTGGTCGGCACCGACTCGCACACCACGATGGTCAACGGCCTGGGCGTGCTGGGCTGGGGCGTCGGCGGCATCGAGGCCGAGGCCGCGATGCTCGGCCAGCCGGTCAGCATGCTGATCCCCCGGGTCGTCGGCTTCAAGCTGCACGGCGAGATGCCGGCCGGCACCACCGCCACCGACCTGGTGCTCACCATCACCGAGATGCTGCGCAAGCACGGCGTCGTCGGCAAGTTCGTCGAGTTCTACGGCCCCGGCGTGAGCGCCGTGCCGCTGGCCAACCGGGCCACCATCGGCAACATGTCGCCGGAGTACGGCTCCACCGTGGCGATCTTCCCGATCGACGCCGAGACCGTCCGCTACCTGGAGCTGACCGGGCGCGACCCGCAGCAGGTGGCGCTCGTCGAGGCGTACGCCAAGGAGCAGGGCCTCTGGCACGACCCGGCCGCCGAGCCGGACTACTCGGAGCGCCTGGAGCTGGACCTAGGCACCATCGAGCCGTCCCTGGCCGGGCCGAAGCGCCCGCAGGACCGGGTGCCGCTGGGCAGCGCCAAGACGCTGTTCCGCTCGGCGCTGACCGACTACGTGGCCGCCGACGCCACCGGCGGCGACGCCGGCCGCACGCCCGGCGTGCCGCAGCAGGAGAAGCCGCTCGGCGTCGCCGGCCCGGCCGACGAGGCGTCCGCCGAGTCCTTCCCGGCCAGCGACGCCCCGGCCAACGGGGTCAACGACTCGGCCGACGCGCCGCGCGACCTGGTCACCGCCGCCGTGGGCGCGGGCGGCCGGGCCAGCAACCCGGTGCGCGTCACCGGCGCCGACGGCGTGGAGTACGAGCTCGACCACGGCGCGGTGGTGATCGCCGCGATCACCTCCTGCACCAACACCTCCAACCCGCAGGTGATGATCGGGGCGGCGCTGCTGGCCCGCAACGCCGTCGACAAGGGCCTGGCCCGCAAGCCGTGGGTGAAGACCACCCTCGCGCCGGGCTCGAAGGTCGTCATGGACTACTACGACCGCGCCGGCCTCACCCCCTACCTGGAGAAGCTCGGCTTCAACCTGGTCGGCTACGGCTGCACCACCTGCATCGGCAACTCCGGCCCGCTGCCGGAGGAGGTCTCCGCCGCCGTGAACGAGGGCGACCTCGCCGTCGTCTCGGTGCTCTCCGGCAACCGCAACTTCGAGGGCCGGATCAACCCGGACGTCAAGATGAACTACCTGGCGTCCCCGCCGCTGGTGGTGGCGTACGCGCTGGCCGGCACGATGGACATCGACCTGGCCAACGAGCCGATCGGCGAGGACGCCGCGGGCGAGCCCGTCTACCTGCGCGACATCTGGCCCAACAGCGCCGAGATCCAGGACGTCATCGCCCAGGCGATCGGCGCGACCGGCTTCAGCGCCGCGTACGCCGACGTGTTCGCCGGTGACGAGCGGTGGCAGTCGCTGCCGACCCCGACGGGCGACACGTTCGCCTGGGAGGGCGAGAGCACCTACGTGCGCAAGCCCCCGTACTTCGAGGGCATGCAGCAGGAACCCGCCCCGGTGCAGGACATCGCCGGCGCGCGGGTGCTGGCCAAGCTGGGCGACTCGGTCACCACCGACCACATCTCCCCCGCCGGCTCGATCAAGGCCGACTCCCCCGCCGGGAAATACCTGGCCGAGCACGGCGTGCCGCGCCACGAGTTCAACTCGTACGGCTCGCGCCGGGGCAACCACGAGGTGATGATCCGGGGCACCTTCGCCAACATCCGGCTGCGCAACCAGCTCGTGCCGGGCGTGGAGGGCGGCTTCACGGTCAACCACCTGACCGGCGAGCAGACCACCATCTACGACGCCTCCACCGCCTACCAGGAGGCGGGCGTCCCGCTGGTCATCCTGGCCGGCAAGGAATACGGTTCGGGCTCCTCGCGGGACTGGGCGGCCAAGGGCACCATGCTGCTCGGCGTGAAGGCGGTCGTCGCCGAGTCGTACGAGCGGATCCACCGGTCGAACCTGATCGGCATGGGCGTCCTGCCGTTGCAGTTCCCGGTGGACACCACCGCCGAGTCGCTGGGCCTGACCGGCACGGAGACGTTCTCGATCAGCGGGGTGACCGCGCTGAACGACGGCGAGACCCCGCGCACGGTGAAGGTCACCACCGACACCGGCGTCGAGTTCGACGCGGTGGTCCGCATCGACACCCCCGGCGAGGCGGACTACTACCGCCACGGCGGCATCCTCCAGTACGTCCTGCGCCGCATGATCGCCAGCTGAGCGCAAGGAAGGGCCCCTTGTCAACAGGCGTCTGTTAACAAGGGGCCCTTCCTTGCGTGCGGTCAGTTGCCGGCGGCCCGACGGCGGGACTCCCGGATCTTCAGCGCGTGCTCCATCAGCGTGATGAGCACCTCCTTGCTCGACTCCCGCTGCCGCGCGTCGCAGAGCAGCACCGGCACCCCCGGGTCGAGGTTGAGCGCGGCCTGCACCTCGTCGAGCCGGTAGCGGCGGGCGCCCTCGAAGCAGTTCACCGCGACCACGAACGGGGTGCCGCGCCCCTCGAAGTAGTCGATCGACGGGAAGCAGTCGGCCAGCCGCCGGGTGTCGGCGAGCACCACCGCGCCGAGCGCGCCGAGCGCCAGCTCGTCCCAGACGAACCAGAACCGGTCCTGCCCCGGGGTGCCGAACAGGTAGAGCACCAGGTCGTCGCTGATCGTGATCCGGCCGAAGTCCATCGCGACGGTGGTGGTCGTCTTGCCCTCCACCCCGGACAGGTCGTCGATGCCGACCCCGGTCTCCGTCAGCACCTCCTCCGTCCGCAACGGCCGGGTCTCGCTGACCGCACCGACCATCGTGGTCTTGCCGACGCCGAAGCCGCCCGCGACCAGGATCTTGATCGCGGTGGGCAGCGGCACGGCTCCCGCCGGCCGCTCAGAGGGCCCGTAGTCCATTGATAACCGCCTCGAAGATGCTGTCGTCGGGAAGGCCCGCGGTCGTCCGCGGCTCGCGTACCTGCACGAGGTCGCGCGCCATCAGGTCGCCGAGCAGAACCCGGATCGTACCCACCGGCAGGTCCAGGTGGGCGGCGACCTCCGCCACGGACTGGATCCGCTGGCAGAGCGCGACGATGGCCAGGTGTTCCGGGCCCAGCCCGACCTCCGGCGACACCTCCGAGCGGGTGGCCGTCACCAGGGAGATCAGGTCGAACGTGCCGGTGACCGGGCGCGCCCGGCCACCGGTCACCGCGTACGGTCGGACCACCGGCCCGGCATGGTCGTCGACCCACCGTTCCTCCGTGGACTCCCCCGGGACCGTCATCGCGGCTACTTCTCGCCGACCGGCTGCTCGGGAAGCCGGGTCGGGGAGGCCACGTACTTGCCGACCCGGGTCACCAGCATGGCCATCTCGTACGCGATGAGGCCGACGTCGGCGTCCTCGGAGGCCAGCACCGCGAGACACGCGTTGCGGCCGGCGGCGGTGACGAACAGGAACGACGACTGCATCTCGATGATCGTCTGCTGCACCTGGCCGCCGCCGAACCGCTTGCCCGCGCCCCGGGCCAGGCTCTGGATGCCGGCCGCCATCGCGGCGAGGTGCTCCCCGTCGTCCCGGCTCAGGCCCTGTGACGAGGCCATGAGCAGGCCGTCTGTGGAGAGCGCGACCGCGTGCTCGGCCTGCTTCACCCGGCCGACCAGATCGTCCAGCAACCACGTCAGATCGGCGCTCGAAGCCGTCTTCTGCCCCACTCGTCGTCCTCTTCTCCCCCGGCTGGTGTCGCCGTTTGTCGTCTGGGACCTGCCGTCCCGCCACGGGCGCGGGTCGTCCGCGCCGCTCCCAGGTCGTCGCGCCGTCCTCAGGTCGCCTCGTGCTCGTCCTCAGGTCGCGGGTGCCCGTCGGCGGCGTCGGAACCGCCGGTGGGCTCCGCGCCGCCGGCCCCACCGAGCAGGCGGGCCGCGTCGGTGCGGCCCCGTCGGGTGCCGCGCTGGTAGGAACTCATCATCTTGAGGACCTGCTCCGGCACCCGGACCGTGTCCTCCTCGTCGTCGGGCTGCGCGGCCGGATCCTCGCGCAGCTCCGGCACGATGTTGGCCTGGCGCACGCGCACCGGCAGCCCGGAGCCGGTCCGCTGCACCGGCGTGGACGCCGGGGCGGGGGCCGGGGCCTCGGGCGTGGTCTCGCCGTCGGCGGTGGCCCCGTCGGGCCCGCCGGCCGGCTCCGCCCGCTCCACGGTGGAGCCCGGTGCCGCGCCACCGCTCGCGGGCCGGGGCGCGGTGATCGGCAGGCCGGTCGGCACGGTCGGCGCGTCCAGCGCCGACAGCCCGGCGGGACGCCGGGGGCGTACCGGCAGCTCGGTCTCCCCGCCCGGAACGGCCGGTGCCGGCGGGACGGCGCGGGGCCGCGCGCGGGTGGGCAGGCCCGGCGTGCCGTCGTCCTCGACGGACGGCTCGACGGACGGCTCGGCGGGCGGGGCCGTCGGGGCCTCCGCCAGGGCCACCGGCGTGGCCGGGCGGGCCGCCGGCCGGTCGCCCGGCGGGCCCGGCCGGGCCGGCACGACCGGCGTGCTCGGGTCGGTCCGGCCGGTGCGCCCGAGGCCGCCGTCCCCGGCGGAGCCGGTCACCAGCTCCGCCGGGATCAGCACGACCGCGGTGGTGCCCCCGTACGCCGACTCCTTCAGCCGCACCCGCACGCCGTGCCGGTCGGTGAGGCGGCTGACGACGTACAGGCCGAGCCGGGCGGCGTTGGCCAGGTTGAGCTCGGAGCGGTCCACGATGCGGTGGTTCGCGGCGGCGAGGTCCTCCTCGCTCATGCCGAGGCCCCGGTCCTCGATCTCGATGACGAACCCGTTCGCCACCGCCTGACCGCGCACCTCCACCGTGGTGTGCGGCGGCGAGAACGACAGGCCGTTCTCGATCAGCTCGGCCAGCAGGTGGATGATGTCGCCGACCGCCCGGCCCGCCAGCGAGACGTCGCCCAGCGGCAACACGTTGACCCGGGTGTAGTCCTCCACCTCGGCGACCGCGCCGCGGACCACGTCGACCATCGGGACGTTGCGCCGCCAGGCCCGGCCCGGCGTGGAGCCGGAGAGCACGATCAGGTTCTCGGCGTTGCGCCGCATCCGGGTGGCCAGGTGGTCGACCCGGAACAGGTCCTCCAGCTCCTCGGCGTCCTGCTCGCGGCGCTCCATCGCGTCGAGCAGGGTGAGCTGGCGGTGCACCAGCGCCTGCGTGCGCCGGGCCAGGCTGAGGAAGACCTCGCGGACGTTGCGGCGCAGCTCCGCCTGCTCGACGGCGGTGCGCAGCGCGGTCTCCTGGACCGCGTTGAACGCCTTGCCCACCTGGCCGACCTCGTCGTCGCCGAACTCCAGCGGCGGGGCCTCCCGGGCGACGTCGACGTCCTCGCCGTGACCGAGCCGCTCCACCACGCTGGGCAGGCGGTCGTTGGCCAGGGTGAACGCCGCGTCGCGCAGCCGCTCCAGCTGCCGCAGCAGCGCCCGGGCGGTGGTGATCGACACGATGATCGACGCGACGACGGCGAGCAGGCCCAGGCCCGTGGCGAGCACCAGGCGGATGATCACCGTGACGGCGACCGGGGTGGCCCGCTCGACCACGTCGTCGCCGCCGGCGATCACGACCTCGCTCCACTGGGCCAGCGCGGGCGCCACCGCCGCGTCCCAGTCGGCGGCCTCGAAGCCCAGCCGGGGGTCGACGCCCCGGCCCTCCAGGATGCCGTCCTCCAGGTCGCGCAGCTTCTCGAACGCCTCGCTGCCGACCATCGCGTCGTAGCGTTCCCGGTCGGCGGCGGGCAGCCGGCTCACCGCCAGGTCGGCCGCGAACCGCTGCGCGCCGATGAGCTGGGCGAGCTGGGACCGCTCCACCGTGGTCATCCGCCCCGCCGAGAGCGCGCCGGTGAGCATGGCGTCCTCCTGGGACAGCAGCTCACGAGCGCGGTTGAGCTCGATCAGGGCGGTGGTGTCCTCGCCGACCTGCTGGTCGTCGAGGAGGCCGAGGGCCGAGTAGACGTCGAAGATGGACCGGACCACCTGCCCGTACGCGGCGAGGGTCGACGACCGGTCGACGCTGCGGGCGTCCACCCCGGAGCGGGTCTCGCCCAGCCGGGACAACTGCCCGTACGCCGCGTCGAGGCGCTGCTCCAGCGTGTCGCTGGCGGCGACGGTGGCGCGCCAGCTGGTGGACGACTCGCGGAACGTCGACGCCAGCTCGTCCGTGCGCCGCCGTTCCGCCCCGAGCGCCTCCCGACGCGGCTCGTCCGGCCGCCCCAGGTAGGCCAGCGACAGTTTCCGTTCCCGCTGGAGCTGGAGCACCAGCGCCTCGCTCGGCTCGGACACCGACTCGTTGAGCGCCTGCACCCCGAGCAGGTTGGCGCCGTCCCGCAGGGTCACCCATGCCGCGAAGGCCCAGAGCGCGACGAGCGACACCAGCAGAGCGACGATTTTCGTACGGAGATTCGTACTGCGGGAACGCATCACACCGTCCTGGCCGGCTGTTCGGGGGGCTGCCGGAGCGCGTGTGGCCGGTACACCGTCGACCACGCGCGCACGCTAGCAGTGTCGGTTTGTTCACTCAAGCGGCACTGATCAGGGGGGCCCTGCCGTACCCGGGCCCGGTGCAGGCGTCACCGGAGGCCCCGGCGCGGAGGAGATGACGGGCCGCGGCGACGGTGGCGCGGACGATCAGGACGGGCCGGTAGAGGTCCTTGTCGTGCCAGAGCGCGGGCGCGCCGTCGCGGCCCTCCATGGTGGACAGGTAACGTCGCGCCCGCCCCAACGCCGCCTCGACGCCGGCCGGCGCGGCGGACCGGGCGGCGCGCAGGACCTGCACCGCGTAGGCGGTCTCCTCGACGGTGCCGCCCCACCGTCCCCAGGAGCCGTCGGCGCGCTGCCCGGCGAGCACCCAGTCGGCGGCCCGGCTCACCGCGCCCACGGCCGCCGCGCCCCGGCCGTGGCCGGCGAGGGCGAGCACCACGCAGCTCGTGGCATAGAACGGCGAGGCGTGCCAGCGGTCGGTCCACGCCCCGTCGGACGACTGCCGGTCGGCGAGCCAGCGGGTGAGCCGCCGCGTCACGGCGGTGAGCCGGGCGTCGGCCGGCGCGTGGTGGGCCAGGTGCCAGCCGAACGCGTCGAGCACGTGGGCGTTGGTGGTGACCGACGCGCCGTCCTCCCCCGGCCAGGTGCAGAAGTGCTCGCCCGTGTCGTATTCCCAGAGGCTCGCCGGTTCGACCGGGCGGCCGAGGCGGGCCAGCGCGTAGAGGGTCACCGCCGTGGTGTCGGCGTCGGCGGGCAGGCCGGGCGCGGTGGCGGTGCCGGCGGGGCCGACGGTGGCCGCGAGCCCGCCGAGCAGCCGGGGCGGCACGGGCGGCGTCAGGCCCGCCCGGCTCAGGGTGCTCAGCGACCAGGCCCGTTCGAAGACGGTGATCCCGGTCGCGCACGGCACCGGGCCGCCCTGCTGGCGGGCGACGTCCTCCAGGTAGGACACCGCGGCGGCGGCGTCGGGCCCGGGACCGGGCCCGCCGAGCCAGGCGGCCGTCGCCGCCGGGGACGCGCCCACGGTGCCGGGCCCCACCGGGGTCACCCCGGCGGCCCGCCGGGCCGCCGGCCCGGCCACCTCCAGGGCGTGCAGCAGCTTCACCGGCAGCGGGCCACCGGAGGCGACCAGCGCGCGGACCCGGCCGAGCCGGGTGCCGTCCAGCCCCGACGGCAGGGGCAGCGGGCCGGCGTCGCGCCAGGCGGCGAGGCCGGGCGGCGGGTCGGCGCGCACCGCGTCGAGGTGCGCGGCGACCGCGCCGACCAGCGACGGGACCGTCAGGTCGGCGGCCGGCAGGTCGGGCGCGGAGAACGGGGCCGGGCCGGCGAGCCACCGGTGGAGGATGCGCAGCCCGCCGTCGACGGCCCGGCCCAGCCGCTCGGCGGCCCGGGCGTCCGCGAGCCCGTCGGCGTCGCCCCGGCACAGCGCGGTCAGCAGCGCCTCGGTGGCGCTCAGCGTCGGCACCAGGGCGTACCCCTGCGGGCCGCCCCACGCGCCGTCGGGGCGCTGGCCCGCGAGCAGGTACGCGACCCGCTCGGCGTGGTGCGTCAGCCACGGCGCGAGGCTGACCAGGCGCGCCGTCTCGTAGACCGAGGCGGAGGACTGCCCGCCCGGGGTGAGGGTCATCGCGGCGACCAGCTCGCGGGCGTCCGCGGCGGACTCCGGGTCACGGGTCGGCCGGTCGGCCCGGCCGCAGGCGGCCGTCCGCTGCCGGACGAGCGTCACCGCCGCCCCCGGCAGATCGTCACCGCGACCCCCAGAAGTCGGCGGAGCGGTAGAAGCCGCTGCTGAACCCGATCTGCCGGGCCAGGTACGCCGCCTGGAGCGGGCAGCCGCCCGACAGCGGGGCCAGCAACTCGGTGCACCGCTCGACCAGCTCCACGATCCGCTGGTCGACCTCGGCGCGGTCGTCGACCAGCAGCAGCGCGTTCAGGTCGCCCCATTCGAGGTCCCGCTCGTAGGTGGCGAGGTCGTTGACGAGCCGGAGCACCCGCTGCACCTCGTCGCTGACGGTCACCAGCCGGTTCAGCCGCCGGAGGGTCTCCGCGTCGCCCGTCGAGATCCAGTGCGCGACGTTGACCACCGTGCAGGCGAGGTTGTCGGCGTTGGCGAGGTATTCGGTGAAGCCGGGCAGCGGCGCGCCGTCGCGGTCCCGGGCCGTCTTCCAGTCCCACTCCCGGGCCATCGCCGTCACGGTGCGGCGCACCGCCGCGCGCCAGGCGTCGCCCAGCTCGGCGAAGGCGGGGACCTCCGCGAGGTCGTCGCGGAGCCCGGCGAGCAGGCGGCCGAGCGGGTCGTCGGCGTCGGGGCTGGCCCCCTCGGCGACCGCGAGGGCCCCGGCGACCACCCGGTCGACGTCCGCCCGGGACGTCGCCAGGTAGTCGATCCGCCAGTCGAGGGCGAAGCCCCAGAGCACCATCCGGTTGGTCACCCGTAGCTGCTCGGCCGTGCACCAGGGCGCGCCGAAGGCGATGGCCAGGGCGATGCTGCTGAACAGCGTGGCGTCGAAGGCCCGGCTGGCGAAGAGGTCCGGGTAGCGGTCCGCGTGCCGTTGCAGGTCGCGCTGCCCCTGCGCGGCGAGCGCGCAGATGCGGCCCTGCTCGGCGGCGGCGGAGAGCTGGTCGGGCAGCACCGTGGACGGTGGCGTGACGACGTTCACGCGACGACCCCGGCGTGGGCGGGGCGCACGTCCAGCTCCACGCGGTCGCGCGGGCGCAGCGCGGCGGCGAGCCGCACGGCGGGCAGCCGGGGGCTGCGCACCCGCAGCCGGTAGCGGGCCAACAGGTTCGCCACGATGAGCTGCGCCTCCAGATGGAACAGGTGCATCCCCAGGCACTGGTGCGGGCCGCCGCCGAAGGGGAAGTACGCGTAGCGGTGCCGGGACCGGGACCGCTCCGGGGTGAACCGGTCCGGGTCGAAGGCGTCGGGGTCGTCCCAGTGGCGGGCGAGCCGCTGGGTGACCAGCGGGCTGACCAGCAGCGTCGCCCCGGCCGGCAGGCGCACGCCGCCGAGCGCCGTCGGCCGCAGCACCTGCCGGGGCGCCAGCCAGCCCACCGGGTAGAGCCGGACCAGCTCGTCGAGCACCATCCGGGTGTAGCGCAGCCGCGGCAGGTGCCCGGGGCCGACCGGGTGGCCGACCGACACCGAGTCGATCTCCTCCTGCAACCGGGCCGCGACCCGGGGCGCACGTGCCAGGTGCGGCCAGAGCCAGGTCAGCACGTTGACGGTGGTCTCGGTGGTCACGGCGACCATGGCGACGGTGTCGTTGCGGACCTGCCGCTCGTCCAGCGGCCGGCCGTCGGCGGTGCTGCCCCGCCACAGCGTCGCGATGACGTCGTCGCCGTCGCTGCCCCGCGCCGCCCGGACGGCCGGCGTCAGCACCTCGTCGATGCGCCGGGCGGCGTCGCGGAACGCCCGGTCGCCGGGCATCGGCAGCGCGAGCGGGGCGAACGGCACCAGCACCCGGGGGATCACCGAGGTGGCGATCGCGTCCTGGGCCTGGATGACGCGCAGCGCGTCGGCGGCCGAGATCCGGTCGCCGAAGAACGTCTCCATGACGGCCCGGCACACGATCCGGGCCTGCTCGGCACCGATGTCGACGGGCCGGCCGGCGCGGGCCGGCGCGTCCAGCTCGGCGACCGCGTCGACGATCGTGGCGGCCAGCCGGGGCAGCACCGACTCGACCCGCCGGGCGGTGAACAGCGGCTGGAGGATGCGCCGGCTGTCCGACCACACGGGACCGTCGCCGAGGATGCCGTCGCCGAACAGCCGGCGCAGCGGGCCCCAGAACGCGCCGTCGCCGGCCCGGCCGAAGTTGTCGGCGCGGTCGCCCAGCACCTGCTGCACGTGGTCGGGATCGGTCACCAGGTAGGGCCGGAACGCGCCGGCGTTGAGCCGGACCACCTCGCCGCCGGCCCGCTCGCCGAACCCGACGAGGGCGCGGACGGGGTCGCGGAGCAGGCCGGGCGCGACGTGCCGCAGCGGAACGGATCTCGCCCGCCGAGCACGGGTGGGGGCCGGGTGTGGGGTTACCACGTGTGGTGCACTCCCCTGGTCAACTGTGCGTCGCGGAACGACCGTGGAAAGTAACGGTCCCGCCCGAGCATGCCATTGAGCAGGTCAACTTCTCCAGGGGAGAGAGGAATAATTTTCGCGGGCGAAATTCCCCGCGCCCACAAGGGACCCGCCGCGGGCCTGCTAGCTGGGCAGATCCCGCCGGTAGCGCCACTGTGCCGCAACCGGCCGGTAACCGAGCGTCTCGTTGAGGCCGAGCATCGCCGCGTTGCCGGCGTCGATCACGGTCACCGAGTGCCGGAACCCGGCCGCCGCCGCCCGCCGCAGGGCGGCCTGCTTGACCAGTCGGGCCAGGCCCCGCCGGCGATGCGGCCGACGGGTGCCGGTCATCCCGCACCGGTGGTCGTGGCGGCTGTCGGTCAGCCCCACCGTGAACGCGACCACCTCGCCGTCCGCCACGGCCACCGTGGTCAGCTCCCGGTCCAGGTCCGGGCGGTGCCAGTAGGCCGCCAGCCAGTCCGCGTACGCGATCTCGTCCATGCCGACCTCGCCCGGCTCGTCGCGCGAGACGTCCAGGTCGGCCGCGTAGAGCGCGCGCGGGTCGGGCAGGTCGGCGGCGGCGAGCAGCCGCACTCCGGGCCCGGGGGCCGGGGGCGGCGGCGGCACGGACAGGTCGCACCGCAGCAGCAGGGACCGCCGGCCCCGCCGGTAGCCGTGCCGCTCGGCGAAGGCCAGGTCCGCCGGGGTGTCGTCGACCATCGCGTACGCCGTGGTCGCGCCGAGCCCCACGAGCCGCTGTTCGGCGGCGGCGAGCAGGGCCGAACCCGCGCCCCGGCCGCGTCGGTCGGGCCGCACCGTCAGGTTGACGAAGCCCCGCCCCGGCTCCGCGCTCTCGTGCAGCAGCCCGGTGCGGGCCACCCCGACCGGCACCCCGTCGACCTCGGCCACCAGCGCGCCGAACCGCTCGGGGGTCTGCGCCCGGGCGACCTGCCAGCACAGCAGCTCCGGCGTGGCCAGCAGGTGCGGCAGCCCCGCCCGCAACACCCCGGACACGGCGTCGGCATCGGCGTCGGCGAACGGCCGCACGGTCGGCGTCATCGCGTGGCAACCTACCGCAGCGTTCCGGCGGCCGCGACCCCGTCCGCCGGCCCGACGCGCGGGAGAAGCGGGCGCGACCCGACCCGCTGTGCCAGGCTCAGGGGCATGGACGACAAGACCATCCTGAACCGGATCTCCGAACTGGTCGACGAGGAGCACCGGCTCCGCGCGGCCGCGCAGACGAAGGAGTCCGGCACCGCCGACGAGCAGGACCGGCTGCGCTCGTTGGAGGAGTCCCTGGACCAGTGCTGGGACCTGCTGCGCCGGCGGCGGGCCGCCCGCCAGGCCCACGGCGACCCCGAGGCCCAGGGCGTACGCCCGGTCCCGGAGGTGGAGCGCTACCTCCAGTGACGGCGGGGGCGGCCGGCTGTCGCCGACCGCCCCGGCCCCAGGCTCCCGCCCCCGCGTGGGTGCCGGGCCCGGCACCCACGCGGGTGGCTCAGCGGATGCCGGCCTCGCGCAGCAGCAGCGCGGTCAGCGCCGCCGGGTCGGTGTCGCCGGCCGGCAGGCCGCGCGAGGTGAACCAGGCCCCCACCACCCGCACGTCGCGGGCCAGGAACTCGGGGCCCTGCGGGTTGGCCACCACGTCGACCACCTGCGGCAGGTCGATCATGACCAGCCGCCCCGCGTGCACCAGCAGGTTGTACGGCGACAGGTCGCCGTGGGCGAAGCCGGCCCGGGCGAGCACCACCAGGGCGTCGACCAGTTGCTCCCACAGCGAGCGCAGCTCGGCCGGCTCGGGCCGGCACTGGGCCAGCCGCGGCGCGGCCAGCCCCTCGTCGGGGTCGCCGACGAACTCCAGCATCAGCTCGGTGCCGAGCAGTTGCACGGGGTACGGCACGGCGATCCGGCCGTGCTCGGCGCCGATCTCCCAGAGCCGGGAGAGGGCGGCGAACTCGGCGGCGGCCCACTGCCCGGCGATCATCTGCCGGCCGAAGGCGGTGCGCCCGGCCATCGCCCGGTTCTCCCGGGACCGGCGCACCCGGCGGCCCTCCAGGTAGCCGGCGTCGCGGTGGAACAGCCGGTGCTGGGCGTCGCGGTAGCGCTTGACCGCCAGCAGGCAGGACCGGTCGGTGTCCGGCACGGCCCGGCGGAGCAGGTGGACGTCCGCCTCCTTGCCGGTCTTGAGCACCCCGAGGTCGGTGTCCCGGGCGGCCAGCTCGGTGACCAGCCAGCCGGGGTGCGGCTCGGGGCCGTGCACGGCCTGGTCCCAGGTGGACCAGGCGTCGCCGCCGGGGGCGTCGTCGTCCGGGCCTGCCTCCGGGTCCGCGTCGGTCAGGACCGGCTCGGCGGGCCGGCCACGCTTCAGGAAGTGGGGTTCGTCGTCGTCGAAGCGGCTCTTGCCGCGGCCACGGCGCCCGCGCGCCGGGAAGTCGTCGTCACGCACTGTGCTGGTGATCCCTTGATCGAGGCTGGTGTAGGCAGGTGGAAGCTCCCTGCGAAGACGGCCATGACCGACCTCCCCTCCTCGACCGGGACCACCCGGCTACGCCCGATGCGCGGCACCATGCTGAACCACGTGCCCAGCCCCCGGCAACCGATTAACCCCCGCTCCTACCCCGCCCGTCCCGCGCCGGGGGCAGGGGATCCGGTCGGGGCGGGGTCAGGCGGCGAGGACGGTGGCTACGGCGGCGATGAGGCCGTCGACGGTGAAGGTGGGGGCGAAGCGGGTGTCCGTCCAGGGGCGGCCCCGGTGCAGCCAGACGCTGGGCAGGCCCACGGCGGCCGCCCCGCCGATGTCGGCCTCCGGGCTGTCCCCCACCACCCACGCGCCGCGCAGCGGCATCCGGACCCGCCGGGCCGCCAGCGCGAAGATCCTCGGGTTGGGTTTGCTGACCCCGGCCTCCTCGGAGATCACCCAGTCGGCCACGTACCGGTCCAGGCCGGTGCGGCGGATCTTCGCGTCCTGCTGGCGGACGCTGCCGTTGCTCACCACCACCGGCACCCAGCCGGCGTCGTCGGCGATCCGCAGGGCGCAGGCCACCAGCGGGTCGAGCCGGGTGTTGGCCACCACCCCGTCGTGCAGCTCCTCCACCAGGTCCAGCGAGGAGATGAGCAGCCCGTACCGGTCGCGGATCGCGTCCGCCACGTCCCACCGGTCGGTCAGTCCGTCGGCGTCGATCGACACCAGCCAGTCGATGTCGGTGGCCGGCGCGCCGATGCCGTCCAGGAAGCGCTCACCCCAGGCACGGAACGACCCGGCCCGGTCGAGCAGGGTGTTGTCCAGATCCAGCAGGAGCAGCGGCACTCGGGCACCTTAAGGGAGACGGGCCGCCGGCCGACAGGGCCGGCAGGCACGGCGTCACCGGGCGATGGTAGCCGGCCGCCCGTCGGCCGATCACCCATCGGGGCCCCGCCGACACCGCTCGTGGCCAGCGCCGGGTCGGAGTTCGCGGCCCGGGGGCGGGGCACGTTGCCGGCACGTTACAAGCCGTACGTACGGTTTGCGTGGCGGCGGGCCACCTGACACGATCGTGCCGTGCCCAGAGTAAGTCAGGACCAGCTCGACGCCCGCCGGCAGGAGATCCTCGCCGCGGCGCGGGCCTGTTTCGCCCGGCACGGCTACGAGGGCGCCACGGTGCGACGACTGGAGGAGGCCACCGGCCTGTCCCGGGGCGCGATCTTCCACCACTTCCGGGACAAGGACTCGCTGTTCCTCGCCGTCGCCGAGGACGACGCGGCGGCCATGGTGGAGACGGTCGCCCGCAACGGCCTGGTCCAGGTGATGCGGGACCTGCTCGCCCGGGCCGTCTCCCCCGACACGACCGGCTGGCTGGGCAGCCAGCTTGAGGTCTCGCGGCGGCTGCGCACCGACCCGGCGTTCGCGCGCCGCTGGGCGGAACGCTCCGCCGCCATCGCCGAGGCCACCCGGGACCGGCTGGCCCGGCAGCGGGAGGCCGGGGTGCTCCGCGAGGACGTACCCATCGACGTGCTGGCCCGTTTCCTCGAACTCGCCTACGACGGCCTGGTGCTGCACCTGGCGATGGGGCGCCCGGCCGGCGACCTCGGCCCGGTGCTCGACCTGGTCGAGGAGGCCGTGCGCCGCCGCTGACGGCCGCGTGGCGGGCCTGCCCCACAATGGGCCCGCGACCCCCTCGCGCGACAGGAGCAGCAGCATGAGAGTCCTCGCGGCGCCCGGTGACACCTGGGGCATCCCCGGGCCCACCTTCCTCGGTTTCTACCTGTTGGCCGGCCTCGTCGTCGTGATCGGCGCGATCCTCCACCGGCAGCGGGTCCTCGCCGGCCCGTCATCCGTCCGCAAGCGCAAGCTCGGCCCCCAGCAGGTGGCCTACCTCAACGGGGGCGACCAGCTCGCGGTCTGGACCTCGCTGGGCGGCCTGCGCGGCACCGGCGTCGTCGGCGTCCGCGCCGACCGGCGGCTCGCCGTCGGCGGCCCCCTGCCGGCGGGGGTCACCCCCCTGGACCGGGCGGTCCACCACGCCGCCAACCAGGGTCTGTACGCCCGCGAGCTGGGCCGCGACCGCTGGGTCGCGCAGGCCCTCGACCAACTGCGTCAGGGCCTGGAGCAGCAGGGCCTGGCGCTGACCGCCGCCCAGCGCCACGCGGCCCGACGCGGGTCGTACCTGCTGTTCGGCCTCGTCGTGCTCGGCCTGTTCCGGATCGTCGCCGGGCTGTCCAACAACCGGCCGGTCGGGTTCCTGGTGGTCGCCGTGATCCCCCTGGCCATCGCCTCCGCGCTGATCGCCCGGGTGCCGCGGCGGACCCGCGCCGCCGACCGCGCCCTGCACGAGCTGCGCCGCAAGAACGTGCACCTCGCCCCCGCCGCCGGCCCGGCGTACGCGACCTACGGGGCGGCCGGCGCGGCGATGGGCGTCGCCCTGTTCGGCACCGCCACGCTGTGGGCCATGGATCCGGGCTTCGCCGAGCAGGCCGAGATCCAGCGGCAGGCGCTGGCCGGCACCGGCGGCTCCTGGGTCGGCGGGGGCGGCTCGTCGGGCAGCAGCAGCTCGTGCAGCGGCGGCAGCTCGTGCAGCGGGGGCAGTTCCTGCGGCGGGGGCGGCGGCTGCGGCGGCGGGGGCTGCGGCGGATGACCGGCGCGGGTCCCACCGGCGTCGGCATCGGCTGGCGGCCCGAGATCGCCGGGTTCGTGGCCGAGCTGCCGGGGCTGCGGTTCGTCGAGGTGGTGGCCGAGGCCGTCGCCCCGCACGGGCCGCCGCCGCCCGGCCTCGCCACGCTGGTCGAGCGCGGCGTCACCGTCGTACCGCACGGGGTGAAGCTCTCCCTCGGCGGCGCGGAGCCGGTCGACCCGGCCCGGGTGGCCCACCTCGCGCGGGTGGCCGAGCTGGTCGGCGCGCCGCTGGTCAGCGAGCACATCGCGTTCGTGCGGGCCGGCGGCCTGGAGGCCGGGCACCTGCTGCCGCTGCCGCGCAGCCGGGAGGCCGTGGCCGCGGTGGTGGCCAACGTGCGCCGCGCCCAGGCCGACCTGCCGGTGCCGCTGGCCCTGGAGCCGATCGCGGCGCTGTTCGACTGGCCCGACGACGAGCTGGACGAGGCGGACTTCCTCACCGAGATCCTCGACGCGACCGGCGCGACGCTGCTGCTGGACGTCGCCAACGTGCACGCCAACGCCCGCAACCGGGGCACCGACCCGCTCGCCCTGCTGGACCGGCTACCGCTGGACCGGGTCGCCTACGTGCACGTCGCCGGGGGCGCCGAGCAGGGCGGCTTCTACCACGACACGCACACCGACCCGGTGCCACCGGCCGTGCTCGACCTGATCGGCGAGCTGTGCGCCCGGCACCGCCCGCCCGCGCTGCTGCTGGAACGCGACGGCCGCTGGCCGCCCGCGCCGGCGCTGCGGGCCGAGCTGGACGCGATCGCCGCGGCGTCCGGACACCCGGCGGTGACGTGAGCGCGCCGGGGGCCGATGGTGAGGCGGGCGCGCCCGGTGCCGGCGGTGACGTGAGCACGCCCGGGGGCGGCGGCGACCTGGCCGCCCGCCAGGCGGAGCTGGTGGCGGCGCTGGTCGCGGGCGGGCCGCTGCCGCCCGGGTTCGCCCCGGCCCCCGTCGACGCCGCCCGGCGTGCCCTGCTGCGCAAGCGGGCCGGCGACGTGGCCCGGCACTGGCCGCTGCTCGCCGCCGGCCTCGGCGACGCCTGGCCGGCGACGTTCGCCGGCTGGGCCGACGGCCGCCCCACCAACGGCTCGCTGCGCGACGGCTGGGACCTGGCCCGCGGGCTGCACCGCCGGGGCGAGCTGCCGCCGCTGGGCGCGGAGGAGCTGGCGGTGCGGGAGGCGGCCAGCCGCTACGACGGCGCGACGCCGCCGCGACCGCGCCGCCTGCCGGCCCTGGCCCGTGCCGGCGGCGCCGTCGCGGTGCGGCTCGTCGGCCGGGTACGCCTGCTGCGCCCGGCCCGCCGGTAGCCGCCCGGTTCACCGGAAAGCGCCCGGCCCGCCGGTGGCCGCTCCCCCCGGCGTGCGGCAGGATCGGCGCATGGATCTGGGACTCACCGACCGGGCGTACGTGCTGACCGGGGCCTCCCGGGGGTTGGGCTTCGCCACCGCCGAGTGCCTCGTCGCCGACGGGGCGCGGGTGGTCGTCTCCGCCCGGGCCCCCGAGCAGGTGGCCGAGGCGGTGCGGCGGCTCGGCGGCCCCGAGCGGGCGATCGGGCTGGCCGGCGACCTGAGCGACCCGGCCACCCCGCAGCGGCTCGTCGCCGCCGCCCGGGAGCAGTTCGGCCGGCTCGACGGCGCGCTGGTCTCCGTCGGCGGGCCGCCGCCGGGCACCGCGGCGGGGACGACCGACGCGCAGTGGCGGGAGTCCTTCGAGACCGTCTTCCTCGGCACCGTCCGCACCGCCCGCACGGTCGCCGAGGCGCTGACCGACGGCGGCGCGATCGGGCTGGTCCTGTCCACCTCGGCCCGCAGCCCGCTGGCCGGGCTGGGCATCTCCAACGGGCTGCGCCCCGGCCTGGCCGGGGTGGCCAAGGACATGGCCGACGAGTACGGCCCGCGCGGCGTGCGGGTGCTCGGGCTGCTCCCGGGCCGGATCATGACCGACCGCAACCGGCAGCTCATGGCCGCCTCCGGCGACCCCGAGCGGGCCCGGGCCGAGGCCGAGGCGGGCATCCCGCTGCGCCGCATCGGCGAGCCCGCCGAGTTCGGCCGGGTCGCCGCGTTCGTCCTCTCCCCCGCCGCCGGCTACCTGACCGGGATCACCCTCCCGGTCGACGGCGGCGCGCTGCGCGGCCTGTGATGGCCGTCCCGGCGGATGGTTCCCGCGCGACGGACCGCACCCGCGCGCCGGCCGGGCGGACCGCCGGGCCGGCCGAGCTGGCCGGCGGGCGGACCGGGCGGACCGGGCGGACCGCCGTGCCGGTCGGTGGGCCGGAGCGTCGCCGGCCGACCCGCGAGGAGCTGGCCGCGGCGGCGGAGCGGACCATCCCGGACGTCATCGGGCCGGGGCTGACCGTGCTCTTCGTCGGGATCAACCCGGGGCTGTGGTCGGCGGCCACCGGCTGGCACTTCGCCCGGCCGGGCAACCGGTTCTGGCCGGCCCTGCACCGGGGCGGCTTCACCCCCCGCCAGCTGCACCCGAGCGAGCAGGACGCGCTGCCCGGGTATGGGCTGGGCATCACCAACATGGTGGCGCGGGCCAGCGCCCGCGCCGACGAGCTGACCGCAGCGGAGCTGGTCGAGGGCGCGCGGATCCTGACGGCGAAGGTGCGCCGGCACCGGCCGGCGTGGGTGGCGGTGGTCGGGGTGACCGCGTACCGGATCGGGTTCGGCCGGCCGAAGGCGGCCTTCGGGCCGCAGCCGGAGCTGCTCGGCGACGCCCGGCTGTGGGTGCTGCCCAATCCGAGCGGGCTCAACGCCCACTTCACCGCCGAGACGCTGGGCGCGGCGTTCGGCGAGCTGCGCGCCGCCACCGCCACGCCCGCCTGACCGGCGTGGGCGCGGGCCGCCGGGTCAGTTCGCGGCGGCCGGGGGCAGCGCCTCGTCGGCGACGTAGGGCCCCATCGGCATGGTGATCACGGTCTCGGGGCCGGTCGCGTCCACGTACGGGGTGGGCGAGTCGGCGACCGCGAACTGGGTGCGGTACAGCTCGGCGTAGAGGCCGCCGACGGCGACCAGCTCCTCGTGCCGGCCCCGCTCGACGATCCGCCCCTCGTCGAGGACGAGGATCTGGTCGGCCTCGCGGACGGTGGAGAGCCGGTGCGCGATGACCAGCGCCGTACGCCCCGTCAGCGCCACCGCCAGGGCCCGCTGCACCGCCGCCTCGCTCTCCGAGTCCAGGTGCGCGGTCGCCTCGTCGAGGATCACGATCGACGGGGCCTTGAGCAGCAGCCGGGCGATCGCGATGCGCTGCTTCTCGCCGCCGGAGAAGCGGTAGCCCCGCTCGCCGACGGTCGTGTCGAGCCCGTCGGGCAGGGACCGCACCAGGTCGGCGACCTGCGCGCCGGCGAGGGCCGCCCAGATCTCGTCGTCGGTGGCGTCCGGCTTGGCGTAGCGCAGGTTCTCGGCGATCGTCTCGTGGAACAGGTGGGAGTCCTGGGTGACCACGCCGATCTCGTCGCGCAGGGAGGCGAGCGTGGCGTCGCGCACGTCGACACCGCCGACGAGCACCTGGCCGTCGGTGACGTCGTAGACCCGGGGGATCAGCATGGACAGGGTGGACTTGCCCGCGCCGGACGGCCCGACCAGGGCGATCATCTGCCCCGGCTCGACGGTGAACGAGACCCCCCGCAGCACCGGCTCGGTGACGGTGCGGTCGAGGGTGGTGACCTCCTCCAGCGAGGCGAGGGACACGTCGGCGGCGGCGGGGTAGCGGAACCGCACGTCGCGGAACTCCACCCGGCCGTTGCCGCGTGGCACGGCGACGGCTTCCGGCTTCTCGGCGATGCCGGGGCGCAGGTCGAGCACCTCGAAGACCCGGTCGAAGGAGACCAGCGCGCTCATCACGTCCACCCGGACGTTGGACAGCGCGGTCAGCGGGCCGTAGAGCCGGGTGAGCAGCAGGGCGAGGGTGACCACGGTGCCGGCGCTGACGCTGCCGGTGACCGCGAGCCAGCCGCCGAGGCCGTAGGTCAGCGCCTGGGCCAGGGACGCGACCAGCAGCATCGCCACGAAGAACGTCCGCGAGTACATCGCGGACTGGATGCCGATGTCGCGGACCCGCTCGGCCCGGCCGGCGAACCGGCGCGCCTCCACCTCGGGCGCGCCGAACAGCTTGACCAGCAGCGCCCCGGCGACCCCGAACCGCTCGGTCATCGTGGCGTTCATGTTGGCGTTCAGGTTGTACGACTCGCGGGTGATGTCGGCCAGCCGCCGGCCGACCCGGCGGGCCGGGACGATGAAGATCGGCAGCAGGATCAGCGACAGCACGGTGATCTGCCACGAGAGGGTGAGCATCACCCCGGCGGTGAGCACGAGCTGGATGACGTTGCTGACCACCCCCGAGAGGGTGGAGGTGAACGCCCGCTGCGCGCCCATCACGTCGTTGTTGAGCCGGCTGACCAGTGCGCCGGTCTGGGTGCGGGTGAAGAACTGCAACGGCATCCGCTGCACGTGGTCGTAGACCCGGGTGCGCAGGTCGAGGATGATGCCCTCGCCGATGCGCGCCGAATACCACCGCTGGACCAGCGAGAGCAGCGCGTCGGCGACGGCGAGGGCGGCGATGACCAGCGCGAGGCGGACCACGGTCGACCCGGCCTCCGCGCCGCCCCGGCTGATCGCGTTGATCACGTCACCGGCGAGCACCGGGGTCGCCACGCCGATCACCGCGGCGACCACCACCGTGACCAGGAAGACGACGATGTCGCGCCGGTAGGGCCGGGCGAACTCGACGATCCGCCGGGCGGTGCCCCGGCTGAGCCGGTGGGCGGAGACCTCGTCCTGGTTGCGCATCGACCGGATCATGCTCCAGCCGCCCATGCCACCGTCGGACATCACGCGTCACCTCCGGGTCGTGGTCGGCTCGTGCCGTCAGGTCGATTGTCCCGACGGCTACGACAACCTTGGCGGTAAGCCGGTTCTTCCCGGAAAGCCCTTACCGGTCGCCCCACGGGGCGGCCCGGGCCGCTCCCGGGCCGACGGCCCGGCTATTCGCCCCGGCCGGCGAGATCGCGGAGCCGGCGGGTCTGCGCCTCGCGCTCGGCCCGCTGCTGCTCGGCGTGGGAGCGGCCGGCGGCACCCGCGAGCAGCGCCTTGATCTCCACCACCGCGTCCCGGGGGTGGGCGAGCAGCCCGGCGGCCAGGTCGCGCACCGTGGCGTCCAGCTCGGTGGCGGGCACCACCAGCGTGGCGAGGCCCAGCCGGTCGGCCTCGGCGGCGTCCATCCGTCGGCCGGTGGCGCAGATCTCCAGGGCGCGGGCATAGCCGACCAGCTCGACCAGGCGCTTCGTGCCGGCCAGGTCGGGAACGAGGCCGAGGGTCACCTCGGCCATGGAGAGCTTGGCGTCGGCCGCCAGCACCCGCAGGTCACAGGCGAGCGCGAGCTGGAACCCGGCGCCGATGGCGTGGCCCTGCACGGCGGCCACCGAGACCACGTCGGGCCGGTGCAGCCAGGTGAATCCGGCCTGGAACCCGGCGATCCGGTCGGCGCACTCCTGCTCGGGCAGGGTCGCCAGCTCGGCGAACGAGCCGGGGCCGGACGCGCCGGCCACGGACAGGTCGAGACCGGCGGAGAAGGCCCGCCCCTCGCCGCGCACCACGACGACGCGTACGTCACCGGGCAGGTCACGGGAGAAGTCGCTCATCGCGCGCCACATCGCCGGGGTCTGCGCGTTGAGCACGTCGGGCCGGCACAACGTCACCGTCGCCACCGGCCCGTCGCAGTCGAGTCGTACCCCGACCGCGCCAGGGGTCACCGGGCGGCCCGGGGGACGGCGCTGATGGACGACGTCGGTGGGCGGGTCACGCCTTCTTGCGACGCCGGGCGCCGCCGCGCTGACGCAGCTGCACGCCGGACTCGGTGAGCACCCGGTGGATGAACCCGTAGGAGCGGCCGGTGGAGGCCGCGAGCGCCCGGATGCTCTCTCCGCCGGTGTACCGCTTTACCAGGTCCTTGGCGAGCGTCTGACGCTCGGCTCCGACGATCCGGCGACCTTTCTCAGTGCTGGTGGCTGTGCCAGTGGCTGCCATGCTGATTCCTCACGTCCCAGACTGTGCGCTACGGATACGGTCCCACCTATTAGACCGTCTCGAACGATCATGCGCCAGATATCAACTATTCGCCAACCGACACGCTATGCATTGTCAGCTACCCGATAGGGTGACGGCCGCCGGTCGTCGTACCCCGTTCGGGCGGGCCGGGACGGCGGGCGCGGCGGCCGTACCCTGCCTGGCGTGACCGACCTGATCGCGACCGCCACCGGCGCGGCGCTGGTGTTCGCCGCCACCAACCTCGACGACGTCGTGGTGCTGACCGTGCTGTTCGTGGCGGCCCGGGGCACCGGTCACCCCCGCCCCGGGCACATCGTCGCCGGGCAGTACCTGGGCATCGGCGCCCTGGTCGCCGCCGCCGCGGTCGCCGCCGCCGGGCTGCTCGTGGTGCCCGACCCGTGGACCGGGCTGCTCGGACTGCTGCCGGTCGCGCTCGGCGTGCGCGCCCTGCTGGCCCGCTCCGACGACGACGGGCCGCCCGCCGTGGTGGGCGGGCTGCTCGGCGTGGCCGGGGTGACCATCGCCAACGGCGCCGACAACATCGCCGTCTACGTGCCGGTGTTCCGCTCCCTCGCCCCGGGCGACGCCCTGGTCTGGCTGGTGGTGTTCGCGGCGCTGGTCGGGCTCTGGTGCGCCGTCGCCGCCGGCCTCGGCGGCCACCCGGCCGTGGTGCGGTGGGTCGGCCGGGTCGGCCACTGGCTGGTCCCGGCCGTCTTCATCGTGATCGGCGCGTTCATCCTGGCCACCTCCGGAGTGCTCGCCCGGC
Organism: Micromonospora sp. WMMD712; assembly: GCF_029581295.1. Taxonomy (NCBI): domain Bacteria; kingdom Bacillati; phylum Actinomycetota; class Actinomycetes; order Micromonosporales; family Micromonosporaceae; genus Micromonospora; species Micromonospora sp. WMMD712. The sequence goes on from NZ_CP120743.1 coordinate 2,172,381, forward strand.
TCGCCGACGCGCTCGGCTGAGCCCGTCGCGGGTGCGCGGACGGTGCAGAGAGTGACGGCACACCGCAAAAGACGCGGAAATTCCCATTTCGCCCACTGCCCCCACGGTCGCCCGCCCGGGGCACCAGCTTCCGGGGCGGCCCGCGGGTGCCAGCGGCCGTGCCCGTCCGCGCCGACGGGCGGCCCGCCTCCCGGGCGGCAGCCGGGACCGACGGCCGGTCAGGCCAGCTCGACCAGTTCGAGCAGGTCGTCGCTCCAGGCATCCTCGTCGCCGTCGGGGAGCAGGATCGCCCGGTCCGGCTTGAGCGCCAGCACCGCGCCCGGGTCGTGGGTGACCAGGACGATCGCCCCCGGATAGCGGGCGATCGCGTCGAGCACCTGCTCCCGGCTGACCGGGTCGAGGTTGTTGGTCGGCTCGTCGAGCAGCAGCACGTTGGCGCCGGAGCAGACCAGGGTGGACAGGGCCAGCCGGGTCTTCTCGCCGCCCGAGAGCACGCCGGCCGGCTTGTCGACGTCCTCGCCGGAGAAGAGGAACGCGCCGAGGATCTTGCGCAGCTCGGTGTCGGTCTGCTCGATCGCGGCGGCCCGCATGTTCTCCAGCACCGTCCGCTCCACGTCCAGGGTCTCGTGTTCCTGGGCGTAGTAGCCCAGCCGCAGCCCGTGCCCGGCGTGCACCTCGCCGGTGTCCGGCTCCAGCAGGCCGCCGAGCATCCGCAGCAGGGTGGTCTTGCCCGCGCCGTTGAGGCCGAGGATGGCCACCCGGGACCCCCGGTCCACCGCCACGTTGACGTCGGTGAAGATCTCCAGCGACCCGTACGACTTGGACAGGCCGGTCGCCGTGAGCGGCGTCTTGCCGCACGGCGCCGGGTTCGGGAAGCGGACCTTGGCCACCTTGTCGGAGACCCGGACCTCCTCCAGCCCGGAGATCAGCTTCTCGGCCCGGCGGGCCATGTTCTGCGCGGCTACGGTCTTGGTGGCCTTGGCCCGCATCTTGTCGGCCTGGGCCATGAGCGCGCCGGCCTTCTTCTCGGCGTTGGCCCGCTCCCGGCGGCGGCGGCGCTCGTCGGTCTCCCGCGCCTCCAGGTACGCCTTCCAGCCCAGGTTGTAGACGTCGACCACCGAGCGGGTGGCGTCGAGGAACCAGACCTTGTTGACCACCGACTCCAGCAGCGAGCCGTCGTGGGAGATCACGATCAGCCCGCCCTTGTGGTTGGCGAGGAACCCGCGCAGCCAGGTGATCGAGTCGGCGTCGAGGTGGTTGGTGGGCTCGTCGAGCAGCAGGATGCCGCCGCCGTTCTCGCCCGCGTCGCGGAACAGGATCCGGGCCAGCTCGACGCGGCGGCGCTGGCCGCCGGAGAGGGTGCCGATGGTCTGGGCGAGGGCCCGGTCGGGCAGGCCGAGGTTGGCGCAGATGCGGGCGGCCTCGGCCTCCGCCGCGTACCCGCCGAGGGCGGCGAACTGGTCTTCGAGCGCGCCGTAGCGGCGGACCAGCTTGTCGTCGGCGTTCTCGGCGAGCCGGGCCTCGACCTCCTTCATCTGGGCCATCAGCACGTCCAGCCCCCGGGCGGAGAGCACCCGGTCGCGGCCGGTGACCTCCAGGTCGCCCGTGCGCGGGTCCTGCGGGAGGTAGCCGATGGCGCTGCGCCGGTCGATCTGCCCGGCGTAGGGCTGCCCCTCCCCCGCGAGCACCTTCAGCGTGGTGGTCTTGCCGGCGCCGTTGCGGCCGACCAGGCCGATGCGGTCGCCCGGTTGCACCCGCAACGTGGTGTCGGACAGCAGGATCCGGGCGCCGGCGCGCAGCTCCAGGCCGGTGGCAGTGATCATGTCAAGGACTCGCTCTCGGGGTCTGGAAGGGCTGACTCAGGGCACGCGAAAGCGCCGGCGGGTCGATGTTCCCGTCGGCGCGGGGCGGTTCAGCCTTCGCAGCGCAGCACGGGGCAAGTGTACCGGGCCGCCCGATGTGCGTTGCCCGGATTACCGGTCAAGATCATCGGGTACGGAGGCGTCGTCCGGACCCGGTCCGGCACCGCAACCACCACACGTGACGAATCGGTGATCGGGGTCAACATGGAGCTGAACGAGAACGCGCGGATCGACACCAGCCAGGTGGACGACCGGCGGGGGTCCGGCGGGGGCGGTGGGCTGGGCGGGATCCCGATCCCGGTCGGCGGCGGACGCGGCGGCATCGTCGGCCTCGTCGTCGCCGTGCTGGTCGCCCTCGTCGGCGGCGGGTTCGGCCTGAACGCGGCCTTCGACGGCGGCGGGTCCGGGCAGGGCGACAACACCTCGCTGGAGCAGAAGTGCTCCGCCGACGACGCCCTCAAGCAGCTCGACTGCCGCAACACCCTGTACGTCAACTCGATCCAGGCATACTGGCGCACGGCGCTGCCGGAGACCTTCGGCGAGCAGTACCAGCCGTCGAAGACCGTCTTCTTCAGCCAGGGCGTCAACACCGCCTGCGGCCAGGCCGACTCCGGCGTCGGCCCGTTCTACTGCCCGGCCGACGACCTGGTCTACATCGACCTGACCTTCTACAACCTGCTCGCCGACCAGCTCGGGGCGCAGGGCGAGTTCGCCCAGCCGTACGTGCTCGCCCACGAGTATGGCCACCACGTGCAGGACCTGCTCGGCACCGAGGCGCAGATGCGCCGCCAGCAGCAGCGCGACCCGGGCAACGCCAACGCGCTGTCGGTGAAGCTGGAGCTCCAGGCCGACTGCTACGCGGGCGCGTGGGCCAAGAACGCCACCGGCACCGCCGACGAGCAGGGCCAGAAGATCTTCAAGAGCATCTCGGAGCAGGACATCCAGCAGGCCATCGACACCGCCGAGAAGATCGGCGACGACGCCATCCAGCAGCGCTCGGGCCGCCCGGTCAACCCGGACGAGTTCACCCACGGCACCTCCGAGCAGCGCCGGCAGTGGTTCACCAAGGGGTACGAGACCGGCGACCCGAAGCAGTGCGACACCTTCGGCGGCGGCGCCTGACCCATTCGAAAAGTTTCCGAAAACTTCCGGAATTCGTTGACCGGTTCGAAATGCCGCTGCAATACTCCGAGCCACCACGACATCCATCCATGGCTGTTGATGTCGGGCATCGTCGAACGTCACCGTCCCCGGGAGGACCTGCGCATGTTCGCCAGCATCAGCGGCCCCCGCCGCCCGTCCCCGCCCCGAGCAGCACGCCACGCCCGCCGACTGGCGGTGCTCGCCACCGCCGCCGTGGCGCTGGCAGCGACCGGTCTCGCGGTCGCCGCCACCCCGTCCAGCGCCGCAGCCTGCAACGGCTACGTCGGCCTCACCTTCGACGACGGGCCGACCGGCAGCACCGGCGCCCTGCTGTCCGTGCTCCGGGCCAACAACGTCCGGGCCACCATGTTCAACGTCGGGCAGAACGTGCAGGGCAACCCGTCCGCCGCACGGGCCCAGGTCGACGCCGGCATGTGGGTCGCCAACCACAGCTGGAACCACGCGCACATGACGTCGATGAGCCAGAGCCAGATGCAGTCGGACCTCTCGCAGACCAACTCGGCGATCCAGTCGGCGACCGGCGTCCGGCCCCAACTGTTCCGCCCGCCCTACGGGGAGACCAACTCGACCCTCCAGTCGGTCGCCTCGTCGCTCGGCCTGCGCCAGGTGATCTGGGACGTCGACTCCCAGGACTGGAACGGGGCCAGCGTCAGCCAGATCGTCTCCAACGCCAGCCGGCTCCAGGCCGGCCAGGTGATCCTGATGCACGACGGCATCCAGAACACCCGCGACGCGATCCCGCAGATCATGGCCAACCTGAACAGCCGCGGCCTCTGCCCGGGCATGATCTCCCCGAGCACCGGCCGGGCGGTGGCCCCGGACGGCACCCCGCCGCCGACCACCGCGCCGCCCACCGGGTCCCCGACCACCCCGCCCCCGGGCGGCGGATGCACCGCGACGGCGACGTTCCCCAACGTCTGGGGCGACCGGTACAACACCTCGGTGACGGTCCAGGGGGCCAGCACCTGGACGGTGGTCGTGGCGGTGACCGCGCCGCAGCGCATCAGCACCACCTGGAACGGCACCCCCAGCTGGGACAGCACCGGCTACGTGATGACGATGCGCTCCAACGGCAGCGGCAACACGTTCGGCTTCACCACGATGACGAACGGCAACAGCAGCGCCCGGCCGCAGATCCGGTCCTGCACCGCCGGTTGACCCCGCGGCTCCCCGCCCGGGCCGGTCACGGTGGCCCGGGCGGGGAGCCCTTTCCGCGCCGGGACCAGCCGGCCGCGGGGGTGATTGCCGGGGTCCCTTCCTATACCGAAGGCGTTAACAGGGTGCCCTTCCTTACCCCCGGACCAGGATCCGGACGGCGCGGGCGGCGGCGACCGCGTCGACCAGCACCGCGAGGCGGGGTTCGGGGACGTCGAGGAGGCGGTCGGCGCGCCGCTCGGCGAGCGGGGCGAGCCGCCGGTCGGCCAGCACCGTGTCCACCGCCCGCCGGTCCCCACCGCAGACCACGGCGGCGAGGTGCGCGGCCTCCGGCAGCAGCAGCCGCACAGCCAGCTCGGCCGCGTCGCCGAGGGCCGCCTTCGCCTGGTTGTCCCGCCGCCGGGCGAACCGCTGCTGGGACCACCCGCCGGCGGCGGTGCGGCCCTGCACGTAGCGGGTGTCCACCTTCGACACGACCAGCTTCTCCCCCTCGGCGACGCCGACGGCCACCGCGCCCTTGCGGGCGAGCAGCAGACCGATCCGGCGCGGCGCGCGGGCGGCGGCCACGAAGGCGGGCACGTCGGCCCCGGGCGGCGCGCCCGGCGGGGCGTGCAGCGCGGCGGTGGCCCCGTCCGGGGCGGTGAGCAGCAGGCCGTACTCCTGCGTCGTCTCGGTGGGCGGGCCGTGCCGGTCGGCGAAGCCGTCGACCCAGCGGTCGACGCGGGCCGGCGTCACCTCGACCCAGCGCCCGCCGCCGGCCGCCGGTCTGCTGCTCATGGCCCCGAACCTACGGCACCGGCGACCGGCCGGCCGCCCCGGACCTTGGACGGTTGTTGTCTCCTGGGCGGAACGACAACGGTCCAAGGTCCGCGGCATCAGTCCGGCGCAGCCGACGCAACCGGCGGGGAGGCGGCGGGGAGACGGCGCGACGGCGGAGACGCGGCACAACCGGCGGGGAGACGGCGCGACGGCGGAGACGCGGCACAACCGGCGGGGAGGCGGTCAGCCGGTCAGCAGGACGGCGACGGCCAGCGCGGCGATGATCGCGCTGGACACCAGGCCAGTGATCCGGCGACCGCGCGGGCCGGTGAGCGCCCGGCCGACCATGCTGCCCCCGCCGGCGACCAGCAGCTGCCAGCTCGCCGAGGCGAGGAAGGCGCCGGCCACGAAGGCGACCGCGGCCGCCGGGCCGACCCGGTGGCCGTCGTTGCGGGCGAGCACGAGCGCGGCGAAGTAGACGACGGTCGCCGGGTTGAGCATGGTCAGCGCCAGCAGGCCGGCGAAGGCCCGACCAGGGCTCTCCAGGCCACGCCGTCGACCCGCCGCACGCACCGGTGCGGGATGCCACGCCTGCCACGCGCCCCGCACCGCCAGGGCGAGCAGCACCGCCGCCGCCACCAGCCGCAGCGGCCCGGCGACCGGGGCGACCAGGCCGGCGACCGCCGCCCCGCCCAGGGTGGCCACGGCCGCGTAGACGCCGTCGGCGGTGGCCACCCCGAGGGCAGCGGCGGCGCCGACCCGGAACGAGGTCCGCGCGCTGAGCCCCATGATCAGCACGGCGATCGCGCCGACGGGCACGGCGACGCCGTAGCCGGCCGCGAGACCGGCCAGGAACGCCCCTGTCACGACGGGCGGGGCGCGACCGTGGCGGCCGGCGGCACCGCCCGCTGTCGCCAGGCGGCCACGGCCGTCGGGGCAGGGGCGGGCATCATCCGGTACGTCTTGATCACCCGCCCATGGTGCGCCCCGACCGCTTGCCTGACCAGCGGATTATCGCGGGCCGAGAGGGCCCGGTCGCGCTCGATCCTGGATCGAGTGGCCTCGGGCGCGATCGCAGACCACTCGATCCGCGATCGAGCACGATCTTGGGGAAGCCACGGCCGAGCGCGGCCAAGCACGGCCAGGCACGGCCGAAAGCGGCCGAAAGCGGCCGAGCGCGGCACCCGGAACGGATGCCGCGCTCGACGGAATCCCGCAGGGACACGCTCGACGGAACCCGCTCCACGGGAATCCGGGGGAACGCCCTCGACGGGAGGTGTCAGACGTTGAAGCCGAGGGAGCGGAGCTGGTCGCGCCCCTCGTCGGTGATCTTGTCAGGGCCCCACGGCGGCAGCCAGACCCAGTTGATCCGGATGTCGTTCACCAGCCCGCCGCCGGGGCCGGTGGTCAGCGCCTGCCGGGCCTGATCCTCGATCACGTCGGTCAGCGGGCAGGCCGCCGAGGTCAGCGTCATGTCCAGGGTGGCCACGTTGTCGTCGTCCACGTGCACGCCGTAGACCAGGCCGAGGTCGACCACGTTGATGCCCAGCTCGGGGTCGACGACGTCCTTCATCGCCTCCTCGACATCGGCGACGGCGGCCTTCCCACCGGCGGCGGGGGCGGCCTCGGCGGCCGGCGGGGCGGTGCCCCCGGCGGCCGGGACCGCGGCGTCGGTCGCCACCGCGCCGTCCTGCGGCGCGCCGGCGGTCTGGTCAGAACTCATGCCTTCACCTCCGGGCTCGCGCCCACCCCGGCGCGTGCCGCGGCGTCCTTGAACGCCATCCACGGCAGCAGCGCGCACTTGACCCGGGCGGGGTAGCGCGCGACGCCCGCGAACGCCACCCCGTCACCGAGCACGTCCTCGTCCGGCGTGACCTGGCCACGGCCGGACATCAACTCGACGAACGCCTCGTGCACGGCGAACGCCTCCCCCGCCTCCCGGCCGCGCAGCAGCTCGTGCAGCACGCTCGCCGACGCCTGGCTGATCGAGCAGCCCATGCCGTCGTACGAGACGTCGTGCAGCACGACGCCGTCGGTGGCGACCCGGACGGTCACCTCGTCGCCGCAGGTCGGGTTGACGTGGTGCGCCTCGGCGACCCGGTCGGCCGGGTCGTCGGCGTCGCGCAGGCCACGGCCGTGGGGGCGCTTGTAGTGGTCCAGGATGATCTCCTGGTAGAGCTGGTCGAGCTGCATCAGTCGAACACCTTCCGCACCTGTTCCAGGCCACCCACCAGGGCGTCGATCTCGCCCGTGGTGGTGTAGAGGTAGAACGAGGCCCGCGTCATGGCCGGCACGCCGAACCGGGTGCACACCGGCTTGGCGCAGTGGTGCCCGACGCGCACCTGCACGCCGAGCGAGTCGAGCACCTGCCCGACGTCGTGCGGGTGGATGTCGCCGAGCGCGAACGAGATCGTCCCGCCCCGGCCCACCGGCACGGTCGGCCCGAAGATCCGCAGGCCGGGCACGGTGGCGAGGGCGTCCAGCGCGTACGCCGTCAGCTCCTTCTCGTGCCACTGGACGGCCCGCATGTCGAGGCCGGTCAGGTAGTCCACCGCCGCGCCGAGCGCCACCGCCTCGGCGATCGGCGGGGTGCCCGCCTCGAACCGGGCCGGCGGCGCGGCGAACGTCGACCGGGCCATGGTGACCGTCTCGATCATCGAGCCGCCGCCCATGACCGGGGGCATGGCCGCCAGCAGCTCGCCCCGGCCCCACAGCACCCCGATGCCGGTCGGGCCGCACATCTTGTGCCCGGTGAAGACGACGAAGTCGGCGTCGAGGTCGACCACGTCGATGGGCAGGTGCGGCACGGACTGCGAGCAGTCCAGCAGCAGCAGCGCGCCGACCTCGCGGACCCGGGCGGTGATCCGGGCGGTGGCGTTGACGGTGCCGAGGATGTTCGACATGTGCACCAGCGAGACGATCTTCGTCCGTTCGGTGACCAGGTCGTCCAGGCCGGACTCGTCGAGCCGGCCGGCGTCGGTGACCGGGAACCAGCGCAGGGTCGCGCCGGTGCGCTCCGCGAGGAGCTGCCACGGGACGATGTTGGAGTGGTGCTCCATCTCGGAGATCACGATCTCGTCGCCGGGGCCCAGCCGGAACCGGGGGTCGGCGTCGGCGCGCAGCGAGGCGTTGGAGAACGCGTACGCGACGAGGTTGATCGCCTCGGTCGAGTTCTTGGTGAACACCACCTCGTCCACGCTGGGCGCGCCGACGAACCGGGCGATCTTGGCCCGGGCCCCCTCGTACGCCTCGGTCGCCTCGGTGCCCAGGGTGTGCACCGAGCGCGACACGTTGGCGTTGTGCCGCGCGTAGTGCTCGGCGAGCACGGCGAGCACCTGCCGCGGCTTGTGCGAGGTGTTCGCGCTGTCGAGGTAGACCAGCGGGTGCCCGTTGACCTCCCGGTCGAGGATCGGGAAGTCCGCGCGCACCGCCGCCACGTCGAAGCGCGGCACGTCGTCGAACTGCGGCATGCCGGCCGGGATGGTCAGGGAGGACATCGTCGGTCAGGCCCGCGCCGCGCCGGCCCCGGCGACGTACCGCTCGTAGCCCTCGTCCTCGAGCTTGTCGGCCAGCTCCGGGCCGCCCTGCTCGACGATCCGGCCGGCGACGAAGACGTGCACGAAGTCGGGCTTGATGTAGCGCAGGATGCGGGTGTAGTGGGTGATCAGCAGCAGGCCGGTGTCCCCGGTGTCGCGGACCCGGTTGACCCCCTCGCTGACCACGCGCAGCGCGTCGACGTCGAGGCCGGAGTCGGTCTCGTCGAGGATCGCCACCTTCGGCTTGAGCAGCTCCAGCTGCACGATCTCGTGCCGCTTCTTCTCGCCGCCGGAGAAGCCCTCGTTGACGTTGCGCTGGGCGAAGGCCGGGTCCATCTGGAGGCGCTGCATCGCGCCGCGCAGCTCGCCGCCCCAGGTGCGCAGCTTCGGCGCCTCGCCGTCGATCGCGGTCTTGGCGGTGCGCAGGAAGTTGGCCACCGACACGCCGGGCACCTCGACCGGGTACTGCATGGCCAGGAAGAGGCCGGCGCGGGCCCGCTCGTCGACGGACATGGCCAGCACGTCGACGCCGTCGAGGGTCACCGAGCCGCCGGTGATCTCGTACTTCGGGTGGCCGGCGATCGAGTAGGCCAGGGTGGACTTGCCGGAGCCGTTGGGGCCCATGATCGCGTGGGTCTCCCCCGACCGCACGGTCAGGTCGACGCCCGACAGGATCGGCTTGAGCTCACCCTCGGGCAGCTTGACCGACACCTTCAGGTCGCGGATCTCCAGGGTGCTCATTATCGGGTCACTCCATTGCTCGGCGTCGGGCGGCCGTCGGCGCCCACGGGAAGGTAGATGTCGCCGTCGCGGACCTCGACGGCGTAGACGGGAACGGGCTCGGTGGCGGGCAGCCCGGTGGGCTCGCCGGTGCGCAGGTCGAACCGGGAGCCGTGCAGCCAGCACTCCAGCGTGCAGCCCTCGACCTCGCCCTCGGAGAGGGCCACGGCGGCGTGTGAGCACTCGTCGTAGGCGGCGTAGAACTCGCCGTCGGTGCCGTGCACCAGCGCGATCGGGGTGCCGTCGACGTCGGCGCTGACCACGGTGCCCTCCGGCACGTCGTCGGCCGCGCAGATCCTGATCATCAGGACCCCGCCTTCACGAGCCGGGCCTCGATGGCGTCGCCGAGCCGCTCGCGCAGCTCCTCGACCGGGATCTTGTTGATCATCTCGGCGAAGAAGCCGCGGACCACGAGACGGCGGGCCTCGCTCTCCGGAATGCCGCGCGCCATCAGGTAGAACAGCTGCTCGTCGTCGAACCGGCCGGTCGCGCTCGCGTGCCCGGCACCGGCGATCTCGCCGGTCTCGATCTCCAGGTTGGGCACCGAGTCGGCCCGCGCGCCGTCGCTGAGCAGCAGGTTGCGGTTGATCTCGTACGTCTCGGTGCCGGTCGCCCCGGCGCCGATCAGCACGTCGCCCACCCAGACGGTGTGCGCGTCGGCACCCTGCAACGCGCCCCGGTAGCCGACGTAGCTGCGGCAGTCGGGCACGTTGTGGTCGACGAGCTGGCGGTGCTCCAGGTGCTGACCGCCGTCGGCGAAGTAGAGCCCGTACAGCTCGGCCTCGCCGCCCCGGCCCGTGTACTCCACCGAGGTGTACTGCCGGACCAGGTCGCCGCCGAGGGTGACCTGCACGTGCACGGCCTTGGCGTCCCGGCCCAGCCGGATCTTCAGGTGCTGGGCCTGCACGGCGTCGGCGGCCCAGTCGGCCACGGTGACCAGGGTCAGCTTCGCGCCGTCGGCCACCGACACCTCGACGTTGTCGGCCAGCGTGGCCGAGCCGGCGTGCTCCAGCACCAGGGTCACCTCGGCGAACCGGCCCACCTCGACGAAGGTGTGCCCGAACGCGAGCCCCTCGGCGGAGTCGCCCACCACCCGCAGGCGCACCGGCTCGGCGACGACCGCCTCGCGGGCCACCTCGACCAGCAGCGCCTGCCCGGCACCGCCGTACGCCAGGGCGCTGACCCGGTCGACCGGGGTGAGCACGCTGCCCACCCGGGGGTCGTCGGCGCCGGCCCGGGACACGGTGACCCCGGCCGGCAGGTCGCCGTGCTCGTGCCGGACGGCGCCGGTGGCGGCCTGCGCGTCGCCGTCGACCAGGCCGCGCAGGCGCTTGAGCGGGGTGAAGCGCCACTCCTCCTCCAGGCCCGTGAGGGCCGGGAAGTCGGCGACGTCGTACGAGCGGAGCGCCTGCGACTTGGTGCTGGGCGGCGCGGAAGCCTGGGTAGTCATCTCTTCCTTGGTCTGTGCTGAGGCGACGGTGTCTGGCTGGGCGGCGGCGTCAGCCGACCGCGCCCTCCATCTGGAGCTCGATCAGGCGGTTGAGCTCCAGGGCGTACTCCATCGGGAGTTCCTTGGCGATCGGCTCGATGAAGCCACGGACGATCATCGCCATCGCCTCGTCCTCGCTCAGGCCCCGGCTCATCAGGTAGAAGAGCTGGTCGTCGCTGATCTTGGAGACGGTCGCCTCGTGCCCCATCGACACGTCGTCCTCGCGGATGTCGACGTACGGGTAGGTGTCGGAGCGGGAGATGGTGTCGACCAGCAGCGCGTCGCACTTGACCGTGCTGCGGCTGCTGTGCGAGCCCTCCAGCACCTGCACCAGGCCCCGGTACGACGTGCGGCCGCCGCCCCGGGCGATCGACTTCGACACGATGGTCGAGGAGGTGTGCGGGGCGGCGTGCACCATCTTCGCCCCCGCGTCCTGGTGCTGGCCCTCGCCGGCCATGGCCACCGAGAGCACCTCGCCCTTGGCGTGCTCGCCGGTCATGTAGACCGCCGGGTACTTCATGGTGACCTTGGAGCCGATGTTGCCGTCGACCCACTCCATCGTCGCGCCCTCGTGGCACACGGCGCGCTTGGTGACCAGGTTGTAGACGTTGTTCGACCAGTTCTGGATGGTCGTGTAGCGGCAGCGCGCGTTCTTCTTGACGATGATCTCGACGACCGCGCTGTGCAGCGAGTCGGACGAGTAGAGCGGCGCGGTGCAGCCCTCGACGTAGTGCACGTACGCGCCCTCGTCGACGATGATCAGGGTCCGCTCGAACTGGCCCATGTTCTCGGTGTTGATCCGGAAGTACGCCTGCAGCGGGATCTCCACGTGCACGCCCTTCGGCACGTAGATGAACGAGCCGCCGGACCACACGGACGTGTTCAGCGCGGCGAACTTGTTGTCGCCGACCGGGATCACGGTGCCGAAGTATTCCTTGAAGATGTCCTCGTGCTCCTTGAGGGCGGTGTCGGTGTCGAGGAAGACGACGCCCTGCTCCTCCAGGTCCTCGCGGATCTTGTGGTAGACGACCTCGGACTCGTACTGCGCCGCGACGCCGGCGACCAGCCGCTGCTTCTCCGCCTCGGGGATGCCCAGCCGGTCGTAGGTGTTCTTGATGTCCTCGGGCAGGTCCTCCCAGCTGGTGGCCTGCTTCTCCGTGGAGCGGACGAAGTACTTGATGTTGTCGAAGTCGATCCCGGTGAGGTCGGCCCCCCACGCCGGCATCGGCTTGCGGCCGAACAGCCGCAGGCCCTTCAGGCGCAGGTCGAGCATCCAGGCGGGCTCGTTCTTCTTCGCCGAGATGTCCCGCACCACCGCCTCGCTGAGGCCGCGCTGGGCGGAGGCCCCGGCGACGTCGGGGTCGGCCCAGCCGTACTCGTAGCGACCGAGGGCGGCGAGCTGCTCCTCCTGGGTCAGGGGCTGAACGATCTGCTCGGTCATCTATCTGTCCTCACAGTGGTGACGGTGTTACGGGACTGCGCGGGGATGTGCGTGGTGCACACCCCGTCGCCGTGCGCGATGGTGGCGAGGCGCTGCACGTGGGTGCCGACCAGACGGGAGATGACCGCCGTCTCGGCCTCGCACAGCTGGGGGAACTCGGCGGCCACGTGTGCCACCGGGCAGTGGTGCTGGCAGAGCTGGCCGCCGGAGGCGATCGTGGACGCGTTGGCAGCGTAGCCTTCGGCGGTCAGCGCCCCGGCGAGCGCCTCGGCCCGCGCCAGGGGATCGTCGCCGGCGTCCTCCATGGCGGCGCGGCAGCGGTCCTCCAGGGCGGCGACCTGCTCGGCGGCGAACGCCTCCACCGCGGTCGAGCCGCCGTTGCGGGAGATCCAGCGCAGCGCGGCGGTGGCGATGTTGTCGTAGTGGTGGGTGCCGCAGCGGCCCCGGGCCGCGTCGGTCAGCACGAAGACCTTCGCCGGGCGGCCCCGCCCCCGGCTGCCCCGGACGGTCTGCTCGCGGGCGAGCACGTCGCCGTCGGCGAGCATCGCGTCGAGGTGCCGGCGGATCGCCGCCGGGCTCAGGCCCAGCGCCGAGCCGAGCTGCCCGGCGGTGGTCGCCCCGCGCTCCAGCAGGAGCTGGGTGACCCGGTCCCGGGTCGACAGGTCGGCCGCGGCGGAACCGGGCGAACCGGACGCGGGCGCGGCGGGCGCCGGGCGGGCGGACGCGGACGCACCGGCGACCGGACCGGTCGCCGGCTGCCCGGAGAGCGCCGCCGCGTTTTTCACAACGCCCACGTTACGTAATTCGTCCGGGGGTCGCAAACCGGGGTGCCGGTGATCCGAACCACCGGAGCGTCGGTGTCACCCGGTCGGGTTCCACTACGGTGCGTAGGATTCGCTCCGTGAAGCGATCCGTCCGGTTCCCGGTCTCCGCCACCCTGCTGCGCCGCCTCGCGCTCGCCTCGATCATCGCGAACGTGGCCATCGTGGTCACCGGCGGGGCGGTCCGGCTGACCGCCTCCGGCCTCGGCTGCCCCACCTGGCCCCGGTGCACCGACGCGTCGTACACGACGACGCAGGAGATGGGCGTGCACGGGGTGATCGAGTTCGGCAACCGGCTGCTCACCTTCGCCGTGGGCCTCATCGCCCTCGCGGTGGTGGTGGGGGTGCTGCTGCACGGGGCGCGGCGGCGGGAGCTGCTGCCGCTCGCGGTGGCGGTGCTGTTCGGCATCCCGTTGCAGGCGGTGATCGGCGGGATCACCGTGCTGACCAACCTCAACCCGTGGGTGGTGGGGCTGCACTTCCTCGCCTCGATGGTGGTGATCGCGGCCGCGTACGCGCTCTGGCGGCGCGTCGGCGAGCCGGACGGCCCCGCGGTGCCCACCGTGCCGGGGCCGCTGCGCACGCTGGCGCTGGTCACCACCGTCGTGAGCGCCGCGGTGCTGGTGATCGGCACCTGGGTCACCGGCAGCGGCCCGCACGCGGGCGACCACGGCGCGGCCCGCAACGGCCTCGACCCGGAGGCGATCTCCCAGGTGCACGCCGACGGGGTGTTCCTGCTGGTCGGGCTGTCGGTGGCGCTGGTCTTCGCGTTCCGCGCGGTCGGCGCGCGCCGGGCGGAACGCGCCGCCGTCGTGCTGGTCGCCGTGGAGCTGGGGCAGGGCGTGATCGGCTTCGTGCAGTACTTCACCCACCTGCCCGCCGTGCTGGTCGGCGCGCACATGCTCGGCTCGTGCCTGGTCCTGCTGGCCACCCTCGCCGTCCAGTGGTCGACCCGGGAGCGCCGGCCGGTCCACGCGGACCGGACGGCCGCGACGCCGGCCGAGCCCCCCGTCCCGATCCACGCCTGAAACCCCCACCTCTCCCCGACAGCCCTCCCACCCGCCTCCCACCCCGGCGATCTTGCAGTTGAGGCCCCGACGAAAGGGGCATCGCGCCCAGATCCGGGGCCGAAAGTGCAAGATCGCCGGGGCGGTCAGGGGCGGGCGGGGGCGGTCAGGGGCGGGTGAGGTGGGTGAGGTGGGTGACGACCGCGTCGGCGAGCCGGTCGGGGGCCCCGTCGGCGTACCCGAGGAACAGCGACGGCTCGGTCAGCTCCAGCTCGACCAGGACGGGCACGCCGTCCGGGCCGGGGATCAGGTCCACCCGGGCGTAGAGCAGCCGCCGCGTGCCGCCGGGGACCGCCGCGAGCACCCGCTCGGCGACGGCGAGCTGCGCGGGGGTGGCCGTGCGGGGGGTGATCTCCTCGGCCTTGTAGAGCCCGTCGGGGCCGAGGTCGGGGCCGGTGAGCATCGGGCCCTTGCGGATCGCGTGGCTGAAGACGAGCCCGTCGGGGCCGGCGAGGAACAGCAGGGCCGTCTCCCCGGCGGTGTCCACCGCCGCGAGGTACGGCTGGACCATGGCGACCCGGCCCGCGTCCGACAGGCGGCGCAGGTGGGCCAGGGCCAGCTCGCGGTGCTCCGGGTCGGCGAGGTCGTAGCGGCCGGTGTCCTGGCTGCCGGCGCTGACCGCCGGCTTGATCACGTGCTCGCCGGTGGCGGGGGGCGTCCACGGCTGCCCCGGGGCCACCCAGCCCGTCGGCACCGTGGGCACGTGGGCCGCCGCCAGCTCGTCGAGGTAGCGCTTGTCGGTGTTCCAGCGCACCACGTCGGCGGGGTTGACCAGCCGGGGCACGGTGTCGGCCCAGGCGACGAACTCGTCGCGGCGCAGCGCGTAGTCCCACGGCGAGCGGAGCACGACCAGGTCGTACGCGGCCCAGTCGGCCGCCGGGTCGTCCCAGGCGGCGACGGTGGCCGCGATCCCCCGGGCGGCCAGGGGGGCCAGCAGCAGCCGGTCGTCGGGCTCCAGGTCGGGCAGGTCGGCGCAGGTGACGATGGCGACCCGGGGTTCCCCCCGGGTCGACTGGTGGTGGTCGGTCAAGTTGTCGGTCAACGGGCCATCGTGCGCCGGGCCATCGACCGCCAGAGGTCGTTGCTCGGGCGCATCTGGTCCATCAGCTCGCGCTCCCAGGCGTTCTCGACGGTGACCCCCGCCTTGGCGCACGCCTCGCGCGCGACGCCGGTGTCGTCCGCGAACTGGTCGCCCCAGACCCCGTCGGAGCCGACGAGGACGATGCGCGCGCCGCGCTTGCCGACGTACTCGATGACGGCCTTCGCCCCGCCGTGTCCGGCGGCGAACGACTTGATGCCCGCGACCAGGCCGTCAGGGGTCTGGTCGGCGACGGTCTGCTGAGCCGCCAGCGTCGTATCGGAACCTTCTGCCATGACGCGAAGCCTAAGCAGAGTTCCATCCGGACGTGCGAGAACCATGAACTATTTGTGATGCCGATTACCCCGTGGTTTAAGGAGAACCACAGGTGTTTTGCCCGGTTATATGGGGACTCGGTGCGCCAAAGCGGCCTGGCAAAGTTACACGATCGTCACAAGTCGCGCGCGCCCGCCTCAAGTCGGGAATGTCGCCCCGGATCGATGGCTCAGCCGCCGGATCGGTGGCGGCTCAGCCGCCGGATCGACGGCTCAGACGAGCGCGTCGACGGCGACGGCCGCGAACAGGATGGTGAGGTAGACGTACGACCAGTGGAACAGCCGCATCGGCCGGACCGCGCCGCCGGAGGCCACCTGACGGCACAGCCGGTGCGCCTCGTAGACGAAGACCCCGCCCGACAGCAGCGCGGTCACGCCGTAGATCGCGCTCATCCCCAGCGGCCAGACGGCCAGCGAGGAGAGCAGCGTCAGCCAGGCGAAGCCGATGATCTCGGCGTTGACCCGGCGGGCCGAGGCCACCACCGGCAGCATCGGGATGCCGGCGCGGGCGTAGTCGGCCTTGTATTTCATCGCGAGCGGATAGAAGTGCGGCATCTGCCAGAAGAAGACCACCGCGAACAGCGCCCACGCCGCCGGGGCCAGCGAGCCGGTCACCGCGGCCCAGCCGATCAGCACCGGCGCGGCCCCGCACGCGCCGCCCCAGAAGGTGTTCTGCGGCGTGGTCCGCTTCAGCCACAGCGTGTAGACCAGGTCGTAGTAGGCGATCGCGGCCAGGGTCAGCCCGGCGGCCAGCAGGTTGGTGAACACCGCCATCAGCGTCACCGAGACCACCGCGAGCACCAGGCCGAAGACCAGCGCGCTGCGCGGCGACACCGTGTGCGTCGGCAGCGGACGCCGCTTGGTGCGCCGCATGAGCTGGTCGATGTCGCGGTCGATGTAGCAGTTGAGGACGCTGGCCGCACCGGCGGCGAGCGAGCCGCCCACCAGGACCACCGCCATCAGCCACAGCGACGGCAGCCCGCCCTCGGCGAGCATCATCGCCGGGACGGTGGTCACCAGCAGCAGCTCGACGATGCGCGGCTTGGTCAGCGAGACGTACGCCGAGACCACCGCCCGGACGTCCCGCCGGGGCGCCACCGGGGCGCCTGGCACCGTGCGCACCGGCGGCTGCCCGGCAGAGTTGCTGACGGGGCGCTCGGTGATCGTGCTCACGGATTGCCACCTTCCGGCGTCGGCAGGGGGAGTCGGGTCGGTCGGACCCGTCGGGCCCACACACCGTCCCCACACACTACGCGTCGTCGTTTTCGCTGCCCGCGCGACCCGACCACGGTGCGGACCGTCACACCCCCGGTTGAACGGCGGAAACGCCCAACCGCGTAAAGAAGAGCATGCACAGATCCCGGGGCGGGGGTTTACCCCCGCTCGATAGGGTCATCCGAGAGGGTTCCGCCCAACTGCCGAGGAGTACGACACATCGTGGCTGCCAACCGACCTGAGCAACCCGCACTCAACTGGTCCGACCTCGACCGCCGGGCCGTGGACCTCGTCCGCGTGCTGGCCATGGACGCCGTGGAGAAGTCCGGCAACGGTCACCCGGGCACCGCGATGAGCCTCGCGCCCGCGGCCTACCTGCTGTTCAACCGCGTGATGCGGCACAACCCGGCCGACCCCAACTGGCCGGGCCGGGACAGGTTCGTGCTCTCCGCCGGCCACTCCAGCCTGACCCTCTACATCCAGCTCTTCCTCGCCGGCTACCCGCTCTCCCTGGACGACCTCAAGTCGCTGCGGCAGTGGGGCTCGCTCACCCCGGGCCACCCCGAGCACGGGCACACCCCGGGCGTGGAGACCACCACCGGCCCGCTCGGCCAGGGCCTCGGCAACGCGGTCGGCATGGCCATGGCGGCCCGCCGCGAGCGCGGCCTGTTCGACCCGGAGACCGAGCCGGGCGCGTCGGTCTTCGACCACGACGTGTGGTGCATCGCCTCCGACGGCGACATCGAGGAGGGCATCACCCACGAGGCCAGCGCCCTCGCCGGGCACCAGCAGCTCGGCAACCTCTGCGTGATCTACGACGACAACGAGATCTCGATCGAGGACGACACCCGCATCGCCAAGAGCGAGGACGTCGCGGCCCGCTACGAGGCGTACGGCTGGCACGTGCAGACCGTCGACTGGCGCGCCGGCGACGCCGACCAGGGCGACTACCACGAGGACGTCGAGGCGCTGCACCGGGCGCTGCTGGCGGCGAGGGCCGAGACCGGCCGACCCTCCTTCGTCGCGCTGCGCACCATCATCGGCTGGCCCGCGCCCAACAAGAAGAACACCGGCAAGATCCACGGCTCGGCGCTCGGCGCGAGCGAGGTGGCCGCCACCAAGGAGCTGCTCGGCTTCGACCCGGCGCAGAGCTTCCAGGTCGACGAGGACGTCCTCGGGCACGCCCGCCGGGTCCTGGAGCGCGGCGCGGCGGCGCAGCAGGAGTGGGAGCGGACGTACGCGGGCTGGGCCGAGGCCAACCCGGAGCGCAAGGCGCTGTGGGACCGGATGGCGCAGCGGGCGCTGCCGGAGGGCTGGACCGAGGCGCTGCCGACGTTCCCGGCCGACGCCAAGGGCGTGGCCACCCGGGCCGCGTCCGGCAAGGTGCTGGAGGCCCTCGCCCCGGTGCTGCCGGAGCTGTGGGGCGGCTCGGCCGACCTGGCCGAGAGCAACAACACCACCATGAAGGGCGAGCCGTCGTTCGTCCCGGCGGTGCACGCCACCAAGGACTTCCCGGGCCACGAGTACGGCCGCACGCTGCACTTCGGCATCCGCGAGCACGCCATGGGCGCGATCCTCAACGGCATCGCCCTGCACGGCGGCACCCGCCCGTACGGCGGCACGTTCCTGGTGTTCAGCGACTACATGCGCCCGTCGGTGCGGCTCGCCGCGCTGATGAAGCTGCCGGTGGTCTACGTCTGGACGCACGACTCGATCGGCCTCGGCGAGGACGGCCCGACCCACCAGCCGGTCGAGCACCTGACCGCGCTGCGCGCCATCCCGGGCCTGGACGTGGTCCGCCCGGCCGACGCCAACGAGACCGCGTGGGCGTGGCGGCAGGCCCTGGAGCACACCGACCGGCCGACCGCGCTGGCGCTGAGCCGGCAGGCCCTGCCGACGCTGGACCGGTCGACCCTGGCCGGCGCCGAGGGCGTCGCCAAGGGCGGCTACGTGCTGGCCGAGGCCTCTGGCGGCAAGCCGCAGGTGATCATCATCGGCACCGGCTCGGAGGTGCAGCTCTGCCTCACCGCCCGGGAGCGGCTGGAGGCCGACGGCACCCCCACCCGGGTGGTGTCGATGCCGTGCCAGGAGTGGTTCTACGAGCAGGACGAGGCGTACCGCGAGTCGGTCCTGCCGCGCGGGGTGAAGGCCCGGGTGAGCGTGGAGGCGGGCATCGCGATGTCGTGGCGTGGCATCGTCGGCGACACCGGCGAGAGCGTCAGCATCGAGCACTACGGCGCGAGCGCCCCGCACACGGTGCTCTTCGAGCAGTTCGGCTTCACCCCCGACCGGATCGTGGCCGCCGCGCACGCGGCGCTCACCCGGGTGGGCGACATCACCGGTTTCACGACCGGCAACTGAAGGGGAGCGAGGACGACATGACGGACAGGCTCAGCGAACTCACCGCCGCCGGGGTGGCGGTCTGGCTCGACGACCTCTCCCGGGTGCGGCTGAGCTCCGGCGGGCTGGACCAGCTCCGCCGGGAGCAGCACGTGGCCGGGGTGACCACCAACCCGACGATCTTCGCGAAGGCGCTCGCCGACGCCGACACCTACGACGGGCAGCTGCGCGACCTCGCCACCCGTGGGGTGGAGGTGGAGGAGGCGGTGCGCATGCTCACCACGTACGACGTGCGGTGGGCGTGCGACGTGATGCGCCCGTCGTACGACGGCAGCCAGGGCGTCGACGGCCGGGTCTCCATCGAGGTGGACCCGCGGCTGGCGCACGAGACGGAGAAGACGGTCGCCGAGGCCAAGGCCCTGTGGTGGCTGGTCGACCGGCCCAACCTCTACATCAAGATCCCGGCCACCGAGGCGGGCCTGCCGGCGATCACCGCGACCCTGGCCGAGGGGATCAGCGTCAACGTCACGCTGATCTTCGGCCTGGACCGCTACTCGCAGGTGATGGAGGCGTTCCTCGCCGGCCTGGAGCAGGCGAAGGCCAACGGCCACGACCTGTCGAAGATCGGCTCGGTGGCGTCGTTCTTCGTCTCCCGGGTGGACAGCGAGGTCGACAAGCGGCTGGAGAAGATCGGCTCCGAGCAGGCGAAGGCGCTGCGCGGCAAGGCCGCCGTGGCCAACGCCCAGCTCGCCTACGAGCGCTACAGCGAGGTGTTCTCCTCCGACCGGTGGCAGGCCCTCGCCGACGCCGGGGCGCACCCGCAGCGCCCGCTGTGGGCGTCCACCTCGACGAAGAACCCGGACTACCGGGACGTCATCTACGTCGAGGAGCTGATCGCCCCCGGCACGGTCAACACGATGCCGGAGTCGGTGATCCACGCGTACGCCGACCACGGCGAGACGCGCGGGGACACCGTCACCGGCGCGTACGACGCGGCCCGCCAGGTCTTCACCGACCTGGGCTCGGTCGGCGTCGACATGTCCGACGTGATCGGCGTCCTGGAGCGCGAGGGCGTGGAGAAGTTCGAGGCGAGCTGGCAGGAACTGCTCGACGGGGTGCGCAAGTCGCTCGCCGCGGCGGGCCAGGGCACCGGGCGGCCCGGCCAGGCCGCCCAGGGCAACGCGGACAAGGCACAGCAGGTGGGTGGCAACGCGTGACAGATGGTCGTGGCGACGCCCCGGGGCACCGCCCCGGGGCGTCCCGCGCCGTCGACCCGTCGCCGGGGCGACCGCCCGTCCGGTGACGTTCGGTTGGGGGCCGCGCTACCTGCACGCCACCGGCCAGTACCACAAGGGTGGTCCACAGGTAGGGAGTTTCCTTCAGTTGACCGGTACGGTCGGGGATGATCTGCCGGTGCCGGGAAAGCCGTACTCCCTCGGGAGGCTCCAGGCCGCCCAGGCCGCCGGCGATCGGTGGGCCCTGGCCCGCCGGGGCCGCCCGGTGCTGCGGCTGCACCCGACCGACCGGTCGGCGGGGGTGGCCCAGCTCGCTGCGGCCCGGCAACTGTGAGCGTGACGATGGACGATGTGGAACCAGCGGAGCTAGGAGGCACCGTGCGTGCGAGGAGTGGGCCGGTCTTGCGAGCCCCGCAGTCGCGGACCGAGGTGACCCTGGTGGGTCCGGAGGTGATCCGGTGAACCCGCTGCGCGACCCGCAGGACCGGCGGCTGCCGCGGATCCCGGAGCCCTGCGCTCTGGTGATCTTCGGGGTGACCGGTGACCTGGCGCGGAAGAAGCTGCTGCCGGCGGTCTACGACCTGGCGAACCGGGGGCTGCTGCCGCCCGGCTTCGTGGTGCTGGGCTTCGCCCGGCGCGACTGGTGCGACGGCGACTTCGAGTCGCTGGCCCACGACGCGGCGAAGGAGCACGCCCGGACACCGTGGCGGGAGGAGGTCTGGGGCCGGCTGGCCGGCAACATCAAGTTCGTCGGCGGCTCGTTCGACGACGACGCCGCCTTCGACAAGCTCGCCCAGACCCTGAACAACCTGCGCGAGAGCCACGGCATCCACGGCAACGCGGCGTTCTACTTCTCGATCCCCCCGGCGGCGTTCCCCGTGGTGCTCAAGCAGCTCGCCCGCACCGGCATGGCCGACAACGAGAAGTGCGGCGGCTGGCGTCGGGTGGTGGTGGAGAAGCCGTTCGGGCACGACCTGCCGTCGGCCAAGGAGCTCAACGACCTCGTCGACGACGTCTTCACCCGGCAGGACGTCTTCCGGATCGACCACTACCTGGGCAAGGAGACCGTCCAGAACATCCTGGCCCTGCGGTTCGCCAACAGCCTGTTCGAGCCGCTGTGGAACTCCAAGTACGTCGACTCGGTGCAGATCACCATGGCCGAGGACGTCGGCATCGGCAGCCGGGCGGGCTTCTACGACTCGGTCGGCACGGCCCGCGACGTGCTCCAGAACCACCTGCTCCAGCTCCTCGCGCTGGTCGCGATGGAGGAGCCGACCAGCTTCGACGCCGACGAGATCCGCGCCGAGAAGCTGAAGGTGCTCAAGGCGATCACCCTGCCGAAGGACGTCGCGCGGGGCACCGTGCGCGGCCAGTACCTGCCCGGCTGGGTGGGCGGCCAGCGGGCCGTCGGCTACCTCGACGAGGACGGCGTGCCGGCCGACTCGACCACCGAGACGTACGTGGCGGTGGAGCTGGGCATCCAGAACCGGCGCTGGGCCGGGGTGCCGTTCTACATCCGGGCCGGCAAGCGGCTGCCCCGGCGGGTCACCGAGGTCGCCATCATGTTCAAGAAGGCCCCGCACCTGCCGTTCAACCAGGCCGACATGGAGTCCCTCGGCCCCAACCAGCTCGTCATCCGGGTGCAGCCCGACGAGGGCGTGGTGCTCAAGTTCGGCTCCAAGGTGCCGGGCACCACGATGGAGGTCCGCGACATCGCGATGGACTTCCAGTACGGCGAGGCGTTCACCGAGTCCAGCCCCGAGGCGTACGAGCGGCTGGTGCTGGACGTGCTGATCGGCGACCGTACCCTCTTCCCGGACGCCGCCGAGGTCGAGCAGAGCTGGGCGGTGGTGGACCCGCTGGAGCACGCCTGGGAGGGCACGAAGCCGGAGCCGTACCGGTCCGGCGAGTGGGGTCCGCGCGCCGCCGACGAGATGCTGGCCCGCGAGGGCCGGGCGTGGCGCAGAGCGTGAGCGAGCACAGCGAGCAGACCAGGAGGCTCCATTGATCGGGCTGTGGGACACCACCGGCAACGAGGTGGTCAAGGCGCTCGCCGCCGAGCGGCGCAGCGCGGGCGGGGTGGCCAGCGGCATGGCGCTCACCCTGATCGTGGTGGTCGACGAGAAGCGGGTCCGCGAGGCGGAGGCGGCGGCGACCATCGCCGCCGCCGCCCACCCGTGCCGGCTGCTCGTGGTGGTCCGCTCCGACATCGAGCGGGACCGCAACCGCCTCGACGCGGAGATCGTCGTCGGCGGGCGGCTCGGCCCGTGCGAGGCCGTGGTCACCCGGATGTACGGCCGGCTGGCGCTGCACGCCGAGTCGGTGGTGATGCCGCTGCTGGTGCCGGACGTGCCCGTGGTGACGTGGTGGCACGGCGAGCCGCCGGCCGAGATCGCGACGGACTTCCTGGGCGTCGTCGCCGACCGGCGGATCACCGACTCGGCGCAGGCCGACGACCCGATCGCGGCGCTGCGCCAGCGGGCCCGCGACTACGCGCCGGGCGACACGGACCTGGCGTGGACCCGGATCACCCCGTGGCGCACGCTGGTCGCCGGGGCGTTCGACACCACCGAGGCGCGGGTGACCGAGGCCCGGGTGGTGGCCCCGCCGACCGACCCGACGGCGGCGCTGATGTGCGGCTGGCTGAACAGCCGGCTCGGCATCGCCCCGCGCTGGGAGCCCGCGCCGGAGGCCCCCAGGATGCGCGAGGTGCAGCTCAGCTGCGCCAACGGCGACGAGCTGACCCTCACCCGGGACGACAGCGTGGCGACCTTCCGGCGCACCGGGCAGAACGACCGGCAGCTGCCGCTGACCCGCCGGCCGCTCGGCGACGAGCTGGCCGAGGAGCTGCGCCGGCTGGACGCCGACCAGGTCTACGCCGAGGCGCTGGGGGCGATGGCCGGCCTCCGGGGGTTGCAGCAGCGGCCCGCCCAGCGGGTGCACGTCTGGAAGGACCCGGCGACGGCGAAGCGGGCCGAGGCGGGGATCAGCGCCCACGCCGGCACGAGCACCAACGAGTGACGGGGTGGCCCGGGCCGACCACGGCGGTCGGCCCGGGGCGCCGCCGACGCGACGGAGGGCCGGGTGGCCCGAGGGCACGACGGACCGCGAGGGCGGTCGGGAGGCGAAGGCACATAGATGAGTGAGGCGAGTGTCGCCGTGCACGCCGATGCCGACCTGCTGGCGCAGGCGGTGGCGGCCCGGCTGGTGGTACGGCTGCTCGACGCGCAGGCCGAGCGGGGCCAGGCGTCGATGGTGCTGACCGGCGGGCGGATCGCCGCGGCCGTCTACCGCGCGGTGGCCGCGCTGCCGGCCCGGGATGCGGTCGACTGGTCCCGCGTCGACGTCTGGTGGGGCGACGAGCGGTTCCTGCCCGCCGGCGACCCGGAGCGCAACGAGACGCAGGCCCGCGCGGCGCTGCTGGACGGGCTGCCGCTGGACCCGGCGCGGGTGCACCCGATGCCCGCATCCGACGGCCCGACCGGCGACGACCCGGAGGCCGGGGCGGCCGAATACGCGGCCGAGCTGGCCCGCGCGGCCCGCCCGGGGCACGCCGCGCTCCCCCACTTCGACGTGCTGATGCTGGGGGTGGGCGAGGACGGGCACGTCGCGTCGGTCTTCCCCGAGCACCCGGTACACCACGACACGCGGCCGGTGAGCGCCGTGCGGGGCAGCCCCAAGCCGCCGCCGGTGCGCACCACGCTGACCCTGCCGACGATCAACACGGCCGAGGAGGTCTGGCTGGTCGCCAGCGGCGCGGACAAGGCCCGCGCGGTGGGCATGGCGCTGGCCGGGGCCGGCCCGGTGCAGCTCCCGGCGGCCGGGGCGCAGGGCGTCAGCCGCACCCTGTGGCTGCTGGACCGGGCGGCGGCGGCCGAGGTGCCGCCGCGCCTGCGCAGCCTCCGCTGACGCGGTAAGGAAGGGCCCCCTGTTAACGCATCTTGCATAGCAGGGGGCCCTTCTTAACGCTCCCGGCCCGGCAACCCGCCGGGCGCGGCGGGGGCCCCGCTCAGGAACCGCCCCGGCGGCGGCGCAGGGCGGCCAGGGCCTCCGCCAGCAGCGCCTCCCCCTGCTCGGGGGTGCGCCGCTCCTTCACGTACGCCAGGTGGGTCTTGTAGGGCTCGGGGCGGGCCCGGCCCGGCGGGTCCGCCCGGTCCTGACCGGCGGGGAGCCCGCAGCGCGGGCAGTCCCACAGCGTCGGCGGCGCCGCGTCGGCCGCGATGGGCACGTCGACCCGGTGGTCGTTGCGGCACCAGTAGCTGACCGGCCGGCGCGGGGCCGGCACGTGCCGCTCGCCGAGGCGTTCCGGCCCTGACCCGACCCGGGTGCCCCGGATGACGTTGCCACTCGTCACGCTGCTCGCTCCTGTCGTCGGAGGGGACCGCCGCGCAGGCGGGCGGCGGCGACGCGGTGCAGCACAGAAACAACTGCGCGCGGTCCGTCGGTGACGGACCGCGCGCAGATTGTACGACTCGCGGGCTCGCTCTCAGGCCCCGCTGCCGCTGCCGACCTGGAGGCGCAACCAGAGCCCCAGCCCGACGATGCAGGCGAACCAGACGATGCCCACCAGGACCGTGTAGCGGTCGAGGTTCTTCTCGGCCACGGAGGAGCCGGCAAGGCTGGAGCTGACCCCGCCGCCGAACATGCTCGACATACCGCCGCCCTTGCCGCGGTGCAGCAGGATCAGCATGGTGAGCATGATGCTCGTGATCGTCAGCAACACGATCAACGTGTATGCGAACCAGATCGGCATGGCTGGGGTCAGTCCTCTCGTAGCGATCCTCGCCCGGACAGGTCGGGCACTGCGGCACCGGCCGGTGGACGGGCGGAGTCAAGGATAGCGAGCCTTCAGCGGCTGATGTGCTCCGGGAACCGGCAGATCTTGGCGAATTCCTCGCCGTCGAGGCTCGCGCCGCCCACCAGGGCCCCGTCCACGTCCGGCTGGGCCATGATCGAGGCCACGTTCGAGGACTTCACCGACCCGCCGTAGAGGATGCGCACCTGGTCGGCGGTCGCCTGGTCGTAGGTCTCGACGAGGCGCTTGCGCACCTCACCGCACACCTCCTGGGCGTCCTCCGGGGTGGCGGTCTTGCCCGTCCCGATCGCCCACACCGGCTCGTACGCCACGACGACCTTGGTGACCTGCTCCGGGGTGAGCCCCCGCAGCGCGCCGTCGAGCTGGTCGCAGCAGTGCGGCACGTGCCGCAGCTGCTCACGCACCTCCAGGCCCTCACCGATGCACAGGATCGGGGTGAGCCCGTGGGACAGCGCGGCGGTCACCTTGTCGTTGACCAGTGCGTCGTCCTCGTGGTGATATTGCCGCCGCTCGGAGTGGCCGACCACCACGTAGGTGCAGCCGAGCTTCGCCAGCATCGCCCCGGAGATGTCCCCGGTGTACGCCCCCGACGGGTACGGCGACAGGTCCTGCCCGCCGTAGCCGATGAGCAGCTTGTCGCCCTCGATCGCGGTCTGCACGGTGCGCAGGTCGGTGAAGGGCGGCAGCACGACGCACTCGACGTCGGTGAGCTGCTGCGCGGTGAGGCTCGCGGCCAGCTTCTGCACCAGCAGGTTGGCCTCGAAGTGGTTGAGGTTCATTTTCCAGTTGCCGGCCATCAGCGGCCGGCGGGTGATCGCCGCCATCAGTCCTCCAGCGCCGCGATGCCGGGGAGGGTCTTGCCCTCCAGGTATTCCAGCGACGCGCCGCCGCCGGTGGAGATGTGCCCGAACGACGACTCGTCCAGCCCGAGGGCACGGACCGCCGCCGCGCTGTCGCCGCCGCCGACCACGCTGAACGCGTCGGCCTTGGTGATCGCCTCGGCCACGCCCCGGGTGCCGTTCGCGAACGCCGCCATCTCGAACACGCCCATCGGGCCGTTCCAGAAGATCGTCTTCGCGTCGGCGAGGGCGGCGGCGAAGCCGGCCACCGTCTCCGGGCCGATGTCCAGCCCGAGCCGGTGGCTCGGGATGGCGTCGGCGCGGACCGTGTCGTGCGCCGCGTCGGGGGCGAAGGCGTCCGCCGCCACCACGTCGACCGGGAGCAGGATCTTGCCGTCGGCGCGCTCCAGGAGGTTGCGGCAGGTCTCGACCATCTCCTCCTCCAGCAGCGAGGTGCCCACCTCGTGGCCCTGGGCCTTGAGGAAGGTGAAGCACATCCCGCCGCCGATGAGCAGCCGGTCGACCTTCGGCAGCAGCGCCTCGATCACCGCGAGCTTGTCGGAGACCTTCGAGCCGCCGAGCACCACCACGTACGGGCGCTCCGGCTCGCCGGTGAGCTTGGCGAGCACCTCCACCTCGCGCAGCACCAGGCGGCCCGCGACGTGCGGCAGTCGGGCCGGCACGTCGAAGACGCTGGCGTGCTTGCGGTGCACCGCGCCGAACGCGTCGTCGACGTACGCCTCGCCGAGGGCGGCGAGCTGGTCGGCGAACGCGCCCCGCTCCGCCTCGTCCTTGCTGGTCTCGCCCTTGTTGAAGCGCAGGTTCTCCAGCAGGGCGACCTCGCCGTCGGCGAGCGCGTCGACCGTGGACCGGGCGGACTCGCCGACGGTGTCCTCGGCGAACCGCACCTGCGCGCCGAGCAGCTCGCCGAGGCGGACCGCGACCGGACGCAGGCTGAACTGCGGGTCGGGCGCGCCCTTCGGGCGGCCCAGGTGCGAGAAGACCACGACCTTCGCGCCCGCCCCGGTCAGGGCGGTCAACGTCGGCAGCACCGCGCGGATGCGGCCGTCATCCGTGATCTTCCCGGTCTGCTTGTCGAGCGGGACGTTCAGGTCGGCGCGCACGAGCACGCGCCGACCCGACACCCCCTCGGCGAGCAGGTCGTCGAGGTTGCGGATGGTCACAGCGACTGACCCACCAGCTTGACCAGGTCCACCAGGCGGTTCGAGTAGCCCCACTCGTTGTCGTACCAGCCGACGACCTTGACCTGGTTGCCGATGACCTTGGTCAGCGGCGCGTCGAAGATGCACGACGCCGGGTCGGTGACGATGTCGGCGGAGACGATCGGGTCCTCGTTGTAGACCAGGACGCCCTTGAGCGGGCCCTCGGCGGCGGCCTTCAGCGCGGCGTTGACCTCGTCGACCGAGGTCTCCCGGCCCACCTCGACGGTGAGGTCGGTGGCCGAGCCGGTGGGGATCGGCACCCGCAGCGCGTAGCCGTCGAGCTTGCCCTTCAGCTCCGGCAGCACCAGGCCGATGGCCTTCGCGGCGCCCGTGGAGGTCGGGACGATGTTCAGCGCGGCGGCCCGGGCGCGGCGCAGGTCCTTGTGCGGCGCGTCCTGGAGGTTCTGGTCCTGGGTGTACGCGTGGATGGTGGTCATCAGACCCTTGGTGATGCCGAACGTGTCGTGCAGCACCTTCGCCATCGGGGCGAGGCAGTTGGTGGTGCAGGAGGCGTTCGAGATGATCGTGTGCTTGGCCGGGTCGTACTGGTCGTGGTTGACGCCCATGACGACCGTGACGTCCTCGTTCTTCGCCGGGGCGGAGATGATGACCTTCTTGGCCCCGCCGTCGACGTGCGCCTTCGCCTTGGTGCCGTCGGTGAAGAAGCCGGTCGACTCGATGACCACGTCGGCCCCGACCTCGCCCCACGCCAGCTTCGCCGGGTCGCGCTCGGCGAACGCCTTGATGGTCTTGCCACCGACGGTGATCTCGTCGGCCGTCGCCTTGACCTCGTGCGGGAGGCGACCCAGGATGCTGTCGTACTTGAGCAGGTGGGCGAGCGTCGCGTTGTCGGTCAGGTCGTTGACGGCCACGACCTCGATGTCCGCGCCGGACGCCAGCACGGCCCGGAAGAAGTTACGGCCGATGCGGCCGAAGCCGTTGATGCCAACCCGGATGGTCACAGGTCCCATCTCCTCGCGTTCTGATCCGCCGGCGTGGAATCGGACCGGCGAAGTGGTGTGCGCCGACCGTTGGAGTCGGCCGTTGACAGTGCGTGTCGGCCACCCCGCCGCGGCCCGAGAGAACCTGACCGCCCGAGGCGGTGTGCACGGCGAGAGTGCCGGTGCCGGCCCCCTTGCCGTACGCAACGACCCTATCCGAGCGCGTGGCGGCGCGGTGCGCCGGGTGGTGATCCGCTGCGCGCTCCCGGGGCCGGCGCGCGCCCCGGTCGACGCGCGGCGGGACGGGCCCGCCGCCCGCCCACCGCCACCGTCCTATCAGACCACGAGCATGTCGGGCGTGACGGCCGCTTCCGTATCCGGGATGCCCAGGTCGCGGGCCCGCTTGTCGGCCAGGGCCAGCAACCGGCGGATCCGGCCGGCGATGGCGTCCTTGGTCAGCGGCGGGTCGGCGAGCGCGCCCAGCTCCTCCAGGGACGCCTGCCGGTGCTCCAGGCGCAGCCGGCCGGCGGAGGTGAGGTGGTTCGGCGCGTCCTCGGCGAGGATCTCCAGCGCCCGCGTCACCCGGGCGGCGGCGGCCACGGCCGCCCGCGCCGAGCGGCGCAGGTTGGCGTCGTCGAAGTTGGCCAGCCGGTTGGCGGTGGCCCGCACCTCGCGGCGCACCCGGCGCTCCTCCCAGGCCAGCACGCTGGAGTGTGCTCCTATGCGGGTGAGCAGCGCCGCGATGGCGTCGCCGTCCTTGACCACCACCCGGTCCACCCCGCGCACCTCGCGGTTCTTCGCGGTGATGCCGATGCGCCGGGCCGCGCCGACCAGCGCCAGCGCCGACTCCGGGCCCGGGCAGGTGATCTCCAGCGCGCTGGAGCGGCCGGGCTCCGTCAGCGAGCCGTGCGCCATGAACGCCCCCCGCCACGCGGAGACCGCGCAGCAGACGTTCGCGGCCACCACGTGCGGCGGCAGGCCCCGCACCGGGCGGCCCCGCACGTCCAGCAGCCCGGTCTGCCGGGCCAGCGCCTCGCCGTCCTTGACCACCCGGACGATGAAGTGGCTGCCCTTGCGCAGCCCGCCGGAGGCGAGCACGTGGATCTCGCTGGAGTAGCCGTAGACCTCCGCGATCTCCCGGCGCAGCCGCCGGGCCACCGCCCCGGTGTCCAACTCGGCCTCGACCACCACCCGCCCGGAGACGATGTGCAGCCCGCCGGCGAAGCGCAGCAGCGCCGCCATCTCCGCCCGCCGGCAGCAGGGCTTGGGCACGTCGACCCGGCTCAGCTCGTCCTTGACCGCAGCCGTCATCGCCATTGTGCGCCCCCTCACGGACCGGTTCCGGCGTGTCGCCGGAGATTACGTACGTGCTTAACGATCGGCGCCCAGGACAGGCACCAGGGCGGCGCCCAGGGCGGCCGGATCGTGACGGGGTTCGCCGTCGGTGACGGCGACCGGGGCGAGGACCAGCCGGGCACCCAGCGATTCTGCCGCACGTTCGACCGGCGCGGGATCGCCCACCGCCTTGGAGTCCGCCAGCACCAGGTCCACCGCCAGCTCGGGCAGGTAGTGCCGCAGGGTGGCCAGGTGGTCGGCGAGGGAGAGCCCGAGGGTCTCCTTCTCCGCCGCGAGGTTGAGCGTGACCAGCCGGCGGGCCGGGCTCGCCACGATCGCCGCCGCCAGCCCCGGCACCAGCAGGTGCGGCAGCACGCTGGTGTACCAGCTACCCGGCCCGAAGATCAACCAGTCGGCCTCGGCCGTCGCCGCCACCGCCTCCGCGCAGGCCGCCGGGGTCGTCGGGGTCAGCCGCAACGATTCCACCCGCCCCCCGGTCACCGCCACCTGGTGCTGGCCGCGCACCCTGCGCACCTCGTCGGGGTACGCCGGGTCGGCCCCGCGCACCCGCGCCTCGATGCCGACCGGCTGGCGCGACATCGGCAGCACCCGGCCCACCGCGCCGAGCATCGCCCCGGCGTGCTCCAGGGCGGCCACCGGGTCGCCGAGCAGCTCGATCAGCCCGCAGAGCACCAGGTTGCCCACGGCGTGCCCGGCCAGCCCGTCGTCGGTGTCGGCCGGGTCGCCGGGGGTGTCGGCGAAGCGGTGCTGGAACAGCCCGGCGGTGCGCCGGGTCGCCGGGTAGTCCCCGGCGAGGGCCACCAGCGCCTGCCGCAGGTCGCCCGGGGGCAGGCCGCCCCGGCGGGCGCGCAGCCGGCCGCTGGAGCCTCCGTCGTCGCCGACGGTGACCACGGCGGTGATGTCCAGGTCCAGCTCCGGCACGCACCGGCGCAGCGCCCGCAGGGACACCGACAGGCCGTGCCCGCCGCCGAAGGCGACCACCCGGGTACGCCGCCCGTCGCCCCGCCCGCCACCCGCTCCCGGGGGCTCCGCCGGCGGCGTCATTCCCGTCCCAGGTCGCGGTGTTGCGCGTTGGCCGCCAGCCCGGCGTGGCGCAGCCGGGCAGCCAGCTCCTCGGCGATGGCCACGCTGCGGTGCTTGCCGCCGGTGCAGCCGACCGCCACGGTCAGGTACCGCTTGCCCTCCCGCGCGAACCCGGTGGTGGTGGCGTTGACCAGGTCCGCGTACGTCCCGACGAAGGCGTCCGCGCCCTCCTGGCCCAGCACGTACGCGCTGACCGCCCCCTCCCGCCCGGTGTGCTCCCGCAGCTCGGGCACCCAGTACGGGTTCGGCAGGAACCGGGCGTCGAGAACGAAGTCGGCGTCCGGCGGGAGGCCGTACTTGAAGCCGAAGGAGAGCACGGTGATCCGCAGCCGGCGGGCGTCCTCGCCGCCGAACAGCTCCTCGATCCGGCGGCGGAGCTGGTTGACGTTCAGGTGGCTGGTGTCGATGATCACGTCGGCCTGGTCGCGGGCCTCCTCCAGCAGGCCCCGCTCCACGGCGATGCCGTCGGCCAGCCGCCCGTCGCCCTGCAACGGGTGCGAGCGCCGGACGCTCTCGAACCGGCGGATCAACACCTCGTCGTCGGCGTCGACGAAGACCACGCGCGGGGAGAAGCCCCGGTCCTTCAGCTCCCGGATCGCCCCGGCCAGGTCCGTGGAGAAGGCGCGGGAGCGCACGTCCAGCACCATCGCCGTGCGCCGGGCCGCGCCGCCGGCCTTGACGGCCAGCTCGGCCATGTCGAGCATGAGCGCCTGGGGCAGGTTGTCGACGACGTAGTAGCCGACGTTCTCCAACGCCCGCGCCACCGTGCTGCGCCCGCCGCCGGACACGCCGGTCACCACCACCAGGGTAGTCTCCGCCTCTGCCTCCGTCGCCGGCCGGGCCGCCGCCTCCGCGGCCACGGGCAGCGTGTCCGTGGCCGCCCCCGCCGCCGCTGTCGGGCCGTCGCCGGCCGGAACCTCGGGCGTCCGCGCCTCGTTCACTGCCCACTCCCCACGGATGACGCACGGCCGACCTGACCGCGGTGGCCGACCTAGAACTCTATCCCGCCCGCCCCCCGAACCCCGGCAACCACCCCGGTCGCCCGTCCCGCCGCCCGCCCCGCCGCGCCCTCCCGCACTCCCCGCCCTCCCGCCGCCCGCCCGCCCCGCCAACCCGCCCCGCTGACCTGCCCCGCGATCTTGCACTTGCGGCCCCCGATCCGCCCCATACGCCCTTTTCGCCCGGGCCCCAAGTGCAAGATCGCGGGAACGTGGACGGCGCGGCGCGGGGCGGGGCGGGACGGGGTGGGACGGGGTGGGGTGGGGTGGGGTGGGGTGGGATTGGGCACGATCGGAGAAGTCGGTCGGTCGATCCGACGTCATACTGCGGTTGGACATCGACCCGACTCGATGAAATCTCGGTTCCGGGCGATGTCCACCCGGCCGGCGGTGCCGGCCTCCCGGTCCGGGCGTCGTCGTCGGCGTCGCCGACGCGCCCCCGCCGGGGTCTCGTCCCCCTCGGCATGAGGAGCGCAGCGTGACGCAGACCCACCGTTCTCCCCGACCCCCCGTGGACCTCCGGCCCGACAGCGCAGGCGCGGGAACGTCCACCTTCGTCAACGGGCACTTCCCCCGGCGACGGGCACTGATCATCCTGCTCAGCGTGCTCGGCGGCTTCCTGCTGACCGTGGTCTGGTCGGCCGAGTTCGCGGACCAGACCATCGGCGACAACGTCGCCAACACGCTGCTGGGACACGACGCCAAGGAGACGCCGATCCAGGGCATCGCGGCGGGCATCGTGTTCGCCTTCGTCTCCGGCATCGCGGGCACGTTCACCGCCTGCAACATCGCCGCCTTCGGCGCCATCGCCCCGCTCACCGGCACCGCGGCCGGGAGCCGCCTGCACCGGTTCGCCCAGCCGCTGAAGCCGCTGGGCTGGATGTCGGTCGGAATGATCGCGGTGTCGGCGACGTACGGTGCGATCGTCGGCCTCGTCGGCACCGCCATGCCGCAGTTCTCCACGGCCCCGACCACGCCCGGCGGCCTGTCGCCGCGCAGCATCCAGTCGATGGTCGTCTTCGGCCTGATCGGCCTGGTGATGGTCTACCTCGGCCTGGCCTCGCTCGGCATCGTCGGGGACCCGTTCGCCCGGATCGCCCGCCGGTTCCCCAACGCGCCCATGGTCTTCATGGGCGCGCTGATCGCCGGCTTCCTGATCGGGCGGCCCTTCCCGCTGTTCCGGCAGATGTTCCGCGACGCCGCCGAGAGCGGCAACCCGTTGTACGGTGCGGCGGCGTTCACGCTCCAGTCCCTCGGCAACATCGTCATCATGGCGGTGCTGTTCCTGCTGATGGCCTGGCTCGCCGGCTCCCGCCTGCAACGGTGGTTCGCCGAGCGGCCGAGCCGGCTGGCGGTGCTGACGGCGGTCGCGTTCATCGTCGCCGGCGCGTTCACGTTCCTCTACTGGGACGTCCGGCTGCTCGCCCGCCGCGAGATCATCCCCTGGTACCCGCTCGCCCCCTGGGCCTGAGTGCAAGGAAGGGCCCCCTGTTAACGCATTCTGTTGTACAAGGGGCCCTTCCTAACAAGCATGCGCGGCGACAACAGCAGCGTCGGCGTCGGGCGCGGCGGTCGTCAGTGGAGCTGGCGCAGCGCCTTGACGCGCTCGCGGCCGAGCACGGCAAGGTAGTCCCACGGCTCGTCGAGACAGGAGTCGACCTCAGCCGCCTCAATGATCTCGACGAGCCGGGCGGCCAGTTCGTCAGGGTCCGGCTGCACCTGCTCGCAGAGCTGGACGTGGACCGCCCGTAGCGCGCCGCCGATCTCGGCCGGTTCTTCCTCGTACGTCTCCCAGGCGTCATGCAGGTAGCCGGAGAGCCCGTCCCACGCGCGGGCGGCCCGCTCGACCAGCAGCAGCGTCTCCTCGGTCGGCGGTCGTTGGGCAAGCACCTCGACCTCTTCGACGATCGCCCGGCCAGCCTTCTCCACGTCGTGCAGATCCCAACGGTCACCGCTGGTCGCCTCATGGGCCAGGTTGTCGATCATTCGACGGATGTCGTTCAGCTCGGCGGCGGTGAGGGACGCGAGCTGGCCGGCCTGCGCCCGCAACCTGCTCTCCAGCACACGATCCGCAGCCGCCCACTCGGCGACCAGCAACGCCAGCCGTCGGGCGGGGATGTTCCGCGCGATTTCGACCAGCCCAGCGACCCGGGGGTCGACCGCCAGGGCCGACGGTGGCGTGGCCGCCGAGGACCAGGCGAGACCTTCGTCCAGGGCGGCGAGGGTGAGGGCCACCGCGTGCGCGCACAGCCCCGCGCCGTCCGGGCAGTCGCACTCGGCGGTGAAGCCGTCCGTCGTGACGCCCACCCAGACCTCGTACGGCGGCCGCCCGGCCTCCCTGATCACGCCGGATGCTCCCCCGCCGGCCGGCCCGAACTCCGCCGGCTGACCGGCTGCCCGCAACGTGTCGGCCGCTGCGCAGGCCGCGGGACCGGCCGCGTCCCGCAGGGCTTCGATGTCGATGCTCACCGCCATCCGGTCATCTAACCGGGCGTGGGTGATGCCGCCGGCATCGGGGCGACGACCGACTCGGCGAGGGATCAGCCGCGCAGGCCGCGCCGCAGGCCGACGACGAACGACGACCAGGCGTCCCGGTCGAAGCGGAGCGTTGGCCCGTCCGGGTCCTTGGAGTCCCGCACCGCCAACGCAGCAGAGAAGTCGGCCACCTCGACACAGTTCGAATCGTTCGCACCGCTCCGGCTGCTCTTCCGCCAGAAGACCTGTGCCGGATCCAGGGGGGTCATCGGTAGCCCTCCAGAGGTTGGACTCAGTCCGGGACCTCGGCAGCAATCCGCGCAAGGAGGTCCGCAGACTGATCAGGGTCGAGCGCCTTGGCCCGAAGGTGGTCGAACATGAGTCTATAGCGGGCTACCTGTCGGTCCTCTTCGAGCAGCAGGGCGCTGGTGTCGTTGCTGACATAGACCACCGCCGGGTCGAGTATCGGATCGGCGTAACCCAGCAGGGTGAAGGCTCCGCCCATCGCCGCGTGCGCTCCGGCGGTGAACGGCACGACCTGTAGCTCGACTGTGGGCATCTCGCACGCCTCGACCAGGCGCGCGAGCTGAGCACGCATCACCTTCGGGCCACCGACCACCCGCCGGACCGCCGCCTCGTCCAACACCGCCCACAACGACGGCGGCACGTCACGGAACAGCAGCGCTTTGCGGGCAAGTCTCGCCGCCACCACTCGGTCCGTCTCGTCCTGGTCGGCGGTGCTGCGCCCTGCCCTGACGATCGCGCGGACGTACTCCTCCGTCTGCAACAGGCCGGGCACGTACAGGCTCTCGAACGCGCTGATCGACGTCGCCTCCGCCTCGAAGCCGACGTAGTCGTCCGGCAGCACGTCGCCGTACGCGCTCCACCAACCCTTCTGGCGCGACTGCCGCAGCAGCGCGGTCAGCGACTCCCGTTCCTCCTCGGAGGCGTCGTAGAGGTCGAGCAACGGCGGCAGGTCCTTGGGCATCACCCGGGAGTGCCCGAGCTCGAAGCGGATGATCTTGGTGCGATGCCAGCCCAGCAGCTTGGCCACATCCTCAGCGGTGCGCCCGGTGCGGTCCCGCAGGCGACGCAGCTCGCGGCGCAGACGACGGGCCCTGATCGTCGGACTCGGCACCTGCGCCATCACCAACACCACCTCCACCGCGGGTAACCGATTCTCACCTGAGAGCTATCCCAGATCAAGCACCCGACGGATAAAAGTGCGACGTTGCGTTTTGCGCTTCCATGGGTCAGTCTCTTGCTATCCACCCATTACGGAGAGGCACGTGACAGTGACTGACGATCAAGCATCGCAGTGGCCCGAGTCCGACTTTCACCGTGACCTGGCGGCCGTGCTCGACGGGGCCGACGTGTCCGAGCGGGTCCGGGCCGCCGTCGCGCACGCGCTGACGAAGCCGGACACCCTCTCGTCGTACGTCAATTCCCTGGTCAACCGCTACACGACGGACCGCGAGCGGGGCCCGGGGCGCAACCGGCCGCCCGCCGGGGCGTACGAGATGCACCGCCGGTGGACGCTGCACCTGTCCTACCCGGCACCCGACCTGCGGGAGGCCCGCGACCAGGCCGTCGTCTACACGGAGGGCCTGACGATCCTGCGCCCCGAACTGCCCGCGAGCGCCGCGCTGCTGTCCCGGGCCGACGCCTGGAACCACGTCGAGCCGGTGTTCTGCGGCCGGACCGGCCCCGACGGCGAGGTCTGCCTGGACGTCACCGGTCACCCCGGCTTCCACAGCGCGGCCGGCATCGGCGGGCTGTGCTGGGGCGACGGCGACTGACAGCCATCGTTGAAGCGCCGTCAGAGGGTCAGCTTCCAGCCCTCGATCAGGCCCTCGTAGCCGGCGACGTTCTCGACCCGCAGCTTCCAGGTGCCACGGGTCGGCTTCCCCGACAGGTCGGCGATGTAGACCTCGCGGGCGTTCGCCTTGTACGACCCCACGAGGCTCTCCTTGAGCAGCACCACCTGCCCGCCCGGCGCGACCAGGGAGATCTGGAGGTCGCGGCCGTACTGGTGCGCGATGCTGACCTCGACGTAGCTGGTGGTCGACGGGGCCCGGCCGCAGTCGGCGACGCTGATCGGCGACTCGACCGTGCCGGAGGCGGGGATCCGCACGTCGGCGGTGGCGACCCCGCCGCACGCGGGCGCGGGCAGGTTCGCGCCCGCCAGGTTGATCTTCCACGAGTCGAGGAACCCGGTGCCCTGGGCCAGGTTGTCGCTGACGTACAGGTTCCAGGTGCCGTTGGCCGGCTCGGCCGACAGGTCGTAGGTGAACGTGTAGTCGATGCGGTCGCCGTCGCCGCCGGTGTGGTCCAGGAGGAAGTACCAGGTGCCCCGGGGCGAGATCAGCCGCACGTCGAGCTCCCCGATGACGGTGTGCTCGATGTGGATTTCCACCGTGCTGTTGCGGGCGGCGTTGCCGGCGCAACCGGTGACGGCGATCGGGGCGTAGAGGTTCTGGGAGTCGGTGATCGCCCGGTCGGTGCCGTCGGAGCGGACGCAGGCGGCCGGGTCGTCGATGCGCAGCTGGACGGCCACCGCGCGGGTCGCGGCGGTCCCGGTGCCGATCACCGTGACGGTGTACGTGCCGGCCAGCGCCGTCGACGCGGCGCCGAACGTGAGCGTGGTGCCGCCGTTCGAGGAGATGCTGGCGGACTGGAACGTGGCCGTGACGCCCGCCGGCACGCCCCGGACCGCCAACGCGACCGGCTGGGACGCGCCCCTGGTGACGCTGCCGGCGATCGTGGTGGTGACCGTGCCGCCGGCGGTGACGGTGACGTTGGCCGGGGTGGCGGTCAGGGTGAAGTCGTTGGCCGGGGTGGTGGGGTCGACGTGCAGCAGCCGGTTCGGCGTGCCGACGCCCGCGTCGGTCACCGCCCCGACGGTGGCGTCGGCCAGGAGCGCCTGGGTCACCTGGGCCGGGGTGTAGGTCGGGTGCTCGGCCAGGATCAGCGCGGCGGCCCCGGCGACGTGCGGGCTGGCCATCGACGTCCCCGAGGCCGTGCGGGTGGTGGCGGTGCCGCCGATGTAGGCCGAGGTGATGTCGACACCCGGCGCGAACAGGTCCACACAGGTGCCGATGTTGGAGAACGAGGCGCGCGCGTCGTTGGCCCCGGTGGCGGCCACGGTGATCGCCTCCGGCACGGAGGCCGGAGTGGTCGTGCAGGCGTCGGCGCCGTTCTCGTTGCCCGCGGCGACCGCGTAGGTGACGCCGTCGGCGATGGACCGCCGCACGGCCTCGACCATGGGCGCGTACGCCGCGCCGCCGAGGCTCATGTTGGCCACGGCCAGCTCGCCGGGGTCGTGGTCGCCGGTGACCCAGTCGACCCCGGCGATGATCTGCGAGGCCCAGGCGCCGCCGGTGCAGCTCAGCACGCGCACGGCGACCAGTTGCACGTGCTTGGCCACGCCGAAGGTGGACCCGCCGAGCGTGCCGGCCACGTGGGTGCCGTGGCCCTGGCAGTCGGTGGCGTCGGCGTCGTTGTCCATGAAGTCCCAGCCGGACACCGCCCGCCCGGCGAACTCGCCGTGGGTGAGGTTGATGCCCGAGTCGATCACGTAGGCCCGCACGGCCGCCGTGGCGCGGGGATAGGTGAACGAGTTGTCGAGCGGCAGCGCGCGCTGGTCGATCCGGTCGAGGCCCCAGGACGCGGTCGGGGTCTGCACGTCGGACGCGGACACCGTGCGGTTCTGCGTCACGGAGGCCACGGCCGGGTCGGCGGCGAGCCGGCGGGCGCCCCGCTCGGACAGCCGGGCCTCGAAGCCGCGCAGGGCGTGCCGGTAGACCAGGCCCACGTGGCCGCCCTGCCGGGAGGCGAGGCGGCGGGCGGTTGCGGGCACGGCGTCGGCCGTGACGGCGGCGTCGCGCAGCACGACGACGTAGGAGCCGGGAACGGCGTCCGGGCCGTTGACGGCGACGACGTCGCCCTCGGCCGGGGCGGCGATCGCCGGGGCGGCTGCGGTGAGGGCCAGCATGGCCGCTGCGGCCGCGGTGCCGAGCAGGGAGGTCCTGCGGCGTCCTGCCGGTGTCATGGTTGCCTCCCCAGACGACGTGCGCGACACGGCCACGGCCCGTCACGCGCCGGGCGCACGCGCGGCCGTACCGCCGACATCATGGACACACGAACACCGCCGACGCCATAGATGAGCGTGAAATATTTGCGTCGGACGCTAATTGCCGTCGGCCGCGGCGGGCCGGGCGTCCGCCGCCGGGTTGAGGGCGGCGGTGATCGCCTCGGCGGTGCGCCGGCCGACGCCGGGGACCTCGGTGATCTCCTCGGTCGAGGCCGCCGCGAGCCGCTTGAGCGAGCCGAAGTGGCGCAGCAGCGCCTTGCGCCGCACCTCGCCGAGGCCGGGCACCGAGTCGAGCGCCGACGCCGTCATCCGCTTGGAGCGGCGCTCCCGGTGGAAGGTGATGGCGAACCGGTGCGCCTCGTCGCGCACCCGTTGCAGCAGGTAGAGCCCCTCGGAGGTGCGCGGCAGGATGACCGGGAACTCGTCGTCGGGCAGCCACACCTCCTCCAGCCGCTTGGCCAGCCCGCACAGCGCCACGTCGTCGACGCCCAGCTCCGCGAGGGCCTGGGCCGCCGCCGCGACCTGCGGCGCGCCGCCGTCGACCACGACCAACTGCGGCGGGTACGCGAACCGGCGCGGCCGGCCCGTCGTCGGGTCGATGCCCGGCCGGTCGGGGTCGGCGGCGGTCTCCTCCCCCAGCTCCCCGGTCTCGGCGCGGGCCTCCAGGTAGCGGGCGAAGCGGCGGCGCAGCACCTCCGACATGGCGGACAGGTCGTCGGTGGCCCCCCGCACGATGAACCGGCGGTATTCGCTCTTGCGGGGCAGGCCGTCCTCGAAGACGACCATGCTGGCGACCACGTCGGTGCCCTGGATCTGGGAGACGTCGTAGCACTCGATGCGCAGCGGCGAGGTGCGCATGCCCAGCGCGTCGCTGATCTCGTCGAGGGCCTTGCCCCGGGTGGTCAGGTCGCTGCCGCGCTTGAGCTTGTGCCGGGCCAGGGCGTCCTTCGCGTTGCGCTCCACCGTCTCCAGCAGGGACCGCTTGTCGCCGCGCTGCGGCACCCGCAGCGACACCCGGCTGCCCCGGCGGCCGGTCAGCCAGTCGGCGAGCGCGTCGGCGTCGGCGGGCAGGGCGGGCACCAGCAGCTCGCGGGGCACGTCGGCCTCACCCTGCTCGCCGCCGTAGACCTGGGTGCAGAAGTGGTGCACCAGGTCGCCGGCGCTCAGGTCCTCGGTCTTCTCCACCACCCAGCCGCGCTGGCCGCGCACCCGGCCGTCGCGGACGTGGAAGACCTGGACGGCGGCCTCCAGGGGGTCGTCGGCGAACGCGACCACGTCGGCGTCGGTGCCGTCGCCGAGCACCACGGTCTGCTTCTCCATGGCCCGGCGCAGCGCCGCGACGTCGTCGCGCAGCCGGGCGGCCTTCTCGAACTCCAGCGCCTCGCTGGCCTCGGTCATCTCGCGTTCGAGCTTGCGGACCATGGTGTCGGTGCGCCCGGCCATGAACTCGCAGAAGCCGTCGACGATCCCCCGGTGCTCCTCGGCCGTGACGCTGCCGACGCACGGGGCGGAGCACTTGCCGATGTAGCCCAGCAGGCAGGGGCGGCCGACCTGCCCGGCCCGCTTGAACACGCCGGCCGAGCAGGTCCGCGCCGGGAAGACCCGCAGCAGCAGGTCGAGCGTCTCGCGGATCGCCCAGGCGTGCGAGTAGGGCCCGAAGTAGCGCACGCCCTTGCGTTTGGCCCCGCGCATCACCTGGAGCCGGGGGAACTCCTCGTCGAGGGTGACGGCGAGGTACGGATACGACTTGTCGTCGCGGTAGCGGACGTTGAACCGGGGGTCGTACTGCTTGATCCAGGTGTATTCGAGCTGGAGGGCCTCGACCTCGGTGCCCACGGTGACCCAGTCGACCGACTCGGCCGTGGTGACCATCTGCTGGGTGCGCTGGTGCAGCCCCCACAGGTCGGCGAAGTAGGAGTTGAGCCTGCTGCGCAGGTTCTTCGCCTTGCCGACGTAGATCACCCGGCCGGTGCCGTCGCGGAACCGGTAGACCCCCGGGGCCTCGGGGATGGTGCCGGGTGCGGGGCGGTAGGTCGACGGGTCAGCCACGCTCCGAAGACTAGCCGCCGGCCCTGACACTCCAGAGCACGCCGAGCTGGTCCACCTCGCTGCCGCTGCGGCCGAAGAACCCGGCGAGCCGGCCGCCGGGCGGGGCGGTGAAGGTCACCGCGTCGGCGGTCGGGGTGCCGCCGGCCAGGGTGCGACCGAGGTTGGTGGTGAGCCGGACGGAGAAGATCCGGGTCCGGCCGTCCTTCTTGCCCTGGGTGAGGGTGACCCGGTCGACGTACTCGCCGTCGGCCAGGGTCAGCGTGGCCGGGGTGCCGCCGGTGCCGCCGTGGGTGAGGCTCGCGCCGTCGGCGAGGCGTACGCCGATCTGGTCGAGGCGGGAGCCGGCGCGCAGCGAGA
This sequence comes from Micromonospora sp. WMMD712, assembly GCF_029581295.1. Classification (NCBI taxonomy): domain Bacteria; kingdom Bacillati; phylum Actinomycetota; class Actinomycetes; order Micromonosporales; family Micromonosporaceae; genus Micromonospora; species Micromonospora sp. WMMD712. The sequence goes on from NZ_CP120743.1 coordinate 2,212,888, forward strand.
CGGTCGTGACCCGGGGGCCGACGGCGTCGAGGTCGGTGAACGGGGTGCCGTGCGGGCCGCCCCAGGTGTCGCTGGCGCGCAGCCCGTCGGCGAGGGTCCAGGTGAACCAGGCGGCGTGCGGGTAGTGGTCGGACAGCGGCGCGCCGGCCGGGTCGAGGAACGCGGCGTGCTCGTTGCGGTAGCGGTCGAGGTCGAGGCCGATCAGCCGGTTGCCCCGGTAGAGGATCTTGTCGACGACCTCGCAGGCGTTGGTGACGTTGGCCGGGTCGCAGGTCAGCGCCGGGCTGCCGGCGGCCGGGGGCACCCCGCCCCGCTCCTGCTGCACCCACACGTCGGTGAGGCCGTTGGCGGCCACGAGGTCGCGGATGTTGTCGCCGGTGCGGGTGTAGCGGGCGTTGAGGTCGCCGGCCACGATCACCGCGTTGCCGGCGGAGTTCGCCTGCACGTACGCGGAGAGCTGGTCGATGTTGGACCGCCGGGCGGCCAGGTCCGGCTCGTCGCTGCCGGCGTTGGTGTGCACGTCGTAGAAGTCCACGTAGACGCCCTCGGCGAGCCGGATCCGGGACCGGCTGAAGCCCTTCGGGGTGAGGCAGTCGGTGCCGTGGCAGTCGTCCCAGCGCACCCGGACGAAGTCCGACACCGGATAGTTGGACATCGTGTTGAGGCCGTCGCCGAAGGGCACGCCCCCGCTGGTGGCGGTGCGGTAAGGGTGCCGGTCGGTGGCGTACAGGTCGGCGTGGTAGTTGAAGTCCTCCTGGACGTGCACGATGTCGTAGGCGTTGACCCGCTCGCCGATGGGCCGGGTGTTGATCGCCGGGCTGCCGCCCGACAGCGGCTCGGGCAGGCCGGCGACGTTGTAGGTGAGCACCGAGAAGCCGCCCGAGACGGCGGCGGGCGCGGGGGCCGCCCCGGCGGCGGGCGCGGCGGCGGCCGGCGTGGCCGGGGGCAGCAGGGCGGCCAGCAGCGTCACGGACGCGAGCAGGCGGGTGGGTCTCATCCGACGTCCCTTCCAGACAGTGGGGTCCGGTGTGGCCGGCACCAGCCCGGGGGATCGAAGGTTATCCAAGGAAGGCGGCCGGTTCAATACTCGCGGGTAACCGGCGCGCGACATGCCGATCGACGTCTTCCAATCTCGCGGCGGGACGCCTACCATCCGGTAACTGAATGTTCTTCATGTAATGATCGTCACCCCCGTCATGATCCCCACCCCTCGGAGGATCACCATGCCCCGTCCCACCACCCCGCGTCGCCTGCTGGCCGGCGCGACCGCCGCCGTCGGCGTCGCCGCCCTGCTCGTCGCCGCGCCCGCCCCGACCCCGACGCCCGCGAGCGCCGCCGCGAAGGCACCCGGCCTCACCAGCGCCTTCGCCGCCAACGACTACTGCCTCGGCGAGTGCGGCGACATCGTCCCGCCCGGCCAGAACGGCAACGCCACCCTCGTCGAGATCCTCGCCAACCAGACCCTCGGCACGCTGCCCCGGCACTCCGCCGACCAGCTCGACAAGTACGCCGACCTCGTCTACGGCTACGCCGGCCTGCGCCCCGAGCAGATCGGCACCTTCTTCAACGACGCCTCCTTCGGCGTGCCGTCCGGACAGGTCGAGCGGGACTACTCGCCCCGCGCCGACGTGCGGGTCGTGCGGGACCGCGCGACCGGCGTCCCGCACGTCACCGGCACCACCCGGGGCGGCACCATGTACGGGGCCGGCTACGTCGGCGCCGAGGACCGGCTGTTCACCATGGACCTGATGCGCCACGTCGGCCGGGGCACCCTCACCCCGTTCGCCGGCGGGGCCCCCAGCAACCGGGAGCTGGAGCAGAGCGTCTGGCGCAACTCGCCGTACACCGAGGCGGACCTGGCGGCGCAGGTCGAGGCGCTGCGCGCCAAGGGCCCGCGCGGCGAGCAGCTCTACGCCGACGTCCAGGAGTACATCGCGGGCGTCAACGCCTACATCGACGTCTGCATGTCCAGGCGCAACTGCCCCGGCGAGTACGTCCTCACCGGGCACCTCGACGCGATCAGCAACGAGGGCGGCCCGGAGCCGTTCACGATGACCGACCTGATCGCCATCGCCGGCGTCGTCGGCGGCCTGTTCGGCGGCGGTGGCGGCACCGAGATGCAGTCCGCGCTGGTCCGCATCGCCGCCCGCGCCAAGTACGGCCCGACCGAGGGCGACAAGGTGTGGGCGGGCTTCCGCAACCAGAACGACCCGGAGACGGTGCTGACCCTGCACGACGGGCAGAGCTTCCCCTACGGTTCCGCCTCCCCGGACGCGGCGAGCGTGGCGCTGCCCGACGCCGGCACGGCCAAGGTCGAGCCGATCTTCACCGACCCGACCGGCTCCGCCGCCAGCCGGGCCACCGGCAGCAGCGGCTCGGAGCTGGCCGCCGCGCTGTCCGGGCTGACCATCGACCCGGCCCACCGGGGCATGTCCAACGCGGCCGTGGTCTCCGCCGCCAACTCCGCGACCGGGCACCCGGTGGCGGTGTTCGGGCCGCAGACCGGCTACTTCTCCCCCCAGCTGCTGATGATCCAGGAGTTGCAGGGCCCCGGCATCAGCGCCCGGGGCGCGGCGTTCGCCGGCCTCAACCTCTACGTGCTGCTCGGCCGGGGCCAGGACTACGCCTGGAGCGCCACCTCGTCGATCCACGACATCACCGACACGTACGCGGTGCCGCTGTGCACCACCGACGGCAGCGCGCCGACGCTGGCCAGCGACCACTACCTCTTCCGGGGTCAGTGCGTGGCGATGGAGCAGCTCGCGCACACCAACAAGTGGAAGCCGACGGCGGCCGACACCACGCCCGCCGGCTCGTACAAGCTGGTGGCCTGGCGCACGAAGCTCGGCCTGGTCGCCTGGCGCGGCACCGTCGGCGGCAAGCCGCACGCGTTCACCCACCTCCGCTCCACCTACCGGCACGAGGCGGACTCCGCGATCGGCTTCCAGATGTTCAACGACCCGACGGAGATGGGCACCGCCGACGCCTTCCTCGCCTCGGCGGGCAACGTCGAGTACGCGTTCAACTGGTTCTACGTCAACTCCACCCAGTCGGCGTACTTCAACTCCGGGCTCAACCCGCTGCGGGCCGCCGGGTCCAACCCGAACCTGCCGATGAAGGCCGAGCCCGCGTACGAGTGGCAGGGCTTCCAGCCCGACACGAACACCGCCAGCTACGCGCCGCGCTCCGCGCACCCGAACTCGGTGGACCAGGACTACTACGTCAGCTGGAACAACAAGCAGGCCAAGGACTTCGGCGGGGCCGACGGCAACTTCAGCTTCGGCGCGGTGCACCGGGGCGACCTGCTGGACAAGCCGCTCAAGGCCGGCATCGCCGCCGGCAGGAAGTACGACCGGGCCACGCTGACCAGCCTCGTCGAGCAGGCCGGCGTGACCGACCTGCGCGGCGTCGAGGTGCTCGACGAGCTGATCCGGGTGCTGGAGAGCCAGCCCGTCGGCGACGCCGCCCTGGCCGCCGAGATCGCGAAGCTGAAGGCGTGGCGGCAGGCCGGCGCGCTGCGGGTGGAGACGGCCAAGGGCTCGAAGGTCTACCAGCACGCCGACGCCATCCGCACCTTCGACGCCTGGTGGCCGCTGCTGGTGCGGGGCATGTTCCGCGACCAGCTCGGCCCCGACCTCTACCAGGCGCTGATCAACGCCATCCAGATCAACGAGTCCCCCTCCGGGCAGCAGCAGGGCGACAAGTCGACCCTGCCCACGTCCGCCAACGAGGCCCAGGCGCACAAGGGCTCGTCGTTCCAGTACGGCTGGTGGGGGTACGTCGACAAGGACCTGCGGGCGGTCCTCGGCGACCCGGTCGCCGGGGGCCTCGGCCGCAGCTACTGCGGCGGCGGCGCCCTCGCCGGCTGCCGGCAGGTCCTGCTCGACACGCTGAAGGCCGCCGCCGCGACGCCGGCCACCACCACCTACCCGGGCGACAGCACCTGCGCGGCCGGCGACCAGTGGTGCGCCGACACGATCGTGCAGTCGCCGCTGGGCGGGATCAAGCACGCCCCGATCGCCTGGCAGAACCGGCCCACCTACCAGCAGGTGGTGTCGTTCCCGGCCCGGCGCGGCGACGACGTTTCGAACCTCGCCGCCGGGAAGGCGGTGACCGCGTCGAGCGCCCAGCTCGGCTACGCCGCCAGCAAGGCCGTCGACGGCGACCTGGGCACCCGGTGGGCCAGCTCCTGGGCCGACGACCAGACGTTGACGGTCGACCTGGGCTCGGCCCGGCCGGTGGGCCGGGTGGCGCTGGCCTGGGAGTCGGCGTACGCGACGTCGTACCGGATCGAGGTCTCCACCGACGGCACGACCTGGCGCACGGCGTGGTCCACCACGGCCGGCGACGGCGGCACCGACGTGGTCGCGTTTCCGGTCGAGACCGCGCGGTACGTGCGGATGCGGGGCCTGACCCGGGCCACGACCTACGGCTTCTCGCTGTGGGAGATGTCGGTCTACGCCCGCTGACACCGCGACGGCGGCGGCCGGTCCGGGGTTGCCCGGGCCGGCCGCCGCCGGTTCAGGCGAGGGTGATCTGGTCGCCGTCGACCTTCAGCTCCTTGGCCGCCAGGGCCGTCGTCGCCGGGCCCGACGTCACCGAGCCGTCGGTGATGGAGAACTTGCTCATGTGGCAGGTGCAGTTGATGGTGCCGCCGTCGACGTTCGACACCGGGCAGCCCTGGTGGGTGCAGATCGGGTCGAAGCCCTTGAACGTGCCGGCCTCCGGCTGGGTGATCACCACGCCCTTCGCGGCCAGGATCAGGCCGCCGCCGACCGGGACGTCGGCGGTGCTGGCCAACGCGCCGGAGTCGCCGGTGCCGCCGGTCGCCGCCGCGCCGCCGCTCGGGGCGGAGTCACCGCCGGCGGAGTCGTCGGAGTCGTCGCCGCCGCACGCCGACAGGACGACCGCCGCGCCCAGCGCGCCGGCGCCGGCGAGGAGGGCGCGCCGCGTCTGCGTGGCCGGCCCGGTCTGCACCTGCTCGTCACTCATGTCTGGCCTCTCTGTCGACTGCCCGGTCCGGAAGGGTGCCCGGGCCTCGGTGGGGTCCACGGATCACTGTGCCTGAAGGTTCAACAAATTGACCACAGTGATCGTTTGGCGGGGACCGCCGAGCGGGCCGGGCGGAGGGCGGGCGGAGCAGGGCGGCGACGCGCGAGGGGCGTCCCGGAGGACCCGGGACGCCCCTCGCCGTGCGCGGTCGCCTCAGCGGGCCGCAGCCGCGACCTTGCGGGCCCGGGGGCGGGCCGGGGCGCCGTTGGCCTTCGCGGCCCGCCCGGTGGCCGCCTTCGCGCCCCGGGCCTCCCCGTCGAGCCCGAGCACCGGGCGCAGGAACCGGCCGGTGTGACTCTCGGGCACCTCGGCGACCTCCTCGGGGGTGCCGGTGGCCAGCACCGTGCCGCCCCGGTGGCCACCCTCGGGGCCCATGTCGATCAGCCAGTCGGCCGTCTTGATCACGTCGAGGTTGTGCTCGATGGTGATCACCGTGTTGCCCTTGTCGACCAGCCCCTCCAGCACCATCAGCAACTTGCGGATGTCCTCGAAGTGCAGGCCGGTGGTCGGCTCGTCCAGCACGTAGACCGTCCGGCCGGTGGAGCGCTTCTGCAACTCGGAGGCGAGCTTCACCCGCTGCGCCTCGCCGCCGGAGAGCGTCGGCGCGGGCTGGCCCAGCCGGACGTAGCCCAGGCCCACGTCGACAAGCGTCTTGAGGTGCCGGTGGATGGCCGGGATCGCGGAGAAGAACTCCGCCGCCTCCTCGATCGGCATCTCCAGCACGTCGGAGACGGTCTTGCCCTTGTAGTGCACCTCCAGGGTCTCCCGGTTGTACCGGGCCCCCTTGCACACCTCGCACGGGACGTAGACGTCGGGCAGGAAGTTCATCTCGATCTTGATGGTGCCGTCGCCGGAGCACGCCTCGCACCGGCCGCCCTTGACGTTGAACGAGAACCGGCCCGGACCGTACCCCCGGACCTTGGCCTCGGTGGTCTCGGCGAACAGCTTGCGGACGTGGTCCCAGACCCCGGTGTACGTCGCCGGGTTGGACCGGGGCGTGCGGCCGATCGGCGACTGGTCGACGCCGACGACCTTGTCCACGTGCTCCAGGCCGCTGACCCGGGTGTGCCGGCCCGGCACGTGCCGCGCGCCGTTGATCTGGTTGGCCAGCACCGCGTGCAGGATGTCGTTGACCAGCGTCGACTTGCCCGAGCCGCTGACCCCGGTGACCGCGATGAGCTGGCCCAGCGGGAACGACACGGTCAGGTTGCGCAGGTTGTGCTCCCGCGCGCCGTGCACCACCAGCTCCCGGCCCGGGGTCTGCGGCCGGCGGCCCTTCGGCGTCGGGATCTCCCGCCGCCCCGACAGGTACGCCCCGGTCACCGACTCCGGGTTGGCCAGCAGGTCCGGCACCGACCCGGAGTGCACGATGCGCCCGCCGTGCTCGCCCGCGCCCGGCCCGATGTCGACGATCCAGTCGGCGGTGCGGATGGTGTCCTCGTCGTGCTCGACGACGATCAGGGTGTTGCCCAGCCCGCGCAGCCGCACCAGCGTCTCGATGAGCCGGTGGTTGTCGCGCTGGTGCAGGCCGATGGACGGCTCGTCGAGCACGTAGAGCACGCCGACCAGGCCGGAGCCGATCTGGGTGGCCAGCCGGATGCGCTGCGCCTCGCCGCCGGACAGCGTGCCGGCCGGGCGGTCCAGGGAAAGGTAGTCCAGCCCGACGTCGAGCAGGAACCGCAGCCGGGCGTTGATCTCCTTGAGCACCCGCTCGGCGATCATCTTCTGCCGGTCGGTCAGCTCGATGCCGGCCAGCAGCTCGGCGCACTCGCCCACCGACAGGTTGCACACCTCGGCGATGCTCTTGCCGGCCAGGGTCACCGCGAGGACCTCGGGCTTGAGCCGCGCGCCGCCGCAGGCCGCGCAGGGCACGTCGCGCATGTAGCCCTCGTACTTCTCCCGCGACCACTCGCTCTCGGTGTCGGTGTGCCGCCGCTCGATCCACTGCACCACGCCCTCGAAGCCGGTGTAGTAGGAGCGCTCGCGGCCGAACTTGTTGCGGTAGCGCACGTGCACCTGGTCGCCGGAGCCGTGCAGGATCGTCTTCTGCGCCCGCGCCGGCAGGGCCCGCCACGGGGTGTCGACGTCGAAGTGCTCGGCCTCGCCCAGCGCCTCCAGCAGGCGCAGGAAGTATTCCAGGTTGTGCCCGGACGACCAGGGCTGGATCGCGCCCTCGCGCAGGGTGCGCTCCGGGTCGGGAACGACCAGCTCCGGGTCGACCTCCTTCTTGGTGCCCAGGCCGGTGCACTCGGGGCACGCGCCGTAGGGGGCGTTGAACGAGAAGACCCGGGGCTCCAGGTCCTCGATCGCGAGGGGGTGGTCGTTGGGGCAGGCCAGGTGCTCGGAGTAGCGGCGCTCCCGGTCGGGGTCGTCCTCGGCGAGGTCGACGAAGTCGAGCAGGACCAGGCCGCCGGAGAGGCCGAGCGCCGCCTCGACCGAGTCGGTCAGCCGCTGCTTGGCGCCCGGCTTGACGGTGAGCCGGTCGATCACCACCTCGATGGTGTGCTTCTCCTGCTTCTTGAGCTTCGGCGGCTCGGTCAGCGGATGCACCACGCCGTCGACCCGGGCCCGCGCGTAGCCCTTGCCCTGGAGCTCGGCGAAGAGGTCGACGTACTCGCCCTTGCGGCCGCGCACCACCGGGGCGAGCACCATGAACCGGGTGCCCTCGGCCATGGCGAGGACCCGGTCGACGATCTGCTGCGGGCTCTGCCGGGAGATCCGCTCGCCGCAGACCGGGCAGTGCGGCTCGCCGACGCGGGCGTAGAGCAGCCGCAGGTAGTCGTAGACCTCGGTGATGGTGCCGACGGTCGAGCGCGGGTTGCGCGAGGTGGACTTCTGGTCGATGGAGACGGCGGGGCTGAGGCCCTCGATGAAGTCGACGTCCGGCTTGTCCATCTGGCCGAGGAACTGCCGGGCGTACGACGACAGCGACTCGACGTAGCGGCGCTGCCCCTCGGCGAAGATGGTGTCGAAGGCCAGGCTCGACTTGCCGGACCCGGAGAGCCCGGTGAAGACGATCAGGGCGTCCCGGGGCAGGTCGAGACTGACGTCACGCAGGTTGTGCTCGCGCGCGCCACGGATGATCAGTCGGTCGGCCACTGTCCGTGTACTCCCGGTGAAGAAGGCGAGGAGGATCTGGGCGCTCGGGGCGGCCGGGAGGCTTCCGGGACGGCCCCGAACGGTCGTGCGGGCGCAGAAGAAGCGCCTCGGCAACTCTAGCCCCGAGGTACGACAACTTTCCGCGCCCGCACATTCCCCCAGCTCAACACGGTCGCGCCGGGCCGCGTCACGGCCCCGGCCCGCCGCCTTCTCCCCGGCGCGGCGCCCCGACTGCCGACCGCCGCCGCGATCAGCTCCGCGCCACCTCACCGACACCGACAGTCACGGCCGGGCCGTCCGCCGCCGCCCGCCGCGCCAGCCGCCCCGGCGCTCGGCGGCCAGCCGGGTCTCCCGACGCCGGCTCTCGAAGGCGACCTCCCGCTGCAACCGCCGCCAGCTGTCGTAGCGCCGGACGGCCAGCTCCCCGGCGGCGAGGGCGTCACGGACCGCGCAGCCCGGCTCGGCGTCGTGCGCGCAGTCGCCGTACCGGCAGCCCGCCGCCAGCGCGGCGATGTCGGCGAAGGCCCGGTCCAGGCCCGCCGCGCCGTCGAGCAGGCCGACCGCGCGTACCCCCGGGGTGTCCAGCACCGCGCCGCCGCCCGGCACCGCCACCAGCGCCCGCCAGGTGGTGGTGTGCCGGCCCTTGCCGTCGACCCGGCGGATCGCCTGGGTCGGCATCACCACCGCCCCCGCCAGGGCGTTGACCAGGCTCGACTTGCCGGCCCCGGACGGGCCGAGCAGGGCCAGGGTACGGCCCGGCGCGACGTGCGGGCGCAGCGCGTCGAGGCCGTCGCCGCGCTCGGCGCTGACCGGCAGCACCGGCACCCCCGGGGCGACCCCGGCGAGCTGCCGGGCGATCGCCGCCGGGTCGGCGGCGAGGTCGGCCTTGGCGAGCACCACCAGCGGCGTCGCGCCCGACTCGTGGGCCAGGGACAGCAGCCGCTCGATGCGGCCCACGTCCGGCTCGGGGTGCACCGGCTCGACGACGGCCGCCGCGTCGAGGTTGGCGGCGAGCACCTGCCCGCTGGCGTCCTTGCCGGCGGTGCGGCGCACCAGCGCCGTGCGCCGGGGCAGCACGGACTCGACGGTGACCGGCCCGTCGGGCCAGGTGCGCAGCAGCACCCAGTCGCCGGCGCAGGGCAGCCGGGTCAGGTCGCGGGCCGCGTCGGCGAGCACCGCCGCGCCGAGGGTGGCGCGGACCGGCCCGTCCGCGTCGAGCACGGTGCACACGCCCCGGTCGACGCGGGCCACCCGGCCCGGCCGCCGGCCGGCGCGGACATGGGCGCGGGCATGGGCCGCCCGGTCGGCGTCCCAGCCGAGGGCGGTCAGATCGATGGGCATGGCAACCCCTTCAGGGTCGGTGGATACGGTGGGGCGACACGCGTGCTACGACCGGCATGGGCACCACCTCCTCCGAGTCCCCGGTGTCGCGTTGCAGCACCGACGGTAGGGGCCGGGCCGACGCGCCGAAAGCGATTTCCACGGCGACGCCGGGGCCGCGGGCCGCTAGGGTTCGGAGCGTGACCGCGGACCCGCTGCTGCTGACCGGTGACCTCGACGACGCCACGGCCCGGCTGCTGCGCACCGCCGCCGCCCTCGACGACGCGGACGTCGCCGCGCCGTCGCTGCTGCCCGGCTGGACCCGGGCGCACGTGCTGACCCACCTGGCCCGCAACGCCGACGGTTTCGTCAACCTGCTCACCTCCGCCCGCACCGGCGAGCGGATCCCGATGTACGCCAGCACCGCGGCCCGCGCCGCCGACATCGCCACCGGCGCGGCCCGCCCGCCCGCCGCCCTCCTGGACGACCTGCGCCGCTCGGCGGAGCGGTTCGCCGAGGCGGTCGCCGCGATGCCCGTGCAGGCGTGGGCGGCGACCGTGGAGACCCGGCGCGGCCCGGCGCCGGCGGCCATGCTCGTCTGGGGGCGGCTGCGGGAGGTCGAGGTGCACCACGTCGACCTGGCCGCCGGCTACGCGCCGGCCGACTGGCCGGAGGCGTTCGCCCAGCGGCTGCTGCACGAGGTCACCTCCGGCCTCGCCGGCCGGGACGACGCGCCGGCGCTGGTCCTGCGCTTCGACGGCAGCAGTCACGAGGTGGCCGTCGGCGACCCCGACGGCGCGCCCACCGTCACCGGTCCCGCCCACGGGCTCGCCGCCTGGCTGATCGGCCGCGGCGGCGCCGACACGCTCGCCGTCACCCCCGACGGTCCCCTGCCGACCCCACCGGAATGGATGTGACCAGCGCATGACCTACAGCGGAGACGTCAGCCCCGGCGGCGCGCCGGCCGTACGCGAGCTCGACGGGCTCACCATCACCAAGGTGTCGGTGGGGCCGATGGACAACAACGCCTACCTGCTGCGGTGCCACGACACCGGCGAGCAGCTGCTGATCGACGCGGCCAACGAGGCCCCCCGGCTGCTGGAGCTGGTCGGCGACGCCGGCCTGGCCACCGTGGTCACCACCCACCAGCACATGGACCACTGGGTCGCGCTGGAGGAGGTCGTCGCGAAGACCGGCGCGCGGGCGCTGGTGCACGCCGACGACGCCGCCGGCCTGCCCATCCCGGCGCAGCCGCTGGCCGACGGCGACACGGTGGCCGTCGGCGGCCGCGAGCTGGAGGTGATCCACCTGCGGGGGCACACGCCGGGGTCGATCGCCCTGCTCTACCGCGACCCGGCGGGCGTCCCGCACCTGTTCACCGGCGACAGCCTCTTCCCGGGTGGGGTCGGCAACACCGACCGGGACCCGCAGCGCTTCGGTCAGCTCGTCGACGACGTCGAGCACCGGCTGTTCGACCGGCTGCCCGACGAGACCTGGTTCTACCCGGGGCACGGCCGGGACAGCACCCTCGGCGCGGAGCGCCCGTCGCTGCCGCAGTGGCGGGCCCGCGGCTGGTGACCGGCGGCGGCGTCGCCCGCCCGGGGCTCAGGCCACCGGGGCGGCGGGGACGGCGGCGCGCAGCCCGCGCCGGGTGACGAGCAGCACCACGCCGGCCAGCAGCAGGCCCACCGCCATGGTGACCAGCAGCGGCGAGACCTCCACCGGCAGCAGCGCGGCCAGCGAGCGGGACACCGTGCCGAGGAGCACGTAGAGGCCGGCCCAGAGCGCGGCGCCGAGGCTCGCGCAGGCCAGGAACCTGCGGTACGACATCCGCAGGCCGCCCGCGGCCAGCGGCAGCAGCGCGTTGAACACCGGCAGGAACGGCGCGACCAGCACCATCCGGCCGCCGCCCCGACGCAGGACGGACTCGGCCGCCGCCCAGCGGGACTCCCCGATCCAGCCGCCGACGCGGCTGTGCCGCAGCCGGTCGCCGTAGCGCCGGCCGACGAGGAAGCTCAGCGACCAGCCGGCCACGCAGCCGGCGACCACGGCGGCGACGGTGCTCGCGGCGGTGGCCGGCCGCCCGACGCCGACCGCGGCGAGGACCGCGACGTCGCCGGGGACCAGCACCCCCACCAGCGGCACGGCGTCGAGGAGCATCACCACCCCGAGCACCCCCGCCAACAGGATGGTGGGCAGCTCCCCGACCTGGTGCGTCCATTCCGCCATGGTCCGTACGCTACGGCCGGTCCGCCACGTCCGGCATCGGGTTTGATCCCCTAGCCGACCCTGATCCCGCCTCGGGGTCGGCCCCGCCGGCCCGGGGTCGCAGCACCTCCACCCGGCGCACCGGGGAGTCGACGGCCGGCTCGGTGGTGGGCACCCGGTAGCTGGCCACCGCGTCCAGCAGGTCCCGGGGCAGGTGGCCCCGGTCGGGGTCGCCCACCAGCACCCGGGCGCCCCGGGCCACGGCGCGGCGCAGGAACGGCAGCATCCGCTCGGCCAGTCGCCTGTCGTAGAAGGCGTCGCCGGCGACGAGCAGGTCCGCCTCCGGCCCGTCGGAGTCGAGCAGGTCCCCGCCCACGGCGGCGACGGCGACCCGGTTGGCGCGGGCGTTGACGGTGACCGCCGCGACGGCGTACGGGTCGATGTCGTTGGCCACGACCCGGGCCGCGCCGGCGAGCGCGGCGGCGATGGCGACGAGCCCCGAGCCGGCGGCCAGGTCGAGCACCCGGCGGCCGGCGGCCAGCTCGGGGTGGTCGAGCAGGTGCCGGGCCAGGGCCTGCCCGCCCGCCCAGGCCGAGGCCCAGTACGGCGGCGGCAGGGCGTGGCCGGCGGCGGCCTCCATCCGGGCCCACCAGACGATGGCGTCCTCGGCGAGGTGCAGCCGCACCTCGGGCACGAAGGGGGTGGCGACGAGCCGCAGGCGGTCCAGCCCCTCGCCGGGCACGTCGATCTCCCGCTCCAGCACGGCCAGCGCGGCGGCTGCGGGGCTCCTCATCGGGGCAAGCATGCCGCAGCCGAGGCCCCGCCGGGCGGGTTTTCGCGGGCCACGCCCCCGGCGCGGGCATTTTCGGGGCACGCCCTGCGGCACTTCGCCCAGCAGATCCGGGTTTCGCCGGTTAGGGTCGGGGAGGTACAGGGCGATCATCGGCCGGCGGTCGGTGATCTCCCGCTTTGAACAGGGAGAGATGCATGGCTACCGGCACGGTCAAGTGGTTCAACTCGGAAAAGGGCTTCGGCTTCATCGAGCAGGACGGCGGAGGTCCGGACGTGTTCGTCCACTACTCGGCCATCGCGACGAGCGGCTACCGGGAACTCAACGAGGGCCAGAAGGTCGAGTTCGAGGTGACCCAGGGGCAGAAGGGTCCGCAGGCGGACAACGTCCGCCCGATGTAGCTCCGTGCCGGTGACGGCGGTCGGGTCGACGATCCCGGCCGCCGTCGCAGCGCACCCGCGCCCGCCGCGCCCGGCGTACGTCCGCCGCGCGGCGGGCGTTTCCGTTTCCGGGCCCCGTCGGCGGCCGGCGGGTCAGCGCGGCGCGCGGTGCGGCGGCTCCGGGCGGGTGGCCCGGACCTGGTCGAGGTGCTCCCGCATGGTGGCCACCATGGCCGTCAGGAAGCGGCGCACCACTTCCAGCTCGTCGTCGCCGAAGTCGGCCATCGCGGCGTCGGTGCGGCGGCCGAGCGGCTGGAAGAACTCCATGGCCAGCTCGGCGCCCGGGTCGGCGTAGCGCAGGAAGACCTTGCGGCGGTCGCCGGTGTCCCGGTCCCGGCGGACGTGCCCGGCGCGCTCCAGCCGGTCGATCAGCGCGGTCACCGAGCCGGAGGACAGGTTGAGCTTCTCCCCCAGGCGGCCCGGGGTGATCGGCGCGCCGGCGAGCTCGGCGTCCATGACGGCGATGAGGGCGTGCAGGTCGGTGCCGTTGAGGCCGTGCAGGGCGGCGAAGGCGTGCCCGACGTGCTGGGCGTCGGTCGAGTAACGCCGCAGGTCGTTGGTGATGTCGGCGACGAGCTGCTCGCGCCGGGTCTCCCGTCGCCGGTACATGCCGTGCGTTGCCACGACGCCGCTTCCCTCCCCCCGTGCCTGCCGGTTGCAGCATAGTCGAGCTGTCGATAATCTCGCCTATCAAGATACTCGGCAGGCGTGACATTCGGGCCCCTTCGAACCCGCCGGCCGAGCCCGCCACCGGCGCCCCGCGCCCACCCCGACAACCACGAGGGAACCCGATGTCTGTGTTCACCCGCGTCGCCCGCGGCCGGCTCGCCGCCTGGCTCACCGTGGCCGCCGCGATCGTCCTCGGCGCGGCCATCTTCGGGCTCCCGAAGCCCGACAACCCCGCCTCGGTCTCGACCACCGGCCTGTCCGTGCAGTGGCAGTCGACCCAGGTCGAACGGCTCCAGGACGAGCTGCCCTCCCGCGACGTGCAACCCGCGATCGTCGTCGTCAGCCGCACCGACGGCGGCCCGCTCACCGAGCCCGACCGCGCGGCGGTCACCGCCCGCGCCGGCGAGCTGGGCCGGTTCGCCGTCGGCGGCCGGGTCGGCCCGCCGCAGACCTCACCCGACGGCACCGTGGCCCTGCTCGCCGTGCCGATGTCCACCGCCGACGGCCAGGAGGCCGTCGCCGCCGCGGTGGCCGACCTCCGCGCAGCCCTCGACGGCCTGCCCACCGGCCTCGCCGCGCAGGTCACCGGCGCACCCGCGTTCACCGCCGACCTCACGCAGGTCTTCGAGGGCGCGGACGTCACGCTGCTCGCCGTCACCGCGGGCGTCGTGGCGCTGCTGCTGCTCGTCACCTACCGCAGCCCGTTCCTGTGGATCGTGCCGCTCGTCGTCGTCGCCGCCACCGAACAGCTCACGCTGCGGGCCGTCGACACCATCGTCCCGGCCCTCGGCATCCACCTCCAGCAGGGCGCGGTCACCGGCATCGCCAGCGTCCTCGTCTTCGGCGCCGCCACCGACTACGCCCTGCTGCTCATCGCCCGCTACCGGGAGGAGCTGCGCCGCGAGGCCGACCGCTTCGCCGCGATGCGCGCCGCCCTGCGCCGCACCGCCGAACCCATCCTCGCCAGCGGCGGCACCGTCGTGCTCGGCGTGCTCACCCTGCTGCTGTCGGAGCAGGAGAACAACCGGGCCCTCGCCGTGGCCTGCGCCACCGGCGTCGTGTTCGCCATGCTGTCGGCGCTGTTCGTCCTCCCCGCCGTGCTGGTGCTCTTCGGCCGGGGGCTGTTCTGGCCGTTCGTGCCCCGGGTCGGCGGCGCCGCGCGCGAGGGCCGGCTGTGGGGCCGGCTCGGCGCCGCCGTCGTCCGCCGCCCGCTGCCGGTCGCGGTGCTCGCGACGCTGCTGCTCGCCGGCCTCGCCCTCGGTGGGCTCGGCATCCGCACCGGCCTGTCGGAGACCGAGCAGTTCCGGGTCAAGCCCGAGGCCGTCGGCGGCGCGGAGACCCTCGCCCGGGCCTTCCCCGCCGGCACCACGCAGCCGGTCGCCGTCCTGACCACCCCGGCCGCGGCGCAGGCCGTGGTGGCGGCCGCCACCGCCGTCCCGGGGGTCGCCTCCGCCCGGCCGGGGGACGCGGGCACCGCCGTCGCCCAGGTCGACGTGGTGCTGGAGGCCGAACCGGGCAGCGCCGCCTCGGACCGGACGATCGAGGCGCTGCGCGCCGCCGTCGCCGCGGTGCCCGGCTCCGCCCCGCCCGCCGTCGACGGCGTCGACCGGTTCGAGGGCGCCGTCGTCGGCGGCACGGTCGCCGCCACGTACGACTCGAAGGAGGCCGACGGCAGGGACCTGCGGCTGATCCTGCCGATCATCCTGCTGCTCGTCGCCGCGGTCCTCGTGCTGCTGCTGCGCGGCCTGCTCGCCCCGGCCCTGCTCGTGCTCACCGTCGTCGTCTCGTTCTTCGCCAGCCTCGGCGCGGCGTGGCTGCTGTTCGACCTCGTCCTCGGGTTCCCGGCGCTCGACAGCGGCGTCCTGCTGCTCGCCTTCGTCTTCCTCGTGGCCCTCGGCGTCGACTACAACATCTTCCTCGTGACCCGGGCCCGCGAGGACGCCCGCCGCACCGGCACCCGCGACGGCATGCTCTCGGCGCTGCGCGTCACCGGCGGCGTGATCACCAGCGCGGGGGTGCTGCTCGCGGCGGTCTTCGCCGTCCTCGGCGTGCTGCCGCTGATCCTGCTGACCCAGATCGGGGTCATCGTCTGCATCGGCGTGCTGCTCGACACGCTGCTGGTGCGCACGGTCCTCGTGCCGGCGCTGGCGTTCCTGCTCGGCGACCGCTTCTGGTGGCCCGGCCGGATCCCGCCGGCCGGCGAGCCGACGCACGCCGGCCACGACGGGGCCGAGCCGGCGGCGACCCGGAGCTGAGGACCGCGCGGGCGGCGGCGGGGACGGGACCACCGCCGCCGCCCGCGCGCCGCTCCCGGCCGGGCGAACCGGTCCCGCCGCTCACCCCGGCGGCCCCGGGGCGGCCCGCCCGTCGGCCGGGCCGACCGCGCCGACCGCCCGGTCCCGCGTCGCCCAGGCGACCATGAACAGCGCGGTCCAGGCCAGCCCGAGCAGCACCGACGTGACCGTGCTGCTGGCGGTGCCCTGACCCAGGTAGAGCCGCGCGCCGGCGATCGCGGCCACCCCGGCCACGGCGGCCGTCCACGCGGCCACCGCCACCGGCCAGGGCAACCCCCGCGACAGCAACCAGGCCAGCGTGCACAGGCTCGCCGCCAGCACGGCGTTCTGCGTCCCGAACAGCACGCCCTCCTCGCCCGAGGCGAGCCGGCCCGGCGCCACCACCTCGGCGACCACGGCGAGCACCACCAGCGGCAGGAACGCGCCGACGGTGCCCAGCACGTCGAGCGGATCGGCCCGCCGGGGCGACCCGCCGCGCCCCGGGCGTCGACGCTGCCGCCAGGACCGGCCGGCGGCCACCACCGCCACCAGCGCGATCAGCACCGACCCCCGCGACACGGAGACCACGGTCGCCGCGACCTCCGCCGCGCCGGGGGTACGCCGGTCGGCGAACCAGCCGGCGATCACGTCGTCGACCACCGCCAACCCGCTCCACCGCATCGCCGCCCCGAGCAGCCAGGCGATCGCCACGCCGGCCACGAACAGCAGCACCAGCCCCACGGCCAGGTTGATCAGCAGTGTCCAACCGGGGCCGACGCGCATCGTCAGCAGGAAGAACAGCACCCCGTACCGGGCGGAGAGCCAGCGCAGCGGCGGCAGCGCCACCGCCCGGGCCAGCAGCGCCCGCGCCGGGTCGGGGTGGCGGCCCAGCCAGCGGCCCACCAGCGCCACGGCGAGCACCCCGCCGAGCAGCACCAGCACCGCGCCGGTGGCCCGGCCCAGCAGCCGGGACACCGTCTCGTACGACTCCCCGGCCAGGTTGCCCGCCAGCACCGACCCGCCCACCCAGGTCACCACGCCGGCGAGGTTCCACGGCGCGAACCGGCGGTACGGCATGCCGGCCGCCCCCGCCAGGCGGGGCGCGAGGGTACGCGCGAACGCCACCCAGCGGGCGGTGAGGACCCCCCGCCCGCCGAGCCGCTCCAGCAGCGCGTCGGCGCGTCGCCACCGGTGCGGGCCCACCCGCGCCCCGAACCCGGACGCGCGCAGCCGGGGACCGTAGCGACGACCCGCGCGGAACGCCAACGTGTCCCCGGTCACGGCTGCGAGAATCATCACCAGCAGGGCGGGGCCGAGCCGCAGCGCGCCGGTGTACGTGAGGAAACCGACCAGCAGCAGCGTCGCCTCGCCCGGCACCAGCAGCCCGACGATCACCGCCGTCTCGCCGGCCACGATCGCCGCGGCGACCAGGTAGACCAGCAGGGGCGGCAGGCCCTGCACCGAGTTCAGCAGATCGTGCACGACGGCCCCCGGCTCACGCGGCCAGCATGACAGCAGGGCCACGGGCACCGACAGCCGCACAGCCGCCGGATCCGGCCGGCAGCCGGGGAGCGACCCCGACTCGGCACCTGATCCGCGCAGGCGGGAGGATGGAGCCCATGCAGCTTCGCACCGACCTCCGCAACGTCGCCATCATCGCTCACGTCGACCACGGCAAGACCACCCTGGTCGATGCCATGTTGCGGCAGGCCGGCGCCTACGGCGCGCGCGGCGAGACGACCGAGCGGGTGATGGACTCGATGGACCTCGAAAGGGAGAAGGGCATCACCATCCTGGCCAAGAACACCGGCGTGCGCTACCTGCCGGCGGACGGGTCGGAGCCGGTCACCATCAACATCATCGACACCCCGGGCCACGCCGACTTCGGCGGCGAGGTCGAGCGCGGCCTCACCATGGTCGACGGCGTGGTGCTGCTGGTCGACGCCAGCGAGGGCCCGCTGCCGCAGACCCGCTTCGTGCTGCGCAAGGCGCTGCGCGCCCGGATGCCGATCATCCTGGTGATCAACAAGGTGGACCGCCCCGACGCCCGGATCAAGGAGGTCGTGGACGACACCTACGAGCTCTTCCTCGACCTGGACGCCGACGAGGAGCAGATCGACTTCCCGATCGTCTACGCCTGCGCCCGCGACGGCATCGCCTCCCTCACCCAGCCCGCCGACGGCTCCGTCCCGCAGGACAGCACCAGCCTGGAGCCGCTGTTCCGCGCCCTGCTCGACACCATCCCGCCGCCCGCCTACGAGCAGGACGCGCCGCTGCAGGCCCACGTCACCAACCTCGACGCGTCGCCGTTCCTCGGCCGGCTGGCGCTGTGCCGGGTGCGGCAGGGCACCATCGCCAAGGGCCAGACCGTCGCCTGGTGCCGCACCGACGGCAGCACCCAGCGGGTCCGCATCTCCGAGCTGCTGATGACCGAGGGCCTGGAGCGCAAGCCCGCCGACTCGGCCGGCCCCGGCGACATCATCGCCGTCGCCGGGATCCCCGAGATCATGATCGGCGAAACGCTGGCCGACGCCGAGAACCCGATCGCGCTGCCGCTGATCACCGTCGACGAGCCGGCCATCTCGATGACCATCGGCACCAACACGTCGCCGCTGGTCGGCCGGGTCAAGGGCGCCAAGGTCACCGCCCGGATGGTCAAGGACCGCCTCGACAAGGAGCTGGTCGGCAACGTGTCGCTGCGGGTGCTGCCCACCGAGCGCCCCGACGCCTGGGAGGTGCAGGGGCGCGGCGAGCTGGCCCTGGCGATCCTCGTCGAGCAGATGCGCCGCGAGTCCTACGAGCTGACCGTCGGCAAGCCGCAGGTCGTCACCCGGGAGATCGACGGCAGGACCTGCGAGCCGGTCGAGCGGCTCACCATCGACGCCCCCGACGACTACCTGGGCGCGATCACGCAGCTCCTGGCCACCCGCAAGGGCCGGATGGAGCAGCTGGTCAACCACGGCACCGGCTGGATCCGGATGGAGTGGCTGGTCCCGGCGCGCGGCCTGATCGGCTTCCGCACCGAGTTCCTCACCGAGACCCGGGGCACCGGCATCCTGCACCACGTCTTCGAGTCCTACGAGCCGTGGTTCGGCGAGCTGCGTACCCGCAACAACGGCTCGCTGGTCGCCGACCGGGCCGGTGCCGTCACCGCGTTCGCGATGACCAACCTCCAGGAGCGCGGCCAGCTCTTCGTCGAGCCCGGCACCGAGGTGTACGAGGGCATGATCGTCGGGGAGAACTCCCGCTCCGACGACATGGACGTCAACATCACCAAGGAGAAGAAGCTCACCAACATGCGAGCCTCGACCTCCGACGAGACCGAGAAGCTGATCCCGCCGCGCAAGCTGTCGCTGGAGCAGGCCCTGGAGTTCTGCCGCGAGGACGAGTGCGTCGAGGTGACCCCCGCCGCGGTCCGCATCCGCAAGGTCGTGCTCGACCAGACCCAGCGCGCCCGCGCCACGGCCCGCCGCAAGCACGCCGGCTGACCCCGCCGATCCGGCCCCCGGACGTCCGGGGGCCGGATCGGCTACCGTCACCCGCATGATCTGGGACGAGCTCGACGCCCGCCTGGACGCCCTGCCGGGCACCGTGTCGGCGTACGCGGGCCGGGTCGACGCCCCGGCGACCTGGACCCGGCAGCCCGACGCCACCCACTACGCGGCCAGCACCATGAAGGTCGCCGTGCTGCTGGCCCTGCACCGGGCCGCCGAGGCCGGCACGCTCGACCTCGACGCCCCCGTCGAGGTGCGCAACGAGTTCGACTCCGCCCGGCCCGACGCCCCCAGGTTCGCGTGCGCCCGGCACTTCGACAACGACGGGGCCGTCTGGGAGCGGGAGGGCGGGCACGCGCCCCTGCGCTGGCTGGCCGAGCGGATGATCGTGCGCTCCAGCAACCTGGCCACCAACCTCTGCCTGCGCCACGTCGGCCTGCCCGCCGTCGCCGAGGCGTGGGCGGCCGCCGGCGCCCGGCACAGCGTCACCGGGCGCGGCATCGAGGACTTCGCCGCCCGCGAGGCCGGCATCACCAACCTGGTCACCGCCGCCGACCTGGCCGCCCTGCTCGGTGGGCTGGCCGCCGGGGCGACCCGGCCCGGCCCGCTCGCCTCCCCCGCCGGCTGCGCCGCCATGCTCGACGTCCTGTTCGCCCAGGAGTTCCGCGAGGACCTCGCCGCCGGCCTGCCCGACGGCGTCCGCATCGCCCACAAGAACGGCTGGGTACGCGGCGTGCGGCACGGCGCCGGCGTGGTCTACCCGGCCGACGCCCCGCCGTACGCGCTGGTCGTCTGCACCACCGGCGACCCCGCCGGCGGCGGTGCGGCGGACGGGGACGCCTGCCGGCTCCTCGCCGACATCTCCGCCCGCGTCTGGGCGGCCCGCCACGACCTGCGCCCGGCCGCAGCGGCCTGAGGGCCTCGGCTCGGCCCGGTGCCGAGCCGAGCCGGGCCCGGTGGCCGGGCACGGCACCGAGCCGAGGGCCGGGCACGGCGTCGGCAGGTAACTCTGGGCAACGCCGCGGCACGTCGAGACGACCTGCCGCGCGCCCTTTGCTCTGCACCCACGGACGCAG
Organism: Micromonospora sp. WMMD712; assembly: GCF_029581295.1. NCBI lineage: Bacteria > Bacillati > Actinomycetota > Actinomycetes > Micromonosporales > Micromonosporaceae > Micromonospora > Micromonospora sp. WMMD712. Next base: position 2,233,309 of record NZ_CP120743.1, read on the forward strand.
CAGTCACGCAGCGCATCGGACCGCCGCCCCCGCCCGCCGCCTCGACACCGGGATTTCCCCAGCTCAGCGACGTGTTGCGTCGATGGGTGCAGAGCAAAGGGAGCGCATGAGGTCTGTTCGGGTCGCAGCAACCTGCCGCAGAGTAAAGATTGGCCGCGATCGGTCACGCCTCCCGCAGCCGTCACCGCACGTGACCAGCGAACGGCGGGCCGGGCACGGCGGGCCGGCAGTGGCGGGGCTCAGTCCAGCAGGTTGTCCCGCAGCGCCGCCAGGTGCGCCCCCGTCAGCCCCAGCCCGTCGCGCAGGTACGCGTCGAACGAGCCGTGCACCCGCCGGACCTCCGCGTACGCGGCGTCCAGGTACTCCCCGCGCACCTCCATCAGCGGCCGGATCGCCGCCTCCGCCAACTCTGGCTGGCGGGCCCGCATCGCGGCCAGGACGACCTCCTTGAGGCTCTCCGTCTGCGCGTTGGTCCGCAGGTAGTCCGCCCGGATCGCCGCCTCGTCCACCCCCAGCGCGGTGAGCAGCACGACCGACAGCCAGCCGGTGCGGTCCTTGCCGGCCGAGCAGTGGAACAGCAGCGGCAGGTTGCCCGCGTCGGCGGCCAGCCGGGCCGCCCCGCCGAAGCCGGCCCGGGCCGCCCCGCCGGTGACGAACCACCGGTAGATCTCCGCCATCGCCACCGGGGTGCCCTGGAGGGCCAGCGCCGTCTCCGCGCGCAGGTCGTGCCCGAGCAGCACCTCCGACACGGCCGTGAAGACCGGATGCGCCGGGTCGTACACCGGCAGGCGCACCACCCGGGGCGCGCCGGGCAGCCGGTCCGGCGGGGCCGTCGCGATCTCCGAGTCGTCGCGCAGGTCGACCACGCAGGCCGGGGCGATCATCCCCAGCACCGGCAGGTCCTCGTCGGTCAGCCGGCCCAGCGCCGGGGTGCGGATCAGCCGGCCGGCCCGCACCCGGCGGCCGTCGAGCCCCACCATGCCGCCGAGGTCGCGCGCGTTCGGCGCCCCCACCAGCTCCCAGTCCCGCCCGCCCATTCGGCCTCCCCTGTCGTCGCCGGGTCGCGTATAGGGTGCCGCACATGACGATCACCGCGGTACGCACCCACCGGCTTTCCGCGCCCCTGCACACCCCGTTCGTCACCGCGCTGCGCCGCACCACCACCACCGACACGCTGATCGTGGAACTCGTCGACGACGACGGACGGTCCGGCTTCGGCGAGGCCCCGCAGGTGTGGCAGGTGACCGGGGCGTCGCTGGCCGGGGCCGAGGCGTGCGTGCGGGAGATGCTCACCCCGGGGCTGATCGGCCGGGACGCCGACGACCTCGTGGCCCGGTGCGCCGAGGTGCGCCGGGCGGTGGCCGGCAACGAGGCCGCCAAGGCGGCGGTGGACACCGCGCTGCACGACCTGGCCGCGCGCCGGCTCGGCGTACCCCTGGTGCGGTTGCTCGGCGGCACGGCCCGGCGCGTGCCCACGGACGTCACCCTCGCCGCGGGCGACGCCACCGACCTGGCCGCCGCGGCCCGGCAGCGGCGCGGCGAGGGGTTCTCCGTGCTCAAGCTGAAGGTCGGCACCGACGCGGCGGGCGACCTGGAGCGGGTCCGGGCGGTGCGGGCGGCCGTCGGCCCCGACGTGCGCATCCGGCTCGACGCCAATCAGGGTTGGACCCCCCGCGAGGCGGTCCGGGTGATTCGCGGCATCGAGGACGCCGGCCTCGGCGTCGAGCTGGTGGAGCAGCCGGTGTCGCGCTGGGACCTCGACGGGCTGGCCTGGGTCAGTGACCGGGTGGGCCTGCCGGTCCTGGCCGACGAGTCGGTGTTCGGCGTGCGCGACCTGGTCGAGGTGATCCGCCGACGCGCCGCCGACATGGTCAACGTCAAGCTGGCCAAGTGCGGTGGCCTGCACGCCGCCCGCACGCTGCTGGACCTGGCCGCCGAGCACGGGATCGGCACCGTCGTCGGCTCGATGATGGAGAGTCAGGTGGGGCTCGGCGCGGCGGCCAGCCTGGTCGCCGCCCACGGCACCAGCGCCGTCTCCGACCTCGACGCCGCCTGGTGGCTGGCCTGGTCGCCGGTGCGGGGCGGCATCCGGTACGACGGCGCGACCGTGGTGCTGCCGGACGCGCCCGGCCTCGGCATCACCTCCGTTGAAGCAAAGATTCAACCGGATGGTTGATGGGTGGCGCTTTCTTTCCTAGGGTCGCTGTCGTGAGGGCGCGGCGGGGAAGCCGTGAACTGGGGGTGGACGTGGAGCTGCAACCGGGCCGCGAGGCCGTCGTCCGGGTCGCGGTCGCGACCCTCTGGTCCTGCCCCGAGGCGGTGCGCCCCGTCGACCGCCCCGCCCTCGACGCACCCGCCGATGTCGCCGCCTGGATCTCCGGCATGGACGCCGACCAGCAGGTCGGCGAGTGCGTGCTGAGTCAGCTCCTGCTCGGCGAACGGGTGCTGGTCACCGCCCTGCGCCCCGACGGCTGGGCGCACGTCGTGGCCGTCGAGCAACCGGCGGCCCGGCTCGACCCGCGCGGCTACCCCGGCTGGCTCCCGGCCGCCCAGCTCGCCCCGCGCCCGGCCGACGCCGCGACCCCGCCGGCCGACGCCGCCCGCTCCCCGGCCGACGCCGCGCCCGACCCGGCCGACGCCCCGGCGCACCTGGTCGCCCCGGCCGTCCCCTGGGTCGTCGACGCGACGCTCACCGCCCTGCGCGCCGCCCCGGACGGCGAGCCGGTCGTGGCCGGGGTCGTCCTCGGCACCCGGCTGACCCCGGCCGGCCCCCCGGCGGACGGCTGGCGGCCGGTGCGCGCCCCCGGCCACGACCGGCCGCTCTGGCTGCCCGACGCGCACCTCGTGCCGGCGCCCGCCGCGCCCCCGTCCCCGGCGGAGGTGCTGGCCGTCGCCGCCCGGCTGCGCGACGTGGCCTACGTGTGGGGCGGGGTGTCGGCGTACGGGATCGACTGCTCCGGCCTGGTGCACCTGGCCTGGCGGCGGTTCGGGGTGGTGCTGCCCCGCGACGCCGCCGACCAGGCCGGCGCGACCACCCCGCTGCCCCTGGGCACCGAACGCGTCGGCGACCTCTACTTCTTCGCCCGCCCCGGCCGGCGGATCCACCACATCGGATTCGTCAGCGCCGCCCCGGACGGCGGCCGGCGCATGCTGCACGCCTGCTACCGACGCCGCCGCGTCCTGGAGGAGGCGATGCCGGCCGAGCGGACGGCCACCCTGGTCGGCGCGCACCGCGTCTGAGCCGCCCGGGACGGCGGAAGGGGCGCTCCCGGTGCCGGAAGCGCCCCTGCCCGCGTGGTCGGGTCAGCCGCGCGCCGACGCCAGCTCGCGCCGCCGGTCGCGGGCCGACTTGATCAGGCTGGCCACGGTCGCCACCGCGAGGGTGCCGAGGATGACCGTCAGGGACAGCCAGATCGGGATGTGCGGGGCCCAGGCCACCGGGTCGCCGCCGTTGACGAACGGCAGATGGTTGTCGGCCAGGGCCTCCAGCACCAGCTTGACGCCGATGAAGCCGAGCACCACCGCCAGGCCGTAGCTGAGGTAGATCAGCCGGTCCAGCAGCCCGCCGAGCAGGAAGTAGAGCTGGCGCAGGCCCATCAACGCGAAGACGTTCGCGGTGAAGACCAGGTACGGCTCCTGGGTGATGCCGAAGATCGCCGGGATCGAGTCCAGCGCGAAGATCAGGTCGGTGGTGCCGATGGCGATCATGACGATCAGCATCGGGGTGAACAGCCGCCGGCCGGCCTCGTGCGTGGTCATCTTCGCGCCGTCGTAGTCCCGGGAGATCGGCAGCGCCTTGCGGCTCCACCGGATCAGCAGGTTCTCGCTGAACTCGTCCTCGTCCGGCTCGCCCTGCCGGGCCAGGTTGACCGCCGTGTAGATGAGGAACGCGCCGAAGATGTAGAAGACCCAGGAGAACTGGGAGATCAGGGCCGCACCGGCGGCGATGAAGCCACCGCGCATGAGCAGCGCCAGCACGATGCCGATCAGCAGCACCTTCTGCTGGTACTGCCGGGGCACCCCGAACCGGGCCATAATGATCACGAAGACGAACAGGTTGTCCACCGAGAGGCTGTACTCGGTGAGCCAGCCGGTGTAGAACTCACCGGCCACCCCGGGACCGGAGAAGATCCACAACCCGGCGCCGAAGAGCAGGGCCAGCCCGACGTAGAAGCTGACCCACAGGCTCGACTCACGGACGCTCGGCTCGTGTGGTCGCCGGCCGATGATCAGCAGGTCGACGACGAGAACCGCAGTCAGTGCGACGAGGGTCCCCGCCCACACCAATCCGGACACGTTCAATCCCATCCTCCGGCAGACACACGGCGTCGGGCACACCGTACGCCCGCCGGGGCGGGTGGGTGTGGCGACGCGGACACTGGTGACTGTCGGAGGTCTCTTCCGTCGCCGACCCGCGAGCGGGCCGACAACCTACGGAGCCGGGTCGCGCCACCCGGGGGCGGTCGACCGTGCTGACGACTCCGTCGCGGGGGAATACTCCCCTCCTTCGCGCCCATTCTTCACCATGGCGAGGCGGGAGCGCATCTCCTGCTTTTGTGCCGGGGCTCTCAGCAGGCTCCCAGTGACGGATCTCTCCACCGGCCTCGCCTCCCTCTGGCCTCCTCTTCACGCAGGTCCCCCATCGCGTTGGTCGCTCACCACGTTCGTCGCTCACCACGCGTAGATCGTCCTAGGAGACCAGCTCGCATCGATGCCGGCGCGAGTCTCCGTCCCTGCGGTGGACACGGCCACCCCGGCGGCCCGGGCCCGGCCGGGGTCGTGCGAGGCTCTCGGCATGGTGCTTGAGGTTGCGCTCATCGACGTGACGCCCGGACACGAGGACGACTTCGCCGCCGCGTACGCGCGGGGGCACGAGATCCTGGCCGGCACGCCCGGCTGCCGCTCCGTCCGGATGACCCGCGGCGTGGAGTCGCCGACGCGATTCGTCCTGCTGGTCGAGTGGGACTCCGTGGCCGCCCACGAGGAGAACTTCCGGGAGACCGAGCGGTTCGCTCAGTGGCGGGCGCTGATCGGCCCCCACTTCGCCGGCCCGCCGCTGGTCGAGCACTTCGTCGACGTCCCCGCCTGAGCCGACGCCCCGGCGTCGCCGCTGCGGCCCGACCGGTCCCCGCCCCGCCTGCGCCGACGCCCTCGCCCACGCCGCCCGGCCTTGGCCACGCCCCGGCGGAAGTGTCACACCCCCCGGCTACCGTGCGCTCGCGCGCGGCCGCCGGCCCCGGCGGGCTCGGGGTCGCCGGGGCCGGTGGCCGCGCGGGCGGCACCGGGCGGGTCACCGGCTCCGGGGCGGCTTCGCGCGCTGCGCCGGGTCGGTGAGTGGCCGGGTGAGCACGGTTAGCAGGGGCCCCTGTACAACAGAATGCGATAACAAGGGGCCCTTCCTTCCGAAGGGGGCGGCGCGGATGTGGCCGGTCACGCGGCACCGACGGCGGCAGGCCCGCCCGCCGCCGGAGAACGGGCCCGGCGCGACACGGCGGGCCGCGCCGCCAGGGCCGCGCCGCCAGGGCCGCGCCGCCAGGGCCGCGCCGTCAGTCCTGCGGCTGGCGGGGCCGGGGCAGCGCCGCGCCCTCCGGCCGGGACCGCACCGACGGCTGACCGCCGAGGTCGACCGCGGCCGGCAACGACGGGTCGTCGGCCAGCCGGCCCAACAGCGCCGCCGTCTCCGCCGCCGGGAGCGCGGCGTCGAGCAGCCGGTCGATCACCGCGTCGTACCAGCCGAGGTCCGCCGGGGAAACCAGCCGCACATCGGTGGTCAGGGCTTCCAGCATCACCGTGCGCGGGTCGGCCGGGTCGGGGAACGAGTAGCGGGTGAACGGGGTCAGCGGATGCGCGCCCCCGGCCGTCGCCCCCGGCGGGACCACCCGGATGGTCACGTTCGGCCGGCCCGCCAGGTGGACCAGGTGCCGCAGCTGCTCGCGCCAGATGCCGTCGGGCACGCCGCCCGGGTCACAGGCCGCGAGCTCCAGCAGCGCCGTGTAGCGGGGCGGGTCCGGCCGGTGCAGCACCTCCTGCCGGACGAGCCGGGCCCGCACGTCGGCCTCCACGTCCACCTCGGGGTGCAGCAGCCGGGCGACCCCGAGCCGCAGCCGCGCGTACGCCGGGGTCTGCAACAGCCCCGGCACGACGGCGGGCTGGTATTCCACCACGGTGGCGGCGCCGGCCTCCAACTCGGCGTAGGCCCGCTGCCGCTCCCCCATCCCGCCGAGCGTCTTCCACCAGCCGCGGCCCGTCGCCGCGTCGCGGGCGATGACGATCAGCGCGTCGCGCTCGTCGGGCCCGACCCGGTAGACGTCCAGCAGGTCGAGCACGTCGGCAAGATCCGGCCGGCTCTGCCCCAGCTCGATGCGGGACAGCTTCGAGGTGGACGCCCAACCCAGCCGGTCACAGACCTGCTCCAGCGTCAGCTCCTCCCGCCTGCGCAGTTGGCGCAACTCGGCTCCGAGTCGCGCCCGTCGAATCACCGGACTCGTTGGCAACGGCATCCCCGCCTCCCCAGGACGGAGAGTACGCAGATCGATCACTCGCTGCAATACCTTGCTTGCTTACGGCGACGACATCCGACGCCGCGGAGCGGCCCGACGGTCACTTCACGCCCGCCGCGTCCATCCCCCGCAGCTCCTTCTTCAGGTCGGCGACCTCGTCGCGGATGCGGGCGGCCAACTCGAACTGCAACTCCCGGGCGGCGGCCAGCATCTGGTCGTTGAGCTCCTGGATGAGCTGGGCGAGATCGGCCCGGGCCATCCCCTCCCGCGACGGACCGGCCGCGCCGGCCCGGCTGCGGCTGCGGGTCTCCTTGACCGGCGCCTTGCCCCGCGACAGTTGCCGCGCCGCGCCGCCGACCCGGGAGCTCTCGGTGTCCTCCGCCTCCCGGTAGATGTCGTCGAGAATGTCGTGGATCTTCTTGCGCAGCGGCTCGGGGCTGATCCCGTGCGCCTCGTTGTGGGCCACCTGCTTGGCCCGGCGTCGGTTGGTCTCCCCGATCGCCTCCGCCATCGACGGGGTGATCTTGTCGGCGTACATGTGCACCTGGCCGGAGACGTTACGCGCCGCCCGGCCGATGGTCTGGATCAGCGACCGGCCGCTGCGCAGGAAGCCCTCCTTGTCCGCGTCGAGGATCGCCACGAGGGACACCTCGGGCAGGTCCAGGCCCTCGCGGAGCAGGTTGATGCCGACCAGCACGTCGTATTCGCCCTTGCGCAGCTCGCGCAGCAGCTCCACCCGGCGCAGCGTGTCGACCTCGGAGTGCAGATAGCGCACCCGGATGCCGTTCTCCAGCAGGTAGTCGGAGAGGTCCTCGGCCATCTTCTTGGTCAGCGTGGTGACCAGGACCCGCTCGTCGCGCTCGGTGCGCAGCTTGATCTCGTGCATCAGGTCGTCGATCTGCCCCTTGGTGGGCTTCACCACCACCTCGGGGTCGATCAGGCCCGTCGGGCGGATCACCTGCTCGACGAACTCGCCCTGGGCCTGCTCCAGCTCCCAGGACCCGGGGGTGGCGGAGAGGAAGACGAGCTGCCCCACCCGCTCCAGGAACTCGTCGAAGCGCAGCGGCCGGTTGTCGGCGGCGCTGGGCAGCCGGAAGCCGTGGTCGATGAGCATCCGCTTGCGGGAGGCGTCGCCCTCGTACATGCCGCCGATCTGCGGGATCGTCACGTGCGACTCGTCGATGACGGTGAGGAAGTCGTCGGGGAAGTAGTCGAGCAGACAGTGCGGCGGGCTGCCCGGCAGCCGGCCGTCGATGTGCATCGAGTAGTTCTCGATGCCGGAGCAGAAGCCGACCTGCCGCATCATCTCCAGGTCGTAGGTGGTGCGCATCCGCAGCCGCTGGGCCTCCAGCAGCTTGCCCTGCCGCTCCAGCTCGGCGAGGCGCTCGGCCAGCTCCGCCTCGATGTCGCGGGTGGCCCGCTCCATCCGCTCCGGGCCGGCGGCGTAGTGGGTGGCCGGGAAGATCATCAGGCTGTCGACCTCGCGGACCACGTCGCCGGTCAGCGGGTTGAGGTAGTAGAGCTTCTCCACCTCGTCGCCGAACAGCTCGACCCGGACGGCGAGCTCCTCGTACGCCGGGATGATCTCCAACGTGTCGCCGCGGACCCGGAACGTGCCCCGCTGGAACGCCATGTCGTTGCGGGTGTACTGGATGTCGACGAGGCGGCGCAGCAACTGGTCGCGGTCGAGCTCCTGCCCGACGGCGACCCGGACGGCGCGGTCGAGGTATTCCTCCGGGGTGCCCAGGCCGTAGATCGCCGAGACGGTGGCCACCACCACCACGTCCCGGCGGGTCAGCAGCGACATCGTCGCCGAGTGCCGCAGCCGCTCGACCTCCTCGTTGATCGAGGAGTCCTTCTCGATGTAGGTGTCGGTCTGCGGGATGTAGGCCTCGGGCTGGTAGTAGTCGTAGTAGGAGACGAAGTATTCCACCGCGTTGTGCGGCAGCAGCTCGCCGAACTCCTTCGCCAGCTGCGCGCAGAGCGTCTTGTTGGGGGCCAGCACCAGGGTGGGCCGCTGCAGCCGCTCGACGAGCCAGGCCGTCGTGGCGCTCTTGCCCGTGCCGGTCGCGCCGAGCAGCACGGTGTTGCGGTCGCCGCGCCGCACCCGGCGCTCCAGGTCGTCGATGGCGGCCGGCTGGTCGCCGGCCGGCTGGAACTCGCTGACGACCTGGAAACGGCCGTCGAGCCGGGGAATGTCGAGCGCCATGACACCCACCGTACGCCCGGGGTCCGACAGCGCGGCACGACTACCGTCGGTCCGTGATCGGCTTCGATATTCGCATTGTGTGGCGGATTTCACCGCGCTAGGGTATGGCCGTAGGCCGCTCGCGGCGGCCGTCCGGGCCGGCGGCTCGGCCCTCGACGGCCGACACGCCCCCGGCACAGGGGTCGCAGCACCTGGGACATCACCCGGCGTGCGCACCCGACGTGGTCGCGCGCAGGCGCAGACCGGCCGCCGCGAGCGCCCCACGCAACCGGCGGGCGTCACCTGTCCCGCACGCCGCACGTTCATCCTCGCGTGGAGAACTCCCCCGGGCCGACGCCCCGGCCCGCCCGGCCGACGCACCCGCCCGCCGAGGGTCCGGCCCGGTCCACGGCGACGCTCCCGCTCGTCGTCGCACCCGTCCGGGGCCGGCGCGGCGACCGGGGTCCCGCCGCGCACCGCGCCCGGCCGGGCCGCGGGAGCCGGGGCAGGGGCGGACGCGGCGGCGGGGACGGGGACGGGCCCGCCGGGCGGCGACGCACCGCCGTGGTCGTGCTGGGGGTGGTCGCCGCCGCCGCGGCGGCGGCCCTGGTCGTCGGGCTGCTGACCTGGGTGCCTGCGGCACCGGAGCCGTCCCGGCCGCTGACCCCGGCGGAGGCGGAGCGCCTCGCCGCGGTGCGGGTCACCAACCACCGGGACGTCCGCTCCGGCGTGCGCCTGACCCTCGGCGAGGCCGGCGCCCGCACCGACGTCGTGGGCTGGGTCGACTGGTCCCGGCCCCTGGCCTACCTGGACGTGGGCGGGCCCGGGGCCGGCCGGGACCGCGGGCTGGTCCAGGCGGTCCCGGGGCTGCTGCTGACCCGGCCCGACCCGACGGCGGTGCCCGCCCCGGCGTATCCGCCCCTGGTGCCGCCGGCCGACGGCTGGCGGGTGGGCGACGTGGCCGCCGCCCGGCCCCTCCGCCCCGCGGTCGACCTGCTCCTCGCGCTCGCCGCGCCCCGGCCCGAGCCGGCCGGGGACTTCCCGGCCGACGACGCCCGGTGGCTGGCCCCGGCCGAGGCCGGCGGGCTGCCGGTGGACGTCTTCCAGTCCCGCCTGCCCGGTCCGACGCCCCCCGGGCCGGTGCCGGGAAGCGCGACACCGACGACCGGGCGACGGAGCGCCCCGACGACGGCGCGGCAGGGCGCGCCGGGGAGACCGGGACGGAGCACGCCGGCCGGGTCGGGGCCGGCGGCGTCGACCCCGGGCGCGTCGGGTCCGGCCGGGGCCTGGCCCGGGCCCGCGATCAGCCTGCCGGCCGCGGTCCGTCCGCCGGCCGGGTCGGCGCTCGACGGGGCCGCCCGCTGGTGGGTCGACCGGGACGCCCGGCTGCACCGGCTGGAGGGACGCCTGCGGGGCGGCGTGCCGGTGACGCTGGAGTTGCAGCATGCCAACCGGCCGGTGCTGTGGCCGGTGGCCGCGCTCGGTGGCCGCGCGGGGCTGCCCCGGGCGCTCACCGGCGCCGAGGAGGACCGGCTGGCCCGGGTGGCCACCCGGCTGCGGGCCCAGGGCGGCGCCGCCGCCACGCTCACCGCGCCCGTGGCCCCGGGCCGGGCCGTGCGCGGCACCGGCTGGCTCGACTGGACGGCCCGGGCGGCGTACCTGTCGGTCGGCGGCACCGGCGCGTGGCCCGGCCGGACGCTGCGCCGCTACGACGCCGCCGGGATCTGGTCCGCCGCCGCCACCGGCGACCCGGCCGCCCCGCCGCCGCTGCCGCCGCCGCGCACCGGGTACGCCTGGCACCACCGCCCACCCGACGCGGACGACGCGGACGACATCGACCTGCTGCTGGCCGCCGCGCTGCGCGCCGGCGCGGCGACGGAACGGACGGCCCGCCCGGCGAGCCGGATCCGCGGGGACCGCCTCGCCGACCGGGCCGTCGACGTGATCGAGGTGGACGCGGGGCGCGGCCCGCTGCGCTACTGGATCGACCGGTCCGGGCTGCTGCGCCGGCTGGAGCTACGCACCCGGCTCGGCACGTACGCCCAGCTCGACCTGTCGCCGGAGGCCGTGCCGGCGCTGCCGCCGGTGGCCCCGGCGCGCGCCCCGCGCTGACCTCGGCGGGACCGGTCCGTGGCCGGCAGCGGGCTCAGGGCCGCCAGCCGGTGCGCGCGGCCCACTCCTCGGCCCGGTGGTGTTCCTCGTCGAACCACGGGTCGCGCGCCGTGGCGTTGGGGGACCCCCCGGCCGGCGCGCTGGCCGCCAGGTCGCCCTTGAGCGTCAGGTACGCCGCCCGCCGGGCGGGGTCGGCGCGCAGGTGGTCGCGCATCAGCAGCGCGTACCGCCAGCCGGGCGAGCCCTCCGGCCGCAGGTGCAGGCGCACCGGGCGGCCCGGGTCGGCGTTGCCGTGCAGCCGCTTCTCCCAGCGGCCGCTGCCCGCCGGGCGGGGGCTGTCCCACCACTGGCCGGGCACACGCGGGAAGCCGGCCGCAGCGAGCCGCTCGGCGAGCGCGCCGTCCGCCTCCGCGAGACTCGGCACGGTCACCTGGATGTCGACGACGTCCCGGGCGGCGAGGCCAGCGACGGCCGTCGAGCCGACGTGGTCGATCCGCGGATCGGCCGGGGCGAGCGCGTGCCGGAGCCGGGCGGCCAGCCGAGCGTACTGCTGCGGCCAGGTCGGGTCGGGGCCGGTCAGGGCGGTCCCGTCGGGTTCGGCCGCCCGGCGGAGCCGGACGTTCTCCTCGTACGGCAGCAGCCGGTCCCGCCACAGCCCGTCCACTTGGACGTGCAGCTCGTCGAGGGTGGCGTCGTTGCGCAGGACCACGTCCGCGGCCGCGTCCCGGCGCGCGTCGTCGGCCTGCGCGGCGATCCGCCGCTCGGCCTCCGCCCGGCTCATCCCCCGGTCACGCGCCAGCCGGGCCAGCCGCACGGCCACCTCCGTCTGCACCACGACCACCAGGTGGTACGTCGGCGCGAGCCCGACCTCGACCAGGAGCGGCACGTCGTTGACCACCACGGCGTCGGGCGCCGCCGCGGCGGCCAGCTCGGCGGTCCGCGCGCGGACCCGGGGGTGGGTGATCGCCTCCAGCCGGCGGCGGGCCGCCTCGTCGGCGAAGACCAGCCCGCCCAGCGCGGCCCGGTCCAGGGCCCCGTCGGGGCCGACGACCCGGTCGCCGAAGGCGGCCACGACCTCGCTGAGCCCTTCGCTGCCCGGGGCGACCACCTCGCGGGCGATCCGGTCGGCGTCGATCACCACCGCGCCGAGCGCGGCCAGCCGGGCCGCGACGGCGCTCTTGCCGGAGCCGATCCCGCCGGTCAGTCCCACCATCAGCACCGCAACAGTCAACCGGATCGACGCCCGCACCACCAAACCGGCAGTCGACGTGCCATCCCCCGCCCGCCCGGGCACTGGCCGGCCAGCGCCGCCTCCGACCAGCGCCTCTTCTGGTCAGCGTCAGCACTCGATCGGGGAAAGAGTGGCCTCCGGCCGGGAGCGAGGCCACTCGATCCCCGATCGAGCACGATCTTGTCGGGCAGCCGGGCGCACGACCGGGCGGGCGGCCAGGAGCCGGCCAGGCAAGCCAGGCAGGCGGACAGCCGGGCAGGCAGGCGGGCGAAGGGCGGAGAGGAGAGGGCGGAAGGCGGAAGGCCGCACAGAGAGCGAGGGAACGGCGGGGCACAGGAAGCGCGGGCGGCAACGACGACGGGCCCCGCCCCGGCGGCCCGGTGGAACCGGATCGCGGGGACAGGGCCCGTCGTCGTCAGCGGCGGCTCCGGACCGGGGGCGTCGTCGAACGCGCCCGGCGGGGAGTCGTCACGGGGTCACTTGCCGCCGGCGAGCTTCTCCCGCAGCGCGGCGAGCGCCTCGTCGGTGGCCAGGGTGCCGGCCGGCTCCTCGGCCTGCCGGCTCGGGGCCGTGCTGGTCGAGGTGGTGGTGCCGCTGGTCGACACGGCCGGAGCCGGGTTGGCAGCGGCCTCGGCGTCGGCGGCCCGGGAGGTCTGCACCTGCTTGGTGTGGGCCTCCCAGCGCTGACGGGCCTCGGCGTACTGGTTCTCCCAGGTCTCGCGCTGCTTGTCGTACCCCTCGAGCCACTCGCCCGTCTCCGGGTCGAAGCCCTCCGGGTAGATGTAGTTGCCCTCGGCGTCGTACGTCGCAGCCATGCCGTAGAGGGTCGGGTCGAAGTGCTCCTCGCCCTCGACGAAGCCCTCGTTGGCCTGCTTGAGCGACAGGGAGATCCGGCGGCGCTCCAGGTCGATGTCGATGACCTTGACCATGACCTCGGAGCCGACCTGGACGACCTGCTCCGGGATCTCCACGTGGCGCTCGGCCAACTCGGAGATGTGGACCAGGCCCTCGATGCCGTCGTCCACCCGGACGAAGGCGCCGAACGGCACCAGCTTGGTGACCTTACCCGGCACGATCTGCTGGATCGCGTGGGTGCGGGCGAACTGCCGCCACGGGTCCTCCTGGGTCGCCTTCAGCGACAGCGAGACCCGCTCGCGGTCCAGGTCGACGTCCAGGACCTCGACCTCGACCTCCTGGCCGACCTCGACGACCTCGGACGGGTGGTCGATGTGCTTCCAGGACAGCTCGGAGACGTGCACCAGGCCGTCCACGCCGCCCAGGTCGACGAACGCGCCGAAGTTGACGATCGAGGACACGACGCCCTTGCGGACCTGGCCCTTCTGCAGCTTGTTGAGGAACTCGGTGCGCACCTCGGACTGCGTCTGCTCCAGCCAGGCCCGGCGGGACAGGACCACGTTGTTGCGGTTCTTGTCCAGCTCGATGATCTTGGCTTCGAGCTCGCGGCCGACGTACGGCTGCAGGTCACGCACCCGCCGCATCTCGACCAGGGACGCGGGCAGGAAGCCGCGCAGCCCGATGTCGAGGATGAGACCACCCTTGACCACCTCGATGACCGAGCCGCGGACGACGCCGTCCTCGTCCTTGATCTTCTCGATCGTGCCCCAGGCCCGCTCGTACTGCGCCCGCTTCTTGGAGAGGATCAGACGACCCTCCTTGTCCTCCTTCTGGAGGACCAGGGCCTCGATGTGGTCACCGACCGAGACGACCTCGGCGGGGTCCACGTCGTGCTTGATCGACAACTCCCGAGAGGGGATGACACCCTCGGTCTTGTAGCCGATGTCGAGCAGGACCTCGTCCCGATCGACCTTGACGACGGTGCCTTCGACAATGTCGCCGTCGTTGAAGTACTTGATGGTCTCGTCGATCGCGGCGAGGAAAGCCTCCTCGGAACCGAGATCGTCGTGGGTGACCCGGGTGGCGCTCGAGGGGGCCTCGATGCTGCTCGTCATGTGGGCGGTTGCTCCGGTCGGATGGGTTGTCACAGCAGGCTGGTGTCGCGGTGACCTGTTCGCGCCAGCGGATCCGTCGCCGGGCACACAGAAGATCACTAGTGAGGTCCTGATGTGGCTCCGTCTGGAACTCCGCGACCGCGCGCCTTCTCCCTGCCGAGGCACGCGACCCGCGAGCGCATCGTCTAGCCTACCGTGCGCATTACCACAGCGTGCAAGCCCCGGGAGAAGTGATCCAGCCCGCTTTCGCGACGGACTGCACCTTTCGTGCCCGAACCGGGGGTTTACGGGCGGGGACCCGGCGGCCATCCCGCCCCCACCGGTAGCCGCGCCGCAGCGGGCCGGCAGCCGGGGCCACCACTAGACTGCCGCGGTGACCGACGACCTGGCCAACCTCACCGTGAGCGCCGAGCCGGACGCGGCGCCGGGGGTGCTGCGACGCCCGGTGACCGACGCCGACGCCCGGCGGGCCAGCCGCGGCTGGTGGGACTCCGACGCCGACGACTACCAGGCCGAACACGGCGCGTTCCTCGGCGACGTGGACTTCGTCTGGTGCCCCGAGGGGCTGCGCGAGGCCGACGCCCGGCTGCTCGGCGACCTCGCCGGACGCCGGGTGCTGGAGGTGGGCGCGGGGGCGGCCGCCGCCGCCCGGTGGCTGGCCACCCAGGGGGCCCGCCCGGTGGCCCTGGACCTCTCCGCCGGCATGCTGCGGCACGCGGCGGACGCGGCCGGGCGCAGCGGCGTACGGGTGCCGCTGGTGCAGGCCGACGCGCTCGCGTTGCCCTTCGCCGACGCGGCGTTCGACACCGCGTGCACGGCCTTCGGGGCGATCCCGTTCGTGGCCGACTCGGCGGCGGTGATGCGCGAGGTGTTCCGGGTGCTGCGCCCCGGCGGCCGGTGGGTGTTCTCGGTGACCCACCCGATGCGGTGGATCTTCCTGGACGACCCGGGGCAGGGCGGGCTCACGGCGGTGCACTCGTACTTCGACCGCTCCCCGTACGTGGAGCAGGACCGCACGGGCGCGGCGACGTACGTCGAGCAGCACCGCACCCTCGGCGACCGGATCCGGGAGCTGGTCGGCGCGGGGTTCCGGCTGGTGGACCTGGTGGAGCCGGAATGGCCCGAGGGGCACGAGGGGATCTGGGGCCAGTGGAGCCCGCTGCGCGGCCGGCTCTTCCCCGGCACGGCCATCTTCGTCGCCGAGAAGCCGGCGGGCTGAAGCCGGGGCGGCCGACGCGTCGAGCCGCGGACCGGCCGGCGGATCGCACCGTCGGTGCGACGTCCCGGGCGGCGGGCGGCGTTACGCTGGCCGGGTGAGCGCCGAGCCGATCCCGACACCACCTGGCCCCTGGTGCCCGGACCCGATCCGGCAACAGCGTGCCGACTACACGCTGGAAGACCTGCCCCACCTGCCGGACGACGCCCCCCGCGTCGAACTCGTCGACGGAGTCCTCCGAGTGACACCCTCCCCAACCCTGGGCCACCAAGACATCGCCAGCCTGCTGTGGCTGTGGCTGCGCGCGCACGCCCCCGAGCACCTGCGCGCCAGGCAGGCCGTCGGGGTCGCGCTGGACGCGAAGAACACCCGGCAGCCGGACGTGCTGCTGCGCCGCGCCGACGTACGCGCCGACCGGTCCCTGCTCCAGCCCGAGGACGTGGTCCTCGCGGTGGAGGTGGTGTCCCCCGGCACCCGGCGGATCGACCGGTTCGCCAAGCCCGCCGAGTACGCCGCCGCCGGCATCCCGTTCTACTGGCGCGTCGAGCAGGACCCGGTGCACGTGTACGCGTACCGGCTCAGCGACCGGCTCAGCCTCGGCGGCGAGCGGCAGTACGAGCTGGTCGCCGACAGCGCGGAGCTGATCGCGCTGGCCGAGCCGTTCGAGATCAAGCTGCCGGTCGCCGAGCTCTCCGGCTGACCCGGCCCGTTTCGCCGCACCCGCCCCGGGTAGCCAGGCGCATGGCCGAGCAGAGGGAGTTCCGCGCGGGCGACCACGTGTCCTGGGCCAGCCACAGCGGCCGGGCGCACGGCGTGGTCGAGGAGAAGCTCACCGAGCGCACCCACGTGCGGGGGCACACCGTGAACGCGTCCCCCGAGCAGCCGCAGTACCGCATCCGCAACGACGACTCGGGGCGCGACGTCGCGCACCGGCCGGAGGTGCTGCGCCGTGAGCGGGACTGACGACGACCGGCGCGGCGAGACGTACCGGGAGTTCACCGAGGCGGTCAACATGCGGCCCGGCGAGCTGTCGACGTGGCTGGAGAGCGACGAGTCGAAGCACGTCGGCTGGCGGAAGAAGGGCACTGCGGGCGGCGAGTCGGTGGGGCACTCGTCCGGCCGGCGGATCGTCGACCTGCTGCGCCGCAGGCGCGCCGAGCTGACCGAGGCCGACTACCGGCACATGCGCAAGGTGATCGGCTACGTGCACCGGCACCTGGCGCAGCGCCCCGCGGGCGACGTGCGGGACACCAGGTGGCGCTGGTCGCTGATGAACTGGGGCCACGACCCGCTCCGGTGAGCGGGTCACGGCCCCGACCGCCGACACCACCTCGGGGCACGCCGCCGGCACAGCCCGGCACGCGGGGCACGGCCGCCGGGCGCGCCGGTCAGTGGTCGGCGCTGTTCCAGTCCCGGCCCTCGCCGACGGAGACCTCCAGCGGCACCGACAGCGGGTACGCCCCGCCCATCTGGCCACGCACCAGCGCCTCCAGGGCGTCGCGCTCGCCGGGGGCGACCTCGAAGACCAGCTCGTCGTGCACCTGGAGCAGCATCCGCGAGCGCAGCCCCGCCTCGCGCAGCCCGGCGTCGACGCGCAGCATGGCGACCTTGATGATGTCGGCCGCCGAGCCCTGGATGGGGGCGTTGAGCGCCATCCGCTCGGCCATGTCCCGCCGCTGCCGGTTGTCGCTGACCAGGTCGGGCAGGTAGCGGCGGCGGCCCAGGATGGTGGAGGTGTAGCCGTCGTGCCGGGCCCGGGCCACGACCTCCTGGAGGTAGTCGCGGACCCCGCCGAACCCGGCGAAGTAGTTGTCCATCAGCCCGCGCGCCTCCTCGGCGGTGATGCCGAGCTGCTGGGACAGGCCGAACGCGCTCAGCCCGTACGCCAGGCCGTAGTTCATCGCCTTGATCTTGCGACGCTGGTCGGCGGTGACCTCGGTGACCGGCACCCCGAACACCGACGAGGCGGTGGCGGCGTGGAAGTCGTGGCCGGAGTTGAACGCCTCGATCAGCTTGGCGTCCGACGACAGGTGCGCCATGATCCGCATCTCGATCTGGCTGTAGTCGGCGGTGAGCAGGCACTCGAACCCCTCCCCCACGACGAAGGCGCGGCGGATCCGCCGGCCCTCCTCGGTGCGGATCGGGATGTTCTGGAGGTTGGGGTCGGTGGAGGAGAGCCGGCCGGTGGCCGCCACGGTCTGCTTGAACGTGGTGTGGATGCGGCCGTCCTCGGAGACCGACTTGAGCAGGCCGTCGACGGTCGTCTTCAGCTTCGCCACGTCCCGGTGACGCAGCAGGTGCTCCAGCACGGGCAGCGGATTCTGCGCGTAGAGCCACTGGAGGGCGTCGGCGTCGGTGGTGTAGCCGGTCTTGATCTTCTTGGTCTTGGGCAGGCCCAGCTCGCCGAAGAGGAGCTCCTGGAGCTGCTTGGGCGAGCCCAGGTTGAACTCCCGCCCGACGGCGGCGTACGCGCCCTGCGCGGCGGACTTCACCTCGCCCGCGAAGTGGGCCTCCAGCTCGTGCAGGTAGTCCAGGTCGGCGGCGATGCCGACCCGTTGCAGCGCGGCGAGCACGTCCGACAGCGGCAGCTCCACCTCCGCCATCAGCCGGGCGGACTGCTCGCCGTCGCGGGACAGCTCGGCGTCGATCGCGTCGGCCAGGTCGAGGGTGGCCCGCGCCTGGAGCATCAGGTTCTGCTCGGCCTCGCCCTCGTCGCCGAGGCCCTCGAAGGTGAGCTGCCCGGTCTCGGGGGCGTCGACCCGCAGCTCGCGGTGCAGGTAGCGCAGCGCCAGGTCGGTCAGGTCGTAGGAGCGCTGGTCGGGACGGGCCAGGTAGGCGGCCAGCTCGGTGTCCCGGGCGACGCCGGCCAGCGACCAGCCCCGGGCGGCGAACGCCAGCCGGGCGTGCTTGCTGTCGTGCAGCACCTTCGGCCGGGCCGGGTCGGCCAGCCAGGCCGCCAGGGCCCGCTCGTCGGCCTCGGCCAGCGCCGTCGGGTCGAGCCACGCCGCCGGGCCGGTGGCCAGCGCGAGGGCCAGGGCGTCGAGCTGCGGCTCGTAGCGCTCGCGGGGGGCGGTCGGCTTGGCCGGGGTCTTCACCGCCACGCCGACCTGGGTGCCGGCGGGGGCGTGCCGGTCGAGCCAGGCGACGACCGCCCCCGGCTCGGTGAGCCGCTCGGCGGTCAGGTCGAACCCCGCCTCGGCCTCCGGCTCGACGGCCTCCAGGTACTGGTAGAGGCGGTCGCGCAGGATGCGGAACTCCAGGGTGTCGAAGACCTGGTGCACGGCCTCGCGGTCCCAGCCGGTCCAGCGGGCGTCCTCGGGACGGATCGGCAGCTCCAGGTCGGAGACCAGGCGGTTGATCTCGTAGTTGCGGATCACGTCGGCGAGCCGCTCGCGCAGGCTGTCGCCGGCCTTGCCCTTGATCTCGTCGGCGCGGGCCACCACGCCGTCGAGGCCGCCGTAGAGGTTGATCCACTTGGCGGCGGTCTTCGGGCCGACGCCCGGCACGCCGGGGAGGTTGTCGCTGGTCTCGCCGACCAGCGCCGCCAGGTCGCGGTAGCGCTGCGGGCCCACGCCGTATTTCGCCTCGATGGCGGCGGCGTCCATCCGGGCCAGGTCGGAGACGCCCTTGCGCGGGTAGAGCACGGTGACGTGGTCGTCGACGAGCTGGAAGGCGTCCCGGTCGCCGCTGGAGATCAGCACCGACATGCCCTGGTCGCGGGCCTGGCAGGCGAGGGTGGCGATGACGTCGTCGGCCTCGTAGCCCTCCTTCTCCACCACCGGCACGCGCAGCGCCGCGAGGACCTCCTTGACCAGGCTGACCTGGCCCTTGAAGTCGGCCGGGGTCTCGCTGCGGCCCGCCTTGTAATCCGAGTATTTCTCGGTGCGGAAGGACTGCCGGGAGACGTCGAAGGCCACGACGATGTGGGTGGGCTGCTCGTCGCGCAGCACGTTGATCAGCATCGAGGTGAAGCCGTAGACGGCGTTTGTCGGCTGCCCCGTCGTGGTGGAGAAGTTCTCCACCGGCAGGGCGAAGAACGCCCGGTATGCCATGGAGTGTCCGTCGACGAGGAGCAGGCGCGGCGTCGTAGCTGTCACGGCAGCGACTCTAGCCCGTACGGCTGACATCCCCGCCGCGCGGCACACGACGACGACAGCCCCGGCACGGCCGGCAACGCTGACGGCCGGCCGCCCACGAGGGGAACGACCGGCCGTCGGCGGCGCGGGTCAGGCCACGCCGAGGTACGCCTCCTTGACCGCCGGGTCGTGCAGCAGCTCCTGGCCGGTGCCCTCCTTGACGATCCGGCCGGTCTCCAGCACGTAGCCCCGGTGGGCGCGGGACAGCGCCTGCTGGGCGTTCTGCTCCACCAGCAGGATCGTGGTGCCCTGCTCGTTGATCCGGGTGATGATCTCGAAGATCTGCTGGATCAGCTTCGGCGCGAGACCCATCGACGGCTCGTCGAGCAGCAGCAGCCGGGGCCGGGCCATCAGCGCCCGCCCCACGGCCAGCATCTGCTGCTCGCCGCCGGAGAGGGTGCCGCCGGCCTGCTTGCGCCGCTCGGCCAGCCGGGGGAACAGGTCCAGCACCATGGCCATGTCCTTGGCGATCTCCGCCCGGTCCCGGCGGGTGTACGCCCCCATCTCCAGGTTCTCCAGCACCGTCATGCCCGGGAACACGCCCCGGCCCTCCGGTGCCTGCCCGATGCCCCGGGTCACCCGCAGGTCGGCCCGCATCCGGGTGACGTCGGTGCCGTCGAAGACGATCGAGCCCCGGGCCACCGGGCGCAGCCCGGAGATCGCCCGCATCGTGGTGGTCTTGCCCGCGCCGTTGGCGCCGATGAGCGCGACCACCTCGCCCTCGTTGACCACCAGGCTGATCCCGTGCAGGGCCTGGATGCGCCCGTAGAGCAGGGTCAGGTCCTTGATCTCAAGCAGCATCGGTCGGCACCCCCAGGTACGCGGCGATCACCTTCGGGTCGTCCCGGACCTCGGCCGGCAGCCCCTCGGCGATCTTCTTGCCGAACTCCAGCACGACGATCCGGTCGGTCACGCCCATCACCAGCCGCATGTCGTGCTCGATCAGCAGCACGGTCGTGCCCTTGTCCCGGATCTCGCGGATCAGGCCGAGCAGCTCCTCCTTCTCCGCCGGGGTGAAGCCGGCGGCCGGCTCGTCCAGGCAGAGCAGGGCGGGATCGGTGGCCAGCGCCCGGGCGATCTCCAGGCGGCGCTGCTCGCCGTACGACAGGTTGCGGGCCAGGTCGTTCGCGCGCCGCTCGATGCCCACGAACCGCAGCAGCTCAAGGGCCTTCTCCCGGCCCTCCCGCTCCTCCCGGAAGTGCCGCGGCAGCCGCAGCATGGCCGAGATGACGCTGGTCTTGTGGTGGACGT
Organism: Micromonospora sp. WMMD712; assembly: GCF_029581295.1. Taxonomy (NCBI): domain Bacteria; kingdom Bacillati; phylum Actinomycetota; class Actinomycetes; order Micromonosporales; family Micromonosporaceae; genus Micromonospora; species Micromonospora sp. WMMD712. The sequence continues at coordinate 2,253,913 of NZ_CP120743.1, forward strand.
CCGCGCCCACCATCACGTTCTCCAGCGCCGTCATCTCGGGGAAGAGCCGGATGTTCTGGAACGTCCGGGCGATGCCGGCCTTGGTGATCCACGACCGCCGCTTGCCGTTGGTGCGCTGCCCCTTGAACCGGATCTCGCCCTCGGTGGGCCGGTAGACGCCCGTCATCGCGTTGAAGCAGGTCGTCTTGCCGGCGCCGTTCGGGCCGATCAGGCCGAGGATCTCCCCCTTGTAGAGGGTGAAGTTGACCTTGTCGAGGGCGACGACGCCGCCGAAGCGCAGCGTCACGTCGTCGACCTCCAGCAGCGGTTCCCGCCCCGCCGCGTCGGGCCCGGCCGGGCTGGCCGCCGTCGGCACGCCGGAGCCGGGCTCCGGCGGCACGCCGACCGTGCTGCGGCCGTCGGCGGTGACGTCGCGCTCGCTGCTGGCGTCGCGCTCGCTCTTCATCTGCGGATCACTCACTGGGCACCTTCTCCTGCGGAACCGCCTCCTGCCGCCGGTCGGCGAACTCCGCCGCCCGCCGCCGGTTGGGCACGATGCCCTGCGGACGGAAGATCATCATGACGATGATGACCACACCGAACACGAGGATGCGGTATTCGGCCGCGTCGAACTCCACCCCGACCAGGCTGCCGGCGCCGCGCAGCCACTCCGGCAGGTACCAGGTCACCGCGCCGCCGACGATCGCGCCCTTGATGTTGCCCGCGCCGCCCAGGATGACCGCCGCGAGCACCAGGATGGAACTCTCCAGCACGAACTGGTCCGAGTTGATGAACGTCTGCTTGCCGGCGAAGACCGCCCCGGTGAGGCCGGCCACCGCCGCCCCGATCGCGAACGCCCACAGCTTGTACTTGAACGTCGGCACGCCCATGACCTCGGCGGCGTCCTCGTCCTCGCGGGTGGCCACCCAGGCCCGGCCGACCCGGCTGTTGGCCAGGTTCCGCACCAGCACGATCACCAGCAGGATCAGGGTCAGCAGCAGCCAGTAGTAGGGCCGGGCGTCGACCACCCCGAACAGCGGCTTGCCGTCCGAGCCGGTGCCCGGCGGGTGCGGGATCGCCGGGATGCCCCGCTGGCCCTGCATCACGCCCTCGTTGCGGGCGGCGTAGAGCCGGATCATCTCGGCGAAGCCGAGGGTCACGATGGCCAGGTAGTCGCCGCGCAGGCGCAGCGTCGGGCCGCCGAGGATCACGCCGGAGACCATCGCGACCATGACCGCGACCGGCACCGCCGCCAGCCACGGCCAGTTCGTCCCCAGCCGGCTCTCCGGCGAGGTCAGCAACGCCACCGTGTACGCGCCGAGCGCGTAGAAGCCGAAGTAGCCCAGGTCGAGCAGGCCGGCGAAGCCGACCACCACGTTGAGCCCGACGGCCAGCAGCACGAACACGGCGGTGTCGAACAGCACGCCCGCGAAGTCCGAGCGGGTGGTGTAGAAGGCGAAGTACTCGCTGCCGATGGGGAAGCCGAGGTACTCGTAGAACCACCGGTTCGGCAGGATGTAGAGCAGGACGATCAGCGCCGCGATCGCGGCCCAGCGCACCTGCTTCGGCATCGCCGCCCAGCGGCCCTTGAGGGCCGGGGCGCGGCCCTTGTCCACGGTGGCGGTCATGCGCGCGCCCTCCCGAGAGATTCGCCGAGCAGGCCGGTGGGCCGGAACATCAGCAGCACGATCAGCAGCACGAAGCCGGTGAAGTCCTTCCAGTCTCCACCGAACAGGCCGGCGGCGTAGTTCTCCGCCACCCCGAGCAGCAGGCCGCCGAGCAGCGCGCCGCGCAGGTTGCCGATGCCGCCGAGCACCGCCGCCGCGAACGCCTTGAGCCCGATCAGGAAGCCCACGTTGAACTTCGTGTAGCCGTAGCGGACGTTCCACAGCAGCGCCGCGACGCCGGCCATCAGGCCGCCGAGCACGAAGACCAGCAGGATCACCCGGTTCTTGTTCACGCCCATCAGGGCGGCCGTGTCCGCGTCCTGGGCCACGGCCCGGATGCCGCGGCCCAGCCGGCTGCGGTTCACGAACTGGTCCAGGCCGACCATCATCGCCAGCGTGACGCCGAGGATGAGCAGCTGGACGTTGGTGACGGCCGCGCCGAACACGGTGAAGACCGTCTCGGAGGGGATCAGCGTCGGCATGCCGAACGGCGCCCGGGAGGTGCCGATGCCGAAGGACTCGGCGAGCACGAACGACGCGCCGATCGCGGTGATGAGGAAGGCCAGCGGCGGCGCGTTGCGGCGGCGCAGCGGCCGGTAGGCGACCAGTTCCACGGTCACCGCGGTCGCCGCCGAGGCGACCGCCGCCACGACCAGGCCGGCCACCAGCGCGAGGATCAGCGGGCCGATGGCGGGCGAGGGGGAGTTCTGGTCGTAGCCGAGGGCCTCCCAGGTCCACAGGGCGGTGAACGTACCGACCATGAAGACCTCGGAGTGGGCAAAGTTGATCAGGCGCAGGACGCCGTAGACGAGGGTGTACCCGAGGGCGACGAGCGCGTAGATCGCGCCCTGTTCCAGCCCGGTGATGGTCAGGGCCGGGAAGTTCCCGAACAGCTCATCGAAGTTCAAGTGGGGGCTCCAACTGTGCGGTCAAACGACGCGGCCGGGAGGAACCACTCTCCCGGCCGCATCGTCTGTGTCCCTGGCGGGACCGGCGAACCGGTCAGGCCTTCGGGATCTCGATGTCGGGGACGACCTGGCCCGCGTTGACCTTGAACGCCCAGACCAGCACCTGGGCCGGGTCCAACTCGCCGTTGGACTCGAACTTGTACGTCACACCGGTGGCGGTGCCCGCCTTGTTGTAGGCCTTCACGAAGGCGAGCAGGTCGGCCCGGGTGGACTTACCGGCCTTGATGCCCTCGAGGAAGATCTTGGTGATGTCGTACGACACGTCGGCGTAGGTGCCCGGCTCGGCGTTCTCGAAGGCCGCCTTGTAGTCGGTCACGAAGGAGCCCTTGGCCGCGGTGGCCGGGGCGCAGGGGCAGGTCAGCACGGTGCCCTCGGCGACCTGCTGGCCGGCGACCTTGATGAAGTTGGCGTCGTTGACGCCGTCGCCGGCGACCATCGTGCCCTTCCAGCCGGCGCCCTTGAGCTGCTTGAGCAGCAGGCCCGCCTCGGTGTAGTAGCCACCGAAGAACAGCACCGTCGCGCCGCTGCCGACGATCTTGGTGACGACCGCGGAGAAGTTGGTCTGCTTGACCTGGACCTTGTCCTCGCCCGCGACCGCGCCGAGGACCTTCTTGACCTCGTCCACCAGGCCCGCCCCGTACGCCGACTGGTCGTCGACGACGTAGACCTTCTCGGCCTTCAGCACGTTCTTGATGTACCGGCCGGCCGCCGGGCCCTGCGAGGTGTCGTTGCCGACGCCCCGGTGGAAGATCTTCCAGCTCTTGGTGCTCAGGCTCGGGCGGGTCGCCGACGGGGTGATGATCGGCAGGCCGGCCTCGTCGAAGATCGGGTCGGCCACCTCCGACTCGCCGGAGAACGCCGGGCCGATGATGCCGACGACCTTGGTGTCGCCCACCGCCTGCTGGGCCAGCGCCGGGGCCTTGGCCGGGTCACCCTGCGAGTCGTACTCCGCGAGGTTGACCTTGCAGTCCGCGTTGTCCTTGTTGTACTGGTCGATCGCCAGCTTCGTGCCGTTGCGCATGTGGATACCGAGACCCGCGGCGTCGCCGGTCAGCGGGCCGAAGAAGCCGATCTTGAGGTCGCAGGCCGCCTTGTCGCCGCTGCCACCCTCCGTGCCACTGTCGGCCTTACACGCGGCCGCGCCACTGATAACGAGCGCGCTGATGGCCACGCCACCCAGCACCCGTGCGAGCTTCTGCCTCACGGCTCGTACCCTCCTCAGTCCGAAGGCCCGACCACCCGCCGCGACTTGCGAATTGGACCTTGCAGGGGGTGGACGAACCGACCGCGTACCCGGTCTGGGCCGGGACGTTATCCCACAGGTAGGGCACGCCGTAAGACCTAGAAAGCGGGGTTGACCTAACCGTTACGTTGAGTGGCCAGATCCGCCGAAGTGCTGTAACACACACCCCGGCGCAAGGACGAAATCGGACATCCGACACCCGCCGGAAACAGACCGGTGGCACGCTCAGCCGGGCCCGCCCGCCACCCGCGCCGACCACAGCCGCGCCCCCTCGGCACCGCCGTCCACCAGCAACAACAGCCGGTCACCCGCCCCGGCCACCGCGACCGACCGGTCCGGCGCCGCCGCCAGCGCCACCGGCAGCGGCACCGACGCCCACCCCCCGCCGTCCGCCGAGAACCACGCCGAGGCGCCCGCGGCGGCCAGCACCACCGCCACCACCCCACCGTCGACCGCCGCCAGGCCCGCCACCTGCCCCGCCCCGCCCGTCGCCGGCCCCAACGCCCCGCCCGGCCGCCACTGCGCCACGCCCGGCCCCGCCGGGGCGCTCCCCACGCCGCCCGACTGCCCGCCGCCGGCCGCCGGGCCGGACGGCTCGCCACCGACCGCCGCGTCCCGCACCCACGCCGCCAGGGCATCGCCGCGCCGACCCACCGCCACCAGCCGCTCCCCCGCCCGGACCACCCGCTGGAGGTCACCCGCCGCGCCCCCGGCCGTCAGGACCAGCCGCCGCCAGTCCACACCGTCCGGCGACACCCACACCGCCGGGTCACCGCCCGGTCGCCCCGGGGCACGCACCGACCCCACCAGCACCCACCCCGACGCCGCCGCCGTCACGTCCGCCGCCCAGGTGCGCCCCGCCGCGTCCGACGCCAACTCGGGGACGCCGCTGACCAGCCGGAACTCCCGCCCGTCGGCCGACGACCAGGCCGCCGCCCCGGTGCCCCGGTTGCCCGCGACCACCCACCCCGCCGGGCCGCCCGCGATCCGCCCCACGTTCACCGCGTCGGGGCCGCCGAACACCTCGAACTCGGCCGGCACCTCCACCACCGAGCCGTCGGCGAGCTGCCGCCACGTGCTGATCCGGGGATTGCCGTGCACCCCGCCGCTCTTCGCGCCCACCGCCGCGAGCCGGCCGTCACGGCAGCCGACCGCCGTGAGCACGTTCTCCGCGCCGTACGCGGTGCGCGACGCCAACCGCAGCGACGACCACGCGAACCCGGCGCCGCCCGGGGCGGCCGACGCCGCCGGGGACGACCCCGCCGGGACCGGGCTGGACCACGCCGCCGGCCGGGTCACGCCCGCCGCGTCGACGACCGCGCCCACCACGAACCAGCGCCCGCCGCACGCCGCCGCGTCCCGCAGCAGCAGCCGGCCCGGCGCCCCCGGCGGCGTCGGCAGGGTCAGCGCCCGCCAGTCGGGGCGCGGCGGCTCAGGGGCGGGCGCGCCGCCCCCCGGCGCGGGCGCGGCGCGCTCGGGCGACCGGCAGCCCGCCAGCAGCACCGCCAGGCCGGCCGCCACGCCGAGCAGGACACGCAACGCCCGCGACGGTCCCGACGCCGGGCGCGGACGCTGACGAGGCATGCATCCGATCGTATCGATCAACCGGGACGCCGGGGACCCCGCGCGCCCGTCCCACGACGACCGCGGCCCCGGACGGATCGAGGGGCGTCAGGACGCCGGCTGGGTGACCTCGCCGCCGGCCGTCTCGGCGAGGATCCGCTCGGCGACCTCCTTCATGGTCATCCGGTGGTCCATCGCCGTGCGCTGGATCCACTTGAACGCCTGCGGCTCCGTCATGCCGTACGTCGTCATCAGCGCGCCCTTGGCGCGCTCCACCGTCTTACGGATCTCCAGCCGGTCGGTCAGGCCCGCGACCTCGGCCTCCAACGCGGCGATCTCCGAGTAGCGCGACAGGGCGATCTCCACGGCCGGCACCAGGTCGCTCTTCTGGAAGGGCTTCACGAGGTACGCCATCGCGCCGGCCGCCCGCGCCCGCTCCACCAGGTCCCGCTGGCTGAACGCGGTCAGGATGATCACCGGGGCGATCCGGGCGCCGGCGATCCGCTCGGCGGCGGCCAGCCCGTCCATGATCGGCATCTTGATGTCGAGGATCACCAGATCGGGCTTCAGCTCCTCGGCGAGCCGGACGGCGGTCTCGCCGTCGCCGGCCTCCCCGACGACCTCGTAGCCCTCCTCGACGAGCATCTCGGCCAGGTCGAGCCGGATGAGCGCCTCGTCCTCGGCGATCAACACCCGCCTGCGCTCGGCATCCGTCTGCGTCTCGGCCACGAGCCACTCCCACCAGTCTGCGCCCGACACCCGCCGTGCCGGGTGTCGCCGTCCCTAGCGTAGTGGGTAGTCTGTCAGGGCCGAATCATGGAAGGCCCCTGTAGTCCAACCGGTAGAGACGATGCACTCAAACTGCATACAGTGTGGGTTCGAATCCCACCGGGGGCACCAAAACTGTCGCACAGGCGTTCGACCATGGTCCCATGCATCCACCCCAGGTGCGGGCTCGGGCCCGTGAGCTTCGCGCGAACGGCTACAACATCCGAGCGGTGGCCCGGGCCCTCTCGTTGCCCTACAACACCGTGTGGCACTGGTGCGTCGACCGTCCCGAGCGGGCCGTCGTCGGCACGGCGAAGCGTTGCTTCCGCTGTTCACCCGAGGTCGGCTATCCGACAGACCCCGCCGCCTACCCCTACCTGCTCGGTCTCTACCTGGGCGACGGGCACCTCGCCATAGCCGGCAAGGCGCCGGTTCTCCGCATCGCCTGCACCGCCGCCTATCCCCGCCTGATCGATCTGTGCGAGCAGGCGATGCTCGCCGTGCTCGCCGCGAAGGTGCAGCGGATCCCCAAACGCGGGTGTGTCTCGGTGGAGAGCAGTGGCGTGCACTGGCCGTGCCTGTTGCCGCAGCACGGGCCGGGCAAGAAGCACGAGCGGCCGATCGTCCTCGCCGACTGGCAGCGCGCGCTGGTCGCCGCCCGCCCCGGGGACTTCGCGCGCGGCCTGTTCCACTCCGACGGCTGCCGGGTGACCAACCGGGTGACCATGCGCGGCAGGGGCTACGTCTACCCGCGCTACCTGTTCAGCAACGAGTCCGCCGACATCATGGGGCTCTGCCAGTGGGCGCTGGGCCTGCTCGGCGTCGCCTGGCGGATGAACCGCCCCAACTCGCTGTCCGTGGCCCGGCGCGAGGCGGTCGCGGTGCTGGACCGGCACGTCGGCCCGAAGTCCTGACCGGCCGGGGCGGGGCGTCGGCGTCCGGCAGCGGCAGCGGCAGCGGTCAGCCGAGCGCGGCGAGCGCCTGCGCCAGGTCCGCCCGCAGGTCCTCCGGGTCCTCCAGGCCGACGGAGAGGCGCAGCAGCCCGCCGGCGGGCCGGGCGTCGCCGGCGACGGGCCGGTGGGTGAGCGAGGCGGGGTGCTGGACGAGGGTGTCGACGCCGCCGAGGGAGACGGCGTGGGTGATCAGCCGGCAGGCGGCGGCGACGGTGGCGGCGGCGGGCGCGCCGCCGCGTACCTCGAAGGCGAGCAGGCTGCCGGTGCCGGTCATCTGCCGGCCGACGAGCCCGGTGGGGTCGTCGAGGCCGGGGTGGTGCACGCGGGCGACGGCGGGGTGCCGGGCGAGCCAGGCGGCGAGCTTCTCGGCCCCGGCGGACTGGGCGCGCACCCGCAGGGGCAGGGTCTGCAGGCCGCGGTGCAGCAGGTACGCGCCGAGGGGGTGCAGGATCGCGCCGGTGAGGGCGCGGACCTGGCGCAGCCGGGCGGCCCAGTCCTCGTCGCAGGCGACGACGCCGGCGAGGACGTCGCCGTGGCCGCCGATGCTCTTGGTGGCGCTGTGCAGGACGAGGGCGGCGCCGTGCCGGGCGGGCCGCTGGAGCACGGGGGTGGCGACGGTGTTGTCGACCAGCAGCGGGGTGTCGCCGGCTGCGGTGGCGAGCGCGGCGATGTCGACGAGGTCGAGGGTGGGGTTGGCGGGGGTCTCGACGACGACGAGGGCGGTGTCGGGGCGGATCGCGGCGGCGACCTGGTCGGGGCGGGCCCAGGTGACGTCGGTGTGGAGCAGGCCGGTGGCGAGGACGTGGTCGGTGCCGCCGTAGAGGGGGCGGACGGCGACGACGTGGCGGTTGCCGTCGCGGGTGGCGGCGAGCAGGGTGGCGGTGAGGGCGGCCATGCCGCTGGCGAAGGCGACGGCGGCGGGGGTGTCTTCGAGCTCGGCGAGGGCGGTCTCGAAGCGGGCGACGGTGGGGTTCCAGAGCCGCTGGTAGACGGCGCTGTCGCCGGGTGGGAGGGCGTTGCCGGTGGCGAGGAGTTCGTAGGCTTCGCCGCCGGTGGCGACCGAGGGCAGCGGGTTGGTGGTGGACAGGTCGATGGGCGGGGCGTGGACGCCGAGGGCGGCGAGGTCGGCGCGGCCGGCGTGCACGGCTGCGGTGTCGACGTTGCGGGGGTCCACGGCGCTGGGCATGCCCGGAAGCGTCGAACATAGTGGCGGATCCAGGCAATAGATCCGCAGAAGATTCTGTGAGTCGGCCTTCAGTTACGCAGTGATTCGGAGCAGGATGGGTGGATGCCCGTTGCACCGAATGATGTGCGGCCCTTCGCCGCCCTGGACGACGTCGACCGCGCGATCCTGACCGAGCTGGCGGCGGACGGCCGGCTGCCGAACAACGCCCTCGCCGAGCGGGTGGGGGTGGCCGCGTCGACCTGTCTGACACGCACGAGGGCGCTGCGGGAGTGCGGGGCGATCCGGGGATTCCACGCGGAGGTGGACCCGGCGGCGGTGGGCCTGCCGTTGCAGGCGCTGGTGTCGGTGCGGTTGACGGCGCACGAGCGGGCGGCGGTGGACGCGTTCCGGGCCCGCTCGGTGCGGCTGCCGGGGGTGGTGTCGGTGTTCCACGTGGCGGGCGCGGAGGACTACGTGCTGCACGTGCGGGCCGCGTCCGGGGACGCGTTGCGGGACTTCGTGCTCGACCATCTGGCGGTGGATCCGGCGGTGCAGCACACCCAGACGAGCCTGATCTTCGAGCAGGTGCGCGGCGCGGGCTGAGTGCGGGACCGGCGGGACGGCCGGCGGGCCAGGGCGGGTGCGCCGATGGGCCGGTGACGTGACCGGGCCGGCCGCGTTGTACGGGGTGAGGCGCACCGGCCCACCGGCGGTCGCGCGGGGCCGGGAGAGACGCGGGTGTCGGCATGCGCAGATGGTTTCCCCTGACGGCGGTCTGCCTGGGCACGTTCATGCTGCTGGTCGACGTGACGGTGGTGACGGTCGCGCTGCCGGACATGGTGCGGGACCTCGACGCGTCGTTCGGCGCGGTGCAGTGGGTCGTCGACGCGTACGCGCTGGCCCTGGCGGCGCTGGTGCTGGGGGCGGGCGCGGTGGCCGACCGGGTCGGACACCGGGTGACGTACCTGGCGGGGGTGGTGGTGTTCGCGTCGTCGTCGCTGGCGTGCGGGCTCGCGCCCGGCGCGGGGGCGCTGGTCGCGGCGCGGGCGGCGCAGGGCCTCGGCGCGGCGGCGATGTTCGCGACGACGTTCGCGCTGCTCGACGGGGCGTACGCGGGTCGGGACCGGGGCACCGCCTACGGGGTGTGGGGCGCGGTGTCGGGGGCGTCGGCGGCGGTGGGTCCGGTGCTGGGTGGGCTGCTCACCGAGGGCGTGTCGTGGCACTGGATCTTCTTCGTGAACCTGCCGGTCAGCGCGGTCGCGCTCGGGCTGGGCGCGCGGACGCTGCCGGCGGGCCGCCCGGCGGCGGGTGGGCGGGTGGACGTCGGCGGGGTGGTCGTGTTCGCCGTGGCGGCGGGCTGCGCGACGTACGCGCTGATCCGCGCGGCCGGGGCGGGCTGGTCGGACGCCGTGGTGTGGGTGTCGGCGGGCGCGGCGGCGGTGCTGCTGGCGGGGTTCGCCGTGGTGGAGCGGCGGGTCCGGCAGCCCCTGTTCGACCTGGCGCTGCTGCGGGACCGGGCGTTCGTGGCGGTGCTGCTGGCGGGGCTGCTGCTGACGTTCGCGGCGTTCGCGCCGCTGGCGTACTCGATGATCTGGTTGCAGTCGGTGCTGGGGTTGGGGCCGGTCGGCGCGGGGCTGACCGGGCTGCCGATGTCGGTGGTGGCGTTCGTGGTGTCGGCGGTGTCGGGGCGGGCGCTGCACGGCCGGCGGCCGGGCCTGGTGATCGGCGGGGGGCTGCTGTGCGTGGGGGTGGGCAGCGCGGTGACGGCGGTGCTGGCGCGGGGGGCGGCGGGCTGGCCGGTGCTGGTGCCGGGTGGGGCGGTGATCGGCGTGGGGGTGGGGCTGGCGACGCCGGCGCTGGGCGCGGTGGCGATGTCGCTGGTGCCGGCGGCGCGGGGTGGGATAGCGGCCGGCGCGGTGAACACCTGCCGGCAGCTCGGGTTCGCCTTCGGCATCGCCGCGCTGGGCAGTGTCTTCGCGGCGGGGGCGCGCGGCGTCCTGCAGGCGCGGGGGGTCGCCGACGCGACGGGGGTCGCCCACGCCGTCGCCGGCGGGCGGGCCCCGGGCCTGCTGGGGTCGGTGCCGCCGGAGGGGCGGGAGCTGCTGGCGGGGGCGACGCGGGCGGCGGCGGTGGGCGGGGTGCGGGCGAGCTTCGCGGTGGCGGCCGGGGTGGGCATCGGGGCGGGCCTGCTCGTGCTCGGGCTGCTGCGGGGCGGGGCGGGCGGGCGGCTCCCGGACGGCGGGGCGGACAGTGGCGGGGCGGACGGGAACAATCCGGGTGCCGCCGGGGTTGGTTCCAGCCGTGATCGACGTACCTCTGTCAGTCCTTGACGTCGCCCCGGTCGCCGCCGGCTCCACGGCCGGCGAGGCCCTGCGGCACACCACCGAGCTGGCCCGGCGGGCCGAGGAGCTGGGCTACCGGCGGTTCTGGGTGGCCGAGCACCACAACATGCCGGCGATCGCGAGTTCGGCGCCGGCGGTGCTGATCGCGCACCTGGCCGCGCACACGAGCACGATCCGGCTGGGCTCGGGCGGGGTGATGCTGCCCAACCACGCGCCGCTGGTGGTGGCCGAGCAGTTCGGCACGCTGGAGGCGCTGCACCCGGGCCGGATCGACCTGGGCATCGGCCGGGCGCCGGGGACCGACCAGGTGACGGCGCTGGCGTTGCGCCGGACGATGGAGGGGCTGTCGGCCGAGGGGTTCCCCCGGGAGCTGGCCGACCTGATGGGCTACTTCACCGGCGAGCACGCGGGCCCGATCGTGGCGACGCCGGGGCGGGGCGAGCAGCCGCAGGTGTGGCTGCTGGGCTCCAGCGGGTTCAGCGCGCAGCTCGCGGGGCTGCTGGGGCTGCCGTTCTCGTTCGCGCACCACTTCAGCGCGCAGCACACGCTGCCGGCGTTGGCGCTGTACCGGCAGCACTTCCGGCCGTCGCGGTGGCTGTCGCAGCCGTACGCGATGGTGGCGGTGAACACGATCTGCGCGGAGACCGACGAGCGGGCGCAGTGGCTGGCGGGGCCGTCGGCGCTGGCGTTCCTGAAGCTGCGTTCGGGGCGGCCGCAGCCGTTGGCGTCGCCGGAGGAGGCGGCGGCGTACCCGTACACGGCGGCGGAGCGGGAGTTCGTGGTGCAGCGGCGGGAGGGGCAGGCGACGGGCTCGCCGGAGACGGTGGGCCGGCAGTTGACGGAGTTGCTGGCGCGGACCGGCGCGGACGAGTTGATGCTGACGTCGATGGTGTACGACGGGGCGGACCGGGTGCGCTCGTTCGAGCTGGTCGCCGAGAAGGTGGCGGGCGGGTTGCGCCGGCAGGGGTGAGCCCGGTGGACCGGTAGGGGTGGACCCGGTTGGAAACGCCCGAAACACGATCTTCATACCGGCGTCACCGGTGCGTTGCGGTCGCCGCGTAACTTTGGTTCCGGTGGTGGTACGGCACTCCCCGGTCGGGACGGGTCGGGGGTGCTGCGGTGTGGTGCACCGGGCCGGAGCTGTGCGGATTCCGCGGCTGCGGCCCGGTGCCTGCCACCTTACCTAAGCGCGGTCAGCGCAGGTAGATGTTGGGCGTGGGCGGGTTGCCCATGCCGTCTCCGATGAAGAATCCCGGGTGCGGCGGCTGGTTGTAGGCCGTGTTCTGCCAGGCGATCGCGGCGCGGTACTGCGGGTCGTGCATGAGGGTGTAGATCCGGGTGCCGGTCTGGGTCGGGGTGCTGTAGATGCGCAGGGCGCGGCTGTCGCCGGTGCGCCAGATCACCTCTTCCCGCCAGTCGCCGAGGATGTCGCCGGAGAGCGCCGGGGTGGCCTTGGTGCCGTTGTTGGCGGCGACGTCGCTGCCGGTGAGCAGCCGGGTCTCGCCGGAGGTGCCGTACTTGTCGATCTTCGTGGCGTCGAGGAGCTCGCGGACCGGGTCGCCGTCCCACCAGGCGAGGAAGTTCGTCGACGACGGCTTGCGGCCGACGTTCTGGCCCCGGGTGTTGGCCAGGTAGCTCACCGCCGCCGACCAGGACTCGGCGCCGGGGCTGCCGGCCCAGATGTCGCCGGAGACGCCGCGGCCGTTGTCGCCGGACGCGGGGGTGGACCAGATGACCTGGCCGGTGCGGGCGTCGGCGAAGTAGGAGCTGGGCTTGCTGCCGTCCTCGTCGACCTTGAAGACCTCCAGGCCGGAGCGGCTCGGGTCGAGGTCGCCGACGTGCAGGGCGTCGCCGTGGCCGTTGTTGGTGGAGTACAGCAGGCGGCCGTTGTCGTCGATGGTGGCGGCCCCGTAGACGATCTCCTGCCGGCCGTCGGCGTCGACGTCGGCGACGGACAGGTTGTGGTTGCCCTGGCCGGCGGCGGCGGAGTTGCCGGAGGAGTTGGAGTCGAACGTCCACCGCTTGGTGAGGGCGCCGTTGCGGAAGTCCCAGGCGGCGACGACGGCGCGGGTGTAGTAGCCCCGGGCCATGACCAGCGAGGGACGCTGGCCGTCGAGGTACGCGGTGGCGGCGAGGAACCGGTCGACGCGGTTGCCGTAGCTGTCGCCCCAGGAGGAGACGGTGCCGCGCGGCGGGTCGTAGTTGACGGTGGACACCGCGGCGCCGGTGCGGCCGTCGAACATGGTGAGGAACTCGGGGCCGGACAGGACGTAGCCGCTGGAGTTGCGGTAGTCGGCCGACGACGAGCCGATGACCTGGCCGGTGCCGGAGCGGGTGCCGTCGGCGGTCTTCATGGCCACCTCGGCGTCGCCGTCGCCGTCGTAGTCGTACACCTGGAACTGGGTGTAGTGGGCGCCGGCGCGGATGTTGCGGCCGAGGTCGATGCGCCACAGCCGGGTGCCGGTAAGGGTGTACGCGTCGACGTAGACGTTGCCGGTGTAGCCGGACTGCGAGTTGTCCTTGCTGTTGGACGGGTCCCACTTGAGGACGATCTCGTAGTCGCCGTCGCCGTCGAGGTCGCCGACGCTGGCGTCGTTGGCCGAGTAGGTGTAGGCCTCCCCGGCGGGGGTGGTGCCGCCCGGCGGGACCTGCAACGGCACGTCGAGGTAGCCGCCCGCGAACTGGAGCGCGGGCGCGGACGCCGCCTGCTCCGCGCCGCCGACGACGGCCCGCACGGTGTACGCGGAGCCGGCCGCCGCCCCGGCGTCGAGGTAGTTGGTGGCGCCGGTGATCGGGCTGGCGTTGACCTTGGTGGAGCCGCGGTAGAGGTTGAACGACACCCCGGAGGTCTCGGTGCCCAGCAGCCGCCAGGAGACGAGGTTGCCGCTGCCGGAGCGGACGCTGATCAGCCCTCGGTCGAGGTCCTCCAGCTGCTTGGCCCCGGCGGGCGGGTCGGTGGGGGGCGGGGTCGTCGGCGGCGGGGTGGTGGGGGGCGGCGTCGTCGGCGGCGGGGTCGTCGGCGGGGCGGTCGTCGGGGGCGTGGTGGTGGGGGCGGTGCCGCCGGTGCAGGTGGTGCCGTTGAGGGCGAAGCTCGCCGGCACGGGGTTGCTGCTGTCGTTCCAGGAGGCGTTGAAGCCGAAGTTCGCGGCACCGTTGGTGCCGAGCGCGGCGTTGTAGCCGGCGTCGCGGGCGGTGACCTGCGCGCCGGACTGGGTGACGGTGGCGTTCCACGCCTGGGTGACCTGCTGGCCGGCGGTGTAGGACCAGGTGAGGGCCCAGCCGTTGATCGGGTCGCCGAGGTTGGTGACGGTGACGTCGGCGCCGAAGCCGCCGCCCCACTGGCTGCTGATCTTGTAGTCGACGCGGCAGCCGGCGGCGGCGGCCGAGGCGGCCACGGTGCCGAGCGCGCCGGCGGCGAGGGTGGTGGCCGCGACGGCGGCGGCCAGGAGGGTGCGGCGGGATGCGGTCAGGTGCACGGGGATGCCTCCGGGGGAGGTCGGGCGGGCACGGCGACGCGTCGGCCCCGGCAGCCTGCCCTTGGCCGCCGGGTCGCGTCCGCCGCGCTGGCGGCGGTGATCGGACATCGCATCGACGTCCATGGTTCGGCTCGCGCCTCTGGGATGCTAGGACACCGCTTTCCCCGCCGCAACAACGTCCCGGTCCCTTGCGTCCGCCCGGCCGAGTTGGTCGACTCGTCGGATGGCTGAGCACATGGACCCCGAGGAGTTCCGCCGCGCCGGGCACGCGGTGGTCGACTGGATCGCGGACTACTGGGCCACCCTCGGGCAGCGCCCGGTGACCTCGCAGGACCCGCCCGGCGCGGTGGCCGCCGCGCTGCCGGCCGGGCCGACCGCGCACGGCGAGCCGGTCTCCGCGCTGCTGGCCGACCTGGACGCGCTGGTCGCGCCCCGGCTGACCCACTGGCAGCATCCGGGCTTCTTCGGCTACTTCCCCGCCAACACCTCCGGCCCCAGCGTCCTGGGCGACCTGGTCAGCTCGGGGCTGGGGGTGCAGGGCATGCTCTGGGCCTCCGCGCCGGCCTGCACCGAGCTGGAGACGGTGCTGCTGGACTGGCTGGCGGGGCTGCTCGGCCTGCCCGAGCGGTTCCGCTCCACCGGTCCCGGCGGCGGGGTGATCCAGGACTCGGCGTCCTCGGCGACGCTGGTGGCCACCCTCGCCGCGCTGCACCGGGCCAGCGGGGGCCGCTGGCGGGAGGTGGGGGTCGACCGCCGCTACCGGGCGTACACGTCCACGGAGGGGCACTCGTCGATCGAGAAGGCGGCCCGCATCGCCGGGCTGGGCAGCGACGGGGTGCGGGTCGTCGCCGTCGACCCCGGGACCCTCGCCATGGACCCCGACGCGCTGCGGACGGCGATCCGGGCCGACCTCGCGGCCGGCGACGTGCCCGCGATCGTGGTGGCCACGATCGGCACCACCTCCACCACCGCCGTCGACCCCGTGCCGCAGATCGGCGCGATCTGCGCGGAGTACGGCGTCTGGCTGCACGTCGACGCCGCGTACGCGGGCGCGGCGGCGGTCTGCCCGGAGCTGCGCTGGTCGCACGCCGGTCTGGAGCACGCCGACTCGTACTGCTTCGACCCGCACAAGTGGCTGCTCACCGGCTTCGACTGCGACGCGTTCTGGGTGGCCGACTCGGCGGAGCTGGTGGCGGCGCTGACGGTGCTGCCGGAGTTCCTGCGCAACGCGGCGAGCGACTCCGGGGCGGTCGTCGACTACCGAGACTGGCAGGTGCCGCTGGGCCGGCGGTTCCGCGCCCTGAAACTGTGGTTCGTGCTGCGCTGGTACGGGGTGGAGGGGCTACGGGCGCACGTGCGCTCGCACGTGGCGCTCGCCGACCGGTTCGCCGCCCGGGTCCGCGCCGACGACCGGTTCGTCCTCGCCACGCCGCACCCGTTCTCGCTGGTCTGCTTCCGGCTCGCCGCCGGCGACGAGGCGAGCGCCGGGCTGCTGGAGAAGGTCAACGCCACCGGCCGGGTGTTCCTCACCCACACCCGGGTCGCCGGCCGGTTCACCCTGCGCCTGGCGATCGGCTCGCCGCTGACCACGCAGGCCCACGTGGACGACGCCTGGGAGCTGATCGCCTCGGCGGCGGGGTGAGCCGTCAGCCGGCCACCGGGGCGGCGGCGGGCTGGTCGGTGGTCGGCTGAGCCGGCTGGGCCGGTGCCGGCGGGACCGGCTGGGTCGGGATCGACTGGACCGGCTGGGTCGGGATCGACTGGACCGGCTGGGTCGGGATCGACTGGGCCGGGGCCGGAGCCGGGGCCAGCGGGGCCGGGGTCGACTGGTCGGCGACGGGCTGCTCAGCGACGGCCTGGTCGGCCACGGGCTGCGCCAGGGGGTGCTGGTCGGCGGCGGGCTGGTCGGCGAGGGCCGCCGCGACCGTGGCGCGGGCCCGGCGGGTGCGGCGCAGCGCACGGACGGCCAGCACGACGGCGGCGACCCAGCCGGCGGCCAGCAACGCGTAGACCGTCCACTGGACGCCGCCGGGCAGCTCGCCGGCCCGCACCAGGGTGCGGGCGTTGGTCAGCACGATGACGCCGCCGATGACCGCGCCGAGGAGCTGGGCGGGGACGATCCGCACCAGCCAGGCGGCGATCGGGGCGGCGATGAGGCCGCCGATGAGCAGGGCGGCGACGGTCGGCAGCAGGAAGCCCTCGGTGCCGAGGCCGATCAGGAAGCCGGCGCTGGCCGCGCCCGCGACGACGAACTCGGAGGTGTCGACCGAGCCGATGACCTTGCGGGGCTCCATCCGGCCGGAGACCAGCAGCGCCGGGGTGGCGACCGGGCCCCACCCGCCGCCGCCGGTCGCGTCGACGAAGCCGGCGACCAGGCCGAGCGGGCCGAGGAAGCGGGCGCGCAGCGGCCCGGCGGCGCGGCTGGCGCGCAGCGGCCGGGAGAAGCGCACCAGCAGGTACGCGCCGAGGGTGAACAGGATCGCGGCCATCCAGGGCGCCGCGGCCTCGGTGGAGATCGAGCTGAGGAAGGTGGCACCGGCGAACGCGCCCACCGCGCCGGGCAGCGCGATGCGGGCGACCACCCGCCAGTCGACGTTGCCGAACCGCCAGTGGGCCACCCCGGCGGCGAGCGTGGTGCCGATCTCGGCCAGGTGCACCGACGCCGACGCCGCGGCCGGGGCGACCCCGGCCACCAGCAGCAGGGTCGACGAGGTCAACCCGTACGCCATGCCCAGCGAACCGTCGACCAGCTGCGCGACGAGCCCGACGAGGGCGAGGACCAACAGCTTGCGCACGAGCGCCCCCTGACTTTTCGGCATCTCCTATCGACTTGGTCGACAATGCGGCACGAGACGGCCTCGGGTCAAGTCCCTATCGGTTAAATGTCGGGACGCTTGCGACGGGTGGGGTCGCGGGTCAGCTCCAGGCGCCCGGGTCGGCCGCCAGCTCGCTGACCCGCTCGGGCAGGGTGCCGTTGGCCACGTCGGCGACGGTGACCAGCTCGAGGATCTGCCGCTCGCTGGCCCGCAGGGCGATCCACACGTCCTGCAAAGCGCGGGCCGCCCCCCGGTAGCCGAGCTGCTCCGGGCGCTGCCCGCGCACGTGCGCCAGCGGCCCGTCGATCACCCGGATCACCTCGGCGAGCGAGATCTCGGCGGCGGGCCGGGCCAGCCAGTAGCCGCCCTCGGGGCCGCGCTGGGCGTGCACGACGCCGCCCCGGCGCAGCTGCAACAGGATGCTCTCCAGGAACTTCGGCGGGATCTCCTGGGACTTGGCGATCTGCTCGGCGGTCACCGGGCGGGACCGCACGGCGCCCCCGCCGTCGGCGACCGCCGCCAGCTCGGCGGCCGCGCGGAGGGCGTAGTCGACCCGGGCGGAGAGACGCATGCCGGTCAGGTTAGCCGCCCGCCCGCCCGGCCGGGCTGCCGCCCCTCATCCGAACGGGGGAACCGGGGCCGCCAGGGCGTCCCACGCGCCGTCCCAGGGGGCGGACCGCCGGCCCACCGGCCCGCTCCGACGGTGGCGCGGGCGTGGCACCATACCCGTGTCGACGGATCGACGCCGACCGCCCGGACGCCACGCGGTCGGGACCGCCAGCGGCGATGGGGGCAGCCACAGCGATGCCGGAGACCACTCCGCTCGGTCCACGGGATCCGGGCCGGGCCGGGCCCTACGAGCTGCTCGGCAGGCTGGGCTCGGGCGGGCAGGGCGTGGTCTACCTGGGCCGCGACCGGCAGGGCCGGCTGGTCGCCGTCAAGATGCTCGACCTCTCCGCGCCGCCCGACCCGCGCGCCCGGGCCCGGTTCGCCAAGGAGATCGACGCCGCCCGCCGGGTCGCGCCGTTCTGCACCGCGCAGATCCTCTTCGCCGACGTCGACGACGACCCGCCCTACGTGGTGAGCGAGTACATCGAGGGCCCGACCCTGCACCGGCACGTCCAGGAGCGGGGCCCGCTCGCCGGCAACGTCCTGCACCGGCTGGCCGTGGGCACCGCCACCGCGCTCGCCGCGATCCACCAGGCCGGCGTGGTGCACTGCGACCTCAAGCCGGACAACGTGGTCCTCGGCGCGGACGGCCCCCGGGTGATCGACTTCGGCATCGCCCGGGCGCTCGACGTCACCGCCACGGTGACCGGCCGGATCATGGGCACCGCCGCGTACCTGGCGCCGGAGCGGTTCCGCGACGACGGGGTGGGCCCCGCCAGCGACGTGTTCGCCTGGGCGGCCACCATCGCGTACGCCGCGACGGGCCGCCCGCCGTTCGGCACCGGGGCGGTCGCGGCGGTGCTGCACCGGGTGCTGCACGATCCGCCGGACCTGGCCGGCTTCTCCGGCCCGCTGGCGGAGCTGGTCGCCGAGTGCCTGGCCAAGGACCACCGGGCCCGGCCGCCGGCCGACCAGGTCCTGCTGCGGCTGCTGGGGCACGGTGGCGCGCCGGTGCCGCTCCGGGCGGCCCTGCAACAGGGCACCGACGCGGCGGCCACCCAGCCGGTCCCCCGCCAGCCGACGCCGCCCGCCCCGGCGGCCTGGCAACCGCCGCCGACGGCGGCGTGGCAGCCGGCCCAGCAGCCGGACGGCCCGGCGGCGTACGAGCCGACGGCGTACGAGCCGACGGCGTACGAGCCGACGGCGTACGAGCCGACGGCATATGGGCAGACGACACACGAGCCGACGGCTGCGGCGTACGGGCCGGCGGTGGCGTACGGTGCGCGGCCCGAGCGCTGGGCGCGGCGGCTGCGCCGGGAGTCCACCGACGCGTGGGGCGTCTCCACGGCGATCTTCCTCGGCGCGGTCGGCGGCGCCGTGGCATACGTCGCGTCCACCGCCGTGGGCACCGCCGCCGCCGTCGGGGCGGTGACCTTCGTCGTGGTCTACGGCGTGCGCCTGCTCGTCGCCACGGCGCTGCCGCCGGCCGCCGCCCCGCCCGGGGAGGGCGGCGGCGCGCCGCCGCAACCCCCGTCCGACCCGTACCCCTGGAGGAGCCCTTGACCGCCGGCCAGCGTTCCGCCCGGCCGTGGCTGCCGTACTCGGTGGCCGTCGTCGCCGGCCTCGCGGTCATCGCCGCGGCGTACGTGATCGTGCGGCCCGCAACCGGCCCGGACCGCTCCGGGTGCGTGGCGCTGGAGGTCAACTCCTCGACGGAGAAGGCCGACCTCGTCTCCCAGCTCGCCGCCCGGTACAACGCCGCCGACCGGCGCTTCGCCGGGCGCTGCGCCGAGGTGACCGTGCACGGGCTCAACTCGGGCAAGGCGATGGAGGCCCTGGCGGCCGGGAACTGGTCCGGCCGGCAGCCGGGCGTCCCGGCCCCGCAGGTGTGGCTGCCGACGTCGTCGCTGTGGACGGGCCGGCTGCGGCTGCTCGACGAGCAGGCGGGCCGGGCGGCGCAGACCCCCGGCCGGTACCCGTCGATCGCCAACAGCCCGCTGGTCATCGCGATGCCGCTGGAGAAGGGCGAGCTGGTGCGCCAGCGCGGCAAGCTCGGCTGGGCGGACGTCCTCGGGCTCTCCGGCGACGCCGGCTGGGCGGCCTTCGGGCGGCCCGAGTGGGGCCGGTTCACCTTCGGCAAGGACAACCCGAACCTGTCCACGTCGGGGCTGGCGGCCACCATCGCCACCTACTACGCGGCCGTGCGGCGTTCCAGCGACCTGACGAAGGCCGACCTGGCGAAGCCCGCGGTGACCCAGTTCGTGCGCCGGATCGAGGCGAACGTGTCGCACTACAGCGACGACTCGGTGGACCTGCTGCGCGACCTCGCCGAGGCGGACCTGGCCGGGGCGGGCCTGGGCGCGGCCGGCGACGCGCGGGCCCGGGACATGAGCGCGGTCGTGGTGCAGGAGGAGCTGGTCTACCAGTACAACGAGGGGCAGCTCAGCCCCACCCCGGGGCAGAAGCCGCGGGTGCCGCTGGTGGCGGTGCACCCCAGCGAGGGCACGTTCAACCTCGACCACCCGTACGTCGTGCTGCCCTCGGCGGACGCGGCGCAGCAGGCGGCGGCCCAGGACTTCCTGGCCTTCCTCCAGGACGACCCGCAGCAGCGCAGCTTCGCCGACCTCGGCTTCCGCGACCACGAGCGGCGGGCGTCGGACGCGCTGACCGCCGCCGTCCGGGGCGGCGCGGACGGGCAACTGACCTACTTCGACCCGCCGGCGCCCGAGGTGGTCGACGCGATCCTGCGCGGCTGGGGCACGCTGCGCAAGAAGGCGAACATCCTGCTCGCCGTGGACACCTCCGGCTCGATGAACGCCAAGGTGGGCAGCCGCACCCGGTTCCAGGTGGCCACCACCGCCGTCGACCGGGGCGTCGGCCTGCTCAACTCCGCCGACCGGGTGGCGCTGTGGTCGTTCTCGTCGGAGACGCCGCAGCGGCCGGGGAAGCCGTACAGCGAGGAGGTCCGGCTGGGCCCGTACGACCGGGCCGCGTTCGCGCGCCGGCTCACCGGGCTGCGGGTGGGCGGCAACACCGCGTTGTACGCGACGGTCCGCGCCGCGCACCGCCGGCTGCTCGCCGACTACGACCCGGACCGGATCAACGCGGTGGTGGTGCTCACCGACGGCAAGAACGAGTACCCGAAGGACAACGACCTCGACCGGCTGCTCGCCGACATCGAGCTGGACCCGGACCGGCCGGTGAAGGTCTTCTGCGTGGCGTTCGACCGGGAGTCGGACCTGGCCGCGCTGGACCGGATCGCCGGGGCCAGCGCCGGCAAGGCGTTCGACGCCACCGACCCGGCGACGATCGACGAGGCGTTCGTGAAGCTGGTCAGCAGCTTCTGACCAGCCGCGCCGCGGGCGGGGGCCGCCTCAGCCGCCGACGCGGCGCAGCAGGCCCTCCTGCACGGCGCTGGCGATGTGCCGGCCGTCGGTGGTGAACATCCGGCCGGTGGCCAGCCCCCGGGCGCCGGAGGCCGACGGGCTCCAGCAGTCGTAGAGGAACCACTCGTCGGCCCGGAACGGCCGGTGGAACCACAGGGCGTGGTCGAGGCTCGCGCCGACCACGCCGCCGGGGCCCCAGACCTCGCCGTGCACCGACAGCACCGAGTCCAGCAGGGTCAGGTCGGAGGCGTACGTCAGGGCGCAGGCGTGCAGCAGCGGGTCGTCGGGGAGCTTGCCGTCGATGCGCATCCACACCCGCTGGTGGGGGTCGGCGGGGCGGTCGCCGGGGCGGACCCAGCCGGGCTCGCCGACGTAGCGCACGTCGATCGGGCGGGGGATCTGCCCCCAGATGCCGAGCCGCTCGGGGTAGCGGGCGAGACGGTCGCTCATGGTGGGCACGTCGTCGGGGGCCGGCACGTCGGGCGGGGTGGGGGCGTGGTGGTCGAGCCCCTCCTCCTCGTGCCGCTGGAACGACGCCGACATGAAGAAGATCGGCTTGTCGTGCTGGAGCGCCACCGACCGGCGCACGGAGAACGACCGGCCGTCGCGGACGTTCTCCACCTGGTAGGTGATCGGTTCGGCCGGGTCGCCGGGGCGGACGAAGTAGCCGTGCAGGGAGTGGACGAACCGTTCGGGGGCGACCGTGCGGCCGGCGGCGACCAGGGCCTGACCGGCGACCTGACCCCCGTACACCCGTTGCGGGCCGACCGGGGGACTCATCCCCCGGAAGGCCATCGCGCCGGTGTGTTCGAGGTCGAGGACCTCCAGCAGCTGGTCGACGGCCGCCTGGCCGACGGTCGCCCCGTCGGTCACTGCAACGCCCGCGCGGACGCCGCGTCGACCAGCGAGCCGAGCTGGTGCACCCGCAGGGTGTTGGTGGAGCCGGGGGTGCCGGGCGGGCTGCCGGCGACGATGACCACGTAGTCGCCGGGGTTGGCCCGGTCGAGGCCGAGCAGCGCCTGGTCGACCTGGCGGAACATGTCGTCGGTGTGCTCGACGAACGGCATCAGGAACGTCTCGACGCCCCAGCAGAGGGCGAGCTGGCTGCGCACCTCGGGCACCGGGGTGAACGCCCACAGCGGCAGGTCGCAGTGCAGCCGGCTGAGCCGCTTGACGGTGTCGCCGGTCTGCGAGAAGGCGACGAGGGCCTTCGCGCCGATGGCCCGGGCGATCGAGGACGCGGCGACGGTGAGCGCCCCGCCGTGGGTGCGCGGGTCGTGCTGGAGGCGGGGCACCCCGATCGAGCCGGCCTCGGTCGTCGTGATGATCTTGGCCATGGTGCTGACCGTGAGCACCGGGTACTTACCGACGCTGGTCTCGCCGGAGAGCATGACCGCGTCCGCGCCGTCGAGCACCGCGTTGGCCACGTCGGACGCCTCGGCGCGGGTCGGCCGCGAATTCTCGATCATGGAGTCGAGCATCTGGGTGGCCACGATGACCGGCTTGGCGTTCTCCCGGCACAGCTGCACGGCGCGCTTCTGCACCAGGGGGACCTGGTCCAGCGGCAGCTCGACGCCGAGGTCGCCGCGGGCGACCATGACGCCGTCGAAGGCCAGGACGATCGCCTCCAGGTGGTCGACCGCCTCCGGCTTCTCGACCTTGGCCAGCACCGGGCGGCGGACGCCCTCCTCGTCCATGATGTTGTGGACGAGCTTGATGTCCTCCGCCGAGCGGACGAAGGACAGGGCGATCATGTCGACGCCCAGGCCGAGGGCGAAGCGCAGGTCCTCGGCGTCCTTGTCCGACAGGGCCGGGACGCTGACCGCCACGTTCGGCAGCGAGACGCCCTTGTTGTTGGAGACCGGGCCGCCCTCGGTGACCAGGCAGCGGATGTCGTTGCCGACGACCTCGCTGACCTCGACGGCCACCCGACCGTCGTCGATGAGCAGCCGGTCGCCGGCCTTCACCTCCTGCGGCAGCTTGCGGTAGGTGCAGGAGACCCGCTCCTTCGTGCCGAGGACCTCGTCCCCGGTGATCACGACCGAGTCGCCGGTGCGCCACTCGTGCGGGCCGTCGGCGAACCGGCCGAGCCGGATCTTCGGGCCCTGGAGGTCGGCGAGCACGGCCACCGGCCGGCCGGCGGCGTCGGCGGCCTCGCGGACGAGTCGGTAGACCGCCTCGTGGTCCGCGTGGCTGCCGTGGCTGAAGTTGAGTCTCGCCACGTTCATGCCCGCGTCGACGAGCCCCCGGATGCGCTCCGGTGACGAGGTGGCGGGGCCAAGGGTGCAGACGATCTTCGCGCGGCGTGTCACGCCCATCAGGCTAGTCTCTCCTCCGGGTCGGTCTGCGGGCCGACCCCTTTCGGACTTCGGAACAGGATCCGACGACGCGTCTCGCCCCGGGCAGGGAAATCGGGCGAAACCGCACCGGAGGCATCGTCCGGAGTCGTCGTGTGTCGGCGGGCATCGGCGACCGCGCGCCGGGAATCCTACCGCCCGGTGTCACCTCCCATGGGCGCGCTCCCCGCCGCCGGGGCCGACGCTAGCAGCGCACGGCCGGTGACCGCCGTCACGATCACGACAGCGGCCCCCGGCGGGCCGGGCGGTCAGCTCTGCATGCGGGCGAGCGGGAACTCCACCGACCCGGCCGGGCAGAGGAACGTCATCACGTCGACCGCGTAGAGCCCCGCCTGCACCGCAGGGTCGGCCTCCATCACGCTGCGCACGTCGTCCACGGAGCCGGTGCGGGCCAGGCCGAAGCCGATCGGCGGGTCGGGCTCGCGCCCGGGGCCGTCGATCGAGCCGGCGACCAGGACGATCCCCCGCCGCTGCAACGCGCGCATGTGCTCGGTGTGCTCGGCCTGCAACCGCTGGACCGTCTCGTCGGGCAGGGCCCGCCCGGACGGGCCCGGGTAGAGCACGATGCACTCGTAGGTGTCGAGCGCGAAGTCGACCTGCGGCATCCCGGTCACGGCGTCCCCCTGCCCCGCTGCCGGCCCGCGCCCCGCCCGCGGACCCGCCCCGACCCAGCCTCGCACGCGCCGCCCCGCCGCCGGGGCCGCTCGGCGCAACTGCCGGGCGGCAGCCGCCGGATCGCCCCGGGGTGACGGGCCGGGCCCGCTGGTACGGTCCGAGGGGATGGCAACGGTGCCGGGGGCAGCGAGCGGAGGCCGCGGGGGGACGACGTCCCCGCCCGCCGGGCCGCCGCCGGACGACGCGCAGCGGGCGGACGACGCGCAGCGGGCCGACGATGCCCCGGGCCCGCCCGTGCGTCGCCGCCGGCAGCCGGCCCAGCGACGGGCGGACGACGCGCACTGGCGGGCCGTCTTCGCCGCCGCCGGCGAGACGGGCGTCCGCGTCGCCCGCCATGACTGGGCGGCCACCCCGCTGGGCCCCGTGCACGCCTGGCCACAGAGCCTGCGCACCGCCGTGGCCAGTTGCCTGCGCTCCCCCGTTCCCGTCCTGCTGTGCTGGGGCGGGGAGCTGGTGGTGCTGCACAACGACGCGTGCCTGCCCCTGCTGGGCGACGCCGGGCCCACGGCGCTCGGCCGACCGGGCGCCGAGGTCTGGCCGGGCTGCTGGGACGTGCTCGGCCCCGTGCTGCGCGACGTCCTGGCGGGGGCGACCGTCACCCGCCCGGCGCGGTGGTCGCCGCCGGGCGGCGACGGCCCCGCCGGCGGGCGGCGGCTCACCTTCGCCCACAGCCCGGTCATCGACGAGTCGGGCACGCCCGGCGGGGTCCTCACGGCGGTCACCGTGAGCCCGCACGCCCCGGACGCGCCGGCCACGGCGGGCCCCTCCCGCGCCGCCGACGCGCCGGCCACCGCGGAGCCACCGGCCGGCGGGGGCATGCCCGGCGTCGGCGGCCGGCCGGTGCCGTCGCCCCGGCCCGCCGGCTCCGCGCCGCGGGCCGACGCCCCGGCGGCCCGGGAGGTCGACGACCGCAGGCGCACGCTGCGTCAGGCGGAGGCGTTCGCCCGGCTCGCGGGCGCGCTGAGCTTCGCCCGGGGCCGGGCGGGGATCGTGGACGTGGTGTGCCGCACCGCCCCGGCGCTGCTCGGGGCCGGCGCGCTGCGCGTGGCGACGGCCGACCCGGGCGCGGTCGTGCTGGAGGTGGCCGGCGACGGCGGGCCCGGCCGGCTGGACCTGGCCGCCGACGACCCGCTGGCCCGCGCGGTACGCCACAACGCGCCGGTCGCCGTCGCCGCCACGAGGGACGGGGACGGCGGGACCGCCCTCCCGCTGCGCTACGCCGACGGCGGCGCGCTCGGCGCGGTGGACGTGCGCTGGGCGCACCCGGTGGCCGCCGACGAGGAGCCGCGCACCCTGCTGGACGCGGTCGCCGGGCTGGTCAGCCAGGCGTTGCAGCGGGCCGAGCTGACCGGCTCGGCGCAGTTGATGGCGGACTTCGCCGCGCGGCTCAGCGCCACCCGTTCCACCACGGAGGCGATCGGGGTCGTCCTCGCCGGCGCGCCCGCCGTGCTCGGGGCGCGGCTGCCGGGGCTGGCGGTGCCCGGCCAGGGGCGGCGGCTGCGGCTGTGGGCGGGCGAGGACGTGCCGGCGGGGCTGCTTGCCGCGTACGACGAGATGACGGTCGACGACCCCCGTCCGCTGGCCACCGCGCTGCGCACCGGGGAGCGGGTGGTGATCCACGACCGGGCCGAGTTCGCCGACCGGTTCCCGGAGGGGACCGACACGGCGGGGGCACACGGCATGGTGACCACGGTCGCGCTGCCGCTGTTCGACGCCCAGCGCCGGCCGATCGCCGCGCTCGGGTTCGGCTGGCCCCGGCGACGCCCGCTGCGCGAGAGCGACCTGGCCCTGCTGGACACCGTCGCCGACCTGTGCGAACAGACCCTGGAGCGGACCCGGCTGGCCGCCGCCGAGCACGACCTGGTGACCCGGCTGGCCGGGCGGCTGCGCACCTCGGCGCGGACCGCGCCGCCCACCCTGGACGTCGCCACCCGCTACCGGCCTGCGGTCAGCGGCATGCACCTCGGCGGCGACTGGTTCGACCTGATCCGGCTCGACGGCGACCGGCTGGCCGTGGTCGTCGGCGACGTGGTCGGCCACCAGGTCGAGGCCGCCGCCGACATGGCGCAGCTGCGCACCATCGTGAACACGCTGATCCGGCTCGGGGTGCCGCTGGGCGAGGTCTTCCCCCGGCTGACCGACCTGATCGGCGCGGGGTTCCTCGGCACCTGCGTGGCGATGGTCGTCGACCCGGCCGCGGGCGAGGCGGCGGTGGCCCGGGGCGGCCATCCGCACCCGGTGCTCGCGCGTTCCGGCGGGACGCCGACGCCGATCGAGACGGCCGCCTCGCTGCCGCTGGGCATGGTGCGGGAGCCGGTGGCCGTGACGACGGTGCCGTTCCGGCCCGGTGACCTGCTGGTGGCGTACACCGACGGGCTGGTGGAGCGGCGCGGGCGGACGTACGACGCGGGGCTCGCGGAGCTGTGCGGCGTGGTCGACACGGTCCGCGACGCCCCGGTGGAGGCGGTCGCCGACGCGCTGCTGGGCAGGCTGGCCGGAGCCGAGGACGACCAGGCGCTGGTGGTGCTGCGGCACGTCGACCCGGCCGCCCGTTCCCCCACGCCCTTTCCCCCACAGTGATCAAGCCACTACCTTCTGAGGGATTCTCGTAACCGGTGGTGAGTGAGGGATCGCGTGGAGGAGTTCGACTACGTCGTGGTGGGCGCGGGCGCGGCCGGGTGCGTGCTGGCCAACCGGCTCAGCGCGGACCCGGCGACCCGGGTGCTGCTGGTCGAGGCCGGCGGGTGGGACCGCAGCCCGTTCGTGCGCATCCCGAAGGCGTTCAGCCGGCTGATGGACGACCGGCGCACCGCCTGGCACTACCCGGCCGAGGCGGCGCCGGGGCGGCGGGAGGTGTGGCAGCGCGGCCGGCTGGTCGGCGGGTCCAGCTCCCTCAACGGCATGGTCTACGGCCGGGGCGACCGCCTCGACTGGGACGGCCTGGAACGCCTCGGCAACCCCGGCTGGGGGTGGGACACCATGCTGCCGGTCTTCACCCGGCTGGAGGACCATCCGCTGGGCGCGTCGCCCGCGCGCGGGGCCGGCGGGCCGCTGCGGCTGTCGACGGCGACCGGCACCGACGGGCTCTGCGAGGACGTGATCGCCGCCGGTCAGGCGCTCGGCTGGCGTCGGTCCGACGACCTCAACGCCACCGAGGACGAGCGGATCGGGTACGTCACGGCGACCATCCGCGACGGCCGCCGGGTCAGCGCCGCCGACGCGTTCCTGCACCCGGTGCGGGACCGGCCGAACCTGACCGTCGCGGTGGGCACGGCCGTGCGGCGGATCCTGGTGCACGGCGGCCGGGCGATCGGCGTACGGGCCGGCAGCGGCGGCCGCACCGTCGACTACGCGGCCTCGGCGGAGGTGATCCTCGCCGCCGGGGCGATCGCCAGCCCGCAGCTGTTGCAGGTGTCGGGCATCGGGCCCGCCGACACGCTGCGCCGGGCCGGCGTCGACGTGCTGCTCGACCGCCCCCGGGTGGGCCTCGGCCTGCGCGAGCACCGGTCGGCGCCGGTGCAGTTCCGGCTGGTCGGCGACGGCGGCTACAACCACATGCTGGGCAGCCTGCTCGGGCAGGGCCTGGCCACGCTGCGCTACGCGCTGACCCGGCGGGGCCCGCTGAGCCTGCCGGTGCACGACGTGGGGGCGCACATCCGGTCCGCCCCGGACGTCGACCACCCGGACGCCCAGTTGCTGGTCGCGCCGTTCTCGGCGGCCCCGCCCCGGCCGGGTCACGCGCTGGAGCTGGAGACGGAGGCGGGGATGATGGGGCTGTGCACGGTCACCCGGCCCGACAGCGAGGGCAGCCTGGCCATCTCCTCGGCCGACCCGGGCACGCCGCCGCGGATCGTGGCCAACTACTTCGCCACCGGGCACGACCGGCGGGTCCTGGTGGACGCGTTCCGCCGGATGCGGGAGCTGTTCGCCACCGCGCCGGTCGCCGGGCGGATCGCCGCCGAGACGGTGCCCGGCCCGGCCGTGCGCGGCGACCGGGAGATCGTCGAGGCGGCGCTGGCGCTGGGCTACTGCGGCTACCACGCCGTCGGCACCTGCGGCATGGGCCCCTCCGACGAGCACGTCGTCGACGCCCGGCTGCGGGTACGCGGCGTCGACGCGCTGCGGGTGGTGGACGCCTCGGTGCTGCCGGTGCTGGTGTCCGGGTACCTCAACGCGCCGGTGATGGCGCTGGCCTGGCGGGCGGCCGACCTGATCCTGGCCGACTGACTCCGGGCGGGCCGGGTACGGGAGCACAATCGACCGGACGACACGCACAGGATTGGGGTTCGACTCATGGGTGACGACGCTGGCAGGCAGCCCGCGAAGGCCTCCGGCACCTACCGGATCGGCGGCGACCTCCAGGTCGACCGGCTCGGCTACGGGGCGATGCAGCTCACCGGGCCGGGCGTGTGGGGCGACCCGCGGGACCCGGAGGAGGCGGTGCGGGTGCTGCGCCGGGCGTACGAGCTGGGGGTGACGTTCATCGACACCGCCGACTCGTACGGGCCGTTCGTCTCCGAGCTGCTGATCCGGCAGGCGTTGCACCCGTACGCCGACGACCTGGTCATCGCCACCAAGGCCGGGCTGACCCGCTCCGGGCCCGGCGACTGGCGGCCGGTGGGCCGGCCGGAGTACCTGCGCCAGCAGTGCGAGCTGAGCCTGCGCCACCTGGGCCTGGAGGCCATCGGCCTCTACCAGCTGCACCGCATCGACGCGAAGGTGCCGCTGGCCGACCAGCTCGGCGAGCTGGCGCTGCTGAAGCAGGAGGGCAAGATCCGGCACATCGGGCTGTCCGAGGTGACCGTCGCGCAGATCGAGCAGGCCCGCCGGATCACGCCGATCGTGTCGGTGCAGAACCTCTACAACCTGGCCGACCGCAGCGCCGAGGACGTGCTCGACCACTGCGAGCGCAACGACCTGGCGTTCATCCCGTGGTTCCCGATCGCCACCGGCAACCTGGCGAAGCCGGGCGGCCCGCTGGACGCGATCTCCACCGACCACGGCGCGACGCCCGCGCAGCTCGCGCTCGCCTGGCTGTTGCGGCGCTCGCCGGTCGTGCTCCCCATCCCGGGCACGTCGTCGGTGGCGCACCTGGAGGAGAACGTGGCCGCCGCCCAGGTGCAGCTCACCGACGACGAGTACGCGGCCCTCGCGAAGGCGGCCTGAACCGGCGCGCGGGGCCCGAGGGCGCCCGTGGGCCAGAGTCAGAGGGCGTAGCAGTCGGGGCGCACCGGGGAGTCGGTGAGCGCGCCCCGCACGACGGTGTACGTCGTGCCGTCGAGGACGAGGCCGAGGTGCCCGACGAGCCGCAGCGGGCACCACGACTGGATGAGCACGTTGGTGGCCCCGTCGGCGAGGGTCGCGTTGTCGACGGGCCGGACCAGCTCGTCCTGGAGGGTGCGCACGGCCGTCCACCGCACGTCGCCCGGGGTGTCGTCGCCGTCGTTGAGGGCGGTGAGGAAGCTCGACCCGATGGCCATCTGCTGGCAGGCGACGATGCCGAGGCAGCTGCCGAGGCCGAGGAACTTGGCGATGTCGGCGACGTAGGTGCCGTAGTGCGGGGTGCCGAGGCTGACGTACCGGCCGACCTTCGTGTCGCCGCCGAGGTTGCGGATGAGATAGCGGGAGACCAGGCCGCCCTCGGAGTGGGCGACGAGGTCGACGCGGGCCGCTCCGGTGGCGGCGCGCACCTGGTCGACGTACGTTCCGAAGGCCCGCGCGGAGTCGGCGATGTCGCCGAGGCCGAGGCCGGGCAGCTGGAAGATCGACACCCGGAAGCCGCCGGCGCGCAGGCGGGCGGCGAGCGGCTCGTAGCCGAGGGCGGGGGTGCTGAGCCCGGCGACGACGATGACGGGGTTGCCGGCAGCGGCGGCCCGGGCGGCGGCCGGGGACGGGGCGGCCAGCGCGGCGGCGGTGGCGGTGGACGCGGCGAGGGCGACGAGGATCTTCCGGAGCAGCATGGCTGCACCTCCTGGTGGGGGTGTCCCGGCGGGGGCCGGGTGGAGGCGAGAGCGTTCCGATCGATCGTGGAAAGATGATGGGGCCGGCAATCCAGTCACGTCAATGAAAAGTTACGCATGAGTAACAGATTGTCGCGCCCAGCGCGAATTCCGGCGACCCGAACTCATGATCGACTTCGTGTCGGGGAGGTGGCGGTATCAATCCCCCGTGGATACCACCACCTCCCCGACATGATCTTGGCTACCCGCCAGCGCCCACCTCGCCGGCCGCCTTGCCGGACCCGGCAGCCTCGCCGGACTGGGCCGCCTGGCGGAGCGCCCGGGTCGCCTGGTCGATCAGCTTCGTGGCGTCCGTGCGGCCGTTGACCTGGATCTCCACCTCGGACTCCCCCGCCTGCACCCGGACGCTCACCTCGGTGCGCTGCTGGTCCACCCAGCTCTGCAACAGGTTGAACAGCCCCGGCAGCAGCGCCTGCGCCACCACCGCGATGATCACGGCGTCACTGAACCCGGGCCGCCCGCCGGAGCGCCCGCCCCCGGCGGCGCGCACGGCGGCGCGGAACTCGGGGCGCTGGTGGATCCAGCTCAGCAGCGGCACCCGGGGCGGCCGGGCGGCGCGCGGCGTCAGCACCAGCCGCACCGGCTGCCGCGCCCCGGCCGACGCCCCCGTCGAGCTCTCCGTCACGTGGTCGCTCTCCTTCACTCGCCGTTGGGCAGGAACGTGATCCTGCCGTCGACCACCGACAGGACGCCCTCGACGCCGAACGAGTCGTCGTCGCTGAACGGGCTGGCCCCGAAGTAGCCGTCGCTGGTGCCGGTCGCCAGCACCGACCCCTGCGCGTCGTACGGGGTCGACACCCGGGCCGTGGCGGGGCCGGTCAGCTCCACCGCGATCCGCGGGTACTCGGTGATCTTCCAGGCGATCTTCTTCACCGTGCTGCCGTTGTAGTAGCGGAAGGGGCAGCCCTCCGGGGCCGCCACCTTCTGCGCCGCGCAGTCGTCCAGGTGCCTGCGCACCTCCGCCTCGGCCGCCTCCCGCGCGCCCGGGGCCAGCACCGGCTCCAGCCGCACCTGGCCCGCGCTGTCCATCCCGGGGACGATGGCGACGGCCTGCGCCGGGGTCTCCGCGAGCACCGTGCTCTGCCCGCCGACCGTGTAGACGCCGGGCAGCAGCGCGAGGGTGTCCCCCTCCGGGGGCGTCTCGACCGGCACCCCGTTGACCGTCAGGCCCGCCTGCCCACCGGGGACGCCCAGCGCTACCGGCCCGCCGGTGAGCCGCCACTCGTGGAACAGGCCCAGCGTCGCCGACTCCTCCCGGCGCAGCGACAGCTCGGCCGGCACCCGCTGGCCGGCGAGGGTGAACTCGACCTTCGCCGTCGCCTCGTCGCCGTCCCGGTCGACCGAGAGCACATCCACGTCGTCGGGCGGCTGGTAGCCCTCCGCCTCGACCAACGCGGCGAGCCGGTCGACGTCGCCGACCGCCGACCGCGCGTCGGGGGTCACCAGCTCCAGGGCCGCCCGGGCGTCGTGGTCGGCCAACGCCGAGAAGTAGCCGTCGACGGCCTGCGCCGGGCGGAACAGGGCCCACTGCGTCACCCCGAGCAGGGTGCCGCCGAAGGCGCAGGCCAGGGCCAGCGCGCCGGCCACCAGCATCGCCCGTGGGGACGCGACCGCCCCCGGCCGCCCGAACAGGCCCTCGGCGGTCACCGGGGCGGCGACGACGCCGTCGGCAGCCGCCGGGGTGAGCGCTTCCAGCCGGTCCAGCCGCAGCTCGGACGCCGGATGCGTGGCGCAGACCGCCTCGTCCCAGCCGCTGCGCCCGCTCTCGAACGACTTGCGCCGCTCCAGCATGTCCCGCAGGCCCTGGGCGTGGCCGGCGAGCACCGCGCCCGCGTCGGCGCGGTACTCGGCGGCCCGCACGTCGCGCGAGTGCAGCGGCAGCACCACGTACTTCATGGTGAGCAGCACGGGCCAGAAGAAGACGAACACCACGAAGTTGGTCGCCGGATGCGGGAAGGTGCGCATCAGCCACGTCGGCACGGCGTGCAGCAGCACCAGGGGCAGCGCCACGCCCCGGACGAACGCGCTGGTCACCTCGTCGCCGGTGCGCCAGTGCACCAGCTCGTGGCTGAGCAACGCCGCGACGTTCTCGTCCGGCTCGTCGAGCAGGCCGGTGGTGACGACCACGTGCCGGGCGTACGCGCGGGCGTTGGTGAGCACCGGGTCGTCCTCGATGAGCAGCCGGGGCACGGTGGGCAGGCCGAGGGCACGCGCGCAGTCGTGCAGGACGGGTTGGAGCCGTTCGGCCTCGCGGCGGCTGAGCCGGCGCGCGCCCGAGACGGCCAGCAGGCGCGGCTCCCACATGATCCGGTACAGGGTGTAAAGCACGCCGATCAGCGCGGCGGCGCCCACCATCCCGGCCAGGCCGGTGAACAGGTTCGCCGGCTCGTCGAACGCGTCGAGCCAGGGCCAGACCAGCACGAACAGGAAGCCGGCGAGGAAGCCGAACGCGACGCCGACGAAGCTGCCGAGCACCCCGCCGGAGCGGGCGAGGAACGCGTCGAGCAGCGAGCCGACGAGTGGGGCGTCCCGCACCGGCTCCGGCAGCACCTCGCCGAGGTTGCCGCCCCCGTTGACGATGCCGGCCACGCCGGCCACGATCGCGCACGACACCCCGAGGAGCAGCGCGGCGGGCACGTAGAACCAGGTGGCCAGGAACGCGCCCAGCACGCCGCGCCAGTCGCGCAGCACCCCGGCGCGCAGCCAGACCAGCACGCTCGGGTATCCCGGGGGCCGGGCGGCGAAGCGCTGCGCGAGGCCGGAGGGGCCCCCGCCCCCGGCGGCGGGCGCGGGGTCGGTGGGTGTCACGGGCGCAGCCGGTGTGTCGGCTGCGGCAGGTCTGACGTGCGGGTCAGCGTCCGGGTCGCGCACGGCGGCTCCTCGGCTCGACCGCCACCGCGGAACGGGTGGCGAGGGGGAACGGATAAGGGCACGGCGTATCGGACGGGCGGCTCGGCCGACCGTCGGAGGAATTGCGCAGGTGCGATGAGAGCCGCCGATCCCATGAACGGGAGCCGACGACGACGCAGCACGTTACCCGTCCATAGTGGATCTCGCCAGCAGATTACCGACAATGGTTCGTGACCGGAGTCAGGGACGGCCGACAATGGAGTTCCGACGGAAGGTGAAAACCGCTCGCCATATTGGGCGGAGACATCGACACTGTTCGCCGTGGACGACGCCGTGCGACGCAACCGGGCCGCCTGGGAGACCGCCGCCGGGAAGTACGTCCGGGAGCACGACGGCCTGCTGCGCGAGGCGCGGGAGGGCACGTCGCTGCACCCGTCCGAGATCGAGCTGCTGCGCCCGCTGCTGCGCGCCGCGCCGGTGGTGGTGCACCTACAGAGCGGCCACGGCCTCGACGACGTGGCCCTGGTCGCGGCCGGCGCGCGTACGGTGATCGGGGTCGACTACAGCGCGGTGACGACCGGCGCGGCGCACCGGCGTGCCGCCACCCTGGGTCTGGCCTGCCGGTACGTGGTCGCCGAACTCCCCGGCGCTCCGCTGCGCGACGGCTGCGCGGAGCTGGTCTACACGGGCAAGGGCGCGCTGATCTGGATGCGGGACCTGGCCGCCTGGGCGCGCGACGTCGCCCGGCTGCTGCGGCCGGCGGGCCACCTGTTCGTGTACGAGGCACACCCGGCGGCCGCCCTGTGGAGCTGGGACGCCGACGAGCCCCGGATCCGGGCCGACCGGAGTTACTTCGGTGATTGCTTCGTCAACGACACGTTCCCGGGAAACGGGGCGGTGGAATTCCAGTGGACCCTGGGGGAAATCGTCGGCGCGGTGCTCGCCGCCGGGCTGGAGCTGCTCCACCTGGCCGAACACCCCGAACCGTTCTGGCGGCCGGGCGGAATCACGGCGGCGGCCTGGTCCGGGCGGCTGCCGAACGCGTTCTCCCTGCTCGCCCGCCGCCCGCCGGAGCCGGCAGACTAGCCAGCACCCGCAGCCCAGCCGGCTGCACAAAGATCGAGCGGCGCGCGACCGCGTCGCCCCGCGCGTCGATCTGGTAGCCGTCGAGCCAGGTCCAGTCGTGGTAGGTGACCCAGTCGGCGTGCACGCGGATCAGCCGGAAGAAGATCGGCTGGACGAACTGCGGGCTCGCCGCCCGGGCCACGTGCAGCAGCGTCCCGGCCCGCAGCAGGGCTTCGGTCGGGGCATAGGGAGCTGAGTCATCGGCGACATCACGCGCCGCGCTCACGGCTTCCCACCCGCGCCGCCGCCCGCACCGTCGTCCCCGGACCGGTCCGCCCCCCAGTCCCCCGCCCCCTCCTCGGGCTCCGGCCCGTGCGGCCAGTGCCGGTGGCTGATCGGCAGGCGGTGGCGGTGCCGGCAGGGCAGCTCGTTGCCGCACGCGCAGACGTACCGCCACCGAACCCACGACCACACGGGCTTGTGCCGACAGGCCAGAGTCACGGCCGTGGTGAGCAAATAATCCCAGTACGAGAGCCTTCGCCGCATATGAACACCATGCCGGCCAGCCAGCAGGTTAGTCAACTGGCAATATCCGATTGGCTAGACGATACCGCCCTACGTTCGGTTCATGGACCGTGGCCCGGGGTCCCTGATGGGGCCCTACGAGATCGCAGAGCGCCTGGGCGTGTCGCGGCAGCGGTTCCAGCAGCTCGCCCGGTATCCCACCTTCCCGAAGCCCTACCAGGAGCTGCGCGGCATGAAGGTGTGGCTGGCCGAGGACGTCGAAGAGTGGATCAGGAAGTACCGCCAGCCGCGCCCCACCGACGACGACACCCCGGAGTGAGCCTCCCGGCCCAGACGCCGACCGGGCAGGCGGGGCGCGGTCCATCCCGCAACCCCGCCTACCCGGCCTGCGAGCGTGCCGAACACGGGTGCGCGGTCACGGATCAGCCGGCGATCCGGCCCATCGCGCCGTAGCCGAGCTGCCGCGACGGCGTCTGGGCATCCACGTCCAGGCCCGGGTCCGGACGCCAGTCCGCCATCAGGGTCACCCCCGGATCCACCAGTTCCATGCCTTCGAACCAGGACGCGAACGTCGCCTCGTCCCGCACGTGGAGGGTCGCGCCGACCCCGGCCTGGTAGGCGGCGACCATTCGGTCGACCTGTGCTCTCGTTTCCGCGTCCACCGTGTCGGCGGTGAGGTGGGAGATCGCGAGGTAACTGCCAGGCGCCAGGGCGTCCCGGTACGCCGCGACGAGGCCCTTCGGATCATCCTCGTCGGGTACGAACACGAGCAGCCCACCCAGGATGATCCCCACCGGCTGAGACAAATCGATCAAATCGCGGACTGCCGGGTGTGCCCACACCTGTTCGGGGTGCCTCCCGTCGGCTTCCGCCATGGCGACGAGCGGCTCCTTCGCCAGAATTTCCTCGCCGTGGATGACGGCCGACGGGTCGTTGTCCACATAAATCACCCGCGCGCGTGGGTTGAGCGCGTGCGCCACCTCGTGCGTATTGTTGGCAGTCGGCAGACCCGCCGCGATGTCGATGAACTGCTCCACCCCCTGCGCCACCAGATATCGCACGGATCGGCGCAGCCAGTCCCGGTTACCGCGAGCCAGCAGGTCGACGCTGGGCAGCGTCAGCTTGATGCGCTCCGCCTTCTGCCGGTCGATGGCGAAGTTGTAGAGCCCTCCCAGATAGTAATCGTAAATGCGTGCAATATTGGCGTTTTCCACGTCAGCTACCGCCCCATTCAGGCGGTTGGCGATTGCCGTCATTCGAGCCCCTTCGGAGGTTGCCACGGCGCGGAACCGGCTCGCCGGCCCGCCACATGATAATCCGACAACCGCAGAAATTGCGATACTGCGTCCGCCATCGATTTGACTGTACGGACGTTCTTACGGCAGCCGTCGCTCGTGGTCGTCAGCTTGGAAGAGGCTCAATGATGACGGTTGCGGTGGTGGTTCACAGGGCCGACGGTCGGCCCGCTCAGCCCTCGTCGCCCCCGCGCTGGCCGGGCGCTCGATCGGTGATCAGACTGGAGAGCTTGCCCGTCGCCGTCCTGGCCAGGTCGAAGGTCGCGTTGCCGAGGCGCTTGGCGGTGTCGACGCCCTCTGCTCCCGTCTCGAGCGCCTTGTCTCTCACCTCCATGGCCGCGTCCGCCCATCGTCTCGCCTCCGGCGACCGTCGGTCGCCCTCGATTCCGAGCCGCCCATGGAAGTCGACGATGGCGACCGAGACGTGGCTGCTCGACTGCACCACAGCCGGAGCGTCGAACGGATGCATCAGCACCTTCGTGTTGGCCCTGCCGGCGGCCGCGTCCAGGCGGGCCATCAGGCGCTCGGTGCACCGTGAGATGAGCGCCAGCCGATCCTCCCGAGCAGCCTTCAGGCCGAGGCGGTGCCCGTCCAACTCCCCCGGGGACGCGTCCAGCACCCGGTCGAGTTCGAGCACGGCGACCGCGTCCTGCAACTGGAAGCAGCGGGCCAGCACGGCGAGCCACTCGCGCGCCGTGGACTCTGCCTCCTTGGCCGCCTTGGCGAGATCACCAATTGCAGTCTTCCGCTCCAGCTTCTCCGCGAGTGCGTCGAGTTGACGCAACGCGTACGCCTGGGTCTCCGCGATCGTGGCCGGCGCGCCCTGCACCTTCGACCACGTGACCTCGTCGACCAGTCCATTCTTCGCCTCGCGGACGGTCATGACCTCCTCGATGACGAGACCCACTCCGATCATCCGGGCCAGCACCGCGTCCTTCTGGGCGCGCAGCACATCGTCGACCTTCTCCTCGATCCTGGCGAGATAGTCGGTGATCTCCTCCATCGTCTGCTGCATCGCGAGCTGTGCCATGATGCCCGCAGCGCCAGCCAGAACCGCCGGGTTACCCGCAATCGCTTTAGGCGTTTTCTGGATCTGGAGCCACGACTTGATCGAGCCCGGCTGCCCCACCATCGCATGACTGACGCCGGGGGTCTTGCTCGGCATCAGCCCGAACTTCTGGACCTTCTCCGCAGACTCCTTGGTCAGCTTCACCCAACGGCCTGAGTTGGCGGCAACCTCGGAGGCTGCCTGGGCGACCGCAGCTCCGGCGCTGAGGGCAGGCCCGAGCCGTTGCAGTTTGAGGTCCCTCGCCGGCAGCCCCTCGGAGACGAGAAAGACTTCGACAGCCCTCGGGTTCCCGATGACCGCCAGCCCGTCGCCGTCACTGATCAGCTCGATATCGTCACTCATCGCCGGCCCCTGACGTGTGGGCTCCCAGGGCTTCGGCGATGGCGGCGAACTCGCGCAGCGCCGCCTGGAGGTCTTCGACGATCTCCTGCGCAATCACCTCGGGCGGCAGCAGCGCGTCGGCGTCGGACAGGGACGCGTCCTTCAACCACGTGATGTCGAGGTTGACCTTGTCGCGGGCGATCAGCTCGTCGTACCCGAAAGCCTTGAACCGCTCGGTCTCGACGCGCTCCGACCGGTCCTTGCCGGGCAGGTAGCAGTCCACGAAGTCCTGGAGGTGTTCGCGGCGCAGCGGGTTCTGCTTGAGCGTGAAGTGCTGGTTGGTGCGGAAGTCGTACACCCAGAGCTTTTCGGTCCACGGCTGTTCGCGGGCGCGCTTGCGCTCGAAGAACAGCACGTTGGCCTTCACCCCGCCGGCGTAGAAGATGCCGGTGGGCAGGCGCAGCATGGTGTGCAGGTCATACTGGTTGAGCAGCCGGCGGCGGATGACCTCGCCCGCGCCGCCCTCGAACAGCACGTTGTCGGGCAGCACGACCGCCGCCCGCCCGTCGATCTCCAGCAGCGAGGCGATGTGCTGCACGAAGTTGAGCTGCTTGTTGGCGGTGGTGGCCCAGAAGTCGGCGCGCTCGATCTCGCGTTCCTCGCGGCTGGCCTTGCCGCCCTCCCCCACCATCCGGATCGACGAGCTGCGGCCGAACGGCGGGTTGGCGAGCACCAGGGTGACCCGCCGGCTCGGCTCCTTGCTGAGCGCGTCCCGAACCGCGATCAACGACGGGCCGTTCGGGGTGCCGATGCCGTGCAGCAGCATGTTCATCGCCGCCAGGCGGGCGGTGCCGTCGACCAGCTCGGTGCCGGTGATCGCCCCGTTGGCGAGCCGCCGCCGCTGGTCCGGGGTGAGGGAGCTGCCGTGGTGGCGCTGGATGTGGTCGAACGCGGCGAGCAGGAAGCCGCCCGTGCCGCACGCCGGGTCGGTGATCGTGTCGTCGGGGGTGGGCAGCATGCAGTCGACCATGGCGGCGGTCAGCGCGCGCGGGGTGAAGTACTGCCCCGCGCCCGACTTCGCGTCCTCCGCGCCCTTGGCCAGCAGCTCCTCGTAGGCGTCGCCCTTGACGTCGACGCCGGTGCCCGACCACTGCTCCTTGTCGATCAGGTCCACGATCAGCCGCTTGAGCTTCACCGGATCCTGGATCTTGTTCTGCGCCTTGCGGAAGATCGTGCCGAGCGTGCCGCCCTCCCGGGCCAGCCCGGTGAGGATGCGCCGGTACTGCACCTCCAGCGCGTCGCCCTCGGCGTCGAGCAGCGTCTGCCAGCTCAGCTCGCTCGGCACGATCTGCTCCGGCCGCAGCTTCCGGTTGGCGCGCTCGTCGGCCATCTTGAGGAATAGCAGGTAGGTCAACTGCTCCACGTAGTCGATCGTCGAGACGCC
This sequence comes from Micromonospora sp. WMMD712, assembly GCF_029581295.1. Classification (NCBI taxonomy): domain Bacteria; kingdom Bacillati; phylum Actinomycetota; class Actinomycetes; order Micromonosporales; family Micromonosporaceae; genus Micromonospora; species Micromonospora sp. WMMD712. The sequence goes on from NZ_CP120743.1 coordinate 2,292,469, forward strand.
GTCGTCGCGCAGCACGTCGCAGTAGTTCCAGAGCTTCTGCACCAGGCGGCGCGAATCCACAGTGCTCACAGTGGCAAGGTCTCCTGCTGGTAGTCGTCGCCGGTCACCCTGGTCGCCGGAGCCGGCAGCTCCTTGGGGGTACGTCGAGAGCGCGTCCGCTGTTTGGGGATGGTGGCCGCCCGCTCGGCCTTGATCCGGGCGAGCAGCTCGGAGGCCGGCTCGTCGTCGGGATCCTGCGGCACGAGCTGACCATTAAAAGCCCGACTCATCAGCGCATTCTTTAGGCCTTCAGCCTGGTTAGCCACATTCTGTATTGACGATGAGAGCCGATCGACCATCGACAGGCAACTGCTTACCTCCTGCACGATTCTTGTTTGCACCTCAATCGACGGCAATAGGATCGGCAGTCGACGGAGTGTTGAGATGTTGATGCCCTTGACCGCCACTCCGCGTGCGTGACGCTTAAAGTAGTTCTGCGCGAACGGACTTTGTAAATATGCGTGAACAAAAGCAGGATTCACTCCGGGCAGAACTGATATTCTAGCCACATCCCGGCTAATATTTGCTGCCATCAAATCCGGCGGAACAACCGCCGACCGTTCATACGAACCACGAACAGCCATCACCACGTCACCCGGCCGAATTCGCGCTCCAGAGAACTGCTCATCCAATTCTCGGCTTGTTCTATGCAGAACCTTCCCGCCTAGAACACATCCAGCAAGATCCTTGACTTCAACATAGGGCACCACACCACCCTCTCGAATCCTCGGTTTGAGGATGCCGTAACGAATAATCCTGACAGGATCAGTGACCGCCTCCAGGCTGCATATCTCCCACCCCGCTGGAGCAGGCGGTACAACTTCCAGATCAGGGCTGACTGGTTCCTTATAGGGGACACCAGGCCTGGCTCGACTCCACACGTCCCGCCTGATCCGGGCAAGCGATTTCATCGGCGCTAAATTATCACAACGAGCAGCGACACCGGCGCGGTCCTTATACATCTCTGCATAAATTGAACGAACAAGCGCCTCCCCCCCTCGGTCCACCAACTGAAGATTCCGCTTGGCTGTCGCCAGAGTTTGGAGATGCCGCTCAAGAATCGCAACGATGCGCCGCTGCTCGGCAAGCGGAGGAATGGGCAAGTCGAGTTCAGCTAGCCACGACCGAGGAACTCGTCGGAGCCCGACGGCCCCAGTCATGGCAGCCTGAGCCTTCTTGCGCGTGCTCGATTGAAGCAGAAAATAGGAAAGGTAAGCAGGGTCAACAGCCCCGAAGGAGCGAAGAACAAATAGTTCGGTACTACCCAAAGCACGCCCACTTGCAAGCCCGCGAGCCACGGCAATCTTGCCATTCTCCATACAGGGAGTAACTTTGGCGAAAAGCACATCACCTTCCTGGAATGGCGTAAGTGACCGATTCTTCACCTCGCCATAGCGCTTACCTTGGCTAGCATCAATTCGACCTGTCTCTGCCTCCACTGAAGCCATCGGCACCAGTGAGACCAGATCATTGTCATCCGGCCACTGATCAAATGCGCGCGGGTTGATGGCCACCACGTCGTCCAACTTGACGTTCACCCAGCCCTTTGGCAGGTCGGTCACGCGGAAAGCTCCCCGTTGAGTTCGTCCAGCAGCGGTTCGGCGCGGTCGCCGAAGGCGTTCGCGTACCCGTCGATGCCGCCGCGTTCCGTGAACGGCGCGCCCTCCAGGTCGTCGGCGGTGATCTCCACGCTGACCGCTATCACGTCCTTGATCCTCTCCAGCCACCACACCTGGTCGGCAGTGAACGTAGCCCTCGCCTGTTGCTGCCGCAGCAGCCACCCACGGAAGCGCTCCTCTATGGACGTCCGATATGGACGTAGCTCCTGGTCGAACCCCAGCTCGTAGCGGATCAGGGCCACCAGGTCGGTGACCCCGCGCGGGCCGGGCTGCTCGGCGGTCCGGCCCAGCAGGACGTACGCCTTCCACAGCGACTCCGGCGTCCACGCCTGCGGGGGCCGCGCGATGCGCGTCGCCAGCTCCTTGAGCTGGTCGTAGCTGATCCGACCCTTGCCCTCGTAGAACACCTGCAACGCGGTGATCTCGTCGCGGTGCTGCTCCAGGTAGTCGTGCCAGCTCCGCACGGTGACCCGGGCGCGTTCGGCGGCGGGCACCCCGGCGGCGGACACGAGCCGGTCGGCGTTGACCTCGTCGATGGTGATGTCGTGCGCCTGGCGGATCTCCAGGATGCGGGCGCGCAGCTGCGGGTTCGCGGCGAGCGGGCGCAGCGCGCCGGCCAGCAGATCGCGTACGGCCGCCGGCCCGGCCTGGGTCGCCGGGTTGAGCTGTTCGGGGGCCACGGCCTCGACGAGGCCGCTAACGATGCCGGTGAGGGGCTGGCCGCCCAGCTCGGCCAGCTCCGCGCGCTCGTCGTCGGTGAGCTGCCGGTCGAGCCGGGACAGCCGGGCGGCGAGGGTGGCCACCTCGTCGGGGTTGGCGGTGAGCGTGCCGGCCTTGCGCAGCAGGTCGCGCAGGGAGATCTGCTGCTCGGTGTGCCGGTGCAGGGGCACCGCCTCGTCCAGGTCGGCCTCGGTGACGCCGACCGCGTCGACGATGACGAAGCGGTCCTTGACCTCGGCGTCGGGGGTGACGGACTGGAAGTCGGCGGGGTCGATGGTGCGCGCCCCGCGCCCCTTCATCTGCTCGAAGTAGGTGGCGCTGCGCACCGGCCGCAGGAAGAACACGCACTCCAGGGGCTTCACGTCGGTACCCGTGGCGATCATGTCGACGGTGACGGCGATGCGCAGCTCCGGGCTGTTGCGGAACGCCTGGATGAGGGCGTCGGGGTTGTCGCCGTCCCGGCGCGACGAGTAGGTGATCTTCTTGGCGAAGTCGTTGCCCCGGCCGAAGACGAGCCGCACCATGGCGACGATCTCCTCGGCGTGGTTGTCGTCGCAGGCGAAGATCAGCGTCTTGGGCACGGTGGAGCGGCCGGGGAAGATCTCGGTGAACAGCCGGTCCCGGAAGGTCTCCAGCACCAGCTTGAGCTGCCCCTTGGCGATGACGGACCGGCCGACCTGCCGCCCGTCGTAGGCGAAGTCGTCCTCCAGTTCCTGGAGGCGCTCGGCGCGGGTGCGGCGGTCGCGCCGCGGCACGACGGTGCCGGCCTCGATCTTCTGCCCCTGCTCGGTGATCTCCGTCTTGATCCGGTAGACGTCGAAGTCGACGTTGACGCCGTCGGCGACGGCCTGCTCGTAGGTGTACTCCGAGACGAGGTTCTGGCCGAAGAAGCCGAGGGTCTGCTTGACCGGGGTGGCGGTCAGCCCCACCACGAACGCGTCGAAGTATTCGATGACCGCCCGCCACTTGCCGTAGATGGAGCGGTGGCACTCGTCGACCACGATCAGGTCGAACGCCTCCGGCGGCAGCTGCGGGTTGTAGCCGACCTCGGCCGGGGCGTCCAGGTCGTAGCTGTCGTAGGCCCGGTCGTCGACGTCGACGTCGGGCAGCTCGTCGCCGCGCAGCGCCCCGTACAGCCGCTGGATCGTGGAGATCACCACGTTGGACGAGTCGGGCATCCCCGCGCCGGAGAGCCGGTCGACGGCGTACAGCTCGGTGAACTTCCGGCCGTCGTCGGGGGTCTGGTAGGCGGCGTACTCGCGCAGGGTCTGCTTGCCGAGGTTGTTGCGGTCGACCAGGAACAGGATGCGGCGGGCGCGGGCGTGCCTGAGCAGCCGGTAGCTGGCCGTGACGGCGGTGAACGTCTTCCCGGCCCCGGTGGCCATCTGGATCAGGGCGCGCGGCCGGTCCTCGGCGAGGGAGCGCTCCAGGCCCTCGACGGCGTCGACCTGCGCCGGGCGCAGGCCGAGTCGGTCCAGCGCCGGCATCCGGCGCAGCCGGGCCCGCAGGGTGGGCGCGGCGGGCTCATCGTCCGCCTCCCGCATCCACCGCGCGAGCGTCTCGGGCCGGTGGAAGGCGAACACCTCCCGGGTACGCGGGAACGGGTCGAGCCCGTTGACGAAGGTGGTCTCGGTGCCGGTGGCGACGTAGCCGAACGGCAGGGGCGCGTCGCGCCGCCAGGCGCTGAACTGCTGCTCGGGGGTCAGCCCGGTGAGATACCGGTCGAGTTGCGCCTCGACGCCGCGCGGCGCGGTGCCTTCCCGCTTGGCCTCGATCACCCCGACGAGGCGCTGGTCGACGTAGAGCAGGTAGTCGGCCCGGCCGGTGGCCAGGGTCACCTCCCGCACGGCGACGCCCGTGGCCGCGAACAGGTTGAGGTGGCTCCCGTTCTGCACCGACCAGCCGGCGGCGGTGAGTTGCCGGTCGATCTCGGCGCGGGTCTGCACCTCGTTGAGCGGCTCGTGGGAGGCGCGGCGGGCGCGGCTGATGAAGTCCTCCCTCTTGGCAGCGGACACCTTCGCCGGCTTCGCGCTGTCGAACGCCTGCTGCGCCGCCTCGACGCCCGGCTCCAGGCTTTCCAGCAACGCGGCGGCCTGCGGGCGTCGGGCGTCGGCCTCCCGCACGGCCTGCTCGGCGGCGGATGCCGCCGCGGCCTGCGCCAGCTCCAGCGACGGCTGCCCGTCCAGCAGCAGCTTCGTCTCGGCGAGCTCCCGCTTGTACCGCTCGATCTCGGCCCGTAGCCCTTCGGCGACCGACGCGGAGACCTGGGCCGATGGCGGGGTAGGCGGCACGAAGCCGAACGGCGTGCGGTCGTCGGTCAACGCCCGGTGATACCAGACGCCCAGCTCGAAGCAGGTACGCAGCAACTCCAGCGCCTCGCGGACCTCCCCCAGGTGATCGTGCACGGCCCGGTTGCCGGTGTCCCGCAGACGGTCGAAGGCGGCGTACACCTTTGCGGTGAGCGCGCCTGCGGTGTGCAGGGCCTGCACCTGGTGGAAGAAGCTGTCCTTGACCGGGGTGACCTGCGTGCGTCGCACCAGGTCACGAGCGAGCACGTCCCCGAACGCGCGGGCCTTGAACATCGCCGACTGCGCGTCGACGTAGACCAACAGCTCCGCGCCGGCCCCATACCAGACCAGCAGCGGATGGTCCTTCAAGAACCCGAAGTTGGCGGACTGCTCCGCCAAGCGGCGTACCTGCCGAGGATCCACGACTCTCCACGTCCATAGTCGACGGTGAACACGACAGGATATGAGGAGATGCCCATATTCGCCCACCGCCGACGTATCGGGTATCCGACAGAAACTCACGAGAACTATCGACGATCTTCATCCGTTGATGAGTCAGGATTCTTCGCGATCACTGTGGACCGACACGACCGGGAGAGCCATGCGGGACAGCCTTCTCAGCACCGCCGACGAGGTGTTGGAGCGGCTCGAAGACGAGATCGCCTTCCTGGCGGAGGGCCTGGCCGGGGTGTCCGAACAGCTCACCTGCCTGACCGCCGAGCTCGACGGCCAGCTCGCCGAGGGCGCTCCCGACCAGGTGGGGCACACCCTCGACCGGGTCGCCGCGCTCCTGTGCGACCAGGTGCTCAGCGACCTGACGGCCCTGGCCGGGCTCGGCGCGATCCGCCACGGCCATCCCCCACAACGGGAGGACGACAGCGTCCACGCGATCCCCACGCCGACCGCCGTGGGCCTCCCCGCCGCCGGGCAGGGCGACGCGGGCCAGCGCCCGGCCGACGAGTTGCAGGCCCGGGCCGCGGCGGCGGCGGACCACCTCCGGCGCTTGTCGGCCTTCGTCACCGACCGGTTCGACCTGGCCCGCGCGGCGGCGGAACGTGGTGACGCCGACCGGGCGCTGGAGGAGCTGCGGCTGACGCGGGAGGCCGCCGGGAGCGCACCTGCGGGCTACCAGCTCTGGCTGACCTGCCTGGCCGACCTGCCCGGCTGACCCCGCCGCGCCGCCCCACGGCCACCACTCGCAACCCACACCCAGCAGCCACGACCCGCCGCCCACGACCCACGCGGCCCACGACTCACAACTCACGATCCCGGCCCGCGACCAGCCGACCCCGGACGGTCGGGACGGGGATGGCCGTCGGCCGTTGCGGAATGTGACCACAGCAGCTCGGCGCCCACACCCCCGTGCGAAACCCTTTGCTCTGCACCCGCATGCGCAACAGTCACGCGCGGTAGCCTGTCGCTCGACCCCGCATTGATCCACGAAACGCTATGTGCAGAGCTGGATTGCAGTGTTGCGCGAGTGGGTGCAGAGCAAAGGAGGAACGGGAAGTCCTGCGCGGTCGACGGGTCCTCACGAAGAGTCACGCACCGTGCGCCGCCGCACGCAGCCCCGCACTTCTCACGGAAAGTGATCAGCCTGAGGTGCGCTCCGGGGTGGCAGCGGGTCGGACCCCCGCCGCCACGGCCCGCAGCTCCGGCTCGGGCACCTGCTCCGGGTCGGCGCGCACATCGACGGCCACCCCGGGCTCGACCAGCCGGAACGCCTCGCCGTCGCCGACGAGGCCGGTCACGCCGCCCTCGGTGAACTCGGTGAGTGGCCACGTCGCCGCGTCCCGTTCGTGGTAGTCGGCGAGGAAGTCCCGCAGCTCGTCGAGCGTGCCCAGCCGGCCCCCGCGCAGGACGTGTACCCGCAGGTCGACGCGCCAGCCCTCCGCCACCTGCCGCTCCCACACCCGGGTCCGGAAGCGCACCCCCTCCCATTCGCTGGCGAAGTCGGACACCTCCCCGTCGACCCCCGCCGGCACGTACCCGATCAGGAACCCGCCCAGGTCTCCGCTCATCGACGCCTCCCCTCGCCCGATCCGGCGCTCACGCCGAATCTTGGACAATCATCGTCCACAGCGGACGACAGCTGTCCAGGGTCTCCATCGAAGCGTCAGTCCAGGAGCGCCACGAGGGCGTGGACGGCCGGGTTGGTGGTGTCGCGGTGCCAGGCGAGGCCGACGTCCACCGTGGGGGTCGGCGCGGCGAACCGACGCAGGCGTACCCCCGGCACCTTCAACGCCCGCGCGCGACCGGCGGGCACGGCCGCGACCACGTCGCCCTGCGCCACCGCGCGCAGCAACTGCTCGTCGTCGGGCTCCTGCCGGACCAGCCGGAAGCCGCCGTGCGGCCACACCTGGGCGATGGTCCGGTCGAACATGCCGGGGCCGTTGGCGCGGGGCCACATGACGGCCGGCAGGTCCACCACCTCAGCCCGGGTGATCCGGCGGCGGCCGGTGGCCAGCGGGTGCCCCGCCGGCAGGGCCAGCAGCAGCTCCTCCGTGTCGACGGTGCGGCAGGCGAGCGCCGGCTCGTCGACCGGTGGGCGGACGAACGCCGCGTCGAGCCGGCCGGCGAGCAGCCCGGCGACGTTCGGCGCGGTCCAGGCGGTCTCGGCGACGACCTCCACGTCGGGGTGGGCGGTGCGGAACCGGGCCACCAGGGCGTCCACCGGACCGCCGCGCGCCGACCGGGTGTACGCGAGCCGCAGCCGCCCACCCCGGCCCTGCACCAGATCCCTGATGCGGGCGGTGCCGGCGTCGACGTCGGCGAGCAGCCGGGCGGTCTCGGCGGCCACCCGCCGCCCCACCTCGGTCAGCGTGCAGCCCCGGCTGGTGCGGTGCACCAGCGGCACGCCAAGCTGGCGTTCCAGGGCGCGGATCTGCTGGCTGAGCGCCGGCTGGGCGATGTGCAGGCGGGCGGCGGCCCGGGTGAAGTGCAGCTCCTCGGCGAGCACGGCGAAGTAGCGCAGCCGGCGCAGGTCCGACCAGGCGTCCATCCCCGGATCATAAGCGCCGCTTATCGCCGCCCGCCCGGTTCCGTCTTGGACGTGGTCCCGGCCGGCGCGGCACGATCCGAGGCCACGGCACGACACCGGGCGGGCCACGAGGGAGGGAGCCGGCGATGACGGAGACGGCGGACGTGGTGGTGGTCGGCGGCGGGATCATCGGGTTGACCGCCGCCGTGACCCTCCAGCAGCGGGGCGCGCGGGTGACCGTGCTGGCGGCGGACGACCCGGCGGACACGGTGTCGACGGTGGCCGCCGCCGTGTGGTACCCGACGCACACCGACGCGGATCCCCGGGTGCTGCGCTGGGCGGGCGAGACCCACGCGGAGCTGACCCGCCAGGCGGGGGCGGGCGCGCCGGGGGTGGTGGCCCGGCCGACGCGGATGCTGCTGCGCCACCGCTACGACGGCCCGCCGTGGTGGGCGGCGGCCACCGGGGACCTGGTGGCCGGGGCGGCCGAGCCGCCGTACACGGCGGTGCTGCGGTTCACCGCGCCGGCGGTGGAGATGACGCCGTACCTGGGATGGCTGGCCGGGCGCGTCACCGCCGGCGGGGGGCGGGTGCTGCGCCACCGGGTGCGGGACCTCGCCGAGGCGTTCGACGTCGCCCCGACGGTGGTCAACGCGACCGGGCTGGCCGCCGGACGGCTCGCCGCCGACCCGGCCGTGCACCCGGTGCGCGGGCACCTGGTGCTGGTGGCGAACCCGGGGCTGACCACGTCGGTGCGCGACGAGGACGACCCGGCCGGGATCACCTACGTGCACCCGCGCCGGCACGACGTGGTGCTCGGCGGCACGTACCAGCCGGGGGTGTGGGACACCGGGCCCGACCCGGAGACCGCGGCGGCGATCCGGCGGCGGTGCGTGGCGCTCGTGCCGGAGCTTGCCGACGCGCCGGTGCTCGGCGAGCGGGTCGGGCTGCGGCCGGCCCGGCACGGCGGTCCCCGGGTCGCGGTCGAGCCGGCGGGCCCCGCCGGGGGCCGGCTGGTGCACGCGTACGGGCACGGCGGCGCGGGGGTCACCCTGTCCTGGGGGTGCGCGGCCGAGGTGGCCCGCCTGGCCCTGGACGGCTGACCGCCCGCGCAAGGCGAAACCCAGGCCGGCCTCAGCGCAGCAGGCGGAACAGCACCAGGTAGCCGCAGTAGGCCAGCGGCATGAGCAGCACGCAGGTCACGAAGCCGAGCGGCACGAACCGGGGCGGCGGCCCGTCCGCGCCCAGCGCCGGCCGCCCCCACCGGCCGAGCACGAGGTAGCCGGCGACGAAGCAGAGCACGGGCAGCGCGCCGCAGGTGGCCACGTAGACGGCCCCCGGGCTGGCCACCACGCCCGCGACGCCCAGCAGCACCATCGCCAGCACGACGCCGGCAGCCGCGCACGCCGCGTAGACGGCCAGGGCCCGCGCCAGCGGCGACCACGCCGGCAGCAGCGGCGGCCGACGGCCGACGGTCTCCGTGAGGCCGATCAGCCGGTCGGCCTCGTCGGCGAGCCGCCGCGCCTCGGTCAGCTCCGCGCCCGGGTCGACGCCCCCGGCGCGGGGCGCGGGGACCCCGGCCGCCGCCGGCACCGCCACCACCGCGCCGGTCGTCGTCGCGCCCTGGGGGTACGCCCCGACGCCCGGCCGCCCCGGCGCGGCGGCTGCGCCGCCGGCCCCCGCCGTCCCCGGCTCCGGCGACCCACCGGCCCGCCCGCCGGACGCCCCCGCCCCGGTCCCTGCCGGCGACACCGTCGGCGAGGCGGGGCGCGCGCCCGGGGCGGCCGGCGGGTCGGCGGTGACGCCGGCGGCCCGGCCGAGCTGGTCGAGGCGGTGGGACTGGGCGTCGAGGCGTCGGGTGAGCTGGTCGAGCGTCGCGCGCAGGGCCGAACGGTGGCGGTCGGCGGCGACGGCGTCCCGGTCGGTCTCGCGGCGCTGGTCGGCGAGCTGCCGGGCCAGGGCGGCGTACTCGGCGAAGGTGGCCACGGCTCAGCGCTCCTCGTCGATCTCGTGTCCCGGCCCCGTGAACGGCACGATCAGCCGGGTGCGCTGGTCGTGCCGGTCCACCAGCAGCGCCCGGTCGGGACGCGGGGTGTAGGCGAGGTCGTGCTCGCCCAGGTGCAGCCCCAGCTCCGCGCCGGGGACGTTCAACGCGACCAGGCAGGCGACGTCGTCTCGGTGGTGCGTCCCGCCGAGGTCGTCGGCGAGCCGGCGCAGCCCCCGCCACCAGCCCAGCAGGTGCACGCCGTGGCCGGGGCCCTCGCGCAGCAGGGCGCGCAGGTCGTCCAGGCCGGAGCGGAACGTGGTCGGGTCGGTGCCGGCGAGGGCGGCCGAGGCCGCGTCCGCGCCGAAGACGACCAGGTAGGTGCGGCCACCGGCCGATTGGTCGGTGGCGAGGGCGGCGATCCGGTCGCGCAGGGCGGCCGGGTCGAGCCGCTGCACCGGGTGGCCGGCGGCGGCGAGCGCTTCGGCGGTCGCGTCGACCACCGGGTCGACGGCGGCGACCAGCCCGGCGAGCAGGAACCGGGCCCCGCCGGGGGCGTGCTGCCGGCCGAGGCCCAGCGCGGCGGCGCGCAGCACCTCCGCGCCGACGGTCGAGGTGCCGACCACGGCCACGTGCCGGCCCGGGGTGGCGTCGAGGGTGAACGAGGCGGGGCTGTTCGCCACGTCGACGACGCGGCCCACCAGGGCGACCGGGGGCCCGCCGCCGGGGCGCAGGGCGGCGAGGGCCGGATCGTCGTCGGCCCGCGCCGGATCGTAGCCCCGGAAGACGGTGGGCGCGCCCGAGCCGGCCGGCCGCTCGCGCCACAGCTCGTGGCGCAGCCGGGCCAGCTCGGCGCGGGCCGCGTACGCGTCGGGGAAGCGGGCCACGGTGTCGGCTCCGGCCGCACCGGCGGCGGTGTTGAGCACGGCCGCGCCGATCGGCAGCGCGTCGGCGGCGGTGTTGAGCGCGTCGAGCACTCCCCCGCCGCCGGGCAGGGCCACCCGCAGCGGGAACTGCCCGAAGATCGCCTCGGCGCGGCCGTACAGCGACTCGATGCCGGCGGTGGACTGGCTGGCCAGGACCAGGTGCACCCCGTACGAGCGGCCCTTGCGGGCCAGCTCCTCCAGCAGGTCGACGGCCTGGCGGGCGACGGCGTCGGTGCCGGCGAGCAGCACCTGGAACTCGTCGACGACCGCCACGATCCGGGGCACCGCCGCGTCGCGGGGCAGGTCGGCGAGCTTGGTGACGCCGTGCCGCTTGAGGACGGTCGCCCGCCGGTTCAGCTCCCGGCGCAGCTCCCGCAGCACGGCCAGGCCGTATTCCCGGTCGCTCTCGATGCCGACGACGCGGGCGTGCGGCAGCCAGGACGGGTCCCGCTCGGTGGGCACGAACTCGGTGAAGCTGACGCCCTCCTTGAAGTCGAGCAGCCAGAGCTGGAGCTGGTCGGGGGCGTAGCGGGCGGCCAGCCCGTAGAGGGCGTCGAGCAGGAACACCGTCTTGCCGGCACCGGTGCGGCCGGCGACCAGCCAGTGCGGGGTGGCGTCGTCGAAGGCGACGGTGACCGGCTGCCGCCCGGCCCGGCCGACCACGGTGGACAGGCCGGCGGCGCTGGTCGCCGCCCAGCGGCGGGCCGGCAGCAGGTCGGCGAAGGCGGGCGAGGTGTCGCGGCGGGCGGCGGGGGCGAGGTGCGCGGCGAGGGCGGCCACGGTGGCCGGCGGCAGGTCGCCGTCGAGGACGACGGGGGCGGCCAGCCCGGAGCCGTCGGCGCTGAACGGGTGCCCGGGCGGATCGCCGACGTGGGCGTACCGCTGCATCAGGCGCAGCGCGGTGGCCGCGCCCGGCGGCGGCGCGTCGGAGCCGGCGGGACCCTGCTGGCCGGCGGCGGCGCGGTGGCCGGCGAGCAGCACGCAGACCGCGGCGGACGCCCCGGCGTGGGTGAGCGCGGCGAGCCGGGCCAGCTCGCGGGGGCCGGGCGCGGCGGCGACGACCAGCACCAGCAGCTCGCGGGCGGCCGGGTCGGCCGCCTGGGCGGCCCGGGCGTGCCGCTCGGCGGAGTCGAGCAGCGCGGCGACCTCGGCGGCGGTGGTGGCGGTCGGGGCGAGCACCCCGGCGTCGAGCAGCGGGCGCAGCGGCAGGAAGGTGGCCCCGAAGGCCACCGTGTCGATCCCGGCGACCCGGACCGTGCCGGGCGGGGCGGTGGCGAGCAGCCGCAGCACCACCGCGCGCAGCAGCTCGCCGACGCGCGGGTCACGGGCGTCGGCGTCGACGGTGAGGTGGCAGCCGCCGCCGAGCGGGACGAGCACGGGGAAGCCACCGTCCAGGGTGGTCGCCTCGCCGACGCGGATCGGGGCGGGCGCGCCGGTCAGCGCGGTGACCCCGGGGGCGGGGGCGGCGAGCCGCCCGCCCACGGCGGCCAGCCGGGCGACGACGTCGGCGGCGGTGGGGGCGGCCGGGCCGGGCGCGCCGAGCGACCGGCGGGCCCGGTCGAGCCGCTCGCGGGCCTGCCGATGGGCGGCGACCGCCTGACCGTACGCCGACGCGAGCCTGCCCACCCTCTGTTGCCCCCCACGCGCGATGGCCGTCTGGTCCAGCGAACCCTAACGGACGCGCGGCGGCGTCGGACAGTCCGCCGCGACGGCGCGCGCACCGGCCCCGCCGGGGCGGCCGGCGGGGCCGGTGGTGGGCCGGCGGCGGGGCCTGAGGCGGGGCCCGCCGGCCGCCGGCCGTCTCCGCAGGGCGCGGGGTCAGCCGGTGACGGCGGTGAGCGCCGGCAGGTAGCCCAGCCGGTAGCCGTCGGCCTTCGGGTGGTACGCCTCGATGACGCCGGTGACGTCGTGGATCCACGGCACGGCGGCGCAGACGCCGTGTCCGGCGAAGTAGGGGCGGGCGTCGGCGAAGGTGGCCCCGGCCGCGGCGGCCCGGCCGGCGGTGATCGAGGCGAGCAGGTCGGCGGCCTCGTTGATGATGGTGCGCTTGTAGGCGCTCATCGCCAGCGCGCCGCAGGAGGTCGTCTCGAACAGGCGCGGGTAGCCGAGCACCACGAGCCGGGCGTTGGGGGCCTTGGCGCGGATCGCCGCGTAGGTGCGGTCGAGGCGGCCGGGCAGCTCGGTGGTGGCGAACGCCCTGGCCTCGTCCACCGCGCCCTCGCAGGTGCTGGTGCTGCCGAACCGGCAGCTCGTGATGACGTCGACGAAGCCGGCGTCGTTGCCGCCGATGGTGATGGTGACCAGGGTGGTGCTGGCGCTCAGCGCGTTCACCTGCTTGTTGATCACGTCGGCGGTGACCGCGCCGCCGCAGGCGGGGAACGCGAAGCTGGCGACCTGGTGGGCGGCGGCCCAGAGCGGGGCGTACGACTTGTCGCTGCGCAGGCAGGTGGACAGGTCGTACGGCCCGGCGCCGACGCCGGAGGAGTAGGAGTCGCCCAGCGCCACGTAGTTGACCGCGGCGGCGGCTCGGGCGGGTTTCGCGGCCTGGGCGGCCTGGGCGACGCCGGGGGCGGCCGCCGCGCCGAGGGTCGCGGCGAGCAGTGCGGTCAGCGCGGTCAGGGCGCGGACCAGCGGGCGGTGGGGCATGGGGAACCTCCGCGGGGGCAGGGGTGGTGGGTCCTCGGAACCGCGCGCGTGGCCCAGGGGTGGTGGTTACTGGTCGGTAATGCTATCGAAACATTTCCATCGAGGGAATAGGGCGTGGACCGGCCGCCGGGACACACCCGTTTACATCTGTCGATTAGGTTGGCCGGCGTACACCCGACGGAGGGAGTCCATTCCGTGCGACGCGTTCTCGCGGCGGCCATCGCCGCCCTGACCGTCTCCACCGCCGGCGCGGTCGCGGCCGGCACACCCGGCCACGCCGCCGCCCGATCGGGCTGGGGCCGGCCGGCGGCCGCCCCGGCCGCCCCCGGGCCCGGCAGCCCCGGCCTGGGCGACAGCTACTTCCCCGACTACGGCAACGGCGGGTACGACGTCGACCACTACGACATCCGGCTGCGCTACGAGCCCGCCACCGACCAGCTCTCCGGCACCACCACGATCCTCGCCCGGGCCACCCAGGACCTCACCCGGTTCAACCTGGACTTCGTGCTGGGCGTCCAGTCGGTCAAGGTCAACAACTACTCGGCCGTCTTCGCCCGCGAGGGCGCCCACGAGCTGGTGGTCACCGCGCCCCGCCCGATCGTGTCGGGCCAGTCCCTGACCATCGTGGTGCAGTACGCGGGTGTGCCCTCGCAGACCCGCGTCGACGGCTGGACCGGCTGGACGAAGACGACCGACGGGGCGCTGGCCGTCAACGAGCCCGAGTCGGCCTGGTGGTGGTACCCGAGCAACGACCACCCCAGCGACAAGGCCACCTGGGACGTCTCCGTGTCCGTGCCGACCGGCGTCGAGGTCGTCAGCAACGGCGTGCAGCCCCGGCCCCCGCTGGCCGAGCCCGGCAACCGGACGCGCTGGGGCTGGCGCAGCGCCACTCCGGGCGCGACGTACCTCGCGTTCCTCGCCATCGGGGACTACGACATCGTCACCGACACCGCGCCGAACGGGCTGCCGGTCGTCAACGCGTACAGCACCACGCTGGGCTCGCTCGGACCGGCCGCGCGGGCCAGCATCGAACGCACCGCCGAGATCGTCGACTGGGAGAGCGGGATCTTCGGGCCGTACCCGTTCGAGGCGCAGGGCGGCGTCGCCGCGCCGGCCAACAGCATCGGCTTCGCCCTGGAGACGCAGACCCGCTCGGTGTACGGGTCGGGCTTCTGGCGGCGCGGGTCGAACACCTACGTGGTCGTGCACGAGAACGCCCACCAGTGGTTCGGCGACTCGGTCTCGGTCGCCGACTGGAGCCAGATCTGGCTCAACGAGGGCTTCGCCAGCTACGCCGAGTGGCTCTGGTCGGAGGAGCAGGGCGAGGGCACCGCGCAGGAGTGGTTCGACTTCACCTACGCCAGCTACCCGGCCGACGACGGGTTCTGGCAGGTGCCGCCGGGCGACCCGGGCGCGAACAACGTCTTCGACGACGCGGTCTACGACCGGGGCGCGATGACCCTGCACCAGCTCCGGCTGGCCGTCGGCGACGCGGCGTTCTTCCGCATCCTGCCGGCGTGGACCGCCGCCCACCGCCACGGCAACGGCACGATCGCGCAGTTCCAGGCCCTCGCCGAGCAGGTCTCCGGCAAGGACCTCGACGCCCTGTTCACGACCTGGCTGTTCACCACGGGCCGCCCGGAGCTGACGGCGGGCGGATCGGCGGCCCGCGCCGCCGCCCCGGCCGCCCCGGTCAAGCCGAAGTCGTGGGCGAAGGTCCACGAGGCCCACGAACTGCTGCACTGACACGCCGGCGGGCCGGGACACCAGGTCCCGGCCCGCCGAGCGGGGCCGTCAGCGGGCGGCCAGGGGCTGCCGCGCCGGGTCGACCGGGGCGGGCAGTTCGCCCACCCCGCCCAGGTAGGAGTGGATCGCGGCGGCCGCCGCCCGCCCCTCGGCGATCGCCCAGACGATCAGCGACGCGCCCCGGTGCATGTCCCCGGCGACGAAGACGCCGTCGGCGTCGGTCTGCCAGTCCGGCCGGGCGTCGATCGCGCCCCGGGCGTTGCGGGCCACCCCGAACTGCGCCAGCAGCGGCTGCTCCTCGGTGCCCTCGAAGCCGATCGCCAGCAGCACCAGGTCGGCCGGCAGCTCCCGCTCCGAGCCGGGCACCGCGGTGACGATCCGCCGGCCGTCCTGCTTCTCGACGGTCACCTCGGCGATGCGCACGGCGCGCACCTGGCCGGTGCCGTCGTCCACGAACTCCTGCACGGCGGCGGCGAACACCCGCTCGCCGCCCTCCTCGTGCGCCGGGTAGTTGCGCAGGATCCACGGCCAGGTCGGCCACGGGTCGCGCGCGGCGTCGCGGGCGTGCGGCGGCTCGGGGTACAGGTCGAGCTGGTGTACGCCGGCCGCGCCCTGCCGGTGGGCCACGCCGAGGCAGTCCGCGGCGGTGTCGCCGCCGCCGATGATCACCACGTGCTTGCCGGCGGCGTCGATCGGGGTGCCGTCGGGCAGCACCGCGAGGGCCGGCCGGCCCTCGCCCGCGGCGGCGACGACGCGGTTCGCGGCGACCAGGTGTGCCATCGCCTGGTGCACGCCGCGCAGCGCCCGCCCCGGCGTCTCCGGGGTGTCCCGGCCCTGCAACGCGCCGCAGGCGAGCAGCACCGCGTCGTGCGCCTCGCGCAGCTGCTCGGCGGTCACGTCGACGCCGACGTCCACGCCGGTGCGGAACGTGACGCCCTCGGCCTCCAGCTGGGCCAGCCGCAGGTCGATGTGCTGCTTCTCCAGCTTGAAGTCGGGGATGCCGTAGCGGAGCAGCCCGCCGATCGCGTCGTCGCGCTCGTACACCGTCACGGCGTGGCCGGCGCGGGCGAGCTGCTGGGCCGCGGCCAGGCCGGCGGGCCCGGAGCCGACCACGGCGACCGACCGGCCGGTCGGGGCCGCCGCCGGACGCGGCGCGAGGCCGGCCCGCGCCGCCGCGTCGGCGATCTCCACCTCGACCTGCTTGATGGTGACCGGCTGCCCGCCGCCGATGCCGAGCACGCACGCGGCCTCGCAGGGCGCCGGGCAGAGCCGGCCGGTGAACTCGGGGAAGTTGTTGGTGGCGTGCAGCGACTCCACCGCGGCGTCCCAGCCGCCGGTGCGGACCAGGTCGTTCCAGTCCGGGATGCGGTTGCCCAGCGGGCAGCCGTCGTGGCAGAACGGGATGCCGCAGTCCATGCAGCGGGTGGCCTGCTCGCGGATCAGCGTCTCGCCGGCCGGCGGGTACACCTCCCGCCAGTCGGTGATCCGCACCGGCACCGGCCGGCGCGCGGGCAGCCGCCGGTCGTAGCGCAGGAAACCGTTCGGGTCAGGCACGAGCCACCTCCTGGGCGACCACCCGCGTGGCGGGCGGCACCGGCGCGGCCGGCGCGCTCAGCGCGCTCATCACCGCGTCGTCGACGTCGTGGCCGGCGGCTTCGGCGGCCCGCATGATCTCCAGCACCCGGCGGTAGTCCCGGGGCACCACCGCGGTGAACTCCTCCACCGCCTCCGGCCAGCGCTTCAGCAGCGCCTCGGCGACCGCCGAGCCGGTCTCGGCGAAGTGCCGGTGCACCAGCTCGTGCAGCCGGTCGGACTCCTCGTCACTGAGCGGGGACAGGTCGACCAGCTCGGTGTTGACCCGCCGCTCGTCGAGCCGCCACACGTACGCGGTGCCGCCGGACATGCCGGCGGCGAAGTTGCGCCCGGTCTCGCCGAGCACCACCACCGTGCCGCCGGTCATGTACTCGCAGCCGTGGTCGCCGACGCCCTCGACGACCGCCACCGCGCCCGAGTTGCGCACGGCGAACCGCTCGCCGACCCGGCCGCGCAGGAAGACCTCGCCGGCCGTGGCCCCGTACAGGATGGTGTTGCCGGCGATGATCTGGTCCTCGGCCCGCTCCCCCGGCGCGGCCTCGCCGCCGACGAACGGCGCGGCGGCGTCCGGGCGGACGACGAGCCGGCCGCCGGAGAGCCCCTTGCCGACGTAGTCGTTGGCGTCGCCGTGCAGCCGCAGGGTGACCCCGCTGGGCAGGAACGCGCCGAAGGACTGCCCGGCGGTGCCGCGCAGCAGGAACTCGATGGTGTCGGCGGGCAGGCCGGCCCCGCCGCGGCGGCGGGTGACCTCGCCGCCGAGCATCGCGCCGACGCTGCGGTGCTCGTTGCGCACCGCCACCTCGACCCGCACCGGCGTGCCGTCGGTCAGCGCCGGCTGGGCGAGGGCGATCAGCTCGTTGTCCAGCGCCAGCTCCAGGCCGTGCTCCTGGGCCCGCACGCCGCGCCGGGCGGCGTCGGCCGGCAGCTCCGGCAGGTGCAGGACGCGGCCGAGGTCGAGGCCGTGGGCCTTCCAGTGGTCGATGGCCGGCACGACGTCGAGCAGCTCGGTCTGCCCGATCGCCTCCTCGATCGAGCGCAGGCCCAGCTCGGCGAGGTAGCCCCGGACCTCCTCGGCGAGGAAGAGGAAGAAGTTCTCCACGAACTCCGGCTTGCCGGTGAACCGCTCGCGCAGCACCGGGTTCTGGGTGGCGATGCCGACCGGGCAGGTGTCGAGGTGGCAGACCCGCATCATCACGCAGCCCTCGACGATGAGCGGGGCGGTGGCGAAGCCGAACTCCTCCGCGCCGAGCAGCGCCGCGACCAGCACGTCCCGGCCCGTCTTGAGCTGGCCGTCGACCTGCACGGTGACCCGGTCGCGCAGCTTGTTGAGCAGCAGGGTCTGCTGCGCCTCGGCCAGGCCCAGCTCCCACGGGGTGCCGGCGTGCTTGAGCGAGTTGAGCGGGGACGCGCCGGTGCCGCCGTCGTGGCCGGAGATGAGGATGACGTCGGCCTTGAGCTTGGCCACGCCGGCCGCTACGGTGCCGACGCCGGTCTCGCTGACCAGCTTGACGTGCACCCGGGCGGCCGGGTTGACGCACTTGAGGTCGTGGACGAGCTGCGCCAGGTCCTCGATCGAGTAGATGTCGTGGTGCGGCGGCGGGGAGATCAGGCCGACCCCGGGAGTGGCGTGGCGGGTGCGGGCGATCCACGGCCACACCTTGTTGCCGGGCAGTTGCCCGCCCTCGCCGGGCTTCGCGCCCTGGGCCATCTTGATCTGGAGGTCGTCGGCGTTGACCAGGTATTCGCTGGTCACGCCGAACCGGCCGCTGGCGATCTGCTTGACCGACGAGCGGCGGGCCGGGTCGTGCAGCCGGTCGACGTCCTCGCCGCCCTCGCCGGTGTTGGACTTGCCGCCGAGGCGGTTCATCGCGACGGCCAGGGTCTCGTGCGCCTCGGCGGAGATCGACCCGTACGACATCGCGCCGGTGGCGAACCGCTTGACGATCTCGCTGGCCGGCTCGACCTCGTCCAGCGGCACGGGCGGGCGGACGCCGGTGCGCAGGGTGAACAGCCCGCGCAGCGACCCGGCCTTCGCGGCCAGCTCGTCGACCTTGGCCGTGTACTGCCGGAAGACGTCGTACTGGCGGCTGCGGGTGGCGTGCTGGAGCAGGAAGACGGTCTCCGGGTTGAACAGGTGCAGCTCGCCCTCGCGCCGCCACTGGTATTCGCCGCCGACCTCCAGCCGGTCGGTCGCCGCCGCGCCCGGCGCCGGCCAGGCCAGCGAGTGCCGGGCGGCCACCTCGGCGTGCACGCCGTGCAGGTCGACCCCGCCGATCGTGCTGGGGGTGCCCCGGAAGTAGCGCTCGACGAGGCGGGCGTCCAGGCCGACGGCCTCGAACACCTGCGCCCCGCAGTACGACGACACGGTCGAGATGCCCATCTTGGACATGATCTTCAGGACGCCCTTGCCGAGCCCCTTGACGTAGTTGCGCACCGCCTTCGCCGGCTCGACGCCGGTCAGCGCGCCGGTGGCGATCATGTCCTCGACCGACTCGAAGGCCAGGTACGGGTTGACGGCCGCCGCGCCGTAGCCGATCAGCACGGCCGCGTGGTGCACCTCGCGGCAGTCGCCGGACTCGACGACCAGCGCCACCTGGGTGCGGGTCTGCTCGCGCACGAGGTGCTGGTGCACGGCGGCGGTGAGCAGCAGCGACGGGATCGGGGCGAGGTCGGCGTTGGAGTCGCGGTCGGACAGCACCAGGATGCGCACGCCGTCCTCGATCGCCTCGGAGACGTGCCGGCAGATCTCGGTGAGCCGGGCCTTGATCCCGGCCCCGCCGTCGCGGGCCCGGTAGAGCCCGGAGACCCGCACGGCCTTGAAGCCGGGCAGGTCGCCGTCCTCGTCGATGGAGAGGATCTTGGCCAGCTCGTCGTTGTCGATCACCGGGCCGGGCAGCACGATCTGCCGGCAGCTCGCCGGGCCCGGGTCGAGCAGGTTGCCCTCCGCGCCGATGGTGTGCTGGAGGCTGGTCACCAGCTCCTCGCGGATGGCGTCCAGCGGCGGGTTGGTGACCTGGGCGAAGAGCTGGTGGAAGTAGTCGTAGAGCAGCCGCGGCCGGGTCGACAGCGGGGCGATCGGGGTGTCGGTGCCCATCGAGCCGAGCGGCTCGGCCCCGGTGCGGGCCATCGGGGCGAGCAGGATCTTCAGCTCCTCCTCGGTGTAGCCGAAGGTCTGCTGGCGGCGGCGCACCGAGTCGTGGGTGTAGACGATGTGCTCGCGCGGCGGCAGGTCGCCCAGGTCGATCAGCCCGGCGTGCAGCCACTCCGCGTACGGCTGGGCGGCGGCCAGCTCGGTCTTGATCTCGTCGTCGGAGACGATCCGGCCGGCGACGGTGTCGACCAGGAACATCCGGCCCGGCTGGAGCCGGCCCTTGGCGACCACGGTGGCCGGGTCGAGGTCGAGCACGCCCGCCTCGCTGCCGAGCACCACCAGGCCGTCGGCGGTACGCCACCAGCGCCCCGGGCGCAGCCCGTTGCGGTCCAGCACCGCGCCGACGACCTCGCCGTCGGTGAACGCGACCGACGCCGGCCCGTCCCACGGCTCCATCAGGCTCGCGTGGAACCGGTAGAAGGCGCGCTTGTCGGCGCGCATGTCGGGGTCGTTCTCCCACGCCTCGGGGATCATCATGAGCACGGCGTGCGGCAGGCTGCGCCCGGCCAGGTGCAGCAGCTCCAGGACCTCGTCGAAGTTCGCCGAGTCGGAGGCCGCCGGGGTGCAGACGGGGAACACCCGGCGGATGTTGCCGGGCAGGTTCGGGCTGCGCAGCAGCGCCTCGCGGGCCTGCATCCAGTTGCGGTTGCCGCGGATCGTGTTGATCTCGCCGTTGTGGGCGATGATCCGGTACGGGTGGGCCAGCGGCCACGACGGGAACGTGTTGGTGGAGAACCGGGAGTGCACCAGCGCGATGGCGCTGTCGACCCGCCCGTCGGTCAGGTCGGGGAAGAACTCGGGGAGCTGGTCGGGGGTGAGCATCCCCTTGAACACCATGGTCCGGCAGGACAGCGACGGGAAGTAGGCCGGCACGCCCCGCTCGGCGGTCTCCCGCTCGGCCTGCTTGCGGACGCAGAACGCCACCCGGTCCAGGTCGAGGCCGGACAGCGGCGAGCCGGCCGGGCCGGCGGGGGTGTCGGTGAGCCGGCGGGCGGCCAGGAAGACCTGCCGCACCCGGGGCATCGCCGCCAGGGCGGTCTCGCCGAGGCCGCTCGGGTCGGTGGGCACGTCCCGCCAGCCGAGGACCTCGGCGCCCTCGACCAGGGCGTACTTCTCCAGCACCCGGCGGGCGCGCGCCTCCGCGTCGTCGTCGGTCGGCAGGAAGACCAGGCCGGTGGCGTATTCCCCGGCGGGCGGCAACGGGAAGTCGACGACCTCGCGCAGGAAAGCGTCCGGCACCTGGATCATGATGCCCGCGCCGTCGCCGGTGTTGTGCTCCGCGCCCCGGGCGCCCCGGTGGTCCAGCCGGAGCAGCGCGCCGAGACCGTTGGCGACGACCGAGTGGGAGCGCCGGCCGTACAGGTCCGCCACGAACGCCACCCCGCACGCGTCGTGCTCGTGCGCGGGGTCGTACAGCCCGGCCGCGGGCGGGGCCGACTGCTGGCTGAGAGGGTACGGAAAGGCCACCGGGCCTCCTGTCGTCACTCAGGTTGGATCATGGTCGGGACGACGTCGGCCCTTATGGGTCTATTGAGTCTACGTTAGGGGTGGGCGCGCAAGGCCAGTTCAGATTGATCACACTTCCAGATCCTGGGAAGGTAGTCTCGCGCGGTGGATCACGTACGCGCTGAGACGACCGAGACGTTCGACCGGCTGGAGCGGTTCTACGACGCCGTGCCCCGCGACGTGGCCCGCGCGGAGGAGCACGGCCCCCTCGTCCTGTTCGTCCGGGAAGGCGAGGGATGGCCGTTCTACGCGCGGCCCCGCCTCGACGCCGCCGGGCCGCCCTCCGTGGCCGACATTACCGCAGTGCGCCAGCGGCAGCGGGAACTCGGCCTGCCGGAGGCGTTCGAGTGGGTGCACGAGCGCAACCCGGACCTGCTCGCGGTGGCCCGCGCGGCCGGGCTGACCGTCCTGGAGGCCCCGCTGATGGTCCTCGACCCGGCCGCCCTGGCCGACCCGGGCGGCTTCGCCGCCGTGCCGGTGCGCCTGCTCGACGCGGCCTCCCCCGGCCTCGCCGCCGACGTGGCCGCCCGCCGGGCGGTCGCCGTCGTGGGCTTCGCCGCCGCGGGCACCGCCCGGGGCGACGCCGGCCCGGCGCAGCGGGACGCGGCGATCACCGAGCTGGACGTGGCCGCGCTGGAGGAGGAGCGGGCGCGCATCGCCGACGGCCGACGGCTGTCCGCGCTCGCCGAGGCCCCCGGCGAGGGGGCGCTGGCCAGCGGGATGGCGATGCGGGTCGGCGACACCGCCGAGATCGCCGGGGTGGCGACCCTGCCGGCCGCCCGCCGCCGGGGGCTCGGCGCGGCGGTCACCGCCGCCCTCGCCCACGCGCTGCGCGCCGCCGGCACCGACCTGGTCTTCCTCTCCGCCGGCAGCGAGGACATCGCCCGCGTCTACGTGCGGGTCGGCTTCCGCCGGATCGGCACCGCCTGCATCGCCGAGCCCGCCGCGATCATCTGACGCCGGGCCGGCCGGCGGGGGCGCGCCGTCGGGCCGCGCCGGCCCTGGGCCGTCAGGACGGGGGACGCCACTGCGCGGCGGAGGCCGCCGCGCCGGAGAGCAGGCGGGGACTGATCGCGCCGAGGGCGGCGTCGCGCGCCCGCAGGGCGAGCCGGCCCCGCGCCTGGAGCACCGCCGACATCCGGCGGGTCTGCCGCACCACCGTCGCCGCGCGGGGCCGGCGAAGCCGGTCGTACGCGGCGACCGCGTCCGGCAGGCGCGACTCGCGCAGCAGCGAGGCGAGGGTCGCGGCGTCCTCGAAGGCGAGGCACGTGCCCTGGCCGAGGTGCGGGGGCATGGCGTGCGCGGCGTCGCCGAGCAGCACCACCCCGCCCGGCCCGGCCGGGAAGCCGTACGAGCGGGGCAGCGGGCGCAGCTCGCGGATCTCCTGCTGCACCAGGTCGGCCGGGTCGGTGGCGTCGAGCAGCTCGCCGACCGGCGCGGGCCAGCCGGCGTACCAGCGGCGCAGCAGGGTGAGCTGGGTCTCCGGCGGCTCCGGGCGGGGCGCGCCCGCAGCGGTGGCCACCCAGTAGATGCCGCCCCGGCTCGACGCGCCCGACGAGCCGCGCTCGCCCAGCGAGACGGCCACGAAGCGGTACCCGGCCCCCAGCGTCTCCCCGCCCACGGGCGCGTCGGCCGGCAGCCGGGGCGCGCGGTACCAGGGGATCACCGCCCGCCAGGCGGCGCAGCCGGAGCTGACCACCCGGGACTCGGGGGCCAGCTGCCGGCGGATCTCGCTGTCGGTGCCGTCGGCCGCGACGACCAGGTCGGCCTCGAAGCGCTGCCGGCCGTCGCCGACCGACGGGCGCTGGCCCGGCTCGGCCCGCACCGTGCGCACCGACACGCCGGTGCGCAGCTCCACCCGCTCGCCGAGGCCGGCGATCAGCGCGTCGTGCAGGTCCTCCCGGTGCACCACGACGGGCATCCGGTCGGCCGGGGTGGGGCGGGGCTGCACCAGCCACTGCCCGTCGGGGCGGCGCACGCCGCCGTCGGGCAGCGGCGTGGCGATCGCGTCGAGCCCCGCGCCGAGGTCGAGGGCGCGCAGCGCGCGTACCCCGTTGGGCCAGAGCACGACGGCCGTCGGGTCCGGGCGGACCCGGTCGGCGCGCTCCAGGAGGGTGACCTGCCAGCCGGACCGGGCCAGCGCGCCGGCGACCGCCAGGCCGCCGATGCCGGCGCCGACCACCACCGCGGTACGCATGCCGGCCCTCCCGCTCAGCTCTCGCGGTCGGCGGCGCGGGAGCCGGTGGCCCCGGCCGCCTCGTCGCCCGCCCCGTCGGGCCCGGCCGCCCCACCGTCGGCGTCGCCGGTCGCGGTGGGGTCGTCGGGGACGGCCCCGGTCTCCTCGTACGCGCGGAACTGCTCCTCGCTCACCACCCGGTAACCCGCCGGGGCGGCTGCCCGCGCGCCGGCCTCCCGCTCGGACAGGTCGACCTGGGACACGTCGCCCCCGGTCGTCGGGACCGGAGCCGGGGCGGGGCCGCCCAACGGGACGAGGTATTCCCGGGGCCCGCGCACGCGCAGGAAGTAGACCAGCGCCCCGACGAAGACCAGCGCGGCCGTCCAGACGTTGAGCCGGAGGCCGAGGATGTGGTTGGCCTCGTCGGTGCGCATCAGCTCGATCCAGAACCGGCCGGCCGTGTAGCCCATGACGTAGAGCGCGAACGCCCGCCCCCGGCCCAGGCGCAGCCGCCGGTCGAGGACGAGGACCAGCGCGGCGACGCCGACGTTCCACAGCGCCTCGTAGAGGAACGCCGGATGGTAGAGCCCCGGCAGCAGCACCGGCTCGCCGTCGACGACCTTGGCGTGGCCCGGGTTGCGGGGATCCATGTCGTGCACCTGCAACCCCCACGGCAGGGTCGTCAGGCCGCCGTAGAGCTCGTTGTTGAACCAGTTGCCCACCCGGCCGACGGCCTGCGCGAGCGGCAGCCCCGGGGCGAGCGCGTCGGCCACCACCGCGAACGGGATGCCGAGCTGGCGGGCCGCGAGCCACGCGCCGAGCGCCCCACCCGCCACCGCGCCCCAGATGCCGAGGCCGCCCTCCCAGATGGCGAACGCCTTGAGCGGCTCGCCGCCCGCGCCGAAGTATTTCTCCGGCGAGGTGATCACGTGGTAGATCCGGGCGCCGATGATGCCGGTCGGCACCGCCCAGACGGCGATGTCGAGCACCGCGCCGGGGGCGACGCCGCGCTGGCGCAGCCGGCGCTCGGTCACCACGCAGGCCACCGCGATGCCGGCGATGATGCAGAGCGCGTACGCCCGCAGCGGCAGCGGGCCGAGCTGCCAGACGGCCGTGCTGGGGCTCGGCAGGACCGCCTGGGGGATCGTGGAGACGAGGGTCACGGTTGCACACGCTACCGCCGCCCACCGCCCCGGCGGCACCCCGGGCCGGGTGCAAGGAAGGGCCCCTTGTTAACGCCTGGGGTCGAGAAGGGTCCCCTTCTCACCCCGCACGGCGCGCGCGAGCGGTGCCGGGCGGGGCGGCGGAGGGCGGAGGCGGGGGTGGGGGTGGGGTGGCGGCGGGGGTGGGGGTGGGGTGGCGGCGAGCCGGGCGGGGCGGAGCGGCGCGGCGGAGGGCGGGCGGGGCGGCGCTGGGCGGGGCGGGTCAGCGCTGCGGGTGGCGGACGCCCTCGGCCAGCTCGGCGCTCAGCGCCCGCAGGGCGGTCAGGCCGGCGGCCGGGTCGGGCGCGTCGAGCAGGCAGCGGATCAGGGCGCTGCCGACGATCACGCCGTCGGCGTACCCGGCGACGGTGCCGGCCTGCGCGCCCGTGCCGACGCCGAGCCCGACGCCGACCGGCAGATCGGTCACCTCGCGCAGCCGGGAGACCAGGATCGGCGCGGCCTCCGAGGTCTGCGACCGGGCGCCGGTGACGCCCATGATGGCGGTGGCGTAGACGAAGCCCCGGCAGTGCTCCGCGGTCATCCGCAGCCGCGCGTCCGTCGACGACGGGGAGACCAGGAAGGTGCGGTCCAGGCCGTGCGCGTCCGAGGCCGCCAGCCACTCGTCGGCCTCGTCGGGGATCAGGTCGGGGGTGATCAGGCCCGTGCCGCCGGCCGCCGCGAGGTCCCGGGCGAACGCGTCGACGCCGTACTGCTCGATGGGGTTCCAGTAGGTCATGGTGACCACCGGCGCGCCGGTGGCCGCGACCGCCTCGACGATGCGCAGCGCGTCCGCGGTGCGCACGCCGCCGGCCAGGGCGATGTCGCTGGCCTTCTGGATGACCGGGCCGTCCATCACCGGGTCGGAGTAGGGGATCTCCAGCTCGATGACGTCCACGCCGGCGGAGACCATCGCCTTCATGGCCGCGATGCTGCCCTCGACGGTCGGGAAGCCGGCCGGCATGCAGCCCACCAGCACGGCCCGCCCGTCGGCCCGGGCCTTGTCGAACGCGACCCCGATGCGGCTCACGAGTCACTGCTCCTTGTCGAGGATGCCGAAGTATTCGCCGGCGGTGTGCACGTCCTTGTCGCCGCGGCCGGAGAGGTTGACCAGGATGACCGGCTCCCGGCCCAGCTCGGCGGCGAGCCCCGGGGCGATCTTGCGCGCGCCGGCGAGGGCGTGCGCGCTCTCGATCGCCGGGATGATCCCCTCGGTGCGGCAGAGCAGCTCGAACGCGGCCATCGCCTCGGCGTCGGTCACCGGCAGGTAGTTCGCCCGGCCGCTGTCGTGCAGCCACGCGTGCTCCGGCCCGACGCCCGGGTAGTCCAGACCGGCCGAGATGGAGTGCGACTCGATGGTCTGCCCGTCGGCGTTCTGGAGCACGTAGGTGCGCGCGCCGTGCAGCACCCCGGAGGTGCCGCCGGTGATGCTGGCCGCGTGCCGGTCGGTGTCCACGCCCTCCCCGCCGGCCTCGAAGCCGTAGAGCCGCACGCCCTCGTCGGGCACGAAGGCGTGGAAGATGCCCAACGCGTTGGAGCCGCCGCCGACGCAGGCCGCGACGGCGTCGGGCAGCGCGCCGGTCGCCTCCAGGCACTGCGCGCGGGCCTCGACGCCGATGCCCCGCACGAAGTCCCGGACCAGCTCGGGGAACGGGTGCGGCCCGGCGGCCGTGCCGATGAGGTAGTGCGTCTCGTCGACGTTGGCGACCCAGTCCCGCATCGCCTCGTTCATCGCGTCCTTGAGGGTACGCGAGCCGGTGGTGACCGGGACGACGGTGGCGCCGAGCATCCGCATCCGGGCCACGTTGAGCGCCTGCCGCTCGGTGTCGACCTCGCCCATGTAGACCACGCATTCGAGGTCGAACAGGGCGGCGGCCGTCGCGGTGGCCACGCCGTGCTGGCCGGCGCCGGTCTCGGCGATCACCCGCCGCTTGCCCATCCGCTTGGTCAGCAGCGCCTGGCCGAGCACGTTGCGCACCTTGTGGGCGCCGGTGTGGTTGAGGTCCTCGCGCTTGAGCAGCACCCGCGCGCCGATCTGGGCGGAGAACCGGTGCGCCGGGTAGAGCAGCGAGGGGGTGCCCGCGTAGTCGCGCAGCAACGCGTCGAACTCGGCGCGGAACGACTCGTCGGACATCGCCTTGCGGTAGGCGGCGTCGAGCTCGTCGAGCGCCGCGACGAGCGCCTCCGGGACGAACCGGCCGCCGAACCGGCCGAAGTGACCGGCGGCGTCGGGGAGCTGACCGGCCGGGGCCGGTTCGGTGGCGCTCATGGCGGTGTCCTCTCGCTGCTGACTTCTCGCCCCGGGTTGCTCGGCGCGCCGGGCGGGAGCCCGGCGCGGCTCAGCGCGCCGGACGGGGCGTCGCCGGGTGGTTGCCGGCGTTGACCAGGGCGGCCACCGCCTCGCGGGGGCTGGACTGGGTGACCAGGCCCTCGCCGACCAGCACGGCGTCGGCGCCGGCCGAGGCGTACCGGATCAGGTCGTGCGGGCCGCGCACGCCGGACTCGGCGATCTTGACGACGTTGCTGGGCAGGCCGGGGGCGATCCGCTCGAACACCGACCGGTCGACCTCCAGGGTACGCAGGTCGCGGGCGTTGACCCCGATCACCTGCGCGCCGGCCTCCATGGCCCGGTCGGCCTCCTCCTCGGTGTGCACCTCGACCAGCGCGCACATGCCGAGGGACTCGATCCGCTCCAGCAGCCCGACCAGCGCGTTCTGCTCCAGCGCGGCCACGATCAGCAGGACCAGGTCCGCGCCGTGCGCGCGGGCCTCGTGCACCTGGTAGCTGGAGACGACGAAGTCCTTGCGCAGCACGGGCACCTTGACCGCGGCCCGGACGGCGGCCAGGTCGTCCAGCGAGCCGCCGAACCAGCGCCCCTCGGTGAGCACGCTGATGGCCCGCGCGCCCCCGGCGGCGTAGTCGGCGGCGAGAACGGCCGGGTCGGCGATCTCGGCGATCTGGCCCTTGGACGGCGACGAGCGCTTCACCTCGGCGATCACCGCCACGCCGGGGCGGCGCAGGGCCGCGTACGCGTCCAGCGGTGGCGGCGCGGCGGCGGCGAGCTCACGGATCCGCTCCAGCGGAACCTGCTCCTGCCGTCGGGCGACGTCCTCGCGGACGCCGGCCAGGATCTCGTCGAGGACGCTTCCGGACGCCGCCGGACCGGCCCCGTCCCCCTCCGCGTGCGCATGCTCAGCAGTCACCAACGGACTCCCCTCTCCGGGTGTCATGGGCCGATGCTAGGGGGCGCCACCTGGCAGCACGTGCCGGGGGTATGGCGCGCCTCACGAGATGGGCTGCGGCATAATGGCCGACTTCCGGTGAACGGTGGATCACCGAGCGCGACCTGACACATCGATCGCGGTGACGCCACCGCCCGCCAGGCCATCGATGATCGCCCATCTTCATCGGATCATTGTCCGTCGGCGGCGCGCCGGGCGCACGTCGCCCGTCGACACCGGCGCGACCGGCCGGCGGCCCGCGCGCCCACCGGCGGCGCGGCCGCGCGCACGCCGGTCGATGTTGTGACGAAGCTCAAGGCTGAACGGCCCTGCCCAGGTGGCCGGACCCGGCGGACAGTTGACGTGGCGGTGACCACGGCGAAACGTGAACCGGGCACCGTGGGACTCGGGCAGACTCGACGAGGGGCCTGCCCACGGCCCATCGGGCGGTCGCGGCGAGCCGCCGCCCGCGCCGTCGGAACGATCTCGTGTGGGGTGACCAGATGAGCACTGCCGGGCCCAACCCGACCATCGGACTGACCACCATCTCCCGCACCGTGGCGTCGCTGGCCGTCGGGGTGGTGCACACCCTGGAGCGGGCCGTCGTGGGCGACGCCCGGGTGCGCACCGCGCGCGGCAACGCCTGGGAGGCCGTCTGCGCCGACCGGGCCCGCGCCGACCAGCGCGCCGAGCTGAACCGGCTGGTGGCCGAGCTGGCCGCCGCCCGCGCCGCGACGCCGGACCGCCAGCCGGTCGGCTGACCCCGGCCGCCGGCTCCGCCGGCCGGACCAGGCCGCGAGGTCGCCGGTCGGCCGGTTCGCGGGTCAGCCCCTTCGCCGGGCGTCCGGCTCGCCGGTCAGTCCGTTCGCCGGGCGTCCGGTGCGCCGGGCGGTCCATTCGCCGGGCGAACGGTGCGCCGGTCAGTCGGCCGTCGGGTCCTCGCCCCGGTCCAGCGCGTCCCACGCCTCGGTGGTCCGCCGCCCGGCCACCGGGCCCGCCGCGGCGGGCTCCGCCGGGGCAGGGCCGACGCCGGGCCGGGCCGGGCGCTCGTAGCGCGCCCCCATCGCCGGCCAGCCCCCGCCGCGCAGCGCGACACCGCCGCCGCCGAGGGCGGCGAGCAGGCCCCCGACCAGGCAGAACGCCGGCCACTGCCGGCTCACCGTGCCGTCGAACGCGGCCACCAGGCCGTAGCCGCCGCCGGCAGCCACGGCCACGCCGAGCGCCAGCAGCAGGACGCCGACCAGCCGGCGCGGCACCCCCCGGGTGGCCAGCACCGCCCCGCCCCCGGCCAGCCCGACCACCGCGAGCGCGGGCAGCCAGGGCAGCAGGCCCGCCCCGGTGCGGGCCGCGCGCACCGGGGGCAGCGGCGCCGGCCGGGCGGCCAGCTCCACCGCCCAGGTCCGGGTCGAGGCCCACAGCGCCAGGCCCGCGCCGGCCAGGCAGAGCAGCACGGCGTACGTCAGCTCGCGGCGCGCCCGCGCGGCCGGCGCGCCGGCCCCGGAGGTCTCCCCGCCGGTCGCCGGCGCTGTCACCGCGGCCACCCTCCGCCCGGTGCCGCGACGGGCCGCACCGCCGCGCTCACCGGGCGGGCCGCAGCGTCTCGGCGGCGGCGATGGCGGCGAGCACGGCGGCGGCCTTGTCGCGGGTCTCCCGGTCCTCGGCGGCCGGGTCGGAGTCGGCCACCACCCCCGCGCCGGCCTGCACGTACGCGCGGCCGTCGCGGATCAGCGCGGTGCGGATGGCGATCGCCATGTCCAGGTCACCGCCGAAGCCGAAGTAGCCGACCGTGCCGCCGTAGAGGCCGCGCCGGACCGGCTCCAGCTCCTCGATGATCTCCATGGCCCGGACCTTCGGCGCGCCGGACAGGGTCCCGGCGGGGAAGGTCGCGGCCAGCGCGTCGAACGCCGTCTGCTCCGGGCGCAGCTCGCCGACCACGGTCGAGACGATGTGCATGACGTGGCTGTAGCGCTCGATGGTGGCGAACTCCGGCACCTCCACCGTGCCCGGGCGGCAGACCCGGCCCAGGTCGTTGCGGCCCAGGTCGACGAGCATGACGTGCTCGGAGCGCTCCTTCGGGTCGGCGAGCAGCTCGGCGGCGAGCCGGGCGTCGGCGTCCGGCGTGCCGCCGCGCGGGCGGGTGCCGGCGATCGGGTGCAGCAGCGCGCGGCGTCGACCGTCAGCGCCGGCGTTGACCTTCAGGTGCGCCTCCGGCGACGAGCCGACGACGTCGAAGCCGTCGAAGCGCAGCAGGTACATGTACGGGCTCGGGTTGGTGGTGCGCAGCACCCGGTAGACGTCCAGCGGGTCGGCGTCGGTGGGCCGCTCGAAGCGCTGGGCCAGCACGATCTGGAAGCACTCCCCGGCCCGGATCGCCTCCTTGGCCGCCTCGACGGCCTTCGGGTAGCCGCCCGGGTCGGTGCGGCTGACCACGTCGCCGACGGCCGGCCGGTCGACCGTGGAGATCATCGGCGGGATGGGCCGGGACAGCGCCGTGGTCATCGCGTCCAGCCGCCCCACCGCGTGGTGGTAGGCCGCGGCGACCAGGGCGTCCCGGTCCGGCTCGTCGGCCGGCGGCAGCACCGCGTTGGCGATCAGGATCGCCGAGCCGTCGTAGTGGTCGAGGACCACCAGGTCGGTGGCGAGCATCATGCCCAGCTCGGGCAGGCCGAGGTCGTCCTCGGTCAGCTCGGGCAGCCGCTCGAAGCGGCGGACCAGGTCGTATCCCAGGTAGCCGACCATGCCGCCGGTCAGCGGCGGCATGCCGCTGGCCGGGTCCCAGGCCGGGCCGGCGAGGGCCTCGACGGTCTCGCGCAGCACCCGCACCGGGTCGCCGCCGGCGGGCAGCCCGGCCGGCGGCTGGCCGGTCCAGCACGCCGCGCCGTCGCGCTCGGTGAGGGTGGCGCTGCTGCGCACCCCGATGAACGAGTACCGCGACCAGGCCATCCCCGCCGAGCCGGCCCCCTGCTCGGCGGACTCCAGCAGGAACGTGCCCGGGCCGCCGGCCAGCTTGCGGTAGACGCCCACCGGGGTCTCCGCGTCGGCGAGCAGCCGCCGGGTGACCGGGACGACCCGCCAGCGGGCCGCCAGGTCGGCGAAGGTGGCCTGGTCGGGGCTGACGACGCCGTCGGTCATGCGGGCCCCCCGCTGGTGGTGACCGGCAGCTCGGTGAAGAAGCAGGTGCGCTCGCCGGTGTGGCAGGCCGCGCCGACCTGGTCGACGCTGACCAGCAGCGCGTCGCCGTCGCAGTCCAGCGCGACCGAGCGGACGTGCTGGAGGTGGCCGGAGGTGGCCCCCTTGACCCAGTACTCCTGCCGGCTGCGCGACCAGTAGGTCGCCAGCCCGGTGGTGAGGGTGCGGTGCAGCGCCTCGTCGTCCATCCAGGCGACCATCAGCACCTCGCCCGTGTCGTGCTGGCGCACCACGGCGGCCACCAGGCCGTCGGGGGTGCGGCGCAGCCGCGCGGCGACGGCCGGGTCGAGCCGG
Source organism: Micromonospora sp. WMMD712 (assembly GCF_029581295.1). Taxonomy (NCBI): domain Bacteria; kingdom Bacillati; phylum Actinomycetota; class Actinomycetes; order Micromonosporales; family Micromonosporaceae; genus Micromonospora; species Micromonospora sp. WMMD712. The sequence goes on from NZ_CP120743.1 coordinate 2,323,746, forward strand.
GACGGGCGGGCCGGGCCGGGCGTCGCCGCCGGGGTCTTGCGGGCGTTGGCGCCGGTCACCGGCGCGTCAGGTACGGGCACAGTCACCCATTCTCCCGCACGCGGCGCGGGCACCGGCGACGGCTCCCGCCGGGCGAGGGGGGTCGGGCCCGGCACGCAGGCCCGCGCCGGCCCGGGCCCGCCGGTGAGCTGCGCGAGGTAGCGGTCCAGCCGCCCGTCGGACAGCGCCTCGGCGAGGTCCGCGCCGGCGCCGGCGGCGATCTCCTCGGCGTACGGGCGGACCAGCGGGACGGTGCCGGTGACCAGCCGCCCGGCGGCGGCCCAGAGCTGGCCGACGGAGCCGGGGCGCACGCCGAGGCAGAGCAGCATGTCGTCGCGGTATCCGGGCGGGGCGACCGGCAGGTCGAGGGCGGCGGCGAACGCCGCCCGGCGGGACACCACCCGCACCGACGGGTTGGCCAGCCGCAGCACGGACGGGCAGAGCCGGGCCAGGTCGGCGGCGGCCAGCCGGACGCCGAGGTGGTCGCCCCGGGCCCGGGCCCCGGCGACCTTACCGAGCGTGGCGATCAGCTCCTCCAGCCGCGGCTCGTCGGCGGGCTGGCAGAGCACCGGCAGGTCGATGCGGGCCCGCCACCGCTCGTCGGCCCAGAGCAGCCGGATCGGCGCGGTGACCGGCAGCCCGAACGCCCACTCGGCCGGCTGGGCGAGCCGCTCCAGCCAGGAGCGGACGTCGCGGACCGCCACCGAGACGTGGGTGAGCCGGCCGCCGTTCTCGGCCAGGTAGGCGCGGCGGGCGGCGTACGGGGCGTTGATCGGCGGCCCGGCCGGGCGGGGCGGCGGCGCGTCGGTGACCAGCACGTCGAGGTCGACGTCGCTGTGCGCCGTGGCGGCCCGGCGGGCGTGGCTGCCCCGCAGCAGGATGCCGACGACGGGGCGCTCGGCCGCCTGCCGCAACCGGGCGGCCCAGTCGTCGAAGAATCCACTTTCCGGTGACGCAGCGTGACCCACCGCGCCATCGTGCCGTACGCCCGATCGGGGCGCAATGCCCGATGCCGGACGGGCTGTCCGGTCGGAAGGCTGACGCCCGGTCCGAAGGCTAGTGCCCGAGGGTTCTCTTTCCTGCCCCGGGGTACCTTTCGCCGCCGCCGTCGCGGACGCTCCGGCGGCGGCCCGTTGCGGACGGCGCCCTCCCTCGCCTACCGTGGAGTTCATCGGGTGATGAATTCCTTCTCAGGGGAGTGGCGATGGACCATGCGATCGCGGTCCGCGACCTGGTCGTGGACCGGGGCCGACGCCGGGTGCTGCACGGCGTGACCTGCGCGGTGCCGCGCGGGGCCGTCACCGGCCTGCTCGGGCCCAGCGGCAGCGGCAAGACCACCCTCATGCGGGCCGTGGTCGGCGTGCAGACGGTCCGCTCGGGCTCGGTGACCGCCCTCGGCCGACCGGCGGGTTCCCCCGCGCTGCGCAGCCGGGTCGGCTACCTGACCCAGGCGCCCAGCGTCTACGCCGACCTCACCGTCGCCGAGAACGCCCGCTACTTCGCCGCCCTGCACGGCCGGGGCCGGGCCGAGGCGGACCGCGCCGTGGCCGACGTCGGGCTGGCCGGGGCCGCCGGCCAGCTCGTCGGCGCCCTCTCCGGCGGGCAGCGCAGCCGGGCGTCGCTGGCCTGCGCCCTCGTCGGCGAGCCGGAGCTGGTCGTGCTCGACGAGCCGACGGTCGGGCAGGACCCGGTGCTGCGGGCCGACCTGTGGGCCCGGTTCCACGCCCTCGCCGCCGCCGGGACGACCCTGCTGGTGTCCAGTCACGTGATGGACGAGGCGGCCCGCTGCGACCGGCTGCTGCTGATCCGCGAGGGCCGGCTCGTCGCCGACGACACCCCCGACGCGGTCCGCGCCGCCGCCGGGGTCGACGACCTCGACGAGGCGTTCCTGCGGCTGATCCGGGCCAGCGAGGCGGCCGCCGGACCGGCCGGCGGCACACCGGCCGGCGGCACCGGGCGGGCGGCCGGCGAGGGGGCGGCGGCGTGAACGCGCGCATCCTGACCGCCACCACCGGCCGCGTCCTGCGCCAGCTGCGGCACGACCGGCGCACCGTCGCCCTGCTCGTGCTGGTGCCGGCCCTGCTGCTCACCCTCGTCTACTACATGTACGCCGACCAGCCCACCCCGCCCGGCCAGCCGAGCATGTTCGACCGGGTGGCCCTGGTGATGCTCGGCGTCTTCCCCTTCGTGATCATGTTCCTGGTGACCAGCATCGCGATGCTGCGCGAGCGCACCTCCGGCACCCTGGAACGGCTGCTCACCACCCCGCTGGGCCGGCTCGACCTGCTCTTCGGCTACGGCATCGCGTTCGGCCTCGCCGCCGCCGGCCAGGCCGCGATCGCCGCCGGGGTGGCCTACCGGGTGTTCGGGCTGACCACCGCCGGCAGCAGCGCCCTGGTGATCGCGATCGCCGTGGTCGACGCGGTGCTCGGCGTCGCCCTCGGCCTGCTCTGCAGCGCCTTCGCGCGCACCGAGTTCCAGGCCGTGCAGTTCATGCCCGTCGTGGTGATCCCCCAGCTGCTGCTGTGCGGGCTGTTCGTCGCCCGCGACGAGATGGCCGGCTGGTTGCAGGCGGTCAGCGACGCGCTCCCCCTGTCGTACGCCGTCGAGGCGTTGCAGGAGGTCGGCACGCACGCCGAGCCGACGGCCACCATGTGGCGCGACCTCGGGGTGGTGGCCGGGGCGGCGGTGCTGGCGTTGGCGCTGGCCGCGGCCACCCTGCGCCGCCGCAGCGGCTGACGCGCGGGCGGGGCGGGACGATGGCGACGCCGCGACGCACCGGCCGGCGGCCCGGCAACCCGGGCACCCGCGGGGCGATCCTCGACGCGGCGCGCGCCGCGTTCGCCGAGCGGGGCTTCGACGCGTCCTCGATCCGGTCGATCGCCGCCGCGGCCGGGGTCGACCCGGCGCTGGTGCACCACTACTTCGGCGGCAAGGACCAGCTCTTCCTGGCCGCGATGGGCGCCCCGCTCGACCCGGGCGAGCTGCTGCCCCGGGTGCTGGCCGGCGACCCCGACGGCGTCGGCGAGCGGCTGGTGCGCACCTTCCTCGGCGTCTGGGACTCCCCGGCCGGCGTCGCCGCGGTGGCCCTGCTGCGCTCGGCCGTGAGCAACGAGTGGACGGCCCGGCTGCTGCGGGAGTTCCTGGTCACCCAGGTGCTGCGCCGGATCCTCCAGCACCTCGACGTCGACCCGGCCGAGCTGCCGCTGCGCGGGTCGCTGGTGGCCAGCCAGCTGGTCGGGCTGGCCCTCATGCGGCACGTCGTGCGGCTGGAGCCGGTCGCCTCCGCCCCGGCGGAGACCCTGGTCGCGGCGGTGGGCCCCACCGTCCAGCGCTACCTGCGCGGGGGGCTGGGGTAAGAAAGGGCCCCTTGTTAACGCATCCGGTAGAGCGGGGTGCCCCGCTCACCTCCCGGAGCACGGCCCGCGCCCACCGGCACAGCCCGCGCCCCAGCGGGCGGCGGGGCGCTCAGCCGCGGGGCGCGGCGGAGTGCGGGTGCTGGCAGAGCATCGGGTGCAGCAGCCGGGCGAGCTCCCGGTGGTCGGCCACCGGACGCGGGAAGGCCAGCCGGGCCCGCCGCCGGGCGCCGGGCCGGCCGAGGGAGACCAGCAGCCCGTACCGGTCGACGCGGACCACGCGGGGCGGGCCGTCGGGGCCGGACTCGACCAGGCCGAGCTGCCGCCGGACGTACGCGGCCATCTCCCGGCCGTGGTGCACGGCCAGCTCGGTCAGCAGCTCCGGCTCCACCGGGTGCAGCGGGTCCGGCTCCGCCTCGGCGTACGCCACGGGGTCGATCCGCAGCAGCCCGTCGGGGCGCTCCAGCCGGGCCTCGGCCACCTCGAAGCGGTAGAGCCGGAAGCGGGTGCCCACGTCGAGCAGGTCGCCGGTCGGGTCCACCTCGGCGAAGTCCAGCGTGGCCTGGCGGGCCGCGTCGCCGTGCAGCGGGGCGGCCCACCCGGAGACCCAGGCGCGGCCGAGCGACGGGGCGCCGGCGGCCGGCGGCAGGTCCAGCACGTCCAGCGCCACGGCGACGTCGGAGCCCTCGCCCCGGGGCAGCGCCGCCGCCAGGTCGCTGTGCACGCCGACGAGCAGCAGCACCCGCCCGTCGACGTCGGTGGCGTGCCGGACGTGGAACGGGCCGGGCCGCTGGGCCAGGTGCACCAGGGCCGGGAGCCGGCCGGCGACCAGCGTCCGGACGGTCTCGGCGGGCGTGGGGCGCAGGGCGGGACTGGGGCGCATGACCCACCTCCGAAGGTTAGGCTTACCTAATCAGCACCGTAGACCATGCGCTTCCCCGCGTCCACCGCACCGCCGGTTCGCCCGCCCGGACCGTCAGCGGGTCTGCTCCAGCCAGGAGGCGTGCAGCAGGCCGTAGACCGAGTCGGGGTCGCGGATCAGCTCCTCGTGCGGCCCGCGCTGCACGATCCGGCCCCGGTCCACCACGATCACCTCGTCGGCGGCCTCGGCGGTGGAGAGCCGGTGGGCGATCGCGAGGGTGGTCCGGCCCCGGGTCACCGCGTCCAGGGTGCGCTGGAGGCGCACCTCGGTCGCCGGGTCCACCGCGCTGGTCGCCTCGTCGAGCACCAGCAGGTCGGGGTCCGCCACGTACGCCCGCGCCAAGGCCACGAGCTGCCGCTCCCCCACGCTCAGCGCCTCGCCCCGCTCGCCGACCGGCGTGTCCAGCCCGGCCGGCAGCCCGGCCAGCCAGTCGGCCAGCCCCAGCTCGGTGAACGCGGCCGTCAGCTCCGCGTCGGTCAGCTCCGGCCGGGCGAAGCGGACGTTCTGCCCGACGGTGGCGTCGAACAGGAAGCCGTCCTGCGGCACCATCACCACCCGGGAACGCAGCGAGGCGAACCGGACCTCGGTCAGCGGCACACCGGAGAGCAGCACCGCCCCGTCGGTCGGGTCCATCAGGCGGGTGAGCAGCTTCGCGAACGTGGTCTTGCCGCTGCCGGTCTCGCCCACCACGGCGACCCGGCTCTTCGCCGCGATGTCCAGGGTCACGTCGTGCAGCACCGGCGGCCCGCCCGGATAGGCGAAGCCGACCCCGGCGAAGCGGATGTCCAGGGGCCCCGACGGCAGGTCCCGCCCCTGCTCGCCGGGGTCGGCCACGTCCGGGGCGACGTCGAGCACGTCGAGCACCCGCCGCCAGCCGGCGATCGCGTTCTGCGCCTCGTTGAGCACCTCGGTGGCGATCTGCACCGGCTGGATGAACAGGGTCACCAGGAACAGGAACGCGGTGAGCTGCCCGATCGACAGGGTGCCGTCCACGCCGAGCAGCACCCCGAGCACCACGACGCCGGCCAGCGCCAACCCGGCGGCCAGCTCCCCCACGGAGCTGCCCATGATGCTGATCCGGATGGCCCGCTGCTGGGCCCGCTGCTGCCCCTCGATCGCCACGTCGAGCCGCCGGGCGGTCCGCCCGGCAATCCCGTACGCCCGGATCACCGGCGCCCCGACCACGCTCTCGCCGATCGTGCCGAGCAGGGTGCCCATCCGCTGCCGGACCACCCCGTAGGCGCCGGCGAGGCGGCGCTGGAGCTGCCGGATCACCAGCACCGCCGGCGCGAACGCGGCGAGCACCACGAGGGTCAACTGCCAGGAGTACGCGAGCATGACGGCCGTCGTCACCGCGAGCTGGCCGAGGTTGACGATGAGGATCACCCCGCCCCACTGGAGGAACTGGGTGATCTGGTCGACGTCGCTGGTGACGCGGGAGACCAGCGAGCCGCGCCGCTCGGACTGCTGGTGCAGCATCGACAGGTCGTGCACGTGCCGGAACGCCCGGGTGCGCACGTTGGCCAGGGCCGTCTCGCTGACCGTGAACAGCCGGCGCATCATCAGGTAGCCGCAGGTGGTGGTCACCACCAGCACGGCGGCGGTCGCCGCGACGACGGTCCACACCACGCCCAGGTCGAGCCCGCCGACGATACCCTCGTCGATGCCCTGCTGCACGGCCACCGGCACGGCGACCCGGCCCACCATGTAGATCAGCGCCAGGGCGAGGGTGCCGGCCAGGCCGGTGCGCAGCTCGGGCGAGAGGGCCAGGCCCCGCCGCAGCGTGCGCCAGGTGTTCTCCGCCGGTTGCTCGGCCTCCACCACACTCACCGGTCCACCTCGACTTCCAGGCCGGAGGTCAGCGGGGTGACCTCGTCGTACGGGCGGGGCTGCTGCTCGCTCTCGGCCTCGGCCTGCTCGTAGGCGGTGACCAGGTCGGCGTAGCCGGAGACGGTGGCGAGCAGCTCGGCGTGGGTGCCCCGGGCGACGACCCGGCCCTGTTCCAGGTAGATCACCTCGTCGGCGAGGGCGATGGTGGCCCGCCGGTAGGCCACCACGAGGATCGAGGCGGCGGGGCCGCCGGCGGCCGGGGCGCGCAGCCCGGCGAGGATGGCCGCCTCCACCCTCGGGTCGACCGCGCTGGTGGCGTCGTCGAGGACCAGCAGCCGGGGCCGCCCGGCCAGGGCCCGGGCCAGGGTGAGCCGCTGCCGCTGCCCGCCGGAGAGCGAGGTGCCCCGCTCGCCGACCATCGTGTCGAGCCCCTCGGGGAGCGCGGCCACGAAGCCGTCGGCCTCGGCGAGCCGCAGCGCGGCCCAGACGTCGTCGTCGGTGACGCCGGGCCGGTCCAGCGCGATGTTCGCCCGCACGGTGTCGTCGAAGACGAACGGCACCTGGGCGACCAGAGCGGCGGTGCCGGCCAGCGAGGCGGCGGTGAGCCGGCGGACGTCGACGCCGTCGAGGCTGACCGTGCCGGTGTGCGGGTCGACCAGCCGCACGGCCAGCGCGGCGATGGTGGACTTGCCCGAGCCGGTGGGCCCGACCAGGGCCACGGTCTTCCCGGCGGGCACGGTGAAGGTGACCTCGCCGAGCACCTCGGCGCCGGGCAGGTGCGCCTCGGCGGGCTCGTAGGCGAAGCCGACGTCGGCGAAGGCGAGCGTGGCCGGCGTCGGGTCGGCCGGGTCGAGGGCGACGTCGCCGTACGGCATCTCGCCGGTGGCGTCGAGCACCCGGCGCACCCGGTCCCAGCCGGCGACGCTGCGCGGCAGCTCGGCCAGCACCCAGCCGATGGCCCGCACGGGGAAGGCGAGCACGGTGAACAGGAAGGCCACGCTGACCAGGTCGGTGACGGAGATGGCGCCCTGCCGGAGACGGAACGCGCCGACCACCAGCACGGCGAGGGTGCCGAGGCTGGGCAGGGTCTCCAGCATCGGGTCGAAGACGCCGCGCAGCCGGCCGACGGAGATCAGCGCGTCTCGCAGCTCGCCGGCGCGGGCGGCGAACCGGGCGGTCTCCTGCGCCTCGCGGCCCATGGTCTTGACCACCAGGGCGCCGTCGAAGCTCTCGTGGGCGATGCCGCTGACCTCGGCGCGCAGCCGCTGGGCGCGGGCCTGGCGCGGGGCCATCCGGCGGGAGTAGACCACGTTGAGGGCGAACAGGGCGGGGAAGACCGCGAGGCCGACGAGGGCCAGCGCCCAGTCGGTGACGAACAGGGACGCGATCGCGCCGACCAGCATGACCACGGTGCCGACGGCGAAGGGCAGCGGGGCGATCGGGTACCAGGCCGCCTCGACGTCGGAGTTGGCGTTGGACAGCAGGGTGCCGGTGGCGTTGCGCTGGTGCCAGGACAGCGGCAGGTCCAGGTAGCGGCGGGTGACCTGCCGGCGGTAGGCGGCCTGGAGCCGGAACTGCATGTAGCCCGCGCCGAGCCGGCGGCCGAAGATGCCGACCACCCGCAGCACGCTGATGCCGAACAGCGCCCCGGCGGCGAGGGCGAGGGCGGCGACGCCCACCGACCCGCGCGCGATCGCCGGCACCACGACGTCGCCGACCACCGCGCCGACGACGTACGCGCTGGCGATCACCAGCCCGCCGAACAGCACGCTGCCGCTGACCGCCACCGCGAAGATCCGGGGCTGCTCCCGGATCGCCCGGCCGAGCACGGACAGCCCCCTGCGGAGCACGTCCCGACTTGTCCTGCTGGTCACGCTCTCCCCCGCCGTAAGTTGCACATTATCCCCCTCATCCTTACCGGACGGGTCCAGCCACGCTGTCCCGGAACGGGTATGTCGGCGGTCACGTCGGGGGCCGTCCCCGCCACGACGGGCCGACGGCGGCGCGCCGGCCTACGATCGGGCCATGCCGCGGTACGCCCGGTCGGAGCGCGAGGCGCTCGCCGACCTCATGCAGACCCTGGGTCCGGATGCGCCGACCGTCAACGAGGGCTGGTCGGTCCGGGACCTCGCCGCCCACCTCGTCGTGCGGGAGCGGCGGCCGGACGCCGCCGGGGGGATCGCGCTGCCACCGCTGCGCGGGTACGCCGAACGGGTGCGCCTGCGGGTCGCGGCGCGGCCCTTCGACGAGCTGGTGGCGCAGGTGCGCCGGCCGCCGCTGTGGAGCCCGCTGAGCAATCCCCTCACCGACGAGCTGGTCAACGCCATGGAGTTCTACATCCACCACGAGGACGTCCGGCGGGCCCGGGCGGGGTGGGGCCCGCGCGACCTGCCGGCCGGGCTGGACGCGGTGCTGTGGCGGCGGGCCTCGGTGCTCGGCCGGCTGGCGCTGCGCCGCTTCCCGGCCGACCTGCTGGTGCAGGCGCCCGGGCACGGCGCGCTGTCGGCGGGGCGGGGCGGGCCACGGGTGCGGGTGGTCGGCGCGCCGGGCGAGCTGACGCTCTTCCTCACCGGCCGGCAGCGGGTCTCGCGGGTGCAGGTGGAGGGGCCGGCGGCGGTGGTGGACCGGCTCCGGGCCGCCCAGCTCGGCATCTGACCTACGCCGCGTCGGCGGGCCGGCGCGAGGACTAGCCGATGCGCGGTGCAGGCAATACCCTTCGGTAACCGCAAACGACGTGACCCCCGTCACGCCTCCACCCCCCGAAGGCGGCTACAGCGATGTCTCTCGATGTACCGTACCGTTCCATCCCCGACATGTTCCTCAAGCGCGTCGCGGCCACCCCCGACCGCCCCGCGTTCGCCCACCCCGCCCCCGACGACTCCGGGCCGGTCTGGCTGACCTGGGCCCAGGTGGGGCAGCGGGCCCGGGCGATCGCGGCGGGGCTGCACGGGCTCGGTGTCGGCCGCGAGGACCCGGTGGCGATCCTGTCGAGCACCAGGCTCGACTGGGTGCTCGCCGACTTCGGCATCATGTGCGCGGGTGGCGCCACCACCACCGTCTACCCGACCACCGAGCCCGAGGACACCACGTACATCGTCGCCGACTCCGGCTCGCGAGTGCTGTTCGCGGAGAACCCGGCCCAGGCCGCCAAGATCGCCGGTGCGACGCTACCGGCCCTGACCCACGTGGTGCTCTTCGACGGCACGCCCGACCCGGCGGCGGCCGTGCCGCAGCTGACCCTCGCCGAGCTGGAGGAGCGCGGCGGCCGGGCCCTGGCCGACGACCCGGAGCTGATCGAGCGCCTGACCGCCGACCTCGGGCCCGACCACCTGGCCACCCTCATCTACACCTCCGGCACCACCGGCCGGCCCAAGGGCGTCGAGCTGCTGCACGGCGGGTGGTGCTGGGAGGGCGTCGCGCAGGCCGAGGTGGGGCTGCTGCGCACCGACGACCTGCAGTACCTGTGGCTGCCGCTGGCCCACTCGTTCGGCAAGACCCTGCTCTGCGGCGCGACCCACGTCGGCCTGCCGACCTACGTCGACGGCCGGGTCGAGAAGCTGGTCGAGCTGCTGGCCGTCGTGCGGCCGACGCTGATGTGCGGGGCGCCCCGGGTCTTCGAGAAGGTCTACAACAAGGCGGTCACCACCGCGCAGGGCGCCGGCGGCGCGAAGGCGAAGATCTTCGCCTGGGGGGTGCGGGTCGGCAAGGAGAAGGTCGGGCTGGAGCAGGCCGGGCGGCCCGTCCCCGCCGGGCTGAGGCTGCGCTACGCGCTGGCCGAGAAGCTGGTGTTCAGCAAGCTCCAGGCCCGCCTCGGCGGCCGGATCCGGGTGCTGGTCTCCGGCTCCGCGCCGCTGAGCAAGGAGATCGCCACCTTCTTCGCCGCCGCCAACCTGCCGATCTCCGAGGGGTACGGCCTCACCGAGAGCAGCGCCGGCAACTTCGTCAACCCGCCCGGCGGCCTGCGCATCGGCACCGTCGGCCGGGCGATGGGCGACCTGGAGTGCCGGATCGACACCGACGGGGAGATCCTGGTCCGGGGCCGGCCGGTCATGCGGGGCTACCACCACCTCCCCGAGGACACGGCCGCGGCGTTCACCGAGGACGGCTTCTTCCGCACCGGCGACATCGGCAGCCTCGACGACGACGGCTACCTGCGCATCACCGACCGGAAGAAGGACCTGGTCAAGACCTCCGGCGGCAAGTACGTCGCCCCCTCGCACATCGAGGGCATGTTCAAGGCGCTGTGCCCGTACACGTCGCAGGCGGTCGTCATCGGCCAGGCCCGCAACTACTGCACGATGCTGGTCAGCCTCGACCCGGACGCGATCCTGGGCTGGGCGGCCGGCGGCCCGCTGGAGGGGCGCAGCTACGCCGAGATCGCCGCCTCCGCCGAGGCCCGGGCCATGGTCGAGGGGTACGTCGCCCAGCTCAACGCCAAGCTCAACCGCTGGGAGACGATCAAGAAGGTGACCGTCCTGCCCCGCGACCTGACCATCGAGGACGGCGAGATGACCCCGTCCCTCAAGATCAAGCGCCGGGGCGTGGAGAGCAACTTCGCGGCCGAGATCGACCGGATGTACGAGGGCAGCCTCGCCGAGATCTGAGCCGGCGACCCGCCGGCGGCCGTGCCCCACCGTCCCGGGGCACGGCCGCCGGTCGCCCGGTCGGCACGCGACGGCAGCGGCCCGGCTCACAGGTGCTCGGCGCGCCACCGGCTCGCCTCGGCCTCGGCCTCGGCCTGCTCCGCCAGCGCCAACTGGCGGACCCGGTGCCGGCGACGTCCCTCCCCCCGGGTCTCCACCACCGTCAGCACCACGCAGACCACCCCCAGCAGCAGCAGCGCGTGCAGGGCCCCGATCCGGGCGGCCACCGGCGACAGCACGGCCAGCACCGCCACCGCGACCACCGGCGGCCAGCGCAGCACCCGCAGCACCCGCACCCCGCAGGCGACGAGGCTGAGCAGGTAGAGGCCGACCCCGCCGTAGAGGACGAGGATCCACAACGCCCCCAGCGGCTCGCCCCAGTCCGGCTTGGTCGGGTCCGCCGCCTCGACGAGCAGGTCCTTGATCCCGACGGCGAAGAAGATCACCCCGGCGACGATCGGCAGGTGCAGGTACGTGTACACGTCGCGGGCCAGCCGGGCCCGCGTCACCGGGTCGCGGGCCCGGTGCAGCGCCTGCTCGACGGCGAGCGCCAGGACGTCGAAGTACGCCCACCACAGCGCCGCGGCGATGACGACGCCGGTCACCGCGGCGACCACCACCGGCCAGGTCAGCGGCAGGCCGGTGACGAACTTCGGACCCAGCCCCAACGCGATGATCGACTCGCCGAGCGCGATCAGCACCATGAGGGCGTGCCGCTCGGCCCAGTGCCCGGCCGACACCACCGCCCAGTACGGGCCGCCGAGGATCGTCCCGGCCACGTACTCCAGGGTCAGCGCGGCGGCCCAGCAGGCCAGTTGCAGGGCCGTCGCCGTGCCGTCGTGGGCGATCCGCGGCGGCACCAGCCCGGCCGCGACGAGCAGGGCCGCCGCGACCACCGGCAGCACCGCCAGCAGCGCCCAGCGGCGCAGCCGGGCCGGGTCGCCCCGGGCCACCCAGCCGAAGACCGCGAGCTGCGTGGCGCGGACCAGGAAGTAGCAGCTCGCGAAGACCAGCGGGCCGTTCAGCCCCCCGGGGCGGTCCGTGAACGCGCCCGGCATGCTCAGGGCCAGCAGGAAGGTCGCGGCGACCGTGACGAAGCCGACCAGCGGTAGGACACCCTGGTCGGCGCGGACCGCGTTGCCGAGCCCGGCGAAGCCCGTCCAGCACCACCACAGCAGCCCCAGCACGAGCAGGCAGCGGAACGGGCTGACGGGGCTCGGGTCGTACACGGTCAGCGTGGTGACGTTCAGGAACGCGTAGACGAAGACCAGGTCGTAGAAGAGCTCCAGCCGGGTGGTGCGCGAGCCGGGCGCGCCGGGTCGCACACCGAGCGACCATCCCCCGCTGCGCACCCCCGCAGTCTCCCAACCCCGGGGCCCGGGCGGCCGGGTTCGGCCGGATCGGTGGACCGCGCGGGCGCGGGCGGTCAGGCGATGACGGCCGGCTCCTGCCAGCGCGGGCGGTCAGGCGATGACGGCCGGCTCCTGCCAGCGCGGGCGGCCGGCGCGGTCCAGGTCGTAGCGGACCGCCGCGAGCCGCCCGACGGCCTCCGCGAGGTCCGCGGCGGGCAGCGTGAACGGCAGCCGCAGGAAGCGTTCGAGGGTGCCGTCCAGGCCGAACCGGGGACCGGGGGCCAGCCGTACGCCGACCTCCTCGGCGGCACGGGCCAGCGCGCTGGAGATCGGCCCGTCCAGCTCCACCCAGAGCGTCACCCCGCCGCGCGGCGCGGTGACCCGCCAGTCGGGCAGGCGGCGCGCGAGCGCGTCGGTCAGGGCGTCGCGCTGGGCGGCGAGCTGGGTGCGGCGGGCGGCCACGATGGCCGGCGCGTCGGCGAGCAGGTGGACCGCGACGAGCTGGTCGAGCACGGGGCTGGCCATGTCCACCCCGACCCGGGCGGCGGCGAGCCGCTGCACCTGCGGGGCGGACGCGCGGACCCAGCCGATGCGCAGGCCGCCCCAGTAGGGCTTGCTCATCCCGCCGATGGAGATCACCCGGGAGTGCCTGTCGAACGTGGCGACGGGCGGGGGCAGCTCGGTGCCGTCCAGCGGCAGGTCCACGAACGACTCGTCGATCACCAGGTCGGTGCCGGCGGCGTGGGCCGCGGCGACCACCCGCTCGCGCAGCTCGGCCGGCATCAGGTGCCCGGTCGGGTTCTGGAAGTCGGGGATCAGGTAGGCCAGCTTCGGCCGCCCCTGGCGCAGGCTGCCCAACAGCAGGTCGGCGTCCCAGCCGGCGGCGTCGGTGGCCAGGCCGTGCGTGGTGATCCGGGCCCGGCGGGCGGCGAGGGCGGCGAGGGCGTTCGGGTACGTCGGCGACTCGACCAGCACGTTGCCCCCGGGCGCCAGGGCCAGCCGCAGCACCAGGTCCAGCGCGTGCTGGGTGCCGCTGGTGACCATGATCTGGTCGGGCGAGGTGGGCAGGCCCCGCGCCGTGTAGCCGGCGGCGACCGCCTCGCGCAGCTCGATGACGCCGGTCGGGTGGTAGCCGGCCCCGCCCAGGTAGCGGGGCAGGTCCTCGGCGGCGGCCCGGGCGGCGGGCAGCAGCTCGGGCGGGGCGGCCAGCGCGGCCACCCCGAGGTCGATCATGTCGCGGTCGTCCAGCGGGGTCCACAGGCCGGTGCTGGCCACCCGGTGCGTGCCCGGGAGCATCGTCCAGCTGCCCGCCCCCCGGCGGCTGGCCAGGTGGCCGCTCTCCCGCAACTGCCGGTACGCGGCGGTCACCGTGGTCCGGCTGATCCGCAGCGCCTCGGCCAGCTCCCGCTCGGCCGGCAGGCGCACCCCCAGGGGCAGCCGGCCGTCGGCGAGCAGCCCCCGGACGGCGCCGGCGAGCGCGGCGTAGTCCGGGCTGCGGCGGCGGCCGGGCAGCGCGTGCCACTGCCCGAGGAGCCGAGCCAATTGGGTCCCCCGCACCTGGCTCGTCATGGCCACCCTCCCGATATTGGCTCTCCCCATCGCCGGATTGGCACCTAGGGTGGCATGCATGGTGGCAATTGGCAATCTGCGGCACCGGCCCGCCCGGCGGCTGGTCCAGCTCTACGCGGGGCTGACCCTCTACGGCGTCAGCATGGCGCTGATGATCCGCTCCGGCCTCGGCCTCGACCCGTGGGACGTCTTCCACCAGGGCGTCGCCCGGCGGACCGGGCTGTCGTTCGGCACCGTCACCATCGCCGTCGGCGCGCTCGTGCTGCTGCTGTGGATCCCGCTGCGGCAACGACCGGGCCTCGGCACGGTCAGCAACGTGCTGGTCATCGGGCTCGTGGTCGACGCCACCCTGGCCCTGCTGCCCGGCGACGCCCCGCTGGCGGCACGGGCGACGCTGCTGGTCGTCGGGATCGTCGCCAACGGCGCCGCCACCGCCCTCTACCTGGGCGCGCGGCTCGGCCCCGGCCCCCGCGACGGCCTGATGACCGGCTACGTGGCGCGCCGCCCGGGCCGGTCGGTCCGGCTGGTGCGCACCGTCATCGAGGTCACCGTGCTGGCCCTCGGCTGGCTGCTCGGCGGCACCGTCGGCGTCGGCACCGTCGCGTACGCCCTCGCCATCGGGCCGCTGACCCAACTGTTCCTGCCCCCGTTCACCGTCGACGCGCAACCGGCGGGACCGGTCGAGGTGGGGGCCGCCGGGCCACGCCCCGCCGGACCGTGACCACGTCACCGCGCTGAGCTGCGGTGACGCCCGTACCGGAAAAGTAGGTGTTTCCTCCGAGGGCGACGCACGGCATCATTCCTGCATGGGGGAGAGCGGATGGCGCTGGACCGACGCCTGGATCTTCGTTTCGCTGGTGATCGCCAACGGTGCCGGCCGGCACCGCAGGTCGGCATCCACCCGACGCCCCGAGGGCGTCCGGCTCGCTGACGTGCTCTCCACAGCCGACCACCTCAACCACGCCATCCCCGAACGGCACGAGGTGGAGACCGCAGTTCGCCGGCTCGTCGGGGCCGGCCTGGTGAGCGTGACCGACGGCTGGTTCCGGCTCACCCCCGACGGCGAGCGGCTCTGGCGCTCCCGGCCGAGCGCCGGCCTGGCCACCGCCGTCGACACCGTGCAGGGCGTGCTGAGCCGCCGGCACGCCCCGGGCAGCGCCGAGTGGACCCTCCCCGAGGACGAGCACGCCGCCGCCGTGCAGGAATACGCCGTCCGCTCGATCCCGGCCCCGCGCCGCTCGCCGGAAGGCCACTCCGGGCGGCCCTGACGGGCGGGGGCGTGCCGCCGGGCGTCGACCGACCCGGCGGCCGCCACGGGGCCGCGCCACCGCGTCGGCCCGGCCCCGCACGACGGGCGGGACCGGATCGCCCGGCGCCGCCGGGGCGGGTCAGCGCAGGAGTCACGTCCACCACTGCCGACATCAGCCCATCACCGACGGACCGACTGGGCAGCCTCACAGTCAGCGCACGGGGTGGCCCGAGCCGCGCAGGGCGTCCTTGACCTCGGCGACGGTGAGCTCGCCGAAGTGGAAGACGCTGGCGGCGAGCACCGCGTCGGCACCGGCGGCGATGGCCGGCGGGAAGTGGGCCACCTCGCCCGCCCCGCCGCTGGCCACCACCGGCACGTCGACGACGGCGCGGACCGCGCCGATCAGCTCCAGGTCGAAGCCGGCCTTCGTGCCGTCGGCGTCCATCGAGTTGAGCAGGATCTCCCCCGCGCCCAGCTCGGCGCCGCGCCGCGCCCACTCGACGGCGTCGAGCCCGGTGCCCCGGCGGCCGCCGTGGGTGGTGACCTCGAAGCCGCTCGCGGTGGTGCCGGCCGGGGCGCGGCGAACGTCGAGGGAGAGCACCAGCACCTGCCGGCCGAACCGGTCGGCGATCTCGGCGATCAGCTCGGGCCGGGCGATGGCCGCGGTGTTCACCCCGACCTTGTCGGCCCCGGCCCGCAGCAGCGTGTCGACGTCGGCGACCTGCCGCACGCCGCCGCCCACGGTGAGCGGGATGAAGACCGACTCGGCGGTGCGCCGCACCACGTCGAGCATGGTGCCCCGGTCGCTGGAGGAGGCGGTCACGTCCAGGAAGGTCAACTCGTCCGCGCCCGCCCGGTCGTACGCCGCCGCCAGCTCCACCGGGTCGCCGGCGTCGCGCAGGTCGAGGAAGTTGACCCCCTTGACCACCCGCCCGGCGTCCACGTCGAGACACGGGATCACCCGCACCGCCACCGTCATGCCGGGAAGCCTATCGCCCCGCCCGTCCCGGCGGCCGCCGACGTGAGGCCGACCACCGGCGACGGGCAGGCCCGGCTCCGCGCCCCGACTCCGCGCCGCGGCTCCGCGGGCGGCTCCGGCTCCGCGCCGCGGCGCGCTCCGGGGCGGGGTGAGAAGGGGACCCTTCTCTACCGGAAGCGTTAACAAGGGGCCCTTCCTTACAGGCGCACCAGCATCTTGCCGAGGTTGTCGCCGCGCAGCAGGCCGAGGAAGGCGTCCGGGGCGGCGGCGATGCCGTCGACGACCGTCTCGTCGTACGAGAGCCTGCCCTCGTGCAGCCAGCCGGCGACCTCCTGGACGAACTGGTCGCGCAGGTGGCCGTGGTCGCCGACGAGGAAGCCGCGCAGGGTGAGCCGCTTGCCGATGAGCTGCGCCAGGTTGCGCGGGGCGGCCGGCGGCTCGGTGGCGTTGTACTGGGCGATCATGCCGCAGATCGCGGCCCGCCCGTGCAGGCGCAGCGCGCCGATCGCGGCCTCCAGGTGCTCGCCGCCGACGTTGTCGAAGTACACGTCGATCCCCTTCGGGGCGGCGGCCCTGAGCTGGTCGGCGACGGGGCCGTCGTGGTAGTCGAACGCGGCGTCGAAGCCGAGCGCCCGCAGCCGCTCGACCTTGGCCGGCGAGCCGGCGCTGCCGACCACCAGGGCGGCGCCCTTCAGCTTGGCGATCTGGCCGACCATGCTGCCCACCGCCCCGGCCGCGCCGGAGACGAAGACGCTCTCCCCGGGCTGCATGGCGGCCACGTCGAGCAGGCCGGCGTACGCGGTCAGCCCGGTCATGCCGAGCACGCCCAGGTAGGCGCTCACCGGGGCGATCGTCGGGTCGACCCTGCGGGCTCCCCTGGCGTCGACCAGGGCGTACTCCCGCCAGCCGAGGCCGTGCAGGACGGTGTCGCCGGGGCCGATCCCGTTGCCCTCGCCGGCCACCACCTCGCCGACCGCGCCGCCGTCGAGCGGGGCGTCGAGGGCGAACGGCGGCACGTACGACTTGACGTCGTTCATCCGGCCCCGCATGTACGGGTCGACGGACATGAACTGGTTGCGGACCACGAGCTGCCCGGGACCCGGGGTGGGCACCTCGGTCTCGACGAGCCGGAAGTTGTCGGCGGTCGGCCACCCCTCGGGGCGGGAGGCGAGGTGGATCTCACGGTTGACGGTCACGGTGTCGGTCGTCCTCTCGGTCGCTGGTCGGGGCTGTGTCAGGCGGGGCGCGGCGCGCGGCGGCAGACGGGTGCGCCGACGCCGCGCGCCACGGCTCAGGCGGCGAGGGCCTCGCGGACGGTGAGGGCGACCTCGACGTTGCCCCGGGTCGCGTTCGAGTAGGGGCAGACCTGGTGGGCCTGCTCGACGAGCTGCTCGGCGGCGGGCCGGGGGACGGCCGGCAGGTCCACCACGAGCGTGACGGCCAGGCCGAAGCCGCCGCTGCCGTTGGCGCCGATGCCCACCTCGGCGTCGACGACGGAGCCGGTGACGTCGGCCTTGGCCCGCCGCGCCACCAGGCGCAGCGCGGAGTGGAAGCAGGCGGCGTAGCCGGCGGCGAAGAGCTGCTCCGGGTTCGCCGCGCCGCCCGCGCCGCCCATCTCCTTCGGGACCGCGAGGTCGAGGTCGAAGGTGCCGTCAGAGGTGCGGACGTGGCCGTCGCGGCCGTCGCCGGTGGCGCGGGCGTTGGCGGTGTAGAGGACCTGCATGGCGATCACTTCTCCTTCTGTCGGTGGATCGTCTCGGTGACCCGGTTGAGGGTGTCGCGCAGCCCGATCAGCTCGGCCTCGGTGAGCCCGGTGGCCAGCGCCACCCGCAGCGGCACGCCGCACATCCGCTCGCGCAGCGCGCGGCCCGCGTCGGTGAGGCGCACCTCCACCCGCCGTTCGTCGGCCGCGGACCGCGACCGGACCAGCACCCCGGCGGCCTCCAGCCGCTTGAGCAGCGGGGAGAGCGTGCCGGAGTCCAGCCGCAGGGCGGCGCCCAGCTCGGAGACGGTGGGCGCGTCGTCGCCGCGCTCCCAGAGCACCAGCAGCACAAGGTATTGCGGGTAGGTGAGCCCGAACTCGTCGAGGATCGGCCGGTAGACGTCGGTGAGGGCGCGCGACGCGGCGTAGAGCGCGAAGCACACCTGCCGTCCCAGCACCAGATCGTCGGTCACGGGGAAAACATAGTGCGCAATTGAGTTGTGCACAACCTAATGGCCCGCACTGTGCCCCGGCTCACCGCCACCGCCCCACGCACCACCGCCGGCCCGGCGCCCCGGCGGGCGGGGCGGGCCGGGTCAGCGGTCGCCGAGGTACGCCTCCAGCTCCACCTCGACCAGGTGCTCCGGGTCGAGCAGGGCGGCCACCACGACCAGGGTCGCCGCCGGCCGGACCGCCCCGAACACCGCGTTGTGGGCCCGGCCCACCTCGTCGGCGTGCGCGCGGTCCGTCACGTACATCCGGGTGCGCACCACGTCGCCGGGCCCCGCGCCGACCTCGGCGAGGGCCGCCAGGCCGATCCGCAGCGCCTGCGCGGTCTGCGCGGCGGCGTCCCCCACGTGCACCACCCGGCCGTCGACGGTCGCCGTGCAGCCGGCCGTGACGGCCCGGTCGCCGGCCCGGACGACCCGGGAGTAGCCGTAGAGCGCCTCCCAGGGGCCGCCCGAGCCCAGCCGGGTGACCGTCACGCGGCGGCGAGCACGTCGAGGGCCTCCCGCACGGTGAACGCGCCCGCGTACAGCGCCTTGCCGGCGATCACGCCCTCCACGCCGACCGGCTCCAGAGTGGCCAGGGCGCGCAGGTCGTCCAGCGTCGAGACGCCGCCCGAGGCGATCACCGGGGCGTCGGTGCGGGAGCAGACCTCGCGCAGCAGGTCCAGGTTCGGCCCGCGCATCGTGCCGTCCTTGGTGATGTCGGTCACCACGTAGCGGGAGGCCCCCGCCTTGTCGAGCCGCTCCAGCACCTCGTAGAGGTCGCCGCCGTCGCGGGTCCAGCCCCGCGCCGCCAGGGTACGGCCGCGCACGTCCAGGCCGATGGCGACGCGGTCGCCGTACTCGCCGCAGATCCGGTCACACCACTGCGGGTCCTCCAGCGCGGCGGTGCCGATGTTGACGCGCGCCGCGCCGGTGCCCAGCGCGGCCCGCAGCGACGCGTCGTCGCGGATCCCGCCGGACAGCTCCACCTGCACGTCCAGCCGGCCCACCACGTCGGCCAGCAGCGCGGCGTTGGAGCCCCGGCCGAACGCGGCGTCCAGGTCGACCAGGTGGATCCACTCCGCGCCGTCGCGCTGCCAGGCCAGCGCCGCCTCCAGGGGGTCGCCGTAGGCGGTCTCGCTGCCGGCGGCGCCCTGCACGAGCCGGACGGCCTGGCCGTCGGCGACGTCCACGGCGGGCAACAGGGTGAGGCTCAACGCTCTTCTCCTCGGATCGATAACGTGCGCGTCAGGACCGGCGGCCCAGTGCGATCACCACGGCCGCCGGCAACACCAGCAGCAACAACACGACAAGCACCACCCGCAGCGCCAGGTCGTCGACGAAACTCCAGATGGCGACCAGCGCCACGCCGGTCAGGCCGACGATCGCCGCCCGCTCGCCCCGGGAGTGCCGGGCCAGCCGGCCGCTGCGGCGGCGCGGCCAGCGGGGCGTCAGCCGGCGCACCACCGCGCGGCGGCGCTCCCGGCGGGCCACCCGGCGGCGGCGCACCGCCCGCTCCCGCTCCAACTGGGCCTCGCGGGCCTCCCGGCGGCGGGCCCGCTCCTTGCTCACGCCGCTCCCCCCGGCCCGGTGCCCCGGCCGCGCGGGCCCCGCTCAGCCACCGGCGGGCACGGTGCCGAGCCAGTTGCGCAGCAGCGCCGCGCCGGTGTC
The DNA here is from genome assembly GCF_029581295.1 of Micromonospora sp. WMMD712. NCBI lineage: Bacteria > Bacillati > Actinomycetota > Actinomycetes > Micromonosporales > Micromonosporaceae > Micromonospora > Micromonospora sp. WMMD712. The sequence goes on from NZ_CP120743.1 coordinate 2,343,549, forward strand.
GGCCGACTTCTCCGGGTGGAACTGGGCGGCCGAGAGCGCGCCCCGCTCCACCGCCGCCACGAAGTCCGCCTCGTGCTGGGCGGTGGTCACCGCCGCGCCCGACGCCGCCAGCGCGCCCGCGTCGACCACCCCGTAGGAGTGGACGAAGTAGAAGCGGCTGTCGGCGGGCAGGCCCGCGAAGAGCACCGACGTCGCCGGGGGCCGCACCGTGTTCCAGCCCATGTGCGGCAGCCGGGCGGCGGGCAGCCGGGTCACCCCGCCCGGCAGCAGCCCGAGCCCCTTGGTGACCACGCCGTGCTCGTCGCCGTGCTCGAAGAGCACCTGCATGCCCACGCAGATGCCCAGCACCGGCCGCCCGGCGGCGACCCGCTCGGCGATGACCGGGCCCGCGCCGAGCGCCTCGATGCCGGCCATGCAGGCGGCGTACGCGCCCACGCCCGGCACCACCAGGCCGTCGGCAGCCGCGGCGGCGGCCAGGTCGGCGGTGACGGTGACGTCGGCGCCGGCCCGCGCCAGGGCCCGCTCGGCCGAACGAAGGTTGCCCGAGCCGTAGTCGAGCACCACGACCCGCTTGACCAGATCGCCCATCAGCCCTCCCCGGGAAGCAGCCAGAGCACCCCGCCGGCCGTGGCCAGCACCGCCAGCACCGCGGTGACCACCACCGCGCCGCGCGTCGCGCCCTGGCGGTGCAGCGAGACCGCCCCGCCGACCAGCACCCCGGCGAGGATCAGCAGCAGGGTCGGCAGCACCCCGCCCACGGCTACAGCGCGCCCTTCGTGCTGGGGATCGCGCCGGCCGACCGGGGGTCGAGCGCCGTGGCCTCCCGCAGGGCGCGGGAGACCGCCTTGAACTGGGCCTCCACGACGTGGTGGGCGTCGGGGCGGCCGCCGGGGCGGGCCGCGCGCAGCACGTCCACGTGCAGGGTGATGCGGGCCGCCTGGCCGAAGGACTCCCAGATGTGCCGGGTCATGCTGGTCGGGTAGACCGGCCCGATGTACGGGGCCAGCGCCGGCTCGTCGTGCACCACGTACGGGCGGCCCGACAGGTCGACGGCGGCCCGGACGAGCACCTCGTCCATCGGGACGGTCGCCGAGCCGTACCGTCGGATGCCGGCCTTGTCGCCCAGCGCCTGGTCGAACGCGGCGCCCAGGGCGAGCGCGGTGTCCTCCATCGTGTGGTGGGCGTCGATCTCCAGGTCGCCGACGGTGCGCACGGTCAGGTCGAAGCCGCCGTGCCGGGCGATCTGGTGCAGCATGTGGTCGTAGAAGCCGACGCCGGTGCCGATCTCGGCCCGGCCGGCGCCGTCGAGGTCGATCTCGACGAGCACCTTGGTCTCCTTGGTGATCCGCTCGACCCGGGCGGTGCGGCTCATCACAAACTCTCCATCGCGGTGAGGAAGGCGTCGGTCTCGGCGGGGGTGCCGGCGGTGACCCGCAGCCAGCCGGGCAGCCCGACGTCGCGCACGAGCACCCCCTGCTCCAGCAGCGCGCGCCAGGCCACCGCCTGGTCGCCGCCGACCCGGAACAGGACGAAGTTGGCGTCGCTGTCGGCGACCCGCAGACCGCGGGCGCGCAGCCCGGCGACGATCCGGTCCCGCTGCCCCATGATCGCCTCGACCGTGGCCAGCAGGGCGTCGCGGTGCGCCAGCGCCGCGCGGGCGGCGGCCTGGGTGAGCGCCGACAGGTGGTAGGGCAGCCGCACGAGCTGCACCGCCGCCACCACCGCCGGGTCGGCCGCGAGATAGCCCAGCCGGCCGCCGGCGAAGCCGAACGCCTTGCTCATCGTGCGGGTCACCACCAGCCTCGGGTGGCCGGGCAGCACCGCGAGGGCGCTGACCGTGCCGGGGCGGGCGAACTCGGCGTACGCCTCGTCGACCACCACCATGCCGGGCGCGGCGTCGAGGACTGCGGCGACCACCGCCGGGTCCAGCGCCGTGCCCGTCGGGTTGTTCGGCGAGCAGAGGAACACCACGTCGGGGCGGTGCGCGCGGACCTGGGCGACCGCCTCGTCGGCGGTCAGCCCGAAGTCGACCCCGCGCTCCGCCGGCACCCACCGGGTGCCGGTGCCGAGCGCCAGCAGCGGGTGCATCGAGTACGCCGGCGTGAAGCCGAGCGCCGTGCGCCCCGGCCCGCCGAACGCCTGGAGGAGCTGCTGCTGGATCTCGTTGGAGCCGTTGGCCGCCCAGACCTGCCCGGCGGTGAGCCCGTGCCCGAGGTAGGCCGCCAGGTCGGCGCGCAGCGCCACGGCGTCGCGGTCGGGGTAGCGGTTGAGGTCGCGCAGCTCGGCGGCGAGGGCCTTGCCGATCGCGTCGACCACCGCCTCGGGCACCGGGTAGGAATTCTCGTTGGTGTTCAGCCGCACCGGCACGTCGAGCTGCGGGGCGCCGTAGGGCGTCAGGCCCCGCAGGTCGTCGCGGATCGGCAGCTCGTCGAGGGTCGTCACCGGCCCTCCCCCGGGAAGCGGACGGCGACCGCCTGGCCGTGGGCCGGCAGGTCCTCGACGCCGGCCAGGGTCACCACGTGCCCGGCCACCTCGCGCAGCGCGTCGTGGGTGTATTCCACCAGGTGGATGCCGCGCAGGAAGGACTGCACGGACAGGCCGGAGGAGTGCCGGGCGCAGCCGCCGGTGGGCAGCACGTGGTTGGAGCCGGCGCAGTAGTCGCCGAGCGACACCGGCGACCACGCGCCGACGAAGATCGCCCCGGCGTTGCGGACCCGCAGCGCCCACTCGCGGGCGTTCTCGGTCTGGATCTCCAGGTGCTCGGCGGCGTACGCGTCGACCACCCGCAGGCCCGCCTCCAGGTCGTCGACCAGCACCACGCCGCTCTGCTCGCCGGTCAGCGCGGTGGTGACCCGGTCGGCGTGCTTGGTCGCCGGCACCTGCCGGGCCAGCTCGGCCTCGACGGCGTCGGCCAGCGCGACCGAGCAGGTGACCAGCACGCTGGCCGCGAGGGGGTCGTGCTCGGCCTGGCTGACCAGGTCGGCGGCGACGTGCGCCGGGTCGGCGGTGTCGTCGGCGAGGATCGCGATCTCGGTGGGGCCGGCCTCGGCGTCGATGCCGACCACGCCGCGCAGCAGCCGCTTCGCGGCGGTGACCCAGATGTTGCCCGGGCCGGTGATCATGTCTACGGGGTCGCAGCGCTGCGCGCCGTCGGGGTCGACCGTCGCGCCGTAGGCCAGCATCGCCACCGCCTGCGCGCCGCCGACGGCGTAGACCTCGTCGACGCCGAGCAGCGCGCAGGCCGCGAGGACCCGGGCGTCGGGCAGGCCACCGTTCTCCTGCTGCGGCGGGCTGGCCACCACCAGCGACCGGACGCCGGCCGCCTGGGCGGGGACCACGTTCATCACCACGGTCGACGGGTACATCGCCAGGCCGCCGGGGACGTAGAGGCCGACCCGGTCGACGGGGACCCAGCGCTCGGTGACGGTGCCGCCGGGCACCACCTGGGTGGTGTGGTCGACCCGGCGCTGGTCGGCGTGCACCCTGCGGGCCCGGCTGATCGACTCCAGCAGGGCGGCGCGGACCTGCGGGTCGAGCGTCCCCTCGGCCTCGGCGATCGCCTCGGCCGGCACCCGCAGCCGCTCCGGCGAGACCCCGTCGAAGCGCGCGCTGGCCTCGCGGATCGCCGGGTACCCATGCTCGCGGACCGCCTCCACGAGGGGGCGGATCCGCTCGACCGCCACGGAGACGTCGAGCTGGGCACGGGGCAGCAGGCGGCGGGGGTCACGGACGCCGCCGCGCAGGTCGATCCGATTCAACACGCCTGCGAGTCTAGGCGGCCGGGCCGGCGGCGGCCCGCGCCGCCCGCACGCCGGGACGGTGAGCCGAGCCACGCCGGCCGCCGGGCGGCCGGGAGACCCGCCGGGGCGGCCCCGCCGGGGGCCGGCGGGCGCCGCGGGGCGGGACGGGCCCCGCCGGGACGGCGCGGGCGGGCTAGGCTCGATCCCGTGACTGCGCGGTTGCCGATCTTCCCCCTCGGGACGGTGCTCTTCCCCGGCCTGGTGCTGCCGCTGCACATCTTCGAGGAGCGCTACCGGGCCCTCGTGCGCCACCTCACGGGCCTGCCCGAGGGCGCGCCCCGGGAGTTCGGCGTGGTGGCCATCCGGGCCGGCTGGGAGGTCGCCCCCGGCACGCCGGGGCGGCCCGTGCCCGGGGTCGGCGGGGTCACGCTGCACGAGGTCGGCTGCACCGCCGAGCTGCGGCAGGTGACCGAGCTGGCCGACGGCGGGTTCGACATCGTCACCGTGGGGCGGCGGCGGTTCCGCGTCGTGCGGCTCGACGAGACCACCGAGCCCTACCTGACGGCCGAGGTCGAGTGGCTGCCCGAGCCGGGCGGCCCCGACGAGGCCGCCGACCTGCTCGCGGCCCGGGTGATCGCGGTGTTCCGGCAATATCTCGGGCTGATCCGCCCCGACCCGGAGGACATCTCCGAGCAGCTTCCGGAGGACCCGACGGTGCTGTCCCACCTGGTCGCCGCGACCGCCATGCTGACCGTCGACGACCGGCAGCGGCTGCTCGCGGTCGACGACACCGCCGCCCGGCTCCGCGCCGAGCTGCGGCTGCTCAACCGCGAGGCGACCCTGCTGCGCCAGGTGCGGGCGGTTCCGGTGCCGCTGTCGGAGCTGGCGAGTCCGCCGGCCCCGAACTGACCTGCGGCCCGGTGGCGGGCGGGGCGGCGTAGGCCCAGGACAGGTCCGGCTCGGGCTCCGGGCGCAGCGACGGCCACCGCGACCAGCCGGCCAGCAGGGTGTACGTCACGGCCGCGCCGAACGCCGGCAGCAGCAGGTTGCCGTACGGCAGGGGCAGCACGTCGAACAGCCGGTGCAGGCCACCGGCGCGCAGGTCGGCGGGCTTGGTGAACGCCTCCCCGTCCGGCGCGGTCGCCAGCAGCCGCTCGTACGCCGACAGGCCCACCCGCCGGCCGACCTGCCAGGCCACCAGGGCCGCGCCGAGGCCACCGGCCGCACCGGCGAGCAGCCCGACGGGGCCGCGCCGCCGCCGCAGCAGCACCCACAGGCCCAGCGCGGCGAGCACGCCGAAGCCGAGCCCGAGCAGGCTGAACCAGCCGTCGGCGGCGATCGGCTGCTCCGGCTGCGGCTGGGCGTAGACGGCCCCCTCGGCGGTCTTGACCACCGGGGTGTCCGGGGCGACGGCCGCCCAGAGCAGCCCCAGCGGGACGCCCAGCGCGGTCACCAGGGCCGCCGCGCCCAGCGCCACCCCGGCCGCCCGGCCCGGCCGGCGCTCGGGCGGGGTCGGGTCGGCGGGGACCGGACCGGCCGGCGGCGCGCCGAACGGGTGCGGGGGCGGCCCCGCGAACGGCCCGGCGGGCGGCTGGTGGGCCGGGGGCCCGGCGAGCGGCCCGGCGAACGGGTCGGAGACCGGGGCGGCCGGTGGCGGGTCGGCCGGGGGCCCGGCGAACGGGTCGAGGGGCGGGGCGGCCGGCGGGTCGGGGACCGGCCCGGCGGTCGGGTCGGGACGGGGCGCGGGACGGTCGGCGTCGGAGGTGTCCGGGCTCACCCGATGATCCTTACAGACCGGCGGCGTCCCCGGGGCGTCGGTGCCGCCGCGGCAGGCGCGGGGGCCGGCGGGCGCGGCGGGCGAAGGGCTCAGCGGGCGAAGGGCTCCAGCATGACCGACGCCGCGCGCAGCCACGCCTGCCGGGTCTCCGGCTGGAGCTGGTGGTATTCGATCGACGAGCCGGTCTCCAGCGCCGGGTCGTACGGCACCACGGCCACCGCCCGGGTGCGGGTGGCGAAGTGCCGCTCCAGGTCGGTCTGCAACGGCGAGCGGCCCGGCGTCGGGCAGGAGATCAGGGTGACGGCGTTGTCGGCCAGCTCGCCCATGCCGACCTCGTGCAGCAGGTCGAGCATCCAGTCGGCGCTGAACGCGGCGTCCTCCCGGGGCACGGTGGTCACCACGAGCTGGTCGGCGGCCTGCATCACCGTGCGCCAGTTGGGGCTCTCCACGTTGTTGCCGGTGTCCACGCAGACCACGTCGTGCGTGCGCCGCAGCAGCTCCAGCACCCGCTTGACGGTGAACTGGTCGAGCCGCTGGGCGAACCGGGGGCTCTCCTCCCCGGCCAGCACGTCGTACGAGCCGTCGGCGGCGTGCCGCAGGTAGTCGTCGAGGCTGCCCAGCAGGGTGGAGCCCTCCAGGATCTCGATCTGGGCGAGGTCGTGGATCAGGTGCCGGATCGTCCGGGCGTGCCGGGCGCTGCCGGCCCGCAGCCCGAGGGTGCCGCGCAGCTCGTTGTCGTCCCAGGCGAGCACGCCCCGGCCGCGTACGCTGCCGACGGTGGCGGCGGCCAGCACCGTGGCGGTCGTCTTGTGCACCCCGCCCTTGGGGTTGGCGAAGGCGAGCACCCGGGGCGTGCCCAGGTCGCGGCGGAGCACCCCGGCGGCGCGTTCCAGCTCGCTCTCGGCGCTCTGCGCCCGCCACTCGATGCGGGCCGGGTAGCCCCGCTCGACCACGGCGGGCGGCCCGGGCGGCGGCTGGTAGACCGGCTCGGCGACGGGCTGGTAGGCGGCCTCGGCCCGGTAGACCGGCTCGGCCGGCGGCGGCTGGTAGACCGGCTCGGCCGGGGGCGGCGGGTAGGCGGGCTCCACCACGGGCGGCTGGTAGACCGGCTCCGCCGGGGGCGGCGGATAGGCGGGCTCGGGGCGGTAGCCGCCGCTGTCGAGCAGCGAGTAGCGGGACTCGACCGGCGCGGGCTCGGGGCGGTAGCCGCCGCCGTCGAGCAGCGAGTAGCGCGACTGGGCGGGCGGCGGCGGGTCGGCGCGGCGCGGCGGCTCCGGGTCGGGTCGCCCGGGGCCGGACCGCCAGGACGGCTCGGCCGGATAGGTCGGCTCGGGCTGGTAGCCGGGGGGCTCGGGCTGGTAGCCCAGCGGATCGGCCGGGTAGCCCGCCTGCTCCGGCTGGTAGGACGGGGCCTCCGGCTGGTAGCCAGGGGGATCCGGCTGGTAGGACGGGTCGATCCGGTAGGCCGGGTCCACCCGGTAGCTCGCCCCGGCCCGGTAGCCGCCGCGCGCCGGCTCGGCCGGATAGCCGGGCTCCGCGGCGTACGGCTGCTCCCCCGGCGGGCCGATCGCCGCCCGCCCGGCGTAGCCGTTGCCGGACCCGCGCCGGGGCAGCGGCTCCGGCGCCGCGCGGGCCGCCTCCTCGGCGTGGCGGTCTGCCTCGGCCTGCTCCGCGGTGCGACCACCGAGCCGGGCCCGGTCGAGCAGCGCCCGCCACCGCGGTGCTGGTTCGGCCGGCCGACCCCAGCTGGTCTCCGTGCCGTCCAAGGCTCGCCCTCCCAGCGCCATCGATCTCCGCCTGACAGGCTACGAACGAAACCCTATTCGGACCACACCGGTCCGCGCACATCCTGATTCGGCTTTGTCACTTCTCCGGCGCCGTTCGGCTGCCCGCAGGCACGTCCGGGGAGCTCGCGACGCCGGACGGGGCCACGGCGGGTCGACCCCGATCGACGCTAGGTGAGGAATCCGTCGCCGTCGGTGCCGCTTCCGACGTTTCGCCCACCAGCGGCGTCGGGCCGGCGTCGGCCGGCGGGCGGGCCACGTCGCGCTGCTCGGGCAGCGGCGGGGTCACCACCGTCCGGTCCAGCCGGCTCAGCTCCGGGGCGGGGTCGACGGCGCGGACCCCGGGCCGGGCGGCCAGGGCGCGCAGCGCGTCGGGCGCGGCCCGCACGACGGCGGCGTAGGCGCACCCGCACCCCGCCCGGTACGCCGCCGCCTCGCCCGCCGCGACCAGCGCGCCGGTCTCGTACGTCCGGCGCAGCTCGGCGTCGGCGGCGGCCGCGGCCCGGGCCCGCTGGTCGGCGGCCTCGCGGTCCTTGCGGCCCGCCACGCCGGCCATCCCCGTCACCAGGTCCTGCGGGAGCCGCTGGGCCCGCAGCCGGACGATCTCGGTCTGCCGGCCGGGCAGCGGCGCCCGCGCCACCACCTCGACGACCTCCGCCCCGGCGAGGACGTCGGCCAGCCGGTCCGGCGCGAGGTAGTCCCCGAACGACACCAGCGCGTACGTGCCGGCCGGCGACCCGCCCGCCGGCAGGGCCGCGAGCTCGGCGGCGGCGGCGCGCAGGTACGCCGGGATCGACCCGCCGGCCGGCACGCCGACCCGGGTCACCTCGCCCACCGTGCGGTCGCCCGCCGGCCGGTCGTGGCGGCCGACCCAGCCGGCCGCCGCCAGCACCGCCGCCACCGACAGCAGCGCGGCGACGGCGAGCGCGCGGGGCCGGCGCGGGCCCGGCGCGCGGCGGTCCGGCCGCCCGGCGTCTGCGCTGGTCACCGGGTCAGTCGCGGAGGACCCGCAGCGCCCGGTCCAGGTCGTCGGGATAGTCGCTCACGAAGGTCACCTCGTCGCCCGTGCGGGGGTGCAGGAAGCTCAGCGACCGGGCGTGCAGCCACTGCCGGGCCAGCCCCAGCCGGGCCGACAGGGTCGGGTCCGCGCCGTAGGTGACGTCGCCCACGCAGGGGTGGCGCAGCGAGGAGAAGTGCACCCGGATCTGGTGGGTACGCCCCGTCTCCAGCCGGACGTCGAGCAGGCTCGCCGACGGGAACGCCTCCAGCGTGTCGTAGTGGGTGATGCTCGGCTTGCCGCCGGAGACCACCGCCCACCGGTAGTCGTGGTGCGGGTGCCGGTCGATCGGGGCGTCGATGGTGCCGCGCGACGGGTCCGGATGCCCCTGCACCACGGCGTGGTAACGCTTCTCCACCTCGCGGTACTTGAAGGCCCGCTTCAGCGCCGTGTACGCCTGCTCGCTCTTGGCCACCACCATGATCCCGGTGGTGCCCACGTCGAGCCGGTGCACCACGCCCTGCCGCTCGGCCGCGCCGCTGGTGGAGATGCGGTGCCCGATCCCGGCCAGCCCGCCGATCACGGTCGGCCCGGTCCAGCCGGGGCTGGGGTGGGCGGCGACGCCGACCGGCTTGTCCACCACCACGATGTCGTCGTCGGCGTAGACGACCCGCAGGCCGGGCACCGCCTGCGGCACCACGGCCGGCGGGGCGACCGGGGCGGGCAGCGTCACCTCCAGCCAGGAGCCGGCCTTGACCTTGTGCGAGTTCGGCCGGACGACGCCGTCGACCAGCGCGTCCCCGCCGTCGACGAGGTTCGCGGCGGCGGTGCGGGAGAGCCCGAACAGCCGGGCCACGGCCTGGTCGAGCCGCATCCCGTCCAGGCCGTCGGGGACGGGCAGGGAACGGTGGTCGCCGCCGGCGGCGAACGCGGCCGTCACGCCCGCTCCCGCTGCTCGACGGGGGCGTCGGCGGCGGGCTTGTCCCGGCCGAGCCGGGAACCGTCGCGCTGGCGGCCGGTCAGCTCCAGGAACACGGCGAGCACCACGCCGCAGACCAGCGCGCTGTCGGCCAGGTTGAACACCGGCCAGACCTGCCCGTACGGGTCGAACAGGCTGATCATGTCGACCACGTGCCCGACGAAGTGGCCGGGGGCGCGGAAGATCCGGTCGGCCAGGTTGCCCAGCGCCCCGCCCAGCACCAGGCCGAGCGAGACCGCCCACGGCACCGAACGCAGCCGCAGCGCCATCCAGCCGATCCAGCCGATCACCGCGATGGTGATCAGCGGGAACACCCAGGTGTGGTCGCTGCCGATGCTCCACGCCGCCCCGCTGTTGCGGGTGAGGCTGAGGTAGACCGCGCCGCCGAGCAGCTTCACCGGCTCCCGGTCGCTGAGCGCCTGCAACGCGAGATGCTTGGTGAGCAGGTCGGCGAGGAAGGCGAACAGGCCGACGCCGGCGAGGAGCACGATCGCCCGGCGTCGGGCCCTGCCCCCGCCCGGCTCGGCGGTGCCGGTCTCGGTTCCGGCGGGCGGTGTAGCCGTCATCTGCTCCCCATCGACGCTCCCGGCGGTGATCGCTCACCGCCCTGACCGGCCGGGGAGCGGGGTCAGCGCCGCTCCTCCAGCTGCTTGCACTTCACGCAGAGGGTCGCCGACGGGAAGGCCGCGAGCCGCTCCACCGGGATCGGGTCGCCGCACTTCTCGCACCAGCCGTAGCCACCCTCGTCGAGCCGCTCCAGGGCCCGCTCGACCTGCGTGATCCGTTCCCGGATGCTGTTGGCGAGTGAGATCTCCTGCTCCCGCTCGAACGTCTTGGTGCCGGTGTCGGCCTGGTCGTCCCCGGCCGAGTCGGTCAGCCGGTCGCGCTGCAGCTCGGTGATCTCGCTCAGCGTCTGATCGTACTCGGCGCTCAGCTCGTCGCGGCGGGCCGCCAGCGCCGCCCGGATCTTCTCGGTCTCCGCCGCGCTGCGGGTGGTCCTGGCCACCGGCTTGCGCCCGGCGGTCCTGGTGTCGGCTGGCTTCACCATCGTCACTCCCTCGCGCCACGGGACCGCGGCATGCCACGGCCTCTGGACAGGGGGCACCGGCCTGGCGCCCCCAGGTAACAAAACGGGCGCGCGGCGAGGACCGCCGCGCACTCCGGAGGTTGGCAAGAATACGGAACGTACAGGCGTCCGACAACGTGCCGCACCGCCGCACCGCTAATCCGCCTCTAAAAGCCCTCAAATGGGCAAAACGAACGCTAGCAGATCAGTCGTCGCGGTCGTCGCCGTACTCGCCAAACCACCGCGCCAGACGGCCCCGGCGGCTGACCGCCCGCAGCCGCCGCTCGGCGGCGTCCCGCACCCCGGCGGTGGCCACGATCAACAGGCTGTCGCCCGCCTTCAGCCGGGTGTCCGGGCCGGGCACGAAGCCCACCCCGTCGCGCAGCACCAGCGTCACCGACGCGCCCACCGGCAGCCGCAGCTCGTCCACGTGCACCCCGCCCAGCCGCGAGCCCGGCGGCACCTCCAACTGGAGCAGGTCGGCCCGCATCCGCTCCAGCGGCGCGGTCTCGACCCGGATCTCCGCCGGCTCGGCGGGCGCGGTGACCCGCAGCCGGCGCGCGGCCGGGGCGAGGGTGCCCGCCTGGAGCACCGTGAAGATCACCACCAGCACGAAGACCGCGTCGAAGAGCTGCTCCGCCCCCGGGACCCGCTGCGACAGCGGGATGGTCGCCAGCACGATCGGCACCGCCCCGCGCAACCCCGCCCAGGACAGGAACGCCTGCTCGCGCGGGCCGACCCGGAACGGGGTGGCCGACACCGCCACCGACAGCGGCCGGGCCAGCAGCAGCAGCGCCAGCCCGGCGACCACCGCCGGCAGCACCGCCGCCTCCAGCCGGCCCGGCGAGACCAGCAGCCCGAGCAGCACGAACAGGCCGATCTGGGCCAGCCAGGCCAGCCCGTCGGCGAAGCCGAGGATCGCCTGCCGGTGCGGCAGCCGGGCGTTGCCCAGCAGCACCCCCGCCACGTAGACGGCGAGGAAGCCCGAGGCGTGCAGCACCGCGCCGGCGGCGTACGCGAGCACGGTGAAGCCGACCACCGCGATCGGGTACAGCCCCGCCGACGGCAGCGCCGCCCGGCGCAGCGCCGCCCGGCCGGCCAGCCCCGCGCCCACCCCGACGGCCGCGCCCACGCCCAGCTCGTAGCCGAGCAGCAGCACCTCGTACCACCAGGGGTGGCCGGCCTCGGTGGCCGAGCGGGACAGCAGCACCACCAGCAGCACCACCGGGGCGTCGTTCATGCCCGACTCGGCCTCCAGCGTGGCGACCAGCCGGGGCGGCAGGCGCAGCCGGCGCAGCGTGGCGAAGACGGCGGCGGCGTCGGTGGACGAGAGCACCGCACCGTAGAGCATCGCCAGCCGCCAGTCCAGCCCGAGCAGCAGGTGCACCGCCAGGCCGACCACCAGGATGCTCACCACCACGCCGACGGTGGACAGCGCCGAGGCCAGGCCGAGCACCGGGCGCAGGGTGCTCCACCGGGCGGTCAGCCCGCCCTCGGCGATGATCACGATCAGGGCGCAGAAGCCGAGGGTGCGGGTCAGGTCGACGTCGTCGAAGCGGATGCCCAGCCCGGACTCGCCGATGGCCACCCCGAGGGCCAGGTAGACCAGGAGGCTGGGCACGCCGAGGCGGGTCGAGAAGCGGACCGCGCCGACCGCCACCAGCAACACCCCGGCGCCGAGCAGCAGTGCGAGATCGAACCCGGGGGTCATGCCGGCCCGGTGCGGCCAGCCGTCACCGGCCGGCCCCGTCGCGCAGCCGGCGCAGCGTCTGCGTGAGCTCCGGCGTCGGGCGCTCGACCGCGAAGAGCTTGTCCCGGCTCGCCGCGCCGGCCCGCAGCGCGACGGCCGCCGGCCGGACGCCGAGCGCGTCGGCGAGGGCCCGGCGGGCCGCCTCGGTGGCCCGGCCGTCGACCGGCGGGGCGTTCACGGCGATCACCAGCGCCGGCCCGTGCGGGCCGTCGTGCCGGCCGCCGACGCGGGCGCGGGAGGCACCCGGCTTGACCCGTACGGCGACGGTGAGCGTGTCGTCCATCGGCCGTCAGAGCAGCCGGGCGTCGGCGAGCAGGGCGTCGTCCGGCGCACAGCGCGAACACGGGGTGAACCCCAGCCGCACCGCCTCGGCCACCGGCAGCGGCTCGGCCCCGCGGCCGTAGAGGTGGGGGCAGTCGGACAGGTGGTAGCGCGGCCGGCCGTCCACGACCTGGACCTCCGCGTCGAGCTCGGCGACCAGCGCCGCGTCGGCCGGGGACACCGGCAGCGGCGGCGGCTCGTCGAGGGGCGTGGCGGTCTCACCCGCCCCGTCGGCGGACGGGTCCGCCCCGGCGGCCGGCGACCCGGGCGGTTGCCGCCACCCGGGGTCGTCGGCGCCGATAGTGGACGGGACACGCTGGGCCGGAACGTCCGGCCCGGCCGGGGGTCCGGCCGCGTCCCACGGGGCCCGGCCGGCAGGGGGCCGGCCCTGGTCGGACGGGCCGGGGTCGACCCGCGCGGCTGCCGCCCGGGCGGCGGCCGCCTGGCGGGCGCCCACCACCAACGCGACGGCGGCCAGCAGGCTGGCCGCGATGGACGCGGCCAGCAGCACGCTGGAGCCACCGGTGAGGCCGACCACCAGGAGCACGACCGCGACGAGGATGAGCAACAGGCTTGCGACTAGCACGGCTCACCCCCGCCGCGTCGGATTCAGGTGGCACGGTCGGCGGCCGTCCCCACGACGGCCGCCACACCGAAGATCAGCGGCCGGACTCCAGCGCGCCGGAGCGCCCGCCGCCGTACGAGCCGGCGAGGCCGGCGGCCGCGAGGCCGTTGCTGCCGCCGACGGCCCGGCCGCCCTCGGCCCGGGTCATCTCGGCCTCCAGGCCCTGACCACGGCCGTCGAGGTCGCGCAGCTGGCTCTCCAGGTAGGCCTTGAGCCGGGTGCGGTACTCCCGCTCGAACTGCTTGAGCTCCTCGATGTGCTTCTGCAACGCGGTGCGCTTGGCGTCGAGGCCGCCCATGGCCTCCTGGTGCCGCTGGCGGGCGTCGCGCTCCAGGGCGTCGGCCTTGGCGCGCGCCTCGCGGGTGACCTCCTCGGCCTTGGACCGGGCCTCGGAGAGCAGCTGGTCGGCCTCGCGACGGGCGTCGGAGACGTGGTCGTCGGCGGTGCGCTGGGCCATCATCAGCACCCGCAGCGCCTGCTGCTCGCCGTCACCGGCCACGGCCGGGCCGCCCTGGGCGCGGACCTGCTCCAGCTCGGCCTGCATCGCCCGGGCGGCCTGCTCGGCGGCCACCTTGTCGCGCTGCACCCGGTCGAGCTGGGCCTTGACGTCGTTGAGCTCCGCGGCGAGCCGGGCGTCGCCGCCCGGACCGGCGGGGGCACCGCCGCGACCGCCGCGCTCCACCTGGGCGCGCAGCTCGTTGTTCTCCTCGATCAGACGGGCGAGCTCGCGCTCGACCTCGTCCAGGAAGGCGTCGACCTCCTCCTCGTCGTACCCCCGCTTGCCGATCGGCGGCTTTTTGAAGGCGACGTTGTGAACGTCGGCCGGGGTCAGCGGCATCGAAACTCCTCGGGTCAGTTGCGGCCGCGTAGCGGGCTGGACCTGCGGGTCTTCATCACCCGAGGATCAGCCGCTTCAACACGAACTCCATCAGCACGAACAGGATAACCAGGAGCACAAGGGAGGCCAGGTCGATGCTCACGGTACCAATTCGCAGCGGAGGGATCACACGCCTCAACGCCTTGAGAGGCGGATCAGTGACGCTCCACACGGATTCCAGTCCGACCGTCGCCCCCCGGCCCGGCTGCCAGCGACGCCCGTAGGCGAGGACCGCGCTGAGGACAAACCGGGCCAGAAGAATGATCAGGAAGACATACAGAATCAGGTACAGCACTTGCAGCAGGATCGACAACACAGCAGGCGACGTCCCTCGGTCGGGCGGGGCTAACTCAGGCTGAAGAACCCACCCTCAGCGATCTTGGCCTTGTCCTCCGCGGTGACCTGGACGTTGGCCGGTGAGAGCAGGAACACCCGGTTGGTCACGCGCTCGATCGTACCGCGCAGCCCGAACGCCAACCCGGCGGCGAAGTCGACCAGTCGGCGGGCATCGGCCTCGTCCATCTCGGTGAGATTGATGATCACCGGGACGCCGTCGCGGAAGTGCTCCCCGATCGTGCGGGCCTCGCGGTAGGTGGTGGGGTGCAGCGTGGTGATCTGGTAACGCTGCTCCTCCTCCACCGGGGCCACCCGCTCCCTCGGCTGGGCCTGCGGGGCCAGGGCGAGGTTGTCCCGGGTGTGGTAGGTCAACGCGCCGGAGCCCTCCCCGCCGGAGCTGCGGGTGATCGACCGGACGCTGGACCGGTCGGGGCGCTCGACCCGCTCGGCGCGCTCCGGCCGGTCGGAGTCGGCCCGGTCCCGGTCCCGGTCCCGGTCCCGGTCCCGGTCGGAGTCCAGCGGACGGGTCGCGGAACGCTCGGTCAGCCGGCCCCGCTCACCGGCCCGGGGCCGCGGCGCCGGTGGCTCGTCGTCATCGTCGTCGTCGGCGAACTCCTCGGCGTACCGGCCCTGCCGGTAGCGCGACGACTCGCGGTAGCCACCCTTGTCGTAGCCACCGTCGTCGTACGCCCGCTCGTCGTCCTCCTCGACCAGACCGAGCCAGACCCCCGCCTTGCGCAGTGCACCCATCCCGCGCCCTTCCGTCCGCCGTGCGGCACGCGCCCCCGTGCCGTGTCGCTTCTCGCGAGTGGACGACCTGCCCACCGGACCGGAACAGCAATCCCCGGCCCACGATTCGCGGTCGTGGGCCGCGCCCCCTGACGACGGGACGCCGCTCCTGAAACAACACTGATGTAATTTGCTTCTCTCGCGGGTCAGGCTACCGCAGCGTGGAACGCATTCCGAGCAACGCGCTGCCGACGCGGACATGTGTCGCGCCGTGTCGGATAGCCGCCTCCAGGTCCCCGCTCATCCCGGCGGAGAGCGCGACCGCCTCCGGATGGGCCGCGCGGAACGCCTCCGCCACCTCCGCGAGCCGGGCGAACGCCCGCTGCGGCTCCCAGCCCAGCGGCGCCACCGCCATCAGCCCCGCCAGCCGCAGCCCCGCCGCGCCGGCCACCGCGTCGGCCACCGGGCCGAGCCCGGCGTCCGGGTCGGCCGAGCCCGGCAACGCCCCACCCCGGGACGGGTCGGCGTCGATGCTGACCTGCACCAACACGTCGACGGGGCGGTCCCGGCCCGCCAGGGCCGCGACGTCGAGCGCCCGGGCCAGCCGGACGCTGTCGACCGACTGGACGACGTCGGCGTAGCGGACCACCGACCGGCACTTGTTGCGCTGCAACTGCCCGATGAAGTGCCAGCGGGGCGTCGCCCCCGCGGCGGCCACCTCGGCGGCCTTGCCGGCGGCCTCCTGGTCCCGGTTCTCCCCCATGTCGACCACGCCCAGCCCGGCCAGGGCCAGCACGTCGGAGGCCGGATAGGTCTTGGTCACCGCGACCATGGTGACCTCGGAGTCGGCCCGCCCCGCCGCCGCGCAGGCGGCGGCGATGCGGGACCGGACCCGGGCCAGCCCGGCCGCCAGCTCGGCCCGGCGGTCGGTGCGCCCGGGCCCGGGGCGCGCCGTCGGGTTCACGTCGGTCATCTCGGGCGGTCAGGATCCGTTCTTGAGGAAGTCCGGCACGTCCACGTCGTCGAAGAGCACCCGCCGCGGCGACTGGGACGGCGCCGGCATCGTGGCGGGGGGCGGCGACGGCGTGGTCGGCTGGGCGGGCTGGTTCTGGTTGCTCTTGCGGCTCGGCTCGGGCTTGTAGGCCGGCGTCCCGCCGTCGAACCCGGCGGCGATCACCGTGACCCGCACCTCGTCGCCGAGGGCGTCGTCGATGACCGCGCCGAAGATGATGTTGGCGTCCGGGTGGGCCGCGTCGGTGACGAGCTGCGCCGCGTCGTTGATCTCGAACAGGCCGAGGTCGGAGCCGCCGGCGATGGAGAGCAGCACGCCGCGCGCGCCGTCCATGCTCTGCTCCAGCAGCGGGCTGGAGATGGCCGCCTCCGCCGCCTCGACCGCGCGGTTCTCGCCCCGGGCGCTGCCGATGCCCATGAGGGCGCTGCCCGCGCCGCTCATCACGCTCTTGACGTCGGCGAAGTCCAGGTTGATCAGACCCGGGGTGGTGATCAGGTCGGTGATGCCCTGGACGCCGGAGAGCAGCACCTGGTCGGCGGTGCGGAAGGCGTCCATCATGCTGATGTTGCGGTCGCCGAGCGCGAGCAGCCGGTCGTTGGGGATGACGATCAGCGTGTCGCACTGGTTGCGCAGCTCGTCTATCCCCGCCTCGGCCTGCACCTGGCGGCGCTTGCCCTCGAACGAGAACGGCCGGGTGACCACGCCGATGGTCAGCGCGCCGAGCTTGCGGGCGATGTTGGCCACCACCGGCGCGCCGCCGGTGCCGGTGCCGCCGCCCTCGCCGCAGGTCACGAAGACCATGTCGGCGCCCTTGAGCACCTCCTCGATCTCGTCGCGGTGGTCCTCGGCGGCGTTCTTGCCGACGTCGGGGTTGGCGCCCGCGCCGAGCCCCCGGGTCAGCTCCCGCCCCACGTCCAGCTTGACGTCGGCGTCGCTCATCAGCAGCGCCTGCGCGTCGGTGTTGATCGCGATGAACTCGACGCCCTTGAGCCCAACCTCGATCATCCGGTTGACGGCGTTGACGCCGCCGCCCCCGATGCCGACGACCTTGATGACCGCCAGGTAGTTGTGCGGAGGTGTCATCTCCGGTCCTTTCCCTTCGAGATTGGCATGGGCCGACCCCACACGGCTTGGCCAGACCAGCGCCGACACGGCCGGGCCCCCAACGAGGCCGAGAGGTGAACCCTCACCCTCTACTAGAGGCTTACTGTTATGTCAACTACTGATCCTCTTCGGGGCAACGTAAGCGGCCCCACGCCCGGAGCCAAGGACCCGCCCGGCGTGTCGCCGCCGGAGAGGGCCACGCCTCACCTTCCGGCCCGCGCCGCCGGCCGGCCCATGCCCGGGGCGACCCGCCCCGGGTGGGCCGCTGACCGGCCGGTCACCGGAAGGTGACCACGTCCGGCGCGCTCACGTCGATCGTGTCGGCCTTCCGACCGAGCAGGGCCGTGGCGACCCGGGCCTTGTCCGCCCCCCGGGTGGCGTCGCCCCAGACGACGGTCCGGTCGCCGCGCAGCCGCAGGCTGATCCGGGCCAGCCCCTCGACGCCGACCTCCACGAGCTGCCCGCGCAGCTCCGGGGTCAGCGCGCCCAGCACCTCCAGCCCGGCCAGGGTGCCCGGATCCGCCGGCCCCGGCTGGCCGACCCGCACCACCGGCAGGCCCTCCGGCTGCCGGGGCAGCGACCGGAAGACCACCCCGGACCCGTCGACCACGGCGAACCGCTCGCCCTGCGGCACCGCCGCCACCGGCGTGCGCTCCACCACCCGCACCACCAGCGCCCCCGGCCAGTCCCGGGTGACCGTCGCCCGCTCCACCGGGGCGAGCGCGCCGATCCGCCGGGCGACGGCGGCCAGGTCGACCCGCGCCAGCGGCTGGTCGTCCGGCACGGCGGCGGCCTCGCGGACCTCCACGGCGGTGACCAGCTCGGCGCCCTCCACCCGCACCTCGCGCACGCCGAACAGCCCGGTGCCGAGCACCGTCCAGGCCACCAGCGCGGCCAGGGCCAGCACCCCCGCGGCCACCGCCCAGGGCAGCGCCGCCCGCATCCGGCGCTGCCGGGCCCGGGCCATGAACCGCCGGGTCGAGGGCGGCACCGCGTCCGAGCCGGCCCGCACCAGCTGCCAGCGCCGCACCGGCCCCCGCCGGCCCCCGCCCGGGTCCGCGCCGGCCGTGCGGCCCCGCGCCGGACCGGGGCTCATCCGGCGGTGGCCGCCGAGCCGCCCGCGTCACCGGCGCGGGCCGACAGGGCCGCCAGCAGCTCGTCGCCCATCAGCGAGATCGGCGGGGCGCCCATCGTCACCACCACGTCGCCCGGGCGGGCCCGGCGGGCCACCTCGACCGGCGCGTCCTCCCAGGAGCCGACGAAGACCTTCCGGTCGGCCGGCAGGGGCACCGCCTCCACCAGCGCCGCCGAGCCCTCCCCCGGCTGGCGCAGCTCGCCGGGGCCGAAGACCTCCAGCAGCACCAGCTCGTCGGCGAGGCCGAGGGCGGCGGCGATCTCCGCCTGAAGGTCGCGGGTGCGGTAGAGCCGGTAGGGCTGGAACACCACGAGCAGCCGCCCCTCGCCGGCCACCTCGCGCAGCGTCCGCATGGCCAGCGTCATCGAGGTCGGGTGGTAGGCGTACTCGTCGTAGACCAGCACGCCGTCGGCGACGCCCTTGCGCTCGAAGCGCCGCCGCACTCCGGGAAACGCCGCGAGCGCGGCCTCCGCCGCCTCGACGGGCAACCCCAGCAGGTACGCGGTGAGCACCGCCGACGCGCTGTTGAGCCCCATGTGCCGACCCGGCACCGGCAGCCGGAACTCGCCCAGCGACCGCCCGTCGATCTCGGCGAGGTAGCGCACCCCCTGCGCGGAGGAGACGACCTCGCTCAGCCGCAGGTCGGCGTCGGCCGCCTCGCCGTACGTGTGCACCCGGCGGCCCTCGGCCCGCAGCGTCTGCGCCAGCCGCCGCCCGCCCGGGTCGTCGGCGCAGGTGACGATGAACCCGTCGGGGTCGGTGAGCCGGGCGAACTCGGCGAACGCCGCCTCCAGCGTGGCCAGGTCCCCGTACGTGTTGAGGTGGTCGGCCTCGATGTTGGTGATCACCGAGAGGTACGGGCGGTAGATGAGGAACGAGCGGTCGCTCTCGTCCGCCTCGACCACGAAGTGCTCGCCGGTGCCGTGGTGCGCCCCGGAGCCGACCTCGGAGATCTCCCCACCGATCACGAAGGACGGATCGGCGCCGGCCTGCTGGAGCACCATCGTCACCATCGAGGTGGTGGTGGTCTTGCCGTGGGTGCCGGCGATCGCCACCGTGCGGCGGCCCGTCATCGCCGCCGCGAGGGCCTCGGAGCGGTGCAGCACCCGCAGCCCGCGCCGCCGCGCCTCCACCATCTCCACGTGGTCCTGCGGGATCGCCGAGGAGTAGACGACCGTGTCGACGCCGTCGAGGTTGGACGGCTCGTGGGTCATGTGGACGGTCCCGCCCAGCGCCCGCATCCCGGCCAGCGACGGCCACTCGCGCAGCTCGCTGCCCGAGACCGGCAGGCCCCGGGTGAGGAAGAGCCGGGCCAGCCCGCTCATGCCGACGCCGCCGACCCCGATCAGGTGGATCCGGCCCAGGTCCTCGGCGGTCAGCGTGCCGGCCGGGGTGAACTGCGCGGTGTTCATGACGGGCACCTTCCGGTCGCGACGGCCGCGCCCGTCATCGGGCCACCGCCTCGTAGACGAAGTTCAGCAGCGCCTCGTCGCCGTCGCGCCGCCCGTACGCCGCCGCGGCGGCGCCCATCGCGGCGAGCCGGTGCGGGTCGCGGATCAGCGGGATGATGGTGCGCTCCACCCAGTCCGGGGTCAGCTCGGCGTCGTCCACGAGCAGCCCGCCGCCGGCCTCCACCACGGGCAGCGCGTTGCGCTTCTGCTCCTGGTTGCTGTGCGGGTACGGCACGTAGACGGTGGGCAGCCCGATCGCGGCGACCTCCGCGCAGGTCATCGCCCCGCCCCGGCCGAGCATCAGGTCGGCGGCGGCGTAGCCGATCTCCATCTGGGACAGGTACGGCAGCGTCACGTACGGCACCGGCAGGTCGCTGGGGACCGGCACCGGCTCGTTGCGGGCGCCCATCACGTGCAGCACCTGCACGCCGTGCCGGGCCAGCTCCTTGGCCGCGCCCGCGACGGCGAGGTTGATCGACCGGGCGCCCTGCGAGCCGCCTGCGACGAAGAGGACCGGCAGGTCCGGCCGGAGTCCGAAGTGGGCGCGGGCGGCGGCGGCGTTGGCGGCCCGGTCCAGCCCGGCGATGCCCCGGCGCAGCGGCACCCCGACCACCCGGGCGTCGCGCAGCGCCTCGGCCTGCGCCGGCTGGTGCGGGAAGCCCACCGCGACGTTGCTCGTGAACTTCATGCCGAGCCGGTTGGCCACCCCCGGCGGCACGTTCACCTCGTGGATGACGATCGGCAGCTCGCGCCGCCAGGCGGCCAGGTAGCCGGGCACCGAGACGTACCCGCCGAAGCCGACGACCACGTCGGCCCGGACCTCGTCGATCACCTTGCCCGCCGCGCGGGCCGCCTTCCACATCCGGTCGGGGGTGCGGACCAGGCTCATGTTCACCGACCGGGGCAGCTGGTAGGCCGGGATCTGCCGCAGGTCGTAGCCGGCCGGCGGGATCAGCTCGTTCTCCAGGCCCTTCGGTGTGCCGAGGCAGGTGATCCGGACGCCCGGGTCGTGTCGGCGCAGGCAGTCGGCGAAGGCGAGCAGCGGGTAGATGTGGCCACCCGTGCCCCCTCCGCAGAGCACCACCGAACGCAGCGGACCCATCAGCGTCTCCTCTCGCTCGCCGTCCCGCCCCGGGCCCGGTCCGGCCGGGCGCCACGGGATGCGGCCTGGTCGTCCTCGCGCCGCGCCCGCGACCGGGGCACGGACCCACGGTCCGCCGGTGGCGGCGCCGGGCGACGGCGCCGGCCGGGAAGCGGCGGCAACGGGGCCCAGAGTAGTCGGACCCATCGGGCGGGCGGACGGGCATGCAGGGCTCGGGCCGCGTCGGGTTCGCAGCGGGCGAACGAGGCGAGCATCCCCACCGCCGCCATGGTCACCACCAGGGCGCTTCCGCCGTCGGAGATGAACGGCAGCGGCACGCCGGTCATCGGCATCAGGCCGATGACCCCGCCGATGTTGATGATCGCCTGCCCGACCAGCCAGGTGGTCGCCCCGGCGGCGGCGAGCCGGCGGAACGGGTCCTCGACCCGCCGGGCGATGCGCAGCCCGGTGTAGCCGAGCACCGCGAACAGGGTGATCAGCACCACGCAGCCGACCACGCCCAGTTCCTCGGCGAGGACGGCGAAGATGAAGTCGTTGTGCGCCTCCGGCAGCCAGCCGAACTTGAAGCTGCTCTTGCCCAGCCCGACGCCGAACCAGCCGCCGTGCTCGATGGCGTTGCGGCCCTGGACGAGCTGGTAGCACCACGTCTCGAAGCAGTCCCTGGGCTCGGGCGGGTTGAAGAAGATGGTGAGCCGGGCCAGCCGGTAGTTCTC
The DNA here is from genome assembly GCF_029581295.1 of Micromonospora sp. WMMD712. Lineage (NCBI taxonomy): Bacteria > Bacillati > Actinomycetota > Actinomycetes > Micromonosporales > Micromonosporaceae > Micromonospora > Micromonospora sp. WMMD712. Next base: position 2,365,047 of record NZ_CP120743.1, read on the forward strand.
CTCGCCCTTCGCCCCCGAGCCCGCGCCGAGCGAGGCGGCGGCGACGAGCAGCCCGATGCCGACCAGCCCGATCACCGACAGCACGGCGAAGACCTTGGCGCGCACCCCGGCCGCCCAGAGCAGGCCGACGACGAGGGCCAGCAGGCAGAGCATCGTGCCGACGTCGTTGTAGCCGACCAGCACGAACAGCAGCGCGACCACGGGGAACAGCGGGGTGGCCAGCTCCTTCCACCAGCCGAGCCGGGCGCCCTTGCGGGCGAGCACGTCGGCGCCCCACAGCACCAGCGCGAACTTCGCCAGCTCGGAGGGTTGGAGCTGGACGCCGCCGACGAACAGCCACAGCAGGTTGGCCTCCAGCGGCCCCACCCGCTCCACCCCGAAGAACGAGTCGAGCGCGAGCAGCAGGTTGAGCACCAGCAGCAGCACCACGGCGATGCCGAGCGCCGTGCCGGCCACCGACCGGTAGGTGCTCGCCGGCAGCCGCTGGCACACCCAGAACGCCACCACCCCGATCACCGCGAAGATCGCCTGTTGGGTGGCGTCGGCGAAGGCGTTGCCCTCCTCGGCGTAGTTCTTCACGCTGGTGGCCGAGAAGACCATGGTCAGGCCGATGACCAGCAGCAGGCCGGCGCTGGAGATCAGCAGGTAGTAGGAGGCCAGCGGGCGGGCCAGCAGGCCCCGCAGCGCGGCCAGCCCGCCGGCGGCGTCCAGGCCGAACCCGGGCGCGGCGGCCGGCGGGTCGACCCCCCGGCCGCTCCCCGGGCCGCGTCGGCCGGACGTGTCGGTCGTTGTCGCGCTGGTGCCTCGGTCCTCCCCCACCCGCCCATCATCGCCAATGCGGGCGGCCCGTTCCGGCCGAACGCCGTGGTCGGCGTGTCGCCGGGCGAAAGGAGGGGCCCCCTGTTAACGCATTCTGCATAACAGGGGCCCCTTCTTAACGCCTGGCGCGCCGCGCGAGCGGTGCCGGGCCGCGCCGGGCGGGCCGGCGGCACCGGGCGGGCGGACAGCGGGCGGGCGGGCGGACAGCGGGCGGGCGGGCGGACAGCGGGCGGATCAGCCCATCGCGGCGAGGAAGTCGCTGTAGAACAGGCCGAGCGCGATGGCCACGCCGATCCCCGCGATGATCCAGAACCGGACCACGATGTTGACCTCGCTCCACCCCGCGAGCTCGAAGTGGTGCTGCAACGGCGACATGCGGAACACCCGCTTGCCGGTGGTGCGGAACGAGATGATCTGGATGACCACCGACATCGTGATGATCACGAAGAGCCCGCCGATGATCGGCAGCAGCAGGATGGTGCGGGTGGACATCGCCATGCCGGCGATCAGGCCGCCCAGGCCCAGCGCGCCGGTGTCGCCCATGAAGATCCGGGCCGGCGAGGTGTTCCACCACAGGAAGCCCACACAGGCCCCGGCCGCCGCCCCGGCGATCAGCGCGATCTCCAGCGGGTCCCGCACGGTGTAGCAGTAGTTGTCCGGGTTCGCCGTGTACGACGGGTCGGCGCACCAGTGCCGGTACTGCCAGAACGCGATCAGCGCGTACGCGGCGAGGACCATCACCGACGCGCCGGTGGCCAGGCCGTCCAGGCCGTCGGTGAGGTTCACGCCGTTGGTCGCCGCCATCACCACGAAGATGAAGATGACCACCGCGCCGATCTTGGTGACGTCCAGCGCGGGGATGTCCCGGATGAAGCTCAGCGTGGTCGCGCCCACGGTCTCGGTGTTGGTGGCCGCCCCGCTGGCGTCGGTCATGCTGCTGGGGAAGTAGAGCGCGACGACGCCGAAGGCCGCGCCGACCAGGATCTGCCCGGCCAGCTTGCCCCGCTTGTTGAGGCCGCCGCTGTTCCGCTTGCGGACCTTGAGGAAGTCGTCGATGAAGCCGACCGCGCCGGAGAACACCATCAGCCCCAGCAGGACCAGCGCGGTGATCGTCGGCTCGACCTGGGCGATCTGCGCGTCCGGCAGGGTGGTCAGGGCGAGGTGCCCGGCGACGTACGCGATGACGGTGGCCAGGATGAAGACCACGCCGCCCATCGTCGGCGTGCCCTTCTTGCCCTCGTTGCTGGCGAGCCCGAGGTTCGATCGGATCGGCTGGCCGGCCTTCAGCCGGGCGAACACCTTGATCGCGATCGGGGTGCAGAAGAGCGAGACGAGGAAGGCCACCCCGATGGCGACGATCACCGCCCTCATGCGGCGGCACCCCCGTCCGTGGCGTCGGCGCGCAGCGCGTCGGCCACCTCCCAGGTGCGGTACCGGGAGCCCTTCACCAGGACGACGTCGCCCGCCCGTAGTTCACTGCGCAGCACCTCGACGGCCGCCGCCTGATCGGTGAGCAGCACCGATTTTCCTCCCCAGTCCTCTACCGCTGTCGCGCCCTCGTGGATCGGCGCCGCCGGCTCGCCCACCACGAGCAGCCGGTCCACACCCAGCTCGGCCGCGAGCCGGCCGACCTCCAGGTGCCCCTGTCGTTCGTACTCCCCCAGCTCGGCCATGTAGCCCAGCACCGCGACCGCCCGTCCCGCGCCGCGCATCCCGGCGAGCGCGCGCAGCGCCACCGCCGTGGACGCCGGGTTCGCGTTGTACGAGTCGTCGATCACCGTCACGCCGTCGGGGCGCTCGAAGACGTCCATCCGGCGGGTGGAGACCAGGCCCAGCCCGCCCAGCGCGGCGGCCAGCTCGCCCAGCGGCATGCCCAGCTCCCGGGCCACCGCGGCGGCGGCCAACGAGTTCGACACCTGGTGCCGGCCGGTGAGCCCGAGCCGCACGGCCGCGTTCCCCTCCGGCGTCACCAGGGTGTACGCGGCGCGGCCCCGCCCGTCCAGCGTCACGTCCACGGCCCGCACGTCGGCGTGCGCGGCCTCGCCGTAGCGCACCACGCGGGCGGCGGTGCGGGCGGCCATCGCGTCGACGAGGGGGTCGTCGGCGTTGAGCACCGCCAGCCCGTCGGCGGGCAGCGACTCGACCAGCTCCCCCTTGGCCAGCGCGATGTTCTCCACCGAGCCGAACTCGCCGAGGTGCGCCACGCCGACGTTGAGCACCACCGAGATGCGCGGCGGCACCACCTCGCACAGGTAGCGCACGTGCCCCACCCCCCGGGCGCCCTTCTCCAGCACGAGGAAGCGGGTGTCCGCGTCGGCCTGCAACGCCGTCCACGGGTGGCCCAGCTCGTTGTTGAACGACCCCGGCGGGGCCACCGTGGGGCCGAGCCGCGCGGTGAGCTGGGCGATCAGGTCCTTGGTGGTGGTCTTGCCCGACGAGCCGGTCAGCCCGATCACGGTCAGCGCGGGCAGCCGGTCCACGACCGCGCGGGCCAGCCGGCCCATCGCGTCGAGGGCGTCGCCGACGAGCACCATCGGCACGCCGGGCACCTCGCGGGTGCCGAGCACCGCCACCGCGCCGGCGGCCACGGCACCGGCGGCGTAGTCGTGGCCGTCCACCTTCTCGCCGGGGAACGCGACGAACAGCGCGCCCGGCCCGGCCCTGCGCGAGTCGAACTCCACCGGGCCCGTCACCTGGGCGGCGGGGTCGGCGGCGACCAGCCGGCCGCCGACCGCCTCGGCCACCTCGGCCAGCGTCAGCGGGATCATCGCCGGCCCGCCAGGTCCCCGAAGCGGGCGCGCAGCGCGTCGGCCAGCTCCGTGCGGTCGTCGAACGGCAGCACCTCGCCGCCCACCTCCTGCCCACGCTCGTGCCCCTTGCCGAGCACGGCGACCACGTCACCCGGGGCGGCCAGCCGGACCGCCTCGTCGATCGCCGCACGCCGGCCGGCCACCTCGACGATCCGGGCCGGCGTGCCGGCGGCGTACGCCCCGGCCAGCACCTCCGCCCGGATCCCGGCCGGCTCCTCGGTGCGCGGGTTGTCGTCGGTCACCAGCACCACGTCGGCGCCCCGGGCGGCGGCGGCGCCCATCTCCGGCCGCTTGCCGCGGTCGCGGTCGCCGCCGGCACCGATGACGCAGATCAGCCGCCCGGCGCTCAGCTCGCGCAGCGCGGCCAGGGCCGCCACGATAGCGTCGGTCTTGTGCGCGTAGTCGACCACCCCGCGCACCGGCCCGGCCGCCGAGACCAGCTCCAGCCGGCCGGGCACCCCGCCGCAGGCGGCCACCCCGGCGGCGGCGGTCGCCGCGTCCACCCCCGCGCCGACCAGCGCGGCGATGGCCAGCAGGGCGTTGGCGACGTTGTGCCGCCCGGGCAGCGCCACCCCGGCCGGCACGGTCACCCCGCCGGGTCCGTGCGCGGTGAACCGCTGCGCGTAGCCCTCGCCGTCGACGTCGGTGGCGTACCAGGTGGCGGTGGGGTCGCCGGCGGCCGAGTAGCTGACCGTGGCGGGGGTGAACAGCGGACGCAGCGCCGGCTCGTCGTGGTTGAGCACCTCGACGGCGCAGCGCCCGTCGAACAGCTGCGCCTTCGCCGCGAAGTAGTCCGCCGAGTCGGCGTGGAAGTCCAGGTGGTCGGAGCCGAAGTTGGTGTAGCCGCCGACGGTGAACCGCACCCCGCCGACCCGTCCCATGGCCAGGGCGTGACTGGAGACCTCCATGACCAGCGCGGTGACCCCGCGCTCCCGGGCGGCGGCGAGCATCGCGTGCAGGTCGGTGGCCTCCGGGGTGGTGCGCACGCTGTCGACGACCAGGTCACCCAGCCGGGTCTCCACGGTGCCGATCAGGCCCGTGACGTGGCCGGCGGCGCGCAGCCCCGACTCCACCAGGTAGGCCGTGGAGGTCTTGCCGGCGGTGCCGGTGATCCCGATGACGGTCAGGCCGGCGGTGGGGTCGCCGTAGACGGCGGAGGCGAGCGCGCCGAGCACCGCGCGGGGGTCGGGCACCACCAGCGCCGGCAGGCCCGCCGCGGCCACGGCCGGCGCGCCGGCCGGGTCGGTGAGGGCGGCCACCGCGCCGGCGGCGGCCGCGCCGGCGGCGAACTCCGCGCCGTGGCGGCGCGCGCCGGGCAGCGCCGCGTACAGGTCGCCGGGGCGGACCTCCTGGCTGGCGTGGGTCACCCCGGTGACGGCCTGGTCGGCGGCCCCCTCGGGGGCCTCGACGGCGAGCCGGTCGGCGAGTTCGCCGAGCCGGATTCCGGTCACGGTACGTGGGCGTGGATTGCCGGGCACGGCGTCAGACCCTACCCGGTCGTCCGGTTCCGACCGTACAGCCGCCCCGGTGGTTCGTCCCCACCAACCGATGATGTCCCGCCGTGCCTGGTCAGCGCGGAAAGACCTCGAACTTGGGCGCCGGCGCGCCGGACGGGGGGACGCGGTTGCGGCTGAGCGTGAAGCCCATGATGTCGCGGAACGCCGGCGCGGCGACCGCCCCGCCCCCGCCACCGGGGCTCCACACGAAGACCGCCACCACGAAGCGCGGATTGTCCGCCGGGGCCATCCCGATGAACGAGCCGACCTCGCCGGGCTGCTGCTTGCCGTCGACGTAGCGGATGCCGGTGCCGGTCTTGCCGGCGACCCGGTAGCCGGGGACCGCCGCGGCGAGGCCGGTGGCCCCGTCGACTGTGGTGACCGCCTCCAGCATGGTGCGCAGCGCCGCCGCGTTGGCCGGGCTGAGCACCGAGCGGGTGACCGGCGCCTTGCCCGGCATCCGGCTGCCGTCCCTGCCGCTGATCACTTCCTTGATCAGGTGCGGCTGGACGTACGTGCCGTTGTTGGCGATCGCGGCGTACGCGGCGGCCATCTGCAACGGGGTGGCGTCGACGCTGTGCCCGATCGGCACCGACCCGTACGACGACTCGCTCCACGACTGGACGGGCAGCAGCCGGCCGCTGGCCTCCCCGGGGATGCCCTCGCCGGTGGGCTGGCCGAGCCCGAAGCGCTTCTGGTAGTCGATCAGCCGGTCCGGGCCGAGCTTGTCGGCGATCTCGATGGTGCCGACGTTCGACGAGTACGCGAGCATCCCCGGCAGGCTCATCCGCTGCCCGTTCGCCGGATGGGTGTCGCGGAACGTGGTATCGCCCTTGACGATGGTGTCCGGGATCGGCAGCGCCGTGTCGGGGGTGACGACACCCTCCTGGAGCGCCGCGCCGAACGTGATCGCCTTGTGGATGGAGCCGGGGTCGACCACGAAGCTGGTGGCGGCGTCCTCCCGGTCGGTCGGCTCGCTCTCCTGCGGCTTCGCCGCGTTGTAGATGGGGTGGCTGGCCTGGGCCAGCACCTCGCCGGTGGGCACGTCGAGGACGATGGCGACGCCGACGCTGCCCTGCGCCTTGGCCACCTGGGTCTTGAGCACCTGCTGCGCCTTGAACTGGAGGTCCCGTTCGATGGTCAGTTGCAGGGAGCTGCCCGGCTTGGCGGGGGTGGTGCTGCTGTAGCCGCCGGGGATCGGGGCGTCCAGCTTGCCCTGGCCGGCCTCGTAGACCCGGCGGCCGTTCTCGCCGCGCAGCAGGTCGTCGTAGCGGGCCTCCAGGCCCTCCAGGCCGACCATGTCCTGACTGGTGAAGCCGATCAGGTTGGCGGCCAGGTCGCCGCCGGGCACCTCGCGCCGCTCGTCGCGGTGCACGCCGATGCCGTACAGGTCGAGCGCCACGATCTTCTTGGCGGTCGGGATGTCGACGCCCCGGGCCAGGTATTCGAACTGGGAGGACTTCCCGTTCTCCAGGGTGCGCGGCTTCATCCGCTCGGCCAGCTCGGAGGCCGGACGGCCGAGCAGGGGCGACAGCGCCCGCGCGGTCTCCGTGCGGTCCTTGACCTGGGTCGGGTCGGCGAAGACGTACCGGGCCTCGACGCTGTTGGCCAGCGGGGCGCCGGTGCGGTCGTAGATCGCCCCCCGGGGGGCGGGCAGGTCCACCCGGGTCAGCCGGTTGGCCAGCCCGCCGCCGGCGTACGCCGGGGTGTCGACGGCCTGGAGGAAGACCAGCCGGATGCCGATGGCGGCGAACAGCACGAGGACGAGCAGGGTGCCCAGGCGCAGCCGGCGGCGCGGGTCGGCCAGCCGGGGCGGCTTGCGCGGCTTGCGCGGCGACCGCCCGGCGGCGGGCCGGGTGGGACGGCGCGGGCCGCGCCCGGGGGGTCGGCGGCGCGGCGGGCGCGGCGCGTCATCGTCGTCGTCGGGCCGCGCCCGGGTGGGCACCGTCCGGACCACCGCGGCCCGCGCGGCCGGGACGGGCTCCCGGCGGGCGGCGCGGCCTGCGCCGGCGCGGCCGCCGTCGAGCACCTGCAACGCCGGCCGGAACGGGTCGCCGCCGGCCCGGGCCCCACGCGGGGTACGCCGCTGCTCGGCGCCCCCGGCGGTCGGCCGGCCCGCCGCCTGGCGCTCCTCGCGGACGGTGCGCCCCCGGGGGGTGTACGCCCGCGCGTCGGAGATGCCCTGCACGCCGGGCTCGCCGGTGCGCGGCTCGCCCCGCCCGCCGGTGGCCCGCGACGAACCGCGCCGGGAGCCCGAAGGGTCCCGGCGCGGTTCCTCAGCTCTCGGCGGCACCTCGGTCAGCCCCCCGCACCCTGCTGGCTGGTGACCGACGGCTGGCCGTTGGCCGGCTGCGGCACCCCGATCACCCGGCCGTCCGGCAGCCGGATGTACGCCGGCTCCTCCGCCTCGACCATGCCGAGCCGGCGGGCCGTGGCGGTGAGGTTGCCGGGCGCCTTGGCGTCGGCGATCTCCTTCTCCAGCTGCTGCTGGTCCACGTCGAGCTTGGCCTGCTGCTGCTGGAGCCGCTCCAGCCGGAACGAGTTTTCGTTGATCTTGGTGTTGACCAGCAGGATGCCGAGCACCCCACCGACGACCAGCACCAGGATCAGCGCCACGAACGGCGCCCGCGGCACCGACACCGGCGGCGGCGGGGCGACCCGCAGCCGCGGCGACGGGGTCGCCGCCGCACCGGCCCGCTCGGTCGGGCTGACCCGCTCCGTCGGGCGCAGCGCGGCGCTGCCGTTGGTCGGGAACTCGCGCGCCCCCCGGGCGCGAGTCTCCCCCTGCCGGTCGAGCCGGCCGGCCCCCGGAGCCGGCATCCCGGCCCGCGTGGTCCGCTGCGCCGCGATCCGGCCCCCCGACCGCGGTGCACGCTGCCCGACGCCGGTGTCCCGGCCGTCGCGCTTGTCAGCGTTCATCTTCTTCTTCCCTCCCCCTCTTCGTCCGTCCCTGCGCCCGTCGGCCCCGGATCCGCCGATCCGGTTCCCGGTTGGTGCATCGCCCTGACCCGCCGGCGGGGCCGTTCGCGGTCGGCCCGCCCCTGTTGCTCCGCATCCGGGTCGATCCGCTCCGCGGCCCGCAGCCGCACCGACGCGGCACGCGGGTTCGCGGCGACCTCCGCCTCCCCGGGCAGCTCCGCGCCCCGGCTGAGCAGCCGGAACGTCGGACCCGACCCGGGCAGTTCGACCGGGAGGTCGACCGGGCCCTTACTGCGGACCCGGTCGGTGAGGGCCGCCTTGGTGAGCCTGTCCTCCAGCGAGTGGTAGGACAGGACCACCATGCGACCGCCCACGGTGAGCTTGTCGAGAGCGGCCGGCAGCGCCGTCTCCAGCGCCGCCAGCTCCCTGTTTACCTCGATCCGTAAAGCCTGAAACGTTCTCTTGGCCGGATGTCCACCGGTTCGTCGGGCTGGTGCGGGAATGCTCTCCCTGACCAGTTCCGCCAGCCGCGCCGACGAGGTGATCCGGGCCCGTTCCCGCTCCCGCAGGATCGCCGAGGCGATCCTCGGGGCGAACTTCTCCTCCCCGTAGACCCGCAGCACCCGGGCCAGGTCCGGGTGGGAGTAGGTGTTGACCACCTCTTCGGCGGTCACCCCCCGGGTCTGGTCCATCCGCATGTCCAGCGGCGCGTCCTGCGCGTAGGCGAACCCGCGGTCGGGCGCGTCCAACTGGAGCGAGGAGACGCCCAGGTCGAACAGGACGCCGTCGATCGCCGGATAACCCAGCCGCGCCAGCACCTCGGGCAGCTCGTCGTAGACGGCGTGTTCGAGGTGGACCCGGTCGGCGAACCGGGCCAGCCGGACCCGCGCGTGGGCGAGGGCCTCGGTGTCCCGGTCCAGCCCGATCAGCACCGTGCGCGGATGCCGTTGCAGCACCGCCTCGGCGTGACCGGCCAGGCCCAGCGTGGCGTCGACGTGGATCGTGCGGTCGCCCCTGTCCAGCGCGGGGGCCAACAACTCGAGACACCGCTCGAGCAGCACGGGCACGTGCGTGCCGCGAAGCTCCCCCATGTCGACCCCCACCGGTTGGACCGTCCGTTTCTCTCCGCGCCTGTCGTCGGACGACGCCTCCGTCGTACCGCCAGATCCCCATCCGCTCCCGCCCACCGGAGGCCGCGGCCCTCCGGGAGATCGTGCGCCTGGCACCGGGGAAGGGGTGCCAGGAACTCGAAAGCGGCTGGAGATCTCGCAGTACGTCGGGCGTCGTCACGCCCTACAGACCGCCGGGCAACACCCCCTCCTCGATGTCGGCGAAGTCGTCTTCGCTGTCGGCGAGGTAGGCCTCCCAGGCCGCCTTGTCCCAGACCTCCACCCGTGTGCTCGCGCCGATGACCACGAGGTCGCGGTCGAGACCGGCGTAGGCCCGCAGGTGCGCCGGGACGGTGACCCGGCCCTGCTTGTCCGGGACCTCGTCGTGCGCGCTGGCGAAGAAGACCCGGCTGTAGGCGCGGGCCGCCTTGTTCGTCATGGGTTGCGCGCGCAACTGGTCGGCGATGCGCTGGAACTCGGGCATCGGGAAGACGTAGAGACAGCGATCCTGCCCTTTGGTGATCACGACACCCCCCGCCAGCTCATCCCGGAACTTCGCCGGAAGGATCAACCGGCCCTTGTCGTCCAGGCGCGGGGTGTGGGTGCCGAGGAACATCGGCCCAACCCCCTCGCCCTTGCAGCGGCGTTCGCGGCGCCGCTCCCCCCGGGCCGGTGGGCCCTCCCGGCCTCACCATTGGTCCCCACTCTACTCCACTTCCCTCCACCTGCAACCAGATTCGCCGGCGCGGCGCGTCGCCGCCGCCGACAAAACCGCACGTCAGAAGGGGTGGAGCGAAGTGGAGGGCCGCACCGCCCCCACCCCGGCGTCCACTACCCGACATAGATCGACTCCATCCGGTCGAGCGCGTTCCGGCCGTCCGCCCGGGCGCCCCGGCCGAACGGTTCGCCGTCGGCGGCGATCTGGCGGGGGCGGCGGTCCGGTAACCTCGCTCGCGTGACGGACGCGAAGATGCCCCTGCGGGCAAAGGTGGCCAGCTCCGTGTCGCGGACCGCCGCGGCGCTGTCCCGGGCCGCGGGTCGTGGCGACGGTTCGGTGATCGGCGGCTGGATCGGCCTGAAGATCGACCCCGACCTGCTGGCCCACCTCTCGGCGGGGCGCGCCATCGCGCTGGTCTCCGGCACCAACGGCAAGACGACCACCACCCGGCTGACAACGGCGGCGGTCGGCGTCCTCGGCCGGGTCGCCACCAACTCCTTCGGCGCCAACATGCCCACCGGCCACACCTCGGCGCTGGCCAAGGCCGGCAGCACCCCGTACGCCGTGCTGGAGGTCGACGAGCACTACCTGGCGCAGGTCCTGGAGGCCACCGAGCCGCACGTGGTGGCGCTGCTCAACCTCTCCCGCGACCAGCTCGACCGCGCCAAGGAGGTCGCCATGATGGCGCAGCTCTGGCGCGCGGCGCTGGTCAACCACCCCGACGTGCGGGTGATCGCCAACGCCGACGACCCGATGGTCGTGTGGGCGGCCACCCCGCCCGGCGACCCGGCCCGGGGCATCCGGCCGCCGCACGTCACCTGGTTCAGCGCCGGCCAGCGCTGGCACGACGACTCGTGGGTCTGCCCCGAGTGCGGGCACACCATCGCCCGCAACGGCGACCAGTGGTGGTGCAGCGCCTGCCCGCTGCGCCGGCCCGAGCCGCAGTGGGCCGTCGAGGACGACGGGGTGCTCGACCCGACCGGCGCCTGGCACAAGGTGGTGCTCCAGCTCCCCGGCAAGGTCAACCTCGGCAACGCCGCCACCGCCCTCGCCGTCGCCGCCGAGTTCGGCGTCCGGCCGGTCGACGCGGTCTCCCGGCTCGGTGCGGTCACCTCGGTCGCCGGCCGCTACGCCCAGGTCGACCGGGACGGGCGCAACATCCGGCTGCTGCTGGCGAAGAACCCGGCGAGCTGGCTGGAGGCGTTCGACATGGCCGACTTCGCGCCGACGCTGCTCTCCATCAACGCCCGGGACCCCGACGGGCTGGACACCTCCTGGCTCTTCGACGTCGACTTCGCCCCGTTGCGCGGCCGCCAGGTGCTGATCACCGGCGACCGGGCGTACGACCTGGCGGTCCGCCTCGACGTCAACGGCGTGCCCTTCCAGCACGTCCGCACGTTCGGCGAGGCGGTCCGGTCGGTTCCGCCGGGCCGGCTGGAGGTCATCGCCAACTACACCGCCTTCCAGGACATCCGAGCGGAGCTGGACCGTGTCAACTGAGAGCCTGCGTATCGTCTGGATCTACCCCGACCTGCTGTCCACCTACGGCGACCGGGGCAACATGCTGATCCTGGCCCGCCGGGCCCAGCAGCGCGGCATGCCCGTGGAGGTGCTGGAGGTCCGCTCCGACCAGCAGCTGCCCGCCACCGCCGACATCTACCTCATCGGGGGCGGCGAGGACGGCCCGCAGGCGCTGGGCGCGCAGCGGCTGCGCGCCGACGGCGGCCTGCACCGGGCCGTCGCCCAGGGTTCGGTAGTGTTCGGCGTCTGTGCCGGCTACCAGCTCCTCGGCACCTCGTTCTTCGCCAAGGGCGTCCAGTGCGCCGGGCTGGAGCTGCTCGACCTCTCCTCCGACCGGGGCCCGTCGCGGGCCGTCGGGGAGCTGGCCGGCGAGATCGACCCCCGCCTCGGGGTGCCGGCGCTCACCGGCTTCGAGAACCACGGCGGCCGCACCCACCTCGGGCCGGGCGTGTCCCCGCTGGCCCGGGTCACCGCCGGGGTCGGCAACGACGGCGCGACCGAGGGCGCGTGGCGGGGCAAGCTGCTCGGCACCTATTCGCACGGGCCGGCCCTGGCCCGCAACCCCGCCCTGGCCGACCTGCTGCTGCGCTGGGCGACCGGCGCGCACCAGCTCCCGCCGCTGGACGACACCTGGGCCGACCGGCTCCGCGCCGAGCGCCGCGCCGCGGTGGCCGCAGCCCGGGCATGACCCGGGCCGCCCGGCGGCGAGCTGAACGCGTGGGCCGTCCCCACCCGTCCGGGCCGCGGCCCCGCCGCGCATGACACCGGCCCCCCGGCGGCTGCTGCCGGCCGTCCGGCGGATCCTCCCGGGCGCCCGGCGGCTGCTCGGGCAGCCGGCGGCGCGCCGGTTCGCCCTGCTGCTGCTCCTGCTCGCCGGGCTGGCGGCGCTGCTGCCGGTGCTGCCCCGCCCGGAGGCGGGGGCGCTGCCCCGGCTCGCCGACCCCCTCGGCGGCTACGCCCCGCTCGCCGCGATCGTCGGCGGGGCGCTGCTGCTGGTCGCCCTGGTGCCGCGCACCTTCGTCACGCTCGCCATCGGCGCGATCTTCGGCCCCCTCGAAGGGGCGGCGTACGCGCTCGGCGCGGCGCTGCTGGCCGCCGCGCTCGGCTTCGCCGTCGGCCGGGCGCTGGGCCGGGAGTTCGTCGCCGCACGGGTCCGCGGGCGGCTCGCCCGCCTCGACGGCTGGTTCGCCCGGCAGAGCGTGCTGGGCGTGGCCACCGTCCGGCTGCTGCCGATCTCCGGGTACGGCCTGGTCAGCTACGGCTACGGCACCACCGGGGCACGGGTGCTGCCGTACCTCGCCGGCAGCGTCCTCGCCTCCGCCCCGACGGCGTTCGGCTACGCGGCGCTCGGCGCGGCGGCCAGCTCCCCCGGCGACGTCAACTGGTACGCCGCCGCTCCCGCGAGCCTCGGTCTGATCGCCAGCGCGGTGCTGCTGCACCGCTGGTGGCGCGCGGAACGCCGCCGCCGCGCGGCCCCCTCCCCCCGCTGATCTTGCAGTTGCGGCCCCGACATTTCGCACTAAAGGGACGAAACGAGGGCCCGAACCGCAAGATCGCGGGATCCGGGGGTGGGTCAGGGGGTGGGTCAGGGGGTGGGTCAGGGGGTGGGTCAGGGGGTGGGTCAGGGGGTGGGTCAGGGGGTGGGGGCGACCAGGCCCGCCTCGTAGGCGGCGATCACCAGGTGCACCCGGTCCCGGGCGTTCAGCTTCGTGAAGAGGCGGGCCACGTGGGCCTTGGCCGTGGCCGGACTGATCACCAACCGCTCGGCGATCTCCGCGTTGGACAGTCCCAGGCCGACGAGGGTGAGCACCTGCCGCTCCCGGTCGGTCACGCCCGTCAGGTGGCGGGGCCGCGGGCTCGGATCGGGACGACGGGCGAACTCGGCGATGAGCCGCCGGGTGACCCCGGGCGCGATCAGCCCGTCCCCGGCCGCCACGACCCGGACCGCGCCGAGGATCTCCTCCAGCGCCATGTCCTTGACCAGGAACCCGCTCGCGCCCGCCCGCAGGGCCGCGTGCACGTGCGCGTCGTCGTCGAACGTGGTGAGGACGAGCACCCGGGTCGGGCCGCCGCCCGCGGTGATCTCCCGGGTGGCGGCGATCCCGTCGGTACCCGGCATCCGCAGGTCCATCAGCACCACGTCGGGGGCGACCTCCCGGGCCAGGCGCACCGCCTCGGCACCGGTGCCCGCCTCGCCGACCACGTCGATGTCGGGGACGTCGGCCATGAGCACCCGGAGGCCGGCGCGGATCAGAGGCTGGTCGTCGACGAGCAGGACGCGGATGTTCACGCGTCCCCCTGCGTCGGCAGCCGGGCGGCGACCCGGAACCCGCCCTCCGGGCGCGGTCCGGCGGCGAAGTCGCCGCCCAGCAGCGCCACCCGTTCCCGCATGCCGACGATGCCGTGCCCCGCACCCCCGAGCCGGGCGCCCCGGCCCCCGTCGACCACCTCGACGAGGACCCCGTCCGACGGGTACGTGACGGTGACCCGGCACTGCCCGACGCCGGCGTGCCGCACCACGTTCGTCAGCGCCTCCTGCACGATCCGGTACGCGGCCAGGTCGACCTCCACCGGCAGCGGCCGGGGCAACCCGTCGCGGCACACCTCCACCCGTACCCCCGCGTCCGCCGCCGCGGCGACCAGCCGGTCGAGGCCGGCGAGCCCGGGCGCGGGATCCAGCGGGGTCGTCGTCCCCTCCGGCCCACGCAGCGCGCCGAGAGTGCGGCGTAGTCCGGTCAGGGTCTCCCGGCTGGTCCGCTCGATCGTGGCGAGCGCCGCGCGGGCCTCCCCCGGCTGGGTGTCGATGACCCGGGCACCGACGCCGGCCTGGATGGCGATCACGCCGACGCTGTGTGCCACCAGGTCGTGCAGATCCCGGGCGATCCGCAGCCGCTCCGCGGTGATCGCCTCGGCGGCGGTCTGCGCGCGCAGTTCCTCCGCGTGCCGGCGGCGGGCCCACGCCGCGCTGCCGGCCAGCCACGCGACGGCCACCGCCAGCACCGAGGTCGCGGCCCGGTCCACCGGATCGGAGACCGGGTTGACGAAGGCCGCCGCGACCTGCACCGCGAGCACCACGACCACGACGGGTACCGCGACCCGGCCCGGGCTGCGTGCCACGACCAACCCCAGCATCAGGTCGACGACAAGGAACGTGAGGTACCAGACGCCGGCCCGATAGCCCTCCTCCCAGGCGTTCGTCGACACGGTGAGCACGGACGCGCCGACGAGCGTCAGGGCGAGCGCGAGCAGCGGACGGCGGCCGAGCAGGCCGGCGGGCAGAAGGACCACCAGGGCGGGGGAAAGATAGCGCAACGGGAGGTCGGCGACGCTGCCGTCGGGGTCCGCTCCCGCCGTCGACGCGTGCAGCACCGCGACCGGGAACAGGGCGACACCGGCCCAGGGCAGGACGGCCCGCAGCCATCGGGCGACGGGGCGCGGACGGAGACGGGGGGCGACGGCCTGCATGAGCACACCGTAGCCAGCGGGCGGCCCACGGTCGTCGGCCCGTGGGCGTACGCCCCGGGGCGGACCCGCGGCCGGCGGTTGTGGTCGGTGGCACGACGATCCACCGCCGGTCGTGCGGCACCGTCGACGGCGTGATCGAAATACGTGACCTCACCAAACGGTACGGCCGCACGACGGCCGTCGACCGGCTGACCCTCACCGTCCGCCCCGGGCAGGTGACCGGGTTTCTCGGCCCGAACGGCGCTGGCAAGTCCACCACCCTGCGGCTGGTGCTCGGCCTGCACCGGCCCACCGCCGGCACCGCGCTGGTGGACGGCGCCCCGTTCACCGACCGGCCGCGCGGGCTGCGCCACGTCGGCGCGCTGCTCGACGCGGGCGACGTGCACGGCGGGCGGAGCGCCCGGGCGCACCTTCGCGCGCTCGCCCGCAGCAACGGCATCGCCCGGTCCCGCGTCGACGAGGTGCTGCACGAGGTGGGACTGGCCGAGGTGGCAGGGCGTCGGGTCGGCGGCTTCTCCCTCGGCATGAGGCAGCGGCTCGGCATCGCCGCCGCGCTGCTCGGCGACCCGCCGGTGCTGCTCTTCGACGAGCCGTTCAACGGCCTCGACCCGGAGGGGGTGCGCTGGGTGCGCGGGCTGTTCCGGCGGCTCGCCGCCGAGGGGCGCACCGTCCTGGTCTCCAGCCACCTGATGAGCGAGATGGAGCAGACGGCGGAACACCTCGTCGTCATCGGCCGGGGCGAGCTGATCGCCGACGAGAGCCTGGCACAGTTCGCCGCCCGCAGCGGCCAGGTGCAGGTCTCCGTCCGTACGCCCGACGCGGCGACGCTCGGCCCGGCGCTCCGCGCTGCGGGCGGCACCGTCTCGGCGGCGGCCGACGGGACCCTCACCGTCACCGGCCTGACCGCCGCCCGGATCGGTGACCTGGCGTCCGGGCACGGGGTGACGCTTCACGAACTGGCCACCCGCACCGCCTCCCTGGAGGAGGCCTTCATGGCGTTGACCGCCGACCGCGTCGAATACCAGGCAGGAGCACACCGTTGAGCAGCCGGACCCCGTCCAGTGTCACCGTCGCCCGTCCCGCCGGCGGGCGGGCTCGGTTCACCGATCTCCTGGCCGCCGAATGGATCAAGCTCTGGTCGCTGCGCTCGACCTACGGCTCGCTGGCCGTGATCGTGGTGTCGGCGATGCTGTTCAGCGTACGGGCGGCCCTCGCCGACCGGCGCAACTGGCCGAGCTACTCCGCCGAGCACCGCGCCGCCCTCGACCCGATCTACGATGCCTTCCCCGCGGAGGGCTGGCTGTTCGTCATGCTCGCCGCCGGCAGCGTCGGCGCGGTGATGATCGCCGGCGAGTACGCCAGCGGGCAGATCCGCACCACGTTCGCGGCGGTCCCGGCCCGGTGGGCGGTCGCGGCGGCCAAGGTCACCGTGCTGGCGGCGGTCATGACCGTGGTCGGGACGGTCACCGCGGGCAGCGCCTTCTGGATCTCCCAGGCCATCCTCGCCGACCTGCCCGCCGGCGCGTCCATCGCCGACCCCGGGGCGCTGCGCGCCGTCGCCGGGTCCGCGCTGCTGGTGCCGGTCTGCGCGCTCACCGGGCTGGGCATCGGCGCCCTCGTCAGGTACAGCGCACCGGCGATCGTCACCACCACGGCGGTGCTGCTCCTGCTGCCGCTGGCGTTCGACATGCGACACCGGTGGACCGCGGCGCTGCACAACGCGCTGCCGTGGGCCGCCTGGGAACGGCTGGTGGGGATGGTGCCGTTCCCCAACTTCGAGGGCTATCCCCCGACGGTCGGGGGAGCATGGGCGGTCTTCGCCGCCTGGCCGGTCGTCGCCGCGCTCGTCGCCATGGCCGTCGTGCACCACCGCGAGCCCTGACCCACCGCCGAGCGGGGCGTTAGGAAGGGGCCCCTGCTATGCAGAATGCGTTAACAAGGGGCCCCTCCTTGCACCTCAGGCGACGATCGAGACCATCCGGCCCTTCACCACGATGACCTTGCGGGGCGCCTTGCCGGCCAGCGCGCCCGCCACCGCCTCCAGCGCCGCCGAGCGCACGTCGTCCTCGGACGCGTCGGCGCCCACCTCGACCCGGCCGCGCACCTTGCCGTTGATCTGCACCGGGTACGTCACCGTCTCGGCGACCAGCAGCGCCGGGTCGGCGGTCGGGAAGTCCGCGTACGCCAGGGAGGCGTCGTGGCCCAGCCGCCGCCACAGCTCCTCGGCCACGTGCGGGGCGAACGGGGCCAGCATCAGCACCAGCGGCTCGGCCACCTCGCGGGGGGTGGCCGGCAGCCGGGTCAGCGCGTTGGTCAGCTCGATCAGCTTGGCGATCGCGGTGTTGAACCGGATCCCCTCCATGTCGCCCCGGACCCCGTCGACGACCTTGTGCAGCAGCCGCCGGGTGGCCTCGTCGGCCGGGTCGTCGGTGACCCGCGGCGCGCCGGTCTGCTCGTCGACGACGGCCCGCCAGACCCGTTGCAGGAACCGGTACGACCCGACGACCGCCCGGGTCTCCCACGGGCGGGACACCTCCAGCGGGCCCATCGACATCTCGTACACCCGGAAGGTGTCCGCGCCGTACGCGGCGCACATGTCGTCGGGGGTCACCACGTTCTTCAGCGACTTGCCCATCTTGCCGTACTCGCGGCGCACCTCGTCGTCACCCAGGAACCAGGCGCCGTCGCGCTCGACGACCTCCTCGGCCTGCACGTAGGAGCCCCGGGCGTCGGTGTACGCGTACGCCTGGATCATGCCCTGGTTGAACAGCTTGCGGAACGGCTCGAAGCTGGACACGTGGCCCAGGTCGTACAGCACCTTGTGCCAGAAGCGGGCGTACAGCAGGTGCAGCACGGCGTGCTCGGACCCGCCGACGTACAGGTCGGTGCCGCCGCAGTCGCCCTCGGCGCGCGGGCCCATCCAGTACCGCTCGTTCTCCGCGTCGACGAAGCGCTCCGAGTTGGTCGGGTCCAGGTAGC
The DNA here is from genome assembly GCF_029581295.1 of Micromonospora sp. WMMD712. Taxonomy (NCBI): domain Bacteria; kingdom Bacillati; phylum Actinomycetota; class Actinomycetes; order Micromonosporales; family Micromonosporaceae; genus Micromonospora; species Micromonospora sp. WMMD712. The sequence goes on from NZ_CP120743.1 coordinate 2,382,883, forward strand.
GCAGCTCGTACCAGCAGGAGCCGGCCCACTGCGGCATCACGTTGGTCTCGCGGGTGTAGCGCTTCGGCCCGTCGCCCAGGTCCAGCTCGACCTCGACCCAGTCGCGGCGGCGCGACAGCGGGGTCTCCGGGTTGCTGTCGGCGTCGTCGGGGTCGAACGTCTTCGGCGAGAAGTCGTCGACCTCGGGCAGCTCGACCGGCAGCATCGACTCGGGCAGCGCGATGGCCGCCCCGGACTCGTCGTAGACGATCGGGAACGGCTCGCCCCAGTAGCGCTGGCGGGAGAACAGCCAGTCGCGCAGCCGGTAGGTGGTCGCGCCCGCGCCGTGGCCGTTGGCCTCCAGCCACGCGATGATCGCCGCCTTGGCGTCGGCGACCCCCAGGCCGTTCAGGTCCAGGCCGCGCTCGGGCGCGGCGCTGTTGATCGCCGGCCCGTCCCCGGTGTACGCCTTGCCGGTGAAGCCGTCGGCCGGCTGCACGGTACGCACGATCGGCAGCTCGAAGACCTCGGCGAACGCCCAGTCCCGCTCGTCCTGCGCCGGCACCGCCATGATCGCGCCGGTGCCGTAGCCGGCCAGCACGTAGTCGGCGATGAAGATCGGGATCTGCCCGCCGGTGACGGGGTTCGTGGCGTACGCGCCGACGAAGACGCCGGTCTTCTCCTTCGTGTCGGCCTGCCGCTCCACGTCGGTCTTGGCCGCCGCCGCCTTGCGGTACGCCTCGACGGCCGCCCGGGGGCTGGCGTGCCCGCCGGTCCAGGCGTCCCGCGTGCCGTCCGGCCAGGCGGCCGGCAGCAGCGCGTCGACCAGCTCGTGCTCGGGGGCCAGCACCATGTAGGTGGCCCCGAAGATGGTGTCCGGGCGGGTGGTGAACACCCGCACCGGGCCCCGCTCGGTGGCGAAGTCGATGTGCGCGCCCGTGGACCGGCCGATCCAGTTGCGCTGCATCAGCTTGATCGGCTCGGGCCAGTCCAGGGCGTCCAGGTCCTCCAGCAGCCGGTCGCCGTACGCGGTGATCCGCATCATCCACTGCTTCAGGTTGCGCTTGAACACGGGGAAGTTGCCCCGGTCGGAGCGGCCGTCGGCGGTGACCTCCTCGTTGGCCAGCACGGTGCCCAGCCCCGGGCACCAGTTCACCGGCGCCTCCGAGACGTACGCCAGCCGGTGCCCGTCGACGACCGCCCGCCGCTCGGCGTCGGTCAGCGCGGCCCACGGCCGGCCGTCCGGCGTCGGGCGGTCGCCCGCGGCGAACTCGGCGATCAGCTCGGCGACCGGCCGGGCCCTGCGGGCGTCCGCGTCGTACCAGGAGTTGAAGACCTGCAGGAAGATCCACTGGGTCCAGCGGTAGAAGTCGGTGTCGATGGTGGCCACCGAGCGGCGGTCGTCGTGGGCCAGGCCCAGCCGGCGCAGCTGCGCCTTGTACCGCTCGATGTTGGCCACGGTCGTGGTGCGGGGGTGGGTGCCGGTCTGCACCGCGTACTGCTCGGCGGGCAGGCCGAACGCGTCGAAGCCCATCGCGTGCAGCACGTTGCGGCCGGCCATCCGCTGGTAGCGGGCGAAGCAGTCGGTGCCGATGTAGCCCAGCGGGTGCCCGACGTGCAGGCCCGCCCCCGACGGGTAGGGGAACATGTCCAGCACGTACAGCTTCTCCGCGCCGGCCCGGGGGTGGCCGGGGTCGGCCAGCGGCCCGGTCGGGTTCGGGGCGTGGAAGGTGCCCTCCCGCTGCCAGGTGTCCTGCCAGCGCTGCTCGATCTCCTCGGCCAGGGCCGCGGTGTACCGGTACGGGGGGATGTCGCCCGCCGCTGTCGCCTCACTCATCGTCTCTCCTCGTTCGCTTCGTCGCGGCGTCGCCGGGCCGGCTCCGGCGTGTCGGCCCGCCGACCGGGCCGGCGGTCCCGGCCCGCCGGGCCCGGCCCGGCGGAGGGCACAAAAAAGCCCCTCGCGCAGGAGGGGCCGCCGTGCTGTCGCGCGTCAGCGCATCAGCACGGCCCGGTAAGAAGCAGGAAGACTCCGGCCATGTCGGGCAGTGTACCCCGCCGGCGCGCCGGGCACGCGCCCCGCCGCCGCGAGGCCGGCTGCGGGACACCCCTCTCACGCTCGGTGACGATGCGTTTCCCCCGTCGGGCGAATAATCCGGGCGTAACCGACCGACTTCCTGCGGGGTTCGGCGTTCACGACAAACATGGTTAGCCTGAGAGGCCAGTGAGATTTCTGCGGCAGACGAGGCTCTCCCGTCGCGAACCCAACGGCGGGTCCAGGTGCTCTTAACAGAGCTGCCGTCGTGGCGACGAGGAGGAGGCCCGTGACACAACAGACCTGGGACGAGGTGGGCGGTCTGCTGCCGCACGACGAGTTCCGCGCCGCCAGTGAGGCCATCGTGGCCAACATCGAGCAGGTCATCGAGGGCAAGACGGCCACCGTCCGGCTCGCCCTGGCCGTCCTGCTCGCCGAGGGCCACCTCCTCATCGAGGACGTCCCGGGCGTCGGCAAGACCAAGCTGGCGAAGGCCCTCGCCCGGTCCATCGACTGTTCGGTACGGCGCATCCAGTTCACCCCCGACCTGCTGCCCAGCGACGTCACCGGCGTCAGCGTCTACAACCAGGAGACGCACGACTTCGAGTTCCGCCCCGGCGCGGTCTTCGCCAACCTGGTCGTCGGCGACGAGATCAACCGGGCCTCGCCGAAGACCCAGTCCGCCCTGCTGGAGTGCATGGAGGAGCGGCAGGTCACCGTCGACGGCGTCACCTACCAGCTCCAGACCCCGTTCATGGTGATCGCCACCCAGAACCCGATCGAGATGGAGGGGACCTACCCGCTGCCCGAGGCGCAGCGCGACCGGTTCACCGCCCGCATCGCGATGGGCTACCCGGGGCCGGAGGCCGAGCTGGCCATGCTGGACGGGCACGGCGCGGCCGACCCGTTGCAGGAGCTGCGGTCGGTCTCCGACGCCGACACCGTGCGCCGGCTCATCGCCACCGTCCGCGAGGTGCACGTCGCCGACGCCGTGAAGCAGTACGCGGTGGACCTGGTCACCGCCACCCGGGAGGCCCCCGACCTGCGGCTGGGCGCGTCGCCCCGGGCCACCCTCCAGCTCCTGCGCACCGCCCGGGCCGTCGCCGCCCTCGAGGGGCGCGACTACGTCCTCCCCGACGACCTCCAGGCGCTCGCGGTGCCGGTGCTCGCCCACCGGATCATCCCGACCGCCGACGCCCAGCTCGCCCGGCGCACCACCGACGCGATCGTCGCCGAGCTGGTGCACCGGCTGCCGCTGCCGCACGACCGCCAGCGTTCCCCGTACGACAACCGGCCCGCCGCCGACGGCAACGGCCGCGCCCCGTACGAGCCGCGGAGGCGGTGAGCGTGCGCGACGGGCTCCGGGGCCTGACCACCCGCGGCCGCTCGTTCCTGGCCGCCGCGCTCGCCGCGGCGGTCTCCGCCCTCATCCTCGGCGAGAAGGACCTGCTCCGGGTGGCCGTGCTGCTCGCCGTCCTGCCGCTGCTCGCCGCCGCCTACGTGGGGCGCAGCCGCTACAAGCTGGCCTGCAACCGGTCGCTGGACCCGCACCGGGTGCCGGTCGGGGCCAGCTCCCGGGTGGTGCTGCGGTTGCAGAACCTGTCCCGCCTGCCCACCGGCACGCTGCTGCTGGAGGACCGGCTGCCGTACGCCCTGGGCAGCCGGCCCCGCGTGGTGCTGGAGCGGCTCGGCGCGCACCAGGCCAGCTCCGTGGCGTACACGGTCCGCGCGGACGTGCGCGGCCGGTACGAGGTGGGCCCGCTGGTGGTCCGGCTCACCGACCCGTTCGGGCTGTGCGAGCTGACCCGCTCGTTCCCCAGCGTCGACCGGCTCACGGTGATCCCGCAGGTCACCCCGCTGCCCTCGGTGCGGCTCCCCGGCGAGTACGCGGGCAGCGGCTCCAGCCGCGCCCGCTCGGTCGCGGTGCACGGCGAGGACGACGCGGCGACCCGGGAGTACCGGATGGGCGACGACCTGCGCCGGGTGCACTGGAAGTCGACGGCCCGCACGGGCGAGCTGATGGTGCGCCGCGAGGAGCAGCCCTGGGAGAGCCGGGCGACGGTGGTGCTCGACACCCGGGGCTACGGCCACCGGGGCGACGGCCCCACCGCGAGCTTCGAGTGGGCGGTCTCCGCCGCGGCCAGCATCGCCGTGCACCTGCGCCAGGCCGGCTACAAGCTGCGCCTGGTCACCGGCGACGGCGCGGACGTCGACGCCACCGAGGCCGCCGGCGACGGGCTGCTGCTCGACCAGCTCGCGGAGGTCCGCCTCGACCCGCGCGGCGACATCACCACGCTGGTGCGGCAGGTCCGCCAGCGCGGCGACGGCGGCCTGATCATCGGCCTGTTCGGCGCGGTGAGCACCGCCGAGGCGGAGCTGCTCGCCGGCCTGCGCGGCAACGGCGCGACCTGCGTCGGCTTCCTGCTGGACAGCTCCACCTGGCTCCACCTCCCGCCCCGGGCCCGGGCCGAGGCCGACCACGCGCACGGCGCCGCCGCGCTCGCCCTGCTCCAGAGCGGGTGGCGGGTCGTCGGGGTCGACCACGGCGCCCGGCTGCCCGCGCTGTGGCCGCAGGCCGGCCGGGGCTCGCAGGGGTTCGCCCTGCGGGCCGCGCTGGCCGAGACGGTGGCCGGGGGCGTCAAGTGACGATCCGCCGGGTCGGGCGTGCCCGCCGCCCCGCTCCGGCGGGACGATGACCGGAAAGGGCTCCCCCGTGACCGCGACCCGCAACCTCGGCTTCGTGGCCGCCGCCGCGACCCTGCTCGCGGCGGCCCCGCTGTCGGCCATCTTCGAGCGGTGGACCTGGCTCATCCAGGCGGCCATCGCGGTCACGGTGGTCGCCGGGGTGGCCGCGCTGACCCGGCTGGTCCGGGCCCCGCTGTGGGGGCAGGTGCTGGGCATGCTCGGCGGGCTGACCCTCGCGCTGGCCTGGCTCTTCCCCGCCGGCACCGAGCTGGTGGCGTTCCTGCCGACCCCGGGCACCTTCGCCCACTTCGGCGAGCTGCTGAGCGCGTCCGTGGTGGACATGCGCTCGTACGGGGTGAAGGTGCCCGACACCGACCCGCTGCTGTTCGTCAGCGTGCTCGGCATCGGCGGGGTGGCCGTGGTGGTCGACGTGCTCGCCGTCGGCCTGCGCCGCCCGGCGCTGGCCGGGCTGCCGATGCTGGCCATCTACTCGGTGCCCGTCGCCGTCTACGTCGACAGCGTCCCCGCCGTGCCGTTCGTGGTCGGCGCGGCCGGCTACCTGTGGCTGCTGGTCACCGACAACGTCGACCGGGTGCGCCGGTTCGGCCGCCGGTTCACCGGCGACGGCCGCGACGTCGACGTGTGGGAGTCCTCGCCGTTGGCCGCCGCCGGGCGGCGGCTCGCCGTGGTCGGGGTGGTGCTGGCGGTGGCGCTGCCGCTGGCGGTGCCGGGGATGACCGGCGGCCTGCTCAACGCCGTGGGCGCCGGCACCGGCACCGGGTCGGGCAACGGCCAGGGCGGCAACCCGGGCCGCATCGACCTCTTCGCCTCGCTGAGCGGGCAGCTCAACCAGTCCGAGGTCTACGAGATGGTCACGGTGACCACCACCGAGACGAACCCGTTCTACCTGCGCTACGGCGTCGCCGACGAGCTGCGGCCCGACGGGTTCCGGGTGCGCAACCCGACCGGCCGGCCCGTCACCCGGGACCTGCCCGACCCGACCCAGCGCTCCGGGACCGGCAACGGCGTCGAGCGGACGCGGTACCAGGCCACCGTGGAGGTCTCCAAGAACCTCAACATGCCGCTGCTGCCGGCCTACGCCGAGCCGGTGCGCACCGAGGAGCTCAGCGGCAACTGGCTCTACGACCCCAACCAGCAGGTCGTCTTCTCCAACCGGGAGAACTCCCGCGGCAAGCGCTACTCGTTCGAGTACGTCCGGTCGACGTACACCCCGACGGCGCTGCGGCGGGCCCCGTCGCTGCCGTCGGACCACCCGATCCGGCTCCAGCAGACCGCCACCCCGCCGGTGGAGCAGGTCGACACCCTGGTCGCCGACCTCGTGCGCGGCCGCAGCACCGACTACGACAAGGTCCGGGCGATCTACGACCACTTCTCGGCGGACAACGGCTTCACCTACAGCCTGACCACGAAGGGCGGCACCAGCGGTCAGGACATCGTCGACTTCCTCAACAACAAGGCCGGCTTCTGCCAGCAGTACGCGGCGGCGATGGCGTGGCTGGTCCGGTCGGCCGGCATCCCGGCCCGGGTGGCGTTCGGCTTCACCAACGGCACCGGCCGCACCGACGAGGGGTACGTGCTGACCAACCGCAACCTGCACGCCTGGACGGAGGTCTACTTCGACGGGATGGGCTGGGTGCCGTTCGACGCCACCCCGGCGTACGGCGTGCAGGGCTCGACCCGCTCGGCGTGGGCACCGGACACCGACGCGCCGGAGCCGGCGGCCACCGAGCCGGGCGCCCCGGCCGCCCCCGACGACTCGGAGGCGACGCCGGACGCCGCCGGCCCGGACGCCGCCGACGCGGACACCGACGCCGGCCTGGCGGTCGGGGCGAACGATCCGACCCGGCAGGCCCCGGTGTGGCCCTGGTGGACGGCCGGCGCGCTGGCGCTGCTGGCCCTGCTCGCCGCGCCGGCGCTGCTGCGGATGGCGCTGCGCCGCCGGCGGGCCGCCCGGCCGGCGGTGACGCTCGCCCCGGCCACGGTGGACGCCGGCACAGGCCCGGCCGGCGAACCGGGGCGGCCCGTCACCGTGGTGCTGGACCCCGACCGGGCGCGGGCGGACGCGCACGCCGCCTGGGACGAGCTGCTCGACACCCTGGTCGACTACCGGGTCCGGGTGGACCGGACGGAGACGCCGCGGGCGACCGCCGAGCGCCTGGTCACCGAGGCCGTCGGCGAGAACGCCTCCGCCGCCACGGCGGTGCGGCTGCTGGGCCGCGCCGAGGAACTGGCCCGGTACGCCCGCACCCCGCTCGCGGGCGGGGAGCTGCACCCGGCGCTGCGCGCCGTCCGGGGCGCGCTCGCCACCCGGGCCGACCGGCGCACCCGGCTGCTGGCGGCGGTGCTGCCGCCGTCGGTGCTGCTGCGCTGGCGCACCGCGCTGGGCAACGCGTCCTCCCGGCTGGTGGCCAGGACGGGCGACGCCCGCTACCGGCTGCTGCGCTGGAGCCCGCGCCGCCTGCTGGCCACCCGCACCGGCCGCTGACCCGCGCGGGTCGTCGAGATCACGCCCGATTCGTTGACAGGGGCTACTGGCTGTCGAAGACGTCGTCGAGCACGAGTCTCGCCCGGCCCGGGACCTCCTCCTCGGGGAAGATCTCCGCGCACAGATCGAGGACTTCCTCGGCACGGGTCAGCCTGAGGTGATCGACCAGGAAGCGAATGTCCTCGGCGTCTCGACGACGAGCGGCAAGCACCTTCATCGCCAACAGATGTTCCGCAGACGCTGCCGCAACCCGCAGGCCTGGATGATCGAATACGCGAGGAGCTGCCGCGTCGCCGCCGGGGGCGACATAGGCACTCGCCTGTTCGTTGAGCCACCAGTGCGGCAGGCCGAGTTCGTCAGCGACGGCTCGAGCCTCGTCGAGCACGACCCCGTGCGGGTGGAACACGGCATCGATGTCACGGGTCGCCCGTCGTGCGTCGTAGGCCAGCGCCATAGCGGCCCCACCGAAGATGTAAAGATCCGCGACCATGCCTCGCCTCGCCAGCCGGTCCCCAAGCCGACGAAAAGCATCCTCGATCGCGGCGCGGTCCAGCAGCGGATCATCGAGGCTCATGCGACGTTCAGCTCCTGCGCCGACACGTACACGCCACGACGACGGAACGCTGCGGGCGCGTGCACCACAGCGTCGACCCGGGCAGCACGGGTGTTGAAAGGAAACCAGAAACGCCGCAGCGACCGCGTCTCGACCCACGACGGCGCACCGCGCCCATCCTTGGCCGCCACATGCTCGGTCAACGCGGCGAGGAACACGTCCCAGTGCTCGTCCCCCGTAGGGGATGGTTCCTGTTCCAACAGACCAGCACGCATCTCGGACGGTTCCCAGCGGTACTCTTCCAGGAACTCCGCCACCAACCGCCATCGTCGTGTCTCGTCGGCCCCGACGAGCAGAGCACCCAGCCGCGCCACCGTCAGCGGCTCATACCTCGCAGCACGCTTCCTCACACCCCTGACGCTAGTGCACAGGGAGGCAGAGAGCGTGTAGCCGCGCAAGCGCGGGCAGGAGGCAGCGGCCCGCTGTCGGCGGGCCGGATCAGCGTGGTCCCGCCGGGCCGGCGGGACCGAGGATCAGCGGTGGAACCGGGTCAGCGGTGCCCCTCCGGGCGCTGCCGCCACCGGTCCTCCATCCGATCCACGAACGACGACCGTCGGCCGGACCGCCCGCGCGGGCGGCGTCGGCTGGTGGTCGTCCCCCCGACCACGTGCAGGTCGGGGGACTGCGCCTTGCGGTGCGACTGCACCGCGTACGCCGCCGAACCCAGCATGATGACGAAACCCACCACCGCGAGCGGTGGGGTCTTGATCACCGCACCGTAGACCAGTAGAGCCAGGCCAACGATGATCGCGCCGGCAGCGACGAGCAGACGACGCCGCGCGTGGAAGCGCGGATCGCTGGCACGCACGGCCGAGGCGAATTTTGGGTCCTCGGCAAGCGACCGCTCGATCTGCTCGAACAGCCGCTGCTCGTGCTCCGAGAGCGGCACGGCACTCCTCCCCGGTCACGCTGGTCGGCCCGGTCGGACCGACAGACCGTGGCAGCCAACCGGCTGCTTAACGACAAGTCTACGAGGGGGGTCGCGCGTCGGAAAGCGGGACGACCTATGGGCGGGGCGGATTTTCGGTTCGCCCGGGATCGCGCCGGCCGAGCAGGCTCGCCGGACCTATGACGGAACGCCCGAATCGGGCAGCGGCGGCGTCCGCCACGGCCTCCGCCTCCCGCCAGCCGCGCTCGGGCGCGCCCAGCGTCAGCTGCTGCGGCGTCTCGCCCGCCGGGGCGAGACCCTCCATCCGCACCCCGACGAGGCGGATCCGCTCACCGGGGTCGAGGACGGTGTAGAGCGCCCAGGCCGTGTCGAACATCTCCCGCGCCGTGTCGGTCGCCACGTCGAGGGTGCGGGACCGGCTGACCGTGCGGAAGTCGGCCGTGCGCACCTTGATCGACACCGTGCGGCCGACCTGCCCGGCCCGGCGCAGCCGGGCGCCGACCTTCTCGGCGAGGGCGAGCAGGGCCCGGCGGATCTCCAGCGGGTCGGCCACGTCCGCGTCGAACGTCACCTCCGCACCGATCGACTTCTCCACCTGCTCGGGGCTGACCCGGCGCGGGTCGCGCCCCCAGGCCAGCTCGTGCAGGTGGGCCGCGGCGGCCTCGCCGAGCGCCTTGCGGAGCATGCCGCGCGGCGCCTCGGCCAGGTCGCCGATGGTGGCCAGCCCGAGCCGGCGCAGCGTCTCGGCGGAGCGCTCCCCCACGCCCCACAGGGCGTCGACCGGCAGGGGGCGCAGGAAGTCGAGCACCCGGTCGGCCGGCACCACGAGCATCCCGTCGGGCTTGGCCCGGGTGGAGCCGAGCTTGGCCACGAACTTGCTCGGCGCGACCCCCACCGAGCAGGTCAGCCCCTGCTCCTCGGCGACCCGGGCGCGGATGCCCCGGGCGATCTCGGCGGGCGGCCCGAACAACCGGCGGGCCCCGGCCACGTCGAGGAACGCCTCGTCGAGCGAGAGCGGCTCGACCAGCGGCGTGACGTCCCGCAGGATCTGCATCACCGCCCGGGAGGCCGCCGTGTACTGCGCGAAGTCGGGCGGCAGGTAGACCGCGTGCGGGCACAGCGCCCGGGCACGCATGATCGGCATGGCGCTGCGGACGCCGTACCGGCGGGCCTCGTAGCTGGCGGCGCTGACCACGCCGCGCGGGCCGACCCCGCCGACCACGACGGGCCGGCCCCGCAGCTCGGGGCGGCGGCGCACCTCGACCGAGGCGTAGAAGGCGTCCATGTCGACGTGCAGGATCGGGCTGCCGGAGTCGTCGCCGTCGGGCCCGAAGCGCGGGTCGCCGCCGCGCGGCAACGACTGACTGCGACCCATGCCCGCAGGCTAGCTCCCGGGTACGACACACCGCGGCCCCCGGGGCCGCGCCGCCCCGCTCAGCACCGCCCGGGCGCGCAGGTGCCTCCGCTCAGCCGCGCACCACCAGCAGCGGGATGGTCATCTCGGCGGCCGTGTCCGACCCGTGGTAGGCCACCAGGCGGGAGTCCATGGGATGCTCCGAGCGGGTGGCGACCACGGCGGACGTGCCCCGGCAGACCACCACCACGTCGCCGATGCGGCCCAGGTGCGCCTCGGGCACCGGCCCGAACCAACCGGTCGCCACCGCCTCCTCGCGGCGCAGCACCCGGGCCGCGTCGCCGAGCACGGCCGACCAGGCGGCCACCACGTCGTCGGCCGCTCCCGGCGCGACGTGCAGGTAGCGGACCCGGGGCTCCCCCGCGAGCACCCGCACCCCGGCCCGCAGCCGGTCGTCGGCGTCGAAGTCGATCCGGTCGGCCGGCGGCACGTCGAGCTGGCCGTGGTCGGCGGTGACCAGCAGCGCGGCGTTCGGCGGCAGCCCGTCGACCAGCCGGGCGAGCAGCGCGTCCACCCCGGTCGCGGCGGCCCGCCACGGCTGCGAGTCGACGCCGGAGAGGTGGCCGTGCCGGTCCAGGTCGGGGTGGTAGCCGGAGACCAGGGCCGGCCCGGCCCCGGCGCGCAGCGCGGTCAGCATCGCGGTGGCCAGCGCGTCGGCGTCGGCCGCGCCCCGGTAGTCCCCGCCCCGGTTGGCGGCGAGGGTGAGCCCGCTGCCGGCGTACTCGGGGCGGCTCACCACGGTCACCGCGACCCCGGCGGCGCGGGCGCGTTCGAGCTGGGTGGCGACGGGCTGCCAGCGCAGCGGCTCCGGGTCGCCGGTCCACTCGATGTGGCTGAGCACCCGGTCGGTGCCGGGCACCCGCACCCGGAACCCGAGCACCCCGTGCGCGCCGGGCGCGGCCCCGGTGCCCAGCGTCACCAGGCTCGTCGGGGTGGTCGACGGGAAGCCGGAGGTGAGCGGGCGGCCGACGGTCGCGGCCAGCCCGGCCAGGGTCGGGGCGTACGGGGCGGCGGTGGGGATCTGGTACCAGCCGAGCCCGTCAACCAGCAGCACCGCGACCCGCCGCACCCCGGCGAGCGCCGGCGTCAGGCCGAGCAGGTCGACGGCCCCGGGCACGCCGAGCACCGCCAGGGCGCTGGGCAGCACGTCGGCCAGGCTCCCCCCGCCGTAGCAGGGCGGCACCGGGGCCAGCGGATCGGCCGGCGGGCGCGGGGCCGGGACGGCCCCCCGCGCTGGCTCACCGGGCGGGGGCGGGACGGCGGCGGTCATGCGGGGCGGCGGGCGAAGAGGTGCAGTTGGGCGGCGAGGTCCCGGTACGGCGGCCGGGCCGCCAGGGCCCGCTCCAGCTCGACCAGGGCGGCCTGCTGGCCGTCCGCGACGGCGGCGGGGAGGAGGTCCGCCAGGACGCGTACCCCGTGGATCTCCTCGACCGTGAGGCCGGCGGCGGCCAGCAGCGCGGCGGCGCGGTCGGCGTCGTAGCGCCGGCGCAGGGTGTCGCGGGGGCCGGCGGTGCCGGTCGGGGCGGCGGCGAGGGCGGCGGCCACGTCGAGGTGGCCGTTCATCGCCCGGCCGAGCGCCGCCGCGGCCTGCCCGGCCACCAGGACGCTCGCCGCGCCGCCCGGGCGCAGCGCGGTGACCAGCGCGGCCACCACGGGCGCGGGGTCGTCGACGACCTCCAGCACGGAGTGGCAGAGCACCAGGTCGACGCTGGCCGGCTCGACCAGCCCGGCGAGGGCGTCGCCGTCGCCCTGCACGGCGCGCACCCGGTCGGCGACGCCGGCCTCGGCGGCCCGGCGGGTGAGCGCGGCGAGCGCGTCGGGGCTGGCGTCGACCACGGTGACCCCGTGCCCGGCCTGCGCCAGCGGCACGGCGAAGCCGCCCGTGCCGCCGCCCACGTCGAGGACGGTGAGCCGGTCGCCGGCGCGACGTTCCAGCTCGGCGCGGAGCACCGACCAGATGACGGCGGTACGGGGGGTCAACGGCGGGCCGGTGAACCGGGCACTGGTCTGCTCCACACGGTCGAGCCTAGTCAGCCCCGGCGGCGTTAACAGGGGGCCCCTGCTATGCAGAAAGCGTTAACAAAGGTGCCCTTCCTTACACCTCAGCGGAAGTCGCGGGAGGGCGGGGCGACCGGCGCCTCGATCGGGTCGAGCCGGTCGGCGGTCAGGTTGGTCACCCCCTCGTGCCGCTGCAACCGGCCGCGCACCACCAGCGCGGCGCTGGTGCGCGCCACCTGCCGGTAGCGCTGCCACAGCCCCGGCGAGCAGGTGACGTTGAGCATGCCGGTCTCGTCCTCCAGGTTGAGGAAGGTGACCCCGCCGGCGGTCGCCGGCCGCTGCCGGTGGGTGACGATCCCGCCGACGCGGATCCGCCGGCCCGGCTCCACCCGGCCCAGCCGGGCGATCGGCACCGCGCCGAGGGCGTCGAGCCGGTCGCGCAGGAACCGGGCCGGGTGGCTCTCCGGCGACAGGCCCGTCGCCCAGACGTCGGCGACGAGGCGGTCCACCGCGTCCATGCCGGGCAGGGTCGGCGCGGTCGCGCCGGTCACCGTGCCCGGCAGCCGGCCCGGCCGGTCCTGGGCGGCCGCCCCGGCCGCCCAGAGCGCCTGCCGCCGGGTCAGCCCGAAGCAGGCGAAGGCGTCGGCGGTGGCCAGCGCCTCCAGCTGCGCGGCCGACAGGCCCACGCGCCGGGCCAGGTCCGGCATGTCACGGTACGGCCCGTGCGCCGCCCGCTCCGCCTCGATCCGCTCGGCCACCCCGTCGCCGAGGGTACGCACCCCGCCCAGCCCGAGCCGCACCGCCGGACCGCCCAGCCCCCACGCGTGCGGCGGCTCGCCCGACGCGCTGCCCCACCGGGTGTCCGGGGTGGACTCCAGCACGGCCTTCGCGCCGCTGGCGTTGACGTCCGGCCGGCGCACCTGCACGCCGTGCCGCCGCGCGTCGTCCACCAGGGTCTGCGGCGAGTAGAAGCCCATCGGCTGGGCGTTGAGCAGCGCGGCCAGGAACGGGCCCGGGTGGTAGCGCTTGAGCCAGGAGCTGGCGTACACCAGGTAGGCGAAGCTCATCGCGTGGCTCTCCGGGAAGCCGTAGCTGGCGAACGCGGTGAGCTTGCGGTAGACGTCGTCGGCCAGCTCGCCGGCGATGCCCCGCTCGGCCATCCCCGCGTAGAGCCGGTCGGCGATCCGCGCCATCCGCTGCACCGACCGCTTCGCCCCCATCGCCCGGCGCAGCTGGTCGGCCTCCGCCGCGTCGAAGCCGGCCAGGTCGATGGCGAGCTGCATGAGCTGCTCCTGGAACAGCGGCACGCCGAGGGTCTTCTCCAGCGCGTTGCGCATCAGCGGGTGCGGGTACGCCACCGGCTCCTGGCCGTTGCGCCGCCGGATGTACGGGTGCACCGAGCCGCCCTGGATCGGGCCGGGCCGGATCAGCGCCACCTCCACCACCAGGTCGTAGAACTCGCGGGGCTTGAGCCGGGGCAGGGTGGCCATCTGGGCACGGCTCTCCACCTGGAACACCCCCACCGAGTCGGCCCGGCAGAGCATGGCGTAGACCTCGGGGTCGTCCAGCGTCATGTCGCCGAGGTCGAGGGTCTCGCCGATCATGTCGTAGCCGTAGTGCAGGGCGGAGAGCATGCCGAGGCCGAGCAGGTCGAACTTGACCAGCCCGACGGCGGCGCAGTCGTCCTTGTCCCACTGGAGCACGCTGCGGCCGGGCATCCGCCCCCACTCCACCGGGCAGACCTCGATCACCGGCCGGTCGCAGATCACCATCCCGCCGGAGTGGATGCCCAGATGCCTCGGAAAGGTCTGCAGCTCGTTCGCGTACGTCACGACCTGCTCGGGGACGTCCTCGGCGTCGACCGCGGCGACCGAGCCCCAGCGGTCGATCCGCTTGCTCCAGGCGTCCTGCTGGCCGGGCGAGAAGCCGAACGCCTTCGCCACGTCCCGCACCGCCGACCGGGGCCGGTAGGAGATGACGTTGGCGACCTGGGCGGCGTGCTCCCGGCCGTAGCGGGCGTAGACGTGCTGGATCACCTCCTCCCGGCGGTCGGACTCGATGTCCACGTCGATGTCGGGCGGGCCGTCGCGCTCCGGGGCGAGGAACCGTTCGAACAGCAGCCGGTGCCGCACCGCGTCCACGTTGGTGATCCGCAGCGCGTAGCAGACCGCCGAGTTGGCCGCCGACCCCCGGCCCTGGCAGTAGATGTCCTGCTCGCGGCAGAACGCGACGATGTCGTAGACCACCAGGAAGTAGCCGGGGAAGCCCAGCTCGTCGATCATCCGCAGCTCGTGGTCGAGCTGCGCGTACGCCTCCGGGTGCGCCGCGGGCGGCCCGTACCGCTCGTGGGCCCCGGCCATGGTCAGCTCGCGCAGCCAGCTCATCTCGGTGTGCCCCGGCGGCACCGGGTACGCCGGCAGCTTCGGCGCGACCAGGTGCAGGTCGAACGCCAGCTCCGCGCCGAACTCGGCGGCCCGCGCCACCGCGCCCGGGTACGCGGCGAACCGCGCCGCCATCTCCGCCCCGTCGCGCAGGTGGGCGGTGCCGGCGGCGGGCAGCCAGCCGTCGATCTCGTCGAGGCTGCGCCGGGCCCGCACGGCGGCCAGGGTGGTGGCCAGCCGGCGGCGGCCCGGGGTGGCGTAGTGCACGTTGTTCGTGGCCACCGTGGGCAGCCCGGCGGCGCGGGCCAGCTCGGCGAGCGCGTCGTTGCGGTCGCCGTCGACCGGGTGCCCGTGGTCGGTCAGCTCCACCGCCACCGTCTCCGCGCCGAACAGCGCGGTGAGCCGGTCCAGTTCCCGGGCCGCCGCGTCGACGCCCGCGGTGAGCAGCGCGGCCGGCACGTGCCCCTTGCGGCAGCCGGTGAGCACCAGCACGTGGTCGCGCAGCTCGGCGGCCACCTCCTCCAGCTCGCCGTAGACCGGGCGGCCCTTCTCGCCGCCGCGCAGCTGGGCCCGGGAGATGGTCGCGGCGAGCCGCGCATAGCCCTCGTGGCCGTGGGCCAGCACCAGCAGGTGCGCGCCGAGCGGGTCCGGCTCGCCGTTCTGCGGGCCGGGCAGCCCGAGGGACAGCTCCGCGCCGAAGACCGTCGGCAGGCGCAGCGCGCGGGCCGCCTCGGCGAAGCGCACCACGCCGTAGAAGCCGTCGTGGTCGGTGACGGCGAGCGCGGTGAGCCCGAGCCGGGCCGCCTCCTCGGCCAGCTCCTCCGGGTGGCTGGCCCCGTCGAGGAAGCTGAAGTTGCTGTGCGCGTGCAGCTCGGCGTAGGGCACCGCGCCGGTGCCGGGGCCGCCGCTTCCCGGGCCGCCGCCGGCGCGGGATGGCTCCGGCGGGGTGTACCGGCCCCGGTGGCGGCTCCAGGCGGGGCCGTCGCCCCCGTCGGCGTCGACGGCGAGGGGATCCACCACGGGCGGGTCCACGGCCCACAGGCGTCGCCCGCCCGCCCCGCCCGCGCCGCCCTGCTCGCCCTCCCCGCCCTGCTCGCCCTCCCCGCCGCCCCGATCCGCCCCGGCCCGCCCTGACCCGCCCGGACCCGGCCCGGCCCGGCCCGAGAGCACCCGCTCCAGCTCCCTCCACCCCACGCCGGGGTTGTGAAAGCTCACCGCGCGCCCCGAGCCACGGAGATCTTGGAAGTTTCCGGCCCCTGGAGGGTCCACGAACTTCCAAGATCCGCAGCAGGGAGACTCCGACGGTCAGTCATAGATCGCCTCCACCAGCCACCGGCCGGACTCGACCGCCAGCAGGAGGGCCGCCCCGTCGGCCAGGCACACCTGGAACCGGGCACGGCGGCGGGACTCCGCCGGGGACCACCAGCGCTCGTCCACCGGCCACGGGCCGGCCCAGCCGACGATCTCCACCGGCCGGGCCGCGCCGACGGCCAGCCGCGCCGGGGCGGCGGTGAGCTGGAGCCGCGCGCTGACCCCGACCGGCTCGCCGGCCGCGTCGTGGACGGTCGCCGCGAGCGGGGCGGGCAGCACCACGGCCGGCGAGGGCGGCGGCAGCCGACCCGGCCACGGCGGCGACGCGCCCCGCCCCGGCAAGGCCGCCCCGCCCCGGGCAGGGCCGGTCGGCTCGCCGGGGCGGGCGGGCAGCCGCTCGTCGCCCCACGGCACCAGCCGCACCTGGTCGCCCGGTGACCGGCCGCCGCCGAGGACCGCGGTGACCACCGCCTCGGGGCCGAGGAGGCCCTGCACCCGGCTCAGCGCCCGGTGCGCCCGCTCGCGTTCCTCGCCCGTCTCCCCCCACAGCCCGGGTTGCAGGTCGGCCCGGGCGAGCACCCCGTCGGGCACCAGGCGCAGCCGGATGATCCCCGCCGTCGGGCGGGTCGGGCGGGCGCCGGGGCGGCCGGCGCTGCCGGTGAGCCAGCCGTCGAGCTGCCACCGCACCCGGTCGGCGATGGCCGCCGCGGTGAGCAGCCCGTCGTGCCGCCACACGCGGTGCAGCTCCTGGCCGTGGGCGGTGACCGCCTCGATGCCCAGCCGGGTGCAGGCCAGCCCGTGCGCGGCGAGCCGGTCGTGCAGCCGCTCGGCCAGCGCACGGGCGGCGAAGGCGGCGGCGTCGACCCGGTCGACGGGCTCGTCGTGGTCGGCGGTGACGGCCAGGTCCACCGGGGGCCGGCGGACGGCCAACGGCCGGTGGTCCCGGCCGGCAGCGAGCCGGTGGGCCAGCGCGCCGTCGAACCCGAACCGGGCCAGCACGTCCCCGGCCGGCAGCGCGGCGAAGCCCCCCAGGGTGCGTACGCCGAGCCGGCGCAGCAGGTCGGCCAGGGCCGGCCGGCCGAGCGCCTCCACCGGCAGGTCGGCCAGGAAGCCGGGGGTGCCGCCGGGGGGCACCACCTGCCCGGCACGGGCCGCCAGGCCGGCGGCGAACACCCCGTCGGCGATGCCCACCTGGCTCTCCACCGCACAGGTCTGGGCGACGTGCTCGATGATCCGCTCGGCGGCCGCCTCCTCGCCGCCCAGGTAGCGGGCCGGGCCCCGGGCGGCCAGCGCGCAGGTGCCGGGGCGCACCACCTCGACGCCGGCGGCCAGCTCCTCGACGGCGGCGACCACCGGCTCGAAGGCCCGGGCGTCCCGCCCCGGGTCGTGGTCGACGACGGTCAGCCGGGGGCAGCGCGCCTGCGCCTCCCGCTTGCGCAGGCCCCGGCGGACGCCCTCGGCGCGGGCCGCCTCGGAGCAGGCGACCACCCGGTTGGCGTGCAGCACGGCCACCGCCCCGGTGGCCGGCACCCCGTCGACGATCTCGGCGGCGAGCACCGGCCAGTCGGGACACCAGAGCAGCAGCGTCCGCACCGGCGCACCGGTCACGCGGGACCGACCACGGTGAGCGCGCCACGGCGGGGCGGTGCGCCCGCCGACGAGGACGGGACGCCCGACGAGGACGGGACAGCCGACGAGGACGGGACGCCCGACGGAGGCGGCGGCGGGGCGACCGACGGCAGCGACGGCGGAACGGGGCGGAGCCGGCCGGCGGCCGAGCGGCCGGTGGCGGAGACGCCCGGCGCGACGGGCGGGCAGGGGACGACCCGGGTCAGCGCGTCACCGGGGAGCCAGACCTTGATCTCCTTGGGCCGGGCCGCCGCGCCCCGCCCCCGGGCACAGATGGTGACCTCGCGCCGCCGCAGCCGGCCCCGGCCCTGGCCCAGCCCCTCCCAGACGCCCCGGACCACCTGCAACGTGACGTCCGCGCCGTCCCACCGGCCGTACGGGACGAGCACGCTGCCGCGCTGCCGCGCCCGGGCGGCCAGCCGGCTGGCCACGGAGGCGGAGACGGTGGCCGGCACGGCGGCGACCACCACGTCCACCCCGTCGATCAGGGCGGCGACGACGGTCGGCCAGTCGGGCCCGGGCTGCGGCACCAGGGCGAGCCGGTCCAGGGCGATGCCGGCCTCGGCCGCCGCCCCCGCGCCGAAGGTCGGCACCCCCACCACGGCGCACCACGAGCCGGCCCGGGACGCCTCGGCGAGCAGCGCCAGCACCAGGGAGGTGCCGCCGCTGCGCCGGGGCTGGCCGGCGGCGACCGCGATCGTGCTGCCCCGGCGCAGCCCCCGGCTGGGCAGCAGGCCGGTCAGCTCGGCGGCCACCGGCAGTGTCCGGTGCGCCCCGGCCGGGTCCGGCGCGCTCGCCGGACGGACCAGGCCGGCCAGTGCGGCGGAACCGACCACCATGCGGCCCGCCATCGGACCTACCCCCTGTCGTGCCTCGCCCGTCGTTGCCGAAGTGCCGAAGTGCTGTGCCAAAGTGCTGTGCTGGGTGGGTGTCGCGGTCAGGCGGCGAGGCCGTCGAGCTCCGGCTGGTGGGCCAGCCCGAGGGAGGTCTCCACCACCGTCACGAACTGCTCGGCCGCCCGCAGCAGGTCGTCGGCCTGCCGGGCGCTCACCACCCGGGGGATGCCGGCCTCGGCGGCGGCGCGCTTGCCCGCGCCGGCGGCGAAGTAGGCGGCCCACTCGTCCAGCTCGGGGGCGACCGTGCAGAGCAGGACCCAGACGCTCGTGATGCGGTGTCGCCGGGCCGGCGCGGGGCGGGCGCGGGCGGCGAGCACGGCCGCGGCGGCGCGGAGGGCGGCGAGGTGGGCCGCGGCGTAGCGCAGGCCGTCGGGGCGGGTGCGGGCGGCCTCCGCCAGCCCGTGCCGGGCCACCGCGAGGAGCTGGGCCGGGGTGCGGTTCGGCAGCACGTGCGCCGGCACCGTCGGTGGCTGGGCCGAGTTGGTCGGCATGGGCTGTCTCCTCCACGTGGCCGGGGCCGGGCACGGCGGCCGGGGCCGCCGGCACGGGCCGGGTCGGGTGGTGCGGAGGAAGACGCACCGGGTGGGGCCGGCCGGGTGTGGACGCTTCCCCACACCACACCCGGCCGGCGGCCGGCGGGTTCGTCGCCCGCCGCCCGGGGGTCGTGGGCGGCGGGCGACGCTCCTGCCTGACGGGCCCGGACTCGCGACTGCCCGGGACCCAGGTGCGGCCCGCGGAGCCGCACCGCCCGGGGCCGGCGCCGCGAAACACCACCCCGGGTGGTTGGAACGAACGTTCGAGGCAATCGAACACTCGTTCTAACTACTGCTGACAGTACACCCCGCGCCCGACGAAAACGCAACGTGTGGCAGGCCGGCGTGCCGAAACAGACGGCGACGCTAGCCTCTGCTGGTGACGACTCCCCGCCCCGCCCTCGGTGTCGCCATGGTGCTCGGCTCGGGAGCCCTGTTCGCCGTCAACGGCACGGTCTCCAAGCTGGTGCTCCGGGCCGGCCTGAACGCGCAGCAGCTCACCCTGCTGCGCGCCCTGGGCGCGGTCGTCGTCCTGCTGCTGCTCAGCGTCGCGCTGCGGCCGGGGGCGCGCCGGCTGCGGGTCACCCCCCGGCAGCTCCCGCTGCTGCTCGGGTACGGCCTGACCGGCTTCTTCCTGGTGCCGATGCTCTACTTCGTCGCCATCTCCCGGCTGCCGGTCGGGATCGGCCTGCTGTTCGAGTACTCCGCCCCGCTGCTGGTCGCCCTCTGGGCGCGGTTCGGCCAGCGGCACCGGGTCCGCCCCCGGCTCTGGGTCGGCCTGGCGCTGAGCCTCGTCGGGCTGGGCTGCGTGGCCGAGGTGTGGGGCGGGCTGCGCCTGGACGGCCTGGGCGTGCTCGCCGGGGTGGGCGCGGCGGTCTTCCTGGCCGGCTACTACGTGCTCGGGGCGCGGGGCGTGCAGGGCCGGGACACCCTGTCGCTGTGCACCTGGGCGTTCGGCGGCTCCGCGGTGGCCGGGCTGCTCACCCGGGCGGTCACCGCCGGCGCCGGGGGCTGGGAGCCGCTGACCGGCCGCGCCGGGGGCGTGCCGGTCGCCCTGCTCTGCGCGTACGTGGTGGTGCTCGGCTCGGTCGTGCCGTACCTGCTGGTGGCCGGCGCGATGCGGCACCTGCCCGCGACCAGCGTCGGGATCGTCGGCATGGTGGAGCCGGTGCTCGCCGCCGCGGTCGCCTGGGTCGTCATCGGCGCGGGCGAGACGCTCAACGCCGCCCAGCTCGGCGGCGGCGCGCTGGTGCTGCTCGGGGTGGCGCTGGCCGAGACGGCCCGGTCGGCCCCGCCCGGACGGCAGACCGTGCCGCCCGCGCCCGACGCCGTGGTCACCGGCGCGCCCGCCGCCGGCCGCTGACCGCCGCGACTCCCAGGACGCGCACAGGCTTCGCAAAGGACCGGTCGAGGTCACCGCCGCAGGGTGGGGACCATGAACGTCAGCCGTACCGAAACGATCGTCGGATGAGCGCCGCCGTCGCCGGGCGACCGGCCCCGGCCCGGCTCGTCCCGCCGGGGGCGCCCGGCTGGTGGGCCGACGCGGCGGGCGTCGCCGCCGTGCTCAGCCTGCTCGTGGTCACCGCCCTCTGGACGGCCGACCGGGGCGTGCAGGAGCTGCTGTCCGGGGTGGCCGGCGGCCTCACCTCCGCCGGCCGGCTCACCGGCCTGCTCAGCGCCGACCTGATGCTGATCCAGGTGGTCCTGATGGCCCGGGTGCCGCTGGTCGAGCGGCGCTTCGGCCAGGACCGGATCGCCCGCTGGCACCGGCTCGCCGGCTTCGCCTCGTTCCACCTGCTGCTGGCCCACGTGGCGCTGACCACCATCGGGTACGCCGGCACCGCCCGCGAGGACGTCGTCACGCAGTCCTGGCTGCTGGTCACCGGCTACCCGGGGATGCTGCTGGCCACCGCCGCGCTGGGCCTGCTGGTGCTGGTGGTGGCCACCTCGGTGCGGGCGGCCCGCCGCCGGCTGCGCTACGAGTCCTGGCACCTGCTGCACCTGTACGCGTACCTGGGGATCGCGCTGGCCCTGCCGCACCAGCTCTGGACCGGCGCGGACTTCGTCGCCGCCCCCGCCGCGCGGGCGTACTGGTGGACGGTCTACCTGCTGGCGCTGGGCAGCGTGCTGGTGTTCCGGCTCGGGCTGCCGGCGTGGCGCTCCCTGCGGCACCGGGTCGAGGTGGCGGCGGTGGTGCCCGAGGCGCCGGGGGTGACCTCGGTGTGGCTGCGCGGGCGCGACCTGCACCGGCTGCCCGTGCGGGCGGGGCAGTTCTTCTCCTGGCGGTTCCTCGACGGCCCCGGCTGGTCCCGGGCCCACCCGTACTCGCTGTCGGCGCCCCCGGCGGGGGACCTGATGCGGATCACCGTGAAGGACCTCGGCGACGGCAGCGCCCGGGTGGCCGCCCTGCGCCCCGGCACCCGGGTGCTGCTGGAGGGCCCGTACGGGCGGCTGACCGGGGAGCACTGGCGCGGCGGCGGGATCACCCTGTTCGCCTGCGGGGTCGGCGTCACCCCGCTGGTGGCGCTGCTGTGGGAGCTGCCGTACGCACCGGGGCAGGCGGTGCTGCTCTACCGCGCGCGTACCGGGGAGGAGATCGCCTTCCGCGCGGAGCTGGACCGGCTCGCGGCCGAGCGCGGGGTGGTGGTGCACCACCTGGTCGGCCCGCGCGCCGGGCGACCCGCCTGGCTGCCCGCGTACGCGGAGGGGACGCCGGACGCCGAGGCGCTGCGCCGGCTCTCCCCCGACATCGCCGACCACGACGTCTTCCTCTGCGGCCCGGACGGCTGGGTCGACGCGGCGCGGGCCGCGACCCGCGCCGCCGGGGTGCCCGACGAGCACACCCACCACGAACGTTTTGCCTGGTGACAGGCGCGAAGGGGGTTTCCATGCGACGGATCACCGTGTGGCTGCTGTCCACCGTGGCGGCGCTGGTGCTGCTGTTCAGCTACAAGACCAGCACGATGGGGGTGGGCGGGGAGAGCAGCGCGATCGCCGCCGGCACGGGCGGCGACGCCGGCACCGGCCCGGCCGGCACCGACACCGGCCCGTCGGGCACCGACGCCGACACCGGCTCGTCCGGCACCGACGCCGGGCGGTACGACGGGTCGGTGGCGCAGACCCGGTGGGGGCCGGTGCAGGTCCGGATCACCGTCTCCGGCGGGAAGATCACCGACGTCACCACGCTCCGGGTGCCCGACGGCAACCACCGGGACCAGCAGATCAACGACTACGCGGTGCCGATCCTGCGGCAGTCGGCCCTGGCCGCGCAGAGCGCCGACATCGACACGGTCTCCGGGGCCACCGTCACCAGCGACGGCTACCGGGAGTCCCTCCAGGCCGCCATCGACGCGGCCCACCTGTGAGCGGGAAGGTGAACACGATGGCCACGACCACCGAGCCGGGCCGGCGGGCCTGGGTGGAACAGGTGATGGGACTGCCGGTGAGCGTGCACCTGCGCGGGCCCGGGGTGCGCGACGCCGCCGTCGCCGCCCGGGTGGAGGCGTTCTTCGCCGAGCTGCGGGCGGCCGACGACACGTTCAGCACGTACCGGCCGGACAGCGTCCTCGGCCGGCTCGACGGCCGGTCGCCCGACCCGGCCACCGCCGAACCGGCGGTGCGGGAGGTCGTCGAGCTGTGCGAGCGGGCCCGGCTGCGCACCGACGGCCGGTTCGACGCCCGGCGGCTGCCGCTGCCGCGCGGCGGCGTCGGCTTCGACCCGTCCGGGCTGGTCAAGGGCTGGGCGGTCGCGCGGGCCGCCCGGTGGCTGACCGACCTGCCCGACCACGACGTGTGCCTCAACGCCGGGGGCGACGTGCTGCTGCGCGCCGCGCCCGACCGACCGGCGTGGCGGGTCGGCGTCGAGGACCCGCAGCGCCCCGGGCACCTGCTCGACGTGCTGGAGCGGGCGTCCGGCGCGGTCGCCACCTCCGGCACCGCCCGGCGCGGCACGCACATCACCGACCCGCGCGCCGGCCGGCCCGCCGGGGCCGTCCGGGCGGTCACCGTGGTCGGCCCCGACCTGCTCTGGGCCGACGTGTACGCCACGGCGGCCGTCGCCGGGGGCCCGGACACCCTGGACTGGCTGGCCACCCTCGACGGGTACGCCGCCCTGCTGGTGACCGCCGACGGCCGGATCCGGGCCACCCCCGGCTGGCCGGGGACCCGGCCGACGGCGTGGGCCGCCGCGGCGTAGCCGGCCGGCGGGGGCGCGGGTGGGTGGGTGCGCCGGGCCCGGCGGGGGCGGGGAGAATGGGCGGCATGCAGCCACACCCGAACGTGCGGGCCGTGCAGGAGGCCCTCGACGCCGCGGGCGCGCGGGACGGCTCCGGCCGGCCCAGCGAGGTCCGCCTGCTGCCCGAGGCGGTGCACACCGCCGCCGCGGCGGCCGACGCGCTCGGCGTCGCCGTCGGCGCCATCGCGAACTCGCTCGTCTTCGACGCCGACGGCGCGCCGCTGCTGGTGCTCACCTCCGGCGCGCACCGGGTGGACGCCGCCGGCCTGGCCGCGCACCTCGGGTTCACCCACCTGCGCCGGGCCACCCCCGAGTTCGTCCGCGCGCACACCGGCCAGCCGATCGGCGGGGTCGCCCCGCTCGGCCACCCCGGGCCGCTGCGCACCCTCGTCGACGTGGCCCTGGCGGGCCACGACGAGGTCTGGGCGGCCGGCGGGGTGCCCCAGGCGGTCTTCCCCACGACGTACGCGGAGCTGCTGCGGATCACCGCCGGCACCGCGACCGAGGTGGCGTGAGCGGCGTCCCCGAGCTGGTCACCCTGCACGTCTGGCGGATCGGGCGGGCGGCCCTGCCCGGCGCGCTGGGCCGGATGGCGACGCACCCGGCCCGGCTGCGCCGCACCCCCGGGGTCCGGTTCGGCAAGCTGCTCGGCACCGGGACGGGCACCGGCTTCGGCCCCGGCGACGCCGACCCGACCCGCTGGGCGGCCCTCGCCGTCTGGGACCGCGCGGCCGACGCCGCCGGCTTCGACGCCTCGCCGGTGGGCCGCTCCTGGGCCCGCGTCGCCCGCTCGGCGGCGCGGGTCGACCTGCGCCCGCTGACCAGCCGGGGCGAGTGGTCCGGGCGGCGGCCCTTCGGCGAGCCGTCCGGCGGCCGGGTCGCCGGCCCGGTGCTGGCGCTGACCCGGGCCCGGCTGCGGGCCCGCCGGGCGGCCACCTTCTGGCGGGCCGTCCCGCCGGTGGCCGCCGCCCTGCACGCCGCGCCCGGCCTGCTGGCCCGGTTCGGCGTCGGCGAGGCCCCGCTGGGCTGGCAGGGCACGGTCAGCGTGTGGCGCGATCCGGCGGACCTCGTCGCGTTCGCGTACCGTCACCCCGAGCACCGCGCCGCCATCGCGCGCACCCCCACCGAGGGGTGGTACGCGGAGGAGCTCTTCGCGCGGTTCGAGGTGCGCGACGTGGTCGGCGACCGGGCGGTGCTGGGGTGGGTCGCCGACGGCGACGCGGCAACGGCGAAGGATGGACGGGCATGAGGTTGGTGCGCTGGACGCCGGACGACCTGGTCCGACGGCTGGACGACGTGGTGGCCGTCTACGGCGAGGCGATGAACTACCGGGCCGACCTGCTGGAGGCGCGGCGCGGCTACATCGCCACCCACGTGCGCCGCCCCGGCTTCCGCGCCGTGGCCAGCCTCACCTCGGAGGGGCACCTGGCCGGCTTCGGCTACGGCTATCTCGGCACGCCCGGCCAGTGGTGGCACGACCAGGTGCACCGGGCGCTGACCGCCGGAGCCCGGCGGCGCTGGCTCACCGACTGCTTCGAGGTGGTCGAGTTGCACGTCCGGCCGCCCGCCCAGGGGCACCGCCTGGGCACCCGGCAGCTCACCGCGCTGCTCACCATGGCGCCGGGCGGCACCACCCTGCTCTCCACGCCCGAGGCCGACGAGCAGCGGTCCCGGGCCTGGCGGCTGTACCGCCGGTTCGGCTTCGTCGACGTGCTGCGCCACTTCCACTTCCCCGGCGACGAGCGCCCGTTCGGCATCCTCGGCCGGGACCTCCCGCTCACCCCGGCCGGCCCGGCCGCCGCCGACCGGGCCGGTTCCGGCGCCCCCGCGCAGGCCGGCCCGGCACCGGGACCGGCCGCGCCGTGACCCGGACCGGCCTCCGGCCGCTGCTGCCCTGGGTGGGGCTGGGCGCGCTGGTCCTGGCCCAGATCTGCTATCCGCTCACCGCCGACGCCACCCGGGCCGGGCTGACCGTGGCCACCGTCGTGCTCGGCTACGCCCTCTCGGTCGGCCACGCGCTGCTGACCCGGGGGCCCCGCGCGGCGGCGGCGCTGGTCGCGGTGGCCACCGGGGGCGGCTTCGCCATCGAGGCGCTCGGGGTGGCCACCGGCTTCCCGTTCGGCAGCTACGACTACTCCGGCGAGCTGGGCCCGAAGCTGGCCGGGGTGCCGCTGGTCATCCCCCTGGCCTGGACCTGGATGGCCTGGCCCGCGTGGCTCACGGCGGCCCGGCTCGTCGCCCCCGGCGTCGCCCGGGTGGCCCTCGCCGCCGTCGGGCTCGCCGCGTGGGACCTGTTCCTCGACCCGCAGATGGTCGCCGAGGGCTACTGGGTGTGGCGGGACGCCACCCCCGCGCTGCCCGGCCTGCCCGGCGTGCCCGTCAGCAACTACCTCGGCTGGCTGCTGTTCGCGGTGCTGCTGATGGCGGCGCTGCGCCCGCTGGCCGGGCCGGCCGTCGACCGGGCCGGCCCCGGCGACGCCCCGATGTTCGCGCTCTACCTGTGGACGTACGCCTCCAGCGTCCTGGCGCACGCGGTGTTCCTCGGCCTGCCCGCGTCGGCGGCGTGGGGCGCGGCCGGCATGGCGGTCGCCGCCGTCCCGCTGGCCCTGGCGCTGGGCCGCGACCGCCGACCGGACCGGCAGGACCGCGACCGCCGGCAGGACCGGCAGCCCCAGCAGGGCCCGCCCGCCGACGCGACCGCATGACCGGCGTCCTGCTGCTGCTCGCCGCCGTCGCCGCGCTCACCGCGCACACCTGGGTCAACGCGACCCGGTGGCTGCGCCGCCCGGCCGGCGGGCCCGTCGAGGTCGCCGAGGCCGTCGCGGTGCTGCTGCCGCTGCGCGACGAGGCCGACCGGGTCACCCCGTGCCTCCAGGCGCTGCTCGCCCAGCGCGGCGTGCCCGGGCTGCGCATCGTGGTGCTCGACGACGGCTCCACCGACGACACCGCCGACGTGGTCCGCGCCGTCGCCGGCGGCGACGACCGGGTCACCCTGCTCACCGGCGTCGCCCCGCCGCCGGGCTGGCTGGGCAAGCCGCACGCCTGCCACCAGCTCGCCACCCGCGCCGACCCGGCCGCCACCGCGCTGGCCTTCGTCGACGCCGACGTCGTCCTCGCCCCGTACGCGGTGGCGGCGGCCGTCGCCGAGCTGCGCGCCGCGCGGGCGACGCTGCTGTCGCCGTACCCGCAGATCGTGACCCGGACCCCGGCGGACCGGCTGGTGCAGCCGCTGTTGCAGTGGCTGTGGCTGACCTTCCTGCCGCTGCGGGCGATGGAGCGCTCGCCGCGGCCGTCGCTGGCGGCGGCCGGCGGGCAGTTCCTCGTGGTCGACCGGGCCGGCTACGCGGCGGCGGGCGGCCACGCCGCCGTGGCCGACCGGGTGCTGGAGGACATCGAGCTGGCCCGCGCGGTCAAGCGCTCCGGCGGCCGGATCGCCCTGGCCGACGGCTCCCGGCTGGCCACCTGCCGGATGTACGACGACTGGCCGCAGCTGCGCGACGGCTACACCAAGTCGCTGTGGGCCTCGTTCGGCCACCCGACGGCGGCGGCGGCCGTGCTGGCGGCCCTGCTGCTGCTCTACACGGCTCCCCCGCTGGTCGCGCTGGCCGCCCTGGTCGCGGGTGCCCCGGCGGTGGCGGCGGTGGCGGCGCTGGCCTGGCTGCTCGGGGTGGCCGGGCGGGCGGTCAGCGCCCGCGCCACCGGCGGCCGGTGGTGGCCCGACGCGCTCGGCCACCCCGTGTCGGTCGTGGTCCTCGGCTGGCTGACCGCGCGGTCGTACCATCTGCGGAAGCGGCGTCGCCTGTCCTGGCGGGGTCGCCCGGTCAGCTAGGAGGGCACGTCATGGCGCGGATCGTGGTCGTCGGTGCCGGGGTGGGTGGGCTGGCCACCGCCGCCCGGCTGGCCGCCACCGGGCACGAGGTGACCGTCTTCGAACAGGCCGGCACGGTCGGCGGCAAGCTCGGCCGGTACGTCCACGACACCCCGGCCGGCGCGTTCCACTTCGACACCGGGCCCAGCCTGCTCACCCTTCCGGAGGTCTTCCACGACCTGTTCGAGGCGACCGGCGCGAAGCTCGACGAGTATCTCGACCTGACCCCGCTGGACCCGATCGTCCGGCACGTCTTCCCCGGCGACGGGCCCGCCCTCGACTCCTGCGCCGACCCGGCCGAGTTCGCCGGCCGCGTCGGCGCGGCGTTCGGCGACCGGGCCGCCGCCGACTGGCAGCGGCTGTGGCGGCGCGCCGCCCGGGTCTGGGGCGCCTCGCAGCGCGACATCCTGCGCCGGCCCATCGACTCGCCGTTGGACCTGGCCGCGCTGGCCTGGCGGCTGGGCGACCTCGCCGCCATCGCCCCCGGGCGCACCCTGCGCGGGCTGGGCCGCCGGCACCTGGCCGACCCCCGGCTGCGGATGCTGCTGGACCGGTACGCCACCTACACCGGGGCCGACCCGCGCCGGGCCCCGGCGGCGCTGGTCGCCGTCCCGTACGCGGAGCTGGCGTTCGGCGGCTGGTACCTGCGCGGCGGCCTGGGCACCCTCGCCGACGCGCTGCTGACCCGCTGCCTGGACCTGGGCGTGGTCGTGCAGACCGGCACCGCGGTCACCCGGATCGACGCGGCGGGCGGCCGGGTCCACGGGGTACGCCTCGCCGGCGTCGCCGCGCCCGTGCCCGCCGACGTGGTGGTCGCCAACGTCGACGCGCTGACCCTCTACCGGGACCTGCTGCCCAGCCCGCGCCGGCTGGCCGGGCTGACCGACCGCAGCCTCGCCGGCTTCGTGCTGCTGCTCGGGGTGGCCGGCGAGAGCGGCCTGGCCCACCACAACGTGTTCTTCCCGCGCGACTACGACGCCGAGTTCGACGCGGTCTTCGGCCACCCCGGGCGGGGCGTGCGGGCCCGGCCGGCCTCCGACCCGACCGTCTTCGTCACCGTCGCCGACGACCCGGCGGTGCGCCCCGCCGGGCACGAGGCATGGTTCGTGCTGGTCAACGCGCCCCGCCACGGCACCGCCACGGGCGCGGTGGACTGGCGGCGGCCGGGCCTGGCCGACGCGTACGCCGACCGGGTCCTCGACGTGCTCGCCGAACGCGGCGTCGACGTGCGCGACCGGCTGGTGTTCCGGGAGGTCCGCACCCCGGCCGACCTGGACGCCGCCACGGGCGCGCCCGGCGGCGCGATCTACGGCACCGCGGGCGGGCTGCTGCGGCCGGCGAACCGGGGCCCGGCGGCCGGCCTGTGGCTGGTCGGCGGCTCCGCCCACCCGGGCGGCGGCCTGCCGATGGTCACCCTCTCCGCGCAGATCGTCGCCGACGCCATCGGCCCGGATTGGGGGTAAGGAGGGGCACCTTGTTAACGCATTCTGTAGAGCAGGGGCCCCTTCTTCACGCTCCGCTGCGGCGGGGCCGGGCGGCACGGCGGAGCGCTGCGCAGGGTCAGCCGGCCTCGATGAGGGCGCGGCGGACGGCGGCGAGCAACTGCCCCAGCCCGAAGCCGGCCAGCAGCACCCAGACGGCGGTGGCCATGGTGATCGTGCCGGCGGTCAGGTCCGGGTCGATCAGCCCGGCCAGGCCGGACAGCAGCAGCCCGACCAGGGCCACGCAGACCCGGGTGGGCCGCTCCCCCACGGTGACCGCGCCGATCTCCCGCATCCCGGCCGACACGGAGCGGGCCCGGACGTACTCGTGCAGCCAGGACAGCCCGCCGGCGGCGGCGACCAGCGCGCCCGGCGCGCCCACCAGCCAGAACGCGGCCAGCCAGGCGGCCTCGCCGAGCCGGTCGGCCACCGAGTCGTAGACGTAGCCGAGCCGGGTGGTGCGGTTGGTGGCCACCGCCACCGCGCCGTCGACGCTGTCGGCCACGGACGCGGCCAGCACGAACAGCGCGGCGAGCACCGGCCCGCTCACCGGCCGGACGGCGAACAGCGGCACGCAGAGGCAGAGCAGCACCCCCGCCACGGTGACGGCGGTCGGGGTGACCCGGAGCCGGCCCAGCACATAGCCGACGTGGTAGGCGAACCGCAGCCAGGCACGGACCACCGGGGCCGCCGCCCGGGGGTCGAACCCCCCGTGCAGCCGCGCCCACGCCGTCGCGTACTCGTCCCAGTTCAGCGAAGTGCCCACCACGGAACAACCGTCGCACCGGCGCTGTGGTGTCGCGCCACTGGGGTCACACCTGCGCGCCGACCTGCAACTGCTGCCAGACCTCGCGGGTCGCCGTGGACCGGTTGAGGGTGATGAAGTGGATGCCGGGCACGCCCTCGTCGAGCAGCCGCCGGCACATCTCGGCCGCCTGCTCGATGCCGAGCCGGCGGACCGCCTCCGGGTCGTCGGCCACCTCGGCGAAGCGCGCGGCCAGGGCCGGCGGGAACGGGGCCCCGGACAGCTGCACGGACCGCTCGATGGTGCTGAGCTGGGTGACCGGCATCACCCCGGCCAGGATCGGGGTGTCGCAGCCGGCCGCCGCCACCCGGTCCCGCAGCCGCAGGTAGTCGTCGGCGTCGAAGAACATCTGGGTGACCGCGAACTCCGCCCCGGCCCGGCACTTGCGCACGAAGTGCGCGGTGTCGCTGGCCACGTCGGGTGAGCGGGGGTGCTTGTAGGGGAAGGCGGCCACGCCGACGCTGAAGTCACCGGAGTCGCGCACCAGCCGCACCAGGTCCTCGGCGTAGAGCACCCCCTCGGGGTGGCGGACCCACTCGCCGCCCGGGTCGCCGGGCGGGTCGCCCCGCACGGCGAGCACGTTGCGCACCCCGACGCCGGCCAGCCGGCCGATGACGTTGCGCAGCTCGGCGACGGAGTGGTTGACGGCGGTGAGGTGCGCCATCGGCAGCAGGGTGGTCTCGGTGGCGATCCGCTCGGTCACCGCGACCGTGGTGTCCCGGGTCGACCCGCCGGCCCCGTAGGTGATCGAGACGAACGAGGGACGCAGCGGCTCCAGCTCGCGGATCGCCTGCCACAGCAGCCGCTCGCCCTGGGCTGTCTTGGGCGGGAAGAACTCGAACGAGAAGGTGGGCTGCCGGTCACGGATCAGCTCCCCGATCGCCGGCTGCGGGTTGGGGAGGACCGATGGTAGACCGAGAGCCATGGTCCGACTCTAGCGGCCGGGCGGCACCGCACCCAGGACCTTCCCACCTGACGCGACCGCCCCCGACCGCCACGCGGGACGGGCGCGAGACGACCTGGGGTAATCGCACGGACACGGCACGGAGTCGCGGCGCGGCGGCGGGCCGGGCGGAACGTCGTACCCCCGGGGTAGACAGGCGTAGCGCGGACGGGGCCCGCGCGGGGGTCAGCACCGACCGGCGGCGCGCCGGTCCCGCCTGGTGCGCGGGTCGACGCCGCCCTCGCGCCGACCCTGCCGGAGGACCCATGACGCCGCCCACGCCACCCGGCCCGGAGCCGCTCGGGCCGTTGCTCGCCCGGCTCCGGCGGGCCCGGGGCCGCAGCCAGCAGGCCCTCGCCGCCGAGCTGTGCGCCGCCTCGGGCGTGCCCACGCTGAGCCGGCACGAGGTGTCCCGCTGGGAGCGGCAGCTCCGGGTGCCGGGAGGCTTCTGGCTGGGCTGGCTGGCCGTGGTCCTGGCCGTGCCGGCGGAGCTGCTGGCCGACGCCGCCGGGCACGCCCGGCACGCGCGCCGGGCGCTGCCGGCCGCCCCGGCACGCCCACCGGCCGGCGGCCCGACGCCCCGCGCCGGCCTGCGGCCGACGGGCCCGGAGCGGCTGCGCCCGCCCCGGCACGCCACCCGCCCCGCCCGGCGGCGCAGCCGGCCCGACCGGCCCGCCTGACGCCCTGCCGCCGCTGACTCGCCACTGACGCCACTGACGCCGAACGGTCGAGCGGTGGGCCCGGCCTACGCCGGACCCACCGCTCGATCGAACTCACGCCGGCCGCTGACTCACGCCGTCAGCGTCGGTTCACGCGGTCAGCGTTGCAGGGTCAGCAGACCCGGCCGGTACGGCAGGAGGCCGTAGTCGCCGCCCGAGTTGGTGGCGCGGCCTTGGTACAGCAGCTGCAGGTTGCACGGGTCGATCGTGTTCGTCTGATCCGCGCTGGTGCGTAGCAGCTCGCCGTGGCTGATGTCGTTGGTCCAGGTGGCGCCGCTGTTGGCCTTGCCCGCGAACGGGTTGTTGTAGGTCGTCGCGTTCGGCGTCCAGGTGCCGCTCAGGCTGGTCGCCGTGAACGAGCGGAAGTAGCGCTCCCAGGAACTGGTCCTGGCCTCGATGATCATCAGGTACTGGTTGCGGCCCTGCACCTTGTAGACCTGCGGCGCCTCGAAGATGTTCTCCGAGGTGTCGCTCATGATGGTCGTGTAGCTGGAGCCGAAGCTGCCCGGGAAGTTCCCGATCGGCATGATCTGACGGTAGATCTTGCCGTTGTCACCGGCGAAGAACAGGTACATGTTCTGGTCGTCGCCGATGATCGTCTGGTCGATCGGCCCGGTGCCCGAGTCGGTGATCGTCGCGGTCGACAGCGTCTGCGGGGCCGACCAGCCGTTGGCGTTGGCCGGGTCGGTCGACGTGCGGTACGAGAACGCCGTCCCGCCCCACTGGTAGGCCAGCACCCAGATGTTCTTCGGCGCGAAGTAGAACAGCGACGGCGCCACGGTGCTCTGGCTCATGGTGTTCTGGGGGGCCGAGCCGAGCTGGTTGAGGTTGTCGACCAGGCCGAAGTTCATCGAACCCCAGCCGCCGGTGGCGCTGCTGCTGTGGGTGGTGGCGTACACCAACTGCTTGCCCTGGTAGGGGGCGATGGTGAAGTCCTTCAGCGACGCCCAGCCGGCCTTCGGCTGCGCCAGCGGGCCGGTCGACGACCACCGGTAGGACGTCGGCAGGTTGCACGTGCCGCCCGGCGGGGGCGTCGTCGGCGGCGGGGTGGTGGGGTTCGTCCCACCGTCGACGCGGACGAGCTGCCACTGCTGGTTGCTGCCGTTCCAGTCGTCGTACTGCACGATGTTGCCGCCGTCGGCGGTCGACGCGCCCTGCACCTCGACGACCTTGTTGCTGTTCCGGTTGATGAACCGGACGTAGCCCCCGTCGGAGTCGGCCAGGCGGAACTGCTGGTTGGTGCCGTTCAGGTCGCTCCACTGCACGATGCTGCCGCCGTTGGCGGTGGAGAAGTTGTAGACGTCCAGCACCTTGCCGGACAGCCGCGACTTCAGCCGGTAGTAGCCGCCGCCCGAGTCCACGAACTGCCACTGCTGCTGGTTGCCGTTGTTACGCGTCCACTGGGTGATCCGCGCCCCGTCGCTCGTGGCGAGGTTGTAGACGTCCAGGGCCTTGCCGCTGTTGCGGTTGACCAACACGTACCACGCGTTCGTGTCGACCGAAGCAGCGGCGGCGGGCGTCGACACCGCGGCCGCGGCGGCCACGCCGAGCACCACCGTCGACACGCCGGCGGCGACGACCCGAGACAGCCACCCGCGTCGCCGCTGTGGCGGCGGTGCGATCGATGGCGATCCACCAATGGCAGACATGATCCTCCTTCAGATGACCAGAGATGGGCAGCGCGGGGACGGCCGCGCGCGTCGATGATGTGAGCGCTAACATCACGTACGCAGGCCTGGCGCACGCCAATCCAAGACCAACGAAGCGGCTTGCCCGGCAGCCGTGGGCGTCGTCGTCCTTGACCATCGACTGTGAGCGATAACACGCCGTTCGTCAAGTCGTAATGTTCGATACCCGAGCGAGCGTCACGCACCGTCGGCGGCGCGCCCACCCGGCGGGATCGGCTCCGGGCCGCCGACCCCGGATCGTCGGCCCCGCGGCGTCCCGTCACCCGGACGCCCCAGCGCCCCGGCACGAGCGGCCGGTGACACGCCACGCACCGCCGATGCGGCAGCCGCCGGGCGACCCGATAGCGTCGGGGCGTGAACCACGCTGCTCCCGTATCCCCCGTCGACCGGGCCGGCCTGCGCCAGCGGATCGACACGGCCCTCGCCGGCTTCCTCGCCGGCCAGCGCACCTGGCTGACGGCCGTCGACGAGGCCCTGGTGCCGGTGGCCGAGGCGATCGAGGCGTTCGTGCTGGGCGGCGGCAAGCGGCTGCGCCCCGCGTTCGCGTACTGGGGGTTCCGGGGCGCGGGCGGCGGCGACGCCGACCAGGTGGTCACCGCCCTGGCTGCGCTGGAGTTCGTGCAGGCCAGCGCACTGATCCACGACGACCTGATGGACCGCTCGGACACCCGGCGCGGCGAGCCGGCGGTGCACCGGCGGTTCGCCGCCCGGCACCGGGGGGCCGGCTGGGGCGGCGACGCCGACGGCTTCGGCGACGCGGCGGCGATCCTCCTCGGCGACCTGTGCCTCGTCTGGTCCGACGAGCTGCTGCACTCCGCCGGGCTGGACCCGCGCGTCGTCGCCCGGGCCCGGCCCGTCTTCGACGAGATGCGCACCGAGGTCACCGTCGGGCAGTACCTCGACGTGCTGACGCAGGTCACCGGCGACACGTCGGTGGAGCGCGCGGGCAAGGTCGCCCGGTACAAGTCGGCCAAGTACACCGTCGAGCGTCCGCTGCTGCTGGGCGCGGCGCTGGCCGACGCGCCCGCCCACGTGCGGGCGGCCTACTCGGCGTACGGGCTGCCGCTGGGCGAGGCGTTCCAGCTCCGCGACGACGTGCTCGGGGTGTTCGGCGACCCGGCGCAGACCGGCAAGCCGGCCGGCGACGACCTGCGCGAGGGCAAGCGGACGTACCTCGTGGCGGCAGCCGTGGCGGCGAGCGACGACGCGGGCCGCGCCCTGCTGCTCGGCCGGCTCGGCGATCCGGAGCTGGACGCCGACGGGGTGGCCCGGCTGCGCGAGGTGATCACCTCGACCGGCGCGCTGGCCCGCACCGAGGAGCGGATCGCGGCGCTGACGGAGACGGCGCTCGCCGCGCTGTCGGCCGTCGACCTGGAGACGGAGGCCCGGCAGGCGCTGGTGGACCTGGCCATCGCCGCCACCCGCCGCACCGACTGACCCGTCCCGCCGGCCGACCCGCCCGGTCCGGTCCGTCAGCCGCCCGGTCCGGACCGTCAGCCGACCGACCCGGCCGGACGCCACCGGCCGACCGGTCTGGTCCGCCCCGCCGACCGACCAAGCCGGCCCGCCGCGCGGACCGGCCGGGTGCGGAGGTCGGCCGGGAGGGCCGTCAGAAGCCGAGGGCCTGGGCGCGGCGCTTGACCTCGCGGGCGTGGTCGCCGCCGAGGGTGGCCGCCGGGGTGCCGCCGGAGAGCGTGTCGTCGGGCTCGTAGAGCCAGCGCAGCGCCGCCTCGTCGTCGTAGCCGGCGTCGGCGAGCAGGGTGAGCACGCCGGGCAGGTGCTTGAGCACGGTGCGGTTGGCCACCAGGTCGGCGGGCACCCGGCGCACGCCGTCGCGGCGCACGGCGAGCAGCTCGCGGTCCCGGATCATCTGGTGCACCTTGCTGATCGACAGGTCGAGGCGCTCGGCGACGTCCGGCAGGGCCAGCCAGGCGGCCGGGTCGGTCGGGCCGGCGGGGCCGGCGTCGGAGGCGGCCTGGCCGGAGGGTGCGGAGTCGGTCACCCGATCACCCTGCCACGCCCCCGCCCGGGAGGCGCGCGGCACCCCCCTCGGCCCGCGGGCGAGCAGGTCGGCGGGGGCGCCGGGGCCGGTCCACGCGCGCGGCGTGGTGGGACCCCGGCCATCCGGCTGTAGCATCCGGTGCAACCTCCACCCTCCGGAGACATAGACTGCCTGCCGATGGACACACAGGTCGCCGACACGTTGCTGGGCTCGCTGCTCGACGGGCGCTACCGCATTCGCGGTCGCGTGGCCCGTGGTGGCATGGCGACCGTGTACACCGCCACCGACGAGCGCCTGGAGCGCACCGTCGCCGTCAAGATCATCCACCCGACCCAGGCCCCCGACGCGCGGACCCGGATGGCCGGGTTCCTGGCGCGCTTCACCGACGAGGCGAAGACCATCGCCCGGCTGACCCACCCGAACGTGGTCGCGGTCTACGACCAGGGCACCCACGCCGGCCTGCCGTACCTGGTCATGGAGTACGTACGGGGCCGGACCCTGCGCGACGTGCTCGCCGAGCGCCGCCGGCTCAACCCCGACGAGGCGCTGGCGATCATGGAGCAGATGCTCGCCGCGATCGCCGCCGCGCACCGCGCCGGCCTGGTCCACCGCGACGTCAAGCCGGAGAACGTGCTGGTCGCCGAGGCGCCCACCGGCGGCGTGGCGAACCTCGTCGACAGCGTCGTCAAGGTCGCCGACTTCGGGCTGGCCCGGGCCGTGGAGGCCAGCTCCGAGGAGGAGCCGGGCAACCAGCTCATGGCCACCGTGGCGTACGTCGCCCCGGAGCTGGTCACCGACGGCCGCTCCGACACCCGCACCGACGTCTACTCGGCCGGCATCGTGCTGTTCGAGATGCTCACCGGCCGGGTCCCCTACGACGGCGACCGCCCGGTGGACGTCGCCTGGCAGCACGTCGACCGGGACGTGCCCGCCCCGTCCACGCTGGTGCCCGGCCTGCCCCGGGCGCTCGACGACCTGGTCGCCCGGGCCACCCGCCGCGACCCGGGCGCGCGCCCCACCGACGCCGGCGCCCTGCTGGCCGAGGTCCAGGTGGCCCGCGACGACCTGGGCGACGCCAACACGCACACCGCCGTGCTGCGCCCGGTGGCCGACGAGACCAGCGCCATGGCGCAGCCGACCATGGCGGTCGCGGCGGTCCGACCGGCGCAGCGGCCCGCCTGGGCGCGGCTGCCCGAGCCCGAACCGCAGCGCCCGCACCGGCGGCGGGCCACCCCCGAGCCCGAGGGGCCGATGGCGGGGCTCGCCGCGCTGCGTACCCGGATCATGGGCGACCCGCGCGGCCGCAAGGGAGTCCTCGCGGCCCTGGTGGTCCTCGGCCTGGTCGTCGCGGTCACCGGCTGGTGGTTCGGGATGGGCCGCTACACGGTGGCCCCGGAGCTGGTCGGCCTCACCAAGGCCGAGGCGGAGGGGCAGGCCGGCCGGGGCGGGTTCGTGCTGCGCTACGCCGAGCCCCGCTACGACGAGCAGGTCCCCCGCGACGCCGTGCTGACGCAGGAGCCGGCCTCGGCGGCCCGGATCGTCAAGGGCGGCACGATCACCCTCACCCTGTCCCGGGGCCCGGAGCGGCTGCCGGTGCCCGACGTGGTCGGCAAGGACTTCGACCTGGCCAAGGACGACCTGACCAACGCCGAACTGGTGGTGGTCAAGGGCGGCTCCCGCTACGACGACACCCTGCCCGAGGGCGTCGTGGTGGCCACCGACCCGAAGGTCGGCACCGAGGTGAAGCCCGGCGCGAAGGTCACCGTCACCCTCAGCAAGGGCAAGGCGCCGATCTCGGTGCCCAACCTGGTCGGCAAGAACCTCGCCGAGGCCCGCACCGCCCTGGCCCAGCTCGGCCTGGTGCCGGTGGAGACCTACAAGAAGTCGGACAAGCCGCGCGACGAGATCCTCGGGCAGAGCCCCGCCAGCGGCACCGGCGTGGAGAAGGGCGCCCAGGTCAAGCTCGACGTCAGCGAGGGCCCGCCGCAGGTCGTCGTGCCCCGGGTGGTCGACCTGCCCTGCCAGCAGGCCAAGCAGCAACTGGAGGGCCAGGGCCACCCGGTGACCGTGCAGTTCAACCCCAACGGCACCGTCCGGTACCAGAACCCGGGAGAGAACTCGCAGGTGCCGCCCGGCACCCCCGTCACGATCGGGTGCCTGTGAGCACGCCCGCGCCCCGCCGCCCGGTCGGCTCGCACACCCCCACCTCGGGCGGGCTGGCCAAGGCCGCCCTGCCGTACGTCGACGCCGCCGGCTCCGAGGTCGTCCAGGTCTACGTGTCCAACTCCCGGGGCTGGGCGCTGCCGGCGGGCGACCCGGCCCAGGACGCGCTGTTCCGCGACGGCTGCGCCGCGCGCGGGGTGCCCGTGTTCATCCACGCGTCCCTGCTGGTGAACCTGGGCTCACCCACCCCGGCCACGGTCGAGCGCTCCGCGCAGACCCTGGCCCACGCGCTGCGCCGGGGGCGGGCGATCGGCGCTCAGGGGGTGGTCTTCCACGCCGGCAGCGCCGTCGACGCCGGCCACGCCGACGCGGCCATGCGCCAGGTGCGCGAGGCGCTGCTGCCGCTGCTCGACGAGGCCACGGCCGCGGGCGGGCCGCTGCTGCTGGTGGAGCCCAGCGCGGGCGGCGGCCGGTCCCTGGCCTCCCGGGTGGAGCACCTCGGCCCCTACCTCGACGCGGTCGACCGGCACCCCGGCCTGGGCGTCTGCTTCGACACCTGCCACGCCTGGGCCGCCGGGCACGACCTGGCCGCCGAGGGCGGCATGACGGCCTGCCTCGACACGCTGGTGGCCACGGTCGGGCCCGACCGGCTGCGGCTGGTGCACGCCAACGACTCGAAGGACCTGTGCGGCTCGACCCGGGACCGGCACGAGAACATCGGCAAGGGCAGCATCGGCGAGCCGGCGTTCGCCGAGCTGATGGCCCACCCCGCCACGGCGGGCCTCCCGATCGTGGTGGAGACCCCGACGGAGAAGCACGAGGGCCACGCCGCCGACATCGCCACCCTGAACCGCCTGCACCCCTGACCCCCGCTGCCCCGCCCCGGAGGCGGGCCGGGTCAGCGGCGGAGGATCGAGGTCAGGACGGCGGCGGCGCGGTCGACCGCGGCGTCGTCGACGTCGAGGTGGGTGACCAGGCGGGCGAGGCGCGGGCCGAGCACCGAGATCAGCACCCCCTCGGCACGGGCCGCGGCGGCCAGGCCCCGCGCGTCCAGCTCGGTCTTCGTCAGGTCGAGCGGGACCAGGTTCGTGCGCACCGGCGAGGCGAGCACCCCGAACGGGGCGAGCGCCTCCGCCAGGCGGGCCGCCTTCGCGTGGTCGTCGGCGAGCCGGTCGACGTGGTGCGCGAGAGCGTACCGGCCGGCGGCGGCGAGCACCCCGGCCTGGCGCATCCCGCCGCCCATCCGCTTGCGGATCGTCCGCGCCCGCCCGATCCGCTCCGCGCTGCCCACCACCAGCGAGCCGACCGGCGCGCCGAGCCCCTTCGACAGGCAGACGGACAGGGTGTCGAACAGCGCGCCGTACTCCGCCAGGGGCACCCGGTCGGCCACGTGCGCGTGCCAGATCCGGGCCCCGTCGCAGTGCAGGGCGAGCCCGTCGGCGTCGGCGACCCGGCGCAGCTCGCGCAGCGTGGCCAGGGGGATCACCCCGCCGCCGCCCCGGTTGTGGGTCTGCTCGACGGCGATCGCCCGCGTCGGGACCGCGAAGTAGCCGTCCTGCCGGACCATCCCGGCGACCACGCCGGGGTCGAGGTCCGCGCCGGCCGCCGGCCACGTCCGCGACGAGATCCCGCCGTACGCCGCCGCCGCGCCGATCTCGTACGTCACCACGTGCGCGTCGGCGTCGCAGAGCAGCTCGTCGCCGGGCGGCACCACCAGTTGCAGGGCGATCTGGTTGGCCATCGACCCGGTCGGGGCGAACAGCGCCGCCTCGTGCCCGAACAGCGCGGCGACCTCGGCTTCGAGGGCGTTGACCGTGGGATCCTCGCCGTAGACGTCGTCGCCGACCTCGGCGGCGGCCATCGCCTCCCGCATCCCGGCGGTGGGCCGGGTCACGGTGTCCGACCGCAGGTCGACGACCAGTCGATCAGCCACGGTTCCGCCCTCGGCCGCCGACTGCGGGGCTCGCAAGCTCACTCCTCGCGTCAGCCACGGAGCATCTCCGCCACGAGGAACGCCAGCTCCAGCGACTGCTGGGTGTTCAGCCGGGGGTCGCAGGCCGTTTCGTAGCGGTCGGGCAGGTCCAGGTCCTCGATGCCCTGCGCGCCGCCGAGGCACTCGGTGACGTCCTCGCCGGTCAGCTCGACGTGCAGGCCGCCCGGGTGGGTCTCCAGCCCCCGGTGCACCTCGAAGTAGCCGAGCACCTCGTCGACGATGCGGTCGAAGTGCCGCGTCTTGTAGCCGTTGGAGGACTCGTGGGTGTTGCCGTGCATCGGGTCGCACTGCCAGACCACCTTGGCGCCGGCGGCGGTGACCTTCGCCACGATCGGCGGCAGGGTGTCGCGGACCTTGTGGTTGCCCATCCGGCTGATCAGCGTGAGCCGGCCGGGGACGTTCTCCGGGTTGAGCTTCTCGCAGAGCTCGATCGCCTCGTCGGGGGTGGTGGTCGGGCCGAGCTTCACGCCGATCGGGTTGGCGATGCGGGAGATGAAGTCGATGTGCGCCCCGTCGATCTGCCGGGTGCGCTCGCCGATCCACAGGAAGTGCCCGGACAGCCCGTACGCCCGGGTGCCGGAGACCCGGGTGAGCGCCCGGTCGTACTCCAGGGCCAGGGCCTCGTGGGAGCAGTAGAGGGTGACCGTGCGCAGCGCGTCGTCCTCGGTCATCCCGCAGGCCCGGATGAACGCGATGGCCCGGTCGATCTCCCGGGCGATCGCCTCGTAGCGCTCGCCGGCCGGGGAGTTCTTGACGAAGCCCTTGTTCCAGTCGTGCACCGCGTGCAGGTCGGCCAGCCCGCCGGCCAGGTACGCCCGGAGCATGTTCATGGCGGCGGCCGAGTTCGCGTACGCCCGGATCATGCGCTGCGGGTCGGCGACCCGGGCCTCCGGGGTGGCCTCCAGCGAGTTGATCAGGTCACCGCGGTAGGCCGGCAGCCCGCGGGCGTCGGTCGGCAGCGACCGGGGCTTGGTGTACTGCCCCGCCACCCGGGCGACCTTGACCACCGGCAGGGACGCGCCGTAGGTGAGCACGATCGCCATCTGGAGCAGGGTGCGGGCGTTGGCGAGCAGGTGGCTCTCGGTGTTGTCGGCGAAGGTCTCGGCGCAGTCGCCGCCCTGGAGCAGGAACGCCTTGCCCTCGCAGACCAGGGCGAGCTTGCGCCGCAACTGGTCGACCTCGTACGGCGCGACGACCGACGGCACGGTGTCGAGGACCTTGCAGACCTCGGCGACCTGGGCCTGGTCGGGCCACGGCGGGACCTGCGCGCGGGGCAGCTCCCGCCAGCGGTCGAGGCCGAGGGCGGCGTCCTCGGCGGAGTCGACGGTCGGGCGGCTGGTCTGCAGGCCGGGGCTGCCCACGGCGGGATGGCTCAGCTGATGCCACTCATGGCGCATGACGGAAAGCGTACGGCGACCGCCCGGGCCGCCGACGGGCGAGGGGGACGGTTTCCGGCAGTTGGAAGATCACCGCCGACCCGGGGCGTGGTCAGGGGGTGACCGACGGCTCCGGGGTGTTCCCGCCCGGCGCCTCGCTCGCCACACACCAGTCGGCGCCGCTGCGGGTGACGGTGAACAGCAGCGGCCGGGTGGCCTCGCGGGAGCCGGCGGTCACGGTGATCTCCGTGCTGACCTCCTGCCCGCCCGCGCCCGGACGGACGTCGGTGATCGTCGCCCCGGTCACGGTGAAGTGGTCGGCGAAGTCGCCGTTCGGTCCGGTCGCGGCGGCGTCGAAGGCCTCCTGGGAGGGGGCGCACAGCTGGCCGCGCCCGGCGGCCACGTCCTTGGCGATCATCGCGTCGAGGTACGCCTGGACCCGCTCCCGGGACTTCGCGGCGGCCTCCTCGGCGGGCGCCCGGCCGGGCTGCTGGGTCGCTCCCCCGCTCTCGCCGCAGCCGAGCAGGGCGAACGGGAGGGCCGCGAGTGTCGCGACCAGCGCCGCCCTGCCGGCCACCCTGGTGTTCGTCACGCCCATCCGTCCCTCCCTCTCGGCCCCGGCACCGGGGACGCCGCCGATGGGCGAGTCTGACACATCACCCCCGCGCCACGCCCACGCCGGGCCGCGCCCCCGCGCGCCGAGGCCCGGGAACCGCCGTGCGGACGGTTCCCGGGCCTCGGGGGTGTTTGCAGGGGACCCTTGCTATGCAGAATGCGTTAACAGGGGGCCCTTCCTTTCATCAGCCGAGGCCGCCGCGGATCGCGCCGATCAGCTCGCCGTTGGTGGTGTCGCCGGACAGCTCCCAGAAGAACGCGCCGCCGAGGCCCTGGTTCTTCGCGTACGTCATCTTTCCGCCGATGGTCGACGGGGTGTCGTAGCTCCACCAGTTGCTGCCGCACTTGGCGTACGCGGTGCCGCCGACCGTGCCCGTGGCCGGGCAGGTGTTCTTGAGCACCTTGTAGTCCTCGATGCCGGCCTCGTAGGTGCCCGGCGCCGCCCCGGTGGCGGAGCCGCCCGGCGCGGACTGGGTGACCCCGGTCCAGCCCCGGCCGTAGAAGCCGATGCCGAGCAGCAGCTTGTCGGCCGGGATCCCCTTGCCCTTGAGCTTCTGGATCGCGGCGTCGGAGTTGAAGCCCGCCTGCGGGATGCCGGTGTAGGAGTAGAGCGGGGAGTGCGGGGCGGTGGGGCCCTGCGCGTTGAAGGCGCCGAAGTAGTCGTACGTCATCGGCATGAGCCAGTTGAGGTTGCCGATCGCCCCGGCGTAGTCGGTGGCGTCGATCTTGCCGCCGTTGCTGCCGTCGGCGGTGATGGCGGCGGTGACCAGGGCCGAGGAGCCGAACTTCGACCGCAGCGCCGAGATCACGTTCTTGAACGCGTTCGGGCCGCTGGAGTCGCAGGTGAGGCCGCAGGCGTTCGGGTACTCCCAGTCGACGTCGATGCCGTCGAAGACGTCGGCCCAGCGCGGGTCCTCGACCAGGTTGTAGCAGCTCTCGGCGAAGGCGGCCGGGTTCTGCGCGGCCTGGGTGAAGCCGCCCGACCAGGTCCAGCCGCCGAAGGACCAGATGACCTTGAGGTGCGGGTACATCTTCTTCAGCTTGCGGAGCTGGTTGAAGCTGCCGCGCAGCGGCTGGTCCCAGGTGTCGGCGACGCCGTCGACACTGTCGGCCGCCGTGTACGCCTTCTCGTAGTCCGCGTAGCTGTCGCCGATGGCGCAGCGCCCGCCGGTGGTGTTGCCGAAGGCGTAGAGGATGTGGGTGAGCTTCGCGGCGGAGCCGCTGGTGTGGATGTTCTTGACGTGGTAGTTGCGGCCGTAGACGCCCCACTCGGCGAAGTAGCCGACGACCTTCTTGCCGCCGCCGGTGGGCGGGGTGGTGGTCGGCGGCGGGGTGGTGGGCGGCGCGGTCGTCGGGGGTGCGGTGGTGGGCGGGGCGGTCGTCGGCGGGGCGGTGGTGGGGGTGGTCCCCCCGCCGCACGGCGCGCCGTTGATGGTGCAGTTCAGCGGCGCCTTGTAGGCCCCGGTGCCGTTGTAGCCCCAGCTGAAGGTCGCCCCGGGGGCGAGCGGGCCGGCCCAGCTCTTCTTCACCGCGACCCAGTGGTTGCCGCTGCTCGTGACGTCGGCGTCCCAGGCGCTGCTGATGGTGGTGCCGGCGGGCAGGTCGAACTCGATGCGCCAGGTGCTGACGCTGGCGGCGGAACCGTTGGTGACGGTGACCCGGGTCTCGTGGCCGGTTCCCCAGTCCTGCGCCTTGGCGAACGTGGCGGTCACACTGCCGGCGCCGAACGCCGAGGTCACCGGGACCACCGCGGCGGTCACCGCGACCACGGCACCGGCCCAGAGGGCCCGGCGGAGCGATCTCTTCATGTGGCGGCTCCCCAAACAGTTAGGAAACTTTCCAAAAGGATGGTGAGACGCTACTCACGCCGTCATCAGTTCGTCAAGATGCACATGCGTCGATAGTCGCGGGAATCCGGGCCGACGGCCGCCGCGACGCCGGCCGGGGATCACCTGGGTAGCCTCGCCCCATGACCGTCTTCGACACCGAGATCGACGCCCTCACCGGCGGCCCGGCCGACCTCGCCCGCTACCGGGGCAGGGCGCTGCTGGTGGTGAACGTGGCCTCCCGCTGCGGCCTCACCCCGCAGTACGCCGGCCTCCAGGCCCTGCACGCCGAGTACGCCGACCGGGGCCTGGTGGTGCTCGGCGTGCCGTGCAACCAGTTCGCCGGCCAGGAGCCCGGCACGTCCGCCGAGATCGGCGAGTTCTGCCAGGTCAACTACGGGGTCACCTTCCCGCTCACGGCGAAGGTCGACGTCAACGGCCCCGACCGGCACCCGCTCTACGCGGCGCTGGTGACCGCGGCGGACGGCGACGGGCACACCGGCGACGTGCGGTGGAACTTCGAGAAGTTCCTGGTGGCCCCGGACGGCACGGTGGCGGCCCGGTTCGCCCCGACCGTCACGCCGGACTCCCCCGAGCTGCGCGCGGCGGTCGAGAAGGTCCTGCCGGCCTGAGCCGCGGAAGCGGACGGGCCCGGGACGGCGGAGAGCCGTCCCGGGCCCGCGGGAACACCGGCCGGGTCAGCCGGCGGCGGAGCGGAACACCGGGTAGTAGCCGCCGGACTGGCCGGCCGCCGTCGGGTGGTACGAGATGCCGATGCTGGCGAAGTTGAGCGCGTGCAGCCACTTCTCGCCGTAGCTGCACAGCTGGTGGCCGACGAAGATGGAGCGGACGTCGGCGAACGTGAAGCCGGCCGAGGCCGCGGCGCTGCGGGTGATGTCGTCGACCAGGTTGATGCCCTCGTTGATCTTCGCCCGGGAGTTCGCGCTCAGGCCGACGCAGACGGTGCCGAGCTGGTAGAAGACCGGGTAGCCGACCACCACCACCCGTGCCGACGGGGCCTTGGACCGGATTCCGCTGTAGACCTTCGCGAGCTTGCCGGACAGCTCGGCGCGCGCCTTGTCCTCGGCGGCCTGCACGGCGGCGACGCACTGGCTCTCGCCGTAGAGCACGCAGGTGGTCATGATGTTGGCGAAGCCGACGTCGTTGCCGCCGATGGTGACGCTGACCAGCGTGGTGGTCGACGACAGCGCGGAGAGCTGGTTGTTGATCACGTCCGTGGTGGTCGCCCCGGAGCAGGCCACCGACTTGTACGACGCGGGCTTGACGTTGGCGTTGTAGAGCGCCGGGTACGCGTTGGTGCTGCGCTGGCAGCTTCCGCTCTCCGAGGTGTAGCTGCCGGCGCCGACGCCGGAGGCGTACGAGTCGCCGAGGGCGACGTAGCGGTCGCTGGGCGCGGCCTGGGCGGGGACGGCCAGCGCGAGCGTGGCGCCGATGGACGCCGCGAGACTCACGGCGAGGGTAACGAGACGGGATCTCCGCACGTCGCACTCCTGGGGGTGGGAAGTGGTGGTGTGAGATAGATATCACTGAATGCAGGTCAAATGGAAGATCACCGATCCTCTAACAGGGGTGCCCGGTAGGGGTCACGCGACCGTCCACAAGAGGCGGAAATCCGCCCGTTCGTCGGCGTGTGCGGCAGGATGCCCGCCGGGCGCGTACCCGAAGATCGTCTCCTGTTCGTCGACACCCCACAGGAGACAGCTCAGTGATCAACAAGTACGCCGGGCGCTGCGCCACCTGCCACGCCCCCGTGGCGGCCGGCGCCGGCCGGCGCGCCAGCGCCAACGGGGTCTGGAACACGTACCACGACGGGTGCCTGCCGGCCCGGGTCGCGCCGCCCGTCGGACCCCACAGCGGGTGGCACGACCTGCCGGTCGTCGGCTTCGACCTGGAGGGCACGCTGCCCGATCCGACGCAGACCCGGATCGTCTCCGCGGC
Organism: Micromonospora sp. WMMD712; assembly: GCF_029581295.1. Lineage (NCBI taxonomy): Bacteria > Bacillati > Actinomycetota > Actinomycetes > Micromonosporales > Micromonosporaceae > Micromonospora > Micromonospora sp. WMMD712. The sequence continues at coordinate 2,427,421 of NZ_CP120743.1, forward strand.
CCTGGTGCACAGCGACGGCACGACGCAGGAGTGGCTCGTCGACCCGGGCGTGCCGATCCCCGCCGACGCGACGGCCCGGCACCGCATCACGGACGAGAAGGTGCGCGCCGACGGCCGCCCGGCCCGCGAGGCGCTCGCGGAGCTGGGCACGGCGGTGGCCAAGCTGATCGCCGACGCCACGCCGCTGGTGGCCTTCTGCGCCCCGTACGACGTGACGGCCCTGCACACCGAGCTGGCCCGGCACGGCCTGCCGGCCATCGACTGGGACCGGGCCGTCGTCATCGACCCGTCCGTGCTGCACCAGCAGGTCGAACCCCGGTGGTACGGCCGCCGGCAGCTCGGCGACCTGTGCCGGTACTACGAGGTCACGCTCGACAACGCCCACGACGCCGCCAGCGACGCGCGGGCCGCCGCCGACCTGGCCCGCTCGATCGCCGCCCGGCACGAGCCCATCGCCCGGATGCGGCCGGACGCGCTGCACCGGGCGCAGGTCGGCTGGCACGCCGAGCAGGCCCGGGGACTCCAGCTCTCCTTCGACCGGCGGGGCATCGACAGGACGGTCAGCACCGAGTGGCCCCTGGAGACGGCCCCGCGCGGCTGACCCCGACCGGGTGCGGCGGCTGACCCGGCGGGGCGCGGGGCGGCCCGGCCGGGCCCCGTGGTGGGTGCGAGGGCGTGAGGCGGTGTGAGGTGGCGGCTAGGCTGCGCCGTGTGCAGTTGGTGAGCGCGGACGACATCACGGCGGCGCAGCGGCGGATCGGCGGGCGGGTCGTCCGCACCCCGCTGCTGGCCTGCACGCACATCGGCGACGAGTACGGCCTCGACCTCTGGGTCAAGGCGGAGAACCTGCAACACACCGGCAGCTTCAAGACGCGCGGGGTGCTCAACGCGCTGCTCGCGCTCACCGAACGCGCCGGTCGACCGGCCGGCCTGGCCGCCTTCTCGGCCGGCAACCACGCGATGGCCGTGGCGTACGCCGGCCAGGCGTACGCCCTGCCCACCGTGGTCTGCATGCCGCCGCACGCGGTGCCGACCAAGATCGAGGCGGTCCGCCGGTACGGCGGGGAGGTCGTGCTCACCGACGACCTGCTCGGCACCTGCGAGGCCATCGCGGCGGAACGCGGATACCACCTGCTGCCGCCGTTCGACGACCCGGACGTCATCGCCGGCCAGGCCACCATCGGCCGGGAGATCCTGGCCGACGGCCCGCCGCCGGGGCTGGTCCTGGTGCCGGTGGGCGGCGGCGGGCTGATCAGCGGGGTGGCCGCGGCGGTACGGGCGGCGGCACCGGCGGCGCGGATCGTCGGGGTGGAGCCGGCCACCGCCAACGCCGTCGGGCACGCCCTGCGCACCGGGGGCGCGGCCCCGGCGACGCCGCCCCGGTCGATGGCCGACGGGCTGGCCGCCCCCTTCGCCGGCCGGCACACCCTGGCCCACATCCAGGCCCTCGTGGACGACGTGGTGGAGGTCGCCGAGGACGCGATCTGGGGCGCGTGGTGGGAGCTGCTGGACGCCACGAAGCTCCTGGTCGAGCCCTCCGCCGCCGTCACCTACGCGGCGCTGCGCACCGGCCTGGTCAGCGCCGCGTCGTGCACCCGGGTGGTGCTGGTGCTCAGCGGCGGCAACGTCTCACCGGCGGCGCTGGCCACCCTGCGCTGAGCCGCCCCGCCGCATGGGTGTGAGAAGGGTGCCCTTCTCGACCGTATGCGTTAACAGGGGGCCCTTCCTTTCACACGCGGCGGCGGCCGGCGAAGCCGCACTCGACGCGGTGGTACCAGCGCACGTCCGAGTCGCCCTCCAGCCAGCACCACAGCACCGGGCGGCCGGCCCGCTCGCCGGGGAAGTCCAGCAGCACCGGGGCGATGCTCTTGACCTGGATGTCGTGCTCGTGCAACTCGTCCACGACCCCGTGCAGCCGGGCCTCCAGGCCCTTGACCTCGGCGAGGCCGCCGAGCGGACTCAGCCCGCCGTCGGCGAGGTCGGCGCGCAGCTCGGCGAGGTCGGCACGGAGCCGGATCAACTCGTCGATGCGCGGTTGCAGGGTGGCCACGAGGTGACGCGCCTGAGCGAGGGTGAACACCGCGCCAGTATGGGGCACGGGTCACGTCTCGCGCAGGGGTGTCGGCCCCGGCCAACGCCCGCACCCCGCCCCACTGATTCTCACCGCGCCACGTTGCGCACCGCCTGGACAAGGACGGTCGCCCGGCTGCTCCACGGTCCGGGCGACAGTTGGTCGTCCCACTCCGGCCCGGCCGTCAGCAGACCATCCGCACCGGCAGGCGGCCAGGCTCCAAGGTTGGTGGGCGGTCACTCGTCCGGCTGGTCGTGCGAGAGCTGGCGACCACGCCGAATCGCTTCGTCGTAGGCACCCATGTCGATCGCGTCCGCCGTCAACTCGTCCAGTGCCTCACGGCGTGCTCTCGACCGCTTTTCCCCACCACCGGAAAGCGGGGTCAAGGCGGGATCAGCCAGCGCGAAGACCCGCTGCAACACCTCGTCGAAGCTCTGCGGCAACCGATCATCGAGGCGATGCTTACGTCGCCAGGCGGCCCACCGCCGCTGCGCGAGCGTCGCGTAGCCGTCGAGAGCCTGGCTCAGCGGCGCGAGCGTCACCTCGCGGTACTCGGCCACCCGTTGCACGGCTGCGGCCAGCTCGTCGCCATCGACGTCGTGCAGGCCGGAGAGCAGGTAGACGTCGGCGAAGTCGCGCCAACGGGTGTTTGCCGCGCCCCGCTGCAACGCTGTCACCAGCTTCTCCGCGTACACCATGGAGAGCGGATAGCCCGTCACCATGATCTCACCGTCGAGCAGGCGTGGCAGCTTGATCGGCTTTGGATCAGGCCAGATCGGGTCGCCGACGTTGACGTCGACATGGAAGGACAGGCGGGCAGCGGCGAGGTGGCCGCTGAGGCTGACCCGCACGCCGGTGTAGACGTCGTCGTCCCGGATGGTTTCCGCCGTTGCGCTCGCCGCATTGAGCGTCAGGCCGTCGTCGAGGTCCAGGGCGCTGATGCGACGGACGATACCGAGCACCTGTTCGGCGTCGTTCGAAATCCATCGGCCCTGGAGATCCACGTCCCGGGTCGGCCGGCGGGCGGCGTAGGCGGCCAGCAGCACGCCGCCCTTGAGGACCAGCTTGTCCGCGTACGGGGATCGGGCCAAGCGGGCGAGGAAGCCCTCCAGGGCATAGACCTGGTGCAGTTCATCGGTGGGGCGGCCAGTGCGGCGCGCGAGATTCTGAAGGTCGAGGTAGGCGCGACCGGCCGGGGTGGCTCGGGTCGGGCGCACGGTCACAGCAGGATCTCCAGAGCCTCTCGGAGTGGTCGTTCGGCCTGCGGGAAGTATCGAGCCATCGCCAGCAACTTCGCCGGTGCCGCGCCGTCGCGTCTCAGCCACCGACGCAAAGCCGGGTACGCCAGCTCCGGGCCCTCGCGGTGCCGGAGGCGAAGGGCATCGATGATGCTGCGCTCGGGCCCGTACAGGCCGATCGAGGTCTCCGGATCGAGTGGCAACTCCGCGCGGCCGACCTCGAAGGTGGCCGGGTCGAACGCGTGCCAGGCGACCGGGGCGGCCGTCGCCGGTCGATGTCGGCCGCGCGGCAGCGCGACATCGATGCGGGAGGGAATCTCGTCGGTGAGGCCGTGACGAGCCAGTGCGCTCGTCAGGCACAGGGTGGCAGGCGGAGCCCGGTGGGCAAGCTCGACGAGGTCGATGTCTGCGGCCTCGGCGTCGTGGCGTCGATAGAGCCCATGGCCCATGCGCTCTATCAGCCCTTGGTCCCGCAATCGGTAGAGCCGCCACCGTGTCAGGCCGGCTTCCAGGGCCTGCGAGTAGCTGAAGGTTACCGGCAACGAACGCATTGACGCTTCTTCAACCTCTCCCCCTCGCCTCACCGGAGAAACCCTACACACCCCTGCGGGATCTGTAAGGAATTCCTCCGGAATTCCTTAGGCTTCAGACCTCGTAAACGGACAAAACGGCAGGTGGATGCGCTCGGCCGGGACCCCGGCGGCGAGCAGCCGCAGCCGCGACCCGGCCAGCATCGGCGGCGGCCCGCACAGATGGACCTCCTGCCCCGGCCGGTAGTGGTCCAGGGCCACGGTCAGCGCGTCGCCCCGCTCCCCCGCCCCGGCGAACGGGTCGTGCGACAACGCCGGCACCAGGGTCAGCCAGTCGTGGGCGCGCTGGAGCTTGTCGAGGCTGACCGAGTCGTAGAGGTCGCCGAAGGCGCGCGCGCCGACGACCAGGGTCACCCGCCGCCCGGCCGGGGCTGCGGCGACCTGCTCGACGAGGGAGCGCAGCGGCGCGAGGCCGGTGCCCCCGGCCACCAGCAGCAGGGCCGCCCGCAGGGCCGGGTCGAGACCCAGCCCGACGTCGCGCGGCGGGCCGAGCCAGAGCGGGTCGCCGGGGCGTACCGCGTGGACCAGGGCGCGGGAGACGGCCGCGACCGCCCGGACGTGCAGTTCGATCGTGCCGTCGGGGCGCGGCGCGTTGGCCGGGGAGTACCAGCGCCACCGGCCGGGCCAGCGCTCGGTGCAGACCGGCACCGCCTGGCCGGGTCGGAAGGGCAGGCGTCGCCAGGGGCGCACGGTCAGGATCGCGACGCCGTCGGCGGGCCGGTCGTGGCCGATGACCTGCGCCGGCCACCAGGCCGGGCCGCCGCCGGCCCGCTCGGCGGCGCGGGTCACCGCCGCCGAAGCCCGCCGCGCGGCCTGCGCCCAGGCCGCCGCCAGCTCCGGCGTGCCGGGCGCGTGCCGGGCAACGGTGGCGGCGAGCGCGGCCTCCACCGCATGCTGGTGCGGCAGCAGGCGATGGCGGCGGTAGGCGTGGCCGAGCACGGCCAGCAGCGCCGCCCGCCCCGCCGGGTCGTCGCCGCCGGAGGCCAGCCGCCCCAGCGCCGCGAGGAACACGGCCGCCTCCTTCGCCGGCAGCCGCCCCGGGCAGCGCTCCTCGACCGCGCACCAGAAGTCGTCGGCCGCCGCGCGGGCGTACCGCAGCAGGGTGGACCACGACGCGGCCAGGGCGGCGGTCACGCGCCGGCCTCGTCGGCGAAGGCCCGCCGGGCCGCGTCCACCGCGCCGGCCGGCACGTCGAGCGCCCACAGCACCCCGGCCAGATAGTCGACCACGCGGCGGTGCTGCTCCTCGGTCAGGCCCAGGCCGCGCCACGCCCCGGCCGCCGGCCGCGCGATGTCGCCCGCCGGCCCGCCGAGCGCCACCGTGAGGGTCAGTGCCAGGTGCCCGGCGAGCCGGGCCCGATCAACCCCGATGAGGTACGGCGCCAGCTCGGCGTCCGCCGCCACCAGCCGCAGCCAGCGGGCCACCGCGTCGCGCACCCCCGCCGATCCGAGCGCTTCGACGGGGTACGGCCCGAGCCCGGTCACGCCCACCGCCAGGTGCCCGGCATCGTTGTCATGGAGAGTCCTTCCGTCGGGATCGCGAGGTGAGACGGCACCGGGGCGGGCGGGGACGGCGGACGCGCTGGGGGCCGCGCCCTGCCGGAGCCGGCACCCGCCCCGGGCCATGCCGACAGGTTCGCGGCACGCGAGAGCCAGCGTCATGACTGCCAACAGATGGTCGACACGCATCCCACGCAAGTGGAGCTCTCCGATATGCACACGGCGTATGTCGAGCGCTCACGCGACGAGTTGAATGGATAGGCTCAGCACGGCCCACGATGGACGGAGACGCCCGACCATGGCGAGATCGCCGGGACGTGACGCAAGCTGTCCCCGCTGCGGCGGAAGGCTTGCCCGCGACAACACCAGCGGGCGCTGCGGGCCATGCCAGGCAGCCGAACGAAACCGCGTTGTCTCGCCGCCTGCCCTGCCAGACTCCTTCTGGGACCACGGGCCGATCCGGCAGGCGCTGGCCGCACGGCACTTGGGGCGGGCCATCCGGGCCTACCGCTGCCACCCTTACCACGGCCGTCACCCACTGCCGCAAGAAATCGTGGCCCGTTGGCTCGGCCTCTCGCAGGCCCAGCTCAGCCGAATCGAGAACGGCCCAGCGGTCGTCCACCTCGACCGCCTCGCGCATTGGGCGCAGCTCCTACAGATCCCCGCTCGCCTGTTGTGGTTCGCGTTGCCCGCAGATCATGAGGGCGGGAAGACCATCAGCTTCGCCGGGGTGGGCAAGCCGAGCCTCACGTCAACGAGGAACAACCGCGAGATCAACCCCAACGCGGATTCGGCCAGCACCAGAGATCGCCAACGGCGGGGGGCGAGAGACGAGCACCTGAACTTCGTACGGTCACTCCGGCTGGCTGACCGCCGAGTTGGCGGCGGTCATCTGTACGCCACAGTAACGGCCTATCTTGCAGGCAGGGTCGCCGAAACAGTACCTGGTGGGGCCAGCACACCAGGGAAGGCAGCACTAGCTGCTGCCGCCTCGCTCAACGAGATGGCCGGGTGGATGGCGCACGACTCCGGTGCCGCAGGTCCTGCCCGCCGACACCTCGGCGAAGCCCTCACCCTGGCGGAGAAGAGCCATGACCACCAGCTCGTAGCGCAGATTCACGCAGGGCTGAGTCATCTCGCCAACCACTGCGGCGACGCGCGCGGGGCGCTGTTCCACGCCCGGAACGGACTGGAACATCTTCGGCAGGCTCCGTCGCACGGCCGGCTCCAGGCCCGTCTCTTGGCGATGCAGGCACGCGGGTTCGCCATTGGCGGCCAACCGGTCGACGCCACCCAAGTGCTCGCCGACGCGGAGGCGTCGTTGCACAAGCCGATCACGGGCACATCAGAGTGGTTGAGTCCCTTCGACGTGACTTCGTTCGCCATCGAGGCTGCGCGCTGCCTCCTTCGCGTCGGGGATCTGGCCGAGTCCCAACGCCGGCTCCAGGCCGCGCTGGCCGTCAGCCCGGCCGATAGGGTCAGAAGTCGCGCGTTGGCTCAGCTCATGTTGGTCACGGTCTTGCTCGGCAAGGGCCAGATCGACGAGGCGTGCGTCGCAACCCATGCTGTGCTGGACGCGATCGCTGGTCTCGGATCAGGCATCATCATCGATCAACTACAACACGCTTCGATACTCTTCGGATCTCACGCGAAGGCGTGTGCCGAGGTTCCGCCACTCCTTGACCGTCTCCGCGACACGATCCATGAGCGATCATGGATCGGCACAGTGGGTGAGCTACGGTCAGGAGCAGTCGGTGACGAACAGCTCGGATGATCGCCCGCTCTACGAGCGGGATCCGGTTGCTTGGCAGGCATATCTGGCGGAGGGCAACGCGAAGCAGGCCCGCAAGCGGGTCGGCGCAGACGTCCTGATCAGAAACGAGCAGGGCCACGTCCTGCTCGTCAACCCGCGGTACAAGCCGGATTGGGACCTTCCCGGCGGGATGGTCGAGGCGAACGAGACTCCCCACCAGGCCGCCGAGCGCGAGTTGCGCGAGGAACTGGGAGTCGAGGTGAGGGCCGGACGGCTGCTGGTGGTGGACTGGGTGGCTCCGCACGGCCCGTGGGACGACAGCTTGATGTTCGTTTTCGACTGCGGCACGGTTACCGGCGAACAGGCAAGATCACTGCGGCTGGCGGACGGTGAGCTGCTGGAATTCCGTTTCATTTCACAGGATGACGCCAGGGCGGCTCTTCGCCCCTACGTCTGGCAGCGCCTCGACAATGCCGTGGCCGCTGCTACCGACGGCGGTTTCCGCTATCTGATCAACGGGGTTGCGCACGGCCCACGCTGAGATTGCATGGCGACCCGAATCCCACGGAAGCCCGATCGTCACTCGGACTGAGCTACCAGTACTCGCTTCTGCATCAGGCAGCCGTCACGGCGAAACGTCAGGGCCCGATACTAATAGATCTTGGTATATTCTGGCCCCTGGAGGGGCCCCTCTGGGGGCCGTTCCGTACCAAGATCGCTGAGCTACCCTTCGTCGGCGCAGGGTTCTACCGGCTTGTCCCGTCGGTGTACTCGGCGCAGATCTCGTCGAGGATCCTCCGTGAGCCTGCCGCCGCCTCGCCGTCGTCGAGCTCGTTCGCATAGCTGACCAGGGTCTTCCAGAGCGCCCAGCCACGCCCGCGCGCCCAGGTCGCGTCGTCGACGGCCAGCCGCTCCCGGAAGGCCCGCCGGCCCTCGGCGGTCAGCAGCGTCCAGGCGATGGCCAGGTCGCAGGACGGGTCGCCGACGCCGCAGGTGCCGAAGTCGATGACCGCCGCGAGGTGCCCGGCGTCGAGCAGGAGGTTTCCCTGCGCGAGGTCGCCGTGGAACCAGCGCTCCGCACCGTCCCAGCGCGCGTCCAGTGCGCGTCGCCAGATCTCGCCGGCCAGGCCCACGTCGATCCGGCCGTCGAGAGCCGTGAGCGCCCGGTCGGCCTTCCCGGCGTAGGTGCGCAGGGTGCCGCCCCGATACCAGTTGTGCCGGCCAGGTCGGGGGCCGTCAGCGGTGTCGACGCCGCGCAGGGCCACGACGAACCCGGCCAGGTCGAGCGCGAACCGGACCGGGTCGGCGATGCGGTCCGCCCGCGCCGTCTCGCCGTCGAGCCAGCGGTAGACCGACCAGGCATACGGGTAGCCCTCGCCGGGCCCGCCCTGCGCCAGCGGGGTCGGGACGGGCAGCGGGAGGCGCGGCGCGAGCACGGGGAGCCACCGGTGTTCCTTGGCGACCGCCTCGGCGTACTCGGGCGCGCTCGGCAGGCGTACCGACATGGTGGTGCCGAGGTGGAAGGTCCAGTTGTCCCAGCCGCCGTGGGCGACCGGCTCGACCGGCAGGTCGGCCCAGTGCGGGAACTGGGCGGCGACGAGGCGGCGCACCTGGCCCACGTCGACGGCGGTGCGCTCGGGGGGCGGGCCGAGCTCCGGCACGCCGTCAGCCGCTGCGCCCGACATCGCCTGCCGGCCTCACTCGGACTGGGCGGCCAGTTCCCGGGCGCGGTCGCGGGCCGCTTCGAGGGCCGCGAGCATCGCCGCGCGTACGCCGTGGTTCTCCAGCTCGCGGATCGCGGAGATGGTGGTGCCGGCGGGCGAGGTGACCGCCTCGCGCAGCTTGACCGGGTGCTCGCCGGAGTCGCGCAGCATGACCGCCGAGCCGATCGCGGTCTGCACGATCAGCTCGTGGGCGACCTGACGGGGCAGGCCGAGCAGGATGCCGGCGTCGACCATCGCCTCGACGAGGAGGTAGAAGTAGGCCGGCCCGGAGCCGGACAGGGCGGTGACGGCGTCCTGCTGCGACTCGGGGACCCGGACGGTCGCGCCCAGCGGGGTGAACATCTCCTCGGCCAGGGCGAGGTGCTCGCCGGTGGCGTGCGCGCCGGCCGAGATGGCGCTCATCGCCTGGTCGACCAGGGCCGGGGTGTTGGTCATGACCCGCACCACGGGGGTGCCCTCGGGCAGCCGCCGGTTGAAGAAGCTGGTCGGCAGGCCGGCGCAGAGCGAGATGACCAGCTTGTCGGCGGGCACCTTCGGCCCGATCTCGTCGAGCAGGGCGGCGGCGTCCTGCGGCTTGACGGAGATGGCCAGCACGTCGGCCTCGCCGACGGCGGTCAGGTTGTCGACCACCTGCACGCCGTAGCGGGTGGCCAGCTCCTCGGCGCGGATCGGCCGCCGGGCCGTGGCCAGCAGCCGGCCCACCGGCCAGCCGGAGCGCAGCAGCCCGGAGAGCATCAGCTCGCCGATCTTGCCCGCGCCGATCACCGCTACGGTGTGGTCGCCCACCGCCATGTCGTACCCCTTTCGTGGCCCGCCGTGCGGCGGGGCCCGGCGGCGCGCGCGGCGGTTCCCCGGGGAACCGCCGCGCGCGCCGGGTCGGCGTCAGCTGCCGAAGAAGACCTCGGCCTCTTCGTAGCGCTCCAGCGGCACGGTCTTCAGCTCGGCCGTGGCGTCGGCCAGCGGCACCCGGACGATGTCCGTGCTCTGCATGGCGACCATCTTGCCCCAGTCGCCCTCGTGGGCGGCGTCGATCGCCTGGAGGCCGAGCCGGGTGGCGAGCACCCGGTCGAAGGCGGTCGGGGTGCCGCCGCGCTGGATGTGGCCCAGCACGACGGTGCGGGCCTCCTTGCCGGTCTTGGCCTCGAGCTGCTCGGCGAGCCACTGGCCGATGCCGCCGAGGCGGACGTGGCCGAACGCGTCGAGCTCCTGGTTGTGCAGGATCATCTGGCCGTCGAGCGGCTGGGCGCCCTCGGCGACCACGACGATCGGGGCGTACTGGTGCTGGAAGCGCTTCTCGACGTACCCGGCGACCTGCTCGACGTCGAACTTGCGCTCGGGCAGCAGGATGACGTTGGCGCCGCCGGCCAGGCCGGCGTGCAGGGCGATCCAGCCGGCGTGCCGGCCCATGACCTCGACGACGAGGGTGCGGTGGTGGCTCTCGGCGGTGGTGTGCAGCCGGTCGATCGCCTCCATGGCGATGTTGACGGCGGTGTCGAAGCCGAACGTGTAGTCGGTCGCGCCGAGGTCGTTGTCGATCGTCTTGGGCACGCCGACGACGTTGACGCCCAGCTCGTGCAGCTTGGTGGCGACGCCCAGGGTGTCCTCGCCGCCGATCGCGATCAGCGCGTCCACGCCCTGCGCGGCGAGGTTCTCCTTGATCCGCTCCACGCCGTTCTCGATCTTGAACGGGTTGGTGCGGGACGAGCCGAGGATGGTGCCGCCGCGCGGCAGGATGCCCCGCACCTCGGCGATGCCGAGCGGCTTGGACAGGCCCTCCAGCGGGCCCTTCCAGCCGTCCCGGAAGCCCACGAACTCGTGACCGTAGGTGGCGACGCCCTTGCGGACCACCGCCCGAATGACCGCGTTGAGACCCGGGCAGTCGCCGCCGCCGGTGAGCACGCCGATACGCATGATCTGCTCATCCTCCTGGAGCATCAGGTGAAGCCCGATTTGCCCCAGGATAAGTGTCGGATCAGACCTCGGCACCGTTGCCGGCCCGGGGCGGGCCGTCCCTGCGAACTGTAGCCGCCGCGACAATCCGCCGGCAGCGCGCCCCGGGCAGGCAGCCGCCGCCGAAGCTCGGCGCGGACGCCGCCGGGGCTCAGAACGCCACCTCGCGGTTCTCCCCCGCCCGCGGCGGCTTCCCCGTCACCGCCGCCCGGGCGAGGCCGAGCAGGTTGACGACGGCGCCGCCCGGGGAGTCCCAGTACTCGGCCGAGCCGGCGTGCACCTTGATCAGGGTCAGCCCCGGGGTGTCCAGGCCGGCGGGGAACCAGGTCTTCAGCAGCGGGTGCCACAGCCGCTCGGCGTGCCGGCGGTCGTAGCCCTCCTGGGCGGTGCCGGCGATCGACACCCAGGCGTGGTTGCGCTGGTCGGCGAAGGCGACGTTGACCTCCGGGTTGACCCGGAGCTGGCGCACCTTGGCCGAGTCGGCGTACGCGAAGAACCACAGGTCGCCGTCGAACTCCGCCTCCTGGAGCCCCATGGGCCGGCTGACCAGCCGGCCGTCCAGTCCGGTGGTGGTCAGCATGCAGATCCGCGCGGCGCGGACCAGCTCGGTCACCCGGCTGCGGGCGTCGACGGCGCTGGACGGCTCACTGCTCATGGCGGCACTCCCTCGATCGACTCGACGCCGACCCGGTGCCCCGCAGAGCACCCGCCAAACCTGATCAGCGGGCCGTCATCGCGCGCCAGCGGGCGAGGTTGTGCCGGGCGTCGACGAGCGCGTCGTGCCGGGCCGCGTCGGCGTTCGGCAGGGGCGGCCGGCCCCGGTCGTCCCAGAGCTGGCGCAGCTCCTTGGTGAACCGGGGGATCTCCCGGGGCAGCCCCGGCATCGAGCCCCAGAGCTGGGCCAGCACCACGTGGTCGTACGCGGCGTACCAGGCCCACAGCTCCAGCTGCTCGCCCGGCCGGCCCCGGATCGGCTCCATGAGGAAGTCGTAGAGGTCGTCGCGGATCCGCTCCCGCGACCGCCAGGCCCGGTCGGCCGGCGAGGGGAGCCGGTCCAGGACGTTGCGGCGCACCCAGGGCACGGCGCGGGAGTCGTCGAACTCCGTGGAGACGGCGTAGAACTCGCGCCCGTTCTCGTCGACGACGCCGATCGACACGAGGTCGACGGTGCGCCCGTCCTCGATGAACTCGCAGTCGTAGAAGTAGCGGTATACCATCGCCCGCCATCCTCGCCCACCGACGCCACCCGCCGCCAGCCGGGGGCGCGTACGCCGCGACCTGCCCTGCGCCGCAGCTCGGGACTGTTACGGAAGTGTCGCCGGGGGTGTACAGCGGGCGACCGGGCCGTCATGATCTGATGAGTGCCGCTACCGGACACCGAACCGGTTCGCGACCTCGCGGCGGGGCTGACGGGTTTCACCCGGCCGCGAGTTGAGGTCCTTTACCGGGGAGGGGTTGGGCCGTGGAGATGCGCCTGCCGGAGCCGGGTGACGCGCTCACGGGTGTCGAGATGTTCGCCGGCCTGGAGCCGGAGGTGCGGCAGCGGGTGATCGCGGCGGCGGTGCCGCGCACGTACCGCAAGGGCCAGTTGCTCTTCGTCGAGAACGACCCCGGCGAGTCCCTGATCGTGCTGCGCCGGGGCGCGGTGGCCGTGTTCCGCACCGCGCCGACCGGCGAGCGGGCCGTGCTGTCGGTGATCCGACCGCCGGACGTGCTGGGCGAGGTCTCGCTGCTCGACGCCTCCACCCGCTCGGCGTCGGCCGAGGCGATCGAGGACTGCGCCGCCCTCGCGCTGTCCCGGCCGGCGTTCATGGAGCTGGTGCACTCCAACCCGCGCATCCTCGACGCGGTGATGCGCTCGCTCGGCGGGCTGATCCGTCGGCTGACCGAGCAGAACGCCGACCACGTCTTCCTCGACCTGCCCGGCCGGGTGGCCAAGACGCTGGTGCGGCTGGCCGGCGAGAGCCAGGCCCCGATGATCACCATCGAGCTCAACCAGAGCCAGCTCGCCGAGATGGCCGGCGGCTCACGGCAGAGCGTCAACCAGGCGATCGGGTCCTTCGCCAGCCGGGGCTGGCTGCGCACGGAGGGCCGCCGGATCGTGGTCACCGACGTGGCGGCGCTGCGCCGCCGCGCCGGCATGAGCGACCGCTGACGGGCCGTCGACGGACCGCTGACGCCGGCCCGAGCGGCGGTCGAGGCCGGCCCGGGCGACCGCTGACGCCGGCCGCTCCCCCGGTGGGCGCGGCCGGCGTCAGCGACGGGTCACTTGCCCGGCTCGTCCGCGGGCGGCGCGCTCGGGCCGGGGCCGATCTTCGACGGGTCGGTCGGCTTGGTCGTCGTGGTCTTCGTGCTGCCCTGGTCGGGGGCGGTTCCCTGACCGTCCGGCGTGTCTACCATGCCCTGCTCCTCCAATGCGGCGAGAGTGACGGCGTCGACGTCGACCGTGTCGCCCGGGGCCCACAGGGTGCCTCGCGGGTCCGTCCACGCGGCTGACAGTCGTACGTGCACGGCACTCTCCTGGCGTCCATGTCCTGAGCGGAAGGTTAGTCTGACCCGGTCGGGCGCACGATCCGCCTGCATATCGGGTAGCCGACTCTGCCGCCTGGCGCGATACTGGGCCCACCTCGCGCTCTGGAGCCGACCATCGACCTCAAGTGTGGACACTGCTCACGCGAAGCCGGTCCGGACGACCGCTTCTGCGGTGGGTGCGGGCAGGCCCTGACCCGTGGCTGCGCCGCCTGCGGGCACGCCAACAGCGTCGAGGCCAACTTCTGCACCAGCTGCGGGCAGCCGCTGCGGGACCGGCCGATGGTGGTGCAGGAGGACCGCCGGCAGGTCAGCGTCCTGTTCATCGACATCGTCGACTTCACCACGTACGCGGAGCGGGCCGACCCGGAGCAGGCCCGCAACCTCCAGCAGGGCTACTTCGCCACCGTACGGCGGCTGGTGCACCAGTACGGCGGGGTGGTCGAGAAGTTCATCGGCGACGCGGTGATGGCGCTGTTCGGGGCGCCCGTGGCCACCGACAACGACGCGCTGCGCTGCGTCCGGGCGGGGCTGGAGCTGCAACGCAACCTGGCCCGCCAGCCGGCCGGGCCGCACCCGCCGCTCGGCTTCCGGGTCGGCATCGCCACCGGCGAGGCGCTGGTCGACCTGTCCGCCGCCCGCGACGGCGGGCAGGGCTTCGTCACCGGGGACGTGGTCAACACCGCCTCCCGGTTGCAGTCGCTCGCGCCGTCGGGCGGCGTGGTCGTCGACGAGAGCACCTGGGCGGCGACCCGGCACGACATGGAGTACGCCGACCGGCCGCCGGTGACGCTGCGGGGCCGCTCCGCGGTCAGCCGGATCTGGCTGGCGGTGCGGGCGCTGCCCCAGCGGGACCTGACCACCGCCGAGCTGACCCCGATGGTCAACCGGGAACACGAGCGCGGCCTGCTGGTCAACGCCCTGCACCGCACGGTGACCGAGCGCACCTCGCAGCTCGTCACGGTGTTCGGCTCGGCGGGGGTGGGCAAGAGCCGGCTGCTGCGGGAGCTGGCCCGGCACGCCGCCGGCCTGCCCGGTCCGCCGATCACCTGGCTGGTCGGGCAGTGCCCGCCGTTCGGCGAGAACGTCACGTACGCGGCGCTCGCCGACATCGTGAAGGGCTGGGTCGGCGTGGCGAACGTCGACGACCCGGCGGCGCTCGGCGACCGGCTGCGGCAGCGGTTGGCCCGGCTGGGCGACCCGCACGCGGTGCGGCTGGCCGATCCGCTCGGCCCGCTCATCGGCCTGCCCGGCGAGCGGCTCACCCCGGGCGAGACCGAGACGTCCTGGCGGCGGTTCCTGCTCGCCCTGGCCGAGGCGGGCCCGACGGTGCTGGTGTTCGAGGACATGCACTGGGCCGACCAGGCGATGCTCGCCTTCGTCGAGCAGCTCGGCGCGGCGGCCCGGGGCGTGCCGCTGCTGGTGCTGGCGACGGCGCGGCCGGAGCTGCGGGAGCGGCACCCGGCCTGGACGGGCACGATCAGCGGGGCGATGTCGATCTCGGTGCCGCCGATGCACGACTCCGACATCGACACCCTCTACGCGCTGCTGCTCGGGCAGTCCGCGCTGCTGCCCGCGTCCCGGGGGCCGCTGATCGAGTTCGCCGACGGCAACCCGCTCTACGCCCAGGAGTACGCGCGGATGCTGCTCGACGGCGGGCTCGTCGACCCCGCCGGGCGGGCCGACCCGGCCCGTACGCCGGAGATGCCGCGCACGGTGCAGGCGGTCATCGCCAACCGGCTCGACCTGCTCGACCCGGCCGACCGGGCGGTGCTTCAGGCCGCCGCCGTCGTCGGCGTGCAGTTCTGGCCGGGGCCGGTGGCCACCGCGCTGGGTCGCCCGGTGCGGTGGGTGGAGCGGGCGCTGGGCCGGTTGCAGCGCCGGGACCTGGTCTACGAGCAGCCCAGCTCGACGATGCCCGGCCAGCCCGAGTACCGCTTCCGGCACGTCCTGGTGCGCGACGTGTGCTATCAGCGGCTGCCCCGCACCGAGCGGGTGGCGCGCCACCAGAGCACCGCCGACTGGCTGGAGCAGGTCACCGACGGCCGGCAGCAGGACCTGGTCGAGGTGCTGGCCAACCACCGCTGGGCGGCGCACGAGATCGCCCGCACCGTCGGCCTGGACACCGTGCCCTACGCCCCGGCGGCGCGGGCCGCGCTGCACCGGGCGGCCCGCCGGGCGTACGAGCTGCACGCGCTGGACACCGCCGCGACGCTGATGGGGCGGGCGCTGGTCCTGCCCGGCGGGCCCGAGCCCATGCTGGAGCTGTTCGACGCCGAGCTGGCGCTGTTCCGCGACGGGGACGCGTTCCTCGTCGACGGCGGCGCGCAGCGGCTGGCCCGGCTGGCCGGCGAGCTGGCCGGGGCCGGCGAGCCGACGGGGGCGGCGCGGGCCTGGACGCTGCTCGCCACCGCCGCGTGGCGGCGGGCGGACCGGGCCGAGACGCTGCGCTGCCTGGACCGGGCCATCGGCATCTACACCGACCTGCCCGACAGCGAGGAGAAGGCGAGCGCCCTGCTGGAGCTGGCCCGGGTGCACATGCTCAACGCGGAGACCGAGCCGGCCTGCGCGGCGGCCCGGACCGCGGCGAGCCTGGCCGAGCGGCTCCAGCTGCGGGAGGTCAGCGCGAGCGCCCGGATCACGCTCGCGGTGGCCCGCTACCTGTCGGGGGTGCCGGAGGCGTACGCGGAGCTGGTCGAGATCACCGAGCACTGCCGGGTGGAGCGGCTGGCCAGCCGCCGGCGGGCCGTGCACAACCTGGCCTGGGCGTTGCAGGAGGAGGGCGACCTGGCCGGCTCGGCGCGGCTGGTGGACGAGCAGCGCTCGCTGGACCTCGGCGGCGAGCACAGCCTCACCGCGAGCTTCGAGGACCAGTGGGCCCGGTCGTACTACGCCGGGGACTGGGGTGCGGCGGCGGACCTGGCGGCCGAGTCGACGCGCCGGCCGACCGGCGAGTGGGACATGCACATCGTCGCGGTGTCCGGCTGGATGCGGACGCTGCGCGGCGACCCGGAGGCCCCGGCCGACGGCGGCGGCCCGGACCAGGTGGAGCGGGCGGTGGCCGCCGGGCGGCGGTCCGGCTTCCACCGGGTGCTGCGGTCCACGTTGGCCCACGCCGCGCTGTGCCGTGCCGTGCAGGGGCGCGAGGCCGAGGCGCTGCGGCTGCTCGCCGAGCTGGACGAGGACTGGCGGCGGACCCGGGAGATCCCGTTCGCCGAGTGGGTGCCGGCGATCGGCCACGTCGCCGTGGTGCTCGGCGGGGACGCGGCCCGCCGGGTGCGCCGGCTGCTGACCTCCGCGCCCCGGATGACGCCCTGGGCCCGGGCCGCCGGGCAGGCGGCGGAGGCCGCGCTGGCCGCCTCGGCCGGCGACGCCCGGGCCGCCGCCGAGCTGTTCCGCTCGGCCGCCGAGCAGTACCGGCGGATGGGCGACCTGACCGACCACGTGCTCGCCGCCGCGCTGTCGGTGCCCACCCTGCGCGAGGTGGACCCGGCGGGCGCGGCGCAGGTGCTGGCCGAGGTGCGCGGGTTCGCGGCCCGCAACCACGCCCCGGGCCTGCTCCGCCTCGCCGGCACCACCGACTAGCCTCGCCGACTAGCCCTGTCGACCGGGCCCGCCGACCGGGCCGGCGACCAGGCCCGGCGACCAGGCCCGGCGACGGATCCCCCGGTCAACGGGATCCACCGGGCTTGCCAGGTCCACCGGCATACCGCGTCCACCGGATTCACGGGCGACAAGGGCGACCCGCCCGACCACTGAGGACGAGACAGGCCGCCCGGCCGGGCAACCGCCCTCCGCCATCAAGTGCGAGAACGCGACAACGCGAGAGCCGCTCCTGCGATGCGGCACCTACGCAGCTGAGTCACATACGACATCACCGACACCCGATGCCCTCTCCCCGCCCGCGCCCCCGCGCCCCGCCCCTCCCCCCTGCCTGCCGGCCCCCGCCCGTGCTGCCCCGGGCCGGTGATCAAGAGAATTGTGTCATCGCAGAGATCAACTCTGACGCTTTTCTCTTGATCACCGGCCCGGGGGACGGTGGGACGGGGGGGGACGGCGGGACGGCGGGGTGGGGTGGGGTGGGGTGGGGGTGGGTGATGTCGTATTCGACTCAGCTGTGTAGGTGTCGGCAGGGGCAGGTCGGCCTGGGCGGTGCTGGTGGCGGGCCGGGCCACGGCTTCTGTTGGCAAGCGATTAGCGAAAACCGACATTGAGGCCCCGCCCCGACCTGCGGGAGGGTCCTTACTTCGTACGGCGCGCCACAACGCACTCCCGGAAGGGGGCCCTGACGTGTCACGATTCAGGGCACGGCGTGCGGGGCGCCGGGGGCGATCGCACCGGGAGGTGCGCGAGGGAGGATGTCCGGTGTCAGCGGGTAGGGCCCGCCGGGGACGGCGGGACAACGGGCTCGACGCGAGCGAGTACGCGGTCGCCGGCGACGTGGATCCGCGCGTGGGTGAGCACCTGCTCGACGTCCTGGCCGCGGGCGGCATCGCCGCGTACCTGCAACCCTCGGCCGACCTGAACCCGGTCACCCGCACCACCACCGTCCCGGCCCGCCCCGTGGACCGGCTCTACGTCGACCGCTCCCACCTGACGACCGCACGCGACTACCTCACCCAGCTCGCCGAGGAGGCCCCCGCCGGCCCGTCCCGCGACGAGCCCGACGTCGACGCCGAGTGGGCCCGCATCGTCGCCGGCTTCCACACCGCCCCGGCCGCCGGCGCGCATCCCTGGCCCGCCGCCGAGGACATCGACGACGAGCCCGACGAGCGGCCGGCCGGCACGACCGGCCGGGTCGGCGCCGACGAGGGTGGCACCGCCACCGACGTACGCCGGCTGCCGTGGGCCGCCGACGTCTCGGGCGTCTCCGTCGGCGGGAGCCGGCAGGACGAGCCGTCCCTGCTGGACGGGCTGGACACGTTCGGCGCCGGCCTGCCCGACGACGCCGACGAGCGCTACACCCCGCCGCCGCCACCGCCGCTGCCCCGCGTCTCCAAGTACGCGGTGGCCGGCGTGCTGGCCATCGTCGCCGGGTTCGTGCTCTTCCTGGAGCCGACGCTGCTGCCGGTGGACTCCTCCGTGGTGACCCTGCTCGGCTTCACCGGCATCCTCGCCGGCTTCGTGACGCTGATCTGGCGGCTGCGCCCCGGCGACTCCGACGACGACCCCGACGACGGCGCCCGGGTCTGACCCGCCCCATACTCCGGGTAGCGGCCCGTCCCCACAGGCGGACGGCGGATGCCCGAATTGCGGGACGCGCACCGCCCCCGGCGGGAGGCGTAACAGTGGTGTAACTTACTGTCAGTAGGAATACCGCTGTACGTCACTTCCCGCACTGGCTGCCCGGTTGTTCCTTGCTCGCGGTGGTCGGTCTCTGCTGATCGGAATGCCCGAGATGCGACAGAGTTCCCTCGTGGTGGTGGCCAACCGCCTGCCCATCGACGACAGTGTGGCGCCCGACGGCGCCTGTGAATGGCGACGCAGCCCCGGCGGGCTGGTGAGCGCCCTGCATCCCCTGCTCCGCCACACGCCGGCCACCTGGGTCGGCTGGGCCGGCGGCACCGGGCCGGCGCCGAGCCTGCCCGACATCGGCAGCGTGCGGATGCGCACCGTGCCGCTGAGCAGCGAGGACTTCCGCGACCACTACGAGGGCTTCGCCAACTCGACCCTGTGGCCGCTCTATCACGACGCGGTGGAGCAGCCGGAATACCACCGCCGCTGGTGGGAGGCGTACCAGCGGGTCAACCAGCGGTTCGCGGAGGCGACCGCCGAGGCGGCCGAGCAGGGCGCGGTGGTCTGGATCCAGGACTACCACCTGCAACTGGTGCCCGGCCTGCTGCGGGAGCTGCGTCCCGACCTGCGGATCGGCTTCTTCCTGCACGTGCCGTTCCCCCCACCGGAGCTGTTCATGCAGCTCCCCCGCCGGGCCGAGCTGCTGCGCGGCATGCTCGGCGCCGACCTGATCGGCTTCCAGCGCGCCCAGGCCGCGCACAACTTCGCCCAGCTCGTCGCCAAGGTGCTGGAGCTGCCGGCGACGGACCGGCGCGTCGGTGTCGACGACCGGGTGGTCCGCATCGGGGCGTTCCCGGTCTCGATCGACACCGCCGAGATGGCCGCCCTCGCGGGCCGCCCCGACGTGGCGGCCCGGGCCCAGCGGCTGCGCCACGACCTCGGCGACCCCGGCCACGTCATCCTCAGCGTCGACCGGATGGACTACACCAAGGGCATCGAGCAGCGCCTCAAGGCCTACAGCGAGCTGCTGGCCAGCGGGCACGTCAAGGTGCGCGACACGGTGCTGGTGCAGGTGGCGGTGCCCAGCCGGGAACGGGTCACGCAGTACCAGATCCTGCGCGACCGGGTCGAGCGCGAGGTGGGGCGGATCAACGGCGAGTTCGGCCGGGTCGGCGAGCCCGCCATCCACTACCTCACCCAGCCGTTCGACCGGGCCGAGCTGGCGGCGCTCTACCGGGTCGCCGACGTGATGGCGGTGACCCCGCTGCGCGACGGGATGAACCTGGTCGCCAAGGAGTACGTGGCGGCCCGGGTCGACGACACGGGTGCGCTGCTGCTCAGCGAGTTCGCCGGGGCGGCGGCCGAGCTGCCGCAGGCGTACCTGGTCAACCCGCACGACCTGGAGGGGCTCAAGCAGGGGCTGCTCTCGGCGCTCGAGGCCGACCCGGCCGACGTCACGCCGCGGATGCGGGCGATGCGCGAACACCTGCACCGCAACGACATCCGGGCGTGGGCCCGCTCCTACCTCAGCGCCCTCGACGACGGCGGGTCGCTGCTGACCCACCTCGCCCCCACCGGCTGACCGGGCGTTCCGCCCCGCCCGGCCGCTGCTGGCGCGCCCCGGTCGACGGGTCGCGCCGGCAGCGGGTCAGGCCGGCGGGTGTTCCTTCTCCAGCCAGTCCAGGATCGCGTCGATCGGCTCCCGCCAGCGGACGTCGAGCATCAGGTCGTGCCCCATGCCGGGGAAGAGCAGCGGCGCGCCGCCGTGCAGCCGGGCGGCCCGGGTCAGCGCGGCCGGCGGGACCACCCGGTCGTCGGGGCTGCCCAGGACCAGCACGGGCGGGTCGCCCACGGCAGGCTCCGGGTCGCGGTGGGTGAGCAGCTGCCACTGGGCGCGCCGGCCGGCGCGCCCGAGGCGGGCGGCGTACCGGCGGGCGTCGGCGTCGGGCAGCTCGCGGCTGAACAGCTGCCGTCGGCTCAGCCGCAGGCCCGCGCCGACGAACGCGGGCAGGGTGCCGCCGGGGTTGCGGCGCAGCGCCGTGCCGAGCGTCGCCCAGTCGCCGAGCACCGGGGCCACCAGCACCGCCGCCCGCGCCGGATAGCGGGCCAGCGCGTGCCGCACCACCAGTGCCCCGGCGCCGTGCCCCACCAGCACCGCCTGGCGCGGCAGGCCCGCCGCCACCTGCGTCACGTCATGGGTGTACGCCCGCAGCGTCGCCTCCGGCGCCGGCTCGCTGCCGCCGTGCCCGCGCAGGCTCAGCGCGTACGCCGGGAAGCCGCGACCGGCGACGTGGCCCAGCCAGTGTTCGGCGAACGCCCACGCGCCGTGGCCGAAGCCGGGCACGAACAGCAGCGGCGGGCGGCCCTGCTCGACCTCGGGGAGCACGCTGAGCACCTCGCGCCGGGCCGGGCGGACGGGCCGGGCCCACTCCCGGCCGCGCATGATCCGCACCCGCTGCTGCTGGCTCACTTCTCCTCCAGCTCGTGCATGGCGCGCTGGATGGCGCGCAGGTAGTCGGCGTGGCCCACCTCGAACCAGTGCCGGCTGCTGTCCTTGACCTTCCCCGAGTAGCGCTCGCCGGCCCCGGCGGTGACCCGCTGCGCGAACGCGGCGGCCCGCTCCGGCCGGCGCACCCGCAGGGCGAGCAGCCGGGCGAACAGGACGGTCTGCCAGTGCGACAGGGTGAAGATGCCCGAGTCGGGCTGGACCAGGCCGGCGACGGCGAGCGTCGGGTGGCCGGGGACGAGCGCGTTGAGCCACAGCCGGGGCCGACCCGCCTCGTCCGCGCCGAGCACCCGGGGGTCGAGGAACTCGAAGCGCGGCAGGTAGCCGGTGGCGAAGACGACCAGCTCGGGGTCGATCTCGCGGCCGTCGGTCAGCTCGACGGCCTTGGCGTGGAACCGGGCCACGTCCGGCACGGGGGTGATCTGGCCGTGGCCGACGTGGTAGACGAGCTGGCTGTTGGCGATGGGGTGGGTCTCGTAGACCCGGTGGTCGGGCCTGGGCAGGCCGAACCGGGTCAGGTCGCCGACGGTGAGCCGCAGCGTCCAGTGGTAGAGCCACTGCCGCACGCGCAGCGGCACCCGCAGGGCGAGCAGGGTGTCGTTGACCTGGTCGGCGGGGCGGCCGAGGACGTACTTGGGGGCGTACCAGTAGCCGCGGCGGGTGGAGTGCCAGCAGTGGGACGCCTGCTGGGCCGCCTCGACGGCGATGTCGCAGCCGGTGTTGCCGGCCCCGACGACCAGCACCCGCTTGCCGCGCAGCTGCGCCGGGTCCTTGTACGACGAGGCGTGCATGATCTCGCCCCGGAACTCCTCCAGCCCCTCGTAGCGGGGCAGCTTCGGCGACCAGTTGTGGCCGTTGGCGACGACCACGGCGGCGTACCGGGAGGTGCGCTCGGGGCCGTAGCCGCCGGTGCTGCGGGTGGTGACGTCCCAGCGGTCGCCGTCGACCGGCTCGACCCGGATCACCTCGGTGCCGAACCAGATGTGCTGGCGCAGGTCGAAGTGGTCGGCGTAGCGCTCGAAGTAGGTGAGCACCTGGCTGTGGTGCGGGTAGTCCGGCCAGTCGTCCGGCATCGGGAAGTCGGGGAACTGGGTGAACGGCCGCGACGAGATCAGGTGGGTGCTGGCGTAGACGGGGCTGCGGTCGTGCCGCCAGTTCCACGCGCCGCCGACGCCGGTCTCCCGCTCGTAGCAGTCGACGCCGAAGCCGTGCTCGCGCAGGTTCTTCACGGCGGTGAGGCCGCTGGCCCCGGCCCCGATGACGCAGACCGTGTCGCCTCGGTCGGAGACCGGTCGGGCGTCCCGGGGCGGGGCGAGCGTCGTCGCGTCCGGCTCGGGACGGCCGGGGTCGGTGGAGGGGGACACCGGATTCTCCTTTGTGCGGCACGAGTGCCGGGTCGCTGCGAAATCCTTCCGGTAACCCGACCGGTTTGTCCAGTCCTTGTGGACGGTGGGTCCGCGCGCCGCGTCAGCCGGCGGCGGGCAGCAGCAGGTCGACCACGACGGGGAAGTGGTCGCTGGCCCGGCGGGCCTGCGGCGTGTCGACCACGTCGTAGTCGACGACCGTGATCCGGGGGTCGACGAAGACGGCGTCGATGCGGCGGCGCGGGTCGGCGCACGAGTAGGTGAGCCGGTCGGCGCGGTCGGCCGCGACCGCCGCGTCGGTCAGCCCCGCGCCGACGGTCGCCCAGGCCGGGCCGTCCGGGCCCTCGTTGAGGTCGGCGGCGGCCACCACGGGCAGGTCGGCGGCGGCCAGCTCCCGCTTGAACGCCGCCGCCTGCGCGGGGCGCTCGGCCGGGTCGGTGGACAGGTGCGAGCCGGCCAGCAGGAACCGGGTGCCGCCGACGCGGCATTCGGCGTACGCCGCCCCGCGCATGTGCCGGCCCGGGGTGAGCGGGTAGCGCTGGCAGCGGGTGTCGGCCACCCGCACCCGCAGGCTGGTCAGCAGCAGGTTGCCCAGCGACGGCAGGCCGCCGGCGGCGACGACCAGCCCGAACGACTCGGCCAGCGACGCGCACTTCTGCCGCCACCGGAACCGCCGGGGCGCCTCCTGCACGATCACCACGTCGGGGGCGGCCGCGCGGACCACCGCGGCCAGCGCGGCCTGGTCGTCGCGCTGGCTGTGCACGTTGTACGACACGACGCGCAGCGGCACGCCGCCCGGGGTCCCGGGCCCCCGGCCCGTCTCCGTCATCCCGGCCCCCTACAGCCGGCGGGCCAGGTCGGCGGCGCCGATCACGCCGGCGGTGTTGCCCAGCTCGGCGGGGAGCACCTCGGCGACGGGGAGCCGGCTGCGCTGGGCCAGCGCGTCGGTGAACGAGCGCCGGGTCGGGCCGAGCAGCAGGTCGCCCGCCTCGACGACGCCGCCGCCGACGACGAGGACCTGCGGGTCGAGGATCTGCGCCATGTCGGCGAGGCTGGTGCCGAGCCAGCGCCCGACCTGCGCGAACGCCTCGGCGGAGACGGGGTCGCCGCCCTGGGCGGCGGCGGTCACCATCGGGCCGGTGACCGCCTCGGCCTCGCCGCCGGCCAGCTCCAGCAGGGCGACGGCCCGGTGCGGCTCCTGGCGGGCGGCGGCGCGGGCGAAGCGCACCAGGGCGCTGCCGCTGGCGTACTGCTCGATGCAGCCGAGCCGGCCGCAGCCGCACTGGTGTCCGTCGGGGACGGTGAGCATGTGGCCCAGCTCGGCGGCGATGCCGTGGGCGCCGCGCACCAGCTCGCCGCCGAGCACGATGCCGCCGCCGACGCCGGTGCCGATGGTGAACATGACCATGGAGTCGTCGGCGTGCCGGGCCGCGCCGTAGCGGAACTCGGCCCAGGCGGCGACGTTCCCGTCGTTCTCGACGATCACCGGCAGGCCGGTGGCCCGGCTGACGTACTCGCGCAGGGGCTCGTCGCGCCAGGCCAGGTTGGGCGCGAAGAGGACGGTGGAGCGGGTGGCGTCGATCCAGCCGGCCGCGCCGATGCCGACGGCGTCGATCTGCCGGCCGGCGGAGAGTTCGCTGACCACCTCGATGATGACGTCGCGGGTCTTGCCCACGTTGTCGGCGGGGGTGTCCCGTCGGGCCTGCACGAGTACGTTGCCGGTGTCGTCGACGACACCGCCGGCCACCTTCGTGCCACCGACGTCGACTCCGATGGTCAGCGTCACCGCTGCCACTCCCCTCTGCTGTGCTGCCCGGCACCGGCACGGCGGTCCGCCGTGCCGGTGGGACGGGATGTCCGGTGGTCAGGCCCCGTCGCCTGGTGCGTCCCCTCCCGCGCCACCGGGGGCCCGCGACGCGGGCACCACGGGTCGGCCGGCCGGCGGCCGGGGAGCCCCCGGCACGTCCGGCCCGGCGTCGTCGGCGGGCGGCACGGCGGCGGCCGGAACGCCCGGACCCTCCCCCCGGGTCGCGGCGGACCACACGTCCTCATCCGGCGCCGGGTGAGAATCATGCCCGGTGCGGGTGGCCTCGCGCCACACATGATCGCCCGATGCCTGGTCAGCCGCCGGTCGGGGCGACGGCGCGGCGGTGTCGGCGGCCGGTGTGCCACCGGCGGCCGGCTCGTCGGCCGACGCGAACGCGCGCAGCAGGCTGGCCACCCCGGCGGCCAGATCGCCGGCCCCCGTGGCGAGCCGCTCGGCGAATTCCGGACTCGGGTCGCGCAACGCCGCGATACCGCGGCAGAGCGGACAGATGCAGCATTCGGCCGCACCGGTGGCGAAACCGCCGTGCCCGCCGCCGGCCGGCCGGGCCGCCGCGGGGCCGCCCCCGCTGTGACCGAGGACACTGGACACGATCCCACCGAGCGGACCCCACGGCCCCGCCCCGGAGCCGCCGCCCGATCCGGCGCCCGCGGCGGCCAGCCTCGCCGCCGCGATCACCGTGGCGACCAGCCGCTCCGCCTCTTCCCGGGCCGAGCCCGGATCCGTACCCCCCATGGTCGGCTCCTCTACCGTGCCGGGCGTGCCGCAGCCGGTCGCGTCACCGCGCCGCACCGGTGTCTTCTACCCGGCGCTTGAGCTGCTTCAACGCCGCATCCATGATCATTTTCTCGGCCTTGCGGCGAAACATGCCGAGCATGCCCACGGAGAGCTCCACCTCCAGGGTGTAGGTCACCGTGGTCGTGCCGTCGGGGTTGCCGACGAGGTCGTACGACCCGCGCTGGGAGCGCTGCATCTTCGAGGGCGCCACCAGGTGCCACTCGATCCGGGAGATGTCCTCGGCGTACTCGTAGGCCAGCACGTACTCGTCGGCCAGCACCCCGGCGTCGAGGGTGAAGCGGACCTGGCTGGCGTAGCCGTCCTCGTACTCCTCCACGACCTCGGTCCGGCGCACCGCGTCGGTCCATTCGGGGTAGCGCGCGAAGTCGCAGATGACCGCCGCCACCCGCTCCGGTGACGCGCCCACGACGATCGACTGGGTGGAGGAGTCCGCCATGGGGGGAGGCTACCCGGCAACCTGCCTGGCGCACCCACCTGGTCGGGCGGGTAGGTTTCGACAGAGCCGACCCCTCCGGGGCCCCGGCCCGCCCGGCCAGTGCGAGCACGAGGGAGTGCAGGTGCGCGAGTTCTCCGTCCCGCCGATCGTCACCGTCGGCGACTCGGCCAGCCTCACCGACCCGGTCTGGGACAATGCCGAGACCGCCCCGGACGCCGTCCAGTTCGCCCGCCCCGCCGTCGCGCCCGCCACCGGCTGGGTCGAGGTGACCTGCCGGCAGTTCCGCGACGAGGTGGTCGCGGTGGCCCGGGGCCTGGTCGCCGCCGGCATCTCCCCCGGCGACCGGGTCGGCCTGATGAGCCGCACCCGCTACGAGTGGACCCTGTTCGACTACGCCATCTGGGCGGCCGGCGCGGTCACCGTGCCGATCTACGAGACGTCCAGCGCCGAGCAGGCCGCCTGGATCCTGGCCGACTCCGGCGCGGTCGCCGCCGTGGTCGAGACGACCGCCCACGCCACCCTCGTCGAGGGCGTCCGCGACCGGCTCCCCGAGCTGGCCCACCTGTGGCAGATCGAGCTGGGCGCGGTCGACGAGCTGGTCGCCGCCGGGGCCGCGGTCGACCCGGTCGAGATCGACCGGCGGCGCACGGCGGTCAAGGCCGACGACGTCGCCACCATCATCTACACCAGCGGCACCACCGGCCGCCCCAAGGGCTGCGTGCTGACCCACCGCAACATGTACGCCGACATCGCCAACGCCGTCCCGGTGCTGCCCAACCTCTTCCTGCGTCCGGGCGCGTCGACCCTGCTGTTCCTCCCCCTCGCGCACGCCTTCGCCCGGCTCATCCAGATCGGCGTGGTGCAGGCGCGGGCCACCATGGCGCACTGCGCCGACACCAGGAACCTGGTCGCCGAGCTCCAGGAGTTCCGCCCGACCTTCGTGCTGTCGGTGCCCCGGGTCTTCGAGAAGGTCTACAACGGGGCCCGGCAGAAGGCCGAGGCCGACGGCAAGGGCCGGATCTTCGACCGGGCCGAGCAGGTCGCGGTGGCCTTCAGCGAGGCGCTGGAGTCGCCGGACGGGCCGGGCCTGGCGCTGCGCGTCCAGCACGCGGTCTTCGACAAGCTGGTCTACCGCAAGCTGCGGGCGGCCCTCGGCGGCCGGTGCCGCGACGCGATCTCCGGCGGCGCGCCGCTCGGGGCCCGGCTCGGGCACTTCTTCCGGGGCATCGGGGTGACCATCTGCGAGGGGTACGGGCTGACCGAGACCTCCCCCGCCGCCGCCGCGAACCTGCCCGGCGCCACGAAGATCGGCACGGTCGGCCGGCCGCTGCCCGGCGTGACCATCCGGATCGCCGACGACGGCGAGATCCTGATCTCCGGCGACCTGATCTTCCAGGGCTACTGGCGCAACGACGAGGCCACCGCCGAGGCGCTCAGCGCCGACGGCTGGTTCCGCACCGGCGACCTCGGCCAGCTCGACGCCGACGGCTTCCTCAGCATCACCGGCCGCAAGAAGGAGATCATCGTGACGGCCGGCGGCAAGAACGTCGCCCCGGCGGTGCTGGAGGACCAGGTCCGGGCGCACCCGCTGATCAGCCAGTGCGTCGTCGTCGGCGACCGGCAGCCGTTCATCGCCGCGCTGGTCACCATCGACGAGGAGGCGCTGCCGAAGTGGCTTGCCGCCCACGGCCGCCCCGAGGGCACCGGCGTCGACGAGTTGCGCGACGACGAGGCGCTGCGCGCCGAGGTGCAGGGCGCGGTCGACCAGGCCAACCAGTCCGTCTCCAAGGCCGAGGCGATCAAGGTGTTCCGGATCCTGCCGCGCGACTTCACCGAGGCCACCGGGGAGCTCACCCCGTCGCTGAAGGTCAAGCGGCAGGTCGTGCACAGCACGTACGCGGCGGAGATCGCCGAGATCTACCGTCGCTGACTACGATCCGTCACGTGCCCGACTCCTCGACACCCGCCCGGCCGCCGACGCAGCCGCTCGCCACCGCCGCCCGCGTGGTGATGCTCGTGCTGGTCGCCGTCCTCACCCTCTTCGCCACCCACGACGCCGGTCGGCTCTGGTGGATCGCGCTGCTCGGCGTCGCCGGGCTGCCCGCCGCGCTCGCCCCCCAGCACCGGCTGCTCGGCCCGCTCAGCCGCTTCGCCGAGGTGGTGGTGCTGGGGCTGGCCGCGAGCCAGGTCGCCGCGGTGACCACCCTCAACGGCACGATCGGCGGCCTCGGCGCGTCGGCCGTGCTGCCGTACCTCGCCGTCCCGGTGACGGTGACCGCGCTGCGCCGCCGGTTCCGCGAGGGCGCGGCGCTGCTCGCCGTCACCGCCGCCACCCTGGTGACCAGCGCCGCCCTCACCCAGGTCGACGGCGGACGGCAGCTCGGCCAGCCGGGCTACCTGGCGGTCTGCGCCCAGTGGCTGATCCTCGCCGGCCTGGGCCTCTACACCGCCGGCACCCTGCACCGGGTGATCCGGGTCCGCAGCGAGGGCAAGCCCCAGCCGTACGCGGAGGCGACCCGGCTGCTGACCCAGCTGCGCACGGTGGCCCGGCAGCTTCCGGGGGCGACCCTCGACCCGGGCGGCATCTCCGAGCACCTGCTGGAGGAGCTGCGCACCGTGGCCCGGGCCGAGCGGGCGGCGGTGCTCTCCGCCAGCGGCGGCGGCCGGCTGGTGGTGCTCGCCCAGGTGGGCGTGGACCGGGTCGACTGGGAGACCACGCTCGACGCCGACTCGGCGATCGCCGACGCCTGGGCCAGCCAGCAGCCGCAGACCGCCAGCCGCTCGCAGGCCCGCTCGCACACCGGCGGCGACGTCTCGGCGCTGATCGTGCCGCTGGTCGCCGGGGTCCGCACGGTCGGCATGCTGGTGATGGAGGCGGACGTCGCGCAGGCGTACCCGCCGCCGGTGGTGTCCCGGGTGACCGCGCTGACCCGCCCGGCGGCGCTGCGGCTGGAGGCCGCGCTCCTGTTCGACGAGGTGCGTTCGCTGGCCACCAACGAGGAGCGGCAGCGGCTGGCCCGGGAGATCCACGACGGGGTCGCCCAGGAGCTGGTCATGGTCGGGTACGGCATCGACAACGCCCTGGCGTACGTGGAGGAGGACCCGAAGGAGACGGCCGAGGCGCTGCGCACCCTGCGCGGCGAGGTGACCCGGGTCATCACCGAGCTGCGGCTGAGCCTGTTCGAGCTGCGCAGCGAGGTGGACCGGCACGGCGGGCTGGCCGCCGCCATCGCCGAGTACGCGCGCACCGTCGGGGCGTCCGGCGGGCTGCGGGTGCACCTGTCGCTGGACGAGTCCACCGCGCGGCTGCCCGCCGCGACCGAGGCCGAGCTGTTGCGCATCGCGCAGGAGGCGGTCACCAACGCCCGCAAGCACGCCGGGGCCGCAAATCTGTGGGTCACCTGCGAGGTGGACCCCCCGTACGCGCAAATTGAAGTGTCGGATGACGGTCAGGGCATCGCTGACCAGCGCACGGACGGTCACTACGGGCTTGCGATCATGGCCGAGAGAGCGGAACGTATCCGGGGCCGATTGGAGATCAGGCCGCGCCAGCCCAGTGGCACGACCGTGGCGGTGGTGCTCGGTTCGTCGCCCCGGCGCGATAGGGTGCGCGGCAAGGCGGCAGCAGCAGAAGGGGAGTAACCCGAGGATGACCACAAGCCCGACACCGGCGACCCGCACCAAGGTCCTCCTTGTCGACGATCACGATCTGATCCGCAAGGGGCTGCGGCACGCCTTCGAGCGGGACCGGCAGTTCGAGGTCGTCGGTGAGGCCGCCACGGCGGCGGAGGGGGTCCGGCAGGCCGGCGCCCTCCAGCCCGACGTGGTGATCATGGACCTTCGGCTGCCCGACGGCAGTGGCCTGGAGGCCACCCGCGCGCTCCGCAAGTCCAGCGCGTCGATGGGCATCGTCGTGCTCACCATGTACGCGGGCGACGACCAGCTCTTCGGCGCGCTGGAGGCCGGCGCGAGCGCGTTCGTGCCGAAGACGGCCCCGGCTGACGAGGTCGTGGCCGCCGCCCGGCACGCCGCCTCCTCGCCGAGCGCGTTCACGGCCGCCGACCTGGCCGAGGCGATGAAGCGGCGGCTCGCGCCGTCCGGCCCGCAGCTCTCCCCCCGCGAGGGTCAGGTGCTGCGGCTGCTCGCCGACGGGATGAGCGTGGCCGGCATCGCCAAGCAGCTCTTCGTCAGCGAGTCGACGGCCAAGACCCACATCTCGAAGCTCTACGAGAAGCTGGGCGCGGCCAACCGGGCGCAGGCGCTGATGACGGCCCTGCGGCTCGGCCTGCTCGAAGCCCCCGACGCCCCGAAGTTCTGACGCCGTCCCGCCCGGCCGGCGGCCACCGGCCGGGGGGTTTGCGCGACGGCCGGCGGGTCCGGTCAACGGGACCCTCCGGCCGGGCAGACGGGGCGACGGCGGCCCTCTCTGGTCACCTGCCCCGCAGGCGGGGCAGAATACGCGGGTGACCCGCGCGGGCGGCGTGTCCCGCGTCGTTGACATAAGGGGTAGGGCATGCAGCGGCCGGACTGGGCACCCGACACGATCGACATCGAGCGTCCCAGCGTGGCCCGCATGTACGACTACTATCTCGGCGGCTCGCACAACTTCGCCGCCGACCGGGCCGCCGCGCGGGCGATGGTCGACGCGGTGCCCGAGGCCCCGCTGATGGCCCAGGCCAACCGGGCGTTCCTGCGCCGGGCGGTGCAGTTCCTCGCCGAGGCGGGCATCCGCCAGTTCCTCGACATCGGCTCCGGCATCCCGACCGTCGGCAACGTGCACGAGATCGCCCAGCGGATCGCCCCGGAGTCCCGGGTGGTCTACGTCGACGTCGACCCGGTGGCCGTGGCGCACAGCCGGGAGATCCTCAGCGGCAACGACCGGGCGGCCGTCCTCCAGGAGGACCTGCGCCACCCGGAGCGGATCCTGGCCCACCCCGAGGTCACCCGGATGCTCGACTTCTCCCAGCCGGTCGCGGTGATGATCGTGGCGGTGCTGCACTTCGTGCCCGACGAGGACCGCCCCGACGAGATCCTGCGGACCCTGCGGGCGGCGCTCGCCCCGGGCAGCTACCTGGTGATGTCCCAGGCCAGCGACGACGACCGGCGCGACACCGGGGAACGCGAGGAGGCCGAGGCGGTCTACCAGCGCACCGACAACCCGCTGGTCATCCGCAGCCGGCGGGAGCTGACCGCCCTCTTCGACGGCTTCGGGCTGGTCGACCCGGGCGTCGTCTGGGTGCCGCAGTGGCGGCCCGAGACCCCGGAGAGCGCCGAGGACGCCGAGAAGGCGGTCTTCATGGGTGGCGTCGGGCGGCTCGGTGGGTGAGCACTCCGACGGCACGTCCGGCCCGTCAGCCCCCGACGGCCACGCCTGCGGTCCGGGGGTTCCCGCCAGCTGCCCGAGCCTGTTCGCCCGGGCCTGGGCGAAGGCGGTCTCCGGCACCAGCTACCTGCCGATGACGCAGGCCCAGCTGGAGGCGCTGCTGCACCGGCTCACCGGGCGGCTGGCCGAGGCGCTGGTGTCCGAGCCGTTCGACGTGCGGGTCGGCCACCAGGTCGGCGCCGAGCTGGTGGCGGCGCACATCGCCTCCGCCGAGGGCCTGGGCCGGACCATCGAGGTCATCCAGCTCCGGCTGCTGCGCGACCTGGGGCTGGTCACCGAGGACGCCGAGGACCGGATGGCCCGGCTGCTGGCCACCGTGGCGACCGGCTACGCCCGCGCGCTGCGGGACCGGACGCTCGACGAGCAGGAGTCGATCCGCCGGGCCGCGATGGTGGCCCGCGCGGAGGCCGAGCGGGCCCTGCGCGACAGCGAGGCCCGGTTCCGCCACCAGGCCACCCACGACCCGCTGACCGACCTGCCCAACCGCACGCTGTTCACCGAGCGGCTGGCCGCCGCGATCGACTCCCCCGGCCGGGGCGCGGACCGGGTCGGGGTGTGCTTCCTCGACCTGGACCGCTTCAAGGTGGTCAACGACTCCCTCGGCCACCAGGTCGGCGACATGCTGCTGGTGTCGGTGGCCGACCGGCTGCGCCGCGCGCTCGGCGAGCACCTGGTCGCCCGCCTCGGCGGCGACGAGTTCGTCATCCTGGTCGAACGCACGGCGGGCACCGACGACGTGGTGAAGGTGGCCGAGACGGCGCTCGCGGCGGTCAGCGAGCCGGCCCTGGTCGACGGGCACGAGCTGACGGTGTCGGCGAGCATCGGCATCGTCGAGCGCCCGGTGGCCGGCACCACCCCGGTCGACCTGATGCGGGCCGCCGACGCCACGCTGCACTGGGCCAAGGCCGACGGCGGCGCGCGCTGGTCGCTGTTCGACGTCGAGCGCAGCCGCCGCGAGCTGGCCCGGTACGCCCTGTCCGCGGCGATACCGGCGGCCCTCGACCGGGGCGAGTTCCACCTCGACTACCAGCCGCTGACGTCCCTGCGCGACGGCCGGGTGCTCGGCGTGGAGGCGCTGGTCCGCTGGCGGCACCCCGAGCTGGGCAAGCTCTACCCGGGCACGTTCATCGAGCTGGCCGAGGAGACCGGGCTGATCGTGCCGCTGGGCAGCTGGGTGCTCGCCGAGGCGTGCCGGGAGGCGGCGACCTGGTCGTCGTTCGGCGCCGCCGCGCCGTTCGTCAGCGTCAACCTGGCGGTCCGCCAGGTGCACCGTCCCGGGCTGGTGCGGGAGGTGCGCGAGGTGCTCGACCGCACCGGCCTGCCGCCCGAGCGGCTCCAGCTGGAGGTCACCGAGAGCACCATGATGAGCGCGGTGGAGGAGCCGGTGCGCGCCCTGCGGGTGCTTGCCGACATGGGCGTGCGGATCGCCATCGACGACTTCGGCACCGGCTACTGCAACCTGACGTACCTGCGGGACCTGCCGGTGACCGAGCTGAAGATCGCCGGGGAGTTCGTGGCGGGGCTGCGCGCCCCGGCGGACGACCCGGCGAGCCGCACCGACGAGCGGATCCTCGCCTCCCTGGTCTCGCTGGCGCGCGCGCTGAACCTCACCGTGACGGCCGAGGGGGTCGAGACCGAGGGGCAGGCCGACCGGCTGCGGGCCATCGGCTGCGACGCCGCCCAGGGCTGGCACTTCGGCAAGCCGGAGCCCGCCGCGCGCCTGCTGGAGCGCCTGTCCGCCGCCGGCTGAGGCGGCGCGGTCAGCCGGCGAGGAGGGCGGCCAGCCGGGCGGCCTGGGTCTCCCAGCGCCACTCCCGCTCCACCCACGCCCGGCCCGCCGCGCCGAGCTGCCGGGCCAGGTCCCGGTCGGCGAGCAGGGTGGCCACCCGGTCGGCGAGCTGGGCGACGTCGCGGCCGGGGACCACGTATCCCGTCTCGCCCTCGCGGACGGCGTCCGGCGCGCCGCCGGAGTCGCCGGCCACCACCGGCAGCCCGGTCGCCGACGCCTCCAGGTAGACGATGCCGAGGCCCTCGACGTCGAGGCCCCGGTTGCGGGTGCGGCAGGGCATCGCGTAGACGTCGCCGGCGGCGTAGTGGGCCGGCAGCTCCGCCGTGGGCACCGAGCCGGTGAAGACGACGTCCCGCTCGACGCCGGCCTGCCGGGCCAGCTTCTCCAGGTCGCCCCGGTAGGGGCCGCCGCCGACGACCAGCAGCGCCGCGTCGGGCACCCGGCGGCGGATCTCCGGCAGGGCCCGGATCAGCATGTCCTGGCCCTTGCGCGGCACCAGGCGGGAGACGCAGACCACGACCGGCCGGTCCGCGAGGCCGAGCCGGGCCCGCACCGGCCCGCCGTCGACCTCCGGATGGTACGTGTCGACGTCGACCCCGGGGGCCAGCCGGTGCAGCTCGGTCAGCCCGTGCAGCGCCCGCTCCAGCCGGACCCGGGTGTACTCGCCCAGGTAGGTGACCACGTCCGCGCCGCGGCCGATCCGGCGCAGCGCCGCGCGGGCCACGGGCAGCGCCGCCCACCCCACCTCGTGCCCGTGGGTCAGGGCGACCGCCCGGCGGACCCCGGCGCGGCGGCGCAGCCCGGCGGCGAGCAGCCCGAGCGGGGCCGCCGCCCCGAACCAGACCGTGTCGCAGTCGTGCCGGCGGGCCAGCCGGGCGGCCCGGCGGGCGATCAGCGGGGTGGGCAGCAGCACCTTGGTGCGTTCCCGGACCACCTCGAACGGCTGGTCCGCGTCGAACTTCTCGGCCCCCCGCCAGCTGGAGGCGTAGACCACCACGGAGCCGGTGGGCTGGCGCACGGCGAGGTTGTGCACGAAGGACTGGATGCCGCCCGGGCGGGGCGGGAAGTCGTTGGTGATCAGCAGCGTGCGGCTCATCTGCCGGTCTCCCTGGCGTAGGCGCGGGCGGCGGCCATCCGCTCGACCGTGGACGGGTGCGACGCCGAGTAGAGGTACTCCCAGCGGGGCGGGTCGGGGTCGGCCAGGTTCACCCCGGCCAGGCGACGCTGCATCGCCTCGAAGGTGGCCGGGTCGCCGGTGAGGGCCAGGGCGTGCGCGTCGGCCCGCGCCTCGACCCGGCGGGACACCAGCGCCTGGGCCGGGGCGGTCACCAGGCCCGCCACCGTGACCAGCGCCAGCAGCAGCGGGAACGCGCGCGGCTCGGCGATCGAGTCGACGCCGGCCAGGCGCAGCAGCGGGCCGGCGGAGCCGAGCAGGTAGAGCACGACCACGCCCAGCGCGGCGCCCAGCGCCCCGGTGAGCGTGCCCGTCCAGACGTCGCGGTCCTTGGCGTGTCCCAGCTCGTGCGCGACGACGCTGGTCACCTCGGCCGGGGTCGCCTCGCGCAGCAGCGTGTCGTAGACGACGACCCGGCGGGTCGGCCCGAGCCCGGAGACGTACGCGTTGACGGCGCGGGTGCGTCGGGACGCGTCGGCGACGAGCACGTCGCGCACCGGCACCCCGTCGCGGGCCGCCAGGGCCGTCAGCTCGGTGCGCAGCGGGCCCTGCTCCATCGGGGTGAACCGGTTGAACACCGGCTCCACCAGCACCGGCAGCACGAACGACAGCAGCACCACCAGCCCGGCGGCGCCGGCCGCGCCGAAGGCCCACCACCAGCGCGGGGCGAGCCGGACGACGGTGTAGAAGCCGAGCAGGGCGAGCGCGCCGATCACGGCGCTGACGGCGTACGACTTGAGCAGGTCGGCCGTCCAGCCGCCCCAGCCCTGGGTGCTCAGCCCGTAGCGGGTGAGGACCGTCTGCCGCCAGGCGGCGAACGGCAGGGTGAGCAGGTCGGCGACCAGCAGCACGGCGAGCCCGCCGAGCACGGCCTGGGCGACCCAGTGGCCGCCGAACGGGCGGGCTGCCAGCTCCACCAGGCGACCGCCCAGCGGGGTCAGGCCGACCGCCAGGGCCACCAGCAGGCCCACGGCGAGGGCGGCCCAGCCGCCGGGGCGCAGCGCGCCACGGAAGGCGCGGGCCCGGGCGACCTGTTCGGCCGGGAGGTCCCGCAGGGCGGCGAGCTGGTCGGCGCGCGGGGCGGGCGGCCGGTGCCAGGGCACGAGCAGGGCGACGGCGACGAGGAGCGCGACGGTGAGCCCGGCGAGGGTGAGCACCGCCCAGCCGCGCGGCGTCACCGGGCCACCCCGCGCTCGCCTCGTGCGCGCCCCATCCGTCGCTCCTCCCGCCGTGAGCGCTCATCCTATTGCCGGCGGCGGCGGGGCCGACCGGGGTGGTCACGTCGTCATGCCGGGGACATGGCGGTATCGGCACGTCCGCGACCCCGCCATGTCGCCGACATGGCGGGCCCGACCCGGCGGGCGCTACGCGGCGTGGCCGGTCAGGACCGGGCGAGGCGACGCAGCAGCGAGTCGGCCCCGAGCGGGTAGGCGCCGTGCCGGCGTACCCCGTCGGCGACCTCGCGGTCGGAGGAGACCACGACGACCGGGCGGCCGGCCGGTTCGGCGCGGACCAGCCGGCGGATCAGCTCGTCGGCGGTCTCCCCCTTGCGGGAGAAGAGCACCCGGACGCCGCGCGGCGTCGGCGGCAGGCCGTGCATCCGCTCCGCGCCGTCGAAGACCACCGTGACCTCGTCGCCGGTCTGCGCCGCGATCCCGCCCAGCCCGGTGATCAGCCGCTTGCGTTGCTGCTCCAGCGACATCTCGCCGAAGCCCCGCTTCGTCACGTTGTAGCCGTCCACCACCAGGTGCGCCTTCGGCAGCGCGAGCAGCTGGTCGAGCCGGGCGGGGTCGTCGGTGTCCCGGGCGCGGGTGGCCGCGCCGGCCGGGGTGGCGCTCGGTTGGTCGGCGAAGGCGTCGGCCACGAAGTCGGCGGGGAACCGGTCGACCGGGTCGAGCGCCAGCTCGCGGCGCAGCCCGACGGCGGCCTGCCCGATCGTCTCCAGCAGCAGCCAGAGCTTCGCGTCGTCGACGGAGCGGGCCTCCTTGGCGCTGGCGCGGGCCACCCCGGCCGCCGCCTCGGCCTCGGCCAGCCGGGCCCGGGCGCGGCGCAGCTCGGCGTCCGCCTCGGTCGCGGCGCGGGTGGCCCGGCCCCGCTCGGTGGCCAGCAGCTCGGCGGCCCGGCGCTCCCGGGCCTGCGCCTCGCGCAGCGTGCGGGCGAGCTGCCGGTTCTCCTCGCGGAGCTGGCCGAGCTCGTCGCGGACCCGGGCCAGCTCGTCGCGGAGCTTGTCGGCCTCGACCCGGGCCACGGCCCGGTCGTGCTCGGCCCGGGTGGCGCGCTGCTCGGCCTCGCGGACCAGCTCGTCGACGACGGCCCGGTCCGCCTCGGCGCGCACCGCCGCGCCGCTGACGTCGATCAACGCCCGCCAGCCCCGGGGCCGGGCGAGGTAGGCCAGGGCGGCGACCTCGACCGGGTCGGCTGCGGCCGGGGCGGTGCCGGCGACCACGGCGGCCCCGAGGTCGCCGGAGTCGGCGAGCACCCGGGCGGTGATCCGCTGCCGGAACAGCGGGTCGGCGGCGAGCTGGGCGGCGATCATCGGCGCGCCCAGCCGCGCCCGCCGGTTGGGCGCGAACTTGGCCACCCGGCGCAGCGGCACGGGCACCTCGTCGCCGGGCAGGACCGGCAGGACGGCGGCGGTGAGCGCCACGATCCGCTGCCGCACGGGCTCCGGCAGCATCGGCTCCGGCTCGGACTCCGACTCTGGCTCGGACTCCGAAGCTGGCTCGGGCTCGGACTCCGAAGCTGGCTCGGGCTCGGACTCCGAAGCTGGCTCGGACTCGGACTCCGGCTCCGGCTCCGGCTCGGGCTCTGCCCCGGGCTCCGGCTCGGCCACCGGGTCCGCCGTCGTCGGCTCGGCCCCCGGCCCGAACCCGGCCGCCGTCGTCGTCGGCGCGGGCGGAGCGCTCCCCCGTGCGGCCGGGGCCTCCTCACCGGGGTGGCGCGCAGCGTCGACCGACTCCTCCTGCGGGAGGCTGTCGTCGTGCGGCTCGGCGAGGGGCATGTGGCAAGTCTCCCACCGCGACCGGGCCCACCGCCCGGTGAGTGAGCTGATCTCTCATCCTAGCCCCAGGGGTGGCCCCTGGGGCTGTTGTGACACGAGTGTCGGACCGGGGGTCTACCGTGCCCGGGGTGGGCGGAGCGGAGTACGTCCAGCAGGCGCTCGCCGGGCTGGGCCAGGCGGCGGGCGGTGGCGTGGATCCGGCGTTGCCGCTGCACGCGACGACGTTCGTGGTGGTCGACCTGGAGACCACCGGCGGCGCGCCGGACGGCGGCGGCATCACCGAGATCGGCGCGGTGAAGGTGCGCGGCGGCGAGGAGCTGGGCGTGCTGGCCACCCTGGTCAACCCGGGCGTGCCGATCCCGCCGTTCATCACCGTGCTGACCGGGATCACCCAGGCCATGCTGGTCCCCGCGCCGCCGATCGAGCAGGTGCTGCCGAGCTTCCTGGAGTTCGTCGCCGACGCGGTGCTGGTCGCCCACAACGCGCCGTACGACGTCGGTTTCCTCAAGGCCGCCTGCGCCCGGCACGGCTACCGCTGGCCCAACCCCCGGGTGCTGGACACGGCGGCGCTGGCCCGGCGGGTGCTCAGCCGCGACGAGGTGCCCAACCGCAAGCTGGGCACCCTGTCGGCCTACTTCCGCACGGCCACCCGGCCCACCCACCGGGCGCTCGACGACGCCAAGGCCACCGTCGACGTGCTGCACGGCCTCATCGCGCGCCTCGGCGGACACCGGGTCGACACCGTCGGGGAGGCGATCGAGTTCGCCCGGGCGGTCACCCCGACGCAGCGGCGCAAGCGCCACCTCGCCGACGGGCTGCCGAAGGCCCCCGGCGTCTACATCTTCCGGGCCGCCGACGACCGGCCGCTCTACGTCGGCACCTCCGGCGACATCGCCACCCGGGTGCGCAGCTACTTCACGGCCGCCGAGAAGCGGGCCCGGATGTCGGAGATGCTGGCCGCCGCCGAGCGGGTGGAGGCGGTCGAGTGCGCCCACTCGCTGGAGGCCGAGGTGCGCGAGCTGCGGCTGATCGGCGCGCACGCGCCGCCGTACAACCGGCGGTCGAAGTTCCCCGAGCGGATGGTCTGGCTCAAGCTCACCGACGGGCCCTACCCCCGGCTGTCGGTGGTGCGGTCGCTGGCCGACGGCGACGAGGCCTACCTCGGCCCGTTCGGCTCCCGACGGGCGGCGGAGCTGGCCGCCGCCGGCTTCCACGACGCGCTCCCGCTGCGCCAGTGCACCCACCGGTTGTCGCTGCGCACGGTCACCCCGGCGTGCGCGCTGGCCGAGCTGGGCCGCTGCCCGGCGCCCTGCGAGCACCGGATCACCCCGGAGGAGTACGCGGCCC
Source organism: Micromonospora sp. WMMD712 (assembly GCF_029581295.1). Classification (NCBI taxonomy): domain Bacteria; kingdom Bacillati; phylum Actinomycetota; class Actinomycetes; order Micromonosporales; family Micromonosporaceae; genus Micromonospora; species Micromonospora sp. WMMD712. The sequence continues at coordinate 2,465,633 of NZ_CP120743.1, forward strand.
GCGCCGTCGACCCGTTCCGCGCGGCCACCGCCACCGACCCGGGGTCCGTGGTGCACGCCCTGCTGGCCCGGATCGGGGCGCTGGCGGCCGACCAGCGCTACGAGGAGGCGGCGGTGGTGCGGGCCCGGCTCGCGGCGGTGCTGCGGGCCACCGTCCGGATGCAACGGTTGACCGCGCTGGCCGGGATCGCCGAGCTGGCCGCCGCCCGGCCGGCCGCCCGGGGCGGCTGGGAGCTGGCCCTGGTCCGGCACGGCCGGCTGGCCGGGGCCGGGGTCTCCCCGCCGGGCGTCCACCCGCGACCGACGATCGAGCTGATCCGGGCGACCGCCGAGACGGTGCCGCCCGGCCCCGGCCCGGTGCCCCGGGCCTCCGCCGAGGAGTCCGAGCGCATCCTGTCCTGGTTGGAGCGACCCGAGACCCGGTTGGTGGAGATGTCCTCCGGCTGGGCGTCCCCGGCCGCCGGAGCGGCCCGCTTCCGTGACCTGCTCAGTAAGATCGAGACCGCCGCATCCCACCAACTCTCGACCGAACGCCCATGACCAAGTGACCGATCGGACGACCCCGACTCGCTTAGGCTGTTAAGGAAGTGCAGTACTGCCCGTTTCGTGGGCCTGCTCCCGTCGCCGTGCCCGGCGACCGAGGGGCCGGGGTGAGGAGGTGTCCCTCGTGGACGTCGACGCCGGACACGGCGCCGCCCTGGGGGGCGCGCTCCCGACCCAGCCGGGCGACCTGCCCCTGGCCCGCCGGCTGCGGTCGCTGCTGAGCTGGCCCACCGGTGAGACAGACCCGGTCACCCACCTGATCCGCACGCACCGGGGCATCCATCCGAGCACCGAGGCGTCGGTGCTGCGCCGGGCGTACACGATCGCGGAGAACATGCACCGCGGCCAGTTCCGCAAGAGCGGCGAGCCGTACATCACCCACCCGCTCGCGGTCGCCCAGATCTGCGCCGAGCTGGGCATGGACGCCACCACGCTGGTGGCCGCGCTGCTGCACGACACGGTGGAGGACACCCGCTACACCCTCCAGGCCCTCGCGGAGGACTTCGGCGGCGAGGTGGCCCACCTGGTCGACGGGGTGACCAAGTTCGACAAGGCGTTCTACGGCAAGGCCGCCGAGGCGGAGACCACCCGCAAGATGATCGTCGCGGCCGGCAAGGACGTCCGGGTCCTGATCATCAAGCTGGCCGACCGGCTGCACAACATGCGCACCCTCGGGGTGCGCTCGGCCGCGTCGCGGGAGCGGATCGCCCGCAAGACGCTGGAGGTGCTGGTCCCGCTCTGCGACCGGCTCGGCATCCAGACCCTCAAACGCGAGCTGGACGACGTGGTGCTGCTGCACCTGGAGCCCGAGGAGCACGCCCGCATCGCGCGGTTCGTGCACGACCGGCCCGGCTGGTCGGCATACCTCGACGACGTGGTCGCCAAGGCGAAGGTGGCGCTGCGCCGCAGCCGCGTCGACGCCCAGGTCTCCCCCCGCCCCCGGCACCTCTACTCGATCTGGAAGGACACCGTCGCCGGCGGGCACGGCGTCCCGTTCGACCTGCCCCGGATCGTGATCGTCGTGGACGGGCCGGCGACCGACTGTTACGCCGCCCTCGGCGCGGTGCACGGCCTCTGGCGGCCCGTGCCGGGCCGGTTCAAGGACTTCATCGCCTCCCCGAAGAACAACCTCTACCGGTCCCTGCACACGAGCGTCTGCGGGCCGAAGGACCGCACCGTCGAGGTGCTGATCCGCACCGAGGAGATGCACCGCGCCGCCGAGTACGGCATCGCCGCCGACTTCCGCTTCCCGCGCCCCGCCGGGGCCGCCGGGCAGGCCGAGCAGCTCGACTGGCTGCGCCGGGTGCTCGACTGGGAGCAGGAGGCCCCCGACCCGGCGCAGTTCCTGGAGTCGCTGCGCTGCGACCTGGCCGAGGCGCAGATCCAGGTCGTCGTCGAGGGGCGGCAGGTGGTGCTGCCGGCGGGGGCCACCCCGGTCGACGTGGCCTACGAGCTGGGCCCCGACCGGGGCGACCGCTGCCTGGCGGCCCGGATCAACGGCCGGCTCGCCCCGCTCTCCTCCGAGCTGGAGGAGGGCGACGTGGTGGAGATCTTCACCGAGTCCGATGCGGAGTCCGGCTTCGAGGCGGACGTCGCCCCGCGGGGCCCCCGCCGGGAGTGGCTCGGCTTCGTCAAGTCCCCGCACGCGCAGATGCAGATCAACCGCTGGTTCGCCGAGCACACCGAGCCGGGCATCTCGATCGCCGACAAGGTCCGCCTCGGCCGGGCCACGATCGGGCTGGCGCTGCGCAAGCACGACCGGGGGCTGGCCAACGACCTGCCGCTGCTGCGGCTGTCGGAGGAGCTGGGCTACCCCGACCTGGAGACCCTGCTGGTGGCGGTCTTCGACCGGGCCCTCGAACCGGACGCGGTGGTCCGGCAGCTCATCGACCTGGTCGACCACCGCCAGTGACGCTTCCGCCCCCGGTGCCCGACCCGCCCGACGCCGGCCACTAGCCTTAGGCGATGATCCCCCGCTCCCGAGCCACCGGACGGGCCTTCGCCTATCAGGTCTTCTACCGACTGCCCGTGTCGGTGCGCCGCCGGCTGGTCCGGCTCGCCACACCGAAGTACATCGTCGGGGCGGTCACCCTGGTCCGCGACGCCGAGGCCGACGGCCCCGGCCGCCTGCTGCTGCTGCGCCAGCCCCCCGGCCACAGCTGGACACTGCCGGCGGGCCTGCTGCAACGCGGCGAGGAGCCGGTCGTCGGCGCGGCCCGCGAGCTGTTCGAGGAGTCCGGGGTCCGGCTCTCCCCCGACCGGCTGCGCCCGGCGGTGCCGAACGCCGTGGTGCACGCGAAGGGCTGGGTGGACGTCGTCTTCGAGGCGGAGGTGCCGGCGTCGACGACGAAGCTGACGGTCGACGGCGCCGAGGTCTTCGAGGCCGCCTGGCACCCGTTGGACGACCTGCCGAGGCTGAGCCGCGCCACGGCGAACCTGCTGGGCCGCTACGGCATCGGGCCGCGCGCCGGCGAGGCACCGTCCGGGCCGGCGGCGTGACCACCCCGGCGGCCGGCGGGCCGGGGCGCTCGGTGGGCCCGGCCGGCGCGCCGGAGGTCTGCGCGGTGGTGCTCGCCGCCGGCGAGGGGACCCGGCTGCGTCCGCTCACCGCACGGCTACCGAAGGCGCTCTGCCCGGTGGGCAACGTGCCGCTGCTCGACCGGGCGTTGGCCCGGCTCGCCGGGCTCGGCCTCGCCGGCCCGGCCCGGGTGGCGGTGAACGCCTGCTACCTCGGCGACCAGGTCGTCGCGCACGTCGGCGACCGGGCCCACCTCTCGGTCGAGCCGGGCGCCCCGCTCGGCACGGCCGGCGGGGTGGGCAACCTGCGGGACTGGATCGCCGGCCGGGGTGTGCTGGTCGGCAACGCCGACGCGTACCTCGCCGACCCGGCGGCCGGCCCGGGGCCGGACGTCGCCGCGCTGCTCGCCGGCTGGGACGGCGAGACCGTACGCCTGCTCGGCCAGCCCGCCGACGACCCGGCCGCCCCCGGCACCTTCTCGGGCCACCGCTTCACCGGCTTCTCGCTGCTGCCGTGGCGGCTGGTGCGGGGCCTCACGGCAGAGCCGGGCGACCTGGTCCGGGCGGTGTGGCGGCCGGCCGAGGCGGCCGGGGCGCTGACCGTCGTGCCCTACGCCGGCACCTTCTACGACACCGGCACGCCCGCCGACTACCTGGCGGCCAACCTGCACGCGGCGGGCGGCGGCAACCTGGTCGACCCGACCGCCTCGGTCACCGGCCGCTGCCGGGAGGCGGTGGTGGGCGCGGGGGCCACCGTGCGGGGCGAGGTGACCCGGTCGGTGCTCTGGCCGGGCGCGGAGGTGGCCGCCGGGGAGCACCTGACCGGGGTGGTCCGCGTCGCCGGGGGCCTGACCGTCGCGGCGGAGCCCCGCTGAGCCCTGGCCCACCCCGGCCGGCTCGGGTCCCCCGCCCCGACCTGCCCCGGCCCGCCCGGTCCGCCTCGGCCTGCCCCCGGCCCGCCCGGTCCGCCTCGGCCTGCCCCGGCCCGCTTTGATCGGCTGCGGTATCCAGGTCGCGCCCGAGTGCGTGACGGATCGTGATCGGGGCCTCGCCGACCCCACCCGCTGTTTCCGTCCCCTTTGCTCTGCACCCATCCACGCATCGGTCGCCCGACGTGATCGGGTCACCGTCTCCACCCACCTCACTGCCACACATTCACGCAGCTCCACGCGGTGTTGCGCCCGTGGGTGCAGAGCAAAGGAGGCGGGAGATGTCGGCCGGGGCCCGAGGACGGTAGCGCAGAGTGAGACAAGTCCGCGCCCGCGAGAGCCCTCACGACGATCGCGGAGAGTAGCCGGCGCAGGTGCCGCCGACGGGTCACGCCCCACCGCTGCCCAGGATCAGTTGGACGGGCCTACGATGGTCGTCGACGCCACCACCGGCGTGGCGTGCACCGCGCGACGAAGGGCAGACCAGTGATCACCGCGATCGTCCTGATCGACTGCGCCACCGACTCGATCCCCGAGGTGGCCGAGAACCTGGCGGCCCTGCCCGGGGTGAGCGAGGTCTACTCGGTGGCCGGGCACGTCGACCTGATCGCCATCGTGCGGGTGCGGGAGTTCGACCAGATCGCCCAGGTCATCGCCGGCAGCATCTCCAAGGTGCCCGGCGTGATCAACACCGAGTCGCACATCGCCTTCCGGGCCTACTCCCAGCACGACCTGGAGGAGGCGTTCGCGATCGGGCTGGCCGGCACCGACTGACCCGACCCGCGCCGCCGCGGCCCTGCGACGCCACGACGGTGGTAGCCAGCCCACCGGTCGGGTGGACTGGCTACCGCCTGGGTGTCTCGACGTCAGCTCACGCTCGGGGCCGGCGTCTCGGTGTTCTCCGGGGTCGGCGACTCGAAGGTGCCGCCCGGCGTCGGGGCCTCGCTGCTGCCGCCCGGAGCGGGCGTCGTGGTGGTCGCGCCCGGGCTGGGCGTGCCGCTGGCGCTGGTCTGCGGGACCGGGACGCCGAGGGTCTGGGCCAGGGCCACCAGCGCGTCGTAGTGCGCCTGGAGCACCGGCAGGGCGTTCTGGGCCAGCTGGACCACCGACTGCTCGGTGCCCTGCGAGATCTCCGTCTGGGTGGCCTGGATGGCCTGGACGTGACCCGCCAGCTCGGCGGTCACCCACGCCTTGTCGAACTCGGCGCCGCTGAGCTTCTTCAGCTTGTTGATGACCTTCTGCTGGTCGGCGGTCGGGGCACCCGGCAGCTTGACGTTGAGCTGCTGCGCGGTGTCCTGCACCGTCTGGTCGAGCTGGGTGTGGTCCGTCACGAACTGGGCACCCAGGTCCTTGACCTGCTGGTTCTGACCCTTCTGCTGCGCCAGGTTCCCGGATTCGATCTCCGCGAGGTTCACCTGGTGCAGCGCCTGCAGGTACTGGCTGTCCTGCGTCGACGGCTGTGCGGCCTGAGCCGCCGCCGCGGGCGCCAGCCCCGCCACCACCAGGGCGGCGAGCAGTCCGAGGCGCTTGAGACCCAACATGTTTCCCTCCCCCTTTTTCGTTGGACCGCACGGATACCCGGCTGACCCGGATTAACCCTGCGAACCCGCAGCCGCCTCGCGGGAGGCGCCGGGGTGCCGGCGACGCCCGGCGGACGCCCGGGGGCGGAAACGGGACGTGGCGTCCGCCGAGGAACCGGCGGACGCCACGTGCGGCTTGCGGGAGGGTCAGCGGCGGGTGTCCCCGCTGGTGATCTCCTTGCGCTCCGGCCGGGGCTCGACCGGCGGGTGCCCCGGCGAGACCGGCGCCTCGGCCGGCTTCTCGATGGGGTAGAAGAAGCCCCGGATGGCGGGCCCGAGGGCACCGAGCCGGTTCATCTTCTTGGGCACCACCCAGCCGGCGTACTCCAGCTCGCCGTGGCCGTCGTGGCCACCGGCGGCCAGCGGCTGGTGGACCTCCTCGAACCGGCCGTCCGGCAGCCGGCGGATGATGCCGGTCTCCACGCCGTGCGCCAGCACCTCCCGGTCGTGCTGCTGGAGGCCGAGGCAGATCCGGTAGGTCACGTAGTACGCCAGCGGCGGGATCACCAGCAGGCCGATCCGGCCCGCCCAGGTCATCGCGTTGAGGCTGATGTGGAACTTGTCCGCGATCACGTCGTTGCCGCCGGAGAGGGTCAGCACGATGTAGAACGCCACCGCCATCGCGCCGATCGCGGTCCGCTCGGGGACGTCGCGGGGGCGCTGGAGCAGGTTGTGGCTGCGGTAGTCCTTGAGCCGGCGGGCCTCCACGAACGGGTAGAGCGTGGAGAGGCCGACCAGGACGCCCGGCAGCACGACGGTGGGCCAGAACAGCGGCGGGATGACGTACCCGTCGCCGATCGGGATGTTGATCTCCCACGCGGGCATGAGGCGGGTCGAGCCGTCGAGGAACATGACGTACCAGTCGGGCTGGCTGGCGGCCGAGACCACCCACGCCTCGTACGGGCCGAAATACCAGATCGGGTTGATCTGGAACAGGCCGCCCATCAGCGCGATCACGCCGAAGACGACCATGAAGAAGCCGCCCTGCTTGAGCGCGTAGCGCGGGAACATCCGCTCGCCGACCACGTTGTCGTTGGTCCGGCCGGGGCCGGGCCACTGGGTGTGCTTCTGCTTGAAGACCAGGCCGAGGTGGGCGCTGATCAGCGCCACCAGCAGGCCCGGGATGAGCAGCACGTGGGCGATGAAGAACCGGCTGATGATGATCTCGCCGGGGAACTCCCCGCCGAAGATCGACGAGGTGACCCAGGAGCCGATCACCGGGATCGACAGCATGATGCCGGAGGCGATCCGCAGACCGGTGCCGGAGAGGCCGTCGTCCGGCAGCGAGTAGCCGGTGAAGCCGGCCAGGAAGCCGACCCAGAACAGCAGCGAGCCGATGATCCAGTTGGTCTCGCGCGGCTTGCGGAACGCGCCGGTGAAGAAGACCCGCAGCATGTGCACGACGATCGCGGCCATGAACAGCAGCGCCGACCAGTGGTGCATCTGCCGCATGATCAGGCCGCCGCGGACGTCGAACGAGATGTCCAGGCTGGAGGCGTACGCGGCCGACATCGGCGTGCCCCGCAGCGGGGCGTAGCTGCCGTTGTAGACCACCTCGGTCATCGCCGGCTCGTAGAAGAACGTCAGGAAGACGCCGGTCAGCAGCAGCACGACGAACGAGAACAGCGCGATCTCGCCGAGCAGGAACGACCAGTGGTCGGGGAAGACCTTGTTCAGCAGCTTGCGCAGCGGCGTGGAGACCCCGAAGCGGTCGTCCACCCCCACCGCGGCCTTGCCCGGAACGGAGGCCATGTCCAACTTACGACGCTTCACGGCCGCTCCCAGAAGTCAGGCCCGACGGTCTCGGTGTAGTCCGACCGCGCCACGAAGAAGCCCTCGTCGTCCACCTCGATCGGCAGCTGCGGAAGCCGCCGGCTCGCGGGGCCGAAGACCGGCCGGGCGTTGTCGGTGATCAGGAACTGCGACTGGTGGCACGGGCAGAGCAGCCGGTTGGTCTGCTGCTCGTACAGGCTCGCCGGGCAGCCCGCGTGCGTGCAGATCTTGGAGAACGCCGCGTAGTTGCCCCACATGTAGTTCCCGTGGCCGACCCGCTGGTTGGCCTCGCGGGAGACCTGGGCGTCGGACTCCCGCAGGTGGATCAGCAGCGTCGGGGAGTCGGCGTGCTTGTTGCTCACCCCGTGCTCGATGCCGGGGAAGACGGTGAGCTGGCCGCCGGCGCTGATGTCCGCCGGGCGGATCGGCCGGCCGTCCTCGCGGACCAGCCGGATCTTGCGGCCGTCGGCCGGCGCGAAGCCGGTGGTGAACATCTGGTTGTTCTTGTGCGGGTTGGAGATCAGGCCGCCGACCAGCGGGGCCGCCGCGACCGCGCCGACGGGCGCGAGGCCGGCGAGCAGCGAGATGCCCAGCAGCGGGCGACGCTTCACGCCCATCTCGTCGGCGAGGTAGAGCATCGTCTCGCCGGTGATCTTGCGGCTCTCCGCCACGTTCGGGTCGTTCTCGTGCCGGTCCTGGATCGACACCTCCTTGGGCAGCAGCTTCTTGCCCCAGGTCAGGATGCCGAAGCCGATGCCCAGCAGGGCGACGCCGAGGGTGAGGCCGAGCAGCGGGGTGTAGTACTTGTCCCCGCCGGTGCCCGGCTCGTACTCCCACGGCCACCAGATGTAGACGACCAGGAAGGCGGTGGCGGCCAGGCCGGTCAGCAGGAACATCGAGGCGACCGTGCGGGTCAGCCGGCGCTCGGCCTTGCTGCCCGGGACGACCTGCTCCTCGTAGTGGACGATCTCGATGTCGTCCCGGCGCGCGCCCTCCCGGACGATGTCGAACCGGCTCAGCCGCGGGTCGTGGACGTCGAGCGGCTCCGGGCCCTGGTGGGCCTGGTGCTCGGTCTTGGTGCTCATGCCGTCACCTCGCTACGGGCGGTGCCGGACCGCGGCACCGCAGCGCTGAATCGAATGATCCGCTCGGTCACGACTTGCCCGCGATCCACAGGCTGGCGAAGACGAGCGCGACGATGCCGATCAGGAAGATCGCCAGCCCCTCGGTGGACGGCCCGTACCGGCCGAGGTTGAAGCCACCCTGGTCCTGGTCGTGCTTCAGGGTGTCCTGGATGTAGGCGATGATGTCCGCCTTCTGCTCCGGGGTGATCTGGTTGTCGCCGAACACCGGCATGTTCTGCGGGCCGCTGAGCATCGCGGCGTAGATCTGGCGGTCGCTGGCCGGGCGCAGGCTCGGCGCGTACTTGCCGGAGGAGAGCGCGCCGCCACCGCCACCGAAGGCGTGGCACTGCGAGCAGTTGATCCGGAACAGCTCGCCGCCGGTGGCCAGGTTGGCGCCCTCGCGCAGGTCGCCCTCGGGGACCTGCGGACCCCCGCCGAGCTCCTGGACGTACTGGCCGAGCTGGCGGACCTGCTCGTCGGTGAAGACCGGCGGCTTGCGCATGGCCTGCGCCTCCTGCCGGGCCATCGGCATCCGGCCGGAGCTCACCTGGAACTCGACGGAGGCCGAGCCGACCCCGATCAGGCTCGGGCCACGACCCTCGACACCCTGCGCGTTACGGCCGTGGCAGGTCACGCAGCTCACGTCGAACAGCGCCTTGCCCTCGGCGGCGGCGCCGGTGAGCGGCGGGTTTTCCTGCGCCTGCACGCCGGGGGCGAAGACGGTGTAGGCGCCGCCGGCCAGCGTGAGCGCGGCGATCAGGCGGACCGCGGCGCCCAGCCGGCGGCGGCCCCTGCTGCGCGCTGCGGACCGCCCGCCGCGCAACCGCGCGAGCAGACCGCGTCGGCGGTCGTTGTCAGAAGTCATGACCTGTGTCCTTAACCGGTGGGACCTTGTCTCAGAGGACGGGGCAGCGGCGCGGTTTGTGACGCGCCAAGATCACTGAAGCCAGTAGATCATGGCGTAGAGGCCGATCCACACGACGTCGACGAAGTGCCAGTAGTACGACACGACGATCGCCGACGTGGCCTGCGCCGGGGTGAACCGGCCCATGGTCGTGCGGACCATGAAGATGATGAAGGCGACCAGGCCGCCGGTCACGTGCAGGCCGTGGAAGCCGGTGGTCAGGTAGAACATCGACCCGTACCCGTCCGCGTTGATCTTCACGCCCTCGTGCACCAGGGTCACGTACTCGTTCAGCTGACCGAGCACGAAGATCAGACCCATCACGAAGGTGATCGTGAACCAGCGCCGCAGGGCGTGGACGTCACCCTTCTCGGCGGCGAACACCCCGAGCTGGCAGGTCACCGAGGACAGCACCAGGATCACCGTGAAGGTGGTCGCGTACGGGATGTTGAGGTGCTCGGTGTGCTTCGCCCACTGCTCCGGCGCCGCCGCGCGGATGGAGAAGTACATCGCGAACAGCGCCGCGAAGAACATGAGTTCGCTGGAGAGCCACACGATCGTCCCGACGCTGACCATGTTGGGCCGCGTCAGGGAGTGGATCCGGCTCTTGTCAATGGCTGGGGCCGCAGTCACGCGGTCATTATTGCCCCTGACCACGGCCGGCGATCAGCGGGGGGCCAAACCCGTGGCGTCGGTGGCCCGATCGTGGCGGTCCGGTTCGCCTGGCCTAGCCTGAAACGCGTGCAGCACGTCGCTCAGATCCTCGCCGCCACCTCGGCGGTCGCCGCGCCCGGGGCGCTCGCGGCCGGCGGGGACCCGCTGCCGCCGCCGTTCACCGTGGCCCGCGTGTTCACCGAGACCCGGCTGGACAGCTGGCTGGCCCTCGGGCTGGTGCTCGCCGCCGGGCTCTACCTCTACGGGGTCTACCGGCTGCGGCTGCGCGGGGACCGCTGGCCGGTCTCCCGCACCGTCTTCTTCCTCGGCCCCGGCCTCGGCGGCATCGCGGCGGTCACCGTCAGCGGCCTGCACGCGTACGACACCGCGCTGCTGTCGGTGCACATGGTGCAGCACATGGTGCTGTCGATGGTCTCCCCCATCTTCCTGGCCCTCGGCGCGCCGGTCACCCTGGCGCTGCGCACCCTGCCGGTCGGGCCGCGCAAGCGGCTGCTGGCGATCGTGCACAGCCGTGTCGCCCGGGTCTACACGTTCCCGCTGGTGGCGTTCGCCATCTTCGTGGTGAACCCGTTCGCGCTCTACTTCAGCGACCTCTACCGCTACACCCTCGAACACGCCTGGGCGCACGAGCTGGTGCACGCGCACTTCATCATGACCGGCTGCGTGTTCTTCTGGCCGCTGCTCGGGCTCGACCCGCTGCCGGGGCGCTGGCCGTACCCGGCGCGGGCGCTGCTGATGGTGCTGTCGGTGCCGTTCCACACCGTGCTCGGGCTCACGATCATGCAGAGCACCACGCTGTTCGGCGGCGACTGGTACCCGTCGCTCGGCCTCACCTGGTCCGACCCCGCCGCCGACCAGGTGGTCGCCGGGGGCATCCTGTGGGCCGGCGGCGAGTTCGTCAGCGTGACGATGCTCGCGGTCCTGGTGGTGCAGTGGGTGCGCCAGTCGGAGCGGGAGGCCCGCCGGCTCGACCGCGAGCTGGACCGCCAGGAGGCCCGCGAGCGCGCCGACCAGGCCGCGAAGTCCCCGGCCTGACCAGCGGATTCCGGTACGACCACCGGCCCGCCCGGGCAGGACATCGGCTGCCCGGCGGTGGCGGGTACGATGCTCGGCAGCTACGAGGTGGGAGTCAGCCAGCGATGAGCGATCGTCTTTGCACCGTCCTGCTCTACAGCGACGACCCGCAGGTCCGTGACCGGATGCGGCTGGCCGTCGGCACCCGCCCGGCCCCCGGGCTGCGCGTCGAGTTCGTCGACGCCTCCGACTACGCCGGGTGCGTGCGGCTGGTCGACGAGTACGAGATCGACCTGATGCTGCTCGACGGCGAGGCGAGCCCCGGCGGCGGCCTCGGCATCGCCCGGCAGATCAAGGACGACCGGGACGACGCTCCCCCGACCTGCCTGGTGATCGCCCGTGCCGCCGACCGCTGGCTGGCCGCGTACGCCGAGGTCGACGCCACCCTCGTGCACCCGCTCGACCCGGTGACCACCGGCGCCACCGTGGCCGAGCTGCTGCGCAGCCACGCCCCCGCCTGAGTCGCCCCCACCTGGGTCGCCCCGGCCCGCACGCCACCGGCGTCGCCGGCCCGGTCGTGCCGGCCCGCGCCCCGGGCGGCACCCGTCCCTCCGCACCCCCACGCCCGCTCGGGAGGCCCGCCATGGGCGAACGGAACTGGCCGTACCTGCTCGGCGCGCTGCTGCGCGGGGAGGAACTCACCACCGCGGACACCGCCTGGGCGATGGGCGAGATCATGTCCGGCTCGGCGGCGCCGGCCCAGATCGCCGGCTTCGCCGTCGCGCTGCGGGCCAAGGGCGAGACGCCGGCCGAGGTCGCCGGGCTGGTCGAGGCGATGCTCGGCGAGGCGGTCCCGGTCGAGCTGCCGGAGGAGCTGCGGTCGTCGGCGCTCGACGTGGTCGGCACCGGCGGTGACCTCGCCCACACCGTGAACATCTCCACCATGGCCGCCCTCGTGGTGGCCGGCGCGGGCGTCCGCGTGGTCAAGCACGGCAACCGCGCCGCCTCGTCGTCCTGCGGCACCGCCGACCTGCTGGAGTTCCTGGGCGTGCCGCTGGACCTGACCCCGGAGGGGGTGGCCCGCTGCGTGACCGAGGCCGGCATCGGCTTCTGCTTCGCCGGCCGGTTCCACCCGGGCATGCGGCACGCCGGCCCCGTCCGGCGTGAGCTGGGCGTCCCGACGTTCTTCAACTTCCTCGGCCCGCTGACCAACCCGGCCCGGCCCCGGGCCGGCGCGGTCGGCTGCTTCGACCCGCGGATGGCCCCGGTGATGGCCGCCGTCTTCGCCGCCCGGGGCGATTCGGTGCTGGTGCTGCGCGGCGAGGACGGCCTCGACGAGTTCACCACCGCCGCGCCGACCCGGGTCTGGGCGGCCCAGGGCGGCACCGTGCGGGAGGCGCTGCTGGACTCGGCGGACCTCGGGGTGCCCCGGGTGACCCTCGCCGACCTGCGGGGCGGTGACGCGGCGTACAACGCCGGGGTGGCCCGTCGGCTGCTGGCCGGCGAGGCGGGCCCGGTCCGCGACGCGGTGCTGGTCAACGCCGCCGCCGCGCTGGCCACCCAGGGGCCGCTGGGCGGCGACCTGACCGAGGCGCTGCGCGCCGGGATGGCCCGCGCCGCCGCGTCGATCGACTCCGGGGCCGCCGCGGCGGTGCTGGACCGCTGGGTCGAGGTGGCCCGCTCCGCCTGAGCCGCCGCCTCGGCCCGCCCCGCCGACGCGAGCGCCGTCCAGCCCGCTCCGCCGACGCGAGCGCCGTTCGGCCCGCCCCTGACGGGAATTGTCGGACTCCCGTGGGAAACTACAGCCGAGTGATTCTCATGCCCCGGCCAGGAGAGGAGACGCCGTGTCCGACCGCGAGCTCCACTGCGACACCTGCGAGGGCGTGCGGCCGTTCGAGACCCCGCCGTGCGCCGACGGCCACGGCGTCGACTGCCCGGAGCTGGTCTGCACCGGCTGCGGCACGGCGCTGCTGATCGCCACGTTCACGTTCCCGGCGACCCGGCTCGCCACCGGCACCGCCCACGCCCCCCGCCGCGCGGCCTGACCCGGCCCGACCCGGATGGGTGTCGGCCATGTCGGCGACATGGCGGTAACCGGGCCCCGCTGACACCGCCATGTCGGCGACATGGAGTCGATCATCGGTCCGACCACACGCCGCGAAGCGTCCTCTCGCCCCGGCCGGTCCCCGACGCGGAGAAGCCCGCGTCCCCTCACCGGGGACGCGGGCTTCTTCCATAAGCCGGCGGGTGCTCAGTGCTCGGCGGTGCGCCGGGTGCCGCTGTAGTACTCGAAGAGCAGGCCGCAGGCGGCGAAGACGACCGCCACCAGACCCAGGCCCAGCAGCCAGAACTGCCAGAAGACCAGGCCCAGGCCGGCGAGCGCGGCGGCCAGCGCCAGCCCGAACGGCCAGTAGCTGCCCGGGCTGAAGAAGCCGATCTCGCCCGCGCCGTCGGCGATCTCGCCGTCGGGCCGGTCCTCCGGGCGCAGGTCGATGCGGCGGGAGACGAACCAGAAGAAGCCGCCGCACATCGAGCAGAGCAGGAACGACAGCAGCAGCGCCACGGTGCCGACCCACTCGACCTGGCCGCCGGAGTCGCCGTACGTCCAGGCGCCGTAGAGGATCGTCGCGCCGAGGAGGAACCCGGCGATGATCAGGAAGATACGCCACTCGGTCTTCATGCCCGTTCCCTCAGCTTCCCGTGCCGGCCGCGACGTCGTCGGGGTTGAAGTTGGCCGTGTTGCGCCGCGTGTCGAACGGCTTGGTCGTGCTGGCGTACGGGTCCTCGCCGATGGCGGTGAGCGCCTCCTGCGTCGACTTGCCGTCGCGCTTGGCGGCAAGGAACTGGTCGTACTGCTGCGGGGAGACGACGCGCAGCTCGAAGTTCATGAAGGCGTGGTAGCTGCCGCACAGCTCGGCGCAGCGGCCCACGTAGGCGCCCTCGGCGTCGAGGCTGGAGACCTCGAAGACGTTGCGGATGTTGCCGGGCATGACGTCCCGCTTGAACAGCATCTCCGGCACCCAGAAGGAGTGCACGACGTCCTTGCTGGTCTCCTCGAACCGGATGGACCGGCCGGTCGGCAGGACCAGGATCGGGATGACCTCGCTGGTGCCGAGCACCGACGCCACGGTGTTGGCGTCCTTGCCCTGGCCGTCGCGGTAGTTGAACTGCCAGTTCCACTTGAAGGCGACGATCTCGACGGTGACGTCCGGGTTCTTCGTCGTGCGCACCACGTCGGTCTGCACGACCGCCGTGTAGTAGAAGAGAACCGACACGATCAGGATCGGGGCGATCGTGTAGAGGAACTCCATCGGCAGGTTGTAGCGGGTCTGCACCGGCAGCTCGTTGCCCCGCTTGCGGTAGCGCACGACGCACCAGAAGATCAGGCCCCAGACGAACACGCCGACCGCGAGCGCCGCGATGCAGGACGCGATCCACAGGTCGTACATCCGGTTCGCCTCGGGCGTGATCCCGCCCTGCGGCCAGCCGAAGCCGCCGAACGTCTTGCCGACGTCGCAGCCCGTGAGCGAGACCAGCAGCGCCGCGCCGCCGAGGCCGAGCCCGGCGAGCCGACCAGCGCCACGCCGGCGGCGTCCACCGGCTCCCGGAGAAGCGCTGTGCCGTACGGCCGGGGGCCGTACCTCCGAACTCCTTGCGACCACCTGGTCCTGCCTCCCTAGCGCGCCGTGGCGGTTGGTTGTCCCCGTACCAGCGGCAAAGGCGTCACCGACGGTCGCAGATTACTCGACCATGACGGGCAGAGCCGTGTTGGGGTGGCCGTACGCCCCCTTCGGGGGGATCGTCGGCGTGCCGGCGCGATAGCGTCGGGCCGTGAGCGCATCCCCGGTCTACCTGGACGCGGCCACCGCCGCCCCGCCGCACCCGGTCGCCCGGCAGGCGCTGCTGGCCGCCCTCGACGACGGCTGGGCGGACCCGGCCCGGCTCTACGGCCAGGCCCGCCGGGCCCGCCAGCTCCTCGACGCCGCCCGGGAGGCCGCCGCGGCGACGCTCGGCGTCCGCGCCGACGAGCTGTCCTTCACCCCCAGCGGTACGGCGGCGGCGCACTCGGCGGTGCTCGGTGGCCTGGCCGGGCGGCGACGGGTGGGCGCGACGGTGGTGCACTCGGCGATCGAGCACTCGGCCGTTCTGCACGCCGCGCAGCGGCACGTGGCCGGCGGCGGCAGCGCCGTGTCGGTGCCGGTGGACCGGCTCGGCCGGCTCGACCTGGACGCGTTCGCCGCCGCGGTCCGCGCGCCGGGGGTAGCCCTCGCGGCGCTGATCGGGGCCAGCCACGAGGTCGGCACGGTGCAGCCGGTCGCTGGGGCAGCCGCCGCGTGCGCCGCCGCCGGGGTGCCGCTGTACGTCGACGCGGCGCAGCTCGTGGGCCGGGCACCGGTGCCGGCGGGCTGGTCGGTGCTGACCGCCAGCGCGCACAAGTGGGGCGGGCCGCCGGGCGTCGGGCTGCTGGTGGTGCGCAAGGGCACCCGCTGGGAGTCGCCGTGGCCGGCGGACGAGCGGGAGTCGGGGCGTACCCCCGGGGTGGTGAACCTGCCGGCGGTCGTGGCGGCGGCGGCGAGCCTGCGCGCGGCGGCGGCCGACGCGGCGGCCGAGGCGGCCCGGCTGTCGCCGCTGGTGGACCGGATCCGGGCCCGGGTGGCGGCGGAGGTGCCCGACGTCGAGGTGGTCGGCGACCCGGTGGACCGGCTGCCGCACCTGGTCACGTTCTCCTGCCTGTACGTCGACGGGGAGGCGCTGCTGCACGCGCTGGACCGGCGCGGCTTCGCGGTCTCCTCCGGCTCGTCGTGCACGTCGTCGACGCTGCGCCCGTCGCACGTGCTGGAGGCGATGGGGGTGCTGTCGCACGGCAACGTGCGGGTCTCGCTGCACCGGGAGACGACGGTCGCCGACGTGGAGCGGTTCCTCGCCGAGCTGCCCGGGATCGTCGCGGGGCTGCGCGCCGAGGCGGGGGTGGTGGGGCTGTGAGCGGGCCGGGCCGGGGGGTCGGACCGGCGGAGGAAGCCGCGGAGGGAACGGCCGCCGCGCCGGTGGAGGGGTCCGCCGGCACTCCGGCACAGGAGGCCGCCGCCGCTGCGGCGGAGGTGCTGGACTGCCGGGGGCAGCGGTGCCCGCTGCCGGTGATCAGGCTGGCCCGGCGGCTGCCGGAGCTGCCGGTCGGCGCGGTGCTGCGGGTGCTCGCCGACGACCCGGCGGCGGCCGTGGACATCCCGGCGTGGTGCCGGATGCGCGGGCAGGAGTTCGTCGCCGCCCACGCCGAGGGGCCGGGCTACGACGTGCGCCGCGTCGGTTGAGCCGCCTCGCGGCGACGCCGCTGGGCGGGTGCGAAGCGCGGCGTCTGATCGTCTGCGGCTGACCGGCGCTCGCCTCGGCGTGTCGCGCCGGTCAGCCGCAGACGATCACGAGACCGGGCGCAGCCGGGTGAGGGTGCCGGCCGTGGTTGCCGTGACGAACGCCGTCCACTGATGGGACGGGAAGACGAGCGTCGGGCCGGACGGGTCCTTGCTGTCCCGCACCGCCATCACGTCGGGCAGCACGGCGCACTCCACGCAGTCGCCGTTGTTGGCGCTGCGGCTGCTGGTGAACCAGCGGGCGGCGGCGAGGTCGGGGGTGGTGGGCATGGCGGCCTCCAGGGGCTATGACGCGCCGGCCAGCTCCCTGATCAACGCGCGCGACTCGGCGGGTGAGAGGGCGACCTGGCGCAGGTTGTCGGCCACCATGCTATAGGTCCGCACGCCGTCCGGGTCCTGCACGTACATCGCCCCGTCCAGCACCTCCGTGTAGGCGATCGGCCGCACGTTGGCGAAGTCCAGCAGGACGAACTTGCCCAGCGGCGTCGCCGCGTGCGGTCCGTCCTCGGGGCGGAGCACCTGCACCGTCACGTTCGGCAGCTCGGACATGGCGGCCAGGTGCGCGAGCTGCGCCCGCCGGGTGGCGTCGCCGTCGACCCGCAGCCGCAGCGCCGCCTCGCCGATCACCGCGTGCAGGGTGAGCGGCTCGTCGTCGGTGAGCCGCCGGGCGCGGGCCTGCCGGAAGGACACGAACCGCTCGGCGTGGTCGGGTCGGACGAAGCCGGTGCCCAGGGTCAGCGCCTGGGCGTACTCCTCGGTCTGGAGCAGGCCGGGGATGACCATGGACTCGAACACGAACGCGCCGTCGGCCAGCCCCTCCAGGCCGACGTACGTCTTGAACCAGTCCGGCATCACGGCGGCCCAGGGCGCCCACCAGGTCTTCGCGTCGGAGCGGTTGGCGAGCGAGGTGAGCCGTTCGATGGCCGCCCCGTCCGCGCCGCAGGCCCGCAGCACGGTCGCGATGTCCTCGGGAAACTGCTGGTAGCGGCCGGTCTCCATGTGGCCGAGCTTCGGCTTGCCGATCCCGGTGCTGGCCGCCAGCTCGGTCAGCGTCATCGGTGCCTCACGCCGGTAGCGGTTGAGCTCGGCCCCGATCAACCAGCGCAGCGCCGAGGGATCCGTTCGCGTGCCCATGCATCGCCTCCATGCTCGTGTACCGACGAGAACATCATGCCGTCGCTACTTCCATCGAGCAAGGATCCACGCTATACGTATAGCAACCGACCTTTGGAGGTGGCCATGCCCGATCCGACGATCGCACCGCTCGGCACGCCCATCGCACCGCCCGGCACGCCCATCGAACCGCCGCCCATCGCACCGCCGCCCACCCCACCGCTCGGCACGCCCGAGGAGCTCCACCGGATGCTGGTCGAGCTGGTGAGAGAGTTCGCGCCCCACCGGTTCGCGATCTGCGAGGAGCACGGCGACCGGGTCGACGGCGAGGTCGTCGCCTGGGGCATGGCGTTCGCCGAGGGTGCCCTGCTGCGCTGCGACGACCAGAGCGCGACCGGGCACTTCACGAGCGCCGAGAGCGCGCTGCGGCTGTTCGCCCGCACCGGCCGTCGGCTGCGCCTGATCTGGATCGACGCCCTGCCACCCGCCACGATCCCGTGAGCCATGTTGGACGACCCGCGCGCCGGCCCCCACCGCCCGCCAGCCCTGAGCCACCCCCCGGCGACGCCGCCACCCCTGAGCCGCCTCCCGGCGACGCCGCTGGGCGGATGCGAAGCGCAGCGTCTGATCGTCTGCGCCCCACCGGCACGACACGCCGAGGCGGTTGCCGGTGCGGCGCAGACGATCACTACCGCTACGGCACCCCCGCTACGGGAGGAGGTGGGGGCGGATGTCGCCGGCCGCCTGGTCGCCGTAGGACTCCGCCAGGCGCTTGACGAACACGTCGGGGCGCACCTCGTATTCCTGGGTGCCGACCGTCTCCAGCACCAGGGTGGCCAGCAGGGAGCCGACCTGGGCGGCGCGCTCCAGGCCCAGCCCCCAGGAGAGGGCGGCGAAGAAGCCGGCCCGGAAGCCGTCGCCGACACCCGTCGGGTCGACGGCCTGCGCCTCGCGCGCGATCGGCACGTGGATCGTGTCGAAGTCCCGGCCCGCGATCTCCACCCCGTTGCTGCCCAGCGTGGTCACCCGGATCTTCACCCGGTCCAGCAGCTGCGCGTCGCTCAGGCCCGCCTTGCTCTGGAGCAGCGACTTCTCGTACTCGTTGGTCATGAGGTAGTCGGCGCCGTCGATGAGCCCCACCACGTCGGAGCCGTCCATACGGGCGAGCTGCTGCGACGGGTCGGCGACGAAGGCGTACCCCCGCTCGCGGCACTCGGCGGAGTGCCGCAGCATCGCGTCGGGGTCGTTGGCGCCCACCAGGACGAGGTCGAGCCCGCCGAGCCGCTGCGCGACCGGGGCCAGCTCGATGTTGCGCGCCTCGCTCATCGCCCCCGCGTAGAAGGAGGCGATCTGGCACATGTCGGTGTCGGTGGTGCAGACGAAGCGGGCCGTGTGCGCCACCTCGCTGACGTGCACGGACTCGCAGTCGACGCCGTGGCGCTCCAGCCACGAGCGGTAGTCGGCGAAGTCCGCGCCGACCGCGCCGAGCAGGATCGGGCGCAGGCCGAGCTGGCCCATGCCGAAGGCGATGTTGGCGGCCACCCCGCCGCGACGCAGCACCAGGTCGTCCACCAGGAAGGACAGCGAGACCTTGTCGAGCTGGTCGGCGATGAGCTGGTCGGCGAACCGGCCGGGGAAGCTCATCAGGTGGTCGGTCGCGATCGAGCCGGTCACGGCGATCTTCATGTCAACCCTCGCGGTCGGGAGCACGGCGCGGGTCAGCCTACCGGTCCGCCCGGTGTCGTGGTCGGGGGTCGGACGGGCGGCGGTCACCTTCCGCTCACCTTTCCGTCACCCTGCGCGGAGCCGGGACGGATCCGTGCCGGTCACGCCCGTGGCCGGGAGACACGGACGGTAGGGCCGCGCGGAAAAACGGACGGCGGGGCCACCCCGTCCCGGGGCGGCCCCGCCGTTGCCGGACGAGCGGGACCCAGCCGGAGGCGGCCAGGCCGACCGGCTGAGGTCAGGCGGGACTCAGCTGAACGAGTCGCCGCAGGCGCAGGAGTTGCCCGCGTTGGGGTTGTCGATCGTGAAGCCCTGGGCGTCGATCCGGTCGGCGAAGTCGATCGTGGCGCCGGCCAGGTAGGGGGCGCTCATCCGGTCGACGACGACCTCGACGCCGTCGTAGTCGGTGACGACGTCACCGTCGAGCGAACGCTCGTCGAAGAAGAGCTGGTACCGCAGGCCGGAGCAGCCGCCCGGCTGCACCGCCACCCGGAGCCGCAGGTCGTCGCGGCCCTCCTGCTCGATCAGGGCCTTGACCTTCTGCGCCGCGACGTCGGTGAGGACGACGGAAGTAGGGGCCTTGGCCTCGGTCGACTCGGTCTGCGCTGGCGTGGTCACGTGGAAATCTCCCTGCGCGGTCTGGGTCTGGACGCACTGGCCAACGTCGTCCGTCGCCCAGTGATTCCCGATGTGTTCGCAGATCCGATGGTACGCCGCCCCCGCCGGGACCACCCGGTCGACGTGACCGGGGCCCCAGGCCGGGCCTGCCCGGCGGCGGGCCGGCCCCGGGCGGCGGGCACGCTGCGGGCGCTCAGCGGCTCCACTGGCGGGCCAGCCGCGCGCCGAGCTGGCGCAGCCCCTCCGCCGGGCGGCTCAGCGCCGCGTCGAGCCCGCCCCGCTCCTCGCCGCCGAAGTGCTCCACCAGGCTGTACGCGTCGGTGACGCCCGCCGAGGCGGCCTCGCGCCGCCCGGTGCTCACCTGCCCCGCCAGCACCACGCAGGGCACGCCCCGGTCCCGGGCGGCCCCGGCCACCCCGGCCACGACCTTGCCGCGCAGCGACTGGTGGTCGAAGGAGCCCTCCCCGGTGATCACCAGGTCGGCGGCGTCGAGCGCGGCGGGCAGGCCGATGGCCTCGGTGACCAGGCCGATGCCGGAGGCGCACCGGCCGCCGAGGGCGAGGATCGCCGCGCCGAGGCCCCCGGCCGCTCCCCCGCCGGGCAGCGCGCCGAGGCCGGGCGGGCACCCCGGCAGGTCCTTTTCGAGTACGCCCGCGAAGCGCTCCAGCGCGGCGTCGAGCAGCAGCACGTCCTCGCGGGTCGCGCCCTTCTGCGGGCCGTAGACGTTGCTGGCCCCGTGCAGCCCGAGCAGGGGGTTGTCGACGTCGGTGGCGGCGACGAGGGTGGCCCCGCGCAGCCGGGGCGCGCCGTCGAGCCCGGCGACCGCCGCCAGCGCCGCCCCGCCGTACGGCAGGGCCCGGCCGGCCCCGTCGAGCGGGGTGACGCCCAGCGCGGTCAGCAGCCCGGCCCCGCCGTCGTTGGTGCCGGATCCGCCCAGCCCGACCACCACCGTGCGGGCCCCGTGCTCCACGGCGGCGGTGACCAGCGCACCCAGCCCGTACGAGGTGGTGGCCTTCGGGTCGCGCTCGGCGGCGGCGAGCAGGTGCAGGCCGCACGCCTGGGCGCTCTCCAGGTAGGCCGTGCCGTCGTCGGTGACCAGGATCTCACCGTCGGTGGGGCGACCGAGCGGGTCGACGGTCGGCACCGGCACCCGACGCCCGCCGAGGGCCTCCGCGAGCACGGCCACGAACCCGGGCCCGCCGTCGGCGAGGGGGCGGATGAGCAGGTCGTCGCCGTCGGCCACCTCCCGCCAGCCCTCGGCCACGGCGGCGGCGACCTCCTGGGCGGGCAGCGTTCCGGCGAACTTGTCGGGGCAGAGCAGCACGCGCATGCCGAGCAGTGTGGCAGGCCACATCGGCGCTGGGCAGTGTGGCAGCACACACCGGCGCGGGCTGCCTTGTCGCCCGGCTGTGGAACCATGAGTGGCGTGACTTCGACCTGGGTGGAACCCTCCAACACCGCGACGGCCCTGCTGCTGCTCGGCCGTGGCAGCGACCCCGCCACCGAGCGTGGCGTGGAGTGTCCGGGCGACCTGCCGGCGCCCAGCGACCCCGACCTGGTGGCGCGGGCCGCGGCGGCCAAGGCGAAGCTGGGTGACAAGGTCTTCGTGCTGGGCCACCACTACCAGCGCGACGAGGTGATCCAGTTCGCCGACGTGACCGGCGACTCGTTCAAGCTGGCCCGCGAGGCGGCGGCCCGGCCGGACGCGGAATACATCGTCTTCTGCGGCGTGCACTTCATGGCCGAGAGCGCCGACATCCTCACCTCCGAGCGGCAGCGGGTGGTCCTGCCCGACCTGGCCGCCGGCTGCTCGATGGCGGACATGGCCGTGCTGACCCAGGTGGAGTCCGCCTGGGACACGCTGACCGAGCTGGGCGTCGCGGCGCAGACGGTCCCGGTGACCTACATGAACTCGTCGGCGGACATCAAGGGCTTCGTCGGCCGCAACGGCGGCGTGGTGTGCACCTCGTCGAACGCGAAGCGGGCGCTGGACTGGGCGTTCGAGCAGGGGTCGAAGGTGCTGTTCCTGCCCGACCAGCACCTCGGCCGCAACACCGCAGTGCTGGAGCTGGGGCTGTCGCTGGACGACTGCGTCCTCTACGACCCGCACAAGCCGGGCGGCGGGCTGACCCCGGAGCAGCTGCGCGACGCGAAGATGATCCTGTGGCGCGGGCACTGCTCGGTGCACGGCCGGTTCACCCTCGACAGCGTCGAGGACGTGCGGGCACGGGTGCCGGGGGTCAACGTGCTGGTGCACCCGGAGTGCCGGCACGAGGTGGTCACCGCCGCCGACCACGTGGGCTCGACGGAATACATCATCCGGGCCATCGAGGCGGCCCCGGCCGGCTCGGCGTGGGCGGTCGGCACCGAGCTGAACCTGGTGCGCCGGCTGGCGCTGGCCCACCCGGACAAGCAGATCATGTTCCTGGACAAGGCGGTCTGCTACTGCTCCACGATGAACCGGATCGACCTGCCGCACCTGGTGTGGGCCCTGGAGGAGCTGGTGGCGGGCCGGGTGGTCAACCAGATCACCGTGGACGCCGACACCGCGCACCACGCCCGGGTGGCACTGGACCGGATGCTCGCCCTCCCCGGCGCGGACACCCCGCCCCCGGCGAGCACCTGACCACCCTGCGTGACCGGTCCAGCACCTTATGGTGCCGGAAGCGCCGATTCGTGCCCTCCGGCGCACGGTGACCGTCTCCATTTTCGTCACCGAGGGCTATGCTGCCGGGGCGACGACACACGCGCCCGTTTTCATCCGGCCGCATCACGGGTAACCCCCATATCGCCCGCATCACCATCAACTACGGCAGCACCGACGCGCTGGAGGTTGCGTTGACCGACGACGTCCTGGTCGTACACGGAGGCACTCCGCTCGAAGGGCGGATCCGCGTGCGCGGCGCGAAGAACCTGGTTTCCAAGGCGATGGTCGCCGCCCTGCTGGGCGACAGCCCCAGCCGGCTGTTCGACGTGCCGCGGATCCGCGACGTCGAGGTCGTGCGGGGGCTGCTCGGCCTGCACGGCGTCAAGGTCACCGACGGCGCCGAGGACGGTGAGCTGGTCTTCGACCCGGCCAACGTCGAGAGCGCCAGCACCGACCAGATCAACGTGCACGCCGGCTCCAGCCGCATCCCGATCCTGTTCTGCGGGCCGCTGCTGCACCGGCTCGGCCACGCGTTCATCCCCGACCTGGGTGGCTGCCACATCGGGCCGCGCCCGATCGACTTCCACCTCCAGGCGCTGCGCGAGTTCGGCGCCACGGTCGACAAGACCCCGGAGGGCCTGCACCTGTCGGCCCCCAACGGGCTGCACGGCACCAAGTTCGCGCTGCCGTACCCGAGCGTGGGCGCGACCGAGCAGGTGCTGCTCACCGCCGTGATGGCCGAGGGCGTCACCGAGCTGCGCAACGCCGCCGTCGAGCCGGAGATCATCGACCTGATCTGCATCCTGCAGAAGATGGGCGCGATCATCAAGGTGCACACCGACCGGGTGATCGAGATCCAGGGCGTGCCGAAGCTGCACGGCTACACCCACCGGCCGATCCCGGACCGGATCGAGGCGGCGAGCTGGGCGGCGGCGGCGCTGGCCACCCGCGGGCACGTCGAGGTGCTCGGCGCGCAGCAGGCCGACATGATGACGTTCCTCAACATCTTCCGCTCCGTCGGCGGCGAGTACGAGGTGACCGACGCCCGGCCGCCGAAGCTGGGCGACCCGGGCCAGGAGGGCGGCATCCGGTTCTGGCACCCGGGCGGCGAGCTGAACGCCGTGGCGCTGGAGACCGACGTGCACCCGGGCTTCATGACCGACTGGCAGCAGCCCCTCGTCGTGGCGCTGACCCAGGCCCGGGGCCTGTCGATCGTCCACGAGACGGTCTACGAGCAGCGGCTCGGCTACACCGAGGCGCTCAACACGATGGGCGCGAACATCCAGGTCTACCGCGACTGCCTCGGCGGCACCCCGTGCCGGTTCGGCCGGCGCAACTTCAAGCACTCGGCGGTGATCGCCGGCCCGAGCAAGCTGCACGCCGCCGACCTGGTCATCCCGGACCTGCGTGCCGGGTTCAGCCACCTGATCGCCGCGCTCGCCGCCGAGGGCACCTCCCGGGTGTACGGCGTCGACCTGATCAACCGCGGCTACGAGGACTTCGAGGCGAAGCTGGCCGACCTGGGCGCCCACACCGAGCGCCCGTAGCCTCACCCGCAGTAATCCTGCTCACGTCCGCCCGCGCCCGGTGCACCGCGATGTGCACCGGGCGCGGGCGTTTGGCTACCCTTTCCGCGTGCCGTCGCTGTTTCGCCGCAAGTCAACCGACCTCGTCGAGGATTCCGTCACCCCGGTGACGACCGACGAGGAGACCGCGCGCGCCCGCCGGGGCTACACCCCGGCCAAGGGCCGCGAGACGCCGAAGCGGCCGGTGGCCGGGCGTCGGCCCGCCGGCCCGACCAAGCCGCTGAGCAAGGAGGAGGCCCGGGAGCGGCGGCGGCAGTTGCGCGCCGAGTCCGCCTCCGAGTTCCGCCGCGAGGGCGGCCCGCGCGACCGGGGCCCGGAGCGGCTGTTGGCCCGCAACGTGGTCGACTCCCGGCGCACGGTGGGCACCTGGTTCTTCGGCGGGGCGCTGATCGTGCTGCTCGGCTCCAACCAGGCGATGCCGCCGGTCGTCCGGCTGCTGTCCAACATCCTGTGGGGGGCGCTCGCCCTCGGCGTGGTGATCGACTCGGTCCTGATCAGCCGCAAGATCAAGAAGCTGGTGCGGGAGCGCTTCCCCAAGTCCGACCAGCGCCTCGGCTCCCTCTACCTGTACGCGATCATGCGGTCGATCACCTTCCGCCGGATGCGCGCCCCGGAGCCCCGCGTCAACATCGGCGACCCGGTCTGACGGCTGTCCCCCCGCACGCGGGCGCGCTCGCGCCGCGTGCCGGCGCTCGACCCAGCGCTGGTTAAGAAGGGGCCCCTGCCATACCGGAAGCGTTAACAAGGGGCCCCTCCTTACCCGCGTACAGGCGGGCGACGACGTCCTCGATGTCCGGCTCGACGATCGACACGTCCCGCAGGGCGGCCCGCCCGGCCAGGGCGGCCACCACGTCGGCGACGCCCGCCGACTCCAGCGCGAAGACCAGCCGGTGCCCGTCGGCCTCCACCCGCAGCAGCGGGGCGCCCGGCAGCTCCGGCGGCTGTGGCAGGGCGGTGTCCAGGTCGGCGACGACGAGGCGGCGGGAGCCGTAGCGGTCGTGCAGGGCGGCGATCGAGCCGTCGTGCACCACCCGGCCGTGGTCGATCACCACGAGGCGCGGGCACAGCCGCTCGATGTCGGCCAGGTCGTGCGTGGTGAGCACGAGGGTGGTGTCGCCGGTGCGGCCGAGCTCGGCCAGGAAGCCCCGCACGGCCTGCCGGCTCACCACGTCCAGCCCGATCGTCGGCTCGTCGAGGAAGAGCACCTCCGGGCCGTGCAGCAGGGCGGCGGTCAGCTCGCCGCGCATCCGCTGGCCGAGGGAGAGCTGCCGCACCGGGATGTCGGCGAAGGCGTCCAGGTCGAGCAGGTCGCGGCAGCGGCGCAGCCGGGCGGCGTGCGCGGCGGCCGGCACCCGGTAGACGTGCCGCAGCAGGTCGAACGACTCCCGCAGCGGCAGGTCCCACCAGAGCTGGGACCGCTGGCCGAAGACCACGCCGACGCGCAGCGCCAGCCGGGTGCGCTCGGGCACCGGGCGCAGCCCGCACACGCGTACCCGCCCGGAGGTGGGGGTCAGCACGCCGGTCAGCATCTTCAGGGTGGTGGACTTGCCCGCGCCGTTCGGGCCGATGTAGCCGAGCAGCTCGCCGCGCTCGACGCGCAGGTCGACCCCGGCCACCGCCGCCACGGTGCGCTTCTCGCGGCGCAGCCGGCCGGCCTTGACCCGGACCGTGAACTCCTTGCGCAGGTCGCGCACGTCGATGACGCTCATGATCCCGTACTCCGGTAGTGGCGGACCCCGACGCGCCAGGCGGCGGCGGCGAGGGCGGCGGCGACCAGCGCGACGGCCGGCGAGACCCAGCCGACCCAGGCCGGCAGGCCGAGCGGGTCGGCCCGGCCGAGCAGCGCCAGCGCCGGCTGGTAACTGACGAAGGCGAACCCCATCCCGTACGCGAAGGCCGCGCGGAACCAGCCGTCGAAGATCGTGACGGGGTACGTCGTGAAGTCGCGCCCGCCGTAGGTGACCGAGTTGGCCAGCTCCCCCGAGTCGGTCCAGTAGAACGACACGGTGGCGGTGGCCACGAAGAGCGACCCGAAGAAGACCACCCCGGCCAGCGGGGCGGCCACCGCCAGCGCCACCCGGCCCGGGGTCCACTCGATGCCGGCGCGGGCCAGGGCCACCAGCAGCACGGCCAGGCCGAACACCGCCCGGGACACCTTGCGCAGCGGCAGGTCCATCAGCAGCAGCTGGGGCAGCGCGCCGAGCGGGCGCAGCAGCACCGCGTCGAACAGCCCGGTGCGCACGTACGCGGGCAGCCGCTCGACGTTGCCGACGAGCAGGTCGGCGGTGGCGAACGCGCAGGCCGACAGGCCCACCATGACCAGCGTCTCGCGCAGCGTGAACCCGCCCAGCTCCCGGGTCACCCCGAAGATCACCAGGACGGTCACCACGTCGAAGACGGTGGCCCCGACGTTGCCGACCAGGTCCACCGCGAACGACGCCCGGTAGGCGGCCTGCGACCGGGCCTGCGCACCGAGCAGCGCCCCGTACGCCCGCAGCCGGTGGTCAGCCACCCTGCACCACCAGGCGGCGCTCGGCGCGGCGCTGCACCAGCCGGCACAGGGCGAGGATCGCCGCCGCCCAGCCGACCTGCACCCCGACCAGCGCGACCTGCACGCCCGTCGGATCCCGCTCGACCAGCACGTCGAGCGGGGTCTGTAGGAGGCTCGGGAACGGGGTGGCCAGCTGCAACGCCAGGAACAGCCCGTCGGGCAGGAACGGCAGCGGGAAGTAGAGACCGGCGAGCACCCCCGAGCCGAGGGTCCACAGGATCTGCGGGCCCCGGACGTCCTGGAGCCAGTACGCGGTGGCGTTGACCAGGAACCGGCAGCCGAAGCAGAGCACCACCGCGACCGTCGCGGAGACCACGAACAGCGGCACGGTCGACCAGCGGGCCGGCAGGTGCACGTCGAAGAAGAGCGGGCCGACCAGGACCGGCGGCAGCAGCCGGGACACGCACGCCCAGCCCGCCCGGCCCAGGTCGGTGGCGAGGTAGCTGGTCACCGGGTGGACCGGGCGCAGCAGGTCGCTGGCCACGTCGCCGGTGCGGATCCGCTCGGCGAGCTCGGGCCGGCCCCACAGCAGGATCACCGCGAGCATGCCCTGCCCCGCCCAGACGAAGGTGGCGAACTGCGCCCGGTCGTACCCGGCCACGGCGCCCGCCTCGCCCGCCGCGCCGAGCAGGACGTAGCAGCGCAGGAAACCGAAGACGATGTTGGTGACGGCACCGGCAAGCGCGGCCTGGCGGTACGTGGCGTACCGGCGGAATCCGGATCGCACTATCGCACCGAATGTCCGAAACCATAGGATAACGTTTGACTCGGTGGGCGGTGCCACAGTGGCGGTGACAGAGCCCACGCCGTTACCCTCCTTCCGCAGCCACCCGCGCCGGACCGGGCGACTTTACCGGCAGGTGAGGTGCCCAGCTCGACAATTTCCAACGAGGTGACATCGCCGTGAGCGAGCGACGCGAGCCGGGCACCGGGGCTCGCCACGCGGGCGGCGACGGGACCTGCGGATGAGCGGCGACTTCATCGACCGCTGGCGCGATCCGGCCGAGCCGTCCTGGGTGTTCGAGCCGACCACCGAATGGCAGCCGCAGTTCCCGGGGCAGCGCTACCCGGGCGACATCGGCCTGCGGCACCAGCCGCCCCCGCCCCGGGGCCGCGCCGCCGCCGTCGGCCGGGCCGAGGTGCAGCCGGTCAGCCCCGCCCCGGACGGGCACGACCCGTACCGCCGGCCCGGATCCGACGAGCACGACCGGTACCGCCGCCCGACCACCGACCACGACCCGTACCGGCGTCCCGGCACCGAGCAGGACCCGTACCGCCGGCCGGTGGAGCAGGACGCCCACCCACGGCCGAGCGAGCAGGACGCCTTCCGTCGTCCGGTCACCGAGCCGGACGGCTACCGCCGGCCCGGCACCGAGCACGACCCGTACCGCCGGCCGGCGGACGACGGGCGACGCGCCGCCCCGGACGAGCGCGACCGCCACCGCCGACCCGCGCCCGAGGAACACGACCCCTACCGCCCGCGCCCCGCCGCCGACGCCCACGCCCCGTACCGGCGTCCCGCGCCGGGCGACGCCGCACCGTACCGCCGGCACGCACCCGACGACGCCGCACCGCACCGCCGACCCGGATCCGACGACGTCACACCGCACCGCCGGCACGCCGCAACCGACGAGCAGGCCCCGCACCGTCGCCGCGCCGCCGACGAGCACGCCCCGTACCGCCGGCCCCCCGCGCCGGACGAGTGGGGACCGGCGCGGCGCGGCTGGGAGGAGCGTGGGCCGGCCGAGGCGTACCCGCCGCGGCATCCCGCCCACGACCAGCCCGACCAGCCCGGCCGGCACGACCGGCGCTCCCCCGGCTGGACGCCGGACCGCGACGCGGCCGTCGGCCGGCACGACCCGCCACGCTACGACCAGCCACGCCCCGCCGACCCCGGCCGCCGGCCGGGGCCCGCCGAGGCGACCCCGGTCTCCCCCGCAGCCCGCAGCGATGCCGGATGGTTGCCCGAGCCGGACGAGCACCCGAACCGGCCCTACGGCGACCGGCCGGGGCCGGCCGCCGCCGGCTGGCCCGAACGCCGCCGGTCCACGCTGGACCGCGACGGCCGTGTCGGACCGGGCCCGGACGGGTGGCCGGGCCCCCCGGCGGCCGGCACCGGTCAGGGCGCGGACCGGCTGGACCGCCAGCAGGGCCGGCCCGCCGACGCGCCACGCCACCCCGCCGACCTGCCCGCACGCCCCGCCGCCGACGCGCCGCGCCACCCCGCCGACCTGCCCGCACGCCCCACCGCCGACGCACCGCGCCACCCTGGCGACCGGGGCGGACCGGCGCAGTACCGGGACGCCCGCCCCTACCGGGACGGGCGGGACGCCGCCGCGCAGGCGGAGGAGCACCGCGAGCCCGGTGTCCGGCCGGCCCCGCCGCGCGACGGTGCCCTGCCCTGGCCGCAGCCCGGCCAGCTCCGTCCGGACCTGGGCCGGAACCCCGCCCCCGCGAACCCGCGCCGGGGCGACCCGCGCCGAGGCGAGTGGCCGGCCGCCGACGGCCGCGGCGACGAACGGCCGGTCACCGACCGGTACGGGCCCCGCCCGTCGGTCGATCGCGCCGGCTCGCCACCGAGGCAGGACAGCGCCCCCGGCCCCCGGTTCGGCCCCCCGCCGCACCGGCCCGTCGAGCCGCACCGCCCGCCGGTCGAACCGCACCGCGCACCGGTGGAGCCACCCCGCCCCCCGGCCGAACCGCTGCGCCCGCCGACGGAGTCGCTGCGCCCGCCGGTGGAGCCCTGGCGTCCGGCGGCCGGACCGGCGCGGTTCCCCGTCGAGCCGCACCCGCACCGCCCGCCGGTCGAGCCGATCCGCCCACCGGTCGAGCCGCGTCGCCCGGTCGAGCCGGCCGCCGACGCGCCGCCGGCCGCACGGCCCGGCACGCCTCTCACGCCCGTCAGCGGACCGCCCACCACCGGCGTACCCGTGAGCGACGCCCCCGCCAGCGGACCGCCGGGCAGGCCGATCTCGGTGCCGCCGGTGGCCAGGCCGGCCCAGGGGCCGCCGGTGACCAGGCCCGTCGCGGGACCGCCGGTGGCCAGGCCGGTCTCCGCGCCGCCGACCGAGCTCACGCCGGCCGCGTCGGCGGCACCGGTCTCCGCGCCGCCCGTGCCACCCGCACCGACGCGCATCGTGCCGACGCCACCCGCGCCGTCGGCACCGGTCTCCGCGCCACCGACCGAGCCCGTCCCCCCGGCACGGCCGGTTCCCGTGCCACCCGCCGAGCCCGTCCCCGCGCCGCCCGCCGCCCGGCTGCGGCTGGAGTTCCTGCCCGCCCCCGCGCCGGCCGAGCCCCGGACCGTGCCCGGCGGTCCACCGGCCGCCGGGGGCGACACGGTACGCCCGGACGCCCCGGCCGCGACCGCCCCGGTCGCCGCTCCGCGGTCTGCCGAGCCATCGAGCCGCCCGCGACCGGAGCAGCCCGTGCCGCCGGTGCCGTCCGTCGCTCCGGAGTCGACGGATCCGACGCCGGAACCGCCGGCCGACGCCCCCGAACCGCAGGCCGCCCAGGGGCCGGACGAGCCGCCGGCTGCCGTACCGGTGGACGCGCCCGTCCCGACCGGCCCCGGGGGCTCCGCCACGCCCGGATCCGCAGCCAGGCCCGGGGCAGCCGCCGAGCCCGCACCCGTGGTCGAACCCGACGCCACCGCCGAGCCCGAAGGCACCGCGGGGCCCGAGCGCACCGTGCAGCCCGGGCCCGCCGTCGAGTCCCGGGCCGCCACCGGGCCCGAGGCCACCGGGCCCGAAGCCACCGGGCCCGAAGCCACCGGGCCCGAAGCCGCTGCCGGGTCCGCCGAGCCGGGCGTCACGACCGGCCCGGACGTGGCCGGCGAACCGGTCGTCGCCGCGGTCCCGGATGCCGCCCGCCCGCCGACCGTTCCCGCCGATCCGGCCGGGGACCCCGCGCCGGCGGGGACCACCGGCCGGGACGACACCACCGACCGGGACGAGAGCGTGATCGCCTCGATCGTCGACGTGCCGGCCGGCCGGGCGCGGGCGGCCGGGGCACCGGACGACGCCACCCCCGGCGGGGCCGACCGGCCTCGGGCGGTCGACGAACGGCCGTCCCCGGGGCCGGCAGGCGCGGCGACGTCGCCCCCGCCGGAGCAGTCCGACGCGTGGTTCCGCCCGAACAGACCGGTGTCGCCGGTCCCCGAGCCGGCCGCTCCCGCCGCCGCTGCGGACCCGGTCCCCACTCCGGTCCCGGCGCAGGTCTCGCCCCCCACCCCGGCACCGACCCCGGCTGCGGTGCCGGCCTCGTCGACCCGGGTTCCGGCTCCGGCCGACCCGGTGCCGGCGACGCCCGAGCCGCAGCACACCGGCGGTCCGGCCGACGCCGACGCGCGCCCGGCGACGCCGCAGGCTCCGGTCCCGGCCGACCGGGGTGTCGACCCGCGCCCGGTGAGCGCCGCGCCCGCGTCACCGGCGTCCGCACCGCCGCCGCTGTCCGCGCCGCCCGTGCCCACCCCGCCGGTATCCACCCGGCCCGTGTCCGCCCCGCCCGTGTCCGCCCCGCCCGTGTCCGCCCCGCCAGTGTCCACCCGGCCCGTGTCCGCCCCGCCCGTGTCCGCGCCCCCCGTGTCCGCGCCGCCGGCCCTGTCCGCGTCGCCCGGCGCTCAGCCGGTGCCGGAGCAGCCACGTCCCGCCTCGGCACCGCCCGCGTATCCCGGGTCCGGCGAATCCGCCCGGCCGGTGTCCGGCGTACCTGCACAGCCCGTGTCCGGTGTGCCCGCGCAGCCCGTGTCGCCGGCCGGGTCCGTCGTCGGGGCGGAGCCACGGCCCGGCCAGGAGCGGCGGGCCGCTCCGGCCGACCCGGAGCAGACGCTCGCGGCCCTGCGGTGGCGGCTGCACCCGGAGACCCTGCGCGAGGAGGCCGACGACCCGGAGCTGCTGCGCAGCGTACGGGAGGGGCTGACCGCCAAGCTCGACGTCGCCCTGGACAACCGGTCCCGGGCCCGGCTGCTGAGCCTGCGGGCGGTGGCGTCGCGCCTGCTCGGCGACCTGGGGGACGCGGCCGACGACGCCCGGCTGGCGCTGACGTACGCCGAGGCCACCGGCGAGTTGCGGCGGACCGCGCTGGCGCGGGCGCGCCTGGCCCACGTGCTGCGCTGGCGGGGCGAGTTCGCCGAGGCCGACCGGCTCTTCGCGGAGGCCAACTCGACGGAGCTGCCCGACCCGCTGCGCGCGGCCCTGCACGAGCACGCCGGCCGCTGCTGCTACGACCAGGGCCGGCTGATCGAGGCGTGCCAGCACTTCGAGCGGGCCCTCGACCTGCAACGGTCCGCCGATCCGGAGCTGCTCGCCCGCACCCGGATCGCGCTGGACGCGGTCGCCGAGCGGGCCCGGCGGGACGGCTTCGGCCCCTATCCACGCGGGCGGTCGGAGATCCTGCGGACGCCCCGGCCGCCGGTGCCGACGTACGACGAGGACCTGGACCGGTGGGGCTACGCCGACGCCGACGGCAACCTGGTGATCGGCACCGACTACGCCGAGGCGCAGCCGTTCCGGGAGGGCGTGGCCTGGGTACGCCGGCCGGAGGGCACCCGGTGGGCGCTGATCGACGACTCGGGCCGCACGCTGATCCAGGCCAACAACGGCTACCGGTCGGTCGGTTCGTTCTCCGACGGCCTCGCCTGGGTGTCGATGGACGGCACCGGCAACTGGATGGCGGTGGATCCGTCCAACATGGTGGTGATTCCGCCCGGTTTCGACGACGTGCGGCCGTTCCGGGGCGGGGTGGCGGCGGTCCGCGTCGGCGGGGGCTGGGGGGCGGTCGACCGCACCGGCACGGTGGTGGTGCCCACCCGCTACCACGGCTTCACCACGGCCCTGTTCGACGGCCGCTACGTCGACGGCTTCACCGACGAGGGGCTGGCCGTGGTGGAGTTGAACGGCCGACGCGGGGTGGTGGACCGCACGGGCCGGGTGCTGGTGGCCCCGGCGCACCCGGCGCTGGTGGTGCACCCGGTGGCGTACCTGGTCGGCGACGGCCTCGGCCGCTGGGGCGCGCTGGACCGGCGGGGCGCGCCGCTGATCGACCCGGTGCATCCGAGCCGCGACCGGGTGGTCGAGCAGATCGACCACCTGCTCGCCGACGCCAGCCCGCTGGTCTGACCCGAGCCGCCGCGCGCCCTGCGGGCAGGTGACCATGACGCGGGCGGGCTAGGGTCGCACCATGGACTTCCGACACCTGGGCCGTTCGGGCCTGCTGGTCAGCGAGATCTCGTACGGCAACTGGATCACCCACGGGTCGCAGGTCGAGGAGGACGCGGCGACCGCCTGCGTCCGGGCCGCGCTGGAGACGGGCATCACCACGTTCGACACCGCCGACACGTACGCCGGCACGAAGGCCGAGGAGGTGCTCGGCCGGGCGCTGAAGGGCGAGCGCCGCGAGGGGCTGGAGATCTTCACGAAGGTCTTCTGGCCGACCGGTCCCGGTCGCAACGACCGGGGCCTGTCCCGCAAGCACATCATGGAGTCGATCAACGGCTCGCTGCGCCGGCTGCAGACCGACTACGTGGACCTCTACCAGGCCCACCGGTACGACCACAGCACTCCGCTGGAGGAGACGATGGAGGCGTTCGCCGACGTCGTGCACTCCGGCAAGGCCCACTACATCGGCGTCTCGGAGTGGACGGCGGAGCAGATCCGGGCCGGCCACCGGCTCGCCCGGGAGCTGCGCATCCCGCTGGTGTCCAGCCAGCCGCAATATTCGATGCTGTGGCGGGTCATCGAGGCCGAGGTGGTGCCGACCTGCGAGGAGCTGGGCATCGGGCAGATCGTCTGGTCGCCGATCGCGCAGGGCGTGCTGTCGGGCAAATACCTTCCTGGCCAGCCGCCGCCGGCCGGTTCCCGGGCCACCGACGAGAAGTCGGGGGCGAACTTCATCGCCCGGTTGCTCACCGACGAGGTGCTGACCCGGGTGCAGCAGCTCAAGCCGTTGGCCGAGCAGGCCGGGCTGAGCATGCCGCAGCTCGCCATCGCCTGGGTGTTGCAGAACCCGAACGTCTCCTCGGCGATCGTCGGGGCGTCCCGTCCCGAGCAGGTGCACGACAACGTGAAGGCGGCCGGGGTGAAGCTCGACGCCGACCTGCTCAAGGCGATCGACGCCGTCGTCGACCCGGTCGTCGAGCGGGACCCGGGCAAGACGCAGTCCCCCGCGAAGCGGCCGTGAGGCGTCCCGGTCCGGTCGGCGCGGCACGCCGGCCGGACCGGGCCCGCCACCGCCGTTCGGGTGCGGGTCAGCCCTGCCAGAAGCGGATCAGGTCGAGGCCGGCGGCGTAGAGCCACGGGGGCAGGCCGAGCAGGTTCGCCACGGCGAAGACCGCGTCGAAGAACCAGCCGCCGAGGCGCGGGTTCCACAGCAGCGCGAACAGCAGGATGAACCCGAACGGGGCGAACAGGTCGTACATCCGTCGCCACTGCGGGTTCAGCCACGGCTGGATCATGTTGCCGCCGTCGAGGCCGGGCACCGGCAGCAGGTTGAGCACGCTGGCGGTGAGCTGGAGGAACGCCAGCAGCGCCAGGCCCGCCCAGAACTCCACCGACCCGCCGCCGCCGAAGCCGACCCGCAGCACCGCCACCAGCACCAGGGTGAACAGCACGTTGGTGGCCGGGCCGGCGAGGCTGACCAGGGTGTGCCGCAGCCGCCCCGGGATGGCGTGCCGGTCCACCCACACCGCGCCGCCGGGCAGGCCGATGCCGCCGAGCAGCACCACCACCACGGGCAGCACGATCGACAGCAGCGGGTGGGTGTACTTGAACGGGTTGAGCGTCAGGTAGCCCCGGTGGGCGATGTCGCGGTCCCCGGCCCGGTAGGCGACCACCGCGTGCGCGTATTCGTGCAGGCACAGCGAGACGAGCCAGCCCGAGACGACGAAGAGGAACACGTCGAACCGGACGTTGCCGAACCGGTTCCAGGCCATGACGCCGCTGGCCGCGAAGAGCGCGACCAACGCCAGGAACACCGGGCTGGGCCGGAAGGCCGCCCGGGGCACCCCGAGCACCAGCGGCTCGCCGCCGCCCGGGCGGCCCGGTGTCATCACTCGGCCGGGGGCTGGAGGCTCATCCGGTAGTCCACCCGGTCGTCCTCGACGAGCGTGACCGTCGTGACGCCGGATGCCGCGAGCTCCCGCCAGGTCTGGCCGATCCAGGACTCGGCGTCCGCCTGGCTCCCGAACGTCTCCGCCGGCCCCTCGGCCGCCGCGCCGTCCGCGCCCTCGTACCGCCAGCTCCACGCCATGCCGCGTCTCCCCTCGCCGCTGAAGTCCCCCTGGGACGAACCCCCGCAAGCGTAGTCGGCCCCGTGCCGGACGGCCCGCCGCTCCACCCGCCGGCCGGGCCGCCGGCGGCGGCGGGGCCGCCCGGGGCCCCGCCCCGTCCGCCCGAACCGTGGTCACCGGCGCGGGCCGACCGGCGGCGCGGGCCGCGGCGGCCTTAAGGTACGGGGCATGTCCGTTGACGGGTGGAACACGGTCCTGGTGCTCGGCGGGATCCGCTCCGGCAAGTCCGAGTTCGCGGAGTCCCTGGTCGCCGAGGCGCCCACGGTCCGCTACGTGGCGACCTCGGCTGCCGGCGACCCGACCGACGCCGAGTGGGCGGCCCGCCTGGAGGCGCATCGCGCCCGGCGGCCGGGGTCGTGGACCACCGAGGAGACCGCCGACGACCCGCGCCGGCTGGCCGACGTCGTCGCGTCGGCCGGGCCGAACGAGACGCTGCTCGTCGACGACCTCGGCGGCTGGGTGACCGTGCTGCTCGACCCGGCCCACCAGCCGGCGGACGACACGGCGACCATCGCCGAGCTGGCCGACGCGGTGCGGGCCTGCCCGGCGCGGTTGGTGCTGGTCAGTCCCGAGGTGGGGCTGTCGCTGGTGCCGACCACCCCGTTGGGGCGGGCGTTCGTCGACGCGCTCGGCGCGGCCAACCGGGCGGTCGCCGACGTCTGCGACGCGGTGGTGCTGGTGGTCGCCGGCCAGGCGTGCTGGCTCAAGGCCCCCGCCGCGCCGGGCGGCGGGGCCGGGGCGGTCCCCGCCCCGCAGGCGGCGGTCCCGGCTCCGGCCGCGACGACGGCCGCCCAGGCGACGGCCGCGCAGGGGGCGGCCGCCCAGGCGACGGCTACGGCGGCCGGCGGTGGGCACGACGACCGCGCGGCGCTGCCGCAGGTGCTGACCCCGACCACGGCGCCGGAGCCGGCCGGCGCGCCCTGGGCCGCGCCGACGATGGCGCTGCCGGTGGTCGCCACGGGCCTGGTCATCCAGCCCGGCATGGAGCTGCCGATGCCCGACGAGTACACCGGGCCGCAGGCCGTCGAGCGGCTGGCCACCCTGGACGTGCCCGGGGCCGGGCTGGGCGTGCTGGAGCGGGTGGTCGGCTTCGCCGCGGCCACCCAGGGCACGCCGACGCCGAAGCCCTGGGACAGCGTGCGGGTGCTGCTGCTGCACGGCGACCACGCCGGTGGGGCCGCCGCCGGCGCCCCGCCCGGGGAGTCGGCCCGACGGGCGGCGCAGGCCCGCGCCGGGCAGGGCGTGCTGGCCCGGCTGGCCGCCGAGAACGGCGCGAGCCTCCAGGTCGTCGAGACGCCGGCGTCCGAGCCCATCGAGCGCCTGCCGGCCCTGGACCACGAGCAGGTCGAGCAGGCCCTGCGGTACGGCTGGCGGCTGGCCGAGGAGGCCGCCGAGGCGGGCGTACGGCTGCTGGTGCTGGCGGCGTGCGGAGCCGGCACGGACGCCGCCGCGGCGGCGGTGCTCGCGGCGACGGCCGGCGCGGAGCCACCGGCGGTGCTCGGCCGGGTGGTGACGGCGGGCGGCGAGATCGACGACGCGGCGTGGATGCGACGCTGCGCGGCGGTCCGGGACGCGCTGCACCGCACCCGGCGCTCGCCCCGCGACGCCAAGGACGTGCTGGCCGAGCTGGGCGGCGGGGACATCGCGGTGGCGACCGGCGTGCTGCTCGGCGCGACCGCCCGCCGGCTGCCGGTGCTGCTGGACGGCCCGGTCGGCCTGGCGGCCGGCATGGTCAGCCGGGACCTGGCCGGGCAGGCCCGGCACTGGTGCCTGCTGGCCGACCACGGCGGCCACCCGGCGGTCCGGCTCGCCGCCGACGTGCTGGGCCTCGATCCCCTGCTGGACCTGCGGCTCGACCTCGGCGAGGGGGCGAACGCGTTGACCGCGCTGCCGCTGCTGCGCTCGGTGCTGTCGCTGGCCGCCGCGCTGCCCGCCCGGCCGGGCCCGGACGACGCCGCGACCGTGGCGGACGAGGCGGCTGCCGCAGGCGCGGACGGCGACGGTGCGGGCGGCGACGGCGACGGCGACGGTGCAGGCGGCGACGGTGCGGGCGACGGCGACGGTGCAGGCGACGCCGCCGCCGACCGTGACACGGACGGCGACGACGGCGGCGCGGAGTTCGTCGAGCCGGAGCCGGCCGGCCCGGGCCCGGCCACCACCGCGCCCACGGCCACCACCGCGTCCACGGGCACCACCGCGTCCGCCGGGGCCGCCGAGCCGGCCGGGCCGGAGCCGGATCCGGCCGGGCGGCGTGCCGACTGATCCCCACCCGGGTGGCGGGGGGCGCGTCGGCGACGGCCTGCGGCTGGCGCTGACCACGTTCACCGTCTGGCCGGTGCGCGCCGGCCGGGTCGACCGCGCCACGGCGGGCGTCGCGATGGCGTCCGCCCCGGCGGTCGGCGCCCTGCTCGGGGCGGCGCTGGCCGGGGTGCTGCTGCTCGTCGGGGCAGTCGCCGCGCCGCTGGTCGCCGCGGCGGTGACCCTCGGGGCGGGCGCGCTGCTCACCCGGGGGCTGCACCTGGACGGGCTCGCCGACACCGTCGACGCGCTGGGGTCGTACCGGCGGGGCGCCGCCGCGCTGGAGATCATGAAGAAGCCGGACGTGGGGCCGTTCGGGGTGGCCGCGCTGGTGGTCGTACTCCTGACGCAGGCCGCGGTCCTCGCCGAGCTGGCGGCCCGGTCGTGGCCGGCGGCGCTCGCGGGGGTGGTGGCGGCGACGGCGGCCGGGCGGCTCGGGGTCACCCTGGCCTGCCGGCGCGGCGTGCCGGCGGCCCGGCCCGACGGGCTGGGCGCGCTGGTCGCGGGCACCGTCGGCCCGGTCGCGGCGGGGGTCGGCGTGGCCGCCGTCGCGGCCGTCGCCGTCGCCGCCGTGCCGGGCCGCCCGTGGCAGGGGCCGGTCGCCGTGCTCGCCGCGCTCGCCGTCGCGGTGCTGCTGCTGCGCCACCTGGTACGCCGCCTCGGCGGCATCACCGGCGACGTGCTCGGCGCGACCGTGGAGGTGGTGACCACGCTGGTCTACCTGGGGCTGGCGGCGACCCGCTGATCCGGACGCGCCGGGGCGGGTAGCGTTTCGGGCGACAGGCCGGCACGGGGCAGACAGGGGACCACATGCTCATCACCGACGACTTCCTGCCCGTCCCGGTCCCCGAGTCGCTCACCGCCACCTACCTGGTGCCGATGGTGGGCCTGCCGAAGGTCGGCGTGAAGACGGCCGTGCGGGCGCTGGCCGGTCGGCTCGCCGAGCCGGTGCACGGGCTGGCGACGCAG
This sequence comes from Micromonospora sp. WMMD712, assembly GCF_029581295.1. Taxonomy (NCBI): domain Bacteria; kingdom Bacillati; phylum Actinomycetota; class Actinomycetes; order Micromonosporales; family Micromonosporaceae; genus Micromonospora; species Micromonospora sp. WMMD712. Next base: position 2,503,851 of record NZ_CP120743.1, read on the forward strand.
ATGCTGGACAGCCCGCTGATGAGCGTGGACACCCGGCCGGTCGCCGAGTTCCCGGCGCTGCCGCCGGACCTGCTGACCGCGTTCGGGGCGGGCCAGGCGCAGCTCGACCGGCTCGCCGCGGCCACCCACCTGGTGGTGGTGCAGGCGGAGTACCGGCCGGGCTGGCCGCCCGCGCACGAGTGGGCGGCGCGGGCGGTCGCCGCCGCCGTCGCCGAGAGCGCGGGCGGGGACGTCGTGGACGTCTTCGGCCTCCAGTTCCTCGACCCGGCCACGGCGCTGCGGTCGCTGCCGGACGAGCAGGGCCGGATCCGGCTGGTCGACTGGGTGCTGGTGCCCTACTCCTCCGACGCCGAGGGGCTGTGGTTCACCACGAAGGGGCTGCGCCGCTTCGGGCTGCTGGAGTTGCAGACCCAGGGGGTGCCCGACCACCTCACCCGGGCCTGGGGCGCGGTGCTCACCGGGGCCGCCCGCCGGCTGCTGCGGGCCTGGACCGACGGGCTGGCCGGCGACGAGGTGCCGGCGTTCGTGCAGCTCCCGGTGCTGGCCACGGTCACCGGGCACGACATCGCGGTCGCCTACGGCAACCCGGAGCAGCACGGGGCGACCGCGCCGGTGCTGCTGCGGCTGGAGCTGGACCCGGCCACCGACCCGGACGCCGACTCGTTCCTGAGCCTGCGCCCGCCGCCGGGGCACCCGGGCCCGGACGGGCGCTACTTCGCGGCGGCCTGCGCCACGCTGTTCGACGGCATCGCGCCGGACGTGCGCTACGCCCGCCCCGGCGACGCCATGAGCCGGGCGATCGCCACCGCCCGGGCCGGCCTGGACGACGTGCGGGCCCGGTTCCTGGCGGGCCGGCTGCCGGCGGAGTCGCAGCTCGTGGTCAAGTACGGCCTGCCGGGCGACGAGGGCCCCGAGTACGTCTGGGCGGGCGTGACGTCGTGGGACGCCCCGGAGCGGATCGTCGGGGCGAGCGCCAGCGACGCCGGCACCGACCCGGCGGTGCGCATCGGCGCGCCCGTGGTGGTCGAGGCGGCGGACGTCGTCGACTGGGCCGTGCTGGGCGCGACGGGCGTCATCGAGGGCGGCTGGACCCAGGCCGTCCTCGACGCCGGCGAACGCCCCACCCCGTCGAGCGGGGACTAGCGCACCGAGGGGGTCACGAACGGGGGGCGGGTGAGGGTCAGGGCGGCGCGGCGGCCCCGGATGTCGACGTCCACCCGGTCGCCGTCGGCGAGGCCGGCGGCCGTGTCGAGCAGGGCCAGGGCGATGCCCTGCTTGCGCGTCGGGCTGAAGGTGCCGCTGGTGACCGTGCCGACGCAGGCGTCGCCGACGTAGAGCTTCATGCCGGGGCGCGGGATCGCCCGGTCGACGGCGACCAGGCCGCGCAGCGTACGCGCGGGACCGGCGGCCTTCTCGGCGCGCAGCGCGTCGCGGCCCCAGAACGCCGGCTTGTCCCAGCCGACGGCCCAGCCGGAGCGGGCCTGCACGGGGGTGATCTCCGGCGACAGGTCCTGCCCGTGCAGCGGGTAGCCCATCTCGGTGCGCAGGGTGTCCCGCGCGGCCAGCCCGCAGGCCCGCAGCTCGTACGCCGCGCCGGCGGCGGTCAGCGCGTCCCAGACGGCGAGGGCGTGCCCGGCCGGCACCACCAGCTCGTAGCCCAGCTCGCCGGTGTAGCCGGTGCGGCAGACGGTCAGCTCGGCGTCGGCGAGGGTGGCGGTGCGGAAGCTCATGTAGTCGTGGTCGGTGGGCAGGCCCAGCGCGGCGAGCAGCTCGGCCGAGCGCGGGCCCTGCACCGCCAGGACGGCGTGTGCGTCGTGTTCGTCGTCGACGACGACGTGCTCGGGCGCGGCGGCGCGCAGCCGGCGCACCACCTCGGCGGTGTTCGCGGCGTTCGGGACGAGGAAGACGTGGTCGTCGGCGTGCAGGTAGGCGATGACGTCGTCCACCACGCCGCCGGTGGCGTCGTCGCAGCACAGGGTGTACTGCGCCTGGCCGGGGCCGATCCGGCCGAGGTCGTTGCTGAGGCAGGCGTTGACGAAGCCCGCCGCGCCGGGGCCGGTGACCCGCGCCTTGCCCAGGTGCGACACGTCGAACACGCCGACCCCGGTGCGGACCGCCGCGTGCTCCCGGAGCACCCCGCCGCCGGCGTACTCCAGGGGCATCTCCCAGCCACCGAAGGGGGCGAACTTGGCGCCGAGGGCGGTGTGCCGCTCGTGCAGCGGGGAACGGCGCAGCCGGGTCGCGGCGGCGGCGGAGGTCGCGTCGGTCATGGGTGGCAACTTACCGGGGGCTGAACGTCTGGTTAGCATCGGCGGGACCCCCGTCGGCGGTGTTCGGCGGGACAGCCCACCGTCCGGCGGGTAGGTTGCCGCCGGAGACCTTCACCGCCGGTACGCGACGACGCGGCCGGCCCGGCCCGCCCGGAGTAGCTTCAGTGACATCGCCCAGCACCACCCTCAGCCTGGTCGACACAGACCCCGCCGAGCTCGCCGTCGACGCGATCGTGATCGGCCTGCACAGCCAGACCGGTGAGCAGGCCGCCGCCGGCGACCCCGCCGGGGCGCTGCTGCTCGCCAGCGGCGCCGAGAGCATCGCCGCCGCCTTCGACGGCAAGCTCACCGAGACGCTGGCGCTGCTCGGCGCGACCGGGGCGCCGGGCGAGGTGATCAAGCTGGCCACGCTGGGCACCGTCACCGCCCCGGTGGTCGCGGCGGTCGGCCTCGGCCCCGAGCCGACGGGGGCCGCCCCCGCGCCGGAGACGCTGCGCCGGGCCGCCGGCTCGGCGGTCCGGGCCCTGGCGGGGGCGCGCCGGGTGGCGCTGAGCCTGCCGCTGCCCGACGACGCCGACGCCGCCGACGCGCTGCGCGCGGTGGCCGAGGGGGCGCTGCTCGGCGGCTACCGGTTCGCCGGGTACAAGACCCGCCCGCAGCCGGCCCGGCGGGAGCCGGTCGCCGAGGTGCTGGTCGCGGTGCCGGAGGCCGGCGACGCGGGCGCCCGCGCCGAGATCGAGCGGGCGCACGCGGTGGCGGGCGCGGTCCGGCTGACCCGCGACTGGGTCAACATGGCCCCGAACCTGCTGCGCCCGCCGGGGTTCGCCGACGCGGTGGCCGAGGCGGCCCGCGCGGCCGGGCTCGCCGTCGAGGTGCTCGACGAGGCGGCCCTGGCGGCCGGCGGCTACGGCGGCATCCTGGCCGTCGGGCAGGGCTCGGAGGCCCCGCCGCGCCTGGTCACGCTCACCTACACGCCCGAGGGCGGGGGCAGCGGCAAGCGGGTGGCGCTGGTCGGCAAGGGCATCACCTTCGACACCGGCGGCATCTCGATCAAGCCGGCGCAGGGCATGTGGGAGATGAAGTCCGACATGGGCGGCGCGGCGGCGGTCGGCGCGGCCATGCTGGCGATCGCCGCGCTCAAGCCGGCGGTGACGGTGACGGGCTACCTGCCGATGGCCGAGAACATGCCGTCGGGCACGAGCTACCGGCCGGGCGACGTGATCACCATGTACAACGGCAAGAAGGTGGAGGTGCTCAACACCGACGCCGAGGGCCGGATGGTCCTGGGCGACGCCATGGCGCGGGCCTGCGAGGACGGCGCCGACTACCTGTTCGAGGTCTCCACCCTCACCGGCGGGCAGGTGGTCTCGCTGGGCAAGCGGATCTCGGGCGTGATGGGCACCCCGGAGCTGTGCGAGCGGGTCCGGGCGGCCGGCGACGCGGTCGGCGAGCCGGCCTGGCCGATGCCGCTGCCCGACGAGGTGCGCAAGGGCATGGAGTCCGACGTCGCCGACATCTCCCAGGTCAACGCCGGGATGGACCGGGCGGGGCACATGTTGCAGGGCGGGGTGTTCCTGCGCGAGTTCGTCACCGACGACGTGGCCTGGGCGCACCTCGACATCGCCGGCCCCAGCTACCACTCGGGTGAGGCGACCGGCTACTGGACCAAGGGCGGCACGGGCGTTCCGGTGCGTACCCTCGTGCACCTGGTGGAGGACGTCGCCGCCAACGGCTGACGCGGTCGCGCGGAAGGGTCCCCCCGCCCGGTGGGGGCCCTCCGCCGCGCGGCCCGGCACGGGGCCGGGGCGGCGGCTCGGCGCAGCTCGGGGCGGCGGCTCAGCGCAGCTCCGGCCGGCGACTCAGTACAGCTCGGGGCGGCGCTTGCGACGCTCGTTGTAGTCCCGCATCCGCTGCGGGTAGCCCATGAGCCGCACGTCGTAGATCGGGATGGCCAGCTTGTGCGCGAACCGGCGGGCCCCCTCGGGGCCGTCGACGCGCCGGCGGGTCCACTCCCCGTCGTCGGCGATGAGGATCACCGTGGTCTCGGTGACGGTGGTGCGGGGCTCGATGAACGCCTCGACCCCCCGCCGGGTGCGGACGAAGTTCGCAAGGTGGTCGAGATCGGCGCGGTCGGGCGCGCGGTCGGGCCCCGCCGGGCGCGCCTTCTTGCGTCGTCGGAACAGCGCCACCGCCCGTCTCCCCCACATCCGCGATCGAAACCGGTGCCAAGCGTACGTGTCGGGGACGTGTCGTTGGGCACCTCACTACGCGCCCGGTACGCGGTGGTGACAAGATGACCGAGGTGGGGTCTGTCCGTGCCACCCCTGCCGTGACCCCCGATGCAGTGACGCGAACTGGGAGTTGGACGTGAGCGAGCCGAACGAAGCGACCTTCGACATCGTCATCCTCGGAGGTGGCAGCGGCGGCTACGCGACCGCCCTGCGCGCCGTCCAGCTGGGCCTGACCGTGGCGCTGGTCGAGAAGGGCAAGCTCGGCGGGACCTGCCTGCACAACGGGTGCATCCCGACGAAGGCCCTGCTGCACGCCGCCGAGATCGCCGACTCCACCCGGGAGTCGGAGCAGTTCGGCGTGAAGGCCGAGCTGGTCGGCATCGACATGGCCGGCGTCAACGCCTACAAGGACGGCGTGATCTCCCGCCTCTACAAGGGCCTCCAGGGGATGCTCAAGGGCAACAAGGCGATCACCATCGTCGAGGGCCACGGCCGGCTGGTCGCCCCGAACGCCGTCGAGGTCGACGGCAAGCGCTACACCGGCCGCAACGTCGTGCTGGCCTCCGGCTCGTACGCGAAGAGCCTGCCCGGCCTGGAGGTCGACGGCGAGCGGATCATCACCAGCGACCACGCGCTCGTCCTGGACCGGGTCCCGTCCTCGGCGATCGTGCTGGGCGGCGGCGTGATCGGCGTCGAGTTCGCCAGCGTGTGGAAGTCCTTCGGCGTGGACGTGACGATCGTCGAGGCGCTGCCCCGGCTGGTCGCCGCCGAGGACGAGGAGTCGTCGAAGGCGCTGGAGCGGGCGTTCCGCAAGCGGAAGATCAACTTCAAGGTGGGCAAGCCGTTCGAGAAGGTCGAGAAGACCGACAACGGCGTCAAGGTCACCATCGCCGGCGGCGAGACCGTCGAGGCCGAGCTGCTGCTGGTCGCCGTGGGCCGCGGCCCGAACACCGCCGACCTCGGCTACGAGGAGCAGGGCGTCCGGATGGACCGCGGATACGTGCTGACCGACGAGCGGCTGCGCACCGGCGTGCCGAACGTCTACGCGGTCGGCGACATCGTGCCCGGTCTCCAGCTCGCCCACCGGGGCTTCCAGCAGGGGATCTTCGTCGCCGAGGAGATCGCCGGCCAGAACCCGGCCGTGATCGACGAGGCCGGCATCCCCCGGGTCACCTACTGCGACCCCGAGCTGGCGTCGGTCGGCCTCACCGAGGCGAAGGCCAAGGAGCAGTACGGCGCCGACAAGATCAAGACGTACAACTACAACCTGGGCGGCAACGGCAAGAGCCAGATCCTCAAGACCGCCGGTTTCGTGAAGCTGGTCCGGGTGGAGGACGGCCCCGTCGTCGGCGTGCACATGGTCGGCGCGCGGGTCGGCGAGCTGGTCGGCGAGGCGCAGCTCATCTACAACTGGGAGGCGTACCCGGCCGAGGTGGCGCAGCTTGTGCACGCCCACCCGACCCAGAACGAGGCCCTGGGCGAGGCGCACCTCGCCCTCGCCGGCAAGCCGCTGCACGCGCACGCCTGATCGAGAACTCATTCCGCGGCGTCCGGCGGCAGACGGGCGAGATCGCACCAGGGGAAGAAGGAGTCTTAGAAGATGCCGGTATCGGTCACCATGCCTCGGCTCGGCGAGAGCGTCACCGAGGGCACCGTCACCCGCTGGCTCAAGCAGGAGGGTGACACCGTCGAGGTCGACGAGCCGCTGCTCGAGGTCTCGACGGACAAGGTCGACACGGAGATCCCGTCCCCGGCGGCGGGCGTGCTGAGCCGGATCGTGGTGGGCGAGGACGAGACCGCCGAGGTGGGCAGCGAGCTGGCCGTCATCGCCGGCGAGGGCGAGTCCGCGGGCGGTGGCGGGGCTGCCGGCGGTGGCGAGGCCGCCGCGCCGCAGGAGGAGCCGGCCGAGGAGGCCGCCGAGGCCGCCGCCGAGCCGCAGGCCGAGGCGGAGCAGCCGGCCGTCGAGGAGCCGCCGGCCGCGCAGGCCGCCCCGGCCCCGGCGGGGGAGGGCACCCCGGTGAAGATGCCCGCCCTGGGCGAGAGCGTCACCGAGGGCACCGTCACCCGCTGGCTCAAGCAGGTCGGCGACACCGTCGAGGTCGACGAGCCCCTGCTGGAGGTCTCCACCGACAAGGTCGACACGGAGATCCCGTCCCCGGTCGCCGGCACGCTGCTGGAGATCAAGGTCGCCGAGGACGAGACCGCCGCCGTCGGGGCCGACCTGGCGGTCGTCGGCGCGGCCGGCGCCGCCCCGGCCCAGCCGAAGGCCGAGCCGAAGCCGGAGCCCAAGGCCGAGCCCGCGCCGGAGCCGAAGGCCGAGGCCGCCCCGGCCGCCAAGGCCGAGGAGCCGACCCCGGGTTCGTCCTACAACGAGCCGGCGGCCGAGGCCGAGACCGCCGCCAAGCCGGCCCAGGCCGAGCAGCAGGCGCAGCCGCCCGCGCCGACCGCCGCCCCGGCCCGCCCGAGCGCGCCCGCCCAGGGCGGCGGCGAGGAGGCCGCCGGGTACGTGACCCCGTTGGTCCGCAAGCTCGCCGCCGAGCACGGCGTCGAGCTCGCCTCGGTCAAGGGCACCGGTGTGGGTGGCCGCATCCGCAAGCAGGACGTCCTGGAGGCCGCCGAGAAGGCCAAGGCGGCGAAGGCGGCACCGGCACCGGCGGCGCAGCCCGCCGCCGCGGCGGCACCGGCGAAGCCGGCCGCGAAGCCGCAGCCGAGCGCGAAGCGCGGCACCACCGAGAAGCTGCCCCGGATCCGGGCCACGATCGCCAAGCGGATGCAGCAGTCGCTGCACGAGATGGCGCAGCTCACCACGGTCGTCGAGGTGGACGTCACCAAGGTCGCCAAGCTGCGGGCCCGCGCCAAGGACTCGTTCCTGGCCCGGCACGGCGTGAAGCTGTCGTTCCTGCCGTTCTTCGCCCTCGCGGCGGTCGAGGCGCTCCAGACGTTCCCGATCGTCAACGCCAGCATGGACCTCGACGCCGGGACGATCACCTACCCGGACGCCGAGAACCTCGGCATCGCGGTGGACACCGAGCGCGGCCTCATGGTGCCGGTGATCCACGGGGCGGGCGACCTCAACCTGGGCGGCCTGGCGAAGCGGGTCGCCGACCTGGCCGAGCGCACCCGCACCAACAAGATCAGCCCGGACGAGATCGCCGGGGCCACGTTCACGCTGACCAACACCGGCAGCCGGGGCGCGCTGTTCGACACCCCGATCGTGCCGTCGCCGCAGTCGGCGATGCTCGGCACGGGCGCCGTGGTGAAGCGCCCCGTCGTGGTCAACGACCCGGAGCTGGGCGAGGTCGTCGCGGTCCGCTCGATGGTCTACCTGGCCATGTCGTACGACCACCGGCTGATCGACGGCGCCGACGCGGCCCGCTTCCTCGTCGCGGTCAAGGAGCGGCTGGAGGGCGGCAACTTCGAGGCCGAGCTGGGCCTGTAACCACCGCTGCCCCTTCCGACGGGCGCTCCGGTCACCTCGACCGGGGCGCCCGTCGGCGTACCCGCCGGGGTCTCCCGGCCCGGCAGCGGCTGCGCCGAATCCGCCCGGCGGCCCGGCGGACGCTGCGAGAGTGGATGGGTGCGCGGCGAACGGCGGCGGGGCAGCCTCGGGCCCGCCGTGGCGATCGCGCCCGGCGCCCGGGTGGACCGGTTCGAGGTCTTCTTCGACCTGGTCTTCGTCTTCTCGTTCTTCGCCATCGTGCGGGCCACGGCCACCGACATCACCGGCCATACCCTGCTGCACGGCTTCCTCGTGCTGGCGGTCCTCTGGTGGGTCTGGGTCATCCACAGCATCGTCGCCACCCGGGTCCGCCTCGGCGAGGGCTTCGTGCCGGTGGTCATGGTGGTCGGGATGGCCGCGGTGTTCGCGTTCGCCCTGGCCGTGCCGCAGACGATCGCCGCACACGGGCAGGGGCTGGCCGGCCCGCTCACCGTCGCGGTGAGCTACCTGGTCATCCGGGTCGTCCACCTGTGGGTCTACTGGCACGTCATGCGGACCCAGCCGGTGGAGAGCCGGCACCTGATGAAGCTCGCGCCGGAGCTGGTGCTCAGCACCATGCTGCTGCTCGCCGCCGCCCTCGTCCCCGCCCACCTGGCCGACCCCGGCGACGCCGCGCTGGTCCGCGACGGGCTCTGGGCCGTCGTGGTCGTCTCGCAGTACGCCACCGGGCTGCTCGCCGGCACCGGGGGCGGCGGGGTGACCTCGGCCGAGCACTGGACCGAACGGTACGACCTGATCCTGATGATCGCGCTCGGCGAGTCGGTGATCTCCGTGGGCGTCGGCATCAACCTGGCCAGTCGGCCGATCAACTGGCAGGCGATCACCGCCGCCGGCATCGGCATCGTCCTGGCCGCGACGCTGTGGTGGCTGCACTTCGACGTGATCGGCCCGGCGGCCCGCATCGCCCTGCACGCCGCCCGGGGCCGGGCCCGGGTGGGGCTGGCCCGCGACGCGTACGCCTACCTCTTCCTGCCGATGATCACGGGGCTGATCCTGTTCTCCCTCGGGGCGGAGGAGATCCTGAACCTGCTCGGCCAGCCGCACCTGCCCCTGGAGGAGTCGCTGCACCGCCCGGGGGTCCCGCTGCTCTACGGCGGGGTGGCCTGCTACCTGTCCGGCGACATCCTCTTCCAGCTCCGCACGCTGCGCACCCTCACCTGGGCCCGCGTCGGCACGGTCCTGCTGATCGTGGCCCTGGTGCCGGTCGCCGGCCGGCTGCCGGCGCTGGCCGCGATCATCCTGCTCACCGGCGTCTGCGTCGGCCTGGTGGCCGTGGAGGTGGTGACGATGGCCGACTCCCGGTACGCGCTGCGCGAGGCGGTCTTCGCCGAGCGGACCGCCCACGAGGCGCGGGAGGCGCAGTGGCGGCAACGCTGGCACGAGGGCGGCCCGGACGAGGAGTGACGAGGGCTGCCGAGTGCCGGGGCTGCGGGCGGGCCGGGCTACGGTGGCGGCGGGGCGGGTTCAGCGCTCGGCGGATTCGCCGGTCGGCAGAATCGGCCCCCGGCGCGTTGCCCGCCGGTCGCCGGTGCCGGACGCTGGGCCGATGGCCACCTTCTCGCTCCAGTCCGGCCCGACCGACGCGGCGGGCTGGCTCGACCTGGCCCGCCGGGCCGAGGCCGCCGGCTTCGACGCGCTGCTCGCCGCCGACCACCCCGGCTCGTGCGGCGACCCGTTCGTCGCGCTGGCCGCCGCCGCGTCGGTCACCACGACCATCGGCCTCGGCTCGTACGTGTCGAACCTCGGCGTCCGCGAGCCGATGCTGCTCGCCACCGCCGTGGCCACCCTCGACGTCGTCTCCGGCGGGCGGGCCCGCCTCGGCGTCGGGGCCGGCCACACCCCCGCCGAGTGGCGCGCGGTCGGCCGGGACCGCCCCGACGTCGCCGGCCGGGTCCGCCGCTGCGTCGCCGTCGCCGGGGCGGTGCGCGCCCTGCTCGACGGGGAGGAGGTGACCGTGGACTCCCCCGAGCTGACCGTGCGCGCCGCCCGACTGGAGTCGCCCCGGCCGGTCCAGGGGCGCGTGCCGCTGACCGTCGGCACGTCCAACTCCACGCTGCTGCGCTGGGCCGGCGCGCACGCCGACGTCGTGGGGCTGGCCGGCTTCGGCCGTACCCTCGACGACGGCCACCGGCACGAGGCCCGGTGGCGGGCCGACCAGATCGAGGCGCAGCTCGACCGCGTCGCCGAGGGCGCGGCGGGCCGGGCGCGGCCACCGGCGCTGGAGGCGCTGGTGCAGACGGTCGCGGTGACCGACGACGCGGAGGCCGTCGCGGCGCAGCACGCGGCCGCCGCCGGCCTGACCGGCCCGGAGCTGCTGGCCACTCCGTTCGTGCTGATCGGCACCGAGGACGAGATCGTCGCGGCGGTGGCCGCGCACGAGCGCCGCTGGGGCGTCACCCGCTTCGTGGTACGCGCCGACGCCCTCGACCCGCTCACCCCGGTCCTACGCCGCCTCGCCCCCTGACACGGGCACGCCAACGCCGTGATCACGCCTGCCCGTCGACCTCAGAGGTGCCTGCGGACCTCGGCCGCGAACTGCGGCACCCCCGTGCGACCGGGCAGCACGAGCAGGCCCGGCACGGTGGTCGGCTCTCTCCGGTATGCGCGGGCCTGCCGATGGAGGACGTCCAGCGTCTGCGCGGGATAGAGATCCAGCTGATCGAGCACGACGCCCCGGAGCCGGTGCAGCTCTTCGCGCGCTTCCTCGGCTGGGCCCGGTCGCGTAGCACTTCGTAGCACACGGCGGTAGACTGCCAGCGTGAGCGAGCATGCCCATCGAGAGATCAGCCAGCGCGAGCTGCGCAACGACTCGGGTGCCATCATGCGTGGGGTGGAGCGTGGGGAATCCTTCACCATCACCCGCAACGGCACGCCGATCGGCCGCCTGATCCCGATCAGGCGGCGCACGTTCGTGCCCCGGGCCGAGGTGCTGGCGGCCTTCGCCACCGCGCCCGTGCTGGACGAGTCGCGGTTCCGCAGCGACCTCGACGCGACGATCGACCAGGACCTCCCCGAACGTGAGTGGTGACCTGCCCCGCCGTGGCCTGATCGACACGAACATCGTCATCCACCTCGCCGCGCTCGACTCGGATCAGCTTCCCGACGAGATGGTCATCAGTGCGGTCACCCTCGCTGAGTTGTCCGCCGGACCGCACCACACCGACGACCCGCGTGAGCGGGCCCGCCGGATGAGCGTTCTCCAGCACGTCGAGGCGACGTTCGACCCGCTGCCGTTCGACGGCGAGGCCGCCCGAGCATTCGGCCTGGCCGCCGCAGCCGTCCTCGCCACCGCCCGCGGTACCCGCCGCCGCACAGCGGATCTGATGATCGCTTCGATCGCCCACGTGCACGGCTTGCCGCTCTACACCACCAACCCGACCGACTTCGCGGGGCTGACGGACCTGGTGACGGTCGAAGCGGTGCGGCGGCCCGAGCTCAGCTAGGCCCCTCCACGTCGACGGATTGCGGGGTGCGCGGCCGGGCGGTTCCGGTTGGGTGATGTGGTCGGCCACCTGCTGTCGCCCCAGTTCATGTGCCTGCTCGCAGCAGCCGGAGCTGCCCGATCTCGGCGACGTTCTTCATCAGCTCGGCGTTGACCCACCCGAGCAGGTGGGCGACGGTGTGCCCGGCGTCGGCCGGCCACGGGTACGCGGCCACCCGGTCAAGGTCGGCGTCGGCAAGCCCGTCGAGATGCCCGAGCCACTGCCGTCGCAGGTCGCGCAGCCACTCGATCGTCGCCGCGCCGGCACCCGGCCAGGCGACCTCGGTGTGCGGGGGCACGGGCCGCCCCTGGAGGTGCTCCCCCGCCGCCGACCACCACCACCCGATGTGCCAGGTGAGCCAGGCGATCGTGGGCACCGGCGTCGGGTCGGGCTCCGTCTGCGCCCAGTCCGGGACCCACGTGCCGGCCGGGCCGGGCCGCACGGTCCAGCAGTGCGCGGCCGGCTCCCAGCGGAAGTCGGCCGGCTCCAGCCGTTCGAGGTGGTATTCGAAGAGGGCCCAGGTCAGGTCGAACTGCCACCGGACCAGGTCACCACGGGATGCCGACATCCGGGGCATCCTGCCACCAGTCACCGGGGCGGTCGACCGGATAACGCGGCGCGGCCGGCGCCCGCTCAGCCCAGGGTGTCGTAGTAGTCGATCTTCTCGCGCAGGTGGTCGTACTGGCGCTGGAGCAGACGCATCTGCTCCTCGACCCGGTCCGCGTGCCGCACCAGCAGCGCCCGGCGCTGCCCGGTCGTGTGGTCGCCCGCGCGGGCCAGCTCGGCGTACCGGCACATCTCGGCGATCGGCATGCCCGTGTCGCGCAGGCAGCGGAACAGCGTCAGCCAGCCCAGGTCCTCGTCGGTGAACACCCGACGCCCGGCCGAGGTGCGGCCGACGCCGCTGAGCAGGCCGATCTTCTCGTAGTAACGCAGGGTGTCGAGGCTGAACCCGCTGCGGCGGGCGGCTTCCGAGGGGGCGTATCCGGTCACCGACGCACAGTAGCGCTTGACCTGGAGCGCGCTCCAGGTAGAAAACTGGGCGCATGACGACGACACGGACACTGGGCCGCAGCGGGATCGAGGTCAGCGCCATCGGCATGGGGTGCTGGGCGATCGGCGGGCCGCTCTGGGGCGACGACGGGCAGCCGTACGGGTGGGGCGAGGTCGACGACGACGAGTCGATCCGCACCGTGCACCGGGCCCTCGACCTGGGGGTGACGCTGTTCGACACGGCCAGCAACTACGGCGCCGGGCACAGCGAGCGGGTCCTCGGCCGGGCCCTCGCGGGCCGCCGGGACGAGGTGGTGATCGCCACCAAGTTCGGCAACCGCTCCGAGGAGGCGACCCGGCTGGCCACCGGCGCGGACGCCTCCCCCGGCTACGCGGTGGAGAGCCTGGAGGGGTCGCTGCGCCGGCTCGGCACCGACCACGTCGACCTCTACCAGCTGCACCTCAACGACCTGCCGGTGCCCGCCGCGCTCGACCTCGTCGACACCCTGGAGGGCCTCGTCACCCAGGGCAAGATCCGGGCGTACGGGTGGAGCACCGACAACCCGGCCTCGGCGCGGGCGTTCGCCGAGGCGGGCGCGCACTGCGCGGCGATCCAGCACGACCAGTCGGTGCTGAAGGACAACGCGGCGATGTTCGCCGTCTGCGCCGAGCTGGACCAGGCCAGTCTCAACCGGGGGCCGCTCGCGATGGGCCTGCTCACCGGCCGCTACCAGGGCAGTCAGGCGGCGCTGGGCGACGACGACGTGCGCGGGAGGGCCCCGGAGTGGCTGGCGTGGTTCACCGACGGCCGGCCGACGCCGCAGTGGGCGGCCCGGGTCGCCGAGGTGCGCCAGGCGCTGACGGCCGACGGCCGTACGCTCGCGCAGGGCGCGCTGGGGTGGCTGCTGGCCCGCAGCGACCGGACGCTGCCGATCCCCGGCTGCCGCACCGTGGCCCAGGCGGAGGAGAACTTCGCCACGCTCGCCCTCGGCCCGCTGCCGGCCGACGCGTTCGCGGAGGTGGAGCGTCTCCTGGCCGACCTGCGCCCGGCGGGCGTCGGGAGCTGACCGGCAGGCGGCATCGGGGCTGACCGGCCGGGCGGCCCGTGCGGTGAGCGGGCTCCTTCATCCCGCTCACCGCATCCAACCGCCCGCACGTGACCGAAGATGGGGGCATGCGGATCCTCCTGGCCGGCGCGTCCGGCTTCCTGGGCACCCGGTTGGCCGACCACCTCACCGCGGACGGCCACCGGGTGACCCGCCTGGTCCGGCGGCCGGCGCGCACCGGCGACGAGCGGCGGTGGAACCCGACCGCCGCGCAGCTCGACCCGGCGGTGGTCGCCGACGCCGACGCCGTGGTCAACCTGGCCGGCGCGGGCGTCGGCGACAAGCGGTGGAACGACGCGTACAAGAGGCTGATCCGGTCCAGCCGGGTCGACTCGACCACCACGCTGGCCATCACGATCGCGGGCCTGCCCGCCGCCGACCGGCCGACGGTGCTGCTGAACGCCTCGGCCGTCGGCTGGTACGGCAACACGGGCGACCGGGTGGTCGAGGAGGACGCCCCGGCGGGCGAGGGCTTCCTCGCCGACGTGTGCCGGGTCTGGGAGGCGGCCACCCGCCCCGCCGAGGACGCCGGGGTGCGGGTCGTCCGGCTGCGCACCGGGCTGCCGCTGCACCGCGACGGCGGGCTGCTCAAGCCGCAGCTGCTGCCGTTCCGGCTGGGCATCGCCGGGAGGCTGGGCAGCGGCCGGCAGTGGCTGCCGTGGATCTCGATGGCCGACTGGCTGCGGGCGGCGCGGTTCCTGCTGGACCGCGACGACGTGGCCGGGGCGGTCAACGTCGTCGGCCCCGCCCCGGTCACGAACGCCGAGTTCACCCGGGAGCTGGCCCGCCAGGTGCACCGCCCGGCGGTCGTGCCGATCCCGGCGCTGGCCCTGAAGGTGGCCCTGGGCGGCTTCGCCCAGGAGGCGCTCACCAGCGCCCGGGTGCTGCCCGCCGTGCTGACCCGGGCCGGCTTCGCGTACCACCACCCGGACCTGCCGAGCGCCCTGCACGCCGCCCTCAACGACTGAAAGGAAGGGCCCCCTGTTAACGCATTCTGCATAGCAGGGGGCCCCTGCAATCACGCGGGTCAGCAGCCGAGCACCCAGTAGCCGGGGGCGGTCTGCTTCAGCGTCGAGACGTAGAAGACGTTGTAGAGGCCCAGCCGCTGGTTGCTGCCCAGGGCGTACGCGTAGCCGCCGGACTGGTAGGCGCGCCCGGCGGCGACGTGGGCGTAGTTGCTGGCCGTGACGCACGTCGGCGACGCGGTCGGGGTGGGCGAGGCGGTGGGCGACACGGTGGGCGACGCGGTCGGCGAGGCCGTCGGGGTGGGGGTGGGCGACGCGGTGGCCGTCGGGGTCGGGCTGGGCGACGCGCCGCCGCCGTCGAGGCCGAAGAAGAGCGCGTCGCGGTACGTCGAGCAGATCGTGTCGAGGAAGTACGCCGCCGCGGTGCCGCACTGGTCGGCGCCGGCGCCGGGGTCGACGGGGGTGCCGTGGCCCATCCCCGCGACCCGGTAGAGGCGGACGGCGTCGTCGCCGTACACCTCGAGGCTGGTGCCGGCGGGCAGCGACGCCGTGCCGGTGGGGGTCTGCGCGACGCCGAGCACGTCGGTCCACTGGTCGCGCGACTCGACGGCGTTGGCCGGCACGACGGTGCTGTCGGCGGTGCCGTGCCAGATGGCCACCCGGGGCCGGCGGCCGGCGTACCCGGGGTACGCGGCCCGGACGAGGTCGCCCCACGCGGCGGGGGTCTTGTCGACCCCGCTGTACTGGCAGACGCTGGTGGACGCGGGCGGGGAGCAGCGGTAGGGCACCCCGGCGATGACCGAGCCGGCGGCGAACAGCTCGGGGTACGCGGCGAGCATGACCGAGACCATCGCCCCGCCCGCCGAGAGCCCGCTGATGGCGATGCGGCTGCCGTCGAGGCCGTACGTGGTCTTCGCGTACCCGACCATCTGCGCGATCGACGCCGCCTCGCCCCGGCCCCGGGCGATGTCGCCCTCGGTGAACCAGTTGAAGCAGGTCAGCGCCTGGTTGGCGGTGGACTGCTGGGGCACGATCAGGGCGAACTTCCACTGGTCGGCGTACTTCTGCCAGCCGGAGTTGGCGACGTAGCCGGCGGCGTTCTGGGTGCAGCCGTGCAGCAGGACGACGGCGGGCGCGTTCGCCGGGAGGCCGTCGGGCCGGTAGGCGTACATGGCGAGGTTTCCGGGGTTGGTGCCGAAGCCGGTGACCTGGGTGAGGGTGGCGGCCCGGGCGGGCGCGGCGACGACGGCGACCAGGGTCGCCGCGGCGAGCGCGGCCCCGGCGACCGCCCCGGCGAGCCGGGTGAGCGAGATGGTGGAGCGGCGCACGGCGACCTCCTGTCGCGGATTGTGAACTGAGTCACTTCCGAGTTGCCGCGAGGTTACGTCCGCGTTTCCTCGCGCCGACATGGTCGCCGGTCACACATTCGCCGCCGTCGACGTGTGCGCCACCCGACGGCCCAGGGGCAGGGCCCGACGCGCCCGTGTCGCCCCGGCGTGCCCGGGTCCGGTTGGTAACGTCCGCTGCGTGCCGTCCTCCCCGCCCCCGGCCGCCGGACCTCCCCCCGCCCCCGCCGACGCCCCCGGCCGCCGCCGCGACCGGCGCGCCGACGCGCTGTTCGCGGTGGCCGCGCTGGCCCTCGCCGGCTGGGTCACCAGCGGGCTGTGGCTGGGCCCCGACCAGCGGGTGATCACCGTCAACTCCAGCGACCAGGCGCTGTTCGAGTGGCTGCTCGCCTTCGGCGCGCACGCGCTGACGCACGGCGAGAACCCGCTCTTCACGACCCTGCTCAACGTCCCCGACGGGGTGAACCTCGCGGTCAACACCTCGATCACGGTGTACGCCGCCGTGTTCGCGCCGCTGACGTACCTGATCGGGCCGCCCGCGACGTTCCTGGTGATCCTGACCCTCAACCTCGCCGCCACCGCGCTGGCCTGGTACCTGCTGCTGTCCCGGCAGTTCGTGCGCAGCCGGCTCGCGGCGGGCGTCGGCGCGCTGTTCGTGGCGTTCTCCCCGGGGATGGTGTCGCACGCCAACGCCCACCTGAACTGGACCGCCGGGTGGCTGGTGCCGCTGCTGCTGTGGCGGGTGTTCGCGCTGCGCGAGCCGGGGCGCTGGCTGCGCAACGGGGTCGTGCTCGGCGTCGCCGTGGCGGTCGCCTTCTCGATCGCCGCCGAGGGGCTGTTCTTCACCGCCCTCGCGCTCGGCGTGTTCCTGCCGGTCTGGGCGCTGCACCCCGAGCGGCGGGCGCGGGCCCGTGCGGCGCTGCCCGCCTTCACGCGCGGGCTGGGCGTGACCGCGCTGACCGCCGGGGTGCTGCTGGCGTACCCGCTGTGGCTGCACTTCGCCGGCCCGCAGCGCTTCCACGGCACCGGCTTCGACCCGGTCATCCACGCCGAGGACATCGCCGCGTACGCGGCGTACCCGCGCCGGTCCCTCGCCGGCGAGGCGGGGCTGGGCACCTCGCTCGCGCCCAACCCGACCGAGGAGAACTCCTTCTTCGGGGTGCCGCTGCTGCTGCTCGCCGCGGTCTGCCTCGGCTGGCTGTGGCGGCGGGACCGGGCCCTGCGGGCCACCCTCGCCGCCCTCGGCGGCACCGCCGTCGTGTTCACCGTGCTGTCCTGGGGGCCCCGGGCCAAGTGGGCCGGCCGGCACACCGACACCCCGCTGCCGTTCCTCCTGCTGGACGACCTGCCGGTGGTCAACGCCGCTCTGCCGGCCCGGTTGGCCCTGATCGTGGCCCCGGTGATCGGGGTGCTGCTGGCGTACACCGTCGACCGGCTGCGGGCCGACCTGCCGCGCCGCCGGGCCGCGCGGGCCGCCTGGGGGCTCGGCCTCGTGGCGGCGCTGCTACCGCTGCTGCCCACGCCGCTGCTGACCCGGGTCCGCGAGCCGGTGCCGGCGTTCATCACCGCCGGCACCTGGAAGGAGTACGTCTCCCCGGGCGGGACGCTCACCCCGCTGCCGCTGACCCTCGACGTGACCCCGGACGGGCAGCGCTGGCAGGCGTACGCGCTCGCCCACCGGCAGGGTGAGTTCCGCCTCCCGGCGGGGTTCTTCCTCGGCCCCGGCGGCCCGGACGGCCGGGGCCGGATCGGGCCGCCGCCGCGCACCTTCGACACGCTGATGGACCAGGCGGGCCGCACGGGGCTCGTGCCGATCGTCACCGAGGGCAGCATCCGGCTGTCCCTGGCCGACCTGCGGTACTGGGGGGTCGAGGTGGTGGTGCTCGCCGACCGGGTGGAGGGCGCGAAGTATGACCTCGACGAGGACGCGCTGCGCCGCACCGCCACCGCCCTGCTCGGCCCGCCGCAGCGCGTCGACGACGTGTGGCTGTGGCGGGTGCCACCGGCCTGACCGGCGGGTGCGGGACTAGGCTGGTGGGCGTGACCGCGACGATTCCGGGGCTGACCGCCGTCCGTGCAGGGGTGCTCGACTACCAGGCCGCGTGGGACGAGCAGCGGCGGCTCCACGAGGCGGTGGTGGCCGGCGAGCGCGGCGACACGGTGCTGCTGCTGGAGCACCCGAGCGTCTACACGGCCGGCAAGCGCACCGAGCCGTGGGACCGGCCGCTGGACGGCACCCCCGTCGTCGACGTGGACCGCGGCGGCAAGATCACCTGGCACGGCCCGGGGCAGCTGGTCGGCTACCCGATCGTGAAGCTGCCCGACCCGGTGGACGTCGTCGCGTACGTGCGCCGCACCGAGCAGCTGCTGATCGACGTCTGCGCCGAGTTCGGCCTCGCCGCCGACCGGGTCGCGGGGCGCAGCGGCGTCTGGGTGCCCGAGGACGACCGGGGCCCCGCCCGCAAGGTCGCCGCCATCGGCATCCGGGTCGCCCGCGGGGTCACCCAGCACGGCTTCTCGATCAACTGCGACTGCGACCTGGGCTACTTCGACCGGATCGTGCCCTGCGGCATCCGCGACGCCGGGGTCACCTCGCTCACCGCGGAGCTGGGCCGCCCCGTCACCGTGGCCGACGTGCTGCCGGTGGTGGAGCGCCACCTGCCCACGCTGGTCACGCTCTAGGCCCTGGTCACGCTCTAGGCCCTGGTCACGCTCTAGGCTCGGCGGGTGCAGATCGACCTCGTCACCCTCGTCGTCGCCGAGTACGACCCGGCCATCGCCTTCTTCACGGAGGTCCTCGGCTTCGAGCTGGTCGAGGACTCCCCGGCGCAGACCACCGACGGCCGCCCGAAGCGGTGGGTGGTGGTCCGCCCGCCGGGCGCGCAGACCGGCCTGCTGCTGGCCCGCGCTGACGGCGAACGGCAGGAGGCGGCAGTCGGCACCCAGACGGCCGGGCGGGTCGGCTTCTTCCTGCGGGTCGACGACTTCGACGCCGCTCATCGCCGTCTCGCCGACGCGGGCGTGGAGTTCCTCCGGCCGCCGCGCGCCGAGCCGTACGGCCGGGTGGCCGTCTTCCGCGACATCGCCGGCAACCCCTGGGACCTGCTCGGCCCGGCCTGACCCGACTGACCCGACTGACGCGGCGCGCGTCGGGGCACTCGCGCGCCGGGCGCCCGGCGCCGGGCGCCGGGGGGCAACGCTGCGCACTCAACGTGACCGGTGTCCTCCGACCCACACCCCGTTCCTTCCCCTTTGCTCTGCACCCACCCACGCAGCGGCAACGGAGGGCGACTGTTGCGTATACGGGTGCAGAGCAAAGGGCCGAGAACGGGTCGTGTGAGGTCGGCAAGGTAGGCCAGGTCAGCGACCTCCAGCTGGGACGCGACCGGGATGACCGCGCCCCAGGAGCGTCATTCCATCACCCAGGGTCACATTGGCCGCGAGGTCCGCGAGTCGTCACACCGGGTTGCCGGCCAGGCGGGGCGGGCGCGTCAGGGGGTGAGGCGGTGCAGGTCGCGGGGAAAGGCCGTGACCTCGCGGACGTTGGCCGCGCCGACCAGGCGGGCGACGAAGCGTTCCAGGCCGATCGCAAAGCCGCCGTGCGGCGGCATGCCGTGCCGGAACGCGTCGACGTACCCGGCGTACGGCTCGACCGGCTCGCCGCGCGCCGCGAGCGCCGCCAGGTAGTCGTCGTGCCGATGCAGGCGCTGCCCGCCCGTGACCAGCTCAAGGCCGCGGAACAGCAGGTCGAACCCGTTCGAGTACGCGGGCCGTGCCGGGTCGGGCTGGGTGTAGAAGGGCCGCTTCGCCATCGGGTACCCGGTGACAAAGACGAACTCGCTGCCGTGTTCGCGGCGGGCCCACTCCCCCAGCGCCCGCTCGTGGGCGGGGGCCAGGTCCGGCTCGTCGGCCGGCGCTCCGGCGATGGCCAGGGCCTCGGTGAAATGGACGGCGGGGATACTCACCGGCACCTGCGGCACCGTCACGCCCAGCGTGCCCAGCGCGGCGCCGGGAGGTGTGGGCGAGCGGGTCCTCGCGGTGCCACCACACCTTCGCCCCCGCATGCGGGGGCCTCGTTCGTCGCCTGGTGACCGGGGCCAGCCGGGCGGGTTCTACTGGGCGCGCGTCGCGGCGGACAGCGCCGTTCTTCCCGCAGCTCGGGAGGGTCTTCGCGCGCCGTCGCCAGACCGCCTCGCAGCGTTCGGCGGCTCTCTGGACTGGCGGGGCGGCGCGCTACTCGGTTCCGTCGCAGCTTTGCGCCGCAAGCTACCGGCCCGGCCGGCGCAGGGGGAGCGGTTTTCGCCGCCGGGTTGTTAGGAGGGGACCCTTCCTCTACAGAAAGCGTTAACAAGGGGCCCTTCCTTGCGCGGGGACGGTGGGCGGGGTCACAGGGAATGGGAGGTGACGGGCGTCGCGTCCCGTTCATCGACGGCTGCCGTCGGGCGTAGGCTCGGTTTTGTGACGATCGAGCACGCCGCGTCGACGACGCCGACGACGACCGAGCAGCCGACGACCAGCCCCGCCTCGCGTACCGCGACGGTCGCCCCCGAGGGGCGACGCCTGCTGCGCATCGAGGCGCGCAACGCCGAGACGCCGATCGAGCGCAAACCGCCGTGGATCAAGGTGAAGGCCAAGATGGGGCCGGAGTACACCCAGCTGCGCGGGCTCGTCTCGCGCGAGGGGCTGCACACCGTCTGCCAGGAGGCCGGCTGCCCCAACATCTACGAGTGCTGGGAGGACCGGGAGGCCACCTTCCTCATCGGCGGCGACCAGTGCACCCGGCGCTGTGACTTCTGCCAGATCGACACGGGCAAGCCGGCCGAGTTCGACGCCGACGAGCCGCGCCGGGTCGCCGAGTCGGTCGTGTCGATGGGCCTGCGGTACGCCACGATCACCGGCGTCGCCCGCGACGACCTGCCCGACGGCGGTGCCTGGCTGTACGCGGAGACGGTCCGCCAGATCCACGCCCTCCAGCCGGGCTGCGGGGTCGAGCTGCTGATCCCCGACTTCAACGCCGTCCCGGAGCAGCTCGCCGAGGTGTTCGGCTCCCGCCCGGAGGTGCTGGCGCACAACGTCGAGACGGTGCCGAGGATCTTCAAGCGGATCCGGCCGGCGTTCCGCTACGAGCGGTCGCTCGACGTGATCCGGCAGGCCCGCGCCGACGGCCTCGTCACCAAGAGCAACCTGATCCTCGGCATGGGCGAGGAGCGGGCCGAGGTGTCGCAGGCGCTGCGGGACCTGCACGACGCCGGCTGCGAGCTGATCACCATCACGCAGTATCTGCGCCCGTCGCCCCGGCACCACCCGGTGACCCGGTGGGTGAAGCCGGAGGAGTTCGTGGAGCTGCGCGAGGAGGCCGAGGAGATCGGCTTCGCCGGGGTGATGAGCGGGCCGCTGGTGCGCTCGTCGTACCGGGCGGGCCGGCTCTACCGGCAGGCCCTCGACGCCCGCGAGGCCGTCCACGCCTGAGCGACGCCCCGGGCGCCCTAGATCCACCTGTTCGGATGATGTCCCAACAAACGGGGCGGCTATTGCCATCGATACGTCGATGGTGGTGAATTTAGTCATGCCCCTGCCGCACACCGTCATCATCGGCGCCGGTCCCGCCGGCCTCACCGCCGCGTACGAGCTGACTCGACGCAACGCCCCCGCGGAGGTGGTGGAGGCCGACGACGTCGTGGGCGGGATCAGCCGCACCGTCGAGCGGGACGGGTGGCGGTTCGACATCGGCGGGCACCGGTTCTTCACCAAGGTCGCCCGGGTCGAGGAGTTCTGGCACGAGGTGCTGCCCGACGGCGACTTCCTGCTGCGCCCCCGGATGAGCCGGATCCACTACCGCGGCAAGCTGTTCGACTACCCGCTGCGGGCCGGCAACGCGCTGGGCAACCTGGGCATCGTCGAGGCGGTGCGCTGCGTCGGGTCGTACGTGTGGGCGCGGCTGCGGCCACCGGCGGACCAGAGCCACTTCGAGGGCTGGGTGTCGGCCCGCTTCGGCACCCGGCTGTACCGGATGTTCTTCAAGACGTACACCGAGAAGGTCTGGGGTTTCCCGGCCACGGAGCTGCAGGCGGACTGGGCGGCCCAGCGGATCCGCAACCTCTCGCTGGCCGGCGCGGTGCGCAACGCGCTGCTGCCCCGCCGGGCCCGCGCCGACATCACCAGCCTGATCGAGGAGTTCCAGTATCCGAAGCTCGGCCCGGGGATGATGTGGGAGCGCTGCGCCGAGCTGGTCACGAAGGCCGGCGGCACGGTGACGATGGGCACGTCGGTGGCGCGGGTGCACCGGGCCGACGGCCGGGCGGTCGCGGTGACCGTGGCGGGGCCGGACGGCGAGCGCCGCATCGAGGCCGACCACGTGATCTCCAGCATGCCGCTGCCGGAGCTGGTCCGGGCCGTGGACCCGCCCGCGCCGCCGCCGGTGCTGGCCGCCGCCGACGCGCTGCGGCACCGCGACTTCCTCACCGTGGCGCTGGTCGTGCCGGCCGACGCCGGCTTCCCCGACAACTGGATCTACGTGCACACCCCGGGGGTACGGGTGGGCCGGATCCAGAACTTCGGCTCCTGGTCGCCGTTCCTGGTGCGGGACGGGTTCACCTGCCTCGGGCTGGAATACTTCGTCGACGAGGGCGACGACCTGTGGGAGTCGGCCGACGACGACCTGATCGCCCGGGGCACGGCCGAGCTGGAGGCGCTCGGGCTGGTCCGTCCCGGGGCGGTCTCGGCCGGTTACGTGGTGCGGATGCCGAAGGCGTACCCGGTGTACGACTCCGGCTACGAGCAGGCCGTCGAGACCATGCGCGACTGGCTCGCCGAGGCGCTGCCGAACGTGCACCCGGTGGGCCGCAACGGCATGCACCGCTACAACAACCAGGACCACTCGATGCTCACGGCGATGCTGACCGTGGAGAACATCCTCGACGACGCCGGCCACGACGTGTGGGAGGTCAACGTCGAGGAGGAATACCACGAGCAGGCGGACGCGTCGTCGTCCTCCGCCTCGGCCGACGGACGGCACGGCACGGGCCGGGCCGCCCCGGTGCTGCCCCGCCGCCCGTGACTGGCGGGCGCGGATCAACGGGGTGGGCGGCGACCACCTAGACTCTGCGACATGGCTAAGCCCCAGGAGAAGGTCTCGTTCGGCCAGCGGCTGAAGCAGATCGGGATGGTGTTCAGGTTCACCGCCAAGCAGGACAGGTGGTTCGCCCCGCTGGCCGCCGGCGCGGTGCTGATCCCGCTCGCGCTGACCGTGGTCGCGGTGCTCCTCTGGGGTTGGCTGTGGCTGCCGCTGGGCATCCTGCTCGCCCTGCTCGCGCTGCTGATCGTGCTCAACCTGCGGTCCAACGCGGCGATGATGAACGCCGCCGAGGGGCAGCCCGGCGCGGCGGCGCAGATCATGGAGAGCATGCGCGGCGACTGGCGGGTGTCCCCGGCCGTCAGCGCGACCACGCAGATGGACATGGTGCACCTGGTGATCGGCCGTCCCGGCGTGATCCTGCTGGCCGAGGGGAACCCGCAGCGCGTCCGCGGCCTGCTGGGGCAGGAGAAGCGGCGGCTGGCCAAGGTGATCGGCTCCGCGCCGCTGCACGACTACGTGATCGGCCAGGAGGAGGGTGAGCTGCCGATCCGCAAGCTGCGGATGACGCTGATGCGGCTGCCGCGCGCCCTCAGCGGCAAGGACGTCAACGCCCTCGACAGGCGGCTCAAGGCACTCACCGCCCGGCCGCAGATGCCCAAGGGCGCGATCCCGAAGAACATGCGCCCGCCGCGTGGCGCGTTCCGGCAGACCCGGGGCCGCTGAGGCCCTATCCGCGCGGCGCGGCGACGATCACCGAGCCGGTGAGGCGGTCGTGCAGGCCGCGGCGGTGCTCGTCCATGATCAGGGCCGGGACGACCAGGGCGAGCAGGAGGCCGCGCAGCAGCGCCCTGGCCAGCCCGATCCGGCCGCCGTCGGCCCAGGAGAGGCAGCGGATCCGGGTGACGTACATGCCGGGGGTCTGCGCGAACAGGCCGAGGAAGAAGCCGTACTCGACGATCAGCACCGCGACCGGGGCCCAGCCGTCGCGGACCGGGTCGGCGAAGAAGTTGGACACCAGCAGGCAGAGCACCCAGTCGATCACCAGTGCGCCGAACCGGCGGCCCAGCGTGGGCGGCGCGAACGCGGGGTCGGCGGCGGGCGGCGCGGGGGGCTGCGGCATGGTCACGACCGCCAAGGGTAGTCAGGGGCCCGGACGTGGCCGGAAGCACACCCGCCGCCCAACCAGACAAAAGGCGTTGATCTGCGGCAAACTGCCGCGCCGGGTATCGTCCGAACGGTCACCCGACGGCGACTGACCGGCGCTTATGACGCAGCGCGAGCGACGTAACACGACAGAAACACAGCAGATACGGCCGGGCAACCGCGCGGCCATAGCGTCGCCACCAGCCAGCCACCCGTGGACGTGCCAGGAGGACGTGTGTTCGCCAATCCCGAGGAACTGCTGCGATACCTCAAGAACGAGGACGTGAAGTTCGTCGACGTACGTTTCTGTGACCTGCCCGGCGTGATGCAGCACTTCAACCTGCCGGTGGAGTCCTTCGACGACAGCGTCTTCAACGACGGTCTCGCCTTCGACGGGTCGTCGATCCGCGGCTTCCAGGCGATCCACGAGTCGGACATGCTCCTGCTCCCGGACGTCGCGACCGCTTTCATCGACCCCTTCCGCGCGCAGAAGACCCTCGCGCTCAACTTCTTCATCCACGACCCGTTCACCCGTGAGGCCTACTCCCGGGACCCGCGGAACGTGGCGAAGAAGGCCGAGGCGTACCTCGCCGCGAGCGGCATCGCCGACACCGCCTACTTCGGCGCCGAGGCGGAGTTCTACATCTTCGACTCGATCCGCCACGAGACCTCGGCCCACCAGTCGTTCTACTACATCGACTCGATCGAGGGCGCCTGGAACACGGGCCGCGAGGAGGCGGGCGGCAACCGCGGCTACAAGACCGCGTACAAGGGCGGTTACTTCCCGGTGCCGCCGGTCGACCACTACGCCGACCTGCGTGACGGCATGGTCCGCCGCCTGGTCGACGCCGGCTTCACCGTGGAGCGCTCGCACCACGAGGTCGGCACCGCCGGCCAGTCGGAGATCAACTACAAGTTCTCCACCCTGCTGCACTCGGCCGACCAGCTCCAGCTCTTCAAGTACCTGATCAAGAACGAGGCCTGGGCCAACGGCAAGACCGCCACGTTCATGCCGAAGCCGCTCTTCGGCGACAACGGCTCGGGCATGCACACCCACCAGAGCCTGTGGCTGAACGGCGAGCCGCTGTTCTACGACGAGACCGGCTACGCCGGCCTGTCGGACACCGCCCGCTGGTACATCGGTGGCCTGCTGCACCACGCCCCGTCGCTGCTGGCGTTCACCAACCCGACCGTCAACTCGTACCGTCGCCTGGTGCCCGGCTACGAGGCCCCGGTGAACCTGGTCTACTCGCAGCGCAACCGCTCCGCCTGCACCCGCATCCCGGTGACGGGCAGCAACGCGAAGGCCAAGCGCGTCGAGTTCCGCGTGCCGGACCCGTCGAGCAACCCGTACCTCGCCTTCTCGGCGATGATGATGGCCGGCCTCGACGGCATCAAGAGCAAGATCGAGCCGCCGGCGCCGATCGACAAGGACCTGTACGACCTGCCGCCGGAGGAGTGGGGCTCGGTCAAGCAGGTTCCGGGCTCGCTGCCCGAGGTGCTCGACGCCCTCGAGGCCGACCACGACTACCTGCTCGACGGCGGCGTCTTCACGCCGGACCTGATCTCCACCTGGGTGGAGTGGAAGCGGGCCAACGAGGTCGACCCGGTGCGCCTGCGCCCGACCCCGCACGAGTTCGCGATGTACTTCGACTGCTGAGTTCGGGATGCTGATCCTCGGATCAGCGCACTGAGAAGCACCGGCCGGGCCGGCTCCGCGACACGCGGGGTCGGCCCGGCCGTTTCCCCGGTGCGACGCACCGGCGGGTGGACGATGTCGGGTCAGCGCTGCGGGGACACGCCCCGCCCGGCGTTCGACGCCGGGCGGACCGGCGGCGGGGCGGGCCAGGCGGTCAGCGCCAACTCGGCGATGAGCATCAGCTCCGCCTGCCCGCGCCCGTCCCGCGCCTGCTGCGACATGCCCTGGATGACGGCCGCGTAGAACAGCGAGAGGCCCCGGGCGTCGGTCCCGGGCGGCAGTTCGCCGCTGGAGACGGCGCTGCGCAGGCGCGACTCGAAGGCCAGCACGTTGCCGTTGCGCTGGTCGCGCAGCGTCTGCTGCACCTCTATGTTGTTCGGCGGGATGTTGGTGGCGGCGCTGATCACCAGGCACCCTGCCGGATGCGACGGGTCGCTGTATTCGACGGCCGCCTCGCGGAGCATCCGGGCGAAGGCGTCGTAGGCCCGGGTCTCCTCCGCGAACGCCCGTCCCATGAAGGCGCCGAACGTGCGGCCGTAGGCCTCGACGACCTCCTGGAACAGGTGACGCTTGTCGGTGAAGGCCGCGTAGAGACTGGGCGCGTTGATGCCCATCGCCCGGGTGAGGTCGGCGATGGAGGTCGCCTCATATCCGCGTTCCCAGAACAGGAGGGTCGCGGCGACCAGCGCGGCGTCCCGGTCGAAACCCCGTGGACGCCCTCGTGAAGCATTCATCACCCAATTCTATAGCGACCGCTAGGAATCTGGTACGCTCTTTGTGTAGCAACCACTACAGAAGGAGGACATGATGAGCGTGCTTACCGGCAAGACCGCGCTCGTCACCGGTGCCAGCCGCGGGATCGGCCGGGCCACGGCCGAACGACTGGCCAGCAGGGGTGCGCTCGTGGCAGTGCACTACGGCCGCAACGAGGCGGCCGCCCAGGCCGTCGTCGCGGGGATCCGCGAGGCCGGCGGACAGGCGTTCGCAGTCGGCGCCGAACTGGGGGTGCCCGGCGACATCGACGCGCTCTGGGCGTCGTTCGACGCCCAGCTCGGCGCCTACACCGACCGGCCCGGCCTGGACATCCTGGTCAACAACGCGGGCATCACCCTGCGGGGCCACATCGAGGAGACGACCGAGGAGATCCTGGACCAGCAGTTCGCCGTCAACGTACGCGCCCCGTTCTTCCTCGTGCAGCACGGCCTCAAGCGGCTCCAGGACGGTGGGCGCATCATCAACATCTCGTCCGGCGCCACCCGGATCGCCTACCCGGAGATCATCGCGTACGCGATGACCAAGGGTGCCCTCGACACCTTCACCCTCGCCCTGGCAAAGGCCGTCGGCAGCCGCGGGATCACGGTCAACTCCGTCGCCCCGGGCATCATCGACACCGACATCAACGCCTCCTGGCTGCGGGGCAACGAGGAGGCCAACCAGTTCGCCGCCAGCCTCTCCGCGTTCAACCGCGTCGGCGCTCCGGAGGATGTCGCCGACGTCGTGGCCTTCCTGGCCTCCGACGACGCCCGTTGGATCACCGGCCAGGTCATCGACGCCACCGGTGGTTCGCAGCTGTAGATCCGACTGGTCTCGTGCCGGCGGGGATTTCGTCCCCGCCGGCACACGGATGTGTCCCGGAGGGACGATGTACGCCGTAGTGGTGCGATGGAGCCTTGCCGATTCATCGCAGACGGTCGAGTCGCTACAGCGCCACCTGCTCGGCCACGAGGAGTCCGGAGTCGACCGCCCCGTCGACGTGATCGCCATGACCTGGATCGACGACCCGGCAGAAGGATGGTGGGGTGCGGTCCTGCTGGGACGGTCCATGGAGGTGATGGGGCATCCCGCACTCCAGCGAGCGAGCACTCTGATCGGTTGTCCACCGACCGACCAGTGGTCGTTCGACCTGTTGTCCTGGACCACCGGCGGGCAGTCCCGTCTCACCGAGCTCTGGCTCGATCTGCTCAGCCGGAGCACGCCCTTCGCGCTGCGCGCCGCCTGACCACGCGCCCGGCACGTCCACCCGGCACTCGGCCGGCGTAGCCCGGTCGGTCGAGTGCCGGGACCGCAACTCGACCGACCGGGGGCCCGTACGGCTCAGCCCGGCACCACGTCGGCCCGCCCCGGGGCCAGCCTCGACCCACCGCCCAGGCCCGATGCCGCCTCCTCCGCCCGCCACTGCCGATAGCTGACGACGAAGCCCACCGCCGTGATCGCCGCGCCGACGAACACCGTCTCCCGCAGACTCAGCCCAGCGTCGAGCAGTCGGCCGCCCGCCCAGCTGGCAAAGGCGATGCTGGCGTTGAACGCGGCGATGTTGACCGCCACCGCCAGCGTCGGCGCGTCCGTCGCGGCGGCGGCCATCACCCGCGCGCCGAGCGCCGGGACGATCGAGAAGAACGCCAGGCCGAAGAGGAAGAGAGCACCGACCGCGAGCGCCGGCACGGCCACCACCGCGCCGAACAGCGTGATCGTTGCCACCAGGAGCGCCAGTAGCCCGGTCAGGGACGGCATCAGCGCGCGGTCCGCCAGCCGGCCACCCAGCACGCTGCCGAGTAGGGAACCCGCGCCGAAGACCAGCAGGAGCGGGCTGACCGCCGCCGAACTGAAGCCACCGACCTCGGTGAGCAGGGGCGCGACGAAGGTGTACGCGAGATATCCGCCAGCCGTGCCCAGCACGGTGATCAGCACCGACTGCCGTACGCGGCGGTTGCCCAGCACCCGCAGTTCAGAGGCCGCGCCGCCACCACGGGCCTGATCGCGGGGCACGGTGACCGCGGCGAAGAGCGCGCCGACGACGGTGAGCGCGGCGACCCCCCAGAACGACGCCCGCCAGCTCCACAGCTCCGCGACGGCGATGCCCAGCGGCACCCCGAGGATGGTGGCGAGGTTGAGGCTGACCGCCACCATGGCCACGGCACTGGCCGACTTCTCCGGCGCGACCAGCCGGTTGGCCAGCACCAGGGCCAGCGCGAACAGTGTGCAGTGGGCGAGCGCGGAGACGACCCGGGCGGCCAGCAGCACGGGGAAGCTGGGGGCCAGGGCGGCGGCACAGTTGCCGGCCGCGAAGACCACCATCAGGGCGAGCATCAGTGACTTGCGGGGCAGCCGGCTGGTCGCGAGGGTCAGCAGCGGGCCACCGACCACCACGGTCAGGGCGTAACCGGTCACCAGCAGCCCGGCGGCGGGTATCGACACCGCGAGGCTCTGCGCGAGATCGGGCAGCAGCCCGGCGATCATGTATTCGGCCGTGCCGAGACAGAAGACACTCAGCAGCAGCCCGGTCAGCCGCACCGGCATCGGAGGCTCCCAGGGTCGACGGGGTGGTGG
This sequence comes from Micromonospora sp. WMMD712, assembly GCF_029581295.1. Classification (NCBI taxonomy): domain Bacteria; kingdom Bacillati; phylum Actinomycetota; class Actinomycetes; order Micromonosporales; family Micromonosporaceae; genus Micromonospora; species Micromonospora sp. WMMD712. The sequence continues at coordinate 2,532,987 of NZ_CP120743.1, forward strand.
ATCAGCGTGCCGGCACGAGGACCAGCTTGCCGCGTACGCCGCCGGCGGCCAGCCTGCGGTGCGCCTCCGCAGCGGCGGAGAAGTCGAGCCGCTCGGCGACCCGGACGGTGAGCGTGCCCTCGTCGACCAGGCCGACCAGCCGCGCGAGCCGGGTGCCGTCCTGCTCCACGAAGGACATCCGGACATCGATGCCACGTTCCGTCAGGGGCGGGCGGGTCGGCACGATCGAGATCGCGGTGCCGCCGTCCCGGACGCCGGCGATCGCGCCGGGCAGGCCGGCCGTCTCCACGAGGGCGTCGGCGGCTCCGCGCGGGATCGTCTCGTCGGTGACCACCCGTTCGGCGCCCAGTTCCTTGAGCAGGGCCTCGTCCCGCGCCCGCGCCACGGCGAGCACGCGCAGCCCACGGGCGACCGCGAGCTGGACGACGAACCCGCCCACCGCTCCCGCGGCGCCGGTGACCAGCAGCGTGCCGCCCGGGGGCGTGTCGAGCAGGTCCAGGGCCTGGTCGGCGGTGAGGCCAGCCAACGGCAGAGCAGCCGCGTCGGCGAGGGCGATGCTGCGCGGCGCCGGGGCGGCGATGTCCGCGGCGACGACGACGTGGTCGGCGTACGTGCCGCGGCCGGTGGCCATCTGCGCGGACATCGCCACGACCGGGTCGCCGGGCGCGAACCGACGCACCCGGGCGCCCACCTCGACGACGGTGCCGGCCACGTCCCAGCCGAGCACCATCGGCAGCTCCACCTTGCTGTGCGCGGCGTGCTGGCCGGCCCGGGTCTGCAGGTCCACCGGATTGACGCCGGCACCGGCCGTGCGGATCAGGATGTCGTCCGGTCCCGGTTCGGGAACGGGCCACTCCGCGGTGGCGAGTCGGTCGGGTTCGCCGAAGGCGGAGAGCAGCACTGCGCGCATGACATGACCTTTCCGATCGGGTTGGTGTGGGTGCCGGCCGACGCGCACGCGGGTCGGTCGACCGGCACCCGGCGGGAGAGTGGTGGATCAGGTCTGGTCGACCAGTTCGGGCACCCGCGGCGGCAGCGCCCGGCAGACGGACGCGGCCAGCACCCGGACCGTCACCAGTCGCGCCCCGGACGAGGCCGCCTGCACCGTGCCGGCGGTGCCGTGCGGCACCAGCAGTACGGCGCCGCGGCCGGCGCGCAGGGCCGTGCCGTCGTCGACCCGCAGGACCGCCGCGCCGTCGAGTACGAGGATGGCCTCCTCGACGCCGTGCTCGGCGTGGACCGGCAGGACGGCGTCGGGGCGCAGCCGCCAGTACTCCACGCTCTCGCACTCGCTGTGCAGCATGCCGCGACGGATCAGGCACTGCCAGCCGGCCTGGGTGTCGCCTGCGGTCACGGCCACGTCCGCGACCGCCCGGTTCACGATCACCGGTCGGCCTCCGTCGCCGGCAGCCGGAGCGTGACCGCGCTGAACCGCAGGTCGGCCGTTGCCGACACGGTGAGCCGGCTGCCTGCGGGCACCAGCAGGCAGGTGTCCGTGGTCAGCGCGACGTCGTCGGCGGCGTCGCTGTGCGCGGTGCCGGTTCCGGAGTGCACGTAGACCGCGAGCTCGGCGTCCGGCGAGCCCAGGGTCTCCCGTCCGCCGGCGGGCACCTCGACGTACTCGATCCGCTTCAGCGGCCCGGAGAAGATGCCCGCAGTGTCGACGCGACGTTGGGCGAAGAGATCGAAGACGGCGGCGTTGCTCACCGGACAACCTCCTTGGGGCGATCGTGATCCGGTCAGGACTGCGGTGGTGACGGGCGGCAGGGTCTCGATGACCCACCAGTCGAGGTCGGTGGCGCCGGTGTTGCGCAGCCCGTGGATGTTGCCGATCCCGGTGAGCGCGAGCATGCCCGCCCGCACCGGGTGCGCGACGCCGTTGAGCAGCAGCTCACCGGTGCCGGAAAGGATGAGATACATCTCCTCGGTGCGGGTGTGGCGGTGCTCGCCGCTGACCCCGCCCGGCGGGATCGACGCCCACTCCACGGCCTCGACGGGCGACCTGAGCTGCCGCCGCCCGGCGAACGCCTTCCAGCGCGTCCGCCCGGCGGCGCCGTGCACGCCGTGGACGTCGGCGCTGACCGCGGTGGTGCCCACCGCGGCCGGGCCGGCACCCGCGGACCCGGTGCGCACGGCCGACCCGGCGCTCATCGGGCCGCCGCCAGGTTCATGGCGGCCAGTTCCTGGGCCGCCGCGGCCAGCTCCGCCTCGGTCACGTCGTTGACGAACACGGCGCTGCCGATTCCGACCGGCAGCGGCAGGCGCTGCTGCCCGTCGCGGTGCCGCACCGTGTCCAGCAGCGCGGGGACGAGCACCTCGGGGGTGCACAGCGGATGCCAGGTCGGCAGGTCGAGCGCGGCCATGGCACGCAGGATCCGCCGGCACTGCGCCCGGCTGACCAGGCCCCGGCGGGTGGCCAGCACGGTGGTCAGCGCCATGTCGACCGCCACGGCCTCGCCGTGCAGCAGCTCCGGCAGCGCGCGCATCTCGATGACCGGGCTGAAGGTGTGGCCGTAGTCGACGACCCGCTCCAGCACCTGCTCCCAGAGGTTGGGCTGGAGTTCCTGGAGCATGCCGTGGATGGCCCGCTCCAACACCTCGGTCGCCGGATCGAGGTGCGGCTCCTCCAACGAGAGCCGCTCGGAGACCGGGGCGCTGGCGAGGTCGTCCACCAGCGCGGGGCGTTGCAGTCGGTTGTCCAGCAGGGCTGGTCCGTGCTCCTCCAGGAGGTCGAAGAGCCGGATGTCCTTGATCAGGGCGATCTTCATGATCTCGGCCAGGCCGTTGCTGAGGTGCCGTCGCGGCAGCGTGGTCAGGAAGGTCCGGTCGAGCAGCGTCCGCTCCGCCGGGAAGTAGGTGCCCAACCGGTTCTTGTGGCCGTTGTGGTTGACCCCGGTCTTCGCACCGACACCCGCGTCGACCAGGCCGATGAGCGTGGTGGGGATGCGGATGTAGGGCAACGCGCGACGGTACAGGCTGCTGGCCAGCCCGACCATGTCCAGCAGGACGCCGCCGCCGATGGCGAGAATGGGCTCGCGGCGACGGTCGATGCCGAACTCGTCGAGCGCCCGGACGATGCTCAGCACGTTGTCCATGTCCTTGCTGGGCTCGCCCTCGGGCAGCACCAGCAGGCGGTGCTCGACGCCGTGGTGGGTGAGGTAGGCCCGGATGCGGTCGCCGTACAGGCGTTCCACGGTCGTGTCCGTCACGACGAACCGCCGGGGTCGTACGCTCCCGGTGACGTTCTCCAGGATGACGTCGTTCCCGGGGTCGAGGAGGTTCTCGGTCACTCGAACCTCGTAGTTGACGTGCTTGACGGCCTGGACGGACCAGTACGACACCGGGCTGCCGACGGCTACCAGCCCGTCGCTTCGCGGGGCGTCGGCAGTGAGGAGGTCCCGTTGCATCTGCGCTCCTTGAGGTCTGCCCTGCCCCGGCAGAGGGCAGGGTAGGTGCAGGGGCGTGGCCCCGCCGATGGGACGGGGCGCGGCTGAAGAGCAGGGTGCCTGCCTGCCGCTGCTCGGACGAGTCGCCGCACCGACAGGCATCATGCAATGTAGGCGCATGCATATTCTCAGTAAAGAGGAAGAGGGTTAAAAGTTCGTTACCGAGAGCCATCCCCCGGAAGCCCGGAGCAACGGACGCCCGCCGAGCCGTCGGCGACTCCGGGACCGGAGCGAGCGCCCACGAGGCAGGGCGGGCAGGAGCGGCCCCCAGCGGGGCACGCCGCCGCTCGGGGCCCGGACGCGCCGCCCAGGCGGACCGGCGTAGCGGCTATTCGACCTTGGGAGAGTCGGGCGGCGAGTAGCGCAGACGCGCGACGACGGTAGCGGTGCGACCGTCGATCGAGGCGAGGTCGAGCGCGAGCGCGATCTCCTTGCCGAACATGGCGTTGGCCTCGCGGTTGACCTCGCGCCCCTGCTCCGTGATGGCGGCGAGCACCCCCCGCCGGTCCCCCTCCGGGGTCGACCGGCGGGCCAGGCCCCGGTCTTCGAGCCGGGTGACCAGCCGGCTGACCGAAGACTGGTTCAACCCCAGGGCGTCGGCGAGCAGTTGCATGCGCATGCCAGCAGGATCACCGGCGGCAAGCGTGTTGAGGGCCAGGAACTCACTCAGACCGATGCCCGCCAGCCGGGACAGCTTCCTGTCGAGCTGATTGCTCACCTCCGCCACCAGGACTGAGAGCTGCTTCCAGAGCTCCACCTCGTCACCCCGTCGCTGCACCACCGAAGATCACCACTTCCTCAGCGCCATGGTCACCCAGGCCGGCACGCATCCGAAAGATGCACTCCCATGCAATGTTAGCCGCTTTCGACCAATGCGCGGGAGTCCGACCACCCATCATGCAGGGATTTGACCCTGAGTGCCCGAACAGCAGCTGTGGGCTATGGAACTTTTACTTGCGGGCACATGCATCTAGCCATAGATTGACGCCTGCCACCGCGCGTGGAACCGGCCCGTCCCCTGCCAGCCGGGCCCGCTCCGCCACGTCGCGCACCCCGTTGCGTTCTCCGGAGGCCCCGCGATGCCCCTCGCCGACCCGACCGAGGAAGCCATCCCGGCGCATCACCGCGCCGGCATCCCCACCGCCCGAACGCTCGACCACTACGCCTTCACCGTGTCCGACCTGCCGCGCGCCATCGGCTTCTTCACCGAGGTGCTCGGCGGGGAGCTCTGCTACCAGGAGGGGCCGGTGCAGGACCCGACGGGCGACTGGATGACCCGCAAGCTCGGCGTCCACCCTCGGGCCCGCGCGCAGGTGGCCCTGGTGCGCCTGCGCGACTTCGCCAACATCGAGCTCTTCGGCTACACCGCACCCGACCAGGTGACCACCGCGCCGGAACCCACCGCGCCCGGCGGCGCCTACCTCGCACTCCAGGTGCAGGAGCTGGCCGCCGCCACGCGACGGCTTGCCCAGGTCCCCGGCATCCACGTCGTTCGCTCCGCACCCACCGGTGCGGACGGGCCGTCGGCCTGGTGCCGCGCCGACTGGGGAATGTGGCTGCTCCTGCGCGAAGCCGGTCCGACGCCGCGAACCGACCGCCGCTTCCGCCCACCTGCCCCGCCGACCGGCTGGACCGGGCTGCCAGGTCTGCACGGAGTGGAACACTTCGGGCGTACGGTCGGGGACCTCGATGCCGCCGTGGCGTTCTTCGTCGACGTGCTCGGTGCCGAACTGCTGTCGGCGCTGACCGAGCCCTGCCCCGAACCGTGGACGCCGGCCGCTGCCGTCCGCCGGCGCGCGGCGCTGCGGGTGGGTCCCACCGCTAACGTCGAGCTCTACTCCCCCGCGCCACACGCCGTCGGCGAGCCTCCCCGCAACAGCGACGTCGGCGGGCACCACCTCGCCTTCTACGTCGACGACGTGGACGCGGCAGCGGCCTGGCTGCGCCAGGCCCCCGGCGTGGAGGTGATGGGCGATCCGGAGACCATCGCCGACGGTCCGATCGCCGGCGACCGCTGGGTCTACTTCCGCACCCCGATCGGCATCCAGATGGAGATCGTCCGGATGCCCGACGGTGAGCTGCCGTACGAGTCGCTGACCAGCGCCCGACGGGCCACGCCCGGCCCGTACCGCTGGACCGACCGTCCCTGACCACCCTGTCCGACAAGAGTGAGGACGAAGAGATGCGGTGGAACGACCTGTATGTGTCCGGCACCGGAGCGTGGCTGCCCAAGGCCGTCGGCGTCGACGGGGCCGTAGCCCAGGGGCGGTACCCGGCCGAGTCGGCCGAGCGCAGCGCCCAGCTCTCGGTCACCGTCGCCGAGCCGGACGAGCACCTGCCCGACATGGCCGTCGGTGCAGCCCGCCAGGCGCTCGTCCGCTCCGGCAGCGCCGCCGGTGACGTCGCCGCGGTGTTCCACTCGGTGGTGCTCCACGCGGGGCTGGACGTGTGGAACCTCGGCTCGTACATCCAGCGGTCGGTCGCCCGGCCGGACGCCTTCGTGGCGGAGATCCGCAGCGGTTCCAACGGCGGGCTGGTGGCGGTGGAGACAGCCGCCGCCTACCTGCGGGCCCACGAGGAGACGGGGGTGGCGGTGGTCAGCGCCGGCGACCGGTGGCCGGAGCCCTACTTCGACCGGTGGAAGGCCGACCGCATCGTCTACGCCGACGGCGCCGCCGCCGTGACGCTCTCCCGCACCGACGGGTTCGCCCGACTGGTCGCCATGGTCACCCGCACCGACCCGGAACTGGAAGGCATGCACCGTGGAGCGGATCGGCTGGACGGGATCGGCACCGGGCCGCTGGAGCCGGTGGACCTGGACCGGCGGCACCGGCACTTCCTCGGCGAGATCGGCCGGGAGGAGATCTGGCGCCGCCTCGACGCCGGGATACGCAGCACCTGCGCACAGGTGCTGGAGGAGGCCGGGATCACGGGCGGCGAGGTGGACCGCTTCGTCGTGCCGCACTTCGGCCTCTGGCTGACCCGGCGACAGATCCTCGATCCGCTGGGCATCACCGATCTGGGCCGTACCACGTGGGACTTCTCGCGGCAGGTCGGGCACCTGGGCGCCGGCGACCAACTCGCCGGGCTGAACCATCTCGCCGAGACCGGCGAGCTGCGTCCGGGGCAGCACGTCCTGCTGCTGGGGGTGGGGGCCGGCTTCACCTGGACCGGTGCGGTGCTGCGGATCCTGCGCACGCCGGCCTGGGCCGGGCAGCCGGTCTGATCAGTCGCGCACGACAAACAGGGGAGGACAAAGCATCATGAGCAAGGTGACTCGCCGGCGCGTGCTGGCCGGCACCGCAGCCGTCGGCGGTGGCCTGCTGGTCGCCACCGGCCCGGCAGCGCCGGCCGCACCGGCCGCACCGGCAGCACCGGCCGCACCGGCAGCACCGGCCGCACCGGCAGCACCGGCAGCGCCGGCAGCGCCGGCACCGGTGACGGTCTCGGCCACCGACCCCCGCTATCCGGATCTGGTCCGGGGCACCAACCAACGCTGGGTCGGCCGGCCCGACGAGGTCCGCCTGATCACCTCCACCGCGCAGGCGGTACGCGCCGTGCAGGAGGCGGTCAGCGCCGGCAGGCGGCTCGCGGTGCGCAGCGGCGGGCACTGCTACGAGGACTTCACCACCAGCTCCGACATCCGGGTGGTGTTGGACCTGTCGCAGCTCTCCGACGTCTACTACGACCCCGGCCGCCGGGCGTTCGCCGTCGAGGCGGGGGCCACCCTGGGCAAGGTGTACGAGACGCTCTACAAGCGGTGGGGCGTTTTCCTGCCGGCCGGCAACTGCCCGACCGTCTGCGCGGGGGGCCACATCGCCGGCGGCGGCTACGGCTCCCTGGCCCGCCGCAACGGCCTTGCCGTCGACCACCTCTACGCCGTCGAGGTGGTCGTGGTCGACGCCTCGGGCACCGCCCGCGCGGTCGTCGCCACCCGGGAGACCACCGACCCGCACCACGACCTGTGGTGGGCACACACCGGTGGCGGCGGTGGCAACTTCGGCGTGGTCACCCGGTACTGGCTGCGCTCCCCCGGGGTCACCAGCAGTGAACCGGCGCGGCTGCTTCCCCGGCCGCCGTCGCAGGTGTGGGTCAACGAGGTCGCCTGGCCGTGGGAGTCGATCACCGAGGCCGGGTTCACCCGGCTCATGCGCAACCACGGGCGTTGGCACGCGCAGCACAGCGCTCCCGACTCGCCCTATGTCAACCTGTTCAGCCAGCTGAAGCCCTGGCACCGCGCCAACGGCGCGATCACGATGGTCACCCAGGTCGACGCCGGCGCGCCCCACGCCGAGCGGATGCTGCAGGACTACGTCGCCGCGGTGGGCGCCGGTGTGGGCGTCCCGGCGCAGACCCGGCAGCACCGGCTGGTGCCCTGGCTGCACGCCACCCAGTGGCCGGGCTTCACCGGCCCCGACCCGACCATCCGGTTCAAGGGCAAGTCCGCCTATCTGCGGGGCAACTACCCGACGGAGCAGATCGCCGTCATGTATCGGCACCTGACCCGCACCGACTACCACAACCCGACGGCGCTGATGATGATCGCCTCGTACGGCGGCCGGGTGAACACCCTGCAACCGGGCGACACGGCGGTGCCGCAGCGGGACTCCGTGATCAAGATGCAGTGCGTGACGCTCTGGAACGACGCCCGCGACGACGAGGCGAACGTCGCCTGGGTCCGGGAGTTCTACCGGGAGCTCTACGGCGCGACCGGTGGGGTGCCGGTGCCCAACGAGGTGACCGACGGCTGCTTCGTCAACTACGCCGACGTCGACCTGAACGACCCCGCCTGGAACACCTCCGGCGTCGCCTGGCACGACCTCTACTACAAGGGGAACTACCCGCGGCTGCAACAGGTCAAGGCGCGGTGGGATCCGCGCAACGTCTTCCGGCACGCCCAGTCCATCCGGCCGGCCAACTGAGCGGGGCGTCGTGATGGAATCGGTCAAGATCGACGTACGCCGGCCCGCGTCCCGGTTGCAGAGCCTCACCGGTCTGCGCTTCCTCGCCGCCCTGCTCGTGTTCGGCTTCCACCTGTCGCTCAACCGGCATCTGCTCGGGGAAGGCAGCCTGCCGGACGCCTACCGGGGGCTGCTGAAGAACGCCGGCTGGTTCGGGGTCACCTTCTTCTTCGTGCTCAGCGGCTTCGTGCTCACCTGGTCGGTCCGGCCCCGCGACACCTACCGGGAGTTCGTCGCCCGACGGCTGGTCAAGATCTACCCCAACCACCTGGTCACCTTCGTGATCGCCTTCGCCCTCTTCGGGCTGGCCGGGGCCTCGGCCCTGGAGGCGGTGGGCAACCTGGCCCTCCTGCACGCCTGGGTGCCGCGGGACACCAGCTTCTTCAGCATCAACCACCCGAGCTGGTCGTTGTCCACCGAGTTGTTCTTCTACCTCATGTTTCCGGCGCTGTGGTTCGGGTTGCGCCGGATTCCCGACCGGCTGCTCTGGCCGGTCGCCGGCCTGGTGATGGCGGCCATCCTGGTGCTGCCCGCGGTTGCCGGGCTCCTGCCAGCCGGCGAGGTCTTCGGCGAGGCCCACCGCAACTCGCCGCTGTACCAGCACTCGATGCACCAGGTCTGGTTCCTGTACGCGTTCCCGCCCGTCCGGCTGCTCGACTTCGCCCTGGGCATGCTGATGGCCTCGATCGTCCGAGCCGGTCGATGGCCGGGCCTGCCTGCCCTGCCGGTGGCCGGGCTGGTCCTGGTGGCCTACCTGGTCAGCCTGGCCCAGCCCCTGGAATACCAGCTCAACGCCAGCTTCGTCATCCCGATCGCGTTGCTGATCCCGGCGGTGGCCACCCTCGACGAACGAGGTCGCGGAGGGCTGCTGGGTCATCCCCGCGTCGTGCTGCTCGGCGAGGTCTCCTTCGCCTTCTACATGGTCCACGACATCCTGCTCACCGGGCTGGGCCGGCTGCTGGGCCCGCACACCCCGGCGCCGGGCATCGGCCTGCTGCTCGCCGTCTGCGCGCTCGTGGTGAGCATCGGCGCCGCCTGGGTGCTGTACCGCGCGGTGGAGAGCCCGCTCACCCGGGCCTGGGCACGGCGTCGGGCGCGAGTGGTCCCGCTGGGCGCGGAGCGGGCACCGGCCATGCTCTGACCGCCGGTCCGGGGCGGTCGGCGGTTGCTGGCCGCCCCGGACCCGATGTCCGGACGACTCAGCTCCCTACGGGCCGCAGCGGGTATCCGCCTTCGCACGGGAGGAAGCCCTCCCCGCCCGGGCCGCCCAGGCCAGCAACGCCCCCACCAGCGCCGTCATCGCGATCGCGCCCGGGGCCTTCGTGGAGCGGGCCAGGTTGGTGCCGTCGGGCAGGGTGAGGACGGCGGCCACCGCGCTGGGCAGCACGAACCACGTGGTCCGGGCCGGGCGGACCACCGAGATCGCGAGCAGGGTCAGCGGCCAGGTGGCGTACCAGGGGTGGAAGACCGGCGAGAGGGCGACCGTGGCGGCGAGCGCCAGCCCCGCGCCGAGCAGGGCCACCCGGGGCCGAGCCGCCGGGGCAGCCGCCCCCTGGGGTACGCCGTCGCGCGCGCGCAGCGACCGCCACGCCCAGCACCACAGGGCCACCAGCGTCGCCGCGAGCAGCAGCAGGCCGGCGGCCCGGGTCACCGGCACGGCGTCGGGCCGCCGCCCGGCCCACTCCCCCGCGTAGTCGACGACGAAGCCGACTGCCGTCGGCGGCGACGTCCACTGCGCGGAGTCGCCGCTGCGGGCCAGCCCCTTGACCCAGCCCAGGCCCAGCCCGGACGCCACGGAGGTCGCCAGCAGCGCCGCCAGCGCGCCGCCGGCCAGCCAGCCCCCGCCGCGCAGCAGCGCCCGCCAGGTGGGTCGGCCGGCGACGGCGGCCAGCGCCGCGAACGGCAGCGCCACCACGGCGGTCGCCTTCACGGCCACGGCCAGCCCGAGCAGCGCCCCGGCCAGCAGCAGCACCCCGCCCGACGCCAGGCCCCCGATCGGCCTCAGGACCCTGGCCGGCACCAGCCCCCCGGTCGGCCTCAGGACCCCGGCCGGCACCGGTACCCCGGCCGGCGCGGGTGACCTCGCCGGCCGGCGGAGCAGGACCCGCAGGCCGGCCAGCAGCAGGCCGAGGGCCACCGCGTCGTTGTGCGCCCCGGCCACCAGGTGCACACCGACCAGGGGCGCGGCCAGCGCCAGCCAGGCGGCCCGCCGGAGCGGCACGCCCGCCGCGCGGGCCAGCCCCGGCAGGCAGTACGCGGCCAGCAGCACGCCCGCGACGGCGTACAGCCGCAGGAGCGCGACGGCACCGGCGAGCCCGCCGCCGACGGTCACCGCGAGCGCGGCGAGCAGCACGAACAGCGGCCCGTACGGCGCGGGGGTGTCCCGCCAGATCGGGGCGACCGAGTCCAGCCACGGGCAGCCGGCCGCCGCCACCCCCAACCGGTACGGGTCGCGCCCGTGCGCGTACGACCAGCCCTGGCAGGCGTACGAGTAGACGTCGCGGCTGCCCAGCGGCGGCGTCGCCAGCAGCGGCAGCAGCCAGAGCCCGGCGGTCGTGTACGCCCACCGGCCCGACGGTGCGCCGTCGCGCAGCGCCCACCACGCCCCGACCATCAGCGCGGTGCCGGCCAACCAGCAGCCCAGCACCGCCGGACCGTGCGGGCCCCGCCACACCTGGGCGGGCGTGCCGCCGGTCAGGTCGGGCAGCGCCCCGCCCAGCCAGCCGGCGACGGCGAGCAGAGCGGCACCGAGCAGTCCCGCCCAGCGGGCGACGACGGCCACCGGCACACCCTTCGCTCAGTCGGCTCCCCGGATGGCGGGGTCCGGCGCACGGTCCGCCGCGCGGTCCGCCCTCGCCGACCGTACCAACCGCACGGCCGCCCAGATCAGCAGAAGCGTCATCAGCGGCGCCCCGGGCAGCTTGGTGTACCGGGCCAGCCCGGTGCCGTCCGGCAGGATCAGGAACGCCGAGACGAGCGCCACGACGAGGTACCAGCGGGCGGGGCGGACGGTCGTCGCGGCGAGCACGGTCAGCGGCCAGATCCAGTACCAGGGGTGCACGACCGGGGACATCGCCACCATGGCGGCCAGCGCGAGGCCGGCGTGCCACAGCGGCTCCCGCGTGCGGGCCCGCCACCAGAGCCAGAGCAGCAACCCGGCGAGCACCACCACGCCGAGCGCCCGAGCCACGGGCAGCGCGTCGACGTGCGCGCCGAAGATCAGCGCGACGTATCCGGCGGTCTGCCCCACGGCGGTGGGCGGCGAGGTCCAGGCGATCGCGTCGCCGCCCTTGGACAGCCCGCCGACCCAGCCGAAGTCCAGCCCGCCGGCGAAGGTCACCCCGACCACGGTGGCGACCGCACCGGCGACGACCCACCCGCCGTCGCGCAGCAGCGTGCGGATCCGGTACGGCCCGGACATGGCGGCCAGCGCGGCGAACGGGATCACCACCACGCCAGTGATCTTGATGGACACGGCCAGCCCGAGCAGCACCCCCCCGGCCAGCATCGGCCCGGGACGGCCCGGCCGGGCGGCCACCACGGCCAGCCCGGCGACCAGCAGGCCGACCATGATCGCGTCGTTGTGCGCCCCGGCCACCAGGTGCACGCCGATGAGCGGGCTGGCCAGCGCCAGCCACAGCGCCTTGCCGACCGGCACCCCGCAGCGGCGGGCCAGCACCGGCAGGCAGGCGGCGGTCAGCGCCAGCCCGGCCACGGCGAACAGCCGGAACAGCACGATGCTCGCGGTCAGCGACCCGGTCGCCTTCACCACCGCGCCGGCCAGCACCACGAACAGCGGTCCGTACGGGGCCGGGGTGTCCCGCCAGATGTACGAGATGGTGTCCAGCCACGGGCAGGGCAACGCCGACACGCCCTGCTCGTACGGGCTGATGCCGTTGGCGAAGCTGGCCCCCTGGCACGCGTACGCGTACACGTCGCGGCTGGCCATCGGTGGCGCGACCAGCAACGGCAGCAGCCAGAGCCCGGCGGTGACCAGGGCCCAGCGCGCGGACGGCGGGCCGTCGCGCAACGACCACCAGGCCCACGCCATGAGCGCGGTGCCGACCAGCCACGCCCCGATGATCAGCGGCCCGTGCGGGCCCTGCCAGATGCTGACCGGGGTGGGACGCAGGTCGCCGCCGGGGAACGCCCCGCCGAGGAACCCCGACAGCGACAGCAGGGCGGAGCCGGCGAGCCCCGCGTAACGGATCAGACGGTGACGGTCCACGGTCAGCATTGTCCGGACGGCCGCAGGGCACTGGTGACCCGGTACGACCCCGGCGTGGCCCCGCGCACCGTGAGGAAGCCGTCCGGGGTGGGCGCGAGGCAACCACCCGGCCCGGTCAGGGTCAGCCAGCGCGACCAACGCACCCGCACCGGTACGTCGCCGGGCGCGTCGACGGTGAACCGGACGGCAGCCCGGCCCGATCCGTCCAGTCGCCCCGGCGCCCCGACCAGGGGCACGGGGTCGGTCACGGCGTACAGCCGCCAGGTGGCGTCCCGCCACACCTCGCGCAGGTACGGCTGGCCGGCGACGACGAGGGCGGCCTCCTGGCGGGCGTACCGGTCGGGCCCGCTGTCGGGGGCGAGCGCCACGAACGCCACGGCCTCCCGGCGCAGCCAGCCGGCGTACGCGTCGGCGGTGAGGCCGTCGCCGTAGAACAGGGGGTTGCGGGCGGTGTCGACCTGCCGCTCCCAGCCCCGCGCCAGCGGCACGGTGTCCGGCAGGTACGCCGACTCCCAGTGGTCGCGCAGCGGCACCACCTCGACCCGGCCCACCGGCTGCCGGCGGGCCAACTCGTCGGCCAGCGGCCGGTAGTACGCCGCCGCGCTCTCGGGCGAACCGGCGCGGGCGAGGTCGTTGGTCAGCACCGGGTTCTGCCACCAGACGCAGGCGGCGAGCAGCCCGGCCAGCCACGGGCCGGGCAGCGGCGCGTACCCGGCCAGCAGGGGCAGCGTGAACAGCAGCGGCAGCCGCAGGGCGTTGGAGCCGATCGGGCTGGGCACGAGCTGCGCGGCGACCAGCAGCAGCACGGTCAGCGCGGCCCCGGCGCGCAGCGCGCGGCGGCGGCGCGGCACCGCGAAGAAGACGACCACGGCGAGGGCGACGTTGATCCGCATCGACTCGGCGGTGAACGGCTGCGTCCCGCCGTTGCCGAACAGCAGCGCCATCGGGGCGAGCGCGACCGCCGGGGCGAGGCACAGCGTCAGGCTCTCGGCGAGCGGCCGGTCAGCCCGCCATCCGGCGGGCAGCGCCCGCCCCGGCCCGGGGCCCCGGCGCAGGCTCGCCAGCAGCAGCGCCGCGCCGGCCAGGCCGGTGAACAGGCCGGCGACGGGGCTGGCCCAGGTGGCCAGCGCGGCGAGCAGCCCGGCCAGGGCCAGCCGCGCCGGGCGGGCCCAACCGCGTGGACCCACCGGGTCGGCACCGACCGCGCAGAGCGCGAGCAGCCCCAGCGCCAGGCCGACGGCGAAGGTGACCCGGCCGCTGGCCAGGTTGCCGACCAGCACGACCGCGCCGAGGACCCCGGCGAGCAGCGGCCGGCGGGCCCGGTGCCGGGCGAGAAGGTGGCCCAGCGCGGCGGCGGCGAGCACCGCGGCGGCGGCACCGAGCGGGCGGGGCCCGACCCAGGCGGCCAGCCGGGCGGTGAAGAGGCTGTAGCCGAACTGGTCGACCCCGCCGTACCAGCCGAGGTCGACCGGGGTTGCGCCGTGCCGGTCGGCGAACCCGGCGCGGGCGACCTGCGCGGCGAGGTCGGTGCCCATCGGCGGGGCGATCAGGTACGCCGCCGCGAGCAGCACCGCCGCGCCGGCCGCCACCACGGCAGGTGTTAACAGGGGTCCCCTGCTATGCAGAAAGCGATAAGAAGGGGCCCTTCCTTGCGCCTCAGGCATCGAGGACGCGTTCCATCGCCGCGCGGGAGCGGCGAGCGGTGCGCAGGTACTCGTCGAGGAACTCGCCCGGGTCGTCGCGGCCGAGCAGCCGCACCACCCCGGCCAGTTCCACGCCGTGCCGGGGCAGTTGGTCGCCGGCGCGGCCCCGCACCAGCATCAGCGCGTTGCGGACCTGCGCGGCGAGGGTCCAGCCGGCGGCCATCGCCGTGGCGTCCGCCGGGTCGACCAGGCCCGCGCCGGCCGCCGTCGCGAGCGCGTCGAGGGTACGCGTGCCGCGCAGCTCCGGCAGTCGGCCGGCGTGCCGGAGCTGGACCAGCTGCACCGCCCACTCGACGTCGGCGAGCCCGCCCCGGCCCAGCTTGGTGTGGGTCGCCGGGTCGGCGCCCCGGGGCAGCCGCTCGGTCTCCACCCGCGCCTTGATCCGGCGGATCTCGACGATCTGCTCCCGGGTCAGCCCCTCGGCGGGATAGCGCACGGGGTCGACCATCGTCTCGAACTCGGTCCCCAGGTCGGCGTCGCCGCAGACGAACCGGGCGCGCAGGAGCGCCTGCGCCTCCCACACCTTCGACCAACGGGCGTAGTACTGGGCGTACGCGGCGAGGCTGCGCACGAGGGGGCCCTGCCGGCCCTCGGGGCGCAGGTCGGCGTCGACGCCCAGCGCCGGGTCGGGGGCGGGGGCGGACAGCAGCCGGCGCAGCTCCTCGGCGATCGCGTGGGCGGCGGCGCTGGCCGCGCCCTCGTCGGCCCCGGCGGGCGGGTCGTAGACGAAGAGCACGTCGGCGTCGGAGAGGTAGTTGGACTCGTACCCGCCGAGCCGGCCCATGCCGATCACCGCGAACCGCAGGCCGGGCAGGGCCGGTTGGGCGGCCCGGGCGGCGCGCAGCGCGGCGGCGAGGGTGGCGTCGGTGACGTCGGACAGGGCGGTGCCGACGGCGGTGACGTCGGCGAGGCCGAGCGCGGCCCGCCCGTCGGCGTCGGGGCGGCCCGCGGCGGCGGCCCGGTCGGCGTCCCGGCCAGCGGCCACCCGGTCCGCGTCCCGGCCGGGGGTGGGGGCCAGCGACCCGGCCCGGCTCAGCATGTCGGCGCAGGCGATGCGGACCAGTTCCCGGCGGCGCAGCGCGCGTACGGCGCGGGTCGCCTCGACGGGGTCGGCGGCGTGCCGGGCCGCCGCGGCGGCGAAGCCCTCGCAGAGGACGGCGCGCGGACGGGGGGTCAGCTCGTTCTCCTCGGCGAGCAGCCGCAGCGCCTCCGGCTCGCGGGCCAGCAGGTCGGCCGCGTACCGGGAGGAGGACAGGACGCGGGCCAGCCGGCGGGCCACCGGGCCGGAGTCGCGCAGCAGCCGCAGGTACCAGGGGGTGCTGCCGAGGGAGTCGGAGACCTGCCGGTAGTTGAGCAGCCCCCGGTCCGGCTCGGGGGCGTCGGCGAACTCGCTGAGCAGCACCGGCAGCAGGGTGCGCTGGATGGCGGCCGTGCGGCTCACCCCGCCGGTGAGGGCCTGGAGGTGCCGCAGCGCCCCGGCGGGGTCGGCGAAGCCGAGGATCTCCAGCCGGTGCCGGGCCGCCTCGGGGGTGAGCCGCAGCCCGTCGGCGGGGACGCGGGCGACCGACTCCAGCAGGGGGCGGTAGAGCAGCTTGGCGTGCAGCCGGCGTACTTCGGTGGCGTGGGTGACCCACTCGGCGCGGAACTCCTCGACGGCGCTGCGGCCCGGCGTGGCCGCGTAGCCGAGGGCGGCGGCGAGCCAGCGCAGCGCGGCCGGTTCGGTCGGCACGGTGTGGGTGCGGCGCAAGCCCTGGAGCTGGAGCCGGTGCTCGACGCCGCGCAGGAAGCGGTAGCCGCGCAGCAGCGCCTCCCCGTCGGCGCGGCCCACGTAGCCGCCGGCCACCAGGGCGCGCAGCGCGGGGATCGTCCCGGGCACGCGCAGCGTCTCGTCGCCGCGGCCGTGCACCAGTTGCAGGAGCTGGACGGCGAACTCGATGTCACGCAGCCCGCCGGGGCCGCGCTTGATCTCGCGGTCCAGCTCCTTCGGCGGGATGTTGTCGATGATCTTCCGGCGCATCGACCGGACGTCGTCGACGGCCTCGGGGCGCTCGGCGGCGGTCCACACCAGCGGGGCGAGCTGGTCGATCCACTCCTGGCACAGCGCCAGGTCGCCGGCCGCCGGGCGGGCCTTCAGCAGCGCCTGGAACTCCCAGGTGCGCGCCCAACGCCGGTAGTAGGCCAGGTGGCTGGCGAGGGTGCGCACCAGCGGCCCCCGGTTGCCCTCCGGGCGCAGCGCCGCGTCGACCGGCCAGGCGACCAGCCCGCAGACGTGGATCAGCCGGGTGGCGATCGTGGTGGCCGCCGGCAGCTCGTCGTCCTCGGCGCAGACGAAGATCACGTCGACGTCGGAGACGTAGTTGAGCTCGCCGCCGCCGCACTTGCCCATCGCCACCACGCCGAGGCGGGGCACGGCGGTCCCCTCGGGCAGCTCGCCCACCGCGATGTCGTACGCCGCCGCGAGGGTGGCGTCGGCCAGCGCGGACAGCGCGGCCATGGTCTGCTCCAGGGCCCGGCCGCCGGTCAGGTCGGCCGCCGCGATGCGCAGCAGGGCCAGCCGGTACGCCTGCCGCAGCACCGCCACCGGCTGGGTGGACGGGGTGACGCGGGCGGCGGCGGCCAGGTCGAGCCGGCCCTCGGCGGCGGGGGCGAGCCCGTCGGGGGCCGTGGCGAGCACCGGCCACTGCCGGGGGTTGGCCACCAGGTGGTCGCCGAGGGCCGAGGACGCGCCGAGCACGGCGACGAGCCGCCGGCGCAGCCCCGGGTCGGCGTGCAGGGCGTCCAGCACGGCCGAGCCGGCGGGCCGGTCACCGTCGCCCCCGGTGGTTTCGGCGACGCCTCCGGTGGTGCGGCGCTCGGTCTCGACGAGGCGGTGCAGCTGGCGCAGGGCCAGGTCGGGGTCGGCGGCCCGGGACAGCGCGGCCAGCAGCTCGGCGGCCCGGTCGTCGACCGGCTCCTGCTCCTGCGGGTGCCACAGGCCGAGCCCGGCCGGGCCGAGCAGGTCGGCGGCGCGGGAGCCGTCGTCGGTGCCGAAGCCGTAGCGGGCGAGCCGGCCCCGCGCGGGTCTGCTCATCATCGCCTCAGTGCCCCAGCAGCGGCAGCGGACGCCGGACGCTGTCGTCGCCCAGCTCGCCGAGGGCGAGGGCGGCGAACCGGATCGCGAACGGCTGCCACACCTCCTCGACGTCGGCCATCACCCGGTCGCAGGCGGCGACCACCAGCTCGGGGTCGTAGCCCAGCTCGTCGAGCAGGGCGGAGCCGGTCGCCCAGTCGGCGATCATCGCGGTGTCGCACTCGACGTGGAACTGGAGGCCCCAGGCCCGGTCGCCGAGCCGGAACGCCTGGTGCGGGTAGCGGGTGGACGCGGCCAGCAGGGTCGCCCCGTGCGGTAGCTCGGTGATCTCGTCGGTGTGCCACTGGAGCACGTCGGGGATCAGCGGCACGTACCGGAACAGCGGGTCGGTCTCGGCGGCGTCGCGGCGGCCGACGACGGCGGGGCCGACCTCGGGCCCGGACGGGCTGCGCTCGACCAGGCCGGCGTGGGCGGTGGCGAGCAGCTGCGCGCCGAGGCAGACGCCGAGGGTGGGCACCCGGTGCCGGACGGCCTTGCGCAGCAGCCCCTCCAGTTTCGGGAACCAGGGTGCGCCGGGGGCGCCGTCGGGGCCCGGGTAGGCGTGCTGGTCGCCGCCGAGCACCACCAGCGCGACGTGCCCGTCCAGGTCGTCGGGGAGGTCGTCGCCGGCGTGCGGGCGCAGCACGCGCAGCTCCAGGCCCCCCTCCACCAGCCACTCCCCCAGGCGGCGGGGGTCGTCGGTCGGGTCGTTCTCGATCACCAGCGCGGTTCCCACGCCGTCGAGGCTATCGGGTACGTCGACCGCCGCCCGGAACGCCTCGGCCCGCGCGCCGGGCGCGTCCGGTCCCGTGCAGGAGCGCCCGCTGCGGGGAGCCGGCCGGCGGCTAGGCTCTGCGGCTGTGACCGCCGACGACGCCGCCGCGCCGCGCCCGGCCGCCGTGCTGCACCCACCGGCCCTGCGCCCCGGCGACACGGTGCTGCTGGTGTCGCCGTCCGGGCCGACCCGCCCCGAGCGGGTGGCCCGGGGCGTGGAGCTGCTCACCGGCTGGGGGCTGCGGCCGGTGCCCGCCGCGCACGCGTACGCCCGGCGGGGTTACCTGGCCGGCGCGGACGAGCTGCGCGCCGCCGACCTGAACGCCGCGTTCGCCGACCCGCGGGTGCGCGGGGTGATCTGCACCCGGGGCGGCTACGGCGCGCAGCGGATCGTGGACGCCATCGACATGGCGGCGGTGCGCCGGGACCCGAAGGTGGTGGCCGGCTTCTCCGACATCACCGCGGTGCAGCTCGCCCTGTGGCGGGGCGCGCGGCTGGCCGGCGTGCACGGCCCCGGCGCGGCCTGGCGGGACGAGCGCACCCCGCTGCGCTCCGCCGAGTCGCTGCACGCCGCGCTGATGACCACCGCGCCGGTCACCGTCGCCGCCGTCGGCGGCGAGGAGACCTTCGGGGTACGGGTGCCCGGTCGCGCCACGGGCACCCTGCTCGGCGGCAACCTGTGCCTGCTCACCGCCACCCTCGGCACCGCCGACATGCCGGACCTGACCGGCGCGGTGCTGCTAATCGAGGACGTGCAGGAGCCCCCGTACAAGGTCGACCGGATGCTCACCCAGCTGCGCCGTTCCGGGGCGCTGGACGGCCTGGCCGGGGTGGCCGTCGGCCAGTTCACCGACTGCGCGGACGGCTGGGACACCACGGTCGTCGACGTGCTGACCGACCGCCTCGGCGACCTCGGGGTGCCGGTCCTCGGCGGCCTGCCGATCGGCCACGGCCACGGCCAGCTCACGATCCCCGTCGGCACCGAGGCCACCCTCGACGCCACCGCCGGCACCCTGACCGCCGCCCCCGCCGTCCGCTGACCCCTCCCCGCGATCTTGCACTTTCGGCCCGGGCAAAGGGCACGAACCACCCGTCCCGGGGGCCCGAACTGCAAGATCGCGGTGAGCCGGGGTCGTCGGCTAGGCCGGGGTGAGGTGGGCGATCGCGCCCGACTCCAGGGCGGCGTGGACCGTGCCGTCGGGCAGGACCGCCAGGCCGTGCGGCTCCGAGCCGGGGGTGGGCAGGTCGTACGCGTCGACGCGGCCGGCGGCGGTGACGTGGCCGATGCGGTTGGCCGCCCACTCGGTGAACCAGCAGCCGCCGGCAGGGTCGGCGACGATCGCGTGCGGGCGGGCGGCGCGGTCGGGCAGCGGGAACTCCTCGATCCGCCCGTCGGTGGTGATCCGGCCGAGCTGCCCGGCGGCGATCTCGACGAACCACAGCGCCCCGTCGACGCCGAGGGTGATGCCGACCGGGCCGGCGGCGGCGGTGGGCAACGGGTGCAGGGTCACCTCGCCGTCGGGGGCGATCCGGCCGACGGCGTTGGCCTGGTGGAGGGTGAACCACAGGGCCTCGTCGGGCCCCGCCGTGATCATCGACGGGAACCCGCCGACGACCGGCAGCGGGTACGCCGTGTGGGCGCCGTCGACGTCGACCCGGCCGACGGTGTCGTTGCTCATTCCCGCGTACCAGAGGGCGCCGTCGGGGCCGACGGCGATGCCGCCGGGGCCGGTGCCGGCCGGCAGCGCGACGGAGGTCGCCGCCCCGGCGGTGGTGATCCGGCCGAGCCGGTCGTCGCCGGAGCGGGTGAACCAGAGCGCGCCGTCGGGGCCGGCGGTGACGACGAGGGGCCGGCTCGCCGGGTCGCCGGGGTGGACCCGCACCGCGCCGTCGGCGCTCACCCGGGCGATCCCGCCGGAGCGGACCAGCGTCGCCCAGAGCGCGCCGTCGGGCCCGACGGCGACCCCGTACGGCCCGCAGTCCGGGTCGGGCAGGACGGTCTCGCGGATGGTGGGCTGTGGCACGGGGCACCCGCCTCTCTGTGTGGTTCCGGGCCACCCTGCCGTGCCCGGTGTCCCCCGGCAACCGGTTTGTCCGCCCCTGAATGCCCGATTTTCAGCTCGCTGACAGGGTCGCCACGGCTCCGACCCAGCCAGGTCAGTCACTCTCGGTGACGTCATCGCATCCGAACGAGTCTGGAGGACACAGGATGTCCCGCAAGATGTCGAAGAAGCACGTGCTGGCCGGCCTCGCGGCGGCCGGCGTGCTCGGCGTGGGGATCGCGGCGCCGACCATCGCGTTCGCCGAGGAGGGCACCTCGTCGCCGGGCGCCAGCAGCAGCGAGCACACCGATCGGCAGGAGAAGCGGGCCGAGCGGCAGTCGGAGTTCGCCGAGGCGCTCGCCGAGGAGCTGGGCGTCTCCACCGACAAGGTGACCGCCGCCCTGGAGAAGGTCCGGGAGCAGCACAAGGCCGACCGTCCGGGGCTGGGCGAGCGCGGCGAACGGGGTGAACGGGGTGAGCGCCCCGACGCCGCCGAGCGGCAGGCCGCGCTGAAGGAGCGGCTGGCCCAGGCCGTCAAGGACGGCAAGCTCACCCAGGAGCAGGCCGACGCGATCACGAAGGCCGTCGAGGCCGGCGTCTTCCCCGGCGGGGGCGGCTTCCCCGGCGGCTGGGGCCGGGGCCACGGCGGCCCGGCCGGCGAGTGACGCCGCGCACCTGATTCGCCCTCTCCGCCGGCGGGGCGGGGCCGGAGTCTCCGGTCCCGCCCCGCCGGTGTGCTCGCCCCCCGGTCACCGCCCCGCCGGTGTGCTCGCGCCCCGGTCACCGCCCCGGGGGCGGCGTGAACACCCCGAAGTGGTTTCCCGACGGGTCGAGCAGGTGGGCGAAGGCGAGCCCGCTCGGCGCGGTGAACGGGGGCACCAGCACCCGGCCGCCGGCCGTCTCCGCCCGCCGCACGGCGGCGGCCACGTCCGGCACCTCGGCGTAGAAGATCGCGTAGTTCGGCGTGCTGCCGTCGGAGGCGCGGATCGCCCCGCCGATCCCCGCGCCGTCGGCCCCGCCGCCGGTCACCCGGTACGACCGGCCCGGCGCGCCCTGCTCGGCGAACTCCCAGCCGAACAGCTCGCCGTAGAAGCGCTCGGCCTCGTCCGGCCGGTCGGTGCCGATCTCGAACCAGGTGATCGGGTTGGTCGTGGTCATGGAGTGCCTCCCGTTCGTCGCGCCGGCCGGTCGACCGGCGTCGCCGGGACCCAGCCTCGCCCCGCGCCGCGACAGCGTCCTGTCGGTGTTTCCGACGCCGATCGGGCGGGAGCCGGCGGCGTGGCTCAGGCGAGGGTGAGCTGGCGGACGACCTGGCGCGGGATGTCCAGCACGTCGGGGCGCAGCTCCCGGGTCACCGGCTCGGTCAGCACGGTCACCGCGGCGATCCGGTCGAGGCGGAACGCCCGGGGGCCGTCGCGCAGCCGGCACCAGGCCAGCAGATACCAGTGCCAGGGGTTGCCGAGGAAGCCCAGCGGCTCGACGACCCGCTCGGTGGCGACGCCGGCCCGGTCGGCGTAGCCGATGCGCAGGACCCGGGCGGCGGTGACCGCCCCGGCGACGGCGGCCGGGACGGGCGCGGCGGGCCCGCCGCCGACCAGGTGCACCCGCCCGGCGAGCCGGCGGGCCTCGGCGGCGTCGGCCGGCGGCAGGACGGCGAGCAGCTTGCGCAGGGCCGTCGCGCCCGCCGCGGCGAACGGGCCGCCGTCGAGGCGGTGCAGCGCGACGGCCATCGCCACCGCCTCGACGGCGGTGAGGTTCACCGGCGGCAGGGTGTGCGCGCGGTCGACCACGTAACCGCCGGTGCGGCCCGGCTCGGCCCAGATCGGCACCCCGGCCTGCTGCAACGCGGCGATGTCGCGCTCGATGGTGCGGGAGCTGACCTCGAAGCGGCCGGCGAGCCAGCGGGCGCTGCGTGGCCGGGGCGACACCGCCCGCAGCTCCTCCACCAGGGCGTAGAGGCGGTCCGTGCGGTTCACCCGGCGAACCTAGCCGCCGGGTGTGACAGGCGGGCTCAGGCGATGCAGGCGCACACGATCAGCGCGGCCCCGAAGTGGGTGGCGGCGCTGACCCGGGCCGCCGGGTGCGGCTCGTCGGAGCAGATGATCTCGCCGAGCCGGCCGGGGGTCAGCATGTCGAGCACGAAGAACGCCAACGCCATGATCAGCAGGCCGATCAGCCCGAAGACGACCGTGGACGCCAGGCCCTTGGCGAAGTCGCTGTAGCTGGTCAGGATCGCGGTGAACACGATGCCGGCGATGCCGAGCTGGTTCGCGGCGAGCAGCAGCGCCGCGTTGCCGTTGCGCCGCACCCAGATCAGCTCCCGCAACCTGCCGGGGGTGAGCAGGTCGACCAGGCCGAAGCCGGCCGCCATCAGCCCCACCCCGACGACCCCGAACACGACGCTCTGCCATGCTCCGCTGAGCAGGTCCTCCAGCACCGACTGCCTCCCACCACCACCGGCCGCCCGGCGGGGGTGCCGGCGCGGTGATCGAGACGATAGCGGCCCGCCGCAACTCCCCGACAGGCCGCGCCGGCCTGCGGCGTCAGAGCGACAGGTAGCGCTGCCGCTCGTAGGGGGTGACCTCGCGGCGGTACTGCTCCCACTCGGACCGCTTGTTGCGCAGGAAGAAGTCGAAGACGTGCTCGCCGAGCACCTCGGCGACCAGCTCGGAGCCGGCCATCACGTCGATCGCCTCGGCCAGGTTCTCCGGCAGCGCCTCGTAGCCCATCGCCTTGCGCTCGGCGCTGCTCAGCGACCAGACGTCGTCCTCCGCGCCCGGGGGCAGCTCGTAGCCCTCCTCGATGCCCTTGAGGCCGGCGCCGAGCAGCACCGCGAACGCCAGGTAGGGGTTCGTCGCCGAGTCCAGCGAGCGGACCTCCACCCGGGCCGAGTTCGGCTTGCCGTAGGCCGGGACGCGGACCAGCGCCGACCGGTTGAGGTGACCCCAGCAGACGTACGCGGGGCTCTCGGTGATCCGGTCGGGCAGCGCCTGCGGGAACAGCCGCTTGTAGGAGTTGACCCACTGGTTGGTGACCGCCGTGTATTCCCGGGCGTGGGTGAGCAGCCCGGCGATGAACGACTTCGCCACCTTCGACAGCTTCATCGGGTCGCCGCCGTCGTGGAACGCGTTGCGCTCGCCCTCGAACAGCGACAGGTGGGTGTGCATCCCGCTGCCCGGCTGGTCGGTGAACGGCTTCGGCATGAAGCTGGCCTGCACGCCGGTGGAGAGCGCCACCTCCTTGACCACGTGCCGGAAGGTCATGATGTTGTCGGCGGTGGTCAGCGCGTCGGCGTACCGCAGGTCGATCTCCTGCTGGCCGGGGGCGACCTCGTGGTGGCTGAACTCCACCGAGATGCCGATGCGCTCCAGGGCCAGCACGGCCTGGCGGCGGAAGTCCCGCGCCACCGCGTGCGTGGTGTGCTCGAAGTAGCCGCCCGTGTCGACGGGGGTCGGCACGGAGCCGTCCTGCGGGCCGTTCTCCAGCAGGAAGAACTCGATCTCGGGGTGGGTGTAGAAGGTGAAGCCCTTCTCGGCGGCCTTGGACAGCATCCGGCGCAGCACGTGCCGGGGGTCGGCCCAGGACGGGCCGCCGTCGGGCAGCAGGATGTCGCAGAACATCCGGGCGCTCTCGCCGCTGACGCCACCCTCGAAGGGGAACACCTGGAAGGTGGTCGGGTCGGGCATGGCCACCATGTCGGACTCGAAGACCCGGGCGAAGCCCTCGATCGCCGAGCCGTCGAACCCGATGCCCTCCTCGAACGCGGCCTCCAGCTCGGCGGGGGCCACCGACACGCTCTTGAGCGTGCCCAGCACGTCGGTGAACCACAGCCGGACGAACCGGATGTCCCGCTCTTCCAGCGTACGGAGGACGAACTCCTGCTGACGGTCCACTTCCACCCCTCGTGCCACTGTCTCCACCACCGGTGGGGCCTGGCCGCCCAGTCTCCACCGGCTCCTTTACGCAGACGTTACGCGACCGACCTGGACCACGTCCTGTCGTGTCCCGCCCCCTGGCGGACCGGCCCGACCGGCGTCGCCGCACGAGTGGCCGCCGTCTCCGCGCAGCCCCGGTGCCGCCGCCGCCCGGCTGGGGCAAGATGTGGGCATGCCCACCCTGCGTCTCGCCCTGTCCCAGGTCAACCCGAGCGTCGGCGACCTCGCCGGCAACGCCGGCCTGGTCCGCCGGTGGACCCGCACCGCCGCCGACGCCGGCGCCCAGCTCGTCCTGTTCCCGGAGATGGTGCTCACCGGGTACCCGGTCGAGGACCTGGTGTTCCGCCGGTCCTTCGTCGCCGCGTCGCAGGCGGCGCTGCGCCGCCTCGCCGCCGACCTGGCCGCCGACGGCCTCGGCGGGGTGCCGGTGGTGGTCGGCTACCTCGACGCCGACGGTCCGCCGCAGGTCAGCTCCGACGCCGAGCCGGGCCGGGGGGCCCGCAACGCCGCCGCGGTGCTGCACGGCGGCGAGGTGGTGGCCACCTACTTCAAGCACCACCTGCCCAACTACGGGGTGTTCGACGAGGACCGCTACTTCGTCCCGGGCGACGCGCTGACGGTGGTCCGCATCGGCGGGGTGGACGTCGCCCTGACCATCTGCGAGGACATGTGGCAGGCCGGGGGCCCGTTCGCGGCGGCCCGGCAGGCCGGCGTCGGCCTGGTCGTCACGATCAACGGCTCGCCGTACGAGCTGAACAAGGACGACATCCGGTTGCCGCTGGTGCGCCGCCGGGCCGCCGAGGCGGGGGCCGCCGTGGCGTACGTCAACATGGTCGGCGGCCAGGACGAGCTGGTCTTCGAGGGCGACTCGCTGATCGTCGGCGCGGACGGGACGCTGCTGGCCCGCGCCCCCCAGTTCGTCGAACACCTGCTCGTGCACGACGTCGAGCTGCCGGCGGCCGAGGGGCCCGGCGGCGACACGGCCCTGGCCGGCGGGGCCGCGCCGGCCGGCGGCGAGCTGGCCGCGGGCATGCGGATCGTGCGGGCCGCCGTCGGCGATGTCCCGCCGGCACCCGGCGGCGCGGCGGCGGTGGGCGGGACCATCGAGCCGGTGGCCGACGAGGCGGAGGTGTGGCAGGCGCTGGTGCTGGGCCTGCGCGACTACGTCGACAAGAACCGCTTCCCGTCGGTGGTGCTGGGGCTCTCCGGCGGCATCGACTCGGCGGTGGTGGCGGCCCTCGCGGTCGACGCGCTCGGCCCGGACCGGGTGGTCGGCGTCTCGCTGCCCAGCCGGCACTCGTCGGAACACTCCCGGGCCGACGCGGAGGACCTGGCCAAGCGCACCGGCCTGGACTACCGGGTCGAGCCGATCCAGCCGATGGTGGACACGTTCCTGGCGAACCTGTCGCTGTCCGGGGTGACGGTGGAGAACCTCCAGGCCCGGGTGCGCGGGGTGATCCTGATGGCGCTGTCGAACCAGGAGGGCCACCTGGTCCTCACCACCGGCAACAAGAGCGAGCTGGCGGTGGGCTACTCCACTCTCTACGGCGACTCGGTCGGCGGCTTCAACCCGGTCAAGGACGTGTGGAAGACGCTGATCTGGCGGCTGGCGAAGTGGCGCAACGCCGATGCCGCCCGCCGGGGCGAGACCCCGCCGATCCCGGAGAACTCGATCGGCAAGCCGCCGAGCGCCGAGCTGAGCCCCGGCCAGCTCGACAGCGACACGCTGCCGGACTACGACGTGCTCGACCCGATCCTGATCGGATACGTCGACGGCGACCTGGGCCGCACGGGGCTCGTCGAGTCCGGGCACGACCCGGCGGTCGTCGACCGGGTGCTGCGGATGGTGGACACCGCGGAGTACAAGCGGCGGCAGTCCGCGCCCGGCACGAAGATCTCGATGAAGGCGTTCGGGCGGGACCGGCGGCTGCCGATCACCAACCGCTGGCGCGAGGACGGCTGAGCCGGGCTGGCCCACCGGGGAGTGAAATCCTCCACTGCCTCCTGCCGTCGGCCGGCGCGCGGTGCGACGCTTGCGACGGACCCGGGGACCGCGCGCGCGGCCTCGAGGAAGGAGACAGTCATGGTGGAGTCCACCCCGACCGAGGTGACCGCCCTCTACGGCGGCCCGGCCACCCGGCGGGTGCGCACCCGCGACCTGCTCGCCGCCAAGGAGCGCGGCGAGAAGTGGTCGATGCTCACCTCGTACGACCAGTACACCGCGTCGATCTTCGACGCCGCCGGGATCCCGGCGCTGCTGGTCGGCGACTCGGCGGCGAACAACGTCTTCGGCTACGAGACGACGCTGCCGGTGACCACCGAGGAGCTGCTGCCGCTGGTCCGCGCCGTGGTGCGGGCGACGAGGCAGGCGCTGGTCGTCGGCGACCTGCCGTTCGGCTCGTACGAGGAGGGGCCGACGCAGGCGCTGCGCACCGCCGTGCGGTTCATGAAGGAGGGCGGCTGCCACGCGGTCAAGCTGGAGGGCGGCCGGCGCTGCGCCGACCAGGTCGCCGCGATCGTCGGGGCCGGCATCCCGGTGATGGCGCACGTCGGCTTCACCCCGCAGAGCGAGCACACCCTCGGCGGGTACCGGGTGCAGGGGCGCGGCGACGCGGCCGACGAGGTGTTCGCCGACGCCCTCGCGGTGGCCGAGGCGGGCGCGTTCGCGGTGGTGCTGGAGATGGTGCCGGGCGAGGTGGCCAAGCGCATCACCGGTGAGCTGACGATCCCGACGGTCGGCATCGGGGCCGGGCCGGACACCGACGCGCAGGTGCTGGTCTGGCAGGACATGGCCGGCCTGCGCACGGGGCGGGCCCCCCGGTTCGTGAAGCGCTACGCCGACCTGGCCGGGGCGTTGACCGAGGCGACCCGACGGTTCGCCGACGAGGTCCGGGACGGCGAGTTCCCGGCCGCCGAGCACACCTTCTGACGCGTCCGGCGCTGCGGCGGGCGGCGTGCCCCACGTCGTCCACCGCGGCGCCCGGCGGCCCGCGCCGACGGCGGCGGCAGGCGGCCGAGGTGACGCGGGCGTCCGGCCAGCGGACGCAACGGTAAGGTACCCGCTCGTGGATCATGTTCGTATCTCAACGGTTGTCCTGACCTGCGTTTCCGTGCTGGCGCTCGCGGCGTGCGGCGGGGAGGAGACGGCCCCGACGGCCGCGCCCACCTCGGCCGCCGCCACTGCTACCACCGCCGCCGCCCCGACCACCGGTGCGGCCTCCCCGACGGCCGCCGCCCCCGCCTCCGCCGACCCGGCCGCCGACAAGAAGCTCTGCGAGACCGCGAAGAAGGTCGCGGACGACTCGAAGAAGGCGCTGATGAAGGCCGTCGTGGACGGCGGGGACCCGGCGGCGGCGATGAAGAAGGCGTTCACCGAGATGTCGGAGGTGGCGCCCGCGACGGGCGGCTCCGGCAGCGAGGTCGCCGTCGCGCTGGCCGCGGTCGGCGCGGAGGCCCGCAGGATCGCGAACGCCGCGGACGTCGAGGCCGCGGCCGAGGACAGCGCCGCCCTGGAGAAGGCCGGCGCGAAGGCCAACGCCGCCTGCAAGAAGGTCGGCGTCGACCCGAACCTCTGATCCGCGCGCCGGAGCGGGTGCGCCGGCGGCCTTCCACCGCCGCTGTGTGCCGCCCCGGCGCGGCAGCCCGGTGGTGATCGACTCCACGTCGGCGACATGGCGGTATCCGGACGGTGGGGATACCGCCAGGTCGCCGACATCGCGCGGCCCGACCCGCAGCGACCGGCCCGACCCGCCACGACCGACCGGAGCCGCCGGGCCCGGGGCGGGCGTCGCTCAGAGGTCGGTGACGCGGAGCCCGGCGTGGGCCCGGTAACGCTTGTTGATGGCGATCAGGTTGGCCGTGAACGCCTCGATCTGGTGGGCGTTGCGCAGCCGGCCGGCGTAGATGCCCCGCATCCCGGGGATCCGGGCGGCGAGCGCGCCGACGACGTCCACCAGCTCGCGGTCCTCGGTGCAGATCAGCACGTCGAGGTCGATCCGGTCGACCTCCGGGTCGGCCAGCAGCGGGGCGCTGACGTGGTTGAACGCCGCGCAGACCCGCGAGTCGGGCAGCAGGGCGGCGGCCTGCTGGACGGCGCTGCCCTCGGCGACGGTCAGCGCGTACGGGCCCTGCCGGTCGAAGCCGAGCGGGTTGACGCAGTCGACGACGATCTTGCCGGCGAGCGGCCCGGCCAGGGCGGCGACGGTGGCGGCGTGCCCGTCCCACGGCACCGCGATCACGACCACGTCGCTGCGCCGGGCGACCTCGTCGTTGCCCGCGCCCACGACCTCAGCCTCGGCGGGCACGCCCCGCAGGGCGGCGATCTCGGCGGCGGCCTCGGCGGCCCGCTCGGCCGACCGGGAGCCGATCAGCACGGACTGCCCGGCGCGGGCGAACCGGTAGGCCAGGCCCCGGCCCTGGTCGCCGGTGCCGCCGATGATGCCGACGGTCAGCCCGGACACGTCGGGCAGCGTGCTCGCGTCGTATGCCATGGCCCCATCCTCGCAAACGAGGCGGGCCGGCAGCGGCGTCGGGCACGGTGCGAAGGCCCGCCGGGCCGCTCCGGGCGCTGCGCGCGGCCCGCCGGCGCCGCGCGGCCCACCGGCGCGCGACGGCTGTCAGGCCAGCGCGAAGAGGACCTTCCGGGTGGCCGGGTCGGCGGTGACCAGCCGGACCCGGACCCGCTCGCCCAGCGGCAGCACGCCCGTGCAGCGGGCCCGCACCGGCGGGGCGTCCAGCGCCACCGTGCCGCCGGGCTGCCGGCCCGGCCGCGGCTCGTCGACGTCCAGCACCGCCGCGTCGAAGCTCTCGCCGACCCGGTGCGCCAGCAGCACCGCCTCGGCCAGCTCGACCGCGCCCCGGGTGGCCGCGCCGGCCGTCCGGTCGGTCGCGGCCATCACCTGCGGCAGCCTGGGCAGCGCCGCGCGGGCCCAGTCGGGCACCGGCCGGTCGGCGTGCAGGGCCAGGCAGACCTCGGTGGCGTACCGGTCGGCCAGCCGCCGCAGCGGGGCCGTGACGTGGGCGTACGCGGCGGCGACCCCGCCGTGCGCCGGCTGCTCGGGCAGCGCGCCGTCGAACGCGGTGTACGCGGCGCCGCGCATCAGCTCGGCCGCCTGGTCGACGAACGCGGCGGCCCGGGGCTCCGCGGCGTCCAGCCCGGCGAGCAACTCGCCGACGCCGACGCCGTCCGGCCAGCGCACGCCCAGCGGGGCGGCGGCGGTGCGCAGCCGGGCCACCGCCTCCGGCCTCGGCGGCGGCATCGTGCGCAGCAGGCCGACTCCGCCGGCCAGCATGATGTCGGCGGCGGCCATCCCGGTGAGCAGGGAGATCTGCGCGTTGTGCTCCTCCATCGGCGCCGGGCCGCGCAGCACCAGCCGCCACCCGTCGCCGTCGGATTCGACGTCCTGCTCGGGCAGCGGCAGGTTGACCGCGCCCCGGCGCAGGCCGCGCGCCGTGAGCAGCGCGCCGAGCTCGGGGAGCAGGGCGATCGGCTCGGGCAGCCGGCCGGCGTCGGCGGCGGCCTGGACGCCGACGTAGTCCAGCTTGGCGCGGCTGCGCACCAGGGCGCGTTCCAGCGCGACGGCGACCGTGCCGCCGTCGGGGGCGAGGTCGATCGTCCACAGCACGGCCGCCCGGTCCTGGTCGGGCAGCAGGCTGGCCGCCCTCTCGCTGAGGGTCTCGGGGTGCAGGGGGACGTTGCCGTCGGGCAGGTAGACGGTCTGCCCGCGCCGC
This sequence comes from Micromonospora sp. WMMD712, assembly GCF_029581295.1. Classification (NCBI taxonomy): domain Bacteria; kingdom Bacillati; phylum Actinomycetota; class Actinomycetes; order Micromonosporales; family Micromonosporaceae; genus Micromonospora; species Micromonospora sp. WMMD712. The sequence goes on from NZ_CP120743.1 coordinate 2,562,915, forward strand.
CAGGTCTCCTCCTCCAGCGCGCCGCCGGGGCGCACGTGGGCGGCGACGTCGGCGATGGCGTACCGGACCCGGAAGCCGCCGCCGGGGCGGCGGGCGAGGTGCATCGCCTGGTCGAGGTCCCGCGAGGTGGCCGGGTCGACGGTGACGAACGGGACGTCGGTGCGGTCGACGGCGGGCCGGGGCGGCGCGGCGGCCGCCGCCTCGGCCTCACGCTGCGCCGCGGGCGGGAACCGGTCGGGCAGTTCCAGCTCGCGGCGCAGCGCGCCGAAGTCGATGCGGGGCGCGAGGACGCGTCGGATCAGCACGGCCCAATCCTGGCACCCCCACCCGCCCGCGGGTCAGGGGGTGCGGGTGGACGTCGGCTTCTTCGCCGGCGCCTTCCTGGCGGTGGCCGTGCGGGTGGCACCGGTGGACCGGGCCGCCGCCGTGGTCTTCCGGGCCGTGGTCTTCTTCGCCGCCGGGGCCTTCTTCGCGGCCGTGGTCCGCTTCGCCGCCGGGGCCTTCTTCGCGGCCGTGGTCCGCTTCGTCGCCGGGGCCTTCTTCGCCGCCGTGGTCCGCTTCGTCGCCGGGGCCTTCTTGGCGGCCGTGGTCTTCTTCGCGGCGGTGGCCGTGCGCTTCGCCGCCGTCGCGGGCGCCTTCTTCGCCGCCGTCGTCGTCCGCTTCGCCGCCGCCGTGCCGGTCTTCTTCGCCGCCGCGCCCGTGCCACGGACCGTGGCGGTGGTCTTCCGCGCGGTGGAGGTGACCTTGCGGGCGGCGGTGGTCTTCTTCGCGGGGGCCTTCTTCGCCGCCGTCGCGCCGGTCCGCTTCGCGGCGGTGGCCGTGCGCTTCGCCGCCGTCGCGGACGCCTTCTTCGCCGCCGTGCTCTTGGCGGCCGGGGCCTTCTTCGCCGACGTCCGCGTGGCGGGCGCCTTCTTCGCCGTGGTCCTGCTGCCGACCGGGGTCCTGCTGGCCGCCACCTTCGTCGCGGCGGCCTTCTTCGCGACCGCCTTCTTCGCCGGGACCCGGCCGGCCCCGGCGCCGGAGGCGTTCGGGGACGCCTTGGTCACGGTCGGCCGCCGGGTCGCCGTGCCGGCGGCCCGGGTCGTGCCCGTGGCCCGTCCGGCCGCGGCGGTCTTCTTCGCGGTCGTACGTTGGGCGGCCGGGCGGGTGGTGGCCTTTTGTGCTTCGGCCATCGTGGTTCCCTCCTTGGGGACATGCTCTCGCGTGCCTCCTCTCGGGGCACGGAGTTCCTCGACGCGGGCCGTCCCGCGCCGTTTATCTGTCCTCCCCGGCCCAACGGGCGTCCTCGGCGTCCCACGCGTCGTTGCGCTCCCGCACCTGTTGCAGGGCGTTCTCCGCGTCGGCCGCCGAGGCGTACGGCCCGAGCACGTGCCGCGCCGCGCAGACGTCGGCCTCGGTCTCGACCCGGTGGTGTCGGGTGCACCAGTAGTAGTGCCCACCACTTCCGCTGTCGCTCATGGGATCACTGTGCACCGCGCACCGCCCGGCCGCCACCGGTTCAGGCAAATGGTCGCCGACGTCTTCCACAGTAGACGTGCTGACCGGCCGCCGGGCCGAAACGGCGGAACCCGTCGCCGGGCGGACCGGCGCGGGCCCAGCGGCGCGGCGCAACCCGCGCGCCGGTCGGTAAGAACGGTCCCGTCCCCTACCACCCAGCCTGGGGGGCTTCATATCAGCCTGGACGATAACGTGCCATCCGTCACCGGGTCCCATTTACGGGACTGGCGGACGGCTCACACCTCCGCTCAGGTCGATACGTCCGCTCGCGGGTGCGCCCCGCCGCGCCGTGTGCAAGCCTCTGCGAAACCTTCTGCGCGGCGCGGCGCACCCGTCACCGACGGGTGACCCTCGGCAACGCCGAGGCGACGCCCGCCGCCCGACCTGGGGGACGACACCGTGGCGAATCTTGACGTCGCGCTCAAGAGTGCGATGAACATCGATGGCGCGATCGGCGCCGCGCTGGTCGACTACAACAGCGGGATGACGCTCGGCGTGGCCGGCGGCACCGGGGAGATCGACCTGACGATCGCCGCCGCCGGCAACACGGACGTGGTCCGCGCCAAGCTGCGCACGATCGAGATGCTGAACCTGAACGACGAGATCGAGGACATCCTCATCACCCTCGGTTCGCAGTACCACCTGATCCGGCCGGTCACCAGCCGGACGGGCAAGGGCCTGTTCCTCTACCTGATGGTGAGCAAGAGCCGGGCCAACCTGGCGATGGCCCGGCACCAGCTCCGCGTCATCGAGGAGAGCCTGGAGCTGTGAGCGTGGTCGACAGCACCGGAACCGTCCTGCCCCGGCGCACCGCGCGGCAGCCGGGGGAACTGCCGACGCCCCGGGCGTTCCCGCCCTCGCTGGCGGGCGACCCCGCGCTGCCGTACGCGGCGATCGGGCAGGAGCTGGCCGACCTGCGGGTGCAGATCCCCGGCGTGCACGGCTGCGTCCTCGGCGGGGTGGACGGCCTGCTCATCACCCACAACATGCAGACCGACGTCGACCCGAACGACCTGGCCGCGCTCGCCGCGACCACGTACGGACTGGGCCGGCAGGTGGGGCTGCGGCTGAGCCAGGGCGAGTTCCAGCAGTCCACCGTCCGCAACGACCACGGCTACCTGAGCGTCTACGCCGTCAGCCGGCAGGCGCTGCTCGCCGTCGTGGGGCAGGACAGCATCAACGTGGCCCGGCTGCACCTGCACGCGCCGTCGACCGCCGCGCGGCTCGCCGCCCTGCTGGAGCGGGACCGCCCCTGATCGGCCGGGACGCCACAATGCGACGGTGGACATCGAGGTGGCGCGCTACCTGACGGAGCTGGTCGCCGCGGCCGGGGAGGCGCTCGGCGACGACCTCGTCGGCGCGTACGTGGCCGGGTCGGTGGCGCTGGGCGCGTACCAGCCGGGGCGCAGCGACGTGGACGTGGCGCTGCTGTGCGCGCGGCCCCTGCCCGCCGGGCGCAAGCGGGAGCTGGTCGCCCGGCTGCGGCACGAGGCGCTGCCCTGCCCGGCGCGCGGGTTGGAGCTGGTCGTCTACCGCCGGGACGTGGCCCGGTCGGGCACCCCGGAGCCGGGCTTCGAGGTGGAGCTGAACACGGGCGCCCGGATGCCGCCCCGGGTGACCTGGTCCGGCGACGAGCGGGCGGCCGCCGACGGCCGGTTCTGGTACGGGCTGGACCGCAGCATCCTGCACGCCGGCGGCCTGGCCCTGCTCGGGCCGCCGGCCGGGGAGGCGTTCGCCGACCTGACGCCGGCCGACCTGCGCCGGCTGCTGGTGGACGCGCTGACCTGGTGGCTCGCGCTGCCGACCCCGCCCGGCGACGAGCCGGCGGCCGGCACCGAGGACGCGGTGCTCGGCGCGTGCCGCGCGCTGGTGCGCTGCCGCGACGGCGGCTGGCTGCCGAAGGTGGCGGCGGGGCGGCGGCTGGTCGGGCAGGGGCACCCGGCGGCGGGCCTGATCGAGCGGGCGATCGCGGCGCGGCGCGGCGGCCGACCACCCGGCGGCGCGGCGGCCCGGGCGTTCCAGCGGGCCGTGCGCGACGAGATAACACGATGCTATGACCCATTCGATATATAGCTCGCTGTGGATCTCTCGATAGCCTGTCCTCACGATCTCAGACCGCGTACCCGCAGGTCGACGCGGTCGACGACAGAGGAGACCGATAGATGACGCTCCACCGCAAGGCCGCCACCCTCGGCGTGCTGACTGCTTCGGCGCTGGCCGCCACCATGATCGGCGGCCCGGTGTCCGCGGCGCCCGCGACCGGCGAGATCCGCCACGCCGGTGGCGCCACCGCCGTTCCCTCCAGCTACATCGTGGTCCTGAAGGACAGCGCCGTCGGCGGGAAGGCCGGCACCCGGGCCGCCGCCGTCGCCAGCTCCGCCGGCAGCCTCGCCAAGCAGTTCGGCGGCAGCGTCGCCCAGGTGTACGGCGCGGCGCTCAACGGCTTCGAGGTGCGGCTCTCCGAGGCCGCCGCGAAGCGCCTCGCGGCGCACCCGGCCGTCGCCTGGGTCGAGCAGAACCACGAGGTCAGCCTCCAGACCACCCAGGCGAACCCGCCGTGGGGGCTGGACCGCACCGACCAGGCCGCCCTGCCGCTGAGCAAGTCGTACAACTACACCAGCGCCGGCACCGGCGTGACGGCGTACATCATCGACACCGGCATCAACGTCAACCACAACGACTTCGGCGGCCAGGCCGTCGACGGGTACGACGCGGTCGACAACGCGCTGCCGGCCGCCGACTGCAACGGCCACGGCACCCACGTCTCCGGCACCGTCGGCGGCACCACGTACGGCGTGGCCAAGGACGTCAAGCTCGTCGCCGTCCGGGTGCTCAACTGCCGGGGCCGGGGCACCAACGCCGGCGTCATCGGCGGCGTCAACTGGGTGACCTCCAACCACCAGGCCGGCCAGCCGGCGGTGGCGAACATGAGCCTCGGCGGCGGGGCGAACTCGTCGCTGGACACCGCCGTGGCGAACTCCATCGCCGACGGGGTCACCTACGCGGTGGCCGCCGGCAACTCCAACGCCAACGCCTGCACCTCCTCGCCGGCCGCCGTCCCCACGGCGATCACCGTCGGGGCGACGCAGAGCAACGACGCGCGCGCCAGCTTCTCCAACTTCGGCACCTGCCTGGACATCTTCGCCCCGGGCGTGGACGTCCTCTCGGCCTGGTACAGCAGCAACACGGCGACCAACACCATCAGCGGCACCTCGATGGCCTCGCCGCACGTGGCCGGCGCCGCCGCCCGCGTGCTGTCCAACAACCCGACCTGGACCCCGGCCCAGGTCGCCTCGTACCTGACCAGCACGGCCACCGCCGGCGTGGTCACCAGCCCCGGCACCGGTTCCCCGAACCGCCTGCTGTACGTCTCCCCCACCAGCTGATCCCCCTCGCCCCAGGTCGGCCCCGGAGCGCCCGTCGCTCCGGGGCCGCACCGCGTCCGGGCCCGGCCAGCCGCCCACCGTACGCATCATTCCGTTAAAAGGGGCGTAACCGGCAACACGGGTCGGAGGCTCTACGGTGTGGTGGCACGCGGCGTGCGTGTACGCGTACCGGCCTGGGGGTGAGCGGTGCAGCGCAGACCCGGCACCGCCGTTCGCCTCGCCCCGCTGCTCGTCTGCGCGCTCCTGTTGCACGTCGGCCTCGCCTGCCGCGCCCCGCTCGACGCCGTCGCCGTCGCCGTCGCGCCGCACCCCGCAGTCGCCCCGGCCACCGTCGCCGCCGCGTCGGCCGCCGACCCCGGCACCCCGGTCCGCGCGACCGCCCGGTCCGCGGCGGCCCCCCGGGCCGGCGTGCCGCCGCGCACCGGACGGTCCGGGCGGGTCGCCCTGGAGGCGTACCGCCTCGTGACCACGCTCGCCGCGCACACCGACCAGCCGCCGGACCCCACCGTCGTGCCCCGCTTCGACGGGAAGGCGTGCGGCTCGGTCAGCCGGTCCGGCCGGGGCAGCCAGGGCACCGACCGACGCGACCCCGGGCCGCAGGCCGGGTCGGCCCTGCCCGAGGCCGCCGTGCGCCGGGGCAGCACCGCCGACGGTCGCCCCGCCACCGCCGACGCCGGACCCGACCCGATCCGGCTGCGCGTCCTGCGCTGCTGAGCGACGCCAGCCGGAAAACCGGACCGCCCGCCGTCGCGGGCGGCGTACGGCCGGCGGGCGGCGCGGACGTCCCCCCGGCCCGTCGGGCACCTTCGCGAACCCCGACCACCACGCGGTCACCCGCCGGCCACCGCGCCGCCGACACCCGTACCCCCGGCCCCGCCGGCGGTGCGGCCAGCCGGCGGCCGGCGTCGGCGGCCGACCCGTCGCCCGCTCGCCCCGCCTTCCCCGGATGTGAACGATGTCGCCTCCCGCCCTGCCCTGGCGCACCCTGCGCGCCGACCTGTCCGCCTCCGTCGTCGTCTTCCTCGTCGCCCTCCCGCTCTGCGTGGGCATCGCCGTCGCCTCCGGTGTGCCGGCCGAACTCGGCCTGGTCACCGGCATCGTCGGCGGCCTCGTCGTGGGGTTCATGCCCGGCAGCAGCATGCAGGTCAGCGGCCCCGCCGCCGGCCTGACCGTGCTGGTCGCCGAGGCCGTGGACCGCTACGGCCTCGCCGGCCTCGGCACGATCGTCCTGGTCGCCGGGCTGCTCCAGGTCGGCCTGGGGCTGCTGCGGCTCGGCCGCTGGTTCCGCGCCATCACCGTGTCGGTGGTGCAGGGCATGCTCGCCGGCATCGGCCTGCTGCTCATCGCCGGGCAGCTCTACGTCCTGGCCGGCGTCGCCGCGCCACACACCGGGCCGGGCAAGTTCACCGGCCTGCCGGGGCTGGTGGGCGAGGTCGTCACGTCCGCGCAGGCGCGGGTCTCGCTCGCCGTGGGCGTGGCCACCATCGCCGTGATGGTGGGCTGGGACAGGCTGCCCGGTCGGCTGCGGACGGTCCCCGGCGCGCTCGTCGCCGTCGTGGCGGCGGCCGGGGTGACCGCCGCGCTCGGGCTGCCCGTCGACACCATCGAGGTCGAGGGGCTGCTCGCGGCGATGCAGCCGTCGCTGGGGCACTGGGGCACCCTCGCGGACGTCGGGGTGCTGGCCACGATCGCCACGTTCACCCTGGTCGCCTCGGCGGAGAGCCTGTTCAGCGCGGCGGCCGTCGACCGGCTGCACCGGGGCCCCCGCACCGACTTCGACCGGGAACTCGTGGCGCAGGGCACCGGCAACACGATCTGCGGCCTGCTCGGCGCCCTGCCGATGACCGCCGTCATCGTCCGCAGCTCCGCCAACGTGCGGGCCGGCGCGCGGACGAAGGCGTCCCGGGTGCTGCACGGGCTGTGGCTGCTGCTGTTCGCCGCCGCCGCGCCCGGCCTGATCGGGCTGATGCCGCTGCCCGCGCTCGCCGCCGTGCTCGTGCACGCCGGGGTCAAGCTGCTGCCGCTGCGCGCGCTGCCGGAGCTGTGGCGGCAGCACCGGGGCGAGGCGGTGGTGCTGGCGGTGACGGCCCTGGCCATCCTCACCACCGACATGTTCACCGGCGTGCTCGTCGGCCTCGGCCTGGCCGTGGTGAAGACCGCGTGGGAGATCTCGCACGTCCGGGTCACCGTGCGCGACGTTCCGGTGGCGGGCGACCCTGCGGAGCGGGACGCCACCGTGGCCGACCCGGCCGCGGGCGGCCCCACCGGGCGGGACGCCGCCGCGGGCGACGCCGGCCCGGGGCCGGTCGAGGTCGCGATCACCGGGAACGCCACCTTCCTGCGGTTGCCCACCATCCTCACCACGCTCAACGATCTGCCGGCCGACCGGACCGTCCGGCTGGACCTGCGCGGGCTGCGGCACGTCGACCACGCCTGCCGCACCGCGCTGGACACCTGGATCGAGACGCACAACCGCAACGCGGGGGTGTCGGTGCACGTCGTCGCCCCGCGTCCGGCGGAGGACGACCGGCCCCGCACGGTCGACGCGGCGGACTGACCCCGGTCCGGCCTGACCTGGACTGGCCGCGGTCCGGCCTGGCCCGGCGGGCCGGGTCCGGTTCGCGATGTCGGCGAGATGGGGGTGTCCCGACCAGCCGGATGCCCCCGTCTCGCCGACATGATCACGGCTGGGTGGTGCTCACCCGCCGGCTGCGGCGGCCCCGCCCCAGCCGGCGGACGAATCCAGCCACGCCATCCGCTCGGTCATCCAGTCCCGCATGCACCGGACCTGCCCCTGCCAGGTGTCGGCGGTCGGGGTGACGATGGGCCCGATCTTCTCGGTGGTCAGGTTCGGCCACCGCTGGAAGTTCCGTTCGGCGGCATTGACCAGCGGGGCCGTGATGGCGGCGAACCGGGCGTCGAGCTGCGCACCGGAGAGCGGACCCCGGCGCAGCTCGGCCCAGCGGGCCCGGACCAACCCGACGAACGCGGGGTCCGTGACCAGCCGGTTGATCCAGTTGTTGGGCTTCGGCCAGCGCGGCTGCTCGTACTGCCAGCCGGCCGTCTCCAGGTTGTCCCCGCCACCGACGCCGTAGGTGATGTCGAGGTCCCACAGCGGCCCGGCGGTGATCTTGCCGCCCCGGTCCTTGTAGAAGTAGGAGCTGCGGGCGTAGGCGTCGAAGTTGCGGGTCAGCTCGTTGAGGATCAGCGAGTCGACGAACGATCCGACGTCGATCCAGGCGGGATAGCCCGTCGTCGGGTCGGCGAAGCTTCGGGTCTGCATCAGGTCGTTGAACTGCTGGAGGTGGCCGGTGAGCCAGGCCTGCTGCTCCGGTTGCAGCGGCGACGGGTCGACCACCTCCAGGTAGTGCCAGCAGGTCGCGGACCGCCCCACGCACTCCAGGGTCGGCTCCTCGGCCGTCAGCCACTCGAACTTGAAGATGTACCCGCCGGAGATGGCCGGCAGGGTGACGTCGTCGGGATCGAGCTCCTTCAGGTCGAGCCGGTTCTTCGCGTTCTTGATGGTCTCCACGATCATGTAGACGCCCTGGTAGTCCTCGGCGCCCAACGGCCGGTCGGCGACGTTGAGATAGAACTCGACGAAGGCGTACCGGGGCGCCTGGTACCCCAGCTGGCGGGCCAGGTCGAAGGTCAACGCCTCCCGGATCAGCGCCTTGTCGGTGTACGGGCCCCGCAGCACCCAGTCGGACTCCGCGGGCATCCCCAGCACCGGATAGTCGGCGTCGTCGTCCTCGTTGTCCCGGAACTCGACCCGGTACGGGGCCTTGTCGAACAGGGAACTCGACGTGCCGCGCAGGTGGTAGCCGATCCGGGTGGCGAGGGTCGGCGTCGCCGAGAGCGACGCGTATCCCCCGGTCGGCTCGAAGAGCAGGGCCGCCGCGTCGACGTAGTCCCGGCCCGGCTTTCCCTGCCCGTACCCGTCGATCGCCAGGATCGGCAGGTCGAGGCTCACGTCCGTGGCCCGGGCCAGGTAGAGCGCCGTGCCGGGATCGCCGGCCGGCGTGCCGTCGGCGAACGGCCGCGCCCGCAGCTGGGTGGTGCCGGAGAGCAGCAGGGGCGTGTCGTCGTACCGGCGGGAGTCCGGCCCGGGGAGCGTCCCGTCGGTCGTGTAGCGGATCTCGGCGCCGGCCACGCTCGTGCCCAGCGAGACGGAGAGCCCGCCCTGGAACGTGCCGCTCGGCACTGAGAAGTCGATGTCGCCGGTCAGATCGTCCGGCGAGTCCGCCGCCGCCGTCGGCGCGCCCCGCACGTCGGCCGCCTTCTCGGGGACCGGCGCGGTGCCGCCGACGGCGACCAGCGAGATCGCGGTCGCGATGCCGAGCAACTGGGCCAGCAGGTTCCGCACCGTCACTCCCATCAGGCCCGCCGAGCAGACCAACCCAACGTATCGAAGTAGTTGGATTTTACGCGCCAGGCGGGCTGATCGGGGTGTCCGATGGGCGCACCGGGAACTCCACCGTCAGCGCGCGGGCTCCCGGTTGAACAGCCGCCTGGACCAGAGGTAGCCGCCCAGCGCGATGGCCGCGCACCAGGCGAGCGCCACCCACGCGTCGCCGCCGACCGGCTCGTCCATCAGCAGGCCGCGCAGCGTCTCGATGATCGGCGTGAACGGCTGGTGCTCGGCGAACCAGCGCAGCCCGGCCGGCATGGAGTCGGTGGGGACGAACCCGCTGCCGAGGAAGGGCAGCAGGACCAACGGCATGGGCAGGTTGCTGGCGGTCTCGACGCTCCCGCTCACCTGGCCGAGCGCGACGGCCAACCAGACCAGCGCGAAGGCCACCGCCGCCAGGAAGCCGGCCGCGGCCAGCCACCCGCCCGGCCCGGCGGCGGGCCGGAAGCCGACCAGCAGGGCCACCCCGGTCACCACCGCCACGCTGAACGCCGCCTGGATCATGCTGCCCAGGACGTGTCCGGTCAGCACGGAGACGCGGGCGATGTGCATCGTGCGGAACCGGGCGACGATCCCCTCGGTCAGGTCCATGGCGATGGTGATCGCCGTCCCCTGGACCGCCGCCGTCACGGTCATCAGGATGATCGCGGGGGCCACGTAGTTGGCGTACGCGGCCCGCCCGCCGGCCGCGCCACCGGGCACCGCCCCGCCGAGCCCGGCGCCCAGCGTGCCGCCGAACACGTAGACGAACAGCAGCAGGAAGACGACGGGCATCGCGACGAGCGTCACGGTCATCGACGGGTAGCGCAGCATGCGCCGGAGGCTGCGGCGCAGCATCGTCGCCGAGTCGCGCAGCGGGTGCAGGCGGAGGGCCGCCGGGGCGGGGCCGGTGAGGGCGGGGGTGGTCATCGGGTGGTCACCTTCTCGTCGGTGGGGCCGCCGGTGAGGGCGAGGAAGACGTCGTCGAGGTCGGGGGTGTGCACGGACAGCTCGTCGACCTGGACGGCCTGGTCGTCGAGCCGGCCGATCAGGGTCCTCAGCGAACGCAGGCTGCCGTCGCCGGGCACCCGCAGGGCCAGCGCGTCGCCGTCCCGCGGGACCGGGCCGAGCACGCGCCGGGCCGCGTCGAGGCTCTGCTCGTCGGTGAACCGCAGGCGGACGTGCCCGCCGGGGATGCGGCGCTTGAGCTCCTCCGCCGTGCCCTCGGCGACCACCCGGCCCCGGTCGAGGACCGCGATCCGGTCGGCCAGCTCGTCGGCCTCCTCCAGGTACTGCGTGGTGAGGAAGATGGTGACGCCGCCGGCCACCAGCTCCCGGACGAGCTGCCACATGGTGCGGCGGCTGCGCGGGTCCAGCCCGGTCGTCGGCTCGTCGAGGAAGATCACTCGCGGGCTGCCGACCAGGGTCATCGCCAGGTCGAGCCGCCGCCGCATGCCACCGGAGTAGGTCGACGCCGGCCTGCGGGCCGCGTCGGTCAGGTCGAACCGGGCGAGCAGCCGGGCGGCGAGCCGCCGGCCCTCGGCCCGGGGCAGGTGGTGCAGGTCCGCCATCAGCAGCAGGTTCTCCTCGCCGGTGAGCAGGTTGTCCACGGCGGAGAACTGGCCGGTGACCCCGATCGCGGCGCGCACCGCGCCGGGTTCACGGGCCAGGTCGTGCCCGGCGACCCGGACGTCACCGGCGTCGGCCACGAGCAGGGTGGACAGGATCCGCACGGTGGTGGTCTTCCCCGCGCCGTTCGCGCCGAGCAGCGCGAAGACCGTGCCGGCCGGCACGGACAGGTCGACACCGTCGAGTACGACCTGGTCGCCGAACGACTTCCGCAGGCCGGTCGCGGCGATCGCCGGCCGGGTTCGCGTACTGGACATGGTTGTTCTCTCCTCGGGCCGCAAGGGGGGTCAGGAGCGGTGGATGGTGATGTCGCCGTAGGAGGTGGCGGCGCGGACCTCGACGGTCTGTTCGGTCCCGCCGGGCCGGCCGGTGTTCTCCAGCAGGTTGCGCACGTGCCCGTACCCGGTGTTGACCTCCAGCCAGGCGGCGGTGCCCTCGGCGATGCCGATGTCCAGGTTCCCGGCGGCGGTGCCGAGCACGATCGCGCCGCGGACCACCTCGCCGAGCCGGATGCTGCCGTTGGACGTCTTCGCGTCGACGCCGGCACCGGCCCGCTCGACGTGGATGTCGCCGTTGGCCGCGCGCACCCGGGCGTCGCCGGTGGCCGCGTCGATGCTGGTGTCGCCGTTGGAGTTCTTGACCGTCGCGGCCCCCTCGACCTCGCCGAGCTCGACCCTGCCGGAGCCGGTGGAGACCTCGGCGTCGCCCGCGACGGCGTCGACGGTGACGTGACCGATCCCCGTGTGCAGGCGCAGCGGGCCGGCCCGTTCGACCCGGACGTCGCCGGTGGTCCTGATCCGGCACTCGCCGAGCCGGCCGGCGCAGCGGACGTCGCCCATCACCAGGTGGGCGGAGAGCGGGGAGCCGCTGGGCAGTTCGATGGAGACCTCCACCGACCTGCTCTTCTTGGAGAAGTCGAACGTGCGCTTCGGGCCGGTGACCTGGAGCGCGCCGTTGGCGTAGTCGACCCGGACCTGCGCGGCGGCCTGCACGTCGGACTCGTCGGTCTCGTCGCTGGGCCGGACCTCGACGACGGTGTCGGTCCGGTCGCTCGCGGCGACCCGCACGTGGGCCACGCCGAGCTCCAGCGTGACGGAGATCGGTTCGGGGGTCTCGAAAGTAGGCATGGTCGTCTCCACATCGTGGGTGGGTGGGTCGTCCCCGCAGGTCGGGGACGTGCGGCCGGGGCGGCGCGCCCGGCGTGCTGCGCGGTGCGGCCCGGCATGAGGGTGGTGCCGCCCGGTGCGGCGTGCCGTGCCGCTACCCGGGGCGGCGTGGGGCGGGTGCCGCCCGGGCTGGCGTGGCGTGGTGCCGCCCGGGGCGGCGTGGGGCGGGTGCGGTCAGCGCACCCAGCCGGTGAAGCTCTGCCGGGCGCGCCTGCCGCTGTCGCGGGGCTCGGGGCGCTGGTCGTGGTCGGGCCGTTGCAGGGCGGCGGTGGCGGCGCGGACCAGCCAGGCGTTGACCGAGCGGCCCTCCCGCGCCGCCGCCTCCTCGATCGCGGCCTTGAGCTGCTCGGGCAGGCGCACGTTGATCCGCGCGGCGGGGCCGTCCTCGGCGATCGGCGGGACGGCGTCCGGTGTGCCGCCACCCGCCGCCGCGACGCCTGCCGCGGCGGGCTGGAGCGGCTCGGCGGGCGGCGGGGTGACGACGAAGTCGGGGTCGCGCCCGCGCAGACGCAGCTCCACCGAACCCGGGGCCAGGTCCCGGGTGATCTCGTCGGCGGCGGCCGACAGCGCCTCCAGCAGGGTCATCCGGATCGCCGATTCCAGCGGCCCGGTCAGGCGCTCGACCAGCAACCGCGACTCGTCGCCGCCGGCCTCGGCGAGGGTGGCGAACTCGCGCCCGAGGTTGCTCACGTAGGAGGTCAGGTCCATGGCATCACTATGGCACATCTATGGCACACGAACAAGCCAACTTGGCACAGCGGTGCCGCCATGGATGGCACCACGGCGGCGTAATCGGATCGAACGGGCTTCCCGCGCCGCATAGGTTGGTGCCGTGACGACGACAGCGGGGGCCACGCACCGACGTACCCGAATCGGGCTGCTCCAGGTCTGCGCGGCCGGCGTCCTGTGGGGCACCGGCGGGCTCGTGGTCACCGTGCTGCACAACCGCGACGGCCTCGGCGCGATGACGGTCAGCGCATGGCGGATGGCGCTGGCCGCCGTCGCCCTGGTCGGCTTCGCCGCGGTGACCCGCCGGTCGGGCGTCGTGCTCGCGACGCTGCGCACCCACCCGGTGCTGGCCGTCGTGGTCGGCGTCGGCACCGCCCTCTACCAGGCCCTCTACTTCGGCTCCGTCCTGCTGGTCGGCGTGAGCGTCTCGACCGTCGTCTCGCTCGGGCTGGCACCGGTCCTGACCGCCGCCTGGGAGCACGCCGCCGCCCGGTCCCGCCCGTCGCTGCGCGAGGTGGCCGTGCTGGCGGCGGCGCTCACCGGGCTGGTGCTGATCAGCGCGACCGCCGGACACGGCTCACCCGCCCCCGGCGGCCGGCCGGGGCTCGGGATCGTCCTCGCCGTCGCGTCCGGGGCCACGTACGCGGCGACGACGCTGCTCGGGCACACCCTGGCCCAGCGGGTCGACTCCGTGGCCCTGACCACGTGCGCCACCGCCGCCGGGACGCTGGCCCTGCTCCCCTGGCTCGGGATCGCCCTCGCCGCGGGCGAGCCGGTGCTCACGGCAGACCCCGCCTCGCTCGCCCTGCTGGCCTACCTCGGGGTCGCGACGATGGCCCTGGCGTACGGCCTGCTCTACGCCGGGCTGCGGACGACGTCCGGGTCGGCCGCCACGGTGGCCACCCTCGTCGAGCCGCTCTCCGCCGCCCTCCTGGCGGCACTGCTCCTGGGTGAGCGGCTCACCGCGCCGGCGCTGCTCGGCGGCGCACTCATCCTCGCGGCGGTCGTCGCCCTGCAACCTGCGGGCCAGGACCGGACCGCCCCCGCAGCGGCCCGGCCCGGCCCGGCGCAGCCCGACGGGGCCGCCGGGCCGTGACCGCCGTTCTCGCCTCCCTCGTCGGCCGCGCCCGCGTGCTCCTGCTCGACTTCGACGGGCCCGTGTGCGCCGTCTTCGCCCGACACCCCGCGTCGGCCGTCGCCGACGAGCTGCGCCGGCTGCTCGCCGGCCGGGGCGTGCCCCTGCCGCCCGGGATCCGGCACGAGCCCGACCCGCTCGCCGTGCTGCGCTTCACCGCCACGCTCGGCCGCCCCGCCGTCGTCCGGCTGGTCGACGAGGCGCTGACCCGCGCGGAGGTCACCGCGGCCCGCACCGCCGCGCCGACCCCGTACGGCAGGGAGGCCATCGTCGCCGCCCACCGCGCCGGCCGCCGGGTCGCCGTGGTGTCGAACAACTCCGCCGCGTGCGTCCGCGCCTACCTGGACGCCCGCGGACTCACTTCGTACGTGCACCCGGTCGTCGGCCGCCCCGAGGGCGCGCCGGGGCGGATGAAGCCCGACCCGTACCCGGTGCTCGCGGCCCTGCGGGAGTGGGACGCCGAACCGGCGGACTGCGTCCTGGTCGGCGACTCGGCCACCGACGTCGAGGCCGCCCACGCCGCCGGGGTCGCCGCCATCGGGTACGCCAACAAGCCCGGCAAACGCGCCCGGCTCGCCACGGCGGACGCCACCATCGACAGCATGGCCGAGCTGGTGGCCGCCCTCTCCCCCGCCTGACGGCCGCCCGGCCCGGTCAGTCCGATGCCCCCGCCCGGCCCGGTCGACCCGCTGTGCCCGCGCGTGCCGCCGCCCGGAGAATGCCGTCGAGGCCCTCCTCGAACAGCAGGTCGTCGTCCCACCGGGTGTCGTCCAGATGGCCGGAGGCGTGGAGGGTCGGATAGGCGTCGGCGCTCGCGGCGACGTGCTGGCGGGCGGCGGCCCTCACCCCGGGGTCCGCGTGCTGCCGCCAGGTGGCCTCCGTGAGCGACGCGCCGATGACGTAGTTGGCCAGCATCCGCGTGGCCACCGCGAGCCGGAGCCCCCCACAGCCGCCGCGCACCAGCGCCGCCTGGAGGAACTCGGTGCGGGCCAGGACGTTGGGCCCGAGCATCGGCCGCCCGATCAGCCCCGGCGCCCAGGGATGGCGCAGCATCGCGGCGCGCCAGGCGCGGACGAGGACGAGGACGTCCTGTCGCCAGTCGTCGGTCACCTCGGGGACCGGCACGTCGCCGAAGACCCCGTCGACGGCCAGGTCCAGGACGTCGTCCTTCGTCTTGACGTGCCAGTACAACGCGGTGGCCGTCACGTCGAGCCGGTGGGCGAGGCGGCGCATCGTCAGGCCCTCGATGCCGTCGGCGTCGAGCAGGGTCACCGCCGCGCCCACGATGCGGTCGAGGGTCAGCGGCGGCTTCCGCCGGGCGCGCGCCGGCTCCGCGCGCAGCCAGACCGGCGGGGGCGTGGTGGTCATGGAGTTCATTCTAGTACGGTGGACAGGCAACTTAACGTTGGTAAGTTGCTTCGATGATCGGCGAGGGGAGTGGGGTCGTGCCTCTGCTGCGGGTCCACCTCGACAGCGACCGGGTCACCGCCCGACGCATCCTGCAACTGCACCAGGAGGGCAAGACCCACCACGAGTCACGGGAGGCGGCGCGGGACGCGGTGTGGCGGCAGGGCCGCACCCCGGCCGGCGAACCGGTCTTCGTCGGCATCACGAACGGCCGGCGTAACGTGCAGTTGCTCTACGACGTCGAGGTCTACTCCGACACGGTCGCCTGAGCGCCCACACTCCCTTCCTCGACGGGAGTCAGTCCAGGTCCCCGCGCTTGGCGGCGATCCACGCCTCGACGTCCTCGGCGAGCCAGACGTTGCCCATCTGGAGCGTGGCCACCGGCTCGGGGAAGTCGCGCCGGCTGGTGATCTGGTAGACGCGCTGCCGCGAGACGCCGCCGAGCATGGTCCGGATCTCCCCCGAACCCACCAACCGCAGCCTCCTACCCATGTCGCTGACGCTAGGCATGCGCCGACTAGGCGTGTGTCACGTTGATAGAGGACTAGTTGTTTGGAGCACTAGTCGATTACCCTTGTCGCGTGACTAGATTCAAGTGGTTCCAGCGCACCGGCCAAGCAGTGGACTACGTGGCCGGCGAGCCGACCCCGACCAGGAACGGCCAGGGGGCGCACGCGCGGATCGGCCGCGCCGCTGCCCCAACACCACAGCTGTGGCCGCTGATGGCCAGGGTCGGCGCTGGGCGTCCGGCGCAGGCCATCAAGCGGCTCGACCAGAGCTGAACGGTGCCGATCCCCCGGCGGCAGCCAGAGCCCCCGTTCGCCGTCCTGATTGCCGGCTACGTCGTCGACTTCCACCACCGTTCCGTCTGCTCGAAGTGCTCCGACGACGGATGCCCGCGCCTGGCGGCGGCCGGCGAGACCCTGCGCGCGTGGCGGGACCGGAAGAGCCGACGTGAAGGCCGGTGACGTGCTGCACCTGAACCGGGCGGCAAGCCCTCAGTTCGTACGGCCGATCTTCTTCCGCCTCATCAAGGTCCGCACCGAACTGCACACGTACGCCGGCTGGATCTGGCTCGACGGCTACCAGTTGGACGAGAGGGGCCAAGCCGTGGCCCGGAGGGAGTTGTACGTGTTGGAGGCAGCCGTCAGGTTGCTGCGCACTCCTCGCAACAACAGCGGCCACGGAACACGGAGAACCCAACAAAGCACCAGCTCGGAGCCCCAATCGAGGCGCTGAGCTGGTGGGCGACGGACGAGTCGACCTGTACGCCGGGTTACGAAGGTGAAATGCCCGCTGAGCTGGGGCGGAGCCCGGCGACAACCGCTGTGGGCCGTCGCTGGGCCGTCAGGGCTTATCCCCGAGGCAAACAGTTCGTCGATCGCGTTGCGGGTGCGTTCCTCGCTGGCCGGCATCAGGTGCGTGTAGACGCGGAGGGTGAAGCCGGGGTCGGCGTGGCCGAGGTACGACGCGAGCGCCTTGATGCTCTCCCCCGCGTCGAGCAGCGACGAGGCGTAGAAGTGGCGGAGCGCGTGCATCCCGGTGGCCCTGGTCGGCGTGATGCCGGCCGCCACGACAGCCGGTCGCCAACTCTTGTTGTCGAAGGTGCGCTGGTTGATCGCACCCCGCCGGGTAGTGGTGAACAGCAGCGGCACCGTCACCCGCTCGTCGTCGGCCGGGTTCTCCCACGGCAGGGTGAGCGGCACCGGGGCGAAGTCGTCGAGGTGCTGGCGCAGCACCTGGGCGACGGAGTCGGGCAACGGCACCCCGGCGGTCACGGTCGTTCTTGGGCAGCCCGAAGACGAGCCGGGACCGGACGAGCTTGACCTGACGCGAGACATGCACCCACCCCGCATCGAGGTCGATGCCATCGACACCGAGCCCCAGGATCTCCCCCTGCCGGAGCCCGCAGCCCGCGCCGAGGTCGACCATCGGGCGGTACCGCCGGGCGAGGCCACCGCGGATTGCCGAAACCTGTTCGTACCGCCACGGCACCACCCGACGCTGCACCGGTCGCGGCGGCGTGGCCGACTTTGCCGAACATGGATTCTTGGCGATCCGCTCGTCGTCGACGGCCGCACCGAGGATGGTCCGCAGGTGCGCGAAGACGACGGCCCGGGTTGCCGGAGCCAGCTTGCCGACCATCGCCGCGTCCCACTCCCGGATGTGACCCGGCTTGATTGACGCCAGTTGCCGAGAGCCGAAGAACGGCAGCAGGTGCTTCCGTCGTCCGCCTGGTCGACAAGGCCCTGACCCGCGAGGAAGTCACCGCGGCTCGCACCGCCGAACCGACCTTATACGCCCGGGAAGTCATCGTCGCCGCCCACCAGACCGGCCGCAGGGTCGCCGTGGTGTCGAACAACTCTGCCGACTCGGTTCACGCCTACATGCACGCCCGTCGACTGATCGGATACGTGCACCCGGTTATCGGTCGCCCCGAGGCCGCTCCCGAGCGGATGAAGCCGGACCCGTTCCCGGTGCTGGACGCCGTGCGGGAACTCCGTGCCGATCCGGCGGAATGCGTCCTGGTCGGGGACTCGGTCAGCGACGTCGAGGCCGCCCACGCCGCCGGAGTCGCCGCCATCGGGTACGCCAACAAGCCCGGCAAGCGCGAACGGTTCGCTGCCGCAGACGCCGTCATCGACAGCATGGCTGACTTGGCGGCGGCCTTCGCCATCGACGAGCTGTAGCACTTTCTAACCGACAGATCATTAGAAACAATTCCAATTGCAAGAAATGGACCGTAGATCACAAAATAAAACGCCCATTATCGTGATCAAAGCCACATCGCGACCAGCCCGGACCCTGGGCCACCTCGCCCCTGCCCAGACGTGCCCTCTCCGCCCTCGCGAGCCAGTCGTAGGATCGAATCATTAGATTCGGGCGAGAAAGAAACAGTTCCGATATGCGCTCATTGTCATCCAACGTGCGTTTATGCGCACGCCCGATAATTACTACACCGACCGCCGTGGTATCCAAATTCGGATAGGACAACGAAAGGGAGTCCCGACCTACTCTCCTCAGCCAACCTCGCCACCTTTCAATCTGGTCGATGCCCTCCCTCAGTTGCCCGGACGGCTCACCCCTACGCCTACCAGTTCCGCGATCCGGGTTACCGATATTGAACAGATGAGTATCAGGACGCTGCAACTCAATTATGTGCCAGGAAAGCCCTCCGCTGTTTAGGCGAGCCACCATAAAGTCAAGCTCAAATTCACGCGCAAACCAGGGGTGGGGCTTGACCCAACAACACCCTAGGCCTAGATCATCTGGAGCGACAAGATGCGGATGAGCACCAAGAAAGCGCTGCATTTCCAACTCACCCTTAGCGGCATTCAGGGCGCGATTATAGAGCTCAAGCGGGCCGGAGTCTGCTCCTTGGTCGCAAACCCTTGCAAAGCCGCTTCTCCGCAACGTTTGATCATAGCCTCGAACAATTAGATCCCAATCCATTGGTGGCATATCTCCTAGCAAAGTAGAAGCTGTGTCGACGCGGCATCTTACCGCAGATACGACCACCGCGGGATAAGGCGAGCGAGCGGCAACGGTCAGGGTGCAGACTGTCCTTCCATGCCTCCACACCCCGACCGATCACGAAGGAGAGCGAGATGCCCGACTTTCCCCATAACCGTGCAGCGAGGAATGCAGCACCTCACGAAGGCCGAAAGCCACAGTCGCCGAGCGAGTACGAAGAAAGCACCGAGCGCTATATGATACACCTTCCCTTCAACGCTTCAACGCTCGACGACGCCATGACTTTTGCGGCGCAGATTGCAGGCGTAATGGCGTTCAGTCCCAGCGTTGAGCACACCGAAATTACTATCAGCTTGGAGGATGAGCAAAATCGACATTATCGAATAATCTGCGGCCTCAGAACAGCCGCAGGTTCTCGTTGCGATCGTCGCGAGGGCCACTTGCCCCCCTGCCTCCCCCTATAGACCTACGAGGAGAGGGGACGCTGCCGGGCTTGATGAAATCGATTTTGGCCAGCGCAACGCCCAGTCCAGCCCCATGAATAGCACGGACCGCAAGGTCCAGATTTACCTTACTGAAAAAGAACAGCGAATCAGCGATCCTTCCCGGCCTGTCCGTAGCTATCGCAAAGACGACCTTCCAGTCCTCAAAGTCTCCGACGCGAGGAACTCCTACCAATTTGCCAAGGTGCTGAAGAACGACACCCCGGTATTGCCTATTGTCCCTGAAGAGCCGCGCCGACACCGACCCCTGGGCAAATAAATGCGAAAGAGTAGGCGACGATCGGTCCATCTTCTTTACACAAATCATTTCCTTACGCCTTGTCAGCAGATCACAGACTTCCACTTTCAGGTTCTTGCCACCCTTGGCATAGAACAGTGACTTATCCAGCACGACATGATCATTGCCCACCAACGCTTTAAGGTTATACCTACCCTCATCCTCCGCCCCCGCAACCCAAGAACGAAGAGGAAGATTGCCAGTCAAATCAGGTATGCTCCGGACTCGCTCTTGCAGATCACTAAGGTGGTCTTTGTCAATACGATACCAAGCGCCAGAGCAAGGCGCGTACACCTCCTCCCCCAACTCAATCTCAGTCACTAGGTAAGGCATGAGCGAGGTCTTGACTGACCTCTCAATTCCATCAAAATAGGCGTGCACTTGGAGAGACATCATCGGGTCAGGAATCTCCCACTGCGACATAACCTCCAGGATGACGCTCCTGCTTAACTCACCTTGGATTTGAAGAGACTTTCTTCCCCATTTGAGAAGAAAGCGGTCAGGGCTAGCCAGACGATCCGAGTCAGGGTTCATGAAATCCACTCCCTCCCCGCCAGAAAGAAGGAGTTCATCCACCTTCGCTTTAAGCTTCGAGTGGAGTTCACCTCTTGTCCGAGGGACGCGAGTGAAGTAGTCAAGGAAAGGGAACTTCTCCTTGTACTCCCGGGACTCATATGCTGCAACTACCTCGTCGAGCTTCTGGGGCAACGACGTATAGCTGAACGATTTCATCGTAAGCCGCAGGGAGTCGCCACCTGCAATTCCGGTGCCAATCTCTTCTGGCGGCTTGCCTTCCAGGTACCGCACAAGGTCAACCGTGGGTTCAATGCCAAGACGGTGCAGAGAGCCAGCCGACGGCATCGAAACCACCTGACTACGCCCCGACCCGGCAATCGCGCGTGTATCAACGCCTTTTAGTGCCTCAGCATCAATTGCGTTCGCCGCCACCCTCAGGCCAAACCCAGCTTCAATTTTGCTTGAATCAACCGCATGGCGACCCGTTCCATAGACAAGCAAGAATTTGTGCCCATGACGCTTAACTTTGACCACCGCGCCCGTGCTTTGATTCTTAAGCCCTATTAACTCTTGATCCTTTTGATTAAGCGCTATCAGCATCAGGTCTTCCTGCCATTTTGGCACATTCACTTTAGAAGATTTTACATATAATCCGATTTCCAGGCCTTCGATCTCCTTGACCGCAACCTCTTTATAGTCTTCGTCGATTACAGCCCTCAAACCCCACTCACCCTCGTCAAGATCATCACGAAGCTTGAACAGAACCAGATCCACTCTTCCCCCTAAAGGCAAGGAACAGACCACGTTATCGAACCAAGCGGAGTCGGAATATCCAGATAGCGGCCTTGACAACACAGTGCGGCATCTTCCGGATTTGACAGAGGAAGAGATTAGCCTTCAGTCGGATTTGCGACGGGCCGTTGACGTGAGCGGAGCGCGTCGAGCGCACCCACCTCGTGAAGATGATTCAGCCGGCAAGGTCAGCCAGGAAGGAATTGCCGAATAGTTCTTTTGTAGATCAAGGCACCGCGCTCCGCGCGGTGCGGGGCGGCAAGCCCGGCCGGCGGCAAGCCGCCCTGGACGCCTACTGCACCGGGGCGGCAAGCCGCCGACAGCCGCCGGGACACCGCCCCACCAACCAGAGGGACCAGGCCAGCGAGGCCGTGACGGAAGCCGGCGGGGTCGGCCTGGTCGCGTGGTCGGGGCTTCCGGCTGCCGCACCAGTCCAACCCCGGGACTGGCTTGCCACCGGGTAGCCGGGTCACGCCAGCAGCTCGACCGCCAGGACGTACCCGGCCCATCCCGCAGGCCGTCCGCCGTCGACGAGGACCAGGCCGCCACCGAGCCCTCAGCAGGCCACCGCAGACGGGTCCAACTGATCGGATTCCTGGGCCGTCTCTGGGCCGTCTGGGCCGTCACCGGGCCGTCAAACGCCACCTAACGATGACCAAGAACGACCATCGACTCCCGACATAGAACCAGCTCAGAGCCATGATCACGGCTCTGAGCTGGTGGGCGACGGACGAGTCGACCTGTACGCCGGATTCTGTGCCTGGCGCGCGCCCCTCGCGGGGTTGCGCGCCAGCGGCGGCCATCCATCTAGGCCTGCCGTCGCCGGCAGGCTCCAGCGGCCTACCCGCAGACATCGGGCGGGCAGCCCTCAGGCGTCTGCGCAGGTCGTCATCTTGCGGTGACGGCCCATTTTGGCCTTGCTCCGGGTGGGGTTTACCGAGCCATCCCGGTCACCCGGGATGCTGGTGGGCTCTTACCCCACCGTTTCACCCTTACCGTCCCCGTTGGGGGCCGGCGGTCTGTTCTCTGTGGCACTGTCCCGCGGGTCGCCCCGGGTTGCCGTTAGCAACCACCCTGCCCTGTGGAGTCCGGACGTTCCTCGGCGACGGGCACCTGGCCCGCCGACGCGACCGCCCGGTCGACTCGTCCGTCGCTCCCCCATCCTAACGATCGCACTGCCGCGCCCATTTCGCGGCCTTCCGGGCTGGCCGCCGACACCATGTCGGCGACATGGCGGGATCCCAGCGCTCCGGATACCGCCATGTCGCCGACATGCAGATGATCAAGGAGAGCGGACGGGGCGAGGCGGGGCAAGGGGGGACGGGGCAGGGCCGGGCGGGGCGGGGCGGGGCGGGCTAGCCTCGGCGGCGTGGACTTCTCCGACGCCGCGCTGCTGGTCACCGCCGGTCTCGCCGCGGGCACGGTCAACGCGGTGGCCGGCGGCGGCTCGCTGATCACCTTCCCGGCCATGATCGCGGCGGGCCTTCCGCCGGTGCCGGCGAACGTGAGCAACTCCGTGGCGGTGTTCCCCGGGTACGTGGCGAGCGTGGCGGGCAGCCGCACGGACCTGCCGCGCGGGCGGGCGCTGTGGGCGCTGCTGCCGACCACGGTGGTGGGCACGATCGTCGGGTGCCTGCTGTTGCTGGGCACCCCGGCGCGGGCGTTCGAGCTGGTGGTGCCGTTCCTGGTGCTCGGGGCGACCGCCGTGCTCGCGTTCCAGGATCCGCTGCGCCGCCTCGTCGGGCATCCGGCCGAGCTGGGGCCGCGCCGCCGTACGGTCACCGTGCAGGCCATGGTCGCGGTCGGCGCGGTGTACGGCGGCTATTTCGGCGCGGCCCTGGGGGTGATGCTGGTGGCCGGCCTGGCGCTGGTGCTGGACGCGACGCTGGCCCGGGTGTCGGCGGTGAAGAACCTGCTCTCGGCGACGGTGGGGCTGACCACGCTCGTGGTGTTCGCGCTGTTCGGCCCGGTGAACTGGGCGGCCGTCGGGGTGGTGGCCCCGGCGACCCTGGTCGGCGGGTACGTCGGCGCGCGGCTGGTGCGCCGGCTGCCGCCGGTGGTGCTGAAGACGCTGATCGTGGCGTTCGGCACGGCCATCGGCCTGTACCTGCTGTGGCGCGCGGTGCGCTGAGCCGACCTGCCCGGACCGACGTGCGCCGAGCCGCCCCGGCCGGCTCGCCACAGGCTCAGTACGCCTCGCCGACCGGCTCCTCCGGGGCGTGTTCGTTGCGCGCAGCGGCGCGGTTCCAGCGGGCCCAGAGCACCCGTTCGCCGTGGCCGGCGGCCATCCGGTGTGCGGTGGCGAGGTAGACCAGCGCGCCGGCGGCGAGGACGCCGAGGCCGACCCAGAAGGGCAGGGCGAGCCCGTGCTCGGCGAGCTTGCCGGAGATGATCGGGGCGGGCGCGGCGGCGCCCCAGCGGACCAGGTTGAACGCGCCGGTGGCGACCCGGCGGTCGGCGGCGCCGAGGCCGAGGGCCAGGTCGGTGAGGTTGGCGTTGGCAAGGCCCATGAACAGGCCGGCGACGACGAGCACGACCAGCGACATGGCGGTGCCGGTCGAGGTGGCGAACAGCACCATGCAGGCCAGCAGGCCGGCGACGGCCACGCCGACGGTCTGCACCGCGCCGATGCGGTGGGCGAGCCGGTGGCCGACCACGAGGATGCCGGCGGCGAGGCCGAGGCCCCAGCCGGTGAACGCGAGGCCCAGCGGGATGACGTCGAGGCCGAGGAAGAGCGGCGTGTAGCCGAGCACGACGAAGAAGACGAAGTTGTAGGCGGCGGTGACGGCGCACAGGGCCACGAACGCGGGCCGGCGGTAGGTGGCGAAGATCGCGCCGAGGCGTACCGGAGGTTGGGGGTTTGCCGGCTCGCGGAGCCGGCGGGACGCGACGGCGAGCGCGAGGACCATGAAGATGCCGCAGACGAAGAACGGCAGCCGCCAGCTCACCTCGCCGAGCAGGCCGCCGAGCAGCGGGCCGACGGCGAAGCCGAGGCCGAGCGCGGTCTCGAAGAGGCCGACCACCCATTCGCGGTCGTTGGCGAGGTTGACCAGTACCACCATGGCGGTGGCGAAGAACATGGCGTTGCCCAGCCCCCACACGCCGCGCAGCACCGACAGTTGCACGATGTCGTTGCTGAACGAGGCGCCGATGGCGGCCAGGCCGACCACGGAGACGCCGGTGATCAGCACGGGCTTGAAGCCGAACCGGCCGCTGGCCAGGGTCGCGGGGATCATGCCCAGGGCCATGACCGCGATGTACGCGGTGAACAGCAGCTCGACCTGCCAGGCGGTGACGCCGATGGCCTCGCCGATGGCGGGCAG
This sequence comes from Micromonospora sp. WMMD712, assembly GCF_029581295.1. Taxonomy (NCBI): domain Bacteria; kingdom Bacillati; phylum Actinomycetota; class Actinomycetes; order Micromonosporales; family Micromonosporaceae; genus Micromonospora; species Micromonospora sp. WMMD712. The sequence continues at coordinate 2,587,139 of NZ_CP120743.1, forward strand.
GATGGGGTCGACGACGGCGATGCCGGCGATGGCGAGGAAGGCCACCAGGGTGGTGGCGTAGATGGCACTGCGGTGGGGTTCGTTGCGCCGGTCCACTCCGCCTCCCGGATAGCTGTATCGTACAGTTAGTTTTCTTGTATCCTACAGCTATGAGCGAGGACGGCACTGCGGAAGGCACTGCGGAAGAGGTCACACTCGGGCGGATCGAGACCGAGGTGGCGCTCCTCATGCGACTCGGCGAGGCGACCCGGCGCGCCACCGGCACGGCCGAGCACCGGGTGCTGGACCGCGCGGCGTACGTGATCCTGCGGCACCTCGACAGCGCCGGCCCGCAGAACGTCTCGGCGCTCGCCGCCCGGCTCAACCTGGACGGCTCCACGGTCACCCGGCAGGTCTCCGCCATGCAGCGCGACGGGCTGATCGCCCGCGCCCCCGACCCGAGCGACGGCCGGGGCACCGTCGTCTCCCCCACCCCGGCCGGGCTGCACCGCATGGCCGCCGTCCGGGCGGCCCGCACCCGGCTCTACGGCGACGTCCTCGCCGACTGGGCCCCGGCCGACCGCGACACCCTGGCCGACCTGCTGCGCCGGCTCAACGAGGCGCTGGAGACCCGGGCCCGCACCCGCCGCTGACCGCCGCCGCCAAGCGCGCCCCGCCGCCGGGCACGCACCGCCGCCGGGCGTCCGCGCCCTCCCGCCGCGCCGGGCGCGCGCCTGGCGGCAGCTCGTTAGGAAGGGCCCCCTGTACAACAGAATGCGTTAACAGGGGGCCCTTCCTTACCCCACAGGGGCGGCGTCGGCGTCGCGGGCCGGGCCCGGGGTGACGCGCGGGTCGCCCTCGTCGGCGAAGTAGTCGTCCGGCGTGGTGCCGTCGCGGCCCGCGTCCACCTTCGCCGCCCGCAGGGCCAGGGTCACCAGGGCGGCGACCAGCAGGTTCACCAGCACCGCCACGATCCCCACGTAGATCGTCTTCTTGGTGTCGAAGCCGAAGTCGCTCAGCGGGAACGCCGAGCCGCCGAAGTGGGCGCGCTTCGTCGCCGGGTTGGGGATCTGGTAGAGCATCCACATGCCCAGCCCCATGCCGGCCGCCCAGCCGGCGATCAGCGCGCCCCGGTGGAACCAGCGGGTGTAGAGGCCCAGCGCCACCGCCGGCAGCGTCTGGAGGATGATCACGCCGCCGATGAGCTGGAGGTCGATGGAGAACTGCGGGTCGAGGAAGACGATGCAGGCCACCGCGCCGACCTTCACCACCAGCGAGGTGATCTTCGAGACGTTCGCCTCCTGGGCCGGGCTGGCGTCCCGCTTCAGGTACTCCTTGTAGATGTTGCGGGTGAACAGGTTCGCCGCCGCGATCGACATGATCGCCGCCGGCACCAGCGCCCCGATGCCGATGGCCGCGTACGCGACCCCGGCGAACCAGTCGGGGAACTGCTGGTCGAACAGCACCGGCACGACCGTGTTCGCGTCCGCGCTGCCGGGCGTCGACCCGGGCAGCGGCTTCACCCCCGCCGCGATGGCCATGTAGCCGAGCAGCGCGATCAACCCGAGGACCAGGCTGTACGCGGGCAGCGCCGACATGTTCCGCTTGATCACGTCCCGGTTCCGGCTGGCCAGCACGCCGGTGATGCTGTGCGGGTAGAGGAACAGCGCCAGCGCCGAGCCGAACGCCAGGGTGACGTACTGGAGCTGGTTGTTGGCGTTGAGCAGGATCCCGTCGTTGGGGTTCTGCGCCGTGGCCTGGAACTTCGCCTCGGCGGCGTCGAAGATCGAGCCCCAGCCGCCCAGCTTCTGCGGCAGCCAGAGCACCGCCACCAGGATCACCACGTAGATCAGCGTGTCCTTGACGAACGCGATCAGCGCGGGCGCGCGCAGCCCCGACTGGTAGGTGTAGGCGGCCAGGATCGCGAACGCGATGATGATCGGCAGGTGCCGCGCGAGGGCGCTCTCGCCGGTCACCCCCATGGTCTTGAGCACCGCCTCGATGCCGACGAGTTGCAGCGCGATGTACGGCATGGTGGCGACGATGCCGGTGACCGCGACGACCAGCGCCAGCACCGGCGAGTCGAACCGGCTGCGGACGAAGTCGGCGGGGGTGACGAAGCCGTGCCGGTGCGACACCGACCAGAGCCGGCACAGCACCAGGAACACCATCGGGTAGATCACGATCGTGTACGGCACCGCGAAGAAGCCCATCGCGCCCGCGCCGAACACCAGCGCCGGCACCGCCACGAACGTGTACGCCGTGTAGAGGTCACCGCCGACGAGGAACCAGGTGATCCAGCCGCCGAAGCTGCGCCCGCCCAGCCCCCACTCGTCGAGGTGGGCCATGTCCCTCGGCGCCCGCCACCGGGCCGCCACGAAACCCATGACGCTGACCAGCAGGAACAGCACCGTGAAGACGATGATCTCGGTCAGATGGTCGCGCCACATCAGTGACCGCCCCGCTTCCTGGTCAGCCGGTAGACCAGCGTGGTGGTGGTCACGCCGAGCAGGATGTAGGCCAGTTGCAGCCAGTAGAAGCGCGGGAACCCGAACACGCGCGGCGCGTCGGCGTTGAAGAACACCGGGATCAGCGGCACCACGATCGGGACGAACAGCAACCAGTTCCAGGGGCTGTGGTCCTTCGCCCTGGACGACGCCGAGCCGGGTTCCTCCGGTTCGGATGCGGTCATACGACACACCTCCGGTGGTCTCGTCTCCCCATGACGGCCGGACGTTACGACGTGGTGACGGGCGTCACGTTCGACCGGCGTGGGACGGTGCGCCGAGCGGGCCGCCGGGTGCGCCGAACGGCATGTCCGTCGATGTCTCTCCGGTCGCGGGCAGACGAGACCGGCGGCCGTCCCGTCGGGCGGCCGCCGGTGAGCGGTGGGTCAGAGCGCGGCGAGGTGGGCGGTGTCGTTGACCGAGCGCACCGCGACGCCGCCGTCGGGCCACCGGTCGAGCACCGAGATGCCGGCCGCGTCGAGGTAGAGCCGGTGCAGGAACGCGTCGTCGGCGGCGAGGGCCTCGCGCAGCACCAGCTTGATCGGCGAGACGTGCGAGACCACCACCACGGTCTCCCCGGGGTACGCCCCGACCAGCGCGTCCGTGGCCCGGGTCACCCGGGCGGCGACCTCGGTGAACGACTCCCCGTCGGGCGGGGCGACCCGGGTCGAGGCGAGCCACGCGTCCAGCTCGCCCTGCCAGCCGGCGCGCACCTCGGCGAAGGTGCGCCCCTCCCACGCCCCGAAGTCGCACTCGATCAGGTCGTCGTCGGTGCGTACCGGCACGGGCTCGCGCAGCGCCCCGGCGATCGCCCGCGCGGTGGCCGTACACCGGGACAACGGCGAGCTGACCACGGCCGCGACGGCCGGGGCGAGGGCGGCCACCCGGGCGGCCGTGGCCCGCACCTGGGCGCGGCCCCGGGCGGACAGCGGCACGTCGCCGCGGCCGGAGTAGCGGCGCTGCTCGGTGAACTCGGTCTCGCCGTGCCGCACCAGGATCAGCCGGGTCGCGGTGTCGCTGGGGCGCGGCTCCCAGGAGGCGGGGGCGGTCGCCGGGTCGGTGCCGGCCCGCTTCGTGGCGGCGCGGGCGGCGGCCTCCCGGGCGAGGGCGCGGGCGGGCGAGTCGGGTGCGGCGACCTCGCGGGGCGGCTCGGCGGCGGGCCGGGCCGCCCCGCCCGCGTCGGCCTTCCGGGCCTTCCCGCCGGTGGCCGCCGCGTCCATCGCGGCGTTGGCCAGGGCGTCGGCGTGCCGGTTGCGCTCCCGGGGGATCCACTGGAAGCGCACCGCCGCGAACCGGCCGACCAGCGCCGCGGCCTGCGCGGCCAGCGGGCGCAGCCCCGGGTGCTTGATCTGCCAGCGGCCGCACATCTGCTCGACCACCAGCTTGGAGTCCATCCGGGCGTCGACCTCGGCCGCGCCCAGCTCGGCGGCGGCCTCCAGGCCGGCGATCAGCCCCCGGTACTCGGCGACGTTGTTGGTGGCCGTGCCGATCGCCGCGGAGCGTTCGGCGAGCACCTCGCCGCTGACCGCGTCCCGGACCACCGCGCCGTAGCCGGCCGGGCCGGGGTTGCCCCGGGACCCGCCGTCGGCCTCGACGACGACCGCGCGCACCGCCATCGGAGCTACAGCCCCGACTCGTTGGTGCGGACCATGATGCGGCGGCACTCCTCGCAGCGCACCACGTCGTCCGGCGCGGCCCTGCGGATGCGGGCCATGTCCGCGCCGTAGAGCTCCAGCCGGCAGCCGCCGCAGCGCCCGCCGGTGAGCAGGGCCGCGCCGAGCCCCGTGTCGGCGCGGATCTTGTCGTAGAGGGTGACCAGGTCCGCCGGGAGGTCACCGGCGAGGGGCTGGCGGGACTGCCGCTTGAACTCCTCCTCCTTGGCGATCTCGGCGAGGGCGTCGTCGCGCCGCTGCTCGGCCGCCGCCCGCCGCTCGCGCGCCTCGGCCGCCCGCCGTTCGATCCCGTCGAGTACGCCCTGGGCGGTCTCCCGCTGCTCCATCAGCTCCAGCTCGGCGTCCTCCAGGTCGCTCTGCCGGCGGTTGAGCGAGACCAGCTCGTGCTGGAGCGCCTCCAGCTCCCGGGCCGGGCCGCTGCCGGCGGCCAGCCGCGCCTCGTCCTTGCTCTTGCGGGCCCGGACCTGGTCGACGTCCTTCTCGATGCGGGCGATGTCGCGGTCCAGGTCGTCGACGGCGACCTGGGCGCGGACCCGCTCGTCCTCCAGCGCGGACAGCTCCCGGGCGAGGGCCTCCAGCTCGGCCAGCTCGGGCAGGGTGCGGCGGCGGTGGGCGAGCTGGGCGAGGGTGGTGTCGATCGCCTGGAGGTCGAGCAGGCGGCGCTGGACCTTCGGGTCAGCCTTCACGTCGGGGCTCCTTGTCGTCCGCGGCGGGGGCGGGGTCGGCGGCGGGTCCCGGGGCGGCGCCGCCGGGCACGGTGCGGGTGGCTGCCGGGCCGGCAGCCGTGGGGGCGGCGGCGTGCACCGTCCACGGGTCGGTGTCCAGGTCGGACACGACGGTCTCGACGCCCAGCTCGGCCCGCAGGGCGGCGGCCAGGTCGTCGAGCCAGGGTCGCTCGGTCGCCCAGTGGGCGGCGTCCAGCAGGGCGGGGCCGCCGGCGGCGAGGTGCTCGCCGGCGGGGTGGTGGCGCAGGTCGGAGGTCAGGTAGGCGTCGACGCCGGCCGCGGTCGCCGCGCCGAGGAACGCGTCCCCCGAGCCGCCGCTGACCGCGAGGGTACGAACCATACGCCCGGGATCGCCGGCGGCGCGAACGCCCCAGGCGGTGACGGGGAGCACGGCGGCGGCGTGCCGGGTCAGCTCGGCGAGGGTCATGGGCCGGGGCAGCTCGCCGATGCGGCCGATGCCCCGCCCCGCGCCGGCGGCCGGGGAGCCGGGGGCCGGCGGGTGCAGCGGGCGCAGGCCGGTCAGCCCGAAGCGGGCCGCGAGGGAGTCGGAGACGCCCGGGTCGGCCACGTCGGCGTTGGTGTGCGCGACGTACAACGCCACGTCGGCCTTGATCAGGTCGTGGACGATGCGCCCCTTGAACGTCGTCGGGGCGACGGAGGAGACCCCGCGCAGCAGCAGCGGATGGTGGGCCACGATCATGTCGGCGCCGGCGGCGAGGGCCTCGGCGACCGTCTCGGGGACCACGTCGACCACGCAGGCCACCCGGCGCACCGGGGCGGTGGGCTCGCCGAGCACCAACCCCACCCGGTCCCACTCCTCGGCCCAGCTGGTCGGGTAGCGGCGCGCGAGCGCCGCCACCACGTCGGCCACGGTCGTCGGCGGCGGCGGTGTCCCGGTTGTGCTCACGGCGGGCCAGCTTACCGGCGTCGGCCGCGCGTCACGGCCTCGGCGGTGGGCAGGGGCCCCTCGGCCGACGGAATCCGCTGACAAGGGGCCCCTGCTTCTCGGCCGGGCTCAGGCGGCCGGGCTCACCGGGCAGCGCAGGCCGCGCACGGCAGCCAGGACGGCGGCCCAGGGGAACGCGTGCAGGTGGTGCTCGCCGGTGCCGGGCGGGTGCAGCGGGACGACGTGGTCGCCGAAGACGACGTCGACCCCCCACTCGGCCAGCCGGGCCAGGCTGGCCCGGAAGGCCGGGTGCCCGGCCATCGCGACGTTGGTGAACGGCACCGCCACGATCGGCACCCCCTTGCCCTGCCCCTCGACCAGCAGGCCGAGGGCGAGGGTGTCGGTGATCCCGGCCGCCCACTTGTTGACCGTGTTGGACGTCGCCGGGCAGACGACCATCGCGTCGGCCGGGGGCAGCACGTCCGGGTCGCCCGGGTCCTTGTAGCGGCTGCGGACCGGATGACCGGTCTGGCGGGCCAGCGCCGGCCGGTCGACGAACTTCGCGCCGTCCGGCGTGGTGACCACGCACACGTCCCAGCCGTCCTGCTGGGCCAGTTCCACGAGCCGGCCGACATGGCTGGCCAGCGGCGACCCGCAGGCGATGACGTAGAGCACCTCGCGGCGCTCGCTGCTGCGGTGCGGATCGGTGATCCCGACCCCCGCCGCGCTCATACTCCCACTCCCATGTGCTCAGCCAACTCCGCGATCAGCGAAGGCGGCGCACCCCTTGTGCGACGCAGGACGTCCGACATCACCTCGTGGGCGATGGGACGGCAGCGGATCTCCGAGGGGGCGAGCCGGTCGCCGCGCAGCAGCATCTCCCCGGCGTTGGCCACGTCGCCGATCTGGGCGAAGCCCCGGGCCAGGTCGAGCAGGTGGTGGGCGCGGCGCTCGGGCAGCAGGGTGTTGAACGCCGGCTCGGCGATGCGCTGCTGGTGGACCTCCACCGCCCGCCCCCCGTCGCCCAGCTCCACGGCGGCGGCGGCCCGGTGCAGCTCCACGTTGGTCGGGCCGAACGACGTCCAGTAGTGGTTCTGGTCGCTGCCCAGCAGCAGGGCCGCCTCGTGGGCGCCGTTGATCAGGTCGTCGACGGTGGCGGAGTCGCCGAGCCGCGCGGCGGCCATCGCGCCCTGCAACAGCAGCAGCCCGTAGACGGAGAGCCGCCCCGGGTCGGTGTCGTTGCCCCCACCGGGGGCGAGCCGGTTGGCGATGGTGAGGTTGAGCTCCAGCGCGGGACGGGGGCGGCCCATCGCGACCATCGCGTTGCAGACCCGGGTGGTGGCGATGCCGGCCAGCAGCGGGTCGTCGGCTCGCTGGGCGACGGCCATCGACCGGTCGGCGGCCAACCAGGCGAGGTCGCACTCGCCGAGCTTGCGCAGCACCGAGGAGGCGATCTGGTAGACCTGGCCGAGCAGGTGCGCCGCCTCCCGGGAGTGGTCGCCGTCGTGGCCGGCGTCGGCGGCCTGGGCGTCGCGCAGCAGCTTCGGCAGCGCCCGGGTCAGCATCCCGTAGCGGCCGTACTGGTAGGTGAGCCAGGCGTGGTTGACCGCCTTGCGCATGTCCACCAGGGGCGGCGGGTAAGGGGCCGCGTCGAAGTAGGCGCTCATCGAGTCGTACCGCTCCAGGGCGGCCCGGATCTCCTGGACCTCGACCTGGTCGATGCAGTTGAGGGCGTCGGCCCGCCGCTCCGGGTCCTTGCCCAGCAGCAGCTGCACGTCGACTTCGAGGATGTAGGCGATCTCGTAGAGGACGGAGAACTTGTCGAGCCGGCGCACCCCGCGCTCGACCTTGTCCACCCAGCTCTTGGACTTGCCGAGCCGGTCGGCGAAGACCTGTTGGGACAGCTTGCGCCGCCCGCGCCAGTAGGCCACCCGCCGGCCAATGGGTAACTCGTCCATCTCCCCGTCCCTCCCCTGCCGGGGGCCGACCGGCCACCGGCGGCCGCCTGCGCGGGTGGCGCGGCAGTCCGTTCGTCCTCAGGTTTTCGCTGGTCGCACAGCCTGTACGTCGGCCGTACGGGTGACCCTCATAGCTTTCGTGCAACTTGCACCAACTGTTCCGTCAGGTCAACGACGGCGGTCTACGGCAGTGACGGCGCTCGACATGTGACCTGGCACCTAGGGATGCCCGGCGGAGGGAGTACGAACGAATGTGGGGGAACGTCGGCCCACGGGTCGCACAGCTGTCGCCGCTGGAACGGGTCCGGCTGCGGAGGGTCGCCGTCCGCTACGCCGCGCACGGCTGGGAGGTGACTCCCGGCGCGTGTCTGGCCCGCAGTCGCTTCGTGTGCGGCCGGGCCGGCTGCCCCACCGTCGGCTGCCACCCCGCCCTCCAGGAGTGGGAGCGGGCCGCCACGGCCGACCCGGCCCGGGTGGCGACCTGGTGGCGCAGCCGCCCGCACGGGGTGCTGCTGCCCACCGGGCGCGCCTTCGACGTCCTGGAGGTGCCGGCCCACCTCGGGCGGCACGTGCTCGACTCCGTCGGGACACACCCGGCCGGCCTCGGGGTCCGGGGGCCGGTGCTGGTCACCCCCACCGGGCGCTGGATGTTCCTGGTCCGCCCGGGCGACCCGCTCCGGCCCGAGCTGGAACACTGCTTCCACGTGGTCCGGCACGGCGTCGGCTCGTGGATCGCCGCCCCGCCGACCCGGCTGCCGGAGGGCCCGGTCCGCTGGGCGGTCGCCCCGGAGCAGGCGCGCTGGCAGCTTCCGGACTCCTACCTCATGCAGAACGTGCTGGTCGACGCCCTGCGGGCCACCGGCGTGGCGCTGCCGGCCGAACTGCTCCCCGGTCACCTGCCGCTGCCCCGGCGCGGCTGGTGAGGGCCACGGCCGGCAGGCGACCGCCGCAGCCCGCCGCCGACAGGCGACCGACGCGTGACGCCCTCGGTGGGCGGCGGACGCCACGCGCCCTCGACGGCCGGCCGACGCGTGACATCCTTGGTAGGCGACGGACGCCGCGCGCCCTCGGCGGGCGGCCCGGGACGGCCGCTGTCGGGGAGCGGACGCCGGGCGGGCAGCGTCCCGGCCGCCACGGGCGTCGTTGACCCGGGCGAGGGCGCGACAGCGCCCCGATCGGGGGTCTGATGTCCAGGGATGACGCGGCGCGCCGACCCGACGGGGCGGAACCGCCGCCGCACCACCGCCGGCCACGGCGCTGGCCGCCCACCCGTCCGCCGGGTTCGCGCCCGGGCCGCCCCCGCCCGCTGGGCTCCCACCCGGCCGGCACCCGCCGCCCCACCGCCTGACCACCCCCCGCCTGACCACCCCCCGCCCACCCCCGCCCCGCCCACCCCCGCCCGCGATCTTGCACTTCGGGCCCGGGCAAGCCGGGACGAAGGCCGCGAAACCGGGGCCGCAACTGCAAGATCGCGGGGGCATGGGCGGTCAGGGAGCCGTGGGGAGGGGCGGGAGGGACGGGAGGGTGGGGAGGGTCGGGAAGGGTGGGAAGGACGGGAGGGTGGGGAGGGTCGGGAGGCGGGGCGAGTGCAGGAGGCGGGCGTCGTCGGTGACGATCGCGTGCTCGTGGCCCGCCAGGCGGTCCAGCCAGCCGATGCCGGCCACGCCCATCGCCACCGCCGCCGTGGCGTACGCGTCGGCGACGCCGAGGTCCGCCCCGACCACGGTGACCGAGCGCAGCCCGGTGGCCGGGGCACCCCGACGCGGGTCGAGCACGTGGTGGCCGCGCTCGTACACCCCGGAGGTGGCGATCGCCAGGTCGGTGCCGGTGAGCACCAGGCACGTCGAGGTCTCGTCCCACGGGTGCCGCACGCCGATCCGCCACGGCCGGCCGCCCGCCGACAGTCCCCGCGCCCGCACGTCGCCGCCCGCGTTCACGCAGTGGTTCGGCGCGCCGGCGGCGAGCAGCCGGTCGGAGGCGACCTGCGCCGCCCAGCCCTTCACGTAGCCGGACGGGTCCAGCGCGCCGGTCGCGTACGCGTCGAAGAAGCCGTCGGTGTCGCCCCACAGGTCGGCGCAGCGGCCCAGGACGGCCCGCAGGTCCGGCGACGCCTCCGACAGCAGCACCTCGCCCCGGTCGAAGCGGCGCAGCTCGCTGTCGGCCCGGTAGGTGCTGAACCGGGCGTCGACCTCCCGCAGCCAGGCGAACGTCTCCTCGGCCAGCTCGTGCAGCCGCCCGGCGGGCAGGTCGTCGGCGAGGTCGAGGCTGATCGCCGTACCCATGATCTGCTCGACCCGGCGCAGGCCCGGCCGGGTCGGTGCCGCCGCCACCTCAGCGGGCCCGGTCGATGGCGGCCTGGAGCGACCGCCGGTAGGACTCGCTGGTGGCGGTCGCCCCGGAGACCGTGTCCACCTCGGCGCTCTGCCGCTGCACGACCTGCCCCGAGGGGCCGCTGTAGCGGCCGTCGACCTGCTCGCTGCGCCGGTCGGACTGCGCGGTCTCCTGCGGCAGCTCCAGGGCCACGGCGTCGACGATCCGGGTGCCGGAGACGACGATCTGCACCTGCACGTTGCCGTACTCGTTCTCGACGACCGGCCCGGTGACCCGGCGGGTCGTCGCGCGCGGCGCGGCGGTGGTGGCGCGCGGGGCCGAGGTGGACCGGGCCGTGGTGGCGCGGGCCGACGGGGTGCGGGTGGTGGCGCGGGCGCGGGGCTTCGCGCCGAGGGTGGCGGTGCCGGCCGGCGGGGTGGCCCCGCCCGACGGGGCGGCGACGGCCGGCGGCTCGTGGGCGGCCTGGCCGACGCCCGGGGAACCCTTGAGCACCACCAGGGCGGTGGTGCCGGCGGCGAGGCCGGTGATCGCGAGGAGCGCGCGACGCATGGCGGGGGACCTCTCGGCGAAGGACTACAGCTCGAAGGTGGCGCGGTGGACCTGGCGGCGGGGCACGCCGGCCGCCCGCAGCGCGCGGACCGCCTGCGCGACCAGGCCGGGCGGCCCGCACAGGTAGACGTCGCGGCGGGCCACGTCGGGCACCAGCTCGCGCAGCCCCTGGGCGCTGAGCACCTGCCGGGGGCCGGGGTCGTCGCGGGAGCCGACGACGTACCAGACGTCGGTGCCGCGTTCCTGGGCGAGCCAGTCCAGCTCCCGCTGGAGCAGCACGTCGTCGGGGGTGCGGGCCCGGTAGATCAGGGCCGCGCCCGGCGGCAGCTCCTCCAGCATGGCCCGCAGCGGGGCGATGCCGCTGCCGCCGGCGATCAGCAGGGCCCGCTCCCGGCGGCGGTGGGCGGCGGTGAAGGTGCCCGCCGGGCCCTGCGCCCACACCCGGGTGCCCTGCGCCAGCTCGCGCAGGTCGGCGGTGTGCGCGCCGACCACCTTGACGGTCAGCCGCAGCCAGCGGCCGTTCGCGGCGGCGGAGACGGAGAACGGGTGCGACTGCCACCAGCAGCCCGGCGCGAGGAACCGCCAGCGCAGGAACTGCCCGCCGAGCAGGTCGAGCCGGTGCAGCCGCCGGCCCGTCAGGTAGATCGACACCGTGTCGCGGCTCTCCGCGACGACGTCGGCCACCCGCAGCCGGTGCCGCAGGTTGAATCGCAGCGGGGCGACCACCCGGCCCCCGATCAGGGCGGCGGCCACCAGCGCGTACGCGGCGATCCAGCCGGTGCGCACCGGCCCGGGCGGAAAGAGCTGCGCGCCGTTGCTGAACTGGTGGCCGAACCCGAGCACGACGGCGAGGTAGCTGGCCAGGTGCAGGTGGTACCACAGCTCGTAGGGCAGCGCCCGGCGCAGCGCGCGGACCCCGGTGAGGCCGAGCAGCACCAGGATGCCGGCCGCGGCGAACGCGCCCACCATGTCCTCGTAGTCGGCCAGCAGCTCGCCGGCCTGGCCGGGCACCGACCGGCCGCCCTCGGCGGCGTAGCCGACCACGATCAGCGACAGGTGGGCCAGCACCGTGACCAGCAGGGTCGCGCCGACGTCCCGGTGCCAGCGGGAGATCCGTTCCGGGCCGGCCGACCGCTCGAACACGCCGAGGCGGGTCGTCATCAGCACCTGCACCAGCAGCAGGTAGCCGGCCACGAGGCCGGTGATCCGGCCGGCGGCGGTCAGCGCGGCGGCGGTGGTGTCCAGGGAGCCGGCGGGGGTGTCCAGCCACCACGGCAGCACGGCGGCGACCAGGCCCGCCCAGAACAGGCCCACCAGCGCCCGCCGGCCGCCGGGCCCGCGCCGGGGCACCGCAGCCGGGGGTACGGGCGCAGCCGACCGGCCGCCGTGCGGGGCGGGGTTGCCCGTACGGCGGCCGGCGGTGTGGGTCTGCGGGTGGGTCACGCGTACAGCTTCATGGGGCTGAACTTCTGCCGGGGGAAGATCTTGTCGACCTCGGCGGTGGTGAGACCGAACCGGCCCTGCGCCACGGAGCCGTACACGTCGAACATGTTGTTGTACTCGGGCACGTCGCCGGAGTCGAGGTCGCTCAGGCCGTTCCACGCGCCCAGCAGCGAGCCGGCGAGCTTGCGGCCGGACAGGACGGTGACCACGCCGCCGTGCCCGTGGTCGGTGCCGCCGCCGTTGGAGGCGACCCGGCGGCCGAACTCGCTGGACACCATGACCGTGACGTCGGCGGCGGCGTCGCCGAGGTCGGTGAAGAACGCGGCCAGCGCGGCGGCCAGCTCGCCGAGGCGGCGGTGGAGCTGCCCGCCGGGGCGGGTGCCCTGGTTCTCGTGGGTGTCGTAGCCGCCCATCCCGACGGTGGCGACCCGGACGTTGGCCCCGCCCTTGATGAGCTGGGCGAGCTGCCCGAACGCGTAGCCGACGCCCTCGTACTTCACGCCCTCGGCCGGCTGGTAGGGCTTCGCCGCGAGCTGCTGCGCGGTGGCCAGCGCGCCGAGGCCGTCCTGCACCGCCTCCTGGACGGGGTGGTTGATCCCGGTGAACAGGCCCCGGATCGCCTTCTCGGTGGCCGCCCGGTACTTCTCGTCGCCGTTGAGCCGCAGCGAGCCGACGCTGTTGATGGCCAGCGCGCCGTTGGTGCCGACCAGCGACCGGGGCAGGGTGCTGCCGATGCCGACGCTGCGGAACGCGGTGCCCTTGCCGAGGTTGTCGACGAGGCTGTCCAGCCAGCCCCGGCCGCCCGTCTCGTTGGGCAGCCCGCCGAGGTTGCAGGCGTCGGCGGCCTGGAAGTGGCTGCGGGACAGCCGCTCGTCGGAGACCGCCGGCACGAAGCCGAGCTGCCCGGCCTTGAGCCACTTCTCCAGCGGGGCGAACGCGCTGGTCAGCTTGAAGCCGCGGCCCAGGGCCAGGGAGTCGTCGCCGAGCAGCAGGTCGGGTCGGGCCTTGGCGAGCACCGGGTCGTCGGCCGGGGCGACCAGGCTCAGCCCGTCCAGCCCGCCGTAGAGGAAGACGTGGATCAGGGTGCCGGTCTTCGTCGCCGCGAACGAGGCGGAGGTGGTGACGAACTGGGCGGTGGCCAGGGCGGTCGCGGTGGCGGCGGCCCCGGCGACGAAGGTGCGTCGGGTGACGCCCCGGCCGTCCTGCTGGGCCTCCTCCAGCGCCTCCAGCCGGCGGTAGCGGTCGGCCTCGGCGGCGTTCTCGGCGGCGACGATGTCGGCCTCGGCCCGCAGCAGCGCCTCGGCCGGGTCGTCGGCCAGGCGGCGCACGTCGGGGCATTCGGGGTGCAGGGGGAACGGGTGCACGGTCTTCTCCATCGGGTGCCTCGTCGGCTTCTCCATCGGGTGCCTCACCGCAGGTGGTGCTGGGGGGACGCGAGGATCGCCCGCGCGACGGCGGCGACGGCCCCGTCGAACGTGGCGTCGACCCGGGTGCCCGCCGAGACGCCGGCCACGTCGAGGATCAGCTCCCGTTCCCGGGCGCTGAGCTTCTGGTGCACGAGGCGCTGGGCCAGCGCGTCCACGTACGCCCCGGCGGTGGCCGGCGGCTTCGCGACCAGCTTCTCCGGCGGGGTGTAGGTGAACTGGGTGCGCCGGCCGCCGAGCAGCTCGCCGGCCTCGTTCCAGCCGTTGACCATGGTGCCGGCGGAGGTCCAGGCGACGTAGACGTCGGGGTAGCCGTCCGGGGTGGGCTGGCCCATCGGATACTGGCCCAGCTCGCGCATCTTGTCCTGGACCTGCCGCAGCCCCTGCGCGAACGCGGTGCGCCGGTTGTCGCCCTGCTGGAAGGCCGGCGACGCCTGCGGGGACACGCCGAGGCTGCGGTACGTGGCGACGAGGTACTCCAGCGGGCGGCGCACCTTCTGGCCGACCGACGCCCAGAACTCCGAGGAGCTGAACAGCGTCATCAGCATCGGCTTGATCATGCCCTTGTTCGCCGCGTACGTCCTGGCGAGCCGGTCCACGAGGGACTTCGGCGGGGTGTCCGAGACGAACCGGGTGGCGAGGCTCTGCGCCACGTACTTCGCGGTCGACGGGTGCAGCGCGATGTACGCGATGTACGCGTCGATGGCCGCGTCGGCCTTCTTCGGGTCGTCGGAGTCGTTGGCGTGGCTGAAGCCGAGGATCTTCACCTTGCCCAGGTAGTGCCGCTCGGGGCGGAACACGTACTGCCCGTCGTTGACGCCCCGGCCGGTCTGGAGCAGGGCGGCCTGCCGCACGTCCTTCTCGGTGTAGCCGCCGTCGACGCCGACGGAGTACAGCTCCAGGTTCTCCCGGGCCAGGTTCTCGTTGACCGCGTCGGCGCGCGAGTCGTTCTGGTTGAGGTAGAGCAGCAGCGCGGGGTGCCTGTTCGCGGCGACCAGCATCTCCGGGTAGCTGCCCAGCGCGTGCTTGCGCACGACGTCGGTGTCGAAGGACGCCCGGTAGATCTCGCCGCCGTCGAAGTCGGCGGCGACGTGCAGGAAGTCGTTCCAGAAGTCGACCATCACCTCGAGGAGCTGGCGCTCCGACCAGATCTGCCGGGCGATGGTGGCGTCGACCAGCTCGCGTTCCGGCTGCGCGCCCCGCTCGTTGAGCGCGTCGCGCTGGTCGCGCAGCTGCTGCGGGCTGAGCTTGAGGGTGGGCAGCTCGGACAGCTTCAGCTCGGCGGCGCTGGGCGCGATCTTCTCGGGTTCGAGCTGCTGGCGGACCCACGCGTCGATGCCCATCCGCTTGATGTCGGCGAGCAGCTTCGGGGTGGCGCCGAAGGTGGCCCGGCTGGCCAGGTGCCGCACCGGGTCCTTGGCGAGCACCGTCTTGACCGTCACCTCGGTCGCCTCGGCGGCGGCGGCCGGGCCGGAGAAGGTGCGGCCACCGGTGGGCGTGTTCCGCTTCAGCGCCGCGCCGGCCCGGGAGCCCATGTAGCTCTCGTTCTGCTCCGTGTAGGTGCGCACGGTGCTGGGCTGCTGGCCGCCGGGGCGCACGGAGCTGCCGTCGGTGACGGTGGTGCCGGTGGCGTCGCCGATCGGGGCGTCGCCGAGGTCGAGCAGGCCGCGTACCTGCGGGGTCATCGCCAGGGCCGCGCCGCCGGCCACCACGGCGGCGGTGCCGCCGAGCGCGGCGAGGGCGCGGCGGCGGCCCACCCGTCGGCCGGGGTCGCCGTCGTCGTCCAGGTTGGGCAGTCCGGGGCCGTCGGGGCGCGCGGGCCCGCCGAGGCCGTCGGGGCCCACCCAGCGCGGGCCCCGGCGGGCCGCGTCGTGGTCCGCCGCGGCGACCGTCGGGTACGCGGGCTGCGGGCGGCCGGGGTACGGGGCCTGGTGGTACGGGAGCTGGCCCGGCTGGTGGCCGGTGGGTCCGTAGGCGGTGGATGGTCCGTGCTCGCGGTAGGCGTCCGGGCTGGGGTGCTGTCGCCCGTCCCAGGCGCGGTCGTCCCGCGGTCGGCGCGGTGGCACGTTCTGGTCGGCCATGTACCAATCCCGTTTTCGTCAAGCGCCGGAGGCCCAGCCCGGGGGTGGGGCGGGTGCGGCGACTGTTGCCCAAGGAGTTCCCAGGAAGTTAACGACGGGGGGAGACGGCTTCAAGACGCTGCGGAAGGGCCGCGGAGGGCACTTAAGACGGCGCTCAACGCCGACGCCGGGCCATCCGGTCCGGGCCCTGCCGCCGCCGGCGTCCCCAGCAGGGCGGAAGCGAACCCGCCGGCCCTGGCCGCGACATTTCGGCCCGGCCGGCCGGCCGGCCACGCCGTTGCTTGCCACAGGGAAACTTAAGTCGGGGATAAGCGGGCGCTCAGGTGCCGCGCGGGCCGGCGGCGCACCCGCTCCGCCGAAAGTAGCAGCAGCAGGAGCGCGTGAGCCGCCACCACAGCGGGTATGCCGCCGAACCGCTGAACGCGTGAGGGGAAGGCACCGCCATGCTCAGCAAAGAGGATCAGCGCAGGTTCGAACAGATCACCCGTCAGCTCCGGGAGAGCGACCCGGAGTTCTTCGCCCGCCTGGACCATCGGGCCCGGGCCCGTCGCGGCCGGTACCTGATGCTGTTGACCGTCGTGCTGTGGGCCTCGCTGCCGGCGGCGACCGTCCTGGCCGGCCGACCGGCCGGGGCGATCTTCGCGGCGGTGCTGCTGGCCAACGCCGCCGTCATGTGGCGGTTCCGCCGCCGCTGGTGGTAGCCGCCCCCTCGTCGGCGGCCTCCGGGCGGTCGGCCTCCGGGCGGTCGGCCTCCGGGCGGAACCGGCCGAACTCCCGGTACGCCCGGCCCAGCCGTTCGGTCAGGCCGGGGCCGCCGAGCCCGGCCGCCGGTGCGCCGAGCTGCCGCAGCAGCAGGTCCGGCGCGGCCGCCAGACTCGGCGGCCGGTCCGGCAGCGGCACCGGCGCGACCCAGAACCGGTCGACCGCGTCGGCGAGCGGCGCGGCGGGCAGCGGGGCGAGCGCCCGCGCGGCGCCGACGGCCGGCACGGCCCGACCGTCGCCCGTGGACGGCGCGCCCTGGTCGCCGGGCGTGCGCGCCGCGTCCCGGCCGTCCCCGGTGGACGCCGGCGCGGCGGTCCCGCCGCTGCCGTCGTCCCGCCCCGGGTCGGAGTCGTCCCGTCCTGGGCCGGCGGCGGCGCGCAGGGCCCGCAGCCGGTCCAACAGGTCGGCGCGGCGGCGGCCCCGCCAGTGCAGCAGCTCGAACGGGTCCGCGTCGAACGCCTCCGCGAGCAGGTAGAACGTCGCGGCCAGGTGCTTGCACGGCACCGCGTGGTCGGGGCAGGAGCAGTGCTGGTCCAGCTCGTCGACGCCGGCCGGGAACAGGGGCGCGCCGGTGGCCGCGAACACCTCCTCCAGCTCGGCCGGCAGGTCGCCGGCGAGCAGCCGGGCGCTGAAGAACGCCTGCGCCGCGAGCGCCGCCTCCAGCCGTTCCCACCGCGCCGCCGGGAACGGCTCCACCGCGATCCGCACCTGGTAGGGCCGGGGACGCGAGCCCTGCACCCGGGCGGTCACCACGCCGGGGGCGACGTGGAGGTCGAGCACCTGGCCCGCCCGCGCGTACGACCGGCCCCGGGTGAGCCGGGTGCCCAGCGCGAACGACTCCAGCACCTCCAGGAACCGGCGCGACCACCAGGACCGGCCGATCGCGCCCCGGGTGCTGCGGGCGCGCAGCCCGCCCTCGACGCGGCGGGGCCTGCCGTAGTCGGCGAACGGGCCGGTCACTCGACCACCGCCCCGGACTCCAGGGCGAACAGCTCGCGCAGCCGCTCGGTGGACAGCTCGGTGACCCACTGCTCGCCGGTGCCCACCACGGACGCGGCGAGGCTCCGCTTCTCGGCGATCATCGCGGCGACCTTCTCCTCCACGGTGCCGGCGCAGACGAACTTGCGGACCTGCACCCGCCGCCGCTGGCCGATGCGGAACGCCCGGTCGGTGGCCTGGTCCTCCACCGCCGGGTTCCACCACCGGTCGACGTGCACGACGTGGTTGGCGGCGGTGAGGGTGAGCCCGGTGCCGCCGGCCTTGAGGGAGAGCACGAACAGCGGCGGCCCCGCGTCGGACTGGAACCGGGTCACCAGCGCGTCCCGGTCGGCCTTGCCGACCCCGCCGTGCAGGAAGAGCACCTCGCGGCCGAACCGGGCCGACAGGTGCCCGCGCAGCATCCCGCCGAACTCGGCGTACTGGGTGAACAGCAGGGCCTTCTCCCCCGCCGCGAGCACCTCGTCGAGGATCTCCTCCAGCCGGGCCAGCTTGCCGGAGCGGCCGGGCAGGGCGGAGCCGTCGTGCAGGAGCTGGGCGGGATGGTTGCAGACCTGCTTGAGCCGGGTCATCGCCGCCAGCACCAGGCCGCGCCGCTCGATGCCGTCGGTGGACTCGATGCGGGCCAGCATGTCGTCCACCACCGCCCGGTAGAGCGCCGCCTGCTCGGCGGTGAGGTTGCACAGCACCTCCATCTCCAGCTTCTCGGGCAGGTCGGAGATGATGGCGGAGTCGGTCTTGAGCCGACGCAGCACGAACGGGCCGGTCATCCGGCGCAGCCGCTCGGCGGCGTCGGCGTCGCCGTGCCGCTCGATCGGTTCGGCGTACGCCTTGCGGAAGCTGGCGGCCGGGCCGAGCAGGCCGGGGTTGGCGAACTGCATGATGGACCACAGGTCGGCGAGCCGGTTCTCCACCGGCGTGCCGGTGACCGCGATCCGGTGCCGGGCCGGCAGCGCCCGCACGGCCTCCGCCTGCCGGGTCGAGGCGTTCTTGATCGCCTGGGCCTCGTCGACGACGACCCGGTGCCAGTCGATGCCGGCGAGGTCGACCGCGTCGCGGGCGGCCACCGAGTAGGTGGTGAGGACCAGGTCCGCCGCGTGCACGGCCGCGGCGAAGTCGTCGCCCCGCGCCCGCTCGGCACCGTGGTGCACGTGTACGCGCAGCTTCGGGGTGAACCGGGCGGCCTCCCGCTGCCAGTTGCCGACCAGCGACATCGGACAGACCAGCAGGGTCGGGCCGGCGTCCGGCGGGTCCCCGGCGAGCAACGCGAGCAGCTGCACCGTCTTGCCCAGCCCCATGTCGTCGGCGAGCACCCCGCCCAGGCCGAGCGACTGGAGGAACGCCAGCCAGGCCAGCCCGCGCCGCTGGTACGGCCGCAGCGTCCCGGCGAAGGTCGGCGGCGGGTCCAGCGGGACGAGGCGGCGCTCGGCCTGCCCGGCGAGCAGGTCGCCCAGCGCGCCGTCGGCGACGACCTCCAGCACCGGCAGCGTGTCGGCGGAGTCGGCCTCGGCCAGCCCGAGCCGCAGCAGGTCGGCCACCGTCAGTTCGCCCGCCGAACGCAGCAGCCGCAGCCCGGCGGCCAGCCGCCCCGGGTCCAGCTCGACCCAGCGCCCGCGCAGCCGCACCAGCGGGGTCTTCAGCTCCGCCAGCGCGGCCAGTTCCGCGGCGGAGATCGGCTCGTCGCCGAGGGACACCTCCCACCGGTAGTCGACCAGGGCGTCCAGGCCGAACCCGCCGTCGGCGGCGGCGACCGTGCCGGGGGCGGTACGGCTGCGCGCCTGCAACCGCGCGCCCAGCCGCGCCGACGGCCGCCGCCACCACCCGGGCAGCAGCACCCCGAACCCGGCGGCGTGCAGCACCGGCGCGCCCTCGCGCAGGAACCGGTGCGCGCCCTCGACGTCCAGCTCCAGCGCCTCCGGCGTCGCCGTACGCAGGGCGGTGTCCAGCTCGGGCCAGAGCCGGCTGGCCCGGCCCAGCTCCGCGAGCAGGGTCTCCTGTGGCGAGTCGAGCCGGCCGGCGAGGCCGGGCGGGGTGCGCGGGGACCGCCAGACGTCCCCGGCGTCCACGACCAGTCCCGGCTCGTCGGCGGCCTGGAGCCCGAACTCCACCCGCCAGCGCCCGGCGTCGGAGCCGGTCTCCGCGCCGCCGCCCGGACCACCGGCGTCGTCGCCGGCGGTGGCAGCGGTGGCCGTGGCAGCGGTGGCAGCGGTGGTGACGACGGGGGTGGCGGTGGCAGCGGTCGGGTCCAGCGCGGCGGCCAGGGCGTCGGCGACCGGGTCGACGGCCGGCTCCACCAGGCGGAAGCTGGCCCGGACCGCGCCGCCGGCCGCGTCCCGCTGCCAGTCGTCCAGCTCGGCGGCGAGCGCGTCGAGGGCGGCCCGCTCGGCGGTGAACCCGCCGTCCGGCGCGGTGAGCGCCGCCAGCCAGGCCGGCACCGCGCCGCTCCGGCGGCCGCCCTGGGTCAGCACGGTCCGGGTCAGCGCCGCCCGCGCGGCGGCGTCGGTGAGCGCGTCGAGGGCGTCGGCGACCAGTTCCCCGGCCGGCACGTCGGCGGCAGCGGCCCGCCCGGCCGGGGGCAGGGCGAGGGCGAGCGACCGGGCCCAGGCGGCGTCGGCGCCGGTGAGCAGGGGCCGCCACACCGCCCGCGCCCCCGCCGCGCCGGCGCGACCCGGGCGGGCGGCACGCACCCCGCCCGCCCCGGTCCCGGTGCGCCCGGCGGCCCGACCGGCGAGCCGCGCCGCACCGGCGGTGCGCGGCGCGGCGGAGACACCGTCGAGTGGACGGAAGGCGGTCGGTCGGGGCTCGGGTGCTCCGGCCACGCCGGGCAGGACCCGGCCCCGGCGGACCAGGTCGACGGCGAACCCGGCCAGCTCCGCGAGGTGCCGCAGCGTCGCGCCGGGCACCCCGGCCCGGTCACCGGCAGCGCGCAGCAGCGCGAGCGCTTCCGCCGGGGCGTACCGGAGGGCGGGGGCGCGCCAGCCGGCGAGGGTGACCGGCCCCCGGCCCGGCTCGGCGACGGCCGGGCGGACCAGTTCCGGGGAGTCGGCCGGCGAGCCGGCCCGGGTGGGCAGGCGCAGCAGCACCGACCCGGTCTCGGCGGGAGCCGGGGCCTGGGGTCCCGTGCCCTGTGGCGGTGTGCTCGGCGACCCCGGGCGCTGCGGCCCGGCGCTCGCCGGGCGGGCCGAGGGGGTGCCGGTCTGCGGCCCGGCGCTCGCCAGGGCGGCGGCGAGGGCCGCGTGGTCGGCGGCGAACGGGTGGGGGCGCTCGCGGGGGGCCCGGCCCGGCCGGCGGGGCGCCTGCGGGGGCAGGGCGCTGTCCTCCGCCCAGACGACGAGCCCCGCGCCGGGCAGCCACGCCCCGTGGACGACCAGCACCGCTCCCCCTCCGCCGACGACCCCCGAGGATAGCCGGGCCCGACGGGGCCACCGGGGCACCGGGCCGGGGTGAACACCTGCCACCGGCCGTTCACCCGGGCCGCCGGTGGTCAGATCGCGCCGGTGGAGCCGTCGGTCAGCTCGCGCAGGATGTCGGCGTGCCCGGCGTGCCGGGCCGTCTCCTCGATCATGTGCGTCAGGATCCAGCGCAGGGAGACCTCGCCGAGCTGCGGCTGCGGCACCATGTGGTCGAGGTCGAAGCGCGCCGCGACCTCCCGGGACCGGGCGCACGCCCGCTCGTAGCCGGCCACCAGGGACTCGACGGTGTCGGACCCGTCGAGGGTGAAGCTGTCCGCCGCATCCGCCTCGCCGGTGACGTGGACGTCGCCCGGCCCGGGGGCGAGCAGGGCCGGGAACCAGTTCCGCTCCACCAGCGTCAGGTGCTTCACCAGGCCGGCGAGGGTGGTGCGGGAGGGCACCAGCCGGCGACGGGCGTCGGCGTCGGAGAGCCCGGCCACCTTGCGCAGCACGATGCCCCGGTGGAAGTCGAGGAAGGATTCGAGCACCGCGCGTTCGTCGCCGGTGCGCGCCAGCACGGGGCCGAGGGTCGGGTCGATCTTGATCTCCGCCATCTCCGCACCCTACGTGTCCGATTCTGGTCGTGCTGCCCCGCGCGACGGCCCCGCCCGGCGTAGATCTTGGTACGAAAGTGCCCCCATAGGGGCCGAAAATCACCAAGATCTCCGGGTGACGGCCCTACGGGGCGTCCGTGGCCGGGGCAGGATGGGCCCATGGCAGCAACGGCAGAGATCCCGCTGACGGGCGGCACCGCCGACGGGCAGACGGTCAGGGTGGAGCTGGACAGCAACGGCCGGCCGCCGCTGACCCACCACCACCTCGACGGGCACGGGCTGGCCGAGGCCGAGATCTACGAGTTGGAGTCGACCGTCGGCGGGGACCAGGGGTGGCTCTACCGCTGGCGGGGACCAGCCGTCTGACCGCCTACCGCCACCGCGGCGGTGGTGGGGTCAGGCCACCCCGACACGGGCCACGCCACCCCGACACGGGTCACGCCACCCCGGCGCGGGTCAGGCCGCCCGACACGGGTCAGGCCGCCCCGGCGCGGGTCAGGGTCCGCGAGCGCAGGCTCTCCAGCACCGCGCCCGTGACCTGGGAGGTGCCCCGGGCCTGCTCGCAGACCTCCGCCACCCGGCGGGCGGTCTCCGCGGCGCGCGCCTGCCGCTCGTCCCACAGGCGGTCGACCTCGGCAAGCAGCGGCCCCTCGACCTCGCGTTCCACGCCGCGCAGCGCGGGCACGCCGAGCCGCTGGGCGAGGTCGAAGACCTTCCCGGCGTACGGCAGGGGCAGGAACGGGGTGCCGACCATCGCCGAGAAGATCAGGAAGTGCAGTCGCATGCCGACGGCGAGGTCGAAGTGCCGCATCAGCCCCAGCACCTGCCGGGGCGAGTAGTCGCCGTGCAGGATGCGGCCCCGGTCGGCGGCCGTCATGTGCGACATCACGCCGTGCGAGTGCCGGATGTCGTCGCGTTCCATCGGCACGAAGAGCACGTGGGCGTCGATCCGGTGGATGAGGAAGTCGGCGATCTGGGCGATCAGCCGGTGGTAGCCGTCGACGTCGAGCCGCTCGGCGGCCCGGCCCGGCTCCCGCACGCTGAGCCCCACCAGCCGCTTGCCGTTCGGCACGCCCTCCTCGCGCAGCAGGTGCGCGGGGAACTCCTCCGGCTCCAGCAGGAACGCGGGGTCGGCGGTCACCGTGATCGGGTTGAGCAGCCCGGCCTCCTCCAGCACCATCCGGGACTCCTGGTCCCGCACGGTGACCTCGGTGGCGCCGGCCAGGGTCTCCCGCACCATCCCGGTGTCCACCCCGTCGCTGAGCGGCCCCACCCCGACCGCGTACGTGAGCAGGGGCAGCCCCCGCTCCTGGGCGACCCGCACGACCCGCAGGTAGCGGCGCGCCTCCCGGTCGTAGAGGATGCCGCCGCCGCCGAGGATCAGCAGGTCCAGCTCGGCCAGCACCTCGGCCGAGTCGACCCGGCTGACCCCCTCCCACGGCACCGCCTCGACATCGGGGTGTGCCTTGGCGGTGTGCGCCGGATTGCGGGAGAAGACGATGATCCGCGCGTCGGGCTCGTGTGAGCGCAGGTCGGCCAGCAGGCCGCTCAGGATCGCCTCGTCGCCGAGGTTACGACCGCCGTACGAGCCGAGCACGCCGATCGTCGGTGCGGTGCGGTCCCTCATTGGCCTCGCTCCTCCCCGCAGGATGCGCGTTCCGGGTGGGTTTCCCGCTGACCGCGGGGGCACACGTCCCGTTCCGCGAGGGGCCGGCGCGGGTCAGCGCGGCGGGAGCGGTCAGCCCGGCGGTGGCAGCGGCTTGACCATCTGCTGGGCGGCGACCCGGAAGCCGAGGCTGTCGTAGAGCCGGATCGCCACGGTGTTGTGCCCGAACACGTTCAGCCCGAGCCGGTCCACGCCGAGCCGGGCGAGTTCGGCCTCGGCGAGCCGGATCATCCGCCGCGCGTGCCCTCGCCCCCGGTGGGCGGGGTGCACCTCGATGTTGTGGATCCAGGCCATCGTCGGCCGGTCGGCGTCGGGCAGGGTGAGCCAGATCCAGCCGACCTCCTCGCCGTCGACCAGGGCAACCCGCAGCAGGACGCCCGGGCTGGCCACCCCGTCGGGCAGCAGCCGGCCGATCTGGGCCAGCGACTCGGCCCGGGCCGCCTCCGGAGACAGGCGCCGGGCCTCGGCGAGGTTCTCGGCGTACGACTGTTCGAGCCCGACCCGCAGGCGGGCGAGCTGGTCGTCGGTCATCGGGGCGAGGGTGAGCGACACGCGACTCCTTCGGGTTCCTCGGGACGGCCGGGGGCGCGCCGCCCGCCGCGCCCGGGCGGACCGCCGTCAGTCGCCGGCGGCCCCGGGTCGCGGGGCGGCGCCGCCGACGAGGCGGGACACCAGGGCGGAGACCACCTCGTCGACGTCGAAGCCGGCGTCGATCGACGTGGTGAGCAGGTCGAGCAGCAACCCGTCCACCGCATAGTGGAGCAGGGCGATCTCGAACGCGCCACCCGGTAATCCGGCGGCGGCGTGGAACGCGACGTCGTCGGCGTACCCCCGGCGGAGCACCTCGGCCAGGCCCCGGCCCAGCTCGGGGTGGCGGGCCGCCTCCAGCCGCAGCTCGACCAGCGCCCGGGTGACGTACGGCTCGCGGGTGGTGCGCTCGACGATGTAGCGGACGTAGTCGGTGGTGAGGTCGACCGAGGGCTCGCGGGCGGCGAGCCGGGCGAGGACGGCCTCGTCGGGGGCGTACCGCTCGAAGACCCGCTCGCCGAGCGCGCCGAGCAGCGCGTCGCGGGTGGGGAAGTAGTTGGAGGCGGTGCCGGTGGGCACGCCCGCCTCGGCGTCGACGGCGCGGTGGGTGAGGCCCCGCGCTCCGGCGGCGGCGAGCACGCGCAGCCCGGCGTCGGCGAGCAGGGCGCGTCGTTGGGGGTTCCGGGCCATGGTGCACACGGTAGCAACAACCACGACAGGTGTAGTACGTTCCAACCACGACAACAGTAGTGGTTGATGGGAGTCCCCTTGCGCAAGCTCGTGTACTACGTGGCCAGCACCCTCGACGGCTTCATCGCGGCCCCCGACGGGTCCTACGACTTCCTCCCCCTGGAGCCGGACGTGGCCGCCCACCTCACCGCCGGATGGCCGCAGACCTTCCCCACGTTCAGCCACCCGCAGCTCGGCATCGACCGGCCCACCGGCCGCTTCGACGCGGTGCTGATGGGGCGTGCCACCTACGACCCGGCGCTGCGCGTCGGCATCACCAGCCCGTACGCCCACCTGCGGCAGTACGTCTTCTCCCGGTCGCTGCCCCCGTCGGCCGGCACCGGGCCGGAGGTCGTCGCCGGCGACCCGGTGGCCTTCGTCCGCGAGCTGAAGGGGCGACCCGGGGGCGACATCTGGCTCTGCGGCGGCGGGGACCTCGCCGGGCAACTCCTGCCCGAAGTGGACGAGCTCGTCGTCAAGCTGCACCCGATCGTGGCCGGCAGCGGCATCCCGCTGGCCGCCCGGGGCTTCGCGGCGCACCGGTTCACGCTGACCGGCACGCGGTCGTTCGACAGCGGCCTGGTCCTCCTGCACTACGCCGCCGAGCCGGCCCCGTCGTCGGCGGCAGCCGGCGCGGCGGACCCGGCGGCATCGGAGCGGGCGGGCGTCACTGCGGAGGGCGCACCGGGGCGGTGAGAAACGGCAGCACGGCGGCGGGCAGCGCGGGCGAGTCGAGCATCTCGTAGTGGGTCAGGCCCGGCAGGACGGCCAGCCGCGACGCGGGGCGACCGCTGCCGTCCCAGCCGGCGTCCCGGTGGCCGCCGCCGAGCAGCCCGAAGAACTCCGCCACGTGGCCGGTCGGGACCGAGTCGGCGTCGGCGAAGACCAGCAGGGTCGGCTTCGCCAGGGCGGCGACCTGCGCCGACCAGTCGTAGCCGCGGCGCAGCAGCTCCCCCGTCTTCGCCCACAGCGCCGGCCAGTCCTGCGGGCGGGGGGCGACCCGGGCGTACAGCTCGTGCGGCGGGGTGCCCCGCATCCGCTCCCCCGTCGCCGCGTCCTGGGCCGCCATCGCGGCCAGCACCTCCGGATACCATCCCCCGCTGCGGCACGGCGCGGAGACCACCACGAGGCGGCGCACCAGCGCGGGATGCTGGATCGCCATCCGCAGCGCCACCCCGCCGCCCAGCGAGTAGCCCAGCACGTCGGCCTCGCCGAGGCCCAGGTGGCGGATCAGCGCGGCGACGTCGTCGGCCATCGTCTCGAACCGCAAAGGACGGTCCACGTCGGCGGTGCGGCCGTGCCCCTGGAGGTCCACCGTCACCACCCGCCGCCGGCCGGCGAACGCCGGCAGGATCGGGCCGAACGACTCCGCCGTGCCGTAACCCCCGTGCAGCAGCACCAGCGGGCGGCCCGAGCCGCGCACCTCGTGCCACAGCCGCAGGCCGTTGACCTCCGCGTAGCTCACCCCGGCCACCTCCGGCTCCGTCCGCCCCTCCCGCTCCCGGTCCGACCCCGGCGGTACGCCGGCCGGCCCGGAAAACTTCTCCGCGGTTTTCTGTTGGCGTCCCGGCCCCTCGTGTCTCCCACCGGTGTCAACGCGCCAACCCTCGGCCGGTCACCCGCCGCGCCGAGCTTTCCCGACAAGGGGTCAGACACATGCGAGAAGGATCGAACCGGAGCCGCTGGACGCGTCGCACGGCCGCCGTGGGCGGGGCGACGCTGAGCGCGCTCGTGCTCGGCCAGTTGGCCCTCACCGGGCCCGTGGCGGCGGTGCCCGGCCTGAGCCTCAAGACGACCACCGGCCCGAGCAACTCCGTCGCGAAGTCGCAGGCCGCCACCTGCCCGGCGGGCACCACCGTCATCGGGGGCGGCGGCGCGGTCACCGGCTCCGGCCTCGGGCAGGTCGGCATGGACATCATGCGTCCGCTGGTCGGCGGCGGCGCGTTCTCGGTGACCGGCCGCGAGGACGGCAACGGCGTCGCCGGCGACTGGTCGGTCACCGCCAGCGCGGTGTGCGCCCCGGCCCCCAGCGGCCTGGTCACCGTCTCCGGCAGCTCCGCGCCCAGCCTCGGCACGAGCAACTGGTTCGAGAAGTCCTGCCCCGCCGGCAAGCACGCCATCGGGGTCGGCGGCGCGGTCGTCGGGGCGTCGAACAGCGAGGTGATCCTGGAGGACCTGCGCATCCAGCAGAGCAGCGTCGTGGTCGCCGGCGCCGAGGACGACACCGGCTTCGCCGGCACCTGGTGGCTCGACGCCACCGCCATCTGCGCCGACCCGCTCCCCGGCGAGCAGCGCGTCGTCGACGACAGCGCCTACGGTTCCGCCTCCGTCCAGTCGGTGGTGGCCACCTGCCCGGCCGGCACGCGCGTGCACGGGGTGGGCGGCGAGATCGTCGGCGGCGAGGGCCAGGTGCGCCTGACCGAGATGCGGGCCACCTCCTCGACCACGGTGACCGTCCGGGCCATGGAGGACGAGAACGGGTTCAGCAGCAACTGGAAGGTGCGCGCGTACGCGGTCTGCGCGAACTGACCCGCCCGCGGCGGGCCGCCGGTCACCCCCGGCGGCCCGCGCCGTCGTGGCGGCGGGCAGGTAAACCGCTTGCCGTACGCCGTGGGCGCGGCACGATGACGGGTGGACCCGCCGTCCGACGGCGTCGTGACTTCGTCCACCAACCGGGGAGCAGCACAACATGACGGACAAGACGTACCAGGTCATCGTGCGCGGCAGGTTCGCGCCGCTCGACGCCGGGCAGCGGGCCGCGCTGCTCGCCCGGGCCGACGAGCACGACGTGTTCGCGGCGCGGTTCACCGAGGAGGGCACGGTGACCTACGAGCGTGCCCTCCTCGGGTTCACCTTCCGCTGCGTCGTCCGGGCCACGGCCGACGACGCCGAGGACGTGGTGACCGGCCGGGCGGAGGCCCTCGCCGCAGCCGCCGTCCGCGGGCTGGGCGCGGGCCACCGCGACCTCACGTCGGTGGCGACGGACCTCGACAGCATCAAGGTCCGCCAGCGGGGCCGCTGACCGCGACGACGGTCGTCACGACCCGGCCCGCTCCGAGGCGACCGGGGCGGTGAAGAACTCGGCGAGCGCGTCGACCAGGTGGCGCGGGGCGCGGTTGAGCGCGTCGTGACCCGCGCGCGGCACCACCAGGGTGCGGGCGTGCGGCAGGGCCCCCGCCAGGGCCTCGTTGGTCGGCCGGTAGTAGGGCGGCCCGGCCCCGCCGCAGGCCAGCAGCACCTCGGCGTCGACGCCGGCCCACTGCTCCGGCGGGCCGTCGTGGCGGAAGATCAGCGTGGTCTCGTCGAGGGTGGTGGGCAGCAGCTCGGCCATGGTGCGCCCGATGGGCGTGCGGACGAACAGCCGGCACATGGTGACCTGGAGGCCCAGCGGCAGGCGCGACGTGGCCGACTGGGTGTTGAGGCCGGCGCCGGTGAGGGCCATCGCGCGGGCGAGGTCGCCGGCCCGCGCGGCGTCCCGCGCGGCCGGCAGCCACGCGGCCGGGAAGAGGCCGTCGACCTGCACCGCCGCGTCGTAGAGGGCGAGCCGGGCGATCGGCAGCCGCCGCGCGGCGGCGCGCAGGGCGATGAAGCCGCCGCCGCTGTGGCCGATGACGTTGCGGGCCCCGGTGTGGGTCAGCAGCGCCGCGAGGTCGTCGATGTCCTGCTCGCCGTCGTAGGGCTCGGCGCGGGCGGCCGCGTCGGCCCGGCCCCGGCGGTTGTAGAGGTGCACGGTGAAGCGGTCGGCCAGCCGGTCGGCCAGCCGTCGGTAGATCTCGATGGTGACACCGCCGCCGTGCACGACGACGATGCCCGGCCCGACGCCGGTGGAGTGGAGCACGATCTCGGCCCCGTCGGCCGCGGGCACCCGTTGCACGGTCCAACTCTGTTCCACGTCACCCTCCCCTAAACCGCGAACGTCGTTCGCAGTTTAGAGTGTACCGGTGACCTCATCCGCCGAACCAGTGCGGCCGTCGATCTGGTCCCGCCCGACCCGGGGCGCCCGGGGCCCGGCGCCGACGCACACCCGGGACGAGATCGTGGCCGCGGCGATCGCGGTGGCGGACGCCGACGGCCTCGGCGCGGTCTCGATGCGGGCCGTCGCCACCGCGCTCGACACCGGCGCGGGATCGCTCTACCGCTACCTGACCTCCCGCGACGACCTGCTCGACCTGATGGCCGACCGGGCGGCGGGCGAGCTGCGCCCCTACCCGGAGGCCACCGGCGACTGGCTGGACGCGATGCTGCGCATCGCCCGCCGGCAACTGGAGCTGTACCGCAGGCACCGGTGGCTGGTGGAGATCCTGCCCCGGCCGACCGCCCTCGGCCCGGAGAGCCTGGCCTTCTTCGATCACTGCCTGGCCGTCCTGCGGCCGGTGCCGGCCGCGACCACCACCAAGTTCGAGGCGATCGCCATGACGACCGGCGTGGTGTCGCTGTTCGCCCGCAGCGAAGCCGCCGGCCCGCCGGCCCGCCTCGACGGGATCGACCCGGCGGCGTTCCCCCACCTGGCCGCCGCCCTCGCCGCGCCGCAGGCGCCGCCGGCACAGCGCGACCTGTTCGAGGCGACCGTGCGCGGCGTCCTGCGCGGACTGCTCGGCGACGCCGGGGAGGCTGAGGGGCGGCCCGGCAGCTGAGCCGAGGCGCGGCGGGCCGGCCGGCGGCCCGCCGCCGGCCGGCCTCGGCTCGCGCCGTTCAGCCCTGCTGCCGCCATCTTGCCGCACCATCGATAAGGCCCTATGGTTACCGGAAAGCGCTTTCCGTAACAGAGTGTTCATGATTGAAGGGCGGATCAGATGAGACGCAAAGTCGCTACCCGATGGCTGGCCGGCGGTGCCACTGCGGTCGCAGGTGCCGTCGCCGCGCTGGCGCTGCAGATCCCGCACGCCTCGGCCGCCACGAACCTGAGCATCGGCGCCGGCGCCGACGGCTCCAGCAAGGCCAGCGGCACCAGCTACGGCAACGTCATCGACGGCAACACCAGCACATTCTGGTCGCCGAGCGGCTCGACCGGCACGATCTCGGTCAAGTGGGGCGGCGCCACCACGGTGTCCTCGGCCGTCATCGTGCAGGCCTCGGGCGGCGGCGCGATCAGCGGCTGGCAGCTCACGAACCACGACACGGGCGCCGTCCTGGCCAGCGGCAGCAGCGCCCCGGGCACCGTCAACTTCTCCGCGACGTCGCTGAAGAAGATCTCCTTCGTCATCACCAGCGCGTCCGGCGCCCCGCGGATCGCCGAGTTCGAGACGTACGCCAGCGGCGGGTCGACCCCGACCACCAGCCCCACCACCAGCCCCACCAGCGGTCCGACGTCCGGCCCGACCAGCAACCCCGGCACGCCGACCGGCGCGTGGCCGTCGTCGGCCGGCTCGGTGAGCATCTCGGGCACGGTCAACGTCTCCGGCACCTTCGACGGCGGGATGAAGACCTACTGCTGCATCGGTGACGGTGGGCAGGGCGAGTCGCAGGACCCGATGTTCAAGATCGCCAACGGCGGCACGTTGCAGAACGTCATCCTCGGTTCGCCCGCCGGCGACGGCGTGCACTGCGAGGGCACCTGCACGCTGCGCAACGTGTGGTGGAACGACATCGGCGAGGACGCCGCCACCTTCAAGCAGACCAACGGCGGCACCTCCTACGTCATCGGCGGCGGCGCGCGCAGCGGCAGCGACAAGACCTTCCAGCACAACGGCAACGGCACGGTCAACATCTCCGGCTTCTACCTCAAGGGGTCCGGCAAGCTGTACCGCGGCTGCGGCAACTGCACCACCTCGTACACCCGCCACGTGCGCATCGACAACGTCCTCGTCGACGACATCGACATGCTCGCCGGCATCAACAGCAACTGGAACGACACCGCGACGATCACCCGCGTGGTCGTCATCGGCTCGGCCACCATCTGCGGCAAGTACAAGGGCGTGCCCAAGGGCAGCGAACCCAGCTACCTCGGTGAGGGCTGGAACGACGCCAACTGCAAGGTCAACAGGAGTGACGTCACCTTCCGGTAGTCACTGCCGGCGGCCGGGTTCTCGATCTTCGGAAGCGTTCCCGCGCCGGTGGTGATGGGTGGGCGCGGCAGGTTTCGAACCTGCGACCCCTCGCTTGTAAGGCGAGTGCTCTCCCACTGAGCTACGCGCCCCGAACGCCCGCGCGGCGGGCCGGAGTCCGGCAAGCTTACCCTGCCGGTTCCGGCCCGCCGCGTCGGTGTGCCCGTGGTGGGATCAGGCGGCGACGGCGTCCGCCAGCGCCTTGCGCCAGCCCTGCTGGTCGCGCGCCTCGCCCGGCATGTTCATCTCGGCGAACCGGACGACGCCGGCCTTGTCGATCACGAACGTGCCGCGGTTGGCGATGCCGGCGACGTCGTTGAAGACGCCGTACGCCTGGGCGACCGCGCCGTGCGGCCAGAAGTCGGCCAGCAGCGGGAACTGGTAGCCCTCCTTCTCGGCCCAGATCTTGTGGGCGTAGACCGAGTCCACGCTCACGGTGAGCACCTGGACGTCGTCGTTGACGTACTCGTTGAGGTTGTCCCGCACCTCGCACAGCTCGCCCTGGCAGATGCCGGTGAAGGCGAGCGGGTAGAAGACCAGCAGCACGGTGCGCTTGCCGCGGAAGTCCGACAGCCGGACCTCCTGGTTGTTCTGGTCCTTGAGCACGAAGTCCGGCGCCTCGGCGCCAACCTCGATCGGCATGCGAGCTCCTTGGGTCGATTCTGGAGGTGGCATCAGCCTGCCACACCCGAGGGCCGGGGCCACGGAGTGTGGCCGGCCCCACGGCCGGGGCAGGTTCGGCTACTTCTTGCCCTTGACCCCCCGGCGCAGCACGAGGCGGGCGCCGCTCCAGTCCCGGCCGGCGTTGACCGTGGACGTCTGTTGCAGGCCGGCGGTGGGCGCGGACTCCGCGATCTCGCTCGGCTCGACGTGGCCCTCCCGCCCGGCCTTGGGGGTCAGCAGCCACACGACGCCGTTGTCGGCCAGCGGGCCGAGGGCGTCGACGAGCAGCTCGAAGAGGTCACCGTCGCCGTCTCGGTACCAGACCAGCACCGCGTCGACCACCTCGTCGGTGTCCTCGTCGACCAGCTCTCCACAGCGGTCGGTCAGGGCGTCCCGGAGATCCTGGTCGACGTCCTCGTCGTACCCCATCTCCATGACGACCATCCCCGGCTCGATACCGAACCGGTCCGCCAGGCTGCGTACCCCGTCGGCGGCCTGACCAGCGGTCGCGCTCACTGTCGCGTGCCTCCTCATCTCGTCCCTGCTCGCGGCGTCGCGGCGACGCCGTCAGGCAAAGTCCACACACTTGCAGCCCCCCGCGCAAGTGGCGCACCGGGTGGAACGGAATTTACCGTGCCAGCAGCGTACGGGCACCCTGGGTGATGGCATCCTCGGTGACCAGCACGGCACGCATTGCCGGACCTAATGGTACAAACGAGTCGATTGCGGCCACCCGGCGCGCCGCACCGACATATCCGCCGTCGACCAGCGCCGCGAGCACCCCCTCGCCGACCCCGCCGGAGCGGCGCGTCTCGTCCACGACCAGCACCCGGCCGGTCACCGACGCCTCCCGGACGAGGTCGGCGACCGGCAGCGGGGCGAGCCAGCGCAGGTCGACGACGCGGCTGCCGACCCCCTCGTCGGCGAGGGTGGCGGCGGCGCGCAGCGACATCGGCACCCCGTTACCGAAAGTGACGATCGTGACGTCCTCGGCGGAGCCGACGCCGTACACCCGGGCCCGGCCGACCGGCGCGTGGCCGGCGGCCCACCCACCCGGCCCGGCGTAGTCGGCCAACCACTCGCCGTCACCTTCGGCGTAGAGGTCGCGGGTGTGGTAGAGCGCGATCGGCTCCACCAGCACGCAGACGCTGCCGTCGACCGCCGCGCTCGCCAGGCAGGTACGCACCATCGCGGCGGCGTCGTCCGGCCGCGCCGGCACCGCGACCACCAGCCCCGGCACGTCCCGCAGCACGGCCAGGGAGTTGTCGTTGTGGAAGTGCCCGCCGAAGCCCTCCTGGTACGCCAGCCCCGGCACCCGCACCACCATCGGGTTGCGGAACGCCCCCGAGGAGAAGAACCGCATGGTCGCCGCCTCGCCGCGCAACTGGTCCTCGGCGTTGTGCAGGTACGCCAGGTACTGGATCTCCGGGACCGGCAGCAGCCCGGCCAGCCCCGCGCCCAGCCCGAGCCCGAGGATCGACGTCTCGTCGAGCAGCGTGTCGAAGACCCGGGCCGCGCCGTAGCGGTCCCGCAGCCCCTTCGTCACCCCGTACACCCCGCCCCTGGCTGCGACGTCCTCGCCGAAGACGACCATGCCGGGGTGGTCGAGCATGCCGTCGGCGAGGGCGGCGTTGATGCTCTGCGCCAGGGTGAGCGGGCCGGCCGCCTCAGGCAGCCGGCCGCCGAACGTGTCCGCGCGGACCGCCGCGCCGGGTCCGCCGGCCCGGACCGCCGCGTCGGCGACCGCGCGGGCCACCCGGGCCGGACGGCGGGGCGCGAGCTCCGCGACCACCTCGGCCGCGGAGGCGAGCTTCGGTTCGCCGAGCACCTCCTCCGCGATCCGGCGCACCTGCCAGCCGCGCTCGTCGTAGCGGGCCAGCAGCTCGTCGGTCGTGGCGACGCCCGCCGCCACCAGCAGCCGGGCGGTGGCCAGCACCGGGTCCCGGTCCAGGTCCGCGGCGATCTCGCCGGCGCTGCGGTACGCCGTCTCGGCGTCCGCGCCGGCGTGCCCCATCAGCCGTACGGTGCTCAGGTGCAGCACCGCCGGCCGCCGGTGCCGGCGCACCCAGCCGGCCGCCTCCACCGCCGCCGCGTACGTCTGCACCGGATCGGTGCCGTCGGCGGAGAAGTAGCGGATGCCCGGCTTGGACCGCAGGGTCGCCTCCACCCAGCCCTTCGGGGACCGGACGCTGATGCCGAGGCCGTTGTCCTCGCACACGAACAGCACCGGGATGCGCAGGCCGGTGTGGTCGTACCAGCCGGCGGTGTTGAACGCGGCGGTGGCGCTGGCGTGGTTGACCGAGGCGTCGCCGAACGAGCAGACCACGATGGCGTCCGGCGGCCACGGCGAGCGGGGCGGCTGCCCGACGTCGCCGAGCGGGTCGGCCCCGGCCCGCCGCCCGGCCGGGTCGCGGCGGCGCAGCCGTTCCAGGGCCAGCCCCGCGCCGACCGCCCGGGGCAGGTGCGAGGCGATGGTGGAGGTGGTCGGGACGATCGCGAGGTCGGCCCGGCCGAAGACCTTGTGCCGGCCCCCGGCGATCGGCTCCCGCGCCGAGGCGACCATCCCGCGCAGCACGTCCCGGGCCGCCCCGGCGTACGCGTCCTCCCGGACGGTCGCGTCGTCGCCGGCGGACGCGTCGTCGCCGGCGGACGCGTCCTGCCCGACGGCCGCGTCGTCCCCGTCGGCCGGGTGGTCGCGGCCCGGTGCCGGGCCGCCGGCCGCACCGGCCCCGGCCTCCGCCACCGCCCCGGCCTCCGCCACCGCCCCGGCCTCCGCCACCGCCTCGGGCTCGGCCCCGGGCGACGTGGTCCCGGTGCCGGACGGCGCTCCCTGCGCCCCGGGCGGCGGGGCCCCGAGCTCGGGCGTCCCGACCACGGGCCCCATGGCCCCGGGCATCCCGGCCCCGGGCTCCGACGGCGTGGGCTCCGCCCCGGACGCCGGTGCGGCGGCCTCCTCCTCCGGCACCGGGAAGGCGACCTCCCCGGCGGCCTGGGCGGCGCGCAGGCAGTAGAACGCGCCCGAACGGTAGTGCAGCAGGGCCGGATCGCCGGGACGCAGCGCGGCGGCCACCGCGGCGTTGCCCTCGTGGCCGGCGGAGCCGATCGTGTAGAAGCCCTCGCCGAAGCTGCGCAGCCACCGCCCGGCGAGGTCCAACTGCCGGCTGGTGACCTGGGCGTCGAAGAGGTCCAGCAACTGCGCCCCGGTCAGCGGCGCGTCGTCGTGGACCGGCTCGGCCGGATCACGTCGCCGGGGCGCGGCGGCGAGCCCGGCGAGGGCCTCCCGGAACCGGTCATCGAGATCTTGCGGGGTGGTCACGTCCGACAGCATTACCGACGCGGCGGCCGGTCGCCCACTCAGACACGGTCCGCCCGGGACCGGTCACCGCCGCCACCGGCCCCGGCGGCGCGTCAGCGCACGGCATGCTCCTCGGGGCAGCCGCCGTCGGCGACCTTCCACACCAGCTCGCGCAGGGTGGCCAGCTCGGCGTCGGTGAGCCCGTCGAGCAGTCGGGAGTCCGACATCACCCGCTGGACGCGGTCGCGCACCCGCCGGCCGTCCCCGGTGACCACGAGGGTCTTCTGCCGCCGGTCGGTCGGGTCGGCCCGGCGCTCCACGAGGCCCGCCTGCTCCAGCTTGTCGACCAGGGCGGTGACGTTGGAGCGGTCGCAGCGCAGCCGCTCGGCCAGGTCGCGGGCCGGCAGCGGGCGGTCCGGGTCCAGCACGTGCAGCGCCCGGGCGACGGCCGGCGTGAGGCCCAGCCCGGCCACCCCGGCGTCCTGCCGGTGCCGGAGGGCCGAGGCGACGTGCAGGATCCGGCGCACGGCGTCCCCGGCCAGGTCGGCGCGGGCATCCGCGTGCGGCGTCGCCTCGGTGGGGATGCGCTGCGCCATGGCGCAATCGTACGCCGCCCCAACTGTTGACCACCTCCACCACTTTGGGGGAAGGAAGGGCCCCTTGTTAACGCCTACGGTAGAGAAGGGTTCCCTTCTCACCCCCGCTTTCGCGGCAGCCGCCGCGCCCGCCCGGCCCGCGCCCGCCCGGCCCGCGCCCGCCCGGCCCGCGCCCGCCCGGCCCGCGCGGGCATGCCCGCCCGGCGGGTGTTAACAGGGGTCCCTTGTTCGACAAAAGGCGATAACAAGGGGCCCTTCCTTTCACCTGGCGGCCATCGGCGGACGCGACGCTCCCCGGAGTCGAACAACACGGACTCTGGGGAGGAAACCGTGACACTGTCCCGACGTACGATCCTGCTCTCCGGCGCGGCGGTCGGCGCGGCCGGCGCGCTGGCCGGGCTGCCCGTGGCGGCCGGCGCGGCGGCCGCCCGCCCGCTGCGGCAGGACCCGTTCACCCTCGGGGTGGCCTCGGGCGACCCCGACCACGAGGGTTTCGTGCTGTGGACGCGGCTGGCCCCGCAGCCCCTCACGGAGGACGGCCTCGGCGGCATGCCGTCGCGGCCGGTGGCGGTGACCTGGGAGGTCGCCGCCGACGAGGGGATGCGGCACGTGGTACGCCGGGGCGTGGCGCAGGCCCGCCCTGAGGCGGCGCACAGCGTGCACGTGGAGCTGGGCGGGCTGCTGCCGGGCCGGGAGTACTTCTACCGGTTCCGGGCCGAGGGGTACGCGTCCGCGGTGGGGCGCACCCGCACCGCCCCGGCCCCGGAGAGCCTGCCCTCGGCCCTGGCGATGGGCTTCGTCTCCTGCTCGCAGTACGAGCACGGCTACTTCACCGCGTACCGGCGGCTGGCCGAGACCGAGCCGGAGCTGATCCTGCACCTGGGCGACTACCAGTACGAGTACGAGAAGGGCACCTACACGGTGCCGGGCGGGAACCCGCGCGACCACGAGGGTCCGGAGACCCGGACGCTGGCGAACTACCGGCAGCGGCACGCCCAGTACAAGACCGACGCGGACCTCCAGGCGGCGCACGCGGTGGCCCCCTGGGTGGTGGTCTTCGACGACCACGAGGTGGAGAACAACTGGGCCGACGAGGTGCCGGAGGCGCCCGACCCGGACTTCCTCGCCCGGCGGGCGGCGGCGTTCCAGGCGTACTACGAGAACATGCCGCTGCGGCGGACCTCCCTGCCGCGCGGCATCGACATGCAGCTGTACCGGCGGGTGCGCTGGGGCCGGCTGGCCACGTTCCACATGCTCGACACCCGGCAGTACCGCGACGACCAGGCGTGCGGCGACGGATACAGGGAGTGCGCCGCGGCGGCCGAGGAGGCCCGGTCGATCACGGGCGCGGAGCAGGAGGCGTGGCTGCTCGACGGGTTCCGCCGCTCCGACGCGCGCTGGGACATCCTCGGCCAGCAGGTCTTCTTCGCGCAGCGGGACAACAACTCGGGGCCGCTCACGGTCACCAGCATGGACGCCTGGGACGGGTACGTGGCCTCCCGGGACCGGATCACCCGGGGCTGGCTGGCCGCCGGGGTGCGCAATCCGGTGGTGCTCACCGGCGACGTGCACGCCCACTGGGCCAGCGACCTGAAGCTGGACTACGCCGACCCCACGTCGCGCACCGTCGGCAGCGAGCTGGTCTGTTCCTCGGTCACGTCGACCGGCGACGGCGCGGACTCGGCGACGGGCTCCCACCCGTGGTTCGCGTTCAACCCGCACCTGCGCTTCCAGAACAACCTCCGGGGGTACGTCCGCACGACGATCACCCCGGCGCAGCTGGCGGCCGACTTCGACGTGGTGCCGTACGTGAGCCGGCCGGACGCGCCGGCCTACACCCGGGCGACGTTCGTGATCGAGGACCGGGTGCCGGGCCTGCACCAGACGTACGACCGGCCGCCGGCGCCGGGCGCGCGCACCGTACCGGGGGCCGGGGTGGACCTGGGCCGGCAGACGGTGGAGGCGGAGACCCTGCGGCCCTGAGCGGGCCCCGGGCGGCGGTGGGGACCTCGCGCGGGCCGGAGGCGGTCAGCCCGGGAGGAACGAGAAGCGGACCTTGCGGGTGGGGTTGTCGCCGTTGGTGTCGACCAGGCAGATGGACTGCCAGGTGCCGAGCGCGAGCCGCCCGTCGATCACCGGCAGGGTCGCGTACGGGGCGACGAGGCCGGGCAGCACGTGGTCGCGCCCGTGGCCGCGCGAGCCGTGCCGGTGCCGCCAGCGGTCGTCGGTGGGCAGCAGGTCGTCCAGCGCCCGGAGCAGGTCGTCGTCGGAGCCGGCCCCGGTCTCGATGACGGCGAGGCCGGCGGTGGCGTGCGGCACGAAGACGTGCAGCAGGCCGTCGCCGGCGCCGGAGACGAACCGTTCCGCCTCGGCGGTGATGTCCCGGACGGTCGGTCGGGAGCCGGTCTGGACGGTGATCACCTCGGTGCGCATACGCCGCATTCTGCCGCCGGGACCCGGGTCTGTCAGCCGGGGCCGGTCGTGTCGGCGGGCCCGCGCCAGCCGGGCCCTCGTCAGCCGGGGAGCCGGCAGCGCCCGCGTCAGCCGGGCCCCGGGTCGCCGGACCAGCCGGCGCCGGCGTCGCCGGTGTGGAAGTCGGCGCCGGGCTGGCCGGCGCCCGCGCCGTACGCGCCGGAGCCGTACGAGGCGGCGGGGTCGCCGGTGGTGGTGGCGTAGCCGTAGCGGGCGCCCCGGCCGCCGGCGCGGTTGAGCAGCACCAGGCCCACGGCGAGCAGGGCCAGGCCGAACAGGCCCACGGGGGCGGCGTCCAGTCGGCCGCCGGCGAGGCCGAGCACCGACAGCAGGAGGGTGAGCGCTCCGGCCAGCACGAGTGCGCTCGCCACGGCTCGCAGCATCGTCATGGGTCGACGGTAGGGGGCGAGCGCAAACCACCAGAAGTTACCGGCCGGTACCTGTGTTGAGCGTCGCGTCTGGGGGAGCCAGACGTGACGAAAACCGTCGGTAGAAGGCAGGATGAACATCTAGAGACCTATCCCACACACAACCGAGGGAACGCCTGTGGCCACGGAACGCAAGCGCCCGGTGATCACCGCCGGTCTGCCGAGCCAGCTTCCGGACATCGACCCCGAAGAGACCGGCGAATGGGTCGAGTCGCTGGACGGTGTCATCGACGAGCGTGGAACCAAACGCGCCCGGTACGTGATGCTGCGCCTGCTGGAGCGCGCGCGGGAGCGCCAGGTCGGGGTGCCGTCGCTGACGACCACCGACTACATCAACACCATCCCGCCGGAGCGCGAGCCGTGGTTCCCGGGCGACGAGCACATCGAGCGGCGGATCCGGGCGTACATCCGGTGGAACGCGGCGATGCTGGTGCACCGCGCGCAGCGCCCCGAGATCGGCGTCGGCGGGCACATCTCGACGTTCGCCAGCTCCGCGTCGCTCTACGAGGTGGGCTTCAACCACTTCTTCCGGGGCAAGGAGCACCCGGGCGGCGGCGACCACATCTTCTACCAGGGCCACGCCTCGCCGGGCATGTACGCGCGGGCGTTCCTGGAGGGGCGGCTGAGCGAGAACCAGCTCGACGGGTTCCGCCAGGAGCTGTCCCACCCGGGCGGCGGGCTGCCGTCGTACCCGCACCCGCGGCTGATGCCGGACTTCTGGGAGTTCCCGACCGTCTCGATGGGCCTCGGCCCGCTGAACGCGATCTACCAGGCCCGGTTCAACCGCTACCTGCACCACCGGGGCATCAAGGACACCTCGCAGCAGCACGTGTGGGCGTTCCTCGGCGACGGCGAGATGGACGAGGTCGAGTCGCTCGGCGCGATCGGCGTGGCCGCCCGCGAGGAGCTGGACAACCTCACCTTCGTGATCAACTGCAACCTCCAGCGGCTCGACGGGCCGGTCCGGGGCAACGGCAAGATCATGCAGGAGCTGGAGGCGTTCTTCCGGGGCGCCGGCTGGAACGTCATCAAGGTGGTCTGGGGCCGGGAGTGGGACCCGCTGCTCGCCGCCGACACCGACGGCGCGCTGGTCAACCTGATGAACAGCACGCCCGACGGTGACTACCAGACCTACAAGGCGGAGTCCGGGGCGTACGTGCGGGAGCACTTCTTCGGCCGCGACGCGCGCACCCGCAAGATGGTCGAGGGGCTCACCGACGACGAGATCTGGAACCTCAAGCGGGGCGGGCACGACTACCGCAAGCTCTACGCGGCCTACAAGGCGGCGATGGAGCACACCGGCCAGCCGACGGTGATCCTGGCCAAGACGATCAAGGGCTGGACGCTCGGCTCGCACTTCGAGGGCCGCAACGCCACGCACCAGATGAAGAAGCTGACGCTGGACGACCTGAAGCTGTTCCGCGACCGGCTCTACCTGGACATCTCGGACAAGACGCTGGAGGAGAACCCCTACCTCCCGCCGTACTTCACGCCGGGCGAGAAGTCCGAGGAGATCGCCTACCTGCGGGAGCGGCGGGAGCAGCTCGGCGGCTACCTGCCGTCGCGGCGGAGGGCCGGCAGGGCGCTGGCGATCCCGGGCACCGAGCGGTTCTCCGACGTCAAGCGCGGTTCGGGCAAGCAGAAGGTGGCCACCACGATGGCCTTCGTCCGCCTGCTCAAGGACATCATGAAGGACAAGGAGTTCGGCAAGCGCTGGGTGCCGATCATCCCGGACGAGGCCCGCACGTTCGGCATGGACTCGCTGTTCCCGACGCAGAAGATCTACTCGCCGCACGGCCAGCGCTACACCTCGGTCGACCGGGAGCTGTTCCTGTCGTACAAGGAGGCGACGACCGGGCAGATCCTGCACGAGGGGATCAACGAGGCGGGCTCGGTGGCCTCGTTCACCGCCGCCGGCACCGCGTACGCCACCCACGGCGAGCCGATGATCCCGCTCTACATCTTCTACTCGATGTTCGGCTTCCAGCGCACCGGCGACGGGTTCTGGGCGGCGGCCGACCAGATGGCGCGGGGCTTCGTGCTCGGCGCGACCGCCGGGCGGACCACGCTCAACGGCGAGGGCCTCCAGCACGAGGACGGCCACTCGCTGCTGCTCGCCGCCACCAACCCGGCGGTGGTGGCCTACGACGCGGCGTTCGCGTTCGAGCTGGCGCACATCATGGAGAACGGCCTGCACCGGATGTACGGCGAGCAGCCGGAGAACGTCTTCTACTACCTGACCATCTACAACGAGCCGATCCACCAGCCGGCCGAGCCGGCCGACGTGGACGTCGAGGGGCTGCTCAAGGGCATCTACCGCTACTCCCCCGCCCCGAAGGTCGACGGCGACGGGCCGCGGGCCAACATCCTGGCCTCCGGCACGGGCATGCAGTGGGCGCTCAAGGCGCAGCAGCTCCTCGCCCAGGACTGGGGGGTGGCCGCCGACGTGTGGTCGGTGACCTCCTGGACGGAGCTGCGCCGGGACGCGGTGGAGTGCGAGGAGCACAACCTGCTCAACCCGGGCGCGGAGCAGCGGGTGCCGTACATCCAGCGGAAACTGGCCGACGCCGACGGGCCGAAGGTCGCGGTCAGCGACTGGATGCGTGCCGTACCGGACCTGATCGCCCGCTGGGTACCGGGCGACTACACCTCGCTCGGCACCGACGGGTTCGGCATGTCCGACACCCGGCACGCGCTGCGCCGGCACTTCCACGTCGACGCCGAGTCGGTGACGGTCGCGACGCTGCGGCAGCTCGCCCTGCGCGGCACGGTGCCGGCGTCGACCCCGGCCGAGGCGGCGAAGAAGTACGCCATCGACGACGTGAACGCGGCGCCGGTCGGCGAGACCGGCGGCGACAGCTAGCCACAGGCACGATGGAGGGGCCCGGCGCGCGTCGCGCGCCGGGCCCCTCGGCGTACCGGCTACGGCTTCCCACGCCGGGCAGTGTGACGGCGGTGGTCCGGGCGTTCCTGGTGGGGACGCGCCGGGCCACCGCCGTCGCGGATGGCGCCGTGAGACGGGCCCCGCTCAGCCGACGGCGGCCAGGTCGGTCAGCCGGGCCAGCGAGTCCTCCAGGTCGGCGCCGACCCGCCGCAGACCGAGCCGGAGGAGGGCGGCCTTGACCGGGCCGGCGGGCCAGCGTACGACGATGAGCCGCACGATGGTCCCGCCCTCCTCCTCGTCCGCGGTGAGCTGGACGTAGATCTCGGTGCGGGCCTCGGCCCGGGCACCGGCGCCCTTGGCGCGTTCCCGCCAGCCGATCAGGGTCGGCTCCTGGTAGGCGATCACCTCGGCCTCGTGCGCCGACCCGCGCCCGGCCTGGACCAGTTGCCGCCGGCCGAAGCCCTCCCCCGAGAGGACCTCCGCCGCGCGAACTCCCGCCAGCCAGGCCGGCAACTGCTCGGCCCGCTGCACGACTTCCCAGACCGCTTCCACCGGCGCCATCACGTGCGCACTGCGTTCGACGAGGATCATTTCGTTCTTTCCCCCACTGAGGACATCCGCGATATTCGGCACTCTATGCGCTAAATCGGACGCAACCGGACAACTTTGGAAAAGACACGCCGAAAACCCTTGCGCCCCGATCGCAATCGACCTATGGCGCAAACTCCCGCCGCGGCCTAGAGTCCGAACACGTTTCACGTTCGTCCGGCCGGACGGCCGCACGAACGTCGGACGTCGCGCGTCCCGCGCCCGCGGACGCCGCCGGCCCCCTGCCGCCTGGAGAGCGCATGACCACCGAGCCGCTGCCCGAGTTCCCGGCCGGATTCCGCTGGGGAGTCTCCACCTCCGCCTACCAGATCGAGGGCGGGGCGACCGCCGCCGGCCGGGGGCCCTCCATCTGGGACACCTTCGCGCACACCCCCGGGCTGATCGCCGACGGCAGCACCGGCGACGTCGCCTGCGACCACTGGCACCGGCACGCCGAGGACGTCGCGCTGATGGCCGGGCTCGGGGTGTCGGCGTACCGCTTCTCGGTGGCCTGGCCCCGGGTCCAGCCCGGCGGGTCCGGGCCCGCCAACGCCGCCGGCCTCGACTTCTACGACCGGCTCGTGGACGACCTGGCCGCCGCCGGGATCGACCCGGTCGCCACCCTCTACCACTGGGACCTGCCGCAGCCCCTCCAGGACGCCGGGGGCTGGCTGCACCGGGACACCGCCACCCGGTTCGCCGAGTACGCCGACCTGGTCGCCGCCCGCCTCGGCGACCGGGTGAAGCTGTGGATCACCCTCAACGAGCCGTTCATCCACATGAGCCTCGGCTACGGCACCGGCGAGCACGCCCCCGGCCAGACGCTGCTGTTCGACGCGTTCCCGGCGGCCCACCACCAGCTCCTCGGGCACGGGCTGGCCGTCGCCGCGCTGCGCGCCCGCACGGCCGGCCCGGTCGCCATCGCCAACAACTACTCGCCGGTGCGCCCGGCCGGCGACACCGACGCCGACCTGGCCGCCGCCGCCGCGTACGACGCGCTGCACAACCGGCTGTTCACCGACCCGCTGCTCGGCCTCGGCTACCCCGACCTGCTCGACCTCGACCCGGGGCTCGTGCGCGGCGACGACCTGGCCGTCATCGCCGCGCCGCTCGACGTGCTCGGCGTCAACTACTACAACCCCTCGGGGGTACGCGCGCCCGAGGCCGGCTCGCCGCTGCCGTTCGAGCTGGTGGAACTCGCCGGGTACCCGCGCACGGCGTTCGGCTGGCCGGTCGCCCCCGACGGGCTGCGCGAGCTGCTCACCGGCCTGCGCGACCGGTACGGCGACCGGCTGCCCCCGATCCAGGTCACCGAGAACGGCTGCGCCTACGACGACGTACCCGACGCCGAGGGCCGGGTCCACGACCCGGACCGGATCGCCTACCTCGACGCCCACCTGCGCGCCCT
Source organism: Micromonospora sp. WMMD712 (assembly GCF_029581295.1). Lineage (NCBI taxonomy): Bacteria > Bacillati > Actinomycetota > Actinomycetes > Micromonosporales > Micromonosporaceae > Micromonospora > Micromonospora sp. WMMD712. The sequence goes on from NZ_CP120743.1 coordinate 2,629,760, forward strand.
GCGGGCCGCGATCGACGACGGCGTGGACGTCACGGGCTACTTCGTCTGGTCGCTGCTGGACAACTGGGAGTGGGCGGAGGGCTTCACCAAGCGGTTCGGCCTCGTGCACGTCGACTTCGGCACGGGGGCGCGCACGCCGAAGTCGTCGTACGCCTGGCTGCGCGACACCGCGATCCGGCCCGGCGCGGCCCCCACGCCCCCCGGCGTCGCCGCGCCCGCCGCCCGCCGCGCCACAGCCGACGCGGAGTAGCGCCGTGACCACCGTCGACCCGACGCCGGCGGCGCTGCCCGCCGCGCTCGCCGAGCCGACCGTCCCGGTCCGGCGGAGCTGGATCGCGCTGATCTTCGCGGCGAACCTCGGCGTCTGGATGGCCTTCTTCACCCCGATCCAGGTGCTGCTGCCCCAGCAGATCGAGCGGATCGCCCCGGGCGACAAGGAGGCCATGTTCGCCGTGGTCACCGGCCTCGGCGCGCTCGCCGCGGTGCTGGCCAACCCGCTCGCCGGGGCGCTGTCGGACCGCACCTGCCTGCGGCTGGGCGGCCGGGAGCTGGGCCGCCGGCACGTCTGGACGGCCGGCGGGGCGGTGCTCGGCGCGCTCGCCCTGGTGCTGCTGGCCCGGCAGGACACCATCGCCGGGGTGGCGGTCGGCTGGGTCGCCGCCCAGGTCTGCTTCAACGCGATGCTGGCCAGCCTCACCGCCGGCATCCCCGACCGGGTGCCGGTGCTCCAGCGCGGCGGCGTCTCCGGCTGGGTGGGCATCCCGCAGTCGCTCGGCCTGGTGCTGGGCGCGGTGCTGGTGACGGCCGTGGTCACCGGCAACGCCGCCGGCTACGCCGCCGTCGCGCTGGCCGTGCTGCTGCTGGCGCTGCCGTTCGCGCTGCTCACCGCCGACGACCCGCTGCCCCGGACGCACCGGCCGCCGCTGCGGGTGGGCGCGCTGCTCGCCTCGATGTGGATCAGCCCGCGCCGGCACCCGGACTTCGCCTGGGCCTGGCTCACCCGGTTCCTGGTGCAGCTCGGCAACGCGCTGGGCACCCTGTACCTGCTGTACTTCCTCGCCGACGGGGTGCGCTACCCCGACCCCGAGGGCGGGCTGCTGGTGCTGATCCTGCTCTACACGCTCGGGATGATCCTCACCGCCGTGGTCTCCGGCCGGCTCTCCGACCGCTCCGGCCGGCGCAAGATCTACGTGATCGTCTCCGGGCTGGTGATGGCCGTGGCCGCGCTGCTGCTGGCCGTCGCGCCGGTCTGGCCGATGGCGATGGTCGCGGCGGTGCTGCTCGGCGCGGGCTACGGCGTCTACCTGTCGGTGGACGCGGCGCTGATCACCGAGGTGCTGCCGGCGGCCACGAACCGGGCCAAGGACCTCGGGGTGATCAACATCGCGAACTCCGCGCCGCAGGTGCTCGGCCCGGCGCTGTCCGCCCCGATCGTGGTGCACCTGGGCGGCTACCCGACCCTGTACGCGGTCACCGCGGTGGTCACCGTCCTCGGCAGCGCCCTCGTCGTCAGGATCCGTGGCGTGGCGTGACGACGCTGGCGGGGTGCGGCGGGCGCGGGTCTGATTGCAGGGGGCCCTTCCCCTACAGAAAGCGTTAACAAGGGGCCCCTCCTTAAACCTCTTCCCGGCGGCCGTAGGCTGGGGACGTGACGGTACGTGTACGCTTCGCCCCCTCTCCGACCGGAATGTTCCACGTCGGCGGCGCCCGCTCGGCCCTACAGAACTGGATCTACGCCAGGCAGCAGGGCGGGGTGTTCGTGCTCCGCGTCGAGGACACCGACGCCGCGCGCAACAGGCCCGAGTGGACCGAGGGCATCCTGTCGGCGCTGGACTGGATCGGCATCGCCCGGGGCAGCTACGAGGGCCCGTACTTCCAGTCCTCGTACGCCGCCGAGCACCGGGCCGCCGCGCAGCGGCTGTACGAGGGCGGCCGGGCGTACTACTGCGACTGCACCCGCGAGGCCGTGCAGGCGCGCACCGGCTCGCAGTACACCGGCTACGACGGCTTCTGCCGCGACCGGGGCCTGGCGGCCGGCGAGGGGCGCGCGCTGCGCTTCCGCACCCCGGACACCGGCGAGACCGTGGTGGTCGACCTGATCCGGGGCGAGCCGACGTTCGAGAACAGGCTGATCGAGGACTTCGTCATCGCCCGGGGCGACGGGTCGCCGGTTTTCCTGCTGGCCAACGTGGTCGACGACATGACCATGGGGATCACCCACGTGATCCGCGCCGAGGAGCACCTGCCCAACACGCCCAAGCAGCAGCTCCTGTGGGACGCGCTGGGCGTCAAGCCGCCGGTCTGGGCGCACGTGCCCGTGGTGGTCAACGAGAAGCGGCAGAAGCTGTCCAAGCGGCGGGACAAGGTCGCCCTGGAGGCGTACCGGGACGAGGGCTACCTCGCCGCCGCGATGCGCAACTACCTGATGCTGCTGGGCTGGGCGCCGTCGGGCGACCGGGAGATCGTGCCCTGGTCGGTGATCGAGGAGGAGTTCCGGCTGGAGGAGGTCAACCCCTCCCCCGCGTTCTTCGACGAGAAGAAGCTGCGCGCGTTCAACGGCGACTACATCCGGGCGCTGCCGGTCGACGAGTTCGTGGCCGCGTGCCGGCCGTGGCTGACCGGCACCGACACCGTCGCGCCGCCGCCGTGGCAGCCGGCGGAGTTCGACGAGGCCGCGTTCGCCGCCGTGGCCCCGCTGGCGCAGACCCGCATCGCGGTGCTCAGCGAGATCGTGCCGAACGTCGACTTCCTCTTCCTCGCCTCGCCGGTCGTCGACGAGGCGGCGTGGGCGAAGGCCATGAAGGAGGGCGCGGCCGAGCTGCTCGACGCGGCGATCGCCGCGTACGACGGGCTCACGTCGTGGGACGCCGAGTCGCTGAAGGCGACGCTGGAGGCGGTCGGCGCGGAGCGCGGCCTCAAGCTCGGCAAGGCCCAGGCGCCCGTCCGGGTGGCGGTCACCGGCCGCACCGTCGGGCTGCCGCTGTTCGAGTCGCTGGAGGTCCTGGGCCGCGAGCGCACCCTCGCCCGGTTGCGCGCCGCCCGCCTGCGCCTGCCCTGACCGGGGCACGCGACGCCTGACTGATCGGGTACGCGACCGTAGGGGCCCGCCGGTTCGCCGGCGGGCCCCTACGCGTCGTGCGCGCCGGCGCTCAGGTGCCGGCGCGGCGGCGGCGCACGGTGAACCCGACGGCGGCGGCGACGAGCAGCAGCACGCCGCCGCCCAGCGCCCAGAGCCAGCCGGGCGGGCCCCCGTCGGTCGACTCGCTGGCGGCCGGCACGGCGCTGCCGCCGCCGTCCGTGGCCGGGGCGGCCGACGACGGCGCGGCGGCCGACGGCGCGTCCGACGGCGGCACGGGCTCGGGCGCGGCGGCCGACGGCGACGAGGGCTCGGCCGGGGTGCCGGTGGTGAGGGTGAACCGCACCTCGCCCTTGATCGGGTGGCCGTCGGCGGAGCCGAGCTGGTAGCCGACGATGTAGAGGCCGGCCTTGCCGGGCGCGAACGGGATGCGCACCCGCGTCCCGGAGAAGGTCGGCTCACCGTCGAGGGCGTCCACGTTGTCCGGCCCGGTGATTGTGATCTTCGTCGTACCCGGGGCGGGTTTCGCCAGGAAACGGAGCTCGACCCGCTCCGGCGCGGTGGCGATCCGCGCGCCGTTGGCCGGGTTGCTGCCGGTCAGCGAGTTGTGCGCGGCGGCCGGCGCGGCCGGGAGCACGAACGACACACCGAGCGCCACGCCGAGCACGACCCACCAGGTACGCGCCACGCGTGGGAACCTGCCCCCCATGTACACCTCCGTAAAGGTACTATCCGCCCGCTGATCTACGGCTGCCTGATTAGTCGAGCCGAGATCGCAGATAGTTCCAATTCCCGATCCAACAGCTGCAACCGATCGACGTTCTGCGCAGTCTTTCAGGTGGGCGCCCCGCCCTGTGGGCATGGTCACCGCCATCGACCGACCAACGCGTGACCTGCAGCGAAGCCATCCAAATCGAACGGGGCGAGGAGGCGGCGATGGTCCGACAGGTACGGCGGTCGTGCCGGGCGGCGGCGGGAGCGCTGCTGGTGACGGCACTGGTCACGACGCTGGCGGGGCCGGCCCGGGCGGCCGGCACGGCCACGGGTCCGGCGGCGACCGGCCAGGCGACGACGGGCGCGGCGCTGGCCGACGCCGCCGCCGCCGCCAGCACGGCGCTGGCCCGCAAGGTGCCCAGGAAGACCCTGCCGGCCGGGGTGGACATCACCGGCGTGGGCCTGGCCGAGCCGCTGCGGCTGCGGGCCACCACCCACCCCGTCGAGGTGGTCGCGGTCGTCGACCAGGTGAGCTGGCTCGGCCGCACCGGGGCCGACAAGGGGCCGAAGGCCGCCGACCTCGGGCCGAAGTTCACGGTGGTGGTGCTGGTCGGGGAGATCGCCACCCAGACCTACGACCTCTATCCGCTGGCCAAGGGCGGCCCCCGGGTCTACCGGCCGGCGAAGCAGCCGGACCCGGCCCGCAAGGACAAGGCCGGCTGGTTCCTCGGCCGGCTCAGCATGTCCGAGACGCTGCGCACGGTCGGGGTGCCGCTGGAGCGGCAGCTCGACACGGTCAGCGGCGGCGTCGGGGGCGGCGAGCGGGTGCTGCCCGACGACTCGATCAACCCGGCCGGCGACATCGACGAGGCGCTCGCCGAGTTGCAGCGGCTGCTGCTGCTCAACGTCGGCGTGATGCTGGTGATCACCCTCGGGCTGGCCGGGATCGCGCTGCTGATCCGCCGCCGCACCCGCTGACGGGCCCGGCCCCGTGCCACTCGGCGCGGGGCCGGCGTGCCCTCGGCACCAGCGGCGAGGTCCTCAGCAGCGGCGGCGTGCCGTCAGCACCAGCGGCGCGGCGGGCGTTCCCGGCGCAGGGCCCGGTGCCGGGGGCGGACCGGGCCGTGCCGGTGCGCGCCGGCCCAGCCCGGCAGGTCGCTGCGGCAGGCCCCGGCGCGGTCCGACTCATCGTCGGCGGGCGGCTCGGCGGCACGCTGGCGCGGCACCGGGGCGTCCTCGTCGGCCGGCGCGGCGCCCCGGCCGCAGGTCGGCTCCGCGGCCCGGCCGTAGGGTGCCTCCGCGGCCCGGCCGTAGGGTGCCTCCGCGGCCCGGCCGTAACTCGGCTCCGCGGCCCGGCCGCAGGCCGGCTCGGCAGGATGGGGCGTCCCGGTGAGCCGGCGGGGATGCTTCGCCGCCGGCTCGTGGTGGCCCGGCCTGCCGGACTCCCCCTGGGCGCAGCCCGGCTCGGCCTCCCCGTGCGCCATCGGCGGTCTCCTCACGCTCTTCCTCGCCCGCCGGCCGGTCCCTGGCCCGCGTGCCCTGTCACCGTACTGGGGCGGGCGGACGCGGCGTGCGGCGCGTACCCCACCTCAGCGGCGGGGGCGGCTCGGAAAGATCGTCTCCCAGACCGGGAACGCGACCAGCCAGATCAGCAGGGCGACGGTGAGCGTGCGGGCGAAGTCCCACAGGGCGCGGGTGCGTTCGGCGTCACCGACGAAGGCGATCCCCGCCACGAGCAACGCGCAGGCCACGGCCCAGCCGAGCAGGGCCTTGGCCCACTCCCGCCACTCGTGCCGGGCGCGGGCCCAGCCGTGGCGCGGCGGCCGGACCGGGGGCGGCCCGCCGGCGAACCGGTGGGCGAAGCGCTGGTCGGCCCAGCGGATCATCGAGTGGCCGAAGGCGACCGAGAACCCGAGGTAGGCGGCGGCCAGGCCGTGCGTGACGTCCGCGGTGGCCCCGCGCCGCAGGTCCAGCGCGGCCGCCGCGAGCAGCGCCAGGTCGACCAGGGGTACGCAGAGCAGCAGGGCCGCGCCGAGGCGGGGGCGGCGCAGCGGGTAGCGGGCCACGAGCCCCGCCACCAGCAGCACCCAGAACCCGATCTCGCACCCGACGATGACCGCGACCAGCACGACGACCTCCCCCTGTCCGTGGCCTCCAGCGTGCCGCCTGCCGCGCGCCCCGCCCTCGACCCGGGCGACGAGATCCGCGTACGCCGAACGATGGACCGCGTCGGGGCGTACCTCCTTCGGGGGACACGGCCTCGTGCCCTGGTCGGAGCCGGTGCGGCGGCGGGTGTGGTGGGATCGGGGCATGCGACTGCTGCCCTGGCTCCGGCCCGGCGCCCCGGGCCGGGACCTGGCGCTGGCCGGCGTGGCCCTCGCGGGCGGGCTGGCGCTGCTCGGCCTCGGCACGCACCTGGCGATCACCCCGCGGCCCGGCGTGCCCGCGGTGGCCTTCCTGCCGTCGCTGGTGGCCGTGTCGGCGGCGGTGGCCCTGCGGCGGGTGGCCACCCGCACGGGGCTGGCCCTCGGCACGGCGGCGCTCGGCGTCGACGTCGCCCTCGGCACCACCCTCGGCACCGCGCTGATCTACACGCAGGTGCTCTACGACTCCTGCGTGTACGGCCCGCCCCGGCTACGGCGCTGGCTCCTGCGGGTCACCGTGGCGCTGAGCCTGCTCGCCGCCGCCGGCGGGGTGCTGGTGTTCGGCCACTGGCGCGGGGTCGCGCTGGGCGTGCCGGTGGTGCTGGTCGGCGTCGTGCCGGTGCTGACCGGGATCAGCGTGCGGCAGTACCGGGACCAGGCGGCGGCGGAGCGGGCGCGGGCTGCGGAGGAACGGGCCCGGGCCGAGCAGACCGCCCGGCTCGCCGAGCTGGACCGGCGCGAGGCGGTCCACGCCGAGCGGTCCCGGATGGCCCGGGAACTGCACGACGTGGTCGCCAACCACCTCAGCGCGGTGGCCATCCACGCCACCGCCGCGCTCTCCGTCCCCGGGCTGGACCGGGAACAGGTGGCCTCGTCGCTGCGGGTCATCCGGGAGAACAGCGTGCGGGGCCTGGCGGAGATGCGGCAGCTCATCGGGCTGCTGCGGGAGCCCACGACGGGCGACGGGCCCGCACCGGGCGACGCCGGGGAGGCGGTCGAGGAGGCCACCCGGGTACGCCTCGCCGAGCTGGACCGGCTCGTGGGCCGGATGCGCTCCGCCGGGCTGGACGTGCGGACCGAGGTGACCGGCGGGGCGCGTCCGCTGCCGGTGGGGGTGGACCTGGCGGCGTACCGCATCGTGCAGGAGTCGCTGACCAACGCGCTCAAGCACGGCGCGGGCGAGGCGGAGCTGGTCGTGACGTACGGGCCGACGGAGGTGGTGGTGGCCGTGACGAATCCGCTGCGGGCGGGCGGCGCGGCGGCGCCCGGCGCGGGCGCCGGGCTGGTCGGGATGCGCGAGCGCGCGGTGCTGCTGGGCGGCGGCTTCACGGCGGGCCCGGCGGACGGGCGGTGGCGGGTCCGGGCGCGGCTGCCCACCGGGGAGCCGGCGTGACCGGCCGGACCAGCCCCGGGCGGGCGGCGGACGGGACGGACCCGGTGCGGGTGGTGCTCGCCGACGACCAGCCGGCGGTGCGGGCCGGGCTGGCGCTGATCCTGGCCGCCGCGCCCGGCGTCGAGGTGGCCGGCGAGGCCGCCGACGGCGAGGAGGCGGTGCGGCTCTGCGCCGACCTGCGCCCCGACGTCGCCGTGCTGGACGTCCGGATGCCGCGGCTCGACGGCATCTCCGCCACCCGGGAGATCGTCGCCGGCGGGCTCGCCGACGTGCTCGTGCTGACCACCTTCGACCTCGACGAGTACGTCTTCGGCGCGCTGCGCGCCGGCGCGGCCGGCTTCCTGCTGAAGGACACCGACGCCGACGCCCTGGTCGCCGCCGTGCGCACCGTGGCCCGGGGCGAGGGGATCATCGCCCCGACGGTGACCCGACGGCTGATCAGCGCGTTCGCCGCCACCGCGCCGGGGCCGCCGGCCGCCACCCGGGACGCGGTCGCCACGCTCACCGCGCGGGAACGCGACGTGCTGGCCTGCCTCGGGCTGGGCCTGTCCAACCAGCAGCTCGCCGACCGGCTGGCGATGGCGGAGAGCACCGCGAAGACCCACGTCAGCCGGGTCCTGGCGAAGCTCGACCTGCGCAGCCGCGTACAGGCGGCGATCCTGGCCCAGGAGCTCGCCCTGCCCCCGCCGCCCGTCCCGCCGCCGACCCCGCCGGTGGGGCCGCCCGCGCCGCCGCCGGGTGGGGCGGGGTGAGCGGGGCACCCCTCGCTACCGGGGGCGTTGACAGGGGGCCCCTCCTTCTCTGCAAGGCTGGTGGGGTGAGCGAGCCGGGCGGGATCGAGCTGTCGGCCACGCTGCGCCGCATCGAGCGGGCGGCGGGGGCGCTGGCCACCGCCAGCGTGGCCCGGATGGACGAGACGCTGCCCTGGTTCCGGGCGCTGCCGGCCGACCAGCGGTCCTGGGTGATGCTGGTGGCCCAGGCCGGCGCGCGGTCGCTGGTGCAGTGGCTGCGCGACGGCGGCGGCACGGCGGACAGCACCCAGGAGGTCTCCGACGAGGTCTTCGCGACCGCCCCGCTGGCCCTGGCCCGCTCGATCAGCCTCCAGCAGACCGTGGCGTTGATCAAGGTGACGATCGACGTGGTCGAGGAGCAGGTGGGCACCCTCGCCGCCGAGGGCGAGGAGCAGCAGTTGCGGGAGGCGGTGCTGCGCTTCTCCCGGGAGATCGCCTTCGCCGCCGCCCGGGTCTACGCGCGGGCCGCCGAGTCGCGCGGCTCCTGGGACGCCCGGTTGCAGGCCCTGCTGGTCGACGCGCTGCTGCGCGGGGACTCCCCGGACGTGCTGGCCAGCCGGGGCGCGGCGCTGGGCTGGTCGGACGCGCCGCCGGTGGCGGTGGCGGTGGGCCGGTCCCCGGGCGGCGAGGTGGCCGCGGTGCTGCACACGGTCCACCGGCTGGCCCGGCGCGTCGGCGTCGAGGTGATCGGCGGGGTGCACGGCGACCGGCTGGTGATCGTGCTCGGCGGCGCGGCCGACCCGATGGCGGCGACGGGGAAGCTGCTGCCCGCGTTCGGGGAGGGGCCGGTGGTGGTCGGGCCGGCGGTGCCGAGCCTCGACGAGGCGACGGACTCGGCCCGCGCCGCGCTCGCCGGCTACCGGGCGGCTCCCGCCTGGCCGACCGCGCCGCGCCCGGTGCCGGCCGGTGACCTGCTGCCCGAGCGGGCCCTCGCCGGCGACGCCGAGGCCCGCCGCCGGCTGCGCCACGACGTGTACGCGACGCTGGCCCGGGCGGGCGGCGAGCTGCTGGAGACCCTGGACGCCTTCTTCGCGGCCGGCGGCACGTTGGAGAGCGCGGCGCGGGCCCTGTTCGTGCACCCCAACACGGTGCGCTACCGGCTGCGGCGGATCGCCGACGTGACGGGGCTGTCGCCGCTGATCCCCCGGGACGCGTTCGCGTTGCAGGTGGCGCTGACCGTGGGGCGGCTCGACCCGGTGGTGCCCGTCGTGACACCTCCCCCCATAACACCACAAAACCGGCAAATCCCCGCAAAGAGATGATCACGGTCACCTATTTCTGTAGGGTTCCTCCAAAGGTTCTAGTGCGGTTTGGTTGCGGCCGGTAACACCGTGACTGGCGAGTATCCGGAAGAGTCATAGGCGTGCTCGCCGTACTCTCACCGGGGCAGGGTTCGCAGAAACCCGGCTTCCTGACACCGTGGCTCGACCTGACCGGCGCCGAGGCACGGCTGCGCTGGTGGTCGGCGCTGGCCGGCGTCGACCTGATCCACCTGGGCACCTCGGCCGGCGCGGAGGAGATCCAGGACACCGCCCGGACCCAGCCGCTGCTGGTCGCCGCGGCCCTGCTCGCCGCCGAGCACCTGCCGCTGCACGACGTCACCCTCACGGCCGGGCACAGCGTCGGCGAGCTGGGTGCGGCGGCGTTGGCCGGGGTCCTGCCGGCCGAGACCGCGATCACCCTCGCCGGGGTGCGTGGCCGCGAGATGGCCGCCGCCTGCGCGATCGAGCCGACCGGCATGGCCGCCGTGCTGGGCGGCGACACCGACGAGGTGCTCGCCACCCTCGACCGGCACGGGCTGCACGCGGCCAACCGCAACGGGGCCGGCCAGATCGTCGCCGCCGGGTCGACCGCCGGCATCGACGCGCTCGTCGCCGAGCCGCCCACGAAGGCCCGGGTCGTCCGGCTGAAGGTGGCCGGCGCGTTCCACACCCCCTACATGGCCCCCGCCGAGGTCGCCCTGGCCGGCGTGGCCGCCGGGATCACCCCGGCCCGCCCGGCCCGGATCCTGCTGTCCAACCTCGACGGCACGGTCGTCGACCACGGCCCGGAGCTGGTGCAGCGGCTGGTCCGCCAGGTCACCTCCCCGGTGCGGTGGGACCTGTGCATGCGCACCCTGGCCGACCTCGGCGTGACCGGGGTCGTCGAGCTGCCGCCGGCCGGCACCCTGGCCGGCCTGATCAAGCGGGAGCTCGCCGACTCGCTGCCCGAGATCGTCACCCTGAAGACGCCGGACGACCTGCCCGCCGCCCGCGACCTGATCGCCCGGCACGGCTCGGCCGCCCGCCCCGCGCCGACCGCCCGGTTCCGGGTCGTGACGGCCCCCGCGCCGGGTGTCTTCCAGCCCACGCAGGGGCTGACCGAGGGCCAGGCGCTCAAGGTCGGCCAGGTCATCGGCCACGTCGTCACCGGGCGGGGCCCGGTCGAGGTGACCGCGCACGACGGCGGCCCGCTCACCGAGTGGCTCGCCCACCACGACGCCCCGGTCGCCCCGGGTCAACCGCTCGCCCGGATCGGGGGTCACTCATGACAGGTAGCCGGATTCTCGCCCTGGGGCACTACCAGCCCTCCCGGATCGTCACCAACGACGACATCGCGCAGTTCGTCGAGACCAACGACGAGTGGATCAGGGACCGCGTCGGCATCGCCAGCCGCCGCATCGCCGGCGACGAGACGGTGTCCGACATGGCGGCGGCCGCCGCCGGCAAGGCGCTGGCCAACTCCGGCCTCACCGCCGCCGACATCGACCTCGTCGTCGTCGCCACCTGCACGTCCATCGACCGCAGCCCGAACGTCGCCTGCCGGGTCGCCGCCAAGCTCGGCATCACCGCGCCCGGCGCGTACGACATCAACACCGCATGCTCGGGCTTCGCGTACGCGCTGGGCACCGTCGACCACGCCATCCGGGCCGGGGCGTCGCGTAACGCGATCGTCATCGGCGCGGAGAAGCTCTCCGACTTCACCGACTGGACCGACCGCTCCACCTGCATCATCTTCGGCGACGGCGCCGGCGCCGCGGTGGTCACCGCCACCGCCGAGGGCGAGCCGGCCGGGGTCGGCCCGGTCGTCTGGGGCTCGGTGCCGGACAAGAGCGACGCCGTGCGCATCGAGGGCTGGCGGCCGTACGTGAAGCAGGAGGGCCAGACGGTCTTCCGCTGGGCCACCACCGCGCTGGCCCCGCTGGCCCTCCAGGCCTGCGAGCGGGCCGGGGTCGCCCCGTCCGAGCTGGCCGCTTTCGTGCCGCACCAGGCCAACTCCCGGATCATCGACGGCATCGCCAAGCGGCTCGGCATCCCCGACGCGATCATCGCGAAGGACATCGTCGAGTCCGGCAACACCTCGGCGGCGAGCGTGCCGCTGGCCCTGTCCAAGCTCATCGAGCGGCGGGAGGTGCCCTCGGGCGCCCCGGTGCTGCTCTTCGGCTTCGGCGGCGGCCTGACCTACGCCGGTCAGGTCGTCCGCTGCCCCTGAGACGTCCGGCCCCCAGCGGGGCCGTTCGCACGCCGCGCGGCGCGCGCCGCCGGCGATTCCACACCCAGGAGAGGAACGCACCAACCATGACCCGTGACGAGATCACCTCCGGCCTCGCCGAGATCCTCGAAGAGGTCGCCGGGGTGAACCCGGACGACGTGGCCGAGGGCAAGTCCTTCACCGACGACCTCGACGTCGACTCGCTCTCGATGGTGGAGGTCGTGGTCGCCGCCGAGGAGAAGTTCGGCGTCAAGATCCCCGACAACGAGGTGCAGAACCTGAAGACCGTGGGCGACGCCGTCAGCTACATCGAGGCGCAGTCCTGACATGAGTCGTTCCGACGTCGTCGTCACAGGGCTCGGCGCGACCACCCCGTTGGGCGGGGACGTCGCATCGACCTGGGACGCCATGCTCGCCGGCCGCTCCGGGGTGGGTCCGCTCACCCAGGAGTGGGCGGCGCAGCTCCCGGTGCGCATCGCCGCGCAGCTCGCCGTCGACCCGTCCGAGGTGCTGGACAGGGTGAAGATGCGCCGGCTCGACCGCTCCGAGGCCATCGCGATCATCGCCGCCCGGCAGGCCTGGGCGGACGCGGGCCTCGCCGGCTCCGGGCTGGACGGGGAGCGGCTGGCCGTCAGCGTCGGCTCCGGCATCGGCGGGGCCACCACCCTGCTCGCCCAGGACGACATCCTGGAGGCGTCCGGCCCCCGCCGGGTGTCCCCGCACACCATCCCGATGCTGATGCCGAACGGCCCCGCCGCCTGGGTGGGGCTGGAGCTGGGCGCGAAGGCCGGCGTGCACACGGTGGCGAGCGCCTGCGCCACCGGCGCGGAGGCCATCGCCCTCGGGCTGGACATCATCCGCTCCGGCCGGGCCGACGTGGTGGTGGCCGGCGGCACCGAGGCGGTCATCCACGCGCTGCCGATCGCCGGGTTCGCCTCGATGCGGGCCATGTCCACCCGCAACGACGAGCCCGAGCGGGCCTCCCGCCCGTGGGACACCGGCCGCGACGGCTTCGTCCTCGGCGAGGGCGCGGGCGTGCTGGTCCTGGAACGCGCCGAACACGCCGCCGCCCGGGGCGCCCGGGTGTACGCGCGGCTGGCCGGCGCGGGGATCACCTCCGACGCGTACGACATCGTGCAGCCGCACGCGGAGGGCGAGGGCGCGATCCGCGCGATCAAGAAGGCCATCGCGGACGCCGACATCGCCCGTGAGGACATCGTGCACGTCAACGCGCACGCCACCTCGACGCCGGTCGGCGACATGCTGGAGATCGGCGCGCTGCGCGCCGCGCTCGGCGACCACCCGGTGCTCACCGCCACCAAGTCGATGACCGGTCACCTGCTCGGCGCGGCCGGCGCGCTGGAGTCCATCGCCACCATCCTGTCGATCCGCGACGGCGTCGTCCCGCCGACGATCAACCTGGACGACCCGGACGCCGGGCTGGACATGGACGTGGCCGCGCACAAGGCACGGCACCTGGAGATCCCCGCCGCGCTGAACAACGCGTTCGGCTTCGGCGGCCACAACGTGGCACTGGTCTTCACCCGCCCCTGAGGCGCAAGGAAGGGCCCCCTGTTAACGCTTTCCGCATAGCAGGGGGCCCTTCTTAACGCCCCGCCCCGGGGTGACGGTCGGCAGCGGGGTCGCGTCGCTGCGTCCCGGTCGGCGGCGGTCTTCCCGGCATGCGGTCACGACCAGCGGGTTCACGCGATGCTAGCCAGCCGGCAATGAGCGGGAAATCGGTGCTACCTAGCTTTCCCGCATGCCCCCCACAAAAGATCCACTGTCGACGCCGGAAAACGGCGACGACCACACAGCGACAATTGTCGACGACTGCGGACGGCCCGTTCCCGCGCATTCGGTCGGCCGCCGCGCGCTGCTCGCCGCCGCCGGTGCCGCCGCCATCGCCCCGCTCGCGTTCGGCGCTCCGGCCGTCGCCGCCTCCCCCGGCCCGCACGCCCCCAGCGGGAAGCCCGGCCGACGCCCGCAACGCGGGCACTACCTGATCAAGGGTGCCGCGCTGGTCTCCGTCGACCCGGCCATCGGCAACCAGGCCAAGGCCGACATCGAGGTGTGTGACGGGCGGATCGTCCAGGTCGGCCCGAACCTGAAGGCACGCGGCGCGCGGGTCATCGACGCGTCGAAAATGATTGCGATGCCCGGTTTCGTCGAAACCCACTATCACATGTGGAGCGCCCTCGGTCGCAATTTCGTCTCCACCGGATTCGAATACTTCGCGGCGAAGTCGGCAACCGTCGCCGCGTATCAGCCGGACGATTTCTACCACAGCGTGCTGCTCGGCCTCGTCGAGTGCGCGAGCGCGGGCATCACCACCGTCAACAACTGGTCGCACAACGTACGCGGACCGGAGTACGCCGACGCGGAGCTGCACGCCCACGCCGACGGCCTCGTACGGGCGCGCTACTCGTACGGTCACCGGGACGGCCAACCGGCCACCCAGCCGATCGACTTCGCGGACATCGACCGGGTCTCGGCCACGTGGTTCGGCAAGAAGTCGCCGTTCGACGGCCTGGTGCACCTCGGGGTGAACCTGCGCGGGCCCGGCCAGCTGCCGACGTTCCTGGCGGAGATGGCGGAGGTCAGCAAGCGGAAGCTGCCGATCTCGGTGCACTCCGGGCAGGGACCGACCACGGCGGTGCACGCCGCCGACCTGGAGAAGATGGGCTTCCTCGGCCCGGACTTCCTGCTCTGCCACGCGCTGCCGTTCGACGAGGCGGACCGGCAGGCGATGGTACGCACGAACGCGCCGGTCAGCTTCTCCGTCCACTCCGAACTGCGCCTCGGCACCGCCGGTGGGTTCCACGGGCAGCTGCTGCGGATGCTGGCCGCCGGGGTCACCGTCTCGCTGTCGTTCGACGCCAGCTCGCTCGCCCCGATCAACATGTTCGAGTCGATGAACGTAGCCTGGAACCTGGGCATCCCGTGGGTGGGCACGGACACCGCCGACCTGCCGCCGGTGGTGTTCCGGCAGGCGATCGAGATGGCCACGATCAACGGCGCGAAGGCGCTCGGCCTACAGGCGGTGACCGGGTCGATCACCCCCGGCAAGCGGGCCGACATCGTCCTGATCCGGGCGGACGACCTGAACATCGCCCCGATCGGCGACCTGGAGTCGACCGTCGTGCGGTCGGCCACCCCGGCCAACATCGACACCGTGCTGATCGACGGCCGGATCGTGAAACGGAACCGGGAGATGGTCAGCCACGACGCCGGCACGATCGTGCGCAACGCGGCGGCTGCGGCGCACGCCGTCCGTACGCGGGCCGGCGGCATCCTCACCCCGACCAGCCCCACCCCGCCCCGGTTCTGAGCGCTGCCGCCGTGCACCCGACCGTGACCGGGTGCACGGCGGCACCGGCTTCGGATCCCCGGGCGCAGCCGGGAGAGCTAGGGGCGGTTGCGGGGGTGCCGGCGCGCCTGCCGTTCGTTGCCCCGGCGGTAGTTGCCCGTCCACCTGGCCATCACCAGCTGCGGGTCGTCGTCGACCTCGGCGAGGAACTGCGCCGCCCGGCCGCCCCGCAGCGTCCCGGCGACCCGCCCGTGGTGCGTGATCACCACCGTGCCGTCCGCCCGTTCGGCGTACGCGAATCCCTGTGCCTCTGCCACGCCCGGCACCCTCGCACCCCCGCCGCCACCGCGCATCCGATTTCGGCTACGGCGGCGCACGCGGCGCGCCGCGGCGGTGCACGCGGCGCACCCGGGGGCACTGCCGGAGGAAGGGGCCGGAGGAGGGGGCTCGGGTGCGGTCAGGCGGGGGTGCGGAGGTCGGCGACGAAGGCGCGCCAGGCCGACGGGGCGAAGGTGAGGGTGCCGGCGTCGCGGGCCTTGGAGTCGCGCACCAGCACGACGCCCGGCAGGTTGTCGGCGACCTCGACGCAGTTTCCGCCGTTGGTGTTGCTGCGGGTGGCGGTGCGCCAGCGGGGGTGGTGGGTGCTCACAGCTCGTTCACCTGCTTCAGGATCAGGTCTCTCGACCGGTCGCGCGGCAGGGCGACCGCACGCACAGCTTCCCACGCCCGCGCCAGCGCGGAAACCCGCTTCGGGTCGGCGAGCACCCGCCCCTCCAACTGGTCCTCCAGGAACGCCAGGTGCTCGCCGCCGGCCGCCTCGGCGAGCGTGAACGGGCCGGACTGGCCCAGGTAGGGGCCCGCGTCGCAGGGCACGACGTGGATCAGCACCCGGGGCCGCAGCCCCACCTCGGCGAGGTGCAGGAGCTGCTCCTTGAGCACCGCCGGCTCGCCCCGGCGCAGCGCCGCCTCGTCGACGACGAACGTGGTCAGCGGCGGCTCCTTGCGGTCGAGCAGCGCCTGCCGCTCCAGCCGGAAGGCGACGTGCTCCTCCACCTTCTCGGGCACGAACAGGCCGCTGGCGAGGGCCGCGCGGGCGTACGCCTCGGTCTGGAGCAGCCCCGGGATGATGATCGGCTCGAAGCAGCGCAGCGAGGTGGCCTCCCGTTCCACCTCCGCCCACGGGCGGAACCAGCCGGGCTGGGCGTCCCGGCGCGCCTCGACGGCCATCCGGGCGATCAGGTCGCCGGTGCCCAGCAGCTCGTCGAGCCGGCGGGCCGTGTCGGGCTGCGGGACGCGCCGCCCCGTCTCGAACATCGCGATCAGCGAGCCGGAGACGTGCACCGCCTCGGCGACCTGGTCCTGGGTCAGCCCCCGCTTGCCCCGCTCGTGCTTCAGCACGAGGGCGAGATACGCGCTCACTCCTCACCACTCCTCACTGATGGTTCCACGTCGATCACGCTGTGCACCGTACTCCCGGCGGTCCTGTTTGTCCGGCCCGACCCGGTCCAGGGTGGAACCACGCGGTCCGGCTGGTGGAGGCGATGCCCGGCGGCCGGGCCAGCGCGGGCCGCCCCGCACCCCCCTTGCGGGGCGGCCCTCCCCCACCGACGAGGAGGCAGGCGCGTGGCAGAGCACCGACGCGACGGCGACCGACGCCGGCCGCACCCGCCCCTGCGCCCGCTGTGGCTGTGCCGGGCGTGCCTGGCCCCGTGGCCCTGTCCGCAGGCCCGCGACGACCTGCTGGCCGCCTACGCCGGGGACCGCGTCGGGCTGTGCCTGTTCCTGGCCTGGCGGATGTTCGACGCCGCCGAGGACCTGCGGGCGCTGCACCCGGAGAACCCGCCGCCGACCAGCGAGCTGTTCCGCCGCTTCCTACGCTGGGCCCGCCGCCGCAGTTGAGGCGGCGTCGGCCGGCGCACCCACAGCCCGGAAGCGAACGCGCGGCTCGCGTTGCCCCGACCGATCCAGTTGAGGCGGGTCGGCCGCAGGCTGGAGGTCGCAGATCGACCCACGCGCAGCAACAGGGCAGGCGGCGTGTCGAAACCAACGATGATCGTCTGCTGAATATCGAGACGAACGGCGGCGTGTCGTCTCCATGCACGACAGACGATCATGGCCGGACTGGACGTGACCCCGCGAGGAGACGCAGGCCGGCTGGCAGCCTCCTCAGTCGCGGCGATCTTGCACTTGCGGCCCCAGCAAAAGGGGCGAAACACCCATTCGCGGGGCCCAAAGTGCAAGATCGCCGCGGGGGCGGGGCGGGAGGGCGGGGCGTTGGGTGCTGGGGTCGGGGGTGCTCGTCTAGGGTGAGGTTCGCCGAGATCGCGCTAGGAGCATGCCGTGGAAGCGACCGAGATCCGCAAGCTCGCCGCTCTGGAGGACACCCACTGGTGGTACCGGGAGCGGCGGGTCCTGCTGGCCCGGGCGCTGCGCCGGCTGGCCGCCGCCGGCCACGTCCCCGGGCGGGCGCTCGACGTCGGCGCGGCGGGCGGCGGCAACACGCGGGTGCTGCGCGCGCACGGCTGGCGGCCGGTGGCGCTGGAATACAGCGCGGAGGGCGCCGGGGTGGCCCGGGAACGCGGGCTCGACGTGATCCGGGCCGACGCCCGGCATCTGCCGCTGCCGTCGGCGAGCCTGGGCCTGGTCACCGCGTTCGACATCCTGGAGCACTTCGACGAGGACCACCTGGCCGCCGCCGAGATCCGCCGCACGCTGCGGCCCGGGGGCGTGGCGCTGATCGCCGTGCCGGCCGACATGGCGCTGTGGTCGGCACACGACGTAGCGGTCGGCCACGTCCGCCGCTACGACCGGGCGTCGCTACGGGCCGTGGTGGAGAAGGCCGGGCTGGTCGTCGACGAGCTGTGGAGCTGGAACGTGCTGCTGCGCCCGGTCGCGGCGTGGCGGCGGCGCTCGTCCACCGGCAGCGACCTGAACGAGCTGAACCCGCTGGTCAACCTGGGGTTGCGGGCTGTCGTCACCGCCGAGCGGCACCTGCCGGTGCGGGCGCTGCCGGGGGTGTCGCTGATGCTGCGCGCCCACCGCCCCGCCACCGCCTGACCGCACCACACCACGCCACCAGGCCGCACCACCACCGCCACCGCCTGACCGCACCACACCACGCCACCAGGCCGCACCACACACCGACACCGCCAGGCCGCCGACCACACCACGCCACCAGGCCGCACCACACCGCCACCGCCTGACCGCACCGCACCGCCCCGCCGCCCGGTGGCCGTACCGCCGGCCCCGCCGACGACTCACCGTCACGCGCACCGCCCTGCCACCGACCAGCCTGACCACCCACCGTTACCATCCATCGGCCCGTCCGGGGTGGACCGGGCGGTGTGGACGACCACGGGGGATGTGCGAGCGGTGTTGCGACGGATCGGGGCGGCCCTGCTGGCCGTCCTCTGCACGGTGCCGGCGGCGGGCTGCGCCGACGACGGGACGCGCGCGGCGGCGGGCGGCGGCCCGTCGCCGGTGGTGACGGGCCCACCCTGGTACGACGAGGTGGCCCCCGCCGAGGCCGGCGTCACCGTCGGCGCGCCGGGCAGCCCGTGCGAGCTGCCGGTCACGTTCTCGCTGCCGGCCGGGTGGACCCCCGAGGCGGTGGCGCAGGAGGCCACGATCACGCTGGGCGGGGCCCGGCTGCGCTGCGAGGTCGACGCGAAGCCCGCCGGCAGTGTGGGCTTCCTGCGGGTGTGGGCGGCCGACGGGTCCACCGGGGACGGCCGCGCCACGCTGGAGGGGTTCCTCGCCGACTACGGCCGGGTCAGCGAGATCGAGTACCGGCGGGTGCCGGGCGGCCCGCTGGAGCTGACGGAGGCTACGTTCCTGCAACGCAGCGAGTTCAGTGGCCCGAACCGGCAGCGGGCGCTGGTGGCGGACACCCCGGCCGGCGGGCCGGTGCTGCTGACCCTCGGCGGGATGGACACCGACGAGTTCGAGGCGATGTTCCCGGCCTACCGGCTGGCGACGCGGACGCTCCAGGTCAACTGACCGCCGGGGCCGTCGGGACCGCCGGGTTCCCCGGGACCGCAGGAGCCGCCGGGACCGCAGGGGCCGCAGGGCTCCCCGGGATCACCGGGACCGCCTCGCGGGCCAGCACGACCGCGCCGAGCAGCGCGGCGTCGTCGGCGAAGCCGGAGAGCACCACCTCCGGCCGGTACGGCAGCACGGCGGCGAGCCGCTCGACGAGCAGACCACGGATCAGGTCGCTGCCGGCCACCCCGCCGACCAGCACCACCCGCTGCGGGTCGACCAGCAGGCAGCAGGTGACCAGGTGGCGGGCCAGCTCGTCGACGCGGGCGGTCAGCGCGTCCCGGGCCGGGCCGGGCGAGGCGGCGGCGGCGGCCAGCCCGGCGGCCGACCCGGGCACGCCGAGGTCGTCGGCGAGCCGGTCCAGCGCCCGGCCGGAGAAGTCCAGCTCCAGCATGGTGCCGGGCCAGGGGCCGCCGGCCACGGCGTACCCGATCTCGCCGGCCGCCCCGTGGTGGCCGGGCAGCACGGCCCCGCGCACGGTGAGCGCCGCCGCGACGCCGGTGCCGATGCCGACGACCAGGCCGGGGTCGGCGTCGCGGAGCGCGCCGAGGCGCAGCTCGGCCAGGGCGGCGGCGTTCAGGTCGTTGTCGACGGCGACGACGGGCGCGCCGAGCCGGTCGCGCACCGCGTCGGCCAGCCGCAGCCGGTCCCAGCCGGGCACGTTCGGGGCCAGGTCGATGCCGTCGGGCCGGACCACCCCGGGCGAGGCGACGCCCGCCGCCGCGAGCGGCCCGCCGGCCTGCCCCACCAGCTTCGCGGCCAACTCCAGGGCGCGGTCCAGGGCCTGCGGGGCACCCCGTTCGGCGTACGTGGGCACCCGCTCGCGGGCCAGCAGCCGGCCCGCCGCGTCGGCGACCCCGACGGCCATCTTGGTGCCGCCGAAGTCGATGCCGAGCAGCACGCCGTCGTCGCCGGTCACCCGCGCGTCGCCGGTCACCTCCGCGTCGCCGGTGCGCGGGGCGGGCGGGGTGGCGGGGCCGTCCAGCCGCAGGTTCACGGGCCGGTCCCCTCGGTCGTGGTGGCGCGCGCGCTCACCGGGCGGCCCGTTCGGCGGCGACGGCGTCGAGCGCCTCGTCGGCGGTGGCGAGCCGGGCCCGTACGGCGGCGAGCCGGCCGGCGACGGTGTCGAACCGGCTGCGCAGCGCGGCCACCTGGTTGCGGACGGCGCACCGTCCGGGGCCGTCGACCTGCGCCCGGTCGAGCACCAGCTCGGGGCGGACGGCGGCCGCGAGCAGGTCGGCGACCGCGTCGTCGTCGAGCCGGTCGGTGATGCCCTGCGCCGCCGCCCGGACCCCCTCGGCGGTCCAGGTGTCGGGCGCGCCGGCGCGGACCAGCCGGCCGACGACCGAGTGGGCCGCGCGGAACGGCACGCCGTGCCGGGTCAGCGCGTCCGCGGCGGCGGTCGTGGTGGCCCCGGAGGCGACGATCTCCTCCGCCGACGGGGGCTCCAGCGGCTCGATCTCGGCGAGGAAGCCGCCGAGCAGGGCGAAGAACCGGTCGGTGCGGTCGTTGCTCTCCCAGAGCCGCACCTGCACGTCGGTGGTGGCGTTGTTGGAGTCCTCCCACCAGGCCGCGCCGACGTTGTTGAGCACACTCGCGG
Source organism: Micromonospora sp. WMMD712 (assembly GCF_029581295.1). Taxonomy (NCBI): domain Bacteria; kingdom Bacillati; phylum Actinomycetota; class Actinomycetes; order Micromonosporales; family Micromonosporaceae; genus Micromonospora; species Micromonospora sp. WMMD712. Next base: position 2,650,300 of record NZ_CP120743.1, read on the forward strand.
CGTCGGCGGCGGTGGCCCCGGCGTACGAGACGAGGTGTTCCAGCACCACCGGGTTGCGTTTCTGCGGCATGATGCTGCTGCCCTGGGTGAAGTCGCCGGGGGTGGTCACCCAGCGCCAGCTCAGCCAGTCCATCAGGGTGCGGGCCAGCCGCGCCCCGGTGGCGAGGGCCTGCGCGTTGAGCGTGCCGACCCGCACCAGGTGGTCCGCGCCGGCCACCGCCTCGTACGAGTTGACGACCAGGCCGGCGAAGCCGAGCAGCTCGGCCACCCGGGCCGGGTCGATGTCCAGGTCGGTGCCGGCGAACGCGCAGGAGCCCAGCGGCGAGACGTTGAGCGCGTCGATCAGGTCGGCGTACGCGGCGGCCTCGCCGGCGAGGGCCTCGGCGTACCCGGCGAGGGCGTGGCCGATCGTGGTGGGCTGGGCGGGCCGGCGGTGGGTGTAGCCGGTGATCACCACCTCGGCGTACCGGTCGGCGGCGGCCAGGGCGGTGGCCCCGGTGGCGAGCACCCGGTCGAGGACGCCGACGAGCTGGTCGCGCAGCAGGATCCGGAACACCCCGGCGTCGAGGTCGTTGCGGCTGCGGGCCATCTGCACGTCCAGCTCGGACGCCGGCACGCCGCACGCGGCGGCCAGCCGCTTCTCCAGCAGGTAGTACGTGTCCTCGAAGGTGCCGTCGAACGGCGGCGCGGCGCTGGTGTCGGCACGCAGCTCCGCCAGCCCGCGCAGCAGCCGGGCGCCCCGCTCGGCGGGGATCAGCCCCTGCTCGGTCAGCATCACCACGTGCGCCTGGCTGGCCCGCACCATCGCCGGGAAGAGCCGCCCGACGTGGTGGTCGTACGTGGGCCGCAGGTGGTGCCGCTGGTAGGTGGTCAGCGCGGGTGTGCTCATCAGGGTCTCTGCTTCCTTCCGGTGCCGGGCGCGAACGCGGGCCGGGCGCGACGCCGCTCGCCGCGCCCGGGACGTCAGCCGGTCGTGGTGTCCAGGCCGAGCAGGCGCTCGGCGTTGCCGGCGAAGATCGCACGCAGGTGGTCGTCGGGCAGGCCCAGCTCGTGGCAGACGCGGAGCTGGTCGTCGAGGTAGCGGGTGACGTAGCCGCGCGGGAACCACGACGAGTCGCTGCCGTAGACAATGCGGTGCGGGCCGATGGTCTCGTAGCAGCGCCGGAACAGGTCCTCCAGCGTCAGCTTGTAGGGCATCCAGCGCACCCACTGGTTGGAGCCGGACGTGTCGACGTGGATGTTCGGGCAGCCCCAGGCGGCGAAGAGCAGGTCCTGCACGTGCTGGACGCCGAAGTGCGGCACCACCACGGCCAGCTCGGGGGAGCGCCGGGCCATCCGGGCCAGCTCGTCGGGGCCGCCGTGCCGGCCGAAGCTCAGCCCGCCCGCGCTGCCGTAGTGCCCGATGTGGATCAGCACGGGCACGCCGAGGCGCTGGGCGGTGGCCCAGAGCGGGTCGAGGTCGGCGTGGTCGAGGGGGCCGCGCAGCAGCGGGGCGAACAGCTTCAGCCCGCGCAGGCCGCGTTCGGTGACGGCGCGTTCCAGCTCGGCGGCGGCCCCCGGGGAGTACGGGTCGTGGTGGGCGAGGCCGAGCAGCAGGTCGGGGTGGCGGTCGACGACGTCGGCGACGGTGTCGTTGCCGCCGCCGGTGACGAACACGGCCCGCCGCACGTTCACCCGGCGCAGCTCCTCGGCCCACCGGTCCGCCTCGTCCTCCCAGCGCGGGGCCGGGGGCTCCGGGTCGGCGAAGGCCCACGCCCGCCGCCACTTCGCCGCGTACGGGGCGGAGCCGGCGGCGCGGACGGCCCGCTCGTGCCCCCCGCCGGGGTGCATCCCGGCGGCGTGCTCGCACGCCTGGATCGTCGGGTCGGCGGCGATGCGGAAGTGCAGGTGGAAGTCGACGATGTCGAGTCCCCGGTCGACGGTCACGATCCCCCCTCCGGAGGCAGCGGCCCGACGCCGGGCGGCGAGTCCGGCAGCGGGTCGGCGGTGGGCGGGGCGGGCGGGGCGGCGGCCACCCAGGCGGCGACGACCTCCCGCAGCCGCGTCCCGGCCAGCTCGCGCACCCGCCGGCCGGCGGGCTCGTCGGCCAGCGACACGTGCCCGGACCAGCCCTGCCACGGGTCGGGCCGGGACTCCACCAGCACGTACGGGTGGGTCACCGGCAGCTTCGGCTTCGGCGGGAGGTCGTCGACCGCGCCGAGCCGGACCGCGCCGGGGTCGAACCCGAGCACCCCGGACGTCTCGTACGCGCCGCCGTGGCCGCGGGAGACCTGCGGCCCGTACAGCTCGGTGGTCTCGGCGGGGGTGACGAGCTGGAACCAGTTGACCAGCAGCAGGCTCGCGGTGCGCCGGCCGGACACCCACTCCATCGCGGCCCGGACGGTGGACATGTTGGCGTCGTGCCCGTTGACGATCAGCAGCCGGGGGAAGCCGGCCGCCACGATGCCCTCGATCACGTCGGCGAGGTAGCCGACGGCGACCTCCGGGCGGATCGCCACGGTGCCGGGCCACGGCCGGGTCTGGCCGGGGCAGGCGGCGTACGCGACGGCGGGGAAGAGCACCCCGCGCGGGCCCGCCGCCGGGGGCGCGGCCCCGTCCGGGGTCCCGCCGCCGGACGGGGCCGCGCCGTCTGCGGAGGCCTGCGCGCTCTCGGCGGCGAAGCCCTCGGCGAGGATCAGGTCGGTGCCCAGCGGCAGGTGCGGGCCGTGCCACTCGACCGCGCCGACCGGCAGCACCGCGAAGTCGGCCGCGGCGGCGACCGCCGCCAGCTCCCCGCCGGGGACCCGGGCGACCGGGACCAGCCCGCCGTGGGCGAGCCACTCGGCCACGTGGCCGCCGGCCGGTGTCGTCGTCACGCCGTCCATCGCGCCGCCTCCCGGGTCGAGCGCCGGCCGCCCTCCAGGCGGCCGGAGACCACCATCACCACGAAGATCAGGACCACCTGGAGCATGCCGTACGCGGCGGCGGTGCCGACCTCGAACGAGTACATCCGGTTGTTGATCTCCACGGAGATGGGCGCGGTCTCCGAGGTGTAGATGAGCACCGAGGCGACGAACTCGCCGACCCCGTGCACGAAGGCGAGCAGCGCGCCGGCCAGCACGCCCGGCAGCATCAGCCGCAGGGTGACCGTGCGGAACGCCCGCCACCAGGACGCCCCGAGGTTGCGGGCGGCCTCCTCCAGCGACGGGTCGAGCTGCGCCAGGGCGGCCGAGCTGGAGCGGAACACCAGCGGCAGGAACCGCACGAAGTACGCCAGCGGCATGATCCAGAAGGTGCCGATGAGCACCTGCCCGAAGCTGAACGCGTTGCCGGTGCTGAACGCCGAGATCAGGTTGATCGCCACCACCGTGCCGGGCAGCGCCCAGGCCAGCATGACCGCCACGTCCAGCAGGCCCCGGCCGCGGAAGTCCAGCCGGCGCACCGCGTACGCGATGAGCACGCCGACCACGACGCAGGCGACGGTGGCGATGAGGCTCATCTTGAGCGAGTTGAGGATCGGCTGGAACGCCCTCGGCTCCGCGAAGATCGTGACGAAGTTCTGCGTCGTGTACCGCGCCGGGATCACCTCGGTGGTCCACGAGCCGTCCCGGGAGAACGCCACCAGGGCGATCGTCGCCACCGGCGCGAGCAGCACGGCCGTGGCCAGCAGGGACGCGGCCAGGGCGAGCCAGCGGCCGAGCGGATTGGTGATCTCCCGCCGGTGGGCGGCGACGCCCTTGGACTGGGAGCGGTAGCTGCGCCGCCCCTCGTACCAGCGCATGCCGAGCAGGAACAGCACCGAGACGACGCCGAGCACCGACGCGTAGGTCGACGCCATCGGCAGGTCGCCGTTGGTGCGGTTGATGTAGATCTGCATGGTCATCGTCTGGTCCACCCCGAACAGCAGCGGGGCGGTGTACGACGCCAGCGACGTCATGAACACCAGCAGCGACGCCGACACCAGCGCCGGGGTGAGCATCGGCAGCAGCACGGTGCGCCACACCCGCACCCGCCCGGCGCCCAGGTTGTAGGCGGCCTCCTCCACCGACGGGTCCATCCCGCCGAGGGCGGCGGACGCGGAGAGGTAGAAGTACGGGTACATGGTGAACGTGTGCACCACCAGCACCCCGGCGATGCCGCTGAACGGCAGCACCGGGTTCTCCGCGCCGAAGAGCTGTTGCAGGCCGCGCGGCAGGATGCCGGTCTCGCTGTAGAGGAGCTGGAACGAGATCGCCCCGATCAGCGGCGGCAGGGCCGCCGGCACCAGGATGATCGCCTCGATCAGCTTGCGGCCGGGAAACGAGAAGCGCTTGAGCAGGAACGCCATCGCCACGCCGACGATCCCGCAGAGCAGCACGCTGGCCGCCGAGATGATCAGCGAGGTGACCAGCGACGACCGGGCCACCCCGTCGCCGGTGAGGAAGCTGCCGTAGTTCTCCACCCCGTCCACGCCGACGCTCTCGGCGAAGGTGGCGAACATGGGCTGCACGACGTACCCGAAGAGCACCAGCGCGAGCGGGAAGACCAGCACGTAGGGGAACCAGCGGGAGCCGGCGCCCCCGGCGAACCGGTCGGCCAGCCGGCGGCGCGGTCCCGGCGGCGGCGTCGGCTCCTTCGTGGCCGGGGCGACGGTGGCCGGGCCCGGGGCGGCGGGGATGGTGGTCACGGACGCACCACCCACATCCGGTCCCGGTTGAGCCGCAGCCCGACCTGGTCGCCGACGGCGATGCCGGCCGGCACGTCGACGGCGGCCACCTGCATCCGCTCGCCGGCGGTGTCGACCACCAGGTTGGTGGCCATCCCGGTGAACTCCAGCTCGACGATCCGGCCGGGCAGCGCGCCCGCCTCCGTGGTGGAGGTCAGGCCGATGTGCTCGGGGCGCACCGACACCTGGGCGGTCCCGCCCTGGCGCAGCCCGTGGTCGGCCGGGGCCGGCACGTCGATCTCGCCGCCGCCGGGCAGCCCCACCGTCACGGTCCGCTCCGTGCCGCCCAGCACCGGCAGGGTGAGCACGTTGCTGCGCCCGATGAACCGGGCCACGAAGCTGGTCGCCGGGCGGTGGTAGATCTCCTGCGGCGCGCCGATCTGCTGCACCCGGCCCGCCTGCATGACCGCGATCCGGTCCGACATGGCCATCGCCTCGGCCTGGTCGTGGGTGACGTAGATGCCGGTGGTGCCGGCCTCCTGCTGGATGCGGCGGATCTCCGTGCGGGTCTCCTCGCGCAGCTTCGCGTCGAGGTTGGACAGCGGCTCGTCGAGCAGCAGCGTCTTCGGCCGGATCACCAGGGCGCGGGCCAGGGCCACCCGCTGCTGCTGGCCGCCGGAGAGCTCGTCGATGCGCCGGTCGCCGTACCCGGCGAGGTGCACCTGGCCGAGGGCCTCCTCGACGCGCCGCTTCGACTCGGCGCGGCCGACCTTGCGGATCTTCAGCCCGTACGCGACGTTCTGCGCGACGGACAGGTGCGGGAAGAGCGCGTAGTTCTGGAACACCATGCCGGTGTCGCGCTTGTTCGGCGGACGCCGGGTGACGTCCTCCGTGCCGAACCGGATCCGGCCGGAGGTGGGGAAGTAGAACCCGGCCACCATGCGCAGGGTGGTGGTCTTGCCGCAGCCGCTCGGGCCGAGCAGGGTGAAGAACTCCCCGGCGGCGATGGTGATGTCGACGTCGGCCACGGCGGCGGTGTCGCCGCCGCGCGCGAAGCGCTTGCTCACCGACTCCAGCGTGACATCGATCATGGCGTCCTCTCCTGTGGTGACTGGGTGGTCCCGGGGCGGCCGCTGTGCAAGGAAGGGCCCCCTGTTAACGCCTGCGGTAGAGAAGGGTCCCCTTCTCACCCCCGCTGGGCAGGGCCCGGCACACGCCGCGCCCGCCCCGGTGCCGCCGTGGTCAGCCCTTGTTCTTGATCTGGCTGTTCCAGTGGTTGATCCACTCGGTCTCGTTCTTGCCGATCACGTCCCAGCTGACGTCCAGCGGCTTGAGGTTGAGCTCGGCCAGCCACTGCGGCTTCTCGGCGATCTCCACGGCCGGGATCTGGTAGTAGTCCTTGGCCAGGTCGGCGCGGAGCGCGTCGTCGAAGAGGAACTCCATGAACTTCTGCGCGCCGGTGGTGTTGCCGCCCTTGACGGCGGCGATGCCGTCGACGAGCACCGGGGCGCCGGAGGCCGGCATCACGTAGCCGAACGGCATGTTCGACTGGTTGGCCTGGAGCAGGATGTCCTGGAGGTTCCAGGCGCTGAGCACGCCCTGCTGGCGGGAGAGCTTGAGGTAGAGGTCGGCGGGGTTGGCCGCGTACGAGCCGGTGTTGGCGTCCAGCTTCTTCAGCCAGTCGTATCCGGGCTGCGGGTTGCTGCCGTCCGGCGACTGCCGCATGATCATCGCCGCGTAGATCGACCGCATGGTGCCGGACGCGGCGACGTCGCGGATGACGATCTTGTCCTTCCACTCCGGCTTCAGCAGGTCGTCCCAGTCCTTCGGGGCCTGCTCCGGGGTGAGCGCCTTGTTGTTGTACATGATGACCTCGGGCAGCAGGATCTCCCCGAACCAGCGGCCCTCGGCGTCCTTGTACTTCGCGTCCATCTTGGCGGCGAACGCCGGCTGCCAGCCGGTCAGCAGGTCCTCGGACGCACCCGCGGAGAGCCCCTGCTGGGTGCCGCCCCACCAGACGTCGGCCTGCGGGTTGGCCTTCTCGGCCCGGACCCGCTCCAGGATCTCCTGCGCGCCCAGGTTGAGGATCTCCACCTTGCCCTTGTACTCGGGGTACTTGGCGGTGAACTGGTCCACCACGAACGTGGAGACCTTCTTGTCGCGGGCCGTGTAGATGGTGAGCTTCTCGGCGCCCGCGTCGCCGGACGCGTCGTCGCCACCGCCGCCGCAGGCGGTGCCTGCGGCGAGGACTGTGGCCAGCGCACCGGCGAGGAGAAGGCGACGTCTCATGGGGTACCTCCGAGGGGTTCGGGTCGGGCGGAGCTAGGGGGTGGGCAGCTAAGGGGCGGAGCTAGGGGGTGGGAAGCAGGGTGGGCAGCCCGGTGGCCGCCGCGGAGAGGGCGTAGCTGACCGCGCCGTGCAGCACGGCCCGGTCGCCGAGCACGGCCCGGCGTACCTCGGTGGTGCTCGGCGCGGCGGCGGCGACCAGGGCCTGGAGCCGGTCGACGGCCGGGTCGTCGAGCTGGGCGGCCGCGCCGCTGAGCAGCACCCGGCCGGGGTCGATGACGCAGACGCAGGAGACGATAAGCCGGGACCACGCGGTCAGCACCTCGTCGAGGTACGCGGCGGCGCGGCCGTCGGCGCGCGCCAGCTCGACCAGGGCGGCCACCGGGGCGTCGGGCCGCCGGCCGGGGGCCAGGGCCACCATCCGCTCGGCGACGGCGTTCTCCGACCAGCGGGCCTCGAACGGGCCGATCCCGTCGTGCCCCCGGTCGGCCGGGTCCAGCGGCAGGAAGCCGACCTCGCCGGCCGCCCCGCCCGCGCCCCGGCGGACCTGGCCGTCGAGCACCAGCCCCGCGCCGATGCCGTCGGCGACGTGCAGCAGCAGCAGGTCGGCGACGTCGCTGCCCGCGCCGGCCGCGTGCTCGCCGGCCGCCATGAGGTTGACATCGTTGTCGACCACCACCGGCACGCCGAGGTGCCGCTGCACCGCCTCCCCTATCGGCCGGCCCTCCACGAGGCCGACCGAGGGGGCGAGCCGGACGGCCCCGCCGGAGGAGACGCCGGGCGCGGCGATGGCGACCCCGCGCAGCGCCGGCAGGCCGTCGCCGGCCAGCTCGGGCACCGACCGGCAGATGGTGTCGATGATGTCGCCGGCGAGGCGGACGGTGCGGTGGGCGACGACCGTGCCGTCGCTGTCGGCGATCTCGCAGCTCAGCCGGGACGGCTCCAGGGAGACGGCGGCGACCAGCTCGGCGCGCGGGTTGAACTCCAGCATCGCCCGGGGGCGGCCGGCGCGGGACGCTCCCGGCCCCCGCTCGATGAGGTAGCCCTCGGCGATCAGCTCGCGCACGAGGGGGGTGAGCGTGGCGGGGCTCAGACCGGTGAGCTCGGTCAGCTCGGCGCGGGAGAGCACCCGCACCTGGCGGGCGGTGGAGATCACGGACAACCGCTTGATCTCCTTCGACCGCTCCCGGCTCACCGGGCTCGTTGGTGGCGTCACCACGTCAGTCACACTTCCTTCCTACGGCGAACGAACTATCGAGTCAAGTAACGAAAACGTCTCGGCCCGCCCGAGGCACCCCCACGAACAGGGGAAACGTCCCGCTTCGGCACCGGTGTCGGAGCGCGGGCGCGCGGCGGTCGGGCGGCCGGGAGAGGTGGACCGACCTGGATTTATTTCTTCCGCAAAGGAAGAAAGACCTTGCAAAGCATTGACGGGCCGCCGCGCCGGTCCCTAGCGTCACCGGGCGAAGGCCTTCCAGTGTGTACGGACACCCGCGTCGCCGCTGTACCCGGTGACGGAGTCCGCGCCGCTGCCGTACCCCCCGTGGCCCGGCGCCCGTCGCCGATGGCCACCGTCTCCGCCCCACCGTCCCGCCACCCGACCGGCGACCCGGCGTCGACGCCCCGCGTCCGACGGCGATGGCCGCTGCCCGGACCCGGGACAGTTCCGGAAGGATCCGCATGCGCATCAAGGCGTTCCTGCTACCCACGGCGCTCGCCCTGGCCCTGTCCGGGGTGCCCGCCGCCGCCCTCGCCTCCCCCGCCGACGCAGCCGCCGACCGCCACGGCGGCCGGGCGGGCGACGCCGTCGACCTCGACGTCCTCTTCGTCAGCGCCCACCCCGACGACGAGGCCGGCAGCCTCGCCACCCTCGGGCAGTGGAAGGAGAAGCACGGCGCCAGGGCCGGCGTCGTCACCATCACCCGTGGCGAGGGCGGCGGCAACGCCGTCGGCCTCGAAGAGGGCCCCCCGCTCGGCATCATCCGCGAACGCGAGGAGCGCACCGCGATCGGCCGGGCCGGGGTGGAGAACCTCTACAACCTCGACCGGGTCGACTTCTGGTACACGGCGTCCGCGCCGCTGTCCGAGCGGATCTGGGGACACGACGACACGCTCGGCCAGATCGTCCGGGTGATCCGGCAGACCCGGCCCGAGATCGTCATGACCATGAACCCCTCGCCGACCCCGGGCAACCACGGCAACCACCAGCAGGCCGCCCGGTTCGCCGCCGAGGCGTTCCACGCCGCCGCCGACCCGAAGGCGTTCCCCGAGCAGCTCCGCAAGGAGGGCCTCAAGCCGTTCCGGGCCGCGAAGTTCCTGCGTACGGGTGGCACCGGCACCTCGGCCGCCGGGCCCGAGTGCGCGTCGAGCTTCGTGCCGACCGTCCCCACCGACCAGGTCTTCGGGGTCTGGGAGGGCACGCCGAGCGCCACCGGCAAGACCTGGGCCGAGATCGAGGTCGACGCCCGCCGGGAGTACGTCACCCAGGGCTGGGCCGGCACCGCCGCCGCCCCCACCGACCCGACGAAGGTGCGCTGCGACTTCTACACCCTGGTCGACAGCCGCGTCCCGTACGACCCGGCCGACACCTCGCCCGAGGCGATCCTGCGCGGCTCCGTGCTGCCGAACGCGGCCGGCGGGCTGCCCCGGGGCACCGAGCTGTACCTCACCACCGACCGGTTCGACCTCGCCCCCGGCGAGACCGTCAAGGTCACCGCGCACGTGCGAGCGCCCCGGGACCGGGCACTGGCCGCGCCGCGGATCGACCTGCGGCTGCCGCAGGGCTGGACCGCCAAGGGCACCGGCGCGCTGCGCGGCAGCGTACCGGCGGGCAAGGAACGGACCGCGACCTTCACCGTCACCGTCCCCGCCGACGCCGACACCAACCAGCAGCAGCTCGTCGGCGCGACCCTGACCACCCGCCAGGGCGTCGGACGCACCGACCGGGCCGTGCGGGTCGTCGCCGACGTGCGCGGCACCCTGGAGCCGCTGCCCGAGGTGGGCGTGTTCCGCGAGTGGGCCGGCGAGGGCGGGTACCCGCAGCTCGACACCCTGATCAAGCCGGTGCTCACCATCGGCTCCGGCAAGAGCCGGTCCGTCCGCGTCGACCTGCGCAACCACGGCAAGGCCACCCGCAGCGGCACCGTCACCCTCGGCCTGCCCGCCGGCTTCACCGCCGACGCGGCGACCAAGAGCTACACCCGCCTGGCCCCCGGCGCGACCGGGGCGGTCACCTTCACCGTCACCAACACCGACGCCACCCTGCCCACCGCCAACGAGGGCGGGACGGACGGCGACTACGGCATCACCATCACCACCACCAGCGCCGCCGGCAGCACCGTCGAGACCGGCGCGCTGGAGATCGTGCCGACCACCGAGGTCCCGCAGGCCGGCGCCGGCCACGCCGTCGACGGGGTGGCCTCGGCCGGCGAGTACCCCGGCGAGGAGCTGGACTTCTCCCGCATCTGGGAGGGGCAGGCCACCACGCCGCAGGACGCCTCCGCGAAGGGCCGCATCGCCTGGACCGCCGACGCCCTGAAGGTGTTCGTCCAGGTCACCGACGACGTGCTCGGCCGCAAGGTCGTGCCGCAGGACTGCAAGCGGCAGCGGCGCACCGACAGCGTCGAGATCATCGTCGACCCGAAGGGGAACTCGACCGACACCTCCACGGTGTTCAAGGCCGGCATCTTCCCCGTCACCGACGACCCGGCCAACGGTGACCCGCCGTGCTGGCAGCGCGACGCCGACAACCGGCAGGGCCCGGGGGCGACGACCGCGCCGGGCATGACCGTGGTCAGCAAGGTGACCAGCCCGTACGCCGGCTACACCATCGAGGCCAGCATCCCGTTCGCGGTGCTGCCCGACGCGGTGGACCCGGAGCGGATGGGCTTCAACGTCCTCGTCTACGACTCGGACACCCAGGACCTCAGCTCCCAGTCCCGGCTGGGCTGGTCCACGTTCACCGGCGTGCGGGCCGACCCGTACCGCTACGGCCTGGCGACCCTGCCCGGCTACACCCCGGCGGCGCGGCAGCCCAGCGCCCCGGTCTTCCCGGACACCGCCGCGCGCAGCGTGCACAGCCCGCAGACCATCGCCCAGTCGGCGGTCGACGGGGTGGCCCCGGCCGCCGTGGCGCGGCTGCCCGAGAAGGCGCTGCGGCTGACCGACCAGCGCCGGGTCCCCGGCGGGGTGAAGGTCACCCTGCGCGCCGACCGGTCCGGCACGGCCTACCTGTACGCCTGGGACGGCTCCGCCGCCCTCGGTGACCGGACGGTCGAGCTGAAGGCGAACCGGTCGGTGACGGTCGTCGTGCCGGTCGCCTCGGGCCGGCCGACCGCCCTGCTGGTCGCGTACGAGTCGCACGGCGCGGCCCTGGCCCGCAGCCTCCCGCTGCGCTGACCCTGGTGAAAGGAGGGGCCCCTTGTTAACGCATTCTGTTGTATAAGGGGCCCCTCCTAACACCTGGGCCGGGGCGCGCCTCAGCGGAGGCGGTAGACCGCCGTCCGGGCGTTCGTGTAGCGCAGGTCGGCGAGCGTGGCCAGCGCCGGGGACTCCGGCGCGACCCGCCGGTCCACCAGCAGCCAGCGCACACCGTACGTGTCGCGCAGGTCGGCCAGCCCGTCGGCCGTGGGCGCGGTGAACGCGGCGTCGTTGGCGCGCAGCCGTCCGGCGTCCCAGAACGGGGCGTACGGGCCGCCGGGCAGGCCCACCATCCGGGGCGCGAACGCCCACCCCTCCACCAGCACCGAACGCTCCGTGTAGGCGCTGACCCAGAACGACCGGGCGTCGCACCAGCCGTTGACCACCGCCCGGCAGTGCGCGTTGGTGGCCACCACGTCGCCGGGCGCGCTGTGCTCCTGCACGTAGCGGGCCGCCGCCACCCGGGTCGCCGGCATCCGCTCCACCGGGTAGGCCCCGCCGTTGGGGAACCGGTGCGCGGCGGCGGCGTCCAGCACCAGCCCCGGCGCGCCCGCGACCAGGGCGGCCGTGAGCAGCACCGCCCCGCCCCGGCCGGCGAGCCCCGGCCAGCGGCCGACCAGCGCCGGCCAGCACAGCCCGACCAGCAGCGCCACCGCCGCCAGCGCCGCCGCCCAGGTCAGCAGCGGCAGCACCGGCGCGTACGACGGGGTCGACGGCGACGCCGCCGGACGCCAGAGCTGGACGGCGGTGAGCAGCACGGCGAGCCCGGCCGCGCCCGCGCCGAGCAGCGCCCGGCCCCGCGCGCCCAGCGCGGCGGAGTCGACCAGCTCGGCCCAGCCCCACGCCGACAGGACCACCCCGAACGCGAAGCCGGCCCGGGTGAAGTACTGGTTGCTGCTGCCCGGGTGCCCCACCAGCAGGTAGATCGCCGGGCCGGCGAGCGCCCCGCCGAGCAGGAACACCTGCACCGGCTCCAGCCGCCACCGGCGCAGCCGCAGCAGCGCCACCACCCCCGCCAGCCGGAGCTGGAGGTTGAGCAGGAACGCGACGGACACCGCCACCCACAGCAGCGCGGTCGTCCCCGCCGGGCGGCCCGTCGGAACGTAGGGCCGCAGCCCCGAGAACGGGTCGACGGTCACCCCGTGGCTCTCGAACGCGAACAGCACGGCCGTGGCGAACAGCTGCGCGGCCAGCGCCAGCCCGGCCGCCGCCAGCACCGCCCGGGGCAGGGTGCGCCGGAACGCCAGCGACACCGCCGCGGTGAACGCCAGCGCCGCCAGCGCCACCGGCACCGAGCTGGCCTTCGCCCCGGTCGAGGCGGCCAGGAACAGCGCCGCGAGCACCCACGCGCCGCGCCCCAGCGGCGGCACCGTCGAGCCCCGGGCCCGCCCGACCAGCTCGCCGAGCGCCGCCACCAGCGGCAGGAGCAACACCCAGCTGTACGTCATCGACGGGCTGCCCCACACGATGAACGTGGCCTGGGTGCCGAAGAGCTGGCGGATCCCGTTCTCGTAGCCGAACTCGCCGACGGTGAACATCAGCGCGGCGGCGGCCACCCCCGCGTACGGCCGCCCGGTGACCCGCCAGCCGGCCACCGCCGCCAGCACGGCCGCCAGCGCGCAGAGCGTCGGCACGCCCAGCCGGAAGAAGACCGTCGGCAGGTCCACGCCGCTGACCAGGCTGGCCGCCGCGAAGTGGGCGAAGCCGAACCAGTGGTAGTGCAGGGGCTCCCCGGCGACCTGCGGCACGTCCAGCGGCACCTGGTGGGTGGCCGCCCCGGCCAGGGAGAGCTGGAACGCGAGGTCGATGTATTGCGCCTGCCCCTCGTCGGTGGGCAGCACCGGGTTGACCCGCAGGAACGACTCGTAGAGGTAGAAGGTGAAGCCGGCGACCACCCCGGCGAGGGCCCAGGCCCAGCCCGTCGGCACCGGGGTGTGCCCGGTGGCCCGCCAGTGCCGGCGCAGCCGGGGCACGACGGCGAACGGCCCGAGCACCGCCAGGGGCCACAGCCACAGCAGGTGGGGCAGGCCGGCGGCGGTGAACGCCGCCCACCCGGCCAGCTCCAGCACCAGGCCGACGGCCGCGCCGAACGCCACGTCCTCGACGAGGGTGTGCGGGCGGCGGCGCAGCGCGCGGAACACCAGCGTGCCCGGCAGCAGCACGGCCAGCAGCGCGTACCCGGTCCAGCGGGCCAGGTCGGCCACGGGGGTGCCGGTGGCCAGCAGCGCGGCGGCGACGACGGCGTAGCCGGCGACGGCCGGGGCGTACCGCAGGGCGGCGGGACGCCGGGTCGGCCCGTCGCCGCCGGCCCGCGTGGCCGGGGCGGGTGCGGCGTCGGCGGTCGCGGGGGCCGGCGTGGCGGCGGGGCGGCGGGGGCCGGTCGGGTCGCCGCCGCCGGTGGCGAGCGCGGTCACCGGAGGCTGTCGGCCAGCTCGGCCGCGTCGCCGGCCGCCGGACCGGCGGCGTCGGCCGCGCCGGGCCCGGCGGTGTCGCTGGCCACGAAGTACGCGGGGCGGCCCTGCACGGCCGTGTAGATCCGGGCCACGTACTCGCCGAGCAGGCCGAGGCAGAGCAGCTGCACCGCGCCGAGGAAGAGGATCGCCACGTAGAGCGAGGGCCAGCCGGTGACCGTCGAACCGACCAGCCAGGCGGCGACGGCGACCACCACCAGCACCCCGCACACGGCCACCCCGACCAGCCCCAGCCAGGTGGCCACGCGCAGCGGCGCGGCGGAGAAGCTGGTGACGCTCTCGGCGGCCAGCCCCGCCATCCGGGACAGCGGGTACTTCGTGCGGCCGGCGGCCCGCTCCTCGCGCTGGTAGGTGACCTCGCCGCTCGGGAAGCCGAGCCAGGGCACCACCAGCCGCAGCACGGGGCTGCGCTCGGGCAGCTCGCGCAGGGCCTCCACGGCCGCCCGGCTGAGCAGCCGGAAGTCGCCGGCCTGCGCGGGCACCTGCTTGCCGACGAGCCGGCGCATCAGCCGGTAGTAGCCGGCGGCGGTCCACCGCTTGAAGCGGGTGTCGCGGCTGCGGTCGGCGCGCACCCCGTAGACGATGTCGAGGTCGTCGGCGCGGGCCCGGCGCAGCATCTCGGCGACGGTCTCGGGCGGATCCTGGAGGTCGGCGTCGAGGCTGACCACCCACCGGCCCCGGGCCCGCAGCACCCCGGCGACCAGGGCGGCCTGGTGGCCGCTGTTGCGGCGCAGCCGCAGCACCCGCAGCTGCGGCCAGCGGGCGCGCAGCCCGGCCAGGCCGGCGGGGGTGCCGTCGGTGCTGCCGTCGTCGACCACCAGCACCTCGTACGGCTCGCCGAGCGCGTCGAGGACGGCCCGCAGCCGCGGGGCGAACAGCGGCAGCACGCTCTCCTCGTTGAACATCGGCACCACGACCGACAGCGCCGGCTCCGGTGGCGTCACGGGGCTCGCCTCCGTCTCGTCTGCGGCGCTCGGACAGCCGCACGCTACCAGCCGGGCCAGGCCCGCAAGGCCCGTGCGCGCCGACCGCCGGCCGCCGCCGGTGGTCAGTTTCCGCAGGTCGTCGCGGGCAGCCCCGACACCGGCACCGGGGAGCGGCCGGTCGGGCGGGCCCGGCCGGCGAGCACGTTCGCCAGCGCGGTCATCGACGCGGCGCTGGAGGAGTACGTCGCCAGCAGCGTCGGCGACTTCGCCTTCGCCAGCACGTACGGGGTGTCCATCGCCACGGTCACCGCCGCGTCGGCGGCGAGGTCGCCGCTGCCGTCGCCGTACCCGACGAGGTGCACCCGGGTGCCGCCGCTCGGCACCACCTGCACCCCGGCGGCGGTGAGCGCCTGCGTCAGCAGGTCGCGGGTCTTCTCCCGGCCGCCGGAGGAGGTGACCGTGACGGGGCCGGCGACCCCCTTCGTGCAGGAGCCGCGCAGCACGGTGACCGCGCCGGCGGCGAGCGCCTCGGCGGCCCGGCGGTGCTCCGCGTCGTTCAGGGTGGACATCGCCGGGGCGGGCGTGCCCGCCACGGTGAACTTCATGGTCAGCACCCGGGTTACCGCCTCGACCAGCCGGGCCCGGGGCAGCGAGCCGTCGCGCAGGGCGGCGAGCAGCCCGTCGTACGCCTGGGTGACGTTGGGCGGCATCAGGATCAGGTCGTTGCCGGCCTTGAGCGCCCGCACCGCCGCCTCCCCCGGCGACCAGCGCTTGGCGGGGGCCATGTTCATGCCGTCGGTGATCACCACGCCCTTGAAGCCGAGCTGGCCGCGCAGCACGCCGGTGAGCAGCTTGTGGGAGAACGTCGCCGGGGTGCCCGGGTCGACGGCGGTGACGTCGAGGTGGGCGGACATCACGGCGAGGGCCCCGGCGTCGATGCCGGCGGAGAACGGCGGGAACGCCGTGGCGTCGAGGACCTTGCGGCTCTGGCCGATCACCGGCAGCTCCTCGTGGGAGTCGGCGGCGCTCAGGCCGTGGCCCGGGAAGTGCTTGACGCTGGCCGCCACCCCGGCGCCCTGCAACCCGCGCACCGCGCCGGCCACCTGGGCCGAGGCGCGCTTCGGGTCCGCGCCGAACGACCGGGAGCCGATCACCGTGCTCCGGGTGACCAGCACGTCGGCGACGGGGGCGAAGTCGAGGTTGATCCCCATCGCGGCCAGCTCCTGACCGGCGGCCCGCCAGGCGGCCTCGGTCAGCGCCGGGTCCCCGGCCGCCCCGGCGGCCAGCGGGCTGGGCAGCAGGGTGACCCCGTCGGTGATCCGGGTGACCACCCCGTACTCCTGGTCGGTGCCGATCAGCAGCGGGGCCGCGCCGGCGGGCAGCTTCCCGGCGGCGTCGCGCAGGCCGGTGGTCAGCTCGCGGACCTGCTGCGGGTTGTCGACGTTGGTGGTCTCCTGGTTGCCGGAGGTCGGGTCGTCGGCGCTGAAGCCGACCAGGATCAGCCCGCCCAGCCGGTACTTCGCCACCATCTCGGCCGGGGTGTCCACCCCGGCGAGGGCCCGGTTGCCGGCGGCGGAGCCGGTGGAGACCTTCGTGGCGTTGTCGCCGTACGCGTAGGGCATCAGGACCTGGCCGACCAGGTCCTCGTCGGCGAGGGTGGCGACCAGGGCGGCGGCGCGGGCGGCCGGGTCGGCGGCCGTCGGCGTCGGCGCGCCCGACGGGGTCGGGTCGGCCGCGGCGGGGCTGGCCGACGGGGCGGGGCGGGGCCGGTCCGGCTCCCCCGTGCACCCGGTGAGCAGCACGGCGGTCAGGACGGCGAGCGCGACGCCGGCACGTCGCGGGGAGTTCGACACGCGGTCCATCCCACCAGTTCACCCCTTATCGGGGCAACTCGGCCCGGTCAAGTCACCGCGCCGGGGACCGGGGACGGTCGGCCGCGTGTCCGCGGCGGGCTCCCGGGGAACGCCGCCAGCCGGCCCGGGCGGGACTCCCGTGGGGCGCCACCTCCCCGGGAGGGACGCGCGTGGGGCGGCGCTCAGCCGACCCGGGTGAGCAGCGTCACCGGCGCGCCGTCGCCCGCGTACCGGTAGGGCTCCAGCTCGGCGTCCCAGGCGGTGCCGAGCGCCTTGTCGAGCGCGTGCGCGAGGGCCTCGGGGGCCCGGGCGGCGGCCATGATGCCGCGCAGCCGGTCCTCGCCGAGCTGGATGTCGCCGGCCGCGCCGACGGTCGCCCGGAACAGCCCTCGCCCCGGAACGTACATGAAGCGTTCGCCGTCGACGCCCGCGCTTGGTTCCTCGGTCACCTCGAAACGGATCATGGGCCACTGCCGGAGGGCAGCAGCCAGCTCGGCGCCCGTCCCCGGGCGACCGGTCCACCCGCACTCGGCCCGGCGGGCGCCGGGATCGACGGGCTGGGCCGTCCACTGCAGGTTGACCGGCGCGGCAAGGACGCGCGCGATCGCCCACTCGACGTGTGAGCACACGGCGAGCGGGGTCGAGTGGACGTATACGACGCCACGCGTTGGCACGGTGACCTCCCGGAGAGCGAGGTGCGTCTTCCCCTACGACCTCGACACCCGAGTGGCTGTTGGAACACATGATGACTGGTGGGACGGATGGTGCGCCAGGGAATCGGAAAATCCGCCGCCGCGGATCGGGCGCGACGGGCGTCGCCGTTCCCCGCCCCCGGCCGGAATGCCGGGCCGGCGGCCTCGGTTGTGCCCTGGCGACAGTCGCGGTGACCAGCCAGGCATCGTGGTCGTGTACAGTTCTCTCGGCGGCTTGTGCCGCGCACATCTTCGGCGGGGCGAGGCTCTTCCCGGGCGTCACCCGTCACAGCCCCCGGACGTTCCCGTCCTCCCGTACGTCTCCAAGGAGTACCTCCGTGGCGAGCAACACCTCTAAGACCGCGCGCGCGTCAGTCCGGGCCGGCCAGGCTGGCCAGGGTGGGGCCCTCAGCGTGCTGGGCGAGTTCAAGTACCTGATCCCGCTCAACGGCGGCAAGCACGCCTACGTGCGGAACCTGACCAACGGCAAGACCGCGCACCTGCGCACCGACTCCGACGCCTTCGTCGAGGAGATCCGGACGCTGGCCGCCGCCGGCCACGCCGCCAAGATCCGGGCCGAGCTGAACAACCTCGCGGCCGCCCACCCCGACCACGGCTGGGACGCCACCGAGAAGCGCCTCGCCGAGGCCGGTGTCTTCGGCGGCTGAGCCCGCCCGCGACACCCGCTCGACCGCTTCACCTGCGCGACACCCGCTTCACCTGCGCCACCCCGAACCGCCCGCCGGGCCACCCGGCGGGCGGTTCGCCGTCTGCGCCCCGCCCCCACGCACGGGAAAGGTGAGAAGGGGACCCTTCTCTACCGCAGGCGTTAAGAAGGGGCCCTTCCTTGCACAGGGTTGGCGTGGTGTCATGGCGGGTAGTCGGTTTGTTACCGCCGGGTCACCCGGCGGTGAAGTTCCCGTGGCGGCCCGAGGGGAGGCGGCGATGCCGGAACACGTGGAGGTGCGGCTCGCGGACGACGTGCGCCTGCACGTGGAGGCGTCCGGGCCGGTCGACGCCGAGGTCACCGCCGTCCTGCTGCACGGCTGGACTCTCGACGGGCGCAGCTGGCACCGGCAGCTCGCCGAGCTGCGCGAGCGGTTCGGCGACCGGGTCCGGGTGGTCACCTACGACGCCCGGGGGCACGGCCGGTCCGGCTGCATGGCGCTGCGTACCGCCACCCTGGCCCAGCTCGGCGACGACCTGGCCGCCGTGCTCGACGCCGTCGCGCCGGCCGGGCCGGTGGTGCTGGTCGGGCACTCGATGGGCGGCATGACGATCATGGAGTACGCGCACCGGCACCCCGGCCACTTCGCCGCCCGCGCGGCGGGGCTGGTGTTCGTCTCGACCACCGCCGAGGGGCACACCCACACCGTGTACGGCCTCTCCCCCCGCATCGCCCGGCTGATCCGGCTGGCCGAGACCACCGGCGCGGGGGTGCTGGCCCGCTGCGGCGCGTGGCGGCCGCCCCGGGCCCTGCTGCGCGCCCTGCGGCCCAGCATCCGCTGGATGCTCTTCGGCGACCGCTGCGACCCGACCGACATCCGGCTGGTCACCTCGGCGGTGGCCCGGGCCACGCTGCGCTCGATCGGCGGGTTCCGGGCGTCGATCGGGGCCCAGCACCGGCTGGACACCCTCGCCGCGCTGGCCCACCTGCCGGCGGCGGCGCTGGTCGGCGACCGGGACCGGCTCACCCCGCCGCCGTGCGCGGAGTCGATCGCGGCGGCCCTGCCGGCGACGGAGCTGACGGTCTGCCCGGGCGCCGGGCACATGCTGATGATGGAGCGGCCCGCGCAGGTCAACGCCGCCCTGACCGGGGTGCTGGACCGGGTGCTGGCGGGCGTGCCGGAGGCGTCCGCGCCGCGCTGACCGGGGCCCCGACGGGGCCTGAGCGGGGCCGCGGTGGCGCTGACCGGGGGACCCGCGCCGGTCGCCCCGGACGTGGGGTGGATCGCGGCGGCGGCATGGCCCCGCGAACCCGTCGGCTGCTGGCCGTACCCTCACCCGGTCACCCCGGCGCGCCGCCGCGCCCCTGGCGCGGCCGATGCCGCCGTCTGCGAGGAGCCCGTACGTTGACCGACCGCACGACCCTGGAGCAGGAGATCGCCGCCGAGCAGCGGCACCTCGACCGGGTGTACGCCCGCCTCGCCGAGCTGCGCCGCTTCGCCGCGCAGGCCGAGAAGGACGGCTACCGCCTGGCCCGGGTGGGCAACTTCGGGGCGCTCGTCGAGCGGGACGCGATGGTCTTCCACGCCGCGCAGCGCCGGCACGTGCTCGACGCCGAGCACGAGGGGCTGGTCTTCGGCCGGCTGGACCTGCGCGAGGGGCAGGTGCTGCACGTGGGGCGGCTGGGGGTGCGCGGCGAGGACGCCGAGACCCTGGTGGTGGACTGGCGGGCCCCGGCCGCCGCCGCCTTCTACCAGGCGACGCCGGCCCAGCCGCTGGGCGTGGTGCGGCGCCGCACGATCTCCTCGTCGGCGGAGCGGGTGACCCGGATCGAGGACGACCTGCTGGACCCGGCGGCGGCCCCGCCGGACATGGCGGTGGTGGGCGACGGCGGGCTGCTGGCGACGCTGTCCCGGGCCACCGGCCGGGGGATGCGCGACATCGTGGCCACGATCCAGCGCGAGCAGGACGAGGCGATCCGCTCCCCCTCCTCCGGGGTGACGATCGTCTCGGGCGGGCCGGGCACGGGCAAGACGGCGGTGGCCCTGCACCGGGCGGCGTACCTGCTCTATTCCGACCGGAGCCGCTATGCGGGCGGCGGCATCCTGGTGGTGGGCCCGTCGGCGGTGTTCGTGGAGTACATCGCCTCGGTGCTGCCGTCGCTGGGCGAGGAGACGGCGACGCTGCGCTCGCTGGGGTCGTTGTTCCCGGGGATGGGCGCGACGCGCACCGACCCGCCGGAGGTGGCGGCGGTGAAGGGGTCGCTGCGGATGCGCCGGGTGCTGGAGCGGGCGGTGCGGGACGCGGTGCCGGGTGGGCCGGGCGAGCTGCGCCTGCTCTACCGGGGGGAGCTGCTGCGGCTCGACCGCCGGGAGCTCGACGGCATCCGGGACCGGGCGCTGGGCCGGGGCGCCCGCCGCAACGAGTCGCGCCGGGCGGGCTTCGACGGGGTGTTCGCGGCGCTGTGGGCGCAGGCCCGGCGGCTCGGCATCGGCCGGCTGCCGGAGCAGCGCGCGTTCGAGGACGAGATCGCCGAGCGGCCCGAGTTCCGCGAGTTCCTCAAGGCGTGGTGGCCGCGGCTGCACCCCCGGCACGTGCTGGGCTGGCTGGCCCGCCCCGACCGGCTGCGGCGGTACGCCGCCGGGGTGCTGTCCCGGGCGGAGGTCGGCCTGCTCGTCGAGGCGTACCGGACGCTGGACGCCGAGGGGCTCACGATCGCCGACGTCGCCCTGCTCGACGAGCTGGACGCGCTGCTGGGCAAGCCGGTGCAGCCGAAGCGGGCGAAGCGCGACCCGTTCCAGCTCGCCGGGGGGGTCCGCGAGCTGAGCACGCACGCCGACCGGCAGCGGGCGGCGCGGGAGGCGGCCCGGGAGCGGCCGGAGGACTACCGCGACTTCGCGCACGTGGTGGTCGACGAGGCGCAGGACGTGTCGCCGATGCAGTGGCGGATGATCGGCCGGCGCGGCCGGCTGGCGTCCTGGACGGTGGTGGGCGACCCGGCGCAGACCGCGTGGACGGGGGACCCGCAGGAGCTGACCCGGGCGCGGGACGCGGCGCTGGGCCGGCGGCGGCGGCACGAGTTCGAGCTGACCACCAACTACCGCAACTCGGCGGAGATCTTCGCGGTGGCGGCGGCGGAGATCCGCCGGCTCTACCCGGACCTGGCGCTGCCCCGGGCGGTGCGGTCGACCGGCGTGGCCCCGGTCGAGCTGACCGTGCCGGCGGCCGGGCTGGAAGCGGCGACCGTCGCGGCGGTCGGCGAGCTGCTCGGCGAGGTGGAGGGCACGGTCGGGGTGATCACGCCGGTGCCGCGCCGCGACGAGGTCGCGGGCTGGCTGGCGGGCCGGGCCGCGCCGCGCCTGCAGGTGGTGACCAGCCTCCAGGCCAAGGGCATGGAGTACGACGGGGTGGTGCTGGTCGCCCCGGGCGAGATCCGGGCCGACCCGGGCTCGGGCGTGCGGACGCTGTACGTGGCGCTGTCCCGGGCGACCCAGCGCCTCGTCACGATCGACCCGACGGGCTGACCGCCCGCCCCGGCCGTTCCCGGGCCGGACCACTGTCGATCACTTGCACACATTGCGATGTGAGCATAGATTGGGCCGGGTGGGGATCACGGACGGAGGGCGCGGGCGTGGGCGCAGGGCATGACCACCACCACGGGGCGGCGAACGTGGCGGACCGCCACTCGGGGCGGCTCTGGGCGGCGTTCGCGCTGCTCGCCGCGCTGATGATCGTCGAGGCGGCGACCGCGCTCGGCACCGGCTCGCTGGCACTGCTCTCCGACGCCGGGCACATGTTCACCGACGTGCTCGGCATCGGCATGGCGCTCGCCGCGATCACCGCCACCCGCCGGGCCACCGCCGACCCGCAGCGCACCTTCGGGCTCTACCGGCTGGAGGTGCTCGCCGCGCTCGGCAACGCCCTGCTGCTCAGCGGCGTCGCCGTCTACGTCCTCGTCGAGGCCGTCCGCCGTTTCGGCGACCCGCCCGAGGTGACCACCGGCCCGATGCTCGTGGTGGCGGTGCTTGGCCTGCTCGCCAACGTCGCCGCGTTCGCCCTGCTGCGCAGCGGGGCGAAGGAGAGCATCAACATGCGCGGGGCGTACCTGGAGGTGCTGGGCGACCTGCTCGGGTCGGTCGGCGTGATCGGCGCGGCGGTGCTGATCATGGCGACCGGCTGGTGGTGGGCGGACCCGGCGGTGGCCGTCGCGATCGGCGTGTTCATCCTGCCCCGCACCTGGCGGCTCGGGCGGGCCGCGGTGCGCATCCTGGTGCAGGCCGCGCCGGAGCACCTCCAGGTGACCGCCGTGCACGACCGGCTGGCCGCCGTGCCCGGCGTGGTCGAGGTGCACGACCTGCACGTCTGGACGCTGACCTCCGGCATGGAGGTCGCCTCGGCCCACCTGACCATGGCGCCCGGCGCGGAGGTCGGCGCGGTGCTGACCGCCGCCCGCACCGCCCTGCACGAGGACTTCCACATCGAGCACGCCACGTTGCAGGTCGAGCCCGGAGCGGCCCGCGACGGCTGCGGCCCGGCCGGCTGGTGAGACGGGAATCCAGCAATTTTTGCGACATTCGCGGCCGAATGGCCGACTTGACAGGTTTCATCCGCGTACCCTCCGTCACGGAGGCAGCGCTGGCCCCATCTGCACCGGTAGGCTCAGCCCCGGCCACCGCCGGGCGGCGCCCTCCGGCGCCTGTGGTGGCCGCCGCCTAATCGCCCGTGGGCGAGCCGGGGAACCATGTGTGTGGGGTGCATCCGCTCCAGCGGTAGGGATCTTCCGTCCCGAACCCGTCAGCTAACCCGGTCGGCGGCTGACGGAAGGACACGCACATGCCAGCAGTGGCACCTGTAGGAAGGATCGCCGCCCGGGTGGCGGCGGCGCTGGCGCTGACGCTCGCCGTCGGCCTCGGGGTCGCGCCGGTGACGCCGGCCGGGGCCGCGCCGCCGGTCGGCCTGCTCGCCGCGCCCGGCGACGACGAGGAGGGCGGCACGCCCGCCCTGCGCGCCCAGCTCGAGGCGGCCAGCAAGGGCTACCTGGAGGCCAAGACCGCCCTCGACCGCTCGGTGAAGCGGCAGCAGCAGCTCGGCGGCCAGCTCAAGACGGTCGAGGCCGAGCTGGTCACCCGGGGCGCCAAGGTCGGCGAGATCGCCGGGGTGGCGTACAAGAAGGGCCGGCTCACCGCCGCCTCGGTGCTGCTCGACAGCAGCTCCCCCGAGGGGTTCCTCGACCGGGCCGCCGCGCTCGACACGATCGCCGCGAACGAGGACCGGGCGCTGCGCGAGCTGCTGACCACCCGGGACGAGGCGACGAAGACCCGGCAGGCCCTCGACGGCGAGATCCGCGAGCAGCGCAAGCAGGTCGCGCTGATGGGCAAGCGCAAGGAGCAGGCCGAACGGGCCCTCACCGTGGCCAACGACAAGGCCAGCAGCAGCGGCGGCGGGTCCAGCCCGGGCGGCACCTCCAGCGCGAACGCCACCCCCGCGAAGCGCAACTCCGACGGCTCCTGGCCGGCGGAGTCGTGCAGCGTCAACGACCCCACCCCGGCCAACGGCTGCATCACCCCGCGCACCCTGCACGCGCTCAACCAGGCCAAGGCCGCCGGCTTCACCCGGTACGTCTCCTGCTACCGCCCCGGCGGCTCCGGCGAGCACCCGAAGGGCCGGGCCTGCGACTTCGCCGCGCAGAAGGGCGGCTTCGGCGGCGTGGCCAGCGGCGGGGACCGCACCTACGGCAACAACCTGGCGGCGTACTTCGTGCGCAACGCCGACCGGCTCGCCGTGCTCTACGTGATCTGGTTCAAGCAGATCTGGCTGCCCAGCAGCGGCTGGAAGGCGTACAGCGGCGGAAACGGCGACCCGTCCAGCGACCACACCAACCACGTGCACCTGTCGGTGATCTGAGCCACCGCGCCCCGGCGGCCCTCCCCCACCGGGGCGGGTCGCCGGGCGCTACGCCGCCCGGCCGAGCACCTCGCCGAGCCGGCGGGCCAGCCCGAGGTGCGCCGAGCGGGCCTGCCGGAAGGCGTAGCCGAACAGCGGCGTCGGCGCGGCCAGGGTGATCTCCACGTCGACGCGGAGGAGGCCGTCCGGCTCGTCGCGCAGCCGGGTGTGGTTACGCACCGTCGTGGCCGGCCGCTGCCGGGCCACCGTGACGATCTCGTCGTCGGTCACCGTCAGCACGTCCGCCTGGTACGTCACGCCGAAGCGCACCGGCCCGGCGGCGAGCTGGTCGGTGATCGCGTAGCTGGCCAGGGCGCCCGGCCGGGGCGGCAGCCGGCGCACCCGCGTGATCAACGGATGCAGCTCGGTCTGCCGGGCGGGGTCACTGAGCAGCGCCACCGCCTCCGCCCGCGGGCAGCGGGCCTGGACCGAGTACTGGAAGCTGTCGCGCCGGGGCATCCGTCGATCGTCCCCCACCCGGGGGCGTGGGGGAAGGGCCGAACGCCCCGGCGCGTGGACCTGCGCCGGCGGCCGCGTCAGGCGCCCGGCAGCACCTCGGGGGTGGCCGTGCCCGCGAGGTAGGGCTCCGGGGCGCCGAAGAGGCCGAGCAGGCCGGTCACCCAGAGCTGCCGGTGCACGAACCGGCTCGGCTCGGTGACGACCAGCTTCACCCCGCTGACCTCGGCGGTCTGGAACCCGGCCACCATCGCACTGATGCCGACGGAGTCGATGAAGGTGACGAGACGCATGTTCAGCTCGATGCGGGCGGGCCGCCCCTTGGTGAGCACCTCGGCGATGGCTTCACGCACCTCGTACGCGGTGTCGACGTCGATCTCACCGCGCGGGGCGATTTCGATGACACCACCGGAAAGAACCGACTTCACGATCGACAGGCTCACGCGAGCACCTCCACTCGCCCGTTGACGGGCGCCTCATCAGTACGCGGGCCGCGACCGAGAGTATTCCTCCGATGGCCTCGGTCGCCACCCCTCGGGATGAGCAATTCGTGGATCAGGGCAAAACACGCTGCCCTTATCCGGACTTTTCAGATCCTGTTTGCCGGACGACCGGCCCGGGGCCGGTGTCGCCGACCCAGGGTAGCGGTCTCCCCCGACCTTTGCGCGCACCCCGCACCCCGGGCGTGTGACCACCTTCCGTCACCGGCCGGACCCGCCGCCGTTGCCCGCCCCTCCTAGCATCGGCGGCGTCCACACCCGTAGCACGGAAGGGACCACCCCCATGATCCGGAGACTGGCCGGCCTGGCCGGCGTCGGCGCGCTGCTCGCACTCATGCTGGCCTGCGGCTTCGGCGGCGCCGGGGACGACGACGACGATGACGACGACGACTTCGCCCGGGGCGCGGCGGTGGTGTCCGTACGCTGAGGGCACGGGGCGACGCGCCGGGGTTTGCGGCGGCGGCGGGCGGGGCACTGCCCCGGTGGGCGGACCGCGCCGGGACAGTGCCCGGCGCGTCGGCCGCCCACCGGTCCCACGCCGCAGTCCGAAGTGGCCGCAAGCTTCGGCACCCGAGGAGGTAGCACGATGTTCGGAACCAACCTGCTGGAGCGCCGCAGCAAGCCGGAGCGGATCGCGGACCAGGCCTGGCAGCACCTGGCCTCCGCCGTCGTCTCCGCCGGGGACAGCGTGCGCGACACCGCCCGCTCCGCCCGGCGCAGCGGCTCGGGCCTCGCCGACGACGCGGGCGACCTGGTCGGCTCCGCGGCCGACGAGGCGCGCCGCCGGGCGGTGCGGGCCTTCGACGCGCTCGCCGGTCGCCGGCCCGCCCTGCCCTGGGCGCTGCTGGTCGGGGCCGCCCTGGCCGGGGCGGCGATCGGCTGGGCCGCCGGTTCGGCGGCGCGGGCCGCCGGGCGGCGGGGCGAGCGCGACGTCGAGGAGATCGAGTTCGTCGACGTCGACCGGCCCAACTCCCCGGTCGGCCTGGACGGCTGAGTCCCGGGCGGCTGGGCGTCACCGGCCGGCCGTCGCCGCCGGTCCGCCGAGGAGCACCCGCGGCCCGGCGAGCGCCCGAACCCCTTCGAGACGCGAACCGGGCCGGCCTCCGTGCGGGGAGGCCGGCCCGGCGTCTCGGGACCGCGCGGGGCGGTCAGTGTGCGGTCAGTTGGCCGTGCAGGTCAGGATCGCCGGGGTCGAGTTGGCCCCGGTCCCGCTGGCGACGAAGCCGAAGGTGGTGCTGCCGCCGACCGGCAGCGCCCCGTTCCAGCCCGCGTCCCGCACCACGACCTGCGCCCCGGTCTGGGTGTAGGTGCCGCCCCAGAGCTGGGTGATCTGCTGGCCGCCGGGGAAGTTCCAGACCACGCTCCAGAAGCTCTTCGCCGAGCCGCTGTTGTTCTTCACGGTCACCTCGCCCTGGAAGCCACCGGACCAGGAGGTCGTCACCTTGTACGTCGCCGAGCAGGCCCCGGCCGGCACGGGCGTGCCCGTCGGGGTCGCCGGGGGCGTCGTGACCGGAGGCGTGGTGGCCGGGGGCGTGGTGGCCGGCGGGGTCGTCGCGGGCGGGGTGGTCGCCGGCGGGGTCGTGACCGGGGGCGTCGTCGCCGGCGGGGTGGTCGCCCCGCCGAGCCGGTCGGCGACGATGATGCCCCGCCCGTTGGTGCCCAGGTAGGCCCGCCCGTAGACGCGCGGGTCGCCGGTCAGGGCCTCGCCCGCGTTGCCGTACTGGTGCTTGTCGTCGTTGATCCGGACCCAGGCCGCGCCGGTGTTGTCCGACCGGAACAGGCCGGCCTGCCCGTCGACGGTGCCGAAGACGAACAGCGCCGGGTACGTCTGCCCGGGGGCCGCCTTGCCGAAGCCCACGTTCACCGCCGACGACACGCCGGCCTGCTTGACGAAGGTGGCCCCGGAGTCGGTCGAGCGCCACAGCCCGCCCTCGCCGGCCAGCCAGATGTCGCCCTCCTTGCCGGGCACCGCCTTGAACTTCACGTTCCCGGTGCTCGGCAGCCCGGTGGCCGCCGACGCGGTGAAGCTCGCCCCGCCGTTGGTGCTGACGTAGAACCTGCCGCCGGAGAAGCCGTAGAACTTGTTCTTGTTGACCCGGTCGGACTCGACGACGGCGTTGGCCGGGATCCCGGTCGCCGCGGTCCACGAGTTGCCGAAGCCCACCGAGCGGACGACCTGCTGGCCGGCGTCGCCCGGCGACCAGACGAACTGGCTGCCGTCGGCGGACGCGGCGACGGTGCCGCCGTTGTTGATCCCGCCCGGCTCGCTGCCCTGGAACCAGTTGGCTCCGCCGTCGGTGGAGAACGCGACGTGGCTGTCGTTGGGGCGGTCGGCGTCGGTGAAGTTGCCGGCCCGCACCATCGTAGCCGGGTTGGCCTCGGCGTAGTCGATGCTGGTGGTGCTGGTGAAGACCGGCTGGCTGAAGATCTTCGCCGGCACGGCGTCGAGGTCGGTGTGCCGGAAGCCGCCGAGGTCGCCGAGCGCGCTGACCAGCGGGGCCCCGGTGGGCGGGCTGATCAGGTCGAGCACGGCGGTCTCCTCCAGGCCCTTGACCATCGGCTTGATGGTGAGCTGGCCGCCGGTGTCCCACTTGGTCAGGTCGGTGCTGCCGTAGATGGTCGCGCCGGTGCCGTACATGAACCGGTTGGAGTCGTGCGGGTCGATCTCGACCGACTCGTTCATCCAGCCCAGCTTCGGCGTCTCCTCCGGCGGGGCCGGGTTGGTGCCGAAGGTCAGCCACGGCACCGAGGAGATGTCCATGGTGTACTTCTTGCTGCGGTCCGGGTAGCTGGTGAACTCCCAGATCCGGGACCAGGTCGCGCCCCCGTCGGTGCTGCGCCAGAAGATCGCGTCCGGCCACCAGGAGATCTGGGTGGCCACCATCAGGGTGTTCGGCTTCTGCCGGTCGATGGTCAGGCCGGAGTAGCCGAAGTACGCGTCGGAGCTGGACGACGGGATCGGGCTGATCTGCGTCCACGCGCCGGTGGCCCGGTTGAACTTCCACACGTCGCCCTTGGCCCCGTCGTACGGGCCGCCGGTGTCGCTGGTGGCGATGTAGAGGTAGCCGCCCACCGGGTCCACGACGCCCTTGTGGGCGAGGTAGCCGGTCGGCTGGCCGGGGATCCGCTCCCAGGTGGCGCCGCCGTTGGTGCTGCGGTAGACCGGGTTGGCCTTGTCGGCCACGCCGACGTAGATCGTCTGGGTGGCGTTGCCGGCCGTGCCCGTGCTCTTGTCGAACGACACCCAGGTCAGGCCCTGGTTCTGGCTCTGGTAGCCGGTGGTGTCGTTCGGGTCGGCCTTGTAGTTGCCGACGTTGGGGAAGTTGGCGACCTTGGCCCAGGTCGCGCCGTAGTCGGTGCTGCGCCACAGGCCGTTGCCGCCCTCGGCGCCGTAGTAGATAGTGCTGTTCTTGTTCGGGTCGACGGCGAGGCGCTCACCCATGCCCCGGCCGGGCATGTTGCCGCCGTTCTTGAACGGCAGCTCGGTGGCCTGCCAGGTCGCGCCCTTGTCCGACGAGCGCAGGATCGCGCCGTTGTTCGGGTCCCAGTCGTTGGTGTACATGCCGACGGCGGCGTACACCCGGTTGGTCTGCACCGGGTCGGTGGCGACGCTGACCACGCCGTTGTAGCCCCACTTGTCCGCGCCGACCCAGTCCAGCAGCGGCGTCCAGGACTGGCTGGCCTGCTCCCAGCGGTACAGGCCGCCGATGTCGGTGCGGGCGTAGATCAGGTTCTTCTCGGTGGGGTTGAAGACGACGCCGGGGACGAAGCCGCCACCGTCGATCCGTACGTTCTTGAAGGAGTACGGCTCCGAGGCGGCCGCAACCGCCTCGGTGGACGGGGCGACGGTGAACTGAACGGCCACGACTGCCGTGGCGGCGGCCAGCACGGTGGTGACCGCGCCGACAAGACCTCTCCGCATCTGCGGTTTCCTCTCGGGGATGCCCGTGATGGTGGGACGAGCACGACGTCGGCGGTCGACGGACGACCGTGCCCAGGCCCGACGTCGGGGCGCGGGAAGCCTGCCCGGGCTTCCCACCGGCGCGCGCGGCTCCCGCTGCCGAGGAAGGCATTCACGGTAACCTCTACCGGGCCGAGTTAGGAAGCACTCCAAACAAACTCGCCCGGCCGGCGGGACGGCGACGGCCGATCAGTCGAGGTGGGAGACGTGCCAGTCTCAGTCGAGGTGGTAGACGTATCCGTCGCCGACGGCCTCGCGCCGCACGCCCAGCCCGTCGACCGGCCGGGTCTCCGCGCCCTGCCACGGGGTGCCCGCCGTGTAGGCCGGCAGCACCACCACCGTGCGCACCCCGACGCCCCGCAGGTACGCCACCGACGCGGCGTCCGGGAAGCCCGTGCTCGCCGCCCGGATCTCCTGCTGCTTGGCCGGCACGAACGACGCCAGCCCGTTGACGATCTTCGGGAAGCCGTCGGTGGACCAGAGCATCACGTGGAACTCCCGGATGCCGTCGCTGGGCAGCACCAGCGCCGGGCCGCGCAGCCCGTGCATCGCCGCCGGCGCGACCGGGGCCGGCACGTGCGGCGTCCGGTTGACGCCCTCGGCGAGCACCAGCAGCACCGGCAGCACCAGCACCAGCCGCCCCCAGCGCCGCCACCCGCCGCCCGGCCGCCCCGCCTTCTCCGCGCCCGGCTCCGAATCGGTGTCGCCCACGGTCAGCGCCCCGGCGGCCAGCACGCCCAGCAGCAGCGTCGTCCACAGCACCAGCCGGCCCGGGGTGCGGACCCCGTCCCAGCCCGGCACGTGCTCCACCAGCGTGACGTACCCCGGGTCGCCGTCCCCGCCCAGCGTGGTGCCGGCGGCCAGCGCCACGGTCACCAGCGCCCCGGCGGCCAGCGCCACCCGGTGCCGCACCCGCCACGCCGACACGAACAGCCCGGCGGCGGCGAGCCCGATCAGCACCATCCCGGGCAGCAGCGTCATCTCCCCGGCGAAGGTCAGCGAGGCCCGCGCCGCCTCGTGCCGCTCCCCCCACAGCCACGACTCCGGCGGCGCGGTGAGAAAACCGCGCAGCGGCGGGGAGAACATCGCGATCTGCTCGACCGTGCGCCGGCCGTCCGGGTGCCGGGCCACCACCTCGAAGTAGGGCGCGGCCATCAGCAGGGTCACCCCGGCGAAGAACACGCCGCCCGCCAGGTCCGCCACCAGCAGCCGGCGGCCGAACGCCGGCCGCCGCCGGTGCCGCCACCACGACCAGCCGTACCCGCCGGCCGCGCCGAGGCAGAGCAGCGCCAGCGCGTACGCGAAGGGCAGGCCGATGCCGAAGCCGAGGCTGACCTGCCAGGCGGCGGCCGCCCAGCCCGCCACCGCCCAGCCGGGGCGCGCCCGCTCGGGGCGGTAGCCGTGCCGCAACGACCAGCCGTGGCCCCGGGCCAGCATGGCCAGCGCCAGGGCGATCCCGCCGATGCTGAGCACGTGCAGGTGCCCGGCCTGGGCCAGCTTCCACGGCGCGTACGCGAAGGACGCCCCGGCCACCGCCGCGCCCGCCCGGCCCGCGCCGAGCTGCCGCGACAGCGCGTACGCGCCGACGAAGGCGAGCGCGTGCACCAGCACGTACAGCAGGTTGTAGCGGGCCACGGCGGCGACCGGCCCCTCGCCGAAGAAGCCGAACGGGGCGTAGCCGAGCAGCGTGTCCGAGTACGCGTACGTGTACGGCTCCGGCCAGAACGTGTTCGAGTGCCAGAGCTGCGTCGGGTTGGTGAGCACCGCGTGCCCGCCCCAGGCGACCTGCCACGCCTGCAAGGTCGGGTCGCCGACGTCCTGCGGGATGGTGCCGGTCAGGTCGCGCACCGTCGGCCAGGTCAGCACCACGGCCAGCAGCAGCGACCCGAGCACCGCGAGGGTCCACTCGTGCCGGGCGAACCGGGCGAGCCGTCCGGCCACCGCCCGCCCCCGACCGACGGCCGCCGGCGGCCCGGTGACGTCGACCGGTGCCGCCTCGCCAACCTCACCCATCGCCTGCTCCCCGCTCCCGACGGTCAACGCCGCCCCAGATCGTGCCGGACCGCCCGCCGTCTTGTCGACCATCATCACTGCAAGGAAGGGCCCCTTCTTAACGCTTTCTGCATAGGAAGGGCCCCCTCCTAACCACGCGGCCCGGGGAGCGGCACGGGCGGGCCGTCAGATCAGGCGCAGCTCGCGGGCGCGGCGGACGGCCTCCCGGCGGCGGGTGGCGTCCAGCTTGCGGTAGATGTTGCGCACGTGCGTCTTGACGGTGTTCACCGACAGGGACAGCTCGGCGGCGATCTCCACGTTGGACAGGATGCTCTGGAGGTAGCGCAGGATGGTCAGCTCCCGCTCGGTGAGCGGCTCGTCGAGCGCCCGGTCCGGCGCGGGGCCCGGCGCGGGGCCCGGCCGCGCGGGCGGCTCCTGTGCCGCCCGGACCAGGTCGCTCACCGTCGGCCAGTGGGCCGTGCCGGAGTCGAGGTGCGCCGCGAGCAGGTCCCGCACCCCGGGCTCGGCCCGGGTGAACGGCCGGCGGAACCCCTCGTCGGCGGCCAGCTCCAGGACCCGCTCCAGCGTCCGCCCGGCCCGTCGGGCGTCCCCGGCCCGCGCGGCGAGCGCCGCGTCGAGCAGGCCGGCGTCGAGGCGCACCGGCAGCGGCCACGCGGCGGCCTCCGGGCCGTCCCAGCGCGGCAGGGCGCGGGCGGCGGCGGCCGGGTCGCCGGCGCGCAGCTCGACCCGGGCCAGGGCCACGGCGGCCGCCCCGGCCGGGCCGTCCGGCCGGCCCGGCGCGCCGGCCAGCAGCTCCCGGGCGGCGTCGGCGTCGCCGTGGGCGGCCCGCAGGTCCGCCTCGGCGGCCAGCAGCCAGCCGGCCAGCTCCCCCGCGCCACCACCCCGCCCGGCCGGCGCGGGCGCGGACCGGCCGACGGCCGACGCAGACGCGGACCGGCCGGCGACCCAAGCGGGCCCGGACCGGTCGACGACCAGCACGGACCCGGACCGGCCATCGGCGGGCGCGGGCGCGGACCGGTCGACGGCGGGTGCGGGGCCGTCGCCGGTCGTCGGTGGGGCGAGGGCGTCCCGGGCCGCCGCCAGCAGGCGTCGGCCGGCGGCCGGGTCGCCCCGGTCGCGCAGCAGCGTCGCCCGGCACAGCGCGGCGAGCGCCGCCGCCGCCGGCTCGTCGGCGGCCGGGCCGGCCAGCGCCAGGTGCGCCTCCGCGTCGTCGGGCCGGTCCCGGTGCAGCGCGACGACGGCCAGCGACAGGTGGGCGTACGCGCAGTCGGTGCGGCAGGACCAGCCCTGACCGGGCGGCATCGCCAGGGCTTCCCCGGCGGCCCGCTCGGCGGCCCGCAGCTCCCCGAGGGCCGCGTGCAGCAGGGCGGACCGGCTCGCGCAGAGCAGCTCGGTGCGCGCCCGACCGGCCGCCCGGGCCGCCACGAGCGCGGCGTCGAATTCGGCCGCCGCGCCGCGCAGGTCGCCGCCGGAGAGCGCCACCAGGCCGAGGGCCGCCCCGGCCGTCGCCCGCACGTCGGCGTCGTCGGCGGCGCCGGTGCGCGGGTCGTCCGCCGACCCCTCGGGGGTACGCGTGGCGAGCAGGCGCGCCGCCGCCCGGCGTACCTCGTCGGGGTCGCCGGCCAGCCGGGCGAGGGTGACCTCCAGGGCGACGGCCAGCCGACGGAACCGGTCCCGGCGCGGCACGGGCAGCGACCGCGCGTGCCCGGCGGCCCGGTGCAGCTGCGCGGCGGCGGCGTCGGCGTCGCCCGCGTGGGCCCGCTCGGCGGCGGCGGCCAGCGCCAGCTCGGGGTCCCGCCGGACGGCGGCCTCCGGGGGCGCGGCGGGGACGGGCCCGCCCGCGCCCTCCCGGTCGTACGGCACGAGGTCCGGCCAGCCGGTGACCAGCAGCTCGGTGGCCGCGTCCCAGCGCCCGGCGGCGAGGGCGTGCCGCAGCGCCTCGGCGGGGCGGGCGTGCCCGGCGTACCAGTCGGCCGCCCGCCGGTGCAGGTCCCGGCGCTCCGCGTCGGTCAGCTCGCCCAGCTCGGCGCGGAGCAGGTCGGCCAGCAGCGGATGGCAGCGGTACCAGGGCGGCCGGCTGTCGTCGCGGTCCACGAAGCCGCCGGCCGCGGCCAGCGCGGTCAGCGCCCGCCCGGCGTCGGACCGGCCGGTCAACGCGTCGACCAGGTCGGCGCTGACGGCGTCGGCCACCGTGCTGCGGCGCAGCGCGTCCCGGGCCGCGGCGTCGAGCGGGTCGAGCACCTCCGCGCGCAGGTAGCCGGCCACGTCCGGCTCGTCGCCGCCGAACTGCTCCAGCCAGCGCACCGGGTCCGGCCGGTCCCGCGCGGCCAGCGCGGCCAGCCGCAGCCCGGCCGCCCAGCCGCCGGTACGCGCGCGCAGCCGGGGCACCGCCGCGGCCGGCAGGAGCACGCCGTGCGCGACGAGCAGGTCGGCCACCTCGTCGTCGGTGAAGGCCAGCTCGGCGGGGCCCACCGTGGTCAGCTCACCGGCGAGCCGCAGCCGGTGCAGCCCCGCCGGCGGGTCGGTGCGGGCCCCGGCCACCACCCGCAGCCGCCCCCCGGCGTGGCGGAGCAGGAACTCCAGGCCGGTCAGCGCCGCCGGGTCGGGGACCCGGTGCACGTCGTCGAGGACCAGCAGCACCGGGCGGTCCCGGGCGGCCAGCGCGGCGGCCAGCAGTTCCAGCCGGTCGGGCCGGGCCGGGTCACCGGCGGGCGCGTGCGGGTGCAGGGCCGCCGTCAGGTACGCCCACAGCCGCGCCCCCGTGTCGCCCGCCTCCACCGACACCCACGCCGGTGCCGGCTCGACGGTCCGGGCCCACGACCCGAGCAGCGTGGTCTTGCCCCAGCCGGCGGGCGCGGTGACCAGGGTGAGTGCCCCGGCGACGCCCTCGTCCAGCCGGCGCAGCAGGCGGGGCCGGACCAGCACCGGCTCGGGCGGCGGGGCCGGCGTGAGCCGGGACGCCAGCAGCGGCCCCACCGGCCCGGGGTCGCCGCCGGCAACCATCGTCGCGCCGTCCACCTCGTGCTGCGTCATGCGGCACCCCCACGCCACGCGTCCCTCCCCGGCTCGTGCGGCGGGCGGTTACCCGGCCCCGGCCGGTTCACCCCTTCGGGGGGATCCCGGTTCACCCGGCCGCCGCCGAGGCTGGGGGCACCGGTCGTCGGCCGCGCGGGTCCCGCCGTGCCGACGGCGGACCGGCTGGACGGGCCCGTCGGCGGCCGCAGTGGAGAGGCGGGTGGGACGGATGGGACGGGGCAGGCGGGGCGGTCGGGCGCTGGCCCGTACCGCCGGGGTGGTGGCCGGCGCGGTCGCCGGGGTGACGGTGGCGCGGGTGCTGCGCGCGCCGTTCCGGGGCGGCCGCCCGCGCGAGGCCGGCCCGCGCGACGGCTGGCAGGTGGTCACGATCGACCGGCCGCCGGAGCGGGTCCTGCCCGGCGGGCGGTGGCCGGAGCCGCTGCGCCGGCTCGACGGGGCGGTGGAGGTGGCGCAGGGGCCCGCGCCCGGCGGGCGCGGCACCGAGCTGGCGGCCCGGCCGGTACGCGGCGTGCCGGTCACCGGGATGGCCGCCCACCTCGTCGGCGGCGACCCCGCGCCGCTGGTCCGTGAGGCGCTGCGCCAGGCCAAGCAGCTCGCCGAGACCGGTGAGCTGCTGCGCGCGGACCGTTCCCCGGTGGAGGGACCCCGACCGGCGCGGTCCGCCCCGGCCGGGCCCGGGACCGGGTGGCCCGGGGCGGCCGGGCCCGGCCCGGTGGGGCCCGGCGGCGACCCGGCGGTGCCCGGATGAGGGCGCTGTGCTGGCTCGGCGCGGACGGCCTCGCGGTGCGCCAGGTGCCCGACCCCGAGCTGCGCAACTCCGCCGACGCCATCGTCCGGGTGCGGCGCAGCGCCACCTGCGGGGCGGACCTGCCGCTGCTCGCCGGGCGAACGGCGGCGCTGTCCGTCGGCGACGTGCTCGGGCACGAGTTCCTCGGCGACGTGGTGGAGGTCGGCCCCGGGGTCAGGCGGCACCGCATCGGCGACCGGGTGGTGGTCTGCGCGGCCGTGGCCTGCGGCAACTGCTGGTACTGCCGGCAGGGCCTCTTCGCCTGCTGCGACAACGGCAGCACCGGGCCGGCGGCCGCCGAGGCGGCGTGGGGGCAGCCCACCGGCGGCTGCTTCGGCCAGCCCCGGTCGGCCGGGGGCTTCGCCGGCAGTCACGCCGAGTACGTCCGGGTGCCGTACGCCGACGTCGGGGCGTTCCCGGTGCCGGAGCCGGTGGACGACGACCGGGCGGTCTTCGCCTCGGACGCGGTGCCGGCCGGCTGGCTCGCCGCCGAGCTGGGCGAGGTGTCCCCGGGCGACGTGGTGGCGGTCTGGGGCGCGGGCGCGGTGGGCCAGATGGCCGCGCAGGCGGCGCTGCTGCGCGGCGCGGACCGGGTGGTGGTGATCGACCGCTACCCGCAGCGGCTGAGCCTGGCGCAGCGGCACCTCGGCGCGGAGACCCTCGACTACCTGAGCGTCGACGTCCCGGCCGAGCTGCGGGAACGCAGCGGCGGGCGGGGCCCCGACGTGTGCGTGGAGGCCGTCGGCATGGCCTGGGACGGCGGGGAGCCCCGGTCGCTGGCCGAGCGGTTCGCCGCCGCGTGGCCCGGCGCCGCCCACGACCGGCCCATCGCGGTACGCGAGGCGGTGCACGCCTGCCGCAAGGGCGGCACGGTGGTGGTGCTCGGCACGTTCACCGGGTTCGTCGACACGTTCCCGCTGGGCGCGGTCATGCAGAAGGGGCTGACCGTGCGCGCCGCCCGGCAGCACGGGCAGCGCTCGATCCCGATGCTGCTGGACCGGATGGCCCGCGGCGAGATCCACACGGGGCACCTGGCGACCCATCACCTGCCCCTGGAGCAGGGCGCGCTCGGCTACGACCTGTTCCGCACCCGCGCCGACGGCTGCCTGCGCACGGTCTTCACGCCCTGAGCGCTCTGAGCGCCCTGAGCGCCCTGAGCGCCCTGAGCGCCCTGAGCGCCCATCGTGGTGCCGGTGCCGCCCGCCGGTGGCAGACTCGCGGGATGCGTGAGGATCGGGCGTACGACGTCGTGCTGTTCGGGGCGACCGGATTCACCGGCGGGCTCACCGCCGAGTACCTCGCCCGGCACGCGCCGCCGGGGCTGCGCTGGGCGCTGGCCGGACGTAACCCGGCCAAGCTGTCGGCCGTCCGGGACCGGCTCGCCGGCATCGACCCGGCCCTGGCCGGGCTGCCGCTGCTCACCGCCGACGCCGGCGACCCGGAGACGCTGCGCCGGGTCGCCGGGGACGCCCGCGTCGTGGCCAGCACCGTCGGGCCGTACGTGCGGCACGGGGAGCCGCTGGTCGCCGCGTGCGCGCGGGCCGGCACCGACTACGTCGACATCACCGGCGAGCCGGAGTTCGTGGACACCACGTACGTGCGGCACCACGCCGAGGCCGTCCGCACCGGGGCCCGCCTCGTGCACGCCTGCGGCTTCGACTCGGTCCCGCACGACCTGGGCGTCTGGTACACGGTCACACAACTGCCGGCCGACGGGCCGGTCACGGTGGACGGGTTCGTCCGGGCGGGCGGCCGGTTCTCCGCCGGCACGTACCATTCGGCGCTCACCGCGTTCTCCCGGGCCGCCGAGGCGAGCCGGGCGGCGCGGGAGCGGCGCGCCGTCGAGCCGCGCCCGCCGGGCCGCCGGGTCCGGGCGGTGCACGGCAGGGTCGGCCGGTCGGCGGAGCTGGGCAGCTGGGCGGTGCCGCTGCCGACCATCGACCCGCAGGTGGTCCGCCGGTCGGCGGCGGCCCGGCCGGAGTACGGGCCGGACTTCCGCTACCGGCACTTCGCCGCCGTGCGGCGGCTGCCCACGATCGTCGTCGGCGCGGTCGGGCTCGCCGGGCTGACCGGGCTGGTGAAGGTGCCCCCGGCCCGGCGGTGGCTGCTCGGCCGGCTCGCCTCCGGGCAGGGGCCCAGCGCCGAGCAGCGGGCGAAGTCGTGGTTCCGGGTGCGCTTCGTCGGCTCCGCCGGGGGCCGGCGGGTGGTCACCGAGGTGACCGGCGGCGACCCCGGGTACGACGAGACGGCGAAGATGCTCGCCGAGTCCGCCCTCTGCCTGGCCCTCGACGACGGCCTGCCGCCCGTCGCGGGCCAGGTGACCCCGGTGACCGCGATGGGCGACGCGCTGCTGCGCCGCCTCACCGCCGCCGGCATCGCCTTCCGCACGCTGGAGGTGCAAGGAGGGGCCCCCTGTTAACGCTTTCGGTATAGGAAGGGTCCCCTGCAAACATCGCCGCCCGACGAGCGGCAGGGGCGGCGTGGGCGCGGCTTGACCCTCGACCTGGTGGAGGGCACAGGATCCTCGGCGTGGAGAGCGAACTGCGCAGCATCGGCGAGCTGGCCCGCGCCAGCGGCCTGACCGTCAGCGCCCTGCGGTTCTACGACCGCTCCGGGGTGCTGGTGCCCGCGCTGGTCGACCCGGTGACCGGTTACCGCTGGTACGCCGACGAGCAGGTCGTGCCGGCCCGGCTGGTGGCCGGGCTGCGCCGGGTCGGGATGCCGCTGGCGGAGATCGCCGCCGCCGTGCGGCACCGGGCCGAGCCGGCCGTGGTGGGCCGGCTGCTCGACGCGCACCTGCGCCGGCTGGAGGACGGCCTCACCGACGCCCGCCGCGAGCTCTCCCGGGTCCGAGCCCTGATCGACCACGAGGAGCACCCCATGACCACCCGTCTCGTCCTGTCCCGCGCCGACCTCGCCGCCGCGATCGACGCGGTCCGCTTCGCGGTCGGCACCGACCCGGAGCTGCCGGTGCTCTCCGGCGTCCTGTTCGACGTCGCCGACGGCGTACGCCTGGTAGCCACCGACCGGCACCGGATGGCGGTGGCCCGGGTCCCCGGCACGGTCGACGGGCCGACCCGGCGACTCCTCGCCCCGGTGGCCCTCGTCGACGCCGTCCGCGAACTGCTGGGCGGCACCGGCGACGGGAGCGCGCTGCCGGTCGGCGCCGGCGACGGGGGCACGCCGCTGGGCGGCGACGGGGGCGCGGTGCCGGGCAGCGCCGGCGACGCCGTCCGCGTGCTGTCGGGCGGCGGCGGGGGCGACGCCCACCTGCTGCTGGACGGCGACGGCCTCACGGTCACCGTGGCTGGCCGGGAGGTCGGCGGGGCCGCCCTGCCCGACGAGTTCCCCGACTACCAGCGGCTGCTGGGCACGCGCGTGCCCGCGTACCGGATCACGGTGGACGTGCCGGCGCTGCGCGCGCAGGTCGCCGGCCGCCCGCCGGCGCGGGTGCTGCGGCACGAGGGCGTCGACGTGCCGGTGACCGTGCTGGGCCTGGACGACGCGGGCGGCCTGCGGGTCCTCGACGACGTTGCGCTGGCCGACGCCGCGCCGGACGCGGTGCGGCTCGGCGTCAACGGGCGCTACCTGCTCGACGCCCTCGACGCGGGCGACCGGGGGCAGCTCCTGCTGGAGCTGGACGGGCCGATCACCCCGCTGGCGGTGCGCCGCCCGGACGACGCGGACGCGTACTCGATCCTGATGCCGATCCGGCTCTGAGCCGACGCCGCGCCGCGCCGCGTCGGTGCCGCGCGGGCCGCGCCCCGTCGGTGCCGGCGCGCCATGTCGGCGACATCGCGGCTTCCCGCACCAGGGAACCCGCGATGTCGCCGACATGGCGAGACCGCATCGCGGCGCGACGGCCCCGGCCGGTGGGCTCACGGCCGGGGCCGGGCGTGGGAGGCGGCGACGGTAGCATCGGTGGGTTCCCACCTGAGATTCCCGGACGGAGGCGTACGGAGCGCATGCTCGACATGGAGTTGATCCGGAAGGATCGCGAGGCGGTGGCGACCGCGCTGGCGAAGCGACTGGATCCCGCCGAGGTCAACCGGGCGCTGGACGAGCTCCAGCGGCTCGACCAGGAGCGCCGCGCCCTCATCACGGAGATCGACGCCGAGCGGCAGCGCCGCAAGGCGGAGGCGCGGGCGTACGCGGCGGCGAAGCGGGCCGGCACCGCGCCGGAGAGCGTCGCCCCGGAGGCCGAGCGCAAGCAGCTCGCCGAGTTGGAGTCCCAGCTCGACGAGGTGCAGTCCCGGCTGCGTGAGCGGATGAGCGAGCTGCCGAACCTGCCCGCCGACGACGTCGTCCCCGGCGGCAAGGAGGCCAACCGGGTCGTCCGCACGTTCGGCGAGCCGCCGGCGATCGAGAAGGTGCGGGACCACGTCGAGCTGAGCCGTCTGCTGGGCCTGGTCGACCACGAGCGGGGCGTCAAGCTCGGCGGCTCCGGCTTCTGGATGTACACGGGCGTGGGGGCCCGGCTGGAGTGGGCGCTGCTGAACTGGTTGATCGACCAGAACGTCGCGGCCGGCTACGACTTCCTGCTCCCGCCGCACCTGCTGCTGGACACCGCCGGCTTCGCCGCCGGCCAGTTCCCCAAGTTCTACGACGACGTCTACCACCTCGACCGGGAGTCCGCCCCGCGCGGGCAGTTCCTGCTGCCCACGGCGGAGACGGCGATCCTGGGGGCCTACCAGGACGAGATCCTGGACACGGCGACCCTGCCGCTGAAGCGGTTCGCGTACACCCCGTGCTACCGGCGGGAGGCGGCCGGTTCGCACTCCGACGAGCGCGGCACCGTGCGGGGCCACCAGTTCAACAAGGTGGAGATCTTCCAGTTCACGCTGCCCGAGCAGGCCGCCGCCGCGTTGGAGCAGATGGTCGCCCACGTGGAGGGCCTGGTCGCCCGGCTGGGCCTGCACCACCAGACCAGCCTGCTGTCGGCCGGCGACGCCAGCGCCTCGATGAAGAAGACCCTCGACATCGAGGTGTGGATGCCGAGCACCGGCAAGTACAAGGAGGTGTCGTCGGTGTCCTGGGCCGGCGACTACCAGGCCCGCCGGGCCGCCATCCGGTACCGGGAGGCGGGCGGCAAGCAGACCCGCTTCGTGCACACCCTCAACGGCTCGGCGCTGGCCACCAGCCGGCTGTTCCCGGCGATCCTGGAGCAGTTCCAGCAGCCCGACGGCTCGGTGCTGGTGCCGGAGGTGCTCCGCGACCGGGTGGGCACCGACCGGCTCACGCCGGGTCGCTGACCGGCACACCGTCGGCGGGGGTCGGGGCAACCCGGCCCCCGCCGCTTTCGTTGCGACCCCGTGCCCTGCCGGAGGCGTTAAGAAGGGGCCCCTGCTCTACAGAATGCGTTAACAGGGGGCCCTTCCTTACCAGCCCGAGCGCAGCGAGGGCAACCAGGGCGGCGGCCAGCAGGGCCGGGCCGGCCGCGTCCAGCACGCCGACGAGGGCCTGCTGGACGCGGGCCGCGGCGGCCACCACCGGGTCGCCGAACGCGTCGTGCCGGCCCTCGGCGAGTCGCACCTCGTACCAGCCGTACCAGGCGACGTA
The DNA here is from genome assembly GCF_029581295.1 of Micromonospora sp. WMMD712. Taxonomy (NCBI): domain Bacteria; kingdom Bacillati; phylum Actinomycetota; class Actinomycetes; order Micromonosporales; family Micromonosporaceae; genus Micromonospora; species Micromonospora sp. WMMD712. The sequence continues at coordinate 2,690,492 of NZ_CP120743.1, forward strand.
GCCGCCGGCGGCCAGCAGCACCAGGCCGCTGAGCCGGGGCACCCACCGGCCGGCCCCGCGCAGCCGGGCCACCACCCGGTCGCGCAGCAGCGCGACGCCGAGGGCGGCCACGGCCACCACGAGACCCATCCCGAGGGCGTACGCGACGAACAGCGCCAACCCGCGCGGCGTCGAGCCGGCCTGGAGGCTGGTCGCCACGATCGCCAGGAACGGGGCGATGGCGCAGGTCAGCGACGCCAGCGCGTACGCCGCGCCGAACAGCACCATCGACGGCAGCGTGCGGGTCAGCCGGGGCGCTCGGGTCAGCGGGCGCGGGGCGGGCAGCCGCCGCCCGGCGAGCAGCCAGCAGCCGAGCAGCACCAGCCCCACCCCGAGGGTGACGGTGAGCCAGGGCAGCCGGGGGCGCAGCCAGCCGGCCAGCGGCGCGAAGGCCAGCCCGAACGCGCCGAAGACCAGCACGTAGCCGCAGGTGAGGCCGGCGGCGGCGGTGAGCGCCCGGCCGACGGCGCCGCGTCCGTCGCCGGGCCCGGCCACCAGGATCGACAGGTACGCGGGCAGCATCGCGAACCCGCACGGGTTGACCGCGCCGAGCATCCCGGCGGTCAGCGCCAGCAGCACCGGGGCGTCCATCAGGCGGCCGGGGCGGTCAGCAGCGGAACGGCCAGCGGCGGGACGGCCAACAGCGGGACGGCCAGGCCGACCGGCGGCGGGAGCGGGGCGGCCATCAGCCGGCCTGGGCGGCCAGGGCGGCGACCCGGCGGGTGAGGTCCTCCCCGTCGAGGAAGCCCTGGTGGATCACCTTCCCGTCCCGGTCGATGATCAGGAAGGTGCTCTGCTCGACGACCTCGAAGCGCCGCCACAGCTTCCCGGCCGCGTCGTCGAGCTGGAGGGTGCCGCCCAGCTCGAACTCGGTCACGAAGTCCCGCATCGCCGTGCGCTGCCCGAGGCCGGCGACGCCGACGATCGGCACCCGGTCACGGTATTGCGGGGCGATCTCGGCGACCGTCCACGCCTGGCTGGCGCAGGTGGCGCACCAGGGGGCCCAGAACCACAGCACCACCGGCCCGCCGGCCAGGTCGGCGGCGGCGAACGGCTTGCCGTCGAGGGTGGTGCCGGTGAACCGGAGGCTCTCCGGCACCCGGGCCGGGGCGGCCGGCGTCGGCGGCGCGCCGGTGGGCGTACCGGCCGGGGTCGCCGTGGGGTCGCCGGCGTCGGCGGGCGCGGCGGCGGCCGCGTCGACCGGCGGTCCCGGGGTGTCGACGGCGCAGGACGCCGCGCCCGGCAGGGCGGCGGACAGGGCGGCGACCAGCGCGGCGGCTGTGCCGGCCCGCCGTCGGCGGGGCGACCGTCCACCCGGGGTGGCCCGGCGGCGCGACGGCCGGCGGAACAATCGCATCCGCGTCTCCCTTCGGTAGTGGGCCGCGCGGGGCGGGGCACCACGGCGGCGCTCCGGTCTCCGCCGGTCCCGGGGTGCGCTACTCGGCCTTGACCAACCGCAGCGCGAGTTCGGGGCACACCTTGACGGCCTTCATGGCACCCTCCCGCAGCCAGGTCGGCACGGGGGTGGTGGGGAAGGCGGGGTAGCCGTTGCCGTCGAGCCGGATGAAGTCGGGCACGACGTGGGCGCAGAGCCCGTGACCGTCGCACCGGGACCAGTCCAGGGTCAGCTTCCTCGGGTCGGCGTCGGGTGCGCCGGGCAGGCCCATGACGCCCTTGGTCCGCTTGCCGCACCCCTCGCCCGTGGTGTGCAGCTTCAGGTCGTCGGCGAAGACCTCCATGGCGGAGAGGGCGAACCGGGCGGTGCCGTCGGGGTGGCTGCACGCGCCGCGGCCCTTCACGTCCCCGGCGGCGGCGCGGACGATCTCGACGGGGGCGCTGCCGGAGACGGCCAGGTCGACGGCGCGGGCCAGGTCGGGCAGGCCCATCTTGCAGGGGCCGCACTGCCCGGCGGACTCGCCGGCCAGGTAGCGGACCACCTGGGCGGCCTCGCCGAGGGGGCAGGTGTCGCGGGCCAGCGGCACGATGATGCCCGCGCCGAGGGTGCCGCCGACGGCGGTGAGGCCCTTGCGGGACACCTCGGCCCGCTGCGCGGCCGCGGCGGTGATCCACTTGCCGTGGTACCCGCCCATGAGGATGCCCGGCCCGTCGGGCACCTCGCACAGTTCGAGGATGTCGCGCAGCGGGGTGCCGGCCGCGCACTCGACGACGGCGGGCCGCTTGGCCGCGCCGGTCACCGTGAGCAGCACGGTGCCGGGTTCGTCGTCGGTGCCGAGCGCCGCGTACTCGTACGGGCCGAGCCGGGCGGCGACGGCGAGCTGCGCGTACGTCTCGGCGTTGGACAGCAGGGTGGGCAGGCCGCCGACGCCGGAGTCGCTGGAACGCTTCTTGGTGCCCGGCGGGATGTGCGGCAGCCCGTTGATGCCGTTGACGAGCGCGCCGCCCTCGCCGGAGATGAACCGGTGCGGCACGGTGACGATGCTGGTGGGCACCGGCATCCGGCGTTCCTGGAGCGCCTCGGTCAGCGACGGCCGGCCCACGTCGTCGTCGGCGACGCCGATGACGATCTCGTCGGCGTCCAGCGCGTACGCGACCAGGGCCGCGCCGTCGAGGATGAGGTGCGGGGCCCGGGTGAGCAGCACCTTGTCCTTCCAGCTCGCCGGCTCGCCCTCGGTGGCGTTGACCACGACGATGGCGGAGGCGTCCTGCCGCTCGCAGGACTCCAGCACGGCGCGCAGCTTGCGGGCGAACGGGAACCCCGCCCCGCCCTTGCCCTTGAGCTGGATGGCCTCGGCGAGCCGGAGCAGGTTCGCCGGCTCCATCGGCCCGATGGGGCCGTGCACCTCCTCGTGGGCCATCAGGTCGAGGCGGCCGAACTCGGCGAAGCCGGCGGTGAGCCGGGGCTCGCCGACGCACGCCACGGGGGGCACCGTCGTGCGCATCACTTCGCCTCACCCCGCAGCCCGGCCCAGTACGCGCCGTCGACGGCGTCGGCGTTGGCCCGGTCGCGGTCCCGGTCCCGCTTGCGGCGGCCGGGCCGGCCGTCCCCGGCGGCCCGCAGCGCGCGCCGGGAGGCCAGGTCGACCAGGGTCGGGGTGTCGTCCATGGGCGGCAGGTCCTCGGCGACGAACCGGGCCGGGGGCCGCCAGTAGTCGGGCTCCTCCGGGAGCTCGTCGTCGACGCTGTGCCGGCCGGACCCGCTGCGCGGGGTCGCGGAGATCGGTTCGGCGGAGACGGGCGTCGAGGACTCCCAGCGGCGCGGGCTGTCCCACGGCTCCTCGGGCTCTTCGGCGCGCTGCGGCGGCGAGGAGTAGCGGGCGACGAGGTCGTCGTCGCGGCGCGAGCGCCGGCCGGACGACACCGGGGCGACGTCCTCGTCGTAGCGGGAGCGCCGGCCGCCCGACACGGGTGCGACGTCCTCGTCGTAGCGCGCCCGGCGGCCGCCCGACACCGGGGCCGCGTCCTCGTCGTAGCGGGAGCGCCGGCCACCGGACACGGGTGCGACGTCCTCGTCGTAGCGCGCCCGGCGGCCGCCCGACACCGGGGCCACGTCCTCGTCGCGGCGGGAGCGGCGGGGACTGGAGACCGGGGCGACGTCCTCCTCGGAGCGCGAGCGGCGGGGGGCGGAGACGGGGGCGTCCGCGTCGCGCCGCCGCCGGCTCGACCGGTCGGGGGCCGGCTCGGCGGTACGTCGGGAGATGGGCTCCAGCTCGCGCTCGCCGCGCCGGGCCGGGGCGTCCAGTTCCTCGTCGCGGCGGCGGGTGGGCCGTACCGGCTCGCGCAGGGTGCCCGGCTCGGGCACCACCGGCACGGTGAACCGCTCGGGGTCGCGTCGCCCGCGGGCGGTGCCGGTCGGCATCGCCCAGGAGCCGGTGGTGGCGGTGGTCTCCGCCCAGCCGCCGGCGACGCGGGCGCGCCCGGCGCGGTTCTCGCGCTTCTCCTCGGCGTCGTCGCGCTTGCGGCCGATCTTGCTGAGCAGCAGCGTGGTCGTCTTGCCGTCGTCGGTGGACTTGCCGGCCATCGCCTTGTTCAGGGCGGCGGCCTGGTGCTGCTCGCGGCTGCGCTTGCCGAGGTGCACGGAGAGCCGGACCATCAGCGCCAGCACCACGAGCAGCACGCAGGCGAAGTAGCTCAGGGTCACCCAGGACGCCGCCGGCCGGCCCGCGTTCAGGCCGTGGAACAGGGCGAACGGCCAGGCCAGGTACGCCATCGAGTGCAGCCCCCGCCAGAACCACCTGGGGCCGACACCGACGAACCGGGCCCGGATGATGCCGGTCCACAGCACGCTGACCATGAGGAACGACGCCACCGTGCCGAGCCCGACGTAGAGCCCCCGCCCCCCGATGAACGGCACGAGGGCGTCGGTGGGCCCGGCCCGGCCGATGGCGATCTTGGTGATGACGTGGAACACCAGCCCGGCGACGCCGAGGATGCCGGTGGCCCGGTGCGCCGACTGCAACAGCACCCGGTGCGGGATGCGCAGCACGAGCCGGTCGGTGGCGAGCAGGCCCATCATCACGGTGAGGCTGAGCGACACCAGGGCGACGACGCCGGCGAAGAACTCGGTGAAGAAGAAGCCGTAGGCGTACATCGCCGTGCCGGCGCCGGCCAGCTCGATGCCGGCCCAGACGATCGCGAGCGCCGACCCGGCCATCAGTGCGATGGAGGTCTTGGACCTGGTCCGCACCCCGCGGCTGCTGCTCGTGGTACGGACGGTCGTGGCCTTGGTGTTCTGCTGTGCCCGAGCCATCTGCTCCTCGATCGTGTAGCGGCGGCGCCCCCACCGGCCGACCCTGCTCCCCCATCGAGTACGGAGCACCGGGTTCAACGGATCAGCCGGGTCGTGAATTTTCCCGGGCTTTTTCCGTGGCGCCGTCGAACCGTTCCGCCGTGGGCTGCGTGTAGGGCACCCCGCGCAGCGACGCCCGTCCATCCGTTGACACCCGCCGCAACGCGCTTGTAACCTTTCCGAAAATTTCAATCCCGACTGCAAGATGCCGGCAAGCAGCAGTCCGCCCCTCCCCCGACCCCCGTCAGGAGTCCCCGATGCATCGACGTCGATGCCGCTCGGCGGTCCTCGCCCTGGGCGTGATCGCCGGCCTGCTCGCACCGACCGCCGTGGCGGCGCCCCCGGCCGCCGCCGCCCCGTCCGGCACGAAGAAGGTCATCGCCAACCTGTTCGAGTGGAACTGGCCGTCGGTGGCCAGCGAGTGCACGACCGTGCTCGGCCCGGCCGGCTACGGCTACGTGCAGGTCTCCCCGCCCCAGGAGCACGTCCGGGGCAACCAGTGGTGGCTGGCGTACCAGCCGGTCAGCTACCGCATCGAGTCCCGCAAGGGCACCCGGGCGCAGTTCCAGTCCATGGTGAACACCTGCCACGCCGCCGGCGTGAAGGTGATCGTCGACGCCGTCGTCAACCACATGTCCGGCCAGGACGCCGGCGGCACCGGCTGGGCCGGCTCCCCCTACGGCCACTACGACTACCCCGGGATCTACCAGACGCAGGACTTCCACCACTGCGGGCGCAACGGCGGCGACGACATCGCCAACTACAACGACCGGTACGAGGTGCAGAACTGCGAGCTGGTCAACCTGTCGGACCTCGCCACCGAGTCCGACTACGTCCGGTCGAAGATCGCCGGGTACCTCAACGACCTGCTCTCCCTCGGCGTCGACGGGTTCCGCCTCGACGCCAGCAAGCACATGCCGGCCGCCGACATCGCCGCCATCAAGGGCAAGCTGTCCCGCTCGGCGTACCTCGTGCAGGAGGTCATCTACGGCGCGGGCGAGCCGATCCAGCCGACCGAGTACACCGGCAACGGCGACGTGCACGAGTTCCGCTACGGCAAGGACCTCGCCCGGGTGTTCCGCAGCGAGAAGCTCGCGTACCTGAAGAACTTCGGCGAGGGGTGGGGCCACCTGCCCAGCGGCTCGGCGGCGGTCTTCGTCGACAACCACGACACCCAGCGCGACGTCGGCGGGGTGCTCACCTACCGCGACCGGGGCATCTACGCCCTGGCCAACGCCTTCATGCTGGCCTGGCCGTACGGCTCCCCCACGGTCATGTCCAGCTACACCTTCAGCGACCGGGACGCCGGCCCGCCCTCCGACGCCAACAACAAGACGCTGAACACCACCTGCTACTCGGGCTGGGAGTGCGAACACCGCTGGCGGGTCGTCGCCAACATGGTCGGCTTCGCCAACGCCACCCAGGGCGCGGGCGTCGCCAACTGGTACGACAACGGCAACAACCACATCGCGTTCAGCCGCGCCGGCAGGGGCTACCTCACGATGAACGACGAGGACGGGGCGGTCACGGGGCGCTCGTACTACACGGGGCTGCCCGCCGGCCGGTACTGCGACGTGATCCACGGCGACTTCACGGGCGGCACGTGCAGCGGCCCGGTGATCACGGTGGACGCGAACGGCTGGTTCACGGCGGACGTCCCGGCCCACGACGCGATAGCCATCCACACCGCCGCCAAGCTGAGCTGAGCTGAACGCGCCGCGCACGGCGCGCCGAGGTGCAAGGAAGGGCCCCTTCTTAACGCTTTCTGTATAGGAGGGGCCCCCTGCAATCACGCCCCGCCGCCGCCCACCAACACCTACAGTACGTTTTGTGCTGTTTGACCGGATTGTCTCGCGGTGGGGGCTGGGCTGGCTGGCCGCCGCGCTCGGCGTACCCCTGCTTCTGGCGACCGGCCTGGTCACGGCCCGGGCGCTCACCCCGGAGCCGGCGCGGGTGTCCCCGCCGCCCGCCGCCCCCACCGCGCCCGCCACGGCGGCCGCGCCCACCGGCGAGCCGGTGCCCACCGCCGCGCCCGCGCCGGCCACCCTGCCGGTCGTCACCTACGACCCGGCGCCCGCCGGCTTCCCCGCCGACCCGAGCCCGGCCGACGCCACCCCGCTCACGGAGGGGCTGACGCCGACCCGCAAGGTCGCCGCGTACGACGCGCCCGGCGGCCGGCCGCTGGCCTTCCTCGCCCCCACCATCAACGGCGTCGAGGTGACCGTGCCGATCGTCGAGCGCCGCACCGGCTGGACGGCCGTGCTGCTGCCCTCGGCCACCCGGCGGATCGCCTGGCTGCCGCCCGACGGCGACTGGGCCACCGTGCCGCTGCGCGACCAGATCGTCGTGGAGCGCCGGCCGCACCGGCTCACCTGGTTCCGCGACGGACACGCCGTGCGATCGTGGCCGGTCAGCCTCGGCATGCGCGGCCAGGAAACCCCGCTGGGCCGCACCTTCGTCCTCGGCCGCACGCCGCCACCCGAGGCCGTGTACGGCGGCGTCGACGTCTTCGCCCTCGGCGCGATCCCCGACGACCCGGACGCCATCCCGCCGGGCCTGGCCGGCGCGCACATCGGCCTGCACGCCTGGCAGGACGACGACACCCTCGGCGAGGACGTCACCAACGGCTGCATCCGGCTGACCCGCAGCGGCCAGCGCCAACTGCTCGCCGAGGTGCGGCCGGGCAGCGTCGTGCTCGTCGTGGACGCCCTGCCCACCCCACCCCCGACAGCGTGACCGACGCCGGTGCCGGCACCGACTACGGCCGCCGGCAGACGCCGCACGCTCACCGCCGCCGGGGCCGGCGGGCACACGCGCCGTCGTGGTCCGGCCGCAGCAGGCACCGCCGGCCACCGTCCATGATCCGGTCGCAGAAGACCCAGTGTCGTACGTTCTGGTCGTCCTCGCGGGAGACGGTCGCGCCCCCGGGCTCGGTCTGCGGCAACACGTGCGTCCAGTGCGCCACCACCCGCGCCAGCCGCTGAGCCGAGAGCAGGTCGTTGGCGACCACCGGCAGGTGGATGACGAAACGCTCACTCACCGGCCCCACCCCCGCTCGTTGCGGGCGGGCGACGCCTCGGCGCGCAACCGGCACAGCGCAAGCTTGGCCTGACTGGTCTCCCGGCGGCTCTGCGCGAGCGCCTCGTGCGCGGCGGCCAACTCGACGGCGACCCGCTCCAGGAACCCCCGTACCTCCTGCGGGTCGAGCCCGCGCCGACCGAACCGGGCCGGCCGGAACCGCCACTCGCGCACCTGCCAGGGCAGCAGCCGGCGACCCACCGCCGGCTGACGCCCGGCCGCGCCGTGGGCCGGCGGCCGGCGACCCGACCGGGCCCGGCGGAAGAGGAAGAGGAAGACGCGCATGACAGGACCTGCCTCTCGTCGAGATCGACCTGTGGAGGGATGAGGCCGCCGGCCCGCCGCGCACCGGCGGACCCATCCGGCACCTGCCACCGCAGCCTTCGATCAGCGGGTACGACAGCAGGGCGCCCATGACCACTGAGCAGCGGAAACTCCACAGTGGTTGCCAAACGAAGTGAAGCACCGCATCAAGCCAAAATGCAACGTCTAACAGAGATCACATCAGGGAGGGCAAGCACCGTCACCCGAACGGAGAGTGACGTGTTTATTGTTTCTGATACACAGCTGGCGTTTAATTGGGCGGTCGCACGTCAACCATGACCAGCAAGGCGGAGGCAGGGTGTCACAGACAGCAACGGGCTCGACCATGCTCCGTCGGCAGCTCGGCAGGAAGCTCGAAGCGCTCCGCAAGGCAGCCGGATTGACGATGGAGCAGGCAGCCGAGCAGCTGGACCGAGCGCGAGCGACTCTCTACCGCATCGAAAACGGCGCCGAGAACGTCCGCTTCCGCGCTGCGGACGTCAGGGAGATGCTCACTCTCTACGGTGCCGGCCACGACGACACCGAGTTGGTCCTGGCAATGGCAGCAGCCACCCGAGAGAACAAAAACTGGTGGCACGACTACATCGGCTCGGGCCTGCCACGCTGGTTTCAGCTCTACATCGGACTCGAAGCCGCCGCATCGAGGATTCGCAAGTACCAGCCCGAGTTGGTCCCCGGCCTGTTCCAGACTCGCGCCTACGCGGAGCAGGTCTTCCAGATGCCCGGGGGCTCGATCGACGCCAAGGACCACGACGAGCAGGCGCGCGCCATCCAGCTCAGGATGGAACGCCAAGGGCTACTCACCCGATTCGCCGCACCACAACTCAGCGTGATAATCAACGAGGCGGTGTTGCGTCGGCCCGTGGGCAGCGGCGCCATCATGACCGAGCAACTCCACCAGATCTTGAAGGCCGCAGAGCTACCGAACGTAACCGTGCAGGTGCTGAAATTCTCGGCGGGCTTGCACGCGGGAGCGATGAGCGGGGCATTCTCGATCATGGACTTCCCGCAGGACAGCAACGGCAAGGAGGTGGAGCCACCGGTGACCTACCTCGAAGCCGCCACCGGCGCGATCTATCTCGACAAGGCGCACGAGATCGCCGCCTACAACAGCATCTGGGCAGACATGGCAGGCCGCGCGTTGAACGAATCCCAGTCCAAGAGCATGATCCAGCAGATCGCAGAGGAGTACTCCCGTGCCTGACCTGACTGGTGCCGTCTGGCGCAAGTCCACCCGGAGCAACAACGGCGGCGACTGCATCGAGGTCGCCGACAACCTCCCTGGCATCGTCGGACTACGCGACAGCAAAGACCCATCCGGGCCGGTGCTGACCTTCACCCCGTCGTCCTGGGCCACCTTCATCGAGGACGTCAAGGTCCAGCCACTTGGCCACTGAGGATGGCAAGGGCCTGCACCACGGATCCCTCCTGCCCACCCGACAACGCCGGTCAGCTCGTACGCTGCACACACCAGCCTTGGTGACCCAGCCACCACTCGGGATGTGATCTTGACCAGCAAAGTGAATGAAATCTGCACAGTTGATCTATAGCGCCCCAGGTCAGGAAGCCTGTTCCCCGCGCACGCGGGGGTGATCCCTGTGATTACTCCTTTAGATTGAGCTTCTCGGCCTGTTCCCCGCGCACGCGGGGGTGATCCCACGCCCAAAACCGACAAGAGGCTCGCGGGAGTCTGTTCCCCGCGCACGCGGGGGTGATCCGGGGTCAGTCATGGATCGCATTATCTCCGCCCTCTGTTCCCCGCGCACGCGGGGGTGATCCTGGAACGACATGGTTCGGCGTGCCTACGGGTACCTGTTCCCCGCGCACGCGGGGGTGATCCCCGAGAGAGATAAAAGCGCGGGACGCGCGATTACTGTTCCCCGCGCACGCGGGGGTGATCCCCGAGAGAGATAAAAGCGCGGGACGCGCGATTACTGTTCCCCGCGCACGCGGGGGTGATCCCGTCAACGCGAAAGGGACGCCACAATGAAGGTCCTGTTCCCCGCGCACGCGGGGGTGATCCGGTGTCGTCAAGATGCGATCGGAGCGAACGGGTCTGTTCCCCGCGCACGCGGGGGTGATCCCGATGACTAGACCGCCAATGATATAGATGATTGCTGTTCCCCGCGCACGCGGGGGTGATCCGGTCACCCGCGACGAGTACGCCCGCGTCCACCCCTGTTCCCCGCGCACGCGGGGGTGATCCTTCGTTTGTGACGGCTGAGGGGCCGGAAGCCCTCTGTTCCCCGCGCACGCGGGGGTGATCCCTCACGTAACCATTCGATCGTTGCCGTCGGGCTCTGTTCCCCGCGCACGCGGGGGTGATCCCATGTCCTGGTTGGTGGGGATGACGTGCAGCAGCTGTTCCCCGCGCACGCGGGGGTGATCCGTCGTCGAGAGCCGGGTGCATGGGGTCCTCCGGCTGTTCCCCGCGCACGCGGGGGTGATCCCCACGACACTCCCGCCGGACGACCCGAGCCAGCCTGTTCCCCGCGCACGCGGGGGTGATCTGTTCCCCGCGCATGCGGGGGTGATCTGTTCCCCGCGCATGCGGGGGTGAGCCCATCCTCGATGGCGGTCACTCGGCCACCGTCCGCCTGTTCCCCGCGCATGCGGGGGTGAGCCCAACAGCAAGGGTGCGACCATGACCGCCAGAATCTGTTCCCCGCGCATGCGGGGGTGAGCCCGCGCTGCGCCGGCACCCGGCCACCGTGACCGCCTGTTCCCCGCGCATGCGGGGGTGAGCCACGAACTGGCACACCATGCGGAGGGTGATCGGCCTGTTCCCCGCGCATGCGGGGGTGAGCCGACGCAGGCGGGGCTGGCGTCGGCGCTGCAGACCCTGTTCCCCGCGCATGCGGGGGTGAGCCCTGCCGGAAGCCCCCTGGCGCACAGGCAAGGGGCTGTTCCCCGCGCATGCGGGGGTGATCCTGGCCCCGTGAGACCTAAGAGACTGACGTGATGCTGTTCCCCGCGCAGGCGGGGTGATCCCGCGAGGATGATCCCGAGAGCGGGCCCCGCTTCTGTTCTCCGTATGCGAGGTGATCCGCGTCGTTCAGCTCCTGAAGCTGCTTCTCCGCTCTGTTCCCGCGTACGCGGGGTGGTCCTTGCGGGCATCGCCCGTGTGGTGCCGAGCCAGCACCCCGCAGGTCTCCCGCCAGCACAGATCTTGGACGGTTGCTGTCATCGATGAACTGTCATCGACGCCAGTTGTCCAAGATCTCGCTGCTGGTCCCGGCACCGCCCCGGAGTCGATCGCGTTGCTCGCGTTGCCCTACCCGATGCAGTCGAAGCTGAGCGTGATGGACGCAGAGTGGACGTCGCGAGCCGACCCGCACGCGCGGTGCCGATCCGTTCCAGTCGGAGCACCTCCGGCATAGCGGCGCGTTCCTCGGGACACGCAGCAACAGGGGCAAGCGGCAACAGCCATGATCGTCTGCTGATTATGGAGAGGTGCGGCGGCGTGTCGTCTCGGTAATCAGCAGACGATCATGGCCGAACCGCCCGCGCCCCCGCGCAGGAGACCCCAGCGGGGCACCTCCCGCCCCGCCCCGGCCCGCCCCGCTCGCGCTGATCTTGCAGTTCGGGCCCCGGCAAAAGGTGTGAAGCGCCCTTCTGCGGGGCCTCAAGTGCAAGATCAGCGCGAGCGGCAGGAGGAGGCGGCCTCGGCCCGTCATGCCCAAACCCCGGGTGTGGCGCAGCCGCGGCAACCGGCAGAGACAAGGGCGCAGCCGCAGGGGGCGTTACGCCGGCCCGGTCAGATGGTGCCAGAGGAACTCCAGGGTCAGGGCCCACACGAACGCCCGTTGCGCGTTGTTCGCCGCCGCGCCGTGCCCGCCCTCCACGTTCTCGTAGTACGCCACGTCGTGCCCGCGCTCGCGCAGCCGGGCGGCCATCTTGCGGGCGTGCCCGGGGTGCACCCGGTCGTCGCGGGTGGAGGTGACCAGCAGCGTCGGCGGGTACGCCCGGTCTTCGTCGACGTTGTGGTACGGCGAGTATTCGCGCAGGTAGGCCCAGTCGGCGGGGTCGTCGGGGTCGCCGTACTCGGCCATCCAGGACGCCCCGGCGAGCAGCTTGTGGTAGCGGCGCATGTCCAGCAGCGGCACGTGCGCGACGACCGCGCCGAACAGCTCCGGATAGCGGGTCAGCATCACCCCCGCCAGCAGGCCGCCGTTGCTGCCGCCCTCCATGCCGAGGCGCGCCGGGGTGGTGATGCCCCGGGCCACCAGGTCGGCGGCGACGGCGGCGAAGTCCTCGTACGCCCTGGGTCGGTTCTCCCGCAGCGCGGCCCGGTGCCACGCGGGGCCGTATTCGCCGCCGCCCCGGATGTTCGCCACCACGTAGCTGCCGCCCCGGGCCAGCCAGCCCCGGCCGACGATGCCGCTGTAGTGCGGCAGCTCGGGGACCTCGAAGCCGCCGTACCCGGTGAGCAGGGTCGGCCCGCCGGCCGCGTCGGGGTCGCCGACCAGGAAGTACGGCACCCGGGTCCCGTCGGCGGAGGTGGCGAAGTGCTGGCGTTCGGTCAGGCGGGAGGCGTCGAAGAACGCCGGGGCCCGCTTGAGCGTCTCGACCGGGCCGCCGACCTGCCCGAGCCGCAGCGTCGCCGGCTGCCGGAACCCCTCGGAGGCCAGCAGGTACGCGTCGCCGACGTCGGGGTCGGTGTCCACGAGCCGGGTGTGCGCGAACTCCGGCACGCCGGCGAGCGGCTCCCGCCGCCACGCCCCCGCCGAACCGGAAGCGCCGACCGCCGAGTCGGAAGCGCCAGCCGCCGAGTCGGGAGCGCCGGGGACGCCGGGGGTGAGCACCTCCAGTCTGCTGCGCACGTCGGCGAGGGTGGCCAGGATCAGGTGGTCGCGGGTCCACGCGTGGTAGCTCAGCGCGGTGCGCTCGTCCGGGGTGAACAGCGTCGTCAGCTCCCGCCCGCCGGCGAGGAACGCGTCGAACCGGGCCGCCAGCAGCGCGCCCGCGGGATGGGTCACCCCGTCGACCGTCCACGGCGAGCGCAGGCCGATCAGCAGCCACTCCCGGTGCGCGTCCCAGTGGGCGTCGGCCGGCACGTCGATGCGCACCAGTTCCCCGGCGGGCGTCAGCAGGTACGGCTCCGAGCGGAAGAAGTCGAGGCGGCGGCCCACGAAGGTGCGCTCGAAGCCGGGCGTGTGGTCGTGCGAGGCGTACGCGGAGACGTCGTCGACCTGGCCGGCGAAGACGACCTCGGCGGACGGCAGTGGCGTGCCCCGCCGCCACCGGCGGACCGTGCGGGGGTAGCCGGAGGTGGTGAGCGAGCCGGGGCCGAAGTCGGTGGCGACGAGGATGTGGTCCGCGTCGACCCAGACGACGTCGCTCTTGGCCTCGGCGAGGGTGAAGCCGTCGGCGACGAAGGCCCGGCGGACCAGGTCGAACTCGCGCACGACGGTGGCGTCGGAGCCGCCCCGGGAGAGGCTGACCAGGCAGCGGTCGTGCCCGGGGCGCAGCACCGTCACCCCCTGCCAGGTCCAGTTCTCGCCCTCCTGCGCGGCGAGCGCGTCGACGTCGAGCAGGACGTCCCACTGCGGCTCGGGCCGGCGGTACTCGTCGCCGGTGGTGCGCCGCCAGATCCCCCGGGGGTGGGCCGCGTCGATCCAGTAGTTGTAGTAGAGGTGGTCGCCGCGCCAGCTCGGGTAGGGGATGCGGTCGTCGGCGTCGAGCACCTCGCGGATCTCGGCCCGCAGGGCGGCGAACCGGTCGCCGCCGGTGAGGGCGGCCATGGTCTCGGCGTTGCGGTCGCGCACCCAGCCGGCGGCGTCCGGGCCGTGCAGGTCCTCCAGCCAGCGGTACGGGTCGTCGTCGGTGTCCGTCAGCCTCGTCACGTTTGCCACTATTCCCGGCCGGGTCAACCCTGGCGCCGCCCCCCGGCATTCGGACAAGGGGGCCGTCGGCCCTGGCATGGGCGGTGTCTCGCGGGGTATGACGGGCGGATGAGGGCGAGTTTCCGGATCGGCCGGATCGCGGGCGTACCCGTCGGGGTCAACTGGAGCGTCCTGGTCATCTTCGCGCTGATCGCCTGGGGGCTGGCGGGCAGCCAGTTCCCCCGGTCGTACCCGGACCGGCCGACCTGGGCGTACGTGCTCGCGGGGCTGAGCGCGGCGGTGGTGTTCTTCCTCGGGCTGCTCGCCCACGAGGTGTCGCACGCCGTGGTCGCCAAGCGCAACGGGCTGGAGGTCTCCGGGATCACCCTGTGGCTGTTCGGCGGGGTCGCCGAGCTGCGCGGGGAGGCCCGCGACCCGGGGGCGGAGCTGCGCATCGCCGGCGTCGGGCCGCTGGTCAGCCTGGTCGTCGGCGTGTTCTTCGGCGGCGTCGCGGCGCTGCTCGCCCTGGCCGGGGTGCACGGGCTGCTGCTCGGCGCGCTGGCCTGGCTGGCCGGCATCAACGTCCTGCTGGCGGTCTTCAACGTGCTGCCGGCCGCCCCGCTGGACGGGGGCCGGCTGCTGCGGGCCGCCGTGTGGAAGGCCACCGGCGACCGGGCGCGGGCGTCGGTGGTGGCGGCCCGCGCGGGCTGGGTCCTCGGCGCGCTGCTGATCGGGCTGGGCCTGTGGCAGTTCCTGCGCGGGACCGGGGCCGGCGGGCTGTGGCTGGCGCTGATCGGCTGGTTCCTGATCGGGGCCGCCGGGATGGAGGAGCGGCAGGCCCGGGTGGGCAGCGCGCTGCGCGGGGTGCGGGTCGCCGACGTGATGACCCCGCAGCCGCAGACCGCGTCGGGCGACATGACCGTGGCCGACTTCGTCGACCACTACCTCTTCGCGTACCGGCACTCGGCGCTGCCGCTGACCGACGACGGGCGGCCGGTCGGCCTGGTCACCCTCGACCGGGTACGCGGCATCCCGGCCGAGGCGCGGTCGGCGACCAGGCTGGCCGAGGTGGCCTGCCGGGCCGACCAGCTCGTGCTGGCCGACCCGGACGAGCAGCTCACCGACCTGCTGCCCCGGCTCAGCGAGTGCGCCGACGGCCGGGCGCTGGTGGTGGCCGGCGGGCGGCTGGTCGGGATCGTCTCGCCCAGCGACATCAGCCGGGCGGTGCAGCGCGGCAACCTCCGCGACCAGGCGACGCGGGCGGGCGGCTGAGCGGGCGGATGCTGAGCGGGCGGGTCAGGAGTGCGGGCAGGTGTCGCGGTACTCCTGGATCGCGCTGCCGCGCGGGGCGGGGCAGAGGAACTGTTCGTAGCGGGTGTCGTCGTCCACGAACCGCTTGAGCCAGGAGATGCTGTACTTCGCGATGGTCACGTTCGGCGAGGTGGGCGCGGAGTGGGTGGCGGCGTTCAGCTCCAGGTACGCCTTGTCGAGGCTGGCCGGCAGGCTGGTGTAGAACGGCTCGGAGTGCGAGGCGACGGGGGCCGTCGTGTCGTTCTCGGCGCCGACGACGAGGGTCGGCACGCGCACGCCGGACCAGTTCTTGGTGGTGTGCCAGCCGGTCAGCGGGATCGCCGCCTGGAGCGAGGGCCGGGTGTTCGCCGCCGACAGGGTGCCGCCGCCGCCCATGGAGTAGCCCATCACGGCGAGCCGGTTGCGGTCGATGCGGCTGCGCACGGCGCTGACGCCGACCAGGTAGTCCAGGGCCGCGAGGAGCTGGGTGCCCCGGCTCGCCGGCTGGTCGTACACCGTGAGGGTGTCGATGGTGACCACGACGAAGCCCTGGGAGGCGAGGCGGGGGCCGAGCCACGCCACGGCGGACTGGGTGTTGGTGAAGCCGGGCGCGATGGCGATCGCGCCGAAGGTGCCCTCGGCGGTGCTCGTCGGATACCACACGGTGCCGCCGCCGAAGCCGGTCACGGCGGAGCGCGCGACGGTGAGCTGGGCGGTGGCGAACGGGCCGGTGGTCGCCTCGATGCTCGCCACGGTGGGGTCGGGGCCGCGCTCGTAGGGGTTGTCGGCGTGGGCGGGGGTCGGGCCGGCGACGGCCAGGGCGAGGGTCGTGGCCAGCGCGGCGACCACGCGCCACGGGCGGCGCGACGCTGTCGACCGGGGGCGGCCGGGCGCGCGGACGGCGGAAGGCGGGACGAGATCAATCGACATGCGTCAGTTTCTCTCGCCCCGCTCGGGGCGTGCCAATCCCACCGCGCCCCTGTCACCGGGTTATGCCCGCCGCCCGGCGGCCCCCGTCAGCGGGGCAGGTAGCGGTCCAGCAGGTCGGTGCGGAACTTGCCCGCCGGGTCCAGCTCGCGAGCCAGCGCCGCGAAGTCGGCGAACCGGGGGTACGCGGCGGCGACCGCCGCCGGTTCGACCGTGAACACCTTGCCCCAGTGCGGCCGGGGCGTGAACGGGGCGAGCGCCCGTTCCACCTCGGCGAGCACGGGGGCCACCGCGTCGCCGTCGCCGATCCAGGTGAAGTGCACGGCGAGGCTGTCGCGCCCGTGCTGCGGGCTCAGCCACAGCTCGTCGGCGGCGACCGTACGCAGCTCGCAGATCTGGAGCACGGCGGCGATCCGGTCCGCCAGCGGGTCCAGCGCGGCCAGCGCCCCGGCCGCCGCCGCCCGCGGCAGGTGGTACTCCGACTGGAGCTCGTCGCCGCTGCTCGGGGTGAAGCCGAGCTGGAAGTGCGGCAGCCGCTCGTGCCACGGCCCCGGCTCGCCGAGCTGGGCGGTGCAGTTGCGCGCCGGCATGCCCGGCACCGGGTGCACGGGTTCGGCCGCCGCCGTGGTGCCGAGCCAGTCGGCCGGCGGCGGTGGGGCGTCGGCGAGCTGCTTGCGCCACACCTGGCCGATCCGGCCGTCGCCCCCGCCGCGCCAGTCGGTGAAGAGGCTGACGCTGTACGCCGACGCGAACGCCTCGTCCAGCGCCGCGCGCGGCAGGCCGAGCCGGACGTACTGGCGCACCTCGAAGGCGGGCACGACGTCCAGGGTGAGCCGGGTGACCACGCCCAGCGCGCCGAGCGCCACCACCATCCCGGCGAACCGGTCGCCGCCTTCGTCCCGGCGTACGGTCAGCAGGTCGCCGTCGGCCGTGACCAGCTCCAGCGCCGAGACGGCGGTGGCCAGGTTGCCGATCCCGTCGCCCGAGCCGTGGGTGGCGGTGGCCACCGCGCCGGCCACCGAGATGTGCGGCAGCGACGCCATCGTCGGCAGCGCGAAGCCGGCGGCGTGCAGCCGGGTGGCCAGGTCGCCATAGCGCATGGCGGCGGCGACGGTGACCGTCGCCCGCTCCCGGTCGACCTCGACCGTCTGCGGCAGCCCGGCCAACGACACCAGGTCACCGGCGGTGTCGCCGAGCCGGTTGAACGAGTGGCCCGAGCCGACCGCCCGGATCCGGTCGCTGCCGGCGACCAGCCGGCGCAGCTCGTCCAGCCCGGCCGGGCGGTGCCGCCGCGCCGCCGCGTAGCGGACGTTGCCGGCCCAGTTGCGCTCCGGCACCCCGGCGTCGTCCGGCCCGCCGCCGCCCGGCTTCCCGTCGCTCGCGTCCACGTGGCCTCTCCCGTCACTCGGCGTCGTCGGGTCGACACCCGGGCGGCACCGGCGGGCCGGGCACTGGTTGCCCGGGGCGTCGTCGGGGAACCATACGCCCATGAGCAGCTACCCGGATCCCGCCCTGCGCGGCGACGTGTACCCGTCCGAGGAGGAGATCGACCCGACCGGCGTCGGCCCGGACCCGCAGACCGACGCGCCGCTCGGGGCGTATCCGCAGGCCGGCCCGGCCGTCGGGGCGTACCCCGCGCCGTCGCCCGGCCCCGCGCCGTCGCCCGGCCCCGGGTTCGCGCCGAGGCCGGTGCCCGCGCCGTCGCCGGGGCCGGCCCCGCGCCCGCCGGTCGGGTCGCACTCGATCGTCACCCACCACCTCGACGGCTCGACCGAGGTGGTCACCGACCTCGACGGCGACGGCATCGCCGACGTGGTGCAGTTCGACCTCGACGGCGACGGCGTCCCGGACATCACCTACCTGGACAGCGACCGCGACGGCCGCCTCGACACCGTCGTCCGGGACCCGCGCCCGACGGGCTGAGGGGCAGCGCCACCGCCGCCCGCGCCGCCCGCGCCGCCCGCGCCGCCCGCGCCGCCCGACGCCGGGGCGTTGCCGGGCGTCCCTATCCTCGCGGCCATGGCCGACGAGGCGAACATGTCCACCCGGGGATTCGTGATCACGCTCTTCGTCGTCGTCGCGCTGGTCTGCTGCGGCACGCCGATCAGCGGCTTCTATCTCCAACGCAAGGACAAGGCGGACGAGCCGGGCATGCGCGCCGCCGGCGAGGCGTACCTCGACGCCGCCGTGCGGGGCGACAACGGCACGGCGTACGACCTGCTCTGCGCGGCCGAACAGCGCGGGCGGTCCCGGGCGGACTGGGACGCCACCGCCAGCGTGATCGTCGAACCGACCGGGTTCCGCATCACCGACGTCGCCGTCCGGCGGAGCAGCGACGCCCCCACGCAGCACGTCGTGACCGCCGAGGTCACCTACCCGGGCCACCCGAGCAGGGAGGTGCAGTTCCACCTCAAGAAGCAGGACGGCGGCTGGAAGGTGTGCGGCCCGCCGCCGCTGTGACCCGCGCGGCCCCCACCGGCCGGGCCCGCCCCGGCGCTCCTGTGGGCCACCGGCCCGGGACGCAGACCCGCCCGGACGCCCCCGCCCGTCACCGGCCCGGCACGCAGACCCGGCCGGTGAACGCCGGATCCGGCTCCCGGACGTCCGCCCACGCCGGATTGGCCGAGATGTCCAGCGGCGGCGCCTGCCAGCCGGCGGTGAGCCGCTGGATCAGCGTGTACTCGGGCCGGGTCCGCTGCACCGGCGTGCCCGCGAGGAAGGCGACCAGGTTGTCCCGCACCTGCGTCCGGTCGAGCAGGCCGCCGTGCACGCCCACGGTCTGGAAGACCGGGATGCCGGTGTAGTCGCCCGGCGGCGCCTCGGCGGCCGTCGTGTACGGCAGGAAGGCGACCATCCGCACGCCGGGCACCGGGCACATGAACCGGTTGCGGTAGAACGGCGCGTCGTCGAGCAGCGACCGGATGAACGGCTCGTCCGGCCCCTTGCCGGGCCCGCCGGTGAGGCGGACGGGTTCGAAGAGGGCCCGCAGGTACCAGCCGGTGACCAGGCCCCACCCCCGGCGCGCGCCCGGCGGCGGATAGTAGGCCCGGCCGGCCCCGACCAGCGGGCTGAACATGACCAGCGCGTCGACCGCCGGATGGGGCCGCCGGGCGAGGTAGGTGCGGGCCACGAGCGCCCCCTCGCTCTCCCCCACCAGGGCCACCTTCCGGCCGGTACGCCGGTGCAGCCGCTCCACCTGCGCGGCGAGCAGCTCCACGCTCTCGGCCATCGAGATCGTGGTGTCCGTCGGCCCGTAGGGCCGGGGCTCACCGTCGGGGCCCAGCCCCCGGTAGGAGAACCACTCCACCCTCGGGTCGTCCGGCCGCACGCCCCCGTACGCGGAGCCGTAGCCGGCCAGCACCACCACCGCCTGGGTGATCTCCGGTGGCAGCGGCTCGTCGAGCAGCACCCGCTCGGCCCGCAGGCTCGCCGGCACCGCGTCCACCGCCAGCGGGATCAGCACCGGCACGGCGAACGCGACCAGCACCACGAACGGCGTCACGGGCACCCGGGCCCACCTCGGCGGCGGCGCGAGCAGGGCCGCCCGGACGATCCGGACCCACAGCAGCCCGTTCACCACGCCCGCCACGGCGGCCACCGGCACCGTCCACCAGCTCGGCACGCTCCACGCCGCCGCGCCGGCCACCGTGAGCGCCACGAGGTTCAGCAGCGACCAGCCGACCAGCCTGATCGACGGCAGGCCGCCCCACCACGGGTCAACCATGGCCACCCGCTGCATGAACGGAGCGATCAGGAACATCGGCAGCAGGGACGCGAGCAGCACCCAGGACAGCGCCACCACCGACGCGGCCACCGAGATCACCGCCCACGGCGAGACGACGACCGTGACCACCACGGCGAGGATGAACGCCCGCCGCAGCATCCGGCGCACCGACGGCATCGGCATCCCGTCCGGCCACGCCAGCCGCACCATGAGGGTGTGGTAGCCCGTGCGGGCCAGCATCACCAGCCAGAACGTCGTCAGGAACTCCGGCCACGACTGGTGGTAGACGAACATCCACCGCAGGTCGTGGTAGGTGTCGTACGGCCAGACCGCGCCGGTCTGCGGCGCGAGCCCCTCGGCGGCCACGAAGCCCATCGCCACGAGCACGACGGCCTCGACGGTGGGAAAAAGGCCGGTGAGGACGAGCAGCCAGACCTGCCTGCGGCCCACGCGCCCCACCTCCGCCCGAAGCTCCCCTCGCAGGTTCCATCAGCGGGGCCCCGGTGTCAGCGGATCCGGCGAACTCGCGCCGACGGCCGGCTCCCCCGCCGGGGGCCGGGTACCGCGCCGGTGAGGGCCGGGTACCGCGCCGGGTGGCCGGGTCCCCGGCCGGGTGGCTGCTAGAGCTGGGGCATCACCTCGGCGGCGACCAGCTCGACGTGGTCCAGGTCGGCCAGGTCGAGGACCTGGAGGTAGATCCGGCCGCTGCCGATCCCGGCGAACCGGCCGATCGTGTCGACGACCTCGGCGGGGGTGCCGGCGAGGCCGTTCTCGCGCAGCTCGGCCGGCTCCCGCCCGATCCGCTCGGCCCGCCGCCGCACCTCCGCCTCGTCCCGCCCGCAGCACAGCACCAGGGCGTTGGACCAGTTCATCCCGGCCGGGTCCCGGTCGATCTCCGCGCACGCGGCCCGGACCCGCTCGAACTGCGCGGCCGTCTCCTCGACCGAGACGAACGGCAGGTTGAACTCGTCGGCGTACCGGGCCGCGAGGCGCGGCGTGCGCTTCGCCCCCTTCCCGCCGAGCAGGATCGGCGGGCGCGGCTGCTGCACCGGCTTCGGCAGGGCCGGCGAACCCTGCACCGGGTAGTAACGCCCGGCGTGGTCGAAGGTCTCACCGGCCGGGGTCTCCCAGAGCCCGGTGATGACGGCGAGCTGCTCCTCCAGCCGGTCGAACCGCTCCCCCAGCGGCGGGAACGGGATGCCGTACGCGCTGTGCTCCTCGGCGAACCAGCCGGCGCCGATGCCCAGCTCCACCCGCCCGCCGCTCATCTGGTCGACCTGCGCGACGGTGATCGCGAGGGGCCCGGGGAACCGGAAGGTGGCGGCCGTCATCAGCGTGCCCAGCCGGATCCGGGAGGTGTCCCGGGCCAGGCCGGCGAGCGTGGTCCAGGCGTCGGTGGGGCCGGGGTCGCCGCTGACCGAGCCCATCTTCAGGTAGTGGTCGGACCGGAAGAACGCGCCGTAGCCGGCGTCCTCGGCGCAGCGGGCCACGGCGAGGAGCTGGTCGTAGGTGGCGCCCTGCTGGGGTTCGGTGAAGATCCGCAGTTCCATCCCCCGAGCATAGGGAGTCGCAAGGAAGGGCCCCCTGTTAACGCCTCCGGTAGAGAAGGGAACCCCTCTCACGCCCCGCACACGCGGGTCAGGGCTGGCCGAGGCCGGCCTCGCGGGCCCGCCGGATGGCCTGGCTGCGGTCGGCGACCTGGAGCTTGCCGAGCACGTTGGACAGGTGGTTGCGGACGGTCTTCGGGCTCAGGGTCAGCCGGCGGGCGACGACGAGGTTGCTCAGCCCCTGCGCGACCAGGTCGAGCACCTCGCGCTCCCGGTCGGTCAGCCCGGGGAAGGGCGTCGGGCCGCTCGCCCGGCCCCCGGCCAGGAAGCCGATCGCCCGGCTCGCCACCACCGGCCCGAGCAGCACCTCCCCGTTGGCCACCGCCCGGACGGCGCGGTCCACCTCGCCCGGCGCGGCACCCTTGAGCAGGTAGCCCCGGGCCCCGGCGCGCAGCGCGGCGAAGACGGAGTCGTCGTCGTCCAGCATCGTCACCACCAGCACCCCGGTCCCCGGGTGCCGGCCGACGATCTCGCGGGTGGCCTCCACGCCGGACCGGCCGCCGCCGAGGTGGAGATCCATGATGATCACGTCCGGGCGGGTGAGGTCGGCGACCCGGCGGGCCCCGTCGGCGTCCGCGGCCTCGCCGACGACCTCCAGCCCCGGCGTCGACGCCAGCAGCGCCGTCATGCCGAGCCGGAACACGGGATGGTCGTCGACGACCACCACCCGGATCGCCGCCTCGTCACCGCCCACGAACGGTCACCTCCGACCCGCCCGACGCGGCCCCCACCGGCCGCGCACCATCCACCGCGGCGTCCACCGGCAGCCGACCGCCCGCCAGGCGCGGAGCGTCCACCGGCCGCGCACCGCCCACCGCGGCGGCCACCGGCGGCGTACCACCCGCCGGCCGCACACCGCCGGCCGGGAGCCCGACCAGGGGCGGCGGGGGCGGCGCGAGCCGGGCGGCGGGCACGTGCACGCTGACGACCGTCCCGCCGTCCGGACCCGGGCCGACCGCGCACACCCCGCCGATCCCCTCGGCCCGCTCCCGCATCGAGAGCATGCCGACCCCGGCCGCGATGCCCGCCCCGATGCCCCGCCCGGCGTCGGCGACCCGCACGGCGAGCCCGTCGGCGTCGCGCTCGACCAGCACCGTGCAGACCGACGCACCCGAATGCCGTTGGGCGTTGCGGACGGCCTCGGCGACGATGCCGTACACGGCGGTGGCCACCGGCTCGGGCAGCGGCAGCGGCGGGGCCTCGACCTGCACGGCCAGCCCCGAGCCGTCGTACCGCCCGGCCAGCTCGTGCAGGGCGGGGGCCAGCCCGCGCTCGCCGAGGACCGGCGGCAGCAGGCCGCGGGCCAGGTCACGGACCTGCTCGACGCCCTGGTCCGTCTCGTCGCGCAGCCGGTCCAGCAGCCGGCCGGCGGCGGCCGGGTCGACCCCGAGCAGGTTGCGGGCCGCCTGGAGGCCGAGCGCCACCCCGGCGAGGGTGGGGCCGAGGCCGTCGTGCAGGTCCCGGCGCAGCTTGCGGCGTTCCGAGTCGCGGGCCTCGGCCAGCCGGGACCGCGAGGCCACCAGCGCCCGGCTGGTGGCCGCGAGGCTGGCCGCCGAGGCGACCACGGGCGTCAGGTCGACCAGCGCCGATCGGGTACGCCCGTCGAGCCGCTCGCCGGCCCGTGCCCACGCGGTGAGCCGCCCGACCTCCCGTTCGCCCCGCCGCAGCGGCAGCACCAGCGGCTCGCCCACCGGCCCGGTCGAGGCGCAGTGGGCGGTGCAGGGCTCGGGCCCGTCCACCTCGATGCCGCACGCGCCCAGCCGCAGCGAGTCGGTGAGGCTCCGCGCCACCCCGGTCAGCACGTCGGCCGGGTCCTCGCTGGCGCTGATCCGGTCCCCCACGCCCCGCACCACCCCGAGCGGCTCGGCGGCGGCGCCGTGGATGAGCCGGTCCACCCGCCGCTGCACCCACCAGCGGCCCGGCTGCACGGCGGCGGCGACGAGGGCCGTGACCAGCACCCCGGGCACCGCCCGGCTGGCCGGGAGCAGGGCGTCCAGGGTGGTCACCCCGACGACGTACGCGGCGACCAGCAGGAACGTCAGCAGGAACCAGACCAGCGTACGGCGGACGGCGATCTCGATCCCCCACAGCCGCTGCCGCAGCACGACGGCCAGCACGGCGGCCGGGAAGAACGCCTGGGCGGCCAGCATGCCCGTCGGCGGCAGCCAGGGCGGCACCAGGTGCGCCCGGTCGGGGGGCAGCGCCACCGGGGCGAAGCTGACCGCGAGCAGCGCCGTGCCCACGGCGAGCCAGCCCAGCCCGACCCGTTCGGTGGTCGGCGCGACCCGTCGCCGCCACAGCAGCCCACCGGCGGCGACCAGCCCGAGCACCGGCACCAGGGCGGCGAGCACGGGCAGTGCCAGCTCGACCAGCGTCGCCCAGGCGGCGCTGCGGATCGGCAGCGGCGACGTGGAGCCGGTGGCGCCCGGGCCGGGCCAGGTGAGCTGGCCCAGTTCGAAGGCGGCCACGACCACCGCGCCCGTCGTCACCGCCGCCCGCGCCGGCGTCGGCAGCCGCCCCTCCCGCACCAGCCACGGCAGCACCACGATCAGCGACAGCATGCCCGGCGCCCAGCCCCAGTGCCGGGCCGAGGTGAGCCAGGTGAGCTCGGGCAGCTCGGGGTGCACCCGGACCAGGTCGGCGTACTGGGCGCCCAGGGCGGAGACCCCGCCGCCGATCCCGGTCACGGCCAGCAGCCAGGCGACCGGATGCCCCCGGCGCAGCAGGACCAGCCAGGCCACCGCCCCGTAGACGGCGCAGTCGGTGAAGTCGACGAGGAAGTAGAGCTGGGCCAGCCCCCACGGGCGGTGGGCCAGCGCCCAGCACAGCGCGGTGCCGGTGAACAGCAGCGCGCAGGCGACGGCGACGGCCCGGGCGGCGACGGGGCGGCGGTGGTCGTCGCCGGCGCCCGGGACGGGGCGGGCACGCGGCGGCGGGTCGGCCAGCATGACGTGATCCTGTCAGCCGGATCGTCGGTTGCCGATGGCCCGTTGCTCCAGGGCGGCTGTCGGTCCCGCGACAGTCGTCCACCGGCGGGCGGGGACGGGGTGGCCGCTGACGGGCACGGGAACCTCCGGGTTCTGGCGGCTGGCGGGCGGACCGACGGAGCGCTGCCGGCGACGGCCCCGGCCCGTTCGAGCATGCCGGTCCCGGTGTCCCGGGCGCCTGGTGCGTGCCGTCCCGGCCGGTCGGGAACTTCCGCAGCGCGCCGCGGGCCCGGACCGCCGGTACCGCTGTCCCTTCCCGCCGGGACGTCGGGCGACGGACCGTCTGTGCCGAGGGCGTCGACGTCGGCGTCGCGGACCGTGGCGTCGCAGGGGCGTCGCGGGTCAGGGGTGAGCAGGAGGCCGCAGTGGACGACCAGGACCGGATTCGCCTGACCGGGGCCGTGCGGGAGCTGGCCCCGGAGCTGGCCCGGCGGGCGGAGGAGATCGAGGCGGCCAGGGAGCTGCCCGTCGACCTGCTCGACCGGCTGCGGGCCGCCGGCTGCTTCCGGATGTTCGTGCCGCGCAGCCACGGCGGGTACGACGCCGACCCGCACACCGGGCTGACGGTGCTGGAGGCGCTGGCCCGTGCGGACGGGTCGACGGGCTGGACGGTGATGATCGGCGCGGAGACCCCGCACCTGCTGGCGATGCTGTCCCGGGACCAGTTCGACAAGCTGTACGCCCACGGCCCCGACGTCGTGGTGGCCGGCGGCTTCGCCCCGCAGGGGCGGGCGGAACTGGCCGACGGCGGGTTCCAGGTGACGGGGCGGTGGGCGTTCGCCAGCGGATCCCGGCACGCCGACTGGATCTTCGGCAACTGCGTGCTCACCGGCGACGGTCAGCCGCTGCCCGGCCCGGCCGGCCAGCCGGTGGAGGTCCGCTCGATGCTGTTGCCGGCCGGGCAGGTGACGGTGGCGGACACCTGGCACGCCCTCGGGCTGCGCGGCACCGGCAGTCACGACGTGCGGGCCGACTGGATCTACTGCCCGGTCGAGCGGAGCTTCGACCTGTTCGCCGGGGTGCCGTGCGTGCCGGGGCCGGGCTTCGTCGCGCCGCTGGCCCAGTTCGTCCTGCACCTGGGCGCGGTGGCCGTCGGGATCGCCCAGGGCGCCCTGGACGACACGGTCGCCCTGCTCGACGGCGACCGACGGCGGCTCTACGCCCGGCAGCCGCTGGCCGACTCGCCGGCCTTCCGGGAGCGGCTGGGCCGGGCCGACCTGCACGTCCGGGCGGCCCGGGCGCTGCTGCGGTCGCTGGCCGACGACCTGTTCCGGGCGGCGCACGACGGCGGCCCGGTCGCGCTCGCCGGGTTGCAGCCGCGCATCTCGGCCAGCCTGCCCTGGGTCACCGAGATCGCCACCGCCGCCGTGGACGCCTGTTACCGGGCGGCCGGGGGCGGCGCGGCACGGGACTCCTCGCCCGTGCAGCGCCGGTTCCGGGACATCCACACGTTCTCGCAGCACGCGGCGGCGGCCGAGGGCTGGCTGGGCAACAACGGCAGCCAGCTGCTCGGCCGCCCGGTCGAGCTCGCCTACTGACACCCCGGGCCCACGGCGGCGGCCCGACCAGGCACGGCCCGGCGCGGCCCGGCGCGGCGCGGCCCGGCGCGGCGCGGCCCGGCGCGGCCCGGCGCGGCCCGGCGCGGACCAGGCCAGGCCCGACCGGTCCCGACCGGGCGCGGGCCGGCGGGGCCGGTGGGGTCAGTCGCCCGCGCCCAGGGCGGCCACCGGGCTCACCCGGGCCGCCCGGCGCGCCGGCAGCAGCCCGGCGAGCGCCGTCGCCACCGCGAGGGCCAGCACCACCCCGGCGAGCTGCCCCGCCGGGAACTCGACGGGCGCGTCCTGGCCCAGCGCCGCGACGGTCAGCCACGAGTAGGGCAACGCCAGCAGCAGTCCGAGGGCCGCGCCGAGGACGCCGTACAGGCCCGCCTCGACCGTCAGCATCGCCCCGAGCCGGCGACGCGACATCCCGACGGCCCGCAGCAGGCCGGACTCCCGGGTGCGTTCCACCACGGACAGCGCCGTGGTGGTGCCGACGCCGACCACGGCGACGACCACGGTCAGGCCCAGCACCCCCAGCAGCACCCCCAGCAGCGCGCCGAGCTGGCCGTCCAGCTCGTCGCGGTCGTCGGCGGTCACGACGATGCCCACCTGCTGACCGCCGGCGGCGCGCAGGGCCCGCACCGCCGCCGTGCGGGCCTGCTCGTCGTCGCCCGCCACGTCGGCCAGCAGTCCGGTCGGGCCGGCCGGCACACCGAGGCGGTCCAGGTCCGCCGGGTCGACCAGCAGCCCCGCGCCGACCGGGGTGTTCGCCATGGTCGCGGCCACCCGCAGCCGCACCGACCGGTCGCCCCGGGTGACGGTCACCTCGTCGCCCGGCCGCGCGCCCGCCTCGTCGGCGAGGAACCGCAGCAGCACCACCCGCCCGGGGCCGGCGTCGGTGAGCCGGCCGGCGCTCGCGCCGAAGTCCGCCCAGGTGGCCAGCGCGCGCAGGTCCAGGTCGGTGGCGGTGAGCCCGTCGACCTCCGCGCCGGCGACGCGCACGTCGGGGCTGCTGCGGTACGGCACCACCCGGTCCAGCTCGCCGATGCCCCGGACCCGCTGCACGAGCCCGGCCGGCAGCGGCCCGTCGCCCCGGGCGGTCACGGCGACATCGGCCGGCGCCATGCCGGCGAGTTCCCGCTTGAGCAGCGTCCCGAGCGAGGCGCTGCCGACGAGCGCGCCCGCGACCAGGGTGACCCCGAGCGCGACGACGACGCTGACGGCCGACGCCCGGCGGGGCGCACCGCCGACCCCGCCGACGGCCAGCCGGCCGAGCGGGCCGAGGCGGCGCAGCGGCCAGCCGACGACGGCCAGCACCGGGCGCACCAGCAGCGGGCCGAGGGCCACCAGCGCGGCGTACGCGAGCGCGCCGGACGCCACGATCGCCAGCAGCGGCCCCGCCGGGTCGTAGTTCTCCGTGTCGGGGCCGGGCAGCCGGCTCGCCACCAGCAGGGCGGCCAGCACCGCGCCGGCCGCGAGCAGGACGCCGGCTCCGGCGCGCGCCCAGCCGATGCCGCGCCGGCCGGCCGTGGTGCTGGCGGTGCGCAGCGCCTCCAGCGGGGCGACCCGGGCGGCGGTGACCGCCGGGGCGAGCACCGCCAGCGCCGTGACCAGGGCCGCGCCGAGCGCCACGGCGACCGCCGCCGCGATCGGGTGGCCGGGCGAGGCCACGGCGAGGCCGAACGCCCGCAGCACCGGCGGCAGCCCGTGCCCGACGCCGTACGCGGCCAGCACGCCGGCCAGGCCCGCGACGATGCCGGTGCCCGCCCCCTCGACGACCAGCGCCCCGAACAGGCCGGCGCGGGGCGCCCCGACGGCGCGCAGCAGGGCGAGCTGCCGCATCCGCTGGGCGAAGACGATCCGGAACGTGGAGGTGGCGACCAGCACCGCCGCCACGACGGCGATCGCCACGAACATCGTGACGAGGGCGAAGAGGTCCTGGACACGCCCGCTGACCTCGTCGGCCTCCGCGCGGCGGGCCTCCGCCCCGGTGCGGACGACGACGCCGTCACCGACGCGCTCGGACGGGCCTGCCGACGCACCGGGAGCCGACGCACCGGAGGCCGACGCGGCGCGGGTCAGCGCGGCGGACACGGCGTCGGGGTCGGCGTCGGGGGCGAGCCGCACCTCGACCTGCCGGAGCTGGTCGGAGCCGCCGAGCCGGGCGGCGAACGCCTCCGTGGTGTAGGCGGCCTCCTCCGAGTCGTCCGGCGCGTCCACCACGCCGACGACGGTCAGCCCGACCGGCCGGTCCGGCGCGGCCCCCGCGAGCCGCACGGTGCCGCCGACGGCCAGCCCGAGCCGGTCGACGGTGCGCCGGGTGACGGCCAGTTCGCCCGCCGTGGCCGGGTACCGCCCCTGCACGACGCGGGCCGTGGCGAGCGGCCCGGAGCCGGGGTCGGCGTACACGGACAGGCCCGCGCCCCGGTCGTCGGCGAACTCGTGGAAGGCGTCCGTGCGGCCGACCGCCTCGGCGACGCCGGGCAGCCGGCGGGCCGCGTCCAGCGTCCGCAGGGAGACGCCGTCGCCGCCGGTGACGACCAGGTCGGCCGCCGCCGGGGTCCCGCTGAAGCCGGCGAGCACGGTCCGCTCGGTGACCTGGTAGGCCAGCACGGTGCCGAACACGACGAACGCCGCGACGATCACGGCCAGGCCCATCAGCAGCGTCCGGGCGGGGCGGCGGGCCGCCTCGACGAGCTGCGCGCGCAGCAGCACGGCGCGCCGGCTCACCGGGCCGCCGCCAGGCCGTGCAGGGCGGCGGTGACCGCGCCCCGGTCGGGCTCGGCCAGGTCGCCGGCGACCCGGCCGTCCGCGAGCAGCACCACCCGGTCGGCGTACGCGGCGGCGACCGGGTCGTGGGTCACCATGACGACGGTCTGCCCGAGGGTACGCACGCAGTCGCGCAGCAGGCCGAGCACCTCGGCGCCGGCGCGGGAGTCGAGGTTGCCCGTCGGCTCGTCGGCGAAGACGACCTCGGGGCGGGACACCAGGGCCCGGGCGAGGGCGACCCGCTGCTGCTGGCCCCCGGACAGCTCGCTGGGGCGGTGCGCCAGCCGGTCGCCGATGCCGAGCGCGTCCACCACGTGGTCGAGGAACTCCCGGTCGACGCCGCGCCCGGCGAGGTCGAGCGGCAGGGTGACGTTCTGCGCGGCGGTGAGCTGGGGCAGCAGGTTGAACGACTGGAAGACGAACCCGATGCGCTCCCGGCGGACCCGGGTCAGCACCCGGTCGGACTGCCGGCCGAGGTCGGTGCCGCCGAGCAGCACCTGCCCGGAGGTGGCCGGGTCGAGGCCCGCCAGGCAGTGCATGAGGGTGGACTTGCCGGAGCCGGACGGGCCCATGATCGCCGTGAACGCGGCGCGCCGGAAGCCCACCGTCACGCCGTCGAGGGCGCGTACCGCCGTGGCTCCCCTGCCGTACACCTTGACCAGGTCGACCGCCGCGACGGCCGCCGTGGGGTCAGGATGGTGCGTCGTCATGTCTCCTCCACCTCCGGTGCCGGTCACCGGGACGCCGCCGAGCCTCCCGGCACGGGGGCCGGCGGCGCATCCGTCCGGAGTCGGGTCCGCGCCCGCCGGCTCCGACTTTCGGCAGATCCGCCGGCCCGGCCGGGTGGCTACGGTGGGATGCGATGACCGGGACCCTCAGCGGCGGGTGGCGGCGGGCCGGGCAGGCCGCCGCCCTGGCCGGCATGGCCCTGCTCGGGCTGGTCGACGTCGTCGGCGACCGGATCTTCCCCGTCGACGGCGCGCTGGCCGTGCCGGTCGCGCTGGCGCAGGTCGCGCTGGCCGTCGCCACCGCGGCGGTGTGGCTGCCCGCCCACCGGCAGGGCTCCCGCCGGCTGGCGGCGGCCGGCGGCGCGGTGGCGGCCTGGTCGCTGGCGACGACGGTGGCGTGCGCCACCCTGCGCGGCACCTACGGCCTGGACGGCCGCGTGCCGGTGCGGGAATCGGCCCACCTGTGGGGGCTGGCCGAGTCGGTCGGGCTGCTCGGGGTGGTCTTCGTGCTGGCCCGGCGGGCCGCCCCGCTGCCCGCCCTGGCCGCCGTGGCCGCGACCGGCCTCGCCGCCGCCGCGCTGCCGCTGCGCGCCGAGGTCGACGCCGACCACCTGATCATCGGCATGGCCTACGCGTTGCTCGCGGCCGGGGCCGCCGCCGCCGGCATGTACCTGCGGCTCACGGAGACCGCCCGGGAGCGCCAGCTCGCGACGGTACGCGCCGAGCAGCGCGCCGAGTTCGCCCGGGACCTGCACGACTTCGTCGCCCACCACGTCACCGGGATCGTGGTGCAGGCCCAGGGCGCGCGCTACGTCGCCGAGCGGGACCCGCAGCGGGCCGTCGCCGCGCTGGAGCAGATCGAGCGGGCCGGCGCGGAGGCCATGACGGCGATGCGCCGCATGATCGGGATGCTGCGCGGTCAGGGCGGGGCGGCCGACGTCCCGGTGACGCCCCTGGCCGGGGCGGCCGACCTGGCGGAGCTGGTCGCGGCGTTCACCGCGGCCGGCCCGGTCCCGGCCCACCTGCACGCCGACGCGCCGCTCGGCGACCTGCCGGTCGAGGTGACCACCTCGGCCTACCGGGTGGTGATGGAGGCGCTGACGAACGTCCGGCGGCACGCCACCGGGGCACGGCGGGTGGACGTGCTGGTCAGCCGTACGCCGCAGTGGTTGTCGGTGCGGGTGGCCGACGACGGGCGGGGGCAGCGCGGCGGCCGGCCGGGGTTCGGGCTGACCGGGCTGACCGAGCGGGTGGGCGCGCTCGGCGGCCGGCTGCGGGCGGGCCCCGGCGTCGACGGCGGATGGCTGGTCGACGCGGCGCTGCCGCTGGGCGGCGGGTCGCCCGCCGGGCGGGGCCTTTCCGGCCCGGCGGCTCGGGGGCCCGCGGGCGGGGAGGGCGGCCGGTGATCCGGGTGCTGGTGGCCGACGACCAGGCGATGGTGCGCACCGGGTTCGGGATGATCATCGACGCGCAGCCGGACATGGAGCTGGCCGGCGAGGCGGCCGACGGCGTCGAGGCGGTCGAGCTGGCCCGCCGGCTGCGCCCCGACGTCGTGCTGCTGGACATCCGCATGCCGAGGCTGAACGGGCTGGACGCCCTGCGCCGGCTCGCCGGTCCCGGCGTCGTCGACCCGGTGCGGGTGGTCGTGGTGACCACCTTCGACCTGGACGAGTACGTGCACGCCGCGCTGCGCAGCGGCGCGTGCGGGTTCCTGCTGAAGGACTCCGGCCCCGCCCTGCTGGTGGAGGCGGTCCGGGCCGCCGTCTCCGGCGAGGCCCTGATCAGCCCGTCGATCACCGTACGACTGCTGCGGCAGCTCAGTCCGCCGGCGCCGGCGCGCCCCGACCCGGCGGGGCTGTCGCCGCGGGAGCTGGACGTGGTGCGGCTGGTGGCGCGGGGCGCGACCAACGCGGAGATCGCCGCGAAGCTGTTCATCTCCGTCGGCACGGTCAAGACGCACCTCGGCAGCGTGCAGGCGAAGCTGGACGCCCGCAACCGGGTGGAGATCGCCGCCTGGGCCTGGGAACGCCGCCTCGTGGGCTGACGGCGTACAGGTCACCGGCTGGCCCGGGGCGCCGGTCACCCGGGCCGACGGCCGGACGGTGGACGGGCCGCCCGGCCGCAGAACCGGCTACAGGTACGGGCGGGTGATCAGCTCGATGGCGTGGCCCGCCGGGTCCTTGAAGTAGACGCCCCGGCCGCCGTGCTCGGTGTTGGTCTCGCCGGGGCGGCGCATCTGCGGATCGGCCCAGTGCTCGATGCCCTGCTCGCACAGCCGTGCGTACGCCCGGTCGAACAGGTCGTCGTCGACCAGGAACGCGTAGTGCTGCATCTGGATCTCCACCGGCGGCTCGGCGAACTGGAGCAGCACGCCGTCGGTGAGCTGGATGTTGGTGAACGGGCCCCAGGACGGCGCTTCCGGCAGCTCCAGCAACTGGCGGAAGAACCGGGCCGACTCGGCGCGGTCCCTGGCGGCGATGATGGTGTGGTTGAACGTGACTGACATCGGGTTGACCTCGCGGTGCTCGACACGGATGGGGACCTGCGGTGCACAGGCCGCCGGGAGGTCCGCGTGCCGAGCCTGGGGGGTGCCCTGCCGGCGCCCGCCGTGCGGTCAGCCCTCCACCGGGTCGCCGATCCGTGCGTGGCGAGATGCCGGTCCGGTGTTCACGATCGGTGACGCTACTTGAGGCGTATCGCCACCGCAAACCTTCGGAGGCGGGGCCACCCAGCGTAGGGCGCTAGCATTGCTCTCATAACCCTGATCGAAGGACAGGCAATGGCGGCCCTCAGCATCAGAGATCTCGACGACGCGGTGCGGGAGAAGCTGCGCATCCGCGCCGCGCAGCACGGCAAGTCCATGGAAGCCGAGATCCGGGACATCCTCACCGCGGCCGTCGCCGAGGACACGCCAGCGACCGACCTGTTCAGCGCACTCGCCGAGCGCTTCGCCCGGCTGGGCGGCGTCGACCTGGAGTTGCCGTCGCGTTCCACCTCACCCCGCGCGGCGAGCCTGCCCGAATGGTGATCGTTCTCGACACCAGCGTCGTCTCCGAACTGATGCGGGCCGAGCCCGCGCCGGCGGTGCTCACCTGGCTCCGACAGAGTTCAGGCGCCGGCCTCCACACCACGGTCGTCACTGTCGCCGAGATCCGCTACGGCATCGCTCGGCTGCCCGAGGGCCAGCGTCGGGAATCGCTGCACCAAGCCGCCAACGAGATCTTCGCCGCCTCCCCTCGACAGGTGCTGCCCTTCGACCTCGCGGCAGCCGGCGCCTACGCCGACGTGGTCGCCGGCAGGGAAAGGCTCGGCCGCCCGATCGACGGGTTCGACGCCCAGATCGCCGCCATCTGCCGAACCCAAGCCGCCGCCCTCGCCACCCGCAACATCAAGGACTTCGCCGATACGGGGATCGGAGTCATCGACCCCTGGCAGGCCACGAACGCCTGAGACCACCGCCCTGCCCGCGCCGAGTCGGGCACCGGTCGGCGAGGCCGGCGGCGCACCCGGGAGCCGGACGCGGCGCCAAGCAGCACCAGCCCGATGAGCCGCTGGTCAGGTTAGGCTAACCTTTGCCGGCATGTCGACCTTCCGCAACTCGCCCAACGTCCTGTTCGAGACGACCGTGACGGCGACCCGGCGACTGTCGCCCGGATTCGTCCGCATCACGCTCGGCGACGACCGGCTGCGGGACATGGCCCCGCACCAGCGCGACCAGCGCATCAAGATCATGCTGCCGGTCGGCGGCGACTACCCGGCCGGGCTGCGGGCGGGGCTGCCCGAGCAGGGCTGGCGGCGCGAGTGGCGGTCCACGCCCGACCGCGAGCGGCCGTTGCTGCGCAGCTACACCGCGCACCGGGCCCGGCCGGCGGCGGGCGAGTTGGACCTCGACTTCTACCTGCACCAGCCGCACGGCCCGGCGAGCGGCTGGGCGGCGGGGGCCCGGCCGGGCGACCGGCTGATGCTGTCGGGTCCGCACGTGCGGGCCGGTCAGCCCGGCTACGGCGTGCAGTGGGAGCCGGGGCCGGCGACGCGGGTGCTGATCGCGGCGGACGAGACGGCGTACCCGGCGGTGCGGGGCATCCTGCCCAGCCTCGGGCCGGGGGTGCGGGCGACCGTCCTGCTGGAGGCCGGCACGGCGGCGGACGCCGCCACCCTCGACGACGTGACCGCCGGCCACTCGGTCGAGGTCCGGCTGCGCGACGGGGTCCGGGGCGGGACGGCGCTGGCCGCCATGGTGGGCGACTGGCTGGCCGAGCACGGCGCGGCGGCGGCCGGGGCGGGCAGCCGCTTCTACGCCTGGGCGGCTACGGAGAGTAGCAGGATCGCGCACCTGCGCCGGCTCTTCACGGAGGCGCACATCGCCCCGGAGCGGGTCCACACGCAGGGGTACTGGCACGACCGCCCCACCCGCGAGGAGATCACAGATTAGGTTACGCTAACCTAATCCTACCACTCTGACATCACCGTAAGTCACCAGACGGGAACCTGCACCATGCGCTCGACACCCCCTCGAACAGCCCGCCGACGTCTCCTCGCCCTCACGGTCGCCTCGGCGACGGCGCTCGTCGTGGCCGCCTGCGGCTCCGCCGACTCCGACCCGGCGGGCAGCGTCGGCGACACCAGAAGCGTCGAGCACGCGCGCGGCAAGACCGACGTGCCGGCCACGCCGACCCGGGTCGTCGTCCTCGAACCGGTGCAGCTCGACACCGCCATCGCCCTGGAGATCACCCCGGTCGGCGCGGCCGTGCTCAACGAGGCCGCGGGCGTGCCCAAGTACCTCGGGGACAAGGCCGCCGGCATCACCACCGTCGGCACCGTCCAGGAACCCAACGTGCAGAAGATCGCGGCCCTCAAGCCCGACCTGATCATCGGCACCGAGTCCCGCCACTCCGCCCTCTACGACCAGCTCACCGACGTCGCCCCGACCGTCTTCATGGCGTCCCAGGCCGACCCGTGGCAGGACAACGTGACGTTCACCGCCACCGCGCTCGGCGGCGCGGACTCCGCCGGCAAGCTGCTCACCGGCTACCAGCAGCGGTGCGCGGAGATCGCCAAGAAGTTCGGCACCGCCGGGAAGACCGCGCAGCTCATCCGCCCCCGCGACGGCGTCCTCACGCTGTACGGGCCCACCTCGTTCGCCGGCAGCACGCTGGAGTGCGTCGGCTTCAAGACCCCCCAGCGCGACTGGGAGAACTCCATCTCGGTCGACATCTCCCCCGAGCGGGTGCTGGAGGCCAAGGCCGACCACGTCTTCGTCACCACCGTCGACGTCAACGACCGCAGCACCATCCCGGCCTCGGTCGACGCCAACGCCGCCGCCTTCCCCCGCCTGCACCTGGTCGACCAGTCCTTCTGGATCACCGGGGTCGGCACGGTCGGTGGGCAGGCCGTCCTCGACGACCTCGAACGCATCCTCGCCGCGTCGAGTTGACCACCACCGCATCCGCCCGCGCGGCACGGCCGGTCCACGGCCGTGCCGCGCGTCGCCGTACCACCCGGCGGTGGCTGGCCGGCGCGGTCGCCGTACTCCTCGGGTCG
Organism: Micromonospora sp. WMMD712; assembly: GCF_029581295.1. Lineage (NCBI taxonomy): Bacteria > Bacillati > Actinomycetota > Actinomycetes > Micromonosporales > Micromonosporaceae > Micromonospora > Micromonospora sp. WMMD712. The sequence goes on from NZ_CP120743.1 coordinate 2,725,619, forward strand.
TTTGTGCTGTCGATCTTCGTGGGCGCGAACCCGGTGCCCCCGTCGGACGTCTGGGCGGCGCTGCGGGGCGCCGGCACCGACGCCGCGCAGTACGTCGTCTGGGGGCAGCGCCTGCCGCGCACCCTGGCCGGGCTGCTGGTCGGCGCCGCGCTCGGGCTCGCGGGCGCCCTGATGCAGGCGTTCACCCGCAACGCGCTCGCCGAACCGGGCATCCTCGGCGTCAACGCCGGAGCCGCGGCGTTCGTCGCCGTGGGCATCGCCTTCTTCGGGGTCACCTCGCCGGCCGGCTACATGTGGCTCGCCCTGCTGGGCGCGCTCCTGGTCGCCCTCGCCGTGTACGCCGTCGGCGGCGCCGCCGACCTGCGGGCCACCCCCACCCGACTGCTGGTGACCGGCGTGGCGGCGGGCGCGGTGCTGTCCGGGCTGACCACCGCGGTCACCCTCACCCACCCCGACACCTTCGACCGGATGCGCGGCTGGAACGCCGGCAGCCTGCTCGAACGCGACACCGCCGTGGTGCTGCCGGTGCTGCCGCTGATCGTGGCCGGGCTGGTCGCGGCGCTGGTTGCGGCGCGCAGCCTCAACGCGCTCGCGCTCGGCCCGGACCTGGCCGCCGCGCAGGGCGTCAGCCTCGTCCGGACCCGGCTGCTCGTGCTGGGCGCGGTGACCCTGCTCGCCGGTGGGGCGAGCGCCGTCGCCGGCCCCATCTCGTTCGTCGGGCTCGTGGTGCCGCACCTGGTGCGCTGGGGCGTCGGCACCGACCAGCGCCGGATCCTCGCCGGCTCCGTGCTGGCCGGCGGGATCCTGGTGCTGCTCGCCGACGTGCTCGGCCGGATCGCCGTCCTGCCCAGCGAGATGCCGGTCGGCATCGTCACCGCGTTCGTGGGCGCGCCGGTGCTGATCGCGCTGGCCCGGCGGCGACGGGCCACCGCGCTGTGAGCGCCGGGAGCCGGCCGGTCCGCCGCGCCGCCGGGCGCCGCCGGCTGGTGCTCGGCACCGACCGCGCCCACGTGGCCGTCGGCGTACGCGAGGCCGCCGTCTGCGGCGTCGCCGCGCTCGTCGTCGCCGCGCTGGCGGTGGTCGGCCTCTGGCTGGGCGACTTCCCGCTCCGCTTCGACGAGGTCCTCGGCGTGCTCGGCGGCCGGACCGGCGGGCTGACCCGCACCGTCGTGCTGGAGTGGCGGCTGCCCCGCGTCGCCGCCGCCATCGCCTTCGGCGCGGCGCTCGGCGTCGCCGGGGCGATCTTCCAGACCATCACCCGCAACCCGTTGGCCAGCCCGGACATCATCGGCCTGGCCAACGGCTCGTTCTGCGGCATGCTGATCGCCCTGCTGCTGCTCGGCGGCGGCTGGCACCTGCTGATGCTCGGCTCGCTCGCCGGTGGTCTGCTGGCCGCCCTGGCGATCTACCTGCTCGCCTACCGGGACGGCCTCTCCGGGTTCCGGTTCATCGTCGTCGGGGTCGGGGTCTCCTCGATGCTCGCCGCCACCAACACCTGGCTGCTGCTCCGCGCCGACCTGGAGACGGCGCTCTTCGCCGCCGCCTGGGGCGCCGGCTCCCTCAACACCGCCACCGCCGAGGTGGTCTGGCCCGCCGCCGGGGTGGTCCTGGCGCTGCTGGCGGTCACCCCCCTGTGGGCGGCGGCCCTGGCCCAGCTCGAACTGGGCGACGACGTCGCCGCCGCCAGCGGGGTCGCGGTCGACCGGGACCGCGCCGCCCTCGTCCTGGTCGCGGTCGTCCTGGTCAGCGCCGTCACCACCGTCGCCGGCCCGATCTCCTTCGTGGCCCTGGCCGCCCCGCAGATCGCCCGCCGGGTCGTCCGGGCACCGGGCCTGCCGCTCGCCGCCACCGCCGGGGTGGGGGCGGCGCTGCTGCTCGGCGCAGACCTGGTCGCCCAGCACGTGATCCCGCTGACCGTGCCGGTGGGGGTCGTCACGGTCACCCTCGGCGGCGGGTACCTGCTCTGGCTGCTCGTCCACGAGTTCAGGAGGAACCGATGGTCGACCAACTGAACGCCCGGCTCCGCGCGGAACGCGTCACCCTCCGCTACGACCAGCGGATCGTCAGCGAGGAGCTGTCGTTCGCGGTGCCGGACGGCTCGTTCACCGTGCTCATCGGCCCGAACGCGTGCGGCAAGTCGACGCTCCTGCGGGCGCTGTCCGGGCTGCTCCGCCCCGCCGCGGGCCGCGTCCTGCTGGACGGCTCGGACCTGGTCGCCCTGCCGGCGAAGGAACGCGCCCGCCGGCTCGCGCTCCTGCCGCAGACCATGACCGCGCCCGAGGGGATCACCGTCCGGGAGCTGGTCGGCCGGGGCCGCTACGCCCACCAGCGGGTGCTCCGCCGCTTCTCCCGGGCCGACGAGGCGGCCGTCGAAGCGGCCCTGGACTCGACCGGCACGACCGACCTGGCCGACCGCCGGGCCGACGAGCTCTCCGGCGGGCAGCGGCAACGCGCCTGGATCGCCATGGTGCTGGCCCAGGAGACGCCGCTCGTGCTGCTCGACGAGCCCACCACCTACCTGGACGTCGCCCACCAGATCGACGTGCTCAACGTGCTGCACCGCCTGGTCACCCAGGGCCGCACCGTCGTGGCCGTGCTGCACGACCTCAACCACGCCGCCCGGTACGCCACCCACCTCGTGGCGATGCGCGACGGCCGGATCGTGGCCGAGGGCCCACCCGCCACGACGGTCGGCAGCGGACTCGTCACCGAGGTCTTCGGGATGCCGAACCAGGTCGTCCCCGACCCGGTCACCGGCGCGCCGCTGGTCGTGCCGGCCGACACCCGGGAACCGGGGCTCACCGGCCGGGCACCCGCTAATTCGCGAGGAGTTCGAGAAGCGGTCCGTCCGCCTGGGCAAGGGTCGGTGGGCCAGCCGACGGGCTGACCAGCACACGTCGGCAGTGGTCGAGTTCCACGGCCGGCGACCCGCTACCGACGAGTTTGCGCAGCCCATCTGGTGCATCGGTGACGCCATCGGGTCGAGTCGACTAAGTTGTTAGCTAAACGAGGAGGTCGAATGATGTCGGCTGACGCCGTGCACTACAACATGCATGACGCCAAGACCCACCTGTCACGCATCATCGAACGGGTGGAACGCGGCGAAGAGATCATCATCGACCGGGCCGGCACCCCGGTGGCGAAGGTGGTGCCGCTCGTACGACGGGCCAACCGCACCGCGGTCGGCTCCCTCGCCGGACAGGTGGACCTCTCCGGCGACTGGGACTCCCCCCAGACCAACGCCGAGATCGCCGCCGACTTCGGCATCGGCGCATGACCCTGCTGCTGGACACGCACGTCGCGCTCTGGGCCATCACCGGTGATGCGACCCTCGGCGTCGATTTCCTCGACCAGCTTCGCCACGACCCAGACATCTTCCTCTCCCCCGTCACCTTGTGGGAGATCACCATCAAGCAGGGCGCGGGAAAGCTCGTCGGGCCGCCTGACCTCGCCGAGCGGGTAAGGGAGATGGGCTTCCGTGAGCTCCCGGTGACCCATGCCCACGCCATCGCCGCCGGCCGCCTGCCGCCCCACCACCGCGACCCCTTCGACCGCATGCTGGTGGCGCAGGCGATCACCGAGGGTCTGACGCTGGCCACCCGCGACGCATCGATAGCGCTGTACGACGTGGACGTCCTCAAGGTGTGATGGACGAGCTCTTCCCGGCGCGCCCGAACGAGACAGCCCTGATGACGCCAGGAGCTGGAAAGGTAGAACATCCCATTCTACAGTTTGCCCATGGAGCGCATCGGTGTCCGGGAGCTGAACCAGAACACGAGCCAGGTGCTGGCCCGGGTGAGCCGCGGCGAGACCGTCGAGATCACCGACCGCGGGCACCCGATCGCCCGGCTTGTTCCAGTTGGTGACGACCGGTCGACGCTGGCCAGGCTGGTGGCTGCGGGGCGGGCCGTCGCCCCGACCGGCGGCGGCCCTGTCCCGCTTCCACCGAAGCTCGGCGACGAGGATGTGGACGTAGCCGCCACGCTCGCCGCGATGCGCGACGAGGAGCGTTGGTGATCTACCTCGATTCCGCCGCCGTCGTCAAGTTGGTCCGGCAGGAGGCATTCAGTGCCGACCTTGTCTCCTGGCTCAACGCTCACGACGATGCGCCGTTGGTCTCCTCCGCGCTCGTCGAGGTGGAGGTGCCCCGAGCGTTGCGCCGGTCGGCGCCGCAAGCCTTGATCGGCGTGCCGGCGGCAGTCGGACGGCTCTTCCGACTGGAGATCGACAGCACGATCCGCGCGACCGCGGCCGCGTTCGGTGAGCCGACCCTGCGCAGCCTCGACGCCATCCATCTGGCCACCGCCCAGCTTCTGACCAACGAGTCCGGAACGGCACTCATCGCCTTCGTCACCTACGACCGGCGACTGCTCGAATGCGCCAAGGAAGCAGGACTGCCCGTAGCCAGCCCCGGCCAGGACTGACCCACGCGTCCACCACTGCGGACACGCAGTCGGCGGCAGGGCCACGGCATCGGCCGTGGCCTGCGGCGTCGGGCAGTTCAGCCGGGCACCGACGAGATTCCTGCCGTTACACGGCGACCAGGACCTTGCCCCGGTTTCCTCCCCGGTCGTGGTAGAGGCTGTGGTAGGCGTTGGGTATCTCGTCGAAGCCGTGGTGGACGGTCTGCTGGTAGGTCAGCTCCCCGCGACGGATCATGCCGCCGAGTTCGTCGCGCATCCTCGACAGGTTCTCCTCGGTGAACCACTCGTGGGCGAAGATGCCGCGGATGGTCGTCCGGGGATACATGATCATCGGCAGCAGGCGCAGCCCGGTCTGCTCGCGGCCCACCTGGGTGGACCACTGCCAGCAGACCGCCACCTGGCTGTGCACGTTCAGCATCGTGAAGACCATGTCGGTGATCGTGCCGCCCAGGTTGTCGAAGTACTTGTCGACGCCGTCCGGGGCTGCCTCGACCAGCTTCTCCCGCACCCGTCCCGGCTCGTCACCGTGCCGGTACTCGACCACGGCGTCGAAGCCGAGCTCGGTGAGGAACGGGACCTTCTCCACGGACGCGGTGCTGCCCACCACGCGGGCGCCGAGCCGCTTGGCGAGCTGCCCGACCAGCGTCCCGATGGCGCCCGAGGCACCGCTGATCACCACCGTGTCACCCGGGCGGACCGTCATGAAGTGCGCCAGCGTGCCCCACGCGGTCACGCCGGGACCTCCCATGATCCCCAGCGCCGTCGTCACCGGCAGCACATCGTCGTAGTGCTGCGGATCCAGCTTGCGGTAGGCGGGGAACACCATCGGGAAAGTCTCCCCCTGCCACAGCACCTCGCCGCCGGTGCCGACGACGTGGCTGCGCCAGCCGCCGTAGCCCTGGACCAGGTCGCCCACCTGGAAACGGGCGTCCGGTCCGGCCTCGACCACCTCCATGATCGAGTCGCCGACCATGTGCTGCCCGACCGGCGTCTCCAGCGCGAGCCCGTGCAGGTACGGGTCGACGGAGACGTACCGGGTCTGGAACAGCATCTCGTCGTCGCCCAGCGCGACCGGCGCCTCCTCGATCACCTTCTCGTAGATCCGGCCGGCGTCCGGGACGCCGTCGACATGCTCGCGCACGACCCACTTCTCGAACTTCAACTCAGGCTCCTTGCCGGGTGAGGACGGACGGGTGCCCCTCGGCCGCGGAGGCCGGCGAGGACTTGGCCGGCACGGGCACCACCACCTGCGTGGGCGGCGGCGCCGCGTCGTCGACGTGGGCCGTGAAGGGCCGGCCGTCGTCGCGGCAGATGAACTGCACGACATGCCGGCCGCTGGCGGCGGCCCGGATGAGGCCGCCGATCGTGGTCCAGACGCCGGCCAGGTAGAAGTTGGCCAACCCGGGCAGCACCGGGCCGTGCTTCTCCAGTTCCTTCTCCATCGTCTCGCCGCCGTCGACGAACGGCTGCCAGCCGGCGATCGAGCCGGCGTAGTTGGCGGTGTAGCGGATCTGGGTCAGCGGCGTCGCGATGTCGTGGGCGACGACCGCGTCGGCGAATCCGGGGTAGCGCTGGTCCAGCAGGCCGAGCAGGGCGTTGCGCACCTGTCGCTTCGCGGCGTAGTAGGCCCGGCCCCGCCGCACCCGCAGGGTGTGCAGCAGCTCGCCCTTGCGCACCCGGCTGGCCTGTTCCGGTCCTTCCACCAGTTGCCGCCAGGCGTCGGTGTCGGAGAAGAAGGTGACGAACACGACCGAGGTCTGCGCCGGGGAGAGCTCGGGATAGTGCCGGCTGCGGAACTGCACGTTGATGCTGGGGTGTTCGCCGACGCCGACCAGGTCCGTCGCCTCCTGCGGGGTCAGCAGGTGGGTGGTGCACGGGTCGGCGTCCGGATAGGGCCGGTTGAGGCCGAAGAACGCGCTGACGTACCCGGGGTAGACCTGGCCGGGCTCGTCGATGGTCTCGGTGTAGAGACGCCGGTAGGTCTCGTTGAGGTAGCGGCCGCCGAGGAGCCTGGTGACCGTCGTGTGACCGTCGCAGGCGGCGACGACGATGTCGGCGCGGTGCTCACTGCCGTCGCTGAGCCGGACGCCGACGGCGCGGTCGTCCTCGACCAGCACCTCGTCGACCTTGGCGTTGTACGTGATCTCGCCGCCGAGGCGCAGGTAGCGCTGCTCGATCGAGCGGGCCAACCCCAGCGACCCCCCCTGCGGCACGCCGGCGGTGCGCCCGGCGTGCGCCGCGAGCTGGAAGTAGAACGGCAGCACCGGGAAGCTGGCATGCCGCTCGTACAGGATGAAGTTGAACGCCTCCCGCAGCAGCGGATCCTTGAACCTGGCGGAGTAGTCGGTCATCAACGTCGTGATCGACTTCCGGATGGTGTTGAAGTGCGGCAGGAAGGCGGCGAGCATCCGCCACCGTTCCCACGGCCGCATCAGGCCGACCGGCTTGAGGAACGGGTAGGCGTTGAGCAGCTTCTTGAACGTGCGGATCCCGGCGCAGAAGTCGCGGATGAGGCGCGCGTCGGCGGGCGAGTGCCACAGCAGGTGCTCCTGCAACCGGTCGGGATCGGAATAGAAGTAGACGGTCCGCCCGTCCCGGCCGCGCACGATGTTGAACGTCTCGAAGTCGCGCATCTCCTTCCCCTGGAGCGCGCCGAGTTCGAGCCAGATCTGGTGCATGTCGTTGCCCGGCCCGCTGCCGAGCAGCCAGCTCACGCACCAGTCGAAGGTGAACTCGCCCTGGTCCCAGGCGGTGCAGCAGCCGCCCGGCAGCTCGTGCATCTCGAACGTCCGCGTGCGGTAGCCGTTCATCTGGGCGTAGCAGCCGGTGGAGAGACCACCCAGACCACCACCGATGATGATCATCGTTTCCCTGGCGGTGCTCGGTCCTGGCATAGTCGGTGTCTCCTCCATGGTCAGTCCACCGGGGCGAGCGATGGGTTGCGGGTCGCGGCGTGGTCGGTGCCGGCGAGGACGTCACGGACCAGGCCGGCGTTGCGGGAGACGTACTCCTGGTCGAACATCTCGGCGTGCGTGCCGAACCCGGCGAGCAGCCCGTCCCGGCTGCGCGACGCGCCGGCCCAGCTGCCGTGCGCACCTGCCGCGTAGAACTCCACCCGGTGCTGGTCGCTGATCACCGTCACCGGCGCCGCGACGGTGCCCAGGTTCGGCGTACGGGCGCAGAACCCGATGTACTCGCGGGCCTGTTCCCGGGTTTCCCGGGCGACGATCTCCGAGCCGGTGTGCCGGCGCAGGTGCTCGGCGAGTTCCCGCTCGAACGCCGCGAACTGCTCCGGGCCGAACTCGAACTCCGCGCCGATGCGGTAGGAGTCGACGATTATCACGTGCCGCACCGTCCGGCCCCGGCGTTCGAGCTCCTTCGCCACCTCGAAGGCGACGTTCCCGCCGAGCGAGTAGCCGAGCAGCCGGCAGGCCCCGTCCGGCTGTAGTTCGTCGACCAGGTCCGCGTACCGGACGACCTTGTCGTCGCCGGGAACGTGGTTGAACCCCACGACGTGGTACTCCGGCAGGTGCCTGACGAACTGCCGGTAGACCAGGCCGTGCCCGCCGGCCGGCGGGAAGCAGAACAGCGTCGGTCGGTCCGCCGGGTTGAACGTCAGGTACGGTCGCCCGCCGGCGAGGCGGCCGGTGACGATGAGCTCCAGCGTCTTCGACATGCCGTGCAGGGTGGTGATCTGGAAGAGGCGGCTGACCGGGATCTCGACGTTGAACTCGACCTGGAGGCCGTAGATCAGCTCGACGAGCTTGATGGAGCTTCCCCCGACCGCGAAGAAGTCCTGCTGGAGCCCGACCTCGTCGAGGCCGAGCAGCGCCCGCCAGTGTTCGGCCATCCGGGTCTCGTACAGCGTCACCGGCGGGTCGTACCGCCCCTGCTCGGGGTCCGGCCCGGGCGGCGGGAGCGCCGCCTGGTCGACCTTGCCGTTGGGGGTCAGCGGCAGTGCCGGCAGCTGGTCCAGGTGTGCCGGGATCATGAACGTGGGCAGGTGGTCGGCGAGGTGGCCGCGCAGCTCCCGCCGGTCCAGCACCGCGCCGTCGGCCGGCACGCAGTACGCGCAGAGGACGGGCTCGCCTGCGGCGTCCGGGCGGACCACCACCACCGCCTCCGCCACGCTGGGCAGCGCCTTGAGACAGGACTCGACCTCACCGGTCTCGACCCGGTGTCCGCGTACCTTGACCTGGGTGTCGGCCCGACCGAGCAGGTGCAGGACGCCGCCGGCGCCCCAGCGGGCCAGGTCCCCGGTGCGGTAGAGGCGCACCGGGGCGGCACCCGGCCGGCGGCTCAACGTCCGGGTGACGAAGCGCTGCCCGGTCTGCTCGGCGTCGCCGACATAGCCGGTCGCCACGCCGTGGCCACCGACCCACAACTCGCCGGGTACGCCGGGCGGCACCGGTTCGCCCTGCTCGTCGAGCAGGTAGACGGCGCTGTTCGGGAACGGCCGCCCGATCGGCACGACGTGGCCGGGGTCGAGGGTGTCCAGCGGGCCCTCGAAGTAGGTGCTGTCGATGGTCGCCTCGCTCAGGCCGTACGAGTTGATCACGCGGGTGTGCGGACCGCCGAGTGCGCGTAGGCGCTGGTACTCCTCGACCGTCCAGACGTCGGAGCCGACGATCAACAGGCGCATGAACTCCAGCCGGCGCCCCTCCCGCTCGCAGTAGCTGAGCAGCCCCCGGGCGACGGCGGGGACGAACTCGCCGCAGTCGACGCGTTCGCCGACCATCGTGCGGTACAGCCGGTCGGTGTTGAACAACAGGTCACGGGTGACCAGGACCAGGGTGCCACCGGAGCAGAGGGCGCGGACGAGGTCGCCGGCGAACACGTCGAACGCGAAGCTGGCCATCTGCAGGTGCACCCGCACCTCGTCGAGGCGGTACTCCTGCCGCCAGCCGCCGTACACCGCGGCCAGGTTGCGGTGGGTGACCTGGACGGCCTTCGGCAGACCGGTCGAACCGGAGGTGTAGATGACGTAGGCGGGGTCGTCCGGGCCGACGCGCACGTCGGGTGCGGCGGCGGGCTCGCTCTCGGCCTCCCGCAGCAACGCGTGCAGGTCGAGCACCCGGGCAGCCGCTCCGGACGCCTCGGTGAGGCTGTCGCGGGCCGCGCCGTCGGCGAGCACCAGGGCGGCCCCGGCGTTGCGCAGCATGTACGCCAGCCGCTCCTGCGGATAGTCGGCGTCGAGCGGCAGGTAGGCGCCGCCGGCCCGGAGCACCGCGAGCACCGCGACGACCAGCTCCGGGGACTTGTCCAGGCAGAGCGCGACCACCGCGCCGTCGCGCACACCGAGGTGGCGCAGCCGGTGGGCGAGCTGCTGCGAGCGCCGTTCCAGGGTGGCGTAGTCGAGCCGGCGGGTGGCGGCCGCGCCGCCGGAGCCGGCCGGCGCCACGACGGCGACGGCGTCCGGCCGCTGCGCGGCGATCCTGGAGACCAGCTCGTGGACCGGGGTGTCGCACGGGGCCTGCCGCCGTGCGCCGCTCCAGTCGTCGAGCAGGAGTTCGCGCTCGTCCGTGCCGAGCAGTTCCAGCCGGCGGACCGGCTGCTCGGCCGCCGACCGGGTCATCGTGTCGAGCAGCTGGACGTAGTGCCGCGCGATCCGTCGCACCGTCTCCGACAGGAACAGGTCGGTGTTGTACTTGAGGACGCAGTGGAACTGATGGTCGGCCTCGTCCTCGTAGACCGACAGGGTCAGGTCGAACTGCCCCTCCTCCTCCGGCAGTTCGATGTACTCCAGCCGGTAGCCGTACTTCTCGGTCGCCACCTTGTGGGTGAGCAGGATGAACATCACCTGGAAGACCGCCGAGCGGCTCGGGTCGTGTTGCAGGCCCAACTGCTCGACCAGCAGCACGAACGGGTACTCCTGGTTGTCCAGCCCGTTGAGCACCGTGGTGCGCACCTGGGCCAGCAGATCGGCGATCGAGGGGTCGCCGGACAGGTCCGCGCGCAGCGGCAACGGGTTGACGAAGTATCCGTAGGTCGAGGCGAACTCCTCCTCCGTCCGCCCGGTCACCGGGCTGCCCACGATGACGTCGTCCTGCCCGCAGTAGCGGTGCAGCAGGACGTAGTAGGCGCACAGCAGCACCATGAACACGGTCGCGTTGTGGTCGCGGGCCATCGCGTGCACCCGTGCGGTCAGGCCCGGGTCCAGGGTGAAGAACTCCGACGCGCCGTTGTTGGTCTGCACCACCGGACGTGGCTTGTCGGTGGGCAGGTTGAGGATCGGCACCTCCGCCGGCAGGTGCGCCCGCCAGTAGTCGAGCGACCTGCGGGCCTGCGGGCTGCCGAGGAACCGGTTCTGCCAGTTGAGGAAGTCCAGGTAGCGGGCGGGCACCGGGGGGAGCTGCGCGGGTCTGCCCTGACGCAACCCCTCGTAGACGGCGAGCAGTTCCTCGATGAAGGTGAAGGTGGAGATGGCGTCCGAGACGATGTGGTGGACGGCCTTCATGATGACCCACCGCTGCGGGCCGAGCCGGAACAGCCGGAAGCGCACCAACGGGTCGCGTTCGAGGTCGTACGGGCGTCGGTACTCCTGGATGATCGTCTGGTAGGTGTCGGCCCACGCCTGGTCACGCACGTCGAACAGGGCGACGTCCGCCCGGCCCTGCGGGTGGATCCGCTGCACCGGCCGGCCCTGTTCGAGCAGGAAGTTCGCCCGCAGGCTGGGATGACGCGCGACGAGGACCCGGACGGCCTCGAACATCAACTCCGGGTCCAGTTCGACCCGCACCTCGACCGCGCCCCCGATGTTGTAGGCGAAGCCGTCGGGGTTGAGCTGCTTGAGGAACCACAGCGCCTGCTGGTTCTGGGTCAACGGATAGCACTGCTCGTCGGTGTGGACCTCCACGTCGGCGCCGCCCGTGGCGGTGTCCGCGGCGAGCAGGTCGACCAGTCCCTCGTACGCCTGCTCGATCAGGTCGGCCAACGGCGCGCCGCTGAGCAGCGCCACCACCGGCAGCGACACGTGCATCTCGGCGGCGACGCGGGCGCGCAGCTCCATCGCGAGCAGCGAGTCCAGGCCCAGGGCGGTGACGTTGGCCGCCGGGGTCACCCGCTCCGGGGGCACCCTGAGCACGGCCGCCACCACCGCGGTGAACCGCTCTCCGAGCAGCAGCCGCCGCTGGTCGGCGTCGGCGGCGCGGAACGCGTCCAGGAAGCTGTCGCGGTCGGCGTCCGGCGGCTGCGCCGCCGTCACGGCGAGGTCGGCCACCAGCGGCGGAGCGGAGGGGTACCAGGCCAGGAAGGTCGGCCAGTCCACGATGGTGGCCACCAGCAACTGCGCCCGGTCCTGCCCGATCACCCGTTCGAGCACCGCCATCCCCGCCTCCGGCGACAGCGAGCTCATGCCGCGGCTGTGCCGGTAGTGGTGGACCAGGCCGAGTTCGGTGATCATGCCGGTGGCCCACGGCCCCCAGTCCAGGCTCAGCGCCGGCAGCCCGCTGGCGCGGCGGTGCTGCGCCAGCGCGTCCAGGAAGGCGTTGCCGGCGGCGTAGTTGCTCTGCCCGGCGGTGGTGAGCAGCGAGGCGATCGAGGCGAACAGCACGAAGTGCTCCAGCGGCTCGTCGCTCAGGTGGCGGTGCAGCAGGTAGGCGCCGAGCACCTTCGGCCCGTACGCGGTGTCGAACGCCACCCGGTCGGTGTCGGCGAGCAGCGTGTCGCGGACCTGGCCGGCGAGGTGGAACACGCCCCGGATCGGCGGCGCCTGGCTGGCGCGGTAGTCGGCCAGCCAGCCGGTGATCGCGGTCTCGTCGGTGACGTCGAGCCGGGCCAGGACCGGTTGGCAGCCGAGCATCTCCAACTCCATGAGGAAGGTGATGCGGTCGCGGGTCGCGTCGTCCCAGCCCGGCTCGCCCCACCGCTGCCGGGGCGGGACCGGGCTGCGCCCGAGGAGGACGAGCCGGCGGGCCCCCCGGCGCACGAGGGTGCGGCACAGCAGCCGGCCCAGCGCGCCGAACGCGCCGGTCACCAGGTAGGCGCCGTCGGCGCGCAGGCGCAGCGGCAGCGGGCGGGTCAGTTCGTCGGCCGGGCGCAACCGGCTGGTGAACCGGCCGTCGCCGCGCAGGGCGATCTCGTCCTCGTCGGCGACGGCCAGTTCCCGGAGCAGGGCCGCCGCCTCCGCCCGTCGGGCGGCCCGGTCCCGGCCGCCGGCCGGGTCGAGGTCGACCAGCTTGCCCGGGTGGTTGAGCAGTTCCTGGTGGCGCAGCACCCGGCAGACGCCCCAGGCGGGCGCGCCCAGCGGCCGCACCGGGTCCGTGTCCCGCACCGCCTGCGTGCCCCTGGCGACGACGTGCAGCCGGCCGTCGGTCCCCTGGGCCTGTAGCGCCTGGGCGAGCGCCACCAGGGAGTAGACGCCGAGGCTGGTGTGCTCGGCGACCTCACCGGCGGCGACGTGGTCCAGCGGCGGCAGGTCCAGGCCCCACAGGTGCACGACGTCGTGCGACGGTCCGGAGCTGGCCGCGCGCAACTCGGTGAGGAGGCGGTGCATGTCGTCGGCGTGGCCCGGCCGCACGGTCGAGCCCGTACCCTCGCGGTCGAGGTGGTAGCCGGGTCCCGGCCGGACCAGGTGGCAGTGACCACCGCGGGCCGCCACCAGATCGGCCAGTTCCTCGGCCAGACCGTCCCGGTCGGCGAGGACCAGCCACCGGTCGCCGGCCAGGTCGGTGCTCCCGGGTCGCGGCTCGGGGTCGGCCAGCGGTTCCCGCCGCACCCACCGGAGTTCGGCGAGCCAGCTGTCGATCGTGCCGACGCCGACGGCGGCGGTGGCCTTCTCCACGTCCGCGGCGCGGAAGCCTCCGACGTGGCCCAGCGGGGTGCCGTCGTCGGCGTAGACCGCGATGTCGCCGACCAGCTCGTCGGCGTCGCGCCGCACGATCGTCGCGTGAGCCCACAGCGCCTGGTCGCCGACCGGGTCGAGGCGCACCTCCGCGATCGACAGCGGCAACCGGATGCCGGTGTGCCCGTCGTCCGGATCTGCGGCGTCGAGCAGTTGCGGGGTCAGCAGGGTCTGGAAGCAGGCGTCGAGCAGCACCGGGTGGACGTGGTGGCCGGCGGCGGAGCCGTCGAGCACGGCCGGGGGTCGGATCCGCGCCAGAGCCTCGCCCGGGCCGATCCACACCTGCTCGATCCCCCGGAAGGCCGGGCCGTAGTGGTAGCCGAGGGCGGCGAGGTCCGCGTAACACCGCGCGCCGTCGAGGTGGTGTGCCAGGCGTTGCGTCACCGCGTCGACGGCCAGCCGGGAGACGCGCCGGCCGGGTTGGCCGGCGAGCAGGGCGCCGGTGGCGTGCACGGCAGGCTCGGGCGAGTCGGCGACGATCGAGGCCACGGTGAACTCGCCGGAGTTGGCGGCCACCGACAGCTGCACGGTCCGGGACTCGCTGGCGGACAGGAACAGTGCCTTGCGCAGTTCGATGCCGGCCAGCGTCGCCGCGCCGCCGTCGGTGAGCGCGCGGACCGCCTGCGCCGCCATCTCGAGGTAGCCGGCCGCCGGGAACACCGCGTTTCCCTGGATGCGATGGTCGTCGAGGTACGGCAGGCCCTCGGTGTCGAGCCGCACCTCCCAGGTGGGTTCGGCGCTGGCCAACCGCCGGCCGAGCAGCGGATGGTCCCGCTGCCCGAGCCTGACCTGCGCGACGGGGCGCGGCTCCGCCCAGTATCGGTCGCGCCGGAAGGGGTAGCGGGGCAGCGGCACCGGCGTTCCGGCCGGGTGCAGGACGTCCCAGGCGATCTCCACGCCGAGGTTGTGCAGGGCGGCGAGGGACAGGAGCATGCGCGCCGACTCGTCCTCCCCGCGCCGGATCGACGGCAGGGTGCGACCCTGCAGGCCCCTGCCGGCGAGGCACTCCTGGATGGAGTAGCCGAGGACCGGGTGCGGGCCGATCTCGAGGAAGAGGCGGTACCCGTCGTCGGCGAGCCGGTCGACCGCACCACGGAACCGCACGCTGTCGCGGACGTTGCGCCACCAGTAGTCGGCGTCGAGTTCGGGGCCGCGGGCCACCCCGTCCTGCCCGGTGAGGTAGACGGGCACCCGGGTCGGGCGCGGGGCGAGGCCGTGCAGCGAGGTGAGCAGCTCGTCCTTGATCATGTCCATGGCGGCGCTGTGGTACGGCACGCGCACCGCGACGAACTTGGCGAACGTCTGTTCCGCGGCGAGCTCGGCGGCCAGCTCGGCGAGTGCGCTCTCGTCACCGGCGAGGGTCACCGCGCCGGGGCTGTTGACCGCGGCCACGGAGACCCGGCCGCCGTAGCGCCGGCTCCGCTGCCCGGCCTCGGCCTCGGTCAGCCCGACCGCGAGCATGGTGCCGGTCCCGACGAGCTTCTGCTGCAACCGGCTGCGGTGCACGACGATCCTTACCGCCTCTTCGAGGGAGTAGACGCCGGCCTCGTAGAAGGCGGCGACCTCACCGGTGCTGTGCCCCACGATCGCGTCGGGACGTACGCCGTAGCTGCGCCACAGGGCCGCCAGGCCGACCTGGACCGCGAAGTTGGCCGGCTGCGCGAGCCAGGTCTCGGCCATCCGCGAGTCGGCCTCGTCGGCGTTCAGCTCGTCGGTCAACGACCAGCCGGTGATCCGCCGGATCTCCCGGTCGCAGCGGTCGACCGCCTCCCGGTACACCGGCTCGTCGGCGTAGAGCTGGCGGCCCATCGCCCACCACTGCGGGCCCATGCCGGTGAACACCCAGACCAGCCCGCGCTCGGCCGCGTCGTGCCGGTGGCCGGTGAGCACGTGTGGGTGCGGCTCGCCGCGCAGGTAGGCGCCCAGCGCCTCGTCCACCGAGGCCCGGTTCGCGTCCGCCGCCGTGGGATACACGACGGACAGGCGGTGCTCGTGGTGCTGGCGGCGGCGGGCCAGCGTGTAGCCGAGATCGGCCAGCGCGACGGCGTCGGGTCCGCCGGCCCCGGCCAGCTCCTCGCGGATGCCCGCGGCGAGCTCCGGGAGGGCGGCGGGGTCGCGCGCGGTCAGGGGAAGGATCGTGTACGCCGGTGCGCCGGCCGGGGGCGCGGCCGGGGCCGGTCGTCGTGGTGCCTCCTCGATCAGCACGTGCGCGTTGGTGCCGCCGAAGCCGAAGGAGTTGACCCCGGCGCGGGCCGGCCCCCGGTGCCGCGGCCACGGTGTGGGCGCGGTGGGGATCTCGAACGGCAGGGAGGCCAGGTCGATCTCCGAGTTGACCTGGTCGAGATTGATGTGCGGGGCGATGACGCGGTGCTTGACGGACATCGCGGTCTTGATCAGGCCCGCGACGCCGGCGGCTGACTCGGTGTGCCCGATGTTCGTCTTCACCGACCCGACGTAGCAGGTCTCCCCGGGCCGGCGGCCGATCGCCAGCGCCCGGCCCAGCGCGTTGGCCTCGATGGGGTCGCCCACCGGGGTGGAGGTGCCGTGCGCCTCCACGTACTGGAGGCTGCCGGGGGCGATCCCGGCCTCGGCACACACCCGCTCGATGAGGGTGACCTGGGCGTCGGCGCTCGGCACGGTGATGCCGTTGGTGCGGCCGTCCTGGTTGACGCCGCTGCCGATGATCACCGCGTGGATCGGATCGCCGTCCCGTAGCGCGTCCGGCAGCCGCTTCAACGCGACCGCCCCGACGCCCTCGGCCCGGACGTACCCGTCGGCCGACGCGTCGAAGGTGCGCGAGCGGCCCTGCGGGGACAGGAATCCGCCTTTCGTCTCGGCGATGGTGTACTGCGGGGTCAGGTGCAGCAGTGTCCCGCCGGCGAGCGCAAGGTCGATCTCGCCGCGCAACAGGCTCTGCCGGGCCAGGTGCACGGCGACCAGGGAGGAACTGCACGCGGTGTCGATCGACATGCTCGGGCCCCGGAAGTCGAAGCAGTACGAGATGCGGTTCGACACCATGGTCATCATGGTTCCGGTCGCCGTGTGCGCCGCCAGGGTCTCGAAGCTCAGGTCCGAGAACTGGAGGATCTTGTAGTCCAGGGTGAACGCGCCGACGAACACCCCGACGTTCCGTCCGGCCAGCTCCGCCGGCTTCTGCCCACCGTCCTCCAGCGCCTCCCAGCTGACCTCCAGCAGCTTGCGCTGCTGCGGATCCATGTGCTCGGCCTCGCGCGGGCTGATGCCGAAGAAGGCGGGGTCGAATTCGGCGATTCCGTCGATGTAGCCGCCCCGACCGCCGACCAGCCGCCCCGGCTTGGCCCGGTCCCGGCTACCGAGCGTGGCGATATCGTAGCGATCCACGGGTGTCTCGGTAATGCAGTCCTTGCCGGCGAGGACGTTCTGCCAGAAGGTCCGATAGTCCGATGCGCCACCGGGCATACGACACCCGATACCGATGATGGCGATCTTTTCCGAGTCGCCGGCGCCCGACGAGTTCTGCTCTTGCGCACCGGCAGCACGGGAATACGTCATTGTCGAGTCCTTCTGGGTCGCGGACGGGACGAACGGAAGACACGCATGCGGGGCGTCAGCCACGCGCACCTCGGGCACCGGCTCGGGAGCGCCACGGGTGCAACAGGCTGGCGACGATTTGACCGGTCGGTGGGAACGATTTCGGATCGTGCAGCCCGACCGCAGCCGGACGGCGTCCCGAACGCCACGTGAAGGTGCCGAAGAGCTGATCCCAGATGGAAAGATCGGAGCCGAAATTGCCGGCCTCGGCGAGGTCCGTGCTGTGATGGAGACGGTGCTGCTCAGGGCTGCTGAAAACATGGTTCAGCCAACCGATGCGCACATCGATGTTGGCGTGGATGAAGTAACCCTGGACGATGACGAACAAGCCGATGGCGAACACGGCCGGCTCGGAGAATCCGGCGAAGGCGAGCGCCAACTGCACCGCGCCCTGGGCGAGCACGATGTCGAAGATGTGGTTGACGCCGTTGTTGCCGACGTTGACCTTGTCCGGCACGTGGTGCACCCCGTGGAGTCGCCACAGCCACGCGTTGGTGTGCCCGAGCCGGTGCATGACATAGCTGGCCAGCGAGCCGAGCAGCACCGCGAACGGCAGCTCCGCCCACAGCGGGAGCCACCCCTGGGGCACGGCGACCACCCCGACCACCGCCATGATCG
Organism: Micromonospora sp. WMMD712; assembly: GCF_029581295.1. Taxonomy (NCBI): domain Bacteria; kingdom Bacillati; phylum Actinomycetota; class Actinomycetes; order Micromonosporales; family Micromonosporaceae; genus Micromonospora; species Micromonospora sp. WMMD712. The sequence continues at coordinate 2,743,073 of NZ_CP120743.1, forward strand.
GCAACTGGGCCAGCCCGCCGCCGAGCACCGTGAGCAGAAAGTAGGTCCCGTACCAGCGCCATTCACGCAGGCTCGGATGCCAGGCCGGTTCGTACGGGATCAGGCGCTCAAGGATCGCGAAATAGGTGAGCGAACCGACCAGAAAGGCGAAGTTGACGGCGCCGAGGTTCCACCCGTACCGCAGGGCGGCCACGCCGACCACGACCATGGCGACGACCAGTGTCGGGTAGGCCGCGATCCGCCCGAGGGCGCGCACGGCCGAGATGGCACGGGCCCTCGGCGCGGCCGACGCCAGAGCGGTGTCGCAGTCATAGGAAATGTCCACGCTCTCTCCATCGCAGGTCTTGTCGGCCGCTCAACCCAAGCGGGCTGGCCATTACGTCTTGGCACACCATGAGGCACGGTGGAGACGGGCTGTTTCCGCGCACGGAACAGCCGCTTCGACACGACATGACGACAGCACGGGACGGGGTACGGCCGTCTTTCGGGGACACGCTTGCATCAACAACGAAATGGCATTGGCGAGCCTGGGATTCTTACGCGGCCCAGGTTTGGTGCGGCATCGGCCCGACATCGACCATGCGGGAATCTTCCGTGAGCGCCGAACGTGGGCGCGAGTGGCACAAGGCCCCTCTCCCCCTTTGCATTGCCGTGCTCACAGACAGTAAGACGATTGGCGTCGAGATCGGTAGCCGCCTATCACCATCTGAACGCTGCAAACCTGACACCCGGAGCGGACCGGGTTACTGTTTGTCACGAAATTACAGTCTTTGGTGGATCAGAATTGCCGACCTGGCGCGCAGGATCGGATGCGCACGCGCCGGCCCTGCGGGACACCCTCCTGGGAATGGGCGCACCGCTGTCGGCCCGGCCGAGGGGTGGGGCGCCCTGCGGAATCGGTGCACAACGGCGGTCTCGGCCAGATTCACCCTGGAAGGGCGTCTTCCCAACGGCAGGCCTCACGCCGGTGGCGGATCGGAGTCGTCCGGCCAGCGGTCGGCAGGATCCCCGTACGACGAACTACCGGATCGACAACACCGTCTTGCCACGGGCGTGGCCCGAGCCGTAGTGGCGCAGCGCGTCGACGACGTCTTCCAGTGGAAATACGCGGTCGATCACGGGGGTGACCTGCCCGGTCTCCACCAAGTCGCGGAGGGCGTCGAGGTCGGCGGCGTTCGGTCGCGCGTCGAGAGCCGCCATCGCGCGGCTCACGAGTGGTGACAGGACGAGTGCGGCGAGCCGGCGGCGCAGCCACGGCGCTGGCGGGCCAGCGGAGAGCACCAGTCGGCCGTCCGGGGCGAGCACCCGGCGGCATTGTGCCAGCGAGTGGCTGCCGACCAGGTCGAACACCACGTCGTATCGCCGGGTGCCGGCGCTGAAGTCCTCTCGGGTGTAGTCGACGACATGGTCAGCGCCGAGAGAGCGGACCAGCTCGACCGCGTTCGGCGCGCAGACCGCGGTGACCTCCGCGCCCAGCGCCTTGGCGATCTGCACCGCGAACGTGCCGACCCCACCCGTCGCGCCATTGACCAGCACGTGTTGGCCGGCCCGCAGGCGGCCGGTGTCGCGCAGGCCCTGCAGTGCGGTGGTCGCCGATATCGGGATGGCGGCGGCCTGCTCGAAGGTCAGGTTCGCTGGCTTCCTGGCCAGCATCCGCTCGGCGACGACCGCGTACTCCGCGAAGGCGCCGAGCCCTTCGGCGTAGACATCCTCACCCGCGCGGAAGCGGGTGACCTGCGCGCCGACCGCCTCGACCCGGCCGGCCAGAGCCCGTCCAGGCACCGTGTGCCGCGGTGCGCGGATGCCCGCCGCGGCACGGACCAACCACGGCCGGCCGGTCAGGAAGAACCAGACGCCGGGGTCGACGCCGGCCGCGTACACCCGGATGCGCACCTCGTCCGGGCCGACGACGGCGGGAAAGTCGAGGTCGGCGCGGCGGAGCACGTCGGGCGGGCCGTACTCGCGCTGGATGACGGCTTTCATGGTGGGCCTCGGTGCGCTTTCCATGGTGGCTTCCCCCCAGATCGAGCTTACTTTGTAAGCTACGGCCTACTAAGTAAGCTGTCAACGGAGGTGGGTATGCCGATCCGAACCGACACCGGACAGCGCCGGCCGTTGTGCCGGGAGCGGGTCCTGCTGGCCGCTCTCACTCTCGCCGACCGGGACGGCCTCGGCGCGCTGACGATGCGCCGACTGGGGCAGGAGTTGGGCGTCGAGGCGATGTCGCTGTACAAGCACGTGGCCCACAAGAACGACGTGCTCGACGGCATAGCCGAGCTCGTGCTGAGTGAGTTCGAGCTGCCGACCGAGGACGTGGACTGGCGGGAGGGCATGCGCAGACGCGCGGTCTCAGCCCGCGCCGCGCTGGCCCGCCACCCGTGCTGGACCGTTCTGCTCAGCCGCAGCCGCCCCGGGCCGGCGATGCTGCGGAACCTTGACTCGGTCATCGGCAGCCTGTGCCGGGGGGGCTTCTCGCTGGACCTGGCCGCCCGCGCTTTCTCGCTGCTGGACAGCTACATCTACGGCTTTGCGGCGCAGGAGGTCAGCCTGCCGTTCAACACCCCCGGCGAACTGATCGAGCTGACCGGCTCGATCATGGAACAGTTCCGTCCCGAGGACTACCCGCATCTGGCCAGGCTCGGCAGCGACGTCATCCTGCGGCCGGGCTACGACCACTCCGCCCAGTTCACCTACGGCCTGGAACTGATCCTGGACGGCCTGGAACGCGCCCGAAACGCGACGGACTGACCCAGCACCCCGTCCACGACGCCTGGCCGTACCCGGTGGTGATCGCTCCCACCAAACTCAGGCAGCTCGCGGCGCCGTCAGCCCAGCTGAGGAGTCATGCCGCCAGGGGCACGGAGGCGGCTCGGTCAGACCCGCTCCTGGAGGGGTCCTACCAACGGTAGGCGTCGCGCCGGTGGCGGATCGAGTGGATCTCCACGACTCGTTTCGCCTCGTTGATCCGGCAGACGATCCGGTAGGTGCCACGCCGGGCGGAGTGGAAGCCGTCGAAGGGTTCGTCGAGAGGCTTGCCCACCCGGTACGGGTTGACCGCGATCGCCCGTTGGATGGCCTCCGTCGCCGCGACCGCGACCTCCAGCGGCAGGTCCTCGTGCAGGTTGCGGCGAGCCTGACGGGAGAACATCACCGTGTACGGACTGAGCGGTTCGTCGATGTGGTCGTCGGACCGCCTGCCTCCTGGAGGCATCAGGCCGCCCTGCTTCGACGCCGCTCCAGCTCGGCACGAACCTCGTCCACCGAGAACGTGTCGCCGGCCGCGAAATCCTCCCGCGACTGGCGCAGGTCCGCGAGGGTCTCGTCGTCGGACAGCAGGTCCAACGTCTCCCGCATCGACTCGTACTCGGCCACCGAGATCAGCATCACGTCGGCCCGGCCGTTACGGGTGATCGTGAAGTGATCATGCTCCCGCGCGACCCGGTCGGCGAGTTCAGCGATCCGGGCCTTGGCTTCCGTGATCGGAATGGTCTCCATGCCAACCACTTTAGCGACCGGTCAGAATCATGGCCAATCCGACTACTCATCGCGACGACCACGGCTCCCCGCCATGCTGAAACCGAGGGCAGTGGGCCGGAGATCTCACCAATGCGAACGACTCGCCTCGTCGCGGGGGATGTCGGCTGAGGCTCGCGGGATCAGGCAATCTGACGGAGGTCGCTGCCGTAGTCGAAGATGATCCGCATCCGGGCGCCGAGCGCTCGCGCGTACCGGCTGAGGGTCGCCACCTCGTTGGCGTCCAGGTCGCCGTTTTCGATCTGGCTCACCCGACCGGGCGTGACCCCCATCAGCTCGGCCACCTGCCGCTGGGTGAGACCGAGACGCCTGCGCTCCTCGGCGAGGTGGAACGCGCTGACCCACGCCTCGGTGCGGGCGCGCTCCACATCGAGCGCGGCGTCGTCCCCGTCGTGCAACTCGGCGCGGATGTCGTCCCAGTCATGGAAGTCGACCATCAGCCCTCCCTCCGTTTCCTCTCGAAGGCCAGCCAACCCTCGTAGGCGACCTCGGCGATCGGGATCGCGTTCTCGTACCACCGCGTCCAGTCTCCGGCCTTGTTGCCGGCGACCAACAGCACCGCCTGCGACCATGGATCAAAGACGAACAGAAGCCGGATGGCGACGTCGCGGCCGGATCTCGGCCGCAGCTCCTTGAGGTTGCTGATGCTCGAACCCCGGAGGGTGTCGACCAGCGGACGCCCCAGGCCCGGACCGGTCTCGGCGAGCATGTCGATCGCCGCGTTCACTGACCGGTACGCCGCCGGGTCGGTCCGACGCAGGGCCCGTAACCAGTCACGGACATCGCCTGTCGTCCTGATCGCCCAGCGGTTGGCCGGCCCATTGGTCACGGGAAAACTATAGCTCAGGCTATACACGCCAGGCCGTGCTTCACTCATGCGAACCGTGGAAGCACAGGTCAACAGCGAGATCATGTTACGCGGTGGGGCGGACGGGACTCGAACCCGTGACCGAGGGATTATGAGTCCCCTGCTCTAACCCGCTGAGCTACCGCCCCGCAACCGCGCCGGATCGTAACCCGCCCGGCGAACACCGGCCAGCACGAAACGGCCCCACCCGTCGGCGACGGATCGATGATCCAGCACGATGGGCAACGCGAGGATAACAGCACGCAGCGGTCCGCGACGGCCTCAGCCCGGCGCGCGCAGCTCGGCCAACACCGCCCCGGCCGCCCGCCAGCCGCTGGCCAGCGCGCCCTGGATGGACGGGCTGTCGCGGTGGTCCCCGGCGACGAAGAGGCCGCCGCCGAGCGCCACCGGTTTGCGCAGCCGCCCCTGCGGCGGCGGTGCGGCGGGCAGCGCGGCGGGGACGTCGACGGTGGTCAGGTGCTCCCAGTCCGCCGTGGGGCGGCCGTAGAGGCGGGCCAGCTCGGCGCGGACGACCGGCTCGGGCGGCGCGGACGGGCCGACGACGGAGGTGGCGACGAGGTGCCGCCCGGCGGGCGCGTACGTGGGCGCGGCGTGGCTCAGCACGACGGTGTTGGCGACGAGTTCCCGACGGTCGCCGTCGACGAGCAGGATCGGCTCGTCCAGGGGCGGGGTGTCGGTGGCGTGGTAGTAGGTGGTGTAGGCGTGCATGCGTACCCGGTCGAGGGCCGGCAGCAGCGTGCCGGCGGTGGGCGGGTCGACGGCGACGAGCACGGCGCGGCAGCGCAGCTCTCCGGCCTGGGTGCGTACCCGGTGGGGGTCGACCCCGGTGACGGGCGTGCGCAGCTCGACCAGGTCGGCGGGCAGCGGCGCGGCGATGGCCCGGGGCAGCGCCCCCATCCCCTGCGCCGGCACGCCGATGCGCCCCCGGGCGAACGAGCGCAGCACCATCGCGAGCACGTGGCTGGAGGTCTCCAGCGCCCGGTCGACGAGCACGCCGGACAGGAAGGGCCGCAGCAGCTCCTCGATGATCGCGCTGGAGAGGCCGGCGCGGCGCAGCGCCGCCTCGGCGGTGGTCTCGGGGGCGTCGAGCAGCCGGCCGGGCGGCAGGGTGGCGCAGCCGGCGGCGAGCGCCGCGAACCGGAGCCGGTCGCGCAGCGAGCCGACGCCGGCCCGCGCGGTGCCCGCCGCCCCGGCCGGCTCGCGCAGCGGGTTGACCAGCCGGGCGACGGTCGCGCCGCGCCGGACCAGCACCCCGGGGGTGAACCAGCCCAGGTCGAGGGTGGCCAGGTCGAGCAGCGTGCCGAGCCGGGGGTACGCGGTGTTGAGCACCTGGAAGCCCCGGTCGATCAGGTACCCGTCGACCGTGTCGGTGGCGACCCGGCCGCCGAGCCGGTCGCCGGCCTCCACCAGCCGCCAGGACACGCCGGCGCGGTGCAGCCGGCGGGCGGCGGCGAGCCCGGCGAGGCCGCCGCCGACGATGACGACGTCGTGTTCAGCGGGCATGGCGCGCCTTCCGGTCCGTGCGGCCGAGCCGGCCGGGCCACCAGATCCGGGCCCCGATGTCGTACGACAGGGCGGGCACCAGCAGCGACCGGACGACGATGGTGTCGAGCAGGACCCCGACGGCGACGGCGACGCCCAGCTCGACGAGGACGACCAGCGGCAGCACGGCGAGCGCGGAGAACGTCGCGGCGAGCACGATGCCGGCGGAGGTGATGACGCCGCCGGTGACGGCGAGGCCGGCGAGGACGCCGGGGCGGGTGCCCCGGTGCACCGACTCCTCGCGGACGCGGCTCATCAGGAAGATGTTGTAGTCGATGCCGAGGGCGACGAGGAAGACGAACGCGAACAGCGGGAACGACTGGTCGACGCCCGGGTAGTCGAGCAGGTGGCGGAAGATCAGCGCGCACAGCCCGAGGGTGGCGAGGAACGACAGCACCACGGTCGCGATGAGCAGCAGCGGGGCGAGCAGGGCGCGCAGCAGCAGGGCCAGGATGACGGCGATCACCAGGAGCACCACGGGGATGATCACGTTGCGGTCGCGGGCGGACGCGTCGGAGGTGTCCACGTTGATCGCGGTGAACCCGCCGACGACGGAGTCCGAGCCGGGCACGCCGTGCACCGCCTCGCGCAGGTCGCGGATGGTGCGCTCCGCGCCGTTGCTGTCGGGCGGGTCGGCGAGGGTGGCCTCGAACTCGACGCGGCCGTCGACCACCTTCGGCGCGCCGTTCGGGTCGGGCGGGCCGGCCTGGCTGCCCTGGGTGACGGGGCGGACGGCGGCGACGCCGGGCACCCGCTGGGCCACCTCGGCGACCTGCTGGGCGCTGGCCTGGTTGGTGAAGATGGTGGCCGGGCTGCCGGTGCCGGCCGGGTAGTGGGCGGCGATCACGTCCTGGCCGGCGACGGAGTCGGTGCGCTGGGTGAACAGGTCGGTCTGGCCGAGGGTGGTGACGCCGAGCTGGGTGAGGCCGATGGTGAGCAGGGCCAGCACGGCGGCGGTGGTGAGCCAGACGACCCGGGCGCGGCGGGCGACGAAGCCGGCGACGCGGCTCCAGAGGCCGTGCTCGGTCTGCGGGTCGGCCTGGTCGACGGCGGGGCGGCGCGGCCAGAACGCCCAGCGCCCGCCGAGCACCAGCAGGGCGGGCAGGAAGGTCAGCATGACCAGCAGGGTGGCGGCGATGCCGACGGCGGCGATCGGGCCGAGCGCCCGGTTGGAGTTGAGGCTGGACAGCAGCAGGCAGAGCAGGCTGAGGATGACGGTGCCGCCGGAGGCGACGATCGCGGGGGCGGCGCCCCGCCAGGCGGCCCGCATGGCGGCCCAGGGACGCTCGTGCCGGTGCAGCTCCTCCCGGTAGCGGGCGATGAGCAGCAGCGCGTAGTCGGTGCCCGCGCCGAAGACGAGGACGGTGAGGATGCCCTGCGCCTGGCCGTTGAGCTTGACGATGTCGTGGTCGGCGAGGAGGTAGACGAAGACGGCCGCGAGGGCGTACGAGGTGCCGGCGGCGAGCAGCGGGAAGACCCACAGCACCGGGCTGCGGTAGACGACCAGCAGGATGACCAGCACCACGCTGAGGGTGACCAGGAGCAGCGGCCCGTCGATGGCGCCGAAGACCTCGATGAGGTCGGCGAGCAGCCCGGCGGGCCCGGCGACGTCCACGGTGAGGCCGTCCCGGTCGGCGCCGGCGATGGCGCGCAGCTCGTCGACGACCTGCCCGATCCGCTCCCCTTCGGCCTCGTCGATGGGCACGACCACCTGGAGGGCCTGGCCGTCCTGGCTGGGCACGGGTGGCGGGATCGGTGTGACGACGCCGGGGACCCGGGCGAACCGGGCGGCGTCGGCGGCGGCCCGCTGCCGGTCGGCGTCGGTGATGCCGGTGGTCCGCGCGTAGACGACGAGCGCCGGGGTGGTCTGCTGGTCGGCGAACTGGGCGGTCAGGTCCTGCGCCCGGGTGGCCTCGGCGTCGGCGGGCAGGAAGGAGGCGTTGTCGTTGGTGGAGACGTCCCCCAGCTTCCCGGCGTAGGGCCCGGCGAACCCGCCGACGACCAGCCAGCCGATGACGACCAGCGCAGCGACAAGCGTGGCGGTGCCGCCCCGTCTTCCGGCCATCCCACCCACCCACCTCTTGAATCGACGCAGCGATCGACGCAGCGGGAGTCTAAGTCGACATCGACCATCCTGCCGGCCGGGTGCGCCCAGGCGGGCCGAAACGGCCCCGATACCCCCGCCCGGCCGGCCCTGACGCGGCGCGCGGGCTCCGCGCCCGCCTGCCGGGTCCACGGGGGTGAGCGGGGCACCCCGCTCTACCGCAGGCGTTAAGAGGGGGCCCTTCCTTGCGTCAAGCGCATGCGAGGAGGCCCGCCGGCTGGGCCGGCGGGCCTCCTCGCTGTCTGCTCCCCCGTTTGGACTCGAACCAAAAACCTGCCGGTTAACAGCCGGCTGCTCTGCCAATTGAGCTACGGGGGATCGCTCGTCGCCCGGATCGGATCTCTCCGGCACCCCCGGCGACGGCACAAGAGTACAGGATTCACCCGGGGTTTGGTCCAGGGGGTTCCGACGCGGGGCGCGGCGGGGTCACGTCCGCGCTGGTGGTGTAAGAGACGGCCATCGCGTGATCCGGTCTGATGCTATGCGGCGATCGGGGTGGGGTCGGGTTGGTCGGTGTCGTGTTGGCTGGTGTCGACGGTGATCAGGCGGGCTTTGGCCAGTAGTTCCAGGCCCATGTAGCGGCGTCCTTCGGTCCATTCATCGGTCTGCTCGGCCAGGACAGCACCGACGAGGCGGATGATCGCCGCCCGGTTCGGGAAGATCCCGACGACGTCGGTGCGCCGGCGGATCTCTTTGTTCAGGCGCTCTTGCGGGTTGTTCGACCAGATCTGACGCCAGATCTCGCGCGGGAAACTGGTGAACGCCAGGAGGTCGTCGCGGGCGGCGTCGAGGTGCTCGGCCGCGGTGGGGAACTTCGCTTCGATCGTCGCCACGACCCGCTGGAACTGGGCTCGGACGGCGTCGGCATCAGGCTGGTCGAAGATCGTGCGCACAAGGGTCGCGATCCACGGCTGCGCCGACTTCGGCACCTTCGTGAGCAGGTTGCGCAGGTAGTGGGTGCGGCATCGTTGCCAGGTGGTGCCGGGCAGGGCTGCGCCGATCGCGGCGACGAGGCCGCGGTGGGCGTCGGAGATGACCAGTTGGACGCCGGAGAGTCCGCGGGCGGTCAGGGATCGCAGGAACGCCAGCCAGCCGGCGCCGTCCTCGTCCGAGGCGACGTCGACGCCGAGGACTTCACGCTGGCCGTCGGCGTTGACCCCGACCGCGACCAGGGCGTGGACGTTGACGGTCCGGCCGTGTTCGCGGACCTTCATGGTCAGCGCGTCCATCCACACAAACGTGTAGTGCGCGGCGTCCAGGGGCCGGTTGCGGAACGCCTCGACCTGGGCGTCGAGGTGGGCGGCCATCTCCGAGACCTGCGACTTCGACAGCTGCCGGATCCCGAGCTGCTCGACCAGCTTCTCCACCCGCCGCGTCGAGACCCCGAGCAGATAACTCGTGGCCACCACCGAGACCAGGGCCTGCTCGGCCCGTCGCCGATGCGTCAGCAGCCAGTCGGGGAAGTAGCTGCCCTGACGGAGCTTGGGGATCGCCAGGTCGATCGTTCCGGCGCGGGTGTCCCACTCCCGAGGCCGGTAGCCGTTGCGCGAGTTGACCCGCTCGTCGCTGCGTTGCCCGTAGCCGGCGCCGCAGATGGCATCCGCCTCGGCGGACATCACCGCCTGCGCGAACGTGCGGATCATCGCCTGCAACACATCCGGCGACGCGCCCTCAATCTGCTCGCGCAGCAGGTCAACAGGGTTCACACTCTCTGAAGCGGCCATCGCGCTCTCTCTTCCTTCTCTGACTTGGTCGTCTTGAAGGATCGACGCGATGGCCGTCTCTCATCTACGCAACACGCCCATCACGGGCAAGTCGTACACCACTCCCGTGGACGCAACCCGCGGCGGCGGTGGGGGCGTCCGAAGCTCCCGGCAGGCGGACAATTCGTCATCCGGGCACAACCAGGCATGAGCGCGGTGGAGGATGGGTAGTTAGCTGCCGACAGAGGACTAGGCGCGAAATGCTCGTCGCCAGCGGGGTCCGCCCCGGGGAGGCGACGGCGCGTCAGGCACGGAAGGAGCCGCCATGCGCGGAAAGATCATGTTTCTTGGCGGGCTGGCTGCGGGATTCGTCCTGGGCGCCCGCGCCGGCCGGGAGAAGTACGAGGAGCTGGTCGTCCGGGGCCGCAAGGTGCTCGACCACCCGACCGTCCAGGAGGCGGCCGGCGTCGCGCAGGCCCAGGCCAACCGGCTCTACAGCGAGGGCAGGGACAAGCTCAGCCAGTCGCGGCTCGGCGAGAAGCTGGGCGGCGGCAACGGCAGCGGCGACAGCGGCAAGCACGAGCTGACCGCCGCCGACAAGCCCTTCGCGGGCACCCCGGCGACGGTCGGCGCGAAGGCGGGCGGCGCGTCGGGCGCCGGCGCGTCCGGGTCGGCCACGGGCGGCTCGGCCCGGCCGACGAAGCCGTCCGGCACGGGCACCAACGGCAGCACCGTCTGACTCACGGCTCACGGCGGGCCGGTCACCTCCGGGTGACCGGCCCGCCGCTTGCCGTCGCCGGCCGCAGGCGGGGCGTCGGCCCGGCTCAGCCGGCGACCCCCGCAGGTCACTCCAGTACGCCGGGATCAGCCACCGGCACATGTCGGGCCTGCGCGGCTGAGCCGATCCGACCCCGAGGGGGGCCGCGTCCGGGACGACCGGGTGCGGCCCCGCCCCGCGTCCGGGGTGACCTGGCACTCGTTGTCGCCCTCGACGGGCGCGGCCGGGGGACGACGAGGGAGGATTCCGGACGGAGGTGGTCACGACATGACGTACGACGGCCCGGACAACGCCGACCAGGCCCGGCTGCTGCGGTTGCTCCGCGACGACGGCCCGCGGTCCCGGGTCGAGCTCGGCGACGCCGCGGGGCTCACCCGGGCCCGGCTCGTCGCGGAGGTCGACCGCCTGGTCGCCCTGGGCCTGGTGGAGACCGCCGGCCCGGCCGCGTCCCGGGGCGGCCGCCGCTCGTCGCTGCTGCGCGTCGCCGGCTCGGTCCGCTTCGCCGGGGTCACGATCGGTCCCCGGCAGATCGACGTCGCGGTCACCGACGGCGAGCTGTCCGTCCTGGCCCGACGCCGCGAGCCCGTCGACGTCCGCCTCGGCCCGGAGGCGACCATCGCCCGTACGCTCGAACTGCTCGGCAAGGTCCGGGCGAACCTCGGCCTGGGCGGGCTGACCGGGGTGGGGGTGGCCCTGCCCGCCCCGGTCGCGTTCCGCGAGGGGTCCCCGATCTCCCCGCCGGCCCTGCCCGGCTGGCACGGGTACGGCGTCCGCGACGCGCTCGCCGCCGAGCTGGGCTGCCCGGTGCTGGTCGACAACGACGCCAACGTGATGGCGCTCGGCGAGCAGCACGCCGGCACCGGCCGCGCCTTCGACGACTTCCTCTACGTCAAGCTGGGCACCGCCATCGGCTGCGGCCTGGTGCTCGGCGGCGCGCTGCACCGGGGGGCCACCAGCGGCGCGGGTGGCATCGCGCACCTGCGGCAGGGCGACGACGGCCCGACCTGCGCGTGCGGCGAGACGGGTTGTCTGGAGGCGTACTGCTCGGACGCGGCCCTGGTCCGGGAGGCGCGCGCGGCGGTCGAGGACGGCCGGTCGCCGGCGCTCGCCGCCCGGCTCGCCGAGGCCGGCATGCTCACCGTCGCGGACGTGGGCCGGGCGACGGTGGCCGGCGACCCCGCCGCGCAGGCGCTGGTCCGCGACGCGGCCCGGCGGCTCGGCCGCGTACTGGTCGGCCTGGTCAACTTCGTCAACCCCGGCATCGTGATCATCGGCGGGACGGCCGTGGGCCTCGGGCCGACCATGCTCGCCGAGATCCGGTCGGTGGTCTACCGGCGGTCGCCGCCGCTGGCCACCGGCAACCTGCCGATCGTGCTGTCCGACCTGGACGACACCGCCGGGGTGGTGGGCGCGGCCCGCCTGGCCAGCGACGACGTCTTCGGCGCGGCGTGACCGGCTCGGTTGGCTCCGCCGTCCACGTCGCGTCCTGACCGGCGCGGCCGGCCGGACCCAGGGGCCCGGCCGGCGCGGCCGGCTCGGTCCTCGGCGCTGCCGAGCGTCAGTCCTTGCTGCTGAACGCCGCGTCGAAGGCCGCCGACGGGGCGTCGAAGGCGAGCCGCCGGACGAACTGCAACGCCTCGGGCGCGCCCACCAGGCGGTCCATCCCGGCGTCCTCCCACTCGATGGAGATGGGGCCGGAGTAGCCGATCGCGTTCAGCGCCCGGAAGGAGTCCTCCCACGGCACGTCGCCGTGCCCGGTGGAGACGAAGTCCCAGCCCCGGCGCAGGTCGGCCCAGGGCAGGTGGGACGCCAGCCGGCCGCGCCGGCCGTCGCCGGTGCGGACCTTCGCGTCCTTGCAGTCGACGTGGTAGATCCGGTCGGCGAAGTCGAAGATGAAGTTCACCGGGTCCAGCTCCTGCCACACGAAGTGCGACGGGTCCCAGTTCAGCCCGAACGCGGGCCGGTGACCGATCGCCTCCAGCGTCCGCTTCGTGGTGTAGTAGTCGTAGGCGATCTCGCTGGGGTGGACCTCGTGGGCGAAGCGCACCCCCACCTCGTCGAAGACGTCGAGGATCGGGTTCCACCGGTCGGCGAAGTCCTGGTAGCCGCGCTCGATCATCTCCGGCGGCACCGGCGGGAACATCGCCAGGGTGTGCCAGACCGACGAGCCGGTGAACCCGACGACGGTGTCCACGCCCAGCTTCGCCGCCGCCCGCGCGGTGTCCTTGATCTCCTCGGCGGCCCGCTGGCGTACCCCTTCGGGCTCGCCGTCGCCCCAGATCCGGGCGGGCAGGATGCCCTGGTGCCGCTCGTCGATCGGGTGGTCGCAGACGGCCTGGCCGACCAGGTGGTTGGAGATCGTGAAGACCTTCAGGTTGTGCTTCGCCAGGGTCGCGAGCTTCCGCTCGACGTACGAGTCGTCGGCGAGGGCCTTGTCGACCTCGAAGTGGTCGCCCCAGCAGGCGATCTCCAGCCCGTCGTAGCCCCACTCGGAGGCGAGTCGGCAGACCTCGTCGAACGGAAGATCGGCCCACTGGCCGGTGAAGAGCGTGATGGGTCGCGCCATGAGTCCTACTCCCCTGTGGTGATGATGGGGGATTCCGTGTGCGTGACCGGGCGAGGGTGACCGGGCGGGGCCGGGCTGGTGCGTGGCGGCCGGTGGCCGGTGCCGGTGGGCGCGAAGGAGCGCCTGGGCCCAGCGGGTTGCGCCTCCCGCCGGGTCACCGGCAACCGCGTACGGTCGCCGCCGCTCACTCTATGGCCGCCTGCGGCGGTTAGGAAGGGCCCCCTGTGCAACAGAATGCGTTAACAGGGGGCCCTTCCTTGCATGCCTAGCTGGGCAGGGTCCACTTCTGGTTGGTGCCGCCGTGGCAGCTCCACTGGTGCACGACCGCGCCGTCGGCCGAGTTGTTGCCGGAGACGTCCAGGCACTTGCCCGACTGCGTGTTGCGCAGGCTCCCGTCGGACTGCGCCGCCCACCGCTGGGCGCCGCCGCCGTTGCACGACCAGAGCTGCACCTTCGCCCCGTCGGCCGAGGAGCCGCCGTTGACGTCCAGGCACTTGCCCAGCGACCGCAGCGTGCTGTCCGTGCCCACCGTCCACTGCTGGCCGGCGGCGCCGTTGCAGGTGAACAGCTGGATCTGGGTGCCGTCGGCCGACGAGCCGTTGCGCACGTCCAGGCACTTGCCGGCCAGCCCGACGATCCGCCCGGTGCGGGTCGGCGGGTTGGTGCCGCCCAGCTCCTTGATCCGGATGTTGCGGAACGACACGTCGTCGCCGGTGCCGTGGTTCTGGACGCCGACGTAGCCGGCGAGCGAGCGGGCCGGGTCGGTGTTGGTGAAGTCGTTGATCTTCACGCCGTTGAGCAGGACCTGGAGCCGCTCCCCCTCGACCAGCAGCTCGTAGGTGTTCCACTCCCCCGGCGGGTTGAGCGCGGCGTCGCGGGCGGCCAGGTCGGCGGACTTGACCCCGTAGATCGAGCCGGTGGTGCGGTCGTCGGAGTCGGTGGCGTCGATCTGCACCTCGTACCCGTTGGTCATCGCCGAGTTCGGGTCGGTGGAGGCGGGGAAGCCGACGAAGACCCCGGAGTTGTCGTCCCCGGGGATCCGCCAGTCCAGCTTCAGCGAGTAGTTGGTGAACTGCTTCGCGCTGTACCAGTACAGGCCGAGGCCGCCGGAGGAGCTGAGGGTGGCGTCGGTGTTGGTGAAGCCGCCCGGCCCCGCCTGGCTCCAGCCAGTCGTGGAGCCGTTGTAGAGGGCGGTGTAGCCGGTCTCGGGCCGGCAGTCGGCCTTCGTGCGCCCGGCCGCGTACCGGATGCCGCCGAGCAGGTGGGCGCGGAACGCCGCCTCGGAGTACGACGACTGGCTGTGGCCGCCGCCGGTGTAGAAGGACCGGCCGCCGTTGTAGGTCTTGCACCAGGCGTGCGGGTGGTCGCCGCCCATCGCCCCGCCCGAGTACGACGACTCGTCGAGGCTGGCCAGCACGTGCGCGGTGGAGCGGGCGTTGGTGCGGAAGTCGTACCACTCGTCGGTGCGGGTCCAGGTCTGGCCGAGGTGGGCGGTGGCGGCGTGCGCCCGGTCCTCCACCTTCACCCGGGCCTGCTGGATGGCCGGGTGGGAGGCGAACCACGCGCCGACGAGGTTGCCGTAGAACGGCCAGTTGTATTCGGTGTCGGCGGCGGCGTGCACGCCGACGTAGCCGCCGCCGGCCCCGATGTACGACTCGAACGCCGCCTGCTGGCTGTCGTTGAGCACGTCGCCGGTGGTGTTGAGGAAGATCACCGCCTCGAAGCGGGCCAGGTTGGCGGTGGTGAACTGGGCGGCGTCCTCGGTGGCGGTGACGGTGAAGCTGTTGGCCGCGCCGAGGTCACGGATGGCCTGGGTGCCGACGGCGATGGAGTCGTGCCGGAAGCCGGCGGTCTTGGAGAAGACCAGCACGTCGTACGGGGCGTCGGCGGCCGACGCCGGGGTGGCCGGGGTGGTGCAGGCGAGCACGGCCAGGGCGGCGGTGGCCGCGCCGAGGAGGGGACGGAGGAGTCTTCGCATGTCGTTCTCCTGGGTGTGGTGGCGGTGCGGTCCCCCGCCCGGGGCGGGGGACCGCAGGGAGACCGCGGAGGTGCCTTAGGGCAGGGTCCACTTCTGGTTGGCCCCGCCGTTGCAGGTCCACAGGTGCACGACCGTGCCGTCGGCGGAGTTGTTGCCGGAGACGTCCAGGCACTTGCCCGACGGGGTGTTGCGCAGCGAGCCGTCGGACTGCGCCGCCCACCGCTGGGCGTTGCCGCCGTTGCACGACCAGAGCTGCACCTTCGTCCCGTCGGCCGTAGCGCCGCCGTTGACGTCGAGGCACTTGCCCAGCGACCGGATCGTGGCGTCGCTGCCCACCGTCCACTGCTGGCCGGCGGCGCCGTTGCAGGTGAACAACTGCACCTGCGTGCCGTCGGTCGAGGAGCCGTTGCGCACGTCCAGGCACTTGCCGGCCAACCCGACGATCCGCCCGGTGCCGGTCGGCGGCGTCACGGTGCCGGTGTTCAGGGTGAACGCGTCGACGTCGTACAGCGTCCCGGAGCCACCGGCGAAGGTGAGGTAGAGCGTGGTGGTGCCGGTCGGCGGGTTGGAGATCGACCCGGTGACGGTGGTGAAGGTCTCCCACGACCCGGTCACCGGGACGGTCACCGAGCCGAGCACCGTGCCGGTCGCCGAGCCGGTGCGGACCTGGAGGGTGCCGCCCGCGCCGGCCGAGGAGACCCGGGCGGTGAAGGAGGTGACGTTGCCGATCCGGTACGGCTCGAAGGCGATCCACTCCCCGTTCTGGATGTCGCCCACGGTCTTGCCGCCCTCGGCGGTGGTCTTGTCGTAGGTGCTGATGCCGGACGAGGTCTTGAAGTGCTCGGCCTGCCGGTGCCGGGGCTGGAGGATGTGCTGGGTGTGCGTGGTCAGGCCGCCGAGGTCGGTGTACTCGGCGTCGAAGACGGCGAAGATGTTCGCCGCGTCGTCGTGCTCGCCGTCGACGGGGATGGTGATGGTGCCGGAGCAGCCGTTCTGTGAGGCGATCTGGTGGCCGTGCTGGTCGTGGCCGAGCACGTAGGTCATCTTGACCTTGGCGCAGTCGATCGAGCCGTCCTCGGGGTCGGTGACGGTGATGCTGAACGGCACGGTGTCACCGAAGGAGAACAGGCTGCCGTTGGCCGGCCCGGTGATGGTGACCGTCGGGGCGGTGTTGCCGACGTTGACCGTGACGCTGCTGGAGCCGGTCGCGCCCTGCGGGTCGCGCACGGTCAGCGTCGCGGTGTACGACCCGTCCGTGGTGTACGTCTTCGTCGGGTTGGCCGCCGTGGAGGTGGTGCCGTCGCCGAACGCCCACGAGTAGGTCAGCGCCCCGCCCTCCGGGTCGGCGGACCCGGCGGAGGAGAAGTTCACGGTCAGCGGGGCCGGCCCGGAGGTCCGGTCCGCGCCGGCGCGGGCGACCGGCGCCCGGTTGCCGACGCCGACGTAGTCGAAGCGGTACAGCGCCGAGTTGGCGTCGCCGTTGTAGTAGCCGGTGCCGTAGTCGAGCACGTAGTACGCCCCGTCGGGGCCGAACGCGGAGTCCATCACCTGCTTGCCGACCCACGGGAAGCTGTCGATGGTGCCGGGCGACCCGTCGGTGTTGAGGTGGATCGGCTTGATCCAGCCCCGGCCGAACTCGGTGGCGAAGAACTGCCCGTCGAAGGACTGCGGGAACTTCGTCGCCGAGGGGTTGTTGGCGTCGAACCGGTAGACCGGGCCGGCCGCCGGCGACTCGGAGCCGCTGCCGAACGCGGGCGGGCTGCCGGAGTCGCCGCCGTACTTGATCCAGGAGGGTTTGGCCGGCGGGAGGGTGCTCAGGCCGGTGTTGCGGAACGAGTTGTTGGTCGGCCCGCCGGTGCAGTTGAACTTGGGGCCGGTGGAGTTGCTGGCGAAGTCCCACTCGTTGTAGGTCTCGGCGGTGGTGTTGGTGCCGGTGCAGTACGGCCAGCCGTAGTTGCCGGGGCCGGTGACCCGGTTGAACTCGACCTGGCCGGAGGGGCCCCGGTTGGAGTTGGTGCTGCCGGCGTCCGGCCCGTAGTCGCCGACGTAGACGATGCCGGTGGCCTTGTCGACGCTGATCCGGAACGGGTTGCGGAAGCCCATCGCGTAGATCTCGGGGCGGGTCTTCGCGGTGCCGGGGGCGAAGAGGTTGCCGGCCGGGATCGAGTACGTGCCGTCGGCGTTCACCTTGATCCGCAGGAGCTTGCCCCGCAGGTCGTTGGTGTTGCCGGCGCTGCGCTGCGCGTCGTACGCCGGGTTGCGGTTGGTCCGCTCGTCCAGCGGCGAGTAGCCGGCGGAGTCGAACGGGTTGCTGTCGTCGCCGGTGGACAGGTAGAGGTTGCCGGCGGCGTCGAAGTCCATGTCGCTGCCGACGTGGCAGCAGATGCCCCGGTCGGTGCCGACGTCGAGGATGTCGACCTTGCTGGACATGTTGATGGTGAAGTCGGAGTTCAGGGTGAAGCGGGACAGCCGGTTGACGCCCTGCCAGGCGGACCAGTTGGTGCCGGTGGCGGGCGCGTCGCCGCCGGGGGTGGACAGCGGCGGGGCGTAGAAGAGGTAGATGTGCCGGTTGGTGGCGAAGTTCGGGTCGACCCCGAGGCTCTGCATCCCGTCCTCGTCGTGGGTGTAGACGGGGATCGTGCCGATGGTCCGGGTGGTGCCGGTGGCGTCGGTGCGCCGCACCGTGCCGTTGCGGGCGGTGTGCAGCACCGACCGGTCCGGCAGCACGGCCAGCGACATCGGCTCGCCCATCTCGGAGACGCCGCGGGCCAGCTCGACCTGCTGGAAGTCGCTGGCGTTGATGGTGTGCGCGGCGGCCGGCGCCGCCGACACGGTCACGGCGGTGGCCGCGGCGAACACCGTGAGCAGGGCGGTGCCCGCCGCCGCCCAGCTGCGGGCCGGGCCGTGGTGACCGGTGGCGCGGCGGTGGAGGCGAAGTCTTCTATACATGCAGGGGTGCCCTCTCTGGCCGGTGGTGGGGGCGCGTCGTCGCGCCGGCTGCCGCGGCGGACGTCCCTTCGGCACAGCGGTGGACGTTCCTCGGCGGGCTGCGCTCGTCGACAGGGACGAGACCGTCGGCACGCGGGGACGGAGATGGCGGCCGGCAGCTCGTCGACGAGGGCACCGTGCCCACTGGAAACACCTCGTCGAACCGGTTCGCAGCACATTTACATTAATCTATGTGCGCGGTTGTGTCGAGGATGTTTCGAAAATGTGCGGCTGCCGCCGGCGCCGCACGAGCGGGCTGCCGCCCAGCACCGGCGGCCCGGCGGGGGGCGTCAGACCGTCCGGACGATGGTCCGGGCGGCCAGCCCGGCGAGCGCCTCCCGGGCGGCGGGGGCGAGCGGCGCGTCGGCCAGGGCCCGCAGGCCCGCCTTGGCGCGCATCCGGATCATCCGCTCGATCTCGTCCCGGGCCCCCGTGGCCTCGATGATGGCCCGCAGCTCGGCGGCGCCGTCGTCGTCCAGGTCGGCGTTGCCGAACAACTCCCGCAGCCGGGCGCTCTGCGCCCGGTCCGCCGCCTGCCGGGCCAGCGCCATCATCACCGTCGGCTTGCCCTCCCGCAGGTCGTCCAGGATGGACTTGCCGGTGACCTGCGGGTCGCCGAAGACGCCCAGCACGTCGTCGCGGAGCTGGAAGGCGTCGCCGAGCGGGTCGCCGAACTCCGCCAGCGCCTCCGCCAGCTCCGGCGGGCCGCCGGCCAGGGCCGCGCCGATCTGCAACGGCCGGGTCACCGTGTACCGGGCGGCCTTGAGCCGGATCACGGTGAGCGCGCTGGCCACCGAGCCGTCGCCCACCCCGGAGACCAGGTCCAGGTACTCCCCCGCGATCACCTCGGTACGCATCAGCGCGAACACCGCGTAGCCGCGTTGCAGCTCGTCGCGGCCCAGCCCGCACTCGTGGAACATCTGGTCCGCCCACGCGGCGCAGAGGTCACCGCAGAGCAGGGCGGTGTTGCGCCCGTACGCCTCCGGGTCGCCCCGCCACGCGGAGCGGGTGTGCAGGTCGGCGAAGATGCGGTGCACCGACGGCGCGCCCCGCCGCCGGTCGCTGTGGTCGAGGATGTCGTCGTGGATCAGCGCGAAGGCGTGGAACAGCTCCAACGCCGCCGAGGCGACCAGGATCGGAGTGCCGTCCCCGCCGTCGTCCTGGCCGCCGGCCGCCCGCCAGCCCCAGTAGCAGAACTGGGGCCGCAGCCGCTTGCCGCCGGCCAGGACGAACCGGTGCAGGGCCGCGAAGATGCCCCGCGGCGCGCCGTCGGGCCAGTCGGGGGCCTGCCGGTCGAGGAAGGCGGCCAGCTCGGTGTCGACCCGGGTGCGCAGGCCGCTCGCGTCGCTGGGCGCGGCCGTCACCGTCATGTTGTTTCTCCCTGTTCAGTGGCGAGGCCGGCTCACCCGTGGCGGGTCAGGCCGGCCAGCTCCAGCAGCAGCGCCTTCACCTCGGTCGCCGCCACCGCGTCGCGGGCCGGGCCGGGGTCGGAGCAGAGCAGCACCGGACCGTCGGCCGGGTCTGCCGGCAGACGGCCGTGCGACCCGCGCACCGCCCGCGCGCCGGCGTCCAGCCCCACCACGCTCATCAGGTACCGCATACCCAACTTCTTCCGGGCCAGCGCGGTCGCGGCCCGGCGCTTCGCCGCCCCGGGGGCGGCCGGGTCGAAGAACAACTCGGCGGGGTCGTAGCCGGGCTTGCGGTGGATCTCCACGAGCCGGGCGAAGTCGGGGGCACGGGCGTCGTCGAGCCAGTAGTAGTACGTGAACCAGGCGTCCGGCTCGGCCACCAGCACCAGCTCGCCGCTGCGCGGGTGCGCCAGCCCGTACGCGGCCTGGCCCTCGGCGTCGAGCACCTCGGCCACCCCGGGCAGCCCCGCGCAGAGCTTCGCCACCGCCGGCACGTCGGCCGGGTCGCGGACGTACACGTGGGCGATCTGGTGGTCGGCGACGGCGAACGCCCGGGACGTCCATGGGTCCAGGTACTCCATGCCGTCCTGGGTGTGGACCCGCAGCAGCCCCTCGGCGCGCAGCAGCCGGTTGACGTCCACCGGGCAGGCGACGTCGGTGATGCCGTACTCGGACAGGGCCACCACCGTGGCGCCCTTGGCGCGGGCGGCGTCGATCAGCGGGCCGAGCACCTTGTCCAGCTCCGCCGCCGCGGCGGCGGCCTGCGGCGAGGACGGCCCGAACCGTTGCAGGTCGTAGTCCAGGTGCGGGACGTAGACCAGGGTCAGGTCGGGGGCGTGGTCGGCGAGGATCTGCTCGGCCGCCCGGCAGATCCACGCCGACGACGGCAGCCCGGCCCCCGGCCCCCAGTACGTGAACAGCGGGAACGTGCCCAGCTTCGCGGTCAACGCGTCGTGCAGCTCGGGCGGGTCGGTGTAGCAGTCCGGCTCCTTGCGGCCGTCGGCGTAGTAGACCGGGCGGGGGGTGACCGTCCAGTCCACGTCCGCGCCCATGGCGTACCACCAGCACACGTTGGCCACCGTGTAGCCAGGCTCGACCTTGCGGGCGGCCTGCCACAGCTTCTCCCCGCCGACCAGGGCGTTGTGCTGCCGCCAGAGCAGCACCTCGCCGAGCTCCCGGAAATACCAGCCGTTGCCGACGATGCCGTGCCCGGCCGGCGGCTCGCCGGTGAGGAACGTGGACTGCACCGCGCAGGTGACCGCCGGCAGCACCGTGCCCAGCGGGGCGGTGAAGCCGCCGTCGGCCACCGACCGCAGCCGGGGCATGTGGGCCAGCAGGCGTGGGGTCAGGCCCACCACGTCCAGCACCACCAGTCGCTTGCTCACCGCAGCACCCCCGTCCCGAGTGATGTGAGACCCACGGCGACCAGTTCGTCGCGGGCGAAGGCCAGTTCGGCGGCGATCCCGGCGGCCAGCTCGGCCGCGTCGCGGGGCCGCCGCGCCGCCGGCAGCACCCCCCAGGTGTACGTCTCGACGTCGAGGTGGTCGCAGCCGGCGACCGGGCCGGCGAACAGCGCGGCCAGCGCGGCGCGCAGCACCGGCACGGTCGCGGTCAGCGGCGGCTCGGGCGGGGCGTGCAGCGGCACGTGGTAGTGCACCCGCCACGCGCCGGGCAGCGACGCGGCCAGGGCCGCGTCGAGGTCGTCGGCGGCGTACGCCGGGTCGGCCGGGTCGGCGGCGTGGCCGCAGCCGGCCGCGCGGGTCTGGTGCAGGAAACGCGGCTCCACCCACGGGCGCAGCGCCTCCACCGCGCCGGCCGGGGCCTCGATCGCGGCGGACACCTGCACCTTCACCACCGGCAGCCCGGCGGCGGCGAGCCGGCCCAGGGCGGCGGCCGGCTCCTCCCACGCGCAGGCCAGGTGGGCCAGGTCCAGGCAGACGCCGAGCCGCGCCGGGTCGGTGCCGGCGAGCAGGGCGGCGGCCTGGCCGGTGGACTCCACCACGCAGCCCGGCTCCGGCTCGAAGCCGACCCGCACGGTGCGGCCGGTGTCGCGCTCGATCCCGGCCAGCCCGGCGGCCAGCGCGTCGAGCCGCCGCCGCGCCGCGTCGGCCCGGTCGGTGTCCCACGGGGTGCGCCAGGCCAGCGGCAGGGTGGACACCGAGCCCCGGGCCGCGTCGTCGGGCAGCAGGTCGGCCAGCACCCGGGCCAGGTCCAGGGTGTACGCGAGCCGCTCGGGCGTCGTCCAGTCCGGGTGGTAGACGGCGTGCTTCACCACCGGGGCCTGGAACGCCGCGTACGGGAAGCCGTTGAGCGTCACCACCTCCAGCCCGCGCGCGGTCAGCTCGGCGCGCAGCCGGCGGCGCAGGCCCTCGTCGGCGGCGAGCGCGGCGGCCACCGGGGCGGCCAGCCACAGCCCCAGCCCGAGCCGGTCGGAGTCGAGGGCGCGGCGCACCGGCACGGCGTAGGTGTCCAGTTGGGCGAGGATGCCGGCGAGGTCCTCGGCGGGGTGCACGTTGGTGCAGTAGCCGAGGTGGACGGTCTCGCCGCCGCCGTGGCGCAGCCGCATCAGCTGCCGCCGCGCAGGATCGAGTTGCCGGCGAACGTGCCGCCGGCCGGGGCCGCCCCGCCGGCGCCGCCCGGCCCCGGCTGCCCGCCGGCCCCGGCCGGCGCGTCGGCGTCGTCGACGCCGGTCAGGTCGAGCCGGCCGGACTGGGCGTAGAACTCGACCGGGTTGCGCCACAGCACCCGGTCGACGTCGTCGGCGGTGAACCCGGCCAGCAGCATCGCCTCGCCGGTGGCCCGGGTCAGCAGCGGGTCGGACCGGCCCCAGTCGGCGGCCGAGTTGACCAGCATCCGCTCGGTGCCGTACAGCCGCAGCAGCTCCACCATCCGCGGCGGCGACATCTTGGTGTCGGGATAGATGGAGAAGCCCAGCCAGCAGCCGGAGTCCCGGACCAGGCCGGCGGTCACCTCGTTGAGGTGGTCGAGCACCACCCGGCCCGGGTCGATGCCGGACTCGGCGACCACCGCGAGGCTGCGCTCCACGCCCCGGGCCTTGTCCCGGTGCGGGGTGTGCACCATGGCCGGCAGCTCGTGGTCGACGGCCAGGGCGAGCTGGGCGGCGAACGCCTCGTCCTCGGCCGGGGTCATCGAGTCGTACCCGATCTCGCCGACCGCGACCACGCCGTCCTTCTCCAGGTAGCGGGGCAGCAGGTCGAGCACCGGCCGGCAGCGCGGGTCGTTGGCCTCCTTCGGGTTCAGCGCGATGGTGGCGTGGT
Organism: Micromonospora sp. WMMD712; assembly: GCF_029581295.1. Taxonomy (NCBI): domain Bacteria; kingdom Bacillati; phylum Actinomycetota; class Actinomycetes; order Micromonosporales; family Micromonosporaceae; genus Micromonospora; species Micromonospora sp. WMMD712. The sequence goes on from NZ_CP120743.1 coordinate 2,765,821, forward strand.
GCCGGACGCCGAACTGCGCGGCCCGGAACGGCTCCCACCCGATGATCGAGTCGAAGTAGTCGGCGAAGCTGTCCGGGCTGGTGCGCGGCTGGCCCAGCCAGAACGCCGGCTCGACCACGGCCCGGACCCCGGCGGCGGCCATCCGCTCGTAGTCGTCCGTGGTGCGGGAGGTCATGTGGATGTGCGGGTCGAAGATGCGCATGGTCACGCCTTCCGGGCGTCGGACGGTACGGCGGGGTCCGCGACCGGGCTCGCGGCGGGGCTCGCGGTGGCGGTGAGCCGGTCGAGCAGGGCGGCGGCGTCGGCCGGCACCTCCCGGCCGGCGGCGCGCCGCTCGACGGCGAACCCGCCCAGCATGGCGGCCAGCCCGGCGTCGGCGCGGGCGTCGAGGTCGTGCACCACGGCCAGCGGCACGCCGGTGAAGACGCACTTGAGCACGGCCTGCCGCCAGGCGTCCGCGTCGAGGTGCCGGGAGTAGGGGCCGAGGGCGGCGGCGATCAGCCGGGTGTCGTTGGTGCGGATCGCGTCGTGCAGCAGCGGCTCGCACTCCGCGCCGATCGGCAGCAGCGGCAGGGCCCGCAGCACGGCCCGCTTCTCGGCGGCGTCGCCGTGCCGGTAGACGTCGGCGGCGTGGCCGGCGTGGTCGGCGGGCAGCGCCGCCAGCAGCAGCACGCGGGCCGCCTCGTCGGCCGTCCAGCCGGGGGCGTCGGGCAGCGGGCCCCGGCCGCAGCGGCGCGCGGCGGCGGCGACGAACCGCGCGACCGTCGCCGGCTCGGCCGCGACGCGCTCGACCGCCGCGTCCAGCCACTCCGGGTCCGGTACGCCGCGCAGGGCGGCGCGTAGTCGTTCGGGTGTCATCCCGCTCTCCCTTCCGAGCTGGTGCGGACGGTGCTCAGCCGCCGCCGGGGTGGTCGGACGGGGTGCCGGGCCCGGCGGCGGCACGCGCCACGGCGGCGTGCCCGGCGGGGGCGTGCCCGGCGGCCACGGCGCGCTCGGCGGCGGCGCGGAGGAAGTCGAGGGACCGGGCGGCCACCTGCGGGGCGGCGTGCGAGTGCCGGGGCAGCTCCACGGCGACCAGCCCGGCGTAGCCGACCTCGGCGAGCGCGGCGAGCACCGGCGGGAAGTCGATCTCGCCGGCGCCGAACTCCAGGTGCTCGTGCACGCCCCGGCGCATGTCGTCGATCTGCACGTTGACCAGGTGCGCGCCGACGGACCGGACGCAGTCGGGCACGTCGACCGGCTCCAGGCAGCGGCAGTGTCCGATGTCGAGGGTGAGGCCGAACGCCGCCGGGCGGCCCAGGGCGTCGCGCAGCCGCCGCCAGCCGGCGATGTCCTCGACGAGCATCCCCGGCTCCGGCTCGAAGCCGAGCCGCACCCCGGCGGCGTCGGCCGCCGCGCAGACGGTGGCGCAGCCGGCCACGAGACGGTCCCAGGCGACGGCCGGCGCGACGTCGGCGGGGCGCACCCCGGCCCAGAAGGAGACCGCCTCGGCGCCCAGGTCCGCGCCGACCGCGACGGCCCGGCGGAGGAACTCGACCCGGCGGGCCGGGTCGTCGTGCAGCAGGGTCGGCGCGTGCTTGTGCCACGGGTCGAGCAGGAACCGGGCCCCCGTCTCGACCACCACGGCGAGCCCGAGCGCGTCGAGGCGGCGGGCCACGGCGGCCGTGCGGCGGGCCAGGTCGGGGGCGAACGGGTCGAGGTGGTCGTGGTCGAGGGTGAGCGCCACCCCCCGGTAGCCGAGGTCGGCGACGACGGCGAGCGCGTCGTCGAGCCGGTGGTTGGCGAAGCCGTTCGTGCCGTAGCCGAACCGCAGCGAGCCGGGCCCGGCCGGGGCGGCGGGTCGGTCGGCGGTGGCGGGTCGGCCGGCGGCGGGGTCGGCCGGCGGGTCGGCGGTCACGTCGGGGACACCTTCCGGGCCAGCAGCCGGCCCAGCGGCGCGGCGGCGGCGACCGCGAGGCCCAGCAGCCCCGCGCCGGCCCGGGCGGTCAGCGCGCCCTGCAACGCGGGCAGCCCGGTGATGCCCGCGCCGACGGCGGCCCGGACCCGCCCCGCCGAACCGTCGGCGAGCACCCGGGCCTGCGCCCCACCGTAGCGGGCGAGGTAGCCGGCGGCGAGGGCCGCCGGGGCGGCGGCGGGCCGGGGGCCCACCGCGGCGGCGGCGACGAGGGCCGTGCCGGCGAGGGTCGCGCCGGGCAGGACCCGGTCGGTCCCGCCGACCTCGCGGCGGGACAGGGCGGTGACCGTCCAGGTGTGCGCGGCGACGGTGGCCGCCGCCGGCACGGCCCGGGACAGCCGGCCGCCGGTCGCGCCGAGCAGCACGTCCAGCCCCCGGCAGGCCGCCATCACGGCGGGGCCGGCGGCGGTGTTCTTCGCCGCCAGGTCGTACGCCCAGACGGCGGCGGCCAGCGGCACGGCGACGGCGGCGGCGCGCCGGCCGCCCGCCGCGGCGGCCAGGGCCACCCCGGCGGCGGTGAGGCCGGCGGCGACGCCGAGCGCGGCGGGCGGGCTGACCCGGCCGCTGGGGATGGGCCGCTCCGGGCGCTCGACCGCGTCGAGGCCCCGGTCGGCCCAGTCGTTGGCGGCCATCCCGGCCCAGTAGAGCAGCACCGACGCGGCGGCCAGGCCGGGCGTACGTCGACCGAGCGCGCCGGCCGCCGCCGCGCCGGCCATCACGTCGCCGGGCACGGAGAGCCCGGCCGGGGCGCGGACCAGCTCGGCCAGGTCGCCGAGGGTGCTCACGCGGCACCGCCGGCCGGCGGTGTCCCGGCCCCGGCGTGCAGGTCGGCGGCGAACGCGGCCAGCCGGGCCCACTGCTCGCCCAGCGCGTGACCGGGGGCGCGGTCGGCGGTCGCACCCGCGTCCGGCCCGGAGTCGGCGGGGCCGAGCGGGTCCTTGAAGAAGAACGCCAGGTCGGTCAGGGGCCCGTGCCGGCCGGCGGCGTGCGCGGCGGCGGTGATCCGGGCCAGGTCGAGCACGAGCGGGGCGGCCAGCGCGGAGTCGCAGCCGTGCCAGGTGAACTCCAGCCGCATGCCGGTGCCGAGGAAGCCGGCGAAGGTGATCAGATCCCAGGCGGTCTTGAAGTCGCCCAGCTCCTCGACGTAGTCGATGCGGGTGTCGCCCTGCGGGACGTAGCCGAGGATCTCGCCGAGGACGCGCTGCTTGCTGGCGACCTTGGCGGCGTTGGCGTCCGGCTGGGCCAGGGTCGCGCCGTCGCCGCCGCCGAGCAGGTTCGTGCCGGACCAGGAGCGCACCGCGAGGTGCCGCATCGCGAACATCGGGGCGAGCACCGACTTGAGCAGGGTCTCCCCGGTCTTGCCGTCGTGCCCCGCGTAGGGCACGGCGTGCCGGGCGGCCAGCGCCGCGAGGGCGGGCAGCCGGGCCCCGGTCGACGGGGTGAAGTCCACGTAGGGGCAGCCGGCGGTGAACGCCGCGTACGCGTACAGCGAGCTGGGCGGCAGCACCTCCTCGCCGGCGGCGAGCGCGGCGGCCAGGGCGTCGGGGTCGGCGTGCGCGGGGTGCGGGCGGGCGGCCGGCTCGGTGGCCGAGACGTTGACCACCACCACCCGGTCCAGCCCGTGCCGCCCGCGGAACGCGGCGAGGTCGGCGACGACGGCCGCGGCCCGGTCGGCCTGGGTCCCGCCCACCGGGGCGGGACGCACGTCGTCGTCGACGGCGGCCAGCTCCTCGCCGAGCGCGGCGACCAGCCGGGCCGGGACCACCCCGGCGTCGGCCAGGGCCTCGGCCCGCTTGGCCAGCGGGGTGGCGGCCACGTCGTGACCGCCGAACACGAGATCGGCGAACGAGGGCCACGCGGGGCCCCGCAGCTCGGACAACTCGGTGACGCAGCCGGTCGGGCCGGTGAGCCCGGCCCGCAGGGCGAGCGCCCCGACGATGCTGGTGGTCGCGACCGAGCCGCGCGCCCCCACCAGCCAGACACCCGTACGCATGGTGCTCCTTCCGCCAGTGGTCCCAGCATAGATCAACGTCGATGTTATGCGCCCCGCCCGGCCGCCCGGCCCGACTCCCCACGTCCGGCGCCGAAAGCGGCGACAACGGTGCCGGGCGGGTTCGCCGGATCGGGCGGCGGACGGAGCTGGCAGGCAGGGTCGGTCGGCGTCCCGTCCCTGTCTCCCCCGCAGTGCGTGGTGCCCGGCCCTCCGGCGCGACCGGGGAATCCCGGTCCGGCCGCGCCGGAGAAGCCGTCGTGCTGTCGTGCGCGCCGGGCGGGTGCCCGCCGACGCACGCCCTCCGGAGCCGACCCCGTCCCCGCCGCGGGGCGCAACCGCGGCGGGTCCCTCGCCGGCCGGTCCGGAAAGCCTCTGGTCGGGCGGTGCGGCCCGCGGGCCGCACCGCCGTCCGGTCAGGCGGCGACCGCCTCCAACGCCGGCTCCACGTCGGTCCAGCTGGAGCCCTGCTCCGCCGAGCGGGTCACCGCGTCCAGCACGAGCTGGACCTGCAACCCGTCGACGAACGACGGCGCGGGGTCGACGCCGGTGGCGATCGCCTCGACGAGGTCGCGCGCCTGGTGGGTGAAGCTGTGCTCGTAGCCGATGATGTGGCCCGGCGGCCACCACGCCGACATGTACGGGTGCTCGGCCTCGGTCACCAGGATGCGCGTGAAGCCCTGCTCGGCGGCGGGCCGCGTCGCGTCGTAGAACTCCAGCTCGTTGAGGCGTTCCAGGTCGAAGACCAGGGTGCCCAGCGAACCGTTGATCTCGATCCGCAGCGCGTTCTTGCGGCCGGTGGCGAAGCGGCTCGCCTCGTACGTGGCCAGCGCGCCGTCGGCGAGCCGGGCCACGAAGACCGCCGCGTCGTCCACGGTGACCGGTCCCGTCTCCGGGCCCGGCCCGTCGGCCGCGCCGTCGCCGGCGGCCTGCGCGGCCAGGCCGCTGTACTCCGCCGGCAACGGACGCTGCTTGACGAACGTCTCGGTGATCGCGCTGACCCCCGTGATCCGCTGGCCCGTGACGTACTGGGTCATGTCGATGATGTGCGCACCGATGTCACCCAGCGCGCCGGAGCCCGCCTTGTCCCTCTGCAACCGCCAGACCAGCGGGAACTGCGGGTCGACGATCCAGTCCTGGAGGTACGCCGCCCGGACGTGGCGGATGGTGCCGAGTCTTCCGTCGGCGATCATCTGCCGCATCAGGGTGACCGCCGGGACCCGGCGGTAGGTGAAGCCGCACATGGACCGGACCCCCGACGCCTGCGCGGCGACCGCCGCGGCGGCCATCTCGCGGGCCTCGGCGACCGTGTTGGCCAGCGGCTTCTCGCAGAGCACGTGCTTGCCGGCGGCCAGCGCGGCCAGCGCGATCTCGGCGTGGCTGTCCCCCGGTGTGCAGATGTCGACCACGTCGATCTCGTCGGACTCGACGAGGCTACGCCAGTCCGTGGTGTACCCGTCCCAGCCGAGCCGGTCGGCGGCCTCGGCCACCTTGCCGGTGTCCCGGCCGCAGACCAACGACATCCGCACCTGCGCCGGCAGGTCGTACACCCGGTTCACGGTGCGCCACGCCTGTGAGTGCGCGGCGCCCATGAACGCGTAGCCGACCATCCCGACCCGCAGTTGACTGTGGTGAGTGGACAAGGTGGGTCTCCCCCCGTGTGTCAGAACCCGAGCTTGAGGTAGTTGCTCGCGTTCTCCTTGGTGATCGTCTCGGACGCCAGCACGATCTCCTTGGGCACCTGGAGCTCCACCAGGTCGGACATGCCCTTGCCCTGGCCGATGAGCCGGGCGAGCGAGATCGCGGAGGACGCCATCGACGGGCTGTAGGTGACGGTGGCCTTCAGGACCGTGTTGTCGGCCTGGATGTCCTCCATCGCCTTCTTCGAGCCGGCGCCGCCGACCATGAAGAACTCCTTGCGGTTGGCCTGGTTGACGGCGGCGAGCACCCCGATGCCCTGGTCGTCGTCGTGGTTCCAGACCGCGTCGATCTTCGGCAGCGCCTGGAACAGGCCGGTGGCGGCCTGCTGGCCGGAGTCCGCCGTGAACTCCGCCGGCCGCCGGTTGGCCACCTTGAAGCCGCTCGCGGCGAGCGTGTCCGCGAAGCCCTTCGAGCGCTCCTGGGTCAGCTCCAGCGAGTCGATGCCGGGGATCTCGCCGATGATCGGGTTGCTGACGCCCTTGGCCTTGAGCTGGTCGATGATGAAGGTGGCCGCGGCCACCCCCATGCCGTAGTTGTCGCCCTTGATCTGGAGCCGGTAGGCCCGGGCGTCCGGGAAGGCCCGGTCCAGGTTGACCACGGGGATGCCGGCCTTCATGGCCTCCAGGCCGAAGGCGTTGAGCTCCTTGCCGTCGTGCGGCAGCAGCACGATGACGTCCGGCTTCTGGGCGACCAGGGTGGACAGCGCCGCGCGCTGGGCCGCCGCGTCCGCGCCGGCCTCGACCGACGTGAACTTCACGTCGGAGTACGCGCCGGCCTGCGCCTTGGCGTTGTTGGTGATGGCGGCGATCCAGCCGTGGTCGGCGGCCGGGGCGGAGAAGCCGATGGTCACCTGCTTGCCCGGGGTGCTGTTGCCGCCTGAGGCGGCCTCGGCCACCTTGGTCTGCGCCGCCGTGGGCGCCGCCTCGTTGCTGGTGCACGCGGTGAGCAGCGCGCCCGCGCCGAGCGCGGCCCCGCCGAACAGCAGCCGCCGACGGGACAGGTCCCGACTGTGCTGGGTCATGACGACCTCCTGGAAGAGGGTGGTGGGCGGAAGAAGGGTGTGGTGCGCCGAGCCACCGTCGGTGCGACGGTCGCCGGATGTGCTGGGCGGTGTGGTGCCTCGGGTGGTGGTGCGGGTGGTGCTCGGGTGCCTCGGGCGGATCAGGTGGTGGTGAGGCGGTTGCGGCCGAGGAACTGGGTGAAGCTGCGGAACTGGAACTGCTGGATCAGGACGGCGGCCACGATGATCCCGCCCTTGACCATGTTCTGGGCCTCGGTGGAGAGGCCGTTGATGGCGAAGAGGTTGGTGATGGTGGAGAAGATGATCACCCCGAGCAGGGAGCCGACGATGGTCCCCCGCCCGCCGCTGAGCAGCGTGCCGCCGATGATCGCGGCGGCGATCGCGTCCAGCTCGTAGAGGTTCGCCATCGCGGCCTGGGCGGAGTTGGCCTGCGCGGTCAGCATGATCGCGGCGATGCCGCAGCAGAGGCCGGACAGCGCGTAGAGCAGCACGGTGTGCCGCCGCACGTTGATGCCGGCGAGCCGGGCCGCCTCCGGGTTGCCGCCGACGGCGACGGTGCGCCGGCCGAACGTCGTCCGGTTGAGCAGCACCCAGCCGGCGATCACCACGGCGGCGAGGATGTAGACCAGCAGGGGGATGCCGAGCGGGCTGGTGCTGGCGATCCCGTTGATCACGCTGTTGCCCGACACCTGGGTCTGCTTGTCGGAGATCTCCGCCGCCAGGCCCCGGGCGGCCACCATCATGGCCAGGGTCGCGATGAACGGCACCAGCTTCCCGTACGACACGAGCAGGCCGTTGACCAGGCCGACGCCCAGCCCGACGGCGAGCGCCGTGAAGATCATGCCGCCCGCGCCGTAGCTCTGGGTGGCCAGCGTGGTGGCCCACACCCCGGCCAGCGCCACGATCGCGCCGACCGACAGGTCGATGCCGCCGCCGATGATCACGAACGTCATGCCGACGGTGACCACGCCGACCACGGACGCGAGCTTGAGGATGGTGAGGATGTTGTCCCACACCCAGCTCGAGTTGCCGTACAGGTCGGGGCGGGTGGCGATGCCGATCACGACCAGCACGACGAGGACGCCGATCAGGCCGAGGTTGCGCCGGGCGCCCTCGCCGCTGTCGCCGCGCCAGAAGGAGAGCCGGCCGGCGGCCGGGGCGGCCCCGTGATGACCGGGGCTCTTGGCGGTCGCCGCCGTCGCGGCGGGGTCCACGGGCGGGGACTGGGCCGGCAGCTCCGCCGGCCGCTCCGGTGTGGCGGTGGGTGTGCTATCGGTCATGCTGGTGCGCCTTCCATCAGCGACCCCGCCATGACGAGGTCGAGCACCGTGTCTTCGTCCAGTTCGCCGGCGGGCGCCTCGCGCACCATCCGGCCTTCGCGCATCACCAGCACCCGATCGGCCAGGCCGAGCACCTCGGGCACCTCGCTGGAGACCAGCAGCACCCCGACGCCCTGGGCGGCCAGCCCCCGGATCACCTGGTACAGCTCCGCCCGGGCGCCCACGTCGACGCCCCGGGTGGGCTCGTCGAGCAGCAGCAGCTTCGTGCCGCCGAGCAGCCAGCGCCCGACCACGACCTTCTGCTGGTTGCCGCCGGACAGGGTCCGCACCGGCCGGCGCACGTCGCGGGGACGCAGCTCCAGGGAGTCGGCGACCCCCTCCGCCTCGGCCCGCTCCCGCCCGGCGTCGGTGAAGCCGAGGCGGGCGAACCGGCCGAACGTGGCCAGCGTGACGTTGCGGAAGATCGGCTCACCGAGCAGCAGCGCCTGGCTCTTGCGCTCCTCGGGGGCCATCCCCATGCCGGCCCGTACCGCCGCCCCGACGCTGCCGGGGCGCAACGCGCGCCCGCCCATCCGGACCGTGCCGGCATCCGCGCGACGGGCGCCGTAGATGGTCTCCAGCAGCTCGGAGCGGCCGGAGCCGACCAGCCCCGCGATGCCGAGGATCTCGCCGGCCCGCACGCGCAGCGACACGTCGGCGAACTCCCCGGCCCGGGTCAGCCCGTCGACCTGGAGCAGCTCCGCGCCGGCGCCGGTGTCGGCGGGACGGTCCGGGAAGACGTACTCGATGTTGCGGCCCGTCATCTTCGCGACCAGCTCGCTGGTCGGGGTGTCGCGCGCCGGCAGGTTCGCCGCCGTGGTCCGGCCGTCCTTGAGTACGGTCACCCGGTCGCCGATCTCGCGGATCTCCTCCATGCGGTGGGAGATGTAGATGACGGCGATGCCCTGCGCGGTCAGCTCACGGATGATCCGGAACAGGTTGCCCACCTCGTCGTGGGCCAGCACCGCGCTCGGCTCGTCCATGATGATCAGTCGGGCCTCGTGGGAGAGCGCCCGGGCCATGCTGACGATCTGCTTGCCGGCCGCCGGCAGCGCCCGCACCATCCGGCCCGGCGGGATCTCGCCGTGGCCGAGCCGGCCCAGGATCTCCCGGGTCCGGCGGGCCATGTGGCCGCGGCGGACGAAACCGCCCCGGCGCGGCTCGTGGCCGAGGAACGCGTTCTCGGCGACCGACAGGTCGTCGACCAGGTCGAGCTCCTGGTAGATCGTGGCGATGCCGGCGCGCATGGCGGCCTGCGGGTTGGCGAACTCGACCGGCTGGCCCCGCCACTGCACCTGGCCCGAGTCCGGGCGGTGCACCCCGGCGAGGACCTTGATCAGGGTGGACTTGCCCGCGCCGTTCTGGCCGAGCAGGCAGTGCACCTCGCCGGCCCGCACCTCGAGCTGCACCCCGCCCAGCGCCCGTACGCCGGGGAAGGTCTTCACCACGTCGGTCAGCCGCAGCACCACCTCGCCCGCGACGGTGTCGGCGGGGGCCTCGACCAGCGGGGCCGCGTTGTCGTCCTGGCTCATGACGCCTCCCCGAAGGCCACATCGCTGGCGAGCACGGCGGCGCCGGCCACCCCGGCGCGCGCGCCCAACTCGGACAGGACGACCGGCAGGTTGCCGGTGGCCAGCGGCAGCGACCGGCGGTAGACCACGCTGCGGATCTCGGCGAGCAGGATGTGGCCCAGCCTGGCCAGCCCGCCGCCGATCACGATCATCGACGGGTTGGTGAAGCTGACCAGCCCGGCCAGCACGCCGCCGACCCGCCGGCCGCCGTCGCGGATGAGCTGGATGCAGACCACGTCGCCCTCGATGGCGCCCTCGGCGACGTCCTCCGCCGTTACGGTGCCCCGGGTGGACAGTCGCTCGGCCAGCGCCGGCGAGGAGCCGTTGCGCGCGGCGGCGTTCGCGTCGCGGGCCAGGGCGGCCCCGCTGAACAGCGCCTCCAGGCAGCCGGCGTTGCCGCAGGAGCACGTCGGCCCGTGCGTGTCGACCTGAATGTGGCCGATGTCCCCGGCGCAGCCGTCGGTGCCCCGGTAGACCTCGCCGCTGAGGTAGATCCCGCACCCGATGCCGGTGCCGATCTTGACGAACAGGAAGTCGTCCACCGAGTGGGCGACGCCGCCGTGCCGCTCGCCGATCGCCATGATGTTGACGTCGTTGTCGACCACCGCGGGGCAGCCGTGCTCGCGGGTCAGCAGCTCGCGGACGGGGAAGCGGTCCCAGCCCGGCATGATCGGCGGCGAGACCGGCACCCCGTCGCGGAAGCTCACGGGCCCGGGGACGCCGATGCCCACGGCGTGCAGCCGCTCGTACGCCCCGTCGACCCGGAACTTGTGCAGCAGCTCGTTGACCCGCTGGAGGGTCACCTTCGGACCGTTGCGGATGTCGGCCGGCTCCGCGTACGCGGCGATCGGCTCCAGCCGCCCGTTGACCACCTCGACGTCGATCGAACTCGCGCCGAGGTCCACCGCCGCGAAGCGCAGCTGCGGGTTGAGCTCGACCAGGGTCGACCGGCGCCCGCCCCGCGACGCCGCGAGGCCGGCCTCGGCGACGTAGCCGAGGTCCACCAGCCGCTCCAGCTCGGCGAGCAGCCGGGGGCGCGCCATCTCCAGCCGGTCGCCCAGCTCCGCCCGGGACACGGCTCCCTCGTCGCGGAGCAACCGCAACAGCCGCAGGTGCAGGGGCTCCACCGTTCGCACCGGCAACTCACCTCCGCATCGGAGTCGTTCACATCGACGAAATCGCGACGTGTTGTGTGCGACACAGTAGAAGTGTTCTGCGGCCACTGTCCAGAGCTTCGGCCAATCCGACCACAACTTTCGTCCGTTCGAACAAAAGCAAGTAGTCGATCTAGAAAAGTCGAGGGAGATGCGGACAACGGACGGCCGGGACCCCGCTCGCCACCGCCCGCGTCACCGTGCGTGAAGACGGACCCGCTGGAGCGGGTCACGGCGGAAACTCACGCTGCGTGGCGGCCTGTCGAACTGGCACAACAGGCCGTGTTCCCTTTGCTCTGCACCCACGCACGCAGCGCCCGACCGAACAGGGCAGCTACGACCTCGCGGCGGGCGGGCCCGCGGATGTCGGGTAGCGCTGCGTGACCCGACGCGTCGGTGGGTGCAGAGCAAAGGGCCGGGAACCAGGGGCGGCTCCCGGCCGCCGGGTGGCGCTGCGTGACCTGCCGGGCAGGCGTCGCCGGCCCCGTCGGCGGGCCCTAGAGGTCGGTGGGGGCCGTGGCGGCGCGGGCGGCGGCGACCAGGCGGTCGGTCTCCGCGACCACCGGCTCGTCGTCGGTCGGGGTCCCCGGGTCGTAGCGCACCGTCCAGGTCAGACCATCCACCCCGGGCACGCGGCGGGCGGCGATCCGGCCCGCGCCGCCGGGCACCGGGTGGTGCTGGGTGTACGCCACCGAGCGCGTCACCCGCGCCCGCACCTGGTGCGGCAGCTCGGCCGGCGCGAGCAGCAGGTACGTCTCGGCCGGGCCGTCGGCCACCACCACGTACCCGGCGCGCTCGGCGACCCGCTCGGCCGGGGTGACGGTCAGCTCCCGCCCCGACCAGACGGCCTTGAGGACGTCGTGCCAGCCCAACCGGGCGTCCCGCCCCGGCAGCCAGAGCCCCAGGTTGGTGGCGACCAGCACGCCACCGTCACCGCCCTCGGCACCGCCCCCGCCCTCGGCACCGGCCGTGCCCGGTCCGGCGGCGGCCCAGGCCAGCACCCGCTCGGCGTCGGACAGCGGCGGACGCGCCGCCGGAGGAAGCTTCGGCTTACGGCGCAACAGCCCCATCACAGCCCTCCCGCGGCCTGCTCGCGCAGCGCCCGCGCGTGCTGCTCCAACGACAGCAGCTCCCCGAACAGCGCGAAGTACTCGTCCTTGTTGCTGACCGGGTTGACCCGCTGGATCTTCGACTTGAGATCCCGGATCCGGCCGGTCACCGAGCCCCACTGCAACCGGGCGATGGTCACCGAGACGTACCGGGGGTCGGGCTCCCCGTCGATGCGCAGCGGCTCCACGGCCAGCTCGCCCACGAGGGCCTGGGCGGCGAGGTCGGCGCAGGCGTCGCGGACCGCCTCGACCCAGACCGCGCCCTGCGTGGCGGCGGCGGCCCCGCCGGCCGCCGCGATCGCCTCCCGCACGGCCACGTGCACCGGGTGGTGGTATTCCGCCGCCTCGACCGCGTCGAACATCGGCCCGGCCAGCACCGGCTCCTGGAGGGCGAGCTTCAGCGCCTCCCGCTCGACCAGCGACATCGGGCTGTCCGTGGCGGGCGCGGGCCGGGCGGCGCGCGCCGGTGCCGCCGCCGCGCCGCCGGCGGGCTGGCCGGAGGCGGCGGCGAGCACGGCCCGCTGCACCGGCTCGATCTCCATGCCGAGGTCGCCGGCGAGCTTGCGGACGTACTCGGGGCGCTTCTCCCGGTCCTTGATCTTCGCGACGATCGGCGCGGCCCGGCGCATCGCCTCCACCCGGCCGTCGACGGTGTCCAGGTCGTACCGGTTGATCACGTGGCGCAGCGCGAAGTCGACAAGCGGCTCGCGGCGGGCGACCAGGTCGCGCACGGCCAGGTCGCCCTTTGCCAGGCGCAGGTCGCACGGGTCCATGTTGTCGGGGCTGACCGCGATGAAGGTGCGCCCGACGAAGCGCTGGTCGTCGTCGAACGCGCGCAGCGCCGCCTTCTGCCCGGCGGCGTCGCCGTCGAAGGTGAAGATGATCTCGCCGGCCACGTCGTCGGTGTCCAGCAGCAGCCGGCGCAGCACCGAGATGTGGTCCGCGCCGAACGCCGTGCCGCAGGTCGCCACCGCCGTCGGGACGTCGGCCAGGTGGCAGGCCATCACGTCGGTGTAGCCCTCGACGACGACCACCTTGCCCTGCTTGGCGATCTCCCGCTTGGCCTGGTCGATGCCGTAGAGGACGTGCGACTTCTTGTAGATCGGCGTCTCGGGGGTGTTCAGGTATTTCGGGCCGTCGTCGTCGTCGAACAGCTTGCGGGCGCCGAACCCGATCGGGTCGCCGGTGATGTCGCGGATCGGCCACATCAGCCGGCGACGGAACCGGTCGATCAGGGTGCCGGAGCGCGACGGGCGGGACAGCCCGGCCGTGACCAGCTCGTCGTGGGTGAAGCCCTGCTGCCGCAGGTGCTTGGTGAGCAGGTCCCAGGCGTCCGGGGCGAAGCCGCAGGCGTAGCGCTGGGCGGCGGCCCGGTCGAAGCCCCGCTGGGCGAGGAACTCCCGGGCCGGTCGGGCCCCGGCCGTGCCGAGCTGCGCCTGGTAGAACTCGACGGCGGCGGCGTGCGCGGCCACCAGGCGCTGCCGTTGCCCCTGCTGGGGGCGGGCGGCGCGCGGGGCGGACTGGTCGTTCTCGACGTACCGCAGCTGGATGCCGGCGCGGGCCGCGAGCCGCTCGACGGACTCGACGAAGCTGAGGTGGTCGGCGTCCATCAGGAACTTGATCGCGTCGCCGCCGGCCCCGCAGCCGAAGCAGTACCAGACGTTGCGGGCGGGCGAGACGTTGAACGACGGACTCTTCTCGTCGTGGAACGGGCACAGCCCCTTGAGGTTGCCGCCGCCCGCCGACCGGAGCGTCACGGTGTCCGAGATGACCTCGGCGATCGAGGTGCGCTCCCGGACCAGCGCGATGTCCTCGTCGCGGATCCGCCCAGCCATTCGCCACCCCCCTCGGCCCTACATCCTGCCCTGCCGGGGTGACCCGCGCGGCGTCGGGGGGACGGCGGGCGGGCGCGTCCCGCGCCGCCCCGGATCACCGCGTCAGGCGGGCGTGGTGGCCTCGTCGGCCTCGACCTGCCGGTTCCAGTCGGGCTTGGTCGAGCGCCAGCCCTCGTCGTCCATCCCCCGCCGCCAGTAGCCGGAGATCGACAGCCACTCGCGGGGCACGCCGCGCTCGACGCGCAGCAGCCGGCGCAGCTCGCGGACGAAGTTCGCCTCGCCGTGCACGAAGGCGTGCACGGTGCCGGGCGGGAAGTCCAGCGCCCGCACCGCCGCCACCAGCGCCTCGCCGACCGGCCGGTCGCCCCGGTGCAGCCAGGTCAGCTCGACGTCGCCCTTGCTGGGCAGCGGCTGCTCCTCGGCGGCGTCGGCCACCTCCAGGAAGACCCGCGCCGGCGCGTCCGCCGGGAGCCGTTCCAGGGCGGCGGCGATCGCCGGCAGCGCGCTCTCGTCGCCCACCAGCAGGTGCCAGTCGGCGTCGGGGCTCGGCGCGTACGCCCCGCCGGGGCCGACGAACCGCACCGGGTCGCCGGGCCGCAGCCGGGCCGCCCAGGGGCCGGCCACCCCCTCGTCGCCGTGGTGCACCACGTCGATGGTCAGCTCGTTGGCCGCCGCGTCGAAGGCTCGCACCGTGTACGCGCGCAGCCGCGGCCACTGGTCGGCGGGCAGGCGGCGGATCGCCGCGAGGTCGACCGGCTCCGGATAGGTCACCCCGTCCGGCGGGAAGACGAGCTTCACGTAGTGGTCGGTGTGCTCGCCCACCGGGAGGCCGGTCAGCTCCTCCCCGCCGAGCACCAGCCGGATCACGTGCGGGGTGGGCCGCCAGGTCCGCAGGACCCGCGCGGTGGTGACCTTCTTCGGGCGCTCCGTCATGCGGCTTAGGCTAGCCTAAGCTCGCCAGGTCGCCCACCGGCCGGGTCGGCGGCCCGCCCGCACCCGGCCCCGGCGTTCAGCCGACGCGCAGCCGCTCGTGCCAGGCGACGGCGGCCGGGTCGGTGAGCGAGGCGACCTGGTCGATCACCACGCGCAGCCGGGCGGCGTCGTCCGGGGCGTCGCGCCACAGCGGGGCGAAGACCGGGTCCAGCGCCTCGGGGGCCCGCCGGGTCAGGGCGGTGACCAGCTCGGTGAGGACCTCCCGCTGCCGCTCGTAGCGGTGCCGGGCACCGGGGCGGCGCATCACGTAGCGCAGCGCCAGGCCCTTGAGCAGCGCGCACTCGGCCCGGACCCGGCGCGGCACCACCAGGTCGGCCGCGTAGCGGCGCAGCGGGCCGGGCCCGCAGCGCTCCCGGGTGGCGGCCACCACCGTCGAGACGAACCGGCCGGTGAGCACGCTGGTAGTCGCCTTCAGCGCGGCCTGGGCCCGGTGGCTGCCGTCGTAGCCGGCGAGGGGGGCGAGCACCGGGTCGGCGAGCAGCTCGACCAGCACGGCGGCCAGGTCCGCCGGGGACTCCCCGGAGTACGTGGCCGCCACGTCGGCGCAGAGCGCGGCCCGCTCGTCGGGGTCGGCCAGCAGCGGGCCGAGGCCCACGTACCCGCCGTGGACGCCGTCCTCGACGTCGTGCACCGAGTACGCCACGTCGTCGGCCCAGTCCATCACCTGCGCCTCCAGGCAGCGCCGCCCCCCGGCCGGCGCGCCGGCGCGCAGCCAGTCGAAGACCGGCCGGTCGTCGGCGTACACCCCGAACTTGCCGCCCGCCGGCCGGCGCGGCCACGGGTACTTCGTGGTGGCGTCGAGCGACGCCCGGGTCAGGTTGAGCCCGGCGGACCCGCCGCCCGGGGCGAGCACCTTGGCCTCCAGCCGGGTGAGCACCCGCAGCGTCTGCGCGTTGCCCTCGAAGCCGCCGCACGCGGCGGCGAGCTGGTCGAGGGCGGCCTCGCCGTTGTGCCCGAACGGCGGGTGGCCGAGGTCGTGGGCCAGCCCGGCGGTGTCCACCACGTCGGGGTCGCAGCCCAGCCGGGCGCCCATCTCGCGGGCGATCTGCGCCACCTCCAGCGAGTGGGTGAGCCGGGTGCGCAGGAAGTCGTCGGTGCCGGCGGTGTGCACCTGGGTCTTCGCGGCGAGCCGGCGGAACGCGGCCGAGTGCAGCACGCGCGCCCGGTCCCGCTCGTACGGCGAGCGGCCGGCGCCGGTGTCCTTCGCCGGCTCGTCGACCCACCGCGCGCCGCCGCAGCCGCCCCGGCGGTGCCGGTCGGGGCCGCCCGGGTGGCCGGCGGAGCAGTCGGAGCCGCCCGGGTGGCCGGCGGAGCAGTCGGAGCCGCCCGGGTGGCCGGCGGAGCCCGCGTCCCGGGCGCTGGTCATGCGGTCCACCCTCCACCGGTGCTGCGACATCCTTCGCGAGAGCCACCAGGCTACGCCCGACGACCACCGGTGGCGCGGTGCCGGCTCCCCGCCCCCGGCGGCGCGCGACGAGTCCCCGCCCGGCGGCGCGCAACAGCCGATCAGTCGAGAGTTGTCGGCTAATTGCCGACCGTGACGGGTCGCGGTCCACCATGGCGACCGGTAGCGTTCCCAGAGCAGAACGTTACCGATGATCCGCCCACCTGAATCAGATCCGAACCTGATGAATCGGACGACGGGAAGTGACGCTCGTGGACGCTGACACGGTGCTGGAAACGGAACTCCGGGGGCTACGCCAGCGCCGGCCGGAGGTCGCCGGGGGCGTGCTCGCCGGCACCGACGGCCTGCTCATCTCCAGCGACCTGCCGACGACCGACGCCACCCACCTGGCGGCCCTGGCCGCGGCCAGCTTCGGCCTCGGCCACCGGGTCGCCGACACGGTCCGGCACGGCGAGTTCCAGGAGTCGGTCGTGTTCACCGCCCGGGGCTGCGTAGTGACCTACCCGGCCGGCCGGCACGCCCTGCTGACCCTGGTCACCGGGGCCCGCACCGACCTGGAGGCCCTGCACCGGGAGGCCCGCGAGGTGGCCGCCCGGACCGGCTCGGCCTTCGACCAGGAGCGCAGCGCGCCCGTCAGCATGCCCGCGCCCGACCCGCGCGCGCCGCTGGCCATGCGGACCCCGATGGCGACGCTGCCGGGGCGCACGCCGAACGCGCCCCGCGCGACCGGCTGGCGGCGTCCGCCGATCTGAGCCCGCCGGCCCCGGTGCGGGATGCGTGCGGCTTCCCCACCGGGGCCGGCGCCTGGCCGACGGCTCAGCGGCTGTCGGAGCCGACCGTCTCGACCGCCGCGCGACCGGCCTCCAGGCGGGCCACCGGCACCCGGAACGGCGAGCAGGAGACATAGTCCAGGCCGACGGAGTGGAAGAAGTGGACGGACTCCGGGTCGCCGCCGTGCTCGCCGCAGACGCCGAGCTTCAGCCCCGGCCGGGCGGCCCGGCCCTCCTCGGCGGCGATCCGCACCAGCCGGCCCACGCCGTCACGGTCGATCGACTCGAACGGCGAGATGCCGAAGATGCCCAGCTCCAGGTAGCGCCAGAAGAAGGCCCCCTCCACGTCGTCGCGGGAGAAGCCCCAGCCCATCTGGGTCAGGTCGTTGGTGCCGAAGGAGAAGAACTGCGCCGCCTCGGCGATCTGGCCGGCGGTCAGCGCCGCCCGGGGCACCTCGATCATCGTGCCGATCAGCACCTCGACGCCGCTGTCCCCGACCACCTCGGCGATGATCTTCTCGGCCTCCGCGCGCACCGTCTCCAGCTCCTGCACCGCCCCGACCAGCGGGACCATGATCTCCGGGCAGGCCGACCCGCCGTCGCGGGTGACCCGCACGGCGGCCTCGGCGATCGCCCGCACCTGCATGGCGAACAGGCCGGGGATGACCAGGCCGAGCCGCACCCCGCGCAGGCCCAGCATCGGGTTCTCCTCGTGCATCCGCCGGACGGCGGCGAGCAGCGCCTCCTCCTTCGCCACGTCCTCGCCGCGTTCCTGGGCGACGGCGACGTCGACCGCGAGCTGTTCCAGCGGGGGCAGGAACTCGTGCAGCGGCGGGTCGATCAGCCGCACCGTGACCGGCAGGCCGTCCATCTCGCGGAAGATCTCCACGAAGTCGTCGCGCTGCAACGGCAGCAGCGCGGCGAGGGCGTCGGCGCGTTCGGTGTCGGTGCGGGCCAGGATCAGCCGCTCGACCAGCTCGCGCCGGTCGCCGAGGAACATGTGCTCGGTGCGGCACAGCCCGATGCCCTGCGCGCCGAAGCGGCGGGCCCGGGCGGCGTCCGCCCCCGTGTCGGCGTTCGCGCGCACCGCCAGCCGCCGGGCCGCGTCGGCGTGCGTCATGATCCGGTGTACGGCCTTGACCAGCGCGTCGTCGGCCTCGTCGGGGTCGAGCGTGCCCTCGAAGTAGCGCACCACCTCCGACGGCGTGACCGGCACCTCGCCGAGGTAGACCTTGCCGGTGGTGCCGTCGATCGAGACGACGTCGCCCTCGTGCACGGTCTGTCCGGCGACGGTGAACCGCTTCGCGGGCACGTTGACGTCGATCTCGTCGGCACCGGACACGCAGGTCTTGCCCATGCCCCGGGCGACCACGGCGGCATGGCTGGTCTTGCCGCCGCGCGAGGTGAGGATGCCCTTCGCGGCGATCATGCCGTTGAGGTCGTCGGGGTTGGTCTCCCGACGGACCAGGATCACCGCCTCGCCCTCGGCGGCCAGCTCGACGGCGCGGGCGGAGGTGAAGACCACCTTGCCGGACGCCGCGCCCGGCGACGCCCCGACGCCCCTGGCGACCGGCTCGAAGTCGTGGTCGAGCTGGAACCGGGGGAACATGAGCTGGGCGAGCTGCGCGCCGTTGACCCGGTGCAGCGCCTCGTCGAGGTCGATCAGGCCCTCGTCGACGAGCTGGCCGGCGATGACGAACGCCGCCGCGGCGGTGCGCTTGCCGACCCGGGTCTGGAGCATCCAGAGCTTGCCGCGCTCGATGGTGAACTCGATGTCGCACAGGTCCCGGTAGTGCCCCTCCAGCCGGGCCATGATGTCGAGCAGCTCGTCGTAGGACCGCTTGTCGAGGCGTTCCAGGTCCTGCAACGGCACGGTGTTGCGGATGCCGGCGACGACGTCCTCGCCCTGGGCGTTGGCCAGGTAGTCGCCGTAGATGCCCTGCGCGCCGCTGGCCGGGTCGCGGGTGAAGGCGACGCCGGTGCCGGAGTCCGGGCCGAGGTTGCCGAAGACCATGGCCACCACGTTGACGGCGGTGCCGAGGTCGGCGGGGATGCGCTCCTGCCGGCGGTAGAGCACCGCGCGCTCGGCGTTCCACGACTCGAAGACCGCGCGGATGGCCAGGTCGAGCTGCTCGCGGGGCTCCTGCGGGAAGTCGCGCCCGGTGTGCTTGAGGAAGATCTTCTTGTACGCGTCGACCAGCCCCCGCAGGTCGTCGGCGTCCAGGTCGAGGTCGCTGGTGGTGCCCCGGGCGCGCTTGGCCTCGTCGAGCGCGTGCTCGAACTCCTCGCCCGGCACCTCGCAGACGGTCTTGCCGAACATCTGGATCAGCCGGCGGTAGGAGTCCCAGGCGAACCGTTCGTTGCCGCCAGCCTGGGCGGCGAGCCCGACGACGCTGCGGTCGTTGAGGCCGACGTTGAGGACGGTCTCCATCATGCCCGGCATGGAGAACTTCGCCCCGGAGCGCACGGAGACCAGCAGCGGGTCGTGCGGGTCGCCGAGGCGGCGGCCCATGCCCCGCTCCAGCGACTCCAGGTGCGCCTCGATCTGGCCGGCGAGCCCGTCCGGCTCCCGTCCGGTGGCGAGGTACGCCTGACAGGCCTCGGTGGTGATGGTGAAGCCGGGCGGCACCGGCAGGCCGAGGTTCGTCATCTCGGCGAGGTTGGCCCCCTTGCCGCCGAGCAGGTCCTTGAGGTCCCTGTTGCCCTCGGCGAAGTCGTAGACGTACTTGTGATCGACCGTCTCTTGCGCTGTCACCAGAGCCTCCCACGCGCGCCGGACTGACACTTAACGAAGGTTCAGTTTTCCGATACCCCAGGGCTGACCACCGCTAATCCGGTGTCGTCGCCGATCGGTGGGCGAAGGCTAAGCGAACATCGCGTGACCTGGGGCTACTTGGTGACAATCGGCACAGCCATCACGACTATCCGCGTCCGTACCGGTTGTTGGGAACGTTTCCACGCGCACGATCACGCAATTCTCGGGTCCCCTCGTACTCTTGAGCGCACCGGTTCTGCCGAACTTCACCTTTGCCATATCCCTCGCGAATACACCCCCGGAGTCCGCACCGTGCCGCCCACCCCGCCCCGCCCCGCCGAGCCCGGCCGCCGCCCGCTCGACCCGACCGGCCCGGCTGTCGGCCCGACCGGCCACGAGCCGGCCGCCGCCGACCTGGCCCGCGCCGCCGCCCGCGCCGCCGCCGACCGGCTCGCGCCGCCGGCCCCCGTCGGGCTGGGCGACGTGGTCCCCGCCCCGGAACGGGTCGAGCCCGACCCGGCCGCCGACTTCACGCTCCCCGCCGACGCGGCCGTCCGGGTCAGCCCCGACCCGGCCGCCCGGGACGTCGCCGAGCAGCTCGCCGACCTGCTGCGGCCCGCCACCGGCTACCCGCTCCCGGTGACCGACGCCGCGCCGCCCGCCGAGGGCCTGGCCCTCCAGCTCTCCGCCGCGCCCGGCGACGGCCCGGTCGCCGGGCCCGCCACCCCGGGCCCGGTCGCCGAGCTCGGCGCGGAGGGCTACCGGCTCGACGTGACCCCCGACGCGGTACGCATCACCGCCGCCACCCCGGCCGGCCTCCTGCACGGCGTGCAGACCCTGCGTCAGCTCCTGCCGCCCGCGATCGAGAGCCCCGCCCCCGTGGCCGCCCGGTGGGCGGTGCCCGGCGGGGTGATCGTCGACCGGCCCCGGTTCCCCTACCGGGGCGCGATGCTCGACGTGGCGCGGCACTTCTTCGGCGTCGCCGACGTGCTGCGGGTGATCGACCACCTGGCCCGGTACAAGCTCAACCACCTGCACCTGCACCTCACCGACGACCAGGGCTGGCGGATCGCCGTCGACGGCTGGCCGGGGCTGGCCACCGTCGGCGGGGCGACCCAGGTCGGCGGCGGCCCCGGCGGGGCATACTCCCGGGCCGACTACCGGCGCATCGTCTCCTACGCCGCCCGCCGGCACGTCACCGTCGTCCCGGAGATCGACCTGCCCGGCCACACCAACGCGGCGCTGACGGCGTATCCGCAGCTCGCGCCGGACGGGGTCGCGCCGCCGCCGTACACGGGCACCGAGGTCGGCTTCAGCTATCTCGACCCGGACGACGAGCGCACGTACGCCTTCGTCGCCGACGTGCTCGGCGAGGTCGCCGCGCTCACCCCCGGGCCGTGGCTGCACATCGGCGGGGACGAGGCGTTCAAGGTCCCGGCCGACGCGTACGCCCGCTTCGTCGAGCGGGCGCAGGGCATCGTCGCCGGCACCGGCAAGACCGTGGTCGGCTGGCACCAGATCGCCCCGGCCGGGCACGCCGACGGGCGGGTCCTCCAGTGGTGGGGCACCACGGGCGACGACCCCGCGACGGCCGAGGCGGTCCGGCGCGGCGCGCGGGTCATCCTCTCCCCGGGAAACCACGCATACCTGGACATGAAGTACGCCCCGGACACCCCGATCGGGCACGACTGGGCGGGCCTCGTCGACGTGGAACGGGCGTACGGCTGGGATCCGGGGACGCACCTGGCCGGGGTCCCGGCGGACGCGGTGCTCGGCGTGGAGGCCCCGCTCTGGACCGAGTCGGTGACCTCGCTGGCCGAGATCGAGTTCATGCTGCTGCCCCGGCTGCCCGCCCTCGCCGAGCTGGGCTGGTCGCCCCGGCACACCCACGACTGGGCGTCCTTCCGCCGTCGCCTCGCCGGGCACGGCCCCCGCTGGCACACCGCCGGCATCACCTTCCACCCCGCCCCGGAGATCCCCTGGCCGACCACTGGCCCCACCGGGCTCCCCAGCCCTCGTCGGGCGTCGCAGCCGACCGCACCCACGGCCGACCTGCCCTGACGCGAGGGATGCCCGGTTTGCGCCGCCGCGTCCCGTGGCCCGGGTCACCGCGACGGCGGAATCGGGGTGGGGGTGGGGGCGTTGTATCTGGCATGCGACCGGGGCTCTGCCGCCCGGTCGGGCCCTTGAACCGCCCCGCCTCCGCCCCGCGCGCCGGGATGCCGGGGGCCGGGAACCCCGGAATGCCGGTGGGGTCGGGGTCGTTGCACCCTCTGGACGCCCGAGCAGGCCCCCGCCGCCGGGTCGTCCTTCCCCCGGACTTTTCTTCGCGGTGCCGCCGCGCGTGTCCCCTTCGCGGTGCCGTGTCTTCTCCCCCGAGCAGAGGAGTCGCCGTTATGCGTACCGATCTGATTCGTCGTACCGTTCTGACCGTTGCTGGTGTCGCTGCGACCGCTGGTGGGATCGCGGGGCCGGCGCTGGCCGCGCAGGCCGCTCCCGCGGAGCGGGCCGCCGTGTCGGTGCAGGCGGAGCGTCGGCCGGCGGGTGAGCGTCAGCTGGACGTGCGCTACGAGGCGCAGCCCAACTTCTTCTACTGTGGCCCGGCGGCGGCGCGTAACGCGCTGAGCGTGCAGGGCAAGGACATCGACGTGGACACCATGGCCAAGGAGATGGGCACCACCGAGGCCGGCACCGACTCCATCAACGACATCACCCCCGTGCTGAACAAGGAGACCGGCCGCAAGGCGTACCACAGCACGGAGCTGCCGGCCGACAAGGTCGACGGCAAGAGCATCGACAAGCTGCGCGCCGACGTCGTGCGCGCGGTCGACGACGGCCGGGCCGTGGTGGCCAACATCGCCGGCACCGCCACCGACACCGACGGCGTCAGCCACTCCTTCGAGGGCGGCCACTACATCAGCGTCGTCGGCTACTCCGAGGGCGGGAAGACCGTGACGATCGCCGACTCGGCCAACCCGGACCAGGCCAGCTACCGCATCGACGTCGACGCCCTGGCGCACTGGATCGCCAGCCGCGGCTACGCCTCCTGACGCACCGCACGAAGGGCCCGACCCCCACCGGGGTCGGGCCCTTCGGCCTCGTGTTTTGACCGTTCTGTGGGCAGGGTGGTCTGGCGGTGTGGTGTGGGTGTGTTCGTGGTGGTGTGGTTGAGGGCTGTCATTTGCCCTTGTGGACGGCGTTCTTGCGGATGACCGGATAGCGAGTGCGGCGTTTGCGGCGTCTTCCGGCAGGGCGTCCGGGTCCGGGGTGCCCGGGTTTCGCGTGTCCTGGTGGTTGCCAGGCGTTGCGCAGAGCGGGCGAAACCTGTCGGCGTGTCTGGCCGGGGGTCGGGGTTGTGGTGGTGGCGGGTTCCCAGGGCAGCCGGTGGTGGGTGATGTGGTTGCGGGCGCAGAACAGGTGCAGGTAGGCGTAGGCGTGCAGGCGGAGCCAGGTGGTCAGGGTGCCGGGCTGGCGGGGGTGGAAGTCCGGGGCCTGGGCGGTGGTTTTCAAGTAGCGGAAGTAGTGCTCGACGTCGAAGCGGGCCAGGTAGGTCATGACCAGGGTGAGCAGGTCGCGGCGGTGGCCGGAGTACCAGAGTGCGAGGTCGCCGGCGCGGCGGCTGGGGCGCAGGTGCTGGACCCGGGCGAGTAGCACGGTGCCCTCGACGATCGGGAGGGTACCCGGGTCGGTGAATCCGCGGCTGGCGCGGGTGAGTTTGGGGTGGACCTGATGCCAGGCCCGAACGGTGACGATGCCGTAGATGTCGAGTGGTCCGCTGACACCGGCGTCCGGGGTCAGGTCGGGTTCGCGTAGGGCCAGCCGGAACCCGTGCCGGCGGGGCCGGCCTCCGAGTGGGTGAGCGGCCCGGCGTTCGGGTCGGGTCCACATGGTCTGCGAGGTCGCCAGCCTGACCAGGACGTCCGCGGGAATCCCGCGCTCGCGCAGCAGATGGGTGATCCGGGCCGCGGGATAGCCGGAATCCAGCAGGAACAGCGACGGATCGGCCGGGCGGGCCCCGTCCTGGGCGCAGACCCGGGCGATGTGGTCCACGGTGACCTCCACCAGGTCGTCGCCGGAGGCGATCCGGTCGGTCAGGACCGGCACGACCCACGAGTCCGGGGTCAGCGTCAACCGGACGACGTGCTGATACCGCCACCCGGTCCTGATCAGCGCCGCGCCACGCGGGCCGCCCGGGGTGTACTGCGGCTGCCGGTCCGGGCT
Organism: Micromonospora sp. WMMD712; assembly: GCF_029581295.1. NCBI lineage: Bacteria > Bacillati > Actinomycetota > Actinomycetes > Micromonosporales > Micromonosporaceae > Micromonospora > Micromonospora sp. WMMD712. The sequence goes on from NZ_CP120743.1 coordinate 2,789,619, forward strand.
GGTGGCCGCGTTCGGCCGTGGCCACGCGGTGGTGTCGACGGCATACACCCGGGGCAGGCCGGACCGAGCGGCGATCCGACACGCCGCCCGCAACGCCCGGCCGGTGTCCACCTCACCGTCGCGCAACGCCCTGTACGCCGCGGCGTGCCCGGTGACGGCGCCCAGCGACAGATGCGCCGGACAGCCACACCGGCCCTGATCGGCGGCCAGCTCGTCGACCAGCGTGAACAACGTCCGTGACCGGGACACCAGGACGCCCTCGTACAACTCCCGCCGCCACGCATCCAACAAGATCCGGCCCAGCTCGCCGTCACCAGCACCAGTAGCCGTTACTCTCCTCATCGAGGACCCTGCCCATTGATGATCTTTGTGTGAGAACTCAGATCATGGACAGGGTCCTCCCCATTCCGCTAGACCTCGACCACCACAAATCCCCCCGATGGTCAAAACACGAGCACGAAGGGCCCGACCCCCACCGGGGTCGGGCCCTTCGGCGTAAGGAAGGGCCCCTTGTTAACGCTTTCTGTTGTACAGGGGGCCCCTGCAAACAAACCGTCAGCCGCCGGAGTCGGCCAGCTCCGCGCCCTCCGGAACCGTGTCGTCGTCCCGGCTGGCCAGCCAGCCGTCGGGCAGGAAGACCTTGCCGGGCGAGTTCGTCCGGCCGCGCGGCTGACCCAGCGTCGCCACCGGGAACGGCTCGGCCGGGTCGAGCTTGCCGAGCAGGTCGTCGAGCTGGGCCAGGCCCTCGATCATCGCCAGCTCGCGGCGCAGCTCGCTGCCGACCGGGAAGCCCTTGAGATACCAGGCCACGTGCTTGCGGAAGTCCGTGCAGCCGTCCCGCTCGCCCCGGGCCGGGTTGCGCGCGCCCGCCGTGAACTGGTCGACCAGCAGCTCCGCGTGCCGGCGCATGGTCGCCGCCACCTCGCCGAGGGTGGGCAGCCGCCGCTCCGGCCGGCCCTCGAACGCGGCCTCCAGGTCGGCGAACAGCCACGGCCGGCCCAGGCAGCCGCGCCCGATCACCACGCCGTCGACGCCGGTGTGGGCCACCATCCGCAGCGCGTCGTCGGCCTCCCAGATGTCGCCGTTGCCGAGCACCGGCACGTCGAGCGCCTGCTTGAGGGTGGCGATGGCGTCCCAGTCGGCGGTGCCCGAATAGCGCTGCGCGGCCGTACGCCCGTGCAGGGCCACCGCCGCGACCCCGGCGTCCTGGGCGGCGAGCCCCGCCTCGACGTACGTCAGGTGGTCGTCGTCGATGCCCTTGCGCATCTTCACGGTGACCGGCACCCCGGCGGGCGAGGCGGCGTCCACGGCGGCCCGGACGAGGCGGGCGAAGAGCCGGCGTCGCCAGGGCAGGGCCGACCCGCCGCCCTTGCGGGTGACCTTCGGGACGGGGCAGCCGAAGTTGAGGTCGATGTGGTCGGCGAGATCCTTCTCCACCACGATCCGCACGGCGGCGGCGGTGATCTCCGGGTCGGTGCCGTAGAGCTGGAGGCTGCGCGGCCGCTCGTCGTCGCCGAAGGCGATCATCCGCAGCGTCTTCGGGTTCCGCTCGACCAACGCGACCGTGGTGATCATCTCGCAGACGTAGATGCCGCCGCCCTGCTCCCGGCACAGCCGGCGGAAGCCGACGTTGGTGATCCCGGCCATCGGGGCGAGCACCACCGGCGGCCACACCTCGTGCCGCCCGATGCGCAGCCCGCCGCCCGGCCCGCTCCCCTGCCTTCCGCTCCCACTCACCCGCCAAGTGTAAGGAGGGGCCCCCTGTTAACGCCTTTTGCATAGCAGGGGACCCCTGTTAACAACCGCCCGTAGCACACCCGCCGGGCTGGCGGGGGTTGTCCACAGGGCCGGGGGTTGTCCACAGGCAGGGCCGTCGGGCGGGACAGTGCCGAGGCGGCGCGGCCATGCTGCGGGGCATGGCCGACTTCTCACCCGAGCTGGACCGGGCCGCGCAGGGCCAGCAGCAGATCGTCACGCGGGCGCAGCTGCTCGCCGCCGGCTTCGACGACATGCACCTCTACCGGCAGGCCCGCCGGGGCCGCTGGCAGCGGGTCCTCCCGGCCACGTACGCCCTGTTCACCGGCGCGCTGACCGACGAGCAGCGGCGCATCTCCGCCGCCCTCTACGCGGGCGGGCAGGCGCAGCTCACCGGGCTGGCCGCCCTGACCTGGTACGGCTTCCGCTACAGCCCGCGCAGCGACGACGTACACCTGATCGTGCCGCACCACGCGCGACGCCGGTCGGCCGGGCACGCAGTGATCTCCCGGGCGCTGGCGCTCGACGAGCGGGCCCGGCGGACGGCGCTCTACCCGGTGTGCTCGCCCGCCCGCGCCGTGGTCGACGCGGCCCGCGACCTGCGCGAGCTGCGGCCGGTCCGCGCGATCGTCGCCGAGGCGGTGCAACGGGGGTACGCCGACCTGACCGCGCTGGACGAGGAGATCCGCCGGGCGCGGCGCAGCCGGACGGCGCTGGTCCGGAAGGCGTTCGCGGAGGTCGTCGACGGCACCCGGTCGGCGCCGGAGGCCGAGCTGCGGGAGTGCCTCGCCGGCAGCCGGGTGGTGCCGCAGATCCGGTGGAACGCGCGCCTGGTCAGCGGCGACGGCGTCGCGCTGCCGACCCCGGACGGCTACCTGGCCGACGCGGCGGTGGCCCTGGAGGTGGACTCGCAGGAGTTCCACTTCAGCCCGGCCGACTGGGCGCGGACGCTGGACCGGCACAACGAGCTGAGCCGGCACGGGGTGCTGATCCTGCACTTCACGCCGGCGCAGATCCGCCGGGAGCCGGAGCGCGTGCGCCGCATGGTGGAGGACGCGTACGAGTCGCGGCGCGGCCTCGGCGCGACGACCCGGGTGCGCGTGGAGCCCCGCCCCGCCGACGCCCCGCCCCCGGCGGACGCCCCGCCCCCCGGGGAGGGGCGGTGAGAAGGGGCCCCTTCTATACCGGAAACGTTAAGAAGGGGCCCTTCCTTGCACCGTCAGCAGCCGGGGAGACGCTCGATCAGGTAGCGCTCCACCTGGTCCAGGCCGATGCGCTCCTGGGCCATGGTGTCCCGGTTGCGCACCGTCACCGCGTTGTCGTCGAGGGTGTCGAAGTCGACGGTCACGCAGAACGGGGTGCCGATCTCGTCCTGGCGGCGGTAGCGGCGGCCGATGGCCTGCGAGTCGTCGAACTCGACCACCCAGCGCTTGCGCAGGTCGGCGGCGAGCTGCTTGGCCTTCGGCGAGAGCGCCTCGTTGCGCGACAGCGGCAGCACGGCCACCTTCACCGGGGCCAGGCGCGGGTCGAAGCGCATGACGGTGCGCTTGTCCACCCCGCCCTTGGTGTTCGGGGCCTCGTCCTCGTCGTACGCCTCCAGCAGGAACGCGAGCACCGCGCGGGTGAGGCCGGCGGCCGGCTCGATCACGTACGGGATCCAGCGCTCGCCCTTGCCCTGGTCGAAGTACGACAGGTCGACGCCGGAGTGCTTGCTGTGCGTGGACAGGTCGAAGTCGGTGCGGTTGGCGATGCCCTCCAGCTCGGCGAACTCGCTGCCGCCGAACTGGAACCTGTACTCGATGTCGACGGTGCGCTTCGAGTAGTGGGAGAGCTTCTCCTTGGGGTGCTCGTAGAAGCGCAGGTTCTCCTCCGACAGGCCGAGGTCGAGATACCAGTTCCAGCGCTCGGAAAGCCAGTACTCGTGCCACTGCTCGTCGGTGCCCGGCTCGACGAAGAACTCCATCTCCATCTGCTCGAACTCGCGGGTGCGGAAGATGAAGTTGCCCGGGGTGATCTCGTTGCGGAACGACTTGCCGGTCTGCGCGATGCCGAACGGCGGCTTCTTGCGGGCGACCGTCTCGACGTTCTTGTAGTTGACGAAGATGCCCTGGGCGGTCTCGGGGCGCAGGTAGTGCAGGCCCTCGTCGCTCTCCACCGGGCCGAGGTAGGTCTTCATCAGGCCGTTGAACATCTTCGGCTCGGTGAAGGTGCCCTTGTTGCCGCAGTTGGGGCAGTTCAGCTCCGTCAGCGAGGTCAGCGGCTTGCCGTGCTTGGCCTCGTACGCCTCCTCCAGGTGGTCGGCGCGGAACCGCTTGTGGCAGGACTGGCACTCGGTGAGCGGGTCGACGAACTCGGCGATGTGGCCGCTGGCCTCCCAGACCTTGCGGGCCAGGATGACCGCCGAGTCCAGGCCGACGACGTCGTCGCGCTGCTGGACCATGGTCCGCCACCACTGCCGGCGGACGTTCTCCTTCAGCTCCACGCCGAGCGGGCCGTAGTCCCACGCCGACCGGGTGCCCCCGTAGATCTCACTGGAGGGGAAGACGAAGCCCCGGCGCTTGGCGAGGCTGACGACGGCGTCGATACGGTCGGCTGGCATGTTGTTTCCTCCTACGCCGGCTGGCGGTCGGCGGGGGCGCGCGGTGGATGGAACGGTCGGTTCGGGACCCACGGTACGACCGTGGGGACCCCGGGCCCAGCAGAATACCGGGGGCGGTGGTCAGCTCACCCCGCAGACCTCCATGGCGCCGGTCTCCCCGTCGGGGGTGAGGGTGACCTCCTGCTCGCCCCGGTCGCCGCCGCTGAAGGTGACCGAGACCGGCACGGTGAGGTTGACCGTGTCGACGTCGCCCACCCGGTACGAGTCGACCTGCGGCTCGGCGGCGACCCGTCGCTCGAACTCCTGGCGGGACTCGCGCCGCTGCGCGTCGTCGCAGAGCGCGTCGTACGACTGGTCGTACTTGCGCTCGGCCAGCCCCCGGTAGTAGTCGTCGGTGACCGACCGGCCCTGCTCGCGTACGGCCTGCACGTTGCTGACCGCGAGGCCCACCACGGCCGTGCCGCCCCCGCCGCAGCAGATCAGCACCGCGAGCGCCCCCGCGCCGAGGCCGAGCCACAGGCGGGCGCGGCGTCCCTCGGTGGGGGGCGCGGCGAACGGCGGGACCACCCCGGGGCCGGCCGGGGGCGCGGGGACCTGCGGCTCCGACGGCGTCGGCGGCACGCCGGGGGCCGGCGGGCCGTCGGGCCCGGGCGCCACGGGGTACGGGGGTGGACCGGACGGTCCGGGTGCGGTCATAGGTGCAGGGTAGTGCCCGGCGGCTCAGCGCAGCGGATCAGCGGCCCGATCACTGGGGTTGACCTCCACGGCCCCGCCGGGGGCCGCGCCGGCCAGCGTCTCGTACGCGGACGGCTCGTCCAGCGACTCGGCCAGCAGCGGCGTGGCGTGCACCTTCACGTCGAAGCCGCCGAGCGCCCGCCGGTACGTCCCGACGGACTCCCACTCGGTGACCAGGCACCAGTGGCGGGGGTCGTCGAGGGCCCGCAGCAGCTCCCCGCGCAGGTAGCCGGGGCGGGCGGCGAGCGCGGCGAGGGCGGCGTGCGCGCGTTCGGTGAAGGCGGGGGCGACGTCCTCGTCGACCACGAACCGGTTGGTGACCAGCACCCGGGTCCTCCTCGTAGGGCCGGTGGGGGTGAGCCTCGTAGAGTCTGTGGGATGCAGCGTACGCAGCGCTCCCTGCCGCTCCGGCTGGCCCGGGCGAACCCGACGACGGTCTTCCTGGTCGCCCTGGTGCTGGTGCTGGTGGGGCTGTTCGCGCCGGGGGCGCTCGGCGGGGCGCTGCTGCTGGCGCTCGCCGCCGCGCTGGTGGCGCTGCTGGTCACCACCTGGCCGGTGCAGGCCCCGGCGACCCGGGTGATCCGGCTGGTGATGCTCACCCTGCTGGTGGCCGTGGCGCTGGCGAAGCTGCTCTGAGCCGCCCTGCCCGGGTGGCAGAGTCGGCATTAGCAGAAGACCCGCTCGCATGCAAGCATGCGTTTTTGACAATCAATTTCGTTATCGCGGAGAGTTGGGGGCATGATGCTCCGCCGCCCCACCGTACGTGTCCTGGCCGCCGCGACCGCCCTGGTCGCGCTCGGTGCCGCCACCGCCTGCGCAGACGACGGCACGGCCGGCGCCGACCCGCAGCGGGTCGACGTGGCCGCCGCCTTCTACCCGCTCCAGTTCGTCGCCGAGCGGGTCGGCGGCGACGCGGTCCGGGTGACGAACCTGACCAAGCCCGGCGCCGAGCCGCACGACCTGGAGCTCACCCCGAGCCAGGTCGGCGAGGTCAACCGGGCCGAGCTGATCGTCTACCTCAAGGGCTTCCAGCCGGCCGTGGACGAGGCGATCGCGCAGAGCGACGGCGACCGGGCCTTCGACGTGGCCGGGGTGCAGCCGCTGCTGGCCGCGAGCGCCGGCGGCCACGACCACGGGGGCGAGGGCGCGGGCCAGCAGGAGCACGCCGACGAGGAGGGCAACGGCGGCAAGGACCCGCACCTGTGGCTCGACCCGACCCGGCTCGCCGGCGTCGCCGACCAGCTCGCCGAGCGGCTCGGCAGGGCCGACCCGGAGCGCGCCGCCGACTACACCGCGCGGGCGAAGACCCTGCGCGCCGACCTGGAGAAGCTGGACGCCGACTTCGCCGCCGGGCTGAAGACCTGCCAGCGGCGGGAGATCGTGGTGAGCCACACCGCGTTCGGCTACCTCGCCGAGCGCTACCGGCTCGAACAGGTCGGCATCACCGGGCTCACCCCGGAGACCGAGCCCTCCCCGCAGCGCCTCGCCGAGGTGGCCGGGGAGGCCCGCGAGCACGGCGCGACCACGATCTTCTTCGAGACCCTGGTCAGCCCGAAGGTCGCCGAGACCATCGCCCGCGAGATCGGCGCGCAGACCGCGGTGCTCGACCCGCTGGAGGGGCTGTCGGCCGACGGCGGCGGGCAGGACTACCTTTCGGTGATGCGCACCAACCTGCAGACCCTGAGGACGGCGTTGAGCTGCTCGTGACCGAACCTGTCATCACCGTCGCGCACGGGGTGGTCGGCTACGACGGCCGCCCCGTGCTGCGGGACGTCTCCCTCGCCGTCGACGCCGGCGAGGTCGTCGCCGTCCTCGGCGCCAACGGCTCCGGCAAGTCCACCCTGATCCGCGCGGTGCTCGGGCTGGTCCCGCTGCACGCCGGGTCCGTCTCGCTGTTCGGCACCCCGCTGCGCCGGTTCCGGCAGTGGAAACGCATCGGGTACGTCCCGCAGCGGCTCGGCGCGGGCGGCGGGGTCCCCGCCACGGTCCGCGAGGTGGTCGCCTCCGGCCGGCTGGCCCGCCGGGGCGTGCTGCGCCCACCGGGGCGGGCCGACCGGGCGGCGGTCGACGCCGCGCTGGCGTCGGTGGGCCTGGCCGACCGGGCCGGCGATCCGGTGGCCACCCTCTCCGGCGGCCAGCAGCAGCGCACCCTGATCGCCCGGGCGCTGGCCGGCGAGCCGGAGCTGCTGGTCCTCGACGAGCCGACCGCCGGGGTCGACGCGGCCAGCCAGGAGGCGTTCGCGGGGGCGCTGCGCGGCTTCCTCGACGGCGGCGGAACGGTGCTGCTGGTCGCCCACGAGCTCGGTCCGCTGCGCCCGCTGATCAGCCGCGCCGTGGTGGTGCACCAGGGCGGGATCGCGCACGACGGGGCGGTCCCCGAACCGGCCGGGCACCACGCCGACCCCGACCACGACCACGTGCACCCGCACGCACCCGACGAGCCCGCAGGGCTGTGGAGCAGTTGAGCATGGAGCTTTTCCAGTACCCGTACATGCAGCGGGCCCTGATCGGCGCGCTGGTCATCGGCCTGGCAGCCCCGGCGCTCGGCATCTACCTGGTGCAGCGCCGGCTGGCGCTGATCGGCGACGGGGTGGGGCACGTGGCGCTGACCGGGGTCGGCGCGGGGCTGCTGCTCAACCGCTCCCCCGTGCTGGTGGCGGTGGTCGTGGCGACGCTCGGTGCGGTCGCCATCGAGCTGGTCCGGGCCCGGGGCCGCACCTCCGGCGACCTCGCGCTGGCGCTGCTGTTCTACGGCGGCATCGCCGGCGGGGTGATGCTGGTGGGGCTCTCCGACGCCACCAGCGCCAACCTCAACGCGTACCTGTTCGGGTCGCTGACCACCATCTCGCCGCAGGACCTGACCACCATCGTGGTGCTCGGCGCGGCGATCCTGGTCACCATGCTGGCGCTGCGCCCGGCGCTGTTCGCGGTCTGCCACGACGAGGAGTACGCCCGGGTCGCCGGCCTGCCGGTGCGGGCGCTGAACCTGCTGCTGGCGGTCGGCACCGCGGTCACCGTGACGATCGCCATGCGGGCCGTGGGGGTGCTGCTGATCAGCGCGCTGATGGTGGTCCCGGTGGCCACCGCCCAGCAGGTCACCCGGGGGTTCCGGGCCACGATGACGGCGGCCATGGCGCTCGGGCTGTTCGCCGCCGGCTCCGGCGTCTGGGTCGCCGCGAACGCCGACACCGCGCCGGGGGCGTCCGTGGTGCTGCTGGCGATCGCCTCCTTCCTCGTCGTCGCGGTCGCCGCGGCGGCCTGGCGGGCGCTGCGCCGCCGGCGCGCGGAGTCCTGCGCGCCGGCACCGGAGCCCCACGAGGTGGTGCTTCGTTGATCCTGCGCCCCGGCGTGTCGGCGGTATTGGTTACCGTTGTCCAGTGACCAGCGGATCAGGGTACGAGGCATACGAGGGCGCCGGTGAGCTGCTGCGCGCGCTCTCGGCCCCCATCCGACTGGCGATCGTGAGCGAGCTGGCGCAGGGTGAACGGTGCGTGCACGAGCTGGTGGAGAAGCTCGGGGCCGCCCAGCCGCTGGTCTCCCAGCACCTGCGGGTGCTGCGCGGGGCCGGCGTGGTCCGGGGCTCCCGGCGTGGCCGCGAGATCGCGTACGCGTTGGTCGACGAGCACGTCGCGCACATCGTGGCCGACGCGGTCAGTCACGCCGGGGAGGCATCATGAGCGAGGGCACCGCCGTCCGGAACACCCGGCAACGCTCCGCGGTGAGCGCGCTGCTGGGCGAGGTGGAGGGCTTCCACAGCGCGCAGGACCTGCACGCCATGCTCCGCGAGCGCGGCGAGCGGGTGGGGCTGACCACGGTCTACCGCACCCTCCAGGGGCTCGCCGACGCGGGCGAGATCGACGTGATGCGCCCGCCGGGCGGCGAGCACCTCTACCGGCGGTGCAGCGAGGGCCACCACCACCACCTCGTGTGCCGGGTCTGCGGGCGCACGGTCGAGGTCGCGGGGCCGACGGTGGAGACCTGGGCGGAGCGGGTGGCCGCGCAGCACGGGTACGCCGACGTCAGCCACACCCTCGAGATCTTCGGCACCTGCCCGGCCTGCACCGGCTGACAATTCCGACCCGTGCCGAGCCGGGGCGGCCGTGGCACGCTGTGCGGCGTGAAAATCTACGCCGATCGCTTCCCGACCGCCGCCCGTCAGTTGCTTACCGACCTGCTCGTCCTCGCCTGGGTGTACGCCGCGATCCGCTTCGCCTTCTGGGTGCACGACCTGGTGCAGAAGCTCGCCGTGCCGGGGCAGAAGCTGGAGGGGGCCGGCGGCGGCCTGGCCGACAACCTGGCCGAGGCCGGCGGCAAGGTCGGCCGGCTGCCGCTGGTGGGCGACGAGCTGACCGCCCCGTTCACGAAGGCCGCCGACGCGGCGCGGGCCGTCGCCGAGGCGGGCCGCGACCAGCAGGACCTCGTCGGCCAGCTCGCGCTGGCGCTCAGCATCGCGGTGCTGGTCTTCCCGCTCGGCCTGGTGCTGTTCGGCTGGCTGCCGCTGCGGCTGCGCTGGATGCGCCGCGCCGCCTCGGCGAAGGCGCTGGCCGTCGCCCCCGCCGGGCGGGACCTGCTGGCCCTGCGGGCGCTGGCCGGGCAGCCGCTGGGCAAGCTGGCCCGGATCGCCCCGGACGTGGCCGAGGCGTGGCGGCGCGGCGACGACGCCACCGTCGACGCGCTCGCGGCGCTGGAGCTGCGCCGGCTCGGCCTGCGCACGGGCCGCTGACCGGGCGGCCGGGCTGCCGGGCGGACCGGCGTGCATCGGGCGTGCCGGGCGGACCGGGGAGCGTCGGGCCCGCTGGCCTCTCGGGCGGACCGGCGCGCCTGCCGGCCTGTCGGGTGGACCGGCGGGCGTCGGGCCTCCGCGCCGACGCCCCGGCGGCACGTGACACCGCGTGACCCGCCGCCCCGACGCCGCCACCCCCTCCGCTCCCTTTGCTCTGCACCCACATGCGCAGCAGTCACGCAGCGCGACCGCACGCCGCCCCCTCGACGGGGCCGCGATCTTGCACCCCGGCTGCTCAAGCCGGGTGTTGCGTGGATGGGTGCAGAGCAAAGGGAGCGAGGAGACGTGTCGGGCACGGCGAGGCCGTGACGCAGGGTCAGATCGATCAGCACGAGAAAGCAGCGGCAACCCGTTGCGGAGGGCGACCACCACGCGGGCCAGCCCGCCACCCCGCAAGCGCCGCCACGACCGTCGCGTCCGCCGCGGTTGTGCGCCCCAGCGGAAGAGGATTAGATAGACGTCGATGCGTGCGCCTTGGGATGCCTGCCCCACGCCGGTGCCGGGTGCCGGGAGGGAGCGACCCATGTCCGTGTCTCGCAGGCGGTCGATCGTCGCGGCCGGCGTCGTCGGCGTGGTGGCGATGCTCGCCGCCACGCTCCTCGGGCTGCCGCCGGCACGGGCGGCGACCGGCGACGGCTCACCCACGGACCCGAACATCGTGTTCGTCGGCCGCTGGGACAGGAGCAACAGCACCGCGTACGTGCCGAACTGGGCCGGGGCCTACCTGCGGACCGGGTTCACCGGCACCACGGTCAAGCTGCGGCAACGCCGCACCATCGACCTCTACTACAGCATCGACGGGGCCGACTTCACCTACCTGACCAACGTCAGCGGCACCGTCAACCTGACACCGACCCCGCTGCGCGCCGGCAACCACACGCTGCTGGTGTCGTACCGGGTGGTGGGCGGCTCGTACACCGGGGACGCGGTGTTCCAGGGGCTGACCCTCGACTCCGGCGCGACCACCCTGCCGACCCCGGTGCGGCCCCGGCTGATCGAGTTCGTCGGCGACTCCATCACGCTCGGCACCACGTCGTCGCGGGTGGCGCTGACCGCGTACGGCTGGCTGACCGGCGAGCAGCTCGGCACCGAGCACACCCAGCTCGGCTACGGCGGCGGCTGCCTGGTGGCCACCGCCGACGGCTGCGTCAGCGTGGCCGCGCAGTTCCTCAAGACCGGGTACGCGGCCACCAGCCCGAACTGGGACTTCAGCCGCTACCAGGCCGACGCCGTCGTGATCAACCTGGGCACCAACGACCGCGGCCACGGGGTGAGCGGGGCGGACTTCCAGAGCCAGTACGCCACGTTCATCCGTACCGTGCGGGGCAAGTACCCGCGCGCGGCGATCTTCGCCCTGCGCACCTTCAGCGGCCGGTACGCCGCGGAGACGGCCGCCGCCGTCGCGGCGGTGACCGGCGGCGGGGACCGCAACGTGTTCTATGTGGACACCACCGGCTGGCTGCCGGCCGACGGGCTGAGCGACTCGGTGCACCCGAACGACGCCGGGCACCGGGCGATCGCGGCCCGGCTCGCCCCGGTCGTCGCCGCGAAGCTGGGCGGCACCCCGACGCCCGCCACCACCCCACCGGCCACCACCCCACCCGCCACCACGCCGCCCGCCACCACCCCACCGGCCACCACCCCGCCCGCCACCACGCCGCCGGCCGGCACGACGGGCTGCTTCGTCGGGTACGCGGTCACCGGCCAGTGGCAGGGCGGCTTCCAGGGCGAGGTGACCGTCCGCAACACCGGAGCCGCGCCGGTCGACGGCTGGACGGTGCAGTGGACGTTCGCCGACGGCCAGCGGATCAGCCAGGCGTGGAACGCCGGCTACACGCAGAGCGGCGGCACCGTGCGGGCGACCAACGCGAGCTGGAACGGCACGATCGCGGCCGGCGCGACGGTGAGCTTCGGCTTCCTGGCCGACGCCCCCGGCGCGAACAACCGGCCGACCGCGTTCACCCTCAACGGCACCGCCTGCGCGCTCTCCTGACCCTTCGCACCCGTCGTCAGCGCAGGTAGGCCGCCAGGCCGATCTGCTGGTCGCGCAACGCGGTGGCGACCACGCCGGCGATCTGCCGGGCCCCCGCCGTCTCGAAGTGCGTGTGGTCGTTGCAGAAGAACGCGCCCACCGCACCCGAGCCGTAGTCGCCGTTGTTCGGGCACAGCCCGAGCCGGTTGTAGAGCGTGTAGCTCAGCCGGTGCAGGTCGATGACCGGCACGTTGTTGGCCGCGCCCGCGTCGAACGTCTCGGTGAGGAAGCCGCGGTTGCCGACGGCGGTGCCGCCCGAGCAGGTGATCGCGGCGGCCGGGGTGAGGAAGACCGGGCGCGCGCCGCGCTGCTTGGCCGCGTTGGCCATCACGCCGAGCAGTTGCTTGTACCGCGCGGAGCCGACGTGCCGGTTGCAGTTGGGGTCGCCGTCGTTGATGCCGAACTGGATGAACAGGTAGTCGCCGGCCTTCATCCCGGTGCCGGAGTTCAGCATGGCCTGCCAGCGGGTCGAGTACGTCTCCGGGCTGACCACGCACTCCCCGGCCGAGTTCTTCGTGGTGGTGACGTTCGGGTCGTACAGCCAGGTCTGGATGCTGCGCCCGCCGACCGCGCTGTTCACCACGGTCGCGTTGGCGTTGAGGTACTGGCCGAACTGGTTGCCCCAGCCGACCGGGCAGGCCCCGCTTGAGGACGGGTTGGCGACCGTCGAGTCGCCGGCCAGCCAGACGGTGACGGGGGCCTGCGTGGAGGGCGTCGGGGTCGGCGTGCGGGACGGGGTGGCCGACGGCGACGACGGGGTCGACGGCGGCGCGCACGGCGTGGCGGTGGGCGCACCGGTGCACGGGGTCCCATTGAGCGAGAACGCCGTCGGCGCCGGGTTGGCCGTGGTCCACGCGCCGTTGAAGCCGAAGCCGACGCTGGCGTTGGTGGCGATCGCGCCGTTGTAGCCGACGTCCCTGGCGCTGACCGCCGCCCCGCTCTGGGTGACGGTGGCGTTCCACGCCTGGGTGACCCGCTGCCCCGTGGCGAAGGACCAGGTGAGCGTCCAGCCGGAGACCGGGTCGCCGAGGTTGGTGACGGTGACGTCCGCGCCGAAGCCGCCCTGCCACTCGCTGGTGACCTTGTAGTCGACCCGGCAGCCCGTGGCCGCCGCCGTGGCGGCGCCTGCCGCGACGGCCACCCCGCCCGCCAGGACGGCCAGCGCGATCGCGACCACCCCGGCGGCGCGCCGGTACGCCGCGCCCCACCTATTGATTGATGAAATTCGATTCATACGCGCATGCTACCCGCCCGTGCCCGCCGCCCGGCCCAGCTCGGCGGCCGACCGTCGGCCGGCCGCCGGGCCGCTCGTCTAGGGTGGAGCGGTGCTCTACTTCCTGATCGTCGTCGCCGTGCTGCTGCTGGCGTACGCCGCCGTGCTGGTCAGCTTCGTCAAGCGGGGCCGCAAGATCCCGCCGCAGGCGTACCTGGTGCTGGCGCTGCTCAACGGGCTCATCCTGGCGGCCGTGCTGGCCTGGACGGTCGCCCGCTGACACCCCCGCCCGGCGCGGCGGTCCGGCCCGCGCGGCCCGGTGGTTAACAGGGGCCCCCTGCTATGCAGAATGCGTTAACAGGGGGCCCTTCCTTTCACGGGATGCGGCGGCGGACGTCGTCGGCGGTGGACGGGCCCGGCGTCCAGCGGGCCACCCAGGGCAGGTCGGCCGGCGGCGTGATCACCCCGTCCTCCAGGGCGGCGTACCGGCCGGCGAGGATCCGCCGCGCCGCCGCCACGTCGACCGAGTCGGTGTTGGCCCACAGGCCGGTGAACAGGGCGTCGACCCGCAGCCGGGCCTGGCGGCAGAACAGGTCGGCCAGCTCGACGTTCTCCGGGCGGGTGTCCTTCTCCGCGTACGCCCGGACGCAGACCGCGCTCATCGCGAACAGCTCCGCCCCGATGTCCACCACCCGGCCGAGGAACGCCTGCTTGCGCTCCATCTTCCCCTGCCAGCGGGACATCGCGTAGAACGTCGACCGGGCCAGCTTGCGGCTGTACCGCTCGACCTGCCGCAGGTGCCCGGCGAGCGGACCGAACTCCGCGTACGCCGTCGGGGCCTGGCCCCGGCCGACGGCGAGGGTCGGCAGCCACCGCGCGTAGAACGCGCCCGCCCGCGCGCCCGCCTTCGCCTTGCGGCCGAGCCCGGCGTCCGGGTCGATGATGTCGCCGGCCACGGAGAGGTGGGCGTCGACGGCCTCCCGGGCGATCAGCAGGTGCATGATCTCGGTGGAGCCCTCGAAGATCCGGTTGATCCGCAGGTCCCGCAGCAACTGCTCGACCGCCGCCGGGCGCTCGCCCCGGGCGGCCAGGGAGTCTGCGGTCTCGTAGCCGCGCCCGCCCCGGATCTGGATCAGCTCGTCGCCGATCTTCCAGGCCATCTCGCTGGCGTACAGCTTGACCAGCGCCGCCTCGATCCGGATGTCGTTGCGGTCGTCGTCGGCGAGCAGGCAGCACAGGTCGAGCATGGTCTCCATGCCGTACGTGGTGGCGGCGACGAAGGCGAGCTTCTGGGCCACCGCCTCGTGCTCGCCCACCGGCCGGCCCCACTGGACGCGGTCGGCGGCCCACTCCCGGGCCACGTTCAGCGACCACTTGCCCGCGCCGACGCACATCGCCGGCAGCGAGAGCCGCCCCGTGTTGAGGGTGGTCAGGGCGATCTTGAGGCCCTTGCCCTCGCCGCCGATGACGTTCTCTGCCGGCACGAACACGTCGTGGAACCGGGTGAGGCTGTTCTCCAGGCCGCGCAGGCCGGTGAACTCGTTGCGCCGCTCCACGGTGATGCCCTCGGCGTCGCCGTCGACGACGAACGCGGTGATCCCGCCGCGCCGCCCCTGCGTCGCCGGCACCCGGGCCATCACCACCAGCAGCGTGGCCACGGTGCCGTTGGTGGCCCAGAGCTTCACCCCGTTGAGCCGGTAGCCGGCACCGTCCGCGGTCGGCTCGGCGGTCGTCGCCAGCCGCGCCGGGTCGGAACCGACGTCCGGCTCGGTGAGCAGGAACGCCGACACCTCGCCAGCGGCGAGCCGGGGCAGGAAGCGCTGCTTCTGCTCGGCGGTGCCGAACATCTTGAGCGGCTGCGGCACGCCGATCGACTGGTGCGCCGACAGCAGCGCGCCGATCGCGGGGCTGACCGAGCCGGCCAGCATCAGCGCCCGGCAGTAGTGCAGGTTGCTCAGCCCGAGCCCGCCGTACTTCCGGTCGATCTTCATGCCGAACGCGCCGAGCCGGGCCAGGCCCCGGAACACCTCGTCGGGGATGCGGGCGTCCCGCTCGATCGCCGCGCCGTCGACCTCGGCGGCCAGGTACGCCCGCAGCCGCCCCAGGAACTCCTCGGCGCGGGCGTCCTCGGCCGGATCGGTGCGCGGCCACGGGTGGATCAGGTCGAGCCGGAACCGCCCGAGGAACAGCTCCCTGCCGAAGCTGGGCCGGTCCCAGGCGGATTCGCGGGCCGCCTCGGCGACCTGCCGGGCCTCCTTCTCGGACACCTGCCCGGCCTCCGCCGGCAGCGGGCCGGTGCCGCCCGGGGCCGGCGGCGGGCCGGCGTCGTCCGCCCCCGCGCTCCCCTGCGCCGGCGGCGGGCCGGCGTCCGGGGTGGCCCGCTCGGCCGGGTCGGGCGCGGGTCGGCTGTTCTGCGTCGTGGTCACGGCGGCCTCCTCGAACCTCGGTCCGGATGCGTCAACGTGCTCGACTCACGAGCGACGCTACCCCCGGTTGTTACCCAGGGGTAGCGTCGCGTGCACCTCGGATCTCCGACCGCGTCGCCGCTGGTCGGAGCGAACGCGGTCAGTCGCCCGTCAGCGTCTGCGGGTCGTCATCGTCGTCGTCGATGTCGTCCTCGCCCCAGTTGCGGCGGGCGAACGGCAGGAGGACCCAGAAGGTCAGGAACCACACGGCGGTGACCGCGGTGAGCACGAACGCGATGCCCCGGTCCAGCACGAAGTCGGTGATCAGCAGGACCGCGCTGACCATCGAGACGAGCATGAACCCGAGCCCGCCGCTGGCCATCCGGTGCGCGAAGCGGACCAGCTCCGGCTTGCGGCCCTGCCGGAACAGCGCCCGGTGGAAGGCCACCGGCGAGATGATCATCGCGGTGGCGGCGGCCGCCGACAGCAGCGCGACGATGTAGACGTCCTTCTGGAAGTCGCTGGTCCGGGTGAAACCGTTGCTGAACGGCAGCGTCAGCAGGAAGGCGAAGAGGATCTGCACGCCGGTCTGCGCGACCCGCAACTCCTGGAGCAGGTCGGCGAAGTTGCGCTGCCAGCGCTGCCGCTCGGTTTCCTTGGACACGCGTTACCTCCGGGGCGACGATGGTGCCGGCGGGTGCGGCCCGCCGGCAGCATCGCCATTGCCCGATCGGTCCGACGGCGAAACCCGTTCACACCCGGCCCACGCGCGACGGCGGGGCGCGGTCGGGCCCGATCGGAAGCGGTCACGCCCCCCGGCGGATCCGGCCCGCGTACCGGGCCTCCAGGGCGTCGTTGTGCGCGTCGCCGCCGGCGATGTTGGCCGACAGGTAGACCGGGGGCGGCTCCCCCGCCGCGAGCATCCGGGCCACCACCTCGACCGTGATCTGCTGCGCGAGCAGGGCCGCCGTGATCGAGGAGACCGCGCCGACCGCGCCGCCGCCGGGCAGCGGCAGGGTCGCGTCGCCGTACGGCGCGCCGTTGTCCAGCACCACGTCGGCGAAGTCGGCCAGCTTGCGCCCCGACGGGTGCCGGGACGCCATCCGCGCCGAGTGCTGCGCCGACGTGATGGCGACCAGCCGGTGCCCCCGCCCGGTCACCAGCGCCGCGAACTCCACGACCGCCCCGTTGACCCCGGAGTTGGAGGCCACCACGAACACGTCGGACGGGTGGACCGGGGCCAGCTCGTAGAGGCGGTGGGCCACCGCCGGGTCCCGCTCCAGCCGCGGGCCCAGGACGTCGGCCGACGCCCCGCCGCGCAGCACCACGTCGCGCAGCGCGATCCGGTTGGTCGGCACCAGGCCGCCGGCCCGGCCGGCGATCTCCATGGCGAGGGCCTCGGAGTGGCCCGTGCCGAACGCGTGGACCACCCCGTCGGCGCGCAGCGCGTCGGCGATCAGGTCGGCCGCCCGGCCCACCGCCTCCCGTTGGCTGGCCGACACCCGGCCGACCGTCTCCGTCACCACCGCCAGGTAGTCCTCGGCGCTGACCGTCATGCGTCCTCCGTCCCTCGGCTGCCGTCCGCCGTCCCGCCGGTAGCGTCGGTCCTTCCCCGGCCGCCGGCCGCCGTTGCCCGGTGGCGGGCCAGCCAGTCGACCGCGAAGTCGACCGCGGCCCGCTGGCGCATCAGCCGCCCCGTCCCGTCGCCGACCGGGCCGACCCGAACCGCGCCGGTCGCCTCCAGGTCGGCCCCGAGCCGGGGGAAGTCGCTCTCGTCGAGCACGACGTCGTCCCACCGCGCCCAGCGCCGGCCGCCGTCCGGGGTGCGCACCGCCGCGCCCTCCCGCCGGGTCGGCGGGGCGGGCTGCCGGTATTCGGCCAGGTGCAGCGACGTGTTCGAGTCGTGGCCGACGCCGAGCAGCAGCACGTCGGCGTCGGCGGCGTAGAGCCGGCCCAGCGGGGAGTCCTCGCCGAGCATCCCGGCCAGCGGGTGCCCGGCCACGATCCGCCCGGCGGCGGGCCCGAGGGCGGCGAAGGAGACCTGCGGGTGGTCGCTGCGCCGGGCACCCGGCCAGCCCCGGACGGTCTCGGCCAGCGCCCCCATGAACCGGCTCGGGGTGACCGCCGGGTCGAAGCCGGGCGTCTCGGCCCGGATCACCGGCCACCACTGCGCCGGCACCGGCGGGTTGGTCCATTCGGCCGGGTCGCTGTTCTCCGGCGTGTGGGTGGGCACCACGACCGTGCCCCGCTCGCCGAGCGCGTCGCGCAGGGCGAGGGCCACCGCCTGCGCGCCGCCGCAGACGAACCCGAGCGCCTTCAGCCCGGCGTGCACGAGGAGCACCGCGCCGGGGCGTACCCCCAGGTCGGTGAGCTGCGCGGCGAGCGAGGCGCGGGTGTGCGGCCGGGCGGCCGGCCTCGGCGTCATCGGGCCGTGGCCACGCGGGCCAGGATCGCCTCGGCCAGCGGACCGGGTGCGGCGTCGGGGATCCAGTGCGACACCCCGGCCAGCGTGACCATGCGGTAGTCGCCGGTGACGTGGGCGGCGCAGGCCCCGGCGGCGGCCCGGCCGACCGCCGAGTCGCGGTCGCTCCACACGTAGGTGGTCGGCACCGGCACCGGCCCGACCGCCGCCAGGTCCCTCCCGGACATCGCGCGGTACCAGTTCAGCGCGGCGGTCAGCGCGCCCGGGGCGCGCATCGGGTCGGCGTACCGGGCGACCCGGGTGGCGTCGCCGACGTCGCCGAGCAGCCGGCGCAGGGCGGCGGCCCGGAACGCCAGCAGCACCCGCTCGGCCGTGCCGGGCTTGCGGAACAACGCCATGTACGACGAGCGGGCCTTCTGCCGGGCGTCGGTGGCCAGCGCGTGCGCCATCGCGGCGGGGTGCGGGACCGACACGGCGGTGAGGGTGCGCACCCGGTCGGGGTGGGCGGCGGCCAGCCCCCAGGCGACGATCGCGCCCCAGTCGTGCCCGACCACGTGGGCCGCGTCGACGCCCAGCGCGTCGAGCACCGCCGCCGCGTCGGCGACCGGCTCCGGGATGCGGTACGCCTCGACCTCCGCCGGCCGGGCACCGGGCGAGTAGCCACGCTGGTCGAGCGCGTACGTGCGCAGCCCGGCGGCGTGCAGCGCCGGGGTGACCTCGTCCCACTCGCCGCTGTGCTGGGGGAAACCGTGCAGCAGCAGCACCGGCTCGCCGTCGGCCGGCCCGCCCGTGCGCACCTCGAACGTCAGCCCTCGCGCATCGATCCGCATGATCGGCAGCCTACCCAGGGCGGGGTGGGTCATTCGTACGGGTTCCTCGGGGTGGGCACCTCCCGCCAGGACTCCACCGCGAGGTAGGGGATCTCGGCGTCGTTGACCGGGTCCCGCCCGACCCGGTCGCTGTAGCGGCCGGTGACCTCGACCCAGGTGTCGGGCGGCAGCCCCTGGGGCACGTCGCCGGTCATCCCCAGCTTGACGGGGCGGCCGTCGGCGGCGCAGCAGGAGAGCACCATGCGGGCCAGGATCGGCTGACCGTCGGGGCCGGGCGCGACGAACCCGGTGAGCCGGACCCGCCGCTCGCCGATCGACGCGCCCCGCTCGAACAGGGCGCGGGACGCGTAGTCGAGGACGGTGACCGGGGCCGGGTCGCCCGGCGGCAGCGGCGGGTAGTCCGACTGCTGCTGGCCGGCGAGCGCGGTGCCGGACTGGCCCACCGCGTACGAGCCGAGGGCCGGCGGGGCGACCAGCAGCAGCCCGAGCACCGGCAGCAGGAGCAGCCAGCCGACGCGCGGCCCGTGGTGGCCGTGCCCGTGCCCGTCGTCGTCGGCCGGGTGCCCGCCGGGCCCGGAGCCGGACGCGGGCCCGTCGTCGGCGCCGTGGGCGTCGCCGCGCGGGGCGGGGCGCAGGTCGTACCACAGGGTCATGACCGCGGCGGCGACCAGCACGAGCCCGGCGGCGATCAGGAACGGCCGCAGCCCCTCCTTGACGTAGCGCAGGTAGAGGTCGGTGACGCTGGCCCGGACCACCGCGCCGCCGAGCAGCAGCAGGACGACGGCCTGCGCCTGCCGGTTCACAGCAGCACCGCCCCGGCGAGGCCGGCCACGCCGACGGCGACCACGAACGTCGCCGGGGCGAACCGGACCGCGAACCGGCGGCCGAAGACGCCGGCCTGCATGGAGATCAGCTTGAGATCGACCATCGGACCGACCACCAGGAAGACGAGCCGGGAGGTGAGGGAGAACTGCGACAGCGACGCCGCGACGAAGGCGTCGGCCTCCGAGCAGATGGACAGCAGCACGGCGAGCACGGCCAGGGCGAGCACCGACAGCACCGGGGAGTCGGCCAGGGTCTGCAACCAGCGCTCCGGCACCAGCACGTTGATGCTGGCGGCGGCCATCGCGCCGACGACCAGGAAGCCCCCGGCATGCACGACGTCGTGCCGCACGGCCGCCCAGAAGGCCGCGCCCCGCGACGCGCCGTCGAGCTCGGGCCGGCGCGGCAGCCGGATCCAGTCGGCGCGGCCGAGCCGCAGCCAGAGCCACCCCATGACCATGGCGACGACCAGGCTGGCGACCGCCCGGCCGAGCACCATCTCCGGCGCGCCGGGGAAGGCGACGGCGGTGGCGGCGAGCACGACCGGGTTGACCGCCGGGGCGGCGAGCAGGAACGCCAGGGCCGCCGCCGGGGTGACGCCGCGCCGGATCAGCGACCCGGCGATCGGCACCGAGCCGCACTCGCAGCCGGGCAGCACCACGCCGGCGGCGCTGGCCACCGGCACCGCGAGGGCGGGGTGCCGGGGCAGCGCCCGGGCCCAGAACGAGCGCGGCACGAAGACCGCGATCACCGCCGAGAGCAGCACCCCGAAGACGAGGAAGGGCACGGCCTGCACCAGCACCGAGACGAAGACCGTCGTCCAGGTCTGCAACCGGGGCGCGGACAGCGCGCCGGCCAGCGGCGCGCGGAACACGATCAGCAGGACCAGCAGCGCGGCCAGCACCTCGACCGAGCCGATCCGGCCGCCGACCGGCCGTCGCGGCCCGCCCGACGCCGCCTCCCGCTCCGGTACGTCCGGCCGGTCCCCGCCGCCCGGCCCCGTCGCCGGGGCCCGCCCGTCGGGGCCGGCGGGCGGCGCGGAGCTGTCGGTCGTCGACGCCACGGTCTGCTCCCTGGAGGCGGGTGAGGTCCGGCGGCGCGACACTATCGCGCCCGGCGGGCCGGGTCGACGGACGACGCCGGAACGGCGGTGACCGGGTTCCGCCGATCCTCCCTCGTGAGCTGCGGAAAGATCACTTTGCCCGGTGATCTTCCCGGGTGTTAGCGTCGGGAAGACAACTTCACATCCGACAGGGGAGCGCACAGCGCTGAGAGTGCGGGCACCGCCCGCAGACCCTCGAACCTGATCTGGGTAATGCCAGCGCAGGGAGTTCGGTCGACCTCCAGCCGCGTCGACGTCCGGTGCCACCGGGCGCGGCGTGCGTCTTCTCCTGGTTCGTCAAGGACTGGGAGCCACCATGAACCACACCGACAGCAACCGCTGGCGCACGATCGACATCGTGGTCGCCTCGGTGATCGCCGTCGCCTTCGGCGTCATCTTCTGGGCCTGGGGCCTGGTCTGGAGCGCCACCGAGGGGGCGTTCGCGTTCTTCCCGCCCGCGCAGACCCTGCTCTACGGCGTCTGGCTGATGCCGGCCGTGCTCGGCGGCCTGGTGATCCGCAAGCCGGGCGCGGCCCTGTACTGCGAGACCGTCGCCGCCGTCCTGTCCGCCCTGCTGGGCAGCCAGTGGGCCGGCACGGTGATCCCGCAGGGCATGGTCCAGGGCCTCGGCGCGGAGCTGGCGTTCGCCGCGTTCCGCTACCGCTCGTTCCGGCTGCCGACCGCGCTGCTCGCCGGGGCGCTCACCGGCGTGGGCGCCGCCCTGTTCGACTTCCTCGTGTGGAACGCCGAGTACGACCTGACCGGCTACCGACTCCCGTACGCCCTGCTCACCGTGGTCAGCGCCACGGTCATCGCGGGCGCGGGCGCGTGGGCCCTCCTGCGCGCCCTGCTCACCACGGGCGTCCTGGACCGCTTCCCCGCCGCCCGCACCCGCACCCCGATCTAGCGCGATCGATCCACATGCCGACCGGGGAGGGGGACGGGTGACGGCGCGGGTGGTGGTGCGGGGGTTCGGGTGGCGGCACGCCGGGCGGCGGGCCTGGGCGGTGCGCGGGGTCGACCTGAGCGTCGGGGCCGGCGAGCGGGTGCTGCTGCTGGGGCCCTCCGGGGCCGGCAAGAGCACGCTGCTGGCCGCCCTGGCCGGGCTGCTCTCCGCCGACTCGGGCGAGCAGGAGGGCACCGTCGAGGTCGACGGCGTCGACCCCCGCGCCGACCGGGACCGGGTCGGCATCGTCTTCCAGGACCCGGAGAGCCAGCTCGTGATGGCCCGCTGCGGCGACGACGTCGCGTTCGGGCTGGAGAACCGGGGCGTGCCCGCCGGCGAGATCTGGCCCCGGGTGGACGAGACGCTGCGCCGGGTCGGCTTCCCCTACCACCGGGACCGCGCGACCGCCGCCCTCTCCGGCGGCGAGCAGCAGCGGCTCGCGCTGGCCGGGGCGCTCGCCCCGCGGCCGGGGCTGCTGCTGCTCGACGAGCCGACCGCCAACCTCGACCCGGCCGGCGCGGCGCTGGTCCGCCGGGCCGTGGCCGACGCCGTCACCGCCGACACCGCGCTGGTCCTGGTCGAGCACCGGGTCACCGAGGCGCTGCCGCTGGTCGACCGGGTGGTAATGCTGGAGCCGGGCGGCGGCGTGCGCGCCGACGGGCCGCCGGAGGCCGTCTTCGCCGCCCACGGCGACGCGCTCGCCGCCGAGGGGGTCTGGGTGCCCGGCCGGACGGTGCCGCCCCGGCGGGCCGCCGCCGCCCCCGGCGCGGCGCTGCTCACCGCCGACGGGGCCGCCCTGCCGCCCCGCCTCGCCCCGACCGACCTGGCGGTACGCGCCGGCGAGGCGCTCGCCGTCCTCGGCCCGAACGGGGCGGGCAAGTCGACGCTGGCGCTGCTGCTGGGCGGCCTGCTGCGGCCCGGGGCGGGGCGGGTGGCGGCGACCCGGGAGCTGGCCGGGCGGGACGCCGCCACCGCGCCGCACCGCTGGCGGGCGCCCGCCCTGGCCCGCCGGATCGGGTCGGTGTTCCAGGACCCGGAGCACCAGTTCGTCACCGGCACGGTCTACGACGAGCTGGCCCTCGGCCCGCGCCGCACCGGCCACGGCGAGGCCGCCGTCCGGGCCACCGTGGACGGGCTGCTGGACCGGCTGCGCCTGGCGCGGTTGGCGCGCGCGAACCCGTACACCCTCTCGGGTGGGGAGGCGCGGCGGCTGAGCGTGGCGACGGCCCTGGCCACCGCGCCCCGCCTGCTGGTCTGCGACGAACCCACCTTCGGCCAGGACCGGCGCACCTGGCTGGAGCTGGTGGACCTGTTCGCCGAGCTGCGCGACGACGGGCACGGCGTCGTCGCCGTCACCCACGACGCGGACTTCGTGGCGGCCCTGGCCGACCGGCGGCTCACCCTCACCCGCGACCCGGCGGCGGTGGCGGCGTGACCGGCACCGGCCGCGGCGCGGGCCGGCGACGGGCGGTGGCGGCGTGATCAGCATCTCTCCGGTGGCCGTGCCCGGCGCCCCGCTGGCCCGGCGCAACCCCGTGGCGAAGGTCGCCGCCGCGCTGGTCTTCTCGTTCACCCTGCTCGCCACCCTCGACCCGGTCGCGCCGGCCGTCGCCATCGGCGTGGAGCTGGCCGTGCTGCCGCTGTTCGGCATCCGCTACGGGGTGCTCGCCCGGCGGGCCGCGCCGCTGCTGCTCAGCGCCGCCGGCATCGTGGTGACCCTGGTCCTGTTCGCCGCCGAGCGCACCGGCCGGACGCTGGTCGAGGCGGGGCCGGTGGCGGTCACCAGCGGGGTGCTGCTGACCGCGCTCGGGCTGGCCCTGCGCATGCTCGCGGTGGCGCTGCCCGGGGTGATGGTCTTCGCCACCACCGACCCGACCGACCTGGCCGACGCGCTGGTGCAGAACGCGAGGGCCCCGGCCCGCTTCGCGATCGGGGCGCTGGCGGCGTTCCGGCTGGTGCCGCTGCTCGGCCAGGAGTGGCAGATGATCAGCATGGCCCGGCGGGCGCGCGGGGTGGACGCCGGCCGCAACCCGGTGGCCCGGCTGCGGCTGTTCGTCTCGACCGCGTTCGCGCTGCTGGTCGGCGCGATCCGGCGGGGCACCCGGCTGGCCGTGGCGATGGACGCCCGGGGCTTCGACGCGGCCACGCCCCGCACGGTCGCCCGGCGGCAGCGGTTCGGCCCCGCCGACGGGCTGCTGGTCGCCGGGGCGGCGGCGCTGGCCGGCGCGGCGCTGGCGGTCAGCGTCGCCCTGGGCACGTTCCGCCCGCTGATCGGCTGACCCGCAGGTCAGCGCGGCGGCCACGGCGCGGACGCCACCACACTGTGACACCGCGTCGCCCACCGGTCCCGGTCCGCCCGGCGGCGCGATACCGTCGCAGCACTACAGGCGACGCGAGAGGTGGCGGGTACGGATGACGCAACAGGCGACGGCGCAGATCGGCGTGACGGGGCTGGCGGTGATGGGCCGGAACCTGGCCCGGAACCTGGCCCGGAACGGGTTCACGGTGGCGGTGCACAACCGGTCGCCGGAGCGGACCCGCAGCCTGGTCGCCGAGCACGGTGACGAGGGGACGTTCGTGCCGTCCGAGTCCCTGGCGGACTTCGTCGGCTCGCTGGAACGCCCCCGCGCCGTGATCATCATGGTCAAGGCGGGCGCACCGACCGACGCGGTGATCGACGAGCTGGTGCCGCTGCTCGACGAGGGCGACATCATCGTCGACTGCGGCAACGCCCACTTCGCCGACACGCGGCGGCGGGAGGAGGCGCTGCGCGCCAAGGGGCTGCACTTCTCCGGCACCGGCGTGTCCGGCGGCGAGGAGGGCGCGCTGCTCGGGCCCAGCATCATGCCGGGCGGCTCCGCCGAGTCGTACGCGAAGCTCGGCCCGATGTTCGAGAAGATCGCCGCGCAGGTGGACGGCACCTCGTGCTGCCGGCACATCGGCCCCGACGGCGCCGGCCACTTCGTCAAGATGGTCCACAACGGCATCGAGTACGCCGACATGCAGCTCATCGCCGAGGCGTACGACCTGCTGCGGGCGGGGCTGTCGGCGAGCCCGGCGGAGATCGCGGAGATCTTCCGGGAGTGGAACACCGGCGAGCTGGAGTCGTTCCTCATCGAGATCACCGCCGAGGTCCTCGGGCACACCGACGCGGCGACCGGCCGGGCCTTCGTGGACGTGGTGCTCGACCAGGCCGAGCAGAAGGGCACCGGCCGCTGGACGGTGCAGAGCGCGCTCGACCTGGGCATCCCGATCACCGGCATCGCCGAGGCGACGTTCGCCCGGTCGCTGTCCGGGCACGCCGGCCAGCGCGAGGCCGCCCGCCGCGCCTTCGGCGACGCCGGGGAGAAGTGGCAGGTCGAGGACCGCGACACCTTCGTCGAGGACGTACGGCGCGCGCTGCTGGCCAGCAAGATCGTCGCGTACGCGCAGGGCTTCGACCACATCCGCGCCGGCAGCAGCGAGTACGACTGGGACATCGACCTGGGCGGCACCGCCACGATCTGGCGGGGCGGCTGCATCATCCGGGCCCGCTTCCTGGACCGGATCAAGGAGGCGTACGACGCCGAGCCGGAGCTGCCGTCGCTGCTGGTCGCGCCGTACTTCGCCGAGGCGGTCAGCGCGGGCGTGCCGAGCTGGCGGCGGGTCGTCGTCGACGCGGCGCGGGCCGGGGTGCCGACGCCGGCGTTCTCGTCGTCGCTGGCGTACTTCGACGGGCTGCGCGCCGAGCGGCTGCCCGCCGCGCTGTTGCAGGGGCTGCGGGACAACTTCGGCGCGCACACCTACCGCCGGGTGGACCGGGACGGCTCGTTCCACACCCTGTGGGCCACCGAGGGCCGCGCCGAAGTGGAGGCCTGAGCCGCGACGCCACCGCGCCGGTGCCGCCCCCAGGGTTCGGGGGCGGCACCGGCGCGGTCGGGTCGGCGCAATCGGGTTCGGTCGGCAGGACTCGGGCTGCGGCGGGTCAGGGCTACGGCGGGTCAGGGCTGCGGCGGGGCGACCGGGTTGGGCAGCGCCCCGCCGAACCGGCGGTCCCGCTGGGCGTACAGCTCGCACGCGTACCACAGGTGCCGGCGGTCGAAGTCGGGCCAGAGGGTGTCGAGGAACACCAGCTCCGCGTACGCGGTCTGCCAGAGCAGGAAGTTGGAGATCCGCTCCTCGCCGGACGGGCGGAGGAAGAGGTCCACGTCGGGGACCTCCGGGTGGTAGAGGTACTTCGCCACGGTCTTCTCGGTGACCTTGCCCGGGTCGAGCCGGCCCGCCGCCACGTCGCGGGCGATCGCGGCGGCCGCGTCGGCGATCTCGGCCTGCCCGCCGTAGTTGACGCAGAACTGCAGCGTCAGCGTCGAGTTGCCGCGCGACATCTCCTCGGCGGTCTGCAACTCGGAGATGACGCTCTTCCACAGCCGGCCGGCCCGGCCCGACCAGACGACCCGCACGCCCAGGTCGACGAGCTGGTCGCGGCGGCGACGGATGACGTCCCGGTTGAAGCCCATCAGGAACCGGACCTCGTCCGGGGAGCGCCGCCAGTTCTCGGTGGAGAACGCGTACGCCGACAGGTAGGGGATGCCCAGCTCGATCGCGCCCTCGACGGTGTCGAAGAGGCTGTGCTCGCCCTGCTCGTGGCCCTTCGTGCGGGGCAGCCCCCGCTCCTTGGCCCACCGGCCGTTGCCGTCCATGACGATCGCGACGTGCTTCGGCAGCGCGTCGCCCGGCAGCGCCGGGGGCCGGGCGCCCGACGGGTGCGGAGTCGGCGGCACCGGCTCGCGCCGGCCGGCCCTCATCGAACGGATCACTCGGTCTTCCCCCTGTCCACGGCGGCGGCACCGCCGGCCGTCGGGCCGCCCCGGTCGACCAGCGGCAGCGAGCGTAGCGCGCGCTCCAGGTGCCACTGCAGGTGCGCCGCGACCAGGCCGCTGCACTCCCGGCGTACGCCGGTCTCGGTGGCGTCGGCGAGCACCCAGTCGCCGGTGGTGAGCGCGGACATCAGGTCGACGGTCGCCGGGGCCGGGTGGGCCGCGCCGGGGGGCCGGCAGTCCGGGCAGACCGCGCCGCCGGCCGGCACGGAGAACGCCCGGTGCCGGCCCGGGGTGCCGCAGACCGCGCAGGCCGTCAGCGCGGGGGCCCAGCCCGCCAGGGCCATCCCCCGCAGCAGGTACGCGTCGAGCACCAGCGTGGTGGCGTGCTCGCCCCGGGCGAGCGACTTGAGCGCGCCGAGGGTGAGCTGGAACAGCCGCAGCGACGGCTCCCGCTCGACCGGGGTGAGCCGCTCGGCGGTCTCGGCGATCGCGCTGGCCGCCGTGTAGCGCGGATAGTCGCCGAGGAACCGCTTGCCGTACAGGTCGATCCCCTCGACCTGGCTGACGCTGTGCAGCGAGCTGCCGATGTTGCCCTTCGGGTCGCCGGCGAGCTGCACGTCGACGTGGCCGAACGGCTCCAGCCGCGCGCCGAACTTGCTGGTGGTGCGGCGGACCCCCCGGGCCACCGCGCGCAGCCGCCCGTGCCGGCGGGTCAGCAGGGTGATGATCCGGTCGGACTCGCCGAGCTTCTGCACGCGCAGGACCACCGCGTCGTCGCGGTAGAGCTGTCGGCGGTACCCGGCCATCCGATCATTCTCCCCCGACGGGCGGAATCAGGGTCGAATCGGGGTGCCCGGCGGGTGATCCCCGATGCGCGGCGGGCCGGGACGGCCGTAGCGTGCCGATCATGGCCTCGCACCGGACCGTCCACGCCACGCGCCCCGCCCTCCCCACCCGCGCCGTCGCCGTCGGGGCGGCCGCCACCCTGGTCCTCCTCGCCGGCTGCGACAACCTGTCGCTGCGCCGGCTGGACTTCGACGACGTCGAGTCGACGCGGATCGCCCGGGTCACCGTGCTGCCGGGCTCGGGCGACGTGACGGTCGTCGGCAGCGGCCCCGCCGGCCAGGTCCGGATCAAGCGGGTGCTGCGCTACCACGGCGACCAGCCCGGGGCCCGGTACGAGATCCGGGGCGACGAGCTGGTGCTCGACTCCGACTGCGGTGACCGCTGCTCGATCTCCTACGAGGTGACCGCCCCGGAGGGCATCGCCGTGAGCGGCGAGACCGGGTCGGGCAACGTCGTGCTGAGCCGGGTCGGCGTGGTGGACGTGCGGCTCGGCTCCGGGAACCTGGAGATCACCCGGGCGACGGGCCCCGTACGCGCCGAGACCGACTCCGGCAACGTCGAGGTCGACGACGTCCGCGGCCCGGCCACCCTGCGCGCCGGGTCGGGCAACGTCACGGGCAGCCGCCTGGGCGGCCAGGTGGACGCCGAGACCGACTCCGGCGACGTCACCGTCGAACTGTCCGCCCCGGCCTCGGTGCGGGCGCACGCCGGCAGCGGCGACGTGCAGGTCGTCGTGCCCGCGGGCCGGTACCGGGTGCGCTCGGACGTCGGCTCCGGCGAGACCGAGCTGGGCATCGTGGACGATCCGGGCGCGTCGCTGCTGCTCGACCTGGCCGCCGACAGCGGCGACGTGGCGGTCACCGCGCGCTGAGCTTGAGCGTGTGCTCCTCGGGGGCGCGGGGCGCGGGCAGCGCTGCCCGGCCGGACCCGGCCGGCGCGGGGCTGACGGGCACGGGGGCGCCGCCGGCCGGCACGGGGCGGCCGGCGGCGACCCCTCGGGCCGGCACGGGGCGGGCCTCCCCGGGGAACAGCTCCGGGGGCCGGCGGGCCGCGACGTCCTCCACCCAGCCGACCAGCACGGTGACCGCGCCGACCAGCGCGAAGACCAGCACCACCCGGATCGCCAGGCCCACCGGGTCCTGATGGGACCAACCGACCACGTCGACCAGCGGGGTGAGCGCCACCACGAACGGCATGTGCCACAGGTAGACGGTGAGCGCCCGCCGGTTCAGCACCGTCACCGCCCGGCCCGCCACGGCGGAACGGTCCACCCAGGCCGCCGACGCCGGGGCCCGGCCGATCGCCACCAGGATGAACGCCGCCGACCAGAGCGCGTTGCCCAGCGGGATGTCGTTCAGGTCGTACCCGCGCGGGCCGGGGTGGGTGACGATCCACGCCGCCCCGGCGACGCCGAGGGCCAGCGCCGCCGGGACCAGCACCCGATTGGCCGTACGCCGCAGCAGCCCGTCGTGGTGGGCGAAGCCGAGCAGCCACGCGCCGAAGTAGAGGCCGAACTCCCGCAGCACGGTGGGCGCGGCGGGCAACAGTCCGAACTCGATGGTGGTCAGCAGCGCGTACGGGGCGAGCAGGGTGGGCCACGGGGCCCGCCGGAACAGCCACAGCGCGACGGGCGAGGCGAACACGAACCACAGGTAGTCGCGCAGGTACCAGATCACGCTGAGCGCCAGCGCCCCCCAGTAGTTGGCGGGCGGGTCGGCGACCGGGAACGCCCACAGCAGCACCTTCGGCGTCAGCGGCAGCCCGGTGAGCAGCATGGCGGGGACGAAGATCGCGGCCAGCACCCACAGCGAGGGCAGCAGGCGGCGCAGCCGCCGGCCGACCGCCGACGGGCCGGACCGGTCCAGCGACGCCGCCATCAGCGACCCGGCGAGCGCGAACATCACCGACATGGCCGGGAAGACCAGGGTCAGCGTGGCCCAACCGGTC
This sequence comes from Micromonospora sp. WMMD712, assembly GCF_029581295.1. Lineage (NCBI taxonomy): Bacteria > Bacillati > Actinomycetota > Actinomycetes > Micromonosporales > Micromonosporaceae > Micromonospora > Micromonospora sp. WMMD712. The sequence goes on from NZ_CP120743.1 coordinate 2,818,855, forward strand.
ACGTGGTAGACGACGACACGGACGATCGCCAGGGCACGGAGCAGATCCAGGTACCGGTTTCGCATCAGCCGGCTTCCGGTCGGGAGCAAAGGGGGCAATGGCTACCTACCCTCCGGCCCTCCCCCGCAAAACGGCCAGCAAACCACCCCGAAAGTGAGAAACCCCATCCTCCCCACCCACCCCGGTGACCGGCCCGGGGCCGGACGGAGCGGCGTGCGATGGGGGGAGGATGGGGCGGGGTGGGGTGGGCGGGGTCAGAAGCCCAGTTTGCGGAGTTGTCTGGGGTCGCGTTGCCAGTCCTTGGCCACCCGGACGTGCAGGTCCAGGTAGATGCGGGTGCCGAGCAGCTCCTCGATCTGCCGGCGGGCGGTGGTGCCGACCTCCTTGAGCCGGCTCGCCCGGTGGCCGATCACGATGGCCTTCTGGCTGGGCCGCTCGACGTACACGTCGGCGTAGATCTTCATGAGGTTGCCCTCGGGGATCATCTCCTCCACCACCACGGCGATGGAGTGCGGCAGCTCGTCGCGGACCCCCTCCAGGGCCGCCTCCCGGATCAGCTCGGCGACCAGCACCTGCTCCGGGTCGTCGGTGAGCATGTCGTCCGGGTAGAGCTGCGGCGACTCGGGCAGGTAGCCGGTCATCACGTCGACCAGCGTGTCGAGCTGGTGCCCGGAGACCGCGCTGACCGGCACCACGGCGGCGAACTCGCCCAGCTCGCTGACCGCCAGCAGCTGCTCCGCCAGCCGCTTCTTGTCGACCAGGTCCGTCTTGGTCACCACCGCCAGCACGGTCGCCTTCAGCTCGGCCAGCTCCCCGGTGATGAACCGGTCGCCCCGGCCGACCGGCTCGTCGGCCGGGATGCACAGGCCGATCACGTCGACCTCGCTCCAGGTGGAGCGGACCAGGTCGTTGAGGCGCTCGCCGAGCAGCGTACGCGGGCGGTGCAGCCCGGGGGTGTCGACCAGCACGAGCTGCGACTCCGGCCGGTGCAGCACGGCCCGGATGACGTGCCGGGTGGTCTGCGGCTTGTTCGAGGTGATCGCGATCTTCGTGCCGACGATCGCGTTGGTCAGCGTCGACTTGCCGGCGTTCGGACGGCCCACGAAGCAGGCGAACCCCGCCCGGTAGGGACGCGCCCCGCCGACGCCGGCGTCGCCCGGCCGGCCACTCCGCACGTCGCTCACTCGACCACCGTGCCGAGGACGGCGCCGTCCGGCGCGGCCACGTGGATCGGCGCGTCGGCGGCGAGGTCACGGACGGCGGCGTGCCCCGCCCCGTCCAGGGTCGACGCCTCCGTCACCACGACGGCGGCCTCCAGCCGGGTCGCCCCGGCCGCCACGGCGGAGGCCACCGCGAGCTGGAGGGCGGTGAGGGTCAGCGAGGGCAGCGACACGCTCGCCGCCGCGTACGTCCGGCCGTCCTGGTCGCGTACCGCGGCGCCCTCCACGGCGCCCACCCGGCCCCGGGCCCCCCGGGCGAGGATGACCAGCTTGCCGTCCTCGGCGCTCAGCTCGACCGGCGCGGACGGGGTGGGTAGCGCGGCGGGCGCGGCGGGTGACTCAGGCATCGGCGGGTTGCCTCTCCTCGGCTCGGTTCTGGGTGCCCCGGGCCTCGGCGGGCTCGCCGCGCCCGGGGGTCGGGTCGGGGTGGTCGGTCGGCTCGACCCGGCTCACCAGCACGGTGTCGATCCGGTTGCGCCGGCCCGTGGTGCCCTCGGCGACCAGGCGCAGCCCGGCCACCTCGGCCTCCGCGCCGGGGATCGGGACCCGGCCGAGGGCCTGCGCGAGCAGGCCGCCGACCGTCTCGACCTCGTCGGCGGGCAGCTCGACGTCGAACAGCTCGCCGAGGGTCTCGACGGGCAGCCGGGCGGTGACCCGCACCGCGCCGTCCGCCAGCCGCTCGACCGGCGGGCGTTCGACATCGTACTCGTCGGTGATCTCGCCGACGATCTCCTCCAGGATGTCCTCGATCGTGACGAGGCCGCCGGTGCCGCCGTACTCGTCGACGACGATGACCAGGTGGTTGCGCGCGGCCTGCATCTCCGACAGCAGGTCGTCGACCGGCTTGGACTCCGGGACGAACGTCGCCGGGCGCATCAGCTCCGCCACCGGCAGCCGGGACGCCGCCGGGTCGCCGCCCTGGGTGCGGCGGATCAGGTCCTTGAGGTAGAGCACGCCGAGCACGTCGTCGACGCTCTCCCCGATCACCGGGATGCGGGAGAACCCGGAACGCAGGAACAGGGCGAGGGCCTGCGAGAGGGTCTTGCTCTCCTCGATCCACACCATCTCGGTGCGCGGCACCATCACCTCGCGGGCGATGGTGTCGCCGAGCGCGAACACCGAGTGGATCATCTGCCGCTCGCCGTGCTCGACGACGCCCCGCTGCTCGGCCAGGTCGACCAGCTCGCGCAGCTCCACCTGGGTGGCGAACGGCCCCTCCCGGAAGCCGCGCCCCGGGGTTACCGCGTTGCCGATCAGGATCAGCAGGGAAGCCAGCGGGTTGAGCGCCCGGCCCAGCCAGCGCACCAGCGGCGCGACGGCCCGGCCGACCGCGTACGCGTGCTGCCGGCCGAGGGTGCGCGGCCCGACCCCGACCACCACGAAGCTGATCACGGTCATCGCGCCGGCGGTGACCAGCGCCGCCCGCCAGCCCGCGCCGAACGTGTCGACCGCCACCAGGGCGACCAGCGTGGTGGCGGTCAGCTCGGCCAGCAGCCGCAACAGCAGCAGCAGGTTGAGGTGGCGGACCACGTCACCGGCGACGGCCTGGAGCGTGCGCGCGCCCCGGGCCCCGTCGCGGGCCAGCTCGGCCGCGCGGGCCGGTGACACGGCGGCCAGCGCCGCCTCGGTCATCGCGATCAGGCCGGCGAGCACCACCAGCCCGGCCGCGAAGACGAGCAGTTGCAGGTCGGGCAGGCCGGCGGCCGCGCCGGCAGCCGACACCTGGAGGGGCATCACGCGGACCGGGTCGACCGCCAGCTGGCCAGCAGCCGGGCCTGGAGCTCGAACATCTCCCGCTCCTCCTCCGGCTCGGCGTGGTCGTAACCGAGCAGGTGCAGCACCCCGTGCACGGTGAGCAGGTGCAGCTCGTCGGCCGAGGAGTGACCGGCCGTCGCGGCCTGCTTGGCCGCCACCTCCGGGCAGAGCACGATGTCGCCCAGCAGCGCCGGCTCGCCGCCGGCCGCGGTGGACTCGCCCGGCCCGTGGTCGACGCTGCCCTCGTCCATGGGGAAGGCGAGCACGTCGGTCGGGCCGTCGCCGCCCATCCAGCGGTGGTTCAGCTCGGTCATGTAGTCGATGTCGACCAGCAGCACGGACAGCTCGGCGAGGGGGTTGACCCCCATCTCGTCGAGGGCGTGCCGGGCGACGGCGAGCACGGCGTCGGTGTCGACGTCGACACCGGACTCGTTGGCGATCTCGATGGACAACTGGGTTCCCTAGGTCTGACGGCGCCGGCCGGCCCGGCCGCCCTGGGCGGTGCGCCCCGGCACGGCGTGCACGCCCTGCGCCTGCTGGTTCTCCCGCTCGGCGTCCCAGCGGGCGTACGCGTCGACGATCTCCCCGACCAGCCGGTGCCGCACCACGTCGGAGCTGGACAACTGCGCGAAGTGCACGTCCTCCACGTTCTCCAGGATCTCCCGGACCACCCGCAGGCCGCTGGTCGTCCCGCCCGGAAGGTCCACCTGGGTGACGTCGCCGGTGACCACGATCTTGGAACCGAAGCCGAGCCGGGTGAGGAACATCTTCATCTGCTCGGGCGTGGTGTTCTGCGCCTCGTCGAGGATGATGAACGCATCATTCAAGGTACGCCCCCTCATGTATGCCAGGGGCGCGACCTCGATCGTCCCGGCCGCCATCAGCTTCGGGATCGTCTCCGGGTCGAGCATGTCGTGCAGCGCGTCGTAGAGCGGGCGCAGGTAGGGGTCGATCTTCTCGTTGAGCGTGCCGGGCAGGAAGCCCAGCCGCTCCCCCGCCTCGACCGCCGGCCGGGTCAGGATGATCCGGTTGACCTGCTTGGCCTGGAGCGCCTGGACCGCCTTCGCCATCGCCAGGTAGGTCTTGCCGGTGCCGGCGGGGCCGATGCCGAAGACGATGGTGTGCGCGTCGATCGCGTCGACGTACTTCTTCTGCCCGAGCGTCTTGGGGCGGATGGTGCGCCCGCGCCGGGAGAGGATGTTGAGCGTCAGGACCTCGGCGGGCCGCTCGGTGCCGCCCTGCTCCAGCATCCCGACGGTGCGCCGCACGGCGTCAGTGGTCAGGGTCTCGCCTTTCTCGATCAGTTCGAGCAGCTCGCTGAAGAGGCGCTCGGCGATGGCGTTGTCCGCCGGGGCACCGGTGATGGTGATCTCGTTGCCGCGGACGTGCACGTCGCTGTCGACCGAACGCTCGACGAGTCGCAGGATCTCGTCGCCCGCGCCCAGCAGGTTGACCATGATCTTCGAGTCGGGGACGGTGATCCTGGTCTGCACCCGGGGCGGGCCGGGAGGTGGGGTGCCGGTCATGGGTCGGGCCGAGGGGCCCTGCGCACCTGCTCTCGATCTCGGCGCCGGGCCCTGCTGGCGCGGCGGTCGGACGTTACCCCCCATCGTAACGTTTCCCGCCCGGCGGCACCTCGCCCATTTCCCCCGGCCGGCGGCGGGCGGCGGGGGCGGGGGTCAGCGCCGGAAGTCGTACCCGTCGAAGGTCTCCTGGCCCCGGGTGAAGCGGTAGGTCGCCCAGTGCAGCCGGACCACCGCCCCGGTCGCGTCCCGGGTCAGCCGCAGCAGCTCGCCGGTCTCCCGCCCGGAGACGGTGCGGAACACGTCGGGCCGGTCCGGCAGCGGGGCGAAGACCGCCGGGGGCTTGCCGGCCGGGTCGTCGACGCCCCGGGCCCGCAGGGTGCCGTCGTGCCAGGTGAAGACGTACGCGAAGCCCTCGCCCCACCAGTGGCCCAGCATGCCGCGCAGGTGCGGCGGGGCCGGCGGGCCCGGCCGCCACGGCACGACGTCGGCCGGGTCGTGCTCGACGGCGGCGGCGAGCAGCCGGTGCGGCAGGTCGATCACGTCCACGCCGGTCCCGGACGAGCCGAGCACCGCCGCGCCCATCGCGCCGGGGGTGCCGTCGCCGCCCCGGCGGCCGTAGACGGCGGCGAGGAAGCCGGGCATCGCCCCGTCGTGGCCGACGTGCACCACCCGACCGCCCTGCGGCAGCAGGATCAGCCCCAGCCCGAAGCCGGCGCCCCAGGACGTCTCGTCGGTGACGGTCAGCGGCCAGCGCATCTCGTCGAGCGTCGCCGGGGCGAGCACCGCGCCGGTGGGGTCGAGCGCCGCCGGGTCGGCCAGGAACGCCGCCCAGCGGGCCATGTCGGCGGCGGTGCTCCAGAGCTGGGCGGCCGGGCCGACCGCGCCGAAGTCGGTCGGCGGCTCCGGGTGCGCCTCGTCGGAGTACGCGTCGACGAGGAACCCGGTGGCCGCCGCCGGGCCCGGCCGGTCGGTGGTGGCGGTCAGGGCGAGGGGGGCGAGCACCCGGTCGGCGAGCACCTCGGCCCAGGTGCCGCCGCGCAGCCGGGCGACGAGCTGGCCGAGCACCGCCAGGCCCAGGTTGGAGTAGTGGAAGCGGCGGGCCGGCGGCAGGACCCGCTCGGCGCGGGCCAGGTCGGCCAGCAGCTCGTCCGCCCCGGGGGCGCGCAGGGTGTCCCAGACGTCGCCGTGCGGCTCCCGTTGCAGGCCGGCGGTGTGCGACAGCAGCCGGCGCACGGTCAGCTCGCCGTGCGCGGGCACGTCGAGGTGCGCGCCGACGGGGTCGTCGAGGTCGAGCAGGCCGGCGTCACGGCACTGCATGACCAGCACGGCGGTGAACGTCTTGGTGACCGAGCCGATCCGGAACAGCGTCTGCGGGCCGAGCGCGGTGTCGTTGCCGGTGCCGCCGGCCTCGCCGGTCCAGAGCGGGCGGTCCGCCCGGTGCAGGGCCGCGGCGACCGCCGGCACCCGCCCCTCGGCCTGGACCCGCCGCACCATCCGCCCGAGCCGCTCGCCGATTCCACCCACGCCCGCAGTGTAAGGAGGGGCCCCTTGTTAACGCATTCTGCATAGGAAGGGCCCCTTCCTAACACCTCGGCGCGGGGCGCGTCCGCGACGGACGCCTCCGCGACGGGCGCGCCCGCTCCCTCAGCGGCAGAGCATCGGGCCCAGCGGCGCGCCGCCGAGCAGGTGCGCGTGCACGTGGAAGACCTCCTGGCCGCCGTACGCCCCGGTGTTGAACATCAGCCGGAAGCCGTCGCCGAGCAGCCCCTCGTCCTCGGCGACGGCGGCGGCCGTGGCCAGCAGCTCGCCGGCGAGCGCCGGGTCGCCCTGGCCGAGGGTCGCCACGTCGGCGTAGTGCTCCTTGGGGATGACCAGCACGTGCACCGGGGCCTTCGGGTCGATGTCGCGGAAGGCGAGGGTGGTGGCGGTCTCCCGGACGACGGTGGCCGGAATCTCCCCGGCGACGATGCGGCAGAACAGGCAGTCGGATCCCATCGGGGCATGGTAAGTGGTGCCGGGCGGCTGGGGCATGATGGCCGCGTGACTTCACGGGCGGTGCTGGTGACGGGGGCCTCGCGGGGCATCGGGCGCGCGGTGGCGACGCGGTTCGCGGCCGGCGGGGACCGGGTGGCGATCCACCACCGGGGCTCCGGGGAGCTGGCCGAGCGGCTGCGCGCGGAGCTGCCGGGCGACGGTCACGTCGTGGTCCGCGCGGACCTGGCCGACCCCGAGGCGGTACGGGTGATGGTCGACGACGCGGCGGCCCGCCTCGGCGGGCTCGACGTGCTGGTCAACAACGCCGGGGTGTACGGCGAGCGGAACGCGCCGCACCCGGTGTTCGGCACGTCCTACGCCGACTGGCAGCGGCGCTGGCGGCTGGTGCTGGAGACCAACCTGACGGGGGCGGCCAACGTGACCTGGTGCGCGGCCCAGCACATGCGGGGGCGGGGCGGCCGGGTCGTCAACGTGTCGTCGCGGGGCGCGTTCCGGGGCGAGCCGGAGCAGCCGGCGTACGGGGCGAGCAAGGCGGGGCTCAACGCGCTCGGCCAGTCCCTCGCGGTGGCGCTGGCCCCGTACGGCATCGCGGTCGCGACGGTGGCCCCCGGCTTCGTGGAGACGGACATGACCACCGAGCACCTGGCCGGCGAGGGCGGCGCGGCGATCCGGGCGCAGAGCCCGTTCGGCCGGGTGGCCCGCCCGGAGGAGATCGCGGCGGCGGTCCACTGGCTCGCGTCGGCGGAGGCGGAGTGGGCCTCCGGCACGGTCGTCGACCTCAACGGCGCGTCCTACCTGCGCACCTGACCCGGCCGGGGTTCAGCAGCGGGACAGGCAGGTCCCCGACGGGACAGGCGGATCGCCGGCGGGACAGGCAGGTCACCGACAGGACAGGCGGGTCACCAGCGGGACAGGCGGGTCGCCAGGACGCAGAGGGCGGCGACGCCCGCCGTGGAGGTGCGCAGCACGTACGGGCCGAGGCGCACCGGGCGGGCGCCGGCCTGGGTGAACGCGGTCACCTCCGCGTCGGTGATGCCGCCCTCAGGGCCGACGACCAGCACGATCTCGCCCGTGGCGGGCAGCGCGGCGGCGGTCAGCGGCTCCTGCGCCTCCTCGTGCAGGACGAACGCGGCGGCGGCCCCCGCGATCCGGCGGGCCACCGTGGCCGTGGACTCGTCGGGGGCGCCGGCCACCACGGGCAGCCACGCCCGGCGGGCCTGCTTCGCCGCCTCCCGGGCGGTCGCCGCCCACTTCTCCCGGGCCCGTACGCCCCGGTCGCCGCGCCACTGCGCCACGGAGCGGGCCGCCGCCCAGGGCACGATCTCGTCGACCCCGACCTCGGTCATCGCCTGCACGGCCAGTTCGCCCCGGTCGCCCTTGGCGATGCCCTGCGCCACGACGAGCCGGGGGACGGGCGCGTCGACGTACCCCCGGGAGGTGACCCGCAGGTCGAGGGCGCCCCGGCCGACGGCGGTGACCACGGCGGTGGCCGTGCCGCCCCGGCCGTCGGCCAGCAGCAGTTCCTCGCCGGCGCGCAGCCGCTGCACGGTGGCCGCGTGGTGCCCCTCCGGGCCGCCGAGGGTCAGCGAGTCGCCGGTGGGCAGCGCGTCGACCAGGAACAGCGGCGCCGACACCTCAGGCGTGCCCGTTGAAGGCGTCGCGCATCCGGGAGAAGAAGCCGCCCTGCTTGCTCAGCTCGGCGACCTCCTCGCCCCGGGTCTTGGCGAAGTCGCGCAGCATCTTCTCCTGGTCGGCGTCGAGCTTGGTCGGGGTGCGCACGTCGAGGTGGACGTAGAGGTCGCCCCGGCCGGTGCCGCGCAGGTGCGGCACGCCCCGGGCGCGCAGCCGCAGGGTGCTGCCCGGCTGGGTGCCGGCCTTGACGTCGACCGTCTCCTCGCTGTCGAGGGTCTTGATGGTCAGCCGGGTGCCGAGCGCGGCGGCGGTCATCGGGACGGTGACCCGGCAGTGCAGGTCGTCGCCCTTGCGGGAGTAGACGTCGTGCGGGCGCTCGTGGATCTCGACGTAGAGGTCGCCGGCGGTGCCGCCGCCCGGGCCGACCTCGCCCTGCTGGGCGAGCCGGATGCGCATGCCGTCCTCGACCCCGGCGGGGATCTTGACGGTCAGCGAGCGGCGGGTGCGCACCCGACCGTCGCCGGTGCAGGTCGGGCAGGGGTGCGGGATGGTGGTGCCGTAGCCCTGGCAGACCGTGCACGGCCGGGCGGAGACCACCTGGCCGAGGAAGGTGCGCTGCACCGACTGGACCTCGCCCCGGCCGCCGCACGCCTCGCAGGTGGCCAGGTGGGTGCCGGCCGCCGTGCCCGCCCCGGAGCAGGTGGTGCAGAGCACCGCCGTGTCGACGGTGATCGGGGCCTCGACGCCGAACGCCGTCTCGTGCAGGTCCAGCTCCAGGCGCAGGATCGCGTCCGCGCCGGGCCGGGTGCGCGGGCGCGGGCCCCGGGAGCCGCCGGCCGCCCCGCCGAAGAAGGCGTCCATGATGTCCTGGAAGCCGACGAACGGGCCGGCCCCGCCGGGCCCGCCCGGGCCGCCCATGCCACCGCCGCCGGGGGCGAGGGGGTCGCCGCCGAGGTCGACGATCTGCCGTTTCCGGTCGTCCGAGAGGACCTCGTACGCGGCGTTGATGTCCTTGAACTTCTCCTGTGCCTCCGGGTCCGGATTGACGTCCGGGTGGAACTGCCGCGCCAGCTTGCGGTAGGCGCGCTTGATCTCGTCGTCGGAGGCCTCCCGGCTCACGCCGAGGATGCCGTAGTAGTCCCTGGCCACTGCGTCCCGTGTCCTCATGTTCTTGTCGCGTTGCGCCGGTCGTCGGCCGGAGCCGGCCGTCGGCCCTGACTGGTCAGTTCTGGGCCAGCAGCTCGCCCACGTAGCGTGCCACGGCCCGCACCGTGGCGATGGTGCCGGGGTAGTCCATCCGGGTGGGGCCGACCACGCCCAGTCCGCCGAGCGCGGTCGCCCCCGGGCCGTAGCCGGTGCTGACCACCGAGGCGGCCCGCAGGTTGTCGATCTCGTTCTCGTCGCCGATCAGCACGCGGGTGGTGGTCGACTCGGCCTCGCCGATGAGCTTGAGCATCACCACCTCCTCCTCCAGCGCCTCCAGGATGGGCCGCAGGGACCCCTGGAAGTCGAGCAGGCCGCCCCGGGTCAGGTTGGCGGTGCCGGCCAGCGCGATGCGCTCCTCGTGCCGCTCGACCAGCGTCTCCAGCAGCACGGTGGAGAGCGTGGTCATCGCGCCGCGCAGGCGCGGGGTCACCTCCTCGACCAGCGCCTGCACCAGCGGCGGGGTCTCCGACAGCCGGCTGCCGACGAGCTTCTCGTTGACCAGCCGACGCAGGTCGGTGACGTCGTCGGCGCTCACCGGCGCGGGCAGCTCGACCAGCCGCTGCTCGACCCGGCCCGTGTCGGCGATCATCACCAGCATCAGCCGGGTGGTGGAGATCGGCACCAGCTCCAGGTGCCGCACCGACGAGCGGGCCAGCGAGGGATACTGCACCACGGCGACCTGCCGGGTGAGCTGCGCCAGCAGCCGCACCGTGCGGTGCACCACGTCGTCGAGGTCGACCGCGCCGACCAGGAAGCGCTCGATCGCCCGGCGCTCGGCCGGGCTGAGCGGCTTGACCCGGGACAGCCGGTCGACGAAGAGGCGGTAGCCCCGGTCGGTGGGGACCCGGCCGGCGCTGGTGTGCGGCTGCCGGATGTAGCCCTCCTCCTCCAGCACCGCCATGTCGTTGCGGACCGTCGCGGGGGAGACGCCGAGCTGGTGCCGCTCGACCAGCGCCTTGCTGCCGACCGGCTCCTGGGTGGCGACGTAGTCCTCGACGATCGCGCGGAGCACGGCGAGCTTGCGGTCGTCCAGACCCACCCTGCCACCTCCTGTCGCATGTCGGGCCCGGCGGCGCGGCGGCACCGCAGGTCGGCGCTCCGCCGGCGCGTCGACGCCTGGCACTCGACTGTAACGAGTGCCAGTCTACGTCGGCTGCCCCGTCCTGGGTAAGATCAACGACGGACCGTGCGTGCGGTGGCCGCCGCGCGGGCGCGTGCCGACCGGTCGACGGCCGCCCGGCGCGGGCCGTCACCTGCGCACGCGGGCCGAGGATCCGCCCCGCCGAGCTGGTGTCGCACTGGTGCCGACTTGCCCGCAACCCCTACCGTGACGTGCATGACTGAACCACCTCGCCCTCCCGGATCGGGCGACCCCGGCGGCTACCCGCCGGAGCCGAACCCGTCGGCACCGTACGGCTCGCCGGGGCACGAGCCCACCGCACCACTGTCCGGCGCGCCCGGGACGGGCGGCTATCCCCCGCCCGGTGGCTATCCGCCGCCCACCGGCGACCAGCCGCCGTCGGCCGGCTACCCGCCGCCCGGGGCGGGCGGCTTCCCCCCGCCCGGTGGCGGCTACCCGACCGGCGGCGCGTACGGCCCGCCCTCCGGCGGCTACGCCAACAACGAGGACAAGACCTGGGTCCTGGTGGCCCACTTCGGCGGCGCGGCGGGGATGTTCCTCGGCGGCGGCGTGCTCGGCTGGCTCGCGCCGCTGATCGCCCTGCTCGCCCGGGGCAACCAGTCGCCGACGGTCCGCGCGCACGCGGTGGCGGCGCTGAACTTCCAGCTCCTCTGGTCGGTCATCGCCCTGATCGGCTGGATCCTCACCTGCATCCTGGTGGGGCTCCTGATCGGGTTCGGCGCGATGATCGTGGGCATCATCTTCGGCATCGTCGCCGGCATCAAGGCGAACGAGGGCAGCCCCTACCGCTACCCGATGACCGTCAACCTGATCAAGTGACCCCGCTGGTCACGTGACCCCGACCGGCCGCTCCCCCGGCCGGTCGGGGCCACCCCCGTCAGGGCAGCAGGTCTCTCACGACCGCGTCGGCCAGCAGCCGGCCGCGCAGCGTGAGCACCGCCCGGCCCTCCGCGTGCCCCGCCGGGTCGAGCAGGCCGTCTGCGAGGGCCCGCCGGGCCGCGGCGCGGCCCGCGTCGTCCAGCACGGCCAGGGGCAGCCCCGAGGCGAGCCGCAGCCGCAGCATCACGTCCTCCGTGTGGGCCTCGTCGGGCGTGAGCACCTCCCGGGCCAGGCCGGGCGACTCCCCCGCCGCGAGGCGCTTCGCGTACGCGGCCGGGTGCTTGACGTTCCACCAGCGCACCCCGCCGACGTGGCTGTGCGCCCCCGGCCCGAGGCCCCACCAGTCGCCGCCGGTCCAGTAGAGCAGGTTGTGCCGGCACCGGCCGGCCGGCGTGCGGGCCCAGTTGGACACCTCGTACCAGGAGAAGCCGGCCGCGTCGAGGGCCGCCTCCGCGGCCAGGTAGCGGTCCGCCGCCACGTCGTCGGAGGGGTACGGCAGCTCGCCGCGCCGCATCCGCGCGGCCAGCCGGGTGCCGTCCTCCACGATCAGGGCGTACGCGCTGACGTGGTCCACCCCGGCGGCCACCACCTGCGCCAGGGACGCGGCGAAGTCGTCGGCGTTCTCCCCCGGCGTACCGTAGATCAGGTCGAGGTTGACGTGGTCGAACCCGGCGTCGCGGGCCTCCCGGGCGGCCTCGGTGGCCCGGCCGGCGCGGTGCCGGCGGTCGAGGATCGCCAGCACCCCCGGCGCGGCCGACTGCATGCCCAGCGAGATCCGGGTGTACCCGGCGGACCGCAGGGTCTTCAGCGACTCCGGCGTCACCGACTCGGGGTTGGCCTCGGTGGTCACCTCCGCGTCGGCGGCCAGCCCCCAGGCGCGGTCGATGCCGTCGAGGATGCGGGCCAGGTCGTCGGCGGGCAGCAGGGTGGGGGTGCCGCCGCCGACGAAGACGGTGTCGACCCGGGGCGGCGGGGCGTCGCCGAGCACCCGGGCGGCCAGCGCCAGCTCGGCGAGCACCGTGTCGGCGTACGCCTCGCGGCTCGCCCCGCCGCCCAGCTCGTCGGCGGTGTAGGTGTTGAAGTCGCAGTAGCCGCAGCGGCTGGCGCAGAACGGCACGTGCACGTACACGCCGAAGCCGCGCGCGCCGACGGCGCGGGTCGCGGTGGCGGGCAGCGAGCCGTCGGCCGGGACGGGCTCGCCTTCTGGAAGGACGCCGGGCATGGCCACTAGTGTGCCCGGCATGACCTCCACCGCCGCGCTCGTGCGGGTCGCCACGGCCCGTGGGGTGACCACCCTCACCCTGGACAGCCCGCACAACCGCAACGCGCTCTCCACGCCGCTGATGACCGAGCTGCTGGCCGGGCTGGCCGCCGCCGTGGCCGACGACGCGGTCCGGGTGGTGGTGCTCGACCACGCCGGCCCCGTCTTCTGCTCCGGCGCGGACCTGAAGGAGACCGCCGCCGCGTACGCCAGCGGGACGGTCCCGGCCGGGCTGCTCGGCGACGTGCTCGCGGCGGTCTGGGAGTGCCCGAAGCCGGTGGTGGCCCGGGTCGCCGGGCCGGCGCGGGCCGGCGGGCTGGGCCTGATCGCGGCGGCCGACCTGGCGATCTGCGCGCAGGAGGCGACGTTCGCGTTCACCGAGGTGCGGATCGGGGTGATCCCGGCGGTGATCTCGGCGACCGTGCTGCCCCGGCTGACGTCCCGGGCCGCCGCCGAGCTGTACCTCACCGGCGACACCTTCGACGGGCGGCGGGCCGCCGAGATCGGCCTGGTCAGCACGGCGGTGCCCGCGGACGCGCTGGACGCGGCGGTGGCACGGGCCTGCGCCTCGCTGGTGCGGGGCGCGCCGAACGCGCTGGCCGGGGCGAAGGCGCTGCTGCGCCGCCCGCCGGCGGCCGACCTGCGGGCCGGGACCGCCGAGCTGGCCGCCCTGTCGACCGGGTTCTTCCTCTCCGACGAGGGGCGCGAGGGCGTGCTGGCGTTCCGGGAGAAGCGCGACGCGAGCTGGGTGCCGACGGACTGACCGGCCCCGGGCCGGCTGACGGTTTCCTTGCCGCCTGACGGTTTCCGGGCCGCTTGGTGGTGTCCGGGCCGCTTGGTGGTGTCCGGGCCGGCCGGCCGACTGGCTGGCGGTTTCCGGGCCGGAGCACCGGGAAGGCGGACACGCCTCGCGGCCGACCCGCCACGGAACGGAGCGAACCGGTCGGACGGGCCGGACGGCGGCGGCGGAGACGTACTCTTGGCGGACGCCGTCGAACAGGGGGTGCGGGTGCGAAGTCGGGCAGTCGTCGCGACCGGTGTCGTCGTCGCCGTGATCGCCGCGGTGGGGATCTGGCTCGTCGTCCGCCAGGCCGGCGGGCAGCTACGCCTGCCGTTGTCCCTGGCCAGCCGCACCTGCACGGTGCAGGCCGACGGCCAGGTGCGGCTGGACGCCGACCAGATGGCCAACGCCGCCACGATCGCCGCCATCGGCGTCCAGCGGAAGATGCCCGAGCGGGCGGTGGTGGTCGCCCTCGCCACGGCCTACCAGGAGTCCGGGCTGCGCAACCTCTCCGGCGGCGACCGGGACTCGCTGGGCCTGTTCCAGCAGCGGCCGAGCCAGGGCTGGGGCACCGAGGCGCAGATCGCCGACCCCCGGTATTCGACCAGGAAGTTCTACGCCGCCCTCAAGCGGGTACGCGGCTGGGAGAAGATGCGGGTCACCGACGCGGCGCAGAAGGTGCAGCGCTCGGCGTTCCCCGAGGCGTACCAGAAGTGGGCGGACGAGTCGGAGGTGCTGACACGGGCGCTGCTCGGCGAGGCGACCGGCGCGGTGGCCTGCACGGTCGGCGCGACGCCGGTGATGCGGGGCGCGGCCGCCGCAGCCGCGCTGACCCGGGGCCTGCGCCTGGACTGGGGGCTGCCGGAGGCCGCGTCCCCGGCCGAGCTGACCGGCGTCGCGGTGCCGGCCGACGACCGGCGCGACGGCTGGCGGTACGCGCACTGGCTGGTCTCGCACGCCTCCGACCACGGCGTGAAGCGGGTGCGCTTCGCCGGCCTGGAGTGGACCGCGAAGGCCGGCACCTGGGGCCGGGTGGGCGACGCGACGGCGAACGACGGCGAGGTGCTCGCCGAGGTCTTCGCCGACGCCTGAGCGGTCGCGATTCTCCACACCGACGGTTACCGCACAATCCTCCATATCCGGCGAAAGCCGCCGAACAAACACCCATTCTCACTCTCCGCACCCAACCGGGTGCCAACGGTCCGAGCACTCCCCCACACCGTCGGGCGCGCTCCGCACCCCCCTGAAGGGGCGCAGTAGCATCGGCGTCCTGTGCCAGAAATGGTTTCACCTCATGGGGAGGGGTACTACGCGGTGTTCGATTACGACGGCCGGACCGGCTACGAACCGATCAGCGACACCGACCGCAAGGAGTTCCACGAGCAGGGCTTCCTCCTGCTGCGGAACGTGCTGACGGAGGACCACCGGGCCGCCCTGGAGGAGGCCGTCGACCGCGTGTACGCGGAGGAGAAGGCCAAGGGCAACACCACCAAGGACGGCACCCTGCACCTGCTGGGCTTCCTGGAGCGCGACGAGCTCTTCGGCCAGCTGCTGACCCACCCGATCGCCTTCCCGTACATGTGGGGCCTGGCCGGGTGGAACATCTACACCCACCACAACCACCTCGACGTCACCCCGCCGGCGCTGGAGCCGGAGAAGCCGTACTGGGGGTGGCACCAGGACGGCTACCGGCAGAACTCCGACCCGGAGACGATGGACCCGAACCTGCCCCGGCCGATGTTCTCGCTGAAGGTGGCGTACGTGCTCTCCGACCTGTCGGAGACCGGCCGCGGCGCGACCAAGGTGATCCCGGGCAGCCACCTGTGGAACTCGCTGCCCCGCCCGGCGGACCTGACGGTGCACAACCCGGACCCGGAGGGCACGGTGGAGATCACCGCGAACCCGGGCGACGCGTTCATCTTCGACCGCCGCCAGTGGCACTCCCGGTCGACGAACCTGTCGAACATCACCCGCAAGATGCTCTTCGTCGGCTACACCTACCGGTGGATCCGCCCGCTGGACGAGCTGCACATCGACACCGACGGCGAGTGGTGGGCCAACCGCACGCCGGTGCAGCGCCAGCTCTGCGGCGAGGGCACCCACACCGCCAACTACTGGGGCATCAACTGGAACGGGTACATCGACGACGAGATCCCGCTGCGCAAGGAGCTCAAGGAGCGCGGCCTGCTCGACCGCAGCATCCCCTGGCTCCGCTGACGGTGTAAGGAAGGGCCCCCTGTTAACGCATTCCGCATAGCAGGGGGCCCTTGTTAACGCCTGGGCACGGCGATCGGCGGCGGGGCGGGCGCGGCGAGCGGCGCTCGGGCGCGGCGCCCCTGGGGCCGCCGGGACCCTCAGGCGTCGGGCGTGGCGAGCCTGCGTTCGACCTTCCGCCGCAGCGACTCGGGCAGCTCGGGCACGTCGAGCAGCCGGGGCAGCAGCTCCGGTTCGAGCGTGGTCGCCCGGAACACCTCGCCGACGGTCACGCCGTGCTCCGGCCGCTCCACCACCTCCACCGGGTCGCCCGCGCCGACCTCGCCCTCCCGCAGCACCCGCAGGTACGCCCCGGGGGCGGCGCGCGCCGTGAACCGCCTGATCAGATCCGGCACGCCCCAGAACCCGGCGAACGTCCGGCACGGCGTGCGCGGCTTGGTCACCTCCAGCAGGGCCGACCCGACCTGCCACCGCTCGCCGACGACCGCGCCGGTCACGTCCACCGCGTACGTCGTCAGGTTCTCGCCGAAGGCCCCCGGCGGGATGTCGCGGCCCAGCTCGACCGCCCACCACGCGGCGTCCTCCTCGGCGTACGCGTAGACCGTCTGGTCGGGCCCGCCGTGGTGCGCCCGCTCGCCGATGAAGTCGCCGGCCACCCCGTCGACGCGCAGCAGCACCGGCCCGTCCGCAGGCCGCTTGTCGATGCCGCTGCGGCCGCTCGCGTCGCCCGCCCACTCCGCCTCGGTCGCCGCGCCGAGGTTCACCGTCACCAGCCTGCCCGTCATGGCGACAGCCTACGGCGGCATCGCGGCCCGCCGATCCCCGCCCGACGCGGCCCGTCCGCCCGACGGGGCGTGAGAAGGGGACCCTTCTCGACAGAATGCGTTAACAAGGGGCCCTTCCTTGCACCTCAGCCCTTGACGGCGCCCGCCACCAGGCCGGAGACAATCCGGCGTTGCACCAGCAGGAAGAAGACGATCACCGGCAGGGTGAACAGCGTCGAGGCGGCCATCACCGGCCCCCAGGCGGTGTCGTCGCGGCCGAAGAAGAACGTCATCGCCACCGGCAGGGTGTAGCGGTCCTGGTCGTTGACGAAGGTCAGCGCGAAGATCAGCTCGTTCCAGGCGGTGATGAAGGAGAAGATGCTGGTGGCCACCAGGCCCGGCGCGACCAGCGGGAACAGGACGCGGCGGAAGGTCTGGGCGCGGCTCGCGCCGTCGATCGCCGCGGCCTCCTCCAGTTCCTTGGGCACCGCGGCCACGAACCCGCGCAGCATCCAGACCGCGAACGGCAGCGAGAACCCGAGGTACGTCAGGACGAGGCTGGGCAGCGTGTTGTAGAGGCCGAGCCGCTGGATCATCAGGAACAGCGGGATGACCAGCGCCTCCAGCGGGATCATCTGCACCACCAGCAGCATGATCAGGAAGCTGGTGCGCAGCTTGAACCGGAACCGGGCCACCGCCGTCGCGGCGAGCAGCGCGACGAGGCCGCTGAGCACCACGGTCGACACCGCCACGAGCACGGAGTTGAGGAAGAAGTCCAGGAACGTCACGCCGGGGATGAGGTTGCCGGTGAGGATCTCCCGGTAGTGCTCCAGCGTCGGCGCGGTCGGCACCGGCCGGGGCGTGGCCGAGAAGATCTCCCGGTTGGGCTTGAGCGACGTCGCGACCATCCAGTAGACGGGGAACGCCGCGAAGAGCGCCACCAGCAGGCCCGCCCCGTTGAGGGCGATCCGCTTCACCACCGCGCCGCGCTTCACGCGTCCTCCTCCTGCTTGAGCACCATCCGCACGTAGAGGCCGGTCACCACCAGCAGGATCAGCGTGAGGATGACGGCGATCGCCGCGCCGAGGCCGTACTTGGGTGGCGGGGAGAACGCCTCGGCGTACGAGTAGATCGACAGCATGAACGTCGGCCGGTCCTGGGTGCCCCCGGCCAGCACGAACTGCTGGGTGAACACCTTGAAGTCCCAGATCGTGGAGAGCACCACCAGGATGCCGAAGACGGGCCGCAGCAGCGGGAAGGTGATCTTCCAGAAGACCTTCCACGGGCCGGCCCCGTCGACCCGGGCGGCCTCGTGCAGCTCGCTCGGCACGCTCTTGAGCCCCGCCAGCACGCTCACCGCGATGAACGGGAACGAGTGCCAGACCACCACGAGGGTGAGGATCGAGAAGAACATCAGCGGCGAGTTGAACCAGCCGTACCCGGTCCAGTCGGCGCGGCCGAACAGCGCGTTCGACAGCCCGTCGGGCAGGGCGTTGAACAGCCAGGTCACCAGGCCCGAGGTGTCGTCGAACAGCCACTTCCACACGATGGTGCCGGTCAGCGCCGGGGTGGCCCAGGCCAGCATCACGCAACTCCCGACGAAGGTGGCCATCCGCCGGCCGAGCCGGTTGAGCAGCAGCCCGACCAGCGTGCCGAGGACCATCGTGAGGGCGACGTTGGCCGCGGCGAAGAGCACCGTGTTGCGCAGCACGGTGCGGAAGAACGGGTCGCCGAGGATCTCGGCGTAGTTGCCGAGCCCGACCCACGGCCAGTCCCGGTCGCCGCGCAGTTGCCGGACGTTGTCGAGCCGGAAGAAGGACATCGTCACGACCTGGCCGAGCGGCCACAGCAGCAGGACGCCGATGATCGCCAGGCAGGGCAGGAGCAGCAGGTAGGGCAGGCGGTCGACCCGGCGACGCCGCCGCGCGGGGGTCTCCCGCGCGGCGGGCGTCTCCGGCGTCTGGGTCAGCGTGGTCACTTCGCGTTGAGGATGCTTTCCATCTCGGCGGCCGCGTCGGCGGTGGCCTGTTCGACCGTCTTCTGACCCTTGATGACCGAGCTGTTCATAGCCTGGGTCACCGTCTTGGTGCGGCTGACCTCGACCCACTTCGGGGTGAGCGGGGTCAGCCTGGTGTTCTGCAACGAGGTGGCGAACGCGGCCATGATCTTGTCGTTGGCGTACTCGCCGCCGCCGACGAGGTCGGAGTAGACCGGAAAGAAGCCGAGGCTGCTGGCGAACTCCTTGTCCTTCTGCTTGCTCAGCAGCGCGGTCAGGTAGTCCCAGGCGAGGTCCTGCTTCTTGCTGTCCTGCCACAGGGCGACGTCCGAGCCGCCGGCGAAGGCCGGGGCCGGCTTGCCGTCCGGGCCGGGGACGGGGAAGGTGCCCCAGACCTTCTCGATCTCGGGGTTGTCCTTCTTGATGGCGCCGGCCTGCCAGCTGCCGGCGAAGGCCATCGCCGCCTTGCCGGTGGCGAACTGGGTGCGGGCGTCGATCTCGTTCCACCCGGCGGCGGCGGGCGGGGCGACCTTGTGCACGGTGACGAGGTCGGTCCAGAACTTGACCGCCTGCTGGGCCTGCGGGCTGGTGTAGCCGGACTTCCAGGCGTCCCCCTGCCGGGTGGCGATCTCGCCGCCCGCGCCCCAGAGGAAGGAGTAGAAGGGCAGCTCCGAGTTGCCCGGCAGCGCGATGCCGTAGGTGCCCGGCTTCTTGGCCTGCACGGCCTTGGCGGCGGCGACCAGCTCGTCCCAGTTCGTCGGCGGCTTGACGCCGGCCTCGGCGAACCAGTCGGTGCGGTAGTAGAGGGCGCGGACGCCGGCGTACCACGGCACGCCGTACTGCTTGCCGTCGAGCTGGGCGTTGCGGACGAGGTCGGGCAGGATGTCCTTGCCCTCGGGCCAGGCGGCGAACTTGGCGGTGACGTCGGCGAGCGCCTCCTGGGCGGCCCAGCCCTGGGTCTCGGTGTTGCCGAGCTCGGTCACGTCGGGGCCTTCGCCGCCGGCGAGCGCCGCCTGGAACTTCTTGGGCGCCTCGAGCCAGGGGATGTACTGGACGACGACGTCGGTGTCGGGGTGCTTCTTCTGGAACTCGGCCTCGACGCCGTCGAGGAACGCCGTCTGCGCCTCGCTGCCCTCGCCCATC
This sequence comes from Micromonospora sp. WMMD712, assembly GCF_029581295.1. NCBI lineage: Bacteria > Bacillati > Actinomycetota > Actinomycetes > Micromonosporales > Micromonosporaceae > Micromonospora > Micromonospora sp. WMMD712. The sequence continues at coordinate 2,838,368 of NZ_CP120743.1, forward strand.
ATCCAGACGGTCAGCTTGCCGCCGTCGGCGGCCTCGTCGTCGCCCGAGCCGCCGCAGCCGGCGAGCACCATCGCGGCCGACGCCACCACGGCGGTGACCGGGGCCAGCCGTTTCCACCTGTTCACGCCACATCTCCCTCGCGCCGTCCTGGCACTAACCTTCTCTGCCGCACCCTAGTAGGTAAAATTCCTTTACGACAGGGGGCGGGCGGGGGCGAGGCGACCGTACCGCAGGCCAGGCGGTCGAGGGCAGCCCAACAAGGGGGCAAAGCCGGGCGTACGCACGCGAACGGGCGTCCGACCCGGAGGCCGGACGCCCGTTCGTGCGCTGTGGGATGCTTACCGGTGGGTGACGCTGCGGCGACCGCCGACCCCGGCCACGACCGCGACCGCGATGGCGGCGACCACGACCTGCACGAGCAGCTCGGCCCAGTCGATGCCGGCGGTCTCGGTGGCGATGCCCACCGCCCGGGCGAGCACGGTGCCGAGCAGGGCCGCGCCCACGCCGATCAGCATGTGCAGCCAGATCGGCATGTTCTGCCGACCCGGGACGACCAGGCGGCCCAGCGCGCCCACGATCAGACCGACGATGAGCGCGGTGATGATTCCGACAACGGTCATGGTCGTTCTCCTCAGAAAGCTCAGAAAGGCTTGTTCACTGTCGCGACCATCAAGTTCCCGGGCCGCCGGAAATTCAAACCCGTCATCGCGGGATGTATTTGGCAAGGCGTCGTCGCGGCGCGCCTGCGCCGGCCGCAGGCACCGACCGGAATGCGGACGGGCGCCCGACCGGAATGGTCGGACGCCCGTCGGGCCAAGCGATGTGTCGTTACCGGTGGGTGACGCTGCGGCGGCGGCCCACCCCGGCGACCAGGGCCACGGCGATGGCGGCCAGGACGACCTGGACCAGCAGCTCGCCCCAGTCCACGCCGGCGGTCTCGGTGGCGATGCCCATCGCCCGGGCGAGCACGGTGCCGAGCAGGGCCGCGCCGATGCCGATCAGCATGTGCAGCCAGATCGGCATGTTCTGCCGACCCGGGACGACCAGGCGGCCCAGCGCGCCGACGATGAGACCAACGACGATGGCGGTGATGATGCCCCAAACGGTGAGCTCCACGGTCGTCCTCCTCCTCAGGAAGTGTCACAACGGTGTGTTGAAGCTGTCGTGACCGCTAAGTTCCCGGGGGCCCGAAATCCCAAACCCGGCCGGGGCGTCGCGCCCCGGCCGGGTCGGTGTCGCGCAGTGGCGACACCACTCACTTCTTGCCGGCGGCCTTGCCGTCGCCGGCGTCGGACGAGAGGGCGGCGATGAACGCCTCCTGGGGGACCTCGACCCGGCCCACCATCTTCATCCGCTTCTTGCCCTCCTTCTGCTTCTCCAGCAGCTTGCGCTTGCGGCTGATGTCGCCGCCGTAGCACTTGGCGAGCACGTCCTTGCGGATCGCCCGGATGGTCTCCCGGGCGATCACCCGGCTGCCGATAGCCGCCTGGATCGGCACCTCGAACTGCTGGCGCGGGATCAGGTTGCGCAGCTTCGCGGCGATGGTGACGCCGTAGTTGTACGCCTTGTCCTTGTGCACGATGGCGCTGAACGCGTCCACCGGCTCGCCGTGCAGCAGGATGTCCACCTTCACCAGGTCGGACGCCTGCTCGCCGGAGGGCTCGTAGTCCAGCGAGGCGTAGCCCTTGGTGCGGCTCTTGAGCTGGTCGAAGAAGTCGAAGATGATCTCGGCCAGGGGCAGGGTGTAGCGCAGCTCGACGCGGTCGGTCGAAAGGTAGTCCATGCCGAGCAGGCTGCCCCGGCGGCCCTGGCACAGCTCCATGACCGCGCCGACGTAGTCGTTCGGGGTCAGGACCGTGGCCCGCACCACCGGCTCGTACACCTCGGCGATCCTGCCGGTGGGGTACTCGCTCGGGTTGGTCACCACCAGCTCCTGGCCGTCCTCGGTGATGGCCCGGTAGACCACGTTCGGGGCGGTGGAGATCAGGTCGAGGTTGTACTCCCGCTCCAGCCGCTCCCGGATGATCTCCAGATGCAGCAGGCCGAGGAAGCCGCAGCGGAAGCCGAACCCGAGCGCGCCCGAGGTCTCCGGCTCGTAGTCCAGCGCGGCGTCGTTGAGCTTGAGCTTGTCCAGCGCCTCGCGCAGGTTGGGGTAGTCGGACCCGTCGATCGGGTAGAGGCCGGAGTAGACCATCGGCTTCGGGTCCTTGTAGCCGCCGAGGGCCTGGGTCGCGGGCCTGCCGTTGATGGTGACGGTGTCACCGACCCGGGACTGGCGGACGTCCTTCACGCCGGTGATCAGGTAACCCACCTCGCCGACGCCGAGCGCGTCGGCCTTCACCATCTCCGGGGAGATGACGCCGATCTCCAGCAGCTCGTGGACCGCGCCGGTCGACATCATCTTGATCCGGTCCCGGGCGCTGATCCGACCGTCGATCACCCGGACGTAGGTGACCACGCCCCGGTAGACGTCGTACACCGAGTCGAAGATCATCGCGCGGGCGGGCGCGGCGGCGTCGCCGACCGGCGGGACGAACTGCCGGACGATCTCGTCGAGCAGGTACGGCACCCCGTCGCCGGTCTTGCCGGAGACCCGGATGCAGTCCGCCGGGTCGCCGCCGATCAGGTGGGCCAGCTCCTCGGCGTACTTCTCGGGCTGGGCGGCCGGCAGGTCGATCTTGTTGAGCACCGGAATGATCTTCAGATCGTTCTCGAGCGCCAGGTAGAGGTTCGCCAGGGTCTGCGCCTCGATGCCCTGCGCGGCGTCCACCAGCAGCAGCGCGCCCTCGCAGGCGGCCAGGGACCGGGACACCTCGTACGTGAAGTCGACGTGCCCCGGGGTGTCGATCATGTTGAGGACGGCCTGCTCGCCGGCCCGGTCGCCCTCCCGGATCGTCCACGGCATCCGCACGGCCTGGCTCTTGATGGTGATGCCGCGCTCGCGCTCGATGTCCATCCGGTCCAGGTACTGCGCGCGCATCTGCCGGGGGTCGACCACACCGGTGAGCTGCAACATCCGGTCGGCCAGGGTCGACTTCCCATGGTCGATGTGGGCGATGATGCAGAAGTTCCGGATGCGCGCCGGGTCGGTGGCACCAGGAGCGTTCGCGCCGGAATCGAGCGTCGGTGGCACAGCGGTCCGTTCTGGTCGGCTGACGTGAGCGGGCCGGCGCGGACGCCAGCCCGCTCTATGCTCCCACGTCGCCCCGGGGGCGGTCGGATCACTCCTCCCGACGCCCTGGCTCACTCCGCCGGGGCCTCCACGAACAGGGCGGCGAGCTTCGGCAACTGGCGGCGGGCCTCGTCCTCGTCGTCGAAGTCCCAGAACTCGCCCAACTCCGGGTAGGGGACGTCCTCCACCGGCGGCAGCTCTGCGGCGGTCGCCTTCCGGTACGCCTCCTCCGCGACCGTCAGCATCGCCTCCGCCTCGAACTCCTCCCCGGTGAGCGCCGCCTGACGGATCTTCGGCAGCTCGGCCAGCGAGTCCGGGTCGGCCACGGCACGGGCGAAGACCTGCCGGCCCTGGGTCATCAGCCAACCCCGGAAGTACTCGAACCCGTCGTCGGACGCGCCGCCGTTGATCAGGTAGGCCGCGCCCCAGAGCTCGGCCCGGTAGGAGGCCGCCATCACCCGGCGCTGGTGCCGCGCGTACCCGATGATGTCGGCGGCGTCGCGCTCGGCCAGCAGCGCGACCGCCCGGGCGGCGACCGCGCCGGCCGCGCCGCCCCCGCCGGCCCGGGCCTGGTCGATCAACTGCCAGAAGTCGTCGGTCCTCATGGTCAGGCAGTCTGGCAGAGCCGTCCGACGCCGGCGGGCGACACGGTACGGCGGGAGTGGGCGGGGTGGGGCAGCATGGGCTGGTGACCCCGAGCGCGCTCCCCCCGGTGTCGTACGACGCGACCGCCCAGCGGCCCTCCTGGGCCGACCTGCCGGCGGGGCTGCGGGCGGCGGTGACCGCCCGGCTGGGCGCGCCCGTGTCGGAGGTGAAGGTGGCCGGCGCCGGGTTCACCCGGGGCTTCGCCGCCGTGGTGGCGGGGGCCGACGGCCGGCGCGTGTTCGTCAAGGCGGCGTCGCTCACCGAGCAGCGTCACCTCGTCGACTGGTACGCCCGGGAGGCCGCCGTGCTCGACCGGCTCCCCGCCGGCCTGCCGGTCCCCCGCCCGCGCTGGACGGTCGCGGCGGCCGGCTGGTACGCCCTCGGCCTGGACGCCATCGACGGGCGGACGCCCACGTTGCCCTGGGCGCGCGCCGACCTCGACGCCGCCCTGGCCGGCTACGCCGAGGTGGCGGCGGCCCTGGCCGACCCGCCGCCCGGCCTGGTCGCGCTCGGCCTGCCCCGGCTGGCCGACCTGGCCCGGGAGGACATCCTCTGGTGGGGCGAGGTGGCCGCCGGCCGGGAGCCGGCCCCGGACCTGCCGCCCGGGGCGCGGCGGCGGCTGCCCGACCTGGTCGCGCTGGAGTCCCACCTCCCCGACTACGCCGCCCGCGGCGGCCTCGCCCACGGCGACCTGCGCCTGGACAACGTCCTCGTCGACCCGGCCGGGCGGGCCTGGTTCTGCGACTGGAACTGGCTCTGCCACGGGCCGGCCTGGTTCGACCTGGTCAGCCTGCTGATCACCGCCCACGCCGGCGGCCTCGACGCCGACGCGCGCTTCGCGGGGCACCCGGCGACGGCCGGGGCGCCCGCGGACGCCCTCGACGTCACCCTCGCCGCGCTCTCGGGATACCTGCTCACCTCGGCGGCCGCCGGACCGACCGACGCGTCCCCGCACCTGCGGGCCCACCAGCGCTGGAGCGGCGAGCAGGCCCTCGGCTGGCTCGCCGCCCGCCAGGGCTGGGACCTCGCCACCTGACGGGGCCCGGACCTCCCCGCCTGACCACCTGCGACGCCCCACCGGACGGGGTGGGGATCTCGCCACCCGGCGACGTGCGACGCCGGCCACCGGGCCGGGACGGCGCCGCCCGGCCCCGACCGGCCCGCGGCACCCTGTCCGGCGGGGCGCGACGGGGCCGTTTTGGCTCGTCCCGACGGACCTGGTAACCTGGCTCTTCGCGCAGCGATGACGCATGCTCGTCGCGCGCACAAGCAGACCAACCCGAGCTATCAAGACGAGGCTGTCGCGTGGCGAACATCAAGTCCCAGATCAAGCGCAACCGGCAGAACGAGAAGCGCCGGCTGCGTAACAAGTCGGTCAAGTCGTCGCTGAAGACCGCCATCCGGAAGTTCCACGAGGCCGCTGAGGCTGGCGACGCCGAGAAGGCTGCCGTTCTCATGCGGGATGCCTCGCGCAAGCTGGACAAGGCGGTCAGCAAGGGCGTGATCCACTCCAACCAGGCGGCCAACCGCAAGTCGGCGATCGCCAAGCGCGTGGTCTCGCTCTCCGCCTGACGCGGCGAACACGGACCTGAGCCGGAAGCCCCGGGATCACCGGGGCTTCCGGCTTTCCGCGTGCCGGCCCTCCGGACGCGCGGGGCCCTCCGGACGCGCGGGGCCTTCCCGACGGCGCCGGCACTGCCATGTCGGCGACATGGGGCCTTCCGGCGGCGCTGATACCACCATGTCGGCGACATGGAGTCGATCACCTCAGTCCGCCACCGGCCCAGCGCGGGATCGTGCGTCCAGCGGATCGCCCGTCCTGGAGGATCGCGCATCTCCGGAGGATCCCGCTTCCCGGACCGGGAGTCGGATCACCGGTCGGGTCGGGTCTCCTCCACCCAGGGTGCCGGCCCGAACCCGGCGAACTCGGAGCCGGCGAACCGGGAGTCGGTGCCCACGCCCGGAGTCACGGGCGGTCCGCCGGACCGCATGCCGCTGATGGCGACCCGGCCCCGGGCGCCTGCCGCGCCGGCCGCACCAGCGTGGCCGCCGGCACCGGGCACGGTCACACCGACGTTCCGGGCCGACGCAGCGGGGTCGCCGAAAGAGGCACCCGGGCTGCCGAACGGCGCTGCCGCCGCGCTCCGCACCGTGGCGCGGCCGACGACAGGTGCCAGCTGCCGGCGGAAGCGGTCCCGCTCCTGCTCGGGCACCAGGGCGGCCGTCCGGACCACCAACTCGGCGACCATGTCGTTGAGCTTGACCATCACGGCCACGGCGGCGGGCAGGACCAGCACCGCCCACCAGGTCACCAGCTCGGCCAGGGCGAGCAGGGCGGCCAGCGAGACGGCCCCCTCGAAGAAGAGGAAGCAGAGCACCCCGCCGGGGTTGACGAACCGGAGGCCCAGGGCCCGGGCGTAGAGGGGACGGTAGCGCTCCTCCTCGGTGGGCACTGTCGCCCACGACGCCCGGACCGGCCGGGTCACCGGGCGCCGCCCTGCCGGGCCGCCGCGACCGAGAAGACCGCCCGCTCCAGGGCGTACGCCCGGTCGTCCGAGCCGCCCTTGACCGCCGCGTTGCACTCGGCGGCCGCCTGCATCGCCCGCACCAGCCCCTCCGGGGTCCAGCCCCGGGCCCGCTGCTGGGCGCTCCTGACCTTCCACGCCGGCATGCCGAGGCTGCTCGCCAGCTGGTACGGGTCACCCCGCCCCGCCGCCGCGACCCGGGCGACGGTGCGCACGCCGTCGGCGAGCGCGTCGGCGATCGGGACCGGGTCCACGCCGACATGCAACGCCCAGCGCAGCGCCTCCAGCGCCGCCGGCACGTCGCCGACCATGGTGGCGTCGGCGACGGTGAAGCCGCTCACCTCCACCCGCCCCTTGTAGTAGCGGGCCACGGTGTCCGCGCCGATCCGGCCGTCGGTGTCGGCGACCAGTTGGGAGCACGCGGCGGCCAGCTCGCGCAGGTCGGTGCCGACCGCCGCGATGAGCGCCTCCGCCGCGTCGTCGGTGCATTTGCCGCCGGCCCGGCGGACCTCGTCGCGGACGAAGGCCACCCGCTCGCGGTGCCCCTTGAGCTTCGCCGCCGGCACCACGGTCGCGCCGGCCGCCCGCAGCCCGTCCGCGAACGCCTTGCCCTTGGCCGCCCCGAGGTGCAGCACCACGAGGTGGACCTCGGGGTCGGGGTTCTTCGCGTACGCCAGCAGGGCGGCGACCAGGTCCTTGCGGGCGTCCTGACCGGAGCGCAGGACCAGCACCCGCCGGCCGCCGAACAGCGACGGGCTGAGCATCTCGGCGATCTCGCCGACGGCCAGTGTGCCGGCCTGGTATTCCCGGACGTCCACGCCCGCGTCGACGGCGCGGACCCGGGTCACCGCTTCGGTCACCGCGCGCGTGGCGAGCAGCTCCTCGTCGCCGAGGACCAGCAGAATGGGGGCAAGGTCGGGCGCGGTCACGCCGCCCATGTTCGCACGTCCGCTCCGCCGCGCGTGCCTGCTCGTCGAGCCCCGTGACGGCAGACCCCGCACTCAACGCAAATCTAGACATTCAACTCTCTCCACCATCAATGCCGCCAATGCCCAGGGTCCTCACGGGCGGCTCCCGGCCGGCACGCCCCTGACCACCACGGCCATCCGGTCGCCGCCGCCGCGCACCACCGCCACGTCCCCGTCGGTGTCCGTGCGCAGCACCCGGGCTCCGCCCCGCGCCAGCCGGGCGAGCACGGCGGCGTTCGGGTGCCCGTACGAGTTGCCGGCCCCGACCGGCACCAGCGCCACGCTCGGCCGGACGGCGTCCAGGAACGCCGGATCCTGGTAGGCCGACCCGTGATGGGCGACCTTCAGCACGTCGGCCCGGAGGCCACCGGCCGCCGTGTGGTCCAGCAGCGCCCGCTGCTCCTCCGTCTCGGCGTCCCCGGCGAGCAGGATCCGCACTCCGGCGACCGTGGCGCGCAGCACCAGCGAGTTGTTGTTCGGGTCCGACCGGGTGCCCCGCAGCGGATACGGCGGCCCGAGCACGACCAGTTCCGCCCCGCCGCCCCGGTACGCCCACCCGGCCCCCGCCGGGGCCACCGCCGCCCCGCCCGCCGCTGCGACGGCCCGCACCAGGTCCCGCCCGGCGGCGGGCTCGGGCCACTGCGGGGTGCGTACCGCCGCGACCCGGCGGCCCCGGAACACCCCGGCGACCCCACCGGTGTGGTCGGCGTGGAAGTGGCTGAACAGCAGCAGCGGCACCTCCCGTACGCCCAGCCGCCGCAGGCAGCCGTCCACCGCCGCCGGGTCGGGACCGGCGTCGACCACCACCGCCCGGCCGACCGCCACCGGCAGCACCAGCGCGTCGCCCTGGCCCACCGCGCACGCCGCCGCCACCCAGCCCTCGGGCGGCCAGCCGCCGGCGACGAGGCGGACCGGCAGGGTGCCGGCGACCACCGCGACGGCGACCACCGCCACCAGCCGGCGCACCACCGGCCGCCGGGTGGCGACCAGCAGCGCCACGGTCAGCCCGGCCAGCAGCAGCGCGCCCGGCGCGCCGTCCGGCCAGGGCAGCGTGCCGGCCGGCAGCCGGGCACCGTACCGGGCGACGGTGACCAGCCACCAGGCCGGCCAACTCGCCAACCAGGCCGCCAACCCCGCGCCGGAGGGCCAGACCGGGGAGAGCACCGCCGCCGCCACGCCGAGCACCGTGGCGGGCGCGATCGCCGGGACGGCCAGCAGGTTCGCCGGGACCGCCACCAGGCTCACCGTGCCGGAGATCCCGGCGACCACCGGGCCGCAGGCGAGCTGCGCGGCGGCCGGCACGGCCAGCGCCTCGGCGAACCCGGGTGGCACGCCCCGCCGGCGCAGCCCGTCGCGCCAGCCCGGGGCGAGCAGCAGCAGCCCGGCCGTGGCCAGCACGGACAGGGCGAACCCCGGGTCGCCGGCCAGGTCCGGGTCGAACAGCACCAGCGCGGCCACCGCCGCGGCGAGCGCCGGCAGGGCGGCCCGGGGCCGGCCGGCGGCGAGCGCCGCCAACCCGATCGCGCCCATGGTCGCGGCGCGCACCACGCTCGGCGAGGGGCGGACCAGGATGACGAACCCGACCAGGGCCAGCACACACAGCCCGGCGGCCACCCGGGGGCCGGCCCTGGACCACCGGGCCAGCAGCAGCACCGCGCCGACGACGATCGCCACGTTGGAGCCCGAGACGGCGTTCAGGTGGGTCATCCCGGTCGTGCGGAAGTCCTCCTCCACGGCCGGCAGCAGTCGGCTGGTGTCGCCCACCACGAGGCCGGGCAGCAGCCCGCCCTGCTCGTCGGGCAGCGGCTCGCAGACGCGTTGCAGGCCGGCCCGGAGGGTGCCGGCGGCCCGCTGCGCCCACGGGGGCGGCCCGTGCGGCGTCGGCGGGCCGCGCACCGTGAGCACCGCAGCGGTCAGGTCGCCGCCGCGCGGCGCGCCGAGCCGCCCCTCGGCGCTGAGCCGCTGCCCGGGGAGCACCGCCCGCCAGGCCGGGTCGGTGGCGAGCAGCAGGACCCGCAGCGGCGCGCCGACCCGGACGCCGTCGGGGCCGGTCAGGGCGACCAGCTCGGCCCGGACCAGCAGGGTGGCGGGCCGGCCGGCGACGCCCCGGACCGGACGGGGGTCGGCCCGGACGATCAGGTCGACGCCGACCGTGGCCCGGTCGTCGACGAGCGCGCGGACGGCGGGGGCGTCCCGCACGCCGAGCCTGGCGGCCGTCGCCGTCGCCCCGCACACCACGCCGAGCAGCACGGCCACGGCGATCCATCCGTGCCGCCGGACGGGGCCCGCCGGGCGTCCCCACCGACCGAGCAGGTGCGCCGCGACGAGCGCGGCCAGCCCGGCCGCCCCGGCGGCGAGCAGCGCCGCCGCGCGGGCGCTCAGGTGCAGGCTCACCAGCGCGGCCAGCCAGGCGGCCACGGCCAGCCCGGCCAGCCGCAGGTCGGGCCCGTCCACGGCGCCGGCGGCCCGCTCGGCCGGCGCATCGCCCGCCGTGCCGACCCCGGCCGGGGCACCGGGGGCGGTGACGACCGCGCCGCCGTGGCCCGGCGACGCGCCCGCCGCCGGCGGCCCCGCGCTTGCGCTCACACCGTCACCAGTTCCTTGAGCTGCTCGTACCGGGAATCGCCGATGCCCTCCACCTGGCGCAGGTCGCCCACCGAACGGAACCCGCCGGTGCGGTCGCGGTGGTCGAGGATGCGCTGGGCCAGCACCGGCCCCACCCCGGGCAGCGTGTCGAGCTGGGCGAGGGTGGCCGTGTTCAGGTTGACCAGCCCGGCGGGAGCCGCCGGACCCCCGCCGGCCGGCTGCCCGGGGGCGGCCGGGGCGGCACCGGGCTGGCCCGGCGGGGCGGTGACGCCGACCAGGATCAGCTCGCCGTCGGCGACCTTGCGGGCCGGGTTGAGCAACGCCACGTCGACACCGGGCAACGCGCCGCCGGCCGCCTGCACGGCGTCGCCGACCCGCGCGCCCGCCGGCACCCGGACCAGCCCGGGGCGGCGCACCTTTCCGGCTACCGCCACCACCAGCTCGCCGCCCGGCGTCGGGGCGGCGGCCGGCGCTCCCGCCTCCGGCGCCGCGTCGAAGCCGGCGGCGGCGGACGGCCCGGCCCGGACCGGTTCGGCCTGCGGGCGGGAGCGCCACGCCCAGAAGCCGGCACCGAGCACCACCGCGACGGCGACCGCCGCCAACGCCCGCACGCCCCGCCGGCCGGGGTCGAACGCGCCGGGCCCCGGCAGCCGCGACGACCACCCGGACGCCGGCTCGCCGTCGGGGCCGAATGTCGACCCACCGGTACGCCCCGGATCGTCGCCCCCGAGCGGACCGTCGCGCCCCAGACCCTCGCCCCCGGGCAGGCCGACGCGCCCCAGACCGTCATCTCCGAGCGCGCCAGCCCGGCCCAGGCCACCGCCCCCGAGCGAGCCCGGGACGGGAGACGACGCGCGGGCGACCCGTCGGCCCGAGCCGGGATGCCGCTCCCCCGGCCAGGGCACCGGCCGCTCGGCCAGCCGCTCGCCGGCGAGCGGCCACCGGTCCTCCGGCGGCACCACGAGGGCCCGCCCGACAGCAGGCCCGCCCATCGGCCCCGGCGGCGGCCCGGCCGCCTCGGGCCACCCGGTTGTCGGTGGCGCGACCGGTTCGGCCGGCGCTGCCGGCACAGCTGGGCGTACCGGGGGCGTGGTCGCCGGCGGTCCACCCGCCAACCATCGCAGCCGCCGCCGTACGACCGTCTCCTCGTCGTCTGACACGGCGCGAGGTTAGGCCGGCGACAGGTCCCTCCGGGGCCCACCGGCCGCCACCTGTGGACAACGAAAGCCTCTGTGGACAATCACCTGATCATGCCCACCATGTGCTATATGCCCGCCCCACCCCGCCCGGTGGTCAAGAGGTCTGCGTCATCGCAGAGATCAACTCTGCCGCCTTCTCTTGATCGACGGGCCAGGGGCGTGCCCGTGGGGAGCGGTGTCGGCGTTGGCTGCTGCCAGGTCTGGTGATGTCGTGTTCGACTCAGCTCCCTACGCAGCAGGATGTCAGCGGACCTCCGGCTCATCGACCGAAGCCAGGCCGGCCGAAGCCGCACCGGGCGGGTCCACGCCGGCCCTGCCCGCGCCGGAACCCGCCTCGGCCGGGCCGGGGCGGCGGTGCACGACGACGCAGGCCAGGCCCGGGCCGGCGTGCGCGGCGACCACCGCGCCGGCCTCGGTGACGTACGTCGAGCGCACCCGGCCGCCGAGCCGCTCGGTGAGCGCCGCGAGGAGGTGCCCGGCGCGTTGCGGGGCGGCGAGGTGGTGCACGGCGAGGTCGACGTCGGCGTCGCCGGCCGCCTCGACGGCAAGGTCGACCAGGCGGGCCACGCCCCGGCTGGCGGTGCGCACCTTGTCCCGGAGCACGATCGCCCCGTCCGGCATGTGCATGATCGGCTTGACCGACAGGGCGGTGCCGAGCAGCGCCTCGGCGGCCCCGATCCGGCCACCCCGGCGCAGGAACTCCAGCGTGTCGACGTAGAAGTAGATCGTGGTGCGGTCGATCGCGTCGGCCGCCGCGCGGCGTACCCCCGGAAGGTCGGCGCCGTCGGCGGCGGCCATGGCGGCAGCGAGCGCGGGGAAGCCGAGGCCCATGCCGGTGGAGCGGCTGTCGACGACCGCGACCCGGTCGCCGCCGACCTGCGCGGCGGCCAGCCGGGCGGCCTCGACGGTGCCGGACAGCTCGGCCGACAGGTGCACCGAGACCACCGCGTCCGCGCCGGCGTCGAGCAGCTCACGGTACGTCCGCGCGAACTGCTCCGGTGCCGGCCGGGAGGTGCTGACGGTGACCCGCCGGCCGCCGAGCGCCCGGGTGGCGTCGCCGGGGAACATCTCGACGCCCTCCAGCCCCTCCGCGCCGTTGAGCACCACGGTCAGCGGCACGACGGTGAGTCGGTGTCGGCGCACCAGCTCGGGCGGGAGGTAGGCGGTGGAGTCGGTGACGACCGCGACGGGCATTCCGGCACCGTAGCCGATCCGGGCCCGGACCGCCGTGGCCGCCCGACCCGGCCGCCCCGGAAAGGCCACCCGGAGGCGGTGGCCCGCGACCGGCCGCCCGGGGACCCTGGCCTGGAAGGACACGGCCCGGGAAGCCGTGAACCGGGGGCGTCGGGTCAGACCGCCTCGGCCGCCGCCGTGGTGGTCAGCACGCCGACGTTGTGCGCCCGCAGGTGCCAGCCGCGCGTGCCGCTGTCGCGCAGCTCGGTCCAGTGGCAGTTGCGCAGCGAGCCGATGGCCCGCAGCACCGCGTGGTCCCAGCCGAGCAGGTGCCCACAGCCCTGCCGGGCCGCGCCGCCGTGGGTGGCGATCACGATCGTCGCGCCGGGCCCGGCGTCGGCCGCCTCCTGGAGGGCGGCGCCGACCCGCTTGCCGAGGTCGTCGAGGCTCTCGATGTCGGCGCCCGGGTCGGGGTCGCCGGCCCGCCACCGGGCGTGCTCGTCGGGGTAGAGCCGCGCCGCCTCGGCGAGCTCCAGCCCCTGCCACCGCCCGAAGTGCCGCTCGCGCAGCCGGGCGTCGGGGCGCACCGGCAGGCCGGTGAGCGCGGCGAGGGCGGCGGCCGTGTCGGCGGCGCGGCGCAGGTCGCTGGCCACGATCGCGTCGGGGCGCAGCGCCGCGAGCAGCGGCGCGGCGGCGGCGGCCTGCTCGCGGCCGAGGTCGTTGAGGGGTACGTCGGTCTGGCCCTGCACCCGGCTCGCGGCGTTCCAGTCGGTGTTGCCGTGCCGCCAGACGATCAGTCGGGTCATTCGGCCGGTGCGGTGCCGGCGGCGGCCTCGGCCTCGACCAGGTCCCGGTCGACGAACGGGATCTGCGGGCAGTCCTTCCAGAGCCGGTCGAGGGCGTAGAACTCGCGCTCCTCGGTGTGCTGGACGTGCACCACCATGTCGACGTAGTCGAGCAGCACCCAGCGGCCGCCCCGCTCGCCCTCGCGCCGGACCGGCTTGGCCTTCTCCGGCAGCTCCAGCAGCCGCTCCTCGATGGCGTCGACGATGGCCAGCACCTGACGCTCGTTGGGGGCGGCGGCGAGCAGGAACGCGTCGGTGATGGCGAGCTGGTCACCCACGTCGATGATGACGATGTCCTGCGCCTTCTTGTCGGCCGCGGCCTGGGCGGCGGCCATCGCCAGCTCGTGAGCGCGTTCGGAAACTGTCACCGTTCTCCTTCGATCAACCGTGCGACCCTCCAAGCGTCTCACACCCGCTGACGTGACGACCTGTCGGTTCTGGCCGGTTTCGGGGACGAACGACCGCATATCCGGCGCGGTCACCGCTGATAGAGCCGCCGTTTCGCGATGTACTGCACCACACCGTCGGGCACCAGATACCAGACCGGTTCGCCCCGGGCCACCCGGGCGCGGCAGTCCGTCGACGAGATGGCCATCGCAGGCACCTGCACCAGGCTCACCGTGTCGGCGGGCACGTGCTCGTCGGTCAGCTCGAAGCCGGGGCGGGTGACCCCGATGAAGTGGGCCAGCGCGAAGATCTCGTCGAGGTCCTTCCAGGACAGGATCCGCTCCAGCGCGTCCGCCCCGGTGATGAAGTAGAGCTGCACCTCGGGCCCGTGCTCGGCGTGCAGGTCGCGCAGCGTGTCGACGGTGTACGTCGGCCCGCCCCGGTCGATGTCGACCCGGCTGACCTGGAACCGGGGGTTGGACGCGGTGGCGATCACCGTCATCAGGTAGCGGTCCTCGGCCGGGGTGACCGGCTGGTCCGCCTTCTGCCACGGCTGCCCGGTCGGCACGAAGACGACCTCGTCCAGCCCGAACCGGTCGGCCACCTCGCTGGCCGCGACCAGGTGACCGTGGTGGATCGGGTCGAACGTGCCGCCCATGATCCCGACCCGCCGGATGTCTTCCCGCACCCGCCGATCGTATGCGGGCCGCGCGCGGCGGTGCCTCCGGCCCGGGGCGCGGCCCCTCCCCCGGCCCCGGTCACGGGACGCGACCAGGGCCGGGGGACGGCCGAAAACGTGACGGATACGAGCTTTCCGGGCCCGGGCTGCGGCGGATCAGGCCGAGGCGGCGGCCACGGCGGTGCGGGCCACCAGGGCGCGGCGCAAGTCGTCGTCGGCGTCGGTGACCACCCGGCGCAGGCCGGGCGTGAGGTCGTCGCGGGCCAGCAGCGCCGCGGCCAGCTCCCGGGTGGGCTGCGCCACCGCGTAGCGGGGGTAGGCGTCGGCCGCGACCTGGTCGGCGACCCAGGGGGTACGCCGGCGCGCCGCCGCCGGCATGTCGGCGAAGTACCGCTCGACGTACGGCCGGGTCAGCTCGGCCTGCTCCGGCTGCCAGAACCCCTGCGCGGCGGCCTCGACCAGCCGGTTGGACAGCTCGGTGTTGCGCACCACGACCTCCCACGCCGCCTCCTTCGCGGCCGGGTCGGGCAGCGCGGCCCGGCACCGGGCGGCCCGCTCGGCGCCGGTGGCGCTCGGGTCGGTCGCCGCCTCGGCGGCGATCTCGGCCGCCCCGGCCGCGCCGAGCACGACGAGCCGGCCGAGCAGCGTCCAGCGCAGCTCGGTGTCCACGGCCAGCCCGGCGGGGACGTCCTTGCCGGCCAGCCAGCCGGCGAGCAGGTCGGCGTCGGTGCTCGCGCCGATCAGGCCCCGGGCGGCGGCGAGCTGCCGCGACCCGCCCGGCTCGGCGGCGGCGAGCAGCCGTTGGCAGGCGTCGGCGAGCCGGAGCAGCGCCGCGTCCCGGGCGAGGGGGTCGAGGTGCTGGTCGACCAGCGGCCGGACGCTGCGCAGCACGTCCTCCACGATGATCACTTCGGTCTCGCCGGGCAGCGCGGTGGCGACCAGCTCCACCAGGGCGGCGACGGGGCGCTCGCCGTCGGTGGCCGCGTCCAGCGCCT
This sequence comes from Micromonospora sp. WMMD712, assembly GCF_029581295.1. Lineage (NCBI taxonomy): Bacteria > Bacillati > Actinomycetota > Actinomycetes > Micromonosporales > Micromonosporaceae > Micromonospora > Micromonospora sp. WMMD712. The sequence continues at coordinate 2,853,542 of NZ_CP120743.1, forward strand.
CGCCCCACAGCAGGGCCCGGGCCAGCGGGTCGGCCAGCGTCGGCAGCACCAGCGGCACCGCGTCGACGGAGGCGGGGTCGAGACGGATCTTGGCGAAGGTGAGGTCACCGGCGTTGGGCAGCAGCAGCCGGGCGGCCGGCTGCCCGCGCAGCCCGGCGAGGACCGTCCGGCCGCCGTCGGCGTCCGGGTCGAGGTCGACCTCGTCGTGGGTGACGGTGCCGTCGGCGGCGTACCGGGCGACGCCGACGCGGTGCGGGCGCAGCACCGGGTGACCGACCGGGGCGGTCTGCACGATCGCCGCGTCCGCGTACCGCCCGTCGGCGTCGAGCGTGACGTCGACCCGCAGCGTGTTGACCTGGGCCGAACGCAGCCAGCGCTCGGCCCAGCCCGACAGGTCCCGCCCGGCGGCGGCGGAGAGCGCGCCGAGCAGGTCGGCGAGGGTGGCGTTGCCGAACCGGTGCGCCGCGAAGTGGGCGTTCAGCCCGGCCAGGAACGTGTCGTCGCCGAGCCAGGCGACGAGCTGGCGCAGGACGCTGGCCCCCTTGGCGTACGAGATGCCGTCGAAGTTGAGCAGCGCCAGGGCGGCGTCGGCGACCTCCTCCGGCGCGACGGGGTGGGTGGAGGGGCGCTGGTCGGCCGCGTACCCCCAGCCCTTGCGGCGCAGCGCGAACGTCGTCCACGCGCGGTCGAACCGGGTCGCCTCGGCGGTGACCCGGGTCCCCAGGTACTCCGCGAACGACTCGTTGAGCCACAGGTCGTCCCACCAGCGCATGGTGACCAGGTCGCCGAACCACATGTGGGCCATCTCGTGAGCGATCGTGGTGGCCCGCAGCTCGCGCTGGGTGTCGGTGACCGCCGAGCGGAACACGAGGTCGTCGCGGAAGGTGACCAGGCCCGGGTTCTCCATCGCGCCGGCGTTGAACTCCGGCACGAACGCCTGGTCGTACTTGCCGAAGGGGTAACGCTCGGCGAACAGCTCGTGGAACCGGTCCAGGCACTGCCGGGTGACGGTGAGGATCTCCTCGACGTCGGCGTCCAGGTGGGCGGCGAGGGAGCGCCGGCACCAGACGCCCAGCGGGACGCCGTCGTGCTCGGCACGGCGCACGTGCCACGGCCCGGCGATCAGCGTGACGAAGTACGGTGCCAACGGGGCCGTCTGGGCGAACTCCCAACGCCCTGGCCGGGGCGTGGCGGCCAGCGCGCCGTTGGCGGCGACCGTCCACCGCGGCGGGGCGGTCACGGCGAGCCGGACCGGGGCCTTCAGGTCGGGCTGGTCGAAGGCGGCGAAGATGCGCTGCGCGTTGTCCAGGAAGGACATCGCGTAGAGGTAGGTCTCGCCGTCGGCGGGGTCGACGAACCGGTGCAGCCCCTCGCCGGTGTTCGAGTAGGCCATCTCGGCCTCGACCACCAGCGTGTTGGCCTCGGCGAGGCCGGTCAGCGGCAGCCGGTTGCCGGCGAGCGTCGCCGGGTCGAGCGGTCGCCCGTTCAGGCGCGCCCCCAGCAGCCGCGCGGGCAGCACCTCGACGAAGGTCTCCGCGCCGGGGGTCGCCCGGAAACGGATCGTGGCGTGCGAGCGGAACCGCTCGTCGCCTGCGGTCAGGTCGAGGTCCACGTGGTAGGACTCGACGGTAATCAACGCGCCACGCGCGGTCGCCTCTACACGGCTCAGGCTCGGCATCCGCTTATCCTGCCCGATGGGGAAGCACACTCGTTTCCCGTCACGGCATGCGATGGAGGAAGCAACAATGGGTCAGCACCCCAAGGGCGACTTCGACCTGTCCCGGGCGGTCTGGCAGCGGGCCGAGGGCGACACCTCGGAAGGCGCTGTCGAGGTGGCCTTCGTCGACGACCTGATCGGCATGCGCAACTCCGCCGAGCCGGACGGCCCGGTGCTCGTCTTCACCCAGGCCGAGTGGGACGCGTTCGTCGCCGGGGCCCAGGACGGCGAGTTCGACCTGGACTGAGCCGACGGGCCGCCGGGCCGGGACCGCCTGCCACCCCCGGGGACGGGGCGCGACGTGCGCCTTCCCCGGGCAGCAGACGGTCCCGGCCCGGCCCCGAACCGCCCGTCAGTCGCCGTCGCCCCAGCCGAGGCCGCCGGGCCCCGGGGCGTGGTGGAAGCCGGGGTGACCGGCCACGTCGGCGCAGCGCTCGCCGTCGGGGCCGACCGCCCCGCAGAACAGCCGCTCGGCCTGGTGCCAGGCGTCGGCCGGGGAAAGCGCGGCGGCCCCGAGGGCCAGCTCGGGGCGGAGCACGCTCAGCCCCTCGGCGTACGTCACGGCGAGCTCGCGGGCCGCGTCGGGCCCGGCGGCGGCGAAGCCGAGATGCACGGTGAACCAGCGCGGCGGCCGCTGCTCCCGGCGGGGCCGGGCGAGCAGCGGCCCCGGCGGCTCCCCGCCGCCGGCCCGGCCCGCGCCCAGCGCGTCGACCGCCCGCCGCTGTCGCCAGTAGCGCGACGCGTTCTCCCGCATGTGCCCTCCCCGTCGTGATCACCCGACGCTCCCGCCACCGGCGGCCTGAGCGCCCCGGGCCGACCGGTCGCCGGCCCGTGCGCTCAAGCCAACCAGGTTCCCGCCGCCCTGGGAGGGGCCAGCCGGCGCGCGCCGCACGGACGGACGCCACGCCGCCGGCCTCGACCGGGCTCGACAGGGGCGGCGGGGATTCGGCCGCCGCGAGATGGGTAGACGAACCCCCACCGCGCGGTGCCGCCGGGCGGGGAACACCAGGAGGGGTCCGATGGCCAGCATGCCGGCCGACCGCAGCCCGGACAGCACCCTGGCCCTGCTGCGCGAGGGCTACCGGTTCATCGGCGACCGCTGCGACCGGTACGGCACGGACATCTTCCAGACCCGGCTGCTGCTCGAACCGACCATCTGCCTGCGCGGCCGACCGGCGGCGGCGCTCTTCTACGACCCCGAGCGGTTCGTCCGGGCGGGCGCGGCGCCGAAGCGGATGCAGCGGACCCTCACCGGCGTGGGCGGGGTGCAGGGCCTCGACGGGACGGCCCACCACGAGCGCAAGGCCATGTTCATGTCGATCATGACGCCGTCGGCGGTCCGGCAGCTCGGCCAGCTCTTCGACGACGAGTGGCGGGCCCGGGTGCCGGTCTGGGAGCGCGCCGGCCGGGTGGTGCTGCACGACGAGGTGGCCCCGCTGCTCACCCGGGCCGTCTGCGCCTGGGCGGGCGTGCCGCTGGCCGACGCCGAGGTGCCCCGGCGCACCGCGGTGATGCGGTCGATGATCGAGGGGCCCACCGCGTTCGGCCCCCGGCACTGGCGGGGCCGGATCGGCCGCCGCCGCGGCGAGCGGTGGCTCGGGGAGGTCGTCGAGCGCGCCCGGGTGGGCGTCCTGCCGGCCCCGCCCGGCAGCGCGCTGCGGGCGATCGCCGAACACCGGGACGGCCAGGGGCGGCTGCTGCCCCGCCGGATCGCCGCCGTGGAGCTGCTCAACGTGCTGCGCCCCACCGTCGCCGTCGACCGTTTCGTGGTCTTCGCCGCGCTCGCCCTGCACGACCACCCGCAGTGGCGCGACCAGGTACGCGGCGACGACGACGCCACCGAGTGCTTCGTGCAGGAGGTCCGCCGCTACTACCCGTTCTTCCCGGTCGCCGCCGCCCGGGTGCGGCGCTCCTTCGACTGGCAGGGGCACCACTTCCCGCAGGGGCGGCGGGTGCTGCTCGACCTGTACGGCACCAACCACCACGAGGCGCTCTGGCCCGAGCCGGAGCGGTTCCGCCCGGAGCGCTTCGCCGGCTGGCGCGGCGACCCGTTCGCGCTGGTGCCGCAGGGCGGCGGCGAACACCTGACCGGGCACCGCTGCGCCGGCGAGTGGATCACGATCGAGCTGCTCAAGCGGGCCGTCACCAACCTGACCACGACCATCCGCTACGAGGTGCCGCCGCAGGACCTCGCGATCGACCTGCGGCGGATGCCCGCCCTGCCGCCGAGCGGCCTCGTCGTCACCGACGTGCGCCGCACCGCCTGACGACTGCGCAAGGAAGGGCCCCCCGTTAACGCATTCTGTTGCACAGGGGGCCCTTCCTAACGCTCCCGACACGGGCGGCGCTCCCGACGCGGGCGGCCACGCCGTCACCGGGTGTCCCGTCAGTGCCGGGCCTGCTCTCTGGCCTGCTGGGCGTGGTCCCGCACGTCGTGGGCGGCCGACCGGGTGTCGTCGCGGACGGCGTGCACGGCGTCCTGGGCGGTGGCCCGCACCGACTCGCCCGCGTGCTGCGCCGGCTCGCGCAGCTCCTCCCGCAGCTCGCCGGCGACCTCGCCGAGCTTCTCCTGCACCGCGCCGACGTGCGCGCCGGCCCGCTCCCTGACCTGGGTGGCCACCTGCTGCTCGCGGCGGCTCGCCGGAATCAGGGAGGAGACCAGCATGCCGACGCCGAAGGCGATCAGGCCGGCGGCCAGCGGGTTGCCCTCGGACTTCTCCCGCAGCACGTGCGGCGCGCGCTGGGCGGCGTCGCCGACGGTGGTGGCCGCCGAGTGCGCCTTGTCGCTCACCGTGGACGCGGCCGACGAGGCCCGGTCGGCGACCGCGTGGGCGGCGTGTCCGGTGCTGTGGCCGTAGTCGGAAGCGGTGCCCATGACCTTGTCCCTCACATTCTGGAGCGCGGTGCGCGCCCGCTGCTTGCGGTCGTCGACGATGCGGCCGGGGCTGACCTTGTACGCCAGGGCGTCCACGTCGCTGCTGAGGCTGTTGCGGGTGGCCTCGATCTCCCGGCGGATCTGGTCGGGATCGGTGCTCATCGGGTGACTCCCTCCGGGTGGGGCTTGAGCGCGTCGGGGATGCGCTGCACGCTGTCGTTGGTCTGCCTGAGGCCCCGGACGCGCCGGGCGTGCTGCTTGGCCAGGGAGTAGAGGACGGCGGTGAGCGCGCCCCAGAGCACGGCGACGATCAGCGCGGCCCAGCCGGCGTCCAGCACGTTGGACAGCCCGGCCCAGAGCGCGAGGGACAGGAACAGCGCCACCATGTACCCGCCGAAGCCGGCGCCGCCGAACAGCCCGGCGGCCCTGCCCGCCTTCCTGCCCTCCTGGCGGATCTCGGCCTTGGCCAGCTCCACCTCCTGACGCAGCAGCGTGGACAGGTCGGTGGTCACCTGGCGCAGCAGCTCCCCCACCGAGCTGCTCCTGACCTCGTCGGCGGTGTGCGGGGCACCTGTGGGGTCGTACCCGGCGTCCAGTCCGGGATCCTGCGTCGGCGCGGTCATTCCGTCGCCTCCCTTCGGCTGGCGCGGCGGCTCACGGGCGGGCTGCGCCGCTGGACGGCATGCCCGGCAGCGGGTCGGTCTGGGTCACCGGGGGCAGCGGCGTTCCGGTGCCGCCCGCCGGGTCGGCGTAGCCGGTGGTGGTGCCGGGGTCGGGGTAGGCCGCGCCCTGGCCGGTGTGGCCGGCTTCGGGGGTCGGGTCGAGGTAGCCGCCCGGGGGAATCTGGTCCGGCACGGCGCGCGGGGCAGGCGGTGTCGGGATGACGGCGGTGCGCTCCGGGTCGTCCGCCCCGGTCGAGCCGCCGCCGGTGGCGTCGGACGCCGCGGACAGGCCCCGGGTGAGCCGGCCGGCGAGCACGCCGAGCACGGCGGCGCCGACGAGGAAGGTGCCCGGGTTGCGGCGGGCGTAGTCCTTGACCTCGGTGAGGATGTCGCCGGGCTGCCGCTGTTCCAGCCAGCCGGCCACGCCGTCGGCCCGCTCGGCGGCCTGGTGGGCCAGCTCGGTCACCGGCCCGGAGCGGCCGCCGTTCTGCGCCATGGCGCGCATCTCGTCGGCCAGCGAGCGCAGCCCGCCGGCCGCCCGGCGCTGCTGCTCCCCGGCCTGCCCGGCGAGCTGGTCGCGGGCCTCGCCGTAGAGGTTGCGGGCCTGCCGCGCCGCCTCGTCGACGACCTCCCGGCCCTGCTCCCTGGCCGTCTGCGCGACCGCGCCGCCCGCGTGCGCGGCCTCCGCGCCCACCTGGCGGGCCTGATCGCGTACGCCGTGGCCGTTGCTCGACTCCGGCCCGTACGTGGACGTCGTGGGGGAGAGATCGTAGGTCATGATGTCCCTTCCGCTCGTAAAGTCGTAGCGGTAGTCAATTCATGGGATTCGCCAGCGTTAATCCGGCCGGCGTCTTTTGACCTACCCTGGCTCCGGCGGCCCACACCTGATTCCCGGTTTCGCTGCGGAGCGTGTCGCCGCGCACCCAAAATGGAGGATCGTCTAGGGCTGCTGATCCACGGAGGTGACGCCGATGGCGCATGACCGGCACCGCCCACGGGCCCGGGTGCAGGTGGCCGCCGTCACGGTGGCCGCGCTCTTCCTCCTGCTCGGGGTCCTCGGCTTCGTCCCCGGCGTCACCACCGGATACGACGACCTGACCTTCGCCGGGCACCACTCGGGCGCCAAGCTGATGGGGCTGTTCCAGGTCTCGGTCCTGCACAACGCCCTGCACCTGCTCTTCGGGCTGGCCGGGCTGGCCCTGGCCCGCAGCGTCGCGGGGGCGCGGCTCTTCCTGGCCGGGGGCGGCGCGCTCTACCTCGGCCTCTGCCTCTACGGGCTGTTCGTCAAGTTCGCCGAGAACGAGCAGGGCGCGGCCAACTTCATCCCGCTCAACGGCGCGGACGACTTCCTGCACCTGCTGCTCGGCCTCGGCATGCTCGCGCTGGGCCTGTTGCTGTCGAACGGGGTGGGCACGGGCGGGCGGCTGGACGACCCGATCGACCGCCCCTGACCGGGCCGCCCGACCGGCCGGCGCGCCCCTGCCCGCTCAGGCGGCCACCGGGAGGCGCTTGGCGAAGCAGCGGCTGTACGGGTTGTCGACGTACTCGCCGTACACGGGGATGGGGGCGTACCCGCAGGAGGTGTAGAGGCCGATGGCCGCCGGCAGGTAGCTGCCGGTCTCCAGCCGCAGCTCGGCGTACCCCTGCTGGAAAGCCAGGTCCTCCAGGGCGGCCAGCAGCTGGCGGGCGATCCCCCGCCCCCGGTGGGCGGGCCGGACGTACATCCGCTTCAGCTCGCCGGTGTGGGGGTCCAGCTCCTGGATGCCGCCGCACGCGACGACCCGGCCGGCGTCGACGACGGCGAGGTAGCGGATGTCGTCGTGGGTGAGGGTCGCCTGCCCGTCCAGCCCACCGTCGGCCTCGCGCAGCTCACGCTGCTGCGCCACGACCAGGGTGGCGATCTCCGGGTCGGTCGTGGGCCGCGATTCGATCAGCATTCCGTCAAGCTAGGCGCGGCGGATTTCCGGCAGGTTTCCGGCGGGCGACCCGCCGGCGGAGGCCCCGCGGGCGGTCGTGGTCGCGCGGGCGTGCCGGTCCCCGTCGCCGGCCTGCCCGCGCCCGCCGGCCTACCTCTCGTCGTCGAGGTCGTCGTCGGGGTCCGCGTCGGCGGTCGGCTCGTCGTCGCTGACGTCGGCCCCCAGCTCGTCGGCGGGCCGCACCCGGCGGGCCTTGCGCGCGGCGAGCCGCTCGGCGGCCGAGGGGCGGCTCGACTTCTCCTCCAGCCGCACGTCGGTGCCCCGGTTGCCGGGGACGAAGTCGACGCCCGCGTAGAGGGTGGGCTGCCAGTCGAACTCGCGCTCGCCGATCCGCACCAGGTCGCCCGGGTTGGCCCCGGCCTTGGCCAGCTTGTCCTCGACGCCGAGGCGGGCCAGCCGGTCGGCCAGGTAGCCCACCGCCTCGTCGTTGTCGAAGTTGGTCTGCCGCACCCAGCGCTCCGGCCGGTCGCCCCGCACGGTGAACGAGCCGTCCGGCTCGGCGGTGATGGTGAACCCGGTGTCGTCGACCGCCCTCGGGCGGATGACGATGCGGGTCGGCTCGGCCGGCGGGGCGGCGGCGCGGGCCTTCTCGACCAGCTCCGCCATGGCGAACATCAGCTCCTTGAGGCCCTCGCGGGTCGCCGCGGAGACCTCGAACACCCGCAGGCCACGGGCCTCCAGGTCGGCGCGGACGATCTCGGCGAGGTCCCGGCCGTCCGGCACGTCGATCTTGTTGAGGGCGACGAGGCGGGGCCGGTCGGCCAGCCCGCCGTACTGGCTCAGCTCCGACTCGATGGCGTCGATGTCGGCCAGTGGATCCCGGCCCGGCTCCAGCGTCGCCGTGTCGATCACGTGCACCAGCACCGCGCAGCGCTCGACGTGCCGGAGGAACTCCAGCCCGAGGCCCTTGCCGGTGGCCGCGCCGGGAATGAGGCCGGGCACGTCGGCCACGGTGAAGGTGTGGTTGTCGACCCGGACCACGCCCAGGTTCGGCACGAGGGTGGTGAAGGGGTAGTCGGCGATCTTCGGCTTGGCCGCGGAGATGACCGAGATCAGCGACGACTTGCCGGCCGACGGGAAGCCGACCAGGCCCACGTCGGCGACGCTCTTGAGCTCCAGCACCACGTCGAGCTGCTCGCCGGGCTCGCCGAGCTCGGCGAAGCCGGGCGCCTTGCGCCGGGCGTTGGCCAGCGAGGCGTTGCCCCGGCCGCCCCGGCCGCCCCGGGCCACCTCGAACGTGGTGCCGGCGCCGACCATGTCGGCCAGCACCTCACCGCCGGGGGTCTGCACGACCGTGCCGTTGGGCACCTTCAGCACCAGGCCGCGCCCGTTCGCGCCGTCCCGGTTCGAGCCCGCGCCGCCCTTGCCGTTCTCGCCCTTGACGTGCGGGTGGAAGTGGAAGTCGAGCAGGGTGTGCACCTGCGGGTCGACGACCAGCGTCACGCTGCCGCCGTGCCCGCCGTTGCCGCCGTCGGGGCCGCCGAACGGCTTGAACTTCTCCCGGTGGATCGAGACACAGCCGTGCCCGCCGTCGCCGGCCTGCAGGTGCAGGACGACCCGGTCCACGAACATCGTCACGTCGTCAATCCTTCCAGCGGGAGACGCCCCGCACGTACGAGAAAAGCGAAGCGGGCCGGGACCAACCGGTCCGCGGCCCGCGACGCGTCGAAGTTACTGCTGCGGCACGATGCTGACGGTCTTGCGACCGCGCTTGGTGCCGAACAGGACCGAGCCGGCGGCCAGCGCGAAGAGCGTGTCGTCGCCGCCACGGCCGACCAGGTCACCGGGGTGGAACTTGGTGCCACGCTGCCGGATGAGGATCTCACCCGCGCTGACGACCTGACCACCGAAGCGCTTCACGCCGAGCCGCTGGGCCGCGGAGTCACGGCCGTTACGCGAGCTGGACGCACCCTTTTTGTGAGCCATCTGAGGACGACCTACTTCCCGCTGGAGATGCCGGTCACCTTGACCTGGGTCAGCGGCTGGCGGTGACCCTGGCGCTTGTGGTAGCCGGTCTTGTTCTTGAACTTGTGGATCTTGATCTTCGGGCCCTTGGTGTGCGCGGCGATCTCGCCGGACACCGCGACCTCGGCAAGCTTCGCCGCGTCGGTCACCAGGTCGTCACCGTCGACGAGGAGCACCGCGGTGAGCTTCACCGCGTCGCCGGGGGCACCGGCGAGCTTCTCGACCTCGATCACGTCGCCCTCGGCGACCTTGTACTGCTTGCCGCCGGTCTTGACGATCGCGTACATCGGAGGCGGACTCCCTGTCGTTGAGGCTGCTGGCGGTCGTTCCCTCGGCGGCTCGCCGGGTAGCAGAAGCGCGGCGGCGCGGGCACGCGGGAACTCGGCACACCAAAGTGCGCCGCAAGATAGCGTACGCCATCGGCGGGGCGACACCCAAACCGGGGTGCGCCACCCCGCCCACCCGCACCGGGCCGGTCAGCGGGCGCAGAGCTGGTCGAGGCGCTGCTGGAGCTCGTCCAGCTCCTCCTCGTCGATCGCGTCCACGTCGGTGCCGAGCATCCCCACCTCGGTGGCGAGATCGGCCAGGAGCGTCCGCAGCTGCGGGTCGGTCGCCCGGGTCGACTGCTCCCGCAGCGCCGTGCGCCAGCCGGTCAGCGCCGCCTCCGCCCGCTTGCGGGCGACCTCCGCCGTGGCGCTGTCGCTCGCGCCGACCGCCCCGATCATCCGGCCCAGCTCCGCCACGTACGTGCGGACCGCCGTGCCGCTGGCCTGCTGGGCGGCGGCGCAGACCTCCGGGGCGTTCCCCCCGGCCGCGCCGCTCGCGGCGGGCGGCCCGCCCGGCGCCGCGCCCCCACCGCCCGGGGTGGCCCCGCCGGCCGGGGCCGGGGAGGAGCCGCCCGGCCCGTCGGCGGGGTCGGAGCCGGAACGCCCGGCGGAACAGGCCGCCGTGGCCGACAGGACGACCGCGGCGACGGTGAGGGCGAGCAGACGACGCATTCTTCTTCTCCTGACCGGGGGTGGCCGATCCTAACCGGGGTCGGGCACGCGACAGGACCCCCGCCCCGGTGCTGTCACCCGGGCAGGGGTCCTGCGAAACGCGCGGCCGGTCAGCCGGTCACGGGCGGGTACGCCGCCGGGCGCCGCCCCGGCGGGACCGCCGCCGGCCCCCGCCCGTGTCGCCGCCGTCGCCGTCGCCGTCGTCGTCGCCGAGCGCGTCCGGGTCGTCGGCGCCCGCCAGCCGGGCGGACTCACCCTGCTGGCTGTCCGCCACGGCCGGCGCGGCGGCGGTGTCCGCCTCGTACCGGGACAGGTCGTAGCCCATCGTGTCGTGGTAGTCGGTGTCGGTGTCGGCCGGGGCCTCGACCACCTCGACGACCGTGCGCTCCGGGGCCGCGCTCTTGCGCGCCCGGCGTCGCGACGACGCCCCGCCGACCGGCTCGGCCGGAGCCGGGGCGGCGGCGGGAGCGGGGGCCGCCGAGGCGACCGCCTTGACCTTCTCCCCCGCGCCACCGCCCGAACGCGGCTTCTCCGGCACCGGCTCGGTGTGGATGATCAGGCCCCGGCCCTTGCAGCACTCGCAGGGCTCGCTGAACGCCTCCAGCAGCCCCGCGCCGATGCGCTTACGGGTCATCTGCACCAGGCCGAGCGAGGTGATCTCGGTGACCTGGTGCTTCGTGCGGTCCCGGCCGAGGCACTCCGTGAGCCGGCGCAGCACCAGCTCACGGTTCGACTCCAGCACCATGTCGATGAAGTCGATCACCACGATGCCGCCGATGTCGCGCAACCGGAGCTGGCGGACGATCTCCTCGGCCGCCTCCAGGTTGTTCCGGGTGACCGTCTCCTCCAGGTTCCCGCCGGAGCCGGTGTACTTGCCGGTGTTGACGTCGATGACGGTCATCGCCTCGGTGCGGTCGATGACCAGCGAGCCGCCGGAGGGCAGGAAGACCTTCCGGTCCAGGCCCTTGAGGATCTGCTCGTCGATCCGGTAGGTGGCGAACACGTCGGCCGTGCCGGCGTGCCGGCGCACCCGGTCGACCAGGTCCGGGGAGACGTGCGAGAGGTACGACTCGACCATCCCGTACGACTCGTCGCCCTCGATCACCAGCTCGCGGAAGTCCTCGTTGAACAGGTCCCGCACGACCCGGATGACCAGGTCCGGCTCCTCGTAGAGCAGCACCGGCGCGCCACCGGAGGCGGCCTTGGCCTGGATGTCCTCCCACTGGGCCTGGAGGCGCTTGACGTCGCGGGCCAGCTCGTCCTCGCTCGCCCCCTCGGCGGCCGTACGGACGATCACGCCCGCGCCGTCCGGGACCAGCTTCTTGAGCGCGTCGCGCAGCCGCTTGCGCTCGGTGTCGGGCAGCTTGCGGCTGATGCCGGAGGCGTTGCCGTTCGGCACGTAGACCAGGTGCCGGCCGGAGAGCGCGATGTGGCTGGTCAGCCGGGCCCCCTTGTGCCCGATCGGGTCCTTGGTGACCTGCACCAGCACCGAGTCGCCGGAGCGCAGGGCCTGCTCGATGGACCGGGCCCGCCCCTCCAGGCCGGTGGTGTCCCAGTTGACCTCGCCCGCGTACAGGACGGCGTTGCGGCCGCGCCCGATGTCGACGAAGGCCGCCTCCATGCTCGGCAGGACGTTCTGCACCTTGCCGAGGTAGACGTTGCCGGCCATCGTGCCGGAGGAGTTGCGGGTGACGTAGTGCTCGACCAGCACGCCGTCCTCCAGGACGGCGATCTGGGTGCGGTCACCGCGCTGGCGGACCGCCATCACCCGGTCGACCGCCTCCCGACGGGCCAGGAACTCGGACTCGCTCAGGATCGGCGGGCGGGTCCGGCGCTGCTCCCGGCCGTCCCGGCGGCGCTGCCGCTTGGCCTCCAGCCGGGTCGAGCCGGAGACGCCCTGCACCTCGTCGACGGCCTTGCGCGGCTCCCGGATCTTGACGACCGTCGGCACGCCGTCGTCGGCGCCCCCGTCGGTGTCCCCGGCGCCCCGGCGTCGGCGACGCCGCCGGCGACGGGTCAGCCCGTCACCGCCCTCGTCGGTCTCGCCCTCGTCCTCGTCGCCCTCGGCCTCGGGCTCCTCGGCCTGGGCGGCCTCCTCGGCCTCGTCGTCGTCGGCCTCGTCCGCGCCGCCCTTGCCCCGGCCCCGGCCCCGGCGGCCCCGGCGGCGACGCCGACGGGCGGCGGTCTCCTCGTCCTCCTCGTCGTCGGCGGCCTCGGCCTCCTCCGCCTCGGCGACCGGCTCCTCCTCGACCTCCGGCACCTCGGCCTGCTCGACCGGCTCGGCCTCGCGCCGGGCGCGGCGACGCCGGCGGGACGGTTCGGGCTGCTCCTCGACCGCCTCCGGCTCCACCGGGGCCGGCACCACGACGCGGGCCACCGGCAGCTCGTCCGGCTGCGGGGCCATGAACAGGACGGTCGGCGCGGAAAGGGCGGCCCGCCGCCGACGGGTCCTCGGCTCGGCGGGCTCGTCGGCCGCCACCGGCTCGGCGGCCCTGGCGACCTCGGCCGGCGCGACCACCGCGGCGGGCTCGACGGCCTCGGCGGGCTCCGCGACCCCGGCCGGCGGCTCGGCCACGCCGGGGACGGCCACCCCGGGCGGCACCTCTCCGGAACGGTTCTCGACGCCACTGGACCGGCGGCGGCCACGCCCGGCGGTGGCCCGGCCGGAGGCGGGCTTACCGGAGGCGGCCGGCTGGTCGGCGTCGGTCGCGCCGGCCGCCGGCTGGTCCGGCGCACCACCGGCAGCGCCGGCGTCGGGCTCGGCGGCGGCAGCGACCGAGGGCTGGGCCGCCGACGGCTCGGCCACCGCCGGCGTCGGCTGCTCGGCGGGCCCCTCGCCCGCCGCGGCGGCCTCGCCCGCGACCGGCTCGGCCGCCGGGGCCTCCACCGGGGGCGCGGTGGCCTTGCGGCGGCGGGTCCGGGTCACCTTCACCGGGGGTACGACCTCCGCGCCGGCCTCCTCCGCGGCGGCGGCGACGACCGGCTCCGCCGTCGCCTTCGCGGTGGTCGCCTTCCGGCGTCGACGCGGCGTCTTCGGCATCTCCTCCAGCTCACCGGCGACCGGGGCGAGGACCTCGGCCTGGGGGGCCTCCCCGCTGGCCGAGCCGGCGGAGGTGGACGCCTCCACCGGAGCCTCGGTCTGCTCCGGCTGGTTGAGCGGGGTGGCCCGTCGACGGGTGGCCCGCTTGCGGGGCGGCGGGGCCGGCGCCTCGGCGGCGTCCCCGGCGGCCTCGCCCTGCGCGGCGGTGGGGCCGCCGGCCGGGGCCGCGCCCTCGGCGGTGGGGCCGCCCGCGGTGAGATCCGCCGTGCCGGTGACGGTGTCACCGCTGGCGCGGCCGGTGTCGGTGGTGCGGTCAGCGGTCTCGCCGGCCGGCTGGGAACCGGTCCGTTCGCCGCCCTCGGGCTCGTTCTCGAGCATGGACGTTCTCCAGTTCTGGCTGCCCCGGGCGCGGGTGAGCGCTGCCACGCAGGGTCGCCGCAAAAGTGTTTCCGCCGGGCGCGCGAGCTGCGCGACCGCCGAAGTCTGCCTGCCAGAACGCTGACCGTCGGTCAACGCTCACACGATGGCTGCCCCGTCGCGATCCGCGTCCAACGGATCGACGATCTCGCCCTGTGCGGTCAGCGTGCCCTGCGCCAGCCGGATCACCCTCGGGGAGACCGGCGGCTCCAGGTCGGCCACCGCGCGCAGGCCGGAAAGGACGTCATCGGGTCGTACGGACGGGGTGACCTGCCGGACGACCAGTTCGAGTATCGCACACGACACGCCCGGTGCCCCGGAAGGCGTCTCGACGGACCGGATCACATCGATCTTCATGACTGCCGCGCGGGCGTCGAAGGTGCGCCGCCCCTGCTTCGTCATCCGCTCGACCTGAACCTCCCCGGCCGCGGCGAAGGCGGCCACGGCGCGCTCCAGCACGGCCGGCTCCACCTGCGGCAGCTCGATCCGCCAGTGCGACGCCTCGATCCGGTCGGCCAGGCTGCCCCCGGCGGCGACGACCGCGTCGAGCACGTCGAGGCCGGGCGAGAGCGCGGCGTCCAGCGCCGCCCGGAGCTGCCCCGGGTCGACCGGCTCCCGCAGCCCGATCTCCAGGTACTCCGCCTCGCTGGCCACCCCGGTCGGCGCCGCGCTGGCGTACGAGATCTTGGGGTGCGGGGTGAAGCCCTGGGAGAAGGCGATCGGCACCCCGGCCCGCCGCAGCGCCCGCTCGAACGCGCGGGCGAAGTCGCGGTGCGAGGTGAACCGCAACGGCCCACGCTTGGCGTACCGGATGCGGACGCGCTGGACGACCGGCGCCTGACCGCCCTCCGGCTGTGGTTTCCTACTGATCGTCGTGCTCCTCGGATCGGTTGGTCATCCCGCGCGGGGGATCACTGCGGGGTGGGGGCGGGAATCCGCAGCCCGGCACCGTTGATCGGGGTCAGTGGGAGCAGCTTCCTGCCCGTGGGGCCGATCTGGATCTCGGTGTCCATCGACGGGCAGACTCCGCAGTCGAAGCACGGGGTCCACCGGCAGTCGTCCTGCTCGTACTCGGACAGGGCGTCCTGCCAGTCCTGCCAGAGCCAGTCCTTGTCCAGGCCCGAGTCCAGGTGGTCCCAGGGCAGGACCTCCAGCTCGTCGCGCTGGCGGGTGGTGTACCAGTCGAGGTCGACGCCGAAGGCCGGCAGCACCTCGGCCGCGGCGTCCACCCACCGCTGGTACGAGAAGTGCTCGCTCCAGCCGTCGAACCGGCCACCGTTCTCCCACACCCGCCGGATGACCGCGCCGACCCGGCGGTCGCCCCGGCTGAGCAGGCCCTCGATCAGCGACGGCTCGCCGTCGTGGTAGCGGAAGCCGATCGCCCGGCCGAGCGAACGGTCGGCGTTGATCGCCTGCTTGAGCAGCCGCAGCCGGCCGTCGATGACCTCCGGCCGCTCCATCGCCGCCCACTGGAACGGGGTGTGCGGCTTCGGCACGAACCCGCCGATCGAGACGGTGCAGCGGATGTCCTTGCTGCCGGTGGCGGCCCGGCCCGCCCGGATCACCTCGTGCGCCATGTCCGCGATCTCCAGGACGTCGGCGTCGGTCTCGGTGGGCAGGCCGCACATGAAGTAGAGCTTCACCTGCCGCCAGCCGTTGGTGTACGCGGTGACGACGGTGCGGATCAGGTCTTCCTTCGACACCATCTTGTTGATGACCTTGCGGATCCGCTCCGACCCGCCCTCGGGGGCGAAGGTCAGCCCGGTGCGCCGGCCGTTGCGCGACAGCTCCTGCGCCAGGTCGATGTTGAACGCGTCGACCCGCGTCGACGGCAGCGACAGCGACACGTTGGTGCCCGCGTACTGCTCGGCCAGGCCCGAGCACATGTCGCCGATCTCCGAGTGGTCGGCCGACGACAGCGACAGCAGGCCCACCTCGTGGAAGCCGGAGAACTCCAGCCCCTGCTGCACCATCTGCCCCACCGTCGTGATGGACCGCTCCCGCACCGGCCGGGTGATCATGCCGGCCTGGCAGAACCGGCAGCCCCGGGTGCACCCCCGGAAGATCTCCACCGCGTACCGCTCGTGGACCGTCTCGGCCAGTGGGACGAGGGGCTTCTTCGGGTACGGCCAGGCGTCCAGGTCCATCGTCGTGCGCTTGTGCACCCGGAACGGCACGTCCGCCCGGTTCGGCACGACCCGCTGGATCCGGCCGTCGGGCAGGTAGTCCACGTCGTAGAAGCGCGGCACGTAGACGCTCTCCGTGCGGGCCAGCCGCAGCAGCAGCTCGTCGCGGCCGCCCGGGGAGCCCTCCGCCTTCCACTCCCGGACGATCGCGGTGATCTCCAGGACCGCCTCCTCGCCGTCGCCGAGCACGGCGGCGTCGACGAAGTCGGCGATCGGCTCCGGGTTGAACGCGGCGTGCCCACCGGCCACGATCACCGGGTCGGCGTCGGTGCGGTCGGCCGCCAGCAGCGGAATGCCCGCCAGGTCGATCGCGGTGAGCAGGTTGGTGTAGCCCAGCTCGGTGGAGAACGAGACACCGAACACGTCGAACCCGCGCACCGAGCGGTGGGCGTCGACGGTGAACTGCGGCACGCCGTGGGCGCGCATCAGCCGCTCCAGGTCGGGCCAGACCGCGTACGTCCGCTCGGCCAGCACGTCGGGCAGCTCGTTGAGCACCTCGTAGAGGATCTGCACGCCCTGGTTGGGCAGGCCCACCTCGTACGCGTCGGGATACATCAGCGCCCAGCGCACGGTCGCCGCGTCCCAATCCTTGACCACCGCGCCCAGCTCGCCACCGACGTACTGGATGGGCTTGGTCACCTGGGGCAGCAGCGGCTCCAGGCGGGGCCAGATCGACGGCTCCACGGTGGGACTCGGCGTGGTGGACGGAACGCTCATGATGCCCAAGGGTACGCGGCCGCCCGCCGCCCGCCCGGCGCGCCCACCCGCCTGCCCCACCCGGACGAACGTCCGTCGCCGGGGCACGGCCCGGTCACCGCGGCGGGATCCCCGGCCCGCGGCGTCCGGGGGCGTGCCACGGGCCCGGTCATGGTCGCCCCGGACGTGGGCGGATCGCCGCCGGTGGCACGCCGGTACTAACCTCGGACCGGCGCGAGAGGAGATTGCCGCGATGCCGCACCCGCAGCCGGGAGCAGATCGACCGGCCGACGGGGGCACCCCGGCCGTCGACCGGGACCAGGATCCGGCGGTCGTCGGAGAGGCGGCCCCCTCCCCCGTACCATCGCCGGTCGCACCGGCCCCGCGCGGCTCCGCCGAGCCGACCGACAGCGGGCAGGCCGACCCCACCCAGACCGACCCCATGCAGGCCGGGCAGGCCGACCCCACCCAGACCGACCCCAACCAGGCCGGGCAGACCGACACCGAGCAGGTCGACACCCAGCGGGTCGAGCCGGTCGATGCCGTGCAGGTCCCCTCCGCCGAGCCGGCCACCGACACGACGGCGACCGACGACACGGCGGCGACCGGCTCCACGGCGACCGACGACACGACGGCCCCGGTCGAGACGGCGGCCATCGGGCACGCGCCGACCGACCCGGAGACGCCGACCGACGGTGAGCCGAGGACGAACGGCGCGACAGACGCCGACGGAGAGCCGCCGACCAGCGGTACGACGGGGGCCGACGGTGAGGTGAGGGCCGACGGTCCGGCGACCGACGGGGCGACCGACGACGAACCGGAAGCGACCGGCGACCGGACGGAGGTGACCGACGGGGCGATCGACCACGGAACCGACGCGACCAGGACCGCCGCGCTCCCCGACGGCGGGGCCGCCGAGGCGACCGTCCCGGTCGCGGACGCCTCGCCGGAGCCCGGGTCGCCGCCGGGGCCGGAGCCCGGGGCGTCGCCGGGGCCGGAGCCCACCCGGGTCGATCCGGCCGGCGCCCACGGGGCACCTCCCGCGCCGCCTCGACCGGTCGGCACCGCCACCCCGGTGCGCCCCGGCCCGGACCCGACCCGGATCGCCCCCACCCCGCCGCTGTCCGGCCCGGACCCGACCAGGGTCGAGCCCACGCCGCCGCGGCCCGCCCTCGGCCGGGCCGGGGTGACCCCGCCGGCCTTCGCCCCGGGCCGCGCCAGGGCCGGCAGGCCGACCCCCACCCCGGACCCGACGAGGATCGACGCCCACCCGGACGCGAAGCTGGGCCCGCGCCCGGACGCCACGAGGCTGGACACCTGCCCGGACGCCCCGGAATCCGCCGCCCGCCCCGACGCCACGAAGCTGGACCCGCGTCCGGACCGGACCACCGTCGACCCCGCCGCCGCCGAGCCGCCCGCGCCCCGCTTGCGCGGGTCCGCATCGGTCCCGCCGCCGGCCCCGCGCAAGCGGAGCTGGGGGGAGTCCGTCATGTTCACCCCGCCCGCCCCTCCGCCACCGACCCCGGCTCCGCCGCCGCCCGCACCGGTCGGGCACGGGCCGCTGCCGCCCCCGGAGAGCCAGGTTCCGGTGGACCCGTGGGCCGGCGTGGACACCGGCAGTTGGGACCTGCACGCCGCCGAGCTGCCGCCGGCCATGCCGTACCCCGCGACGCCACCCACCCGGCAGTACCCGGGGCCGGCGGCCGGCTCAGCGCCCGTCGTCGGTCGCGGCACCCCGGCGGCGTCCCACCCGGTGACCCCGCCGCAGCCGGCCCGGCCCGTGTCGCCGGCGGCCCGGCCCGTGAGCCCGCCGCCGGCCGCCCGGTCCGCGCCGCCGCCCATGGCCCAGCCGCTGCCGCCGCCGGCCCGGCAGGTGTCGCCGCCCCGACCCGTGTCGCCGCCGGCCCGGCCGGTGTCGCCGCCCCGACCCGTGTCGCCGCCGGCTCGGCCGGTGTCGCCGCCCGCGGCCCGTCCGGTGGCACCGCCGCCACCGCCTCCGCAGCAACGCCGGCCCGCCCCTCCCCCGGCCGCGCCGAAGGCGCCCCGCCGACGCCGGCGGCGCTGGCCGTGGGTGCTGCTGCTGAGCATCGCCTGCTGCTGCGGCTGCCCCGCGTACTGGGTGAAGCCGATGTGGGAGCAGTATCCGGCGAAGGCGTCGCTGCCGGCGCAGATCGCCGACCTGTCGCTGCGCGAGGACGCCCGCAGCAAGACCACCGCGAATCAGCTGGAGGCCGAGACGCGCGAGGCGCACCTCCTGGCCGAGGACACCTTCGCCGGCGTGTACGTCTCGTCGGCCGGCAAGCCCGCCGTCGTGTTCGGCGGCACCGGCTTCCGGCTGACCCCCGAGAGCGACGCGGACGACGAGTTGGCCCGGCTCAAGCCGCGATACCAGCTCGGCGATCCCCAGGTGGTCGACACCGACGTGCGGGGGCGGTTCGCCCGCTGCGCCGTCGGCGCGCTCGACGGCACGGACGTGGTGGTCTGCACCTCGGTCGACCACGGCAGCCTCACCAACGGGATCTTCTCCCAGCTCTCCGTGGACGACAGCGCCCGACTGCTCGACGAGATGCGCGAGCAGATCATCACCCCGGAGCAGGTGGGCTCCGGCTCGGCGTGACCCGACCGGTCGCACGGATTCCCGGACGGTTGCCGTCCGCCTCGTACGGGAACCGCCCAGGCCCGGGGGTTTCCTGGGCAGCGCCCGGGTTTTCCGGCTTCCGGGCCGGACGGCGACCGGCCCGGGCCACAATCGGGGCATGTCGCGGCGTTGGCTCTTCGCTGATCAGCTGGGGCCGCACTTCCTCGACGACCGTCGCCAGCCGGTCCTGCTGATCGAGTCGAAGGCGGTCTTCCGCCGCCGCGTCTACCACCGGCAGAAGGCGCACCTGATCCTCTCCGCGCTGCGTCACCGCGCCGCCGAACTCGGCACGCAGGCCACCTACCTGCGCGCCGAGACGTACGCGGAGGGGCTGCGCAAGATCCGCGAGCCGGTCGAGGTCTGCCATCCCACCTCGCGCCGGGCCCTGGAGTTCGTCCGGCGGCGGGACGGGGTGACCGTGCTGCCGCCGCGCGGCTTCGTCACCAGCCTGGACGACTTCGCCGAGTGGGCCGGCGGGCGGAGCGGCGCGCTGCGGATGGAGGCGTTCTACCGGTTCGCCCGCGAGCACCACCGGGTGCTGGTCGACGGCGACGAGCCGGTCGGCGGGCGGTGGAGCCTCGACGTCGAGAACCGGGAGCCGCCGCCGAAGGACGGGAGGCTCGCCGTCCCCGCCCCGCCGGCGCCGAAGGAGGACGACGTCGACGCCGAGGTCCGCGCCGACCTCGACCGCTGGGAACGGGAGGGCATCCGGTTCGTCGGCCGGGACGGGCCACGGCGCTTCCCGGCGACGGCGAAGGAGGCCCAGGCCCGGCTACGCCACTTCCTGCGGCACCGGCTGCCCGCCTTCGGCCCGTACGAGGACGCGATGCTCTCCACCGACCCGTGGCTGGCGCACAGCGTGCTCTCCTCCTCGTTCAACCTCGGCCTGCTCGACCCCCTCGACGCGGTCCGGGGCGCGGAGAAGGCGTACCGGAGCCAGGGCGCGCCGCTGGCCAGCGTCGAGGGCTTCGTCCGGCAGATCCTGGGCTGGCGGGACTTCGTCTGGCACCTGTACTGGCACTTCGACGCCGGCTGGCGGCGCAGCAACGCGCTCGCCGCCCGCCGCCCGGTGCCCGGCTGGTTCCAGGAGCTGGACGCCGACGCGGTGCAGGCGCACTGCCTGTCGGACGTGCTGGCCGGGGTGCGCGACCACGGCTGGGTGCACCACATCCCCCGGCTGATGGTGCTCGGCAACTACGCCCTGCAACGCGGCTGGCGGCCGGCCGAGTTGGTGGAGTGGTTCCACACCCGCTTCGTGGACGGCTACGAGTGGGTGATGACCGCCAACGTGGTCGGCATGAGCCAGTACGCCGACCTGGGCCGGATGACCACCAAGCCGTACGTCTCCGGCGGCGCGTACGTCAACCGGATGAGCGACTACTGCGGCGGCTGCCGGTACGACCCGCGCAAGCGTCTCGGCGCGGACGCGTGCCCGTACACGGCGGGGTACTGGGCGTTCCTGGACCGCAACCGGGACCGGATCCCGGCGAACGCCCGGATGGCCCGCACGATGAAGCAGTTGGACCGCCTCGCGGACGTCGACCGGCTCGTGACGCAGGAACGCCGACGCGGCAACGACGCGCCGTGACGACGCCGTCGCGCCCGGGCGGCGGGTCAGGCCCCGGCCGGGGGCTCGCCGGCGACCGGCGCGTTGGCGCGCGGCGGGGCGTAGCGCGGGACGTACTCCTGGCCGGTGAGCTTCTGGATCTCGCTCATCAGCTCGTCGGTCATCTCGCGCAGCGACGTCCGGTCGTCGGGGCGGCCGGTGAAGTCCAGTGGCTTGCCGAACCGGACGATGATCTTCGCCTTGCCCGGCCGGGGCACCCGGGCGCCGATCGGCTGTGCCCTGTCGGTGCCGATCATGCCGACCGGGATGATCGGCACGCCGGCCGCTACGGCCAGCCGGGCGGCGCCGGTGCGCCCCCGGTAGAGCCGCCCGTCGGGCGAGCGGGTCCCCTCCGGGTAGACGGCGACCAGGTCGCCGCCCTGGAGGGCCGGGATCGCCGCGTCGAACGCGGACAGCGCGGCCCGGCCGCCGGCCCGCTCGACGGGGATCGCCCCCAGTCCGGTGAGCACGAACTTGGAGAAGGCACCCTTCACGCCGGTGCCCTTGAAGTATTCCGACTTCGCCCAGAACGCCAGGTGCCGGGGCACGACCGTGCCGAGGAACAGCTCGTCGGCGACCGAGAGGTGGTTGCCGGCGAAGATCGCGCCGCCGGCCGCCGGGATGTGCTCGAGACCCTCCACGGTCGGTCGGAACGCCAACCGGAGCGTGGGTGCCACGGTGAGCTTGCCGATGGTGTAGAGCAGCGGCACTGGTCCTCCGGGGTCGTGCTGGGACAGGCGGTCGTGCGGGGACGGCCGGTCGGGCCGGTAACCAGCGGTCGGCCGATACCGGTGGTCCGTGCTGGCACGGGTGTTGTCACGTTAGCCGACGCTGTCGAGCCGGCCCGCACGGGTCGCCGCCACGCCCGCTCCGTGACCGCCACGCCCGCTCGGATGGCCGGCACCGCCCCGGGCCACCGCGCGACGCGGCCCGGGGCGGTTAGGAGGGGCCCCCTCCTATACAGAAAGCGTTAACAGGGGGCCCCTCCTTACAGCTCAGGCGCGGCGCACCGCGACCGTCACGCCCTCGCCGTCGCCGACCTCACCGGCGAAGCCGGGCCGACCGGCGCGGTCGGCGAGGTCGGCGTCCTCCGCCACCACCTCGATCGCGTCGGCGAGCACCTCGCGGGCCACGAAGTCCCGGTACGCCGCCACCGCCGCCCGGACCTCCGCCGACGCCGACAGCGTCAGCGCGATCCGGTCCGACACGTCCAGGTCGGCGTCGCGGCGGGCCTGCTGCGCCACCCGCACCACGTCGCGGGCCAGCCCCTCGGCGGCCAGCTCCGGAGTGACCGCCGTGTCGAGCACGACCACGCCCTGCGCGCCGGGCAGCGGCGCGGAGTGCTCGGCGTCGGCGGCGACGAGGCGCAGCTCGTACTCGCCCTCGGCGAGGGTGACCCCGGCGGCGACGGGGGCGCCGTCGACCAGCTCCCACTCGCCCGCCTTGACCGCCTTGATCACCTGCTGCACCTGCTTGCCGACGCGGGGCCCGAGCGCCCGGGGCACCACGGTCAGCACCTGCTGGCAGTAGCTGGCGACCTCCTCGGAGAACTCCACGGCCTTCACGTTGACCTCGTCGGCGACCAGGTCGGCGAACGGGCGCAGCTGCGCCGCCACCGGCGAGGCGACGGTCAGCTTCGACAGCGGCAGCCGCACCCGCAGCCCCTTGGCCTTGCGCAGCGACAGCGCCGCCGAGCAGACGTCCCGGACGGCGTCCATCGCCGCGACGAGCTCGTGGTCGGCGGGGAACTCCTCGGCCGCCGGCCAGTCGGTCAGGTGCACCGACCGTTCGCCGGTGAGGCCGCGCCAGATCTCCTCGGCGGTCAGCGGCGCCAGCGGGGCCACCACCCGGCACAGCGTCTCCAGCACCGTCCAGAGCGTGTCGAACGCGTCGGCGTCACCGGACCAGAACCGGTCGCGGGACCGGCGGACGTACCAGTTGGTCAGCGCGTCGAGGAACGACCGGACCGTCGCGCAGGCCCCCGAGATGTCGTACGCGTCGAGCTGCGCCTGCGCCGTGGCGACCAACTCGTTGGTCTTCGCCAGCACGTACCGGTCGAGCAGGTGGGTGGAGTCCACCCGCCGCCGGGCGGTGTGGCCGTCGGCGTTGGCGTAGAGCGAGAAGAAGTACCACACGTTCCACAGCGGCAGCAGCACCTGCCGGACGGCGTCGCGGATCGACCCCTCGGTGACCGGCATGTCCCCGCCGCGCAGCACCGGCGACGACATCAGCATCCAGCGCATCGCGTCGGAGCCGTACGAGTCGAAGACGTGGTAGACGTCCGGGTAGTTGCGCAGGCTCTTGGACATCTTGCGCCCGTCGGAGCCGAGCAGGATGCCGTGGCTGAGGCAGTTGCGGAACGCCGGCCGGTCGAACAGCGCCGTGGCCAGCACGTGCATGGTGTAGAACCAGCCGCGGGTCTGCCCGATGTACTCGACGATGAAGTCGCCCGGGTAGTGGTGCTCGAACCAGTCCGCGTTCTCGAACGGGTAGTGCACCTGGGCGAACGGCATCGAGCCGGACTCGAACCAGCAGTCCAGCACCTCCGGCACCCGGCGCATGGTCGACTTGCCGGTCGGGTCGTCCGGGTTGGGGCGCACCAGGTCGTCGACCGCCGGCCGGTGCAGGTCGGTCAGGCGCACGCCGAAGTCCCGCTCGATCTCGTCCAGCGAGCCGTAGACGTCGACGCGCGGGTGGTTCGGGTCGTCGGACTTCCACACCGGGATCGGCGAGCCCCAGAACCGGTTGCGGCTGATCGACCAGTCCCGGGCGTTGGCCAGCCACTTGCCGAACGAGCCGTCCTTGATGTGCCCCGGCGTCCAGTTGATCTGCTGGTTCAGCTCGACCATCCGGTCCTTGAACCGCGTCACCGCCACGAACCACGACGACACCGCCTTGTAGACCAGCGGGGTGTCGCAGCGCCAGCAGTGCGGGTAGGAGTGGGTGTAGGTGTCCTGCCGCAGCACCACCCCCCGATCCTTCAGCTCCCGGATCACCGGCTTGTTGACGTCGAAGACCTGCTCGCCCTCGTAGGGCGGGACCAGCGCGGTGAACCGGGTGTGGTCGTCGACGGTGACGACGGTCGGGATGCCGGCCGCGTTGCAGACGTTCTGGTCGTCCTCGCCGAAGGCGGGGGCGAGGTGGACGATCCCGGTGCCGTCCTCGGTGGTGACGAACTCCGCCCCGAGCACCTGGTAGGCGTTCTCGCCGGCCCGGGAGACGAGGAAGTCGTACAGCGGGGTGTAGCGGCGGCCGACGAGGTCGCGGCCGGACACGGTGCCGACCTGCTCGTAGCCCTCCAGCTCCTTCGCGTACGCGCCCAGCCGCGCCGCCCCGACCACGAACCGGTCGCCGTCGCGCTCCAGCACCGCGTACTCGATGTCGGGGCCGACGGCGAGCGCCAGGTTCGACGGCAGCGTCCACGGCGTCGTGGTCCACACGCCCAGCTTCACCGGCCCGCGCAGCAGCTCGGGGGCGGCGTCGTCGGCGGTCAGCCCGAACCACACGGTCAGCGTGGGGTCGTGCCGGTCCTTGTAGACGTCGTCCATCCGGGTCTCGGTGTTCGACAGCGGGGTCTCGCACCGCCAGCAGTACGCCAGCACCCGGAAGCCCTCGTAGACCAGGCCCTTGTCGTGCAGGGTCTTGAAGGCCCACATGACGCTTTCCATGTAGTCCAGGTCGAGGGTCTTGTAGTCGTTGGCGAAGTCGACCCAGCGGGCCTGCCGGGTGACGTACCGCTCCCAGTCCTGGGTGAACTCCAGCACCGAGGCGCGGCACGCCTCGTTGAACCGGGCCACGCCCAGGTCGAGGATCTCCGCCTTGCTGGTGATGCCGAGCTGCTTCTCGGCGACGACCTCGGCCGGCAGGCCGTGGCAGTCCCAGCCGAAGCGCCGCTCGACGTGCCGGCCGCGCATCGTCTGGTAGCGGGGCACCGCGTCCTTGACGTACCCCGTGAAGAGGTGGCCGTAGTGCGGCAGGCCGTTGGCGAACGGCGGGCCGTCGTAGAAGACGTACTCGTTCTTGCCGTTCTCACCGGCGGGGCGGGCCTCGACGGACGCCTCGAAGGTCTTGTCGGCCGCCCAGTGCTCCAGCACCCGGCGCTCGACCGCGGGCAGGTCGGGGCTCGCCGGGACGCCGGCGGCGGTCGGGTCGTGCAACGGATAGGCCATCGGGGGTCGCTCTCCTCGCGCAGCTCACTCAGTGTGGGTCTGCGAGGACGAGCCCTCCTCCGGTACGCCGTCGCCGGCGCGCCGGGGCAGGCCCGCGGTACCACCCCGCTTGGCGGCCAGGATCGACCGCCCGCTCGTTGCCGGCTGTGACGGGCCGGACCCGTCCGGTTCTACTGGGCCGGGTTGCGCCGGCTGTTCTTCCGGAGGCTCACCGGTGATGGCCGGGTCGTCGCCTTGCTGAGGGTCAAGGATACGCGATCGGCGTCGTCGCCCGCCGCCGACTTAATCGCTCCGCCCGGCCCCGGGGGCGGTTGCCGTCTCGCGCGCCACGGCAACCGCCCGCGGACCGGGTCGGGATCGGGTCAGCGGCCCGGGGCGGGCAGGGTGGTGGTCCAGAGCGAGGCCCCGTCGCGGTCGCGCAGGTGCACCGTGAACGCGCCCGACTCCCCGTCGATGGCCACCTCGCCGAAGTGCTGGAAGCCCTCGGCCGGCGACGTGTTCGCCCGCGGCGGGGCGTTGACGAAGACCGCCTGCGGGCCGAACGTGCCGTCCAGGGCGTTCGGCCCGAACGCGCCCGCGTGCGCCGGCCCGGAGACGAACTCCCAGAACGGGGTGAAGTCGGCCACCGCCGCCCGCGCCGGGTCGTAGTGGTGCGCCGCCGTGTAGTGCACGTCGGCGGTGAGGAACACCATGCCGGTCACCCCGGCCCGGTGCGTCGCGCCCAGCACCTCGGCGAACTCCAGCTCCCGCCCGGCGGGCGCGCCGGGGTCGCCCTGCGCCACGCCCTCCTGCGCCGCCCCGTCCGGCACCACCAGGCCGATCGGCAGGTCGTTGGCGATCACCTTCCACGTCGCCCGGGACCGCTTCAGCTCCCGGACCAGCCACGCCCGCTGCTCCCGGCCGAGCAGGCCGCGCAACGGGTCGGCGTACGTGTTGCCGTCGTTGGGGTCCTTGTAGGTGCGCATGTCCAGCACGAACACGTCCAGCAGCGGCCCGTACGACAGCTTCCGGTACAGCGGCCCGCCCGCCGGCACCGGCAGCCACTCGCCGAACGCCTGCCGGGCCCGCGCGGCGAGCACGTCGACCCGCTGCTCGGTGTACCGGGCGTCGGCCAGGAACTCCCCGGGATACCAGTTGTTGGTCACCTCGTGGTCGTCCCACTGGTTGACCTGCGGCACCTCGGCGACGAACGCGCGCAGGTGCTCGTCGAGCAGGTTGTACGCGAACTGCCCCCGGTACTCGGCGAGGGTCTCGGCGACCTTGCTCTTCTCCGGGGTGACCAGGTTGCGCCAGATCCGGCCGTCGGGCAGCGTCACCGTCTCGGCGAGCGGCCCGTCGGCGTACACGGTGTCGCCGTTGCACAGGAAGAAGTCGGGGCGGACGGACCGCATCGCCTGGAAGATCCGCATCCCGCCGAAGTCGGGGGCGATGCCCCACCCCTGCCCGGCGATGTCGCCGGTCCAGACGAACCGCACGCCCCGCCGGCCGTGCGCGCCGGGCGCGGTGGCGAACGAGCCGACCAGCGGCTCGCTGCGCACCCCGTGCCGGTCCAGGCTCTCCACCGACACCCGGTAGTGCAGCCGCTCGCCGCACGGCAGGCCGCGCACCCGCACCCGGCCGGTGAAGTCGGCGGACGGGTCGAGCACCGGGCCGCGCAGCAGCCGCGCGCCGCGCAGGTCGGGCCGGCGGCTCACCTCCACCCACATCCGGCCCGGCCGGTCGGCGCGGGTCCACACCAGCGCCGAGTCGGCCGTGACGTCGCCGCTCTGCACGCCGTGGGTGAGCACGGGCCGGCCGGCGGGCCGCCAGGCGGGCGCGCCGGCCGGCGGGGTCGCCCCGGCACCGGCAGCCCGGCCGTCGGCCGCGCCGAACAGCGTGCCGCCGGCCAGGCCCGCCCCGGTCGCGAGGCCGGCGCGCAGCAGGGTACGTCGGTCGAGAGAAGTCATCTGTCCCCTCCACGGGAAGTTGGTCACCAGTGGTGTACCGGGGGCAGGTGTGCTGTCGCGACGGGCCGGATGACCGGCGGGGAAAGGCCGACTGACCAGTCGGGGCGGCCGTGACCCCGCGCGCCGCCGGGATGACGCGTGTCACACCGCGGGCTGTCACATCCGGGCCCCCGTCGGCCGTCGTCCCGGGTGCATGCTCACGACGAGGGGAGACACGATGAGCCGGATCGACCTGACGGCGGTGGCGCCGGAGGCCTACCGGGCGGTGTCCGGGCTGGAGCGCTACGCCCGGGACAACGTCGACCACACCGTGCTGGAGCTGGTGAAGCTCCGGGCGTCCATGCTGAACGGCTGCGCGTTCTGCGTGGACATGCACAGCCGGGAGGCGCTCGCGGTGGGCGAGTCCAGCCGGCGGCTGTTCGCCGTGGCCGCCTGGCGGGAGGCGCCCTTCTTCGACGAGCGGGAACGCACCGCGCTCGCGCTCACCGACGCGCTCACCCGCCTCGGCGAGCACGGGGTGCCCGACGACGTGTGGGACGCCGCCGCGAAGGTCTGGTCGGAGCGGGAGCTGGCGGACCTGACGGTCGCGATCGCCACCATCAACGTGTGGAACCGGATCGTGGCGGCCACCCGACGCCGCCCCTCGACGCACGAGTGACGGCACCGGGGGCGTGGCTGGCCGGCAGCGGGTGCCGGCCCGGTCGCGCGCCGGTCCCGCCGACGGAGCCGGCCGGGACGACGGCAGCCGACGCGACGGGGGCGGCCGGCGTGCTCGACGCGCACCGGCCGATGTTGCTCGGGCTGGCGTACCGGCTGCTCGGCAGCCTGCACGACGCCGAGGACGTGCTCCAGGACGCCTACCTGCGGTGGGTCGGCGTCGACCGGTCGGCCGTGGCCGAGCCGCGCCGCTACCTGTCCCGGGTGGTCACCCGGCTCGCGATCGACCGGCTCCGCGCGCGGCAGGCGGCCCGGGAGACGTACGTCGGAACGTGGCTGCCCGAGCCCGTGGCCACCGCGCCCTCGCCGTTCGGGCCGCCGGTCGAGCCGCCCTTCGGGCCAGCCGAACACGCGGAGCTGCGCGACTCGCTCTCGCTGGCGCTGCTGCACCTGTTGGAGCGGCTGACCGCGCCGGAACGCGCCGTCTACGTGCTGCGCACCGCGTTCGCGCTGCCGTTCGCCGAGATCGCCGGGATCGTCGGCCGGTCGGCGGTGGACTGCCGGCAGCTGCACCACCGGGCGACGGACAAGGTCGCCGCGGGCCGCCGCCGCTTCACCGCAGGCCCCGGCGAGCAGCGGCGGCTGCTCGACGCGTTCCTCGCCGCCGCCCGCGACGGCGACCTGGCCCGGCTGACCGACCTGGTGGCCGACGACGTCACGGTGTGGGCCGACGGCGGCGGTCGGGTCCGGTCGGCCCGCAACCCGGTGCACGGGGCGGACCGGGTCGCCCGCTTCTTCGCCGGCATCCACGGGCCCCGCCGCCGGCCGGCGGCCCGGGTCGCCCCGACCGAGCTCAACGGCCGGCCCGGGGTCGTCATCCACTGGCCCGACGGCCGGCGGTACGCGCTGGCCGTGGCCGCCGCCGACGGCCGGATCACCGGCCTCTACCTGGTGGGCAACCCGGACAAGCTGACCCGGCTGGCGGGGTGAGGCGGCCACCGGGCGCCGCACCGCCCGCGCGGTCGGAAACCCGTCAGTTCGCCCGGGGGCCCTCAGTCCAGCTCGGGGAACCAGAGCGCGATCTCGCGCTTGGCGCTGTCGGCCGAGTCGGAGGCGTGCACCAGGTTCTCCCGGTTGGACAGGGAGAAGTCGCCGCGGATGGTGCCGGCGGCGGCGCGACGACCGTCGGTGCTGCCGATCATGCCGCGCACGACCTCGATGACCTGGTCGCCGGCGAGCACGAGGGCGACCAGCGGGCCGCTGGTCATGAAGCCCTTCAGCGGCGGGTAGAACGGCTTGTCGACGTGCTCGGCATAGTGCTGGTCGGCGAAGTCGCCGTCCATCGCCCGGGTCACCATGGCGTCGATCCGCAGGCCCTTGCGCTCGAAGCGGGAGAGGATCTCGCCGACCAGGCCACGGCGGACCGCGTCGGGCTTGATCAGGACGAGGGTGCGCTCGTCCGGGCTGCTGCTGGACACGCTGGGTTCCTCCTGTGCGCGGAAGGCGGCTCGGCTGGGTACGGTCAGCCTAGCGAC
Source organism: Micromonospora sp. WMMD712 (assembly GCF_029581295.1). Classification (NCBI taxonomy): domain Bacteria; kingdom Bacillati; phylum Actinomycetota; class Actinomycetes; order Micromonosporales; family Micromonosporaceae; genus Micromonospora; species Micromonospora sp. WMMD712. The sequence goes on from NZ_CP120743.1 coordinate 2,882,625, forward strand.
CCGGTCCCGGCGCCGGCGCGGCGGCTGCTCTTTCCCTGGGTCGCCGATCCGGCCTAGCCTGGCCCTTGACTCCAGGGAGGTCCACTGTGGCTAACGGGAACCGACCCATCGCGCCGGTACGCAAGCTCATCGCCGCGGTGCTCGGCACCGTGGCGACCTTCGTGGTCCTGTTCGGGCTGGGCATGACCAGTTGGGCGATCGTGGCGCTGGGCGTGGCGCTGGTGGTGCTGGCGATCGCGCTGGCCACCGTGCGCGGCGGCGGGCGCACCTGGGTCGTCGGCATCGGGCACGTGCACAGCGCCTCCGAGCCCCCCACCACGTACGCGTTCGGCCGCTGCGAGCTGCAACTGGTCATCGACGCGCCCGGCATGCCGCCCCGGTCGAAGAAGATCATCGAGCCGAGGGTGCCGGTGGCGAAGTGGCCGGCGGTCGGCCAGGCCCTGCCGATCCGGGTGGCCCTCGACGACCAGCGCCACGTCCGGGTCCTCTGGGACGACGTGCCCACCCATTCGGAGACCGCCGCGGCGGCGGCCGCCGACCTGCCGCCCGAGTTCGCCGCGCCCGACCCCGTCGACGAGGTGCTCATCGGGCAGGAGGCGCCGCCGTGGGCCGGTCGCGCCCCGGACGACGACTTCCACGACGACCCGCGCGACGCGCCGGCGCCCGACGACCTGCACCCGCTGCACGACGACCTCGGCCCGCTGCCGGAGGACCGGGAACCCGTCGTGATGCACCACCGCCCCGGCGGACCGGTCGTGCTGGAGGGGACCCTGGTGGAGCCGAGCACCGGCCAGTTGCCCCGCCGGGCCACCCCGGCCCCCCGTTCCCCGGCCGAGGAGCGGTTCGCGGCGACCGAGGAGCGGTTCGACCCGGCCGACGACCGGTTCGACCGGACCGTGCCGGTGGAGACCATCGACGCGGGCCCCGCGCCCGCCGACCCGGTCGAGGCGCGCCCGCCTGCCGACCCGATCGACGTGCCGCTGGACGACCCGGGCACCCGGGCGGCCCCGCTGGACCAGGCCGAGCTGGACGAGGCGATCTTCGGCTACGACCCGGAGGCCGAGCCGGCCGACGCCGCCGCCCCGATCAGCGGCGTCGGCATCACCCTGCTGGTCACCGACCTGGGCCGCTCGCTGGAGTTCTACCGCGACACCCTCGGCTTCACCGAGGTCGACCGGGGCTCCGGCAACGCCGTGCTCGCCTCCGGGGCGACCCGGCTGGTGCTGCGCGAGGTCGCCGGCGCCGCCCCGATGAGCCGCCGCCTCGTCCACGTCAACCTGGAGGTCGACGACATCCAGGGCGCGTACGAGCGGATGCGCGACTCCGGCGTCCGCTTCACCTACGCCCCCCGGGTGGTCAACCGGGGCACCAAGCTGGAGGTGTGGGCGGCCGCGTTCCGCGACCCGGACGGCCACGGGGTCGCCCTCACCCAGTGGCGCACCCGCGCCGACGCCTGAGGCGCAAGGAAGGGCCCCCTGTTAACGCATTCGGTAGAGCAGGGGCCCCTTCCTAACCTCCTCCGCCCGCACCGGAAGCGACGGCGCGAGGCAGGCGGCAAGACGCGACGGGAGGAGCGCTCAGCGGCCGAGGATCACCCGGCGCACGTGCAGGGCATAGCCCCAGACCAGCGCGAAGATGATCCCCAGCGCCAGCAGCGACCAGTGCAGCAGCCCGGCGAGCAGCAGCGCCCCCTGGAGCACGGTGCCGGCGTGCCAGGCCCACGGCCGGCGCATCATGCCGGCGAGCGCCACCGCCGCCACGGCCAACGCCACGATCACCGCGATGGCCGCGCCGCTGAGCTCGCCGCCGACCACCCGGATCGGCTGGATGGCGAGCAGCAGCACCAGCGCCTCCAGGCCCAGCGTCCCCGCGCCGAGACCCCGCACGGCCCCCTCGGGGTTACGCAGCCCGGACCGCCGCTGCCCCGCCCCGGCCAGCGAGGAGGAGCCCTCCTCGGCGGAGGCGGAGGAAGGACGCTCCTCGGGGGACGTCATCGCTTCAGCAGCCGGCGGGCGTCGGCCACGGTCACCACCGACCCGGTGATGAGCACGCCGACCCCGGCCAGCTCGCCGGGCACGTCGGACTCGGCCTGCGCCACCGCCGCCTCGATCGCGTCGGGCATCTCCTCGGCCACCTCCACCCGTTCCGGCCCGAAGACCTCCCGGGCCAGCCCGGCCAGTTCCTCGGCCGGCATCGCCCGGGGCGAGGAGTTGCGGGCGACCACCAGGTGGTCGAGCACCGGTTCCAGCAGCTCCAGCAGGCCCGCGGCGTCCTTGTCGCCGAGCACGGCGAGCACGCCGACGAGCTTGCTGAACGCGAACTCCTCCTGCAACGCGGTGACCGTCGCGGCCATCCCGTGCGGGTTGTGCGCGCCGTCGAGCAGGATCGTCGGCGCCGTGCGCACCTTCTCCAGCCGGCCGGGCGAGCTGACGGAGGCGAACCCCTCCCGGACGGCCTCGACGTCGAGCTGCCGCTTCGCCCCCGCACCGAGGAACGCCTCCACGGCGGCCAGCGCCACCGCCGCGTTCTGCGCCTGGTGCGCGCCGTGCAGCGGGACGAACACCTCCTCGTACACCCCGCCGAGCCCTTGGATGTTCAGGACCTGGCCGCCGACGGCGACCGACCGGCGCAGCACGCCGAACTCGGACCCCTCGCGGGCGACGGTAGCGCCGACCTCGGCGCAGCGTTCCAGGATCGGCCGGGCGGCCTCCTCCTCCTGCGCCGCGCAGACGACCGTGGCGCCCTTGTGGATGATCCCGGCCTTGTGCAGGGCGATGTCCTGGAGCGTGTCGCCCAGCCACTCGGTGTGGTCGAGCCCGATCGGGGTGAGCACCGCCACCCCGGCCTGGAGCACGTTGGTGGCGTCCTCCGCGCCGCCGAGCCCCACCTCGACCACGGCGACGTCCACCGGGGCGTCGGCGAACGCCGCGAACGCCAGCGCCGTGGTCATGTCGAAGTACGTCAGCGGCTCGGCGGAGCGCTGGTCGACCAGCTCGGCCAGGGGGGCGACCTCGCGGTACGTGGCCACGAACCGGTCCTCGGTCACCGGCTCCCCGTCGAGACTGATCCGCTCCCGCACGCTCTCCAGGTGCGGGCTGGTGTAGCGGCCGGTGTGCAGCCCGAACGCCCGCAGCAGCGAGTCGATCATCCGGGCGGTGGAGGTCTTGCCGTTGGTCCCGGTGAGGTGGATCGACGGGTACGCCCGCTGCGGGCTGCCGAGCAGGTCGAGCAGCGTCTCGATGCGGTCCAGCTCGAAGTGCATGCGGGTGAAGCCGCGCCCGTTGAGCGCGGCTTCCACCTCGGCGAACTCGGTGCGGCCACCGCCGTCGCCCCCACGGGCGCGGTCGGTGCGGTCGGTGCGGTCGGTCACGAGGGCAGCGCCTCCAGAGCGGCGTCGATGCGGACCAGGTCGGCCTCGGCGGTGGCCAGCCGCTCCCGGATCTTGGCGACCACCGGCTCCGGGGCCTTCCCCACGAACGCCGGGTTGTCGAGCTTCGCCCGGGCCTGGGCGACCTCCTTCTCGGCCGCCGCCCGGTCCTTGGTGAGCCGGGCCCGCTCGGCGGCCACGTCGATCGAACCCCGGGTGTCCAGCGCGACGCTCACCTCGCCGGGCATGGCGAGGGTGGCGCTGGCCTGGAAGTCGTCGGCGGGCGGGTCGAGCCGGACCAGCGACCGGATCAGCCGCTCGTGGCCCGCGATGCCCGCGCCGGCCAGGCCGTCGAGCCGCGCGACGACCCGCTGGGTGGGCCGCAGGCCCTGGTCGGACCGGAAGCGCCGGATCTCGGTCACCACCCGCTGGACGGTGCCGACCTCGCCCTCCGCGGCGTCGTCGATTCCGGTACGGTCGGCAGCCGGCCAGGCGGCCGTCATGACGGTCTCCCTGCCGGTGAGGGCGATCCACAGCTCCTCGGTGACGAACGGGATCACCGGGTGCAGCAGCCGCAGCAACTGGTCGAGCACGTGCCCGAGCACCCGGCGGGTGGCGTCGGCGGCGGGCCCGCCCTCGGCGAGCACCGGCTTGCTCAGCTCCACGTACCAGTCGCAGACGTCGTCCCACGCGAAGTGGTAGAGCAGGTCGCAGACCTTCGCGAACTCGTACGCCTCGAACTGCTCGTCCACCTCGGCGGTGACGTGCGCGAGCCGGGACAGGATCCACCGGTCGACGGTGGAGAGCTGCCCGGCGTCCGGCAGCGGGCCGTCGACGTGCGCGCCGTTCATCAGCGCGAAGCGGGTGGCGTTCCAGAGCTTGTTGCAGAAGTTGCGGGAGCCCTGGCACCAGTCCTCGCTGACCGGGACGTCCTGGCCGGGGTTGGCGCCCCGGGCGAGGGTGAACCGGGTCGCGTCGGCGCCGAACCGGTCGATCCAGTCCAGCGGGTCGACCACGTTGCCGAACGACTTCGACATCTTCTTGCCGTGCTCGTCGCGCACCATGCCGTGCAGGGCGACGACGTCGAACGGCTGCCGGCCGTCCATCGCGTACAGGCCGAACATCATCATCCGGGCGACCCAGAAGAACAGGATGTCGTAGCCGGTGACCAGGACGCTGGTCGGGTAGAACTTCGCCAGGTCCGGCGTCTGCTCCGGCCAGCCCAGCGTGGAGAACGGCCACAGGCCGCTGGAGAACCAGGTGTCCAGCACGTCCTCGTCCTGGTGCCAGCCCGCGCCGGTCGGCGGCTCCTCGTCGGGCCCGACACAGACGATCTCGCCGTCCGGCCCGTACCAGACGGGGATGCGGTGGCCCCACCACAGCTGGCGGGAGATGCACCAGTCGTGCATGTTGTCGACCCACGCGAAGTACCGCTTCGCCAGCTCGGCGGGCTCGATCTTCACCCGGCCGTCGCGCACCGCGTCACCGGCCGCCTTGGCCAGCGGGCCGGTGTTGACGAACCACTGCAACGACAGCCGCGGCTCGACCGTGGTCTTGCACCGGGAGCAGTGGCCGACGGCGTGCACGTACGGCCGCTTCTCGGCCACGATCAGGCCCTGCTCGCGCAGCGCGGCCACGATCGCCGGCCGGGCCTCGTAGCGGTCGAGGCCCTGGAACGGCCCGTGAGCGGTGATCACCCCGCGCTCGTCCATGATCGCCAGGGCGGGCAGGCCGTGCCGCTGGCCGATCTCGAAGTCGTTCGGGTCGTGCGCCGGGGTCACCTTCACCATGCCCGTGCCGAAGGCCGGGTCGACGTGCTCGTCGGCCACGATCGGGATCCGGCGGCCGGTCAGCGGCACCTCGACCTCGGTGCCGATCAGGTGCTGGTACCGCTCGTCGTCGGGGTGCACCGCCACGGCGGTGTCGCCGAGCATCGTCTCGGCGCGGGTGGTGGCCACCACCACGTCGGGGGAGTAGCGGATCGAGACCAGCTCGCCCTCGTCGTCGGTGTGCTCGACCTCGATGTCGGAAAGCGCGGTCAGACAGCGCGGGCACCAGTTGATGATCCGGTTGGCCCGGTAGATCAGCCCGTCGTCGAAGAGCTTCTTGAACATGGTCTGCACGGCCCGGGAGAGGCCCGCGTCCATGGTGAAACGCTCGCGCTCCCAGTCGACGGCGTCGCCGAGGCGGCGCATCTGGCCCAGGATCGCGCCGCCGGACTCGGCCTTCCACTGCCACACCCGCTCGACGAACTTCTCGCGGCCCAGGTCGTGACGGGACAGGCCCTCCCCCGCCAGCTGCCGCTCCACGAGGTTCTGGGTGGCGATGCCGGCGTGGTCCATGCCCGGCAGCCAGAGCGCCTCGTAGCCCTGCATCCGCTTGCGCCGGGTCAGCGCGTCCATCAGCGTGTGCTCGAAGGCGTGGCCCATGTGCAGCGAACCGGTGACGTTCGGCGGGGGGATGACCACGGTGAACGGCGGCTTGTCGCTCTGGGCCGACGCCCGGAACCGGCCACCGGCTACCCACTGCTCGTACCGTCGCTGCTCTACCTCGCCCGGCTGGTACTGGGCGGAGAGGGTCGGGGCGGCGGGGCGTCGGGCATCCAGTCTCTCGGTCACCCTCAAAGTCTACGGAGCGCTTCCGAGGACCTGACGTGCGCCACCTGTTGTTCGCGTACGGTGTCGGCTATGTCCGACGCGCATCTCACGCAGCGTTCGCTCGCCGACGAGCCCGAGCCGATCGACCTCACCGAGGAACCGATCCGCCTCGGCAACCAGGATCCGGAGGACGGCCCCGGCCGCGCGCCCCGGTCCCGGCGGCGGCGGATCGTCCTCGCGGCGGTCCTGGCGGCCGGCCTCGCCGGCGTGGGCGCGCTCGGCATCGCCGGCTGGCGGGTGGCGCAGCAGAAGGACACCGAGCTGTCCAGCCCCGAGGCCGTCGCCGGCCTACAGCGGGACGACAGCGAACGCGCCCGCAGCACCGCCGACTACCTGCGCGACGGGCTCTCCGCCGACATCGACCTGGACCGCAGCTTCGGCACCGTCTACCGGGATCCGGCGGACGACAAGCGGTCGGTGCTCATCTTCGGCGGTACGACCCTGCTCTGGCAGCCGGAACGCGACCTGGACACCCTGTTCCGCCTCATGACGGACGAGACCGGGAAGGTCACCGGCCTGCGGGAGGTCTCCCCCGGGCGGCTCGGCGGAGTGATGAAGTGCGGCACCACCAGCGGCGAGGGCGGCGACTTCGCGATCTGCGGCTGGGCCGACCACGGCAGCGTCGCGATGGCGATGTTCCCGGGCCGGCCGGTGGATTCCGCCGGTGACCTGCTGCGCCAGATCCGCGAGGAGATCCAGACACGCGCCTGATCCCGTCCGGGGTCTGCGACCGCTGGCGGCATCCGGGTGCTGCGGGCGGCGTTCGGGCCGGAATGCGTTTCAGGGCCACCCCTCATGGGGTGGCCCTGAAACGAAAGAATGTCCGGCGGTGTCCTACTCTCCCACACCCTCCCGAGTGCAGTACCATCGGCGCTGGAGGGCTTAGCTTCCGGGTTCGGAATGTAACCGGGCGTTTCCCCTCCGCCATGACCGCCGTAACTCTATGAACATATCAAACAACCCACAACCCCAACCGGGTGGGCGTCTGTTTGTTCAGAGTTGCACAGTGGACGCGAGCAGAATCTTTGTAGTCAAGTCCTCGGCCTATTAGTACCGGTCAACTCAACCCGTTACCGAGCTTACATCTCCGGCCTATCAACCCAGTCGTCTAGCTGGGGGCCTTACCCCACCAAAGGTGGGTGGGATACCTCATCTTGAAGCAGGCTTCCCGCTTAGATGCTTTCAGCGGTTATCCCTTCCGAACGTAGCCAACCAGCCGTGCCCCTGGCGGGACAACTGGCACACCAGAGGTTCGTCCGTCCCGGTCCTCTCGTACTAGGGACAGCCCTTCTCAAGTATCCTACGCGCACGGCGGATAGGGACCGAACTGTCTCACGACGTTCTAAACCCAGCTCGCGTACCGCTTTAATGGGCGAACAGCCCAACCCTTGGGACCTGCTACAGCCCCAGGATGCGACGAGCCGACATCGAGGTGCCAAACCATCCCGTCGATATGGACTCTTGGGGAAGATCAGCCTGTTATCCCCGGGGTACCTTTTATCCGTTGAGCGACACCGCTTCCACACGCAAGTGCCGGATCACTAGTCCCGACTTTCGTCCCTGCTCGACCTGTCAGTCTCACAGTCAAGCCCCCTTGTGCACTTGCACTCAACACCTGATTGCCAACCAGGCTGAGGGAACCTTTGGGCGCCTCCGTTACCCTTTAGGAGGCAACCGCCCCAGTTAAACTACCCACCAGACACTGTCCCTGAACCGGATAACGGCCCGAAGTTAGATACCCGAATCAACCAGAGTGGTATTTCAAGATTGCCTCCACCCATACTGGCGTATGGACTTCACCGGCTCCCACCTATCCTACACAAGCTAACTCAGATACCAATGTCAAGCTATAGTAAAGGTCCCGGGGTCTTTCCGTCCTGCCGCGCGTAACGAGCATCTTTACTCGTAATGCAATTTCGCCGGGCCTGTGGTTGAGACAGTGGGGAAGTCGTTACGCCATTCGTGCAGGTCGGAACTTACCCGACAAGGAATTTCGCTACCTTAGGATGGTTATAGTTACCACCGCCGTTTACTGGCGCTTAAGTTCTCCGCTTCGCCCCCCAAAAGGAGCTAACAGGTCCCCTTAACGTTCCAGCACCGGGCAGGCGTCAGTCCATATACATCGAATTACTTCTTCGCATGGACCTGTGTTTTTAGTAAACAGTCGCTTCCCCCTGCTCTCTGCGGCCATACAACGCTCCACCCGCAAGGGGCTTCACGTCTCCGGCCCCCCTTCTCCCTAAGTTACGGGGGCAATTTGCCGAGTTCCTTAACCACAGTTCGCCCGATCGCCTCGGTATTCTCTACCTGACCACCTGTGTCGGTTTGGGGTACGGGCCGCTCAGAACTCGCTAGAGGCTTTTCTCGGCAGCATAGGATCACTGACTTCACCTGAATCGGCTCGGCATCACGTCTCAGCCTGAATAGTGTGCGGATTTGCCTACACACCGGCCTACACGCTTACCCCGGCACAACCACCGGCCGGGATCAGCTACCTTCCTGCGTCACCCCATCGCTTGACTACTACCCGCCAGGTTCCCACGCTCCCCACCCTCAGTCCGAAGACCTTGGATGGTTTGGGTGGTTAGCACAACGAGGTTCATCACGGGCGCTCCTTCGCGGGTACGGGAATATCAACCCGTTGTCCATCGACTACGCCTCTCGGCCTCGCCTTAGGTCCCGACTCACCCAGGGCGGATTAGCCTGGCCCTGGAACCCTTGGTCATCCGGCGGAAGGGTTTCTCACCCTTCTTTCGCTACTCATGCCTGCATTCTCACTCGTGCCGCGTCCACAACTAGGTCACCCCGCTGCTTCACCCCCGGCACGACGCTCCCCTACCCACCCACACACCTGCACCAGACATCAAGGCCTGGCGAAGTAACATGTGAGTGCCACAGCTTCGGCGGTGTGCTTGAGCCCCGCTACATTGTCGGCGCGGAACCACTTGACCAGTGAGCTATTACGCACTCTTTAAAGGGTGGCTGCTTCTAAGCCAACCTCCTGGTTGTCTATGCGACCCCACATCCTTTTCCACTTAGCACACGCTTAGGGGCCTTAGCTGGTGATCTGGGCTGTTTCCCTCTCGACTACGAAGCTTATCCCCCGCAGTCTCACTGCCGCGCTCTCACTTACCGGCATTCGGAGTTTGGCTGATTTCAGTAAGCTTGTGGGCCCCCTAGACCATCCAGTGCTCTACCTCCGGCAAGAAACACACGACGCTGCACCTAAATGCATTTCGGGGAGAACCAGCTATCACGGAGTTTGATTGGCCTTTCACCCCTAACCACAGGTCATCCCCCAACTTTTCAACGTTGGTGGGTTCGGCCCTCCACGTAGTCTTACCCACGCTTCAGCCTGCCCATGGCTAGATCACTCCGCTTCGGGTCTAGAGCATGCGACTCAAACGCCCTATTCAGACTCGCTTTCGCTACGGCTCCCCCACACGGGTTAACCTCGCCACATGCCACTAACTCGCAGGCTCATTCTTCAAAAGGCACGCCGTCACCCCGCAAGGCTCCGACGGATTGTAGGCGAACGGTTTCAGGTACTATTTCACTCCCCTCCCGGGGTACTTTTCACCATTCCCTCACGGTACTCGTCCGCTATCGGTCACCAGGAAGTATTTAGGCTTACCAGGTGGTCCTGGCAGATTCACGGCAGATTACAGGAGTCCGCCGCTACTCGGGAACACCCACAGAAGACCAGCAAATTTCACCTACCGGACTCTCACCGTCTACGGTCAGCCATTCCAGACCATTCGGCTATCCACTGGCTTTATCACTCCTCACACGAGTGTCAGCTCGTGTAGCAGGGTCCCACAACCCCGACCACGCAACCCCTGACAGGTATCA
>NZ_CP120743.1:2895000-4002500 GCF_029581295.1 Micromonospora sp. WMMD712
CGGCCGATCGCCGCTTCGCGGCCATCCGCCCGGCTCCTGCCGGCTTCAGCACTCTACCCGGTCGGCTTCGCGATCGCAACTCCGTCTCACCGGAGTTGCCCCGCACCGCCCGGACCAGCCCCGCCTGGCGTCTCCGCCGCGAGCCTGTGCCCGCTCTCAGCCGGTTTGTCCGGCCTCCCGCGTGCAGAGAGAAAGTTACGCGTACGCCCCCGGGAAGGCAAATCAACGTCTGTCACTGCCTGTAGGAAGACTGCCCCGTCCACCCGGGCCGAATGTGCGCCTGGGCGTGTCAGAGTGTCTGGCATGGATGACACCCCCGCCCGCCCGGTGCAACCGCTCGCCGAGGAAGCCCTGCTCGGACTGCTGCTGCCGTTCTGGCAACTGGTCATCGGCGCCGTGGTGGTGGCCGTCATCCTGCTCTCCGTGGGCCGGCTGGCGAGGCGCGGGCGCTCCCGGATGTCCGCCGCGCTGCTCATCACGGCCACCGCCATCGCGGGCCTCACCGTGCTCGGGGTCCTCCTCCAGAGCTGAGCCGCGGCCCGGAGGCGTCAGAGCCGACGGTTCGCCAGGCTGGGCAGCTCCGTGCGGATGGTCCGCAGCCGATCCAGGTCCAGGTCCACCACGGTGAGACCGGTGCCGTCGGGCACCTGGCCGAGGACCGTCCCCCACGGGTCGACGACCATGCTCCGGCCGAAGCAGGTGCGCCCCGGCTCGTGGTCGCCGGTCTGCCCGGCGGCGGCCACGAAACACTGGTTCTCGATGGCCCGCGCCCGCAGCAGGACCTCCCAGTGGTCACGCCCGGTGTGCACCATGAACGCGGCCGGCACCACCAACAGCGTGGCGCCCTCGTCCGCGGCCAGGTGCCGGTACAGCTCCGGGAACCGGAGGTCATAGCAGATCGACAGGCCGACCCGGACCCCCTCGACGTCGACCACCACCGGCTTCTCCCCCGGGGCCACCGTCGCCGACTCCAGGTATGACACCCGGCCGGGAATCTCCACGTCGTACAGGTGGATCTTGCGGTATGTCCCGGCGAGCGCGCCTCTGCGGTCGAAGAGCAACGACGTGTTCCAGGTGTGGTCCCGGTCCGGGCCCGCCTCGTGGAACGACCCGGCGTGCACCCAGATGCCGAGCCGGCGGGCGACGTCGGCGAAGAACCGACCCACGGTGCCGTCGACGGGCTCGGGCGCCGGCATCCCGGCTGCCGTGCCGAGATAGTCGACATACTCCGGGAGGACCGCCAGGTCCGCGCCGGCCGCTGCGGCGCGGACCAACAACGCCTCCGCGGCCGCGAGGTTGGCGGCCCGGTCGTCGCGGGAGTTCAGCTGGCAGACGGCGACGCGCATGACCCTCAGCGTACGGCTGGTGGGGCCCCCGCGACAGCCTCCACCGCCGGCGGAGGGGTCGTGGACCCCTCCCCACCGGGCGGAGGGGTCAGGCGGACTTCTCCTCGCGGTCCCGGCGGGCCCGGCGGCCGGTGAACTCGCGCGGCACGATCGTCGGGTTGACGTTCTCCAGGACCACCTCGCGGGTGATCAGGACCCGGGCGGCGTCGGGGTTGCTCGGCACCTCGTACATCACGGAGAGCAGGACCTCCTCCATGATGGCGCGCAGGCCCCGGGCACCCGTGCCGCGCAGCATCGCCTGGTCGGCGATGGCCTCCAGGGCCGGGGGCTCGAACTCCAACTCCACGCCGTCGAGCTCGAAGAGGCGCTGGTATTGCTTCACGAGGGCGTTGCGCGGCTCGGTGAGGATCCGCACGAGGGCGGACCGGTCGAGGCTGCGGACGTTGGTGATCACCGGAAGCCGGCCGATGAACTCGGGGATCAGGCCGAACTTCAGCATGTCCTCTGGCATGACCTGGCTGAAGATGTCGTCGGTCGACCGCTCGGAGACCGAGCGGAGCCGCGCGCCGAAGCCCGTCCCGCCGTGGCCCGTACGGGCCTCGATGATCTGGTCGAGGCCGGCGAAGGCGCCACCGCAGATGAACAGCACGTTGGTGGTGTCGATCTGGATGAACTCCTGGTGCGGGTGCTTGCGCCCGCCCTGCGGCGGCACGTTGGCCACCGTGCCTTCGAGCATCTTCAGCAGCGCCTGCTGGACGCCCTCGCCGGAGACGTCCCGGGTGATCGACGGATTCTCCGACTTGCGGGCGATCTTGTCGACCTCGTCGATGTAGATGATGCCGGTCTCGGCCCGCTTGATGTCGTAGTCCGCGGCCTGGATCAGCTTGAGGAGGATGTTCTCCACGTCCTCGCCCACGTAGCCCGCCTCGGTGAGGGCGGTGGCGTCCGCGATCGCGAAGGGGACGTTCAGCATCCGGGCGAGGGTCTGCGCGAGGTGGGTCTTGCCGCACCCGGTCGGCCCGAGCAGCAGGATGTTGGACTTGGCCAGCTCGACGGCGTCGCTGCCGGAACCCGGCGCGCCGGCCGCCTCTGCCTGGATCCGCTTGTAGTGGTTGTAGACGGCGACCGCGAGGGCCTTCTTGGCCTGGTCCTGGCCGACCACGTAGTTGTCGAGGAACTGGCAGATCTCCATCGGCTTGGGAAGCTCTTCCCACTTCACCTCGCCGGACTCGGCCAGCTCCTCCTCGATGATCTCGTTGCAGAGATCGATGCACTCGTCGCAGATGTAGACCCCGGGCCCCGCGATGAGCTTTTTAACCTGCTTCTGCGACTTGCCGCAGAAGGAGCATTTGAGTAGGTCGCCGCCGTCACCGATCCGTGCCACCTACGTTCTCCCTGCACTCATCGGCCGGTGCACCGGCCATGACCTGCGGACGCTGCGCTCCGTCCGTCTCCGTTCGCTCGCCGGACCGTCCCGACGCAGCGGTACGGGCCCGACGTTACCCGCTGGCGGGGGTTTCTCCGACCCCCAAATCGGGCGTGTCAGAGGTCGGCCGGCGACACGCCCGGCCGACCTCCGACCCCATGCTCGTCTCAGCTGGCCGCGTTGGCGGCGAGCAGCCCCTTCTTGCGGCTGGTGAGGATCGTGTCGACCAGCCCGTACTCGCGGGACTCCTCGGCCGTCATGATCTTGTCCCGGTCGATGTCCTTGCGGACCTTCTCCACCGGCTGGTTGCAGTGCCGGGAGAGCATCTCCTCCAGCTGCGTCCGCATCCGCATGATCTCCCGGGCCTGGATCTCGATGTCCGAGCCCTGCCCGTAGCCGCCCTCGGTGGCCGGCTGGTGGATGATGATCCGCGAGTTCGGCAGCGCCATCCGCTTGCCCGGCGTGCCGGCGGCGAGCAGCACCGCGGCCGCGCTGGCGGCCTGCCCCAGGCAGACGGTGGAGATGTCCGGCCGGACGTACTGCATCGTGTCGTAGATCGCCGTCATCGCGGTGAACGAGCCACCCGGCGAGTTGATGTACATGATGATGTCGCGGTCGGGGTCGGTGCCCTCGAGCGTCAGCAACTGCGCCATCACGTCGTTGGCGGACGCGTCGTCCACCTGGACGCCGAGGAAGATGATCCGGTCTTCGAAGAGCTTGTTGTACGGGTTGGACTCCTTCACCCCGTACGACGTGCGCTCGACGAAGGACGGCAGGACGTAGCGGTTGTGCACGGCCGCGAACTGGGGCGGCAGGCTCAGGTCGGTCATCGTCAGCTCCTCGGTCAGCTCAGGGTCCCGGCGCCTTCCGGAACCTGCGCGGCTCCGGTGATCACCTTGTCGATGAAGCCGTAGTCCATGGCCTCCTGGGCGGTGAACCAGCGGTCGCGGTCCGAGTCCGCCTCGATCTGGGCCTGGGTCTGGCCGGTGTGGAAGGCCACCCGCTCCTGGAACATCCGCTTCGTGTAGAGCATCTGCTCCGCCTGGATGGCGATGTCCGACGCGGTGCCGCCCATGCCGCCGGACGGCTGGTGCATCATGATCCGCGCGTGGGGCAGGGCGTAGCGCTTGCCCTTGGTGCCCGCGCAGAGCAGCAGCTGCCCCATGGAGGCGGCCATGCCCATCGCCACCGTGGAGACGTCGTTGTCGATGTACTGCATCGTGTCGTAGATCGCCATGCCCGAGTAGACCGAGCCCCCGGGCGAGTTGATCCAGAGGAAGATGTCCCGGTCCGGGTCCTCCGCCGCGAGCAGCAGCAGCTGCGCGCAGATGCGGTTGGCCACCTGGTCGTTCACCTCGCTGCCGAGGAAGATGATGCGTTCCCTGAGCAACCGGTTGTAGACCGAGTCGTCGAGGTTGCCAATGTTCTCGCCACCGCGGGCATCGATCGCCCGGAGCGGCTTCGCTGGGATGTGCATGTCGGTCATGGCAGCCCTTCGCTCTCCGTACCGTCCTACCCGACACTAACCGCTCGCCCGGGCGGCAGAGTCCCGGTCGGGGCGCTTTTCGCTCTCAGCGCAGCCCCTCCGGGACGTACCCGGAAAAGGGCTCGGGCCGCCGCCCACCGCAACCGGTGGACGGCGGCCGCACCCGAGATGTCAGTGGTCGTGGTCGTGGTCGTGGGCCTCTTCGCTCTCGGCGCGGATGGCGTCGAGGCTCACCTCGTTGCCCGCCGTGTCCTTGATCTTGATGCGCTCCATCACCGAGGCCAGCGCCTTGCCGCGCCGCACGTCGCCGAAGACGGCCGCCGCGCTGCCCGAGCGGACCAGCTGGTCGTAGTACTGCTGCGGGGGCATCCCGGCGCGCTGCGCGCGGTGGACGATCTCGTGGCCGAACTCGTCGTCGGAGACCTGGATCTCCTCGGCGTCCGCCAGGGTGTCCAGCAGCAGCTGGATCTTGACGCCGTCGGTCGCCGCCTCGTTGAGCTCGGCGTCGATCTGCTCCTCGGTCTTCTCCTCGGCCGCGAGGTATTCCTCCAGGGATGCGCCGATCCGCTCCAGCTGGTCGATCATGGCCTGCTTGCGGCCCTCGACCTCCTCGCGGACGACGCCCTCCGGCGCCGGCACCCCGGCGGCCTCGACGAGCTGCTCCAGGGCCTTGTCCCGGGCGGCGTAGATCTGCTCGACCCGCTTGCCCCGGGTGACCCGCTCGCGCACGTCGGCGCGCAGCTCGTCGATGGTGTCGAACTCGCTCGCCATCTGGGCGAAGTCGTCGTCCAGCTCCGGCAGCTCCTTCTCCTTGACCGTGCGCACGGTCACCGCCACCTCGGCGTCCCGGCCGGCGAAGTCGCCGCCGACGAGCTGGGTGGTGAAGGTGGTGCTCTCGCCGGCGGCGAGGCCGACGAGGGCCTCGTCCAGCCCCGGCAGGAGCTGCTTGCTGCCGACCTCGTGGGAGATGTTGGTCGCCGAGCCGCCCGGCACGTCCTCGCCGTCGACCGTGGCGTTCAGGTCGATCTGCACGTAGTCGCCCTCGGCGGCGGCCCGCTCGACGGTCTTCAGGGTGGCGAACCGCTCGCGCAGGTTCTTCACCTGCTCCTCGATCTCGCTGTCGTCGATCTGGAGCTCGTCGACGGTGACCTCGATCGAGTCGAGCTCCGGCAGGGTGATCTCGGGCCGGACGTCCACCTCGGCGGTGAAGTTGAGGGAGTCGCCGTCGTTGAACTCGGTGATCTCGACCTCGGGGCGACCGAGGGTCTTCAGGTCGTGCTCGCGGACCGCGGCGAGGATGTTCTGCGGGATGGCCTCCTGCACCGCCTCGTTGAGGACGGTGCCCCGGCCCACCCGCTGGTCGATCACGGCGGCCGGCACCTTGCCCCGCCGGAAGCCGGGCACCTGCACCTGCGAACCGATCTCCCGGTACGCCTTCTTGAGGCTCGGCTCGAGCTCGACGAACGGCACCTCGATGGCGAGCCGCACGCGCGTCGGGCTCAGAGTCTCGACGGTGCTCTTCACAGGCGTACTCCTTGACGGATCTCAGTTGAGTCTGGGCGTGATTCAGCCCATCGAGTGTAGGCGAGCCTGAACGGCCCCTCGGCAGCGCCCGGGACACCAGGCGGGAACCGGCGGCTCCCGGGGCGCCCCGGCCGCGGACGACAGTCGGGGTGGCGGGATTTGAACCCACGGCCCCTCGCTCCCAAAGCGAGTGCGCTACCAAGCTGCGCCACACCCCGTGGCGACGAGAAGTGTATGCCGTCGAGGCGCGGCAGGGGTGCCGGGGCCGCCGTTGGGCCGGCCCGCCATGTCGGCGACATGGCGGTTTCCAGGGGTGCGGACACCGCCACCTCCCCGGCATGACGTGGATCATGGGCACGCGCGGACAGGATGCGCGCCGCACCCGGGCACCGGGTAGGCTGTCGGCGCACCCCGTGCACCGGGGCGCACGCGGGCGTAGCTCAATGGCAGAGCTTCAGTCTTCCAAACTGACGGTGCGGGTTCGATTCCCGTCGCCCGCTCCACACCCTCCGGCCCAGGTCAGCGGCACCCTCGCCGAGCCTGGGCCGTTCTCGTTCTAGCCCTTACTGATCTTGCGTGCCATTGGCGTGCCAGTAGCGCCGGCCGTGCCGTCCGAGGCCCGTCCGCGTGCCGGTCGCTCGGCCTTCCCGCCCTTGGCCGGCTTTTGCTTCGCCGGCTTGTCGCCGCCCTTCGCCTTGCCCTTCGTCGACTTGGCCTTGCCCGGTGCCGCCGCCCGCTTCGCCTGCTTGGCGATACGTCGGTCCATGCCGGCCGCGATCTCCCGATCCCGCTCGCTGTTCGCGTGCTGGTAGACCAGCGCCGCCCGCATGCTCGCGTGGCCCATCCGGTGCATCAGGTCCCGCGTGCTGGCCCCGGTCGCCGCCGCCAGGTTGTTGCCCGTGTGCCGCAGGTCGTGGAAGTGGAACCCCTCCGGCATGCCGGCCGCCCGCAGCGCCGCCGCCCAGCCGACCGCCCGACGGAAGTTGCCGGAACGCAGCACCGCGCCCTTGTCCCCCGTGAAGACCAGCGCCTCCGGCCCCTCCCCCACGTACGCGGCCAGGTGCGCGGCGAGCGCCGACCGGGCCGCCGCCGGCAGGGTCACCGTACGGTTGCCCGCCTCCGACTTCGGCGGCCCGAACTCCATCCGGTTACGCAGCGCCGCCAGCTTGCGCGGGACGCGGACCGTGCCGGCCGTGAGATCGATGTCCGAGCACCGCAGCGCCGCCAGCTCACCCCAGCGCAGCCCGGAGAACGCGGCGACGATCACCAACGCCGCGAACCGGGGCGGCATCCGCTCGGCGAGCGCGAGCACCTGGGCGACGGTCGCCACCGGCCGCTCCGGCGTGTGGTAGCGGTCATAGCCCGGGATGCGGCACGGGTTCTGCCGAATCAGCTCGTCTTCCTTCACGGCGGTGTTGAGGATCGCCCGCAGCAGTGAGTACGCCTTCACCGCCTGCGGTTCCGTCGTGCCCCCGTCGAGCAGGTTCCTACGCCAGGTGCGGATGGTCTGCGGCTTGATCGCGCCCAGGGCGAGCGCGCCGAGGTGGGGGCCGATGTACAGCCGGAACAAGTCCTCGTAGTTCTCGCGGGTGCGCGGCTGGAGCTTCCGCTCGGCGATCCACTTCCGGCCGTACCCGTCGAGCTTGATCTCCCCCGCCTCTGGGGCCGACCACTCCCCCTTGATGATCTCCGACTCCACGACGGTCAGCCACATGGCCGCCTGGCGCTCGGTCTCGAAGGTGTGCGGTGCCTTCCGCTCCAGCCCGTCCGGGCCGACGTACCGCGCCTGGTACCGCCCCGAGGGGAGACGACGCACATTGCCAAAACGCCGCCGGCCCTTGCTCGCCGCCATCAGGCCACCTCCCCCAGGTAGTCACGCAGGTGCGCCCGAGTCATCGGCACGACCCGGTTGCTGTCGATGTAGGCAGCGACGGCCGACGCCTCGAAGCGCACCAGGCGGCCGACCTTGACGAAGGCGATCCGTCGTTCGGCGACCAGCCGGCGGACGAATCGCGGCGTTGCCTTGAGGCGAGCGGCGACCTCGTCAGCGGTCAACAGCTCGTCATTCATGCGGTTGCTCCTCCCAGGGGTTCAGGCCGCGAGCGCGGCGGGTTGATCGGTTGCCGGAACAGCAGCGCCTGTTCGCAGGCGCGCGGTGTCGAGGTCTGCGCGCCAGCGGATGCGTGCGGATATCGCGCGCAGGAGGCGGTGTTCCAGGGGCGGTACGTCGGGGTCTTCGGGTCGGGCGAGTTCGAACCGGTATCGCTTTGACCCGTCCGCGTCGTCGGCGGCCTGGTCGTGTTCTTCGGTGTCGGCCATGCCTCCGGCGAGGATGGCGCGTACCCAGGCGCGGTTGTCTGCGCGGTGGTCGGCGAGGGTCTTGCCGGACCATTGGCGGGAGACGAGGACGCGGCGGCCGGTGAAGCCGAGGGTGGAGCGTTGGTGGACCTTCCCGGTGCAGCGGCCGGGGGTCAAGCCTGCCTTGACGCCGTCGGGTTGGACGCCGTAGAGCAGCCAGTTGGCGCAGGTTGGGGAGCACGGCAGGGTCGACAGTTCCGCGTGTAGCCGGTCGAAGTGTGCCTTTTGCGCGTCGGATCGGGGCTTGGCCTGGTCGGTGAGGTCTTTCGTGACGTACTTCGTCACGTAGCGGATGGAGCGTTCGGCATCCTTGGTGCCCTGCTCGATGCCGCGGGCGTCGATGCGCCCCAGTCGCGCGACGTACGCGGGTCGGCTGTCGGGTTCTTCCAGGGCGTCGAGGGCTTCGCCCCAGGTGGGTAGCGGTTCGCGCGTCTTGGGGTCGACGTACGCCTGTCGGTCGACGTCCCACACCGGCGGCTTCTCTACCGGGTAGGCCAGCTCGTCGAAGGGTGGCCACCACACTTGGTGGTAGGTGGCGGCGGCGATCTGCTTGAGCAGTCGGCGCGGGAGGGTGCCCCGGATGGCGAAGTGCGCGTGTGGGGCGAGCCGTCGTTGTAGCTCTACCGCGCCCGCGTATTGGACGTTCCAGCCGGCGGCGCGGCGGACGTTCTGCCACCACCGGTCGAGGACGCGGGCGAAGTGGATCGCGTCCAGGGCGGCACGCCGGTAGTCGTATCCGGCGGGGTCGACGGGGGTGCCGAGGACGTCGTCATGGGGGCTGTGCCGCTGGCCGCATTCGCACGGGGCGACGTAGGCGCCCCGGCGTAGGTGGGAGTGGACGGGGCCGTGTGAGCCGAGGGTCAGCGTGATCAGCATCGACGGCCGGTAGGTCTTGCCTGCCCTGCCGGGGTAGGCGCGGCCGACGGTGCGCGGGTCGACGGGCAGCCGGGGCAGGTCGGGGGTGTCCTGCCGCCGCCGGGTGGACCGCTTGCGGCGGGGCCGCTCGTCGCGGTCCTTCGGGGTGAGGTGCCCGCGCAGGCTGGTTTCGCCGAGCGCTTCGTCCATCTCGGCGATGGCGGCGTCGATCTCGGCCACCTGGGCGGCCCGCTCGTCCGGGGTCATCGGCTGGTACTGGGCGGCTTCGCGTTCGAACTCCAGATGCGCCCGGACCCGCACGAGGGCGAGCACGTCTTCACCGGGCTTGTCGGGGCGGATGGCGGGTTCGTCGGCGAGGTGCCAGCCTTCCCGGATCTGCTGGATGCGCAGCCGCCGACCCCGTTCGGCGCACGGCTTGCACTTCGCCGCCAGGGTGGCTCCGCAGGGGACTTCGACGACCTCGGTGAGTCCGGTGGTGGTGTCGGTGCGGCGTAGGGCGAGGGGCCGGACGCAGACGCCGTGTTGCTCGGCGAGCTGCTTGAGCGCGTCCTTCGCGAGGGGCTTACGCATCCGGTCGGCCCGCGACCCCGGCCGCGGCTGCTGCACCTCGGCCGGCGTCGCGGCGGGTAGGAGTTGCTGTTGGCTCACTGGTCACGCTCCGCGCCGTACGGCATGCCGTTGCGGGGTGCGAACGCCGCCGCAGGGACGGGCACCAGCCCCGGCCGCTGCACCGGTACTGCCGGCGGTGGGACCGGTTCGGCGGTCGCCGCCTGGTCGTCGTCGACGAGGCGTAGGGACGGCCGGTCCTCAGTGCCGGTTTCGGCGGGTGACCACTGGCTCCAGTCAGCGGCGTCGGTCGGCTGGTCAACGCGCGGCACCGCTGTCGGGGCTACCGAGAAGACGAGCTTGGACAGGCCGAGGAACGCCAGCGCGGGAACGGCCGACAGCAACCAGCCCGAGAGACTCGGCTCCGCCACCGCCAGTTGCGCGGCGAGGGACAGGGCGACGGCGCAGACGAGCAGGAACAGCGGGTACCCGACCGGGCCGCCCGTGCGACGACGCCGCCGGATGGTCAACAGCGCTGCCAGGGGTAGGAGTTCGGAGATGGCGGCGTTGGCCCAGCCGAACCAGTCGCCGGTACCGGTGGGGGAGTTGGCCATGGTCCAGTCGTGGACGTGGGTGAACGACGCCGCGCCGGCCAGTCCGCCCACGGTGAGGACGATGAGCACCAGGACCAGGCCCTCCACCCGGTCTGCGTTGGTCTTCACGGGTTCACCCCCTGATCGGTGTCGGTGTCGGTGGGGTGGCGGTAGTCGTGGCCGAGTTGCCGGATGTCGTCGTCGGTGAGGTAGGCGAAGCGGACCCGGACCGGTTCGCGGACGCCGTCGAGGACCACGAACCCCACCCCCGGTGCGGATTCGGGGATGCGGTCGCAGAGGGCGCCCCGGTCGCGGGCGGCGTCGCCGAGGACCATGTCCACCTGCTCGGGTTCGGTCAGGCGCAGGCCGATGCGGGTGGGGAACAGGTCGCGGAACGGCAGCACGTCCTTACGTGGATCCTGCAACGCGGCGACCACGTGCACGCCGACCGCCCGGCCCTGGGACAGCAGGAGGCCGAGGGCTTCCTTGATCCGGTCGCGGACCTTCCGATCGGTGATGTACGCCGTCAACGCCGCCAGCTCATCGACGACCAGAACAAGCAACGGATCCTCCGGGGTCGGCACGTGCTGACGGGTCACCCCGCGCAGCCGGGCCGCCCGCACCCGCATCCGCTTCACGGCTTCTTCCAGGACGCCGGCCATGCTGTCGGGGTCGTCGTAGGCGAACCGGGCGAACAGCGGCACCCCCGCCGCCAACTCCATCCCGCCCTTCGGATCGAACGCCCACACCTCCACCAGGCCCGACCGGATACCGGCGGCCAAGGAGCGGATCAGCGACCACAACACCGACCCCTTGCCCGAGCCCGTCGCCCCCGCGATCAACACATGCGACCCCGACAGCCGCAGCCGATAGGTGCGGCCGTCCTCGTCGACGCCGAGGGCCAGCCCGCCGAAGTCCGGCACCTCAGCCACCGGCAGCGGCCCGACGACCTCGGCGAGGGGGTCACGGCGCACGAGGCGCAGCACCACCCGATCCGGGCGGTTAGTGGAGCGTGCCTGGCCCTGACGGAGGCGGAAGGCGTAGGCGAGGCGTTCCGCGGCCTGCCCCCAGTCATCCGGGATCTGCCCCGGCAACAACCGGACGGTCAACTCATCGCCGTAACGGTCACAGCGGACCTTGAGCAGTTGCGGCACGTACCGGTCACCGGCGAACGCCGTTGCCAGGTCACAGGTGGCCATCACCGACGCCCACCGCCGCCGATAGATCACCAGGGTGCGGATGCGGGCGAGGAGCGGGTACCAGCCGAAGCGCAGCCACGACGACGGATGCCACCGCCACCAGCCCACACAGCCGACCGCGACGGCCAGGGCGACGCCGGCCAGGACCAGGCCCCCGAACTCCGCCCGGATCCACAGCGCGAGCGCGGCCGGGGCGGTGAGCCACCAGTAGCGGACGGCGAGGACGGTGAGGCGGAACAGGCCCCGGGCGAGCCACCAGAACACCAGCAGCCAACCCGGAACCCGCCACGCCGGAAGACGCACGTTCATCGGCGCCATAGGGATCTTGTCCCCCGGGATGACGTTGATCAGAGGCACAGGTCACCACCCCGACCCGGACGCGCCAACGTCGACACACACGAACGGCACGACATGCGGCGCAGGTCGAACCGACGCGGCTTCACCCACCGGCAGCACCAGGGGCAGCGGATCGCGCACACCCGCCCCGAGGCCGGCGGCAACCGCAACACCGACCGCAGGACCGCTTCGGTCTCCCGGTAGGCGTGCCGCAGACCCGCCAACCGGAGACGGGTGAGGATGAGGGCCGCGCCGACGAGCAGGGGCACAACAACTGTCAGGGCAGGGGGAACTACGGTGGGCATCACGCCCTCCTTCACCAGATGAGGGATGGGGAGAGCGCGGGACGGGTCGGGACTCTTGGCGGGGAAACGACCCGCCCCGCGCGCACGATCAGGTGCGGTCAGGCCGCCACCGAGCCGGGAAGCGTCGACGCCGGACGGATCGCCGTCGCCCGCAGCGAGTACGCCATGCGGGAACGGCAGTCACCCGACGAGCGGCCCGGCTTGCACCGCTGCGAGTCGACGTAGGGGGTGAGGGTCAGACCCTCGAACTCCACCGCCGGCGGATACCCCGGCACCATCGACGGCGGCGGCACCGGCTGCTGTGACGCGACCACCTTGACCTTCACCTCGGTCGACCGGCCGAACTTCCCCGCCTCCGGGTCCAGGTCCATCACGCGGACCACCCAGACCCGTTCCCCGGTGTCCTTGTCCCGCGCCTGGTTGTCCGCCTCACCCCGCCGCTCGAAGTCGATCTGCGGCGACACACCCAGGCAGAGCGCCCCGGCGGGAAAGACGTACTCGGACGGGACCGGCACCTTCAACGTCATCGGAACCACGTGGACAGCCTCCTAGCCTTACCAGTCGTCTTCCTGACAACCGGTTGATCTAACAAGCTACGTCAGCTTGTAAGCACAAGCAAGGTCGAATGTGAGCCGTTCGCACAATGTGGAGAGCTGTCGAGCCGGCATCGACGTGGCCGCAGGGAGGGATGCGCTCTAGCCTGGCGGGGTGACCAGCGAGGCGGACTCTTCCACGCCGATGGCGCGGCTGTTGGAGCGCCGGGAGCTGAGCCCGCTCGACTTGTCCCAACGAGCCGGTGTCGGCGCGCACGAGGTCCGAGCGTTCCTCGACGGCGCAACGCCGAACCCTCTGCTGCTTCGGCAGTTGGCGTCGACAGTCGACCTGCACGCCGCAGACCTGTTCGTGATCGCCGGCCTTCCGGTACCAGACGATTTGGCTCCGCTGGACGCGGCAGCCGGCAGACTCGCCGCCACCCTCGCTGGACACGCGATTCAGCTACCGGCGTCGCGTCGGCACCAGCTTTGCCAGGCGGTCCGCTCAATGCCCCAGAAGACGCGGACCCAGCCGGTCCCGCCCCTGCCGCTGCGCGAGCAGTACCCACCAGGGCCAGGCGGAATGATCCTCCGCATGCTCCGTAATCGGAACCTGGACTGGATCGGCTCGGCCAAGTGCCTGGCCCAACTGACGCCCCACTACCTGGCCGCATCCACGCTCGGGATGATCGGCCACGGACGCAAGGAAGTGTCACCCGATCTGCTGGTCAGCTTCGCGGCCTTGCTGGCGGTACGCGCCGAGGACTTGGCCGCTCTGACCAACATCGTCATGCCGCGCGAGGCACCCTCGATCAATCCGGCGGCCTCGGATGCCGCCCAATTGATCTGGGACATCCGCCGGCTGACCGCCAGCCAGACCCAACAGATCCTCGACGAGGCGGAATCCATGCTGGCCGCGCAGGAGACCCCTCAGCGCAGCGCGTAGGTGTCTTCGATCTCGTGGCGGCTGCCGGGCATCACCAGCACCGACGTCATGATCGGATCGCCAGATGCCTGGTGGACGGTGATGACGACGCTCATCACCGACTCATCGGCCGGCACCTCCAGGGCTTCGGCCTCGACCCCGCTCACCCGGCGGGCGGTCATGCGCTCGGTGGCGTAGTCGGCGCGTAGGCCCTTGTGGCGGGCGATGAGGTCGAGCAGGCCACCCGGGATTGGATCCGCCTTGGTGATCTCGGTACCGACCGCGATGTCCACCGGCACGAACGTGGCCACCAGGTCCACCGGCCCCGCCCCGGACACCGTCCGACGCCGCCGCTCGTATACCGGCGTGCCCTCCGGGATCTTCAACTCCGCAGCGATACGCGGCGAGGCCAGCACCGGACCGACGTGCAGCATCTCCGTCTCCCCCGTCTCGTCCAGTTCCACCGCGTCACGGGCGTAGTCCGGCGAGGTACGACCGGAGACGGGCCGGCCACGTACGAAGCTGCCCTTGCCCTGTTGGGACTCGATCCAGCCGTCCTGCTTGAGGATGCCCAATGCCTTGAGCACCGTCGGGCGGGACACCCGGAACTCCGTACAGAGCTGGTTCTCCGACGGCAGTGCCGCACCGGGCGCGTAGTCGCCATCCTCGATGCGCTTCCGCAACGTGTTCAACACGCGCAGGTACTTCGGCGTCGGAATCTCGTACGCCATCGCGGGCCACCCCACCTATGAACGCTGCATGAATCTCAGCAGCATATGAGTTGTTTGCTTGACAGGACAAGTCACGTCAGCCGTTCGGTGTCACCCGCTCCACCGCAGCAGCCAGCCACCCCGACCACGACGACACCACCGCCACCCGCTCAGGTTGGGTCGCGCCGGGCCAGCGGCGAGGCAGGCAGCCGTACCGGCCGAACACCCGCAACGCATCCCGACGCACCCCGCACGGACCATCCTCGCCACAGCCGGCGCAACGCCCGTCCCCGCTCGACGATGTGTGCCGGTCAAGCTGCGCCTGCGCCGCCTGAAGCTGATCACGCGCCGCACCCGACAGGTAGACGCTCACCGAGCCAGCCCCTCTGGCGGAAGCTTGCTGGCGCGTACCAGGATCTGCGTCTGCGGACCCCGACGGCCCGACGGCGACAGCTTGACCCCTTCCACCCAGATCCACTCGTCGTGAGGCGGGCGGTTGACCACCAGCCGGACCCCGGTCACCCACAACCGCACCGGCCCGTCCGACGGGAGCAAGCGATCGTCCGCATCGATGTCCAGGACCGCGCCGAGCTGTACCCGGATGTCAAACACCACGTCTCCTCACCGCCGGGCCCGCGTTGGTGCGGGGCGGCGTGCTGTCGAGTTTGCGTCGTTGGATGTGGAGGCCGGCGGTCTGCGCGAAGACCTCGCGCTTTGCCAGCGCGTTGCGGGTGGCCGGATCGATGACGTAGCCGGTGAGCCACACCCAGCCGTAGTACGTGGGCCGCTCGTCCACCGACGTGACCCGCAGCCACAGCGCCCGGTCGCCGCCGAACTGCACCGACGCCCGACCGTCGATCAGCACCAGGTCACCCGGTATCGGCACACCCGGTCGACTCGGCGCAGGAGCAGGCGTGCGAGGCGCCGGGGCGGGCGGGCCATTCACGGGCCGTCGTTCGGGTCGCGGCCCCACGCCAGCACCCACCCCGGGCCAGCCTCAGCACGCCGCCGAACGACCGGAACCCGCACAGTCCAGGCAGGACCGCCGGGCCAGGGAACGAGTACGCTCCGCCCCCTGCCCCATCCCCCGGATGGCGGTGCGGGCAACGGTGTACTTCCAGCCCGCACCCGAGCAGGATTGGCAGTTGGTCGATACGTTCAGCCCCGTCATGAAGACAGGTTGTGGCACGAACCGCCCAACGACCCGGAAAATCCTTCCGGGGTCGCAGCCGACCGAGGGGAGATGGTGAACCGGTGCGCGGGAGAACCCACAACCTGACCATCGGCGAACGAGTCGCCTGGTACCGCTACCGACGCGGACTGTCCCAGGAAGTCCTAGCCGGACTCATCGGCCGTACCGCCGACTGGTTGGGCAAGATCGAGAACAACCGGATCGAACTGGACCGACTCTCCGTCATCAAGTCCCTCGCCGAAGTCCTGGACGTGACGCTCGGCGACCTGCTCGGCGAACCCTCCCTGCTCGACTGGACCAGCGACAGCGGCACCGCCACCGTCCCCGCCCTACGCACCGCCCTGATGAACTACCGAGCCCTCAGCCCGTTCGGCGGCGGCACGGGTGCGGAACCACCGAGCATCGCCGCGCTGAAGAACGAGGTAAGCGCACTCTGGGACGCCTACCAGGACTCCCGATTCGGGTACGTCACCGGCCGCCTACCCGATCTACTCGGCCGCGCCCAAGCTGCCGCCGACCACCACGACGGCGACGACCAGGACCACGCCCGCCGACTCCTCGGCCTGGTATACCAGCTCGCCGCGACCCAGCTCACCAAGCTCGGAGAGAGCGACCTCGCCTGGATCGCCGCCGACCGCGGCTTGGCCGCCGTCCGCCCGACCGGCGACCCGCTCATCACCGGCAGTCTGTTCCGCTCCGTCGCCCACGCCCTGCACGCCACCGGCCGCTACACCGAAGCCGTACGCCTCACCGAAGACGCCGCCGGCTACCTTGAGCCCCACCTCAAGCACGCCACCCCAGCGCTGCTGTCCGTCTACGGCACCTTGTTCCTGTCCGGCTCGATGGCCGCCGCCCGCGCCAACGACGCCGGCACCACCCGCACCTTCCTCGCCGCAGCCGACCAGGCCGCCGGTCAACTCGGAGCCGACGCCAACCACCTCTGGACCGCGTTCGGGCCGACCAACGTGGCCATCCACCGCGTCGCCACCGCCGCCGAGCTGGGAGACCTGCAAGTCGCCATCGACCTCGGCCCCCGCGTCGACACGGCCGGCCTACCGATGGAACGTCGGGTACGGCACGCCCTCGAAGTCGCCCGCGCCTACAGCTCCTGGAACCGCATCGACGACGCCCAAGCCGCCCTCCTGGACGCCGAGCAGATGGCACCCGAACAGGTCCGCCACCACTTCCTCAGCCGACAACTCGCCCTCACCTGGATCCGCCGCCAGCGCGGCAAGCCGTCCGCTGAACTGGTCGGCCTGGCCCAGCGGCTCAAGGTGCTCGACTGAACCCAGCCCATCTAGGCTGCCCTGGTGACGGCCAACCAGACGCCACCCATGGCAACCCCACGCGTAGCCGCCGGTGCCCTCTTCTTCGACGACGAAGGCCGCGTGCTCCTCGTTCGCCCCAGCTACAAGAACCACTGGGACATCCCCGGCGGCTACGTCGAACCCGGCGAGTCACCCCGCGCAGCCTGCATGCGCGAGATCCAGGAAGAACTGGGACTTGCATTAAGGGTCGGTCGAATGTTAGTTGTTGACTGGGCTCCAGCAGAGACCGAAGGCGACAAAGTTCTCTTCATCTTCGATGCCGGCACTTTAACCCCCAATCAAGAGAAGATGATTCGGTTCAATGATGGGGAACTGTCGGAATGGCGCTATGTATCCCCAGGCAATCTAAAAGAATACGCGCCCGCTAGGCTTGTGCGCCGAGTCCATACAGCAATCACGGCATGGAAACATCGGTCCGCCGCCTATGCGGAGCATGGCATCGATGCCACCTAGCCCATAATGCAACTGTCAGATGGTCATCACAAACCGCCTAAATCTCGAACTAGCCCCTACCGTGCTTTAGCCTGAGAAATAAGGCGCTCCTTTATCTCGGCAGTCAATTTCGCCTCACCGCCAAGTGCCGAAGGCCCAAGCAGAATTCGCGCCTCATCCATCGTGTCACGAATCTTGCGGTTCACAACATGAGCCGGGAGACCTGCAAGTTCACGCCGCAACGTCTGGGCCAGATTAAGGAGGTCACCCGGCACTGCATCAAGAAGCGACATGTTCATCATCAGAGGAAGCGTCTCCTCCGTCCTTCTTGAGATACGAGCGCGGACCGGCCCGACGGCCAGGTAGTGAACCATAAAGTCCGGACTAATCGCAGGGGAGGCCGGAGGGCGGCCACTATACCTTCCCTTAAGTGAATCCTCAATCCGAAAGGCGGTTCGATCGAACGTTAGCCACCAGCTGCGGTAGCCAAAAGCCCCACGCCGTTCACCTCGCTGCTGACGCCGCATTGCGACACCAAGATAGTTGGTGACGTCATGCGAAACAAGCTTCTGTAGGGTAGTCGGATCTGTTGGCGGTTGCCCAAGCCGAAGCCGTTTACGCTCCCGAGCTTCACGAGACTCATGCCAGATCTCGGCGGTCGCAGCACGCAGTTCCGGGTCAGCCGTGTCCGCCTCAATCGTCAAATCCGTAAGTAAAACTGAGTGCATATCTTCAAGATAGTCAGCGACATCATCCTCGATGCGGCGTTGGCCAGCAAAGTTTTCCAGCCACCCTGAGAATTCGTTGAGGTCGCGACCAGCAGCAGCGTATAGATTGAGCAAGAATGGGGGTTCACCCTCTGCCGATCCTTGGGCTACCGCTCTTGCATAGCTGCGCGACCGAGTGATATGTGTTACCACTTCCTCCAATACGCCGTCGGTAATGTGTAGACGCAGACCTGACTCGACCGCCGCTTTTAGAAGATTCGTGTGCGAACGAGCCTGCTCCTCTACCAACGTCTCTGCGAGGATCGGTAGAACGACGGAGGTATCGAGCCACAGGTCTCCATCAGAGAAGATTTTAACCACAGCAGACTGAACATCAGGAGTCTCACGCATGAAGGCGAAAAGCGTATAAGTATCAGCAAGGCTGCGTAGGTAACGACGGATTTCATCCGTTGCATTCAGCAGAGCTGACTGAACGACGG
This sequence comes from Micromonospora sp. WMMD712, assembly GCF_029581295.1. Classification (NCBI taxonomy): domain Bacteria; kingdom Bacillati; phylum Actinomycetota; class Actinomycetes; order Micromonosporales; family Micromonosporaceae; genus Micromonospora; species Micromonospora sp. WMMD712. The sequence continues at coordinate 2,913,323 of NZ_CP120743.1, forward strand.
CAATCAGAGCATTCGGGTCGAGCCCCGCAGGCACGCGCGAAATGGCGATCTCATGATATACGATCGCCTCAACGTCCGAGAAGGTAACGAACTTCTCGGTTCGTTCGCTGATGACAGCAGAAGCAAACACCTCCCCTCTATTTAGTAACGTTTTCTCGATCGCCCTCCGAGCAAAGTCAACCGCCCCATCCAAATCCTTAGGAGGTTCAACCCCCATTTCCTTTGACGTTACAATCATTGTTTGCCGCAGTTCGGCACTCAATGCCTCGTCCAATATCGACATTTCAGCCAGACGGTCAGCGAGTCTCACCCGCTCGTCCCAGGTAAGACAGAACTCATCCACCTTCTTCCAATGGCGGATAAACACTTTTGAAAGCCGTCGAAGCGCGCCGTCAACCTGAATGTCCAGCACCGACCGGGGATGCGCTGGCAGAAGGCTGGCGACATGTTCTCTAATCTCTTGTCGAGTCAGCCGAGATTCAGATGTCGTATCCCGCAGGACAGATCTAACGAGGGCATCGAAGCACAGCTTCGTCAAGCCCTTATCTCTTATATCATCCGCCCACTGAAGCTTAAGGTAAACGAACGCTGCTTTGGTTTCCAGGTCGGTCAGCGCTTGAGCCTGGCGCCCCATGCCCTGTGGGCCGACAAGCTTTGGATCGGCTATCTTTTCGCAGAATTCTTCCGCTTCGGCAACAGTCTGGGCATTAACATTCCGCTGAGTTAGAAACCACTCGCTATCCCGTATGTCCAGGTAAACCTTATTGACCGTTCGCATCTCTTTCTTGAGAGCATTGGCGGCTGCGCCAATTTCTTGGTTAGTTGCATAGATCAAGACAGAAGTATCCGGCTGGGTCTCACGCAGCCGCACAACAGTCTCTTTTATCTTACGCTCCCAGTCCTTCCTTACGGAATACTGGATAACCGTCTGAGGGTCGTCAGTTGCCTGAAAGAGGGCCGCGTCCATACCATCATCCCCACCCGGAGCGGCTAGCGGCCTAACGCTTGGAAACTCTGCAGCAAGGAAAGCGTTAGCCAAGATCTCAAACATGCGCCACTGCCGCCCATCAAGGTTGATCAGGGCGTACTTGAACCGGTCGTATGAAATCAAGCGAGTACCCCTCCGCCAGCCAAGGAAGGATGCCATTATTCCTCCCTCGCTGCCGCTACGGTAACCCGCAGAGCCAAATGCTCCCATTTGGTTTAGAACCATACAACTTCTCTAATCTCCAATTCTCTGTCAAGTTATACCGTATGCCAGCGAGCCTAGTTTATGGCCGCGCTCTTGGTCGAAACATCCCAGACCTGGCTGACGCGACTCGCGGCCCAACCCGCCAGCGGCTCCCACAGACGCAACCGGCGGCTTTCCACCCGGCCTCCCACCACGCGATGCCCGCAAACACCACGCGATGAAGAAGCCAACTCATGATCATGTCAAGCATCTGGTGGGACGCGACTGTCAAGCATGTCCCGTGACGGGACACCAGCGTTCGGCTGTCAGTTGCCGAATTGCTCTCATCAGGATCAAGGCGGCCCGCTTGCGGATCACAGCGGCCCGGCCCGGCCTGCTGGCGGCCTCCGGCCGGCATCGACCGGCCGGGCCGGCTGTGATCCGCCTGGGTGACTCACTGCGGCATCTGCCATCATCCGGTGGTGGAGATCTTGGTCCCACGGCACTGAGCTGTACGAGGTGAACTCGTACTACAGCCTGCCCGACGACGCCTGGCAGTACGAGCTGACCAGCAGGTCGGAGGCAGGCGAACATCTCGCCGTCGTCATCTCTGACGCAACTCCGGGCGACGGCCCGTTCACGCCACGGCCAACACATCGCGTGCTGGTGCAGGTCGGCGACAGGCAGATTCCCTGGTCGATCTTTCGACGTTTCATCGATTCGATCGAGTCGTCCGGTGACCTCGTTGAAGCCGACAAGGACGAGCCGCACACCACCGGCCGAGACGATCGCGGGATTGGCTGAGCGACGGTCAACTTGGGGCGATCGGCTGCCGCGCCGCTTCGCGGCTTGCCACCGGGTACCGGGGTCCAGGCGCGCGGAAAGCCGGCGACACGGCAAGCCGCCCCCGGCCCGAGAGGCCGGGGGCGGTAAGCCGCACGCCGCCGGACGGCTGCGCGCTCACCGCGCAGCCGTGCCAGCCACGTGCCAGTAGTCGGTGTCCCGGACGGTTCCCAGCGGTCATGATCGGGCACGACGACCCGGCGGCTGACCAGGCGATCCGGGCAGATCATGACAGCCGAGAACGATCTTCCAAACTGACGGTGCGGGTTCGATTCCCGTCGCCCGCTCCACACCCTCCGGGTCACAGGGTTGTTCCGCGCCCCGACCCGTCCCGGGGAACCACAGCTGCCGCCGCTTCGACAGCCGGCTCACCCACGGCCCCGGCCAGGCGACCATCCGCCGACCCGAGGCACCCGTGACAGTTCTCCCGCTCGGACCAGCTCCGTCGTTCCAGGTCGACGGGCTCCAACCGGGCCTGGTCAAGATCCGCACGCGCCGCCATCCTGAGCTGCCAGATCGCCTCGGCGTACCCGTGGTAGGTCTGGTGGTACTCCCGGGAGGAGAGGGCCGCGCCGGACCGGACGGCGTTGCGTACGGCGATCAGCCTCTGGTAGGCGAGCTCTCCGGCCTTGACGAGTTCCACCGTGCCGGCCACGAGTAGCCGTTCCCGGGCGGCGAAGACGTCTGCCTCGTGGACGACGCGGTTGGCCCGCCGGATGCGGCGGGATGGGTCGTCGTCGTCCTGGGCGACCTCCCGTAGCCCGCTGTGGGCCGAGTCGAGCGCGACAGCGAAGTCGAGACAGTAGCCGAGGCGCTCTGCCTCCCGGTTGCGCCGACGCTCCTGGCGGCTGTGCTGCGCCTCCACGGTCACCGCGCTGGCGAGGGCGATGACAGCTCCACAGATCGCACCGACGACGGAGATCCATTCCACGTCTTCAGTTTCCACCGACGGTGACGAACCTGCTACGCGTTCCTGTCTCCAGTCCCGTCCACAGCAAGGAGACGACAGGAGGAAACAGGGGACGGGAAACCGCCACGCCCGGCCGAGGGATGCGCACGGGTCACGACCCGGTGCCGACGACGCAGAGACCGGCCCAGTCGAACGGACCGAGATCGGGATTCTCCTCGCGGATCTCCCGCTGCGCGGCGCGCAGCGCCGCCACCACCGGCGTCCCCCGCCCGACCTGCTGGACGAAGCGTGCGCCGACGTGCGCCGACGCGACGCCGCCGATCCAGCCGGTACCGGCCACCACGGTGTCGGCACCGCCGATCAGCGCGCCGACGGCCAGGCTCAGCGGGTCGTGCCCGTACCGGCTCGACGCCGTGCCGCTCCAGCAGCCGTTCAGCACCACCAGTCGGGGCAGCCGGCGCAGGGCGAGGGCGTCCATCGTGACGCTGTCGGGGCCGAACAGCGCCGTGGCGCCGGGCTGGTCGCCGTGGCCCGACAGGTAGAGCAGGGCGGGGCGGAGCCCGTCGTCGATTGCCGGCAGCGCGGCGAGCTCCCGGTGGCCGCCCGGCCAGGCGTCCAGGGCGGACCGCTCCACCCGGTGGCTCGGCAGGCCGGGGTCGAGCAGGCTCGCTGCCGGGTCGGTCGCCAGCACGGGAGGTCCGCCGGTCGTCGCGGACCGGGCCAGGAGGAGTTCCATGGTGCGCAGGCTCGGTGCGAGGACGACCTCGGCCACGTCGCAGAGGAACGTTCGGTCGCGCGTCAGGGCCGCGTGCGGCAGGTGCCACAGCCGCGGATCCGGAACGATCATCACCGACCGGGGACGTTCCGGGGAGCCTGCCCAGACGGCCGCATCGGGCAGGAGGAACGCGCCGAGTTCGTCCCAGATGTCGCGGGCCACGCCTCGCCCCGGTGGGACCCCGGTGGTCATGCTGTCGAGCTGCGCGGCCAGACGGGCGGAGGCGGTACGTAGCGTCGCCCGCCACGCGCCGTGGCGGGGCCGGGTCAGCACCGACGACCACCAGCCGTCCGACCTCGGCCCGAGGGTGATGACCACCACGACGTCGGCCATCGCGTCGAGGGCGGCCGGGGTGGGCAGGTGGCCGGGCAGTGGCGGCAGCGGTACCGGGCCGGGCGGTCGCCCCGAGCGAATCGACGCGACGGCGAGCCGGGCCACCGCGAAGACCTCGTCGACCGCCGCACGGTCGGTGGGCGGCGCGGCGATCGGGGAACGCGCGACGGCCTCCGCCGACCCGGCCGTCAGCAGGTGGTTCAACAGGTCGGCGCGTCCGGTCTCGGCGATCCGCGCGGTGGCCTCCGGCTCGCCGAGTTCGGTGTGTGTCAGCAGCGCAGCCGCGTACACCTCCTCCCGCGCGGCGTGCGTCGACCACCGCTCGTCCGGGTCGGGCAGCGAGTCGCGTTGCAGGTCGGCGGCGAGGAGAGCGGCCCGACCGGCGGCGTGCCGCAGCGCCGGCGGCAGTAGCTGCGTGGGTGGAGCCCGGTGCAGGTCGTACAGCGCGAGCATGGTCCGGTTGAGGTCCCGCCGTTGCGGTCGGGCGGCCAGGCCCAGGACGGCCGCCAGGTGTCCGGCGATGGTCGCCGGGTCGCCGTGGGAGGTGATGAGGTTGCGGGCCATGTGCCGGTGCCAACGCAGCGCCTCCAGCGTCTCGGCCCCCTCGTAGTAGGGCTGCGCCTCGCGCAGGGTGGCCGCGACGGCGGCCGGGTCGCCGAGGCTCTGCAGGACCTCGGCCCGTTCCAGCAGGATCTGACCGAGCCGGTAGGTGTCACCGTGGGCGCGGAACCGGGTTGCCAGGTCGTCGGTGAGCCGCAGCGCCTCGCCGAGCCGGCGCAGTTCACGCAGCGCCGCCACCTCGCGCAGCCGGGCGGTGAGGAGGTTTTCCTCGCTCACGCCGGCGAACGCCGCAGCGGCTCGCCGGTATGCGTCCAGCGCTGCTTCGGGTCGCCCGAGCGCGATCTCCAACCCCCCTTCCCGGTGCGCGATCAGTCCTCGGGTGAACGGGTCGAGGTCGCGGGTATCGGCGAACTCGCGAACCTCGTGCAGGACGTTCCGCGCGACCTCCAGCTCGCCCCGATGCCGGTGCAGCGTCGCCTTCTGCATCAGGACCCGGACGTGCTGCCGGGGGATGCGGGGCTCGTCGGCGTGCCGGCGGCACACCGCGATGCCCTCGTCGCAGTAGGACAGCCCCATGTCGTACCGGCTCGCCACCTCCCGCAGCGCCGCCATCTCCCGCCAGGCGTACGCGTGGAGCCACGCCGTGCCGGCGGGCAACGACTCCCGCAACAGGACGTGGTTCCACAGCTCCGCTGCGGTGAATGCCCCGCTGAGTCGGTGCCACTGGGCGGCGAACGCGATCGCCTCGTGGCAGCGCGAGCGGTCGTCCGCGCGTAGGGCCGTCCGGCTCTCCGCGAGCAGCAGGCGGATCGCCAGCCCTGGACGCCGTTGCCGCCAGGCCGCCGTCGCCTGTTCCTGGTACAGCTCGGCCAGTTGCCGCCACTGCCCTGCTGCGTGCAGTCGTCCGGCGGCGGGCTGGTGGTCGTGGTCGGCTGGCAGCGCGACCGCGGGATCGACAAGGCGGTCGAGAAGCGCCGATCGTTGTGCGGAGTCGAGCATCGCGCCACCGTCCATTCGAGGTCGACTGTGGAATGAGACCATGGGGGCCGTGACACACTCAGTTTCCGGGCGGGCGGTCGTCAAGTTCGTCGAGGAGATCGACGCGGCCGCCCGCGGGGATCTCACCACCCGGCTGGCGGAGGCCGGGCTCGCGCCACGGGTAGGCTTCGACCTGGGCGAGCTCGGTCTCGTTCCGGAACGGCTGCTGCCGGCCGCGGTGATCACCCTCTTCGACGACCTGGCCGCGGTGGGCGCCCACCAACTCGCCCGGGTCACGCAGACGGCGCGGGACTGGCTGGCGGCTGCCGCCGCGCCGGGTTTCGTCGAGGTGGAGATCGACGTCACCGGTCAGACGGTACGGGTCTGGGCCAGCGATCCGGACCGGGCGACCGAGACCGTGGGGAAGTTCCTGTCCGGCGGCCTCGCCGCCGGGCCGCTGACCTGGCACGGCGACCGGTGGGACGTCGCGCCGACGCCGGCGACCGGCCGGCTCGCCGGCCCACCGCCCCGGGTGCTGGCCCTGGATACCGACTGGTTCTCCGCGAAGGGCGGTCTGAGCACGTTCAACCGGTCGCTCTGCGCGGCGCTCGCCCGAGCAGGCGCGGACGTCGTCTGCGTCGTCCTCGAACCGTCCCCGGAGGAGGTCGCACACGCCCGCGAGGTCGGGGTCACCCTGGTGGCGGCGCCCGCGGCGACCACCGGCGGGCTGCGGGACGCGCTGGCCCGGCGTCCGCGGCTGGCCGGCGGCTGGGCACCGGACCTGGTGATCGGACACGGCCGGATCACCGGCGGGCACGCCCGGGTCCAGGTCGAGGACCACTTCCCGGCGGCGGCCAGGGCACACATCGTGCACACCTGGTCGGATCACATCGAATGGCAACGCGGTGACCGGCCGGACAGCGGCGCCATCGCCGAGCGACGCTGGAAGGAGGACATCGAGCTGGCCCGCACCGCGACCCGTGCGTTCGGCGTGGGTCCCCTGCTGCACGATCTCCTCAGCCGCGACCTTTCCGGCTACCCCGACGCCCCCGCTCCGGGGCGGATCGATCCGGGCTTCGATCTCGACGACGAGACCCCCCGCGTCCCGCCGCTGTGGCAGCAACGTCAGGTGATGCTGTCGGGCCGGCTTGACGACTGGTCGGTGAAGGGGCTGGATCTGGCGGCACGGGCGGTGGGAGCGGCCGTGGAGCTGCTCAGTCTCGGCGGCACCGAGCCGGAACTGGTGCTGCGGGGCGTGCCGCCGAACGAGCATGGTCGGGTGCGGGAGTTGGTCCTGCAGTGGGCGGGCCGACGCAGCCTGCAGGTCACCCCCCGGGCCTACTCCACCAGTGCGGACGATCTCCGGGCCGACCTGCGCCGGGCGTGCCTCGCGCTCATGCCCTCCCGCGCCGAGGCATTCGGTCTCGTCGGACGCGAGGCCATCGTCGCCGGCACCCCGTTGCTGGTCAGTGCGAGGAGCGGGCTGGGCAGGCTGCTCCACGAAACGCTGACACCGCAGGACGCGGCGTTGACGGTGCTGCCGGTCGAGGACGACGAGTCGACCGACACCCGCCGCTGGGCCTTCGAGACGGCTCGCATCCTGCGGGACCCGGCAGGTGCCTTCGCCCTCGCCGAGCGGATCCGGCGGACCATGGCGGCGCGGGTCACCAGCGCGAAGGCCGCGGCCTCCGTCCTGGGTACGCTCGCCTGACCGCCACCGCCGGCCGAGCGAGCCGTCGAGAGCATCGAGCCCGGTCACGCGGAGGGTCGGTAGCGCTCGCCACAGTCGCGGCACCGTTCACGATCGGACCAGTCCGCCCGGCCGAGCTCTTCCGGGGTCAACGGCGACTGTCCCAGGTCGGCCCGCAAGGCCATCCGGAAGGCCCAGAGCCCCTCGGCGAAGGGGTGGTAGACCCGGTGGTAGTCGACACCGTCGAGGCGCGCGCCGGCCCGGATCGCGTCGCGGATCGCGATGAGCCGCAGGAACGCGACTTCGGCCGCGGCCACCAGGGGTGCCGCACCCAGCACCAGCAGGCGTTCGCGGATCGCGTACACCCGGGCGTTGTGGAGCGTCTCGTTGGCCGCGTCGTGGCGTGCCGACGGTGGCAGGTCGGCGCGGGCCACCGCGCGCAGGGCGTTGTGGGCCTCGTCGAGCGCGAGCATGAACGCCACGGCGGTCGCCGAGGGGATCGGCAGCTCGCCCCGGGTCAGCGGTGCGTCGGGCCGGTGGTCGGTGGTGGGCTCGTCGGGGCGGGGCTGCCGCTGCCATCCCGTCGACGTGTCCCACGTCCGGTCAGCGGATGCGGCCCCCCGGGACGGCCGCGCATCGCGCGCCTGCGCCAGTCTGGCCAGCACACCGCCTGTCCCCAGCGCCTCGTCGCAGCGCTGCGCCAGCTGGACATTGCCCGGCGCTCGACCCGTCTCCACCTTGCTCAGATAGCCCCGGCTGTAGTTGACCTTCCGGGCCAGCCCGGACAGGGACAGCCCGGCGTGCTCCCGGAACCGGCGGAGGCACTCCCCCAGCCGCTCCGGACGGCTGGTCAGTGACTCGCATCCGTCGTCACGCACCGCGGTCATCGCGCAGCGTCGCCTTCGCAGGACACGTCGTAACTGTATCAATGTGAGCCTCTGTTCGACGGTGGTCCAGCGACTGGCGGGAGCCGCCGGACCACCGCCAGGGTCAGCAAGCGGGGGTCGATACCTGGTTCGCGATCAGCGACGAGTGGACGTAGCCGCTCGTCGGGCTGTTGACCCGGAACCAGCGGTTGGACGCGTAGTTGGAGTTCGGCGGGTAGACCCACTGGGAATCGACCCAGCAGACCATCGTGACGCCCGTACCGTTGCCGTAGTAGCCGTTGGACGAGCAACCGGTGTTGGCGCAGCTGCGGATGTTGGCGCCGCCGGAGTTGGAGCTGATGTACGGTCCCGCCGCCGCCGCGGGCATGCTCGTCACCGCCACGAGGGCGCCGGCGGCACCGACGATCGCGGCGACCCGTGCGAGACGGCGGCGAACCGCCAGGTTGCTCTTCGACATCCTGGATTCTCCTCGGTGTTCCAGGGCTGGCAGGGAGGCCAGCTCGCTGCCATCAGAATCGATCGATCGGCGCCCGTTCCGGAACGGGTTTCCTGTCGCATCAGGCCAGGAGGAGACGGTGCAACACGCCGGGATCCAGCCCCGGCGGCATGACCCGTGCACGGCCAGTACGCGGCTGCCACCCGCGAGCAGCGCGCGCAGCAGGTCGGGGGACAGCACCGAGGACTCGACGACGAGGCTCACCCCGGAGGCGGCGAGCAGCCGGGCCGGCCGTTCCCGCACTGGCATCCGCCGATGCTGACAGACCAGGGCGTTCCCGGCCACCGGGTCGTCGTCAGGACGCGGTACGCGACCACTGCTGGTTGGTGCCGCCGTTGCAGGCGTACTGCTGGATGTCGGCGCTGTCGCCGGTGCCGGCGTTGACCACGTCGAGGCACTTGCCGCTGTGCCGGGCCCGGAGTTGGAAGTAGTCGCCGGTCGCGACCCACTGCCACTGCTGGTTGGCGCCGCTGCCGCAGGTGTACTGGATGATGTTGGCCCCGTCGGCGGTGGAGGCGTTGGCGACGTCGAGGCACTTGCCGCTGTTGACGTTGACGACGCGGACGTAGCCGCCGCCGGCGTCCTGGAACTCCCACTTCTGGTTGCCGCCGCCGTTCCAGGTGTACTGCCTGATCTCGGCGTTGTTGGCCGTGGAGTAGCCCACCACGTCCATCACCTTGCCGCTGTGCCGGGCGGTGACGCGGTAGTAGGCGGGCGAGTTGCCGGTGACCGTCCCGGTGGCCGTGTCGATGGTGACGGACGGGTACCAGGTCAGGCTCATGCTGGTGCTGGACGGGAAGGCGATCGGCAGCCAGACGTACTGCGAGTCGCCGACGGGGCCGCCCCACGCTCCCGCCCAGCGGTCGCCCAGGTACAGGTAGCTGGTGGTGGAGGTGCCCTGGATGGGCAGCACGTAGGCCGGCTGGGAGCTGAAGGTGTTGCTGTTGCCCACGTCGGTCCAGCCGCTCCACGGCCCGGAGATGCTCGGCGCGGTGGCGTACTTCGCCTGGTTCGGGCTCCAGCCCGTCGCTCCGGAGGTCAGCAGGAAGTACGTGCCGCCCCGCTTGAACATGGCGGGCGCCTCGCGGGTCGCGCCGGCCCAGAAGTTGCCCACCAGGCTGGCGACGTTGAGGTAGTCCGAGGTGAGCCGGTATATGTGCAGGTCGCGGTTCTCGTTGGCGGCCGAGATCATGTACGCGGTGCCGTTGTCGTTGTAGAGCGTGATGTCCCGGGACATGTGCTGGCCGAGCGGCCGGAAGCTGCCGTGGTAGGTGTAGTTGCCGTCCACGGTCGCCGACGAGGCCACGGCGGCCCGCGCCTCGTTGTAGTCGGACCCGTTCTCCTTGTGCATCCACATCACGTACCGGCCGGTGCCGGCGTTGTAGATGACCTTCGGTCGCTCGATGTTGGCGCGCTGCAACTCGCCGGCCGACGACTGGGTCAGCACGTTGTTGCGGAACTCCCAGGTGCGCAGGTCGGTGGAGCGGTAGACGGAGACCGCCCGGAAGGTGTTGTCGGGGTTGCGGTTCTCGCCGAACCAGTAGTAATAGTCGCCGACCTTGAGGACACCGCCGCCGTGGGCGTGCACCACCGCGCCGCTGGTGTCGGTGAACTGCGTGCCGTTGGTGACGGTCACCGGTGCCGCCTGGGCACCCGTGCCCGGCCCGAGCGTCGTCGCCAGAGTCACGATGAGCGCCACCCCGAGAGACAGGAGGCGCCGTCCGTTGCTTCTCATCCGATCGTCCCTTCTGGGCCGGGACGACCATTAACCCATCGATGGTCACCCATGCGCAACAGCCTGGTAACCGGACTGTGGGACGCGGGTCGCCGGACGGACCGCCCGGCGGCCGGGGCGGCGCGGGCGAGGTCGTGCCCGATCCGGGAAAGAGTGGGCTCCCGCTCGGGACGATGCCACTGTTTCCCGGATCGAGCACGACCCCCGCCCCCGGCCCCCGCCCCCGGCGACCTCGCGCCCCGGCGAGGCCGGCGCAGCCGACCGGCCGGCGACTACCGGCTACAGGTCAGTGCGGGGACGCCGGCCGCTCCGCTGGACCACACCATCATCCCGAACGTCGTCCAGCCACCGGGCGCCAGCGTCCCGTTGTACGACGCGTTGCCGACGACGACGTCGCTGCCGGTGGTCTCCACCACGCCGTTCCAGGCCGCCGAGATGCGCTCGTCGCCGGGCCACCGCCAGGACACCCGCCAGCCCTGGACCGGCGCGCTGCCGGTGGCGCGCACGGTGACCGTGGCGACGAAGCCGCCGGTCCACCGGTTGTCGACGGTGGCGGTCGCGGTGCACACCGACTGGTCGGTGGTGCGGGCCGGCCCGCCGATGACGTACGGGTCCCTCTTGCCGTCGGGCTCGCTGAACCGGAACCAGTAGTCGGTGTTCGGGGTCAGCCCGCCGACGGTCACCGTCCCGTTGCGCTCGGGCCCGGTGAGGGCCTGGGCGGCGGGGTTGCGCCACTGCTCCGCGTCGGAGCGGCTGGTGAAGAGGTGCACCTGCATCGGCGGGTCGTAGCCGCAGGGCGGGGTGAGCAGCATCCCGTAGGTGATGGTCAGGCTCGTCGCGGTGGTCGCCGTCACCTGGCCCCAGATCGGCAGCGCCGGCGGGCACGCCACGGTCGGGGTGGGGATCGGCGGCGCCGGGGTCTGCATCGCGGCGGGGGGCGCGGCGGCGGCACCGGCCGCGCCGGCCCAGGTGGCCAGGGTCAGGGTCGCGGCGGCGAGCACCACGCCGGGCATCCGGAACATCCGTACCTCCTTGGATCGCGGGGACGCGCCGACCGGCAGGCGGGCAGCGGTCGGCAGCGGTCGCCGGGAGGGCGGCCCGGCGCCGGATGGCCCTGCCACCCCGCGCACCTTCCCAGGCTGGTTCGGGGCTTCGCGCCGGCTCCCGGGCGCGCGACCCAGCGACAGCCTTCCATTCGATGAATGTCGATGCAATAAGCCGTTCCGGTCGGCCACGGACAGCCGTCAGGGCAGCCTCCGGCGCGGCCGTCAGGGCAGCCGGGGCCCGGCGTCGAGGCCGTCGACGACGCGGGTGGCGATCCGCTCCAGGGCGCGTACCTCGTCGGGGTCCAGCCGGTCGAAGACGAGCCGCCGGACGGTGTCGACGTGGGCGGGCGCGGCGGCCTCGATGGCCGCGCGGCCGGCGGCGGTGAGCACCACGAACGCGCCCCGGGCGTCCTGGGGGCACTCCTCGCGGTCGACCAACCCTCGCCGCTGCATGCGGCCCAGGTGATGCGACAGGCGGCTCTGCTCCCACTGGAGGTCGCGTTGCAGCGCGAACGGGCGCAGCCGCCCGTCGGGGGCCTCGGCGAGCTGGGCCAGCACGCCGTAGTCGGCGAGGGAGAGGCCGGCGTCGGCCTGCAACTGCCGCCCCAGCCGCGCGGCCACCTCGGCCTGCATGCGCAGGTACGCCCGCCAGGCGCGCTGCTGGTCGTCGTCGAGCCATCGGGTGCCGGCCATGGGCCCAGCGTACCAGTGATGCATGACACGTCATGGATGGAATGAATGACACGTCATGCAGGTTGAGGGGAACGTACATGACACATCATGAGACTCCGGAGGAGATCGAGATGAGCACCGCCACCCGCACCGACCTGGCCCAGCTGACCGGCACCTACACCATCGACCCGAGCCACACCCGCATCGGCTTCGTCGCCCGGCACGCGATGGTGACCAAGGTGCGCGGCGCGTTCAACGAGTTCGAGGGCTCCGTCGCCTTCGACGCGGCCGACCCCGCCCGCACCGACGTGCGGGTGACCATCCAGGCCACGAGCATCGACACCCGCAACGCCCAGCGCGACGCGCACCTGCGCAGCAACGACTTCCTGGCGATGGAGACCTACCCGGAGATCACCTTCGTCTCCACGGCGTTCCGGCAGACCGGCGAGGACACCTTCGACCTCACCGGCGACCTGACCGTCAAGGGCGTCACCAACTCCGTGACGATCCCCTTCACCTACGAGGGCGCGGCCAGCGACCCGTTCGGCAACCTGCGCCTCGGCTTCGAGGGCGCGGTGACGATCAACCGCAAGGACTACGGCGTGACCTGGAACGCGGCGCTGGAGACCGGCGGCGTCCTCGTCAGCGAGAAGATCACCCTGGAGTTCGAGGTCTCCGCGATCAAGAACGCCTGACCCCGCTCCCCCTCCCCACCAGCGGCCTTCGAGAGGAGCTCCCATGAGCGCCACGCCGACCCCCCGGGTGGACGTCCGCCGGGCCGACGACCGGTACCGGACCGACATCGCCTGGCTCGACTCCAAGCACTCGTTCTCGTTCGGCAACCACTGGTCGGCCGACAACACCCACCACGGGCTGCTGCTGGTGAACAACGACGACGTGGTCCGGGCGGGCACCGGCTTCGAGACGCACCCGCACCGGGACATGGAGATCGTCACCTGGGTCCTTGCGGGCTCGCTGGTGCACCAGGACTCCACCGGCCACTCCGGGGTGATCTACCCCGGGCTGGCGCAGCGGATGAGCGCCGGCACCGGCATCCTGCACTCGGAGAAGAACGACTCGTGGCGGCTCGGCGGCGAGCGGCACACCGAGCCGGTGCACTTCGTGCAGATGTGGGTGGTGCCCGACGAGCCCGGCGTCACCCCCGGCTACGAGCAGCTGGAGATCGACGACGAGCTGCTCACCGGTGGACTCGTCCCGGTCGCGTCGGGGATGGATCGGCACGCCGACGCCGCGGCCATCCGGATCCGCAACCGGTACGCCGCCCTGTACGCGGCCCGGCTCCAGCCCGGCCAGAGCGTGCAGCTTCCCGAGGCGCCGTACCTGCACCTGTTCGTGCCCCGGGGCGCGGTGACCCTCGAAGGGTCCGGCGCGCTCGGCACCGCCGACGCGGTCCGCTTCACCGCCACCGGCGGGCAGCGGGTCACCGCCACCGCGCCGGCCGAGATCCTGGTCTGGGAGATGCACGCCACCGTCGCCGGCTGAGCCCGTCCGGCGGTGGCGAGGGACCGCTGTCCGGCCCTGCGTACGATGCGGGGCCGGACAGCGGCTCGTCCCGGCGGAGGTGACGGCAGATGGCAGGCCAGCACGAGGGGTTCGCCCTCGGCGTCGACCTCGGCACGTCCAACACCGTGGCCGTGCTGCGCTGGCCGGACGGGCGGACCCGGCCGCTGCTGGTCGACGGGCAGCCGGTCGTCCCCTCCGGGGTGTACGCCGACGCCGACGGCCGGCTGCACGTCGGCCGGGACGCCCGGCGGCTGGCTCAGGCCGACCCGGGGCGCTACGAGCCGAACCCGAAGCGCCGCATCGACGCCCCGACCGTGCCGCTGGGCGACCGCGGGTACGCCCCCGCCGACCTGCTCGCCGCGGTCCTGCACGCGGTGGGGCAGGCGGCCGTCGCCGCGGTCGGCTTCCTGCCCCCGGCGGTGCTCACCTGCCCGGCGTCCTGGGACGACGCCCGCCGCCAGGTCCTCGCCGACGCGTTGCTGCGGGCCGGCTGGCCGCAGGCCGCCGAGCACACCCTGTCCGGCCCCACCCCGCCCGGCACCCGGCTGCTGCGCGAGCCCGTCGCCGCCGCCCGCTACTACGCCCAGGTGCTGCGCCGGCCGGTGCCCGTCGGCGGCTCGATCGCCGTGTTCGACCTCGGCGGCGGCACCCTCGACGTGGCGGTGCTGCGCAACGAGGGCGCCGACCCGTGGGGCGACTCGGGCTTCACCGTGACCGCCACCGGGGGCGTGCCCGACCTGGGCGGGCTGGACCTGGACGCGGCCCTGGTGGCCCGGCTGGGCGAGCGGGTGTCCGCGACCGACCCGCAGGTGTGGCAGCGGCTCACCGCGCCGGCCGACGCGCCGCAGTGGCGCGACCGGCACCAGTTGTGGGAGGGCGTCCGCGAGGCGCGGGAGATGCTGTCCCGGGCCACGGTCGCGCCGGTGGTCGTGCCGGGCCTGCCGGCGGTGGTCGAGCTGACCCGCGAGGACGTCGAAGGCGTCGCCGCCCCGCTGCTGGCCCGCGCGGTCGCCGAGACCCGGCGGGTGATCGCCGCCGCCGGCCTCACCCCCGACCGGCTCGCCGGCCTGTTCCTGGTGGGCGGCCCGACCCGGATGCCGCTGGTGGCCCGCATGCTGCACGCCGAGCTGGGCGTCGCGCCGACCGTGCTGGAGCAGCCGGAACTGCCGGTGGCCGAGGGGGCGCTGACGGACCTGCCGGCCCCCCGCTTGGCCCCCGCTCCGCCGGGCGCCCCCGCACCGCCACCGGCCGCCTCCGTTCCACCGCCGACCGTGCCCGCCCCCGCTCCGCCGCCAGGCACCCCCACTCCGCAGCCGACCGTGCCCGCCGGCGCGCCGGTCACCGTGTGGGGCCCGCCCGGCACGCCACCGCCCGGGCCCGGGTCGCCGACCGCGCCCGGGTCACCCGCCGCCCCCGGGTCGCCGTCGGCCGCCCGGCGGCGGCGCGCGCTGTGGATCACGGCGGCGGCGGTGCTCGCCCTCGCCGGGGTGGGCGTCGGCGCCGCGCTGTGGTTCACCCGGGACCGCTATCCGGGGCTGGAGTTCCAGAACCTGGCCGAGGTCGAGCGCGTCCCGGCCGGCGAGGACCGGCCGACCGAGACCCTCACCGCGCTGCTCGGCGACGCCGGCTACGCGGCGTACCCGCTGCCGGACGACCGGCTGGAGATCGTGGCGGTCGACGCGGGGACCGGCCGGACCCGGTGGCGCAAGCAGACCACGCAGGCGGCGCAGCGGTGGGAGGCGCTCGTCGCCGTGCCCGGGGCGGTGGCGGCCCTCTCCGACCCGCTCGGCGTCGACGCGCCCCGCGAGCTGGTGGTGCGCGACGCCGCCTCCGGCGAGCAGCGGTGGAGCCGCAGCATCGGCGACGACGACCGGGTGATCTTCGGGCGGGACGTGGCGGTGCTGGTCGACAGCGCCGGGAACCGGCTCGTCGGGCTGCGGATGCGCGACGGGAACCAGGTCTGGGCCGAGGACAACCCGCGCGACTCGTCGGGCAACGCCCGCAGCGCCGTGCTGCCCGTCGAGACCGCCGAGGCGGCCGGCGGGCCGGCGTACGCCGACGGGACGCCCCGCGACCCGTGGCGGGGCCGGGCCGACCGGCTCGTGCAGGTCGGCGCGGACCGCTCGGCCCGGCTGATCGACCTGGCCGAGGGCACGGTGCTGCGCAGCTGGCCCGCCGTCGCCGACCTCGACGACCAGATGGTCGCGCGGGACGACCGGTTGTACGTGGTCGACGACGCCGGGGTCGGCGGGTACCGGCTGCTCGGGTACGACCTGACCCGGGTGGCCGAGCCGACGGTGCTGCACAGCGCCGCCGACGACGGGCGTCGGGTGGCGGCGCTGGTGGCCTGCGGCAAGCACCGGGCGTGCCTGTTGGAGGCCCCGGCCGGCGACGCGGACCGCGCCGAGGTGGTCGCCGTCGCGGAGGGCGAGAGGGCGAAGCGCTGGGCGACGCCGGGGGCCCGGGAGCTGGTGCCGGTGGGCGCGCACCTGATCGTGCGGCGGCAGTTCCCCGAGGCGACGTCCACGCTGTTCGACCCGGCGGGCCGCGCGGTGCTGCGCGACCGGGGCGGGGTGGCCGTGCGGCTGGACGCGGGCAACGTGCTGATCTTCGCCGACCCGCTCAGCGGCGGCGAGGCCGACCGCAGCCTCGCCGGGCTGGCCGTCGACGGCACCGGCCCCGTCGAACTGGGCCTGGCCGAGGACGTGCGCAGCGAGTCCTGCTCGTGGAACACCAGCGTGCTGCTGTGCGGCGCGGCGAAGGACTTCGTGCTGTACCGCTTCGCCCCGACGCCCTGACGGCGGCAGCGGTGGATCGCCGCCCGGCCCCGCCCGCCGGTGCGGAGCGGGCGGAGCCGGGCGGCCGTCGGTCGGCCGTCAGTCGGGTCGGCCGTCAGTCGGCGCTGGCCAGGTCCCGGAAGACGGTGAGCGTGGCCGGGTCGTCGATGGTGGCCGGGACCGGCTCGTCGCGCCCCTCCACCAGCCCACGCATGGTGCGGCGCAGGATCTTGCCGGAGCGGGTCTTCGGCAGCGCCGGCACGACGGTCACCCGGCGGAACGCGGCGACCGGGCCGATCCGCTGCCGCACCAGGGCCACCAGCTCGGCGGCGAGGGCCTCCGGGTCGACGTCGACGCCGGCCTTCAGCACGACGTACCCGCTGGGCACCTGGCCCTTCAGGGCGTCGGCGACGCCGATCACGGCGCACTCGGCGACCGCCGGGTGCCCGGCCAGCACCTCCTCCATCGCCCCGGTGGAGAGCCGGTGCCCGGCCACGTTGATCACGTCGTCGGTGCGGCCCATCACGTACAGGTAGCCGTCGGCGTCGAACCGGCCGCCGTCGCCGGTCAGGTAGTAGCCGTCGAAGGTGCTCAGGTAGGACCGGACGTACCGCTCGTCGTCGCCCCAGAGGGTCGGCAGGCAGCCCGGCGGCAGCGGCAGCCTGAGCACGATCGAGCCGTCGACGCCCGCCGGCACCTGTTCACCCCGCGAGTCGACCACCCGCACGTCGTAGCCGGGGACCGGCACCGAGGGCGAGCCGGCCTTGATCGGCAGCGGTTCGAGCCCGCGCGGGTTCGCCGCCACCGGCCAGCCCGTCTCCGTCTGCCACCAGTTGTCCACCACCGGCACGCCCAGCCGCGCCCCGGCCCAGGCGAACGTGTCCGGGTCGAGCCGCTCGCCGGCCAGGAACAGCGTCCGCAGGCTGGTCAGGTCGTAGCGGCCGATGCGGGTGCCGTCCGGGTCCTGGCGGCGGATCGCCCGGATCGCCGTCGGCGCGGTGAACAGGGCGGCCACCCGGTGCTGCGAGACGACCCGCCAGAACGCCCCCGCGTCGGGCGTGCCGACGGGCTTGCCCTCGTAGAGCACCGTGGTCGCCCCGGTGAGCAGCGGGCCGTACACGATGTAGGAGTGGCCGACCACCCAGCCGACGTCGGAGGCGGCCCAGAAGACGTCGTCCGGCCCGATGTCGAAGACGTTGGCCATCGACCAGCGCAGCGCCACCGCGTGCCCGCCGTTGTCGCGCACGACGCCCTTGGGCCGGCCCGTCGTGCCGGAGGTGTAGAGCACGTAGAGCGGGTCGGTGGCGGCGACGGGGACGCAGTCGGCGGGCTCCGCGCCGTCGAGGGCGTCGTCCCAGGTGACGTCGCGGCCGGGGGTCAGCGGCGCGGGATGCTGCGGGCGCTGCACGATCACGCACCGCTGCGGGGCGTGCTCCGCCTCGGCGAGGGCCGCGTCGAGGATCGGGTGGTAGGGCACGATCCGGTCCACCTCGATGCCGCACGAGGTGGCCACGACCACCTTCGGCCGGGCGTCGTCGATACGGACGGCCAGCTCGTGCGCGGCGAAGCCGCCGAACACCACCGAGTGCACCGCGCCGATCCGGGCGCAGGCCAGCATCGCGACCACCGCCTCCGGGACCATCGCCAGGTAGAGCAGCACCCGGTCGCCCCGGCCGACCCCGAGCCGACGCAGCGCCCCGGCGAACCGCGCGGTCGCGTCGCGCAGCTCGGCGTACGTGTAGGTGCGGGTGACGCCGGTGACCGGGCTGTCGTGGATCAGCGCCGGCTGGTCGCCCCGCCCCGCCGCCACGTGCCGGTCGAGGGCGTTGTGGCAGGTGTTCAGCTCGCCGTCGGGAAACCAGCGGTACAACGGGGCCCGGGTGTCGTCGAGGATCCGCTGCGGGGGCCGGTGCCAGTCGATCTCCGCCGCCGCGTCCCGCCAGAATCCGGTCGGGTCGGCGATGCTCCGCTCGTACGCTGCTCGATACGCGCCCATCCGGCCATGATCGCCGGGGGCGGCGGGTGGGGACGACGGCCGGCCGGCTCCGCTGCGCCGGACGTACCCCCCGGGTCGCCGAACGGCGCTGCGCCCGGTCGCCGGGCCCGGGCCGGACGGCCGGCCGGTCCGCGCAGCCCGGTCCCGCCGGGGCGGATGAAGGCCCGCCGGGCGGGTAAGCGGCGTCGGCCTGGTGAGGAACGGCCCGCGTCGCGCGGGCCGCGACGGCGACGCCCGGGCGGTCCGGCCTCCCGCCGACCGCCCGGGCGCGGCGGGCTCAGTTGCCGGTGACCCAGTTCCAGGCGGAGACCACCCACTCGGTCTGCTGGAGGTAGGCGACCCCCAGGCCGACCAGGAAGACGGCCGTCACCAGGTGGGCGCCGCGCGCGCTGCGCCGGACCCGGCCGAGCTGGCGTTCCAGGACCACCCGGCCGAGCAGCCGGGACAGCCCGAACAGGCCCGCGGCGACCAGCAGGCTCAGCAGGAAGGTGAGCACCGGCGCGCCCAGGTTGCCCCGCCCGGAGATGGCCCAGATGCCCCAGCAGACGAAGGCGAACAGGGCGCCCGCGGCGCTCCACTCGCCGCCGACCCGGAGCTGGTTGAGGTGCCAGCTCAGCGGCCGGCGGGGCGCCGACACGTCGGACCACTGCCCGTCGTGACCGCCGTGGCCCCCGTGCTCGACGGTCGGGAACTGCTCCGTGCGCGGCGGGCGGCGCTGGCCGACGGACGCCACGCCCCGGCGGAAGGCGTCGGGCTGCGGCGGCACCCCGACACCCGGCTGCGGCGGCACCTCGACCGTGCGCTCCGCCCACGGCTGTGTCTGGTCTGCCATCTCGTGTCCTCCCCCTGACCGATGCCGGCGTCGCCGGTCCGTCATCTCCGAGGGTAACCAGCCGGCAAACCCGCTCGCCCGGGCGTGCGCCGTGGGATAGACACGGGCGATGACCGATACTGCGCTACCGATCACCGTCGGCCGGGCCGGCGGCTTCGACGACTTGGCCCGCCTGTTCGAGATCGCGTTCCACACCACCCTCCCCGCCGAGACGCGCGAGGCCGAGCGAAGCATCTGGGAGCCGCAGCGCAGCCTGCTGGTCTTCGACGGCGCGGACCTCGTCGCGTCCGCCGGGGCGTACACCCGGGAACTGACCGTGCCGGGGGCGGTCGTCCCCGCCGCCCACGTGACCATGGTCGCGGTGCTGCCCACCCACCGCCGCCGCGGTCTGCTCACCCGGCTCATGCGCCGGCAGCTGCGCGAGGTCCGCGACGCCGGCCGGGAGCCGGTGGCCGTGCTGTGGGCCAGCGAGGGCCGGATCTACCCCCGCTTCGGCTACGGCCTCGCCGCCCAGCAGCTCGCCGTCGAGTGCGCCACCACCGAGCTGCGGCTGCCCGCCCCGACCGCCGCCGAGGGCCGGCTGTGCCTGGACCGCCCGGCCGCGCGGCAGGCCGAGCTGGCCCGGGTGTACGACCGGCAGCGCGCCGACCGCCCCGGCTGGTCCGACCGGGACGACCGGTGGTGGCGGTACGTGCTCGGCGACCCGGCCGACCAGCGCGACGGAGCGACGGAGCGGCGGGTGCTGCTGCACGAGGCCCCGGACGGCGAGGTCGACGGGTACGCGCTGTGGCGCTCCCGGCTCAGCCAGGACGCCGCCGGCGCGTGCGGGGTGACCGTCGTCGACGAGGTGGTGGCCGAGAACGCGACGGCCCGCCTGGCGCTGTGGCGGCTGCTGCTCTCGCTCGACCTGACCCGCCGGCTGTCCTACCGGGGGCCGGTGGACGATCCGCTGCTGCGCCTGGTCAACGAGCCGCGGCGGCTGGAGCCCCGGGTGTCCGACGCGCTGTGGGTGCGGGTGGTGGACGTGCCCGCCGCCCTCACCGCCCGCCGGTACGCCGCCGCCGTCGACGTGGTGGTCGAGGTGACCGACGAGCTGCTGCCGGAGAACTCGGGGCGCTGGCGGCTGACCGGGGGCCCGGACGGGGCCCGCTGCGCGCCCGCCGACGCGCCGGCCGACCTGGCCTGCGACGTGCGGGCGCTCGGCGAGCTGTACCTGGGCGGGGTGGGGATCACCACGCTCGCCGACGCCGGACGGGTCGCCGAGCTGCGCCCCGGCGCCCTCGCCGCCGCCGGCCCGGCCTTCTCCTGGCACCGGGCACCGTCGGGGATGGGCGTCTTCTGACACCCGGGTCGCGTCGGGCCGGCCCGGCCGGCCCGGCCGGGGCGGCGGGCCGATCCGGTTGATCCGGCCGGGGGCGGCGGGCCGATCCGGTTGGTCCGGCCGGGGCGGCGGGCCGATCGACCGGCCTCGCCGGGGGCGCGGGGGCGGTCCCGGGCGGTACGGTCGACGGATGGGTGACGCGGAGCGACGGCGACGCCGGTCGAGGCACCACACCGACGGCGAGGCCCTCGCGGCCACGGCGGGGACGCAGGACGTGGCGGCCGACCCGCCGCGCCGGCGGCCCGCCCCCGGCGGCGACGACCGGGACGGCGGCGACCGGGGCCTGCGCGGCCTGGTCGGCCCCGGCTCCTCGCAGGTGGGGCCCCGGGCGGCGATGCGGGCCCGGGACGCCGCCCGACCGACCGAGGCGGACCTGGCCGAGGCGGAGCAACGGGTGGTCGTCGTCCGGCGCAACTGGGTGCCCCGCGAGGACCTGCCCCGCTCCGGCCGCTGAGCTGCGCGGGGCGGGGCGGGTCCTCGCGCCGGGTCAGGGCAGCTCGGGCAGCTCGCGGCTCTGCTCGTACGCGGCGACCTGCTCGATCCGCCGGGCGTGCCGGGGGTTGCCGGAGAACGACGTGGTGAGGAACGCCTCGACGATGGCGGTCGCCTCGTCCAGGGTGTGCTGGCGGGCGCCGACGGCCACGAGGTTCGCGTCGTTGTGCTCCCGGCCGAGCTGGGCCGTGTCGATGTTCCAGGCCAGCGCCGCCCGGACGCCGGCGACCTTGTTGGCGGCGATCTGCTCGCCGTTGCCCGAACCGCCGATGACGACCCCGAGACTGCCCGGGTCGGCGACCACCCGGGTGCCCGTGTGCAGGCAGAACGCCGGGTAGTCGTCGTCCGGGTCGAAGACGTGCGGCCCGACGTCGACCACCTCGTACCCCTGCTTGGCGAGGTGGCTGGCCAGGTGCACCTTCAGCTCGAAACCGGCATGGTCGGATCCCAGATAGACGCGCATACCGCGCAGTCTGTCAGGCCGGCTCACGCGCCGACGAGCGGGCGGCGGCGCGGAGCCGGTTGCGTCACAGAATCCCAGGTCAGCGGGGCAGCTCGGCCACCACGAGGCCGCCGCGGGCCTTCGGGGTGAACCAGGTGCTCTTGCGCGGCATCTTCTCCCGGGCCAGGTTCACCGCGACGAAGTCGTCGACGGTCACCGGGGCGATCAGCACGGCCAGCTCGGCCCGGCCCGCCTCGACCTCGCCGGTCAGCCAGCTCGCCGGGTAGTCGCCGCCGACGTACGTGATCCGCTTGTCGCCGGGGTCGAGGCCGAGCGCGTCGCGCAGCAGCACCCGCTCGACCAGGGCGTGGTCGAGGTTCTCCAGCCGGCCGCCGTCGACGTGCGGCAGGCGCACCGCGTACCCCTGGTCGGGGAGCCGGAGCGCGACGGTGCCGCCGGCCGTCGGGACCTCGACCGGGCCGTCGAGCGGCTCGACCTCGGCCCCGGCGGCGCGGAGCCGGTCGAGCAGCTCGGCCGGGGTGACGGTCAGCTCGCTGACGAGCCGGTTGTAGGGCTGGATGGCGACCGACGCGGGGGTGGTCACCACGGCCAGGAAGCGGGGCAGGCCGCCGGTCTGGGCGGCGAGGCTGCGGTGGTTGCCGTCGGCGACCACCAGCTCGCCGCCGCCGGCGAGCGCGGTCAGCGCGTCCTGCTCCGGGCCGGGGCCGAGCAGCCACACGGCGTGCGTGCGGCCGGCCTGGTCGGTGTCGGTCGCGGCGGGCGCGCCGGCCGTCTCGGTCGCCGCCGCGAGCGCGGCGTGCAGCTCGTCGCCCCGGCCGGTCTGGAGCAGGAGCACGGGCGAGAGCAGGTGCCCGAGCGCCTCGGCGAGCGCGACCCGCTCCCGGACCTTGGCGATGAAGACGTCCTCGTTGCGGATGACCAGGCCGGGCTCGTCGGCGCTGGTGGAGATCTGGTCGGTGTCGACCATGGCGAACAGCCCGTACGCGGTCTCCTCGCCCGGCGCGCTGATCCGGTAGAGGACGACGACCTGCTCGGCCGGGGTGTAGCTGCCGTCGGCCTTCGCCTCGGCGAGCCGGGTCACCGCGTCGGGCAGCGCGTCGAGGAACGACCTGCCCAGGCTCTCCGGGGCCCGGTGGGGCATCTCGATGCCGAGGGCACTGTGCGGGTTCGCCTCGATGATCGCGGTGATCTCCGCGTCGTCGGCGAACTCGTCGTAGTTCTGCGCGCCGGTGCCGCCAGTGGTGATCCAGGCCCGGGCGATCGGATGCACGACCGTCATGTCCGCTGACGCTACCGCCGTGGGGTTACGCCACCGGCCGCACCCCACCCGAGTCCACCAACTGAGCGGGGCCCCGCCCGGGGCGCGCGCCGGCCGGCGCGCGCCCCGGGCGGGGGTGAGAGGGGAACCCTTCTCTACCGCAGGCGTTAAGAAGGGGCCCTTCCTTACTCGAAGCTCGGGCCGACCTCGCGGGAGCGCTTCAGCTCGTAGAAGCCGGGCGTGCCGGCGACCAGCAGGACGCCGTCCCAGAGCCGGCCGGCGGCCTCCCCCTTCGGGCGCGGGGTGACCACCGGGCCGAAGAACGCCACCGGGGAGCCGTCGGGACCCGGCGCGTGGATCACCGGGGTGCCGACGTCCTGGCCGACCGGCCGCATGCCCGCCTCGTGGCTGGCCCGCAGCGCCTCGTCGTGGTCGGTGGAGTCGGCGGCGGCGGCCAGCTCCGGGCCCAGCCCGGCGTCGGCGAGCGCGGCCACGTACAGGTCGCGGCCCAGCTCCTCCTTGCCGAGGTGGATGCGGGTGCCCAGCGCCGTGTAGAGGGCGCGGACGGCGTCGGGGCCGTGCTGCTGCTGCACCGCGACGCACACCCGCACCGGGCCCCAACCGGCCTTCATGAGCTCCTGGTACTGCTCGGGCACCTCCCGGCCCTCGTTGAGCACCGACAGGCTCATCACGTGGAAACGGATGTCCACGTCGCGGACCTGTTCCACCTCCAGCAGCCAGCGGGAGGTCACCCACGCCCAGGGGCAGATGGGGTCGAACCACATGTCGACGGCGACACGCTCGGTCACGTGAGGTTCCCTTCGCGACGGGAGGGCCGAAAGCCGGCGCCTCGTCCCTCGATCCTCACCCCACGGCGCATCGACCGGTAGCGGAATGAGAGCGTGAGCTCGACCACCGCGAGGTGCCCTCGCATGGAAGACTCGGATCGGAACCGGTCGCCACGAGCGAGCGGTGGGCTGGCGCCGCGGCGGCGCACGGCGAGAGTGGGATGGAGACGAACAGTGCCGGGAGTGCGCAACCTGACCCAGGTGGAGGCCACCGAGCGGGCCCGCCTGCTTGAGGTGACCGGGTACGACATCAGTCTGGACCTGTCGACCGCCGTGCAGGCGGCCGACGGACGCACCTTCCGGTCGGTGACCGAGGTCCGGTTCCGTTGCGCCGAGCCGGGTGCGGCCACCTTCATCGAGGCCGCCGCCGAGTCGCTCCGGTCGGCCACCCTCAACGGCGCCCCGCTCGACCTGTCGGGCTGGTCGGCGGAGAAGGGGCTGGCGCTGCCCGGCCTGGCCGCCGAGAACACCCTCGTGGTGGACGCCGACTTCGCGTACTCCAACAGCGGGCAGGGGCTGCACCGCACGGTCGACCCGGTCGACGGGGAGACCTACCTCTACAGCCAGTTCGAGACGGCCGACGCGCAGAAGGTGTTCGCCTGCTTCGACCAGCCCGACCTCAAGAGCGTCTACACCTGGCACGCCACCGTCCCGGAGCACTGGCGGGTGGTGTCCAACATGCCGGTGGCCCGCGAGGAGCCGGCCGGCGAGGGGCTCAAGGCGGTCCACTTCGCGGAGTCGGCCCGGATGAGCACCTACATCACCGCGCTCTGCGCCGGCCCGTACCACGAGGTGCGCGACAGCCACGACGGCATCGACCTGGGGGTCTACTGCCGGGCGTCGATGGCGCAGCACCTCGACGCCGACGACCTTTTCCTGATCACCAAGCAGGGCTTCGACTTCTTCCACGAGCAGTTCGGGGTGCGCTACCCGCTGCCCAAGTACGACCAGCTCTGGGTGCCCGACTTCAACGCCGGGGCGATGGAGAACTTCGGCTGCGTCACGCACGCCGAGTCGCACTACATCTTCCGCTCGCAGGTCACCGACTTCGAGTACGAGCAGCGGGCCAACACGATCCTGCACGAGCTGGCGCACATGTGGTTCGGTGACCTGGTCACCATGCGCTGGTGGAACGACCTGTGGCTCAACGAGTCGTTCGCCGAGTGGGCCAGCCACTGGTGCAACGCCCACGCCACCCGCTTCACCGACGCGTGGACGACGTTCCTGTCGATCCGCAAGAACTGGGGCTACCGGCAGGACCAGCTCTCCTCCACCCACCCGGTCTACTGCGAGATGCCGGACCTGGAGGCCGTCGAGGTCAACTTCGACGGCATCACGTACGCCAAGGGCGCGAGCGTGCTCAAGCAGCTCGTCGCGTACGTCGGCGAGGAGCCGTTCCTGGCCGGGCTGCGCGCCTACTTCGGCAAGCACGCCTGGGGCAACGCCACCTTCGACGACCTGCTGTCGGAGCTGGAGGCGGCCTCCGGCCGGGAGCTGCGCAAGTTCGCCGCCCAGTGGCTGGAGACCGCGCAGGTCAACACGCTGCGTCCCGAGGTGACGATCGGCGCGGACGGCAGCTACGAGCGGGTCGTGGTGCGGCAGGAGGCCCCGTCGGGGCACCCGACGCTGCGCACGCACCGCATCGGCGTGGGCCTGTACGACCTGACCGACGGCCGGCTGGTGCGCCGCGACCGGATCGAGGTCGACGTGACCGGCGAGTCGACCGAGCTGACCGACCTGGCCGGGGTGCGGGCCGCCGACGTGCTGCTGCTCAACGACGACGACCTGACGTACGCGAAGCTGCGCCTGGACGAGCGGTCGATGGCCACGGTGGTGCAGCACATCGCCGGGTTCGAGTCGTCGCTGTCGCGGGCCCTGTGCTGGATGGCGGCGTGGGACATGGTCCGCGACGCGGAGCTGTCGGCCCGCGACTACCTGGCGCTGGTGCTGGCCGGGTTGCCCGCCGAGACCGACATCAACCTGGTCACCGCCACCCTGCGGCAGTCCGTGGTCACCACCCTCAACCTGTACGCCGACCCGGCGTGGGCCCCGACCGGCTGGGCGGAGCTGGCCCGGGCCGCCAAGGCGACGCTGGCCACCGCCGAGCCGGGCAGCGGGCTCCAGCTCGCCTGGGCGCGCACCTACGTGCAGGCGTCCCGCTCGGCGGAGGACCTGGCCACCGTCCGGGGCTGGCTGGGCGGGGTGGACGTGCCCCCCGGCCTGGCCATCGACACCGAGCTGCGCTGGGTGATCCTCCAGTCGCTGATCAGCAAGGGCGTCGGCGGGCCGGCCGAGATCGAGGCGGAGCTGGCCGGCGACCGCACCGCCAGCGGCGAGCGGGAGGCCGCGTACGCGCACGCGCTGGTGCCGACGCCGGAGAACAAGGCGGCGGTCTGGGCGCAGCTCACCGGCCCCGACGCGCTGCCGAACTGGCGCAACCGGGCGCTGTTGCAGGGCTTCGCCCCGGCCGTGCAGGCGGAGCTGGTCGCGCCGTACCGGGAGCGGTACTTCGAGGTGGTGGACCAGGTCTGGGCGCAGCGCGACAGCGAGCCGGCGCAGGAGTTCGTGCAGCTCGCGTACCCGACGCAGCAGGTCTCCGAGGACACGGTGGCCGCCACGGACGCGTGGCTGGCCGCCGCCGGCGACAAGCCGGCGTCGCTGCGGCGGCTGGTGGCCGAGGGCCGCGACGCCGTCGTGCGCGCCCTGAAGGCCCGGGAGCGCGACGCCCGCAGCGCCTGACCCCACGTGGTACGCGGCCCGGGGCCGGCGGTGGACGCGAGTCCACCGCCGGCCCCGGGGCGTTTAGTGTGGCGTGAGGAGGTGGACGCGATGGCACAGCCGACGTACGGATGGCAGCCGCCGGGGCGCGGCTGGCGCGAGGAGGACCTGCGCGACCTGCCCGAGAACGGAAACCGCTACGAGATCATCGACGGGAGCCTGCACGTGACCCCACCGGCCGGACCGGACCACCACGAGCTGGCCGACGACATCCGGATGGCGCTGCGCCAGGCCGCGGCGCCGGGCTGGCGGGTCATCCGCGAGATCGGTGTGCGGGTGCCGGGCGGTAACCTGATCCCCGACGTCACGGTGCTGCGGCCGACCGCTCCGCGGGAACGGATGTGGGCCGAGCCCGTGGATGTGGCGCTCGTCGTCGAGGTCGAGTCACCCAGCAGCCGCCGGCACGACCGGTTCACGAAGCCGGCCCTCTACGCCGAGGCCGGCATCCCGGCCTACTGGCGGGTGGAGCGGGGCGACTTCGGGCCGGTCGTGTACCGCTACGAGCTGGCCAAGGACGACCACTACCGCCTGCTCGGCACCGTGGGCCCCGACGACCCCGTGCAGGTCGCCGAGCCCTGGCCGATGACGCTCGACCCGGGGCGCTGGCCCCGCTGACGGCACCGCCCGGCCCGCCGAACCAGCACGCCCCGCGGAACGCACGGACGCCCGGACCGCTGTCGCGGACCGGGCGTCGCCGTCGTGTGCGGTGCTGCCCGTCGTGGGCTGCTGCTCGCCGTGCGGTGGTGCTCGCCGTGCGGCTGGTGAGAAGGGTGCCCTTCTCGACCGTATGCGTTAGGAAGGGGCCCTTCCTTACGCCCGGCCGGCGTGGCTGGCGAGCTGGTCGAGGCCGCTGATGATGCCGCCGGCCAGGTCGCCGCCGCCGAAGGCCGCCACCATGGAGAGCGCGGCGAGCTTCGCGTAGGTGTCGGGGATGCGCTTGCGGGCCTGCCGCCCGGTGACGATCTCCAGCTGGCGCTGGTTGGGCGACACCGCGATCAGCACCGACCGGTCGGGGTCGGCGAGCTGGCGGTGCAGCCGCTGGGCGTGCGCGCGGATCGGCTCGTCGAGCCCGCCGACGTAGACCGAGAAGACCAGCCCGGTCCCCTGGTCGGCCAGGCGGAGCGCCTCGTCGATGCGCAGCAGCTGGCGGGTCGAGAACGGCCCGTCCAGCACCTCGGGCGGGGTGCCCGCCTCGGCCTGCTTCTCACCAACGGTCACTTGCGCCTCCGGTTCCACCGGCCGGCGCCTCGACGCCGGCCCGGTCAAGCTTGTGGCTGGTCAGCGCCGGCGCCTGCGCGCCCGCCGCCAGCGCGGTGCCGGCCGAGTCGGCCAGCTGCTCCGGACGGCCCAGGAACCAGACCGGAGTGAAGTCGAAGGGTCGACCCGGCCGGTAGCGCTTGGCACCGCCACCGGAGGAACGGCCGCCGGCGAACGCCAGCGCGGTGATCACCAGCACCACGGCCGCCGGGATGCCGACGAAGACCAGCAACGTCTCGGTAACAGACAATCCCAACGCCCCCAGGCGGAAAGAGAGACCAGGAACTTCCGGGTCGGTTGGACGATCATGACATCGGCTCGCCGACTCCGCTCGTATTCACGTTAGCGGAGCCCACGGCCCGCCAGACTGCGGGGTGGCGATCCCACCCGCCACTGGCGTGCTCAAGCTGCGCGGCGACGCCGATCAGGGTCGCGTCGGCGCCGTAGCGGCCGGTGAGCAGAACCCCGACGGGCAGCCCCCCGGCCGTGCGCCCCAGCGGCAGCGACACGGACGGTTGCCCCGTGACGTTGAACACGGCGCAGTACGGCGAGAACCGCCGTTGCCTGTCGAAGTCGCGCTCGGGGTCGCCGTCGGCGGTGAACCAGCCCACCTCGGCCTGCGGCGCTGCGAGGGTCGGGCAGAGCAGCAGGTCGCAGCCGGCGGTGCGGTGGGCGGCCCGCCGCGCCTGCGCCTGGAGCTCACCGAGGGTGCTCGTCAGGGTGCCGGCGGAGATCTCCGCGCCACGGGAACGCAGGAGCCGGGTCAGCGGCAGCAGGCGGCTCTCCCGCTCGGGCGGGACGGGGGCGAGCGCCAGGACATACCACACGATCTCGAACAGCGGCCACACCTCGGGGCCGAACGGCGCGGGGACGTCCACCACCTCGTGCCCGGCCTCGGCGAGCAGCGCGGCGGCGGTGTCGACGGCGGCCACGCAGTCGGGGTGGACGGGCTCGTCGGCGAGCATCGGGGCGGTGAACCGGCCGACCCGCAGCCGGCCGGGCGCGGCGCCGCGGGCCGCGCCGAGGTAGCCGCCGTCGGGCGCGGGCGGCGGCAGGTAGGGCTCGCCGGGCACCGGCACCGCCATGACGTCGAGCAGCGCGGCGACGTCGGCGACGGTGCGCCCCAGCGGCCCGTTGATCGGCAGCCCGAACGCGCCGAAGCCCACCGGCCCGCCGGGGACCGTGCCCCGGCTCGGCTTGTGGCCGACGAGGCCGCACAGCGAGGCGGGGATGCGCAGCGAGCCGCCGCCGTCGGAGCCCTGGGCGACGGGGACCAGCCCGGCCGCGACGGCCGCCGCCGCGCCGCCGGAGGACCCGCCGGCCGTGTAGGCCAGGTCCCACGGGTTGCGGGCCGGCGGCGCGACCAGGCCCTCGGAGTAGAGCGAGCAGCCCAGCTCGCTGGTGGTGGTCTTGCCGAGGCTGACCAGCCCGGCGGCGCGGATCAGCCGGACGACGTCGGCGTCGACCGGGGGCACCAGGTCGGCGAAGGCCGCCGAGCCGAACGTGGTGCGCACCCCGGCGGTGAGCGTCAGGTCCTTGATCGCGGTGGGCACGCCGTGCAGCGGGCCGCGCCCCTGCGCCGGGGCGGCGTCGGCCGCCCGCGCCGCCTGGCGGGCCGCCTCGCCGGTGACGGTGACGAACGCGCCGACGGTGTCGCCGAGCGCGTCGACCCGGGCCAGGTGGTGCTCGACCAGGTCCGCGCTGGAGCACTCGCCGCGCGCGATCGCGGCGCCCTGCTCCAGGGCGGTCAGGTCGTGCAGCTCGGCCACCCCGTCATCCTGCCCGACCCCGCCCCGCCCCGCCGCCCGACACGACCGAGCAGGTCAGGACCGCGGCGTCTTGTCGTCCTCCAGCAGGCCCGTCCAGTCGCGGTCGATCGACAGCAGCTCCTGGATGGCGAACCGCCGTTCGAGGCCGAGGAAGCGCAGGGCGTTGGTGGAGAGGAGCTTGGCGCGCTGCCCGACGGTGAGGAAGTCGGCCTCGCGGACCACCCGCCCCGCCGGCCGCTCCCCCAGCGGGTACGGGTAGTCGCTGCCGACCAGCACCCGGTCCTCCCCCATCGTGTCGACGAGCAGCCGCAGCGCCGCCGGGGCGAACACCACCGAGTCGACGCAGAACCGGTCGACGTACGCGCTGGGCGGGGCGGCCGACGCGCCCCGGACCAGGTCGCCCCGGCGGTGCCAGGCGTTGTCGGCGCGGCCCAGCCAGAACGGGAAGCTGCCGCCGCCGTGGGCGAAGCAGATCCGCAGCGTCTCCGGCACCCGGTCGAACACCCCGCCGAGGATCATCGCCAGCACCGACAGGTGCGTCTCGGCGGGCATCCCGGTCAACCAGCGGGCCATCCACCGGTCGAGCCGGGGACCGTCCGGCATGTCCCACGGGTGCACGAAGACGGGCGCGCCGACGTGCGCGCAGTGCTGGAGGAAGGTGACCACGCCCGCGTCGTCGAGGTCGCGGTCGCCGACGTGGTTGCCGATCTCCACCCCGACGTGCCCGGCCGCGAGGCAGCGGTCCAGCTCGGCGCAGGCCGCGTCCGGGTCCTGCAACGGCACCTGGCAGAACGGCACGAGCCGGTCGCCGCCGCCGGCCGTGACCTCCAGGGTCAGGTCGTTGAAGATCCGGGCGACCTTCGCCGCCTGGCCGGCGGGCCGGTCGTAGCCGAAGAAGACCGGCGTCGGCGACACCACCTGCACGTCGACCCCGTCGGCGGCCATGTCGGCCAGCCGGGTCGGCGCGTCCCAGCACTCCGCCCCGACCGGCCGGAACTCCGTCTCCCCCACCATGATCATGGCGGCCCGCTCGGAGTCGACCCGCAGCCAGGGCCAGCCGGACCCGCCGCACGCCGCGCCGAGGTCCGGCCACCCCTTCGGTACGACGTGCGTGTGCACGTCCACGACGGGCCGCTCCGCCGCAGGCTGCCGCGCCACGGGGCCGGCTGTCATCAGCCCTTGCCCGGGTGCAGCGCGCCGCACTCGCCGCAGGTGCGGGCGGCCTCGTCGGCGTAGAACGCGCCGAACACCGGGGGCAGGTCGGCGGCGATGTCGCGGACCTGCAACTCGACCTCGTGCACCTTCGCCCCGCACTGCGGGCAGTACCACTGGAACTTCTCCAGCGTGCCCTCCTCGCGGACCCGCTCGACGACCACGCCGATCGAGCCGGGCTCGGGGCGCTGCGGCGAGTGCGGGGTGTCGCGCGGCAGCATCCACATCTGCCCCTCACGCACGTGCACCGTACGCGGCCCCTCGGGCGTCATCAGGTTGACGTGCATGTTGCCCTTGACCTGGTAGAAGAACTCCTCGTACGGGTCGACGTGGAAGTCGGTGCGCTGGTTGGGCCCGCCCACGACCATCACGATGAAGTCGTCGCCGCCGGGGAACATCTCCTTGTTGCCCACGGGCGGCTTCAGCAGGTGCTGGTTCTCGGCGATCCAGCAGGGGAAGCTGAACGGCTCGACGATCTCACTCACGACTGACCTCCCGAAGTCACGACTGACCTTCCGAACTCACGGCCGACCTTCCGGACTCACGACCGACCGTCCGGCGGAAGAAGTGCCACGGCCTGCATCTCGATCAGCAGGTGCGGGTGCGGAAGCTGGTGCACGGCCACCGTGGTCCGGGTCGGCCCGTCCGCGTCGAAGAACTCGGCCCACACCTCGTTGTAGCCCCCGAAGTCGTTCATGTTGACCAGGTAGGAGGTGACCTGCACCAGGTCGGCCAGGTCCGCGCCGACCGAGCGCAGCAGGTCCCGCAGGTTGCCGACGACCGCCCGGGTCTGCTCCCGGATGTCCAGGTCGGTGGTGCCGAACTCGTCCACGGCGACCCCGGCGAACGTGTTGTCGGGCCGCCGCGACGACGTACCGGAGACGAAGACGAACCCACCCGCCACCTTGACGTGCGGAAACGCCCCCCGCGGCACGGCCTTCCCCGCGACGACCCGCCCTGACCCACTCACCAGGAACCACCTCCCCGCACCGCGACGCCCGCGACGACCCTGACCACGAAGGGGTGCCGGGCAGCCCGACCCGCGGAGGGATCAAGCCTGACCGCCCGGAGCGGGTCGGGCTGCCCGGCACCCCCCACCTCCACCACCACCGCGATCACGACGCGGCCCGCAGCGACGCGACGCCGAGCTTCTCCACGACGGCCCGCACGTGCGCGCCCGGCCGCAGCGGCACGGCGGCCGTGGCGGCCCCGGCGAGGAACACCCAGCCGGAGCGCAGCCGCACCCCGTGCCGGCCGGCGAGGCGCAGCCCCTCGTCCAGGGCCCGGCGCGGGTCGCCGAGGATCGCCGCGGTCGAGCCGACCTGCGCGATGCGCCCGTCGACCTCCAGCAGCACGCCGAGGTTGTCCAGCCCCTCGGGCACCGGCGACCACGGCCCGATCACGAACGCCCCCGCCGAGGTGTTGTCGGCGATCACGTCCGGCAGGGAGAAGGCGAAGTTCGCGTACCGGGAGTCGATCAGCTCGATCGCCGGGGCCACGGCGCGCACCGCGTCGGCGAACGACCCGACGGGCTCGCCCGGCTCGGGCACCCGGTCCAGCAGGAACGCCACCTCCGGCTCGACCCGGGGGTGGATGAAGTCGGCCACGTCGACCGTGCCGCCGTCGGGCACCCGCATCACGTCGGTGAGCCGCCCCCAGATCACCTCGTCGACGCCGACCTGGGCCATCTTCGCGCGGCTGGTCAGCCCCATCTTCAGCCCGACGAGGCGTTCGCCCCGGTCGAGCCGGCGCTGCACGAGGGCGGTCTGCACCGCGTACGCGCCGTCGACGTCGAGGCCGGTCTCGGCGGCGAGCTGGCCGATGGCGGTGGCCGTGTCGGCCGCCTCGCCCAGCCTCGCGGCGATGCCGGCGGTGTCCACCCCGATCATGACTTCTCCTCGCTGAAGCAGGTCCGCACCGAGCCGAGCCCGGAGATCCGCGCCTCGTACGCCGCGCCGGGCGTCACCGGCACCATCGGCCCGAGTGCCCCGGAGAGCACCACGTCGCCGGCGCGCAGCGGGTCGCCGGCGCGGGCGAGGGTGCCGGCGAGCCAGCCGAGGGCGTGCAGCGGGTTGCCGAGGCACGCCGCGCCCGCGCCGACCGAGACGGGCTCCCCCGCGTGCTCCAGCACCATCCCGCACAGCCGCAGGTCCACGTCGGCGAGCCGGCGCGGCGCGGTGCCGAGCACGAACAGCCCGCTGGAGGCGTTGTCGGCGACGGTGTCGACGATGGAGATGTCCCAGCCGGCGACCCGCGAGTCGACGATCTCGATGGCCGGCAGCACGTGGTCGACGGCCCGCAGCAGGTCGACGGTGGTGGGCCGCCCGACGGTGAGGTCCGCGCCGAGCACGAAGGCGATCTCCGCCTCCACCCGGGGCTGGAGCAGCCGCCCGATCGGCACCTCGTCGCCGTCGGCGACGGCCATCGCGTCGGTCAGCACCCCGAAGTCGGGCTCGTACACGCCGAGGCTGTCCTGCACGGCCCGGGAGGTCAGGCCGATCTTCGCACCGACCCGGCGTTCGCCCCGGCCGTGCCAGGCCCGCGCCTGGCGCTGCTGCACGAGGTACGCCGACGCGACGTCCCCCTCGGGCAGCAGCCGGCCGCGCAGCGGCGGGCAGGGTTCGCCGCTGGACCGGGCCTCGGTCAGCTCCCGGGCGGCGGCTTCGATGTCGACGGTCATGTGAGGTCCACGCAGACGTTGGTGAGTTCGGAGTAGAAGTCGAGGGAGTGCACGCCGCCCTCGCGGCCGATGCCGGACGCCTTCACCCCGCCGAACGGGGTGCGCAGGTCCCGCAGGAACCAGGTGTTGACCCAGACGATGCCGGCGTCGAGCCGGGCCCCGGCCCGGTGCGCCCGGCCCACGTCCCGGGTCCACACGGTCGCCGCGAGGCCGTACTCGGTGCCGTTGGCCAGCGCGTACGCCTCCTCCTCGGCGTCGAACGGGGCGACGTGCACCACCGGGCCGAAGATCTCCTCGCGGTTGGTGCGGGCGTCGGGGCCGAGGCCGGTGAGCACGGTGGGCCGCACGTACGCGCCACCGTCGCGGGCGTCGCCGAAGGCGGGCGTGCCGCCGCCGGCCCGGAACTCGGCCCCCTCGGCGCGGGCGAGGTCGTGGTAGCCGAGCACCTTGTCCCGGTGCTGGTGGGAGATCAGCGGCATGTTGACGGTGGCCTCGTCGGCGGGCCACCCGTACGCGAGCGCGTCGGCCGCCTTCGCCAGCCGCCCGACGAACTCGTCGAAGACGGGCCGCTGCACGTAGATCCGCTCGGTGCACAGGCACACCTGGCCGCCGTTGGTGAAGCTGGACCGCACCGACCCGGCGACGGCGGCGTCGAGGTCGGCGTCGGCGAAGACCAGGCCGGCGTTCTTGCCGCCCAGCTCGAACGAGACGGCCTTCACCCCGTCGGCGGCGGCCCGCATGATCGCCCCGCCGGTGGCGGACTCGCCGGTGAACGTGATCGCGTCGACGCCGGGGTGGCGGGTGAGGAACTCGCCGGCCGAGTCGGGGCCGAAGCCGTGCACCAGGTTGAACACCCCGTCGGGCACCCCGGCGGCGGCCAGCGCCTCGGCGAGCAGGGTCGCCGAGGCGGGGGTCTCCTCGCTGGGCTTGACCACCACGGCGTTGCCGCAGGCCAGCGCCGGGGCGACCTTCCAGGTGAGCAGCAGCAGCGGCAGGTTCCACGGCACGATCACGGCGACGACGCCGACGGGCTTGCGCACGGCGTAGTTCAACGCCCGCCCGCCGGTGGGGGTGACGGTGGTGAACGACTCCGTCGGTGCGGTCGCCACGATCTCGGCGAACGCCCGGAAGTTGGCCGCGGCCCGGGGCACGTCCAGCGTGCGGGCCTGGCTGATGGACTTGCCGGTGTCGGCGACCTCGGCGGTGACCAGGTCGGCGAAGCGGCGTTCCAGCTCGTCGGCGACGCGGCGCAGCACCTCGGCGCGGTCCCGCTCCCCCGTCCGGCCCCACGGCCCGCGCAGCGCCGCCCGGGCGGCGGCCACCGCGTCGTCGACCGTCGACCGGTCGGCCTCGACCACCTCGAAGACCGGCTCCCCGGTGACGGGGCTGTGCTTGGTGAACCGCCGGCCCGCGGCGACGAACTCCCCGCCGACGAAGTGCCGCAGCAGCGGCGGCCCGCCGGCCGCCCGCCCGGCCATCAGGCCCGGATCCCAGGTCACGCTCACCGCTGCCGCCCCCTGCTCCACGCCGCGCCGACCGCGCCGGCCAGCAGCGCCGCCGTGCCGGCGGCCACCGCCCCGAGCGCCGTCTGCTGGCGGCGCACCCGCCGCCGCACCCGCGCGTACGGGGTGGTGGAGAAGGACACCAGCTCGTACTGGGAGACGTACCTCCCGGGCAGGGCCCGTTCCAGCGCGTGGTCGAGGCGGCGGCGGGCCCGGAAGACCGGGGAGGCGACCTTGTCGCGCATCTCCACGAAGTTGGCCAGGGCCATCCGGGCGATCGCCTCGGCGTCGTCCTGCCGCCGCGCCTGGAACAGCGGCAGCGCCGCCGCCCAGTCGTCGGCGCACTCGTCGAGGCAGCGGTCCAGCGCCACCACGTCCTCGAACGCGCAGTTCGCGCCCTGGCCGTAGAACGGGACGATGGCGTGCGCGGCGTCGCCGAGCAGCCCGACCCGCCCGCCCGCCTGCCACGGGGTGCAGCGGACGGTGCCGAGCACCCCGACCGGGTTGTGCTGGTAGTCGTCGACCAGGTTGGGGGCCAGCGGCAGCAGGTCCGGGTAGTGGGTGGCGAAGTGCCGTTCGATCGCCGCCGGGCTGGTCAGCGAGGCGAAGCTCGCCGTGCCGTGGGTGGGCCAGAACAGCGTGCAGGTGAACGAGCGGTCGGGGTTGGGCAGGGCGATCATCATCGACGTGCCGCGCGGCCAGATGTGCAGGGCCGCCGGGTCGAGGGCGAACTCCCCGCCCAGCGGGGGGAGGGTCAGCTCCTTGTAGCCGTAGTCGAGGAAGTCGAGGCTCTCCTGGAGCACCCCGTACGCGAGGAGTTGCCCGCGCACGGCGGAGCCGGCCCCGTCGGCGCCGAGGACGACCGGCGCGGCGGCCGTGGTCTTGCCCTGCGGGGTCTCGAAGGTCATCTCGCCGGTGGCCGGGTCGAGGCCGACGAGCCGGTGGTCGAAGGCGGCCCGCACCCCGGGCAGCGCGGTGGCGGCGGTGAGCAGGGCGTTGTTGAGCGCGCCCCGGCTGATCGAGTTGATCGCCCGGTCCCCGGCGGCGCTGTAGGACTGGAACGCCGGCTCCCACGTCACGGGGTGGATCATGCGCCCGCGCATCGGCAGCGCGTCGGCCAGCACCTGCTCGGCCAGCCCGATCCGGCGCAGCGCGTCGAGCCCGCGCTCGGACAGCGCCAGGTTGATCGAGCGGCCCCGCTCGACGCGGCCGGCGCGCGGGTCCGGCCGCCGCTCGTAGAGCGCCACCCGGTAGCCGCGCCGGGCCAGGAAGCAGGCCAGCAGGCAGCCGGCCAGCCCGGCCCCGACGACGGCGATCTCGTCCCGTTCGGGGTTCATGGGGTCACCTCCGCGACCGTCGCGGCCAGCGCGTCGGCGACCCGCCAGCAGTCGTGGTACGTCGAGTAGAGCGGCACCGGGGCGAACCGGACGACGTCCGGCTCCCGGGCGTCGGCGATCACCCCGTGCTCGTGGCGCAGCCGCTTGGTCAGCTCGCCCGCGCTGCCCGCGCCGACGCGCACCGAGAGCTGACAGCCCCGGCGGGCCGGGTCGCGCGGCGTCACCACGGTCAGCGGGCGGGTCGCGGTGACGTCGTCGAGCAGCCGCTCCAGGTAGCCGGTGAGCCGCACGCTGCGCTCCCGCAGCGCCGGCATGCCGACCGAGTCGAACAGCTCCAGCGAGGTGCGCACCGGGCCCATGGCGAGGATCGGCGGGTTGGACACCTGCCACGCCTCCACGGTCGCCGGGGGCCGGGAGGTGGGGGCCATCTCGAACCGGGTGGCCGCCTCGGTGCTCCACCAGCCCTCGAAGCGGGGCAGGTCGGCCCGACCGAGGTGCCGCTCGTGGACGAAGACGCCGGCCAGCGCGCCCGGGCCGGAGTTGAGGTACTTGTAGGAGCACCAGGCGGCGAAGTCGACGCCCCAGTCGTGCAGCGCGAGCGGCACGTTGCCCGCCGCGTGCGCGAGGTCCCAGCCGACGACCGCGCCGGCGGCCCGCCCGGCGGCGGTGATCGCCGGGATGTCCAGCAGCTCGCCGGTGAGGTAGTTGACCCCGCCGAGCAGCACCAGCGCGATCGTGTCGCCCTCGGCGGCGAGCAGGTCGGTCACGTCGGCGGTGCGCAGGGCGTCCTCGCCGGGGCGCGGGCGCAGCCGCAGCACGGCGGCGTCGGGGTCGAGGCCGTGGAAGCGGGCCTGGCTGCGCACCGCGTAGCTGTCCGACGGGAAGGCGGAGTCCTCGATCACGATCCGGGTGCGCCGCCCCGCCGGCCGGTAGAAGCTGACCATCAGCAGGTGCAGGTTGACGGTGAGGGAGTTCATCACCACGGCCTCCGTGGGCCGCGCGCCGACCAGTCGCGCGACGGGCCCGGTCAACAGCTCGTGGTACGGCAGCCAGGGCCGGTCGGCCTCCAGGTGCCCCTCGACGCCGAGCCGGCCCCACGCGTCCAGGTCGGCCAGCAGCTCGGCGCGGGTGGCCCGGGGTTGCAGGCCCAGCGAGTTGCCGGCCAGGTACGCGGCCTCCGGGTAGCGCCCGCCGTCGGCCGGCGGCACGTGGAACAGGTGCCGGTGCCCGGGGTCGGCCTTGTCGAGGCGGTGCGCCCCGCTCTCCGCGACGGTCATCGTGTCCTTCCCGCTCACATCGCCGTCCGGGCCGACCACAGCTCGGGGAAGACCACCCGGGCCATGCTGCGCTGCAACCAGGCCAGCCCGGCGGAGCCGCCGCTGCCGACCTTCGCGCCCATGGTGCGCTGCACCGCCTTGACGTGG
Organism: Micromonospora sp. WMMD712; assembly: GCF_029581295.1. Lineage (NCBI taxonomy): Bacteria > Bacillati > Actinomycetota > Actinomycetes > Micromonosporales > Micromonosporaceae > Micromonospora > Micromonospora sp. WMMD712. The sequence continues at coordinate 2,950,950 of NZ_CP120743.1, forward strand.
TTCCACCGCCAGTCGCCGAACTGCTCGGCCACCTCGGCCAGCGCCTCGCCGAGCAGCCGCAGCTCGTCGCCCGGCCCGCCCGCGCCGCTCCCCTCGCCGGCCGCCTCCCCGCCGCCGGTCGCCACCTCGTCGGCTGCTTCCTCGTCGTCGTAGATCGCCACCCACGCGGCCTCCACCGCCGGGTGCGGCCGGTGCTCCTCGGCGACGTCGCGCCCCAGCACCTCCGCCGGCACGGCGAAGCCGCGGCGGGCCAGCAGGGCGACCACGTCGTCCCACAGGCTCGGGGCGGCGAGCGTGGCGCGCAGCTCGGCGTGCACCTCGGCCTGCCGACGGAACGGCCGGATCAGGGCCGCGTCGCGCAGGCCCAGCGTGAACTCCAGGTGCCGGTACATCGCCGACTGGAAGCCGGAGCCCTCGCCGAGCAGGTTGCGAAACCGGTTGAAGTCGGCCGGGGTCATCCAGCGCAGCCCCTTCCAGGCCGCGTTGAGGCCCTCCAGGTGCAGCGCCGCGCGACGCAGCGGGGCCAGGGCGGCGCGCACCCGGTCGGCGCGCAGGCAGCGCTGGGCCTCGCGCAGCTCGTGACGGGTCAGCCCGAAGTAGAGCTCCATGATCTGACTGACCATCAGGAAGGACATCTCGCCCGGGTCGTCGCTCAGCGGCTGCTGCAACCGGTGCAGGGTGCTGGCGTGCACGTACGCGTCGTAGGGCACCCGGTCGGCGAAGTCCAGGGTCGGTTCGCCGCCGTTACGGGCCGCCCGGGCCGCCCGCTGCCGCGGGGTCGCCGGACGGACCACCGTGGCCGGTGCGGGCACCCGCAGGTCCGTCTGCTCCACCTGTCGTCTCCTCCATGAGCCGGGTAGCGTCATGGTGCCCCGGTCGACGGGCCGAACGGAATGCCGATTCGACGGCGCTGCCGCCCTTCGACCTGCGAAGCCGAAGCCGAAACCCCCATCCACCTTTCGGAGAGGAAGGCGACCCGTGGACGACATGGACTGGGCGCTGCTGCGGGAACTCCAGGCCGACGCCCGGCTCTCCTACAGCGAGCTGTCCCGCCGGGTGCACCTGTCGCCGCCGGCCGTGGCCGAACGGGTCCGCCGGCTGGAGGAGTCGGGGGTGATCACCGGCTACCACGCGCACGTCGACCTGGCCCGCGCCGGCCGCACGGTGGTCGCCCTGATCCGGATGTCCTGCTACGGGTCGCGGTGCATCCTCAACGACCCGGACGTGCCGGGTTGGCCGGAGATCATGGAGATCCACCGGATCACCGGAGACGCGTGCAGCGTGCTGCGGGTGGCGGCCGGCTCGATCGGGGACTTCGAGCGGGTGATCGACCGGCTCGCCCCGTACGGCCAGCCGTCGAGCACGATGGTCCTCTCCACCCCCCTCGCCTGGCACCCCGTCACCCGCCTGTAAGGAAGGGCACCTTGTTAACGCTTTCTGCATAGGAAGGGCCCCCTCCTAACACCCTGCCGAGCACCCAGCCGAGCCGGCGCGCGGACCGGCGCCGGCGGGTTTGCCCCCACCTCAGGGGGAATGCAGGGCGGACTTGTCCCGGGGAGGATTCCGGTGCCTCGGCGCCGGGAGGGGGGAACGATGCGGGGGCTCACCACGTCACACCGTGCCCGGCCGGCCATGTGCGCCGCGCCGGCAGCCAGGATGCGTCCGGCAACGCCGCCCACGCCGGCCCCGGCCCGGCCGGCCGGGCACGCCGCGCGGACCACAGGCGTCGGGCTGGGCGTACGGGCCGCGCTGACCGTGCTCGGCGTGCTCGGGGCGTTCGTCCTGCTCGCCGGCGCGCCGGCCCGGGCCGGGGAGAACACCTTCGTCGAGGTCACCCCGAACAGCGCGCCGGCCGGCACCCGCGTCGACATCCGGGCGAGCTGCGACAACGACAACAACCGGCAGGCCGACGTGCAGTCAGACGCGTTCGGGCGGGTCGTGCTCCGGCCGAACAACGGCTTCCTCACCGGGGCGGTCACCGTGCCCGGCACCAAGCAGGCCGGCGACTACCCGGTCGAGCTGCGCTGCGCCAACGGCGGCACCGCGACCACCACCCTCACCGTCCTGAACATGACGCAGCCGAGCAAGGGCCCGAACACCGGCGCCGGGGGCACGGCCGGCGAGGGCCGGGGCACGGGCTCGCTGCTGCTGGTCGGCGGCCTGGTGGCGGCGGCCGTCGCGGCCGGGCTCGGCGCGTTCGGCTCCCGCCGGCAGACCGGGACGCGGTCCTGACCGGGAGCCGTCATGGCCCGACGTACCCGCGCCGCCGCCACGACCCGACGCGAGCGCGACCGGCGGGACCGCGCCCGGCGGACGCGGCGCAGGCCGGTCCGGGCGGCGGCCCGGCTGGTGGCCCGGGGCTACGGCCGGTTCGCCCGGGTGGCCCGGCAGGCCTTCTCGGCCAGCGTGACCACCGTGGGACCGCCCGGCCGCGCCGCCGTGCCGCCCGGCCGCGCCGGGCCCGTCGGCGCGGCGGCCCGATCCGGTACGGCCGCCCGGCGGTGGCAGCGGGCGGTCCGCCGGGGCCCGGGGTTCCCGGTGCTGTTCGTCGCCGCCCTGATGGTGCTGATCGTGGCGATGCTGGGCGTCGAACGGGTGACGGGGCAGAGTCTCCTGCCGGACCGCTTCATCGCCGGCCTGCGGCCCCCGCCGAAGAAGTTCCCGGTGCTGGCGGCCAGCCGGCCGGTCGGCATCACGAGCGCGCCGATCGGCCTCGACGCCCCGGTGCACGACGTGGGCATCGCCGCGGACGGCAGCATCGGGGTGCCCGACGCCGACCGCGCCCAGGAGGCCGGCTGGTACGACCAGGGCCCGACCCCCGGCCAGTACGGCCCGGCGGTGATCGTCGGCCACGTCGACACCCGCACCGGTCCGGCGGTCTTCCACGAGCTGAAGGAGCTGCGCTCCGGCGACCGGGTCGAGGTGCGCCGGGCCGACCGCTCCGTGGCGATCTTCGAGGTCGACGAGGTGCGGCGTTACGCCAAGGCCCGGCTGCCGGTGGACGAGGTCTACGGCGACTTCAGCCGCCCGGGGCTGCGCCTGATCACCTGCGGCGGCGCGTGGGTCGGCGGCGAGACGGGGTACGCCGACAACGTGGTGGTGTACGCGTCGCTGGTGAAGGCCCGCACCGGGTGACGGGCACCGCGCGGGTGCGCGGGCGCGGGCGTGCGGGCGCGGGCGTGCGGGTGGCTCAGGCCGCCGCCTCGGTCTCGGCCTCGCGCAGGTCGAGCCAGTCCGCCCAGCGCGGGTCGGGGGCCCGGTGCCCGAGCACCCGCCACGCGGTCCCCTTCGGCACGGCGGGCGGGGCGTGCAGCCGCCAGCCCAGCTCGGCCGGGGTCTTGTCGCCCTTGGTGTGGTTGCACCGGGCGCAGGCGGCCACCACGTTCTCCCAGGCGTGCCGGCCGCCCCGGCTGCGCGGGAAGACGTGGTCGATGGTCTCGGCAGGGCCCCGGCAGTAGGCGCAGCGCCAGCCGTCCCGGGCGAAGATCGCCCGCCGGGAGAGCCCGACGTGGGCGCGGTAGGGCACCCGCACGAACCGGGTGAGCCGGACCACGGAGGGCACCGGGAGCGCGTCGCGGGCGCTGTGCAGGATCCCCTCGCCGTCGGCGACGCAGACGGCCTTCGCGGAGAGCACGAGAATGGCGGCGCGACGCACCGACACGACACACAGCGGCTCGTAGGTGGCGTTGAGAACCAGCGCGCCAGAGCCCACCGCGGGTCGTATGTCAGGCATCGAGCTCACCCTCCCGGTCCAGCTGCTCCCGCCGCTGGCCCGCCGGGCCGACCCGCGCAGGGCGGAACGACGCCGGCGTCGGCGGGATCACCGACGTCCGTTGCGCCAATCGTCCCTGATAAGGCCCCGGATTGCACGTACTAATCCGGGGTCCCTCCTCGAAGCATTCGGCGGTTGTGTCAGGATGACCGGTTCCGCACGGTCCGCCCGGGGGCACGCGCCCCGCCGCCGGCCGGTCGCGGGCGGTGGGGTACGAAAGCAGGGTGAGCGCCCGCAGCCTGTTTCTCGCCACCCTCTCCGACGTCGTGGCCGTCACCGCGCCCGCCACCGCGGCCCCCGGGGCGTCCCCGGGCCCGTCGCCGAGCGCGGACTGTCAGGGCAGCACCTCCTGCGAGTGGCTGTACGAGACGAGCGGCTCGGCCTGGTTCGCGGAGGGCAGCTACTGGATCCTGCTCAAGCCGCTGCGGGTGCTGCTGATCCTCGCGCTGGCCTTCCTCGCCCGGTGGGCGCTGCACCGGATGATCAAGCGGCTGGTCCGGACCACCGCCGACGGGGTGCCCACGCTGCTGCGTCCGCTGCGCGAGCGGGTGCCGACCGCCGCCCACGAGCCCGGCGAGTTCATCCCCGAGCGGCGGCGGCAGCGGGCCGAGGCGATCGGCTCGGTGCTGCGCAGCATGGTCACGGCGTTCGTCTTCGGCATCGCGCTGCTGATGATCCTGCGGGAGTTCAGCTTCGACCTGGCGCCGCTGCTGGCCAGCGCGGGCATCGCCGGCGTGGCGCTCGGCTTCGGCGCGCAGAGCCTGGTCAAGGACCTGATCGCCGGCCTGTTCATGCTGGTCGAGGACCAGTACGGCGTGGGCGACACGGTGGACCTGGGCGAGGCGACGGGCGTGGTGGAGTCGGTCGGCCTGCGGGTCACCACCGTCCGCGACGGCCGGGGCGTGCTCTGGTACATCCGCAACGGCGAGATCGTCCGGGTGGGCAACAAGAGCCAGGGGTGGGCGCTGGTCGTGGTGGACCTACCGATCGGGTTCGCCGGCACCGAGGAGGCGACGGCGGTGCTGCGCACGGCCGCCGCGTCGGTGGCCCTGGACCCGGACCTGGCCCCGGAGATCGTGGAGCAGCCCGACGTGCTGGGCGTCGAGCAGATGACGGTGGACGGCGCGGTGATCCGCACGGTGGTGAAGACCACCGCGGACGGGCAGTTCGCGGTGGGCCGGGAGTTGCGCCGGCGGCTCGCCGAGGCGCTGGAGAACTCGGGCATCACCGCCAGGATCGCCGCCGCCCGCCTCTATCCGGGCGTCCCGCTGCGGGCCCCGGACGACACGGCGACCGGCCAGGGCGGGGCCACCTGAGCGGGCCCACCGCCCCCGATCCGGCTCCGCCGCCACCGCCGCGGGCGGGCCACCACCCGCCAGAGCCACCGAGAAACGTCGATGACCTGCGGATATGTTGGCCGAGAATACAGGGGTCGCGGACCTCGCGGCCCCTCGGGTATCGTCCGTTCGTTCAGTCGGAGATGCGACGATCAATCCGTTCGCCCTAGCTAGTTGTCAGACGATCGGGCAGAATCCGGTACGCACGCCACCTGCCGGAGCGTGATCACGTCTCGCTGATCCGTAGATCTGACGACGGTTCCCGGTCAGGCCATCACGAGTGGCCCACCGTGGGAACGATGGAGGCCACGGTGTCCGACGAGCGACCCTCCCAGGAAGGGCCGGCCACCTTCCGCGAGGTGTTCGCCCAGCGGGAGTACAGGGCGGTCTTCACCGCCAGCGCGCTCTCCTGGATCGGCGACTTCATCGCCAAGGCCGCCGTCACGGTGCTGGTCTACCGCGAGACGCAGTCCGTGGCCTATTCGGCCGCCGCGTTCGCGGTCAGCTTCCTGCCCTGGTTGATCGGCGGCCCGCTGCTGGCCACGCTGGCCGAGCGCTACCGCTACCGCTCGGTGATGGTGGCGTGCGACCTGATCCGGATGGCCCTGATGGTGCTGGTCGCCCTGCCGGGCAACGAGCCGTGGCTGATCCTCTGCCTGCTCTTCGCGACCACCCTGGCCAACCCGCCCAGCCAGGCCGCCCGGTCCGCGCTGATGCCGCTCATCCTGACCGGCGACCGGCTGGTCGTCGGGCTCTCGCTCAACAGCAGCACCGGCCAGGCCGCCCAGGTGCTCGGCTATCTCGTCGGCGCGGCCCTCGCCGCGTTCGACCCGACCCTCGCCCTGCTGGTCAACGCGGCCACCTTCGCCCTGTCGGCGGCCCTGGTCCGCTTCGGCGTGCAGGACCGGCCGCCGGCGATGACCAGCGCCCACCGCAGCCACCTGCTGCGGGAGACCGGCGACGGCTTCCGGATCGTCTTCGGCACGCCGGTGCTGCGGGCGATCGCCCTGCTGGTCTTCAGCGCCATGCTCTTCTCCATCGTGCCGGAGGGGCTGGCCGCCGCCTGGGCCCGCGAGGGCGTCGACGACGGCATGGACAGCGGCGTCGCCCAGGCCGTGATCATGGCCGCCAACCCGGTCGGCTTCATCCTGGGCGGGCTGCTGGTCAGCCGGGCGGTCGCCCCGGCCCGCCGGCTCGTGCTGATCCGGCCGCTGGCGGTGCTCGCCCCGCTCGTCCTGGTGCCGTCGCTGCTCGACCCGCCGCCGCTGGTGGTGGCGCTGCTCGCCGGCCTGTGCGGCTTCGCGGTCGCCGGGCTGCTCCCGGTCGCCAACGGCCTCTTCGTCCGCGCGCTGCCCAACGGCTACCGGGCCCGGGCGTTCGGCGTGATGGCCACCGGCGTCCAGGTGATCCAGGGCCTCGCCGTGCTGGTCACCGGCCTGCTCGCCGAGCGTTTCCCGATCCCGGTGGTGGTCGGGGGGTGGAGCGCGGCCGGCGTGCTGCTGATGCTGCTCACCGCCGCGGCGTGGCCGACGCGGACGGCGATCGACGCGGCGGTGGAGGCCGCCGGCAACGCCGCAACGCCGGCACCGGCCGGTGCCGGCGAGCCCCGGCCCCGGCCCGTCGCCCCGGGCGACGGGCGCGAGGGCGGCGCGCCGGGCGAGCGTGGCCGGGCCAGCCAGGCGGTGAGCTGACCGCCCGGGGGCTGCCGTCGCGGGCCACCCCGGCCTTCCCCGCCGCGCCGGGCCGCCGTGATCCCGCTGTGACGAGGTCGGCAGTGGCCGGGCCGGTAGGCCGCCGCCGGGTCCGGCCGCACCTGGCAGGATGGAACGGTGAATCCCACCGGTGAGTCCGAGCGTGCCGTGACCCTCTTCGAAGCGGTCGGCGGCGAACCCACCTTCCGCAAGCTGGTGGACGAGTTCTACGTCGGCGTCGCCACCGATCCGCTGCTGCGGCCGATGTATCCGGAGGAGGATCTGGGCCCCGCCGCCGACCGGCTGACGCTGTTCCTCATGCAGTACTGGGGCGGCCCCAACACCTACTCCGCCCAGCGGGGGCACCCCCGGCTGCGGATGCGGCACGCCCCGTTCCGGATCGGCGCCGCCGAGCGCGACGCCTGGCTGCACCACATGCGACGGGCCGTCGACCGGCTGGAGTTGCCGCCGGAGATCGCCACGGCGCTCTGGGACTATCTGGAGCGGGCCGCCTATTTCATGGTCAACGTCATGGAGGACCCGGCCGGGCCGGCCTGAGCCTGCCGCGGTCCCGTCCGGGCCGCCGTCGGCGGCGGCCCGGACGGGACCGTGCGGATCAGAGCAGGGCACCCTCGTCGTGCAGCCAGTCCACGAAGGTGGTGGCCACCGCGGCCCCGCAGTCGAGCATCTCCACCAGCAGCGCGTCGTGCGCGCCGGCGCCGAGCGGCACCTGGAGCTCCGCGTAGATGGGCAGCTGCCCCCGCTCGGTGGGGTCACCGATGTATGCCTTGCAGAACCGTCGGGTGTGGTTCCACTCGTTGACCACCCGGTAGGCCCGGTCGGCCCAGTCCGGTGGCACCGTGGCGTGCGGGCGGGCCCGCATCACCAGGATCTCGTCCTCGGGCCCCTCCAGGGTGACCAGCACCGCGTGCCGCTCCCACATGGCCAGCAGGTTGCCGTCGCCGTCGGCCAGGTAGCGCACGTCCAGCAGGTCGAGCGCGTCGCAGACCCGGCGGAGGGTGACCGGCGCGATGGTGGCCGACATGTCGGCGATCATCGGCCGATCGACGGACGGGCAGTCGTCGCCCGGTTGACGTGGGGCCGGTGGTCCGACCCGGACGGTGCTGTCCACTGTGATCCCGCTTCGAGTTTCCGGTTCGCCGCCAATGGCGGGACCGGGGCGCCATGACCACCACGGCATCGCTCGCGCACCTCACTCCCCAGCGGATCCAGCCGCCTACGGTGCGTTGGATCCGAGGATGGACGGTACCCGGACAGCCGGGTTGTGGCATCCCCCCAACGGCAGCCCCAGGCCAGAAGAACGACCGCCGGTCATACTTTCGGATGAGTCCCGAGCGGCATGACGGCAAGATCCACGACCTTCTGCGACCACACGGCTCCGTATGGTCCCACCAGACCGACCCACCGGCCGGCCGTCCTCACCTGAACGTCGCCACCCCCGGCCCCCGCACCAGGGCCCGCGGCGGCCGTGTCGTCGTCGCCGGGGCGCCCCAGGAAGCCCATCCGCACCAGCCCCTGCACCAGCCGCTGGGCGATCTCGACGGGGGGCCCGGGCGGGTCGTCCGGGGTGACCACCACCGCGACGTGGTCGAGCAGGGCGTCCCGCAGCACCCGCTGACCCACCGCCCGGCCGGCCACCCCGTGCGCGGCGGCCTCCCGCAGCGTGCCGGCGGCCGCCTCGGCGATCCGCCACAGCTCCCCGGCCGGCAACAGCTCCACCGACCGGCTGGCCGGCGGCGGCAGCGGCCAGCGCCACTGCGCGTCCCGCCGCACGGGCAGGCCGCCCGCGCCGGACGACAGCGTGTCCAGCAGTTCCCCGGCGGCCACCGTGACGTCACCGCACCCCGGCCCGGCCACCGTGCGGACGGCCAGCACGCCCCACGGCAGCCGGGCCCAGAGCGCCGTCCGGCCGCCCGCCGCGTCCGGTCCGCCCGTTGGCGCGGCCGGGCGCAGCCGGACCGGCGCGGCCGGGTCGAGCCGGACCAGCCGGGCCAGGAACGCGCCCGCGTCGGCCACCCCGGTCAGCCCGTGCCCGCCGGCCGGGCCGGGGTCCGTGCCAGCCGGGCCGGGCCGCTGCGGGCGCGCCGGTGCGTCGCTCACGCCGGCCGCCCGGCCGCGCCGCCGGGGGCGTACGACAGCAGGAAGGCCCGCTCCTCGTCGGTGACCCGCCGGGGCCGCTGGGCGGCCAGGTCGAACGGGACCAGCACCGAGCGGGCGGTGCTGGCGAGGGTGTCGCCGTCGTACAGCTCGTAGGCGACGGTGAACCGGGCGGCCCGGATCTCCTCCACCCACAGCTCGATCCGGACGGTGGGGGCGGCCTCGGCCGTGGCCCGGCCCAGCGCGTAGTCGACCGGGCGCAGGTAGTCGACCTCGTGCCGGCGGATGACGACCCCGTCGGCGAACGAGCCGACCCCCCACGCCTTGCCGCCGGCGAACATCAGCGCCACCCGCGCCTCCTCGTAGAGGGTGAGGAAGCGCGAGTTGTTGACGTGGCCGTACGCGTCCAGGTCGGACCAGCGCAGGGTGCAGTGGTAGACGAAGCGGTCCGCCATGCTCAGTCGCGGGTGAGCTTGCGGTAGGTGACCCGGTGCGGGCGGGCCGCCTCCGCGCCGAGCCGGTCGACCTTGTTCTTCTCGTACGCCTCGAAGTTGCCCTCGAACCAGAACCACTTCGCCGGGTTCGCCTCGTCGCCCTCCCAGGCCAGGATGTGCGTGGCGACCCGGTCGAGGAACATCCGGTCGTGGGAGATGACCACGGCGCAGCCGGGGAACTCCAGCAGCGCGTTCTCCAGGCTGGAGAGGGTCTCGACGTCGAGGTCGTTGGTCGGCTCGTCGAGCAGGATGACGTTGCCGCCGATCTTCAGCGTCAGCGCCAGGTTGAGCCGGTTGCGCTCGCCGCCGGAGAGCACCTTGGTCGGCTTCTGCTGGTCGGGCCCCTTGAACCCGAACGCCGCGATGTACGCCCGCGACGGCATCTCGACCTTGCCGACCATCAGGTAGTCGAGCCCGTCGGAGACGACCTCCCAGACCGTCTTGTCGCCGTCCAGGCCCTGCCGGTTCTGGTCGACGTAGGACAGCGAGACGGTGGGGCCCACCCGGACCTCGCCGCCGGTGGGCTGCTCCAGCCCGACGATGGTCTTGAACAGGGTGGTCTTGCCGACGCCGTTGGGGCCGATGATGCCGACGATGCCGTTGCGCGGCAGCGAGAACGACAGGTCGTCGATCAGCAGCCGGTCGCCGAAGCCCTTGCTGAGGTGGTTGGCCTCGATCACCGTGCTGCCCAGGCGCGGGCCCGGCGGGATCTGGATCTCCTCGAAGTCCAGCTTGCGGGTCTTCTCCGCCTCGGTGGCCATCTCGTCGTAGCGGTCGAGGCGGGCCTTGGACTTGGTCTGCCGGGCCTTGGCGTTGGAGCGGACCCACTCCAGTTCCTCGGAGAGGCGCTTCTTCATCTTGGCGTCGCGGCGCCCCTCGACGGAGAGCCGGGCGGCCTTCTTCTCCAGGTAGGTGGAGTAGTTGCCCTCGTAGCCGATGGCCCGGCCGCGGTCCAGCTCCAGGATCCAGCCGGCCACCTTGTCCAGGAAGTAGCGGTCGTGGGTGATCGCCATGACGGTGCCGGCGTACTTGGCCAGGTGCTGCTCCAGCCAGGAGACGCTCTCCGCGTCCAGGTGGTTGGTGGGCTCGTCGAGCAGCAGCAGGTCGGGCGCCTCCAGCAGCAGCTTGCACAGGGCGACCCGGCGGCGCTCGCCACCGGAGAGCTGGGTGACGTCGGCGTCCGGCGGCGGGCAGCGCAGCGCGTCCATGGCCAGTTCGAGCTTGGAGTCGATGTCCCACGCATCGGCGTGGTCGAGCTCCTCCTGGAGCTTGCCCATCTCCTCCATCAGCTCGTCGGAGTAGTCGGTCGCCATCTGCTCGGCGATCTTGTTGAACCGCTCCAGCTTGGCCTTGGTCTCGGCGACCGCCTCCTCGACGTTGCCGAGCACGGTCTTGGCGTCGTTGAGCGGGGGCTCCTGGGCGAGCATGCCGACGGTGTAGCCGGGCATCAACCGGGCCTCGCCGTTGCTCGGCTTGTCCAGCCCTGCCATGATCTTGAGGAGGCTGGACTTGCCCGCGCCGTTGGGGCCGACCACACCGATCTTGGCCCCCGGCAGGAAGCTCAGCGTCACGTTGTCGAGCACGACCTTGTCGCCGTGCGCCTTGCGCGCCTTTTCCAGGACGTAGATGTACTGGGCCACGGTGCGGGCTACCTCCGTTGGTTGCTGGTCTCGACGAACGGGCGCGGGCTCGGTGGGCCGCTCGCCACCGCCGGCCGGGGGCCGGCCACAACGCACGCCGTCGTCAATCCTGACAGGTACGCCGAGCTGCGCCCACATCACCCCGCCCGGCGACCACCCCGGCGCGCTTCCTTGCCGCACCCGGTATAACCGGATAGCTTTCGCGGTATGACCAAGAAGATCGCCATCAGCGTTCCCGACGACGTGGCGGAGCGGCTGGCCGAGGAGCCGAACGTCTCGGCGTTCATCACCGAGAGCGTCCGGCAGCGGATGGCCGGGGAACGCACCCGTCGGGCCCTGCGGCAGGTCGGCTTCCGGTTGACCGAGGCGGGTCTCACCGAAGCCGGGCAGCGGCTCGACGAGGCGCAGGCGAGGATCACGCCCGAGCTGCGGGCCAAGGCGGCGGCGCTGCTGGGCGAGGCGTCGCGCGGACGGCCGGCCTCGTGAGCGAGGCCGGCCTGGTGCTCGACACCTCCTGCCTGCTCGCCTATTCCGAAGGGGCCGAGGCGGTCGGCGAGCAGATCGCCAAGCTCGCGGACAAGCTCCAGACCGTGGTCGTCCCCGCCCTCTGCCTGGCCGCCGCGTACCGGCAGGTGACCAGCGACGGTTGGCCGCTCCTGGACGTCCTCGGCGACCTCGAACAGGTGGTCGTCACCCCCGTCGAGCACGACATGTGCGCGATCCTCGGTGGCTGGTCGCGGGTCCTGGGCGGCATGGACCTGGCGCAGGCGGCGATGGAGGCCGCCCGGGCGACGACGCCGATCATGACGGACCGGCGCGAGGTGCTGGGCGAGGTGCTGCCGAAGGAATGGCCGATCATCGATCTGTGAGCCGGGCGGGCGACGTGATCGTCTTCACGGTTCGGCCAGCGTGGGACGGGTAGGTAACTCCGGCACGGGGCTCCAGACGCCGCAGCTACGCTCAGTACGCTCAGCGCGGTGGACCCGTCAGCACCCGGAGGTGGCCGAACGTGACCGTCCGTAGTTCCTTTGTCGTCGTGGCGAACCGACTACCGGTCGACGAGGTGAACACCCCCGAGGGGCGGCAGTGGCGACGCAGCCCCGGTGGCCTCGTCACCGCCCTGCACCCCGTCCTCGCCGAACACCAGGGCACGTGGGTCGGCTGGGCCGGCGGCACCGGCCCCGCCCCCGAGCCGTTCGACCTGGAGGGCATCCGGCTGCACCCGGTGCCACTGAGCGCCGACGAGCTGGAGCGCTACTACGAGGGCCAGTCGAACGCGACGATCTGGCCGCTCTATCACGACGCGGTGGAGACACCGGCGTACAAGCGGCGTTGGCGCGAGGCGTACCGGCTGGTCAACGCGCGGTTCGCGGAGGCCGCGGCGGAGGTCGCGGCCGACGGCGCGACGGTCTGGGTGCAGGACTACCAGCTCCAGCTCGTGCCCGCGATGCTCCGCGAGCTGCGCCCCGACCTGCGGATCGGGTTCTTCCTGCACATCCCGTTCCCGCCGATCGAGCTGTTCATGCAGATGCCGTTCCGCACCGAGATCCTGCGCGGGCTGCTCGGCGCGGACCTGATCGGCTTCCAGCAGCGGCTGGCGGCGCAGAACTTCGTCCGGCTGGCCCGGCACCTGCTCGGGCTGCGCTACGAGGGGCAGATGATCCAGGTCGACGGCCGCCAGGTGAAGGCGGGCGCGTTCCCCATCTCCATCGACACCCGGGAGATGGAGCGGCTGGCCGAGGACCCGGCGATCCAGTCCCGGGCCAAGCAGATCCGCGAGGAGCTGGGCAACCCCCGGACGATCATCCTGGGCGTCGACCGGCTCGACTACACGAAGGGCATCGAGCTCCGACTCAAGGCCTTCCGCGAACTTCTCGCTGACGGAAAGTTGACAGTTCCGGACGCGGTTATGGTGCAGGTGGCCACGCCGAGCCGGGAACGGGTGGAGCACTACCAGGCCCTACGGGTCAAGGTCGAGCGCGAGGTTGGCCGGATTAATGGGGAATTCGGCAGGGTCGGCGTGCCGGCGGTGCATTACCTGCATCAGTCGTACAGTCGCAGTGAGTTGGCGGCGATGTACGTGGCCGCCGACGTGATGATGGTGACCCCGCTGCGAGACGGAATGAATCTGGTGGCCAAGGAGTACGTGGCATCGCGCGCCGACCAGGGCGGCGCGCTCGTGCTCAGTGAGTTCGCCGGCGCCGCGACAGAGCTGCGCCAGGCGTTCCTGTGTAACCCGCACGACCCGGACGCGGTCAAGGACGCGTTGCTCAAGGCCGTGCACGTGGAGAAGCCCGAGGCCCGCCGTCGCATGCGGGTCATGCAGCGCCACCTGCGTACCCACGACGTGGGGCACTGGGCGAAGTCGTTCCTCACCGAGCTCGGTGTGCCTGATACGGAGGTTGCGTGAACACGTCCGTCCACGACGGGGCGGCCCCGGCCGCGGGAGTGCTGGATCCCGAGCTGCGGGCGGCCATCGGGCGGATAGCCCGGGTCCCGCAGCTCCTCGTCGCCTGTGACTACGACGGCACCCTCGCGCCGATCGTGGAGGACCCGAGCAAGGCCGTGCCGCTGCCCGAGTCGGTCGCCGCCGTCCGCGCGCTCGCGGCGCTGCCGCAGACCACCGTCGCCGTGGTCTCCGGCCGGGCGCTGCGCGACCTGGCCGCGCTCTCCCGGCTGCCCAGCGAGGTCCACCTCGTCGGCAGCCACGGCTCCGAGTTCGACATCGGCTTCGTCGAGCGGCTCTCCCCCGAGCTGATCGCCGTGCGCACCCGGCTGCGCGACGAGCTTCGCGAGATCGCCAACGCCCACCCGGGCGTCCGGCTGGAGCGCAAGCCCGCCAGCGTCGCCGTGCACACCCGCGGGGTGGACCCGCAGGTCGCCGCCGCCGCCGTCGACGCGGTCCGCGCCGGCCCCGCCACCTGGGACGGCGTCACCGTCACCCAGGGCAAGGAGGTCATCGAGCTGTCCGTGGTGGCGACCCACAAGGGCACCGCCGTCGACCAGCTCCGCACCCAGCTCTCGGCCAGCGCCGTGCTGTTCATCGGCGACGACGTCACCGACGAGAACGCGTTCGGCAACCTGCACGGCCCCGACATGGGCATCAAGATCGGCCTCGGCGAGACGAAGGCCGACTACCGCGTCGGCGAGCCGATCGAGGCAGCCCGCGCGCTGGGCCTGCTGCTGGAGACCCGGCGGCACTGGCTGTTCGGGGAGCGGGCCGTCCCGATCGAGCGGCACTCGATGCTCGCCAACGGGCGTACGGTCGCGCTGCTCACCCCCGAGGCCAAGGTCACCTGGCTCTGCCACCCCAAGCCGGACTCGGCGGCGATCTTCGCCGACCTGGTCGGCGGCAGCCCGGCCGGGCACTTCAGCGTCGCCCCCGAGCGCGGCGGCATCCCGCTCGGCCAGCGCTACCGCTCCGGCACGATGACCGTGGAGACCCGCTGGTCGGGCCTCACCGTCACCGACTGGCTGGACAAGCCGGCCCGGGAGACCACCCCCGACGGCCCGGCGGTCGTCACCGGCGACTCCGCCCTGGTGCGGGTGCTCACCGGCTCCGGGACGGTGCGGGTGGAGTTCGCCCCCCGGCCCGAGTTCGGCCAGGTCGCCACGCAGCTCCAGCCGGTCGGCGACGGGCTGCTGGTGCTCGGCTCCAACGAGCCGATCGCGCTCTACTCCCCCGGGGTGCAGTGGCAGGTCGACAACGACGGCGGCTACGAGACGGCGAAGGCCGTCGTCGACCTGTCCGCCGCCGGCGGTCAGGTGGTGCTGGAGCTGCGCTTCGGCACGCACAGCCTGGAGCACCACCGGCTGACGGTCCACGAGCGGCAGGCCGCCGCCGAGCAGCCGTGGAAGGACTGGGTGGCCTCGCTGCGGCTGCCCACCACCGCCCGGGACCTGGTCGCCCGCAGCGCGCTCACCCTGCGCGGCCTCTGCCACGAGGCCACCGGCTCGATCCTCGCGGCGGCGACCACGTCGCTGCCCGAGGAGCTGGGCGGCGTGCGCAACTGGGACTACCGCTACTGCTGGCTGCGCGACGCGGCGATGACCGCACGGGCGCTGGTCGACCTCGGCTCCACCGAGGAGGCCGAGGCGCTGCTGCGCTGGGTGGACGGCTGCATCGAGCGCACCGGCGGGCACCCCGAGCGGCTGCACCCGCTCTACACCGTCGACGGGTACGAGCTGGGCGCCGAGGCGGTCATCGACACCCTGCCCGGCTACGCCGGCTCCCGGCCGGTGCGGGTCGGCAACCTCGCCAACCACCAGCTCCAGCTCGACGTGTTCGGCCCGATCGCCGACCTCATCGCCGCCGTCGCCGACGCCCGGGGCACCGTCCGCGAGGACGAGTGGCGGGTGCTGGAGAACATGGTCGAGGCGGTCCGCCGCCGCTGGCACGAGCCCGACCACGGCATCTGGGAGGCCCGCCTCCCCCCGCGGCACCACATCTTCTCGAAGGTGATGTGCTGGATGACCGTCGACCGGGCGCTGCACGTGGTGCGGCAGCACGGCGGCGAGGACCGGCCCGAGTGGGTGGAGCTGCGCGACCGGATCGGCGCCAACGTGCTGGAGTACGGCTGGCACGAGGACGTGGAGGCGTACAGCGTCGCGTACGGCGACGAGGACATGGACGCGTCCTCGCTGTGGATCGGCCTGTCGGGGCTGCTCCCCGGCGACGACCCGCGCTTCCTGTCCACCGTGCTGCGGATCGAGGCGGACCTGCGCAGCGGCCCGGTCGTCTACCGCTACCACTGGGACGACGGCCTGCCCGGGCGCGAGGGCGGCTTCCACATCTGCACGGCGTGGCTGATCGAGGCATACCTCCGCACCGGCCGCCGCACCGACGCGGAGGAGCTGTTCGCCCAGATGGTCGACACGGCGGGCCCGACGGGGCTGCTCCCCGAGCAGTACGACCCGCTGGCCGAGCGCGGGCTGGGCAACCACCCGCAGGCGTACAGCCACCTCGGCCTGATCCGCTGCGCCCTGCTGCTGGACAACATGCTCAAGCAGTGACCGAGGTGTAAGGAAGGGCCCCCTGTTAACGCATTCTGCATAGCAGGGGGCCCTTCTTAACGCCCGCGCCCAACCGTGGGCCCGGCACGGATGGGCCCGGCACGGGTAGCGCCGGGCGGGAGCCGGCGCACGGCCGCCTCAGCCGTCGGGCGGCGTCGGTCCGGCGTCCAGTGCGGTCACCACGTCGCCGACCACCACGACCGCCGGGGGCCGCAGGCCCGCCTCGGCCACGTCGGCGGCCACCGTCCCGAGCGTCGAGCGCAGGCTGCGCTGGCCGCCGGTCGTGCCCTCCTGCACCACCGCGACCGGCGTGTCCGCCGGCCGCCCGTGCCCGATCAGCGTCCCGGCGATCGCGGCGAGGTTCTTCAGCCCCATCATGATCACCAGCGTGCCGCGCAGCCCCGCGAGGGCCTCCCAGCGCACCAGGGAGGCCGGCGAGTCGGGCGCGACGTGCCCGGAGACCACGGTGAACTCGTGCGCCACCGCCCGGTGGGTCACCGGGACGCCCGCCGCCGCCGGGGCGGCGATCGAGCTGGTCACCCCGGGGACCACGGTCACCGGCACCCCGGCCGCCGCGCAGGCCAGCAGCTCCTCGCCGCCCCGACCGAAGACGTACGGGTCGCCGCCCTTGAGCCGCACCACGAACGCCCCGGCCAGGGCCCGGTCGACGAGGATCCGGTTGATCTCCTCCTGGGCCCGCGACGGCCCGTACGGGATCTTCGAGGCGTCCACCAGCTCGACGTCCGGGCGCAGCTCGTCGAGGAGCAGCCCCGGCACGAGGCGGTCGGCGACCACGACGTCGGCCTCGGTGAGCAGCCGCCACCCCTTCACGGTGATCAGCTCCGGGTCGCCCGGCCCCGCTCCGACGAGCGCCACCCGCCCGCGCCCGGCGGCAGCGTTGTTAACAGGGGGCCCCTCCTCTACAGAATCCGTTAACAGGGGGCCCTTCCTTGCACCCAGGAGGGCGCGGATGGCGTCGCGGACCGTCATGGCGCGGCGGGGGTCGCCGCCGCCGAGGACGGCGACCGTCACCGGGCCGTGCCGGGTGACGGCCGGCGTCCACGCGGTCGCGGCGGTCCGGTCGTCGGCCCGGACGCAGAAGATCCGCCGCTCGGCGGCGGCGGCGCTGACCGCCGCGGCGGCCACCGGGTCGTCGACGGCCGCCTGCACCAGCCAGGCCCCGTCCAGGTCGTCGGGGGCGAAGCGGCGCGGCTCCCAGTGCAGCCGGCCGGCGTCGACGTGGGCGCGCAGCGCGGGGGTCAGCTCCGGCGAGACCAGCAGGACGTCCGCGCCGGCGTCGAGCAGCGCCGGCACCCGCCGGGTGGCCACCGCTCCCCCGCCCACCACGACCACCCGCCGGCCCGCCAGGCGCAGACCCAGGGGGTACGGGTTCGGGGCGTTCACTTCTCGGCCACCCCCGCCGAGTCGAAGGTGGCCACCTCGTGCAGCACCCGGACCGCCCCGGTGACCACGGGCAGGGCCAGCAGCGCGCCGGTGCCCTCGCCGAGGCGCAGCCCGAGGTCGATGAGCGGGTCGAGCCCGAGGTGACGCAGCCCCACCGTGGCCCCCGGCTCGGCCGAGCGGTGCCCGGCGACCAGCGCGCCGACCGCGTCCGGGGCGAAGGCGACGGCGGCGAGCGCGGCGCTGACCGCGATCACCCCGTCGAGCAGCACCGGCACCCGGCGGGCGGCGGCGCCGAGGATCAGCCCGGCCAGGGCGGCGTGCTCCAGGCCGCCGACGGCGGCGAGGACGCCCAGCGGGTCCGTCGGGTCGGGGGCGTGCCGGGCCAGCGCCGCCCGCACCACGCCGATCTTGCGGGCGTACGTGGGGTCGTCCACGCCGGTGCCCCGGCCGGTCGCCTCGGCGGGGTCGACGCCGGTGAACGCGGCGACCAGGGCGGCGGCCGGGGTGGTGTTGCCGATGCCCATGTCCCCGGTGAGCAGGATGCCCGCCCCGGCGTCGATCAGCTCGCGGGCGATGCGGATGCCGGTCTCGACGGCGGCGAGCGCCTCGTCGCGGGTGAGGGCGGCGGTGACGGCGAGGTCGCGGGTGCCGGGACGCACGTTCGCCGCCACGAGGCGGGGTGCCCGGGCGCCCCCGGGGCCACCCGTGCCGCCGCCCGGGCCGCCGTCTGCTCCGGCGGGCGGGCCGTCCGCCTGGGCGGGGACGGCCGGCGGCAGCGGGGTGGCGACGCCGACGTCGACGACGGTGACCGAGGCGCCGGCCTGCCGGGCGAACGCGTTGACCACCGCCCCGCCGGCGAGGAAGTTGCCGATCATCTGGGCGGTGACCTCCTGCGGCCAGGGGGTCACCCCCTGGGCGTGCACGCCGTGGTCACCGGCGAAGATCGCCACGGCGGCCGGCTCGGGCAGCGGCGGCGGGCAGGCTCGGGCCAGGCCGGCGAGCCGCACCGAGAGCTCCTCCAGGACACCGAGCGAGCCGGCCGGCTTGGTGAGCCGGCCGTGCAGCTCACCGGCGGCGACCATCGCCGGCTCGTCGAGCGGCCGGATCGCCGCGATGGTGGTGTGCAGCATCATGCCTCCAGGATCTCCGCCAGCGCCCCGGCGAAGGCATCGGTGGTGGCCCGGTCGCGCACGGCCACCCGCAGCCAGTCTGCGCCGAGGCCGGGGAACGTGTCGCCCCGACGTACCGCCCAGCCGCGCTCGCGCAGGCGCAGCCGGACGTCGGCCGCGCCGGGCAGGTGGATCAGCACGAACGCGCTCGCCGGGCGGCCCGCGACGCGTACCCCGGGCAGGGCCGACAGGCGGGTCACCAGGTGGTCGCGGTCGGCGGCCAGCTCGGCGGCGATCGCGCGTTCGGCCGCGACGGCGGCCGGGGACGCGCAGGCGGTGGCGGCGGCGAGCGCCGGGGTGGAGACCGCCCACAGCGGCTGGGCGGCGGCGAGGCGGGCCAGCAGCGGGGCCTCGCCGAGCAGGTAGCCGATCCGCAGCCCGGCCAGCCCCCAGGTCTTGGTGAGGCTGCGCACGACGACCAGGCCGGGCAGGTCCCGCCGGGCGGCGAGGGACTCGGGCTCGCCGGCGACGCCGGGCGCGGCGGTGGTGTCGGCGAACGCCTCGTCGACGACGAGGACGCGGCCGGGGCGGGCCAGCGCGGCGAGGTCGACCGCCGGGTGCAGCACGGAGGTGGGGTTGGTGGGGTTGCCGACCATGACGAGGTCGGCGTCGGCGGGCACCCGGGCCGGGTCGAGGCGGAAGCCGTCGGCGGGGTCGAGCAGCACCCGCTCGACGGGGTGCCCGGCGGCCCGCAGCGCAGCCTCCGGCTCAGTGAACTGGGGGTGCACGACCACGGGCCGGCGCGCCCCGGTCAGGGCGCGGGCGAGCAGCACGAAGCCCTCGGCGGCCCCGGCGGTGAGCAGCGCCTCCTCCGGGGGGCGGCCGTGCCGGGCCGCGACGGCCGCGCGGGCGGGCCGGGCGTCCGGGTACGCGGCCAGCTCGCCCAGGGCGGCGGTGATCGGGTCGGCCAGCCAGTCCGGCATCGGGGCCCGGCGGACGTTGACGGCGAGGTCGACCAGACCGTCGCCGACCTCGGCGTCCCCGTGGTGCCCGAGGTCGGGACCGGTGGCGGTGCCGGGGGCGGGGTGGGGGCCGGGGGCGGGGGCGGGGTCGGGACCGGGGTCCGCCTCGACGGTGGCGTCCGGCTCGTCCCGGGTGGGTGGTGGCGGCACCAGGTGAGCACGCATGTCCGCGATCCTGCCGGGAAGCCGCCACGCGGGACAGCGCATCCCGGCGTGGGCCGCGTCACCCACCGCCGGTTTATGAATTGTTCTCACGGACGAATCGGAAATGTCATAACTTGACCCCGTGAGTAACCGACCCCTTGCCTCCGTTGGTCGTCTCGTCCCTCTCCTGCGCGCCGGGCTGATCGCCGGCATCGTGATCGCCGGCGCGCTCTACCCGCTGGCCGCCGTCACCGGCCTCGGCGCCAAGGCCACCGCGCACGCCGGGGAGCAGAAGGCCGACATCCTGCGCACCGCGCTGCCCGCCGAGACCTCGTACGTGTACGCGCCGGACGGCCGGACCGTGCTGACGATGTTCTACGAGGAGTACCGCCGCTACACGAAGCTGTCCGACATGTCCCCGAACATCCAGCAGGCCATCGTGGCCGCCGAGGACAGCCGCTTCTACCAGCACCGGGGCGTCGACCCGAAGGGCGCCGCCCGCGCCTTCGTGGCCAACTCCCAATCCGGCGGGGTCTCCCAGGGCGCGTCGACCCTGACCATGCAGTTCGTCCGGATGACCCTGCGGGACAGCGCCAAGACCCCGAAGGAGGTCCAGGAGGCCACCCAGCAGACCAGCCTGCGCAAGGTCAAGGAGATGCGGATGGCGCTGGACGTCGAGAAGGAGCTGACCAAGGAGCAGATCCTGGAGCGCTACCTCAACTCGGCGTACTTCGGCCACCGGGCGTACGGCATCTACGCCGCCGCGCAGATCTTCTTCTCCAAGACGCCGGCCACCCTCAGCCCGGTCGAGGCGGCCACCCTCGCCGGGCTGGTCAAGTCGCCCTCCGAGTACGACCCGGCCAGCTCCGACCAGAAGGACGCCACCGGCCGGCGCAACTACGTGCTGGACCGGATGGCGCAGCTCGGCTACCTCAGCCCGGACGCCGCCACCGCGGCGAAGGCCGAGCCGATCCGGCTCAAGCTGACCGACCCGCCGAACGACTGCGCGTCGCTGCCGGCGACGTACCAGACCTGGGGCTTCGCCTGCGACTACCTGAAGAACTGGTGGAGCGCCCAGCCCGCGTTCGGGGAGAACCGGCTGGAACGGATGGACAAGCTGCGCCGGGGCGGCTACCGCATCGTGCTCAGCATCGACCCGAAGATCCAGGCGGCGGCCGAGAAGAACGTCGGGGCCAAGGAGAACACCGGCAGCCCGTTCGCCAACGGCATCGTCGTCGCCGAACCGGGCACCGGGCGGATCAAGGCGATGGCGGTGAACCGCAACTACTCGCTGGACGTCAGCGAGAACGGGCCCAGCTCCAACCCGGAGGCGTCACCGAAGGTGAAGGCGAACTATCCGAACACCGTGGCGCCCCTGCTCGGCGGCGGCGACCTCCCCGGCTACCAGGCCGGGTCGACGTTCAAGATGTTCCCGATGCTGGCCGCGCTCAACTCCGGGATGCCGCTGTCCACCGCCTACGACTCGCCGTACCGCTACCGCTCCGAGGTGTACGACGGGTGGGCCCCGTCCAACGCCAGCGGCGCGATGACCGGCCGGCAGACCATGTGGTCCGGGTTCGGCAAGTCGGTGAACACCTACTTCGTCCAACTGGAGGAGAAGGTCGGGGCGGACGCCGCCGTGCGGCTCGCCGAGCAGCTCGGGCTGCGCTGGCGCACCGACGTCGACCGGGAGCAGGCGTCGCCGGCCAAGGCGAAGAAGTGGGGCGCGTTCACCCTGGGCGTCTCCGACGCCACCCCGCTGGAGATGGCGAACGCCTACGCCGCGATCGCCGCCGACGGGCGGTACTGCGAGGCGATGCCCGTCCAGTCCATCAGCAAGCGGGACGGCACCCCGGCCACGTACACGACGGCGGGCGGGATCGAGCGGGAGGTCGCCAAGCCGCGCTGCCGGCAGGTGGTCAGCGCCGACGCGGCCCGCGCCGCCACCGACGCGGCCCGCTGCCCGACCGGCGACACCCCGGCCAAGGGGAGCTGCGGCGGCTGGTCGACCGCCGACAGCGTACGGCGCACGGTGGGGCGGCCGGTGGCCGGCAAGACGGGTACGACCGACAGCACCCGGTCGGCCTGGTTCGTCGGCTACACGCCGGAGCTGGCGGCGGCGAGCTTCATCGCGGACCCGGACAACCCGTTCAACGCGGTCGGCGACGGGCAGTCCCAGATCCCGATCGCGGCGGTGGCGAACACCCTGCGCGACGGTTTGAAGGGCCAGCCCACCCGCCAGTTCACCCCACCCTCCGACGCCATCGTCGGGTGACGACGCCGCCGCTCATCCGGGGCCGTCCCCCAGGTGAGCGGCGGCGATCAGGCGGGAGCGGCGATCAGGCGGGAGCCCCGAGCACCGCGGCGGCCCGGGCCGCCGCGACGACCCGGGCACCGACCCCGGGCTGCCCGGCCCAGTGCACCATCAGCTGGGAGGCGTGCACGCCCCGCCAGACGAACCCCTCGGGCGCGCCGCCGTCCCAGCTCCACGCCGGGGACTGGCCGGCGCGGGGGGTGAGCACCGCCCGGTGTTCCTTGTAGCCGACCACCGTCGCGCCGGCCGGGGCGAGCACGCTGTCGGTGCGGGCGGTCGCCGACCGGTAGCCGACCACCACGCCCTCGCGGCTGACGCCCACCGTGTCGAGCACGCCGCACATCGGCAGCCCGTCCAGCTCCCGGGCCAGCCAGAGCACGCCGGCGCCCTCGGCGAGCACCGGCCGCCCCGTCCGGGCCAGCTCCGCCACCGCGATGCAGAGCCGGCGGTTGGCGGAGAGCTGCTCCGCGTACGACTCGGGGAGGCCGCCGCCGACGACCAGCGCGGCCGCCCCGGCGGGCAGCGCCTCGTCGCGCAGCGGATCGAAGCGGACCACCTCCGCGCCGGCCGCCCGCAGCAGCTCGGTCGTCTCGGCGGGGCCGTAGTCGCCGCCCGGCCCGCCGGCCACCGCGATCACCGGGGACGCGCCGGCCGGCACGGGCCCCGACGGGTCCGCCGGCTCGGCCGGCTCCGGCGACCAGGGCTCGCCCGGCACCGGCGGGGCCGACCTGGCCAGCGTCAGCAGCCGGTCCAGGTCGAGCGTGGCGGCCACCGCCTCGCCGAGCCGGCGGACCGCCCGCAGCGCGTCGGCGTCGCGGCCGACCACCGGGGCCAGGCCGTGCCGCCGGGGCGGCAGCACCGGGGGCAGCTCGTGGCGGCGCACCGCGCCGTAGACCGGCACGCCGACGTCGTCGAGCGCCTCGCGCAGCATCGCCTCGTGCCGGGGCGAGGCCACCCGGTTGAGGATCACCCCGCCCAGCCAGAGCTGATCGTCGTACGCCCGGAAGCCGTGCACGAGGGCCGCCACCGACTGCCCCATCGCCGCCACGTCGACCACCAGCACCACCGGGCTGCGCAGCGCGATCGCCACGGCGGCCGTGGACTCCGTCTCGGACTGGCCGGCGACCGAGTCGTACAGCCCCATGGTGCCCTGCACCACGGCGAGCCCGGCACCGGCGGCACCGTGGCCGAACAGGGCCGGGACGCGGTCGGGCCCGACCAGCCGGGCGTCGAGGGTGCGCCCCGGACGGCCGGCGGCGAGCCCCAGGTAGCCGGCGTCGACCTGGTCCGGCCCGACCTTGAACCCGGCGACGTCGACACCCCGCTCGGCGAAGGCGGCGAGCAGCCCGAGCGCCACCGCGCTCGTGCCGTGGCCCGAGGACGGCGCGCTGAGCACGAGGCGCGGCACGACGGTCATCAGCGACTCCTCCGGCGAGGGTGGTACGCGGCGGCGGTCGGCCCCCCGATCCGCCCGCGTGACGATACCGCCCGGACGCACACCCGGCGGCCACGACCGGCCCGCGTCGCGCCGCAGGGCCGCCGGGGTCGCGGCGTGCCGGAGGGGTCGCTTCGCGCCGCAGGGCCGCAGGCGTCGCGGGTGCCGGCGGCGGGGTCGGGCCGGTCGCGGCGTGCCGGCGACGGGGTCGGGCCGGTCGCCTGGTGGCTGCGGTCCTGCGGGTAGCCTCGACCCGTGTACCGGTTCCTCCTGACGCCACGCTGGCTGGGCATCCTCGCGCTGACCCTGGTCGCCGCGGCCGTGATGGTGCTGCTCGGCAACTGGCAGCTGGACCGCTACCGGGGCCGCACCGCGATCAACGAGCGGATCGACGCCGGCAGCCGGATGACCCCGGCGCCGCTGCGCGACGCCGTGCCGGCCCCCACCGGGGGCGGCGGCACGGCCGGCCCGGCCCCCGCCGACGAGGCCACCTGGTCGCGGGTCACCGTGACCGGCCGGTACGACACGGCCAACGTCGTCCTGGTCCGGGGCCGCACGGTCGACAACCGGGTCGGCTTCGAGGTCGTCACCCCGCTGCTCCTCGCCGACGGCACGGCCGTGCTCGTCGACCAGGGCTGGGTGCCGCCCGCCCCGGGCGGGGCCCTGGCGCAGCCGCAGCTCCCGCCGGTGCCGCAGGGCGAGGTGACCGTGGTGGGCCGGGTGCACCCGAGCGAGAGCGGCGCGGGGGCCGTCGACCGGCGCGACGGCCGGCTGGAGACCCGGCGGATCGCCGTCCCCCGGCTGGCCCGGGAGCTGCCGTACCCGGTCTACGGCGCATACGTGCTGCTCGACGAGCAGACGCCGGCCGCCGACCCGGTCTTCCAGGCGGTGCCGATCGGGCACACCAACAACTGGCAGAACTTCGGTTACGTCGTGCAGTGGTGGATCTTCGCCGTCATGACGCTCTTCGGCTACGGCTGGGTGGCGCGGCGGGAGGCCCGCCGGGCGGCCGGGCTGGACGGGCCGGGCAAGCCGCTCGACCGGGCCGCCGAGCCCTCCCCGAGCGCCCCCGCCTGACCGCAGCCGGGCCCTCCCCCGCTCCGGCTCGCTGCGGAAACCGGACACTCGACGGGTCGCCGGGGCACGGCGGGAAGTTGTAGTGTCCGCCGGGTGATCGAGAACCGTGGGGGGTCGCGGTGACCCCTGATCCCACGCCGCCGCCACACCCGCCGGAGCCGCCCTCCTCGGGCCCGCCCGCTCCGGGGCCGCCCGCCTCGGGGCCCGCCTTCCCGGAGCCGTCCGCCTTCCCGGCACCGCCGGCCTTCCCGGAGCCGCCCGCAGCGGGGCCGGCGTTTCCGGAGCCGCCCGCAGCGGGGCCCGCCTTCCCGGACCCGGTGACGGCGACGCATCCGTCGACCGACCCGTGGGCGGTCACGCCGCGCTCGACGACGTACTCGACCCCGCCTGCGGGGTTCCCGGCCACGGCCGACCCGTTCGCCCCGCCGCCGGCCACCGCGCCGTTCCCGGTGCCGCCGGCCGTCGCGCCGCACCCGGCACCGGCCGCCGGCCCGTTCTCCGCGCCGCCGGCTGCCGGACCGTACTCGGCCCCACCGGCCGCCGGGCCGTACTCCGCACCGCCGGCCGCCGGGCCGTACTCAGCTCCGCCCGTCACGGGACCGTACTCGGCCCCACCGGCCGCCGGACCGTACTCCGCACCGCCGGCCGCCGGACCGTACTCCGCACCGCCGGGAACCGGGGCGTTCTCCGCGCCGCCGGCCGGGCCGTACCCGCCGGCGCTGGCGGCGCCGCTCGGGGCCCCGCAGTACGGGGCGTCCTCCGGGGTGGCGGTGCAGATCGGCGAGATCACGGTCTCCCCGCCGGAGATCCGCACCCCGGCCGGCGTGCTGCCCCTGGCCGGGACGCAGTGGCACGTCGCCGACTACTGGCAGACGGAGCAGAAGGTCGCCACCTGGGCGATCGTCTGCGCCGTGCTCGGGTTCTTCTGCCTCACGATCTTCAGCCTGCTCTTCCTGCTGATCAAGGAGACCCGGCACTACGGCACCGTGCAGGTGACGGTCAGCAACGGCCCGCACCAGTATGTGGCCCGCATCCCCGTCACCGACCAGGGGCAGGTCATGCACATCAACAACCAGGTCAACTACGCCCGGTCGCTGTCCGCCTGACGGCCGGGTCGGGCCGGTGGCGGTGTCCGCAGCCCGGGACGCCGCCACCCGCCCGGCGTCACGCCGACAGGTGCCCGGCGTGGATGGCCCGGACCGCGTCGATGGTGTCCGCCTCGGCGGCGGTCTTGTCGGTGCGGTAGCGGACCACGCGGGCGAAGCGCAGCGCCATCCCGCCCGGGTAGCGGGAACTGGTCTGCACCCCGTCGAACGCGATCTCGACCACCTGCTCGGGCCGGACCCGCACCAGCCAGTCGCCGCGTTCCACGGCCAGGGCGAGGAACCGCTCGGTCTGCCAGCGCAGCACCTCGTCGGTGAGCCCCTTGAACGTCTTGCCGAGCATGACGAACTCGCCGGTCGCCGGGTCCCGCGCGCCGAGGTGCAGGTTGGACAGCCAGCCGCTGCGCCGGCCGCTGCCCCACTCGACCGCGATCACCACCAGGTCGAGGGTGTGCCGCGGCTTCACCTTCACCCAGGCCGCGCCGCGCCGGCCGGCATCGTAGGGCGCGTCGGGGTTCTTGACCACCACGCCCTCCTGCCCGGCGTCGAGCGCTGCGGCGAAGGCCGCCCCGGCCGCCCCGGTGTCGTCGACCGTCATCCGGCCGACCAGCAGCGTCGGGTCGACCGCGCCGGCCAGCGCCGTCCACCGCTCGTGGCCGGGCCGGTCGATCAGGTCGTCGCCGTCGAGGTGCAGCAGGTCGAAGAAGTACGGCGTCAGCACCGCCGCGCCCGTGCTCTCGGCGGCGGCGCGCACGGCCGGGGCGACCGGGGCGACGGCGTCACCGACGGGCGCCGACGCGGACGGGTCGCCGGGCGGGCCGCCCCCGGCGGCCGACGCGGCGCGGCGGGCGGCCCGGCTGGAGGTCTGCTGGAACGGCAGCGGCCGGCCCGTGGCGTCCAGCCCGATGGCCTCGCCGTCGAGCACCAGCTCCCGGGCGGGCAGCGCCCGCACGGCGGCGACCACCTCGGGCAGCCGGGCGGTGATCTCGTCCAGGCTGCGGGTGAAGACCGCGATGTCGGAGCCGGAGCGGTGCACCTGGATGCGGATGCCGTCGAGCTTCACGTCGACCACGGCGGGGACGCCGGTCGCGGCCAGCGCGTCGTCGACGGTGGGGGCGCTGGACGCCAGCATCGGGGCGAGCGGCCGGCCGACCCGGAGCCGGAACTCGGCCAGCGCCGCCGCGCCGCCGCCCAGGGCGGCCACCGCCACGGCCCGCAGGTCACCGGCGAGCAGCAGCGCCCGGCGCACGGCGGCCAGCGGCACATCGGCGGCGCGGGCGACCGCGTCGGCGAGCAGCCCGGCCTGGGCACCCTGGCGCAGCTCGCCGCTGAACAGGCCGCGCAGCATCCGCTGCTCGTCGGCGGTGGCGGCGGCGAAGAGGCCGTGCAGGAGCTGCCGGCGGCGGGCCTGCGAGCCGGGGCCGCCCACCGACGCGATGTCGTCGATCACGGCGTCGACGGCGCGGACGGTCAGGGTCGGCTCGGCGGCCGGCTGCGGCAGGTCGCGCAACCCGGCCCAGCCGACGCCGGTCTGCCGCTGTCGCAGCTCACCGGCGAGCCAGCCGGCGCCCGCCGGGATCTCGGCGGGGTCGAGCGACCGCAGCGCCGCCGCGAGCAGCTCCACCTTGGCCCGCCGGCCGGTGGTCGCGCCCACGGCGGCGGAGGTGGCCGCCAGGTCGAGGAACCGCACGCACCTCATCCTGCCAGCCACCCCCGACACCGCTGGGGATACGCGGAACGCCGCCGGAAGTTGCCGCTTCCGGAGCTGCCGCGCCACCCCGGCCCGGCATCCGTGCCGGATGCCTGGACCGCCCGGTCCCCGACGCCCCCCAGCGTGCGGGGACCGGTGTCTCGGTGGAGCCCGGTCCGCGCCGACCGCGCACGGACGGTCGAGCCGCGACCGCGCACGAATGGCGAGCCAACCGCGCACGGACGGTCGAGCCGCAACCGCGCACGGACGGTCGAGCCGACCGCGCACGGACAGCCAGCCGCGACCGCGAGGAGGGTCGGGCCGCGCCCCGGGCCGACGGCCGGTCAGGCCGCGACGGGCTCCTCGATGCGCAGGCCGCGGGCCCGCACCTCGTCGGCGACGCGGGAGAGCAGCGCGTCGAGCGTCACCAGGGCGGTGGAGAGGTCACCGAGCTGTTCCTTGAGCGTGTCCTCGGACCACGCGGAGACGTCCACGTCCCCCAGAGCGCCGACGGCGGCACCGAGCCGCGCCATCACCTCGTTCGTACTCATGTTCGAAAGGCTATACCAGGATGTCCCGCGACACGCCGAAAACACCCCGATGAACTGGGACGTTACGGTTCCGTCACCTGACTCCTTTCCGTGCCGGCGGCGTCGCCCGATGCTCACCGGCCCCGCTCCGCCGCTGCGGCCACCTTCGCCAGCAGCAGCGCCTCGGCCGCGCAGACCCGGGCGAACTCGCCGAGGTGCAGACTCTCGTTCGGGCCGTGCGCCCGGGCGTGCGGGTCCTCCACCCCGGTCACCAGGATCGCCGCCTGCGGGAACATCTCCTGAAACGTGGCGATGAACGGGATCGAGCCACCGATGCCGATGTCCACCGGGTCGGTGCCGTCCCAGGCCGTACGGAAGGCGTCGCGGGCCGCGTCGAACATCGGGCCGGACGCGTCGATGACGCACGGGGCGCCGTCGTGTTCCAGCGTCACCGTCACTCGGGCGCCCCACGGGGCGTGCTTCGTCAGGTGCTCGCGCACCGCCGCGTACGCCCGCTGCGGGTCGTCGCCCGGCGCGAGCCGCACGCTCAGCTTGGCCTTCGCCGCCGGGACCAGGGCGTTCGGGGCCTCGCCGGTGGCCGGGGCGTCGATGCCGAGCACGGCCAGCGCCGGCTTGGTCCAGATCCGGTCGGTGATCCGGCCGGTGCCGATGAGGGACACGCCGTCGACCAGCCCGGCCTCGGCCCGGAACCGGTCCTGCGGGTAGTCCACGGTCGCGCCCGCCCGGGCGGACAGCCCGGCGACCGCCACGTCCCCGGCGTCGTCGTGCAGCGTCGCCAGCAGCCGGACCAGCGTCGTCAGCGCGTCGGGCACCGCGCCGCCGAACATGCCGCTGTGCACGGCGTGGTCCAGGGTGCGGACCTCCACGAAGCAGTTGACGATGCCGCGCAGCGACGTGGTCAGCGCCGGCACGCCGACGTCCCAGTTGGCCGAGTCGGCGATCACGATCACGTCCGAGGCCAGCGCGTCGCGGTGCTCGGCGAGCAGCCGCTCCAGCGAGTCCGAGCCGTACTCCTCCTCGCCCTCGACGAAGATCACCACGCCGACGGGGAGCCGGTCGCCGAACGCGCGCAGCGCCGCGACGTGCGCCATGATCCCGGCCTTGTCGTCGGCCGCGCCCCGGCCGTAGAGGCGGCCGTCCCGCTCGACGGGCTCGAACGGGTCGGACTCCCACAGCGACAGGTCGCCCACGGGCTGCACGTCGTGGTGGGCGTAGAGCAGCACGGTCGGCGCGCCGGGCGGGGCGACCCGCGTCCCGATCACCGCCGGCTGCCCGCCGGACCGCACGACCTGCACGTCGAGGCCGCAGCCGCGCAGCAGCTCCGCCACCGCCTCGGCGGACCGCTCGACGTGCGAGTGGTCGAAGCCGTCGAAGGCGATGCCGGGAATGCGGACGAGTCGTTCCAGGTCGGCGCGGACGCCGGGCAGTTCGCGCGCGACGGCGGCCCGCACCTCGGCGTCGGACATGATCGGTGAGGTCATGACCGGCATCGTATGCCGGCCTTACCGACGCCGGCGGCGGACGTACTCGGTGCGGGGGTCGTGCGGCACCTCCGGCGCGCCGTCGACGACCAGGTCCACCGCGTCGGCCGTGCCGTCGGCGGCGAAGTGCGCGCGCTCGCCGACGTGCCAGCGGCGCAGCTCGGGCAGGATCCCCGGCCCGTCCCGGGCGACGGCCCGGGTCAGCCGCAGCCCGGCGGGCGCGGTGACCAGCACCGACAGGGTCAGCTCCGGCCGCACGGCCGCCCGCGCCGCCGACACCCCCTCGACGATCACGACGGGGGCGGGCGGGACGGGCAGCTCGCGGGGCAGGAAGCGGTGCCGCACCCAGCTGTACCGCCGGTAGGCCCCCGGCCGCCCGGCCCGCAGCGGGGCGAGCACCCACCGCTCCAGCCGGGGCCAGAAGGTGAGCTGGTCGGCCCAGCCGTCGAGCAGGTCGTCGGTGTGCACCACCGGTGGCCGCCCGCCGCCGGGCAGCGCCGCCAGGGCGTCCGCGAGGCGCGCCGCGAAGAGGCTCTTGCCCGCGCCGCTCGGCCCGTCGACCGCCACCAGTCGGGTACGCCCCAACCGCGCCGGCCCGGCCAGCACCCGCAGGCCCAGCCCGGCGTACGTCTCGACGACCGGCACCCCCACGGCCCCGACGCTAGCGGTCCGCCCCGGCGGGCACGTCGGCCGTACGTCGTCCGGTCGAACCGAGGCCGTTTCGTTGCGCGGAGTCCCCGGGCCGCAGGCATGATCGTGCCGTGCGCCACAACGTGATGAGCCCGGGCGTCGACGCCCTGCTGGAACAGGCCCGTTCGGGGGTCCGCCGGCTGACCCCGCACGAGACGGTCGAGGCGGTACGCCTCGGCGCGCTGCTCGTCGACACCCGCACCGACGTGCAGCGCCGGGAACAGGGCGACCTGCCCGGCGCGGTCGTCATCGACCGGACGGTGCTGGAGTGGCGGCTCGATCCGGCAAGCGAGTGGCGCATCCCCGAGGCCACCGGGTACGACCGGGAGATCGTCGTGGTGTGCCGGCAGGGCTACAGCTCCAGCCTGGCCGTGGCGAGCCTGCGGACGCTCGGCCTGCACCGCGCGACCGACCTGGTCGGCGGCGTCGAGGCGTGGCGGGAGGCGGGGCTGCCGATGTCCGACCGCCCCGCCGACATCCGCTACTGATCCCGGCGACGCCCCGGTAGCGGCTGGCCGGGCGGCGGTCAGGCCGGCTCGGCCACCCGGCCCAGCCAGTGCGCCGCCTCGGCCCCGGTGAGCGCCCCGTCGACCGTCAGGGCCGCCGCCATCAGCGGGAACCGCCGGATGTTGTTCCAGCTCCGCTGGTACGGCGGCGGGTCCAGGACCACGACGCGGACGCCCTCGAAGAGCGGGATGTCCGCCGGGGCGCCCTCGTTCCAGATCCACTTGCCGTGCCCGTCGACCAGGTTGAAGCTGCCCACGACGGTGCCACCGAACCGGTCCTCGGGCGCGTCGGTGGCCACCTCCACCCAGGCCGGGTCGACGGTCAACCCCTCGATCAGCCCCCGCTCGGCCGGGCCGGCGAGCGCCCCGGCCAGCAGGGTGTGCAGCTGGAAGTTGTCGGCCACCCCGTCGATGGTGACCCACCAGCCCCGGCCCGTGGCCCGGTGCAGCACCAGCAGCCGCTCGCCGTCGAGCACCCGCAGCAGCCCCAGGACGCACTCCAGGTCGGGCCGCTCGCCGGCCAGCCCCGCCCCCGCCTCCAGCAGCTCCTCCCGGTGCGGGAACGAGGCGCGCACCGCCGCGGACTGCTGCAACAGGGTGATCACGGGCATCGCCCAGGTGCCGGCCGCGTACCAGCCCTGCACCGCGTCGTGGGCGACTGCCTCGTCGTCGTACGCCTGGGTCAGGGCGGCCAGCGCCTCGTCCATCGTGGCAGGGTCGTCGGGGTCGGGCGGGGCGTCGTCGCCGCGTACCCGCTGCCAGCCGGAGCGGAAGCGGTGCGCGCCGGCCAGCGCGGCGGCGAGCCCGTCGGCCGCCGGGGCGACCAGCTCGTCGGGGCGGGCCCCCAGCTCGACCAGCGCGCCGCAGAGGACGGAGAACTGGCCGCCCGCGCCAGTGCCGAGCTGCGGCAGCAGCGCCACGCACCGGGGCAGCACCGCGTCCAGCTCCGCCACGGACGCCTGCTGCGCCGCCTGCCAGACCCGCGCCACGGCCCTGGTCATGGCGTCGCCGTCGCGCCCGCGCACGGCCGCCTCGACGTCGGCGACCCGGTCCGCCAGCTTCCCCCTGCGATTGAAGATCATCGGCGCAGCCTAGCGAGCGCGCCGGGCCCCGCACGGCCACGGCCGGGGTGGTGACGACCCGACATCCGGCTCGCGGTCGCCGACCTGCGCGTGTCCGGACATGTGCGACACGTCACTGCCGGCGCGCCACGGGAAGCCGGTTCGGCGCGGCGCTCCGGGCGGGACGGAGCCCGGATCAACGCGGCACTCCGGGCGGGACGGAGCCCGGATCAACGCGGCGCTCCGGGCGGGACGAACGGCAGCCCGGCCGGCGGGCCGGACTCGACCAGCCGCCACAGGGCCGTCGTGTCCAGATGTTCCTCGACCAGGTCGCCGAGCAGGTCCAGGGAACGCTCGCGGGCGGCGGCGAAGCTGGTGTCCGGGGCCACCCGGAATCCGGTACGGCCGGCGAGGCGGGCCGCCTCGGTGAGGAAGCGGCGGCGGAACGCGTCGGACTCGAAGGCCCCGTGCCAGTGGGTGCCGCACACCGCGCCGCGCACGGCCCCCTCGCCGGTGCCGTCGTCGTACGCCAGCAGGGGCGGCAGCCCCGGGCCGGCCGACGAGACGTGCCCGTGGTGGATCTCGTACCCCCGGACGGGGACGCCCGGGTCGGCGGCGGCGGTGCCGGCGGCCTGCCGGACGGTCTTGCGCGCGGCGAAGGTGACCTCGACGGGCAGCAGGCCCAGCCCCGCGACGCTGCCCGCCCGGCTCTCCACCTCGTCGTGCACGGCCCGGCCGAGCATCTGGAAGCCGCCGCAGATGCCCAGCAGCGGCTTCCCGGCCGCCGCGTGCGCCGCCACGGCGTCGGCCAGCCCGGTCTCGCGCAGCCAGGCCAGGTCGGCCACGGTGGACTTCGAGCCGGGCAGCACGACCAGGTCGGCGGCGGCCAGCTCGGCCGGCTCCACGGTCAGCCGGACCCGGACGCCGGGCTCGGTGGCCAGCGCCTCCACGTCCGTGGCGTTGCTGATCCGGGGCAGCCGGACGACCGCCACGTCCAGCCACTCCGTGCCGTGCGGGGCCGCCGGCCGACCGAGCACCCGGCCGTACGCGAGCGAGTCCTCCGCGTCCAGCCACAGGTCGAGGTGCCAGGGCAGCACCCCGTACGTGGGGCGGCCGGTGACCCGGGCCAGCATGTCCAGCCCCGGCCGCAGCAGCCCGAGGTCGCCCCGGAACTTGTTGATCACGAAGCCGGCGACCAGCGCCTGGTCGGCCGGGTCGAGCAGGGCGACCGTGCCGAACATGGAGGCGAACACCCCGCCCCGGTCGATGTCGCCCACCACGATCGTGGGCAGCCCGGCGTGCCGGGCCAGCCCCATGTTCACGTAGTCCCCGGCCCGCAGGTTGATCTCCGCCGGGCTGCCGGCCCCCTCGCAGACCACCACCTCGTACGCCTCCCGCAGCTCGGCCAGCGCGGCGAACGCCGCCTCGGCGAGCCGGGGCCGCAGGGCGTGGTAGTTGCCGGCGGTGACCGTGTCGACGGCCTCGCCGAGCAGCACCACCTGGCTGGACCGGTCACTGCCCGGCTTGAGCAGCACCGGGTTGAACCGCAGGTCGGGGGCGACGCCGCAGGCCGCCGCCTGCATCGCCTGGGCCCGGCCGATCTCACCGCCCCGCCCGTCCGGGCCGACCACCACGGCCGAGTTGTTCGACATGTTCTGCGCCTTGAACGGGGCGACCTTCACCCCGCGCCGGTGCAGCCAGCGGCAGATCCCGGCGGTGAGCACGCTCTTGCCCGCGTCGGAGGTGGTGCCGGCGACCAGCAGCCCCCCGCTCACCGCACGTCCCCGCCCCACCGGCCCACCGTCGCCGCCGCGGTCCTCCTCAGCACGCTCCCCGCCGCCGCGCCGGCCAGCCGGCCGACCGTCACCGGATAGGCGGCGGCCAGCCCGAGCGCGGCCAAGCCCACCGCCCCGGAGATCCGCGCCGCGCGCTTCAGGTGCCGCGCCTCCGGGCGCGGCCCGTCGCCGAGGTACGGCCGCACCTCCGACCGCCCGAAGTAGACGTTGCGGCCGCCCAGCCGCACGCCGAGCGCGCCCGCCATCGCCGCCTCGCACTGCCCGGCGTTCGGGCTGGGATGGTCGTCGCGGTCGCGCAGCCACACCCGCCAGGCCCGTCCCCGGTCGCCGTGCGCCGTCGGGGCCACGGCGACGGTGAGCAGGCCGGTCAGCCGGGACGGCACGAGGTTGAGCAGGTCGTCGAGGCGGGCGGACGCGGTGCCGAAGCGGGCGTACCGGGGCGAGCGGTGACCGACCATCGCGTCGAGCGTGTTCGCCGCCCGGTAGCCGAGCAGGCCGGGCAGCCCGGCGACCGCCCCCCACAGCAGCGGGGCGACGACCGCGTCGGAGGTGTTCTCGGCGACGGACTCGACGGTGGCGCGCGCCAGCTCGGGCTCGTCCAGCGCCGACGGGTCCCGCCCGCACAGGTGCCCCAACCGGCGGCGGGCCGCCGGCACGTCCCCGCCACGCAGCGCCCGCCCCATCACCGTCGCCTCGTGACGCAGGGTGCGCCCACCGAGCACCGTCCACGTCGCGGCGGCCGTCAGCACGGCCCGACCGAGGGGCCGGTGCCGGGTGCCCACCGTCGCCGCCACTCCCACCAGCACCGGCACGCCCACGGCGAGCGCCGTGAATGCCGCACCGGCTGCCCGGTCCGGCCGGTAGACGCGCCGCTCCAGCGCCCCGGCCGCCCGGCCGAACCCGGCCACGGGATGCCAGCGTCGTGGGTCGCCGAGGAGGGAGTCCAGCGCGTACCCCGCCACCAGCCCTGCCGCGTTCGCCACGGCGATCGACTGCCGCACCTGCCACCACCTCCGGCCGGCAGCCTAGCCGCCGCTCCCCAGCAGGGCGGCCTCATGCCGGCCGGGGCTCACTAGGCAAGATCATGTCGGGGAGATGGGGGTATCCCGACGCCGGGACACCCCCATCTCCCCGACATGATCGCTTCTCCCGTCGGGGCCCGCCCCGTGCCGGGCCCCGACGGGGGTCCGCCGTCGGGGCGTCAGGCCGGCACGCCGGCCCGACCCCGCCGACCACGCCGGGTCGGCGTCACCCCGTCGAGCTCCCCGGTGGGCTTTCCGGCGGGCGGCGCGGAGCCGTCGGGTCCGACCCCGGCGGACAACCCGTCGCGTCCGGCGGACGACTCGCTGTGCCCGGCGGACGACTGGTCCAGCCCGGCGGACGACTCGTCGCGCCCGGCGGGCGGGACCAGGGCGCCACCGGACGGGGGCGGGCCGCCATCCGCCGCGCCCGCCTCGGCCGGCTCCCCGTCGTCACCGAACCCGGAGCCCCCGCCGGTGCCGGCACCGAACCCGGAGCCGGCGTCGAGGCCGGAGCCCTGCCCACGCCCGCCGTCGTCGCCGAGCCCGTCGTGGCCGGAGTCGTCGTTCCCGAAGTCGTCCTCGTCGGAGTCGCCCTCGGAGTCGTCGTCCAGGTCGTCCCGCTCGTCGAGGTCGTCCAGGCCACGCGGGGCGTCGCCCAGCCGGTGCACCGCCCCCAGCCCGTGCGCAGTACCCAGCCCTTGCGCAGCCGCCGGGCCGTGGGCGGCGTCCACGACGCGCGGGTCGAAGGAGACGTGGGCCGGAACGAAGTCGTCCGGCTCGAAGTCCTCGTCGAAGGGGCGGCCCTCCGGCCCGCTGAGGGGCGGCCCGCTGGGGGCCTGCTCACGCGGGACCCGCTCGGTCGGCTCGCCGTGCACCCGGCTCTCCGCCTCGGCGTCCTCGACCGTGCTGGTGGCCACGTTCGGTCGGTTGCGCAGGAACCGGGCCCGCCCCCGGGACAGGTCGTGGCCGACGGCGACCGCCTCCAGCTCGTACACCGTGCGGTGGTTGCCCGCGTCGTCGGTCCAGTCACGGGTGTAGAGCCGGCCGACGACCACCACCGGGTCGCCGACCATCACGGAGGCCGCCACCCCCTCGGCCAGCTTCCGCCAGCAGTTGACGCGGACGCGGAGGCTGTTGCCGTCGACCCACCGGCCGCTGCCCCGGTCGAGCCGGCGGGCCGTGGAGGCCACCTTGAAGTTGGCCACGAGCGTGCCGCTCTGGGTGGTACGCCGCCACTCCGGCGCCGTCAGAATGTTGCCGACGATCGTTACGTGGGTGTCGAACATCGTCCCTCCAGGGAAGAGATCGGGGTTGCCGTGGTGAGTCGACCCGCCGCCGACACTGGCCGCTCCGGCCCGCCCGCCGCCACCGTGAGGCCGCCACCTGTGGACAGGCCGGCGGCCTGTGGACAAAGACCTGATCAAGCCCGGATGTGCTAGACCCCGGCCGGGATGCCGCCCGGGCGCCCCCGTCGGAGGCGTTTCCGGACGGCCCGTGACGGGGTACAGATTCGATCAAGCGAGCACCACCGACGGCACGCCGTCCGATGAGAAAGGCCACGGGACATGACTTCCTGCCGACCCCGTACGACCGGTTTCGTCCGCACGGACGGCGAGGCGCTGCGATGAGCGCCGTGGCGAACCCCGCGACCGTGGCCGAGTGCCTGCGCGTCGGGGCCGGGTTCTCCCAGGGCGACCGGAACTGGATCGCCGAGCAGTTCGCCACCCTCGACGCCCGGCTCGCCGGCTTCCACGCCGACGCCACCGAGCTGGAGGTGTCGGTGAAGGACCGGGAGGCCCGGGGGCAGAAGGTCACCCTGGAGTGCTGGATCGCCGGCCGGCAGAAGATCGTCACCACCTCCGCCGAGGAGGACCTGCACGCCGCGCTCAACGACGTCCGCGACGACCTGCGCCGCCGGCTCAACGACGCCAAGACCCGGCAGGAGCCGCGCAACAACAAGCGGCTGCGCGACACCGGCCAGCCTGAGGCGGCCCTGCCCGACACGGAGCTGCCCGAGCTGCCCAACACGCAGCAGGACGGCACGGAGTTGGACGGCACCAGCGGCGACGCGCACCGGGTCGACGCCGAGACCGCCTGAGCCGACCCCCGTCGGGGAGGTGTGTCCGCCACGGCGGTCCGCCATCTCCCCGGCGGGGCTACCGTCGGGTAGGTTGCGGGCGTACCGTCGCGGTCGTGGAACCGGATGTGCTGGGGCCGCCGTACGAGCGGCAGACGATCGACCTGGGCACCGACGACGAGGGCCCGGTCGTCGCGACCCTGGTCCGCCGCCGGGCCGACCGGCCGACCCGCCGCGCGGTGCTCTACGTGCACGGCTACGTCGACTACTTCTTCCAGACCCACGTGGCCGACTTCTTCGCCGAGCGGGGCTGGGACTTCTACGCCCTCGACCTGCGAAAGTACGGCCGCAGCCTGCTCGCGCACCAGACCCCGAACTTCTGCCGCGACCTCGGCGACTACTTCCCCGAGCTGGACGCCGCCGCGAAGATCGTCCGCACCGACGACGGCCACGACACGCTGCTGGTCATGGGTCACTCGACCGGCGGCCTCGTCATCTCCCTCTGGGCGCACGCCCGACGCGACGCCGGCATCGTCGACGGGCTGGTGCTCAACAGCCCCTTCTTCGACATCAACGCCCCGTGGGTGGTCCGCAGACCCCTCGCGGCCGCCGTCTCGCGCCTGGGCCGCAGCGCGCCGCGCCGCCGCCTCCCCTTCGGCCTCGGCACCGTGTACGGCGAGAGCCTGCACGCCGACCATCGCGGCGAGTGGACGTACGACCTGGCGTGGAAGCCGCTCGCCGGGTTCCCGGTCCGGGCCGGCTGGCTGAACGCCGTGCGCGCCGGTCAGCGGCAGCTCCGCGCCGGCCTCGACATCCCGGTGCCGGTGCTGCTGGCCTGCTCGACCCGCACCTTCCGGGGCACGAAGTGGCACGACTCGGCGGCCCTCGCCGACGCCGTCCTGGACGTGGAGCACATGGTCCGCTGGGCCCCCCGCCTCGGCCGGCACGTGACCCTGGCCCGCTTCGACGGCGGCATGCACGACCTGACCCTCTCCGGCCCCGCCGTCCGGGAGAAGGTCTTCGTCGAGGTGGGCCGGTGGGCGGAGGCGTTCCTCGCCGCCGGCCCGACGCCCGAGCAGCCTGCCGACCAGCCGACGCCCACCGTGCCGGGCGACGATTCGACGCCTGGGGAGCAGGGCGGCGTGCCGTCGGCCCAGGTGCCGACGGGCCGGTCGTCGGTGGAGGCGACCACGCAGAGCACGGGGGCCGCCGCAGCGGGCTGACCGGGCGAAACAGGGGTGCCCGGCGACGCCGGGCCGTGCGACGCTGAACGCGCGTCGACGGGCCGCCCCGTCGCGCCGGGCACCCTCGGCGCGGCGGTACCCTCTTGGCGCGAGACCCACCAGCGCGCGCCCGTAGCTCAGCGGATAGAGCAGGGGACTTCTAATCCCAAGGCCGCAGGTTCGAATCCTGCCGGGCGCACCTCCACCACCACAGGCCACCGGCCCGGTGCCCATGATCAGGACAGCCGGGCCGACACCGCCATCCGGTGCCCGCCGCCTCTCCCGCCGGTGAGCCAGCCTTCGGTGTGGCCTGACCGATGATTCTCCCGCGCCGTGCTGGTCTGTATGCCGAGTACCGACCCACGGAAGGCTGGCACGATGCGGAAACTGACCTTCGGCATGAACCTGAGCCTGGACGGCTACATCGCCGCGCCCGGCGACGACCTCGGCTGGAGCGTGCCGAGCGACGAGCTGTTCCAGTGGTGGTCCGACCGGGTGGGGGCGACGGGCACGGGGCTGTACGGGCGCAGGCTGTGGGAGACGATGAGTTCCCACTGGCCGACCGCCGACCAGCGGCCGGGTGCCACCCCGGCGGAGGTCGAGTTCGCCCGCCGCTGGCGGGACATGCCGAAGGTGGTGTTCTCCTCGACGATCAGCACGGTCGACTGGAACGCGCGCCTGTTCACCGGCGACGCGGTCACCGAGATCGCGCGGCTCAGGGCCGAGGACGGCGGTTCCCTGGACATCTCCAGCCCCACCCTCGCCGCCGGGGCCATGCGCGCCGGGCTGATCGACGAGTACACGCTCGTCACCCACCCGGTCCTGCTGGGCGGCGGCAAGCCGTTCTTCACCGCCCTCGACAACTGGGTGAACCTGACCCTGGTGGAGACCCGGACCTTCCCCGACGGCGTGCTCCTGACCAGGTACGAGACCAGACGCTGAGCAGGGCCACAGGGCCACAGGTCCTGCCGGGCACGCCGGCACCAGCGGGCGGGGCGCGACGCCGACGTGCCCGGTCACGCGCCCGGCGACGGTTGCCGGGCGGCGCGACCGGGCCTCGGCCCACGACGGGTCAGTGCGGGTCGCCGGACAGGGAGGTGCGCCGTTGTGACGCCATGACCAGGGAGTAGACGTTCTCGCGGAGTTCGCCGAAGAGCGCCGTCTGCTTGGTCGCGATCTGGTCGCGGGGCCGTTCCAGCTCGACCGGCAGGTCCTCGACGACGACGGACGGCCCCTGCGACAGCACGACCACCCGGTCGGACAGGTAGACGGCCTCGTCGATGTCGTGGGTCACGAACAGCACCGTCGTGCCGGTCTCCGCCCAGACCTTGAGCAGCAGGTCCTCCAGGCTGGCCCGGGTCTGGGCGTCCACCGAGGCGAAGGGCTCGTCCATGATCAGCATTTCCGGCCGTACGGCGAGACCCCGCGCGATGGCGACGCGCTGCTGCATGCCGCCGGAGAGCTGCCACGGGTGCAGCGCCGCGGCGTGGGCCAGGCCCACCATCTCCAGTGACTCCCGTACGCGGTCGCGGATCTCGGTGCGGGGCAGCCCGCGGTCCCGCAGGGGCAGGGCGACGTTCTTCTCGACGGTGAGCCAGGGGAACAGCGACCGGCTGTAGTCCTGGAAGACGACCGCGACGCCG
The DNA here is from genome assembly GCF_029581295.1 of Micromonospora sp. WMMD712. NCBI lineage: Bacteria > Bacillati > Actinomycetota > Actinomycetes > Micromonosporales > Micromonosporaceae > Micromonospora > Micromonospora sp. WMMD712. The sequence goes on from NZ_CP120743.1 coordinate 2,990,363, forward strand.
TCCCGCGGGCCCGACATGCGGTCCCCCCGGAACATGACGCTCCCGGTGGTGATGGGCAGGAGCCCGGCGATGCACATCATGAGGGTCGTCTTGCCGCAGCCGGAGGGGCCGACGACCGACACGAACTGGCCGGCGTGGACGGCGAAGTCGATGCTGCGGACGGCCAGGACGTCGCCCTTGCGCGAGGGGTACGACTTGCCGAGTTCCTGCACGGCCAACACGGGCGTGTCGGTGCCGGGGCCCGGTTGGTGCGGTTGGATCGTCACGGACTTCATCCGGGACTCCTCTACGTGGTGTCGTCGTTGTCGTCGGCGGCTCGGGAATGTGGCGGCAGGGAATCGGCGGTGCGGAGAGCGGTTGGCGGCAGGGAACTGGGGGGCGCGGCCCCCGCTAGTGGCTCTCCGCGCCCTCCGGCCGCACGTTGCGGTGCCACCTGAGCAGCACCCTTTCGACCACGGCGAAGATGGCGTTGAAGAGGATGCCCAGCAGCGCCAGCAGCACGATGGCCGCCCACAGTTCCGGGAACCGGAACAGCCGCTGCTGGCTCACGATGTAGAAGCCGAGGCCCGCCGTGGCGGCGTAGAGCTCGGAGATCACCATGAGCACCAGGGCGATCCCGATGCTGATCCGCATTCCCGCGAAGATCGCGGGGCTGGCACCGGGCAGCAGGACCTGGAGGAAGTAACGGCGTCGGGTCAGCCGCATGCTCTTGGCGGCGGTGACCACCGTGCGGTCGAGTCCGCGTACCCCGTCGTAGGTGTTGATGAGGATCGGCCACAGGCAGCCCAGCGCGATGAGGAAGACGTTCATCCCGCTGGTGATGCCGAAGATCACGATGGCGATGGGCAGGAGCGCGGTCACCGGCACGGACATGCCCAGCCGGATCAACGGGTTGAAGAACGCTCCGGCGGGTCGCCACACCCCGATCAGGATGCCGGCGCTGATGCCGATCGCCGCCGCCGCGCCGTAGCCGAGGCCGAGTCGGGCGAGGCTGGGCAGGACGTCGGCCCGGAACTGGTCGCTGAGGAAGAGCGACGACGGCGAGCCGGAGAGCCAGGTGTCGACGAACGCGACGAAGATCTGCGACACCGGCGGGACGAACAGGGACCCGGCCAGCCGGGCGGCGACCTCCCACACCACCAGCAGTGCCGCGAGCAGCCACAGCGACTGCACGCCGCGTCCCATCGCCTGCGCCGTGGCGGCCACGCTCGACCGCTTCGCACCGTGTTCGCTCATCGTCCGCTCTCCCGTTGGGCCTGGCCCCAGGGGACCACCAGGCGTTCGACCAGGTTGAAGCCGTAGTAGAGGGCCATTCCGAGCAGCCCCACGAGGAGGATCCCCGCGTAGACGAAGTCGGGTCGTTGCGCCTGCTGGTACGTGGTGATCACCGTGCCCACCCCGCTGGTGGCGCCGAGCAGCTCGGCGGAGAGCACCACGATGAGCGCCGTCGAGCTGGCCACCCGCAGGCCGGTGGCGATGGACGGGGCCGCCGAGGGCAGCACGACCCTGGTCAGCAGCCGCGTCCTGCCCCAGCCCATGCTCCGGCCGGTGGCCAGCATGAGCGGTTCGGTGTCGCGCACGCCGTACATGGCGTTGAGCAGGATCGGCCAGAAGATCGCGTAGATCGCCAGCGACACCTTCATCTGGGTGCCGAGGCCGAACAGCAGGATGGCGATCGGCAGGAACGCCGAGGAGGGGATCGACCGGCCGGCGTGCACGACCGAGGACGACGGCCGGTAGAACGCGGAGAAGTAGCCGAGGGTCAGGCCCAGCGGAATGCCGACGGCGCTGGCGACGAGCATGGCGAGCAGCCAGGCCCACAGGGTCTGCGCCACCTCGGTCAGGAACGTCGCGTCGACGAGGAGCTCGCCGGCCCGTTGCATGGTGGCCGCCGGGTACGGCAGGGAGTCCGCCGAGACCGCCCCCGTGCGTACCACGAGTTCCCACACCACGAACATCGTGGCGATGCCCGCCAGCCCGTACGCCCAGTCGGGCGTCGGGCCCCTCCGGCGTGCCGTGGCGGGCACGCCGGAGGGCGACGGGGCGGGAACGTCAAACTCGACCGAGTGACTCGACACCCCTGTCACGTCCTCTCCCTTGACGGTCGGTCGGTCGCCGGCAGACGGTTCAGGACCGGGCGAAGTCGGTGACGAAAGGCTCAAGATCGGGCTTCTTCTGCATCATCTTGAGGTCGACCATCTGCTGCGCCATCCGGTCCAGCGCGCCGAGGTCGACGGCGGCCTCGATGGCGTTCTGCGGCTGGGCGGCGAGGGTCTCCGCCGGCACCTTCTGGCACTCGGAGAGCAGCCGGAACGACTCGTCCTTGTTGGCCGGGTCGTTGAGCTGCTGGGCGGTTTCGGTCATCGCCTCGTGGAAGCGCTTCGCCGCGTCGCCCTTGGCCACGAAGTTCTTCGCGGCGACGTAGGTCGCGATGTAGACCTTGTCGCTGCTGGCGAAGGGGTCCGCCAGGCTGCGTACGCCGTCGTTGTTGTTGCCGAGCAGCGAGTAGCCGAGCTGGGCGGCGTCGACCCGCCCGCTGAGCACGGCGGGAATCTGCTCGGCGAAGGGCAGCGCCACGAAGCTCACGCTGTCCGGCTCGACCCCGTTGGCCTTCAGCCAGCTCGCGGTGACGATCTGGTTGATGCCGTTGATCTCGTTGACCGCGATCTTCTTGCCGGCGAGGTCGGCGGGCGACGTGATCGGGGAGTCCTTGCCGACGAAGACGCCCTGCGCGGGCTTGGCCGGCGGCAGCGCGTTGACGTTGGCGCCGGACACCATCTGGATGGGGAAGCCGGTGTTGTAGGCGTTGATCGCGGTGTAGCCGTTGACGTAGCCGAAGTCGGCCGCCCCGGAGAGCACCGCGGCGACGGCGGCCGAGCCGCCCCCGGACCGGACCAGCTCGACGTCGAGGCGGTGCTTCGCGTAGACGCCCTTCGAGATCGCCCAGGTGTTCCAGATTTCGCAGCCGAACGTCGTGACGGAGACCTTCGTCGTGGCGTCCGCGGAGTCGCCGGCGTCGTCGCCCCCGCCGCAGGCGCTCACGAGAAGCATGGCGGTGACGGCCGCGGCCGCACCGATACGTCGGGAAATCATCTTGTCGCTCCTATGTGCTCGCAGGTGACCCGGTGTTCCCACCACTGCTGGCAATGGCGGTTCTTGGTGGCGGGTAGGCGCTTGCGCGATCTGGGCTCCACCGCTGCGAACCCGCCCGCCTGGCGTGTGGAATCGCCCTGCGGTCTCGGTACGACGGGTCTTGCCCTGGCATGGAAGGGGGTGGGTGACCGCGTGCCCGCTTCGGCTGGAGCCGGCCCGACGCCGCAGGGGCCCCGGTGGATTCACGGCATGGCCGAGCAGGTTGGTCGCCGGTCGGTTCAGGCTCGGGCTGCACCCCAGCAGCACCCTGACGCCTCGCCGACTTGGAGCGAACGTACGCGGCACCCGAAACCCTGTCAAGATGCGGAATGGGATCTCGCATCGCGCGAAGGATCGAATCGGCGGGGCCGGCCGCCCCGCCTACCGACAGGCGGGTTGAGCAGGCGTAACGATCCGCCTTCACCGGTTGACGGGGCAGACGGCGGCGGCTAGCTTCTCCAACAGACAGCGCCGGCCCGTCGACCCGGGAGTGGACATGAGCTTGGAGACGCCCCCCGAGGCCGTTCCAGCCATCTCCCGCGCGCCGATCGGCCACTGGAAAGGGCCGGAGTTCCCCGCCATCCGCCCCGGCACCGGGGCCGGAAAGGCGCTCGTTCCGTTCTGATCGGGATCCCCGCGTCTCGTAGCACCCTGCCCACATTCAGGCGACGCCGTTCGCCCGGCCGCGTCCTGCTCATCCACGTGGTGAGCGGCCCGGTTCCCGGCAGTCGATGCTGCACGAGACGCGGCGGCAGGCGACCCTTCCGCACCCTCGGCACACCCCTCGCCCATCGTCGGCGAGCCGAGGGGCGGCGGGCGCGTTCCTGCCTCTCCGACCCGGTGGGCCCCGACGCGGGGAGCCGGGTCCGCCCCCGGGACCCCAGCCGGGCGGGCGGACCGGTTCCCACACCCCAGCGCGTACGGCGGCCAGCGCGACCGGGACCTCACCCGCGGTCGCCCCGGCCCGGGATCTCGGCACTGCCGCGACACGGTTCGCGTGCGCGCCGAGGACGATCAGGACCGTGGCGCAGGTGTTACGCCGGAGGTCGTGGGCCCGCCCAAGCCGGTGGGCTCACGTGCCGCTGCGGACGAGAGCCAGCAGGTCAGCGTGTGTCCGATCGTCGGCGGCCACGACGAGCCCGCCGACGCCGGTGTGCAGCGGTTGGCCGTCGATTCCGGTGACGACGCAACCGGCCGCCTGGCAGAGTGCGATCCCGGCGGCAAAGTGGACGCTGTCGCGCAGGTGGCCGTCCGTGACGTACGCGGCGCGGCGTCCGGCGGCGACCCAGGCCACGGCCAGGGTCGTGGACACCACGCGGGGGCGGAACTGCTCGATGAAGCCCTCGTCGGCCAGCATCCGGGCGGCCAGGAAGGTGTCCCTGTTCGGGAACGGCGGGTCGAGGTTGACGTCGACCAACCTGGACTCGGCCGACGGGACGAGCCGCTCGTCCCCGCCCCGGCTGCGCACGTACGCGGCGTCGCCGTCGGTCCAGAACACCTCCCCGGCGAACGGGTCCGCCGAGGCGGCCACGGCGGTGCGCGCCCCGGTCTGGAGCGCCACGTTGACCGAGACCAGCATGTTCCTCGCGGCGTAGTTCAGCGTGCCGCACAGCGGGTCGACCAGCCACACCCGGCCGTTCCCCTCCCGGCCCGCGCGTCCGCCCTCCTCACCGAGCACGACGTCGTCCGGACGCGCGGCACGCAGGACGTCGACGATGGCCGCCTCGGCCTCGACGTCGGCGGTGGTGGCGAAGTCGCCCCCACCCTTGTCGATGCGCCCCAGCGCCGATCCGTAGTGGGCCCGGACGACCGCAGCACCGGCCTGCGCCGCGCCGACGGCCAACGCCACATCGGTGATCGACATGGCTCAACCCTAGACAAGCAACTCCACCCCTCCCCTCACCCCTCCCCTCGCCCCTCCCCGCACTTTCCCTCCCGCCCTCCCCGCACCGATCTTGCACTTTCGGCCCCGCAGAAGGGCGCTTCACCCCTTTTGCCGGGGCCACAACTGCAAGATCGCCGCGCACGGGGGGCACGGGGGCGCACGGGGGGCACGGGGGCACGGGGGCGCGCACCGGTGAGGGGCGTGGGGGCGGCGCTCGGTCAGGCGTCGGCCGTCGCGCGTCGGCCCGGGGTCGGGCGGGGTGCAGGGGCGGGCCGCAGCACGCGCAGCCCGGCCGGGCGCACGAAGATCGACCTGCGGGCGACGGCGTCGCCCCTGCCGTCGAGTTGGTAGACGTCGAGCCACACCCACCCGTCGTAGGTGATCCAGTCGAGCACCCGGACGACCCGGCACCTGATCGGCTCGACGAACTGCACGCTGGCCGCCCGGGTCACCTGCACCAGGTCGCCCGGCTTCGGCACCGCCGCACCCCGCACCTCCACACCCCGCACCTCCGCGCCCCGCACCGCCGCGCCCGTGACCGAAGGCGGGCGACCGCCGGTCACGGCCCCTCCCCCGACCCGCGCCGAGCGCCCTTCCCGGACGGGCGTCGGCCACCCTGCCCCGCCCCGGGCCGACCGTCCTCCCCCGGCCAGTGCGCGCGGCCGATCGGGATGCGGTGGCGGGCCCGGCAGGGCAGCTCCGCGCCGCAGCGGCACACCCTGCGCCAGCGCTTCCAGCTCCACACCGGCCGGTGCCGGCGGGCGAGCGTCAGGGCGACGGCGACCACGTACTCCTCGTACGTCACGCGCGTCGGGCGTCCTTCCAGAGCGCACATCGGGCGTCCTTCCCGAGGGATGGCGCCGCCGAAGAACAGCGCCGCCGAAGAATTGCGCCGCCCCGCCCGCGCGTGACTCGCAACGAGCGGGACAGCGGGCCGGCAGGGGGGCGACGGGCTATTGCCGACGCCATTCTCGGCCCCGCGCCACCCTGCCGACATTCGACAGATTGCAACCCGCCCACCACCTTGCGCAACACAACCCATCCCCTCTAGCCTCGATTCAAATAAATCCCCGAGGAATGGAGGAAGGAAATGCGCGGGAATGGGAGCGGAATGTTGCACGAGGGGCGCGGTGATGTTGCATGACGGATGAAACAAGCGGGTCGACGGTGCCCCGGCGGCAGCTCGGCAGGCTGCTCACGCAGCTCCGCGAGGGTGCCTCGGTCTCGCTGGACGCCGCCGCCGAGGGGCTGGACTGCTCGCGGCAGAAGGTGTGGCGCATCGAGAAGGGCCTCGTCCCGGTGCGGGTGGTGGACGCCCGCGCCATGTGCGAGATCTACCGCGCGCCGGAGGACATGAAGGCGATCGTCACCGGCCTGGCGAAGGAGACCCGCGCCAAGGGCTGGTGGCACTCGTACGGCGAAATCGTCCCGCCGTGGTTCTCGCTCTACGTCGGGCTGGAAAGCACCGCCGCGCTCATGCGTCGATACGACTCGGAACTTATCCCGGGGCTGCTCCAGACCCGCGAATACGCCGCCGAACTCTTCCGCCGCAAGAATCCCACGATGACCGAGGCCGAGCGGGAGAAGCTCGTCGAGGTGCGGATGCACCGCCAGCACGTGCTGACCCGGCGGCTGCCCAGCGCGCCCACGCTGAAGGCGGTGCTCAGCGAGGCCGTGCTGCGCCGCACCATCCCCGACCGGCGGGCGATGGCCGGGCAACTGCGCCACCTGCTCGACATGGCCGCGCTGCCCAACGTGAGCCTGCGCGTCCTCCCGCTGGCCGCCGGCCCGCCGCTGGCCAGCGAGACGGGCACCTTCGTGGTGCTCGACTTCCCGCAGGCGTTCGGCCGGGCCTCGACCGAGCCGACGACCGTCTACCTGGAGAACATCACCGGCGCGCTCTACCTCGACCGGCCGGCCGAGGTCGCCGCCTACGAGCACGTCTGGTCCGACCTGGAAATGCTCGCCTCGGATGAGGCAGAATCAGAGAAAATGATCAACATGATCATCGAGGAGCGCGCATGACTGACCTTGCCGGTGCCGTCTGGCGCAAGAGCACCCGCAGCGGCGGGAGCGGCGGCGACTGCGTCGAGGTGGCCGCCAACCTGCCGGGCGTCGTGGGCGTACGCGACAGCAAGGACCCGGCCGGGCCGGCGCTGCGCTTCGCCCCGACGGCCTGGACCGCCTTCGTCAACCAGGCGGGCCGCCCCCCGCGCTGACCGGGGCCGCGACCACAGCCGGCAGCGCCGACCGGGCCCGCGGCAGGGCCGGCACCGCGACGGGGCCGCGACCAGTGCCGACACCGCGACCGGGGCCGCCCACCGTGCCGGCGGGCGGCCCCGGGGCCACGCGGGGTGAAGACCGGCCGACTCAGCCCCGGCCACCGACCAGGGTGGTGAGCGAACGCGGCGGCAGCTCTACCGTCCGGTGCGCGCCGTGCCCCGAGACGAGCCCGTCGACCTTCTCCAGCTTGTGCGTCGAGTCGGTGAGGTAGGCGGTCGGCCTGCGCAGGTCGACGGTGGTCCGCACCGCCTCGGTCGAGGTGTTGATGACCTGCACCACCTCGGTGCCGTCGGCGTTGCGGTAGGCCGACACCGCCAGGCCCGCCGGCGCGCCGTCGACGCCGATCCGCACCGCCCCGGGCCGGATGAACCTGCTGTACGCGGCGAAGGCGTAGAGCCGGGAGGACACCCGGTAGCTGTCCGTGGCGTTGTCGACCTGCACGAGGGCCGCCGTCCCGCCCCGGGACGACCCCAGCCAGTAGACGAAGGCGCTGGCGTCGGCCTTGGCGAGGGTGTCGTGGATGCGCTGGGCGACCGCGATGCCGTCGGTGACCTTGCCGCTGTCCCACGCCTCGTTCCAGCCGTCGGAGGTGCTCGACGGGGCCCACTCCGTCATCCAGGTCGGCGCCGTCGTCGGCAGCGGGCGGTCCGACGGGCTGGCGTAGCCGTGCCCGGTGAACAGGTCCAGGTGGCGGCGGGCCTCCGGGTCCGCCTCGATCGCCTGCGCGTACGCGTCCGACTGCTGCCAGCCGAACGAGTCGCAGCAGACCAGCCCCACCCCGGCCTGCTCGGCGATGGGGCCGATGACCTTCACGAACTCGGCGGCCTGCGCCGGGGTGAACCGCATCGAGGCGTACGGGGCCGTCCAGTCGGGCTCGTTGGTGAACCCGATCTCGTCGATTCGGATGCCCTCCTGCCGGTAGAACGTGGCGTACTGCACGAGATAACGCGCGTACGCCTCCCGCCAGTCGCCGCTGGCGCAGGTCACGCCCGACAGGCCGCAGAGGCTGCCGCCGTTGGCGTCGGTGCCGTTGTTCTTCATGTATCCCGGCGCGCTCCACGCGTCGGCGTAGAACCGGTTGATCCCGCGCTTACGCGCCTCCTTGGCATACCACACCTGGCCGCCGTCCCAGCCGTCCCACTGGTAGTTCGGGGTGGCCGCCGGGCCACCCGGGTCGGTCGGCTGGATGGACAGCATGTTGTCGTACACGTCGGTGGCCGACGAGCCGATGCCGAGCCGCAGGATCGTCGGCGCGGCGCCCTTGCGCCGGTCGAGGAGCAGGTCGAGGACCTCCGCGCGCTTCGCCTCGGACAGGTCGTGGACCAGCGTGGAGCGCTGGAAGGCGATCGAGTAGCCAAAGCCGTCGATGCTCTGGTGCAGCTCGGCCCGGTCGAGGTCGAGGCTCAGTGGTGGACCGGGTCGGGAGCCGGCGTGAGCGGGTGTGCCGGCCAGGACGGTGATGGCTGCGACGGCGGTGGCGACAGCGCTGGCGACATTGCGGGACCGAAACACGAAGTTCTCCTTGACGTCGCGCGGGAGACACTCCGGGCATACTACAGACATTGACGCTCATCGTCGGATAGGAAAATCGTGACGAGGTGAATGCGATCGGGGCGGCCGAACCGCCGACGGCGCACGTTCCTCCGCCGCCGGGCCGGGCGGCGGTCGGGGGCGACGCCACCCGAGGGGCCCTCGACTTCACCCCGGGTGACTAACGCACCTGGAAGTACGTACTACCCGATGGAGAGTTACCGGGTAAAAGTAGAGCCATGACGAACTCCACTACCTCCCTCCCCGGCGGCACCTGGCGCCTGGGAAGCTCGGTCGTGTCCCGCTTCGGCTACGGCGCCATGCAGCTCGCCGGCCCCTACGTCATGGGGCCGCCCGCCGACCACGCGGGCGCGCTGGCCGTCCTGCGCGAGACGGTCGAACTGGGCATCACCCACATCGACACCAGCGACGCCTACGGCCCCCGGGTGACCAACGAGCTGATCCGCGAGGCCCTGCACCCGTACCCGGAGTCGCTGCTCGTCGCCACCAAGGTCGGCGCGTTCCGCGACGCGCAGGGCGGGTGGCCGACGGCCCGACGCCCCGAGGACCTGCGCAAGCAGGTGCACGACAACCTCGACGGTCTCGGCGTGGCGGCCCTCGACCTGGTGTACCTGCGCATGGGCGACGCCCAGGGGCCGCAGGCCGGTTCGCTCGCCGAGGCGTTCGGCACGCTCGTCGACCTCCAGCGGGACGGCCTGATCCGTCACCTCGGGGTCAGCAACGTCACCGCCGAGCAGGTCGCCGAGGCCCAGAGCATCGCGCCGGTCGTGGCCGTGCAGAACATGTACAACCTGGCCTACCGCCACGACGACGCCCTGATCGACCGGCTCGCCGCCGAGCACGTCGCCTACGTGCCGTTCTTCCCGCTCGGCGGCTTCTCTCCGTTGCAGTCCGAGGCGCTCTCGGCGGTCGCGGCCCGCCTGCGCAGCACCCCGATGGCCGTCGCCCTGGCCTGGCTGCTGCGACGATCACCCAACATCCTGCTGATCCCGGGCACCTCGAAGGTGGCCCACCTGCGCGAGAACGTCGCCGGCACGGGCGTGACCCTGACCGACGAGGACGTCGCCGAGCTCGATCGGATCGGCCGATGAACCCGATCCGGGCCTGGCTGGCCTCCGTCGCGGCCGCGGTCGCCCTCGCCACCGGCGTCGCCGGATTCGCGTCACCCGCCGTCGCGCACGCCCGGCCCTGGCAGCACAGCTCGCTGGACGTGCGCGTGGCCGTGGGCGTGGACGGGGTCCCGGCGGCGACCATCCACGCCGAGCAGTACGCGCCGAAGCGGCGCGCCCGCGGCATCCAGGTGCTCATCCCCGGCGTCACCTACGACCACCGTTACTTCGATCTCCCCACCAGCAACGGGACCGTCTCCCAGGCCCGGCAGGCGGCCCGCGCCGGCTGGCTGGCCGTGGCCCTGGACCGGATCGGGACCGGCCGGTCGACCAGGCCCCCCGCCGACTCGGTCACCACCGCGGTGCACGTCGCGTCGATCGACCACTTCATCGACGACCTCAGCCGCCGGTATCCCCACCTCCCGATCGTCGTGGTGGGTCACTCCTACGGAAGCGTCGTCGCCGAAGGGGTCGCCGGGGTCTCGGACAAGGTCGACGCGCTGGTGGTCACCGGCTTCATGTACCGCGCGACGCTGCCGTCGTTCGAGGGCTTCCCCGAGCTGGTGCCGGCCCGGCCCGCCGGCTACCTGACCACCGCGCCGAACTCACGGGCGTTCTTCTACCACCTGCCCAACACCGATCCGGCGACCCTCGCCGCCGACGAGGCCACCAAGGCCACCACGACGGCCGCCGAGATCCCCGGCTTCGGTGCGGAACTGACCACCGGCACGTTCGCCGCGACGGTCCGCGTGCCCGTCCTGGTCGTCGTCGGCGAGCACGACTACCTCTACGTCGGCGGCGATCCGGCGGCGTTCGGGGCCGACCAGAAGCGTGCCTTCAGCGCCGCGTCGCGGGTCGACGCCGTCGTGATCGAGGACGCGGCGCACGACCTGGCGCTGCACCGCAACGCCCCGCGCACCAATGATCTCGTCAACCGGTGGGCGCTACTCTCCATCAGGAAGTAGTTGCCGGTCCGGGGTGGCGGCTGCCGATGGCGGGAGGGGAGCATCCGATGGCTACGACGACAGCGGCCGAGGTTCGGGCCCGGCGCAAGGCGGAGTACAACGCGTTCCTGGCGGTGTGCCCGAGCCACAAGATGTTGGAGCGGATCTCCGGCAAATGGGTCATGCTCCTGCTCTCCGCCCTCGGCAGCGGCCCGGACTGCGCGGGCGGGCCCCGGCCGATGCGCTACTCCGAGCTGTCCCGGCTCCTGGCCGGCGTCAGCCAGAAGATGCTCACCCAGACCCTGCGTTCGCTGGAACGCGACGGTCTGGTCACCCGCACGGTGACGCCGACCGTGCCGGTCACCGTGTCCTACGAGATCACCGAGCTCGGTCTCTCCCTGCACCAGATGATGCGCGGCCTGAAGGTCTGGGCGGAGACCCACACGGACGAGGTCGCCGCCAACCAGGCCGCCTACGACACCGCGACCGGATAGCCCCTGTCGGGCTGACGGTTCCGCCCGGCGCAGCCGGGCGAGCCAACTTCGGCGAATGCGAAAAGGATCTCGGCCGGCCTGCCTACGGTAGCGGCAGATCGGGCCTGCCTCAGCCGCAGACCGGGTCGGCCCGGCACAAGCCGGTCACAGCTCATCGCCGAGGAGGACACATGAGCGTTCCGTCACTGGAAGCGGATCTTGCCGGTCTGCTCAGCACCACAGACGGCCGGGGCTCGGCCGACGGCACCGTGCACGCCGCCATGCAGCGCCTGCTGGCGCAGGAGGAGGCCGGCCAGGCGAGCCTTCGACCGCAGGTCGTGCGACGGGGCGGGGTCGCCGACGCGAAGCGGCGGCTCTGGGAGACGGCCGCCCGGAAGATCGGCGTGGAGGAGGAGTACCAGGGCTGGCTGCGGGCCCACCAGGAGACCTCCCAGCAGATGATCGAGGCGTCGCCGACCGGCCAGCGGGGGGACGTCGAGCTGGGACGGGCCTTCACCGCGCCCCCGATCGACCGCACCATCACCGGCATCATCGGCGAGTTGTGGTGGGCCCGCACGGACGCCACGTTCCCGGCCGGCTACCAGGTCGAGTTCAAGCCGGACGGCGCGCACCTCTTCGGCAATCGCATCTGGTCCGACGGCGACCTGTGGAAGGGCAGCCTTCAGGTCCTCGCGAAGTTCGTGCTGGACACGAACCGGATGCCGGGCCCCGGACGGTTCACCTCCCTGCCGCACTGCGAACTGTTCGGCAAGATGACGGGGGCCACCGGCTGGACCTGGGGTGACGACTGGTCCAAGTGCTGGCTGCACGTGGCGCAGTTCGTCAACGGCGGCCCGGCGGGCGCGCGGATCGCGGAGGGGCACGACCACCGCAACGTCTTCTTCATCTCCGACAGCGAGCGGCTTGAGGTGCACGACCTGCCCGGATTCATCCAGTTTCCCCGGGTCGACTTCAACCTCGACCCCCACCATCCGCTCATCATCACGCTGGAGATCCGCCTGGACTTCCAGATGGAGGGGCACTCGCAGATCTTCTTCGGCAGCCGGGCCCCAGGCCAACCGCCGGTCATGCGGGACGCCCTGCTGCGCACCTTCCAGTGGAACCTACAGCGCGTGTGACGCAGCGTCAGGCACGCTCTCAGCCGGCGTCCGACGCCGTGTCGGCCGGTGACGGCGTCGACAGGTCGAGTGCGCCGACGGTCTGGCCGCCGCTGCGCTCCCCCGTCGGGCGGAACCCGAGCCGCAGGTAGAACCCCTCCGGCCCGCCCCCGCCCGGCTCCCACGTGGTGAAGATGCGCCGCTCGCCGCGCCGCCGCGCCTCCTCGGCCACGGCCCGCACGGCGAACCGCCCGTAGCCGCGCCCCTGCCGGTCGGCGGCGATGTTCAGCCGCCACAGCCCGGAGCGCAGGTCGCCCGGGGCGTCCTCGCGCCACGGGATGCGGAAGAAGCCCATCAGGAAGCCGACGAGGTCGTCGCCGTCGTAGACGAGCCGGGGCCAGGCGACGCCCGGCCAGACGTACGCCTCGGCCAGCGACCGGGCGACCGGCTCCACCAGGTGTTCCTGGTCGGGGCGGATGCGCAGCTCACAGGCGGCGTCGAGGTTGGCCGGGGTGATCTTCTCCAGGCGTGGGGTGGGCATCGGGGCACCATAGCCGGCCACCCCGCCGCCGCCCCACCGGATTTGCGCCCCACCGGATCCGGTCAGGGCGTGCGGGGGCCGATGCCGTCCTTCGGCGTGGGCGCGACCAGCAGCCCCACCTGGTGCCCGATGAACCGGTAGACGACCTGGCTCGCCGCCCACATCAGGTGGCCCCGGTCGGCCCGGTCGATCGCCCGCCCGTCGGCGTGGCCGACGCTGACGAACAGCACCCAGTTCTTCGACGTCGACACCACGTCGGCCGTGTCGCCGTCGAGCCCGGCCTGCGCGGTGCCGGAGCGCAGCGGGCCCCGGCGCTCGCGGGCCGCGTCCTCCGTCGGGAACAGCACCGCCGCGAGACGCACCACGGCGTCGCTGTCGTCGGTGGTCCAGCTTCCCCGCACGGTACGCACGCAGCCCGCCAGCCGCTCGTCGTCGTCCAGCACCCCGGCGCAGCCCCGCTGGTCGTCGGCGGACGTGCGGGTGAGCGTGTCCCCCGCGACGGTGAACGTGCGCTCGGGGAACGCCAGGTCGGCGGTGACCGGCACGGGGTCGGCCCGGCCCAGGGCCACCCCGAGCATGGCCAGGCACGCCCCGGCCGCGACCAGCGGCGCCCAGACGGGCGGCAGGGCCGCCTTCCCACGCTCGGCGGGCACCGGTCTCCTGCGCTCGGCGGGCACCGTCTTCCTGGTGTCGGCGAGCACCGCGACGACGAGGAGGGCGAGCAGGGCGAGCGCGAGGCCCGCCCAGGCCCAGGTGATGCCGGTGGCCGTCGCGTACCGGGCGGGGCCGTCGAGGAGGTCGTCGAGGTCGCGACGCCGGCCGGGGATGAAGAGGTACGCGCCCAGCACCAGGGGCGCGGCCACCACGGCCACCGCCGTGCGGGCCCGGCCGGGCAGCCGGGACCAGAACGCGACGGCGGTCACCACGTAGAGGAACGGCACGGTGATCAGCAGCCAGCCCGCCGTGGCCATGCCGGGCCCGGTGCAGCCGGTGACCGCGCACGCGTACCCCTCGATCCACTCCCGGCTGGCGGGGCCGATCACGACCGACGCGATGGGGAAGGCGACCAGGCCGAGCACGAGCAGCACGCCGAGCAGCGCCCCGGTGTGGGCGGGCCGGGGGGCCGTCGGCGCGGCACCACGCTCGGCCCGCGGCCCGGCGTCGGCCTGCGGGTGGGCGTGCCGCCGTTCCGCGTCCGCGCGGGCCTCCGCGACCAGGTCGACGGACCTGCCCCGGCCGCCCTTGAACTTCCGCATGGCCGCGAGGTTAGACCAGCCGCGCACCCCGCGCCCGGCGACGCCGGGCGGACCCGGTCAGGCGGCGGAGGTGCGCCGGCCGCCCCGGTCGAGCGCGGCGGCCTCCTCGGGCGTCGGCGCGGTGCCGCCGAGGTGGGCCGGCTGCCACCAGGTGTCGTCCGGCCCGGCCGGGGTGTCCGGGTACGTCCGCTGGGCCCGGTCGACGAGGGCGGCCAGCCGGGTCTTCAGCTCGGCGCTCAGCGCGTTCGCGTCGGCGTGGTCGGCGGGGTCGATGGGCTCGCCCACCAGGATGGTGATCGGGGTGTGCCGGCGGGTCAGCGTCCTCGGGCGGCCCTTCGTCCAGAGCCGCTGGGTGCCCCACAGCGCCACCGGCAGCAGCGGCACGGCGGCGTCCTGCGCCATCCGGGCCGCCCCGTTCTTGAGGTCTTTCACCGTGAACGAGCGGCTGATGGTCGCCTCGGGGAAGACCCCCACCACCTCGCCCCGGCGCAGCGCGTCGACCGCCGTGCTGTAGGAGCCGGCGCCGGCCCGCCGGTTGACCGGGATGTGCTTCATGCCGCGCATCAGCGGGCCGGAGACCTTGTGCGCGAACACCTCGTGCTTGGCCATGAACCGCACCAGCCGGCCGGACGCGTGCGCGCCGTAGCCGCAGAAGATGAAGTCCAGGTAGCTCACGTGGTTGCTGGCCAGCACCGCCCCGCCGGTGCGCGGCACGTGGTGGCTGCCCTCCACGGTCAGGCGCAGGTCGAGGACCCGGAACATCGTCTTGGCGGCGGCGATCACGGGCGGATACACGAGTTCCGGCATCCGGCGACTTTACCCTGCTGGGGGTGGGGACACGCCAGGGCCGCACGCGCCCTCCCACGGTGTGCCGCCACCGGGGGCCGGCGGGCCGCCACCCCCGGTGGCGACCCGTCAGTCGGCCAGGTTGTGCAGGTCCAGCCGGCCCCGGGCGAACGCGTCGACCTTGCCCCACCGGCCCGGGATGTCCAGCATCTCGATCCGGCCCATGCCCACGGGCAGGCACGGCTCCACCGCCAGGTGCCCCTCGTGCGGCTCGATGCCGAGCATGGTGCGCAGCAGCAGCATCGGCGCGCCCGTCGACCAGGCCTGCGGGCTGCACGCCGTCGGGTACTCCACCGGGAACTTGGTCAGCTCCCGGTGGTAGCCGCCGAACGCCTCCGGCAGCCGCCCGTCGAAGTAGCGGGCCGCGTCGAGGATCCCGTTGGCGATCACGGCGGCCTCCTCGGCGAAGCCGTACCGGCGCAGCCCCCACGCGATGAACGAGTTGTCGAACGGCCAGATCGTGCCGTTGTGGTAGCCGATGGGGTTGTAGCGGACCTCCCCCTCGGCCAGCGTCCGCACCCCCCAGCCGGAGAACAGCCTCGGTCCGACCAGGTGCTCGGCGATCCGTCCGGCCCGGTCGTCGTCGACGATGCCGCTCCACAGCAGGTGGCCGATGTTGGAGCTGAGCACGTCCGCCCGGCGGCCGTCGGGGTCGAGGGCGAGCGCGTAGAACTGGCCGTCGTCGACCCACCAGTCCCGGTTGAACCGCTCCTTGAGCAGCGTGGCCTCCCGCTCCAGCTGGTCGCCGTACGCGGGGTCGCCCCAGAACTCGCGCGCCATCCGGGCGGCCCGCATCTTCGCGTCGTACGCGTACCCCTGCACCTCGCAGGTGGCCCGGGGGAACGGCAGGAGGGTGCCGTCGCGGTAGGAGATCGAGTCCCAGGAGTCCTTCCAGCACTGGTTCTCCAGGCCGGTGTCGGTGTTGCGCCGCTCGTACCAGATGTAGCCGTTGCCGACCAGGTCGGCGTAGTCGTCGATCCACTTCAGCGCGGCCCGGCACTCCTGCTCCAGCTCCCGCACCAGCGACTCGTCGCCGCTCCACCGCTCGTACTCGTCGAGCAGCACCACGAACAGCGGCGTCGCGTCGACCGAGCCGTAGTACGGCGAGTGGGGCTGCTCCTCGAACGCGGCCGTCTCGCCGTAGCGCATCTCGTGCAGGATGCGGCCGGGGTCCTCGTCGCGGAAGTCGTCGAACCGGGTGCCCTGCAACGAGGCGAGGATGCGAAGCGTCGTCTTGGACAGCGCCGGGGCGTACGGCAGCACCTGGAGGCAGGTCAGGATGCTGTCCCGGCCGAACATCGTCATGAACCACGGCAGGCCGGCGGCGGGCAGGGTGCTGCCACCGAGCGACAGGGGCGAGAAGCGCAGCGCGGCGAGGTCGACCAGGCTCCGCTGGTACGTGCGGGCCAGGTGCTCGCACTCGGTGTTCACCTTCGGCGCGGCGGCGATCCACTCCTGGAGGTCCTGCTGGAGGGCCAGCCGTTCGGTGCCGTGCGCCCGCACGCCCATCCGCAGGTCCCGCCCGCCCGGCCCGAGGGCGAACGTCTGCACGTCGATGTCGGTGCTCCACTGCTCGTTGGGTTCGAGGTGGACGCTGAACTCGAAGCCGTTGCGGTCGTACCTGGCGGTCCGCGAGCAGGAGATGACCGTCTCGCGCCGGAAGTTGCCCCGGCGGTAGCCCAGGCGCAGCCGGTCGGCCTCCGCCTCGGCGTACAGCTCGCCCTTCTTGTTGACGATCTCGTCCTTGACCTGGAACAGGTCGGCGAAGTCGGAGCCGGCGTCCATCCGGACCCGCAGGTCGACGGGCTTCTCGTCGTGGTTGAGGATGGTGAGCTGCTCGCGGAAGCTGCCGCCGACCACCCGCTCGCGGATGATCGACAGCTTCGCGTCGACGTAGTGGGTGGCCATCCCCGGCACCAGGAAGAACCGCGCCTCGTAGTACTGGAGGTCGTCGTAGGACAGCGTGTTGAGCCGCTCGCCGTTGACGGTCAGCACCCAGCGGGACAGGAACCGGGTGTCGAGGGAGAACATGCCGGTGGGCTCGCTCGGGGTCGCCTCGATGTCGCCGGTGTCCTCGGAGACGACGAAGGTGCTGCCGTCGAGGATCCGGATCGTGTTGCCCTCCGTCATCAGCGTGCCTCCCTCTGGAACAGCCGGCGCGGGCCCTGGCTGGTCGGCGGGCCGGGGAAGAGGCGTTCCACCTGCACCACCAGCCGGGCGTCGCCGCTGACCGTCATGTCACCGCGCAGGATCGCGGCGATGCCGTCCTCCCGGCCGGCGGCGAGGTCCTCGAAGAGGACGGGGTTGGTGTTGACGACCGTGTCCGCCTCGCGGTCCTCCCGGCTGACGCTGATCCGGCCCCGGTCGATCGCGACCAGCCAGTGCGTCGTCTGCTGCCCCTCGTGCAGGTCGAAGCGGATGGTTCCGGATGTCTTGACCAGCAGCGGCTCGTACCCCCGCCGGTCCAGGTCCTCGAAGAATCTGGTGGTCGCGTCCGGCATCGGGCCCCTCCCCTCCCGTCGACCCGCGGCGTTCGACGTCGCGGAAGGGTCCCCGTCCGGCGCGGGGTCAACCTCACCCGGATCGGGTGAGGGGCGCGGCGCGGGCACGACGCGACGCCGGCCCCCGGTTCGGGGGCCGGCGTCGCGCGGCGGACGGTCAGTTGTTGGGATCGTCGGCGCTGATGTCCGCCAGCACCGACTGCGGTTCCCGCTCGACCGCGAGGTCGCCCATGGAGACCAGGCCGACCAGCCGGCCGTCGTCGATCACCGGCAGCCGCCGTACGGCGTACGTGCGCATCAGGTCGGCGGCGGCCACGGCGTCGTCGTACTGGCTCACCGTGATCACGTCGCGGGTGGTGATCTGGTCGAGCCGGGTCGTGTCCGGGTCCCGCTCCTCGGCCACGCCCCGGACCGCGATGTCCCGGTCCGTGACGATACCGACCACGTCGTCACCGGCCGTCACCACCACGTCGCCGATGGCGCTGTCGCGCATCTCCCGCGCGGCGGCGGTGAGCGTCTCGTGGCCGTCCATCGTCACCAACCGGGTCGTCATGAACTCTCCGACCGTTGTCATGGTGCTCCCCTCTCGGTGTCGGCACCGCGGTCTACCCGCCGCCCGGGCGGGGTAACGCCGCGTGCCGACACCGGGGGCGCGGCGACGGTCAGCGCAGGTCGGCGGCGACGAGCTCGGCGAGCTGGACGGCGTTGAGGGCGGCGCCCTTGCGGAGGTTGTCGTTGGAGCAGAACAGCGACAGCCCGTGCTCCACCGTCTCGTCGGCACGCAGCCGGCCCACGTACGTCGGGTCGTGGCCGGCGGCCTGCAACGGGGTCGGCACGTCGGACAGGGCCACGCCGGGCGCGCCGTCGAGCAGCTCACGGGCCCGCTGCGGGGTGATCGGCCGGGCGAACCGGGCGTTGATCTGGAGCGAGTGCCCGGTGAAGACCGGCACCCGGACGCAGGTGCCGGAGACCTTCAGCCCGGGGATCTCCAGGATCTTGCGGCTCTCGTTGCGCAGCTTCTGCTCCTCGTCGGTCTCCGCCGAGCCGTCGTCGACGATCGAGCCGGCGAGCGGGAGCACGTTGAACGCGATGGTCCGGGCGAAGACGCGGGGGGCGGGGAACTCCACGGCCGCGCCGTCGAACGCCAGTCCGGCGGCCTGCTCGGCGACCTTGCGGACCTGCTCCTCCAGCTCGGCCACGCCGGCCAGGCCGGCCCCGGAGACCGCCTGGTAGGTGGCGACGACGAGGCTCACCAGCTCCGCCTCGTCGTGCAGCGGGCGCAGCACCGGCATCGCGGCCATCGTGGTGCAGTTCGGGTTGGCGATGATGCCCTTCGGGCGGCGCGCGGCGGCGCGCGGGTTGACCTCGGCGACGACGAGCGGCACGTCCGGGTCCATCCGGAACGCCGACGAGTTGTCGATCACCACCGCGCCGGCGGCGGCGACCCGGGGGGCCAGCTCCAGGGCGGTGCCCTTGCCGGCGGAGAAGAGCACGATGTCCAGGCCCGCGTAGTCGGCGGTGGCCGCGTCCTCGATCGTCACCTCGCCGCCGCGCCACGGCACGGTCCGCCCGGCCGACCGGGCGGAGGCGAACAACCGCACCTGCTCCGCCGGGAACTCGCGCTCCGCCAGCACCTGCCGCATCACGCCACCGACCTGGCCGGTGGCCCCCACAATGCCGATCCTCATGCCCGCGAGGCTACCCAGGTCGACGGCCGGGCCGGGAACGCTTTCCCACCGCCCGGGCCCCGGCCGGGCGGGCCCGGTGACGGGCCCGCGCCGCAACGTCGGCGTCGCCACCGCGCGCCGCACCGGAATTTCGGGGGCGCGGGCGGGCCCGGGCCGGAACATCGCCGCCCCGGCCGGGCCGCCCCGCCGGCCGGGACGCGACGCGAATCACACCCGCCCGGATCAGGGACGGGCGTCGACGATCTCCCCGAGGCCGGTGGCCGCCAGCTCGTCGCGGATGAGCGCGGCGTCGCCCTCGACCACCAGGGTCAGCGCCTCCGGGTGCAGGTGGGTCGCGGCGGCGGCCGACACGTCGGCCACGTCGGCGGCGAGCAGCGACTCGCGCAGCCGGGCGTGGTAGTCGTCCGGCAGGTCGTGCACGACCAGGGTGGTCAGCGCCGACGCGATCGCCCGGGGGCTCTGCAACTCGACCGAGAGCTGCCCGGCCCGCCACGACCGGGCCACCGCCAGCTCGTCCTCGGTGACCCCGCCGGCCCGGGTCCGGGTGATCTCCCCGACCGCCTCGACGAGGGCCGGCGCGGTCACCGACGTCTGCACCCCGGAGCTGACCGCGAACCGGCCGAACCGGCGGGACGAGGCGAAGTCGCCCCGGATGCCGTAGGTGTAGCCGCGCACCTCGCGGATCAGGTGGTTGAGCCGGGAGGTGAACGCGCCGCCGAGCACCGTGCCGGCCAGGCTCGTCGGCACGTGGTCGGGGTGCGCCCGGTGCGGGGCGGCGTGGCCCAGCCGCAGCGTGGACTGCACCGACCCGGGGCGGTCGACCAGGATGATCCGCCGGCCGGCGCGCAGCGGCACGTCGATCGGGCCCTCGACCGGGGGCGGGCCGCCGCCGGTGCCGGCGAACGCCGCCGCGCCCAGCGCGTCCAGGTCGAGCCGGTCCAGGTCACCGGCGACGACCAGGGTGCCGGGGCGCAGGAACCACTCGGAGTGGAAGACGGTGACGTCCTCCGGGTCCAGGGCCGCCACCGACTCGGGGTCGCCGTACATGGGTCGGCCCCAGCGGTTCTGCGCGCCGAACAGGTCGGCCCGCAGCGCCGCCTCGGCCCGGGGGCCGGGGTTGGCCCAGTCCATCCGCAGGGCGGTCGCCTCGTCGTCGCGCACCCGCCGCACGTCGTCCGGGTCCAGCTTCGGCGTGCGGACGGCCTCGGCGAGCAGCGCGACGGCGGCACTCAGCCGCTCCACCGGCACCTGGACGCTGACCTGGAACGAGTCCCAGTCGAGCCCGGTCACCAGCTCGGTGCCGAGCGCCTCGATGGCCAGCGCGTACGCGGTGGCGTCCCGCTGCGCGGTGCCCTCCTCCAGGGCCTTGGCCAGCACCGCGCCGAGCCCCTCCCGGCCGACCGGCTCGCGGCCGGCCCCGGCGTCGAGCAGCAGCAGCGCCACGGCCAGGTTCTGCCCGGGCAGGTGCGCGGCGACGACCCGGCCGCCGGCGGTTTCGCGGCGCACCACCTGCGGGAACCGGTAGGGCCGGGCCAGCCCCGGCCCGGGACGGTCGGCGATCAAACTCATGCGGTCTCCTCGGGCAGGTAGGTCAGGGTGACCCGGTCGTCGGCGCGCAGCGCCTCGGCGGCGAGTTCGGCGATCTGCTCGGCGGTGACCGCGAGCCAGGCGGGCAGCCGCTCGGCGGCCTTCGCCGGGTCGCCGAACTGGGTGGCGTACCGGCCGAGGGTGTCGGCGCGGCCGTCGACGGTGGACATCTGCCGCCACCACGCGGTGCTGAGCAGCGCCTTGGCCCGGTCCAGCTCGGCGGCGGTGACCGGCACGGTGGCCAGCTCGTCGACGACCTCGGCCACCCCGGCGGCCAGCCGCTCGCCGGTCACCCCGTCCCGGGCGGTGGCGGTGACGATCAGCGGGGCCGGCGCGTGCCGCAGGTCCACCCCGTACGCGCCGACCGTGTCGGGCTGGGCGAGCCGCTCGCCGTCGGCGAGGCGCTGGTAGAGGCGGCTGCCCCGGCCGCTGCCCAGCACGGTGGCCAGGACGGTCAGCACGTCGTAGCCGGGGGTGCCGAACGGGTGGGTGCGGTGCGCGACGAACACGCGGGGGGCGGGCACGGCGGCGGTGACGGTCTCGGCGACCGGCGCGCCGGTGCGGGGCACGTGCCGGCCGTCCGGCGCGGCCGGGATCGACTCCCGGGCCGGGATCGCCCCGAAGTACTTGTCGGCCAGCGCGAACACCTCGGTCGCGGCGGCGTCGCCGACGACGGTCAGCACGGCGTTGTTCGGCGCGTAGTAGGTGCGGTGGAACGCCTGGAAGGTGGCCAGGTCGGCGGCGTTCAGGTCGGCCATCGAGCCGATCGTCGCGTGGTGGTAGGGGTGCCCGGGCGGATAGAGCAGCGGCAGCAGCCGCAGCCACGCGTCGCCGTAGGGCACGTTGTCGTAGCGCTGGCGACGCTCGTTCTTGACCACGTCCCGCTGGTTGTCCAGCGTCTCCTGGGTCAGCGCCGGCACCAGGCCGCCCATCCGGTCGGCCTCCAGCCAGAGCGCCAGCTCCAGGTGCTCGGCGGGGACGGTCTCGAAGTAGTTCGTCCGGTCCGGGTTGGTGGTGGCGTTCAGCGAGCCGCCGGCGCCCTGGACGAGCTTCATGTGTTCGGTCTTCGCCACGTTCACCGAGCCCTCGAACATGAGGTGCTCGAAGAGGTGGGCGAACCCGGTCTGCCCGTCGGGCTCGTGCCGGGAGCCCACGTCGTACCAGAGGTTCACCGCGACCGCCGGCGCGGTGCGGTCCTCGCTCACCACCACACGCAGGCCGTTGTCCAGTCGGGTCGTTTCGATCGGCCAGGGGAAACCGCTGTCGGGCATGGCCCGACGCTATCCGATCCCGAGGTCGCGGACGTGACGCGCGGGGGTCGGCGCGGCGCAGGCCGGCCGGTCCGCTGCCCGGTCCCGGGCGGCGCGCGCCGCCCGGGGCCGGGGTCGGGGTCAGTCCGGGGGCTCGACCGTGGTCACCGTCTCGTCGGAGGTGCGCCGCTCCAGCACGGTGTCGGGGGCGGCGGCGCGGTCGGCCTCCCGCCGGTCGGACTCGTCGAGGATCGCCTCGGCCTGGGCGTACGCGTCGTCGCTGCCGACCGCCGCCTCCTCGGGCAGCAGGTGGGCGCGGGAGGAGATCCGGTCGGCGTCGCTGTCGTGGTGGCTCATGCCGGTGTCTCTACCCAGCGGGCGGCTCAACGGAACGGGCCGCGCACCTCGGAGGTGATCCCGCCCGACGACGGGGTGAGCCTTTCCCGCCGCGTCGGGTAGGCTGGTCGGCGTGACGCGGTCGTATCGATGGTTTAGACAGCCGGCTGGAGGAGCCGGTGACTTCATCGTGATCTGACGTCACTTCCTCTTCGAGCCGGCTGGGCAGGGGCCTGATTCCCTGCCCTTTTGCGTACGAGCAGCCGGCTCGACCTCGGGCGCCGGCCCCGGGGCACGGTCGGCGGAAGGAACCCCACCGTGACGTCCCCGGACAGCCATCGCGTGATCGACCAGCGGATCGACCGCGTCGTGCCGTTGACCACCCCGGCCCTGCTCCACCACCACCTGCCCCTGGACGCGACGCTCACCGAGGCCGTGCTCGACGGCCGGCGCGCGGTCGCCCGGGTGCTGGACCGCGCCGACGACCGGCTGCTGGTCGTGGTCGGCCCGTGCTCGGTGCACGACCCGGCCGCCGCCCTGGAGTACGCGGCCCGGCTGCGCACCGTCGCCGACCGGCTCGCCGACGACCTGCTGATCGTGATGCGGGTCTACTTCGAGAAGCCGCGTTCCACGGTGGGCTGGAAGGGCCTGATCAACGACCCGGCGCTGGACGGCTCCGGCGACGTGAACACGGGCCTGCGCACCGCCCGCGCGCTGCTGCTGGACGTGCTGCGGTTGGGCCTGCCGGTGGGCTGCGAGTTCCTCGACCCGATCACCCCGCAGTACATCGCCGACACCGTCGCCTGGGGCGCGATCGGCGCGCGCACCGTGGAGAGCCAGGTGCATCGGCAGCTCGCCTCCGGGCTGTCGATGGCGATCGGCATGAAGAACCGCCCCGACGGCAGCATCGGCACGGCCGTGGACGCGATCCGCGCGGCCGGCGTCCCGCACGTCTTCCCCGGCATCGACGTCTCCGGCACCCCGGCGATCATGCACACCCGGGGCAACGCCGACGGCCACCTGGTGCTGCGGGGCGGCAACGACGGCCCGAACTACGACGCCGCCTCCGTCGCCGCGGCGCTGGCGAAGCTGCGGGCCGCCGGCCTGCCGGAGCGGGTCGTGGTCGACGCGAGCCACGCCAACAGCGGCAAGGACCACCGCCGTCAGCCGCTGGTCGCCGCCGACGTCGCGGCCCAGCTCGCCGCCGGCCAGCGCGGCATCGTCGGCGTCATGCTGGAGAGCTTCCTGCTGCCCGGCCGGCAGGACCTGGACCCGACGCGGGAGCTGGAGTACGGCCGCTCGATCACCGACGCCTGCCTCGGCTGGGACGACACCGAGGAGGTGCTCGACGGCCTGGCCGCCGCCGTCCGCGCCCGCCGCGGCACCCCGGCCGACACCACTGCCGCCCCCACCTCCACCCCCGCCTGACGCGGCGAGGGGCACGGCACTACTACTCACCGGCGGCGACTTCCACGCTCGGCCGAGAGGGATGCGGGGCGGTCTCACGCTGCGTGCCGGCCGGTCAACCCCACGCCAGCCCCCGCATTCCCTTTGCTCTGCACCCACCGGCGCAGCACCCCGGCGGAACAGCATGTTCGCAATGTCCGCGCGGGTCGGGCCCGGCCAGCCTGGTTACGCACGGTAACCGTTGCGTCGGCGGGTGCAGAGCAAAGGAGCGGGAACGGGTGGCGGGCATCGCCCGGCAGACCCGGCCGGCGCTCCTGCCACGTGCGGCCCCGGGTGGGCACAAAGCCAGCGGCGCCCCGGCCGAAGACCGGGGCGCCGCTGGTGTCGGTGTGCAGGTCGCCTCTCGGCGCGTGGCGCGACGCGGCTCCAGCCGGACGGTATTCCGCGAAGGCATTTCAGGTGAGGCCCGGGGACACTGGGCACACCGACACCCGTCACAACCGGCGGGAGCCGGTCGATGTTCCGGCCGCCGACGTGACGGGCATCACGCTACCGTGGCCGCCCCAGGCCCTTCCGGGTTTGCTCGTTTCCGCCCCGGGTAGCTGATCGTCGTGACCGACGAAGCAGTGACCGACAAGGCCGTGATCGACGAGGCCGTGGCCGACGGGGCACCCGTGACGGCAGCGCCGGTGAGCGACGCCGGGCCGGTCGAGGAGCCGGACACCCGGCCGCTCGACGAGCTGCTCGACGACATCTACCACGGCCAGGAGCGGATCAGCCAGGCGGACATCTACCGCCGGGCCGTCGCCGCCGAGCTGCCCGCAGCGCTGCTCACCCGCGTCGCCGCCCTCCCCCAGGGCGAGTACGCCGTGGACGAGGCCGCCGACCTGCTGGGCGGATCGGCGTCCTGACGCCCGGCCGCGCAACCCGAGAGGACAGCGAGATGACCGACCGCCAGGAGCGGCACCAGGAGCACGTCGAGGCGCTCGGCCAGCCGCCGGAGGGCCTGGACACCACGCCCGAGCCGGACTTCGCCAACGAGCACGACCGCACGGCCGTCGACGCCGACGTGATCACCGGCGAGGACGAGGACGAGCGCGAGCCGGAGTCGCCGCACGGCTGGTCGGGGATGCAGCGCTGACGCGACCGCTGAGGGGAGGGGGCCGGCGCCGGCCCCCTCCCCTCAGCGCGTACGACAGGGGGTCAGTCCCTGTGGTGGCCGCCCTCGGCGGCCTGCTGGGCCACTGCGTAGCCCATCTGGAGGAAGTCGGAGGCCGCGACGGCGGTCAGGGCGGTGGCCACCAGCCGGGTCAGCCGGGGGGCCAGGACGAGCCCGCCGGTGAGCCCGGTGGCCACCCAGACGGCCAGGCAGAACGGGCAGCTCAACAGCTCGCCGATGGCGTGCCGGGTCGGGCTGCCCGAGTCGCGGACCTGCTCCATCACCTCGCCGCTGCCGATCGGGCGGTCGTAGCGGGTGAACGGGGCGCGCAGCGGGCTGGTCACGGCGTCCTTGGACAGCAGCCGGCTGAGCTTGTGGGTGGCGACGGCGAGCAGCACCACGTCGGCGGTGGCGGGCCGCTCGGGCACGGGGCGGCCGGTCGCCCGGACCAGGCCCGCGATCATGGCGGTCACCCCCGCGTACGTGCCCATCGCCGCGAGGTAGCCGCCCAGCGGACGGTGCTCGTGCGGCGCGTACGCGTGGCGCAGTCGCGCCGCCTTCTGCCTCAGGCTGCTCTCGCTCAACCCGCTCTCCTCGTCGTCAGCGCGTCGCGGCCCCCGCTGGGGCTTGCCCGCCGGCCGGTCAGCCGGCGGTGAGGTTGTCGGCCACCTCGCGGGCGAGGTTGGCCAGGGTCTCGTCGGCGAGCCCGGCCTCCGCCCCGCCGGCCGCGCCGGCGAGGTCGATCGACACCTGCGCGCCCCCGGCGTCGGCCGGCTCGACCCGGATCTCGGCCGACCAGCCGGGCGCGGAGTCGCTGCGCCACCAGGCCCGCAGGTCCCCGGCGTCGACCTCGGGGCGGCTGTCGCCGTCGGACCGCAGCGGCTCGGGCAGCCAGGCCGCCGCGCGGTCCGGGTCGGTCGCCGTGCTGAACACCACCTCGGGCGGCGCGGACATACCGCGCCGGGCGCGGGCGGTCATCACTCGTCCCGCAGCCGGGCCGGGTCGATCTCCCGCCCCGGGTGCCGGGCCAGGTACTCCGTCTCCAGCTCCGCCGTGCGGCGCAGGTGGTTGGCGAGCGCCGCGTCCGACGCGTGCCGCAGGGTGTCGAGGCGGGTGCGGTGCAGGCTGTGCATCTCGCGGATCAGGTCGTCGTCGGCGAGCTCGGCCGGGTCGATGCCGGGCTCCTCGTCGGTGGCCGGGTCGCGCAGGTGGTCACCGTCCCACTCGGGCATCCGCTGCTCCGGGCTGGCCTCGGCCGGGCCGGTGGTCGTCCGCCAGGCTGATTCGGTCATGTCGCCCCCCTCGTCTCGGCTGGGCTGGCGTCTAGACGGATGCCCACCCGCGCGCCCGGCAAACCCACCGGCACTACGACGCCGCGTCGGAGACGACGTCGCCGACCGGTACCCTCGATGCCATGAAGCGGCTCTGGACACCGGCGTGGATCGCCCGCCACGTGGCCATGGTCGTGCTCGTCGTCGGCTTCCTCGGGCTGGGCTGGTGGCAGCTGTCCCGGGCGGCCGGGGGCAACGCGCTGAGCTGGGGGTACGCGGTCGAGTGGCCGGTCTTCGCCGCGTTCGTGCTCTTCGTCTGGTGGCGTGAGCTGCGGCACACCCTGCGGTCGGCCCCCGGCGACGCGCCGGCCGGGCCGACGACGACCGAGCCGGCCGACCGGGTCGCGGTGGCCACGCCGTCCGCCACCCCCACCGGGGTACGCCGGCCGGTGCGGGTGTCCCGCGCGCCGGCCACGCCGGTCGACGGCGCGGACGACGCCGACCTGGCCGCCTACAACCGCTACCTGGCATGGTTGAACGCCAATCCGGGGGCCCGGCCCGGTGACTATCCCGGCTGAGGCCGGTTCACGACTATCCGGCGCAGGCCGGTTCGGAAGGACGGACGAAGGTGGGCGGAGCCCTTACCCGGTACCGCGTGATCGCCTGGATCGTGGGCGTGGCGCTGGTCGTGCTGGTTCTGATCGGCATGCCCCTGAAGTACGGGTTCGACGAGCCGGCCGTGGTGGCGGTCGTCGGCACCGCGCACGGCTGGCTCTACATGGTCTACCTGGCCGCGACGTTCGACCTGTCCCGCCGGGCGGACTGGCCGTTGAAGCGGATGCTGCTGGTGATGCTCGCCGGCACCGTCCCGTTCGTGTCGTTCTACGCCGAGCGCCGGGTCAGCGGCTGGCTCGCCCCGCAGCCCGCCCCGACGGCGGAGCCGGTGGCCGGCTGAACGCGCCGCGCCACCGTACGTGACCGCCCCTCGCGTACCACTGGGCCGTTCCGCCACGTTCGTCCCTGCTTCACCTGCGGGTAACTTCCGTCCCGCGCTAGGTTGATCAGGCCGGACCGGTCGACCGCCGTCCACCAGGACAGCCCCGGGCCGGTGCCGACGCGGCGTCCACGACGTCGTGCCGGCTGGTGGGAGAGGAGCCCTCCGCTCTTGTCGTCCCTCAGAAATTCGCTGCGCGCACTGGTGACGGCCGGCCTCGTGGCCGCGCTGATCGCCCCGGCGGCGGTGGCTCGGGCCGAGCCGACCCCCGCCGAGCTGACGCGGCGGATCGAGAAGTCCTCGACCGAGCTGGAACGGGTCGTCGAGTCCTACAACAAGCTCGCCGAGGACATCAAGGCGAACAAGGCCACCGCGGCGAAGCTCGCGGCCCGGATCGGGCCGCTGGAGGAGCAGACCGCGCAGAGCCGGGCGGACGTCGGCACGATCGCCGTCACCGCGTACAAGTCGGGCCGGCTGGACGCCGCCAACGCGCTGCTGAGCCCCGGCGGGCCGAGCACCCTGCTGGACCGGCTCGACACACTCGACCAGCTCAGCCGGCAGCGCCAGCAGCGGATCGCCGGCTACACCGAGAACCAGCGCCAGCTGCTCGACCAGAAGGGGCGGCTGGACGCGACGCTGGCGAAGCAGGCCGCGCAGGCGAAGCAGCTCACCGCCAGTCGCAAGCGGATCGAGAAGGACCTCGCCGAGCTGTACGAGATGCGCCGGCAGGCGTACGGGCGGGCCACCGAGCCCACCCCGCCGAAGGCGCGCTCGGGCGGGAAGTCCGGCTCCGGCGAGAAGGCCCCGGCCGTCTCGGGCCGGGCCGGCGCGGCCGTGCGGTACGCGTACGGGGCGCTCGGCAAGCCCTACGTCTGGGCCGCCGACGGCCCGAACGGGTACGACTGCTCGGGCCTCACCTCCGCCGCCTGGCGGGCGGCCGGCAAGTCCCTGCCGCACAACACGCGGATGCAGTGGGGCGTGGTCAGCCACATCAGCCGCAGCGAGCTGCGCCCGGGCGACCTCGTCTTCTACAACAGCCTCGGCCACGTGGCCATCTACGTCGGCGACGGCCAGGTGATCCACGCGCCGACCTTCGGCCGGAACGTGGAGAAGCGGGCCCTGGCCCTGATGCCGCCCTACGGGTACGGCCGGGTCCGCTGACCGCTCCCCGTGCGACGGCGAACGGCCGGCGTCCCCCTATCGGACGCCGGCCGTTCGCCGTCATTACTACCAGCTCAGGCGGCCTGTAGCCCCTCGGCCCGGGCCAGCTCGCGCAGCCGGCCCAGCGCCTGGATCTCCAGCTGCCGGATCCGCTCCCGCGACAGCGAGAACCGCGAGGCGACCTCGGTCAGCGAGTGCTCCCGCCCGTCCTCCAGTCCGTAGCGGGCCCGCATGATGCCGGCCGACCGGTCGTCGAGGTGGTTGAGCAGGCCCTCGATGCGCTGCCGCTCCAGGCCGGTGAGGACGATGTCCTCCGGCGACGGGGCGTCGCTGTCGGCGACCAGGTCACCGAGGTTGGTGTCGCCGTCGTCGCCGACCGGCGTGTCGAGCGACACGGTGTCCTGCGACCAGCGCACCAGCTCGTTGACCCGCTCGACGGTGACGCCGAGGGCCGCCGCGATCTGCTCGGGCTCCGGGTCGCTGCCCAGCTCGCGGGTGAGCTGCCGGGCGACGTTGCGCATCCGGTTGACGTCCTCCACCAGGTGCACCGGCAGCCGCACGGTGCGCTCCTGCTGGGCGATCGCCCGGCTGATCGCCTGGCGGATCCACCAGGTCGCGTAGGTGGAGAACTTGAAGCCGCGCTCGTAGTCGAACTTCTCGACCGCCCGGACCAGGCCGGTGTTGCCCTCCTGGATCAGGTCGAGCATGGGCATGCCCGAGCGCACGTAGCGCCGGGCGATGGAGACGACCAGCCGCAGGTTGGCGCGGATGAAGAGGTCCTTCGCCCGCTCCCCCTCGGCGACCACCCGCGCCAGGTCGTCCCGGGCGACACCGGCGGGAACGCGGTCCGTCTCGAGCAGGTGCTCGGCGTACAGCCCGGCCTCGATCGACTTGGAGAGGTCGACCTCGGTGGCGGCGTCCAGCAGTGGCGTCCGGGAGATCTCGTGAAGGTAGACTCCGACGAGGTCGCGCTCCTCGGCCACCTCGTCGGTTCGCATGCCGATGTTCTTGTCCACGTTGCCCACGGTCCCCTCGCTCGCGCCGGTTGCCCGGTTCCTTGCCATCCCCACGTCCATCAGCCCTCCCCCGTAACTCCCGTCTGTGCCCTCCGGTGCTGACCTGACACCTGCACAACAGTGGAGACGCGTCGGGGATTCCATGTCGTGAGTCGAAAGTGTCACGAATGCCTGAGTAGTAGCTGAGAGCCCGGTCCATGTTTGCTGTCAGCACCCCGAAAAGTGGCTCGCCGTCGACGCCGCCGACGGGTCGGCGGATCGATGGAACGCGCACGCCCCTGGCATGGCACCATCGCCGTCCCGGGGCGCACAGCGACCCGCGTCACCGTCGCGCTGCGATCCTGGTCACCGCCTGATACGCGGCGGCGGACCGGTCGGTTCATCCACGGATGCGGAATACCCTCGACCCGGTTGAACAATCCGTGCCGTGTGGTAAGTCCCGCCGCCGGCCGTTGGTGACCACCGTCACGGTCCACGCCGGCGAAGTCGGGCCGCTCAGGAGGCGAGCAGGTCGAGCGCGCCCCTGACCTGGTGGGCGGCGCGGGCCAGGGCGGCCCGGGCGGCGGGGACCTCGGCCCCGGAGACGAGCGACACCAGGGCGGTCTTGAGGTCGCCGTCGGCCTCGTGCAGGGCCCGCCGGCAGACCTCCTCGGCGCAGCCCGTGGCGTCCACCAGGATCGAGATCATCCGGCCGCGCAGCTTGGCGTTGGTGGCCACCATGTCGATCATGAGGTTCGAGTAGACCCGGCCCAGCCGCACCATGACGGCCGTGGAGAAGGTGTTGAGCACCAGCTTCTGCGCGGTGCCCGCCTTCATCCGGGTCGAGCCGGTCACCACCTCGGGGCCGGTGTCGACCCCGATGAAGACGTCGACCGACCCGGCGGCCTCGGCCTCCGGATTGGCGCAGAGCAGCACGGTCGAGGCCCCCTGGGCCCGGGAGGCGGCGAGCGCACCGAGCACGTACGGGGTGCGCCCGCTGGCGGCCAGCCCGACCACCAGGTCGCCCGCGCCGACGCAGTCGGCCGCCTCGGCGGCCCCGCCCCGGTGGTCGTCCTCGGCGTCCTCGACGGCCCGCCACATCGCCTCCGGGCCGCCGGCGAGGTGGGCGCAGAACCAGTGCCGGGGCGAGTTGAAGGTGGGGGCCAGCTCGGCGGCGTCCAGCACCCCGAGGCGGCCGGAGGTCCCGGCGCCGAAGTAGTGCACCCGGTGCCCGCCGCGCAGCGCGGCGACCGCGAGGTCGACGGTGGCGGCGATCTCGTCGAGGACCGCCGCGACGGCGGCCGGCACCCGCCGGTCCGCCTCGTTGATCACGGCGAGCACGTCCCGGGTGGACATCAGGTCGAGGTCGACGCTGCGCGGGTTGCGCCGCTCGGTGGGCGCGCCCACCCGGACCACCGGGCGGGCGGGGACCGCCGCGACCTCCCCGGGCTCGACGCGCCCGGCCGTCATCCCCGCCTCCGGCCGGGGCCGACCCGCCGGGTCCGCACCGCGTCGGCGGTGACCTCCAGCGCCCGGCGGGCCCGCGCGCGGTTGCGGGCGGCCACCCCGACGAAGAGGCAGTCGACCACGGTGAGCTGGGCCAGCCGGCTGGCCATCGCGCCCGAGCGGTACGTCGTCTCGCGGGCCGCCGTGGTGAGCACGAAGTCGGCGACGTCGGTGATCGGCGAGCGGGGGAAGTTGGTCAGCGCCACCGTGCTGGCCCCCCGGGCGCGGGCCTGCTCCAGCACCTCGATCACGTCGGCCGTGGTGCCGCTGTGCGAGATGCCCACGGCCACGTCGTCCTTGGCGAGCAGGGCGGCCGAGGTGAGGGCGGTGTGCACGTCGGGGAAGTAGAACGCCATGCGGCCGATGCGGTGCAGCTTCTGCTGGAAGTCCGAGGCGACGAAGCCGCTGGCCCCCGCGCCGTAGACCTCGATCCGGCCCGCGCCGACGATCGCCTCGACGACCTGTTCGCAGACGGCGGGGTCGAGCTGCTCGGCCGTCTCCTCCACGGCGCGGGCGTCGTTGAACGCGATGGTGGCGATGATCTGGGCCAGGTCCGCCCCGGGCGGGATGTCGCCGCCGACGACCCGGGCGTCGGGTGGCTCGACCCGGCGGGCGGCCTCGGCGGCGAGCCGGATGCGCAGCTGCGGGTAGCCGTCCATGCCGACCGAGCGGCAGAACCGGATGACGGTCGCCTCGGACGTCTCGGCGGCGGTGGCGAGGTCGGTGATGGTGCGCCGGGCGGCGTCCGCCGGGTCGGCGACCACCAGCCGGGCCACCCGCTGCTCGGCGGGCGACAGCGAGGGGAGCAGGCCGCTGATGTGGACGATCAACCCACCCGGCTCGTGACTCGCAGAAATCTTCGGACTCTTCGCCACGGATGAAACTTACTTTCACCAGGCGCAAGCGTCAACCATGTCTCCACGTATCGGGAAAAAAGTACTCCGGACGTTCACGAGTGTTGCGAAAAGGCTGTCATTTCCGCCGCCCCCGGCGCTTCCCCCGGAGGGGTCCCGCCCCGTGCTGGACGGGGGCGGGCGACCGCCGTCCGGGCGGCGGCGTCCTTCGGTGGGGCAGCCGGGGTGGGCCGGGCGGCCTACGTCAGGCCTGACCCGCCACCAGCAGCCCCGGCCCCCGGCCGGCGTCGTCGACGGGGAGCGCCACCGCACCGGGCGCGCCGGCCGCGGCGGGCGGGGCCTGCGGGGCCGGCGGGGCGGGCTCGGCCGGCGGCGGCCCGGCCGGGGCGGCGGCCCCGGCGGACGGGACGCCCTGGGCCGGCAGCCAGGCGGCCAGGTGGGCCCGGATCTGCCGGGACACCTCCTCGGGCGGCCGGCCGGCGTCGACCACCACGAAGCTGGGGAACTCCGGCAGCGTGCGGTACGCCCGGTCGGCGGCGGTCAGCCAGCCCATCGTCTCGTGGTCGGTGCCGCGCCGCTCGATGCGCCGGTACGCCTCGGCGGGGTCGACCGCGAGGAGGAAGGTGACCTGCGGCGGCGGGAAGAGGCGGTACCCGGCCCGGGCCAGCCGCTCCCAGCGCTGCCCGCCGTGTGCCCGGATGCTGGCGTACTGGCAGGCGGAGTAGCGGTCCATGACGGCAGTGCGGCCGGTGACGAGGCAGCTCAGCAGCGCCGCCGCGATCGCCAGCCAGCGCAGCACGGACTCGACGGCGAGCAGGCCGCGCCGGCCGACGAGGCGCTCGGCGTCGGGACGGCCGAGCCGCTGGGCGACGCGGCCGAGCCAGCGCCGGCCACCGGCGTTGCGGTGGTAGGTCGCGGGGCGGCCGGCGGCGGTCAGCGCCTCGGCGAGGTGGTGGGCCTGGGTGGTCTTGCCCGACCCGTCGATGCCGATCAGGGCAACGGCGCGCAGTCGGGCCCCGCCCCGCCGGTCCCGCAGTGATCTGGCCACCCTCCCCAGACTATCGGACCCACGCTCACCTCCGGTTCTTCGTCCCTTTGCGGCCGGTTCGCACCGCGGGAGGCGGCGCTCAGGTGTGGGCGAACGGAATGCCGGGTACGCAAATCGAATCCGCCTGTCCACGACACGACCGACGGGAGAGCCACATGGCCGAGCGCGGGGACGAGACCCTGGTGCACACGCTGAAGAAGGTCGCCGCCGTGCTCAAACAGTCCGAGATCCCGTTCGCCCTCGGCGGCAGCTTCGCGGTGTACGCCCACGGCGGGCACTCCAGCGAGCACGACGTCGACTTCCTGATCCGGGGCGAGGACGTGGACCGGGCGCTGGAGGCGCTGGTCGAGGCGGGCTTCGACGCCGAGCGCCCGCCCGAGGACTGGCTGGTGAAGGTCTACGACGACGGCCGGATGGTGGACCTGATCCACCGCCCGATCGAGACCCCGGTCACCGAGGAGACGTTCGCCGACACGATCGACCGCCCGGTCGACGCGATCCACATGCCCGTGCTGTCCGCCTCCCTGCTCATGGTGCACAAGCTGCTCAGCTTCTCCCAGCACTACTGCGACTTCGCCCGGGCGCTGCCGCTGGCCCGGTCGCTGCGCGAACAGATCGACTGGGAACGGGTACGCAAGGAGACGCAGCACTCGCCGTACGCCGAGGCGTTCCTGGTGCTGCTCGACCGGTTGGACGTGGTGCCGTACGCCGACGCCACCGAGGAGAAGGAGACCGCGTGAGCGAGCACCGTGACAACGCCGTCGGGACGCCCGCCGTCACCGCCGGCCCGCCCGACGAGTACGTGGAGGCCGAGATCCACCGGCTGCTGGCCGAGGACCCGGCCGTCGCCGAGCAGGGGATCACCGTGGTCCGCCGGGAACGCGGCCTGGTCCTCTACGGCGAGGTGGAGAGCCCGCACCGGCGCGAGGAGATCCTGCGCCGGGTCGCCGAGCGCTTCCCCGACGTGCCCGTGACCAGCGACATCGGGGTGATCCGCACGCAGGCGCCCACGGAAGTCGAACAGTTGCCGTGAGGGAGGTCGGAAGGTGATCCGGATCGCCGCCGTGGGCGACGTGCACCTGGACGAGGACGTGGTGGGCCGGTTCCGGCCCGCCCTGGACGAGCTGCCCGACTGCGCCGACGTGCTGCTGCTCGCCGGCGACCTGACCCGGCACGGCACCGAGGCCGAGGCGCGCTGCGTGGCCCGCGAGTTCGGCGGGCTGGGCGTGCCGGTGGTGACGGTGCTCGGCAACCACGACCACCAGTGCGACCAGGTGCCGCAGGTGGTCAAGGTGCTGGAGGAGGCCGGCATCAGGGTGCTGGAGGGCGAGGGGATCGTGCTGGAGTTCCCCGCCGGGCGGCTCGGTGTGGCGGGGGTGAAGGGCTTCGGCGGCGGCTTCGCCGGGCGGTGCGCCAGCGACTTCGGCGAGCCGGAGATGAAGGCGTTCGTCCGCACCACGAACGAGAGCGCGGAGGCGCTGGGCGCGGCCCTGCGCGGGCTGGACTGCGACCTGCTGGTGGCGCTGACCCACTACTCCCCCGTGCCGGACACCCTGGCCGGCGAGCCGCTGGAGATCTATCCGTTCCTCGGGTCCTACCAGCTCGGGCAGGCCATCGACTCGGCGCCGACCGCGCTGGCCCTGCACGGGCACGCGCACGCCGGCAGCGAACGGGGCACCACCCCGGGCGGGGTGCGGGTCCGCAACGTGGCGCACCCGGTGATCAAGCAGGCGTACAGCATCTTCCACCTGGGAGATCACCTGGACGCCGGAGAGGTTTCCCGGATCGGTCATTCGGGTATTCAGCAGCCATGGAGCTGATTCTCTGGATTCTCGCAGTCGTACTCGTGGTCGCCGGCATTCTCGCGCTGTTCCGCCGGCAGATCCTGTGGGGCATCGTCCTCATCGTCGTCGGGCTGCTGGTCGGCCCGGGCGGGGTCAGCATCTTCAACACTTGATCCCCGACTTCGTCGTATCCACCACCGACCCGCCGGGGTCGTCGTGGCCGGAGCCCCGTCCTCCCAGACAGGGGCCACCGGACAGGACGACCCCGGCGCCATGCCGTCCGGGGTTTGCCGGCGGCGGCCGCCGGGCACCTGCCCCACATGACAGTTTCGGACAGCCTCCGGCGCACGACCGGGAGGCGCGGATGGTGGGCGCTGCTCGGCTTCGGCGCGGCCGTGACGGTCGCCGCCGCCATCGGGGGGCTCGGCGTGCGGGGCACCGCGCAGGAGTACGCGAGCCTGGAGCAGCCGGGCTGGGCGCCCCCGTCCTGGGTCTTCGGCCCGGTCTGGACGCTCCTCTACGCGCTGATCGCGATCGCCGGGTGGCTGGTGTGGCGGCGGGCCGGCTTCGGGCCGGCGCTGTACGCCTGGACGGCCCAGCTCGTGCTGAACGCGATCTGGACTCCGCTGTTCTTCGGCGCCGGCCGGTACGGCCTGGCGTTCGCCGAGATCGTGCTGATGTGGCTGGCCATCGGGGTGACCGTGGCGCTGTTCGCGCGCCTGTCCCGGCCGGCGGCGGCGCTGCTGCTGCCGTACTGGGCGTGGGTCACCTTCGCCGCCGCCCTCAACTTCTCGATCTGGCAGCTCAACTGAGGCGCAAGGAAGGGCCCCCTGTTAACGCTTTCTGTTGCACAGGGGACCCCTCCTAACCGGGCGCAGCGCTCAGCAGCGCGGGACGTTCGGGATGTAGCCGTCGTACCCGGTGTAGACGTACGCGTCGGCGATGTACCGGCCGCTGCCGATCCGGTCCCAGATCGAGCTGGTGCCGTACGTGCCGGTGACCGTGGTGCCGCTGGTCTGGCAGTGGATCGTCACCTTCGTCCCGTCCGCGACCGTGCCGACCGAGGAGTACCCGGTGCCCGGCCCGGAGCGGACGGTCAGCGGGGTGCCGCTGGTGTCGACCGTGCCGGAGCCGGTGCTCGACGAGCAGTTGTTGTCGCTGGTGTACGTCTTCGTGCCCCAGTACAGCGCCAGGTTGCCGTTGAACCGGACCTGGATGTCGTTGCCGTTGAGCCGCTGCTCGTAGTGCAGGTGCGGGCCGGTGGAGCCGCCGGTGCTGCCGACCCAGCCGATCACCTTGCCGTAGCCGACGCTCTGGCCGACCGAGACGTTGAAGCCGTTGAGGTGGGCGTAGTAGGTGGTGTAGCCGCCACCGTGGTCGATGCGGACGTACTTGCCGTAGCTGGTGCCGCCGAGGTCGGTCACCCGGTCGACCGTGCCGGGGGCGCTGGCGACCACCGGGTCGCCCTGGTCGTCGGTGCGGTTGAAGTCGACGGCGTACGCCGGGCTGTGGTCGGAGCGGGTCTGGCCGGACCAGGACTGGCCGCAGGGGAAGGGGACCTTGAAGGTCGGGGCGGCCATGGCCGGGGTCGCCGGCACCAGGGTCGCCGCGATCAGCGCGCCGACCGCCGCGAGGCTGTACCACCGCTTACGCATCCAGCACCTCCGATGTCGATAAACTTCAATCGATTCCCTCCAGCGTGACAGAATCCTGCATCGACCGAAAGGGGTCGCGGCGGGGCGAACACCCCTATCCGTGGGAGCGTGCCCACTACTGGTGAGCCGGTTTCGGGATTGTTACTCGTCCGTGTCCGACTGGGGGTGGACGCGCTCCAATGCAAGCGCTTACATGTGGTGACGCCCATCGGACCGGCGCCGGTTGAACGCGACCGCGCCGGCAAGGAAGGAGAACGGCATGGCGGTCTTTGCCAGACCACGCCAGGCTCTCGCGGTCGCCGGCGTACTGGGGCTGGCGCTCAGCGTCACTGCCTGCGGCACCGGCGACGACAAGAGCAGCGACAAGGCGGACTCCGCGGAGTGTGCGGCTTACGAGAAGTACCAGGGCAACGACGGCAAGAAGGTCACGATCTACTCGTCGATCCGGGACATCGAGGCCGACCGCCTCGACGAGTCCTGGAAGCAGTTCGAGGACTGCACCGGCATCGAGATCGACCACGAGGGCAGCGGTGAGTTCGAGGCCCAGCTCGGTGTCCGGGTCGACGGCGGCAACGCGCCCGACCTCGCCTTCATCCCGCAGCCGGGTCTGCTCAAGCGGTTCGCCGACGCCGGCAAGCTCAAGGCCGCCAGCGCCGACACCAAGGCGATGGCGGAGGAGAACTACTCGGCCGACTGGCTGAAGTACAGCACCGTGAACGGGCAGTTCTACGGCGCCCCGCTCGGCTCCAACGTCAAGTCCTTCGTGTGGTACTCGCCGAAGACGTTCAAGGAGAAGGGCTGGACCGTTCCCACCACCTGGGACGAGCTGATCGCCCTGAGCGACAAGATCGCGGCGGACGGCACCAAGCCGTGGTGCGCGGGCATCGAGTCCGGTGACGCGACCGGCTGGCCGGCCACCGACTGGATCGAAGACCTGATGCTGCGGACGCAGACCCCCGAGGTCTACGACCAGTGGACCACCCACGGCATCCCGTTCAACGACCCGAAGGTCGCCGAGGCGCTCGACAAGGCCGGCACCATCCTCAAGAACGAGAAGTACGTCAACGGCGGCTTCGGCGGCGTGAAGAGCATCGCCACCACCTCGTTCCAGGAGGCGGGCACGCCGATCACCACCGGCAAGTGCGCCCTGCACCGCCAGGCGTCCTTCTACGCCAACCAGTGGCCCGAGGGCACGAAGGTGGCCGAGGACGGCGACGTCTTCGCGTTCTACTTCCCGGCGATCGACCCGGCCAAGGGCAAGCCGGTGCTGGGCGGCGGCGAGTTCGTCGCGGCCTTCGCCGACCGCCCCGAGGTCCAGGCCGTGCAGACCTACCTGGCCTCCGGCGAGTACGCCAACAGCCGCGCCAAGATCGGTGACTGGGTGTCGGCCAACAAGAAGCTCGACCTGGCGAACGTGCCGAACCCGGTCGACAAGCTCTCCGTGCAGATCCTCCAGGACCAGAAGACCGTCTTCCGGTTCGACGGCTCCGACCTGATGCCGGCCGCCGTCGGCGCCGGGACCTTCTGGAAGGGCATGGTCGAGTGGGTCAACGGCAAGGACACCGCCGCGGTGCTCCAGGGCATCGAGACCAGCTGGCCGAAGTGATCTGAGGCGGTGGTCCGGCCCGCCTCGGCGGGCCGGACCACCGGCTGATCCGAACCCGAGGGAGGGTTGATGGAGTTCGACTTCGCCGACGTGCAGCCGAAGTTCCTCATGCTGTTGTACGGGTTGATCGCGTTCGCCGTGGTCGTCGGGGGCCTGCTGCTGCTCCTCGACGCCGTGCCGTCCTGGTTCGCCCGACGCCACGAGGCACAGCTGATCGCCGCCTCGGCAAGCGGGGCTCCACTGCCCCGACGTCGCAAGCCGCGCGAGGGCATGTTCGCGTTCTTCTTCCTGCTGCCAGCGGTGCTGCTGCTCATGATCGGCCTGGTCGTCCCGGCCATCCGCACCACGCTGCTGTCGTTCATGGACGGCGGCAGCCGGAACTGGGTAGGCCTACGTAACTACACCTGGATGTTCTCCGACGACTCGATCGTCCGGGTGCTGATCAACACGCTCGTCTGGGTGCTGCTGGTGCCGCTGGTGGCCACGGCGTTCGGCCTGCTCTACTCGGTCCTGGTGGACAAGGCCCGGTTCGAGTCGGTGGCCAAGTCGCTGATCTTCATGCCGATGGCGATCTCGTTCGTCGGCGCGGCGATCATCTGGAAGTTCGTCTACGCCTACCGGGGCGACGGGCAGGAGCAGATCGGCCTGCTCAACCAGATCGTGGTGAGCCTCGGCGGCGAGCCGAAGCAGTGGCTGCTGGACTCGCCGCTGAACACCCTGCTGCTGATCGTGATCATGGTCTGGATCCAGGCCGGCTTCGCCATGGTGGTGCTCTCCGCGGCGATCAAGGCCATCCCGGCCGACATCGTCGAGGCCGCCCGGCTCGACGGGGTCACCCCGTGGCAGATGTTCTGGCAGATCACCATGCCGAGCATCCGACCCGCGCTGATCGTCGTGGTGGTGACCCTGTCGATCGCCACGCTCAAGGTGTTCGACATCGTCCGCACCGCGACCAACGGCAACTACGACACCAGCGTCATCGCGAACGAGATGTACAACCAGGCGTTCCGGTACGGCCAGAACGGGCAGGGCTCGGCGCTGGCGGTCTTCCTCTTCGTCCTGGTGATCCCGCTCGTGATCTACCAGATCCGCAACCTGCGTCAGCAGCGGGAGGGCTGAGATGACCACTACGACGCCCACGCTCCCCGCCGGGGCACAGGCCACCGGGAAGACCTCCACCACCGCCGGCCGGGTGCGCAAGCGGCTCAACAGCCGCACGGCGACCCTGGTCTCGATCGTCATCGCGCTGTTCTGGACGATCCCCACCTTCGGCCTGTTCGTCTCCTCGTTCCGGCCGGAGGACCAGATCAAGACCACCGGCTGGTGGACGTTCTTCACCAACCCGCAGTTCACCCTGGAGAACTACCAGGAGGTGCTGTTCGGCCGCTCCTCCTCCTCGGGGCAGCTGGCCAACTACTTCGTCAACTCGCTGGCGATCACCATCCCGTCGGTGCTGTTCCCGATCGCGTTCGCGTCCCTGGCCGCGTACGCGTTGGCCTGGATCAACTTCCGGGGCCGGGACTGGGCGTACATCGCGATCTTCGCGTTGCAGATCGTCCCGCTCCAGATGGCCCTGGTGCCGTTGCTGAGGTTCTTCTCCACCGGGGTGAGCCTCGGCGGGGTGACCCTCATGCCCGCCTGGGACCTGGTCGACGAGCAGAAGTTCGTGCAGGTGTGGTTCGCGCACACCTGCTTCGCGCTGCCGTTCGCCGTCTTCCTGCTGCACAACTTCATCGCGCAGCTCCCCAAGGACCTGATGGAGGCGGCCCGGGTCGACGGGGCCACCCACCCCAAGATCTTCCGCACCATCGTGCTGCCGTTGATCACCCCGGCCCTGGCGGCCTTCGGCATCTTCCAGTTCCTCTGGGTCTGGAACGACCTGCTGGTCGCGCTCATCTTCGCCGGGGGCAGCAGCGAAACCGCACCACTGACCGTACGGCTGGCCGAGATGGCCGGCACCCGGGGCAACGAGTGGCAGCGGCTGACCGCCGGCGCGTTCGTCTCGATCGTCGTACCGCTGATCGTGTTCCTGTCGCTCCAGCGGTACTTCGTGCGTGGCCTGCTCGCCGGCAGCGTCAAGGGCTGACTCGCGACCGCCGCCGCCCGCGTCCCCGGGCGGCGGCGGTCCGGGCCGGAGCGGGGTATCCATGACCAAGATCGATGATGTCGCCCGCCTGGCCGGGGTCTCCACCGCAACCGTGTCGCGGGCCCTGCGCGGCCTGCCGACGGTCTCCGCGGCCACCCGCCGCCGGGTCCTCGCCGCCGCCGAGCAGCTCCAGTACGCGGTCTCGCCGAGCGCGTCGCGGCTGGCCGGCGGGCGGACCGCCACCGTGGCCGTGATCGTCCCCCGGATCACCCGCTGGTTCTTCGGCACCGTGGTCGAGGCCGTCGAGGAGACCCTGCACGAATCCGGCTACGACCTGCTGCTCTACAACCTCGGCGGCCGGGAACGCACCCGCCAGCGGGTGCTGGGCACCGCCAACCTGCACAAGCGGGTGGACGCCGTCATGCTGGTCGCCACCCCGCTGCGCCGGGCCGAGCTGGCCGCGCTCACCGTGCTGGACCTGCCCGGCGTGACCATCAGCTCCGGCAGCGGGGTGCCCGGCTGGCCCTGCGTACGCATCGACGACGTGGCCGCCGCGCGGACCGCCACCCGGCACCTGCTCGACCTGGGGCACCGCCGGATCGCGCACATCTCCGGCGACCCGGACGACGAGCTGGCCTTCACCACCCACCTGGACCGACGCCGGGGCTACCAGGAGGCGCTGCGGGCCGCCGGCATCGAGCCCGACCCCGGCCTGGACGTCGAGTCGCAGTTCACCATCGACGGCGGCGAGCGGGCCACCGTCGAGCTGCTCGCCCGGGGCGAGCCGCCGACCGCCATCTTCGCCGCCTGCGACGAGATGGCCATGGGCGCGATGAGCGCGCTGCGCGAGGCGGGCCTGCGGGTCCCGCAGGACGTCAGCGTCATCGGCATCGACGACCACGACCTGTCCGGGGTGCTGGGGCTGAGCACGATCGCGCAGCCGGCGGCGGAGCAGGGCCGGCTCGCGGCCCGCATCCTGCTCGACCCGCTCGACGGCCGGGACCTCCCCCCGCCGGGCGGCCCGCTGATCCTGCCCACCCGCCTCGTGGTACGCGACTCGACCGCCCCGCCCCGGGCGGACTGAACGCGGACCGTCCGCCCGGCACCGGGCAGACTGAACGGGTTCGTCCACGTGCCACCGGGGAACCACGACCGGGACGGCTTCGAC
Source organism: Micromonospora sp. WMMD712 (assembly GCF_029581295.1). NCBI lineage: Bacteria > Bacillati > Actinomycetota > Actinomycetes > Micromonosporales > Micromonosporaceae > Micromonospora > Micromonospora sp. WMMD712. The sequence goes on from NZ_CP120743.1 coordinate 3,031,557, forward strand.
ACACGGGAGAAGGCCCTGAACACCGACGCGACCCCCCAGCAACAGTCCGCCGGCCCCGCCACCGCCTGGTGGACCGAGGCCGTGATCTACCAGATCTACCCGCGCTCGTTCGCCGACGCGAACGGTGACGGCATCGGCGACCTGCCGGGCATCACCGCCCGCCTCGACCACTTCGTCGAGCTGGGCGTGGACGCGGTCTGGCTGTCGCCGTTCTACCCGTCGCCGCAGGCCGACGCCGGATACGACGTGGCCGACTACCGCGACGTGGACCCGCTGTTCGGGCGGCTCGCCGACGCCGACCGGCTGATCACCGAGGCGCACGCCCGCCGGCTGCGGGTCATCGTCGACCTGGTGCCCAACCACACGTCGTCGGCGCACCGCTGGTTCGTCGCCGCCCTCGCCGCCGCCCCGGGCAGCCCCGAACGCGCCCGGTACGTCTTCCGCGACGGCCTCGGGCCCGACGGCGACCAGCCGCCCAACGACTGGAGCAGCGTCTTCGGCGGCCCGGCGTGGACCCGGGTCACGGAGCCCGACGGCCGGCCCGGCCAGTGGTACCTGCACCTGTTCGACCCCGGGCAGCCCGACCTCAACTGGGACAACCCGGAGGTACGCGCCGAGTTCCTGGACGTGCTGCGGTTCTGGCTCGACCGGGGCGTCGACGGCTTCCGGGTGGACGTGGCACACGGCCTGATCAAGCAGGCCGACCTGGCGAACTGGCAGGAGCCGCAGGAGATCCTCTCCGGCAACGAGGTCGACAAGCCCCGCCCGCCGATGTGGGACCAGGACGGCGTCCACGAGGTCTACCGGGACTGGCGTCGACTGCTCGACTCGTACGACGGCGAGCGGATCCTCGTCGCCGAGGCGTGGGTGCAGCCCGCCGAGCGGCTGGCCCGCTACGTGCGGCCCGACGAGATGCACCAGGCGTTCAACTTCGAGTACCTCACCGCGTCCTGGACCGCGCCCGCCCAGTACGCGGTGATCACCCGCTCGCTGGAGGCCACCGACGCCGTCGGCGCGCCGACCACGTGGGTGCTGTCCAACCACGACGTCGTCCGGCACGCCTCCCGCCTGGGCCTGCCCGTCGGCACCCCCCGCCCGAACGGCATCGGCGTCGGCGACCCGCAGCCCGACGCCGCGCTGGGCCTGCGCCGGGCCCGGGCGGCCACCCTGCTGATGCTGGCCCTGCCCGGCTCGGCCTACCTCTACCAGGGCGAGGAGCTGGGCCTGCCGGAGCACATGACGCTCCCCGACGAGGTGCGGCAGGACCCGACCTGGGAGCGCAGCGGGCACACCGAGCGCGGCCGGGACGGCTGCCGGGTGCCGATCCCGTGGGAGGCCGACGCCCCGTCGTACGGCTTCGGGCCGACCGACGCGAGCTGGCTGCCCCAGCCGCCGTCGTGGGCCGAGTACGCCCTCGACCGGCAGCGCGACGTGCCCGGCTCGACGTACGAGCTGTACCGCACCGCCCTGCGGCTGCGCCGCGAGCACGGGCTCGGCCGGGGCGGCCTCTACTGGCTGGCCTCGGGTGACGAGGTGGTGAGCTTCCGCAACGGCGACGTCACGGTGCTGACGAACTTCGGCGCGACGCCGGTGCCGGTGCCGGCCGGGGCGCAGGTGCTGCACGCCAGCGCCCCGCTGCCCGACGACGGCACGGTCGGGCAGGACGTCACCGTCTGGTTCCGCGCCGCCTGATCGCCCCGGCCTGGCCCGCCCCACGGCCTGGCCCGCCCCACGGCCTGGCCTGGCCCCGTCTGGCCTGGCCCCGCCCGGGCTGGCCCCGCCCGGGCTGGCCCCGCCCGGGCTGGCCTGCGCGGGTGCCCGGCCGGCGTCCCGGGGTGGTCCGGCGGGTGCTGGCGGCTCTGCCGCCGCCGCATAGGGAGCTGATGTCGTGGATGACTCGCCCTCGTTTCGCCCCGCCCGCCCCGCCGACCGCCGGGGCGGGCGGGGACGCGCGGCAGACAGGGCATGCCGGCAGGGCAGGCGGGGCGGGAGGCGCAACAGACGAGGCAGGTGGAGCAGTCGGGGACGGATATGCAGCAGGCGGGGCGGTGGGAGCGGACGGGCCACGGCGTGAGTCATCCACGACATCAGCTCCCTAGGCGACCGGAGGAGCCCTCGCCCGGAAGGGCCGGGAACGTCGGGAGCACCGGAAGTGGCCGGGAGCGCCAGGAGCGCTGGTCCGACCCCACCAGACCCGACCCGGCCCGATCCAGCCCAACCCGACCCGACCCGACCCGACCCGGCTCGCGGCCCCGGCGGCTACAGACGTTCGGCGCGCTCGTGCAGCAGGGTCCGCACCTCGTCGATGTCGCGCGGCGAGGTGCGGGAGGCCAGCCAGTACATGACGCCGGTCGGGACGAAGAAGAGCTGGAACACGGCCAGCCCGACGGCGTAGTTCAGCGGCGGGGGGAACGCCGCCCGCAGTGCGTGGAAGGCCACCCCGACCAGCCCGTTGCCGGCCGCCCGGCCGATCCCGTTGACCAGGTTGCCGAGGCTGTAGACGGTGCCCCGGTGCTCGGGCGGGTTGACGTCGGCGATCAGGGCGAACCAGTTCGGCGAGTTCGCCGACGTCAGCGCCAGCGCGAGCACGGCGGTGAGCAGGCTCAGCCCGACCGTCGGCTCGGTGACGACGCTCGCCAGGACCGCGCCGGCCACCGCGCCGGTGGAGCCGCCGTCGGGCACGTCGATGCGCAACGGCACGAAGAACAGGACCAGGTAGAACGGCAGCGCCGCGAGGATGCCCACCGCCGCGACCAGCGCCCGGCCCCGGGGGGTACGCCGCTGCACGGCGTCGCCCACCAGCCCGCCGACGATGGAGAGCACCCCGCCGAGCTGGAACAGGGTGGCGAAGACGCTGCCGACGACGACGGCGGTGGCCGCCGAGTAGCCCTGGGCCTGGGCCCGCTGGGCGAACAGCACCGGCAGCCAGACCAGCGACCCGAAGGCCGCCTGGGCGGTCAGTCCCTGCAGGACCAGCCAGCGGTTGGTGCGCCGGGCCAGGATGCCCGGCAGGTCGGCGCGGGTGATCCGGTAGTCGTACTCCGCGCCGCCGGCCAGCGCGCCGGACAGCTCCGGCTCGCTCTGCCCGCGCCGGATGTCGTAGGTGAACAGGTACGCCGCCGTCGCCGCCAGGCCGACCACGGTGAGCAGCCAGAACGGCCGCCGCCAGTCGGCGGCCCCGAGCAGGCCGCCGACCAGCGTTCCCGCCAGGGTGCCGACGCCCTGGGACAGCCCCCAGAGGCTCATCACCAGCCCCCGGCGCCGCGGCGAGATCAGGTCGGTGACCACCGAGTAGCCGACCGAACCGACCGCGCCGAGGCCGACCGCCGCGACGAGCTGCGCGGCCAGGAACGCCGGGTAGCCCTGCGCCAGCGCGCTGCCGCCGGTGCCGGCCGCCCAGACGAGGGTGCCGACCATGAGCAGCGGCTTGCGGTCGGTGCGGTCGCCGACGTACGCCCAGCCCACGGCGGCCACCGCGCTGACCAGGAAGCTGACGGCGGTGACCAGCCCGAGCAGGCGCTGGGACACGTCGAACGAACCGGAGATCGGGCCGTACAGCGGCGGGACGAGGCCGATCGCCACGTTGTCCAGCGAGGCGAGCAGCACGAACACCAGCACGCTGTACGACCGGTGCGCCGCGCCGCCGCCCCAGCCCCGCCGCCGTACCACCGACCGACCCGTCACCGACCCAGCATGCCCGCTGCCGGGTCGGCCCCCGTCAGGCGGGGCGGTCGAGCACCCGGTCGCGGGCCGCCGCGTACCGCTCGCGGACGGCCGCGACGCCGTCGGCCGCGTACTCCTGGGTGCCGGCCGGCGACCAGTCGGGCGCGTCCTGCCCGCCCAGGGCGAGCCAGGCGGCCTGGCGGGCGGCCCCGTCGGCGACGTACTCCCCCGGCGGCGGCACGACCACCGGGCGGCCGAAGACCTGCGGCGCGATGCGGCGCACCGCCGCCGACCGGGCCCCGCCGCCGACCAGGATCACCCGCTCGGCCCGGCAGCCCTGCGCGGTCAGCGCGTCGAGGCCGTCGGCGAGCGCGCAGAGCATCCCCTCGACCGCGGCGCGGGCCAGGTGCGCCGGGGTCGAGGTGCGCAGGGTGAGCCCGTGCACCGCCCCGGTGGCCGACGGCCGGTTCGGGGTCCGCTCCCCCTCCAGGTAGGGGACCATCACCAGGCCGTCCGCGCCGGGCGGGGCGGACAGCGCGAGGTCGGACAGGGTGTCGAGGTCGACCCCGAGCAGGGTGGCCGCCGCGTCGAGCACCCGGGCCGCGTTGAGCGTGCAGACCAGCGGGAGATAGCGGCCGGTCACGTCGGCGAAGCCGGCGACGGTGCCGGTCGGGTCGGCTGTCGGCGCGTCGGCGACGCTGAACACGGTGCCGGAGGTGCCGATGGAGACGACCACGTCGCCGGGGCGGGCCCCGACGCCGAACGCGGCGGCAGCGTTGTCGCCGGCCCCCGGCCCGAGCAGCGCCCCGCCGGGCCCCCCGCCGGCGGCGAGCGCCGCCGGGTCGAGGGCCCCGGCGGTCTGGGTCGGCCCGAGCACGACGGGCACCTCCAGCCGCCGGCCGAAGGCGCGTTCGAGCAGGTCGAACCGGTATTCGCCGGTGGCCGGGGACCAGTAGCCGGTGCCGCTGGCGTCGCTGCGGTCGGTGCGCAGCGCGTCCAGGCCGGGCGCGCCGGCCAGCCGCCAGGTCAGCCAGTCGTGCGGCAGGCAGACGGCGGCGACCCGGTCGGCGTTGGCCGGCTCGTGCCGGGCCAGCCAGCGCAGCTTGGTGGCGGTGAAGCTGGCCACCGGGACGACGCCGACGGCGTCGGCCCAGAACCGTCCGCCGGCCTCGCCGCCGCCGGCCTCGGAGATCAGGTCGGCGGCGGCGCCGGCGGAGCGGGTGTCGTTCCACAGCAGCGCCGGGCGGACCACCTCGCCCGACTCGTCGAGGCAGACCATGCCGTGCTGCTGGCCGGCGACGGAGACGGCCGCGACGTCGGCCAGGCCGCCGGCCTGCGCCACGGCGGCCTCCAGGGCCGCCCACCAGGCCGCCGGGTCGACCTCGGTGCCGTCGGGATGGGCGGCACGGCCCGAGCGCACCAGCGCTCCGGTCTCCGCGTCGCGGATCACCAGCTTGCAGGACTGGGTGGACGAGTCGAACCCGGCGACCAGGGGCATGGCGGCGGCCTCAGCGAGCGCCGAGCAGGTGCTCGACGGCCAGCTGGTTGAGCCGGACGAAGTGGAAGCCCCGCGCGGCGGCGGCGTCGACGTCGTACTCCTCGAAGGAGGCGCGGTCGGCGAGCAGCCCGGCGTAGCCCTCGCCGTCGGCGACGGTCGGGGTGGCCAGGTCGTTGACGCGGCTCGCGGCGAGGGCCTCGGCCACCTCCGGGTCGGCCCGGAACGCCGCGGCCCGCTCCTTGAGCAGCAGGTAGGTGCGCATGTTCGCCTCGGCCGAGGCCCACACGCCGGTGAAGTCCTCGGTGCGCGAGGGCTTGTAGTCGAAGTGCCGGGGGCCGTCGTAGGCGGGACCGCCGTCGGGGCCGCCGTTCTCCAGCAGGTCCACCAGGGCGAACGCGTTCATCAGGTCGCCGTGGCCGAAGACCAGGTCCTGGTCGTACTTGATGCCGCGCTGGCCGTTGAGGTCGAGGTGGAACAGCTTGCCCTGCCACAGCGCCTGGGCGATGCCGTGGGCGTAGTTGAGCCCGGCCATCTGCTCGTGGCCGACCTCGGGGTTGAGGCCGACCATCTCCGGGCGGGCCAGCGTGGAGATGAACGCCAGCGCGTGGCCGACGGTGGGCAGCAGGATGTCGCCGCGCGGCTCGTTCGGCTTCGGCTCGATGGCGAAGCGCAGGTCGTAGCCGCGGTCGACGACGTACTCGCAGAGCAGGTCGACGCCCTCGCGGTAGCGGTCCAGCGCCGCGCGGATGTCCTTGGCCAGGTCGTACTCGGAGCCCTCGCGACCGCCCCACATGACGAACGTCTTGGCGCCCAGCTCGGCGGCGAGGTCGACGTTGCGCAGCACCTTGCGCAGCGCGTACCGCCGCACGTCGCGGTCGTTGCTGGTGAAGCCGCCGTCCTTGAACACCGGGTGGGTGAACAGGTTGGTGGTGACCATCGGCACGACCAGGCCGGTCTCGTCGAGGGCCTTGCGGAACCGGGCGAGCTGGGCGTCGCGGGCGGCGGAGTCCGCCCCGAACGGGATCAGGTCGTCGTCGTGGAAGGTGATCCCGTACGCGCCCAGCTCGGCGAGCTTGTGCACGGCCTCGACGGCGTCGAGCTCGCCGCGGGTGGCGTCGCCGAACGGGTCGCGGGCCTGCCAGCCCACCGTCCAGAGGCCGAAGGAGAATTTGTCGGCGGGGGTGGGACGGGGTGCCATGGCAGACCTCCGGTAGCTATTTGTTCAGTGGTTGAATTATTTGGCGGGCATGTGGCACTGTCAAGGGGTGACCCGCCCCGCCCCTGTCCCCGGGGCGGTCCGCCAGGGCAGCCTGCGCGAGCTGAACCTCGCCGTGGTGCTCGGCCGGATCGCCGCCGCGCCCCGCCCACCGTCGCGGGCCGACGTGGCCGCCTCGACCGGCCTGACCCGGGCCACCGTCTCGGCCGTCGTCGACGACCTCATCGCCGGCCGGCTGGTCGCCGAGTCGGATCCCGCGCCGCGCAACGGGGCGGGCCGTCCGGCGCGCGGGCTGGTGCTCGCCGGGTCGGGTCCCGCCGGCCTCGGGCTGGAGATCAACGTCGACTACCTGGCCGCCTGCGTGGTCGACCTGGCCGGCGAGGTCCGGCACCACACCGTGCGCCGGGCCGACCTGCGCCCGGTCTCCCCCGCCGACGCCCTCGCCCGGCTCGTCGCGCTGGCCGCCGAGGCGCGGGCCGACGCCGAGCGGCAGGGCCTCGACCTGGCCGGGGTGGCCCTCGCCGTGCCCGGCCTGGTCGGCGACGCCGGGCTGGTCCGGCTCGCCCCCAACCTCGGCTGGCGCGACGTGGCCGTCCCCGAGCTGCTGGCCGGCCACCCGCCGCTGGCCGGGCCGGTGCCCGGGGTCCCGCCGCTGGTCGTCGACAACGAGGCCAACCTGGCCGCCGTGGGCGAGCTGCACGCCGACCCCACCGGGCCGGCGAGCTTCCTGCACGTCTCCGGCGAGGTGGGCATCGGCGCCGGGATCGTCCTCGACGGCGCGCTGTTCCGCGGGGTACGCGGGTGGAGCGGCGAGATCGGCCACATCCCCGTCCAGCCGCAGGGGCGGCCCTGCCGCTGCGGCGGCCGGGGCTGCCTGGAGCAGTACGCGGGCCAGGAGGCCGTGCTCGCCGCCGCCGGGCTGGACCGGGCGGACCTGCCGGCGGACACCGCCGCCGCGCGCCTGGCCGACCTCGCCGCCGCCGGCCACCCCGCCGCCCTGGCCGCGCTGGCCGAGGCGGGGCAGGCCCTCGGGGTCGCGGTGGCGGGCGTGGTGAACCTGCTGGACCTGGACACCGTGGTCCTCGGGGGCGGCTACGCGCTGCTCACCCCCTGGCTGCGGCCGGCGGTGCTGGCCGAGGTGTCCCGACGGGTGCTCACCGCCGGCTGGGCGCCGGTCACCGTACGCCCGTCGACGCTCGGCCCCGAGGCCGCCGTGGTCGGCGCGGCCGGCTCGGTCGTCCGCCGGATCGTCGCCGAACCGGTCGGCTGGCTGACCCGGCAGTCCTGACCTCCCCTTCCGCTCGATGGGCGACCGTCGGAGCCCCTCGGTACGCTTGCCCGAAGGCAAGTTCCCGGCAGCGGAGGAGCGCACGACCAGCATGCACACAGCGCCTCCGACCGGTGCGGCCGGCGACCGGCCGTGACGACCATCCGACGGGGCGGTCTCGCCGGGCCGGTCAGCGGCGGCGGGCAGGCGTCCCGCCCGGCGCACCGACGCCCCGCCGAGTCCCCGCTGCCGGCCGACTCCGGCCTGGCCCGGGAGCTGCTGGACGGGCTCGCCGAGGCGGTCGTCACCACCGACCACGCCGGCGTGGTCACCCTGCTCAACGCGATGGCGGGCGAGCTGCTGCCGGAGCTCGCGCCGGGCGGCGAGCTGGCCGGGTGCGCGGTGCCCGCGCTGGCCGGGGCCGCGGCGGCCGGCGCGGACACGTTCGACGCCGAGCACCACGGCCGGCGGTTGCACGGCGTCCGCCGCGCGCTGCGGGGCGGCCGGTCCGCCTGGTACGTGCGCGACGTCACCGAGGAGCGCGCCCGCACCGACGCCCTGCTGGCCGAGCGGTCGCGCACCACGTTCCTGGCCCAGGCCGGCAGCCGGCTCGGGCTCTCCCTGCACCGTGAGCAGACCCTGCGGGCCGCGGCCACCCTCCCGGTGCCGTACCTCGCGGACGCGGCGCTGGTCGTGCACCGCCCGCCGCCCCCGGCCGAGGACGCCCCGCACTGGCTCCGGTACGCCGAGGGCGACCGGGGCCCGACGGCCGGGGTCTCGCCGGGGGGCCCGCCCCTCGCGGTGCCCGGCCTCGCCGAGGCGCTCGCCGGCGACCACGCCGAGCCGAGCCCCTGGCTGGACGCGGAGCTGGCCGACCTCGACGCCGTGCTGCCGGCGGGCTTCGGGCGGCCCGGCACCGTGCTGGTCAGCCCGCTGCTCGGCGCGGCCGGCGCGGTCGGGGCGCTGGTGCTGATCCGGCGGGTCGGGCGGCCCGGCTTCGACGCCCGGGAGATCGAGCTGGCCCGGGAGTTCGCGGCGCGGGCGGGCGCGGCCCTGGCCACCGCCGAGCTCTACGGCGAGCAGGCCCACCTGGCCCGGGTGTTGCAGCACAGCCTCCTGCCGCCCGAGCTGCCCACGATCGGCGGCGTCGCCCTCGCCGGCGGCTACCGGGCCGCCGGGGACAGCCTGCGCATCGGCGGGGACTTCTACGAGGTCTTCCCCACCGCCGACGGCGCGCTGTTCGCCCTGGGCGACGTCTGCGGCAAGGGCGTCGGGGCGGCCGTGCTCACCGGCCGCGTCCGCCAGTCCCTCCAGACGCTGCGGCTGGTCGAGCAGCGCCCGCTGGAGCTGATGCGGCTGCTGCACCGGGCCCTGTTCGACGCGCCGGACGCCGCCCGGCGCAGCCAGTTCACCACCGTCCTGCTCGGCACCCTCACCCCCCGGCCCGACGGGGGCCTGCTGGTCCGCGTCGCCGGCGGCGGCCACCCGTCGCCGCTGGTCGTCCGCGCCGACGGCACCGTCGGACAGGTCCGGGTCGGCGGCATGCCGATCGGGGCCCTCCCCGCGCCCCGGTTCGCCGAGACGGAGATCCGCCTCGCCCCCGGCGAGCTGCTGCTCGCCTACACCGACGGGGTGACCGAGGCCCGGGGCGGCGCGGGCGAGGTCGACATGTTCGGCGACGAGCGGCTGCGCCGGGCGGTCGCGTCGGGCGTCGGGCTGCCGCCCGCCGCCCTGGTCGACCGGGTGCTCCAGATCGTCGACGAGTGGCTCGACGGGCAGGCCCACGACGACATCGCGATGCTCGCCGTGCGGGCGGACGGCCCGTGACGGCGGTGTCCGGCGTCGCCGTCGGGCCCGGGGCGGCGGCGGTCGAGGCGTACCTCGCCTGCCTGGACTCCGCCGACCACCCGGCGGCCGTCGGGCTCGCCCTCGGCCTGCTCGACGCCGGGGCCAGCGTCGCGGACGTCCTGGTGGACGTGGTGGCCGTGGCGCAGCGGGAGATCGGCCTGCGCTGGTCGGCCGGGCGGTGGAGCGTCGCCCAGGAGCACGCCGCCACCCACGTCAGCGAGCTGGTGGTCGCCGCCGTCGGCGCGCGGACCACGGGCCGGCCGGCACGCGGCCACGTGGTGCTGGCCTGCGTGGAGGGCGAGTGGCACGCGCTGGCCGCCCGCATCGTCGCCGAGGTGGTCCGGGCCGAGGGCTGGCGGGTCACCTTCCTCGGCGCCAGCGTCCCCGCCCGCCACCTCGTCTCCTACCTGCACCAGACCGGCCCGGACGCGGTGCTGCTGAGCTGCGTGCAGCCGAGCCGGCTGGTCCGGGCCGGCCGCACGATCGAGGCGTGCCGGTCGGCCGGGGTCCCGGTGGTCGCCGGCGGCCCGGGGTTCGGCCCCGACGGCCGGTGGGCCGCCGCCGTGGGGGCGGCGGCCTGGGGCGCGTCCGCCCGCGACGCGGCCCGGCTGCTGGAGACGGACCTCTTCGCCGGGCACACCGGCCCGCCGCCCGCGACGGGCGGCGACGACTACGCTGCGGTGCTGCGCCGGCGGCGCGACGTCGTGCAGTTCGCCCTGCGCGCGGTGGCCCCGCCCGAGGCGGAGGCCGACCAGTTCGCCGCCGCCGTCGGGCACCTGGTGGACGCGCTCGCCGCCGCGATCCGGGTCGGTGATCCGCAGCTCCTGCTCGCCCACACGACGTGGCAGGCCGACCTGCTGGCGGCCCGGGGCGGGGGCCGCGGGCCGCTGCTGGACGCCGTGCTGGCGGCCTGCGGCACCGTCCTGGCCGACCATCCCCGCGCGTGCGACCACCTGCGCTGGGCCCGCGAGGTGCAAGGAAGGGCCCCCTGTTAACGCTTTCTGTATAGGAAGGGCCCCCTCCTAACACCTGCCGCGCCGGAGGAGGCGCGCCGCGCCTGCGGCGGGCGTCAGGCGGTGCGGGGGGGCAGGCAGCGCGGGGGTCAGGCGGTGCGGGCGACCTGCGGGTCGCCGGCCGACCAGCCGCCGCCCGCAGTGGCGTCCGCGGGCCAGCCGCCCGGGGTCGCGTCCGTCGCCGGTCGGCCGCGCGGCACGCCCGGGGTCGACCAGCCGGCCGGGTGTTCCCCCGCCGGCCAGCCCTGGCCGGGCGGCGGCGCCCACTCGTCCGACCGGGCCTCGGCGGCTAACTCCGCCGTCGGCGGCTCCGGCGGGTGCCGCAGCCGGGCGACCTCGTCGAACTCCTGGAGCCCGCCGAGCAGGGCCTGCCGCCCCTCGGGGCTCATCCCGGACAGGATCGCCGCCAGCCGCTGCCGGCGGTCGGCCCGCAGCTCGGCGAGGAGCTTCTCGGCCTCCGGCGTGAGGTGCAGGGAGATCTCCCGCCGGTCGGACCGGCCCGGCTCGCGCTCCAGCATGCCCGCCGCGACGAGCCGGTCGCAGAGCCGGCTGGCCGAGGAGAGCAGCATGTCGAGCAGCGTGGCCAGCCGGCGCAGGTTGATCCCGTCGTGCTGCTCGACCACCATGACGGCGCGCAGTTGCGCCCCGGAGAGCCGGCTGGTGGTGCGCTCGCGCGCCGCCTCGAAGACCGTGAGCAGGGTGCCGGCCGCCGCGTCGAGGGCGGCGGCCATACTCGCTTCTGGTCCGTGCGGACCGTGTTCTTCGGTCATGTTGGGCAAGAGACTACCCGGCGTCCCTGGTCGCCGGCCCCTCCGAACAGAGGAGTGACGATGAGCGGTGCGGAAGACCGGGCCCGTCGCATCCTGACCGAGGCGCCCGCCGACCTGCTGGTCGACCGGCTCGCCGGAGAGCTCCTGCGGTCGTACGGGATCACGGAGGTCGAACTCCTCCAGGTCGACTACCGCCTCTCGGCGCTGCTGCCGCTCACCGAGGGTGAACCGGTCGAGGGCCCGGGGCACCCCGCCTGGCGCTGCTTCGACCACCAGGAGCCGATCGTCGCCGAGCGCACCGGCTACCTCCCGGTCAGCATGCGCGGCGACCGGCGGGGCGTGCTCCGGGTGTCGCCGGTGCCCGGCGACCCGGCCGCCGTGGGCGAGCTGCTCGGGGTCGCCACCGCGCTGGGGCACGAGCTGGTCGCGGTCAACGAGGGCACGGACGTCTACCGGGCCGCCCGCCGCAGCCGCCGGCTCACCCTCGCCGCCGAGATGCAGTGGGAGCTGCTGCCCGGGCGCAGCCGGATCCGCGCGTCGTTCAGCCTCGCCGGCCAGCTCGAACCGGCGTACGCGGTGCGGGGCGACAGCTTCGACTGGTCCGACGACGGGCACCGGCTGTGGCTGTCGACGATCAACGGGATGGGCGAGGGCGTGCAGGCGTCGGTGCTGACCGCCCTGGCCACGCACGCCCTGCGCAACGCCCGCCGGGCGGGGCTGGGCCTAGCCGACCAGGCCGCCCTCGCCGACCAGGCCGTGTACGCGCTGCACCGGGGCGAGCAGCACGTCTCGGCGCTGCTGCTGGAGCTGGACCTGGCCGGCGGCGTGCTGACCGTGGTCGACGCGGGCTCGCCCCGGCTGGTGCTGCTGCGCGACGGGGAGGTGGTGGAGCAGCCGCTGAAGGCGCAGTTCCCGCTCGGCATGTTCGACGGCACCGACTACCGGGAGCAGCGGTTCACGCTGCGCCGCGGCGACCGGCTCTTCGTGCTCAGCGACGGCGTCGTCGAGGCGACCGGGCAGAACGTCCGGTACGGCGAGAGCGCGCTGGACCGGTTCCTGCGCCGGACCGGCCCGATGGAGCCGCTGGACGCGGTGCGGTCGCTGATCGGCGACCTGCGGGCGTTCGTCGCCGGTGACCTGGTCGACGACGCGGTGGTGGTCTGCCTCGACTGGACGGGCCCGCGACCCTGACCGGCCCGGGACGCCCCGGGGTCAGTAGGCGCCCCGGCTGCGCACCACCGCGCCGAACGTCTTCCACAGGATCGTCAGGTCGGCGGCGAGCGACCAGTTCTCCACGTAGTAGAGGTCGAGCCGGATGCCGTCCTCCCAGCTCAGGTCGGACCGGCCGCTGACCTGCCAGAGGCCGGTCATCCCGGGCTTGACCAGCAGCCGCCGGGCCACGTCGCCGTCGTAGCGGGCCACCTCGGAGGGCAGCGGCGGACGCGGGCCGACCAGGCTCATCTGCCCGAGCAGCACGTTGGCGAGCTGGGGCAGCTCGTCGAGCGACCACTTGCGCAGCACCCGGCCGACCCGGGTCACCCGGGGGTCGTCGCGCATCTTGAACATGAGGCCGTCGGTCTCGTTGCGGGTGGTCAGCTCGGCGAGCAGGGCGTCGGCGTTGACCACCATCGTGCGGAACTTGAACACCCCGAACTCGCGGCCGCCCTGGCCGACGCGGATCTGCCGGAACAGCACCGGCCCCCGGCTGTCGAGCTTGATCGCCAGGGCGATCACGGCCAGCAGGGGCAGCAGCAGGGCCAGCGCCACGGCGGCGGCGGACCGGTCGACGAAGCCCTTGACCAGCTTGCGGGCCCCCCGGAACTCGGGGGCCTCCACGTGGATCAGGGGCAGGCCGGCGACCGGGCGGGTGTGGATGCGGGGGCCGGCCACGTCGGTGAGCGCGGGCGCGACGACCAGGTCGACGCCGGTGCCCTCCAGCTGCCAGCCGAGCCGCCGCAGCCGGGTCGCGGTCAGCTCGCCGGAGGCGGTGACGGCCACGGTGTCCGCGCCGATCGCGGTGGCCGCCTCCGGGATGCCCCGGAACGAGCCCACGACCGGCACGTCGCCGAGCCGCTGCGGCACCGGCGCGAGCAGCGCGTCGGGGATGCAGGCCCCCACCACGTGGTAGCCGGCGTACGGCTCGCGCCGCAGCTGGTGCACCAGTTCCAGCACGTGCGCGGTGTCGCCGACCACCAGCACCTTGCGCGACCAGCCGCGCCCCCGGGACCGGGCCCGGTGCAGCCGCTTGCGGGCGGCGAACCGGGCCACCTCCAGGCCCAGCATGCCGACGGCGAACGAGATGGCCAGGAAGCCCCGGGAGACGCCGACGTCGGCGATGTAGCCGGCGATGGCGGTGCCGCCCGCGAGGCGCAGGCTGGCGCTGCCGACCCGCCGGTACTCGTCGGCGCCGTAGCCGAGCACCCGGTCGTCGTAGCAGCGCAGGACCTTGAGCGAGAGCAGCCAGGTCAGCAGCAGCACGGGGGCCACCACGACGTACGGGATCTCCGAACCCACCGGCTCCTCGTCGCCGAAACGGGCCACGTAGCCGATCAGCACCGCGACCGCCAGAACGGCGGTGTCCAGCACGACCAGCATGCGAACGTACGCCCGCTCGTCGACGCGGGCCACGGGCCCGCCCCGGTCGGCACCAGGCCGCGGCGGCGTCCTGGTGGCGGTCAACAGCGTCGCCGACGTCACCGGCCCTCCCCACTCTGCTGAGAAAGGCCCCGGGCGTTGTCCGGTCTCCCCAACGGGACCGACGGCGCCGGAGCACCTCGACATCTTCTCTTAATAACTATGGCCGCCGATTACTTCGGACGTATTGCCGTCAGTTTGCTGGCGGACCGGCGCGGCACGTGGCTCGGCGCAAGGGTTTCCCCGCGCGGCGAGCCCCCGCCGCTGATTGATGACTCAGTATGGCGCACGTCAGCGAGGCGCGTTCGGGCGGAGCGCGATCGCCTTGAGGAAGATGTCACCGATCTTGGTCGGGTCCTCGGTGACGAAGTTGCCGCCGCCGGTGACCTTGGTGATCGACTCCAGCTCGGACTTGCTGACGTCGTTGCCGATGCCGATGATCACGACCTGCACCGGCCGCTCCGGGTCGGCGATCCGCTTCAGCTCGGCGAGCAGCTTCTGCTGGGAGATGCCGTTGGCGTCCTCGTTCTTGCCGTCGGTGAACAACACGATCGAGTTGACCCGCCCCGGCTCCCAGTCCTCCTGCACCGCCTTGTAGGCGGCCAGCATCGTGTCGTACAGGCCGGTGTCGCCGTTGGAGGGCCGGATCGTGGCCAGCCCCTGCTCCAGTCGGCTGCGGTTGCTGGAGAGCGGGTTGATCGGCACCAGCTCCCGGTAGTCGAGGCTGCCGACCAACTCGGTGGAGAAGGTCCACAGCCCGATCGACCAGGAGTCGTCGAAGAGGTTCAGGCCCCGGCTGGCCGCCGCGACCGTCACCTGCTCCCGGGTGGCGTTGTTGGCGCTGGGCACCGGCTGCTTCATCGAACCGGAGACGTCGATGACGCAGAGCATCCGCCCGGACTGGGTGGCGATGGACCAGCTGGAGACGGCGCGCTCTATCGCGACGGGGTCCAGACCCCCCGCGCCGTTGCCGCCCGGCGCCGGCGCGGTCGCCGCACCACCCGCCGGGCTCGGCGCGCCCTGCGGCGCGTTGAAGCCGTCGCCCCAGTTGCCGTCCGGCGCGCGCAGCGACCGCTCGGCCAGCCGGTTGCGGAAGCCCGGCGTGGTGAGCACCTCGAACAGCACCTTCGCGGCGGCCTGCTTCGCCGGCTCGATGCCCGGCAGCACCGCGTACGGGTAGTCCAGCGGCATCGGCGACGGCTCCAGGTAGAGCGCCGCCAACGGGATCGGCGGCTTCCGCTCGTTGTACGCCATCACGTCCTCCTCCGACAGCGCGGCGGCACCGAGGCCGGAGGCGATCGCCGTCGGGTCGGAGGAGCGGGGGAACCGGGCCAGCAGGTCCTCGCGCAGCGCGGAACGGCCGGTGGCCAGCGCCCGCAACGCCCCCGTGGTGGCCTGCTGCGCGTCGCCGCCCGCGCCGCTGGCGGCGGCGGTCATCGACAGCAGCCCGGACAGGCCGGCCGCGTCCTGCGTCGGCTCGACGATCCCGGCCCGGATCGGCTTGCTGCTGCTCACCTGGCGCAGCAGGTCGGTCCAGGTCAGCTTCTTCTCCGGCCAGCCGAACCGGGTCTCGGCCACCGGCTCGGGCACCGCCACCACCACCGGGCTGCGGGCGATGGACGCGCCGTTGCCCGGGGCGAACGCGGTGGCCCCGGCGTTCTTCAGCCGCAGCAGCCAGGTCGAGGAGTCCGGCACCCAGACGTCCGGGGTGACCGCCGTGCCGCTGGCCTGGCCGACGCCGGCCAGCTGCACCCCGTGCTTGCCGGCCACCGCGGCGGCGACGTCCACCGGCTCGGCCGCCGTGACGTTCACGGCGATGCAGGTGCCGCCGACCGCCGCCCCGTCGGACACCCACTGCGCCGCGGCGGCCTGCACCGCCGGGGCCAGCTCGGGCGCCGCCGCCACCGACAGCTGGACCTGCCCCGAACAGGCGGGCTGGACCAACGCCCGGTAGCCGAACCAGGCACCCGCGATGACGACGACGAGCGCCGTCGCCGACGCGACCGCGCCTGCTCCGCGGATACCTGACTGCATACGATGGCGGCCTGACACGGTGACCATCTTGCGGACCCGCTGCTGGTACTGCCACGTCCGTTCGGACGAAAGTTACTCAGGAGAGACAGATGTCATCACTTTTATGACGCTGAGTGACCACCTCGTGCCCCGAGGTCGCCGGCACGCCCCTGATCAGGGCCGGAACCGCTGGCGGTCACGGTAGGACGCAGGCCGGGCTGGACACCGCCACGGGCTCCCCCACCGGCGTCGGGACCCCCGTCGCGGCCTCCACCCGGAACACCCGGACCATGTCGGCGCGCTCGTCGGCGACGTACAGGTGCTCGCCGGCCAGGGCGAAGTGCCGGGGCCACTCCCCGCCGGTCGCCACCTCCGCGACCAGCTCGGGCAGGTCACCGGCGAGCGCGAAGACCGACACCGTGCCGACGCCCCGGTTGCCGACGTAGAGGAAGCGCCCGTCCGGGCCGACGGCGATCTCGGAGGGCTGGACGTGCCCGGCGCGGCCGCTGGCGTCCACCCGGCCCCGCTGGTGCAGCGCCCCGTCGGCGGTCAGCTCGTACGCGGTGACCGCGGCGTCCAGCTCACCCACCAGCCAGCAACGCCGGCCGTCGGGGTGCCGGGCCAGGTGACGCGGACCGGAGCCGGCCGGGGCGTGTACCCGGGGCGCCCGGGGCACCAGCCGCCCCGAGGCGGCGTCGAGGTCGTACCGGTAGACCGAGTCGGTCCCCAGGTCGACGGCGAGCAGCGGCCCGCCGTCCGGCGCCGGGCTGACCATGTGGCAGTGCGCCCTCTCCTGCCGCTGCGGGTCGGGCCCGTGCCCGGCGTGGACCACCAGGTCGCTGCGGTCGCCCGGCGCGCCCGTCGGGTCGAGCGGGAACACCGCCAGGCTCCCGCCGCCGTAGTTGGCCGCCACGAGGTGCCCGCCGTCGTGGGTGACCGCCAGGTGACAGGGCTCGGCGCCCCCGGTGCCGACCGAGCCGAGCGGGGTCAGGTCGCCGTCCGGGCCGACCCGGAACGCGCTGACCTCCCCCTCGGGCAGCTCGTTGACGGCGTAGAGCACCGGCAGGGTGGGGTGCCGGGCGAGGAAGGACGGCGACGGGGTCGCCGCGGCGGTGCCGAGCGGGGTCAGCGCGCCCGTCACCGGGTCGCGCCGGGCGGCGACGATCCCCTCGCCCCGCCCCCCGGTGGCCGCCGTGTAGCCCCCGATGTGGACGATCGCCTGCTGCCCGGTCATCCGGTCCGCCCTCCGCTGCTGTCCGTGTGCGCCGCCGGCCGTGCGCCGGCCGGGCCCGTCGCCCCGGGGACCGTACCCACGTCGGCCCGGCCCCTACCCGTGCGCCCCCGGGTCAGGCCGGCACCGGCTCGCCGCGCTGCCGGGCGACGTGCTCGACCAGGGAGATCAGCACCAGCTTGCCGGACTGGCGGTCCCGGGCGTCGCAGAACAGCAACGGCACGCCCGGGTCGAGGTCCAGCGCGTGCCGTACGGAGTCCAGGCTGAACCGGCGGCCGTCGTCGAAGCAGTTCACCCCGACCACGAACGGGATGTTCCGCTGCTCGAAGTAGTCGATCGACGGGAAGCAGTCGGCCAGCCGGCGGGTGTCGGCGAGCACCACCGCGCCGAGCGCCCCGAAGGCCAGCTCGTCCCAGAGGAACCAGAACCGGTCCTGGCCCGGGGTGCCGAACAGATAGACCTGGAGGTCCTCGTTGATGGTGATCCGGCCGAAGTCCATGGCCACCGTGGTGGTGGACTTGCCCTCCACCCCCGAGAGGTCGTCCACGCCGATCCCGGCGCCGGTGAGGACCTCCTCGGTCTGCAACGGCCGGACCTCGCTCAGCGCGCTCACCAGCGTCGTCTTGCCGGCGCCGAAGCCGCCCGCGATGAGGATCTTCAGGGCCAGCGGGATCCGCACCCCGGACCCGTCCCGGTCATAGCGCACGGAGTCCATTGACCACCGCCTTGAGGATGTTGTCGTCGGGTAGGAACGCGGTGCCGGCCGGCTCGTGCACCGAGACCAGGCCACGGGCGAGCAGGTCGCCGACGAGCACCCGGACCACCCCCACCGCGAGGTCCAGCTCGACGGCCAGCTCGGCGACCGGGACCGGCCGCCGGGCCAGCTCCACCAGGCGGCGGTGCTCCGGGTGCAGGCGCGGGTGGGCCGCCGGGTCCACGCCCCGGCCGGCGAGCACGAACGCCACCAGGTCGAGGCCGACCGGCGGCCGGACCCGCCCGCCGGTCAGGGTGTACGGGCGGACGACCGGGCCCGCGTCGCCGTCCAGCCACTCGTGCCGCGGCCCCGGGGACTCAGCCCGCATCGGCCCCACCCGAGGAGGACCGGACCGGGGCCGTCAGGTTCTCGCCCACCCGGATCACCAGCATCGCCATCTCGTACGCCACCAGGCCGATGTCCGCGTCGGCCTCGGCGACGACCGCGAGGCACGCCCCCTGGCCGGCGGCGGTGACGAAGAGGTACGCCGACTCCATCTCCACCACCGTCTGCCGCACCCCGCCGGCGGCGAGGTGCCGGCTGGCGCCCTTGGCCAGGCTGGAGAAACCGGAGGCCAGGGCGCAGAGGTGCTCGGCGGCGGTCCGGTCGAGCTCGGCGGACGCGCCGAGCAGGAGGCCGTCCGCCGAGAGCACCACCGCCTCACGGGCGGCCGGTAGGCGTTCCACCAGCTCGTCGAGCAACCAGTCGAGATCGACGTTCGGCTTCGTCCTGTGCACCACTAGGCGTCCCTCTCAGTTGCGGTCGTGGGTTGCGGGGGCGCCGCCGGGACGTCCGGTTCCGGTGTCGCGCCAGCGGCGGTCGGGTGGGGAACGGCGGCGGTCGGGGCGGCGGGGGCCGGGGCCGGGCCGGGGCCGGCCGCCGGGGGGTCGCCCCCGGCGGCGTCGCCGCCGTCCGCGGCCGCGCCGGCCACCCCGTCCCGGCGGCCCCGGGCGGTGCCGGCCTGGAGCGCGGACATCAGCCGCCGGGCTTCCTCCGGGGCGCGGGGGGTCGGGGCGTCCTGGGCCGTCGGCCGGGGGCGGGTGGTGGGGCCGCGCCGGCGCACCCGCCGGGGCAGGCCGTCGCCGTCGCCCGGGTCGGCCGGCACGGAGCGGCTGGGCACCAGCGGGACCACGGCCGTCGACGAGTCGCCGCGCTCCCGGGTGATCCGGGCCGAGCGGGGCCGGGGCAGCGTGTTGAGCCGGGTCACCTTGGCCATCCGCCGGTCGTCGGCCGCGCCCTGCGCCGCCCGCCTGCCGGCCGGGCCGGGCGGCGGCTCGCTGGTCACCAGGCCGTGCGGGATCAGTACCACGGCGGTGACCCCGCCCTGGGCGGCCGGCCGCAGCTGCACCCGGATGCCGTGCCGCGCGGCGAGCCGGGCGACCACGAACAGCCCGAGCCGGGCGCTGTCGGCCGGGTCGAACTCCGGCGGCGTCGCCAGCCTGCGGTTGGCCTCCTCCAGCGCCGGTGCGGCCATGCCGAGGCCCTGGTCGACGATCTCCACGGCGTACCCGTTGGGCAGGCTCTGCCCCCGCACCGCGACGCGGGTGCCGGGCGGGGAGAACACGGTGGCGTTCTCGATCAGCTCGGCCAGCAGGTGGATGACGTCGCCGACCGCCCGGCCGACGGTGGCGGCCGGCTGCACGTCGGCGATGTCGACCCGGTCGTACGCCTCCACCTCGGAGATCGCGCCCCGCACCAGGTCGACCATCGCGACCGGGTTGCGCCAGCCCCGGCCCGGCGCGGCCCCGGCGAGGATCACCAGGTCCTCGGCGTGCCGGCGCAGCCGGGTCGCCAGGTGGTCCACCCGGAACAGCTCGGCCAGCTCGTCCGGGTCCTCGACCCGGCGCTCCATCCGGTCGAGCAGGGCGATCTGCCGGTGCACCAGCCCCTGACTGCGCCGGGCGATGTTGAGGAAGACCTCGTTGAGCCCGCGCCGGAGGGTCACCTCGTCGACCGCGGACCGGACGGCCGTGCGGCCCACCTCGGTGAACGCGCGCCCCACCTGGCCGATCTCGTCCTCGCCGTGTTGCAGCAGCGGGGCTTCCCGGGCCACGTCGACGTCCTCGCCGCGACGCAGCCGGGTGACCACGTCCGGCAGCCGGTGCTCGGCCATCTCCAGCGCCGCGTCGCGCACGGCGGTGAGCCGGCGCGCCAGCGACCGGCCGACCCGCAGCGACACCAGCACCGACGCCACGATCGCGGCGAGCCCGAGCACCCCGGCGACGCCGAGCCGGGCCAGGATGCCGACCGCCACCGGCACCGTCCGGTCGGCGATCGCGTCGGCCTGGGTGAGCTCGAAGTCGCGCAGCCCCCGTTGGACCGCCTCCTGGCTGGTCTCCCAGGCCCGGGCGTCGAGCTGCGGCGTCCGGCCGGGATCGGCCCGCACCAGCTCGTCCTGGAGGGTGCGCAGCCGGACGAACGCCTCGCTCTCGGCGAGCCGCTGGTAGGCCGCCCGGTCGTCCGCCGGCAGGTCGGCCACCGCCGTCTCGGTCAGGAAGCGCTGGTTGCCGATGACCTGGACGAGCTGGGTGTGCTCGCCCGGGGCGTAGCTCCCGGTGACCAGCACCCCGGCGAGCAGCGCGTCGGCCTGCCCGAGCAGCTCCCGGGACCGGCCGAGCGCGGTCAGCGCCAGCGCCTGCCGGTTGAGGTCGTTGTCGGGCAGGGCGGCCAGCGCGGTGAACGCCTGGAAGGCCGCGCCCACCATGCCGCTGTAGAGCCCGATCGCGCCCGTCCGGTCCACCTCGCGGCGGTCGATGAAACCCCGGCCGGCGGGCAGCGCGTCCAGCGCGCCGAGCAGCCGGTCGAGCCGGGCGTCGAGCAGGTCGCCGGCGGCGTCCCGCAGGCGCTCGCCGTTGACCCGGCGACGCAGTTCGGCGACCGCGACGTCGGTGCGTCGCCGCTGCTCGGCCAGCTCCGGCAACTCGGCGGCGCCGGCGAGCTGCACCACGGTCAGCCGGCGCTCGCGTTGCAGCTCGGCGACGACCGTCTCACCGGGCCGGCCGAAGTCGTAGAGGAGGGTGCCCGCGGAGAGCAGGTCCAGGGCGGGGCCGAAGGCGAGCGTGGTGGCGAAGATCCACAGGGCCAGCAGCGCGCTGACCGGCGCTACGACCAGGGCCGTCAGCTTCGAGCGGATCGGCCAGTCGCGGGTGTTCATCAGACCTCGCCCGGAACGTGTGGCAGCGGGTGGCACCGGTGCCGGCCAGGCTTCGCCGCCACGGCACCGGGGCACCGGCACGGGCGCCTTGGGCAGGATACGTAATCGTCGCCGGATGCGGTACCGGCCTCTCGCCCGGTGCGCTCGCCCCGGCACGCTCCGCTGCTTCGGAGTCCTGACCCATCAGGGCGGGAACCCCCCATCCGTCACCCGACATCCGCCGATCGCCCAGGAAAGTCGCCCGGATCGGGATTGGCGATCAGCGACCGGAGGGAATACCGGAGGGACGAAGGAGGAGCCATGTCGCCCACGCAGGTAATCGTCATAGTTCTCGTCGTACTCGTGGTGGCCGCGGTCCTGGCCGTCGTCGCCCGGCAGGCGGCCCGCCGCCGCGCGCTGCGGTCCCGGTTCGGGCCCGAATACGACCGGGTCGTCGCCGAACGGGACAGCCGCGCCGACGCCGAGCGGGAGCTGCGGGAGCGGGAACGCCGGCACGCGGAGCTGACGCTCACCCCGCTCACCCCCGAGTCCCGGGCCCGGTACGCGGCGGCGTGGGAGGAGCTCCAGGTCCGCTTCGTCGACTCCCCCGCCGAGACGGTGAGCGACGCCGACGAGCTGGTCGGCCGGCTCGTCGCCGAGCGCGGGTATCCGACCGGGGACTTCTCCGACCAGATCGCCCAGCTCTCCGTCGAGCACGCCCGGACGCTCTCGCACTACCGGGACGCCCACGAGATCCGGCTGCGCAACGAGCGCGGCGAGGCCGGCACCGAGGAGCTGCGCCAGGCCGTCGTCCACTACCGGGCCCTCTTCGCCGACCTGCTCGGCGGGGATCCGCTGGACGCCCGCGTCCCCGACCAGCGCGACCCGGACCAGCACCACCCGGAGCACCGCCGGCCCGAGCAGCACCACCGGCCCGAGCAGCGCCACCCGGAGCACGCGTCCCGGGAGGCGCAGGAGACGCCGGTCGACCGTCCGCACGACGTCACGAGCCGTTGAGGAGAGCCAGATGCGCCAGGAGCAGCAGGTGAGCAGCGACCACCCCGAGGCCGTCCGGTCCGCGCCGGTGCCGGTGCCGCCCCCGGGCCGGGCGACCGGCGACGCGGCGGCGCGCCGGGGCCGGGACGTCGAGGGCCGCGCCGAGGTGCCCGAGGACGTGCTGGACGACCGGGGCACCTTCGACGACCCGACCGTGGCCGACGGGCGCGGCGACGGCGAGCCCGAGTTCCACGAGCCCGCCCCGTTGCCGACCGCGTTCGGGGCCACCACGGTCGGCGGCGCGGTCGCCGCCTCGGCGATGGCCAGCGGCCGCCCGGAGGACGAGCGGGACCCGCGCGCCGAGGACACCGCCAGGCCGGGCGACGGCGCGCCGGGCAGGACGGACGCGTTCGACGACGAGCGGGCCGACCCGACCGCCGCCGACCGGCTGCACGACCGGTCCCGGTGGGCGGACGGCGGACCGGACGACGAGCGCGGCGAGGGCCGCCACGCGGAACACCGGCACGCCGACGACACCCGACACGAGCACGACACCCGGCACCCGGTCGACGGGCGGGTCGGCGCGGACCGCAGCCAGGAGGACGCGGTGGCCGCCGGCGCGGCCGGGTACGGCCGGCCCGAGCCCGGCATGATCGACCCGGACGCGCGGGACGACGCCCCGTCGGCCCATGGCGTCGGCGCGGTCACGGCGGCGGCCCGGCCCACCGCGGGCGCGGTGCCCGAGGACGCCGCCACCCTCTTCGAGCCC
Source organism: Micromonospora sp. WMMD712 (assembly GCF_029581295.1). Lineage (NCBI taxonomy): Bacteria > Bacillati > Actinomycetota > Actinomycetes > Micromonosporales > Micromonosporaceae > Micromonospora > Micromonospora sp. WMMD712. The sequence goes on from NZ_CP120743.1 coordinate 3,054,362, forward strand.
GGCACGGCGCAGGGCTTCCGGGACCGCTGGCGCGACGTCCAGCTCCGCTTCGTCGACGACCCCAGGGCCGCCGCCGGCCAGGCCGAGTCGCTGGTCGGGGAGGCGATCGAGGCGCTGGCCGCCGCGCTCGCGGAGCAGAAGAACAAGCTGGGCGACTGGCAGCAGACCGGCGACGACACCGAGCAGCTCCGGATCGCGGTGCGCGGGTACCGCGACTTCCTGGACCGGGTGCTCGGCCGCTGACCGTCCCCGCCCCGCGCGCCCCGGCCGACCACGGCCGGGGCGCGCGTCGCTCCCCGTGCGCCGCCGGCGGGCCGGGCGACGGAGGCCGCCGCGCGGGCGGGTCAACACGCCGGCAGGGCGAGTCCGCCGCGGTACTCGGGCGCCACGTATATCTCCGCGAGGAATCCGGCCCGGCCGTCCGGCCACACCACCCGGTACCACAGCCGGGAGGTGACGCCGTTCGGGTTCTGCTCGATCCCCGCCGACGTGGTGTCCCGGTTCGTGACCTCCGTGCCGGTCACCCAGCAGGTGACGGGGACGAGGGTTCCGCTCCACATCTCCGTGTCGTCGAGCTTGCAGCCGCGCGCCGCGCAGCGGGCCGCCGGCTCCGCCGACAGGTAGGCGGGGGTGCGGTCCTCCACCAGGTCGGACGGACCGATCGCCACCTTGTTCTGGACGAGCAGCGCCTTCGGCGTCGCGCTGGTGGCCTGCGCCGGGGGCGGCCGGTCGTCGGCGTCGGCGAACGCGACGAACCCGACCACGGCGACGGACACCACCAGCACCGCCGTGGCGGTCGCCCCGATCCACCACCGGGCGGGCAACCGCCGCCGGGACGCCGGGGCGCGCCCCTCGACACCGCCGGCCGCCGGCTCGTCGCCGGTCCGGCTCGGGGCGTCGGCGTACGCCGGTTCCGCCGGCTCCCGGTCCGCCGGCTCCCGTTCCGTCTGCGCCCGGCGGCGCTCGGGCGGCGTCGGACGGTCGGCGGCGGCCCACGGAGGAGTCAGGTCGAGGCTCTCCGGCGCGCCTGAGGGTCGCCCCTGGCCGGCGGCGCGCTTCAGCCGCGTCCAGTAGTCCCGCCAGGCGTCCTCGTCGCCGTCGCAGGCCTTGACGAAGGCGAGGGTGACGTCGAGGGTGGGCAGCCGGCGTCCCGCCGCGGCTTCCTGCAGGGTGCTCTTGCCGTATCCGGTCCGCCGGGAGAGCTGTTCGTACGTCAGACCCGACCGGTTACGCAGATCGCGCAACCAGTACGCGAATTCCGTGGCCAGCGATCCGTCACGATCGAGAGAGCCTTCAGGACGTCCCACTGCCGAGCCTCCGACGATTATCCGGATCTTCGTGGTGATTTTCCGTATGCATCCCGGCGTCTGTCCAGGTCGGACAACAGTTGGGTACCGGACAACGAACCGGGGTTTTCCGGTCTTCTGCCGACATGCTTGTCCTCGCCGGCCCCGTTACGCGACCGTCTTTCCGGCGGACCACCGGGCCGAGCGGCAGCCGGGCGCAGCAGTCGGACAAGTGGACGTCCGGCGGGCGGTCGGGCGTTCCCGCCGATCACCCATTCCTGAGCCAGCCGAATCAGCCCCGAGCCCGCCGGATCAACGCGTCGATCCGGGTCCGGTACCGCCACCACCCGCCGAATGCATTCGTCACCGGATCTGGAGAGCATCGTGGACCTCGCCCTGTGCCTCGGCCTCTCGGCCGTCGGTGGCGCATCGGTCGTCGTCGCCCTGTGGCTGCGCGGGCGGTCGCCGGTGGCGGCGACACCGACGCCGTCGAGGAGCTCTACTCGCAGTTCGGCACCGATCTTCCAGACTCCGCCGTTCTGGTGCCATCCGGAACTGGAGCCGTGTTTTCCGTTGCCCGCACCGCGGCTCGACTGAGCGGTCGGCGACGGTCTTCTGTCAACTGATCGATGGAGGTAGCAGGCATGAGCAGGCCCACCTGTCACTGTGGCGTTCCGATGTACGCACGACCGGGCTCGAAGAGTGGAGCGGGACCCGCCGGCTACTGGGCGGTGTTCGAGTGCAAGACGCTGCACTGCCCGAAGTGCGGCAACGGACGCTGCCGCATGACCGAGAAGGCGTTCGTCGAAACGCGCTGACCACGGACCGAACGGCTGTAGGGGGACAGTGTCATGGAAGCGGTGCCCGGCATCGTCTATCTTCTCGGAATTCTCGTGGCCACCGTCGTCATCCGGTCGCGGGCCGGCGTCGGCCAGGGCCCGATAAAGATCCTCGGGTCCGACGGGTTCGGGCTGGGCTGGTTTCTGACCGCCTTGTGCGCCAGCCTGTTCTGGCCGATCACCCTCGGGCTCTGGCTGGCCCGGGGCCGTCCGGAGCCCCGGGTGGTGTTCAACGAGAAGGCGGCGGAGCGTCGCCGCCGATCGGTTCACCCGTAGCGGGCGGCACGGACGATCCAGCCGCCACGGCGCAGGAGGTCGATTCCACGGCGCCGGACCGCGGGGTCCGGCGCCGTCGGCATGCCCTGCGTCCTTCGGGGTACGCCGGGGGGATCAGGCAGCACCTGGGCGCACGGGAGGGCAGCAGGATGACGGAGCGCGAGCCGAACGCGGGGCGACCGCTGGAGGAGACCCCCGAGGTGGCGGCGGCGGTGGACGACGAGAGCACGGTGCCGCAGCTGCGTACCGGCGGTGCGGACCGGGCCGACCCGTCCTTCGCCGGGCCGGGGGAGGCCGTCGAGGGGGCCGGTTCGACCGAGGACCTGCTCGGCGACCCGTACGGCGGGGGCACGGGCACCGGCGGGGACACCATCCGCACCGGCGCGGAGCAGCCGTGGGACCCGGAGGACCTGGTGCTGGCGCGGGGCCAGGACCCGACGCCGGAGAACATCGAGCGGGCCCGCCGGGACCTGGCCGAGCAGGGCCGGGCGGCGGTGGAACGGACGGTGCCCTGACCCGCCCGGGGCCGGCCGGCCGGGGGCTGACGGACCAGGGGCGGACCGGCCCGGAACAGGCGGGGGCCCCTGGCCCGACCGGTGGACGGTCGGACCAGGGGCCGGGGGAACCTGCCGGCGCGGTGCCTCACTCCCGCGGCGGCCGGTAGGCCTTCCGCCGGATCAGGAGAGCGGCGGGTAGGCGTTCTGCATCAGCTGGGTGAACTGCGCCGGGAACCAGGCACCCGAGATCGGGGCACCCGACAGCGCGCCACTCATGTTGTTGCCGTTGCGGGCGTTACCGGTGTAGGTCGGGTCGCACATCCGGTCGAAGCCCTTGCCCTCGTTGTTCGGGATCTCGGTGCTGGAGCCGTCCGACTCACCCGGGGGCTTCACCCAGACGTAGGCGTCGATGCCCGGCTCCGGAGCGGCCTTGGGACGCTCGCCGAGGCCCGCGCCGGCCTGGTTGCACCAGTTGCCGGTGTGGAAGCGCCGGTCGACCCGACCGCCGTTGACGTAGGCGTCCACGCTGGTCGTCGGGCCCGCGCCGGTGGGCCGGGCGGAGCCGCCCCAGCCGTTGCGGGAGGTGTCGATCAGCATGCCGATGTTGCTGCTGAAGCCCTTGGAGACCAGCTCGTTGCGGAACGCCTGGGCGAAGGAGAGCTCGTCGACGTAGTAGTTCCAGTCGACCCACTTGGACTGGCGGACGGTCTGGCCGTTCACGGTGTCGGTCACCTTGAAGTACGGCTCCTTGAGGGCCGAGTAGTTCGCGGTGTTGACAATGAAGCCGTGCACGTTGGCCGGGGTGCTGCCGGACGCGCCGGCGGCCTCACGCAGGATCGCGGCGCTCGGGCTGAAGTTGCTGTCCCAGCCCAGCCAGCCGTGGTGGCCGGCGTCGATGTAGTTGTAGACGTTGCCGATCGCGCCCAGCTTCGCCAGGGCGTAGCCCACGCCGTTGACGTAGCCGCCGTTGGCCTTCATCGTGTCGCACGTCGCGGTGCCGCCCGGCTTGTCCGAGGTGTTGGTGATCAGGTTCGGCAGCGAGTCGATCTCGACGATGTTGATGATCCGCAGGCTGGCGTACTTCGAGTCGCCCTGGATCGCGGCGATCGGGTCGATGTACTCCGACTTGTAGCGGGGCAGCTCGTCCGGCTTCAGCTCGCCGTTGGAGGCGAGGGCGGAGCAGTCGCGGCCGGGCAGGTTGTAGATGACGAACTGGATGTAGTTCGCGCCCTGGGCGAGCGCGGCGTCCAGGTGGTCACGCACGCCCATGGCCCCGTTGGAGCTGCTGTCCGGGGTGCCGTTGATGGCGGCGATCCGGTCGATCCACACGGCGGTGGGGGTGTTGGACACCCGGTTGCCGCCCGCGACGGACTCGGCCTTGGCCTTCCACTCCGGGTTCACGTACCCCTTGGCGTTCAGGTACGGGTTGTCCACCTTCTGCCCCGGCGGGGTCGTCGGCGGAGGGGTGGTGGGCGGGGGCGTCGTCGGCGGAGGGGTGGTCGGCGGCGGCGTCGTCGGCGGCGGGGTGGTCGGCGGCGGCGTCGTGGGGTTGGTGGTGCCGCCGTTGCAGACCACGCCGTTCAGGGTGAACGAGGTGGGCTTCGGGTTGCTGCCGCTCCACGAGCCGTTGAAGCCGATGGTCACGCTGCCACCGCTGGAGATCGAGCCGTTGTAGGCCTCGTTCGCGGCGGTGACGTTCTGCCCGCTCTGGCTCCACTTCGCCGACCAGCCCTGCACGACCCGCTGGCTGCTGTTCGGGAAGGTGAAGCCGAGGCTCCAGGACGAGACGGCGTCGCCGATGTTCTTGATGGTGACGCTGCCGGTGAAGCCGCCGGCCCAGTCGTTGGTGGTGTAGTCGACGCTGCACTGGGTCGCGGCCTGGGCCGCGGTGACCGGAATGGTCACCAGACCGCCGGCGACCAGCGCGCCCGCACCGGTCAGTGCGAGCGCCCGGCGGCGGCCGGACAGTCTCTTCCTCATACTCATGCCACTGATCTCCTTGGGCGAGACCGGACTCGCGGCCCGGCGGAACGGCGCGCGACATCGAACGGACGTCGACGGCGCCACGGGGGATTTCGGGGGTGCCCGACCCGGACGGGCAGTTTGGTGGTGGTGCGCGGCCGGCGCTTGCATGGCCGGCCGGGCGGCGGACGTCGTCCGGTGGAACCGGTGCCCTCGACATCTGCCTTGCGCGGTGTGGCTCCCCGTACCGCGTGAGGGAATTCTTGCATGGGAGCGCTTCCATGGCAATGGTTCGATGCCGGGCGACCCCGCCCACCGGGGACGAGCGCCCCGGTCGGGGCGGCTGAGCACCGAAGGTGTCGACCGGGACGCCGCACGCGGGCACCCCGCCCCACTCGAAAGAGTGCGGGAACGCCCGGCAGGTCGCAACCCCGTCGACCACCCCGAACAATCCGACACACGGCATCAATACCGCTAAAGCCTCCTTCACCTCATCGCCCTGCAAACTGTAAAACACGAATCTTTCCCCTGATAGCTCGCGAACGGGGCTAACGTCGTGGGTAGCTCGGCTGACGTCGGGCTCAGGACGAAGAGGGATGGAGTGACGCAGGTCATGGCAAACAAGATGCTCGGGAAGGTCGTTGCGGGTGCCGCGCTCGGCGGCGCGTCCCTGCTGGTGTTCACGCCGGGGATCGCGTTCGCGGACGGCCACTACGACGGCGAGACCCGCGACGGCAAGGTCTACGCCAAGCCGCACGTCGTCAAGCCCGGCGAGAAGGTCAAGATCCTGGAGATCTGCCCGGAGGCCCAGGAGCACGCCGCCGTCTGGTCCGAGGTGACCGGCAAGGTCAAGCTGCACCCGGCGGACGAGGACCGCGGGTACCAGGGCGAGGAAGAAGGCGCCTGGGCCGAGGAGAAGGCCGGCGAGGAGAAGGCCGGCGAGGAGCACGGCGGGGCCAAGGAAGACGAGAAGGCCAAGGAGGACGAGAAGTCCAAGGCCAAGGAGGACGAAAAGGCCAAGGGCGGCAAGGGCGGCGGCGCCGCCGACGACTCCGGCGAGTGGAGCGGCTACGAGCACGACCAGGAGGCCGAGAAGGGCTACGGGGACAAGTCCGAGAAGAAGGCCGAGAAGGACTGGTCGAGCGAGGACTACAGCTACGGCGAGGACAAGGGCTACGGCAAGGACTCCAGCTACGGCGAGGACAAGGGCTACGGCGAGGACTCCGGCTACGGCGAGGACTCCGGCTACGGCGAGGAGAAGTCCTGGGAGCACAAGAAGGACTTCGTCTACTACGGCGAGGCGGAGGTCGCCGAGGACGCCGCTCCGGGCCGCTACGAGCTGAAGGGCTCCTGCGGCGAGGGCGAGCTGGTCGTGCTCCCGCGCGGCCACGTCGAGGGCGGTGACGGCGGCGCGGCCGGCGGCACCGACCGTGGGCTGGCCACCACCGGGGCGAGCATGCTGGGCGCCGCGGCGCTCGGCGGCCTCGTGCTGATGCGGCGGCGTCGGGCCAATGGGTCCCTCGCCTGACGTGACGGCGACACCGGCCGGCGGCCGTCACGGGACACCGTGGCGCGCCGCCGGCGCGGCCGTCGTCGTCCTGCTCGCCATGGTGGGCGCCGGGATGGTCGGCGCCTCCATGCGCCCCGTGCCCACCCCCCGCCCGCCCCAGCCGGTCACCCAGGCCGGTCCCGACCGCGTCGGCGGGACCACGGACGACGGCGGGAACGTCGCCGGTCAGGGGCCCCTCGACGCCGGCCCGGGGGCGGCGGGCGGGGAGCGGTCGGCGACCGGCCTGGCCCGGGCCACCCCGACCACCATCAGGATCCCCCGCATCGGCGTCGACGCCCCGATCATGACGCTCGGCACCAACCCGGACGGCACCGTCCAGGTTCCCCCGCTGGAGCAGGCGTTGAGCGCCGGGTGGTACTCCCCGGGCGCGAGCCCCGGCGAGATCGGCAACGCCGTCGTCGTGGGTCACGTCGACTCGGCGAAGGTCGGCGGCCCCGCCGTGTTCTACTCCCTCGGCGCGCTCCAGCCCGGCGACACCGTCGAGGTGGCGCGGCACGACGGCAGCCGCGTCACCTTCACGGTCGACGAGGTGCGGGCGTACCCGAAGGCCGCCTTTCCCACCGAGCTGGTCTACGGGCCCAACGACCGGGCCGGCCTGCGGATCGTCACCTGCGGCGGGCAGTTCGACCAGGCGGCGGGCAGCTACGTGGACAACGTCATCGTGTTCGCCACGATGACCGGCTGACCAGCCGGAGCGGGCAGGCGGGGCGCGGCCGGTCGGGCATCCGACCGGCCGCGCCCGCACCGCGTCCGGCGTCAGGCCGCCGAGGTGCGCACCAGCGTGCGGATCTGGCGCAGCAGCACCGACAGCGCGGCGAGGTCCGCCCGCGACTCGTCGAACTCCCCCATCGCCCGCCGGGCCCGGTGGATCGACGTCGCGTTGGACTGCTCCCACTGCTCCACCCGCTCCAGCGGCGGCAGCGAGTCCGGCGTCGAGCCGAGCACCTCCGCGGTGAGCGCGGCCAGCGCGGCGTACAGGTCGTAGCGCAGCGCCATCCGGGCCAGGGTCTGCCAGCGGTCCGCCCGGGGCAGCAGGGAGATCTTCGACAGCAGCGAGTCGACCCGGAACCGGTCGGAGAGCACGAAGTAGACCGAGGCCACCTCGCCGACGTCCCGCCCGCTCGTCGCCGTCGTCTCCACCACGTCCAGCAGGCCGAAGCTGTACATCAGCCGGGTCGCCTGCTCGGCCAGCCCGCGCGGCAGCCCCCGCGAGGTCATCGCGTCGATGTGGGCGGCGATGGCCTCCCGCTCGCCGCCGTAGAAGAGGTTCTCCAGGCCGGGCAGCAGCCGGGCCACCCCGGCGCGCAGCCGGTCGATCTCCGCCGGCACGTCCAGCGGCGAGCGCCGGTTGGTCACCAGCCAGCGCACCGCCCGGTCGAGCAGCCGCCGGGTGTCCAGGTAGACCGCGGTCTGCAACTCCGGGTCGACCTTGTTGTCCAGCGCCTCGACGGCGTCCCACAGCTCGCGCAGCCCGAACACCTCGCGGACCACCACGTACGCCCGGATCACGTCCGCCGCCGACGCCGCCGTCTCCTCGACCACCCGGAAGACGAACGTGATGCCGCCCCGGTTGATCGCCTCGTTCACCAGCACGGTGGTGACGATGTCGCGGCGCAGCCGGTGCTGACCCATCCGGTCGGCGAACCGCTCGCGCATGGGCGTCGGGAAGTAGTTGACCAGGACGTCGGTCGTCCACTCCTCGTCCGCGAGACCCTCGGCCAGGATCTCCCGCTCCAGCACGATCTTCGTGTACGCGAGCAGCACCGCGAACTCCGGCGCGGTCAGCCCGGTCTCGGTGCGGGCCGCCAGCTCCTCGTCCGGCGGCAGCGCCTCCAATGCCCGGTTCAGCGCGCCCGAGCGCTCCAACTCGTTGATCATCCGCCGGTGCACCGGGAGCAGCGAGGCGGCCTGCGCCTGCGAGTTGTTGATCGCGCGGGCCTGGTCGTAGTTGTCGCGCAGCACCAGCTCGGCGACCTCGTCGGTCATCCCGGCCAGCAGCTCGTCGCGCTCCGGCACGGTCAGTTCCCCGTCGGCGACCGCCGTGTTGAGCAGGATCTTGATGTTCACCTCGTGGTCGGAGCAGTCCACCCCGGCCGCGTTGTCGATGAAGTCGGTGTAGATCCGCCCGCCCGCGAGGGCGTACTCGATCCGGCCGAGCTGGGTGCAGCCCAGGTTGCCGCCCTCGCCGACCACCCGGCAGCGCAGGCTGCGGCCGTCGACCCGGATCGCGTCGTTGGACTTGTCGCCCACCTGCGCGTTGGTCTCCGAGGACGCCTTGACGTAGGTGCCGATGCCGCCGTTCCAGAACAGGTCCACCGGGGCCGTCAGGATCGCCTTCATCAGCTCCTGCGGCGAGAGCTGGTCGACGTCGTCGGCCAGCCCGAGCACCGCGCGGACCTGCGGCGACACCGGCACCGACTTCGCGGCGCGCGGGTACACCCCGCCACCGGCGGAGATCAGCTTCTCGTCGTAGTCCTCCCACGACGACCGGGGCAGGTCGAACAGCCGCTTCCGCTCGGCGTACGAGGTGGCGGCGTCCGGGTCCGGGTCGAGGAAGATGTGCCGGTGGTCGAACGCGGCCACCAGCCGGATGTGCTCGGACAGCAGCATCCCGTTGCCGAACACGTCGCCCGACATGTCGCCGACGCCGACCACCGTGAAGTCCCGGGTCTGGGTGTCGTGCCCCAGCTCCCGGAAGTGCCGCTTCACCGACTCCCAGGCGCCCCGGGCGGTGATGCCCATCTTCTTGTGGTCGTAGCCGGCGGAGCCGCCCGAGGCGAACGCGTCGCCCAGCCAGAACTGGTGCCCCGCCGAGATCTCGTTGGCGATGTCGGAGAACGTGGCGGTGCCCTTGTCCGCCGCCACCACCAGGTACGGGTCGTCCGCGTCGTGCCGGACCACGTCCTCGGGCGGCACGATCTCACCGGCGACGATGTTGTCGGTGACGTCGAGCATCGCGCCGACGAACTCCTGGTAGCAGGCGACCGCCTCGTCCCGGTCACCCGGCTTCTGCTTGAGCACGAAGCCGCCCTTCGCGCCCACCGGTACGATCACGGCGTTCTTCACCATCTGCGCCTTGACCAGGCCGAGCACCTCCGTGCGGAAGTCCTCCCGCCGGTCGGACCAGCGCAGCCCGCCCCGGGCCACCGGCCCGTAGCGCAGGTGCACGCCCTCGAACCGGGGCGAGTAGACGAAGATCTCGAACCGGGGGCGCGGGGCCGGCAGGTCCGGGATGGCCTGCGGGTCCAGCTTGAACGCCACGTACGGCTTCGGCCGGCCGCCGACCGGCTTGGCGTAGAAGCTGGTGCGCAGGGTGGCCTGGATCAGCGTGAGGTAGGAGCGCAGGATGCGGTCCTGGTCGAGGCTGGCCACGTCGTCCAGCGCCGCCTTGACCGCCGTCACCAGCTCGCCGCCGCGCTCGCGGCGCTGCTCGACGCTCGCCTCGCCGGGGGCGAACCGCACCTCGAACAGCTCCACCAGCAGCGCGGCGATCCTCGGGTACGCGATGAACGTCTGCTCCATGTAGTCCTGCGAGAAGACCGTCCCGGTCTGCCGCAGGTACTTCGCGTACGCCCGCAGCACCACCACCTGCCGCCAGGTGAGCCCGCCGCGCAGCACCAGCTCGTTGAAGCCGTCCACCTCGGCCTCGCCCCGCCACGCCGCCGCGAAGGCGTTCTCCACGTGCGGGCGCACCTCGGCCAACTCCTGGTGCCCCTCGGGCAGCCGCAGCCCGAAGTCGTACAGCCAGATCCGCCCGTCGACGCGCTCCACCTCGTACGGGTGCTCGTCGACGACCTTCACGCCGAGCGAGTGCAGCACCGGCAGCACCGCCGAGAGCATCATCGGCTCGCCGTAGCGGTAGACCTTGAACCGCACGTCCATCGTCTCGTCGACGTCGGCGTCCCGGGCGGCGACGCCCGCGCGCGGCGCGAGCTGCTTGCGGAACAGGTGCATCTCCAGCTGGCCGGGCTCCTCCAGCAGCTCCAGCTTCGCCAGGTCCTTCATCGCCTCGTACGGCGTGTGCCCGTCCTTGTAGCCCTCCGGGAACGCGTCGGCGTACCGGCTGAACAGGTGCTTGGCCTGCTCGTCGCCGAGCTTGCGCTCCAGCACCAGGCGGTAGTCGTCGTCCCACAGCCGGGTCGCGTCGGCCAGCTCCTCGGCGAGCAGGTCCGCGTCGATGTCCCCCGGCGGGCGGGTCGGGTCCGTCCGCACGATGAAGTGCACCCGGGCCAGCATCGACTCGGTGACCCGGGTGGTGTAGTCCACCCCGACGCCGTTCAGCTCGCGCAGCAGGATGTCCTGCATGCGCAGCCGGTTCTGCGTGGTGAACCGGTCCCGGGGCAGGTAGATCAGGCAGGAGATGAACCGCCCGTACGCGTCGCGGCGCAGGAACACCCGCAGCTGCCGGCGGCCCGCCATCCGCAGCACGCCGATCACCGCGTGGTAGAGGTCCTCGGTCTTGATCTGGAACAGCTCGTCGCGCGGGTAGGTCTCCAGGATCTGGAGCAGGTCCTTGCCGGAGTGGCTGCGTTGGCTCAGGCCGGAGCGGTCCAGCACCTCGGCCACCTTCCGGCGCACCACCGGCAGCTCCCGCACGCTCGTGCGGTACGCCGCCGTGGAGAACAGGCCGAGGAACCGCCGCTCGCCGACCACCTGACCGGCGTCGTCGAAGACCTTGAAGCCGATGTAGTCGAGGTACGCCGACCGGTGCACGGTGGCCCGGGAGTTCGCCTTCGTGATGATCAGCAGGCGCTTCTCGGTCACCTTCTCGTGCGCCTCGGGCGTCATCGACGACAGCGCCCGCGCCTCCGGCGAGTCCGACCGCAGGATGCCCAGGCCCGTGCCGAGCACCGCCTCCAGCGCCGGCCCCTCGCCGTCGGGGGTGTCGACCAGCCGGTACTCCCGGTAGCCGAGGAAGGTGAAGTGGTCGTGGGCGAGCCAGCGCAGCAGCTCCACCGAGTCGGTGATGTCCTTCTCCGGCACCGGCGGGCGGCTGTCCGAGGTGCGCGCGGTGGCCAGCTCGTCGGCCAGGGCCAGGGCGCGCTGGCGCATCCGCGGCCAGTCCTCCACGGCCTCCCGCACGTCGGTGAGCACCCGCTGCAACTCGCGGCGCAGCTTCTCCCGCTCGGCGGCGTCGCGGACGGGGTCGACCTCGATCCGCATCCAGCTCTCGACGAGGTCCCCGTCGATGGAGTCGTCGGGCTCCACGTCGGCGGCGACCTCGACGAGGCGGCCCAGCGGCTCGCGGCGCACCACGACCAGCGGGTGCACCAGCAGGTGCACGTCGAGGTGGTGGGCGTTGAGCAGGGCGGTCACCGAGTCGACCAGGAACGGCATGTCGTCGGTGACGATCTCGATCACCGTGTGGTGCTGGTCGGCGTCCGGCTCGTGGATGCGCAGCTTCAGCTCGCCCGGCACCCGCTGGTGGGCGAGGTCCCGGTGGGCGCGGGCCGCGTCGAGCATCTCCTCGGCGGTGAACCCGATCAGCTCCTCGTCCGGGGCGAACCGCCAGAAGCGGCTGACCAGTGTCGCCGCGTCGTGGTCGTCCCCGGCCAGCGCGACGGCCTGGGCGACCAGGCGTTCGGCGTTCGGGACCGGCTCGTCGAGCTCGGCATCCTCGACGTCGTCGGCCAGCGCCTCCGCGGGCAGCCCGAGGTCGTAGAGGGTGTCGATGCTCGAACCGGTCATCCCGGTCACGCCTGTGTCGAGTCGGCCGAAGCCGTCCCCGTCGGTTGCCGAATCGAAACTGTCGTCCCGGCCGGTGTCATCCTGCCGGAGGTCGGGTCCCGGTTTGATCGCCGGACGCCGGTCCATCGGTGCCACTCCCCTCGACCCACCGCGTTGTGGGTCACTCTGCCGCCCAGCCTAGGCCCTGCCGAAGAGCGCGCTTCGGTTGACCTTGGTAGGCCCTACCGATGAGTGCTTCGGTCGACCTTGGCCGGAACGTACGGTTCGGGACTCCGTCCTTTCACCCGTTGCAGATCCCTCTGGTGGGCCGGCTGGGGTGTACCCAGACGCGAGAGCTTCATCACCTCCCCGGGGCACGTCTTCCCGCACGTGGCGTGCCCGGCGGGGCGGTGCGCGGGGAGCGGTCGTACTACCGTGACGGGCAGTCGGAGATCCGGAGGGACCGCCCGTATGCACCAGACGCACCCGATCCGTCGCGGCAGCGTCCGCACCAGCGCCCGGCGGTCACTCGCGGCGCTGGCGGCCACCGTGCTGGCCGCCGGCGCGTTGGTGGGCTGCTCGTCCGACGACGGCCCCGGACCGACCGTCGACGCCTTCCTGTCGGGTTGGGGCAAGGGCGACCTCCAGGCCGTCGGCTTCGTGACCCCGGCCGGGCTGAAGGTCCCCGCCGCCGACGTGACGCGCCAACTCCGCGAGCTCTCCGGCGAGCTGGCCGACACCCCGCCGGCCCTGCGGCGCACCGGCGACCCGAAGGTCGACGCCAACACCGCCACCGCCGGGATCCGGGTGGCCTGGTCGCTGCCCGGGGGCACCCCCTGGGAATACGACCGGCAGGTGCGGCTCACCACCGGCGGCGACGGGCAGTGGCGGGTCATCTGGGAGCCCCAGATAGTGCACGAGCAGCTCACCGACGGCGACCGGATCGCGGTGCGCCGCGACGCCGCGCCCCGGGCCGGGGTGCTCGACGGCGCGGGCGAGCCGATCGTCACGCCCCGGCCCGTGGTCCGCGTCGGGCTGCAACCGAGCGAGGTGACCGACGTGAAGTCGGTGTCGCGGCAGCTCGACGCCGCGTTCCGGGCGATCCGGCCGGCCATCAACCCGCCGGTCGACCTCGCCGACCTGCCCAAGCGCCTCGCCGACGCCGACCCGGGCGCGTTCGTCGAGGTGGTGACGCTGCGCGAGGAGGCCTACCGGCAGATCCGGTCCCGCATCTACGACCTGCCCGGCACCAAGTTCCGGGCCGAGAAGCTCGACCTGGCCCCGACCCGCGAGTTCGCCCGCGCGCTGCTCGGCTCGGTCGACCAGGCCCAGGCCGACGACCTGGCCGCCCACCCCGACCGCTACCGGCAGGGTGACCTCGTCGGCCACGGCGGCCTCCAGGGCCGGCACGACGAACGGCTGCGCGGCACCCCGGGGCTCACCGTGATCAGCGAGCGGGCCGGGCCGGACGGCACCGTCGCGCCGACCGGCACGGAGCTGTTCCGGCAGGAGCCGAAGCCCGGCCAGGCGGTGCGGACCACCCTCGACGTGGCCACCCAGAACGCCGCCGACGCGGCCCTGCGCGGCGAGAAGCGCCGCGCCGCGCTGGTGGCGGTGCGGGTCGGCGACGGCGCGGTGCTGGCCGCCGCGAACGGCCCCGGGGCCGCCGGCGAGAACCTCGCGTTCACCGCCCAGGTGCCGCCCGGCTCGACGTTCAAGATGGTCAGCGCCCTCGGCCTGCTCGACCGGGGCGCGGTCACCCTGGACGGCCCGGTCGCCTGCCCGAAGACGTTCACGGTGGACGGTCGCTCGTTCAAGAACTCCGACAACTTCGCCCTCGGCACGGTGCCGTTCCGCACCGACTTCGCGAAGTCCTGCAACACGGCGTTCGCCGCGCTCGCGCCGAAGCTCGGCCCCGACGGCCTCGCCGCGACCGGCCGGGCACTGGGCCTGGAGACCGAGTGGGACCTCGGCCTGGACGCGTTCACCGGCAAGGTCTCCGCCGGCGGCTCACCGGCCGAGCAGGCCGCCGCCGCGTTCGGGCAGGGCACCACCCTGGTCAGCCCGCTGGCCATGGCCGCCGCCACCGCCGCCGTCGCCCGGGGACGCTGGGAGCAGCCGAAGCTGGTCGTCGACCCGGCCCCGGCCAAGGCCGCGCCCGCCGGGCCGCAGCTCAAGCCGGATTCGGTCGAGCCGCTGCGCACGATGATGCGCGAGGTGGTCACCGCCGGCACCGCCACCGCCCTCAAGGACGCTCCCGGCGGCCCCGTGCACGGCAAGACCGGCACCGCCGAGTACGACGACGACCCGGCGCACACCCACGCCTGGTTCGTCGGCTGGCAGGGCGACGTCGCGTTCGCGGTCTTCGTGGAGCGGGGCGGATCGAGCGGGTCGAGCGCGGTCCCGATCGCCGAGCGCTTCCTGCGCGCCCTGGCCGCCTCCTGACGCCCCGGACCAGGCCGGACCTGCCGGGGCCGGCGGCCCGGCCTGGGCCGCGCCGGGCCGCGCGGGCCGCGCCGGGGGCCGCGCACCGGGCCGGGCCGCCATGTCGGCGACCTAGCGGTATCCGGGGCGGCGGGATGCCCCCATGTCGCCGACATGGCAGCACGCCCGAGCCCCACGCGCCCCTGCCCGAGCCCCGCGACGGCCCCAAGGCGGGGCCGGCGGCGGCACCGGCGGGACCAGCGGCGGGCGGTGGGGAGCAGCGGCCCTCCGTCAGGCGATGCCGGCCGCCGGCCGGGGCGGGGCACCGTCCTCGGTGGGCGGCGGGGCGTCGCCCGGGGTCGCCCCGGTGACCCGGCGCAGCAGGCCCGGCCCGGCCGAGGCCGGCGGCCCGACGGGCTCCAGCAGCGGGGCGGTCCCCGTCGGGCCGGATGGATAGCCCGCGACGAGGCCGGCATCGTCGACCCGCCCGGCCGGTCCCACCGGCCCGCCCCCGGTCCTGTCCGGCCCGGCCGGCGGGTCGGTCGGCGCACCGGCGACGGCCGGCGGCGCACCGGCTCCGGCCGACAGGTCGGCGGCCAGCGGGTCAACGGCGGCCAGCGGGTCTGCGGCCGGGCCGTCCGGGCCGGCGGGACCGGCGGGCGACAGCCGCTCCGGGGCCGGGAACGGGCGGGACCCGGGAGGCAGGCGGGGCTCCGGGGCCGCCGGGACCAGACGGGTCTCCGGGGCCGCCGGCGGCAGGCGGGGCGGCACCGCGCTCGGGGCGGTCACCGGGGCGAGCCCGGCCACCACCGTGTTGACGATCTCGGCGGCGTACGCGCCGTCGACGTCGTAGTCGGGATCGAAGACGGTCAGCTCCACCCCGAGGCAGTGCGGGGTGTCGACCAGGCCGGCGAGCAGGATCTCCAGCTCGGCGAAGGCGATCCCGCCCGCGTCCGGTGCGTCGACCGCCGGCATCACCGCCGGGTCGAGCACGTCGACGTCGACGTGCACCCAGTAGCCGGCGCAGTCGGCCAGCTCCTCGTGGGCCCACTGGGCGGTGCGGGCCGCGCCCTCGGCGCGCAGCGCCGGCACCGGCCGGGTGGTGATGCCGGCGGCCTGGAGGTCGAGGCGGTACTCGTCCTGGGCGCGGATGCCGAGGACCACCACGTCGATGTCGCGGAAGTAGGGCCGCCGCCCCTCGATCGCGGCCAGGTCGGCCTGCCCCCGCCCGGTGACCAGCGCCAGGTCCTCCCCGGCCGCCGCGCCGACGTACGAGGCGTTGCCGGGGTGCCGGAAGTCGGAGTGGCCGTCGACGAAGACGAGCCCGATCCGCCCGCCGACCGCCTCGCCGAGGCGGTGCATGGCCAGCGCCGAGCCGAGCAGGATCGAGCAGTCCCCGCCGAGGACGAGCGGGAACTCCCCCCGGTCGATGATCGCCCCGATCCGGTCGGCCAGCGCCGCCGAGTACGCGGCGATCTCCGGGGCGTGGCAGACGCCGTCGCCGGGGCGCCAGTCGCCCGGGTCGTACCGGGGCGGGGTGAGGCAGCCGGCGTCGCGCGCCCGCAGCCGGGCGAGCAGGCCCTGGTCGCGCAGCGCTCCCGGTGCCTTGGCGCAGCCGGGGACGGCGGTGGGGGTGGGCGGGCGCAGCCCGAGGTTGGACGGCGCGTCGAGGACGGCGATCCGGCGCATCATGGGCTCCCGTCCTCGTGGGTCGGGCGGGCCGGCGAACGCCGGCCCGCGCTGGCGTACGGCGGAACTCAGAACAGGGCGCTGGCCAGTGCCCGGCGGGCGGAGGCGACGGCGGGGTCGTCCGGGCCGGCGACGGTGAACAGGGCGATCAGGTGCTGGCGCGCCTTGTCCCGGTCGTCGCCGGAGGTGCGGCGCACCAGGTCGACCAGGCGGGCGTACGCCTGCTCGGCCATGCCGCTGAGCACCTCGATGTCGGCGGCGAGCAACTGGGCGGGCACGTCGTCGGGGTTGGCCTCGGCGGCGGCGAGCGCCGCGCGCGGGTCGGCGCCGGCGACCCGGCGGGCCAGCCCGACCTGGGCCAGGCCGGCCTCGGCCGCGGCGTCCGCCGGCGACTCGGCGAGGATCTTCCGGTACGCCTCCTCGGCCGCTTCCAGGTCGCCGCTCATCAGGGCGTCGTCGGCCTCGTCGAGGCGGGGGTCGCCGGGTGCGGCGACGTCGACGCCGCCGGCCTTGAGCACCGCGCCGATCCACTGCCGCAGCTGGGCCTCGGGAACCGCGCCCGAGAACGCGTCGACGGGCCGGCCGCCGACCACCGCGTAGACCGTCGGGACCCCCTGCACCTGGAACATCTGAGCGATCCGCGGGTTCTCCTGGACGTCGATGCGGGCCAGCGCCCACGCGCCGCCGCCCTCGGCGGCCAGCCGCTCCAGCAGCGGGGCGAACTGGTCGCTCTCCGGGTAGCCGGCCGCGCCGAAGAAGACGACGACGGGCATCGTGGTGGACCGTTCGAGCACCTCGGCCTGGAGGTTGGCCTCTGTCACGTCGATCACGGAGCCGCCGCCGGCGGCGGCCGGCAGCCCGGAGGACGGACCGGCCTGGGCCGGTGTGCTGGGGCGGGTGGCGGGCGGTGCGGTGTTGCGCAGTCCGCTGAGGTCGACCGCGCCGCGGGTGAAGATCGACGAGGTGATCCGTGGGTCGCTCATGGTTATCTAGTCTCGCACGTGTCCCGCCGAACTCAGATCAACCGCGACGGCGACAGTTGCGACTCTCACCCCCGCCCCGGCCTGCAAGGAAGGGTCCCTTCCCATCCGAAAAGCGATGGGAAGGGACCCTTCCTTGCACCTGTCAGAAGCGGGCCGGCTCGCGGTAGGTGCCCCACTCGGCGCGCAGCGCGTCGCAGATCTCGCCGAGGGTCGCCTCGGCGCGGACGGCGTCGAGCATGGCCGGGATCATGTTGTCGCCGGTGCGGCCGACCTCGACCATCCGGGTCACCGCCGCGCGCGCCGCCGCGACGTCGCGGGCCGCCTTGCGCTCGGCGAGCACCCGGCGCTGCTCCACCTCGACCTCGTGCGAGATGCGCAGGATCTCCAGGTCCTTGGCGATGGTGCCGGTGTGGCAGTTGACGCCGACGATGCGCTTGTCGCCCTTTTCGAGGGCCTGCTGGTAGACGAAGGCGGACTCGGCGATGTGCCCGGTGAACCAGCCGTCCTCGATGCCGCGCAGGATGCCGGAGGTCATCGGACCGATCCGGTGCGGCCCGTCCCCGCCGAGCTGCCGGATGCGGGCGAAGATCTCCTCCGCCTCGGCCTCGATCTTGTCGGTCAGCGCCTCGACGTACCAGGAGCCGCCGAGCGGATCCGCCACGTTGACCACGCCGGTCTCCTCCATCAGCACCTGCTGCGTGCGCAGGGCGATCTCGGCGGACTCGTCGGTGGGCAGCGCGAGGGTCTCGTCGAGGGCGTTGGTGTGCAGCGAGTTCGTCCCGCCGAGCACGGCGGCGAGCGCCTCGACGGCGGTGCGTACGACGTTGTTGACCGGCTGCTGGGCGGTCAGCGACACCCCGGCGGTCTGGGTGTGGAACCGCAGCCACTGCGCCTTCTCGCTGGTCGCGCCGTAGACGTCGCGCAGCCAGCGGGCCCAGATCCGGCGGGCGGCCCGGAACTTCGCGATCTCCTCGAAGAAGTCGACGTGCGAGTCGAAGAAGAAGCTCAGCCCGGGGGCGAAGACGTCGACGTCCAGCCCGCGCGACAGCCCCAACTCGACGTAGCCGAACCCGTCGGCGAGGGTGTACGCCAGCTCCTGCGCGGCAGTCGCGCCGGCCTCGCGGATGTGGTAGCCGGAGACGGAGAGCGGCTTGTAGCGCGGGATCTCGCGCGCGCAGTATTCCATCAGGTCGCCGATGAGGCGCAGGTGCGGCTCCGGGTCGAAGAGCCACTCCTTCTGCGCGATGTACTCCTTGAAGATGTCCGTCTGGAGCGTGCCGTCCAGGGTGGACAGGTCGGCGCCCTGCCGCTCGGCGGCGACGAGGTACATGCAGAACACCGGCACGGCCGGCCCGGAGATGGTCATCGAGGTGGTGACGCCGGCCAGGTCGATGCCGTCGAAGAGCACCTCCATGTCGGCGGCCGAGTCGACGGCCACCCCGCAGTGCCCGACCTCGCCGAGGGCCTGCGGGTCGTCGGAGTCGCGGCCCATCAGGGTCGGCATGTCGAACGCGACGGAGAGGCCGCCGCCGCCCGCGCCGAGGATCATCTTGTAGCGCTCGTTGGTCTGCCGGGCGTTGCCGAAGCCGGCGAACTGCCGGATCGTCCAGGTCCGCCCCCGGTAGCCGGTGGGATACAACCCCCGGGTGTACGGGAACTCGCCCGGCCAACCGATCCGCTCGAAGCCGGGGTGGGCGACGCCCTCGGGCGGCCCGTAGACCGGGTCGACGGGCATCCCGGAGAGCGTGGTGAAGTCGGCGTCCCGCTTCCGCGCGGCGTCGTAGCGGGCCTGCCAGCGCGCCCGTCCGGCGGCGATCTCGTCGGCGTCCATGCGCAGGGCTCCTCCTCGAGTCCTCGTCAGAGGACCGAGTGTAGTCCCCGGCCTGAACGATCGCTAAGGAGTCGCGTACCGGTAGGTAACCCGGTCAGGCCGGCGCGGCGGCGGGGTCGCCGAGCGCCACGTCGTCCACCCGGATGTTGATCTCGTCGACCCGCAGCCCGTACGCCTCGACGGCCCGGGTCACCGCCGCCCGCACCCCGTCGGTCACCTCCGGCACCGGCCGGCCGGCGTCGAGCACGACGACCAGGTTGACCACGGCCGCGCCGTTCGTGACGTGCGCCGAGCAGCCGCGCCGGGCGTCGCCGACCTGGTCCAGGCCGACCCGGTCGAAGACGGCGTTGAAGAACCGGGCCACGTCGCCGCCCAGGTCGGCCACGCCGGGGACGGACCGCGCGGCGGCCACCGCGATCTTCTCCACCACCTCGTCGGAGACGTGGGTGGTCCCGCCCGCCACCGCGTCCGGCGTCACCGACAGCTCCTGCGTCGCCTCGTCAGCCATGACCTCTCCCCCAACACGCGCGCACCGCCCCACGCCGACCGTGGAGCGGTGCGAGCGTACTCGTTGCCGGGGGTCCGCAGTGGACGCGTCAGGAGCCGATCTGCGCCAGCAACTCGTCGGCGGCGGCGTACGGGTCGAGCGCCCCCTCGGCCACCTTCGCGGCGAGCGCCGGCAGCTCCGTACCGTCGCGCAGTGAACCGATCCGGGCCCGCAGCACGCCCAGCGTGATCGCCTCGATCTCGGCGGCGGCCCGCTTCTCGCGGCGGCGGCGCAGCTCGTCGTGCTCGACCAGCCAGCCGCGGTGCTTGTCGATCGCGGCGGCGATGTCGTCGATCCCCTCGCCCCGCGCGGCGATCGAGCGGACCACCTGCGGCCGCCACTCGCCGGGCCCCCGCTCCCCGAGGGCGATCATGCCCTGGATGTCGCGGACGGTGGCGTCGGCGCCATCCCGGTCGGCCTTGTTGACCACGAAGACGTCGGCGATCTCCAAGATGCCGGCCTTCACCGCCTGGATCGCGTCGCCCATGCCCGGGGCGAGCAGCACCAGCGTCGTGTCGGCCAGCGAGGCGACCTCGACCTCGGCCTGCCCGACGCCGACGGTCTCCACCAGCACCACGTCGCAGCCGGCGCCCTCCAGCACCCGCACCGCCTGCGGGGTCGCCGCCGACAGCCCGCCGAGGTGGCCCCGGCTGGACATCGACCGGATGTAGACGCCCGGGTCGGTGGCGTGGTCCTGCATCCGGACCCGGTCGCCGAGGATCGCCCCGCCGGTGAACGGGCTGGACGGGTCGACGGCCAGCACCCCGACGCGGTGCCCGCGCGAGCGCAGCGCCCGGACCAGCTCGTTGGTGGTGGTCGACTTGCCCACCCCGGGCGACCCGGTCAGCCCGACCACCTGGGCCTGCCCCGCGTACGGCGCGAGGGCCGCCGCCACCCGGGGCAGCACCTCGTCGCCGGACTCGACCAGGGTGATCAGCCGGGCCACGGCGCGCGGGTCGCCGGCGCGGGCCCGCTCCACGAGCATCGGCACGTCCCGGCTGCGGCGCACCGACGGCACGCCGCCGGCCGGGACCTGCGCGACGGCTCCGCTCACTGCTGCTCGGTGGGGTCGGGTACGTGGATGATCAGGGCGTCGCCCTGGCCCCCGCCGCCGCAGAGCGCCGCCGCGCCGGTGCCACCGCCGCGCCGCCGCAGCTCCATGGCGAGAGTGAGCACCAGCCGGGCCCCGGACATGCCGATCGGGTGGCCCAGCGCGATCGCGCCGCCGTTGACGTTGACCTTGTCGTCGCCGATGCCCAGGTCGCGCATGGACTGGATGCCGACCGCGGCGAACGCCTCGTTGATCTCGACCAGGTCGAGGTCCTCCACCCCCAGGCCGCCCTTGCGCAGCGCGTGGTTGATCGCGTTGGAGGGCTGCGAGTGCAGCGAGTTGTCGGGGCCCGCCACGTTGCCGTGCGCGCCGATCTCGGCGAGCCAGGTCAGCCCCAGCTCCCGGGCCTTCGCCTCGCTCATCACGACCACGGCCGCGGCCCCGTCGGAGATCGGCGAGGCGCTGCCGGCGGTGATCGTGCCGTCGGAGGTGAAGGCGGGGCGCAGCCGGCCCAGCGACTCGACGGTGGTGTCCGGGCGGATGCCCTCGTCCTCGCTGATCACCACCGGGTCGCCCTTGCGCTGCGGGATGACCACCGGGGTGATCTCGTCGGCGAAGTGGCCGTTCTTCTGCGCGGCGGCGGCCCGCTGGTGGCTGGCGGCGGCGAAGGCGTCCTGCTCGGCGCGGGTGATGCCGTGCCGCGCGCCGTGCCGCTCGGTGGACTCGCCCATCGAGCAGCAGTCCCAGGCGTCGGTCAGCCCGTCGAGGGCCATGTGGTCCTTGATCGTCACGTCGCCGTACTTGTAGCCGGCGCGCTGGCCGAGCAGCAGGTGCGGGGCGTTGGTCATCGACTCCATGCCGCCGGCCACCACGACGTCGAACTCGCCGGCCCGGATGAGCTGGTCGGCCAGGGCGATCGCGTCCAGGCCGGAGAGGCAGACCTTGTTGATCGTCAGCGCCGGCACGGACATCGGGATGCCCGCCTCGACGGCGGCCTGCCGGGCCGGGATCTGCCCGGTGCCGGCCTGGAGGACCTGGCCCATGATGACGTACTGCACCTGCTCGGGGGGCACCCCGGCGCGCTCCAGCGCGGCCTTGATCGCGATGCCGCCGAGCTTGGTGGCGGGGAGGTCCTTGAGGTTGCCGAGCAGGCGACCCATCGGGGTCCGCGCGCCGCTGACGATCACCGAAGCCATGTGCTTGCCCTCCGAGGGGGGTGCCGAGCTGTGAACCTTAACGATTGTTCGGTTGGACGGGTGTTCGGTCAGACTAACGCCATGGCTGAGAACTCCCCCGTCGAGCCCGCTGCCGACTTCGTCACAGACATCGGCCTGCGCCGCATCGACCACGTCGGGATCGCCGTCGCCGACCTCGACGCCGCGATCGACTTCTACCAGCGCACCTTCGGCATGCGCTGCGTGCACACCGAGACCAACACCGAGCAGGGCGTCCGCGAGGCGATGCTGACGGTCGGGCCGACCGCCGAGGGCGGCTGCGTGCAACTGCTCGCCCCGCTCACCCCGGAGTCGACCATCGCCAAGTTCCTCGACCGCTCGGGGCCCGGCGTGCAGCAGGTGGCGTACACGGTGGCCGACATCGACGCGGCGTGCGCGGCGCTGCGCGAGCGCGGCCTGCGGCTGCTCTTCGAGACCCCGCGCCGGGGCACCGCCGACTCCCGGATCAACTTCGTCCACCCGAAGGACGCGGGCGGCGTCCTCGTCGAGCTGGTCGAGCCCGCCCGGCGGTGAAAGGTGAAAGGAAGGGCCCCCTGTTAACGCATTCTGTAGAGCAGGGGCCCCTTCTTAACCACCCCCACCCCACCCGGCGCCGCGCCCGCCCGGCGGCACCACAGCCCTCCGCGCGAGCGCAGTGGTGCGCGGCCGAGTCGATCGACTTCACGTCGGTGACCTGGCGGTATCGACGGGACGGGAGACCCCCATCCGGCCGACATGAAGTCGATCACGCGGTCCTGCAGGCGCTGACCCGCCGGCCGCCGGCGAGCCGTCCGGGGAGGCCCGGTCGGGCATCGCCGTGGTCGGGCATTGCCTTTCGACGCCGGCTGCGGTCCCCATTTCGCGCGATGCCGGCACGGCCGACAGGGAAAGTCGCCGGCACCAACCGACAAGAAACCGGCACCGGCCGATGAGAAACCGGCACGGGCCGGCAAAGGACCGCCGGCCGCTCCCGCGGCCCTTTTCCCGCACGCCCCCGCGCGCCCGAACACCCGCCCACAGGGCCACCCGGCCACCGCCCACCGGGCCGCCCGACCACTCGCCTCCGGCGCGCCCGACCATCCGCCCACCGGGCCCCCGGACCGGCCCGGGAGCTGCCAAGATCGCCCACCGATCGGACCCGCCCGACGGCAGTCAGTTGACCATGTAAACAGGACACGAAAGGCCCGCACCGCTCTTGCGAAGCACCCCGGGGGGTCTGCGAGTATGTCCCAATGCCCCAGCAGCAGTCCTCCCCTCTTGCGTTCTTCGATAACGCGAACTCGCAGCCAGATTTCACCGTTGGCCTGCGCGGATACAACGTCGGGCAGGTCGATGACTTCATCGGTCGGCTGACCGCCGCGCTGACCCAGTCCGAGCAGGCCCGCGCCGAGGCCGAGCAGCGGATGAACGACGCCCAGCGTCGGCTCCGCCAGGCCGAGCAGCGCCAGAGCGCGCTGGAGCAGAAGCTCGCCGAGACCAACAAGCAGCTCGAGGAGAACAGCCGGCCGACCCTCTCCGGCCTGGGCACCCGCGTCGAGCAGATCCTGCGGCTGGCCGAGGAGCAGGCCAACGACCACCGCAACGAGGCCAAGCGCGAGTCCGAGGGCATCCTCTCCGCGGCCCGTCTGGAGGCGCGCGAGATCACCGACAAGGCCCGCGCCGAGGCCGCCGCGATGAAGGCCACCGCCGAGCGCGAGGCCGGCAGTGTCCGCACCGCCGCCGAGCGCGAGGCCGCCGAGGTGCGCGTGCAGGCCCGCCGGGAGGCCGACACCCTGCGCGCCGACGCCGAGCGGGAGACCAAGCAGCTGCGCACCGTCACCGCGCACGAGGTCGCCGAGCTGAAGTCGACCGTCGAGCGTGAGGTCGCCACCCTGCGCGCCACCGCCGAGCGGGAGATCACCCAGCAGCGGGCGAAGGCCGCGCGGGAGGCCGAGGAGAAGCGCGCCGAGGCGACCAAGCTCCTCACCGACGCCCGCGACAAGCGCGACAAGGACCTCCAGGCCCTGGAGCTGCAGCTCGCCGAACGGCGCGAGAAGGCCGAGCGCGAGGAGTCCGAGCGGCACGCCGCCCAGGTCGCCCAGACGCAGAAGCTGGTCGGCGAGGCCGAGCAGCGCGCCCGGGCCGCCCAGGAGCGGGCCAAGGAGATCGAGCAGCGCGCCGAGGCCCGTCGGGTCGAGTCCGAGCGCACCGCCAACGACACCGTCGAGAAGGCCAAAGCGCTGTCCGAGAAGACGCTCAACGAGGCCAAGGCCGAGGCGAAGCGGCTGCTCACGGAGGCCCGCACCGAGGCCGACCTGACCACGCAGGCCGCCCGCCGCGAGGTCGAGGACCTCACCCGGCAGAAGGACGCCGTCACCTCGCAGCTCGGCCAGATGCTGTCGGGCCTCGCCGGCATCGTGCCGGGCGTGCCGCCGGCGCAGGCCAAGCCGGAGCCGGCCAAGGCGGACGGCAAGGACGAGCGGGTGAGCGCGGAGTCCGCCGGCTGACCGACCGCACGGCCGGGGGGCATGGACACGGCGCGGGGTGACACCGGGTAACCGGTGGGACCCCGCGCCGTATGCGTTTCCCCGCGCCGCGGCACGGGCGTCGGTAACGGCAGTGAATCAGCTCCCATCCGGGGCGTCCGTATCGCCCCAGCCGAGCCGGATGCGTGTGAGGATGGGGGCATGTCGCACGGCGAGGAACTGTTCGCTCTCGGCGGGGATGTGACGACGGAGCCCAGCTTCGAGTCCGCCCTGCGGGGGTACGAGAAACGACAGGTCGACAGGTACGTCGCTCGCGCGGAGCACGAGATCGCGACACTGGCGGCCGAGCGGGAACAGGCGTACACCCAGATCCACAAGCTGGCCGGGCAGGTCGAGGTGCTGCAACGCGACCTCGCCCAGGTGCGCAAGCAGGTCGGCGTGGTGGACCGGGCCTCGTTCCGGCACCTCGGCCCGCGGGTGGAGCAGATCCTCGTCCTCGCCGAGGAGCAGGCCGACGACATCCTCGCCGCCGCCAACGAGGAGATCGAGGCGCGGCGCGCCGCCGCCGAGCACATCGTCGCGGAGGCCAAGGAACAGGCCGCCCAGGCGCTCAAGGACTTCGAGATCGCCCTCGCCGCCCGGCGGGCCGAGGAGGAGCGGCACGGCGCCGCCCGGCGCGCCGAGGCGGACGCCACGCTGAAGGCCGCCCGGGACGAGTCCGCCCAGCTGCGCGCGGCGGCCAAGGACGAGTCGACCCGGCTGCGCAAGGCCGCCCAGGAGGCCCTGGAGAAGGCCCAGCAGGAGGCGACCCAGCTCCGGGACGCCGCGAAGGAGATCCACACCCGGGCCCAGCAGGAGGCGACCAAGCTGCGCGAGGCCGCCCGGGAGGCCCTCGCCAAGGCCCAGCAGGAGGCCACCCAGCTCCGCGAGGCGGCCAAGGAGGTGCACGCCAAGGCCCAGCAGGAGGCGAAGCGGCTCACCGACAACGCCACCGAGGCCAGCCGGGCCACCCACGCCAAGGCGTTGCAGGAGGCCAAGCGGATCACCGACGATGCCGAGGGCGCCGCGAAGGCCACCCGCGACCGGGCCCGGCAGGAGGCCGAGCGGGTCACCGCCCAGGCGGCGGAGGCCGGCAAGCGCCAACGCGCCGACACCGAGGCGTACGTGCAGCGGATGCGCACCGAGACCGAGGCGTACGTGCAGCAGGCCCGCGCCCAGACGCAGCAGGAGCTGGGCGCCTGGCGGGCCGGGGTGGAGCAGGAGGTCAACGGCCGGCGCGAGGCGGCCGACCGGGAGCTGGCCCAGCGCAAGGAGACCGCCGAGCGGGAACACTCCCAGCGCCGCGAGGAGCTGGACCGGCAGCACACGGCCCGGCAGGACGAGCTGGAGCAGCAGTACACCGCCCGGCAGACCGAGCTGGAGCAGCAGTACACCGCCCGGCGGGCCGAGATCGAGGACGGTGCCGCGGAGATCCGGCGCGCCGCCGAGCAGGACGCCCTCACGATGCGCCGGCAGGCCGAGGAGGAGGCCGCCGACCTGCTGGGCCGGGCCGAGGCCGACGCGGCCGACAAGCGACGCCGGGCCGACGAGCACGTCGCCGCGTCCCGCCGCCAGTTCGAGGAGTACGCGGCCACCACGCAGCAGCATCTGGCCACCACGCAGCAGCACCTCGCGGCGACCCAGCAGGAGGTGGCCGCCGGCCGCCAGCAGCTCGCCCAGGTGATGCTGGAGATCGCCCAGGCCCAGCAGCAGCTGGCCGACCTGCGGCAGGAGACCTGGCAGTCCCGGCAGGAGTCGGACGAGCTCCAGCACCAGCTGCTCGACCTGCGGCAGCAGCTGGCCGGCGTCCGGCTGTCGGCCACGGCGGGCGCGCCGGTGACCGGGCCCGCGAAGGCGGGCGACACACCGAACAGGACCGGGCCCGCGAAGGCCGGCGACACGCCGAACAGGACCGGGCCCGCGACGGCCGGCGACACGCCGAACGGGACCGAGCCGGCGACGACGGCCGGCGCGCCGAAGGGAACCGGGCCCGCGAAGGCGACCGGCACGCCGAAGGGCACCGGGCCGGTGCCCGCGAAGGCGACCGGGTCGGCCACGGCGGCCGCCGGGTCCGGCGAGCCGGCGCAGCCCGCGCCGGTCAAGGCGACCGCCGACGCGGGGGTGGCGAAGGCCGTGCCGGCCGACGACGCCGCCCCGGCCCGGACCCGGCCGGTGGCCGAGCCGGTGACCACGGTGGACGGGGGCGCAGCCAGCGCCGGGGTGGACGGCGAGCCGACGGTGGCCGCGGTGCCCGGCGAGGGCGGCCGGGGGGCGACCCCCACGAAGATCACCAGCACCGGCGAGAACGGCAAGCGGCCGACCAAGCCGACGACCGACGAGCGCAGCGCCCGGCCGAGCAAGGTGTCCGTCGAGTCCGAGTGAGCCGGGGTGGCCGGGCCGTCCGCCCGGCAACTACCCTCCTGTCGGCAGGACCCGCGCCCGGCCAGGGCCGTGGGCGGCTGACGACGACGCTCCGGGCGCATCCGCCGGAGGGCGGAGGAGGTCTCGGTGGCGGACGGCGCACGGACGCACGGCGGGCAGCCGGACGACAGGCCGGTAAGCCACGAGCCACCGGTAGGCCACGGACCGGTGGGCCACGGGCAGCCGGGCCACACCGGTCCGGACGACGACCCGGCGGACCGCGCCACCCCCGTCGGCCCCCCGCCCGGCGGCGGCCGGTCGGACGACGGCCGGCCAGACAACGACCGGGCGGACGACGACCGGGCGGACCCTGGCGACCCCGACGACTTCGACCCGCCCGGCGCGCTCGCCGCCGGCTCGGGCCGCTTCGGGGTGCCGGGGCGGCCCCTGCGCCGCAACAGCTTCCTCGTCGGCTTCACCGGCGCACTCGGCGTGCTGCTGGCGTACGCCGTCTTCCTCGGCGTCCGCAACTCGGCCGGCATCCTGGTGCTGGTCGTCATCGCGCTCTTCCTCGCCGTCGGGCTCAACCCGGCGGTGGTCCGGCTGCGCTCGTGGGGCCTGCCCAACGGGCTGGCCGTCGCGGCGGTGACGCTGATCGTGCTGTCGCTGATCGTCGGCGGCCTGGTGGCGCTGGTCCCGCCGGTGGTCACCCAGTCCGGGCAGTTCGTCGAGCAGTTGCCCAGCTACGTCGAGGAGCTGCGCCGCAACGAGGCCGTCAACGACTTCGTCGTCCGGTACGACGTGATGGCGAAGGTGCAGGCCGCGGCCAACGCCGACACCGTGGGGCGGGCGCTCGGCGGGGTCCTCGGCGGCGCCCAGCTCATCTTCGGCACGGTCTTCCGGGCGCTCACCGTGCTGGTCCTGACGATCTACTTCCTCGCGTACTTCGACCGGCTGCGCCGCGTCGGGTACGCGTTGGTGCCCCGCTCCCGCCGGCACCGGGTGCGGCTCATCGGCGACGAGATCCTGGCGAAGGTCGGCGCGTACATGGTGGGCGCGCTGAGCATCGCCGTGCTGGCCGGGGTGACCACCTTCGTGTTCGCGCTGGCCGTCGGGCTGCCGTACCCGTTCGCGCTGGCCGTGGTGGTCGCGGTGACCGACCTGATCCCGCAGATCGGCGCCACCATCGGCGCGGTGGTGGTCAGCCTCGTCGGCTTCGCCACCGACCTGCCGGTGGGGATCGCGTGCGTCGCGTTCTTCGTGGTCTATCAGCAGGTGGAGAACTATCTGATCTACCCGAAGGTGATGCGCCGCTCGGTCGAGGTCAACGAGGTCGCGGCCCTGCTCGCCGCGCTGCTGGGGGTGTCGCTGATGGGCGTGGTCGGCGCGCTGATCGCGATCCCGACGGTGGCGGCCCTCCAGCTCATCCTGCGCGAGGTGGTGCTGCCCCGCCAGGACTCCCGCTGACCGCCGCCCGCCCCGACCGGGCTCAGTCGGCGGCGTCGGTCTTCGGGCCCGGCACCGGGACGTCGGCGAACGAGGCGACCGTCCGGTCGGCGTACGCGCTGACGTCGCCGGTGGTCATCGGGCCGTCCCAGGTGCGGGGCAGGGGCAGCGGGGCGGCCGGGTTGACCCGCCGGACGATCTCGTCGAGCACGGTCTCGGCGTCGCCGACCCACAGGTGCTTCGCGCCGGGCACCCCGACGACCTCGGCCTGCGGCACCGCCGCGAAGCGCCGCCGCGCCTCGTCGGGGCGCAGGTAGTCGTCGAACTCGGGCACCAGGGCGGTCAGCGGCTTGCCCTCCTGCGCCCAGTGCGCGAGATCGGCGGGGGCGGAGAAGCGCAGCGGCGGGGAGAGCAGGATCGCGCCGGCCACCGCCGGGTCGCAGCCGTACTTGAGGGTCAGGTCGGTGCCGAACGACCAGCCGACCAGCCAGACTTTCGGCAGCTCGGCGAACTCGGCGTACTCGATGGCGGCGGCCACGTCGAAGCGCTCGCCGACGGCGTTGTCGAACGCGCCCTCGCTGGTGCCCCGCACGCTGCTGGTGCCGCGCGTGTTGAACCGGAGCACGGCCAGGTCGGCCAGCGCCGGCAGCCGCCAGGCGGCCTTGCGGAAGACGTGGCTGTCCATCATCCCGCCGTGGGTGGGCAGCGGGTGCAGGCAGACCAGCGTGCCGGCCGGCTCCCTCCCGACGGGGCGGGCCAGCTCGCCGACGAGGGTCAGCCCGTCGGCGGTGTGCAGCTCGATGTCCTCGCGGTGCCCGGGCAGGATCGAGGACGCGCGGATCGGTGTGCTCACCGTCCCAGTCTCGCGCGTCGGCGTCGGCACCGCCCGCCCGGGCGGAAACAGGGTGATCCAGATCGCTCAGCCGTAGCGGGGCGCGCCCCGCCCGCGCTGGATCCCGGGGCCGCGCCGGTCCCGCGCCCGCCAGCACCCGCTGTGCCAGTGCCGGCGGTCGGTGAGGTCGCCCCGGTCGTCGGCCGGCCAGGCCACCAGGTGCGCCACCCCCGGGCGGATCTCCTGGTCGCAGCCCGGGCAGCGGTACGTCTTGACCGACGCGCCGCCGCTGATCCCGCGCACCTGCCAGTCGCCGTCGCGCCACTGCTGCACGGTGGGCACCCCGTGGCGGGCCCGGTCGGCGTCGAGGTGGGCGTGCTCGTCCCGGCGGGGACGGTTGCGACGAGGGCTCACCTCGTCAAGGTTACGGTCGGCTCCCCACCCCGGCCCGGCGAGGTGCGCGGCTGGGCGGCTGGGCGGCGGGAGGTGCCGCACGCGCGGGGGCCCGGCCGGCGACCGGGGCCACCGGCCGGGGCGGCCCGTCAGCGGCCGGGGTGCTCGCGGAAGCCGCGCCCGGCCCTGCGGCCCAGGTAGCCGGCGGTGACGAGGTGTTCGAGCAGCGGGGCCGGGGCGAGGCCGGGGTCGCGCAGCTCGCGGTACAGCGCGCGCTGCTTGGCGAGCGCCACGTCCAGGCCGACCGCGTCGAGCAGCTCGAACGGGCCCGTGGGGTAGCCGCAGCCGAGCTTCATCGCGTGGTCGATGTCGTCGACGGTGGCGTAGCCGGCCTCCAGCATCTTCACCGCGTCGTTCAGGTACGGGAAGAGCAGCGCGTCGACCACGAAGCCGGCCCGGTCGCCGCAGACCACGGCGGTCCTGTCGAGCGTGGCGCAGACGGCGCGGGCGGTCTCGGTGGCCTCCGCGCCGGTGCGGACGGTCCGCACGATCTCCACCAGGGGCCACGCCGGCGCCGGGCCGGAGAAGTGCAGCCCGATCACGTCGGCGGGCCGCCCGGTGGCCATCGCGATGTCGATCACCGGCAGCGACGAGGTGGTGGTGGCGAGCACGACGCCCGGCTTGCAGACGCCGTCGAGGCCGGCGAACAGCTCCTTCTTGACGTCGAGGTCCTCGGCCACGGCCTCGACGACCAGGTCGACCTCGGCCAGGCCGTCGAGGTCCCCGCCCGGGGCCACCCGGGCCACCTCGTAGCCGGCCCCGGCGAAGACCTCGACGAGCCCGGCGGCCGTCGCGCCGGAGCCGACGACGCCGACCCGGGCGACGGGGCGCGCGCCGTCGCCGGCCGCCGGCCGCTCCTGCGGGGTCGACCCGTCCGGCACGACCTTCGCCGAGCCCGGCTTCTCGTAGGTGTAGAAGCCCCGGCCGGACTTGCGGCCGAGCAGGCCCGCGGTGACCATCTGCCGGACCAGCGGCACCGGGGCGTGCCGGCGGTCCCGCCCGCCGCGCCGGTACATGGTGTCCAGGATCTCGCACGCGGTGTCGAGGCCGATCAGGTCCAGCAGGGCGAGCGGCCCCATCGGCAGGCCGCCGCCGAGCTTCATGGCGGCGTCGATGTCCTCGCGGCTGGCGTAGCGCGACTCGAACATGCCGACGGCGTGGTTGAGGTAGCCGAAGAGCAGCGCGTTGGCGATGAAGCCGGCCCGGTCGCCGATGGTGACGCCGACCTTGCCGAGCCGGGCGCAGAGGGCCTCGACGTCGGCGACCACGTCGGCGGCGGTCACCACCGTGCGGACCACCTCGACCAGCCTCATCACCGGGGCCGGGTTGAAGAAGTGGATGCCGACGACCTGCCGGGGTCGGCCGGTGGCGACGGAGACCTCGGTGACCGACAGCGAGGAGGTGTTGGTGGCGAGGACCGCCTCGGGCTTGCAGACCCGGTCCAGCTCGGCGAAGATCCGCCGCTTGAGGTCGAGGCGCTCGGGGACCGCCTCGACCACCAGGTCCACCGAGTGCAGCGCGTCCAGCCCGACCTGGAAGTCGACCCGGGCCAGCAGGGCGTCCCGGTCGGCCTCGGCGAGCTTGCCCCGGGCGACGGCCCGGTCGGTCGAGCCGGTCAGGTGGGCCCGGCCACGGTCGAGGGCGGCGTCGGAGACCTCGACCGCGACGACGTCGATGCCGTTGCGCGCGAAGACCTCGACGATGCCGGCACCCATGGTGCCCAGCCCCACAACGCCCACGCTGGTGAACTCGCGCGCCACGACCGGCCTCCCCAATGCTGCGCGGGACCACGGGACGGGACCCCCGCGGGACCGCTTGAACGGTCACTAAGGTTCTGCGCGCGAGTCTGCCACGCGACGGTCCGCCGCCGGGACGCGGAGGGTGCCGGCGGCTCCGGCCCGGGCCGCCGAGCGCCTCCGGTCGCGGCCCCTCAGCGGCTCCCGCCGGTCAGCGCCAGCAACTCGGCGACGAACTCCGCCGGCCGCTCCAGGTGCGGGCTGTGCCCGCACCCCGGCAACACCACCTCGTGGTACGCCCCGCCGGCCGCAGCGTACCGGTCGAGCACCGCCCGGGTCTGCCCGACCATCGGCTGCGGCGGGCAGTCCCGCTCCCCCGGCCAGCCGGGCACCACCCCGAGCGACCCGAGGTGGGCCAGGTCGAACAGCGAGGTGTCCGACACGATCACGTCGGCGTCGCCGCGTACCCAGGTGACGGGGGGTTTGCCGGCGACGGCGACGAGGTCGTCGGCGATGCGGAAGTGGGCCGGGGCGAGCGCGTTGAGCACGCCGCTGCCGCCGGCCGCGATGCCCGGCCAGTGCGGCGAGGCGACCGCCGTGCCGGGGTAGTTGCCGTCCCCGGTGGCGGTGGTCAGGAGGCTGTCCAGCAGCAGTTCCTCGTCGTCGCCGAGCGACGCCGGATCGGCCACGTACGCGGTCCGCAGCACGTTGCGGGGGCTGGTCGGGCCGTCCGCGCCCCGGTCGCCGGCGGCCAGCCGGGCCACGAAGTCCCCGTTCGCGGTGCCGCCGCCGGTGCCCGCGAAGTCGGGCGTGGTCGGGGTGCCGGCCAGGTCCCGGGTGCCGCCGAAGCCGTACGGGGAGACGGGCGCGGCGAGCAGCAGCCCGGCCACCCGGCCGGGGTGGTCGACCAGCAGCCGCATCGCCACTCCCCCGCCGAGGGAGTGCCCGACCACCACCGGCCGCGCGCCGGGGGCGAAGAGCCCCGGGGCGTCGAGCAGGGCGGCGACGTCGTCGGCGAAGTCCCGCAGGCCCCGGGTGGCGTCCACCGCGGCGGTCTCGGTGCCGCCGTAGCCCCGCAGGTCCGGGGCGACCACCCGGAGGGTGTCGGGCAGCCGCCGCAGCAGCGGCTCCCAGAACGCCGAGGACGAGCAGTTGCCGTGCACCAGCAGCACGGGCGCGCCGTCGGGCGGGCCGGCCACCCGGACCCGCTGGACGATGCCGTTGGCCGGCACGGTGTGCTGCGTGCTCTCCATGCCGCGGCATGCTGCCACGCGGCGACGCCCGGCTCCATGTGGCCGGCCCACATGAAAGGAGGGGCCCCCTGTTAACGCATGCGGTAGAGAAGGGTCCCCTTCTCACCCGCCGGCGCGGCTCAGAGGCGGGCGGCCGGCGGGGTGGCGACGGGCAGCGGCAGGGTGGGCCGGCGGTCGCGGCGCTGGGGGCCCAGTTGGGGGGCCAGCCGCAGCCCGACCGGGTCGGTCCGGGCCAGGCCCGGGTCGAAGAAGCGCAGCTCGGTGCGGCCCAGCCGGATCACGTCCCCGTCGGAGAGCAGCTCCGGCGACTCGATCCGGCGGTCGTTGAGCCACGTGCCGTTGGTCGAGCCCAGATCCTCAAGCCA
Source organism: Micromonospora sp. WMMD712 (assembly GCF_029581295.1). Lineage (NCBI taxonomy): Bacteria > Bacillati > Actinomycetota > Actinomycetes > Micromonosporales > Micromonosporaceae > Micromonospora > Micromonospora sp. WMMD712. Next base: position 3,087,148 of record NZ_CP120743.1, read on the forward strand.
CACCCCGTCGCCCGACAGCCGTACGCTGGCGTGCCGGCGGCTCAGGTGCGGATCGTCCACGCTGACCTCCGCGGTCGTCGCACGGCCGATCACCTGTGGCGTGCGGCCGAGCCGGAAGCTCGCCCCACGCATCGGTCCACCCGCCACCGTCAGCAGCGGCATCAGTTCCGGAAAGTCCTCCATGGACGGTCAGCCTCCAGCCACCGGTGTCCGGCGTCAGCCTGCCAGCACACCGCATCGATGCCCACCACCGCCCGGACACCTCCCGGTCCCCGGGCGGACAACTCCCGTTAGCCGGTTCGGCTTTCGCCGGTGGCGCGCCAGGGCCGTTGGTCCCGTGCCGAAAACCGACTCCCGGGCCCGCCGGCACCACCCGAGGGCCCCGCCACCAGGCCCGTTGGCCCCGCGCCGGGGTCGGCGTACGGGCCATCCGAACACCTACCGACGAGTAGCTTCGGGGTCTACACTTCCGCCATGACGGCTGTGCGTGCCCCGGGTGCCCCGGGTGCCCCGATCATCTCAGACGGCCGGCTGGTCTCCACCAGCCCCGCCACCGGGGCCGAGGTCGGTCGACTGCCCGTCGCCGCCGGGGACGACGTCACGCGCGCGGTCGCGCGGGCCCGCGAGGCGGCCGGCTGGTGGGCGGGGCTCGGCTTCACCGGCCGCCGGGAGCGGCTGCTGCGCTGGCGGGGTGTCCTCGCCCGGCGGATCGAGGAGCTGGCCGAGCTGATGCACGCCGAGGGCGGCAAGCCCGTCCCGGACGCGATCGTCGAGGTCCTCACCGCCATCGAGCACATCGACTGGGCCGCCCGCAACGCCGGCCGGGTGCTGCGCCCGCGCCGCGTGCGCTCCCGGCTCATCCTGGCCGAGTTCACCGGCCACCTCGAATACCAGCCGTACGGGGTGGTCGGCGTCATCGGCCCGTGGAACTACCCGGTCTTCACCCCGGTCGGCTCCGCCGCGTACGCGCTCGCCGCCGGCAACACGGTCGTGCTGAAGCCCAGCGAATACACCCCCGTCGTCGGCCAGTGGCTGGTCGACAGCCTCGCCGAGGTGGTGCCCGAGCAGCCCGTCCTCACCGCCGTGCACGGCCTCGGCGACGTCGGCGCGGCCCTGTGCCGATCCGGGGTCGACAAGCTGGCCTTCACCGGCTCGACGGCCACCGCCAAGAAGGTGATGGCCGCGTGCGCCGAGACGCTCACCCCGGTCCTGCTGGAGGCCGGCGGCAAGGACGCGATGATCGTCGACAGCGACGCCGACCTCGACGCCGCCGCCGAGGCGTGCGTCTGGGGCGGGCTCACCAACGCCGGCCAGACCTGCATCGGCATCGAGCGGGTCTACGCCGTCGAGCCCGTCTTCGACGCGTTCGTCGGCAAGGTCGTCGAGCGGGCCGGGCGGCTGACCGTCGGCGCCGACGGGGCCGACATCGGGCCGATCACCATGCCCGGTCAGCTCGACGTGATCCGCCGGCACATCGACGACGCGCTGGCCCGGGGCGGGCGGGCGGTCCTCGGCGGCGCCGACGCGGTGCAGCCGCCGTACGTGCGCCCGACCATCCTGGTCGACGTGCCGGAGGACTCGCTCGCCGTCCGCGAGGAGACCTTCGGCCCGACGCTGACCATCAACCGGGTCCGCGACGCCGAGGAGGCCGTCACCCGCGCCAACGCGCTCCCGTACGGCCTGGGGGGTTCGGTCTTCGGCCGGCGGCGGGCCGTGGCCATCGCGCGGCGGCTGCGCTCGGGGATGGCCGCGGTGAACTCCACCCTGACGTTCGCGGGGATGTCCACCCTGCCGTTCGGCGGGGTCGGCGAGTCCGGCTTCGGCCGCATCCACGGCGAGGACGGGCTGCGCGAGTTCGGCCGCCCCAAGGCCGTCACGCGCCGCCGGGCCCGGTCGCTGCTGCCGGCGATGACCTTCGAGCGCACCCCCGCCGACGTCGCCCGCCTGGTCAAGGTCACCAAGCTGCTGTACGGCCGCCGGCGCTGACCCGGCCGCCGGGCGACGCCCGCCGTGCGGGGCGGTGGGCGCTCAGAACAGGGTCAGCTCGTCGCGCTCGATGCCGCGCAGCTTGTCGTAGTCGACGACCACGCACCGGATGCCCCGGTCCGTGGCCAGCACCCGGGCCTGCGGCTTGATCTCCTGGGCGGCGAAGACGCCGGTGACCGGGGCGAGCAGGGGGTCGCGGTTCATCAGTTCGAGGTAGCGGGTGAGCTGCTCCACCCCGTCGATCTCGCCGCGCCGCTTCACCTCGACGGCGACGGCGCCCAGGTCGGCGTCCCGGCAGAGCAGGTCCACCGGCCCGATCGCCGTCATGTACTCCCGGCGCACCAGCGTGTAGCCCTCGCCCAGCGCCGTCGGGTTGGCCGCCAGCAGCTCCTGGAGGTGCGCCTCGACGCCGTCCTTGCGCAGCCCGGGGTCGACGCCCAGCTCGTACGAGGTGTCCTGGAAGACCTCCTCCAGGGTGATCCGCAGCTCCTCGCCGGCCTTGTTGACGACCCGCCACACGCCGGGGGCCTCCTCCAGCCGGCAGGGCGGACTCATCCAGTTCAACGGCTTGTACGCCCGGTCGTCGGCGTGGATCGACACCGACCCGTCCGCCTTCACCATCAACAGGCGCGTGGCCAACGGCAGGTGCGCCGAGAGCCGTCCGACGTAGTCCACCGAGCACTTCGCAATCACCAGCCGCACCCGGAGAGGGTAGCCCAGACGCCGGCGTCCACCGCCGAGCGGCACTGGCGCGCCGGTGCCATGCTGAGACGGTGTTCGAAGTCCTCACGGGTACCGGGCTGGCCGCGTCGGCCGGCCTGAACGCCTACATACCCCTGCTGACCATGGGACTGCTCGCCCGCTACACCGACCTGATCGACCTGCCCGGCGGCTGGCAGTGGCTCGGCAACGGCTGGGTCGTCGCCATCCTCGCGGTGCTGCTCGCCGTCGAGGTCGTCGCCGACAAGGTGCCGGTGCTCGACCACGTCAACGACGTCGTACAGACCGTGGTCCGGCCGACCGCCGGCGGCCTGGCCTTCGGCGCGGGCGCCACCTCCGAGACGGTCACCGTGAGCGACCCGGGCAGCTTCTTCTCGTCCAACGACTGGGTGCCGGTGGTCACCGGCGTGCTCATCGCGCTCGGCGTCCACCTGCTCAAGTCCGCCGCCCGCCCGGTGATCAACGCGACCACCGCCGGCTTCGGCGCGCCGGTGGCCAGCACCGCCGAGGACGCCACCAGCGTCGTCATGTCCCTGGTGGCGATCATCCTGCCGGTGCTGGTGCTGGCCTTCCTGCTCGGCCTGGCCGCCTTCACCGTCTGGTTCCTGCGCCGCCGCCGGGGCCGCCGCCGCGAACGCCAGGCCGCCCGCGCCGCCGGCTACCGCGTCTGACCCGGTACGCCCCACGCGACCGCCACCGGCCGGGCCCCTGTCATCGGGGCCCGGCCGGCAGCGTGTGTACGTGGTGTCAGCTGTTGTTCCAGTGTTGGGTGACGAGGTCGGCGGCCTGCTGTTCCCACTGGGCGTACGCGTCGGGGTAGGCCGACACCTGCACGGTCTGGGCGGCGTCGGTCAGGGCCATGTTCTGCCAGCCGTCGACCTGTCGCAGGCCCTTGAGGAACGCCGTCGTCGCGTACTCGGGGTCGGTGATCTGCTCCGGCGAGCCCCAGCCGCTGGAGGGACGCTGCTGGAACAGGCCGAGGGAGTCGTGGTCGTTGCGGTCACCCAGGTGACCCAGGTTCTCCAGCTTCGACTCCTGCAACGCCGTGCCGATCGAGATCACCGCGGCCCGCTCGTCCAGGCCGGCCTTCTTCGTGGCGGCGATGATGGCCTTGACGTTGGCGGTCTGCTCCGGGTCGAGGTCGATGCGCGACTGCGCGCCCTGCACACCGTGGGGGATCAGCTTCCCGGCGTCCACGCCGCTGGACTGGGTGGTGGCGACGGGCCGCGCCTCACCGGTGCCGGTGTCGGTGGTGATGTGGTTCAGGGGGCCGGCGGCGAGGCCACCGGCGAAGGCGAGTCCGGCGATGCCGAGGACGCTCTTACGCAGGATGGTCGTGTTCATCAGGGGTGACTCCAATCCGGGGGTCGGCACACCCTCACGCCCCGAACGGGGGCGGTACGGGGGTGTGCGAGCACCACGTCGAGGCGCCCGAACAACGAACAAAAGGGGGAAAGACGAGGGAGGACCAGGCCAGCTGCCGTGTGGTGCCGGCCCGGGTCCAGGTGTAACGACCGGCGACCCGCCCCCATTCCCGGCGACCGGCCACCACTCCTGGGGGTCGAGGGCTGCTGGGTCGGGGGGTCTGGGGGGTGCTGCTTCGGTCGTGCGTCAGGTGTAACGACCCCGACCCCGTCGAGATTCCGGCCCACGGGTTGCCGCCGCCCGCCCCCACCCAGCCCCCGGCAGGCCCACCTCGACCTCACCCCACGCCACCCCCGCGCCGGGACGGACAAACCCCCCACACGGGCAGTCGCGTGACGGGATGCCGGGCAGGTGGCGGTATCAGCGGGCCGGGATACCGCCACCTGCCCGACATGATCAACCCCACCCACCCCACGCCACGCCACCCCAGCGGGACGGACAAACGGCCCACACGGGCAGTCGCGTGACGGGATGCCGGGCAGGTGGGGGCATCAACGGGCCGGGATAACGCCGTCTCCCCGACATCCCAGCGGACGACGTGGCCCAGACGGCGTGGCCCCGGTGGGGTGGGGCAGCCGACGGGCAGCCGCCAAGAGATCATCTCCCGGTGCCCGCACAGACCTCTCGCGTACCACTGATCGCGACGCTCGCCGCCCTGGCGGGCGTCGCCGTCCTCCTCGTCGCGCCCGCGCCGTCGGACGCCCCCGGCCGGGCCGCCATCGGCCGGGTGCCCACGGCCGCGACACCCCCCGCCGCCGACGGGGAGGACCGGCCCGGCCAGGGGACGAACCGCCCGACCCCGCCGGTGTCGGCATCGGGGCGACCGGGAGGCCCCTCGCGGCCGGAACGGGACGGGCGGGCCGACGAGCCCGGCGCGGAGCCCTCCGCCACGGCCCGACCGGGGGCGAGCCGCACCGACCGGCAGCCCCCGGTGGTCGACCACGGGCCGCGCGTCGGCGATCTGGTGGCGTTGACCTTCGACGCGGACATGACGGACGCCATGCGGTACCAGTTGCGCAGCGGGGCGGTGCGGTCGTACGCGAACCTGGCGATCATCGACCTGCTGGAGCGGGAGCGGGTGCCGGCCACCTTCTTCCTGACCGGCAAGTGGGTCGAGGAGTACCCCGGGGTGACCCGTCGCCTGGCCGCCAATCCACGCTTCGAGCTGGCCAACCACACGTACGGCCATCTCGCCTTCACCGCCGACTGCTACCAGTTGCCGACGATCCCCCGGCAGCGGATGGCCGCCGACGTGGCCAGGACGTTCGACGTGATCGCCCCGTACGGCGGCCGGCAGACCCGCTACTTCCGTTTCCCCGGGCTGTGCCACGACCGCACCGCGCTGGCCGAGCTCGCCCCGCTGGGCGTGACCGTGGTGGACGGGGACGTCGTCAGCGGGGACCCGTTCGCGAAGTCCTGGCGGCCGGTCGTCGACGCGGTGCTGTCCCGGGTGCGTCCCGGCTCGGTCGTCGTCCTGCACGTCACCGAGGCGAACGCCCCCATGACCGACGAGGCACTGCCGCGCATCCTGGCCGGGCTCGCCGAGTTGGGCCTGCGGCCGGCCCCGCTCTCCGAGGTGCTGGGGGCGACGCCGGCCGGGTGACCCGGTCGCGGCCGGCCGGTATGACCGATCCGCAACGACAAAACCGACAAAAAACTAATATGGGGAGAGACTCGAGAACCCAGAGGAGGTCGTCATGACTACGGCGATGGAGATGCCCCGCGTCCAGGAATGCGTGGTCGCAGCCTGCGCCTACAACCACACCGGCGACTGCCACGCGTTCGCCATCACGATCGGCAGCACCGATCACGCGCACTGCCACACGTTCGTCGAGATGCCCGTCCGGGGCGGCATCGACACGATGATCGCCCAGGTCGGCGCGTGCCAGCGCTCGGACTGCCGGCACAACGCCGACCTGGAGTGTCACGCCCCGGCGATCCGCGTCGGGCCGGACAACGACATGGCCGACTGCATGACCTACGCCAGCCGCTGACCGCTCAGGCCGGCCGCTGGCCGCTGCCGGCAGGTGTTAACAGGGGCCCCCTGCACAACGAAAAGCGTTAACAGGGGGCCCCTCCTTACAAGCCGTTGGCGTGGCGGACCACGGTGACCAGCTCGTCGACGATGCCGGTCAGCGCGAAGTCCCTCGGCGTGAAGACCCGGGCGACGCCGGCCGCCCGCAGCGCGTCGGCGTCGCCGGCCGGGATGATGCCGCCGACCACCACCGGCAGATCGCCCCGGCCGGCGGCGCGCAGGCCGTCCAGCACCGCCGGCACGACGGCCAGGTGCGAGCCGGAGAGCACGGACAGGCCGACGAGGTCGACGTCCTCCTCCACGGCGGCGGCGACGATCTGGCCGGCGGTCAGCCGGATCCCCTGGTAGATCACCTCGAACCCGGCGTCGCGGGCGCGCACGGCGATCTGCTCGGCCCCGTTGGAGTGCCCGTCGAGGCCGGGCTTGCCGACCAGCAGCCGCAGCCGGCCGCCGCCCAACTCCCGGCCGGTCACGGCGACCCGCTGCCGCACGGCGGCCAGCGTCGCGTCGCCGCCCGCCCCGGCACCGCCGGCCAGCCCGGTCGGCGCGCGGTACTCGCCGAAGACCCGCCGCAGCGCGCCGGCCCACTCGCCGGTGGTCACCCCGGCCCGCACGCACTCCAGGGTCGCCGGCATCAGGTTGGCGGTGGTCGCGGCGTCCGCGCGCAGCCGCTCCAGTGCCGCGTCGACCGCCGCGCCGTCACGCCCGGCCCGCCAGTCGCGTACGGCGGCCACGGCCGCCGCCTCCGCCGCCGGGTCGACCTGCTCGATCGACCAGGCGCCGGCCATGGTCAGCGGCGACGGCTCGGTCTCGGTGAACCGGTTGACGCCCACCACCGTGTCCGCGCCGGACTCCAGCCGGTGGCGGCGCTCGGCGAGCGAGGCCACCAGCGCGCTCTTGAGGTATCCGGATTCGACGGCGGCCACCACGCCGCCCATCCCCAGCACCTTCTCCAGTTCGGCCCGCGCCCCGGTGACGATCCCGTCGACCAGCGAGGTCATCACGTGCGAGCCGGCGAACAGGTCCGGATAATCCAGCAGGTCGGACTCGTACGCGAGGACCTGCTGCATCCGCAGCGACCACTGCTGGTCGAAGGGGCGGGGCAGGCCCAGCGCCTCGTTCCAGGCCGGGAGTTGCACGGCGCGGGCGCGGGCGTCCCGGGAGAGGGTGACGCCGAGCATCTCCAGCACGATGCGCTGGACGTTGTTCTCCGGCTGGGCCTCGGTCAGCCCGAGCGAGTTGACCTGCACCCCGTACCGGAAGCGGCGCTGCCCAGGGTCGGTCACGCCGTAGCGCTCGCGGGTGATCTCGTCCCAGAGCGCGCCGAACGCGCGCATCTTGGCGGTCTCCTCGACGAACCGCACCCCGGCGTTGACGAAGAACGAGACCCGGGCGACGACGTCGCCCATCCGCTCGGGCGGCACCTGGCCGCAGTCGCGCACCGCGTCGAGGACGGCGACGGCGGTGGCGAGGGCGAAGCCGACCTCCTGCACGGGCGTCGCCCCGGCCTCCTGGAGGTGGTAGGAGCAGATGTTCACCGGGTTCCACCGGGGCATCCGGAGCAGCGCGTACGCGACCAGGTCGGCGGTGAGCCGCAGCGACGCCGCCGGCGGGAAGATGTACGTGCCCCGGGACAGGTACTCCTTGATGATGTCGTTCTGCGTGGTGCCGGCGCAGCGGGCCAGCTCCGCCCCCTGCTCGGCGGCGACCGTGCCGTAGAGGGCGAGCAGCCACATGGCCGGCGCGTTGATCGTCATGGACGTGTTCGTGTCGGCCAGCGGGATGCCGTCGAAGAGGGCCCGCATGTCGCCGAGGCTCGCCACGGGCACCCCGACCCGGCCGACCTCGCCGGCCGCGAGCTCGTGGTCGGGGTCGTATCCGGTCTGGGTGGGCAGGTCGAAGGCGACCGACAGGCCGGTCTGCCCCTTGGCCAGGTTGCGATGGAAGAGGGCGTTGCTCGCGGCGGCCGAGGAGTGGCCGGCGTAGGTGCGCATCAGCCAGGGGCGGTCGCGCTCGGGCAGCCGGCCGGCGGGGGCCTTCTCGTCCATTTCCGGAGTTTAAGTTACCGATTAGTAGAACGGGTTGTGCAAAACCACACAGGCCCGCCTGCCCGCCCGTCGCGCCCAGGTCGCACACTTGACGGCATGGATGACGAGCTGGCGATCTCCGTCCGGGGGCTGCGCAAGGCGTACGGCGACAACGTCGCGGTGGCGGGCGTGGACCTCGACGTCCGGCGGGGCGAGGTGTTCGCGCTGCTCGGCCCGAACGGGGCGGGCAAGACCACCACGGTGGAGATCCTGGAGGGCTACCGGCGGCGCGACTCCGGCGAGGTCCGGGTGCTGGGCAGCGACCCCGCCGCCCCCGCCCCCGACTGGCGCTCCCGGGTCGGCATCGTGCTCCAGGGCACCGGCGAGTTCGACGAGCTGACCGTCGGCGAGGTGGTCCGGCACTTCTCGGGCTTCTATCCCGACGCCGACGACCCGGCGAAGGTCGTCGAGCGGGTCGGCCTCGGCGCGAAGGCGAAGGCCCGCACGCACACCCTCTCGGGCGGGCAGAAGCGCCGCCTCGACGTGGCGCTGGGCATCATCGGCCGCCCCGAGCTGCTCTTCCTCGACGAGCCGACCACCGGGTTCGACCCGGAGGCGCGGCGCGAGTTCTGGGAGCTGATCCGGGACCTGGCCGCCGCCGGCACCACCATCGTGCTGACCACCCACTACCTCGACGAGGCCGAGGCGCTCGCCGACCGGGTCGGGGTGATCGCCGCCGGACGGGTGATCGAGGTGGCCCCGCCGAAGCTGCTGGGCAACCGCCAGGAGTCCCTGGCGACGGTCTCCTGGCGTACCCCCGACGGGGTGCCGGAGAGCGCGGAGAGCGCGACGCCGACGGCCCTGGTCGCCGAGCTGGCCGCGCGCTACGGCGGCGAGGTCCCCGGCCTCACGGTGACCCGGCCGACCCTGGAAGACGTCTACCTGACCATGATCGGACACCGATGACGACCACGACGAAGCCGGCGGCCCCGGCCACCGCCGCCGCGCCCGCCCGCCGGCCGGGCGCGGGCACGCTCGCCCTGCGCCAGGGCCGGCTGGAGATCACCCAGTTCCTGCGCAGCCGGGAGTCCGTCGTGTTCACGATGGGCTTCCCGATCATCATGATCCTGATCTTCGCGGCCATCTTCAGCGACGAGATCGCCCCCGGGGTGAGCTACACGCAGTACTTCATCACCGGCATGATCGCGACCGGCCTGATGACGGTCAGCTTCCAGAACCTGGGCATCTGGATCCCGATCGAGCGGGACCGGGGGGTGCTGAAGCGCTACCGGGGCACGCCGATGCCGAAGTGGGTGTGGTTCGCCGGCAAGGTGATCATGGTGGTGGCGGTCGGCGTCGCCGAGACCGCCCTGCTGCTCGCCGTCTCGGTCGCCCTGTTCGACCTGGAACTGCCGGGCACGGCCGGCAGGTGGCTCACCTTCGGCTGGGTCTCCGTCCTCGGGGTCACCGCGTGCACCCTGTGCGGCATCGCGATCTCGTCGCTGGCCCGCACGGCGCGCAGCGGCTCGGCCGTGGTCACCCCGGTCGCCCTCGTCCTCCAGTTCATCTCCGGCGTCTTCTTCGTCTTCACCAACCTGCCCTCCTGGATGCAGCAGGTGGCGGCGCTGTTCCCGCTGAAGTGGATGTGCCAGGGCCTGCGCTCGGTCTTCCTGCCCGACGGCTTCGGCGCGCAGGAGCCGGGCGGCTCGTTCGAGCTGGGCCGGGTCGCCCTCGTGCTGGGCCTGTGGTGCGTGATCGGCCTGGTCCTGTGCCTGACCACCTTCCGCTGGACGACGAAGCGCGACGGCTGAGGCGGCGCAAGGAAGGGCCCCCTGTTAACGCATTCGGTAGAGCGGGGTACCCCGCTCACCCCAGCCCTGCCGGCGCGCCGGGCGCGGGGCAGCCGATGTCGGGCGGGGCTGGGAGACTGTGCCGGTGGTGGCGCGACTGAGTCGGCGCGGGGTGCTGATGGCCGGGGCCGGCGCGGCGGTGCTCGCCGTGGGCGGTGGCGTGGCGGCCCGGGAGGCGACCCGCCCCCGCCCGGGGCCGGCCCCCGAGCTGCCGGACGCCCCGGCCGGCGACGAGCGGCTGCTCCGGCGGGAGTCGGCGGCCCGGGGCCGTACCGTCGACTTCTGGACGGCCGTGCCCGCCGGCCACGGCGACGGGCGGGGGCTGCCGGTCTGCCTGGTGTTGCACGGCGCGTCGGCCACCCCGCGCGACTACGCGCGCTTCGGTCTCGCCCGGTTCCTCACCGACGCCGTGCGCCGCGGCGCGCCGCCGTTCGTCCTCGCCGGGGCGACCGGCGGCCGGCTCTCCTGGCGACCCTCGGGGGCCGACGACCCGCAGCGGATGGTGCGCGAGGAGGTGCCGGCCTGGTGCGCCGAGCGCGGCTTCGACGTCGCCCGGGTCGCCGCCTGGGGCTGGTCGATGGGCGGCTTCGGGTCGCTGCTGCTCGCCGAGACCTTCCCCGGCTGGCTGCGCGCGGTGGCCGCCTTCTCCCCCGCCGTACGCGACGGGGACGCCGTCTTCACCGGCGCGGCCCGGCTGCGCGGCACCCCGGTCGGGCTCTGGTGCGGCCGGCAGGACGGGCTGCTACGCGAGGTGCAGGCGCTGGCCCGCGCCCTGCCCGAGCCCCCGGTCCGGGAAGAGTACGCCGACGGCCGGCACGACTTCACCTACTGGGGGCGGGTCGTCCCGGACGCCTTCGCCCTGCTGGGCGCCGCCCTCGCCCGCCCCTGACGCCGCCCCGCCGCAGGGGGCCGGCCCGCAGGCGAGCGCACCTGCGGGCCACGCCGCAACCGTCAGTACGTGTAGAAGCCCTTGCCCGTCTTGCGCCCCAGGTCACCGGCGGTGACCATCCGCTGGAGCAGCTCCGGCGGGAAGAACTTCTCGTCGGCCGTGTCGGTGTAGATGTTCTTCGAGGCGTGCATGAGCACGTCGACGCCGGTCAGGTCGGTGGTCGCCAGCGGCCCCATCGCGTGCCCGAAGCCGAGCTTGCAGGCGGTGTCCAGGTCCTCGGCCGACACCACGCCGGACTCGACCAGCTTGACCGCCTCGACGACCAGCGCGGCGATCAGCCGGGTGGTGACGAAGCCGGCGATGTCCCGGTTCACCACGACGACGGTCTTGCCGATCTCCTCGGCGAACGCCCTCGCGGTGGCCAGGGTCTCGTCGCTGGTCTTGTAGCCCCGCACCAGCTCGCACAGCTTCATCATCGGCACCGGCGAGAAGAAGTGCGTGCCGACGACCGACTCGGGGCGCTCGGTGACGGCGGCGATCTGGGTGACCGGGATGGCCGAGGTGTTGGTGGCGAGCACCGCGTCGGCCCTGCAGAGCTTGTCCAGGGCCCGGAAGACCTCCTGCTTGATCTCCAGCCGCTCGAAGACCGCCTCGACGACGATGTCCGCGTCGGCCACCGCCTCCAGGTCGGTCGTCGGGGTGATCCGGCCCAGCGCGGCGTCCACCTCGCCCGGCTCGATCTTGCCCTTCTCGGCGAACTTCTCCAGCGACTTCCGGATGCCGGCCAGTCCGCGGCCGGTGGCCGCGTCGTCCAGGTCCCGCAGCGTCACCTGCCATCCCGCCTGCGCCGCCACCTGGGCGATGCCCGAGCCCATCAGCCCGGCCCCGACAACTGCGAGTCGACCCGCCATCTGCTTCTCCCTCGCCTGAATGAGTGCCTGGCAGCACCCTAGCGGCGACACTGAACGAAGACTAAGCCGAGGGCCGCGCGGCGCGCAGGCTGGGACGGGGGCGCCCGACGCGCGCCGGGGCACGGGCCACCGGGCACAGGCCGCGCGGCGCGCGCCGGGCCCGTCCGCGCGCGCTCAGATCTCCAGGGCCGGTTCCTCCGGTACGCTGCCCCGCTCGACCTCCACGCCGAGCGCCCGCAGGTCGGCGACGAAGTCGGGGTAGCCACGGTCGACGTGGTGCACGTGGGAGACCTCGGTGACCCCGTCCGCGCAGAGCCCGGCGATGATCAGCCCCGCGCCGGCCCGGATGTCGGTGGCCCGTACGGGCGCGCCGGAGAGCCGGTGCCGGCCCCGCACGACGGCGTGGTGCCCGTCGGTCTTGATGTCCGCGCCGAGCCGCATCATCTCGTTGGCGAACATGAACCGGCCGTCGAAGATGTTCTCGGTGATCAGGGACGCGCCGTCGCTCACCGCCGCGAGGCCGATCGCCATCGGCAGCAGGTCCGTGGCGAACCCCGGGTACGGCAGGGTGACCACGTCGACGGACGTGGGCCGCTCGTCCATCCGTACCCGGAAGGCGTCGCCCCGGGTCTCCACCAGGCCGCCGGCGCAGACCAGCTTGTCCAGCGCGACCTCCAGGAAGCCCGGGTCGATGCCGGTGACGGTGACGTCCCCCCGGGTCATCGCGGCGGCGAACGCCCAGGTCCCGGCGACGATCCGGTCCCCCACCGTGGCGTGCCGCACCGGCCGCAGCTCGGGCACCCCGTCGATGTGCAGGGTGGAGGTGCCCTCCCCCTCGATGCGCGCGCCCATCCGGATCAGCATCGAGCAGATGTCGACGATCTCCGGCTCCCGGGCCGCGTTGTCGATCACCGTCGTGCCCTGGGCCAGCACGGCGGCCATCACCAGGTTCTCGGTGGCCCCGACGCTGGGGAAGTCGAGGACGATGTCCGCGCCGTGCAGGCCGTCCGGGGCGGCGGCGATGACGAAGCCGTGCTCGCCGGAGATGTCCGCGCCCATCCGGGTCAGCCCGGCGACGTGCATGTCCAGCCCCCGGGAGCCGATGGCGTCCCCGCCGGGGTGGGCCACCCGGACGTACCCCCGGCGGGCCAGCAGCGGGCCCAGCACGCAGATGGACGCGCGCAGCCGGCGGACGAGGTCGTAGTCGGCCTCCGCGCCGGGCAGCTCGGGCACGTCGATGGTGACCGACCGGGACCGGGCCACGCCGCCCCGGGCCACCATCGGATCGACCGGCTCGTCGGCGTCGAAGCGGACGCCGCAGCCCAGCCGGCGCAGCACCTCGCCCATGATGGCGATGTCGGTGATGCGCGGGACGTTGGTGATCACGCTGCGGCCGGGGGCGAGCAGCGCGGCGGCCATCAGCTTGAGGGCCGAGTTCTTCGCCCCGACCACGTGCACCGTGCCGGCGAGGCGGGCGTCACCGGCGACGCGGATGACGTCGACGTCGTTGACCGCCGGGTCGCCGGCGTCGCCGGGGCCGAGCCCGGCGGGGCGCGCCGGGGCCGGTCGGGCGGGGATCGTCAGGTCCGGTATCCGTAGGCTGTGCGTCATGGCCGTCCACCTCACGCGCATCTACACCAAGGCCGGCGACGCCGGCATGACCAGGCTGAGCAACAACGAGCAGGTGCCCAAGACCGATCCGCGGATCGCCGCGTACGCGGACGTGGACGAGTGCAACGCCGCGATCGGCGTCGCGCTCGCCCTCGGCCAGCTCGACGACGAGTTGCGGGCGGTGCTCGGGTCGATCCAGAACGACATGTTCGACGTGGGCGCCGACCTGTCCACGCCGGTGGAGCCGGACCCGAAGTATCCGCCGCTGCGGGTCACCGAGGAGTACGTGGAGCGGCTCGAAGGATGGTGCGACGAGTTCAACGCACGCCTGGGCAAGCTCGACTCCTTCATCCTCCCCGGCGGCACCGCGGGAGCGGCGCTGCTGCACGTGGCACGGACGATCGCCCGGCGGGCCGAGCGGGCGGCGTGGGCACTGGTCGCGCACGACCCCGACCGGACCAGCACCCTCCCGGCAAAGTATCTCAACCGGCTCTCCGATCTGCTCTTCATCCTGTCAAGAACGGCGAATCCGGCGGGCGACGTGCTATGGGTCCCGGGCGGCCGACGCTGACCCGTCTCCCCCTCGGATGAGCGGCCAACGCTGACCCGTCTCCCCCGCGGGTGATCGGGCCGCCAGCCGCTCACCAGCGGGCCCACCCGGTCGGCTGGGCCCGCCCACCACGGGCCGGCAGAGTCCCCGCCCCTGCCCACCCGAAACCCACCCCGCCCCCGACCTGCCCCCGGACCCGCCCCCCGACCACCGCGATCTTGCACTTGCGGCCCTCGGGATGCGCCTTTTACCCCGTTCGCCGGGGCCCAAAGTGCAAGATCGCGCACGGGGCGGGGTGGGGCGGGAGCGGGGCGGGGGTACGGGGGGGTGGGTGGGGTCCGCGGGGAACCGGGGGCGGGGCGGGGCGGGTTAGGCGGCGGGCCAGTCCTGGGGGGCCAGACGCGGCGAGGCCGCCCCGGGCGGGGCGGCCTCTAGCCAGGACAGGAAGCCCGTGACGGTGGAGCGGGCCATGGCGATCTCCACCGGCACGTGGCGACTGGCACAGCGCAGGATCACCCAGTCGGCGGGCATGGAGAGGCGTTCCTGCCCCTCGGGCAGCCGGCGGCGCTCCACGACCAGCGTCTTGCGGGAGAGCACGCGCTTAGGGCGCAGGGCGAAACTGAACATCCGGTACCACCGGAGTTCGTCACCGGCGAACCGGCCGAAACCGGGCGACCAGCCCCGCCCGTCGAGCACGGTGGTCACCCGGACGCTGAGCCGGATGATCCCACCGCTACGGGTGACCAGCGCGCGCCGGAGGAAGAGGACGAACAGGGCCACGAGCACCGCGGCGACGCCGATTCCGATCCCTTCCACGATCTCCATCGGCGGGGCGGCTCAGCGGCTCTGCGCGGCGGTGACCGGGGTGGCGCTCTCGGCCAGCACGGTGACGCCCTCGCGGCTCACCGAGAGGAAGCCACCGGCCACCTCGTACGAGACCTGCTCGCCGCCGGGAAGCTTGATGCGGACCTGGCCGGGCTCGGCGAGCTGCCCCAGCAGGGGCGCGTGCCCCGGCAGCACACCCAGCTCACCCTCGGTCGTGCGGGCGACGACCATCTCGGCCTCGCCGGACCAGACCTTCTCCTCGACGGCTACGAGCTCGACGTGAAGCTGCTGTGCCACGCTGTCTCCTTGCTGCGGCGGCGGATTTCCGAAAGTCTAGTCGCGCCCGTCGCGGGCCCCCAACGCGGGTGGCGTAAGCTGCGCCACCCGCGCCTGAGGAGCGCCCCGTTCGGCCCAGGGAAACGCTACTTCGTCTTGTTCCGGAAATCCGGGTGCTCCAGCAGGAAGGCGTCGAGCTGTTCCTTCTCCAGGGCGGTGAAGAAGTCCTCCGCCTCGGGCCGCAGCCGCTCCCCCCGGTACGCCGACCCGGTGCCGATGTTCTCCCCCGGCAGCTTGATCAGCTCGACGTTGTTCGAGCGGATGTCCTTGAGCGCGATCGCGAAGTCGACCACGCTGTTGCCCCGGCCGTTGAAGATCAGCGACTGCCCGGCGGCCCGGATCACCTTGTCCAGCTTGATCGGGTTGGTCACCACGTCGGCGCTGAACGCCTGGTCGACCATCGCCTTGATGAACTGCTGCTGGTGCCGCTGCCGGCCGTAGTCGGCGTCGGGGACGCCGTTCTTCGGGTACCGCTGCCGGACGTAGTCCAGCGCCTGCCAGCCGCTGAGGTGCTGGTTGCCCTTCTTGTAGACCGCCTGCGGGCCGATGTAGCCCTCGCCGTTCGGGTTGCCCTTGCGGTGCACGCCGCTCGGCTCGCGGTGCTCGGAGCGCACCTCGCGCTCGATGTACATGTCGACGCCGCCCATCGCGTCGACGATCTTCTGGAAGCCGGTGAAGTTGATGATCGCGCCCGCGTCGAAGCGGTCGATGCCGGTCACCTGCTGCACGGTCTTGGCCAGCAGCTCGAAGCCCCGGGCCGCGTCGGGATTCTGCCCCGGCACCCGGCTGCCGTACGACATGGCGGCGTTGAGCTTGTCGGTGCCGCCGTTGAAGTCCGCCTTGCTGAACCTCGGGATCTCGACCCGCAGGTCCCGGGGCAGCGAGAAGAGGTAGGCCCGGTCCAGCTCGCTCGGAATGTGCAGGACCATGATCGAGTCGGCCAGCGGCGGGGTCTTCGCGTCGCGCGGGTCGATGCCGACCAGCAGGATGTTGAGCGGGCCCTTGATGTCGCTCTTGCGCTCCTGGGCGCCGGCGGCCTGGTCGCCGAACAGGTCGCCCTTGCCCACCGCGCCCTCGTAGCGGGCCATCAGCGCCTCGTAGCCGACCAGCACCGCGCCGCTGAGCAGCATGAGCACGGAACCGAAGACCGTGCACACCCGCGCCCAGCGGGGCACCCGGGACCACGCCGACGGTTTCTTCCTGCCGCCCTTACCCACGAGCATCTCCGTTCGTCACGCCCACGAAGTGGAGACGGGCGCACGCAGCCGAAAAGTTGCAACGATGTTCACTCGTCCGGGGGACGGCGTGAGTCGACGGTACCTCGCGTTTGGCCGAGCCGCCGATCAGCGACCGGACAGCGGAGATCATAGGGCCTGTAGATGAACGAGGGCCGCCCCGGATGTTTCCGGGACGGCCCTCGACGGTGTGACGTGCGTCTAGCTCTTCATCAGCTCCGCGGCCTTGCGCTCCAGGTCCTCCAGGCCACCGCACATGAAGAAGGCCTGCTCGGGGAAGTGGTCGTACTCACCCTCGCTGATCTTCTTGAACGCCTCGATGGTCTCGGCGATCGGGACCGTCGAGCCCGGCACGCCGGTGAACTGCTCGGCGGCGTAGGTGTTCTGCGACAGGAAGCGCTCGATGCGCCGCGCGCGCTGCACGGTGATCTTGTCTTCCTCGGAGAGCTCCTCGATGCCGAGGATGGCGATGATGTCCTGCAGGTCCTTGTACTTCTGCAGGATCCGCTTGACCTCGGTGGCCACCGCGAAGTGCTCGGCGCCGACGAACTCCGGGGCGAGGATCCGGGACGAGGACGCCAGCGGGTCCACGGCCGGGTAGATGCCCTTGTCGGAGATCGACCGCTCCAGGTTGGTGGTCGCGTCGAGGTGGGCGAACGTGGTGGCCGGGGCGGGGTCGGTGTAGTCGTCCGCCGGCACGTAGATCGCCTGGAGCGAGGTGATGGCCTGGCCCCGGACGGAGGTGATCCGCTCCTGGAGCTCGCCCATCTCGTCGGCCAGGGTCGGCTGGTAACCCACGGCGCTCGGCATCCGGCCGAGCAGGGTGGACACCTCGGAACCGGCCTGGGTGAAGCGGAAGATGTTGTCGATGAAGAGCAGCACCTCCTGCTTCTTCACGTCGCGGAAGTACTCCGCCATGGTCAGCGCGGACAGGGCGACGCGCAGCCGGGTGCCCGGCGGCTCGTCCATCTGGCCGTAGACCAGCGCGGTCTTGTCGATGACGCCGGACTCGGTCATCTCGGCGATGAGGTCGTTGCCCTCACGGGTGCGCTCACCCACGCCGGCGAAGACCGACGTGCCACCGAAGTTCCGCGCCACGCGGGTGATCATCTCCTGGATGAGCACCGTCTTGCCCACGCCCGCGCCGCCGAACAGGCCGATCTTGCCGCCCTTGACGTACGGGGCGAGCAGGTCGATGACCTTGATGCCGGTCTCCAGCATCTCGGTCTTCGGCTCCAGGTCCGCGAAGGCCGGGGCCTTGCGGTGGATGCCCCAGTGGTCGTCGGGGCTGAGCGTCTCGCCCTCGGTGAGGTTGAGGCACTCGCCGATGGCGTTGAACACGTGGCCCTTGACGGTGTCGCCCACCGGCACGGTGATCGGCGAGCCGGTGTCGCGCACCTCGGCGCCGCGCACCAGGCCGTCGGTCGGCTGCATCGAGATGGCGCGGATCAGGTTGTCGCCCAGGTGCTGGGCGACCTCCAGGGTCAGCGTCTTCTCGCCGCCGGAGAGGCTCACCTGGACGTTCAGGGCGTTGAACAGGGTCGGCATGGCGTCGCGCGGGAACTCGGCGTCGACGACCGGGCCGATGACCCGGACCACCCGACCGGTGGCCGTCTTGGTCTCTACTGGGGCAGTCATCACACTTCACTTCCCGACGCGGCGAGCGCGTTCGCGCCGCCGACGATCTCGCTGATCTCCTGGGTGATCCCGGCCTGGCGGGCCGAGTTCATCTCACGCGTGTACTTCTCGATCATCTCTTCGGCGTTGTCGGTGGCGCTCTTCATCGCCCGCCGACGCGACGCCGACTCGCTCGCCGCCGACTCCAGCAACGCCGCGTAGATCCGCGTGTTGATGTACTTCGGCAGGAGCGCGTCGAGCAGCGCCTCCGCCTCCGGCTCGAACTCGTACGCCGGGAGCAGGCCCTCGGACTTGGGCCGGTCGTCGACCTGCATCGGGCCGATGACCTTCGTGACCGGGGTCTGGGTCATCAGGGAGTGGAACTCGGTGTAGACGATGTGCAGCTCGTCGACCCCGAGCACCCCGTCCGGCCCGGCGGAGCCGTCGGTGTCGTCCGCGCCGGCGGTGAACGCCTTGATCAGCGTCTCACCGACCTCGCGGGCGTCGGCGAACGTCGGCTGCTCCGAGAAGCCCGTCCAGTTCGCCTCGATCGGCCGGTCGCGGAACCGGTAGAACCCGACGCCCTTGCGCCCGATGACGTAGAGCACGGGCTCCTTGCCCTCGGCGCGCAGCCGGGCGATCAGCGACTCCGCCGTCTTGATCGCGTTGGAGCTGTAACCGCCGGCCAGGCCCCGGTCGGCGGTCACCAGCAGGACGCCCGCCCGCCGCACCCGCTCGCGCGGGGTGAGCAGCGGGTGGTCGATCCGGGCGTTGGACGCCAGCGCGGTGAGCACGCCGGTGATGGCCTGGGCGTACGGCAGGGACGCCTCCACCCGGGCCTGGGCCTTGGCGATCCGGCTCGTCGCCACGAGCTCCATCGCCTTGGTGATCTTCTTCATCCCCTTCGCCGAGCGGATCCGTTGACGAAGAACGCGTACCTGGGCCGCCATGAGTCAGCCCTACTGCTTCTCGGCGTTGTCGCGGTAGCGGGTCACCGTCTCGCGGTCCACGTCACCCTCCAGCGGGGCGGCCGGGGCCTCGTTGATCCGGGGCTCGTCCTCCTTGCCCAGGAACGTCTGCTTGAAGCTCACGATGGCCTGGTCGAGGGAGGAGATCACCTCGTCGTCCCACTTGTTGTCGGCGATCGCCGCGAGGGTGCCCTCGTGCTTGTGCCGCAGGTACTGGAGGAACTCGGACTCGAACCGGCGGACCTCGCCGACGGGGATGTCGTCGAGCTTGCCCTCGGTGCCGGCCCAGACGGAGACGACCTGCTCCTGCACCGGGAACGGCGAGTAGTTCGGCTGCTTGAGCAGCTCGACCAGGCGGGAACCGCGCTCCAGCTGGGCGCGGGAGGCCTTGTCCAGGTCGGAGGCGAAGGCGGCGAACGCCTCCAGCTCACGGAACTGGGCGAGGTTGAGCCGCAGCGAGCCGGCGACCTTCTTCATCGGCTTCACCTGGGCGGCGCCGCCGACCCGGGAGACCGAGGTGCCGACGTTGATGGCCGGCCGGACGCCCTGGTTGAACAGGTCCGTCTCCAGGAAGATCTGGCCGTCGGTGATGGAGATGACGTTGGTCGGGATGAAGGCCGAGATGTCGTTGGCCTTCGTCTCGATGATCGGCAGGCCGGTCATCGAGCCGCCGCCCAGCTCGTCGGAGAGCTTCGCGCAGCGCTCCAGCAGCCGGGAGTGCAGGTAGAAGACGTCACCCGGGTACGCCTCGCGGCCCGGCGGGCGGCGCAGCAGCAGCGACACGGCGCGGTACGCCTCGGCCTGCTTGCTCAGGTCGTCGAAGACGATGAGGACGTGCTTGCCGCCGTACATCCAGTGCTGCCCGATGGACGAGCCGGTGTAGGGCGCGAGGTACTTGAAGCCGGCCGGGTCGGACGCCGGGGAGGCCACGATGGTGGTGTATTCCATCGCGCCCGCCTCCTCCAGGATGCCCTTGATCGAGGCGATCGTGGAGGCCTTCTGGCCGATGGCGACGTAGATGCAGCGGACCTGCTTCTTCGGGTCGCCGGAGCGCCAGTTGTCCCGCTGGTTGAGGATGGTGTCCAGGGCGACCGTGGTCTTGCCGGTCTTGCGGTCACCGATGATCAGCTGCCGCTGGCCCCGGCCGATCGGGGTCATGGCGTCGACCGCCTTGATACCGGTCTGCAGCGGCTCGTCGACGGACTGCCGGGCCATCACGTTCGGGGCCTGGAGCTCCAGCTCGCGGAAGCCCTCGTTGGCGATGTCGCCGAGGCCGTCGATCGGCTGGCCGAGCGCGTTGACCACGCGGCCGAGGAAGGCGTCGCCGACCGGCACCGAGAGCACCCGGCCGGTGCGCTTGACGCGCTGGCCCTCTTCGAGCTTGGCGGAGTCACCGAGAACGACGACGCCGATCTCCCGGACGTCGAGGTTCAGCGCCACGCCGAGCGTGCCGTCCTCGAACTCCAGGAGCTCGTTGGTCATGGTCGAGGGCAGGCCCTCGACGTGGGCGATGCCGTCGCCGGTGTCGGCGACGGTGCCGACCTCCTCGCGGGAGACGTCGGGCGAGTAGGAGGAGACGTAGCGCTCCAGGGCGCCGCGGATCTCCTCCGTCGAGATGGTCAGCTCGGCCATCCTCTGCTTCCTTAAGTATCAGGGGCCCGGGGATACCTAGTACCGACCGGTCCGAATGGCGTCTGTCAATCCAGGCGTTCGCGGTGTGCCAGCGGGACGCCGGTCAGCGCTTCGCGAGCGCGTTGCGGGTCTCGTTGAGGCGGCGCAGGACGGTGCCGTCGTACAGGTCGGACCCGACCCGGACGCTGACGCCGCCGAGGACCGAGGGGTCGACCGTCTGCTTGACGGAGACCTCCCGACCGTACATCGCGGAGAGGCGGGCACCGAGCCGGCGCTCGTCCTCGTCGCTCAACGGGGCCGCCACGGTCACGTACGCGACCTGCCGGTCCCGCCGGTCGGCGGTCAGCTCGACCAGCCGGGTCAGCGAGCCGGTGAAGGAGCGCCCGCCGAACCCGTTCAGCGCCACCTCGACGAGGCGGACGGTGACCGGGCGGGCCTTGCCGGCGAGCAGCTCGCGGGCCAGCTCGGCCCGTCGCTCGGCCGGGGCGACCGGGTCGGACAGCGCCGCCGACAGCGCGGGCTGGCCGGCGACCACCTGGCCGAAGCGGAACAGCTCGTCCTCGACCTCGCCCAGGTCGCCGGCCGCGTCGGCGCTGGCCAGCAGCGCCTCCACGCCGAGGCGCTCGACACCGTCGAGCAGCTCCGACGGCGCCGACCACCGGCCGGAGACCAGCCCGGTGAGCAGGTCGAGCGCGTCCGCGCCGACCTTGCCCCGGAGCATCTCCCCCAGCAGCCCGGCGCGGTCCGCGCCCGGCCGGGCCGGGTCGGACAGCGCCCGGCGCAGCCGCGGCTCGCGCCGCAGCAGGCCGGCGACGGCGAGCAGGTCGTCGGCGGTGGCGGCCACCGCCGACGGCTCCGCACCCCGCGCGTACGCCGCCAGGCGCTCGGTCGCGGCCTGGTACGACTCCCGGCTGGCGGCCTGCATCAGCGGGCCCCCGCGCTCTCGAGGTCGCTGAGGAAGCGGTCGACGGTGCCCTTGCGGCGGGCCTCGTCGGCCAGCGACTCACCGACGATCTTGCTGGCCAGGTCGACCGCGATCGTGCCGACCTCCGTGCGCAGCTCGCGCACGATGGTGGCCCGCTCGGCGGCGAGCTGCTCCTTGCCGGCGGCGATGATGCGGTCGGACTCCTCCCGCGCCTTGGCGAGGATGTCCTGCCGGATGCCCTCCGCGTCGGCCCGGGCGTCGTCCCGGATCTTCGCGGCGTCGGTGCGCGCCTCGGCGAGCTGCGCGCGGTATTGCTCAAGGAGCTGGTTGGCCTCGGCCTGGGCGGCCTCGGCACGCTTGATGCCACCCTCGATCGCGTCGACCCGGGCCTGGAACGTCTGCTCCATGCGCGGGAAGACGAACTTCATCAGCACGATGCAGAGCAGGATGAAGGCGACGCCACCGACCACGATCTCCTGCCAGATCGGGATGATCGGGTTGTGCGTCGACTCACCACCCTCTGCGGCGAGCAGGTACATGGGAGACCTCCCGGTCAAAGGGGGGCGGGGATTAGAGCTGGCCCTGCCAGATGAAGCCGAAGGCGATGCCGAGCAGCGCGAGCGCCTCGATGACGGCGAAGCCGATCCAGACGTACGGCAGGGTCATCCGGGACGACTCCGGCTGCCGGGCGGTCGACTGGATGTAGGCGGCGAAGACCAGGCCGACACCGATGCCCGGGCCGATGGCCGCGAGACCGTAGCCGATGGCGGCGGTGCTGCCCTCTACCGCGGCGATGAAGTCCATTAGTGGGTTCCTCCTGGTTATCACGCGTGACTCTCACGCGGGACGACAACGGGTGGTACGAGGTTGATCAGTGCTCGTCGGCGAGCGCGCCCTGCACGTAGCTGGCGGTGAGCACCGTGAAGACGTAGGCCTGCAGGCAGATGACCAGGAACTCGAGGAAGGTGAGCGCGATGGTCATCACCCACGAGAGCACCGAGACCGGGGCCAGCCAGGCGTTGGCGCTGAGCATCGCGAACCCGCCGAGCGTGAAGACCAGCAGGAGCATGTGGCCGGCGAACATGTTCGCGAAGAGACGGACGGCCAGCGAGAACGGCCGGACCAGGAAGGTCGAGAAGAACTCGATCGGGATCAGCAGCGGCAGGATGTACCACGGCGCCGGCGGGATCAGGGAGTTCTTGACGAACTTGCCGAAACCGTGGTGCCGGATGCCCACCCAGATGAACATCACGTAGCTGATCACGGCGAGGAAGGCCGGGAAGGCGATGTGCGAGTTCGGCGAGATCTGGAACAGCGGCACGATCGCGAAGAAGTTCGTCAGCAGGATGAAGCAGAACAGCGTCGTGAAGTACGGCGCGAACCGCACCCCCGCGTGCCCGATCATGTCGACGGCGATGTTGTTGCGCACGAAGCCGTAGATGGACTCGGCGAGCCACTGCTTCTTCGTCGGCACGAGCTGCGGCTTCCGGTAGGAGGCCAGGAAGAAGATGATCAGGACGCCGACGGCGATCCAGACCATGGCCGTGATCTTGGTGAACCAGTAGGAGTCGTGCGCACCCCAGGGCAGGATGCTGGGCAGGTAGAAGTCCTCCACGCTGGGTGGGAATGCCGCCTGGCCCGCTGCCAGGACGTTCGCCTGTCCGAACACCGCGTCCCTTCCTAAGTAGGCGTGCCGAGTCGGCGGACGACCAGGATGATCCCCCCGGCCATGCCGAGCACGACGCCGATCCCGGTGGCGATGCCGCCGGTGTCGAGCCACTGGTCGACCAGCCAGCCGATGAAACCCCAGACGAGCATGCCCCCGATGAGGTACGAGAGCGCGGTCCAACCCTGGCCGGCACCGGTCGGAATGTCGTCCGGGCCGCCGCTGGGTCGGGGGTTTTGGTCACCAGCCATGACGGGGCGAACGATATCAGTCGGAGAAACGAGGCTGTGCCTCACCCCCCGCACAACCGTGGTTGTGTGGGCGTCGGGCGGGCGCGTCGTCTGTGGGCACGCTACTCCCCTTGCGCCACCGAATGAACGACCGGTGTCGGACACAATCGCGCGTCGTACCGAAACGTGGGACGCTGGAACCTCAGCCCCTGCTCCGGCGCGCGTGCACCGTGCTGATCCACCAGATGTGCGCGCCGGTCCAGACGACCACGCCGACGGCGATGCCCAGGCAGAGCGGGACCACGCCCGCCCAGCCCGTCGAGGCGACCGCCACCATCACGCCACCCAGGAGGGTGAACTTCGCGACGTACAGGCCCACCCCGAACGGCAGCACGAGCTGCGGGTTACGCGCGTCCGCCCAGGCCAGGACCACGGTGGTGAGGACGTAGCTGGCCACCGTGACCGCGACACCGGCCGCCACGCCGAGCGCCGCGTCGGCCCCGCCGAGGACGCCGCCGGCCGCCGCGCCCAGCGCCGCCACCGCGGCCGAGACGGCCAGCAGCACCGGCAGGTGGCGCAGCCGCCAACCCCGGTCGTCGGCCGCCGGCTCCGCGGCCACCCCGGGCTCAGCCACGGGGGTGCTCCGGCCCCCGGAAGGTGCTCCTCGCGTTCTCCACAGCGAACGAGTCTACGGAGCCGCACACTGGAGGCCGTGAGATGCCTCGTCACCGGCGCGACCGGGTACATCGGCGGGCGGCTCGCGCCCCTGCTGCTCGCCGAGGGGCACCAGGTGCGCTGCCTGGCCCGGCACGCCGGTCGGCTGCGCGACGTGCCGTGGGCCGCGCGGGCCGAGATCGCCGAGGGCGACCTGCGCCGGCCGGAGACCCTGCCGGCCGCGTTCGCGGACGTGGACGTCGCCTACTACCTGGTGCACTCGCTGGGGCAGGCCGGCTTCGAGGCCGCCGACCGGGAGGCGGCGGTCGCCTTCGCCGACGCGGCGCGCGCCGCGGGCGTACGCCGGATCGTCTACCTCGGCGGCCCCGAGCCGAAAGCCGACGACGGGCTCCCGTCGGCGCACCTGCGGTCCCGGGCCGAGGTCGGCCGGATCCTGCTCGACAGCGGGGTGCCCACGGTGGTGCTCCGGGCGGCGGTGATCATCGGGTCCGGCTCGGCGTCGTTCGAGATGCTGCGCCACCTCACCGAGCGGCTGCCCGCCATGGTCACCCCGCGCTGGGTGCGCAACCGGATCCAACCGATCGCCGTGCGGGACGTGCTGCACTACCTGGTCGGCTGCGCCACGCTGCCGCCGCACGTCGACCGGGCGTTCGACATCGGCGGACCCGACGTGCTCACCTTCGGCGACATGATGCAGCGCTACGCCCGGGTGGCCGGGCTGCGCCGGCGGATCATCCTGCCGGTCCGGCCGCTGACCCCGTCGCTGTCGTCGCACTGGGTCGGCCTGATCACCCCCGTGCCCAACGCGATCGCCCGGCCGCTGGTCGAGAGCCTGGTCCACGAGGCGGTCGCCCACGAGCACGACATCGCGGCGTACGTCCCGGACCCGCCCGGCGGGCTGACCGGCTTCGACCGGGCGGTCGAGCTGGCGCTCACCCGGGTCCGCGACGCGCAGGTGGAGACCCGCTGGTCCACCGCGAGCGGGCCGGACGCCCCGGCCGAGCCGCTGCCCAGCGACCCGAAGTGGTCCGGCGGCACGGCCTACACCGACGTGCGGGAACGCGCCGTGCACGCCCCGGCCGACGCGCTGTGGCGGGTGATCGAGGGCGTCGGCGGCGAGCACGGCTGGTACTCGTTCCCGCTCGCCTGGGCGGTGCGTGGCTGGCTGGACCGGCTGGTCGGCGGGGTGGGGCTGCGCCGGGGCCGGCGCGACCCGCACCGGCTGCGGGTCGGCGAGGCGCTGGACTTCTGGCGGGTCGAGGAGATCGTCCCGGGCGAGCTGCTGCGGCTGCGCGCCGAGATGCGGCTGCCCGGCCGGGCCTGGCTGGAGATGCGCGCCGAGCCGGCCGGCGACGGCGTCAGCCGGTACGTCCAGCGGGCGGTCTTCCTGCCGAGGGGTCTGCCCGGGCACGCGTACTGGGGCGCGGTGTTGCCCTTCCACGCGATCGTCTTCGGCGGCATGGCGAGGAACATCGCCCGGGGCGCGGAAGCCCTCCCGTCGGCGGCCGACGACCCTTCGCGCGCCCTGCGGAGCTGACCGCTGGGCGGTGGCGGGCGGTCAGTTGCCGGCGCGAGGGGCCGTGGCGTGTCGGGCCACCGACTCGCTCGGCGGGACGAAGTCACGCACCGGCTGGCCCTGGAGGGTGTCGTAGAGGATGCGCCCCACCACGTCGACCAGTTGGGCCTGGACCGCCCGGCCGACCGCGTCGCGGGGATCGTCCGGGTTCGCGGCGATCGAGGCGACGGCGAGCTGCGGCGTGAACGCGACGACGGTCTCCGTGCCGTTCCCCTCCGAGCTGCCGGTCTTGCCGGCCACCGGCCGCCCCAGCCGGGCGCGCAGGTCCGGGGCGGTGCCGCCGGCGCAGCCGCCGTACATCGACTGGTCGCCGACCGGGCACCGGGCCGCGTCGGCCGCGCCCCGGGCCACGTCCGTGTCGAGCACCTGCCGGCAGTCCGGGCGTCCGGCGGCGACCTCCCGTCCGGCGGCGTCGAGGATCCGCACCACCGGCGTGGGCGCGCACCACATCCCCTCGGCGGCCACCGCCGCGTACGCCCCGGCGAGGTCGAGCGGGGTGGTCGCGGCGACGCCCAGCGTGAACGGGCCCCAGTCCCGCGCGCCGTAGCGGGCCATCCTGGCGTCGGGCTCGGCGCGCAGCCGGATGCCGAGCCGTTCGGCCATCTCCACCACCCGGTCCGCGCCGACCCGCTCGGTGAGCCAGGCGAAGTAGGTGTTCACCGACCGGCCGAACGCGTCCCACATGGTCCGGTAGCCGTCCATCCCGAGCGGGTCGGCGTTGACCGGGCACCAGCGGCCCCGGCAGTCGGCGGTGCCGCCGGTCACCGGGAAGCGGGTGACGATGCGGGACGGCGCGTCGAACAGGGTGTCCAGCGGCAGGCCCGCCTCCAGCGCCGCGAGCACCGCGAAGATCTTGAACGTCGACCCGGCCTGGTACCCGTTGATCGCGCCGCCCCCGGCGACGAGCTGGTTGACCGTGTTCGGGCGGTTGCGCCAGCCCTGCGGGTTCTCCTCGACGCTGTAGTTGCGGTTCACCGCGAGGGCGAGCACCCGGCCGGTGCCGGGCTGCACCACGGCGGTCGGCGCGACGCGGGGGTCGTCGACGGCGTAGACGTCGCGCACCTGCTCGGTGGCGGTCCGCTGCACCGCCGGGTCGAGCGAGGTGACGATCCGGAAGCCGCCCCGGCGCAGGGTGCGCTGCCGCTC
This sequence comes from Micromonospora sp. WMMD712, assembly GCF_029581295.1. Taxonomy (NCBI): domain Bacteria; kingdom Bacillati; phylum Actinomycetota; class Actinomycetes; order Micromonosporales; family Micromonosporaceae; genus Micromonospora; species Micromonospora sp. WMMD712. The sequence goes on from NZ_CP120743.1 coordinate 3,113,983, forward strand.
GTCGGCGGTGGCGCCGAACGCCGGCTGCTCGCCCCACCAGCGGGTGAACCAGTCGCAGAAGAAGCCCCAGTCGTTGTGCTCCTGCGGGACGGCCGTGCAGTCGTTCGGCGTGGCGCTGGGCTTCAGCTTGAGCGGCTCGGCCTTCGCCGCCGCGGCCGCCTCGGGCGCGACCTGGCCGGTCTCGACCATCCGGTCCAGCACGTACGCCCGGCGGGCCAACGCCGCGTCGGCGTCGCCGTTGATCGGGTCGTCGGTGTCCGGCGAGCGGACCAGGCCGGCCAGCAGGGCCGACTCGGCCAGGGTGAGCTTCGCCGGTGTCTTCGAGAAGTAGCGTTTGCTGGCGGCGCCCACCCCGTAGGCGCCGGCGCCGAAGTAGGCGATGTTGAGGTAGCCGGCGAGGATCTGGTCCTTGCTGAGCTCGCGCTCCAGCGCCAGGGCGTACCGCATCTCCTTGACCTTGCGGGTGAGGGTGACCTCGGTGGCCTTGGCCCGCTGCTCCTCGGTGAGGGCGGGGTCGCCGGCCAGCACGTTGCGCACGTACTGCATGGTCAGGGTCGACGCGCCCTGCCGGGGCGCGCCGTCGCGCCGGTTGGCGGTGAACGCCCGGACGACGCCACGCGGGTCCACGCCCTTGTGCTCGTAGAAGCGCACGTCCTCGGCGGCGACGACGGCCTGGCGCATCGCCGGCGCCACCTGGGCCAGCGGCACGTCGACCCGGTCCTCGGTGTAGAAGGACGTGATCAGGGTGCGGCCGTCGTCGGCGTAGAGGGTGGACCGTTGCGCCGTGGGCGGCGTGAGCAGCGACGCCGGCAGCTCCGACCACGGCTCGGTGATGCCCCGGATGCCGATCCCGAAGACCAGGGCGGCCGGCAGCGCCGCCACGGCGAGCGCCAACCCGGCGAGCACGCCGGCCAGCACGATGGTCATGAGCTTGTGGAGACGACGGGCCCGGATCATCAGCTCTCCCCGCAGGAGCCGGTCAGGTACGGACCCGTTCAGAATGACCCGGACGGCGGCTGACCCCGCCGCTTTTCCCCAAAGGGGTACGAAATTCGCGAGAAAGACACGCGACGCGACGTGCCCCGCCCCCGCCGCGCCAGCGGAAGGAACCGGCTCAGGGCAGCAGTGCGGCGGCCAGCGGGTGAACGGTCTCCTCGATCTCGTCGGCGACCCGGCTGAAGCACTGGTCGCCGCGCCCCCACGGGTCGTCGAGGTCGTCGGTGTGCAGCGGGGCCGCGCCCTCCCGGGCGGCGTGCACGGCGGCGACCAGGGCCACCCCCCGGGCGTACACGGCGTCGCCGGTGGCGTCGGCCGGAGGCAGCCCGGCGGCGTCCACGGCCGCCAGCAGCCGGCCGAACTCGCCGAGCACGAACGTGCGGGACGCGGCGTCGGGGCGCAGCGCCACCACGTACTCCTGCTGGTCTGCGGTGGCGGTGAGCACCAGGTCGGCCGCGTCGATGAGGTCGGAGCGCAGCTTGCGGGCGGCGAAGCCGGCCACGTCGCCGCCCCGGGCGGCCAGCTGACGGGCGGCCGGCGGGTTCATCTCCTCGCCCGCGTGCCACCCCCCGGTGCCGGCGCTGTGGCTGTGCAGCAGCGCGTCGGCGTCGGCCGGGTCGACGCCCCGCCGCGCCAGCCGCTCGCGGACGGCCAGCGCCAGCAGCCGCTCCGCCATCGGCGAGCGGCAGATGTTCCCCATGCAGACGTGCAGGACGGTGAACGGCGGCACTCAGCCCACCCGGCTCTCGACGAGGTCCGGCACGACGTCGCGCAGCTGCTCGACCGGGATCGCCCCGGCGCGCACCAGCGTCGGCGTCTCGCCGGTGAGGTCGACGATGGTGCTCGGCACCGGGTCGGGGCACGCCCCCGCCTCCAGGTAGGCCCGCACCGTGTAGCCGAGCTGTTCCCGGGCCGCCTCGGCGGTCACCGCAGCCGGCTGGCCCACCTTGTTGGCCGACGCCACCGCCATCGGCCCGGTCTCCCGCAGCACCTCCAGGGCCACCGGGTGCAGCGGCATCCGCACCGCGACCGTGCCGCTGCCCGTCTCGTCGCCGAGGTCCCACGACAGGCTCGGCGAGTGCTCCACGATGATCGTGAGCGCGCCCGGCCAGAACGCCTCGACCAGGTCGCGGGCCGACCGGGGCAGCGTGAAGACCAGGCCGTCGAGGGTGTGCCGGGACCCGATCAGCACCGGGGGCGCCTGCCGGGTGCCGCCCTTGGCGTCCGAGAGCGCCCGCACCGCGTACGGGGTGAAGGCGTCCGCGCCGATCCCGTAGACCGTGTCCGTCGGCAGGACGACCAGCTCGCCGTTCTTGACGGCCTCGATGGCAGCGGCGATGCCGCGGTCCCGGTCGGCGAGCGACCGACAGTCGTAGAGCATCACGAGAAGTCAGTCTGCCACGCCCCGGCCCGGTCGGCGTCGTCGGCGTGAACGGGTCCCACAGGTCCGGATGCGACCGCCTCCGCGAGGCGCGGCGGGCGGCCGGCAACCGGCGGCGCGCGGCAACCGAGGGGCGGGCCGGCAACCGGCGGCGCGCGGTCAGCGGGCGGCGGCCGGCAGCCGGCGGCGGGCGGTGGCGAACCGGGGCCGGCCGGCCAGGTCCCGGTGCTCCTCGACCGCCTCGTACCGGCCGTCGGCGGCCAGCAGCGCGGGCACCGCCGCGCCGTGCGTGTCGTCGTGCTCGACGCCGAGCACCCCGCCGGGGCGGAGCAGCAGCGCGGCCCGGGCCAGCACCGGCCGGATCACGTCCAACCCGTCCGCCCCGCCGAAGACCGCCTCGTCCGGGTCGTGCGCCGCCACCTCCGGGGGCACCTCGACCGCCCTCGGCACGTACGGCGGGTTGCACAGCAGCACGTCCACCCGCCCCTCCAGGCCGCCCAGCAGGCCCGGGTCGGTGACGTCGGCGGCCACCACCTCCACCGGGCGGTCCCCGGCGGCGGCCCGGTCGGCCGCGTTGCGCCGCAGCCACGCCAGCGCCGCCGGGGACCGCTCCACGGCCACCACCCGGGCGGCGGGCGTCTCCTGGGCCACGGCGAGGGCGATCGCCCCCGACCCGCTGCACAGGTCGACGACCAGCGGGCTCCCGGCGGCCAGCGGCGCCGCGCCGGCCACCGACCCGCCCGGGGCCGACGAGCCGCCCGGGACCGACGGCCCTCCGCCGCCGGACCGGAGCCGGGCCTGGTCGACGCCCCAGCCGGCGAGCAGCTCCGTCTCCGGGCGGGGCACGAAGACGCCGGGGCCGACCGCCAGCTCCAGGTGCCGGAAGGCGGCCGTGCCGGTGAGGTGCTGGAGGGGCTCGCGGGTGGCCCGCCTGGCGACCAGGTCGTCGTACCGGTCGAGCTGGTCGGGGGCGAGGCCGTCGGCCAGCGCCAGCCGCCCCCGGGGCACGCCCAGCACGTGCGCGGCGAGCAGCTCGGCCTCGGCGCGGGGGGCATCGATCCCCGCCGCGGCGAGGACGCGGGCGGCGCGGGCCACCGCCACCGTGGGCCTGAGGCGTTCTGACCCTTCGGACGGGTGTTGCGGACGGGAGGTCACGACATAATCATGAAGCGTCGCGGGCCCGCGCCACGAGTTGGTGCCTCCGTGTGCACACACCGACAGGGAGGTCGCGGGTGGGATGGCTCAACCGGGTCAACGACCAGGTTGACGTCCTGACACGGGCACGCGCCCTGCAGGAGGTGAGTCGCTCCGCCGAGTCCTGCCTCCTGCTCGACGGCGTGATCCGCAGCACGGACGACCAGTACGCCCGGGCCGACGCGCTCGTGCAGCGCCTCTCCGCGTTGATCAATCTCGGCCGCACCGCCGAATACACCCGGGCCATCGAGGAGGCGTCCGCCGCCGTACGGGACCTCGCCGAGCCCTACCTGCACGGGCACCTCAACGCGCTGGCCGCGCTCGCCGCCCACCATCAGGGGGCGCTCGACCGGTGCGTCACCCACCTGGTGAAGGCGGCCCGGGCGCTGGGCGCGGTCGAGGACCCGGACCGGGACACCGCCTGGGGTTGGCACGACCTGGCGATGGCCTACTCCTACCTCAGCTTCCACGGGTACGCGCTCGGCGCGATCGAGCGCGCCCGCCAGCTCGGGCTGGCCGCCGGCATCCCCGAGGAGACGTTCGCCGCGCCCGGCATCCGGCTGCGCAACGCGGTCGCCCTCGACCACAACGGCGACAGCGACGGCTGCCTGCGGGTGCTGCGGGACGTCGCCGCCGACCTGGGCCGGTTCCTGCGCGGCGGGCGCGCCGAGGAGCTGCGCCCGAGCAGCCTGGCCGCGTACGGCTACGCCGCCGCCCGACGGGCCGCCCTCGGCGACCGGGTGGAGACCGCCGCCGACGCCGACCCGAACCGGCTGCTCGGCCACGGCGCGGACAGCGCCCGCGCCCGGGACATGCGCCAGCTCGGCCAGGTCTGCCTGGCCATCGCGGCCGGCAACCCGATCGAGGCGATCACCCGACTCGACACCGCCCGGGTCTCCAACGAGACCCTCGGCGCGGCGGAGCCGGCCCGGCTGCGCAGCATCGCGTACGCCCGGGCGGGCGACCACGCGGCGGCCCACCGGGCCGACCGGCACGCGTTCCGCCTCGCCGCGCAGCGCAACGACCGGCTGCGGGACGTCTACATCGACGGCATCGCCGCCCGGATCGACCACGAGGAGATGCGGCGGGAGGCGGCCCGGTTCGAGGGCGAGGCGCTCACCGACCCGCTGACCGGCCTGCCCAACCGCCGCCGGCTGGAGCGCTACATCGCGGCCGTCGTGGCCGGCGGGGAGCGGGTGGTGATCGGGGTGTGCGACCTCGACGGCTTCAAGGCGGTCAACACCCGCCACGGCCACCACTCCGGCGACCTGGTCCTCCAGCGCATCGCCGGGGTGATCAACCGGGTCATGCGCCGGGGCGACTTCGTGGCCCGCTACGGCGGCGACGAGTTCGTGGTGGTGTTGTCCGGCGCGGGCATGGCCGAGGCGGCCGACGTGGCCCGCCGGATCGAGGCGGCGGTGCGCACGGAGGACTGGGAGGCGCTGGTGCCGGGCACCCCGGTCGGGGTGACCATCGGCTTCGCCGAGGTCGAGGCCAACGGCCCGGGCCTGCGCGGGGCGATCGGCGCGGCGTTCGAGACCGCCGACCGGGAGATGCTCGCCGCGAAGAACCGGCTGCGCGCCGGCTGATCCCCGGTCCGGGCCGCCCCGCACCGGCGGCACGGTCCGGGGCCGCGAGCGGCGGCAGCCCCGCCGGCACGCCTCAGCGGCGGGTCAGCTCCGGGTCGCCGGCCAGCCGCGCCGCGCGGTCCGCGTCGGCCAGGGCGTCCAGCACGCCGTCCAGCTCGCCGGCGAGGGCCAGGTCGAGGTTGTACGCCGTGTAGCCGATCCGGTGGTCGGTGATCCGGTTCTGCGGGAAGTTGTACGTGCGGATGCGCTCCGAGCGGTCCACGGTGCGCACCTGGGCCTTGCGGGCGTCCGAGGCGGCGGCGTCGGCCTGCTCCTGGGCGGCGGCCAGCAGCCGCGCCCGCAGGATGCGCATCGCCTGCTCCCGGTTCTGCAGCTGCGACTTCTCGTTCTGGCAGGAGACGACGATCCCCGTCGGCACGTGGGTGATCCGCACCGCCGAGTCGGTGGTGTTGACCGACTGCCCGCCCGGGCCCGACGAGCGGAACACGTCGATCCGCAGGTCGTTGGCGTCGATGGTGACGTCGACGTCCTCCGCCTCGGGCAGCACCAGCACCCCGGCGGCGCTGGTGTGGATGCGCCCCTGCGACTCGGTGACGGGTACGCGCTGCACCCGGTGCACGCCGCCCTCCCACTTGAGCCGCGACCACACCCCGTTGCCGCCCTCCGGGACGCCCTTGGTCTTGATCGCCAGCGAGACGTCCTTGACCCCGCCCAGGTCGGAGTCCTGCGCGTCGATGACCTCGGTGAGCCAGCCACGGCGCTCGGCGTACCGGGTGTACATCCGCAGCAGGTCCCCGGCGAACAGGGCGGACTCCTCGCCGCCCTCGCCGGCCTTGATCTCGACGATCACGTCCTTGGCGTCGTGCGGGTCGCGCGGGATCAGCAGCTCGGCGAGGCGCTCCTCCAGGGCGGGCAGCCCGGCGGCGATCGACTCCGCCTCGCCGGCGAAGGACGGGTCCTCGGCGGCCAGCTCCCGGGCGGCGGCCAGGTCGGCACGGGCCTGCTCCAGCTCGCCGGCCGCCTTGTGCAGGGGCGACAGCTCGGCGTAGCGGCGGCCCACCCGGCGGGCGACGCCCTGGTCCGCGTGGATCGCCGGGTCCGCAAGGCGCTTCTCCAGCTCGGCGTACTCGTCGAGGAGGGCCGCCAGCCGCTCGCTGCTCATGCTCGGGTGCTCCTTCGACGACGACGTACCGGACGGAGGCGGGCAATACGGACAGCGCCCGCGCCCGGCGGGAAGCCGGACGCGGGCGCCGAACGTGGAGCTACTTGGCCTTCTTGGCCTGAACCTTGGCGTACTTCTGCTGGAACTTGGCGACCCGGCCGGCCGTGTCGAGAACGCGCTGCTTACCGGTGTAGAACGGGTGGCAGGCGCTGCAGGTCTCGACGTGGATGGAACCGCCCTTGGCGGTGCTGCGGGTCGTGAAGGTGCTGCCGCAGGAGCAGGTGACCTCGGTGGTCGTGTACTCCGGGTGGATGTTGGGCTTCATGTCGCCTCGGTCCTCTCGCTTGGTGGTCGCCGGGTCGCCCGTGCGGCCCCGACACGTGCGTCGGGATCGGGCGTGAACCGGAACCGGTGGCCGATTGACCAGTGTGCCATGGGCGTGAGCCGGCCCCTCGCGCGGGCCGCACAGCAGGTCCGGCTTCGTCAACGTGCCGGTCCCCTCCCGCATTCCCCGGGTGCAAGGAAGGGCACCTTCTTAACGCATCCGGTAGAGAAGGGTCCCCTTCTCACCACCCGGGCCAGGGGCGCGGGGCGCGCGGAGGGGGCACGCGACGCACGGGGCGCACACCGCGCGGAAGGGCACGGCCGTGAGCGGCCGTGCCCTTCCGCGCGTACTGCCTACCGGATCACTCGCCCGGTGTGGACTTCGCGATCTGCATCAGGAACTCGATGTTGGTGCGGGACTGCTTGAGCCGGTCCAGCAGAAGGTCGAGCGCCGCCTGCGAGTCCAGCGAGTGCAGCACCTTGCGGAGCTTGTGGATGATGGCCAGCTCCTCCGGCGCGAGCAGGATCTCCTCCTTGCGCGTGCCCGAGGCGCTGACGTCCACGGCCGGGAAGGTGCGCTTGTCGGCGATCTTCCGGTCGAGCTTCAGCTCCGCGTTGCCGGTGCCCTTGAACTCCTCGAAGATGACCGTGTCCGCCATGGAACCGGTCTCCACCAGCGCGGTGGCGAGGATGGTCAGCGAGCCGCCGTTCTCGATGTTGCGGGCCGCACCCAGGAAGCGCTTCGGCGGGTAGAGCGCGGTGGAGTCGATACCACCCGACATGATCCGGCCGGAGGCCGGCGCCGCCAGGTTGTACGACCGACCGAGCCGGGTCACCGAGTCGAGCAGCACGACCACGTCGTGTCCCAGCTCGACCAGTCGCTTCGCCCGCTCGATCGCCAGCTCCGCCACCGTCGTGTGGTCCTGCGGCGGGCGGTCGAACGTGGCCGCGATGACCTCGCCCTTCACCGACCGCTGCATGTCGGTGACCTCTTCGGGCCGCTCGTCCACCAGCACCACCATCAGGTGGCACTCCGGGTTGTTGTGCGTGATGGCGTTCGCGATCGCCTGGAGCACCATCGTCTTGCCCGCCTTCGGCGGCGAGACGATCAGCGCCCGCTGGCCCTTGCCGAGCGGCATGACCAGGTCGATCACCCGCGTCGTCAGGATGTGCGGCTCCGTCTCCAGCCGCAGCCGCTCCTGCGGGTAGAGCGGGGTGAGCTTGTAGAACTCCGGCCGCCGCCGGGCCTCCTCCGGCTCCATCCCGTTGATCGTGTCGAGCCGCACCAGCGGGTTGTACTTGTCCCGCCGCTGCTCGCCGTCCCGGGCCGCCCGCACCGCGCCGGTGATCGCGTCGCCCCGGCGCAGGCCGTACTTCTTGATCTGGGACATCGAGACGTAGACGTCGTTCGGGCCGGCCAGGTAGCCGGTGGTCCGGACGAAGGCGTAGTTGTCGAGCACGTCGATGATGCCGGCGACCGGGACGAGCACGTCGTCCTCGCTCACCTGCGGCTCGCGCCCGCCGCCACCGCCACCGGCGGCGCCGTCGCCCTCGCCGCGCTCGCCCCGGCCCCGGCGGCGGTCGCGGAAGCGGCTGCGCCGGCCCCGCCGGCCGCCGCCCTCGTCGTCGTCGTCGCCGTTGTCCCGCTCGGCGCGCTGACCCCGGTCGTTGCGGTCGTTGCGGTCGCCACGGTCGGTCCGCTCGTTGCGGTCGGCCCGCTCGTTGCGGTCGCCGCGCTCGGCCCGCTCGCCACGGTCGTTGCGGTCACGCTCGGCCCGCTCGGACCGGTCGCCCCGCTCGTTGCGGTCCCCGCCGCGGTCGGTGCGGTCGGTGCGCTCGGCCCGGTCACCGCGCTCGGCCCGGTCACCGCGCTCGGCCCGCTCGCCGCGGTCGGCCCGCTCGCCGCGCTCGGTCCGCTCGACCCGCTCGCCGCGCTCGGCCTGGTCCCGGCTGCCCCGCTCCCGACGCCCCTCGACCCGCTCGGCGGGCTCGGCGACAACGGTGGCGGCGGCCGGCGGCTCCTCGACCCGGGGCTCCGCCGGCCGGGTCTCGGCCTCGGTGGGCCGGGACTCGGCCGCCGAGACGGCCCGGCTGCGCCGGGTCCGGGTCCGGCCCTCCGCCGGGGCGGCGGTCGGCTCGGCCGGGGCCCGCTCGGCGCCCGACGGGGCCTGGGTGACCTCGGCGCGCACCTCCTCGCGGGTCGGAGCGGCGGCGGCCGTGGCCTCGGCCCGTGGACGAGGGGTCCCGGCGGCGGCGCCGCCCTGCCGCTCGGAGATCGCGCTGATCAGCTCGCCCTTGCGCATGCGAGCCGTGCCGGAGATGCCGAGCGACGCGGCAAGGCTCTGGAGCTCCGGCAGGAGCATCGCCGACAGCCCGGTGCCGCTACGCCGACGACGGGTGGGGGCAGCCGCGGTGGCATCGCCAGCGACGTTGGAAACATCCGACGTCACGTCGGTGGTGTCGCTCAATGGATTCCTTCCCTCGATAGGCCGGGACTGCCCGGAGTCGACAAGCAGGTGGCCGGGCGGCCTCGGTGCACCCGCCTCGCATGACGCGTCGCGGGAGACTGTGACACAGCAGCCGGTCGGTTTCCCCGACTCACCAACCTCGGTGAGCAGGTCTCGCCGTCTGCGGCGACCTGCGGAAACTGCGGTGCGGCGTGGGCCTTAGGCAGGGGTGACGGGCTGACCGCCGATAGCTTCGGGGGTGCGCCGACCCGCAGGAGGATCGCATGCTTCGCGGCTGTGCTAAGTCTAGAGCGTAATCAACTCTTCCGACCTGCGGCAACAGGGTCCCGCTCGGCGTGTTCAAGTGTACCCCGCGCGACACGCGCTCCGCGGCTGTCTATACCCAACGACCAGACCTGCCAACCGGCCCCGGGCGCGAAATGTTCCGCGGGCTCGGTGAGCGCCAGCACGGTGGGCCCGGCCCCACTGACCACCGCCGCCACACCGGCCGCACGCAGCGCTGACACCAGCGCAGACGAGCCCGGCATGCCGGCGGCGCGGTAGTCCTGGTGCAGCCGGTCGACCGTGGCGGGCAGCAGCAGCGCCGGCTCGGCGGTCAGGGCGTGCACCAGCAGCGCCGCCCGGCCGGCGTTGAGCGCGGCGTCGCCGTGCGGGACCGCCGCCGGCAACGCGGCCCGGGCCACGGCGGTCAGCCCGCGCTCGGCGGGCACGAAGACGATCGGGCGCACCCCCTCGGCCACGGCCAGCGAGACCGCCCGGGCGCCGGTCGGCTCCGTCCAGGCGATCGTGAAGCCGCCGAGCAGGCAGGGCGCGACGTTGTCGGGGTGCCCCTCGATCTCGGCCGCCAGCCGCAGCGCGCCCGCGTCGTCCAACCGGGTCGCGCCGTCGACGACCAGGGACCGGGCCAGTTGCACGCCGGCCACGATGGCGGCCGACGAGGAGCCCAGCCCACGGGCCTGCGGGATCCGGTTGACGCACTCCACCGCGAGGCCCGGCGGCTGCGCGCCCAACGCGTCGAAGGTGGCCCGCATGGCCTGGACGACCAGGTGCGACTCGTCGGCGGGCAGCTCGCCCGCGCCCTGCCCGGACACCGTGACCCGGACGCCGTCGGGCACCACCTCGGCGGCCACGTCGTCGTGCAGGCCGAGCGCCAGCCCCAGCGCGTCGTACCCCGGCCCGAGGTTGGCGCTGGTGGCGGGGACCCGGACCTTCACCGGCCCGGACACGAATGTCGTCGGCACGACGCTCATGCTAGGCCGCCGCACCGGCCCGGCACCGGCCCCGCGGCGTCCCGCCCGGCCCGTGGGACGTGACGCCCCTCGCTAGCCTGACGGCCGACAGGTCCGCAGGGAGGGGAACGGCGTGGAATTCCTGGGGTACGCGGCCGTGCAGACGGCCACCCGACTGCCCACCGTGCTGGTGCTGGTGACCGGGCTGGTCCTGGCCGCCGTGAGCCGCCACCGCCTGCGGGGCCCCTCGCGGGCCCTGCTGCTGGCCGGCGTGATTGTCCTGCTGGTCACCGCCCTGCTCAACATCGCCTGGCTGGTCGCCCTGCCCCAGCTCTACTCCTCCGCGTGGTCGTCGCTGCCCGCCGGCACGGTCGCCCGCTACAGCGCGGCGGTCGGGGTGGTCTTCGCCCTGCTGCACCCCATCGGGCTGGGTCTGGTGATCGCCGGGGCGCTGACCGGGCGCGCCCCTCACGCCGCCCCCGTCGCAGTGGCCTCGGCGACCGGGTCGGTCAGCGACAGCCGCCGGGTGGCGACCCGCCAGCCGAGCGCGTAGACCAGGGTGACCAGGCCGCAGCCGGCCAGCACCACCCGCTCGTCGACCAGGTCCACCACCCCGGCCACCACCAGCTGGCTCACCGAGATCGCCAGGGTGGCCAGCATCATGTCGGTGGCGAAGACGCGCCCGCGCAGCCGGTCCGGCACCTCGCCCTGGAGGGCGAAGTTCGACATCACCCAGTTGCTCCCGCCGGCGAAGTGCGCGACGAACACCAGCGCCAGCACCAGCGGGAACCAGTTCACCACCGCCGTGCCCAGGTAGGCCAGGCCGTACAGCGACATCGACAGCGCGAGGCCGGGGAGCAGCCAGGCGCGGTTCGTCAGCACCCGGCGCATCAGGAGCGGCCCGACCAGCACGCCCGCGCCGCGTACCGCGAAGAGCAGGCCGACGCCGATCGCGCTCACCCCGTAGACGCCGGCGAGCAGCGGGAAGACGGTCAGCACCCCGTTGCCGAGCCCGACCGCCGACTTCACCGTGACCAGGCCGAGCACCCGGGGCCGGTGCCCGATGTAGCCGAGGGCCTCCCGGATCGCCGCCCAGGTGCGCTGTGCGGGCAGGGCGGCGTCGCGGGGGGCCTGCAACGGGCGGCGGATCAGCCCGGCGAGGCCCGCCGCCAGCGCCAGGCCGCCGGCGGCCACCCAGAAGCAGACGTACGGCCCGGCGGCGGCACTGAGCACGCCGCCCAGCGACGCGCCGACGACGGTCATGGTGCCCCAGGCCGAGCCGGCGATCGCGTTGCCGGCGGCCAGGTCCTGCGGGTCGAGGACGTTGGGCAGGGCGGCCTGGGCGGCCGGCGAGTAGAACGCCTTCGCCACCGCCACCACGGCGATCGCCACCATCGCCAGCCACGCCGTGCCCGCGCCCCGGACGCCCAGCAGCAGGAGCACGCCGAGCAGCGCGGCGACGTTGGCCGCCATCATGATCTTCTTGCGGTCGAACCGGTCCGCGATCGTCCCCGTGTACGGCAGCAGCAGCGCCACCACGCCGGTGTCCAGGGCGAGCACGAGGGCGCCCCAGACCCCGCTGCCGGTCAGCTTCGGCAGCAGGACGAGCAGCGGCACCATGACGAACCAGTCCGCGCCGAAGACCACCAGTTCGGCCAGGAAGAGGTTGCGGAAGCTGCGGTTGCGGACCAGGACCGAGAGGGTGGGAGACACGTACGGGAAGCCTACCCGCCGGGCTGCGGCGCGCCCGCCTGCCGCAGCAGCTCGGAGACGGTGACGAAGGTGAAGCCCCGGCCCCGCAGGCCCGTGATCATGTCGGGCAGGCCGCGCAGGGCGACCAGCCGGCGGGCGTCCCCGACGTCGTGCGCGAGCAGGATCATGCCCGGTCGCACCCCGGCGACGACCCGCCGGGCGTGCCCGGCCGGGTCGTCCGGGAACCGTGCCTCGGCCATCTGGAACGACCAGAGCACGAGCCGGTAGTCCAGCCGGGCGGCGGCGTGCAGCACCGCGCCGCCGAGGTGCCCGTACGGGGGACGCAGCAGCCGGGGGGCGACCCCGACGGCCTCGGCGATCGCGTCGTGCGCCCGGCTCAGGTCGTCGTGGACCTCGTCGGCGTCGTGCCGGGCGAGGTCGTGGTGCGCCCAGCTGTGGTTGCCCACCTCGTGCCGGCCGAGCCGGCCGCGCAGCAGGTCCGCGTGCTGCCGGACGCGCTGCCCGACCAGGAAGAACGTGGCCGGCACGGCATACCGCTCCAGGGTGTCGAGCACCATCGGGGTCCACTGTGGGCGGGGACCGTCGTCGAAGGTGAGCGCCACCAGCCGCTGACCGGTGCGGGCGCCCCAGACGACCGACACCTCGCCGTCGCCGACCTGCTGCGCGTCGCCGCCCACGGTGGCGCTGGCCGGGCCGCCGGCCAGGGGCAGCCGCCGGTCGGCGATCCAGGTGGACTGGGTCGTGACGCCGGCCCCGACGAGCGCGCCCCCGGCGAGCAGCCCGGCCCGGCGCAACACCGTCCGCCGCCCCCACCGGCCCGCGCCGTCCGCCATGCCCGCTCCCGCGCGACAGCAGGTCACCCGCCGCGACCCGACACCGTCAGTATGCGACCTCCGACGCAGCGCAACCGGTCGGATGCGCGACCCGGCCGGACGCGCGCACGCCCCCGCCGGAGTGGGACCCGGCGGGGGCGTGCGCGGTCGCGGCGGTTACTCGGCCGGCGGCGGCAGCGGCGACTGCCGGCTCTTCGGCAGGCGCAGCACCTCGAACTGGTCGGTGCCGTCCACCAGGGCCGCCGACGGCGCGGCACCGGCGGGCACGGGCTCGGCGGCGGGCCCGGGCTCGTCGGCCGCCGTCGGGCCGGACTCGACGGGCTCCGCCGGCGGTATGCCCCGGCGACGCTGCCGGCGGGCCCGCAGCGACTCCTTGGTGTTCTCCACCATCGTGTACAGGGTCGGGACCAGGATCAGGGTGAGCATGGTGGAGCTGAGCAGGCCACCGATCACCACGATCGCCAGCGGCTTGGAGATGAAGCCGCCCTCCCCGGTCAGGCCGAACGCCATCGGCAGCAGCGCGAAGATCGTGGCGACGGCCGTCATCAGGATCGGGCGCAGCCGCCGCCGGCCGCCCTCGACCACCGCCTCGCCGACGCCCATGCCCTGCGCCCGGTACTGGTTGATCAGATCCAGCAGCACGATGGCGTTGGTCACCACGATGCCGACCAGCATCAGCACGCCGATCAGCGCCGGCACGCCCAGCGGGGTGCCGGTGGCCAGCAGCAGGCCGATCGCGCCGGTCGCCGCGAACGGCACGGAGATCAGCAGGATCAGCGCCTGGGTCAGGCTGCGGAACGTCGCCACCATGATCAGGAACACGATCGCGATGGCCGCGAGCACGGCCAGCCCCAGGTCGGCGAACGCGTCCGCCTGGTCGGCGCTGACGCCGCCGATGCTGATGGTCGCGCCGGGGACGTCGATGTCGTCCAGCTTCTGCTGGAGCTCCTCGGTGGTCGCGCCGAGGTTGGCGCCGGTCGCCGTGCCGGTGACCGTGACGCTGCGCTCCCCGTCGATGCGGGTCACCTGCTGCGGCCCCTCGGCCTGCGTGATGTCGGCGATGTCGTCGAGCTTGACCGGGCCGACGCGCAGGGCCCGCAGCTCCTCCACCGTCAGCGGCGGCTGCGCGCCGGAACGCAGCACCACGTCCTGCTGGCCGCCGTCGAAGGTGACCTGCCCCAGCGGGGTGCCCCGGTAGACCTGGGCCACGAGCTGCCCGACGGCCGCCTCGGTGAGCCCCGCCCGCGCCGCGGCCAGCCGGTCCACGGTCACGTCCACCCGCGGCACCCGCTCGGCCAGGCTGGTCGAGACGTCCTCGACGTCGGCCGTGCCGGCCATGGCGGCCCGCGCCTGCTCGGCGGCCCGGGTCAGCACCTCGGTGTCCGCCGCCTGCACGACGACCTCGAGCTGGTTGGTCGACCCGCCGGCGTCGGCCCCGCCGAAGCTCAGCTCGCCGACGGAGGCGCCGAGGGAGTCGAACTCGCGGCGCAGCTCCCGCTTCACCTCGGCGACGTCGGTCTCGCCGTCGAGCGTCACCGAGAAGGTGGCGGCGTTGTTGCCGCCGCCGCCCGCCCAGGGCTGGTCGCTGCCCCCGGCGCTGACCTGGTAGGTCTCGACGCCCTCGGCCCGGTCGAGCACCGACTCGACCTGGCGGGCCGCCCGGTCGGTGGCGGCCAGGCCGCTGCCCGCCGGGAGCTGCTGGGTGATGGTCAGCGTGTCCTGACCGGAGTCGTCCAGGAAGTTGGTCTTCAGCGCGCCGGAGAGGACGAACGTGCCGAGCAGCACCACCAGCCCCAACGCGACGGTGATCCAGCGGGTGCCCCGGCTGCGGGTGGCGAACCCGATCACCGGCAGGTAGCCCCGCTGGAGTGGGCTGCGCAGCTCCTTCTCCTCGGCGGCCCGGCGCGCGGCCTCGTCGTCCGCCCCGCCCTGCTTCGGCTTGAGGAACCAGTAGGCCAGCACCGGGATCACCGTGAGCGAGACCAGCAGCGAGGCGAGCAGGGCCACCGTCACGGTGATCGCGAACGGCGCGAAGAGCTGCCCGACGAAGCCGCCGACCAGCGCGATCGGGGCGAACACGGCGACCGTGGTCAGCGTCGACGCGGTCACCGCGCCGGCCACCTCCCGGACCGCCGCGAGGATCGCCTGCCGCTTCGGCTCGCCGTATTCCAGGTGGCGTTTGATGTTCTCCAGCACCACGATCGAGTCGTCGACGACCCGGCCGACCGCGATGGTCAACGCGCCGAGGGTGAGCAGGTTGAGCGAGTAGTCGCCGATCCACAGCGCGATGAGCGCCACCAGCACCGACAGCGGGATCGACACGGCGGTGACCACGGTGGAACGCACCGACAGCAGGAAGACCAGGATGACCACGACCGCCATGACCAGGCCCAGCAGGCCCTCGGTGGTGAGGCTCTCGATGGACTTCTCCACGAACGGGGCCTGGTCGAACACGACGGTCAGGTCCGCGCCGGAGGCCGAACGCAGGTCGGCGAGGCGGTCGCGGATCTCGTGGGAGATCTCGACGGCGTTGCCGTCCGGCGCGGCGATGACGGCGATGCCGAGGCTGTCCCGGCCGTTGGTGCGGGTGAACGAGGTGGGCGGGGCGAGCTGCTGCTCCACGGCCGCCACGTCGCCGAGCTTCACCGGGGCCGTCTTCGGCGCGGTGGAGGCGAGCACGATGCCCTTGAGGTCGTCGACGGAGCGGATCGGCGTGCCCACCTGGACGGTGAGGGCCCGCGAGCCGTCGCTGACCGCGCCGGCCGGCACGGCGACGCCGTTGGTCTTCAGGGCGGTGCCGATCGCGGTCGGCGCGAGCTTCGCGGCGGCCAGCTTCGCCGGGTCCGGCGTGATCGTGACGACCTGCTCCCGGGTGCCGGTCACCGCGACGGTGCGGACCCCGTCGATGCCCTCCAGCTCCGGCACGACGGTGTCGCGCAGCCGGTCGGCCAGCGCCCGCTCGTCGCCGCCGCCGCCCGAAGCAGCGATGACCACGGCCGGGAGGTCGTCGGTGGTGCCGGTGAGGATCTGCGGGTCGACGCCCTCGGGGAGCAGGCTGTCGATCCGGTTCAGCGCGGTCTCCATCTTGTTGACCACGTTGTCCAGGTCGGTGCCGAACGTGAACTCCACCTGGACGGTGGCCGAGCCCTCGCGGGAGGTGGAGGTGACCTTCTCGAGCCCGGGGATGCCCTGGATGCTGTTCTCGATCGGCTCGGTCACCTGCGACTCGACGATCTCGGGCGCGGCGCCGGGGTAGACGGCCACGACGAACGCGCCCGGGAACTCCAGCGACGGCAGGAGTTGCTGCTTCAACGACGGGACGGCGAACAGACCGAACAGCGTCGTGACCACCGCGATGAGGGCGACCAGCCCTCGGTTGGCGAGGCTGAATCTGGCGAGCAGCGACATCGGCGTGGCTCAACTCCTGGGAAGAGAAGGATGGGACGACTCGGTAACGAAGAGTGTGCCCGACCCCATCATCCCGGTTGGTCCAGGGGTCGCGCTGCCCCGCCCGACGGCGTGTCCCGCCCGTCGCCGCACGGGCCGCGCCCGTCGCCCGTGGACCCGACGGCCCGTCACCCCCCGTCACCGGCCCGCCCGGCCACGTCGGCGCTCGGCGGGCCGTCGCCCGGCGCGGGCTCAGGCCAGATCGAGGGAGCGGGCGGCGGCGAGGGCGTCGTTGCCGATGGTGATCGGGGCGGGGGCCGTGGAGATGGCCCACTCCGGGTCCTTGAGGCCGTGCCCGGTGACCGTGCAGACGACCGTCGAGCCGGCCGGCACCTTGCCGGCGGCGGCCTGCTGGAGCAGCCCGGCGACGCTGGCCGCGCTGCCCAGCTCCACGAACGCGCCGACCTCGCGGGCCAGCAGCCGGTAGGCGGCCAGGATCTCCCGGTCGCTGACGGCGGCGATCAGGCCGCCGGAGGCGTCCCGGGCGTCGACGGCCTTCGTCCAGCTCGCCGGGTTGCCGATCCGGATGGCGGTGGCGATGGTCGACGGCTCGTGCACCACCTGGCCGGTGACGATCGGAGCGGCCCCGGCGGCCTGGAAGCCGTACATCTTCGGGGCCTTCGTGGCGTTGCCGTCGCGCAGGTCCTCCGAGTAGCCCATCCAGTAGGCGGAGATGTTGCCCGCGTTGCCGACCGGCAGGCAGTGGATGTCGGGCGCGTCGCCGAGCGCCTCGACGATCTCGAACGCGGCCGTCTTCTGCCCGTGCAGGCGGTCGGGGTTGACCGAGTTGACCAGCGCCACCGGGTAGTCCTGGGCGAGCTTGGCGGCCAGCGCCAGGCAGTCGTCGAAGTTGCCGGTGACCTGGAGCAGCCGCGCGCCGTGCACCAGCGCCTGGGCCAGCTTGCCCAGCGCGATCTTGCCCTGCGGCACCAGCACGGCGCAGGTGATCCCGGCGCGGGCCGCGTACGCGGCGGCGGAGGCGCTGGTGTTGCCGGTCGAGGCGCAGATGATGGCCTTGTCGCCGTGCTCGACGGCCTTGGAGACCGCGAGCGTCATGCCCCGGTCCTTGAACGAGCCGGTCGGGTTGGCCCCCTCGACCTTGAGATAGACGTCACAGCCGAGCCGGGCGGAGAGCACCGGCGCGGGCAGCAGCGGGGTGTTCCCCTCGTGCAGGGTGACGACCGGGGTGGCGTCGGTGACCGGCAGCCGGTCCCGGTACGTCTCGATCAGACCCCGCCACATGTCGCTCTCCTCACCTCTACCGCCCCGCCGACAGGCCGGGCACACCCAGCGTGGACCAGCCTCGCCGACCGGCGCGCGCCGCACCTGAGCGTAACCACCAGGCGAGACGCCCACGCGCACGCCGTGGTGGGCGCGCCGCCCGCGCGGGAGCCGGCGGGCAGCCGCGTCAGGCCCCGCCCTCGACCCGCAGCACGCTCGCCACCGACCGCACGATGTCCAGCCCGCGCAGCTCCTCCACGGTGGCGGCGAGCGCGGCGTCCGGCGCGACGTGGGTGACGATGACCAGCTCGGCGTCGCCGGAACCGGCCGGACCGTCCGCCGAGCCCTGCCGGACCGTGGCGATGGACACGTCGTGCCGGGCGAACACCCCGGCCACCGCCGCGAGCACGCCCGGACGGTCGGCCACGTCGAGGCTGATGTGGTAGCGCGTCAGCGCCTCCCCCATCGGCCGCACCGCGAGGTCCGCGTACGCCGACTCGCTGGGCGCGCGCACCCCGGCGAGCCGGTTGCGGGCCACCGCCACCACGTCGCCGAGCACGGCGCTGGCGGTCGGCGCGCCGCCCGCGCCCCGGCCGTAGAACATGAGCTGCCCGGCCGCCTCGGCCTCGACGAAGACCGCGTTGAACGCGTCGCCGACGCTGGCCAGCGGGTGGGTCAGGGGGATCATCGCCGGGTGCACCCGCACGCTGACCGTCTCCCGGCCGGCGGCGTCGCGGCCCCGGGCGGCGATGCAGAGCAGCTTGATCGTGCAGCCCATCGCCTTGGCGCTGGCGACGTCGGCGGCGGTGACCTCGGTGATCCCCTCGCGGTGCACGTCGGCGGCGGTGACCCGGGTGTGGAACGCCAGCGAGGCGAGGATCGCCGCCTTGGCCGCCGCGTCGAAGCCCTCCACGTCGGCCGTCGGGTCGGCCTCGGCGTAGCCCAGCTCGGTGGCCTCCTCCAGGGCCTCGGCGAAGCCGGCCCCGGTGGCGTCCATCGCCGAGAGGATGAAGTTGGTGGTGCCGTTGACGATGCCGGTGACCCGGTTGACCCGGTCGCCGTGCAGCGAGTCGCGCAGCGGGCGCAGCAGCGGGATGGCCCCGGCGACCGACGCCTCGTAGTAGAGGTCGGCGCCGCCCTCGGCCGCCGCGTCGTGCA
Source organism: Micromonospora sp. WMMD712 (assembly GCF_029581295.1). Lineage (NCBI taxonomy): Bacteria > Bacillati > Actinomycetota > Actinomycetes > Micromonosporales > Micromonosporaceae > Micromonospora > Micromonospora sp. WMMD712. Next base: position 3,132,698 of record NZ_CP120743.1, read on the forward strand.
GGGCCGGGCCGTCCTCGGCGAGCAGCGCCTTGTTGGCGGTGACCACGCTCTTGCCCGCCCGCAGCGCCTCGACGAGCCAGCCCCGGGCCGGCTCGATCCCGCCGACCACCTCGACCACCACGTCGACGTCGTCCCGCTTGATCAGGCCGAGCGGGTCGGTGGTGAACAGCGCCTCGTCGACCGGCAGGTCGCCCCGGTCCCGGCCGAGCCGGCGCACGGCGATGCCGGCGATCTCCAGGGGCGCGCCGATGCGGGCCGCGAGGTCGGCCGACTGCTCGTGCAGCAGCCGCACCACCTCGCTGCCGACCGTTCCGCAGCCGAGCAGCGCCAAGCGCACAGGTGAGGTCATCCGACGTCCAATGCGAGCAGGTCCTCTTCCGTCTCCCGCCGGACGATCAGTCGCGCCCGGCCGGCGCGCACCGCCACCACCGCGGGGCGGGGCACGTGGTTGTAGTTGCTGGCCATGCTCCGGCAGTAGGCACCCGTCCCGGGCACCGCGACAAGATCTCCGGCCTGCACGTCAGCGGGCAGGAATTCATCCTTCACCACGATGTCCCCGGACTCACAGTGCTTTCCCACCACGCGGGCGAGCAGCGGCTCGGCCGTCGAGGCCCGCGAGGCCAGCGTCGCCGAGTACGACGCGTCGTAGAGGGCGGTGCGGATGTTGTCGCTCATCCCCCCGTCCACGCTCACGTAGGTGCGCAGGCCGTCGACGTCCTTGACCGTGCCGACCTCGTAGAGCGTGAACACCGCCGGGCCGACGATGGCCCGGCCGGGCTCGATGGACAGGCGCGGCACGGCCAGCCGCTCGGCGGCGCACTCCCCGTCGACGATCTTGCGCAGCCGCTTGGCCAGCTCCTGCGGGGTCGCCGGGTCGTCCTGGGTCGTGTACGCGATGCCGAAGCCGCCGCCCAGGTCCAGCTCGGGCAGCTCGACGCCCCGGGCGTCGCGGATCTGCGCCTGGAGGGCGAGCACCCGGCGGGCGGAGACCTCGAACCCGCTGGCGTCGAAGATCTGCGAGCCGATGTGCGAGTGCAGCCCGCGCAGGTCGAGCACGCCGTCGTCGATGACCTTGAACGCGGCGGCCGCCGCCGCCCCGCCGGCCAGCGAGAAGCCGAACTTCTGGTCCTCGTGCGCGGTGGCGATGAACTCGTGGGTGTGCGCCTCCACGCCGACGGTGACCCGGATCAGCACGGCGGGGCGGACCCCGCGCTCGCGGGCCAGCGCGGTGAGCCGGTCGATCTCGGTGAACGAGTCGAGGACGATCCGCCCCACCCCCGCGTCCAGGGCCCGGGTCAGCTCCGCCACCGACTTGTTGTTGCCGTGGAAGCCGATCCGCTCCGCCGGCATCCCGGCCGACAGCGCGGTGGCCAGCTCGCCGCCGGTGCAGACGTCGAGGAAGAGGCCCTCCTCGGCGATCATCCGCACCACCGCCCGGCACAGGAACGCCTTGCCCGCGTAGTAGACGTCGGCGTCGGGGAAGGCCGCCCGGAAGTCGCGGCAGCGCGAGCGCAGGTCGTCCTCGTCGAGCACGTACACCGGGGTGCCGAACTCGGCCGCGATCTCGCGCACGCCGAGCCCGCCGACGGCGAGCGCGCCGTCGGCGGCCCGGGTCACCGTGCGCGGCCAGAGCTGCGGCACCAGGGCGTTGACGTCGACCGGGGTACGCAGCCACGCCGGCCCCCGGCTGCCGATGTCGCCGTGCAGCGCGCCGGCCTCGTGCGCCCGCATCAGCGTTCTCCGCTTCGCGGCTGCGGGGCTCGCAAGCTCACTCCTCGCGCTCGCATGCGCCGGTCTCCGCTTCGCGGCTGCGGGGCTCGCAAGCTCACTCCTCGCGCTCGCATGTCACATCCTCTCCGGGGCGGACACGCCGAGCAGCCGCAGCCCGTTGGCGATCACCGTGCGGGTGGCGTCGTTGAGCCAGAGCCGGGCCCGGTGCAGGTCGGTGACCTCCTCGTCGCCGCGCGGCAGGATCCGGCAGTTGTCGTAGAACCGGTGGTACGCCCCGGCCAGCTCCTCCAGGTAGCGGGCCACCCGGTGCGGCTCCCGCAGCTCGGCGGCGGTGGCGACCACGGCCGGGAACTCGGCGAGCGCCTTGAGCAGGTCGTTCTCCTTGTCGTGGGAGAGCAGCTCGGGGCGGAACGCCTCGGCGTCGCCCCGGGTCAGCCCCACCTCGGCCGCGTTGCGGCCCACGCTGGCGGTGCGCGCCGCCACGTACTGCACGTAGTAGACCGGGTTGTCGCGGGTGGCCCGGGTCCACAGCTCCACGTCGATGTCGATCGGCGAGTCGCTGGAGTAGCGGGCCAGCGCGTACCGGGAGGCGTCCACGCCGATCGCGTCGACCAGGTCCTCCAGGGTGACCACGGTGCCGGCCCGCTTGCTCATCCGCACCGGCTGCCCGTCGCGGACCAGGTTGACCAGCTGGCCGATCAGGATCTCCAGGTTGACGGCGGGGTCGTCGCCGAAGCAGGCGGACATCGCCTTCATCCGGCCGATGTAGCCGTGGTGGTCGGCGCCCAGCATGATCACCACGCGGTCGAAGCCGCGCTCACGCTTGTCGAGGTAGTACGCGCAGTCCGCGGCGAAGTACGTCCACTCGCCGTTGGACTTGCGCAGCACCCGGTCCTTGTCGTCGCCGAAGTCGGTGGTGCGCAGCCAGGTGGCCCCGTCGGCCTCGTAGAGGTGGCCCTGCTCGCGCAGCCGGGCCAGGGCGTGGTCCAGCTCGCCCCGGTCGTGCAGGTCCTTCTCGTTGAAGTAGGTGTCGAACTCCACCCCGAAGTCGCGCAGCGAGGACCTGATCTCCTCGAACATCAGCTCGACGCCCTCGACCCGGAACACCTCCTGCGCGGCGGCGTCGCCCAGCTCCAGCACGTCGGGCCGGCGGCTGCGGACCTCGGTGGCGATCTCCGCGATGTACGCGCCGCCGTAGCCGTCCTCCGGGGCGGGCTCGCCCTTGGCGGCGGCGAGCAGGGACCGGGCGAACCGGTCGATCTGGGAGCCGGCGTCGTTGAAGTAGTATTCCGTGCCCACGTCGGCGCCGGTCGCGCGCAGCAGCCGGCTCAGCGCGTCGCCGACGGCGGCCCAGCGGACCCCGCCGATGTGCACCGGGCCGGTCGGGTTCGCCGAGACGAACTCCAGGTTGATCTTCTGGCCGGCGAGGGCCGTGCCGGTGCCGTACGCCGCGCCGGCCTCGACGATCGACCGGGCGAGCTGGCCGGCGGCGGCGGCGTCGAGCCGGATGTTGAGGAAGCCCGGCCCCGCGATCTCCACCGACTTGACCCCGGGGGCCCGGCCGAGCTGCTCGGCCAGCGCGGTGGCCAGCTCGCGCGGCGGCACGCCCACCTTCTTGCTCAGCTGGAGCGCGAGCGTCGAGGCGTAGTCGCCGTGCTCCGGGTTGCGCGGTCGCTCGACGGCGGTGCGCCCCGGGAGCGCGGAGCTGTCCAGGCCCCGGTCGGCGAAGACTGCGTGGGCTGCGGAGAGGACGACCTCGGCCAGTTCTGCGGGAGTCACCGAACCATGTTATCGGGGGTAGACTCGGTCACTCGGCGGCCACCCTGCGCGTGAACACCGTCCGCCACCCACTCTGACCGACCGACCTGACGAGGCACGATGAGCATCAGCACCCCGGGCGGCCCGGAGCGCCGTCCGACCGTGGTCACCACCGGCAAGAAGCCGGCGGCGGGCCGGCCGGCGGCCGGCGCCAAGGCCGGGGCCGGCAAGTCGACGGGCGACGCCCCACGACCCTCGGCGGGCGGCAAGGGCAAGGGCCCCCGCAAGCCGATCGCACCGGTGAAGGTGAGCCAGGGCCGCTCGTGGGGCCCGATCGCGCTGTTCACCGCGGTCGGCGTGCTGGCCGTCGCCATCATCGGCTTCGGCGCCTGGGCGACGTTCCAGGGCTCGAAGCCGTGGGAGGACCGGGCCGCCGACATCAGCGGCATCGTCAACTTCCGCAAGACGGACCCGGATCTGGTCAAGGGCAGCAACCACCAGCAGGGCTCGATCAAGTACGCCCAGGCCCCGCCGGTGGCCGGCCCGCACAACGCGACCTGGCAGAACTGCATGGGCGACGTCTACGACGCCCCGATCGCCAACGAGCACGCGGTGCACAGCCTGGAGCACGGCGCGGTGTGGATCACCTACCGCCCCGACCTGCCGGCCGACCAGGTGACCAAGCTCAAGGAGCGGGTCCAGGGCCAGGAGAAGCTGATGCTCAGCCCGTACGAGGGGCTGGACAAGCCGATCTCCCTCCAGGCGTGGGGCTACCAGCTCAAGGTCGACAACGCCGACGACAGCCGGATCGACGAGTTCATCAAGACGCTGCGGGTGAACGCCTCGATCGAGGGTCCCACCGCCAACTGCGGCCAGCCGGGCATCACCGCCACCGGCACCACGCCGCGTGACGGCGCCGCGATGCCCACCCAGTGACCCGGGACCGAGACCACCGAGGACGAGGACACCGATGACCGCACCCACGACGACGGAACCCGACACGGCCGAGGGCCCGGCGACCGGCGACGACGGCGGCGCGACGGGCGCGCGCCGACGCTTCGGCACCCTCGCGGTGGTCGTCGCCGTCGTGGTCGGCCTCCTCCTCGGGTACGCGGGCGGCCTGCTCACCCCGAAGCTCACCCGCCCGGGTGACGCCTCGGCCGAGGCGGGCTTCGCCCGGGACATGACCACCCACCACGCCCAGGCGGTGGAGATGGGGCTGATCGCGTTCCAGCAGGGCACCGACGCCGAGGTGGTCAGCATCGGTGGCGACATCGCCACCGGCCAGCAGGGCGAGATCGGCACCATGCAGACGTGGCTGCGTTCCTGGGGCCTCGACCCGACCGGGTCGCAGCCGCGGATGGCGTGGATGCCCGACGGCGCGGCGTCGATGAAGAACGGCCTGATGCCGGGGATGGCCACCCCGGAGCAGATGGCGAAGCTGCGGGACACCCCCCGGGGCCGGGAGAAGGACGTCCTCTTCCTGGAGATGATGATCCAGCACCACCTGGGCGGCGTGCACATGATCGACGGCATCCTCAAGGCCAGCGACGACTCCGAGGTCGTGCGGGTGGCCCAGACGATGAAGAACACGCAGCAGACCGATCTGACCAACCTCACGGCCGCGCGCGACCGGCTCTCGAAGGGCTGACCCGCCGGATTCCGGCATCGAAGGCCCGCGCCCCGCCGACCCCGGCGGGGCGCCGGCCTTTTCCGGGCCTCTCCGCCCTCGTCGGCACCTCATGTCCGTTTAGATGGCGTCTGACCCTTTGGCCAGCTTGAGAGAGTTTTCTACCTACATATCGTGACCAGTTGCGATTCGGGCTCGTTGCGCAGGACGTGGGGGTTGCACTCAGAGACGCACGGCGGTCGGTCACCAGCTGGTGCCGACGCCACACCATCGGCGGTGACGGGACGGTGGCAGCCGTCCGTCGCGGACAGCGGCAGGGCGAGCCGGGAGCCCTCAGCCGCGAACAGGAACTGGAGCTGATCGACGTCCTGCGCGGCGTCCACCCCGACGAGTTCGGCCTGGACGAGGAGCTGTGGACGCGGCAGAGCCTCACCACGCTCGTCCAGCGCCGCTTCGACCCCCGGGCCGACGCGGGCGCCGTCGGGGCGTACCTGCGGGCCTGGGGGCTGGGTCCGCGCGAGCCGCGCGAGCGCGCCTGCGGGCTCTGCGTCGGCGCGGTCGAGCGCTGGGTACGCCTGGAGTACCCGGCGATCACCCGGGCCGCCCAGGAGCACCTCGCCGAGGTCTACTGGCTCGGCCGGGTGCGGCTGCGCGGCACGATGCCGGCGGCCGACGTGGTCTCCGCCGTGTCGTCCCGGGGCCGGGTCCGCTTCATGATCACCACCCCGTCGGTCGACCCGCCGCTGCCTCGCGACTTCGTGCTGCGGCTCAGCGGGGCCGAGGAGAACCCGGTGCACCTCATCGTCGACGGCTCCTGGCCGAAGAACGAGTGGCCGCGCCGGCTGCCCCGGCGGATCGCCCTGCACCCGCTACCGAGCTGCGGACGGGCGATCGCGGCCTGACCCGCCGGGCCCGATACCGATTCGGCGTTCGGTGACGACGTTTGCTAGTCTTCTCCCGTCGCTGAGCCCCCGTAGCTCAGGGGATAGAGCACCGCCCTCCGGAGGCGGGGGCGCAGGTTCGAATCCTGCCGGGGGCACCTGAGCAGACCAGCACGAAAAGGCCGCCGACCAGGGTAGACCCGGTCAGCGGCCTTTATCGTGTGCCCGGCGGCCCCCGGTCGTCGGCGCTCTCCCCGTTCGCGTGGGGTCGTGGTCGCCGCACGAGGCCGGTCTCGCCTTGCAGTCGACGAACGCGTTCGTTACGATCGCGTTCATGAGTCCTCGGCGCGTTCCCGTGAGTCGCCGCGACCGCCCCGCCAAGCCGCCGCTGAGCCGGGACGGGGTGGTGAGCGTCGCCCTGCGCGTCATGCACGAGGAGGGGCTGGAGCGGGTCACGATGCGCCGGCTGGCGGCGGAGCTCGACACCGGCCCGGCCTCCCTGTACGTCTACGTCGACAACCTGGCCGAGATGCACGCCGCCCTGCTCGACGCGCTGATCGCGGATCTTCCGCTGCCGTCCGGCGACGATCCCCGGCGCTGGCGGGAGGACCTGATCGACCTGCTCGACGCGTACACCCGGATCCTGATGGGCCATCCGGGCCTGGCCCGGTCGGCGCTGGTGCTGCGCCCCTCCGGGCCGCACTACCTGCGGCTGGCCGATGCGGTGCTGGGCCTGCTGCACGCGGGCGGCATCCCCGTGCGGCAGGCCGCCTGGGGCCTCGACCTGCTGTTGCAGCACGCCACGGCCACCGCCGCCGAACAGGGCACCCGGGGCGAGTCGGCCGACGCCGACGGCGAGGTGCGCCACCAGGTGTCGGCCGTGGCCGACGCCGATCCGGACGACCACCCCCACCTCCACCGCGCCCGCGGCGAACTGTTCTCCGGCACGGGCGAGCAGCGGGTGCGGTGGGCGTTCAGCACACTGCTCGACGGCCTCGCCGCCGGCCGCCCCGGCGACTGACCGCCGCCCGGCCGCGCGGTGGCCTTCCATGACCACTTCGAACGCGTTCGTCAGGAACGCGTTCGCCGACCGCGACCAGCAGCATCCCCACCTGAAGGAGACCCCGTGCGCACACCATCGATCGGCATCGTCGGCGGCGGACTGGGCGGCCTCACGCTCGCCCGCGTCCTGCACGTCCACGGCATCCCCGCCATCGTCTACGAGCGCGACGCCGCACCGGATGCCCGCACCCAGGGCGGCATGCTCGACATCCACCGGCAGAACGGCCAGGTCGCCCTGCGGGCCGCCGGCCTGCACGAGCAGTTCCTGCGCCTCGTCCACCCCGGCGGGCAGGCCGTACGGGTGCTCGACCGGCACGGCACCGTGCACCTGGACGAGGCCGACGACGCCGACGGCGACCGTCCCGAGGTCAACCGGGGCCACCTGCGCCGGCTGCTGCTGGACTCCCTGCCCGCGGGCACCGTCCGCTGGGGCGGCGGGGTCACCGCCGCCCGCCCCCTCGGCGGTGGGAGGCACGAGCTGACCCTCGCCGACGGCGGCACCGCCACCACCGACCTGCTCGTGGGCGCCGACGGCGCCTGGTCTTGGATCAGACCGCTGCTCTCCGCCGCCACGCCCGCCTACGCCGGGCTGTCGTTCGTCGAGGTCACCCTGCGCGACGCCGACCGCCGACACCCCGCGCACGCCGCGCTCGTCGGGCCCGGAATGCTGTTCGCCCTCGGCCCCGGGCGGGGCTTCCTGGCCCACCGGGAGACCGACGGCGGCCTGCACGTCTACGTCGCCCTCCGGGTGCCCGAGGGCGGACTCGCCGGCCTCGGCACCGGCGCGGCCCCGGGACACCGGCGGCCGGGCGACGAACCGGCCCGGTCGTTCCTGCTCGACCGGTTCGCCGGCTGGGCGCCCGAGCTGCGGGCGCTGATCACCGACGCCGACGGCCCCCTGGTGCCGCGCGCCATCCACGCCCTGCCGGTCGGCCACCGCTGGGACCGCGTGCCCGGCGTCACCCTGCTCGGCGACGCCGCCCACCTCATGTCGCCCTTCGCCGGGGAGGGCGCCAACCTCGCCATGCTCGACGGCGCCGAACTCGGCCGGGCCCTCGCCGCCCACCCGGACGACGTCGAAAGCGCGCTGGCGGAATACGAACGGGCGCTGTTCCCCCGCGCCGAGGAAGCTGCCCGGGATTCCGCCGCGAACCTGGAGATCTGCTTCCGCGACGACGCACCGAACGGCCTCGTCGACCGCTTCGCCGCGTACGGCGAGGCCCGCTGACGGCCGTCGGGCACACGGGGGCTCCGCGGCGGGCCGGCGGGGATCGGCGACGTGACGACGGGGATCGGCGTGCCGGTCGCCCGGCCGCTACGGCGACTGCGCGGCGCGGCGGGCCCGCGCCCGGCGGCGGCCCTCGTGCATCGCCTGCACGCGGGCGACCGGGATGCCGCGCCCCTGCTCGACCAGGTCGTCGGGGAGGCGCTGCGGCGGCGGCAGCAGCCCCGCCCACGGGTCGCGGTCGGCGACCAGCGCGGGCACCGTCCGCACGGTGAAGTCGGCGGGGGCGACCGCGCCGAGGTCGTCCCACCCCACGGGGTACGACACGGGCAGCCCCGGGCGCAGCCGGGGGCTGAACACGGCCACCAGGCTCGCCCCGCCCGCCCGGGTCGAGTCGACGAACACCCGGCCGCCCCGGTCCTCGCGGATGAAGGCGGTGGTGGCCAGCGCCGGGTCGAGCCGTTCGGCCCGGACGGCGAGGGCCCGGGTGGCGGCGGCGGCCTCCTCGGCGCTCGTCGCCCCGTCGACCGGGACGAGGACGTGCAGCCCCTTCGCCCCGCTGGTCTTGACCGCACCGGCGAGCCCGGCGTCGGCGAGCGCCTGCCGCACCAGCCGGGCGGCGGCCACGGCCACGCCGAAGTCGGCCCCCTCCGGCGGGTCCAGGTCCAGCACCAGGTGGGTCGGGTGCCCCGGGTGGTCGGCCGTCGAGAGGGTCGGGTGGTACTCCACCGCGCGCTGGTTGGCGAACCAGAGCAGCGTCCGCCGGTCGTCGCAGAGGGCGTACGACACGTCGCGGTGGGACGCCTCGGCCCAGACCGACGTCCGGCGTACCCAGTCGGGGGTGTACTTCGGCAGGTTCTTCTGCATGAACGGCGCCTGCCCGCGCAGCGCCCGCACCACCGACAGCGGCCGGTCCCGCAGCCACGGCACCAGCCGCCCGTGGACGGCGTCGAGATAGTCGACCAGGTCCCGCTTGCTCGCCCCGACCCCGGGGGCGAGGGGCTGGTCGAGGTTGGTCAGCGACACCCCGTCGCGGGTCTGCTCCGCGCTGCTCATCGTCCCACCCTCGCCCCCCGCACGCCGGCCGGCAACCGGAACAGGCCCCCCGGGCCGGGCTGGTTAGGAAGGGGCCCTTCCTATACCGAAAGCGTTAACCAGGGGCCCTTCCTTATGCGTAGGGGTTGGCGCCGGAGCGGACGGCATCGAGCAGGCCGGCGATCCGCGCCTGACTGACCCGGTACGGGCCGGGGCCGAAGCTCACCCGGGACACGCCCAGCGCGGCCAACTCGGCCAGGCTCGGCCCGCCCGGTTTGAAGCCGACGTTCACCGGGACGGGCACGGCGGACACGAGCTCCGCGATCCCCTCCGGCTCGGCGAGGAAGATCGGATAGACGCAGTCCGCCCCGGCGGCCCGGTAGAGCTGCCCCCGGCGGATCGCCTCGGCGGTGCGGCCCGCCGGGTCGCCGGCCCCGCGCAGGTAGAGGTCGATGCGCGCGTTGAGCACCAGCGGCACCCCGGCCGTGTCGGCCGCCGCCCGCACGGCGGCCAGCAGGTCGGCCTGCTCCTCGGCGTCGTACAGCGCGCCGGTGCGCGGGTCGGAGTCCTCCAGGTTGCACCCGACGACCCCGGCGGCGAGCATCCGCTCGACCAGCTCGGCGGGGCGCAGGCCGTATCCCCGCTCCAGGTCGGCGGTGACCGGGACGGGCACGGCGCGCACCATCCGGGCGACGGCGGCGAACATCTCCTCGACCGGGGTGTCCTCGCCGTCGGCGTACCCGAGGGACTCGGCCACGGCGGCGCTGCTGGTGGCGACGGCCGCGAAGCCGGCCGCGACGACCGCCCGGGCCGAGCCGGCGTCCCAGGCGTTGGGCAGCACCAGCGGGTCGCCGGACTTGTGCAGGGCGCGCAGCGCGTCCGCGCGCTCGACGGGGGTCGATGGGTTCTCGGTCATCCCCGCATCATGGCACCCCGGGGTGTGGGCCCGGTTCTTCGAGCGGGCCGTGTCCGGCGTCGCCGCCGGCCGGTTCGGTCCGCCCCCCGCCGGCGCCGTCCGCCCCCGACCGGTTCGGTCCGACCCGACCCCGACCGGTTCGGTCCGACCCCGGCCGGCGCCGGTTCCGTTACCGGCCGGCGGCGCTGTGGCCAACGCCACCCGATTCCTCTGACCGATCGGTCAGGGTCTGACCGATCGGTCAGGCATGCTGGTGGGCGGGAGGTGGCCGGCATGGCACGGGCGGTACCGGAGACACACGCGGAGATCCTCGCGGCGGCGGGGCGGCGGTTCGCCGTCACCGGCTACAAGGGCACCTCGTTGCAGGACATCGCCCGCGAGGTGGGCGTCTCGAAGGCCACCGTGCTCTACCACTTCGCCAACAAGGAGGCCCTGCTCAGCGAGCTGATGGCCCCGGAGCTGGCGGCGGTGGTCGAGCTCGACCAGCGGATCGCCGGGCTCGCCGGCGACCGGGCCCAGCGGGTCGCCGCCGAGGGCTTCGTCGACCTCGCGGTGCGCTTCCGCCGGCAGATCGCGCTGCTGCGCGGCGAGTTCCCCGTGCTGCTCCAGCAGCCGGCCTTCGCGCACGTGCAGCAGATCTCCGAACGGCTGGTCGCGGCCTTCGCCGGCCACTCGCCGCGCCCGGCCGCCCGGGTCGCGGCCCTGGTGGTGCTCGCCGGGATCGCCGAGACCTGCGGCGAGTTCGACGACCTCGACGACGACGAGCTGCGCGACGCGCTGCTCGGCCTCGTCCGGCGGGCGCTGGTGCCGCCGACCGATCCGACGCCGGCCGACCCGACGCCGCCCGGTCGACCCGACGGCTCCCCCCACGACGACTCCACCACCACGGTTTGACCCACGACAGACTCCACCCACGACCGAGGACAAGGATCTGATGGCGACCCTGTTGTACCGGCTCGGCCGGGCCTCACTACGCCACCGGCGGCTCGTCGCCGTCGTCTGGCTCGTCGTGCTCGTCGGCCTCGGCATCGCCGCGGCGACGCTGCGCGGCCCGACGGCGAGCAACTTCACCATGCCCGGCACCGAGTCCCAGCGCGCGATCGACCTGCTCGCCGAGCGGTTCCCGGCGGCCAGCGGGGCCACCGGCACCATCGCCGTCAAGGCGCCGGCGGACGGCCAGCTCGCCACGCCCGAGGGGCAGGCGCTGGTCAAGCAGGTGACCCAGGAGGCGGCCACCCTGCCCGGGGTGGTCGGCGCGGTGGACCCGTACCAGTCCCAGGCGATCTCCCCCAACGGCCGGTACGCGCTGATCCAGGTGCAGTTCGCCGGCCGCGCCGACGACGTCACCGACGACCAGCGCGACGCGTACGAGCAGGTGGGGGCGCAGGCCGAGGCGCAGGGGTGGCAGATCGCCCCGGGCGGCGAGGTGCTCGGCGGCGAGCCGGAGGTCGGCTCCACCGAGGCGCTGGGCGTCCTGGTGGCGGCGATCGTCCTGGTCATCACGTTCGGGTCGCTGGTCGCGGCCGGGATGACCATGCTCAACGCGCTGATCGGCGTCGGCGTCGGCATGGCCGGCCTGTACGCGCTCTCCGGCACCATTGAGCTGACCAGCACCGCGCCGATCCTGGCCCTGATGCTCGGCCTCGCGGTCGGCATCGACTACTCGCTGTTCATCACCTCCCGCCACCGGCAGCACCTGATCGAGGGGCTCTCCCCCGAGGAGGCGGTCGGCCGCGCCGTCGGCACCGCCGGCTCCGCCGTGGTCTTCGCCGGGGCCACCGTGGTCATCGCGCTGGCCGGTCTCGCCGTGGTGGACATCCCGTTCCTCACCGTCATGGGCCTGGCCGCCGCCGGCACGGTGAGCATCGCCGTGCTGGTCGCCATCACCCTCGCCCCCGCGCTGCTCGGCTTCGCCGGCCACCGGGTGCTCCCCCGCCGGCTGCGCCGGGCCGGCAGCACCGCGGCCGCCGCGCCCGCGAACGGCGCCGCAGCCGGTGAGCCCACCGGACCGGAAGGCGCCGAGGACCGGTCCGGCTTCGGCTTCCGCTGGGCCCGTCTGGTCACCCGGCTGCGCGTACCGGTGATCCTGGTGGCCCTGCTCGGCCTGGGCCTGCTCGCGGTGCCCGCCCCCGACATGCGGCTGGCCCTGCCGGACGCCAGCACCGCCGCCGCGGGCTCGCCGGCCCGGGTCAACAACGACCTGGTCCGGGAGGGCTTCGGCCCCGGCTTCACCGGCCGCCTCGCGGTGCTCGTCACGTCCGACTCCCCGCAGGCCACCGCCGCCGCGGCCCCGCAGGTCGCCCAGCTGGTCCAGGCCACCGACGGGGTGCTCGCGGTGGCCCCGCCGCAGACCGACCCGACCGGACGGACCGCGCTGCTCGGGGTGATCCCCCGCAGCGGCCCGACCGACGAGGCGACCGAGGATCTGGTGCACGACATCCGCCGCCAGGTCGCCGACGTCGACGGGGCGGACGTGCTGCTGACCGGCGCGACCGCGATCGGCATCGACGTGTCGGAGAAGCTCTCGGACGCGCTGCCGGTCTATCTGCTGCTGGTCGTCGGCCTGTCGATCCTGCTGCTGATGCTGGTGTTCCGGTCGATCCTGGTGCCGGTCAAGGCGGCGCTGGGCTTCCTGCTCACCGTCGCCGCGACGTTCGGCATCACGGTGGCGGTGTTCCAGGAGGGGACGCTGGCCGGGCTGGTCGGCCTCGACACCCCGGGGCCGCTGGTCAGCTTCCTGCCGATCCTGCTCATCGGCATCCTGTTCGGCCTGGCCATGGACTACGAGGTGTTCCTGGTCTCCCGGATGCGGGAGGACTACGTGCACGGCGACACCGCGCGCCAGGCGACGATCAACGGCATGGGCCACGGCGCGCGCGTCGTCACCGCCGCCGCGCTCATCATGATCTCGGTCTTCGGCGGCTTCGTGTTCCTCGACGACCCGGTGATCAAGTCGATGGGCTTCGCGCTCGCCGCCGGGGTCGCGATCGACGCCTTCGTGGTCCGGATGACCATCGTGCCGGCGGTGATGTCGCTGCTCAACACGGCGGCGTGGTGGATCCCCCGCTGGCTGGACAAGGTCCTGCCCAACGTGGACGTCGAGGGCGAGGGCCTGCGCACCCACCTGGCCGAGAAGGAACCGGCCAACGTCTGAGCGGTGCAAGGAGGGGCCCCCTGTTAACGCTTTCTGTTGCACAGGGGGCCCCTGCAATCACCTGAGCGGGCACGGTCAGGCCAGCGTGCCCAGCGCCTCGGTCAGCTCCGCCGGGGAGGAGAACTCCTCCGCCGGCAGCGCGCGCAGCATCTGCAACACCTCGGTGCCGACCCCGTTCTCCTGGCCCCAGCGGACCAGGTCCTCCCGGGAGACCGGGTAGTCGAGCCCGGCCAGGTGCTCCTGCAACTCCACCCCACTGACGGTCATGGCTGCCGGCTACCCGTTCGGCCCCGCTCCATGCCCGCCCCGGCGGCCCCGCCCGGCAGCCCCGCCCCGGCGGGGACGTCGGGCGGTTTGTCCCGGCGGGGGCCGGGTAGCCGCGGACATGCTGGTACAGCGGCTCGGCGCGCCGAGCGACTTCGATCCCCTGCTGGACCGGATCCGGGGCGCCCGGATCGTCATGATCGGCGAGGCGACCCACGGCACCCACGACTACTACCGCCTCCGCGAGCAGCTCACCCGGCGGCTCATCGCCGAGCAGGGCTTCCGCTTCGTCGCCGTCGAGGGGGACTGGCCGGACTGCGAGCGCGTACACCGGTCGGTCACCGCCGCGCCCGGCGGGCTCGCCGACCCGCAGGCCGCGCTGGAACGCTTCACCCGCTGGCCGACCTGGATGTGGTCCAACGCCGAGGTGGCGCGCTTCTGCCGCTGGCTGCGCGCCTGGAACCAGGAGCGCCCCCCGCAGCAGCGCGCCGGCTTCCACGGGCTCGACGTCTACAGCCTCTGGGAGTCCATGCAGGCGATCTTCGACTACCTGGGCGAGGAGGAACCGGCCTCGCTGGAGGCCGCGCAGGAGGCGTACCGGTGCTTCGAGCCGTACGGGCGGCGCATCGAGGAGTACGGGGCGGCCAGCCGGTTCGTCTCGGCCCGCTGCGAGGAGGAGGTGGTGCGGCTGTTGGCGCGTACCCGGGAACAGGCCACCGCGGACGGCCCGGACCGCTTCTCGGCCTGGCAGAACGCGGAGGTGGTGGCCGGCGCGGAACGCTACTACCGGGCGATGATGGGCGGCGGTCCGCACTCGTGGAACGTCCGGGACATCCACATGGCGGACACCCTGGACCGGCTGCTGGACTTCCACGGCCCCGGCTCGCGGGGGATCGTGTGGGCGCACAACACCCACGTCGGCGACGCCCGGGCCACCGACATGGCCGCCGACGGGATGGTCAACATCGGCCAGCTCGCCCGGGAACGGCACGGCGCGGACGCCGTGGTGCTGGTCGGCTTCGGCAGCTACCGGGGCACCGTCGTCGCCGCGCCGCGCTGGGGCTCCCCCGCCGAGGAGATGGTGGTGCCGCCGGCCCGCCCCGGCTCGGTCGAGCGGCGGCTGCACGAGCTACTGCCGGAGCGGGCGGTGCTGGTCTTCGGCGGCGCCGACCAGCCCGGCTGGGTCACCGAGGAGCAGGACCACCGGGCGGTCGGCGTCGTGTACGACCCGAGCTTCGAATCGTGGGGCAACTACGTGCCGACCCGGCTGGGCGAGCGCTACGACGCGTTCGTCTGGTGCGACGACACCCGGGGCCTGCATCCGCTGCCGGCGCTCACCTCGTTCGGCGAGATGGAGACGTACCCGGCGGGGGTGTGACCCTCAGCGGAGCAGGCGGTGCAGGGCGATCCACTGCTCCGGCCAGACCTCGCCGGGCAGGGCGTCCCGGTCGAGGCGCACCGCGCGCAGCGCCGCGTCCACCCGGGCGCAGGGGCGGTGCCGGCTCAGCGAGGCCGCGACGCCGCCGCCGGTGCGCTTGCGGGCGTACTCCAGTTGGGTGAGCAGGGTCGCCGAGCGCAGCCGGTCGGCGGCCAGGCACCAGCGGACCACGGCCGCCGTCAGCGACCAGGGGATGTTGCCGACGACCGCGAACGGCTCGGCGGGCGGGTCCGCCGCCAGGAAGTCGGCCCGGCGCAGGGTCACCCCGGGCAGGTCGGCGCAGGTCACGGCCAGGTCCGCGGCGGCGACCGGGTCGATCTCGTACGCGACGAGCCGCCCGCACCGGCCGGCAAGCGCGCGGGTCAGCCGGCCCCGGCCGGCGCCCACCTCCACGAGCAGGTCGTCGAGCGGGGGTCGGATCGACGGAGACGATCAGGCGCGGGTCGCGTCCCGGCCGGCCGGGGCCGGACGCCGGACTCGCGGGCGGGCCACCAGCAGCGGGGCCCGCGCGGCCGGCGAAGCGGCCACGTCGATCAGGGCGTGCGTGAACATGTGGGCAGATCAGGCCGGGCGACCCCGCTCACGCGACCCATTTGCCGGCCACCCAGGCACAACCCTGTCGTACGAGTTGTACGAGTCGTACGCTGGAGGGCATGAGCGAACCCGCAGCAGAGCTGCCGATCTCCGAAGCCCGCGAAAGCCTCGCGGATGTGGTGTCCCGCGCCCATTACGCCGGGCGCATCACCTACGTCACGCGGCGCGGACAACGACTCGCGGCGATCGTGCCAGTCGAGTTGGCCGAGGCGATCGAACGGGCCGAGGACGCCGCCGACGTGGCAGCCGCACGCGAGGCGCTGGCCCGCATCGACGCCGGCGACGCGCCGATCCCGCTGGCCGAGCTGCGGAGCGAACTCGGACTGTGAGCGCACTGACTCCGCCGCAGGTCTACACCGTTCAGGTTGACCGGGCAGCCGCCAAGCGGCTGCGCAAGCTCGACCGCCCGGTGCAGGCCCGTCTTCTTGCCGCCATCGCCGGACTCGCCACCCAGCCCCGGCCCACCGGGGTTAGGGCGTTGACCGGACATCCCGGCCTCCTGCGCATCCGCTCGGGTAGTTACCGGATCGTTTACACCGTCCGCGACGAGGAGCTGATCGTGCTCGTGGTCCACCTCGGCCACCGAAGCGACGTCTATGACGCCCTGTGACGACCGGGACGCCGCACACCCGGCGGTGCGGTCTCAGTCGGGCACCGTGACGGTGCGGCCCTCGGCGCGGGCCGTCTCTGCGGCGGCGAGGACGGCCACCACGTCGCGGCCGAACCGCACGTCGCACCGGTGGTCCCGGGTGCCGGCGTCGATCTCCTCCAGGAGCTGGTCGATGGCCACCCCGAACGCGGTCAGCGAGCTGCCGTCGCCGGGCGGGACCGGCTCGACGCCGCCGTCGCCGTAGAAGGCGAACTCGGTGGCGACGGCCTCGGGCGGGGCGTCGAGGGTCAGCGAGACCGTGCTCGTCGCGCCGCCGGAGTGGGTGAGCAGCAGGTGGACCAGGCCGCGCGGGCCGTCCATCGCGGCGACCCGGGTCACCGGGCCGAGCACCGGCAGGATGATCGACAGGGCGTGCGGGCCGATGTCCCACAGCGCGCCCCGGTCGCGACGCCACTGGGAGCCGCCGTACGGGCTGCCGGGCTGGAAGATCGACCCGAAGCGGACCGCCTTGGCGGTGTGCCAGCCGCCCGCGGCGGCGGCCGAGGCGAGGAAGCCGGCGATGTTCGGCTGGAAGCGGCTGGTGAAGAAGACCACGGAGGCGACGCCGGACTGCGCGGCGGCGGCGACCACCCGGTCGGCGTCGGCGACCGTCAGCGCCAGTGGCTTGTCCAGCAGCAGGTGCCGCCCGGCCGTGGCGGCGCGGACGGCGACGTCGGCCTGGACGTCCGGCGGCAGCGCCACGGCGACCGCGTCGCACGCGTCGAGCAGCGCGTCGACCTCGGTGAACGCGGGCACCCCGTGCCGTCGGGCCAGCGCGGCGGCGCGCTCGGGGTTGCGGCCCCAGACACCGGCCAGCTCGGCGCGGGGGTGCGCGCCGATGCCCGCCGCGTGCGTCTCGGCCGCCCAGTGGCCGGTGCCGAACAAGCCGAACCGCAACACGGTCCACCCCCGGTGTCCGTCGTCGGCGCCGGCGAGCCCGGAGCCGTGATCCACGCTAGCCCGCCCGCCCCCACCCGACGCAGTCGACGCGTCGGGAACGCCGAACGCGGCCGGACGGGCACGGGGCGGGACGCGGCAGCGGACGGACCGGGCCGGGGGCGTGTACTACGCCGGTTAGTAGGCTGTCCCGGTGACCGAGACTGCGACGCCGTTGGCGTCGATGACCAGCGCGGCGGCCGGCTCCCCGGTGGACGGGGTGCTGGCGACGGCGACGATCGTGCTGTCGCTCGTACTCGCCGGGTGGGCGCTGGTGGCGGCGGTGCGCAACCGGCCGCCGGACCGGGCGCAGGTCGCCGGCCTGGCCCTGCTGGAGCTGGCGCTGCTCGCGCTGGCCGTGGTGGCGCTGGTCGCCCTCGGCGGCGGCGAGCGGCCGGGCGAGCCGGGCGCGTTCTTCGGCTACCTGGTGACGCTGGTCTGCCTGCCGCCGCTGGCCTGGGTGCTGGCCCGGATGGAGCCGACCCGGTGGGGCTCGGCGATCGTCTGCGCGATCTGCGTGGTCACGCCGGTCGTGGTGGTCCGGCTCCAGCAGACCTGGGAGGTCGTCGGTGGTTGAGACCGAGACGCACCCGCCCGCCACCAACACCGGGCCCGGCCGGCTGCTGATCGCCGTGTACCTGCTGTTCGCCATCGCCGCGACGTCCCGGGCGGGCCTGCAGATCGCCACACGGTTCGCCGAGGCCCCGGTGGCGTACCTGCTGTCGGCGCTGGCCGCGCTGGTCTACATCGTGGCCGCCGTGGGGCTGGCCCGCGCCGGGCACGCCGGCCGGCGGGTCGCCCTGGCCTGCTGCTCGGTGGAGCTGGTCGGGGTGGTCGGCGTGGGCCTGCTCAGCCTCGCCGACCCGGCGCTGTTCCCCGACGAGACGGTCTGGTCCGGGTTCGGCAGCGGGTACGGCTACGTCCCGCTGGTGCTGCCGGTGCTCGGCCTGCTCTGGCTCTGGCGCACCCGCACCCGCACCCGCTGACGCCCCGCCCCACCTCACCGCTGACGGGGTGAGAAGGGTGCCCCTCTATGCAGAAAGCGTTAACAAGGGGCCCTTCCTTGCACCTCAGTCCTTCGGGCCGCCCGCGACGTAGACGACCTGGCCGGAGACGAACGACGCGCCCTCGCTGACCAGGAACGAGATGGTGTGCGCCACGTCCTCGGGGCGGCCGACGCGGCGCACCGGGATCTCCGACTCGGCGTGCTTCTGGAACGCCTCGAAGTCCACCTTCATCCGGGCGGCGGTGGCGGCGGTCATGTCGGTGACGATGAACCCGGGCGCGACCGCGTTGACGGTCACCCCGAACGGGCCCAGCTCGATGGCGAGGGTCTTGGTGAAGCCCTGCAGGCCAGCCTTCGCCGCCGCGTAGTTGGCCTGGCCCCGGTTGCCCAGCGCGGAGGTGCTGGACAGGTTGACGATCCGGCCCCAGCGCCGCTCGACCATGTGCTGCTGGGCGGCCTGGCTGAACAGGAACGCGCCGCGCAGGTGCACGCCCATGACCGTGTCCCAGTCGGCGTCGGTCATCTTGAACAGCAGGTTGTCGCGGAGCACGCCGGCGTTGTTGACCAGCACGGTGGGCGCGCCCAGGTCGGCGGCGACCCGCTCGACGGCGGCGGTGACCTGGGCCCGGTCGGCGACGTCCGCGCCGACGCCGAGCGCCCGGCCGCCGGCTGCCACGATCGCGTCGACGGTGTCGGCGGTGGCCGCCTCGTCGATGTCGACCACGGCGACGGCCAGCCCGTCGGCGGCCAGCCGGCGGGCGGTGGCCGCCCCGATCCCCCGCGCGGCCCCGGTCACGATGGCGACCCGCTGCTCCTCCGACATGCCTACCTCCCGGTAACCTCTGGCGACCCGGGGAGCCTAACCCACCGGCCCGGGGTCAGAACGTGTCGCCGCGGCAGAGCCGGATCCAGCGGTAGCCGTAGCCGGCGAGCTTCAGCGAGTCGAGCTTGCCCACCTCGCCGTACCGCCGGTCGGCGAGCACGTCCATCGGCAGGTCCGCCTCGGCGGCGAGCATGCCCAGGTCGACCTCCACGTCGTCGGTGCCGAGGTTGTGCAGGAAGACCATCGTCCCGGTCGGGCCGTCGGCCCGGTGCGCCAGCACCCCGGCCGGCATCGGCACGTCGATGTGGGTGGTCGACCCGGAGCCGATCTCCGGGGCCTCGCGCAGCGTGCGGATCATCCGCTCGAACCACGACAGCAGCGAGCCCGGGTCGCCGCGCTGGGCGGTCACGTTGACCTTCTCGTACGAGTAGTCGCCCGAGTCGATCACGGGGCGGACCAGTTTCTCCGGGTCCGCCGTGGAGAAGCCGGCGTTCGGCTTGAACGACCACTGCATCGGGGTACGGATCGCCTCCCGCCCCGGCAGCGACAGGTCCTCGCCCATGCCGATCTCCTCGCCGTAGCGCAGCACCGGCGTGCCGCGCAGCGAGAACTGGAGCGCGTACGCCAGCTCGACGCGGCGGCGGTCGTTGCCGAGCATCGGGGCGAGCCGGCGACGGATGCCCCGGTCGTAGATGCGCATGCGCTCCTCGGGGCCGAACTCGGCGTACACCTGGTCGCGCTGCGTGGCGGTGAGCCGGGACAGGTCGATCTCGTCGTGGTTGCGCAGGAACGTGGCCCACTGGCCGCCGGTCGGCAGCGTCGGGGTGTCGCGCAGCGCCTCGATGACGGGCTCCGGGTCCCGCCGGGCCAGGGCGAGCATGAGCCGGCCGTTGAGCATGAAGTCGAACAGCATGTGGATCCGGTTGCCGGAGCCGCTGCCGTCGCCGAAGAAGGTGGGCAGCTCGTCGGGCTCCACGTTGGCCTCGGCGAGCAGGACGGCGTCGCCGCGCCGCCACTGGACGTGCTGGCGCAGCTCGGTGAGGAACTCGAAGTCCTTCGGGGAGTCCGGGTTGCCGGGCTCGGTCAGCTCGATGATGAACGGGACGGCGTCCATCCGGAAGCCGGAGACGCCGAGCTGGAGCCAGAACGAGACGATCTTCTTGACCTCGGCGCGCACCTGCGGGTTCGCGAAGTTGAGGTCCGGTTGGTACTTGTAGAACCGGTGGTAGTACCACGCCTTCGCCGTTCGGTCGTACGTCCACGTCTCGTTCTGCTCGCCCGGGAAGACCATGCCCTGGTGCCGGTCGGCGGGCTCGTGGTCGGCCCAGACGTACCAGTCGCGGTAGGGCGAGTCGGGCGAGGACCGGGCGGAGACGAACCACGGGTGCTGGTCGGAGGTGTGGTTGACCACCAGGTCGATGATCACGCGGATGCCCCGGTTCTGCGCCTGGTGCAGCAGCTCGGCGAAGTCGCCGAGGGTGCCGAAGCGGGGGTCCACGTTGTAGAAGTCGGTGACGTCGTAGCCGTCGTCCCGGTTGGGCGACGGGTGGATCGGGTGCAGCCACAGGCAGGTCACCCCGAGCCGGGCGAGGTAGTCGAGCCGGCCGATCAGCCCCCGGATGTCGCCGACCCCGTCGCCGTCGGAGTCCGCGTACGTGTCGATGTCGAGGCAGTAGACGACGGCCTCGGAGTACCACCTGTCACCCATGCCGGCGTACCTTCTCCGATCCGGCCCGCCGGCAAACGCGAGAACCCTCCGGGTCGCGGGGGCGGTACCGTCCGGGCATGAGCATCGGATCGGGTACGGGGCTGCGCGACGTCGACTGGGCGCAGGGTGGATGGCTGCACCGGCCGGTGCGGGCCGAGCCGACGCCCGACGGCGGGCTCGTCGTGGAGCCGGGCGCGGGCAGCGACTTCTGGCGGCACACCAGCTACGGCTTCGTGCACGACGACGGCCCGGCCCTGCTCGCCCCGCTGCCGGCCGGCAGCGCCGTGGAGGTCGACTTCCGGCTCGACTTCACCGAGCAGTTCGACCAGGCGGGCGTGCTGGTCCGGGTGGACGAGCGCAACTGGGTCAAGGCCGGGGTGGAGGTCAGCGACGGCGAGCCGCAGGTCGGCGCGGTGGTCACCCGGGAGGTCTCCGACTGGTCGGTGGCCCCGGTGCCGCAGTGGTCGGGGCGCGCGGTGACCGTGCGGGTGAGCCGGGCCGGCGACGCGCTGACCGTGCGGGCCCGCGCGGGCGACGAGCCGTGGCGGCTGGTCCGGGTGGCCCCGCTCGCGCCGGACGCCGAGGCGGCGGCCGGGCCGTTCTGCTGCTCGCCGACGCGGGGCGGGCTGGCCGTGACGTTCACCGGCTGGCGGCGCGGCCCGGCGGACGCGGCCCTGCACTGAGCCCTCTCCGGGTGGGCCCGGTCACCGGCGGGTGTGATCGGCCGCGGAGTGGGTAACACCTCCCGATCCCCCGGCGGCCCCACCCGGTCCGCTCCCCCGGCTCCACGGAAGGACACCCATGGCCCTCGCCCAGGACGTCGAACCGTCGCAGTTCACCGGGCTGACCGGGTGGGTGGCCGACGTCATCGGGGCGCTCGGCGCGGTCGGGGTGGCCCTGCTGGTGGCCCTGGAGAGCATCATCCCGCCGATCCCGAGCGAGATCGTGCTGGCCATGGCCGGCTACCTCGCCTCGCAGGGCCAGTTCAACGTGGTGCTGATCGTCGTCGCCGCGACGGTCGGCTCGCTGCTCGGGGCGCTGGTGCTCTACTGGCTCGGCGCGGCGCTGGGCGAGGAGCGGCTGAAGCGGTGGCTGGACCGCATCCCGCTGGTCGACCGCGACGACCTGGAGAAGGCCGACCGCTGGTTCGAGCGGCACGGCCGGTGGGCGGTGCTGATCGGCCGGGTGGTGCCGGTGGTGCGCAGCCTGGTGTCGGTCCCGGCCGGGGCCGACCGGATGCCGCTGGGCGAGTTCGTG
This sequence comes from Micromonospora sp. WMMD712, assembly GCF_029581295.1. Taxonomy (NCBI): domain Bacteria; kingdom Bacillati; phylum Actinomycetota; class Actinomycetes; order Micromonosporales; family Micromonosporaceae; genus Micromonospora; species Micromonospora sp. WMMD712. The sequence goes on from NZ_CP120743.1 coordinate 3,154,765, forward strand.
CTGCTGACCACGCTGGGCAGCGGGGTGTGGAACGCGCTGATCGTGGGGGCCGGCTTCGCGCTCGGGTCGCGCTGGGAGGAGGTGGACCGCTACAGCAGCTGGTTCAACTACGCGATCTTCGCCGTGTTCGGGGTGATGGTCGTGAGCTGGGCGGCGAAGAAGGTGCGCCGCCGCCGCGCGCGGCGCGACCGGCAGTCGGTGACCGCCGGCCGCTGACCGCGCGCGGGTCCGGTGTCCGCGTCCCGGTGCTCAGTACCGGGCGGCTCAGTACCGGGCCGTGATGTTGGTGAACTCCCAGGTGTTCTGGGCGATGCCGGAGCAGTTGGCGACCACTCCCCCGCCGGGGCACGGCCGGTCGCGGTTGACCGACCAGAAGGTGAAGCGGGACAGGCCGCGCGCCTTCGCCCAGTCGCGGATCTGCGTCCAGGTGGCCGGGGAGGTCAGCTCCTGCTGGTCGGACAGGCCGTTCATGCCGGAGATGCCCATGTGCGCGTACGCGGTGGCGTCGGACCAGCCGAACGCGCTCTTCAACGCGGTCTTCAGCCCCTCGGACGCGTTGACGGTGTTCTGGTACATGTTCGCGCCGCCGCCGAAGTCGAACGGCATGATCGTGAACGTGTCGATGTTCGCCCCGAGCGCGGCGGCCTGGTTGATCAGCCGGGTGCCGTAGTACGACGGCCCGGTGGTCGAGGTGCCGAACGTGACGATCGTCTTGATCCCTGGGTTGTTCTGCTTGACGATCTTCAGCGCGCCGAGGATGCGGTCCTGCACCGCCTCGTTCTCGAACTCGTCGCTGTTCTCGATGTCGATGTCGATGGCCTTGAGCCCGTACGCGTTGATGACCTGCTGGTACGCCCCGGCGAGCGCGCTGGCCGAGGAGCAGTTCGGGCCCAGCTTGTTGCCGCTCCAGCCGCCGAAGGACGGGATGACGTCGCCGCCGGCCGCCCGGATCGCGGCGATGGTGGCGGCGTGCGCGCCGCCGGTCAGCGGGCCGCTGCCGTCCCACGCCGGGGTGCAGCCGCCGCCGGAGAGGACGAACGCGATGGTGAACCACTTGACGCCGGTCGCGCCCATCACGGTGGCCGGGGCGGGCGGGTCGCCCCAGCCCGGGTAGAGGTACGGCGCGGCGGCCATCGGGCCGTTCCCGCCCGTGCAGCCGGAGGTCGTGGCGGACACGGCGGCCGACTTCGCCGACTCGCCCGAGGAGTTGTACGCCGCGACGGTGTAGCTGTGCGCGGAGCAGGTGGCCAGCCCGGAGACCGTCGCCGAGGCGCCGGTGACGGTGGCCCGCAGGGCGCTGCCCTCGTACACCCGGTAGCCGGTCGCGCCGGAGACGGTGTTCCAGGCCAACGACACCGACGAGGCGGTGGTGCCGGTGACCCGCAGCCCGCCCGGGGTGGCCGGGCCGGACGGGGTGCCGCCGCCGGTGCAGGAGCCGCCGTTGACGGTGCAGTTGGTCGGGTCGCCGGTGCCGGCGGCGACGAAGCCGAACGAGGTGCTCGCCCCCGGGGCGAGCGCGCCGTTCCAGGACGCGTTGACGGCGGTGACGTGCTGGCCGGAGGTGGTCATCGAGGCGTCCCAGAAGGAGCCGAGGGTGGTGCCGGCGGGCAGGTCGAACTGGACGTTCCAGGAGCCGATCGCGGCCGAGGTGTTGTTGGTGACGGTGAACCTCGCCTCGTACCCGCTGCTCCAGCTCGCGGTGCGGACGAACGCGGCGGTGGCCGCCGATGCGGCCGGCGGGGCCACGAGGGTGGCCGCGACGACGGCGGCGGCGAGCGCGGCGGCGAACGTCGCCACGCGGGGGGTGCGCAGTTTCACGGTGGCCTCCAGGGACCGGGGATGGGGGTGGGGGTGGGGCGGGGCAGGAGCTCAGGGCAGGGTGGCGAGGTGCGGCTTGACGGTGCGGGCGAAGCCGTTGCCGTTGCTGACGTCCCAGTTGACCGACCAGGTCATCGCGCCACGGATGCCCGGGTAGGTGCGCGGCGGGCGGAAGCTGCCGCAGTTGGTGCCCCTCGCCAGGCAGTCGAGGGCGGCGTTGACGACGCTCGGGGCGACGATGCCGCCGCCGGCCGCGCCGGGACCGGCGGGCAGGCCGAGGCCGACCTGGTCGGGGCGCAGCCCGGCCTCCAGCTGGATGCAGGCGAGCGCGACGATGAAGTTCACGCTGCCCTGGGGGTAGGCGGCGTTCTGGTCGCAGCCGAGCATCGCCCCCGAGTTGTAGAACTGGGTGTTGACGACGGTGAGGATGTCGCGGATGTCGAGGGCCAGCTTGAAGTAGCCGGCGGCCGGTGACTGCATGTCGATGGTCTGCGGCGCCATGGCGATGATCAGGGACGGGCCGGCCTTGGCCCGCAGGGCGCGCAGCGCCTGCGCCATGTACGTCGGGTTGAGCCCGTTCTCCAGGTCGATGTCGACGCCGTCGAAGCCGTACCGGCGCAGCAGCGCGTACGTGCTGTCGGCGAACGCGGTGGCCGAGGCGGCGTCGTTCACGGCGACCCGGCCGGTCTCGCCGCCGACGGAGAGGATCACCCTCTTGCCGCGCGAGCGCAGCGCCTGCACGTCGGCGGTGAACTCGGCGTCGGAGTAGCCGCCGAGGGCGGCGGACAGGCCGGGGTCGACGGCGAAGGTGACCGCCCCGGGCGTCGCGGTGGCCTCGGCGAAGGCGACCGCGACGAGGTCGTAGTCGGCGGGCACGTCGCGCAGCCGCAGCTCGACGGCCGGGTTGTCGAAGTTGTGCCAGTAGCCGGTGAGCAGGTGCTTCGGCAGGTCACCGGTGGGCGGGGCGGTGGTGGGCGGGGGTGTCGTGGCCGGCGGGGTGGTGGCCGGCGGGGTCGTCGGGGGCGCGGTGGTGGCCGGCGGCGTGGTGCGGGTCGGGGTCGGGGTGGGGCCCCCGCCGCACGGCGCGCCGTTGAGCTGGCAGTTGGCCGGGCTGCCGGAGCCGGCGGCGAGGAAGCCGAACGAGGTGCTCGCCCCCGGGGCGAGGGTGCCGTTCCAGGACCGGTTGGTGAAGGTGTGCCGCTGGCCGGAGGAGGTCAGCAGGGCGTCCCAGTAGCTGCCGAGGGTGGTGCCGGCCGGCAGGTCGAAGGTGACCGCCCAGCCGGAGATGGTGCTGGCCCCGCCGTTGGTGATCGTGTACTTGCCCTCCCAGCCGGTGCCCCAGTCGGCGGTCTTGACGAAGGTCGCGGTGGCCCCGGCGGCGAACGCCGGCAGGGCCACCCAGGCCGCGCCGACGGTCGCCGCCAAGGCGGTCACCAGCGTCAGGATCAGGGATCGGGTACGCCTCATGCAGCCCTCCACGCCCGGACGGCATTCACATCCGTCAACGTTGGCGCTTATTATTAGGACTGTTAACTGTTTCTGTCCAGAGGTTGCCCGGTCCGAACCTGCGGGCGGCGCAGCACCGCCTGTTCGAGAGCCGTCCACGCCGTCGTGGTGACCAGGTAGAGCACCGCCGCCAGCGGCACCACCAGCGCCGCCACCACGGTCAGGTACGGCAGCAGCGGCAGCACCCGGCCGAGCACGGCCGGCACCGCCCCGTCGGCCGGGGTGCCGGCCGGGGTGCCGGCGGCCGTGGCAGCGCCGGCCGTCGCCGCGCGCCGGGCACGCCGGGACGACCACCAGGCCAACGCCACCAGCGCCGCCAGCAGCGCCCCGAACAGCGGACCCGCCGCCCCGGCCAGCCCGTCGGAGAGGTGCCAGCCCAGCGGCACCCCGGCCAACTGCTCCGCCAACAGCCCGGCGCCGGTGCCCCCGGCGCCGGTCCCGCCGTCGCCCGTGCTGCCCTCGCCGGTGCTGAACAGCCGGTACATCACCAGGAAGAAGGGGGCCTGGAGCAGCGCCGGCAGGCAGCCCGCGACCGGACTCGCCCCGGCCGACCGGTACAGCCCGAACAGCTCGGCCTGTAGCCGGGCGGGGTCGTCGGCGTGCCGGCGCTGGAGGTCGCGGACCTGCGGGGCGAGGGCCGCGCGGCGGCGCTCCCCGCGGACCTGGGCCAGGGTGAGCGGCGAGATCAGCAGGCGGACGGCGATCGTGAACACGACGATGGCGGCGGCCGTGGCGGCCCCGCCGGTCAGCGGTTGCAGCGTGCCGGCGAGCCAGGTGACGGCGTCGGCGGCGACGCCGGCGGCGGCGTGCAGCGGTGCGAAGGCGAGCATGGGTGACCCCTCGGTCCGGTTTCCGGTGGCGTCCGGCCGGCCCGGCAACGGGCGCGGCGGGACGGAGGACTGTCCGTGACCTGCGACCGGCCCGGGGACGGGCGCGGCGGCACGGACGACATCCCGTGATCCCCGGCCGGCCCGGGGACGGGCGCGGCGGGACGGATCACGGCGGAACCGGCCGGGCGGCGGCAGGGGACGACGGCTGCCGCCCCGGCCCACCGGCGGGCGGGGCGGGGGGCGGACGCCGCCCGGGGAGCGCTACCCGGCCGGCAGGACCAGGCCCGGCGCGCGGGGGCGGGGACGGCCGTCGGCGTCCGGGTCGACCTGCCGGGGCACGCCCCGGCGGCGGGCGCGTTCCCGCAGGCCCACGCCCCGGCCGGTGCCCCGCCCCGGCGGGCCGGCCGCCGCCGACGGACGCCCCGCCAGCAGCACGGCGAGCAGCACGACGGCGACCACGGCCGCCCCGGCGAGCAGCTCGGCGGGGCGGTCCGCGAGCAGGGTCAGGTGGGTGAGCGCGTACGTCCACGCCCCTGTCACCGCCAGCAGCAGCCCCGTCACGCCGGCCAGGGTAGGAGGTGCCGTCCACCCGCTTCGAAGGAAGGGCCCCCTGTTAACACCTCCGGTGAGAGGGGTTCCCTTCTCTACCGAAAGCGTTAACAAGGGCCCTTCCTTGCGCGCGACGCGCCGGCCCGACACGCGGGTGGGCGTTTTCCCGCGCCGACACGGTGGGTAATGCGCCGTCGACGTCGTGGCACGGTGCCGCGACCGGCACGGGACGGACGGTGAGGGCGATGAGCGGGTCAGTGGTCGAGCGGGAGCGGGACGCCGCCCAGGGCGGCACCGACCTGCTCACCGTCGGCGTGGAGGAGGAGTTCCTGCTCGTCGACCCGCACACCGGCACCGCCGTGCCGGCCGTCGACCTGGTCATGGAGCAGGTGCCGGCGGAGCTGCGCGGGCAGGTCGAGCGGGAGTTCCAGACCAGCCAGATCGAGATCGGCAGCCCGCCGGGGCTGGAGCTGTCGTCGATCCGGCACTCCCTCGGGGTGCTGCGCCGGGCGCTGGCCGACGCCGCCGAGCGGGCCGGCGTACGGGTGCTGGCGATCGGCACGGGCCCGGTCGAGGGTCCCGTCCCACCGGTGGTCGACAAGCCCCGCTTCGACCGGATGATCGAGCGGTTCCGGCTGCTGGTGCCGGGGCCCGGCAACAACGGCATGCACGTGCACGTCGGGGTGCCGGACGCGGAGACCGGGGTGCGGGTGCTCAACCACGTCCGGCCCTGGCTGCCGATCCTGCACGCGGCCACGGCGAACTCCCCGTTCTCCGCCGGGGCGGACACCGGCTACGCGAGCTGGCGCTCGGTGGAGTGGGAGCGCTGGCCCTCGGTGGCCCCGACGCCGTACCTGGAGTCGCACGAGCACTACGAGCGGCTGATCCGGCAGCTCATCGCCAGCGGGGTGATGCTCGACGAGGGGATGCTCTACTGGTATGCCCGGCTGTCGGCGAAGTACCCGACGGTGGAGCTGCGCATCGGCGACGTCTGCCCCTCGGTGGACGACGCGGTGCTGATCGCCGCCCTGGTGCGGGCCCTGGTGGCGACCGCGATGACCGACATCGCCGCGGGCCGACCGCCCGTCCGCACCGACCACCACCTGCTGGTGGCCGCGCACTGGCGGGCCGCCCACGACGGCCTGGAGGGTCAGGGCGTCGACCTGACCGACGGCGAGCTGCGCCCGGCGTGGGAGCTGCTGGACTCCCTCGTCGAGCGGCTCTCCCCCGCCCTCGAACGGCACGGCGACCTGGCCGAGGTGACCGACCTGCTGGGCGGGCTACGCCGGCAGGGCACCGGGGCGGCCCGGCAGCGGGCCGTCTTCGCGCGCACCGGCAGCCTGGTCGACGTGGTGCGGGACGTGGCCCGGCAGACCCGTGGCTGAGCGCGGCGGCCGGGCTCCCGCCCCCGGCCAGGGTGAACGCCCGCTTCTCCCGCGCCGGGATGCCCGCCGCCCGCGCCGCCGGGACCGGCCCGGGGCGGGGCGCGGCGTGACAGGATGGTCGGCGTGGCGCAACGGCTGATCGTCGTCGGCGGGGACGCCGCCGGCATGGCGGCGGCCTCCCAGGCGCGCCGCCGCCGCGACCGGTCCGACCTGGAGATCGTGGCGTTCGAGCGGGGGTGCTTCACGTCGTACTCGGCGTGCGGCATCCCGTACTGGATCAGCGGGCTGGTCCCGGAACGGGACCAGCTCATCGCCCGCGACCCGGCCACCTTCCGCGCCGACTTCGACATCGACGTCCGGCTGCGGCACGAGGTCACCGCGATCGACCTGGACCGCCGGGAGGTCGTCGCCCACGACCTCGACGGCGGCGGCGAGGTCCGCGAGCGCTTCGACGAGCTGGTATACGCCACCGGCGCGGTGCCGAAGCAGCCCGACTGGGCCGACCCCGCGGTGCGCGGCGTCTTCGGCGTGCAGACCCTCGGCGACGCCTCGGCGCTGCGCGAGTGGCTGGACGCCGAGCCCGCGCCCCGCCGTGCCGTGGTGGTGGGCGGCGGCTACATCGGGGTGGAGATGGCCGAGGCCCTGATCCAGCGCGGGCTGGCCGTCACCCTCGTCGAGCAGGCCGACCAGCCCATGTCGACCGTCGACCCGGACATGGCGGCGCTGGTCGCCGACGCGATGCGCGGCATCGGCATCGACATCCGCACCGGGGTCGAGGTGATCGGTCTCGACGGCCGCGACGGGCGGGTGTCGGCGGTGGTCACCGCCGACGGGCCGCTGCCGGCCGACGTCGTGGTCCTGGGCCTGGGCGTACGCCCCGACACCGCCCTCGCCGAGGCCGCCGGCCTGCCCGTCGGCCTCTCCGGGGGGATCCGGGTGGACCGGCGGATGCGGGTGCCCGGGGCGCCCGGGGTGTGGGCGGCCGGCGACTGCGTGGAGACCCTGCACCGGGTCAGCGGGCTGCCCGTGCACGTGCCGCTCGGCACCCACGCCAACAAGCAGGGCCGGGTCGCGGGGATCAACATCGGCGGCGGGTACGCCACCTTCCCGGGCGTCATCGGCACGGCCGTGACGAAGGTCTGCGAGCTGGAGGTGGGGCGCACCGGTCTGCGCGAGCGGGACGCCGCGGCCAGCGGCTTCGAGTTCGTGTCGGTGCGGGCCGAGTCGACGAACCGGGCCGGCTACTACCCGGGGGCGCGGACGATGACGGTGAAGCTGATCGCCGAGCGGTCCAGCGGGCGGCTGCTCGGGGCGCAGATCGTCGGCTGGTCGGAGGCGGCGAAGCGGATCGACACGCTGGCCGTGGCGCTGTGGAACGAGATGACGGTGGACGAGATGACCGCCCTCGACCTCGGCTACGCCCCGCCGTACGCGCCGGTGTGGGACCCGGTGCTCATCGCCGCCCGCAAGGCGGTCGACGCCCTGCACCAGGGGTAAGGAAGGGCCCCCTGTTAACGCTTTCTGTATAGGAAGGGCCCCTTCCTAACACCGCTGGGCGCGACGGCGGCTGGGCGCGACGGCGGGGGTTCCGTCGCTGGCGCGACGACGGCGGTCGGCTGCGCGTCCGCGTGCTCTCCGACGGCTACCGGCGGGACTGGTCGGTGCAGTTCCCCAAGGGCATCCGCGAGCCGGGCGCGCGCTACCTGGTCACCGAGGTCCGCGAGGCGGGCCGGGGCGGCTTCTACCGGGCGTACGGCGACATCCGCCGGCTGCGCTGAGCGGTCCGCGGCGCGCGGCCGCGCTGCGGCAGGATGGTCCGATGGAGACGGAGCTGGCGATCCCCGAGCGGCTGAGCTGGGTGCGGCGGACACCCGCCGGCCGGGCCTGGCTGGCGGCGCTGCCGGGCCGGCTCACCGACTGCGTCGCGCAGTGGGGGCTGCGGCTCACCGGCCCGCCGTTTCCGTACGCGTTCGCCTCGCTGGCGCGGCCGGTCGAGCTGCCCGACGGCACCCGGGCGGTGCTCAAGCTCCCGCTTCCCGACGCCGACAGCGTGCACGAGGCCACGGCCCTGGCGTGCTGGGCGGGCGACGGGGCCGCCCGGCTGCTGGCGCACGATCCGGGCCGGCGGGCGCTGCTGGTGGAGCGCTGCGACCCGGGCACGCAGCTGCACGCCCCCGGTCGGGACGGCGCGCCGGCGGTGCCGCTGGACGAGGCGCTGGACGTCGTCGCCGGGCTGCTGCCCCGGCTGTGGCGGCCCGTCGGCGCGCCGTTCACGCCGCTGGCCGAGGAGGCCGCCGTCTGGTCGGAGCAGTTGCCGGCGCGGTGGGAGCGGCTCGGGCGGCCGTTCGAGCGCCGGCTGCTCGACGCCGCGCTCGGCCGGCTCGCCGAGCTGGTCGACACGCAGGGCGAGCAGGTGCTGGTCAACCAGGACATGCACGCGGGCAACATCCTGCGGGCCACCCGCGAGCCGTGGCTGGTGATCGACCCGAAGCCGCTGGCCGGGGAGCGCGAGTTCGGCGTGGTGGCGATCGTCCGGGGCCAGGAGCTCGGCCACTCCCCGGCGGCGGTGCGGCGGCGGCTGGACCGGCTCACCGACGCGCTCAGCCTCGACCGCGAACGCGTGCTGGGCTGGGCGATCGGGCACACGCTGGCCTGGAGCATGACCGACGACATGGTGTTCGCCGGCCAGGCCGACACCGTCCGCTGGCTGCTCGACCTCGCCTGAGCTGCCGGCGGGTCAGGGCCGACCGGGCTGGCAGCTGGGGCACCAGTAGAGGTTGCGGCCCGCCAGCTCGCCCCGGCGCACCTCGTCGCCGCAGACGTGGCACGGCTGGCCGGGCCGGCGGTAGACGTAGACCTCGCCGCCGTGCCGGTCCACCCGGGGCGCGCGGCCGGTGACCTCCGGCAGGTGGGCGTCCCGCACGGTGTCGATCCGGCCCGCCTCGACGGCCCGGGTCATCAGGTGCACCAGGTCCGCCCACAGCTCCCGCCACCGGGCCGGGGTCAGCTCCCGGCCGGCCAGCAGCGGCGACAGGCCGGCCCGGAACAACGCCTCCGTGACGAAGATCAGGCCGGTGCCGGCCACCACCGACTGGTCGAGCAGCAGCGCCGCGAGCGGGGTCGCGCTGCGGGAGATCCGGGCGTAAGCGCGGGCCGGGTCGGCGTCGGCGCGCAGCGGGTCGGGGCCGAGGCGGTCGCGCAGCGCCGTCACCTCGGGCGGGGTGAGCAGCTCGCAGGCGTTCGGGCCGCGCAGGTCCAGCCAGTGCGCGTGGTGCGACGCCGCCGGCCCGGAGCGCGTACGCGAACCGTCGCCGGTCAGCCGCAGCCGCACCTGACCGACGGGCGGCGGGGGCTCGCCCGACCCGTCGGCGAACTTGCCGTACAGGCCGAGGTGCACGTGCAGGGTCAGCCCGTTCGCGTGGTGGTGCAGCAGGTGCTTGCCGTACGCCTCGGTGCTCTCCAGGACGGTGCCGCAGAGCCGGGCCGCGCCGTCGGCGAAGCGGCCCTGCGGGCTGGTGGCCCGCACCTCGGCCCCGGCGAACAGCTCGGCGTGCCGGGCGGCGAGACGGTGGATGGTGTGTCCCTCTGGCACGGGCGCCAAGCATAGACAACGGCGGGGGCGGGCCACCGGGGGCACACGCGGCCCCCGATCGGGTGAACCGGGTGTCGCCGGATCGGCGGCTGGGTACCTCGGTGGCGTTACCGCGTGGCTGCCGCCGGCGCTTCCGAGGTCTCCACGCGTTCATCAGGAGGTGAAGAGGTGAAGATTCCTTCGCTGTTGTCCCGCCGGAACGAGCCGGCGACGACGTACGACAGCAACGGCGACGGCCGGGTCGACGAGCGCGACGGTGCTGTCGCGTCCGGCGCCGACGGCCGCCCCGACGGGCAGCCGGTCGTCACCGACCGGGGCGGGGAGCAGACGACGTACCGCAGCAGCGCGACCGCCACCGACGGCGAGCGTGCCTCCGACGTGGAGCGCCGGGCCGCCGAGCGGGGGGCGCTGGCCCGCGCCGCCACCGCCCGCGCGGCCACCGCCCGCACCCCGGACGGCGAGCTGCGCCGCCCGGCCACCGCCGCGCCCACGGTCGACTCCCCGGGCCCGGAGCGGGAACACGGCGTCACCCGGACCCTGCCGGCGGCCCCCACGGCCGCACCGGCAACGGACCGCACGGCCGCACCGGCGACGGACCGGACGGCCGAGCGCCCGCTGCCGGCCGAGCGGGACCGCGCCGCCGAACGCCCGCTGCCGGCCGGCCGGGTCGAGGCGGGGGACGAGGCCCGGCGGGAGCCGGTGCCGGTGCCGGCCGGGCCGAAGCCACGGGCCAGCCTGCTCGCCAGCCTCGGCCTGGTCGTCGGCGTCGCCGGGCTGGCCGCCGTGCTGACCGGCACCCTCGCCGGCTACGGCATCGCGGTCGGCGCGCTGGGCGCGGTGCTGTCGGTGTTCGGCCTGCTCGCCACCCGCCGCCGGCACATCGCGGGCAAGACGGACGCGCTGCTGGGCATGGCCTTCGGCGTGGCCGCCGTGGTGCTCGGCGTGCTGGCGATGACCGGGCAGTTCGTCTGGCCCACCACCGACGGCGACTGGGTGCAGCGGCTGCGCGAGTGGCTCGACTCACAGTTTGTCGACCGCCTCTGACGGGCACATTGGACCCCGCCGGCGGTTCGCCGGCACCGCTCGAACCGGCGATGCGCCGGCCCTGATCGACCCGGCGGTTCGCCGGGCTGCTCGACCCCGGTGGTGCGCCGGGGCGGTGAAACCCGGTGGTGCACCGGGACTTGTGCGACCCGGCGAACCCGCCGGCAGCCCGACGGATCCGGTGGTTCACCGGCCGGGCACACCCTTTTCGGGGGCGGCGATTCGCCGCCCCCGAAGCATGTCCGGCGAGCCGGTCCGGCGAGCAGGTGCGGGTGGCGTCTCCGGGGGTGGGCCCCGCCCTCGGTCCCGCCTCAGTCCGGTCGGGCGACGCCCTCCCGGGCGTCGAGAAGCTCGTCCCAGTGCTCGCGGTTCCAGGCGCAGACGGCCTCGATCGGGCCGAGCATGCTGCGGCCGAGCGGCGTGAGAGCGTACTCGACGCGGCGCGGCGGGCCGGGCTGCTCCGCGCGGCGCACCAGGCCGCTGGCCTCCAGCCGGCGTAGCGAGGCGGTGAGGGCCTTGGCGCTGACGCCGCGCAGCGGCACCCGCAGCTCGGAGAAGCGCCGGGGGCCGCCCTCCAGGCAGCGGATCACCATGCCGCCCCACTTGTCGCCGAACCGGAACGGCGACAGGTCCGACGGGCAGAGCGGATCGAACATCTCCGGATCCAGCGGCGTCACCATGGCACTCACCGTAATCGGTATCCGGGCGGTAACCGGCCCCCCGGCTAGCGTCGCCGCGGGGTCGCCGACGGGGCGACCGGAGCGAGGGGGTACGTCGATGAGCGGGATCGTCGTCTTCGGGGCCGGCGGCCGGGCCGGCCGGGCCGTGCTGGCCGAGGCGCGGGCGCGCGGCCACGAGGTGACCGCCGTGGTGCGGGATCCGGCCCGCCACCCCGCCCTGGCGGCCGAGCCGGGCGTCCGGGTCGCCACCGGCGACGTCACCGACGCGGGACAGGTCGCCGAGCTGGCGGCCGGGCACGACGCGGCGGTGCACGCCGCCGTCGACCTCGGCGTGCCGGCCGACGTCTTCTTCCCCGCCGCCGCCCGCGCGCTCGCGGCCGGGCTGGGGCGGGCCGGGGTGGGCCGGCTGGTGGTCGTCGGGCTGGCCGCCGTCCTGCCCACCGCGGCCGGGACCCCGCTGCTGGACACCCCGGGCTTCCCGCCGGAGTTCCGGTCGTTCTGCCTGGGGCACGGCGCCGGCACCGACGAGTTGCGCCGGGCCGGGGACGCGCCGGACTGGCTGGTGCTCAGCCCGGCCGGCGACTTCGACCACACCGGCCAGCCCGCCGGGGGCTACCGGTTCGCCACGGCGGACGGCGCGAGCCGGATCACCTACCCCGATCTCGCCCTCGCCCTGCTCGACGAGATCGACGCGCCCCGCCATCACCGGGTGCACCTGGGCGTAGAGGGCACGACGCCCCACGTGTGACGGCGGTAGTCGCCAGCGGCGGGGAGGAGACCGCCGGACAAGCGCGGGGGCGGCGACTACGCAACACATCGCCGACGTCGGGATCCGAGACGCAACGAATCGTCGGGCGACGCAACTTCCGGCGGTGGATGTCGTCGCTGCCCCCGCATACCGTTGGGCAACGGCGCCAGCCCGTGGGCCGAAGGTGGCCGGGCGCGCCCGACCCATGGGAGCAGGACAGTGACGATGGACGCCACCAGCCAGCGCTTTCTGATGTGCCGGCCGACGTACTTCGCCGTCGACTACGCGATCAACCCCTGGATGGACCCGACCGCCCCCGTCGACGCCGGCCTGGCCGTGCGGCAGTGGGAGCGGCTGCGGCAGGTCTACCGCGAGCTGGGCCACACCGTCGAGGAGATCGTGCCCGTGCCCGGCCTGCCCGACATGGTCTTCGCCGCCAACGGCGGCACCGTGATCGACGGCAAGGCGATGTCCGTGCAGTTCCGCGACCCGCAGCGCGCCGACGAGGCCCCGGCCTACCGGGCCTGGTTCGCCGCCGCCGGCTTCGAGCTGCACGACCCGAAGCACGTCAACGAGGGCGAGGGCGACGTCCTGCTCGCCGGGGACGTGCTGCTCGCCGGCACCGGGTTCCGCACGGCGCACGCCTCACACGCCCAGCTCCAGGAGGTCTTCGGCTACCCGGTGGTCACCCTGCAACTGGTCGACCCCCGCTTCTACCACCTGGACACCGCGCTCACCGTGCTCGACGAGCGCACCGTGGCGTACCTGCCGGAGGCGTTCTCGCCCGGCAGCCGGGCCGCGCTGCGCCGCCTCTTCCCGGACGCCGTCCACGCCACCGCCGCCGACGCCGAGGTGCTCGGCCTCAACGCCGTCAGCGACGGCCGGCACGTGGTGCTGCCGGAGCAGGCCACCGACCTGGCCGCGCGGCTGCGCGACCGGGGCTACGAGACCATCGGGGTCGACCTGTCCGAGCTGCGCAAGGCCGGCGGCGGACCGAAGTGCTGCACGTTGCGACTCCGTCAGGGAAAGGCGAGCAAGTGATCGTGGAAGACATGCTGCGGACGCCGGGGGCGGTCCGGGACGCCGAGCGCCACACCGCGCACAACTACCACCCGCTGCCGGTGGTGGTCAGCTCCGCCGAGGGCGCCTGGCTCACCGACGTCGACGGGCGGCGCTACCTGGACTGCCTCGCCGGATACTCGGCGCTCAACTTCGGTCACCGGCACCCCCGGCTGATCGCCGCCGCGCACGCCCAGCTCGACCGGCTGACCCTCACCAGCCGGGCGTTCGTCCACGACCAGTTCGCCGACTTCTGCCGGGAGCTGGCCGAGCTGTGCGGCAAGGACCTGGTCCTGCCGATGAACACCGGCGCGGAGGCCGTCGAGACCGGGATCAAGGTGGCCCGCAAGTGGGGCTACCGGGTCAAGGGCGTCCCGGCCGGGCGGGCGAACATCGTGGTGGCCGAGGGCAACTTCCACGGGCGTACGACCACCATCGTGAGCTTCTCCACGGATGAGGACGCGCGGGCCGACTTCGGGCCGTACACGCCGGGCTTCACCGTGGTCCCCTACGGCGACCTGACGGCGCTGGAGGCGGCGATCGACGACGACACCGTGGCCGTGCTGCTGGAGCCGATCCAGGGCGAGCAGGGCGTCGTGGTGCCGCCGGCCGGCTACCTGCCGGGCGTACGGCGGGTCTGCACCGAGCGGAACGTGCTGTTCCTCGCCGACGAGATCCAGTCCGGCCTGGGCCGCACCGGGGCGACGTTCGCCTGCGACCACGAGGACGTGGTGCCCGACATGTACCTGCTCGGCAAGGCGCTGGGCGGCGGCATCGTGCCCGTCTCCGCGGTCGCCGCGAACGCCGACGTGCTCGGGGTGCTCCAGCCCGGCCAGCACGGCTCGACGTTCGGCGGCAACCCGCTGGCCTGCGCGGTGGCCACCCAGGTCGTCCGGCTGCTGGCCACCGGCGAGTTCCAGCGCCGCTCGGCGGAGCTGGGCGAGCGGCTGCACGCCGGGCTGCACGGCCTCGTCGGCCGGGGCCTCGTCGCCGTGCGCGGCCGGGGGCTCTGGGCCGGCCTCGACATCGACCCGGCGCTGATGACCGGCCGGCAGGCGTGCGAGCGGCTGATGGCCCGCGGCGTGCTGGCCAAGGACACCCACGGCTCCACGATCCGGCTCGCCCCGCCGCTGGTCGTCACCGCCGAGGAGATCGACCACGCGGTCGCCCAGCTCGCCGCCGTGCTGACCGACTGACCGTACGACGTCGCGGGGGCGCCGGGCCACTGCCCCACGCCCCCGCGACGCGCCCGGCTCACGGCCGGGGCAGGCGCATCGCCATGGTCGGGGCCTCGGCCATCACCGAGGTCGGGGTGAACGGCGCGCCCGAGGGCAGCTCGTCGGCGCGACCGACCTGCACCCCCGGATAGAGCTCGACCATGTCGCCGGCGGACAGCACCCGCGACTGCTGCGGCTTGAGCGCGATCCGGTCCGCCTCCGCCATCGAGCCGCCGGGGCGCACCCCCGACCCGTTGGTGCTCACGTCGGTCACGATCACCTCGCCGACGCGGAGCTCGAAGCGGACGTGGCCGCGGCTGATCCAGCGCCGCGCCTCGTCGTTGAGCCACTGGCCGAGCACGATCCCGCCCCGCTCCTCCGGCGCGCGCCCGACCAGCACCGGCTGCTCCTCGGTGAGCACGAACCGGCGGCGGATCAGCCCGCCGATGCGTACGGCCAGCACCTCCGTGCGGGGCCGGGGCCCGGCGTCGCCGAGCCGCGCGCCGTGCCGGGGGCAGGTCGGCACGCCGCCGCGCAGGGCGGGTGGCGGCTGCCCGGCCGGGGCCCGCTCGACCCGGGCCAGGTCGGCGAACGCGCCGCCGCCCCCGCCGCCGAACAGCGCGCAGCCCGGCTCCGGGCAGCGCCACTGCCGGGCGAGCAGCTTCTCCCCCGTCGCCGAGCGCGTGCCGGCGACCGGCACGTTGCCGCCGCCGACGTGGGCGATGAACACCGGCCCGCCCGCGCCGGGCACCGGGGCGAGCACCCGGCCGGGCTGCTCGACGGTCCACGGGAACCGGCCGCGCAGGCCGTCGAAGCGGGCCCGGCTGAGCACCGGCAGCCCCAGCAGGTCGGCGACCTCCAGCATCCGGTCGCCCGGGTGGTCGAGCACCTCCACCAGGCCGTCGTCGGCCCAACGGCGCACCACCATCCGCTCGTTGGAGGTGAGGTCGGGGTCGGAGAGCAGGGCGCGGTGCACGATCGCGTACACCGGGACGCTGTCCTCCTCCAGGTCGCGGGCGAGCGCGTCGATCACCATGCCGAGCCGGAGCAGGTTCGCCGGACGGCCGCCGTCGAGGTCCTGGTAGCGGATCACCTCGGCCAGGTCGAGGACGGCCCGCGCCAGCGACGGGTCGGTGCAGACCCGCCCCTCGATGGCGTCGAGCACCTTGCTGATCTCGAATCTCATCGGGCACTCCGGACGATGTCGTCGATGCGCCGCGCCAGCTCCAGGTCCCGGTGGGTCACCCCGCCGGCCGAGTGGGTGACGCAGCGGAAGGTGAGGGTCCGCCACCGGATGTCGATGTCGGGATGGTGGTCGAGCTCCTCGGCCACCTCGGCGACCCGGTCGACCACCGCGACGGCCGCCGGGAAGCTCGCCAGCTCGACGGTGCGACCGATCCCGGTGGGATCCCCCGTCCAGCCGGCCAGCCCGCCCAGCCCGTCTCGCACCGCCTCCGCGGTGAGCACGTCTGCCATGGCCAGACCCTACCTGCCAGGGCCGACCGGGCGGCTCAGCCCCGCAGCGGGCGGCCCACCTCGTGCAGGTGGGCCAGCGCCTGCCGGTACGACTCGACCAGCCCGGTCTCGACGTACGGCACCCCGTGCTCGGCGCAGAACGCCCGCACGATCGGCCGGGCCCGGCGCAGGTTGCCCCGGGGCATGTTCGGAAACAGGTGGTGCTCGATCTGGTAGTTGAGCCCGCCCAGCGCGACGTCGACGAACCGGCCGCCCCGCACGTTGCGCGAGGTGAGCACCTGCTTGCGCAGGAAGTCCAGCTCCTCGCCGGCTCTCGGCATCGGCATGCCCTTGTGGTTCGGGGCGAACGCGCACCCCATGTAGAGCCCCCACAGCCCCTGGTGCACGGCGACGAACGCCAGCACCTTCCCCGGCGGCAGCACCGCGAACAGCAGGCCGAGGTAGCCGGCCGCGTGCAGCGCGAGCAACAGCCCCTCGACGGCCCGGTGCCGCACCGGGGTGGCGTACCGGCCGTCGGGCGTGCGCCCCAGCAGCGCCCGCACGCTCGCCACGTGCAGGGCCAGCCCCTCCAGCAGCAGCATCGGGAAGAACAGCCACGCCTGCCGCCGGGCCAGCCGCCGGCCGATGCCCCGGGTCGCGGCGGCCTGCTCGTACGACCAGACCAGCGCCCCGGCCCCGACGTCCGGGTCCTCGTCGTGGTGGTTGGGGTTGGCGTGGTGCCGGTTGTGCTTGTCGACCCACCAGCCGTAGCTGAGGCCGACCGCGAGGTTGCCGGCGAGCAACCCGGCCACCTCGCTCGGGCCCCGGCGGCGGAACATCTGCCGGTGGCCGGCGTCGTGCCCGAGGAACGCCACCTGGGTGGTCGCCACGGCCAGGCCGGCCGCCACCGCGAGCTGCCACCAAGAGTCGCCGACCAGCGGCACCGCCACCCAGCCGGCGACGAAGGCGGCCAGCGTCAGGACGATCCGGGCGGCGTACCCGGCGGGCCGGCGGTCGAGCAGGCCCGCCTCGTTGATCCGTCTGGACAGTCGTGCGTAGTCGCTGCCCCGCCGCGCCGGCGGGTCCGCTGTCGCTGCAAGCATGATGGGAGCTCCCCGCATCTCGACACCCGGGCTGCGCCGGACGGCGGGCCCTGATGTCGAGTCTCGCGGCAACGGTAGCTCTGGGTAATCCGGGCAGCACCCGCATCCGGGGTGGGGTGCTCCCCACCCCCGCCGGCCCCGCCGTCAGCTCATCCGTCCCACCGCCGCCCGGAACCGGGCCAGGTCGCGGCGACGCCGCTCGTAGGTCGCGGCCAGGCCGATCAGCGCCAGCCCGCCGACCGCCAGGAAGATCCACCGGGGCAGCAGGTCCCAACCGCGGGCCAGCTCGTGCAGCGCGAGCAGGACGAGGGTGACCCCGCCGAGCAGCACCGGGGCCTGCCATCGGCGGGCCGCGCCGGCCAGCACCACGGCCAGCGCGCCGGCCCCGAGCAGCAGCCGCCGCCAGGGCTGTGGGTCGGGCGCGAACAGCACCGACACCCCGCTGGGCAGCAGCGCGGCGACCAGCCCCGGGCCCAGCGCGAGCCAGCTGTTCAGGCCCGGCCGGGTGCGCAGCGCCACCGCGCCCGCCGCCAGGGCCAGCCCCGCCGCCGGCAGGGTGTACGCCTCCAGCAGCACCACCCCGCCCGCGGCCAGCAGCAGCCAGGCGCCGAGCAGTTCGCTGCCCCCGGCGACGCCCGCGAACGCCCAGCGCCAGCCCACCGGCTCGCCCCGGCGCAGCAGCCGCAGCCCCACGGCGGCCCCCCAGAGCACGCAGACCGCGGCGGCGTAACGGGGCGACCCGACGGCGAGCAGCACCGCCAGCAGGGCGACGGCCTGGGCGGCCACGTCGAGCACCCGGCCCCGCAGCCGGTCGGCGGCCGGCAGGGCGGCGGCGGCCAGGACCAGCACCGCCACCGCCAGGACGGCGAAGGAGGCCCCGCGCAGCGGCAGGCCCGCCGCCCGCGCGGCGGTGACCGCGAACCCGGTCGCCGAACCGACCGCCACCAGGGCACCGGCCAGCCGGGCCACGCCCGTGCGGCCCGCGACGGCGGCCACCACGGCGGCGACCACCAGCGTCCCGAGGCCGGTGAGCGTGCCGGCCCGGGTGGCGAGCAGCCCGACCAGCCCGGCCACCGTGGCCACCAGCCCCACCGGCACGGTGACCGCGACGAGCAGCGGCCGGGGCCGGGCCAGCGCGGCAGCCAGCAAAGCGGCCACCCCGATCCCCAGCAGGACCGCCGGCACCACCGGCCACGGCGCACCGGCGGCGGCGTGCAGCACCGGCGTCGCCGCCGCGGCGAACGGCAGCGCGAACAGCACCGCGTCGCCCGGCCCCGCCACCCGGGGCGGCGGCCCGCCGGCCGGATCGACCGTCGCCCGGCCGGGCGCGCGGCCCGCCAGCGCGGCGGCCAGGGTCAGCACGAGCAGGGCCACGCCGGCCGGGGTGGCCCCCGGGACCGGGCCGCCGGTGGGCGCGCCCGACCACGGCGCGGCCACCTCGCCGTACGGGGCGACGAGCACCCGCGCGAGCACCCCGGCGGAGGCGGACAGCGCCACCGCGAGCAGCCCGAGGCCGCTGACCAGCGGCGCTCCCGCAGGCCGGGTGCCCGGCCCGGCGAGCACGGTCAGCAGGACCGCCACGGCGGCGTAGAGCGCCACCGGCTCGTCGACCGGTACGACCAGGGGGGCCAGCGCCACCAGCACGGACCCGGCGGCGAAGGCGACGGAGGCGTACCCGGTCAGCTCGGGCCACCGGCGGCGGACGGCGACCAGCGCGACCAACGGCAGCCCGACGGCGGCGAGGGCGGCCCGCGCCTGCCACCAGGGCGGCACCCCGACGGCGAAGAGCGCGACGGTGACCGCCGCCGGCACCGCCAGCAGCGCGGCGGCCAGGGCGACCCCCGCGACGCCCCGCCGGACGCCGCCGGCCCGCCGGCCCACGGCGGCGACGGCCGCCCCGAGCGGCACGACCGCGCCGAGCAACGCCGCCTCCCCGGCCGGGTAGGCCAGGCCGACCAGGAGCGCGTGCCCGACCAGCGCCGCGCCGGCGACCGCCGCCGCCAGCACGCCCCACCAGGGCCGGGCCCGGGTGACGGCGAACAGCAGCAGCCCCGCGCCGACGACCAGGCCGGCAGCCGGCACCACCGGCCACGGCACCGGCCCGACGCCCGACACGCCGAGGGTGGCGAACGCGACGGCGGCCACCCCGATCACCGGCCACGCCACCCGGGGCAGCAGCACCGCCAGGGCGAGGGCCGCCGCCGCCACGGCGACCGGGACCTGCCACCCCCAGGGCAGGTGCGGGCCGACGGCGACGCCCGACCAGGGCGGCAGCACCCGACCCACCGCGACCGCACCCAGCACCACGGCGAGCACGGCACCGACCTGCGCCGCCCCGGCCGCGACCACCAGGGCCCCGGCCCTCGGCCCGGCACCGACCCGGCCGGGCAGCGCCCGGACCGCCCCGGCCAGCGCCAGCGCGACGAGCGCCGTGGCCACCGTCAGCAGCCCCGGGCGCAGCTCCGCCACCGGCCGCAGCAGCGCCAGGCCGAGCACCGGGACCAGCGCCCCGGCCGCGGCGACCCGGAACAGCCGGCCACCGGCGACCAGCGCCGCGCCGAGCAGGGCCAGGCTGACCAGGAGCAGGGGCCCGCCGGCCAGCAGCGGCGACCCGGCGGCCCGGCCCACGGCGAGCGGCACCAGCGCACAGCCGGCCGCGACGAGGAGCGCGCCGCCGTAGCCGAGCCAGGCCAGCACCCGGCCGGCGGCGGGGGCCGACCCCCCGGCGGCCCCCGCCCCGACCGGCGCTCCCCCGACCGGCGCTGTCGCCGACACCGCCGCCGGCTGGACCGGTGCCCCCGGCGGAACCGGGGCCGCTATCGGGGCGGGGGCCGGCGTCGAGACCGGGGCACGGTCGCGCAGGGCGGCGACCACGGCGAGGTTCAGCGCCGCGACGCCGACGAACACCACCGTCCAGCCGGCCGCCGACGGGTGGGCCGGGCCGGCCAGCAGCGGCAGCACCGGCTGCACGGTGCACAGCGCCGCGAACCACGGCACCGTCAGCCGGGTCAGCCGTCCGTAGCCCGCCGCCAGCGCCGCGCTGGCCCCCCCGACCAGCGCGGCGTAGCGGGCACCGGGCCAGCCGGCCACCCCGAACAGGTCCACCGACCAGGCGGCGTACCCGTCGAGCACCACCAGCAGCAGCCCCACGGCGGCGAACGTCTCCGCCGTGCCGCGCAGCCCGCGCCGCGCCGCGATCGGCGGCACGGCCAGGGCGAGCGCGGTGAACGCGAGCAGGATCAGCGCCCGGCCGGCGACGCCCACCGTGGCCCAGGCGACCGCCGTGAAGACCACCGCCGCCGTGCCGAGCAGCAGGCCGCCGAGCACGAAGAGCAGCCCCTGCACCGTGCGGGTGGAGGTCTCCGCCCCGCCGACCGACGCCGGCCGCTGCGGCGGCACCGGCCCGACCGGCGCGGCCGGCACCGGGCCGGGCAGCCGCACCGCGGGGCCCGGCGGCCGCACCTGTCCGCCGGACACCGGCGACGCGGGGCCGGGCAGCCGCACCTGAGGCCCGGCCGCCGGCACGGGGGCCGGCGCGACGGGGGGCGGCGGCACGGCAGCCGGCCCGGCCGGGCGCAGGGCGCCGACCGGGGTCGCCGCGCGGACCCGGGCCGCCAGGTCCGCCCGGCGGGCCTGCGCCGACCGCACCGACCCGACCAGGTCGAGGTACGCCCGCCGGGCCTGCTCCGCCTGCCCGGAGAGCACGACGATCTCCCGGTCGAGCCGGATCACCTCTGCGGCGGTCGGGTCGGGTGCCCGCCCGCAGCGCCGGCAGCCGACGCTCAGGTCGGCCGGGGCGCCGCACGCCGGGCAGGGGTAGCCACTCGTTTCCACCCGGCCATCATGGTGCCCTGGTCAAGACCCACCCAGAGTGCGCGTACTCAGGGCCGGGTCTGCTCGTGCACCCAGGCCGTGTAGTCGGGGTTGCCGCTGTCCACCCGGGTCACCAGGACCTCCGGAACTTCGTACGGATGGCTGAGGCGGATGTGGTCGACCAGCGCCGGAACCCGGTCCGGGGCGGTCTTGAACAGCACCGACCACTCGGTGGTCGTCTCCACCGCGGACCGCCACCAGTAGGTGCTGTCCACCTGGCCGCCCACCTGCGCGCAGGCGGCCAGCCGACCGGCGACCGCGGCCGCCGCGAGCACGTCCGCGACCGAGCGGCTGTCCACCACGGTCGTCACCACGCTGATCTGCTCCACGAGCGCACCCTACGCGTCGTCGACGTCCCCGTCGTGGTGCGCCGCGATCCATTCGTCGATGCGTGACCACCAGTCGAACAGCCAGTCAACGCGCTCCTGGCGGCCGGCGGGGATCTCCTCCGGGGGCACCGACCAGAACCGCATGATGATCCGCTTGTCCATCGGCAGCTCGCGCCACACGTCGGCGACGGTGAGCATCCGGTCGAGGCCGGTGTGCGCCACGAAGATCACCCCGGCGTCGGGGGCGGCGTCCAGCGCGGCGAGCAGCCCGCCCGGCTGCGGGGCGAGCACGTGCCGCATCCGCTCCGCCCGCAGCGCCATCTGCTCCAGGCCGCGCGACCGCAGCCGGGCGATGGCCCGCAGCCGGCGGCGCGGGGTGAAGTTGCCCCCCTCGGGGAAGATCACGAAGGCGTCGTCGTCGTCGAGGCCGGTCGCCAGGTGGCCGATCTGCTCGGTCACCGGCTCGCGCCGGTCGGAGGCCGGGGCGAGGAACCGGTTGGGCAGCCGGTTGAGCAGCACGTCGATCGCCGGGTCCCACTGGAGGCTCTCCTTGAGCACGATCCGGGGCTCCCGGTGGAACCAGTTGACCAGCGCGTGGATCAGGATGAACGAGTCGCCCGGCCCGGCGTGCCGGCAGAGCACCAGCTCCGGGCGGCCGGGCAGCGCCGTGTCGGGGTCGGTGCCGACCACGTCGATGCGCAGCCGCAGCGTCCACCGGGCCTGCCAGAAGAACACCTGGAGGAAGTGACCGGCGAGCACGTAGTGCGCCCGCTGGAACGGCGGCGTCCGCTTCCACACCCCGAAGCCGGAGGCCACCCAGAGCACGAACAGGGCCAACAGCGCCGCCGCGTCCCAGACCAGGTAGACGCAGCCGATCCAGAGCAGGCGCAGCGGCCGTAGCCGGCCGGGGACCAGCGGGGACAGCGCCAGGGCGGCGAACGCCCAGACCGGCAGGCTGGTCACCACGGCCACGGCGAGCAGCACCACACCGGGCGCCAGCAGCAACCGGCGGACCCATCGGGGCGGCAGCGGCATCAGCGGTCCAGGTGGGTGGCCAGGTAGCGGCGGGAGGCCGTGTACGCGCGGCTGATCCGCCGCCCCACCGCCGCCATGTCCCGGTACGCCCACGGGCTGTCCTCACGCGGCCCCGGCCCCCCGGTGGGCAGCACGTGCACCCGCACCCCGTCGGGCAGCGCCGCCATCTCCCGGGAGAACCGGTGCCGGCGGGCGATCTCGAACGCCACCTGGGCGATCTCCCAGGGCCGCCGGGGCGGCGTCAGCTCCCGCTCGATGCGGCCCACCTGGAGCACGAAGACCTCCCGCGCCCCGGCCTCGACCGCCGCGCCGATCGGGATGGAGTTGACGATCCCGCCGTCGATGAAGTGCTGCCCGTCGATCTCGGTGGGCGGCAGCAGCCCCGGCACGGAGGCGGAGGCGAGCACCGCCGGCACCAGCGGGCCGGCGTCGAACCAGTGCTCGGCGGCCCGCTCGATGTGCGCCGCGCAGCAGCGGAACGGCACCCGCAGGTCGGCGAAGGTGGTCTCCTCGCCCAGCTCGGCCTCCAGCAGCCGGCGCAGCGGCCGGGGCGAGTGCAGGTGGGTGCGGGCGGCGAAGCGGCGCAGCTGCCGGGCGACGGAGTCGCCGTACACCTCGCTGGCCTCGGGGGACGCCCAGAGCCGGACCAGCCGGTCGGTGACCGCCTCGGTCGGATCGGCCGCGACGAGCGCCCCGTTGACCGCCCCGATCGAGGTGCCGAGCACCAGGTCCGGGCGGACGTCGGCGCGGAACAGGGCGCGCAGCATGCCCACCTCGACCGCGCCGAGGACTCCCCCGCCGCCGAGCACGAACGCCACCGGACCGCTGACCATGCCGTTCATCCTGGCACGCGGGGTCACGCCGGCCGTCCGGTGCCCGGGCGCGCCCGTCCACGCGCCGGTCGGGTGAGACCGGACGGGCGTTGACAGGCCGGACACATTCGCGCAACCTGATACCGCCCCGACCTCAGGCAGGTGCGATCCGTCATGGCAACACTGCACGCCGGCAGGCTGCTGGCCCGCAGGTACCGACTCATCGACCAGATCGGCGCGGGTGGCATGTCGGTCATCTGGCGGGCCCGCGACGAGGTTCTCGACCGCACGGTCGCCCTGAAGGTGCTCGCGCCCTCGCTCGCGGCGGACGCCCGGTTCCGCGACATGGTCCGCGAGGAGGCCCGATCCGCCGCGCAGCTCGTCCACCCGCACGTGACGTCGGTGCACGACTACGGCGAGACGCTCGCCCCGGACGGCAGCATCACCTCGTTCGTGGTGATGGAGCTGCTCGCCGGGGAGGAGCTGGAATACCGGCTGACCGAGGGCCCGCTGCCCTGGCCGGAGGCGGTGGAGATCGGCGCCCAGGTGGCCGAGGCGCTCGCCGCCGCGCACCGGCTCGGCATCGTGCACCGGGACATCACCCCGGCCAACGTGATGATGACCCCGGTCGGCGCGAAGGTCCTCGACTTCGGCATCGCCACCCACGTCGGCGCACCGGACGAGGACGAGGACGGCGGCACCTTCGGCACGCCCGCGTACGTCGCGCCGGAGCGGCTGGACGGGGCCCCGGCGCAGCCGGCCACCGACATCTACTCGCTCGGCGTGCTGCTCTACGAGACCCTGACCGGGCAGGTGCCGTACCCGGCGGACACCTGGGAGCAGCTCGGCGCGGCCCTGGCCGGCGGCGACGAGCCCCCGCCGCTGGAGGTGCCGGGCCTGCCGCCCGAGGTGGTCCGGATCTGTCTGCGCTGCCTGTCCCGGCAGCCACGGGACCGGCCCACCGCGCACCAGGTGGCCCTCGCGCTGCGCGACCAGCTCCTGCCGGCCGACCCGCAGGCCGCCACCATGCTCGCCCCGACGATGACCCTGCCGTCGATCGTCGCCCCGCCCGCCGCGCCGCCGGCCCCGGCCGGTCCGCCCGCCCCGACGTCGGCTCCCCCGCCGCCGGCCGCGCCCCCCGGGGCGGCCCCGGCGGGTGGCACGCCCGGCCCCGCGTCGTCCCCGCAGCCCGCCGGGGCCGCATCGCAGGGCCGGTCCCGGCGTCGCTGGGCGGTGCCCGTGGTGGCGGCGGGGGCCGCGGTGGCGGCGGCGGGGGCGCTCCTGTGGCCCAGGCCCGACGAGCAGCCCGACCCGATGCCCCGGGCGCTGCCCACGGAGTCGCCCGCCGGGGAGTCGCTGGGGACGGCGCCGACCCGGTCGCCGAGCGCGCCGCCGACCACGACCCGGCCGCCCGCCCGGCCCCGGGCCACCCCCTCGGCCGCGCCGACGACCACGCCGCCCGCCCCGGCCGGCGGCAGCGTGACCGAGGTGGCCAGCGACATCGGGCAGCTCATCGACACGGGGGTGGACGACGGCGGGATCCGCGTCGACGTCGGCACCGACATCCGCAACCTGCTCGGCCACGCCGTCGAGGCCACCGGCCCGAGCGACCTGGCCGCCGCCGTGCAGCGGGCCCGCGACAAGGTCGCCGAGCGGCAGCGCGAGGGCAGCATCACCCCCGCGTACGCCCGCCAGCTCGACACCGCGTTCCAGCGGCTCGGGGCGGCGCGCCTGTGACCCGTCCCGGCCGGCGCGACGGTCAGCGGGCCGGCACCGGAATCGGCCGGCTCGGCGGGGCGGGCGCGAACCCGTGCAGGAAGTCGCGGTAGACCGCCTCGTAGCCCTGCGCCATCCGGGCCGTGGAGAAGTTCTCCGCGACGTGCGCCACGCAGTCGGCCGGGTCCAGCCGGTCGACCTGCCGCAGCGCGCCGGGCAGGTCGTCGGGGCGGTCGCAGACCAGCCCGGTGACGCCGGGGCGGACCAGCTCCGGCACGGCGCCCCGGCGCAGCGCCACCACGGGCGTGCCCGTCGCCATCGCCTCCAGGATCACCATCCCGAACGGCTCCTCCCACTGGATCGGCATGATCAGGCAGCGGGCGTCGACGAGCATCCGCAGCGCGGCCGCCCGGTCGGCGTTGAACACCACTGTCACGTCGTCGTCGAGCATCGGCTCCACCACCTGCTCGTAGTAGCGACGCTCGGCGGGCTCGTTGCACTTGCCGGCGAGGACCAGCGGCAGGCCCGCCGCCCGGCAGGCCCCGATCGCCACGTCCGGCCCCTTGTCGGGGCTGAACCGGGCCAGCCAGAGCACCGGGCCACGCCCCGGGGCGGTCTTGTGCGGCACGTCGGCGACGTCGAGCGCGTTGTGCACGGTGCCGACCCACGGCAGCCCGGGGTTCAGCCGCCGCTGGGTGTGCGAGATGGCGACCAGGCCGACCCCCTGGTCGGTGTCGCTGAGCACGGTGCCGTACTCGCCGACCGGGTTGCCGTGCACGGTGGCCACCGTGGGCACCGCCCGCCGGCCGGCGACCAGCGGGCCGATCGTGGTGTGGTCGTGCACGACGTCGAAGTCGGCCGGCGAGACGAGGTGGCCGACGTGGGCCAGGTGGGCCAGCTCGGGCAGCGCCTCGCCGAGCCGGTCGTACTGGAGCTCGTCGCAGGTGGCGACGTAGCCGGCCCGGGTGCCGTGCCGCCGGCCCGCCCCGAAGACGGTCACCGCGTGCCCCCGCTCGACCAGCGCGTCCGCCAGGCCGGCGACGACCTGTTCCAGGCCGCCGTAGCCGGGCGGCGGCACGGTCAGCCACGGCGGGACCACCATGGCGATCCGCAGCGGCCGTTCCTCCGAGCGGTCGAGCGGCAGGTGGTTCACGGCCACGAGTCCTCCCCGGTGGTCCCAGCGCGCGTGGTCTGCGGGCTTTCCCGGCCCCGGTCGGGCCAAACGGAGCGGGCCCGGCACGGGCGGAGCCGGACGGCCGGGGGTGAGCGCGACTCACCCGGTCCGGGTGAACGGCCTGCGCCGGCGACGGCTCCGGGGGGGTCGGGAAGGGCGAAGGGCGGCGGGTGACGAAGCCAACCCCCTTGGCTCCGCCACCCACCGCCCTTCGGGAGGAGGTAGGTCTGCTGTCGTTACGACGTTTCGGCGAGCGTCACGGTTGCCGTCGCCGCCGATCCATTTCGCTGGTACTGCACCTCGACCCGGTCGCCGACCTTGCGGGCCTGGACCGCGCCCACCAGGTCGTCGGAGTCGTTGATCACGGTGTCGCCGAACTTGGTGATCACGTCGCCCTGCCGGATGCCGGCCTTCTCGGCGGCGCTGCCGGGGGTGACGGACGCGACCACCGCGCCGCCGTTCTCGGCCGGGCTCACGCTCACCCCGAGCGAGGGGTGGCTGACCTTCTCGCCGCGCTGGAGCTTGCCGGCCACGTCCTTGGCCTTGTTGCTCGGGATGGCGAAGCCGACGCCGATGTTGCCGGTGCTCTGCCCGGAGGTGGCGATGGCGGTGTTGATGCCGATCACCTCGCCCCGCGTGTTGACCAGCGCGCCCCCGGAGTTGCCCGGGTTGATCGGGGCGTCGGTCTGGAGCAGCCCGGCGATCGAGCTGACCCCCTGCCGCGGGTCCTGCTGCTGACTCTCGCCGGCCTGGATGGTGCGGTCCCGGGCGCTGATGATGCCCGAGGTGACCGAGCCCTGCAGACCCAGCGGGCTGCCCAGGGCGAGCACCTGGTCGCCGACCTGCATCGCGTCGCTGTCGCCCAACGTGGCGGCCTTCAGCCCGCTGACCCCGCCGGCCTTCACCACGGCCAGGTCGGTCTTCGGGTCGGTGCCGACGATCTCCGCGTCGGCGGTCTTGCCGTCGGCGAAGACCACCTTGACGGTCTTGCCCGAGGCGGACGCGACCACGTGGTTGTTGGTCAGCACGTAGCCGTCCTCGGAGAGGATGACCCCGGAGCCCTCGCCGCTGCCGGTGCTGATCGAGACCACGCTGTCCTGCACGGACGCGGCGATCTTCGGCAGGTCGGCGCTGTTGAGCACCGGCGCGGCCGAGTAGGTGCGGGTGATCCCGCCCGAGTTGCCGTCGACGGCGAGCGCGAGCGCGCCGCCGGCCACGCCGGAGCCGAGCATCAGCGCGAACACCGCCACCCCGGCGCCCGCCAGCTTGGCCACCCGGCTCGGCTTCGGGGCCTGCGCCCACGCCGGCACCGGCTGGCCGGGGTGCTGCGGCGGCACCGGGCCGCCCGGGTACGCGGGACCGCCGGCGTGCGGGGCGTACCCGGGGGCCGCCGGACCGTGCTGGCCCCCCGCGGCCCAGCCGGAGTGCTGCCCGGCGGAGTGCTGCCCGGCGTGCTGGGGCTGCCAGGGGCTGTTGGGGTACGGCCCGGCCGGCTGCGGCTGCCCCGACACCGGGTACGGCGGCGCGGACGGGGTGGCCGGGCCGCCGTACGGCTGCGCGCCGGAACCCGGGGCGACGGGCCCGGAGACGGGGGCGGCGGGCCCGGCGGGGGCGTGCTGCCCGGCGGCCGGCGCGGCGGGGCCGGGGTAGGTGGGGTGGGCGGCGGGCGCGGCCGGAGCGGCGGGCTCGACGGCCGGGGAGTCGGACTGCCCGGTCTCGACGCGGGACAGCTCGGCGGTGGGGTGCGACGGCTCGGCGTCGGAGGGCGCCGGTCGCCGCTGCGGGTCGGTCTCGTACTCGGTCATGCATCCACCTTCTCCCATGCCACTGCGACGAGCCTGGAATCCGCCTGGAAGTTCCCTGAAAGTCACTCGCCCGGGTCGTCGCCGCCGTCGGGCAGCAGCGGCACCCGGACCCGGAAGGTCGCTCCCCCGCCCGGCGTCTCGCCGACCTCGACGGTGCCGTGGTGCGCGGCGACCAGCGCCGCCACGATGGCCAGCCCCAGCCCGGTGCTGGTCATCCCGCCGGCCCGCCGGGTGCGGGCCGCGTCGGCCCGGTAGAACCGCTCGAACACCCGCTCGGCCTGCTCCGGGGAGAGCCCCGGGCCGGTGTCGGCCACCTCCACCACCGCCAGGTTCCCCGGCTCGGTACGCAGCCGCAGCGTCACCGAGGCGTCCGGCGGGGTGTGGGTGAGCGCGTTCGTCATCAGGTTGCCGATCACCTGCCGCAACCGGGCGTCGTCGCCCAGCACCACCAGCGGCCCGGAGCCCGGCTCGATCTCCAGCTCGATGCGCCGGTCGGGGGCCACCACCCGGGCGGCCTGCACGGCGTCGCCGGCCAGCAGCGGCAGCTCCACCGGGCCGAGGGCGAGGGGCCGCTCCCGGTCCAGCCGGGCGAGCAGCAGCAGGTCCTCCACCAGCAGCCCCATCCGGGCGGCCTCGTCCTCGATGCGGCGCAGCAGGCCGGCGGTCTCCTCCGGGGCCCGCGCCGCGCCCTGCCGGTACAGCTCGGCGAAGCCGCGGATGGTGGTCAACGGGGTACGCAGCTCGTGCGAGGCGTCCGCGACGAACTGCCGCATCCGCTCCTCCGAGCGGCGGGCCCGCGCCTCGGACGCCTGCGCCGCGGCGGCCGCGTCCCGCGCGCCGGCCTCGGCCGAGCGGGCGGCGATCTCGGACGCCGCGCGGGCGGTGAAGGCGGCCTCGATCTGGGCCAGCATCGTGTTCAGGGCCCGGGACAGCCGCCCCAGCTCCGAGGTCGGGCAGGGCTCGCCGTCCTCCGGGTCGGGCACCCGCCGGGTCAGGTCGCCACCGGCGATGGCGGCGGCGGTGCGCTCGATCTCCACCAGCGGCTTGAGGCTGGTCCGCACGATCGCCGCGCCGATGGACGCGAGCAGGATCAGCACCGCCCCGCCGACCAGCAGGTCTATCCAGACCAGCCGCTTGACCGCCAGGTCGACGTCGGTGAGGTTCTGCGCGATGGCCACCATCTGCCCGTTCGGCAGCTCGGCGTAGATGATCCGCCAGCGCACCCGGCTGTTGCGCGCCGGGACCGACTTGAGCTCGCCGACCCGGGCCGCGAAGCCCTCCGCGTCGGACGGCCAGGCCGGCAGGTCGGCGGTGTGCAGCCGTGGATCGTACTGCGTGACCGTCACCGCCCCGGTCCGCCGGTCGGTGGCCACCAGCAGATAGTCGGTGGGCACGAGCGGCTGCGTGACCTGCTGCCCGGCCTGCGCGGTGAGCAGGGCGGACTCGATGCTCTCCACGGAGGCCCGCAGTTCCCCGTCGACCTGGGCGACCAGGTAGTTGCGCAGGAAGTAGGTGGTCAGGGAGCTGATCACCAACAGGGCCGCGGCGACCAGCGTCAGCACCGCCGCCACCAGCTTCACCCGCAGCGGTACGCTCCGCAGCCGCCCCTTCGCCAGCGCGACGGCGTTCACGCCGCCGGCTTGCGCAGCACGTATCCCACGCCGCGCAGAGTGTGGATCAGCCGGGGCTGGGTGTTGTCGACCTTGCGCCGCAGGTAGGAGATGTAGGACTCGACGATGTTGTCGTCGCCCCGGAAGTCGTAGTTCCACACGTGGTCGAGGATCTGCGCCTTGGACAGCACCCGGTTGGCGTTGAGCATCAGGTAGCGCAGCAGCTTGAACTCGGTGGGCGAGAGCTGCACGCGCTGCCCGGCCCGGTGCACCTCGTGGGTCTCCTCGTCCAGCTCCAGGTCGGCGAAGGTGAGCCGGGAGGGCGTCTGGTCGCCGCTGGCCGTGCGGCGCAGCACGGCGCGGATCCGGGCCGTGAGCTCCTCCAGGCTGAACGGCTTGGTGACGTAGTCGTCGCCGCCCAGGGTCAACCCGCGGATCTTGTCGTCGGTCGCGTCCCGGGCCGTCAGGAAGACCACCGGGGTCCGGGTGCCGCCCTCGCGGAGCATCCGGATGACCTCGAAGCCGTCGAGGTCGGGGAGCATCACGTCGAGGACCACCAGGTCGGGGCGGTGGTCCTTGGCGGCGTGCAGCGCGGCGCTCCCGCTGGTCGCGGTGGCCACGTCGAAGCCGGCGAAGCGGAGGCTCGCGGAGAGCAGTTCGAGGATGTTGGGATCGTCCTCGACGACGAGCAGTCGCGCCTCGGTCTGGGTAGCGGCCATGCCGACCATCATCCGTGACCTCGCTGCGTCGGCGCTGGGCGGTTGCTGGAAACTCCCTGAGAACTCCGGGCCGCCTGCCCGCCGGTCACGGGCCGGCTAGCGCAGCAGCCGGCGCAGCCCGTCCAGGGCGCCGTCGAGGACCCGGATCGCCGCGCGGAGCTGGACGTCGTCGAGCCGGCCCGCCCGCGTCAACGCGTCGACCTCGACGGTGAACGCGGCCAACCGGTCGTCGAGCTCGGCCAGCAGCGGCGAGGAGCCGGCGGGGGCGGCGGACCGCGCCGGGCCCGGGGGCGACGCGGCCTCCCACGGGGTACGGCGGGACTGGCGCGTCCGCCGGGTCGCCTCGCGCAGCTCCCGCTTGAGGTCGCGCACCGACCCGCGTACCTCGGAGCGGATCTCGCCGGCCAGGGCGGAGAGGTCGGCCACCGAGGAGCTGATGTCGGACTCCAGGGTGGCCAGCTCGGCGGCCCGCTGGCGCAGCTCGGCCCGGCCCGCCTCGGTGATGTCGTAGACCTTGCGGCCACCGGCGGCGGTGTGGGTCACCCGCCCCTCCGCCTCCAGCCGCTGGAGCCGGGGGTAGATCGTGCCGGCGCTCGGCGCGTACAGGCCGAGGAAACGGTCCTCCAGCAGCCGGATCAGCTCGTAGCCGTGCTTCGGGCCGTCGTCGAGGAGCTTGAGCAGATAGAGCCGGAGCCGCCCGTGGCTGAACACGGTGGTCACGGCAGCTCCTCGGCGTCGTCGTCGACCGGACGGGCGAGCAGCGCGATGCTGCCGGAGGTCGCGGACGCCCAGAGCCTACCCGCGCCGGTGCCGAGGATCCCCGCGCTGTCCCGCACGCCGCCGGGCCCACTTCCGTCGCGCACCTGCGGGAACCCGCTGGTGATCCGGCCGGCGGTGGTGTGCAGGCGGACGTCGAGGTCGCTGTCCTCGCGGACCCGGACGGTGATCCGGCCGGAGATGGTGCTCAGCCGGATCTCGCCGCCGCGCTGGGCGTCCAGGTCGCAGGTGATCTCGCCGGAGACGGTGTGCGCGCGCACCGTGCCGACGGTGCCGTCGGCGAGGACGACCTCCCCGGAGACGGTCTCCAGGCTCAGGTCCCCGGCCACCCCCAGGGCCTCCACCGGCCCGGAGACGGTCTTCGCGGTGGTGCGGCCCCGCACACCCATCAGGGCGATCTGGCCCGCCGTGACGTCGGCGCGCGTCTCCCGGCTCAGGCCCGAGGCGACCAGCGAGCCGTCGACCAGCCCGAGGTCGGCCAGCACGTCGGCGGGCACGGCGATCGAGACGTCGGCCCGGAAGCGCCGGCCGAGTCGGCCGAGCCACCAGAGCAGCCCGGGCCACCTCGGTCGGCGTTCGTGCCGGACGGTCAGCACCCCGTCGTGCTGCTCGACGAGCACGGGCCGGCTGCTGACCCGGGTGACGTCCACCCGGGCCGGTCCCTCCGTGCCGACGACGGCGAGCCGCCCGGTCACCAGCCGGACGTGCAGGGCGGTGACCGGCTCGTCGAGGGTGAGCCGCTGGGGGCGGTCGACGGTCCACCTGGGCATGGCATCCTCCCGCCGGCGGGCGCGCCCCGGCGGCGCGCTCCTCCGGCGACAGAATAACGCGATACATCGCGACTGAACAAGACTGTCGCGTGTCGGGGACGTGTCAGGCCGCGAGGCCGACCTGCGCGGCGGCGGGGGACGTCGGGCCGACCTGCGTGCCGGCGACCCGAGGCGACCCGGGCGCGAGCGGCGGCACCGGCACGGCGGCCCGGGGCGGGACGGCCGCAGCGGCGACCCGGGGCGGCACGAGGTGGACCGCCGACTCGGCGATCCGGGCGAGCCGTCGCCGGTCCGCGTCCCGCCCGGGGTGCAGCGCCGCGGTCGCCGTCACCGTCACCGTGAGCCCCCGGGTCGCCAGGACCCGCCAGACCGACCGGCCGAGGCTCTCCGCGCCGAGGAACGCGCCGACGGTCGTCGGCCCGCCGGCGGGAGCGGCCGGGAGGCCGGGGGCCGGCGCAGCGGCGGCCAGGTGGTAGCCGATCCGGACCGGGACGACCGGCGCGCCCGCGTCGACCGCCGCCTGGAACACGGCGGGACGGAACCCGCCGCCCGGCCGGCAGCCCACACCCGCGCCGCACCACGTCGTACCCTCGGGAAACACCGCGACCGGGTGACCGGCCCGCAGCGCGGCGGCGACCCGGCGCACGGCGGCGGGCAGCGCCCGGGGGCGCGCGCGGTCCACGAAGAGGGTGCCCACCGCGACGGCCAGCGGCCCGACCAGCGGCCAGCGGCGCACCTCGCGCTTGGCCAGGACCCGGGCCGGCGCCACGGCCAGCAGCGCGAGCACGTCCAGCCACGACGCGTGGTTGGCGACCACGAGCGACGGCCGCCGGGGCAGCCGGCCCCGGACCACCAGCCGCACGCCGCAGGCCCGGGCCGCGCCCCGGGCCCAGCCGCGCAGCGCGGCCCGCCGCTCCCGGGCCGGCAGCACCGGCAGCAGCCCGGCCAGCGCCGCGCCGGCCACCAGCATCAGGAGTACGGCCGCCAGCCGCCCGAGCCGGCGGGCGACCGGCACGGTGGGGGTCTCCCCCGGGCCGGGCAGGCAGTCCGCGTCGCAGCCGGAGACCGGCCGCCAGAGGTCGTGGCGGGCGGTCACCGCCCGCCCCCGTCGCCGAGGAAGTGCCGCAGGTGGCGAGGGCTCATCCGGTCCAGCGAGAAGACCACGTAGAAGTCGGCGACCCGGAAGTCCGGGTCGTACGCCGGCTCGCCGGCCACCCAGGCGCCCAGCCGCAGGTATCCGCGCAGCAGCGGCGGCAGCGCGACCCGCCCGGCCGGGCGCGGACCGCCGGGCGCGGCGGCGGTGGGCGTCGCGGCGGCGTGCGGGGCGGAGGTGTCGGGCCCGGCGGCGGCCTGCCCGGCGCCGACGCGCGACCCGGCGGCGGGCCGCTCAGCGACGCGCGGCCCCGCAGCGGGCGGCCCCGCGGCGGGCGGCTCAGCGGCGCGCGGCTCGGCCAGCCAGGGGCGCAGCGGCCGGACCCGCAGCGGCGGCGGGGCCAGGTGCCGGGCCCGGACCTGCTCCCAGACGCCGGCGGCGAGCAGCCCGCCGTCGTCGACCGGCACGGAGGCGCAGCCACCCAGCCAGCGCGACCCGCGCAGGTGCAGGTAGCGGGTGATGCCGGTCCACATCAGGTTGATCACCGCGCCGGAGCGGTGCGCCGGGTGGACGCAGGACCGACCGGCCTCCACCAGGACGTCCCGCAGCGGGTCGAGCGCGGTGAGGTCGAACTCGGCCTCCGCGTACCGGCGCGGGGTCCGGCCGGGCGGCAGCAGCCGGTACGTCCCGACCACCGCCCCGGTGTGCTCCTCGCGGACGATCAGGTGGTCGCAGTAGGGGTCGAGGTCGTCGGCGTCCAGGCCGGCCGGACCGGGGCGCAGGGTGGCCCCGAGCTCGGTGGCGAAGACCTCGTGGCGCAGTCGCTGCGCGGCCGCGACCTGACGGGGGTCGTCGGCGATCGACACGGTGTATCCGCTGGTCGTCAGGGGAACGCCAGCGACGGGCAGAACAGCCATGAGCTCTGTGTAGGTGTCCCGGATGCCGCGGGCGGGGACGACCGGTGTCGATCCGGTGAACGCCACCGGGCGGACTTCCCCGGCCCGGCCCGGCGGCGGCGGAGGGCGGTGAGAAGGGGACCCTTCTCTACCGCAGGCGTTAACAAGGGGCCCTTCCTTGCCCGGAACCGGGCGTGCGAGGCTGCGCGGAGGAGGTGCGCGTGATCATCCCCGCGAGATTCAACGGGCCGCCCGGGTCGGGCAACGGCGGTTGGTGCGCCGGCGTCTTCGCCGCCGCGTCCGGGCTCGGCGGCACGGTCGAGGTGACGTTGCGGCAGCCGCCACCGCTGGAGACCCCGCTGACCCTCGACGGCGGCGGGGTGCACGACCCGGACGGCCGGCTGATCGCCCAGGTGCGCGGCGTGGACGAGGTTCCGGAGGTGGTGCCCCCGGTGGACGCCGACGCGGCGCGGGCCGCGTCGGCGGCGTACCCGGGCCTGGTGGACCACCCGTTCCCCGGCTGCTTCGTCTGCGGGCCCGGCCGGGCCGACGGGCTGCGGATCTTCCCGGGCCGCCTGCCCGACGGGCGGACCGCCGCGCCGTTCACCGCCCCGGCCGAGGTGGACGCGGCTACGGTATGGGCGGCGCTGGACTGCCCCGGCGGCTGGGCGGTGATCGACGCGGGCCGGCCGTACGTGCTGGGCCGGATGACCGCCGTGCTGGAGGGGCTGCCGACGCCGGGCGACGAGTGCGTGGTGACGGGCGTGGCCGACGGCGTGTGGGGGCGCAAGGCGGTGGTCCGGACCAGCCTGTACGCCCCGGACGGCCGGCTGCTGGGCCGGGCCCTGGCCGCCTGGATCGCCCTGTCGGAGGCGTGACCGGCGGGTCGGAGGGCCGGGCCCCCGGGCGGGGCGCTCTCGTCCCTGGGGAGGACCGGCTCCTGCCTGAGGTGGAGGCGGAGGTAGGTGTCGCGCCTGATTGACCTGGTTGCGCGGCCTTGCCAGGCTGTGCCACGGCGCGTCCGCAACCGCGCCGCACATCTCGGCGCGCTCTCCGCGCCGTGCACGGGAGGAGAAAGATGTCTGACGGGCAGCGAAGCCCCATAACCGGCAGCGGTCAGATCGTGGTGTCCGGCCTGACGAAGCAGTACAAGAACGTCCGGGCGGTCGACAATCTGTCGTTCACGGTCGAACCGGGGCGGGTCACCGGCTTCCTCGGCCCGAACGGCGCCGGCAAGACCACCACGCTGCGTATGCTGCTGAACCTGGTCACCCCGACGGGCGGCACGGCGACCATCGGCGGCCAGCGCTACGCGGACCTGACCGACCCGCTGCGCCACGTCGGCGCGGTGCTGGAGGCGTCCAGCGCGCACAAGGGCCGCACCGGGATCAACCACCTGCGGGTGATCTGCGC
The DNA here is from genome assembly GCF_029581295.1 of Micromonospora sp. WMMD712. NCBI lineage: Bacteria > Bacillati > Actinomycetota > Actinomycetes > Micromonosporales > Micromonosporaceae > Micromonospora > Micromonospora sp. WMMD712. The sequence continues at coordinate 3,189,773 of NZ_CP120743.1, forward strand.
GGCGGCCGGCCTGCCGAAGTCGCGCGCCGACGAGGCGCTGGCCCTGGTGGGGCTCACCCCGGCGGCGAAGCGCAAGTTCAAGGGCTACTCGCTGGGCATGAAGCAGCGCCTCGGCATCGCCGCCGCGATGCTCGGCGACCCCCGGGTGCTGATCCTCGACGAGCCGGCGAACGGGCTCGACCCCGAGGGCATCCGGTGGATGCGCGGCTTCCTCAAGGGCCTGGCCCACGAGGGCCGCACGGTGCTGGTCTCCAGCCACCTGCTGTCGGAGATGCAGCTGCTCGCCGACGACGTGGTGATCATCGCGGCCGGCAAGCTGGTCCGGCAGGGGCCGGTCGAGCAGGTGCTGGGCTCGATGGCGCAGGGCGGCGGCCGGGTGCGGGTGCGCACCCCGCAGGCCGACGAGCTGGTCGCGGCGCTGCGCGCGCAGTCGGCGACGGTGGAGACCGGCGAGCACGGCGTGCTGCTGGTCACCGGCGCGGACGCCCCGGCGATCGGCAAGGCCGCGCTGGCCGCCGGTGTGGAGCTGCACGAACTGACCCCGGAACGGCCCGACCTGGAACGGGTCTTCCTGGAGCTGACGGCCGGAAAGGCGGGCATCCGATGAACCTCGTCCGATCCGAGCTGCTCAAGATCCGCACCACCAACACGTGGTGGGTCTTCGCGCTCATCTCGCTGCCGCTGTGGGGCCTCACCGCGCTGATCAACTGGTTGCAGACCGACGCGCTGGCCAGCGGCAACTTCGGCGACGTGCCGGCCGACCAGGCCGACCAGGTGGCGGCCGTGCAGTCCGTGGACAGCCTGGCCGCCAACATCTACACCAACGGGCAGTTCTTCGGGCTGCTCATCGTGATGCTGCTCGGCATCATCGTGGTGACCAGCGAGTTCTTCCACCAGACGGTGACCACCACGTTCCTCACCGTGCCGCACCGCACGGCGGTGATGACGGCGAAGCTGGTCGCGGCGGCCGTGCTGGCGATGCTGTTCTGGCTGGTCACCACGGGGCTCAACCTGGTGCTCGGCGTGCTGGTGCTCAACAGCGTCGACCTCGGCTCCCAGCTCGGCAACGGCGCGGTCTGGACGGCGACGGCGCTCAACGCGCTGGCGTACCTGCTCTGGTCGGTGCTGGGCGTCGGCATCGGCGTGCTGATCCGCAGCCAGATCGGCGCGACGGTGACCGGCATCCTGCTCTACCTGGGCGGCTCGATCGGCGCGGCCATCGCGATCAGCATCCTCGCCGCCCGCTGGGGCGAGTGGATCAACAACCTCCAGGTGCTGGTGCCCTCGCTGGCCTCGTCGCTGATGGTCAGCGGCACCGAGATCCCCGGCAACCCGCCGCGCTGGGCGGGCGCGGCGGTGCTGATCGGGTACGCCGTGGTGACCGGCATGATCGGCACCCTCACCATGCGGCGGCGGGACATCTCCTGACCCCTCGCGGGTGGCCGGCGCCCGGCCCCGGAGCGTGATCGCAGGATCGCGCCCGGGGCCGGCTCCGTTCCGGGCCGGAGTCAACGGGACACGCGGCGCTGACCGAACTTGTGTCATCTTCTGTGAAACCGACCACGCGCCCGAGCCGGAAATGCCTAGCGTATTCGTACGGCGTAGCCTGGGAGCCGTCCCCCGTCCGCCCCTCGCATTCGGGGCGTCGGAGGACACCGCGTGACACACAAACCCGCGTGAAAGAGGCGATTACCGGCCGTGTCGACCCAGCAGACTTCGCAGGAGAACCCACTGGCGGGTTTCGGCCCTAACGAGTGGCTCGTCGAGGAGATGTACCAGCGTTACCTCGCCGACCCGAGCAGCGTCGATTCGGCCTGGCACGACTTCTTCGCCGACTACCGCCCCGCGCCGGGCGCCGCCACGACACGCCCGGACGGCCAGGCCGCCAAGGCCGCGCCGGAGCCGGCCGGGCAGCAGGAGGCCGCCGCCACCGTCGCCCAGCCGGCGGCGCAGGCCGCGCCGGCCCCCGCGAAGGCCCCCGCGCCGAAGGCGTCCGCGGCCGGGGCGCAGCCGACGGTGAAGCCCGCCACGAAGCCGACGCCCGCCAGGGCCACGAAGGCCGAGCCGGCCGCGAAGGCGGCCGCGAAGCCGACGGTGACCGGCCCGCAGACCACCCCGCTGCGCGGCGTCGCCGCGAAGATCGTCCAGAACATGGACGCCTCGCTGGGCGTGCCGACCGCGACGAGCGTGCGCGCCGTCCCGGCGAAGCTGCTGGTGGACAACCGCATCGTGATCAACAACCACCTCGCCCGGGGGCGCGGCGGCAAGGTCAGCTTCACCCACCTGATCGGTTACGCGATGGTCCGGGCGCTCGTCGAGCACCCGGAGATGAACAACTCCTTCGCCGAGGTCGACGGCAAGCCGGCGATGGTCCGCCCCGAGCACGTCAACCTGGGCATCGCGATCGACCTGGCCAAGCCCGACGGCAGCCGCAACCTGGTGGTGCCGTCCATCAAGGGCTGCGAGACGATGGACTTCCGGCAGTTCTGGCAGGCGTACGAGGACGTGGTCCGGCGCGCCCGCCGCAACGAGCTGACCATGGAGGACTACTCGGGCACCACGATCTCGCTGACCAACCCGGGCGGCATCGGCACGGTGCACTCGATCCCGCGCCTGATGACGGGGCAGAGCGCCATCATCGGCGTCGGCGCGATGGAGTACCCGGCGCCCTACCAGGGGATGAGCGAGGCCACCCTCGCCGAGCTGGCCGTCAGCAAGATCATCACGCTGACCAGCACGTACGACCACCGGATCATCCAGGGCGCGCAGTCCGGCGAGTTCCTCAAGGTCATGCACGAGCTGCTGCTCGGCGGGCACGGCTTCTACGACCAGATCTTCACCTCGCTGCGCATCCCGTACGAGCCGGTGCGCTGGATGCAGGACGTGGCCGTCAACTCCGAGGGCCAGATCAACAAGACCGCGCGGGTGCACGAGCTGATCCACGCGTACCGGGTGCGCGGTCACCTGATGGCCGACACCGACCCGCTGGAATTCAAGATCCGCAAGCACCCCGACCTGGACGTCCTCCAGCACGGGCTGACCCTGTGGGACCTGGACCGGGTCTTCCCGGTCAACGGCTTCGCCGGCAAGCAGCGGATGAAGCTGCGCGACATCCTCGGCGTCCTGCGCGACTCCTACTGCCGCCGGGTCGGCGTGGAGTACATGCACATCCAGGACCCGGAGGAGCGGCGCTGGATCCAGGAGCGGATCGAGCGCAAATACGAGAAGCCCACCTCCGACGAGCAGAAGCACGTGCTCAACCGGCTCAACGCCGCCGAGGCGTTCGAGACCTTCCTCCAGACGAAGTACGTGGGCCAGAAGCGCTTCTCGCTGGAGGGCGGCGAGTCGCTGATCCCGCTGCTCGGCGAGGTGCTGGAGTCCTCCGCCGAGGCGGGGCTCGACGAGGTCGTCATCGGCATGGCCCACCGGGGCCGGCTCAACGTGCTGGCCAACATCGTCGGCAAGCCGTACGAGAAGATCTTCTCGGAGTTCGAGGGGCACCTCGACCCGCGCTCGACGCAGGGCTCGGGCGACGTGAAATACCACCTCGGCCAGAACGGCAAGTTCACCACCCCCGACGGCGAGCACTCCGTCAAGGTGTCGGTGGTGGCCAACCCGTCGCACCTGGAGGCCGTCGACCCGGTGCTGGAGGGCATCGTCCGGGCCAAGCAGGACCGGATCGACCTCAAGCTGGAGGGCTACACCGTGCTGCCGCTGGCGGTGCACGGTGACGCCGCCTTCGCCGGGCAGGGCGTGGTCGCCGAGACGCTCAACCTGTCGCAGCTGCGCGGCTACCGCACCGGCGGCACGGTGCACGTGGTGGTCAACAACCAGGTGGGCTTCACCACCGCCCCCGAGCACTCCCGGTCCAGCCTCTACAGCACCGACGTGGCCCGGATGATCGAGGCCCCGATCCTGCACGTCAACGGCGACGACCCCGAGGCCGTGGTCCGGGTCGCCCGGCTGGCGTTCGAATACCGGCAGGCGTTCAACAAGGACGTCGTGATCGACATGGTCTGCTACCGCCGGCGCGGCCACAACGAGGGCGACGACCCCTCGATGTCCAACCCGCAGATGTACAAGATCATTGACTCGAAGCGGTCGGTCCGCAAGCTCTACACCGAGGAGCTGATCGGCCGGGGCGACATCACCGTGGAGGACGCGGAGGAGCTGCTGCGCGACTACCAGGCGCAGCTGGAGCGGGTCTTCAAGGCCACCCGGGACGCCGCCTCCGCGCCGAAGCAGGCGGCCCGGCCGCGCCGCGAGGACGAGCCGGAGCCGCAGGTGGCGACCGCCACGACGGCCGAGGTCGTCAAGGCCGTCGGCGAGGCGCACACCACCCTGCCGGAGGGCTTCACCCCGCACAAGCGGATCCAGCAGCTACTCGACCGGCGGGCCAAGATGTCCGTCGAGGGCAACATCGACTGGGGGTACGGCGAGATCATCGCGTTCGGCGCGCTGCTGCACGGCGGGGTCACCGTCCGGCTCGCCGGGCAGGACTCCCGCCGGGGCACGTTCGTGCAGCGGCACGCCTCGGTGGTAGACGCCCGCACCGGCGACGACTACCTGCCGCTGAAGTCGCTCACCGCCGACGGCGAGCGGTCCCGGTTCTTCGTGCACGACTCCCTGCTGTCGGAGTACGCGGCGATGGGCTTCGAGTACGGCTACTCGGTGGAGAACGTCAACGCGCTGGTCTGCTGGGAGGCCCAGTTCGGCGACTTCGTCAACGGCGCGCAGTCGGTGATCGACGAGTTCATCTCCTCCGGCGAGGTGAAGTGGGGCCAGCGCTCCGCCGTCACCCTGCTGCTGCCGCACGGCCACGAGGGCCAGGGCCCGGACCACACGTCCGGCCGCCCCGAGCGGTTCCTCCAGCTCTGCGCCGAGGACAACATGCGGGTGGCCATGCCGACCACCCCGGCGAACTACTTCCACCTGCTGCGCCGCCAGGCCCTGTCGCCGAAGCGCAAGCCGCTGGTGGTGTTCACGCCGAAGTCGCTGCTGCGGCACAAGCTCTGCGTGTCGGGCGTGGAGGACTTCACCACGGGCACCTTCGCCCCGGTGCTGGCCGACACCGCCGCCCCGCCCGCCGGGCAGGTGAAGCGGGTGCTGCTCTGCTCGGGCAAGGTCTACTACGACCTGTTCCAGGCCCGGGCCGAGCGCGGCGTCACCGACACCGCGATCGTCCGGATGGAGCAGCTCTACCCGCTGCCCGTCGAGGAGATCCGGGCCGCCCTGGCGCAGTACCCGAACGCCGAGGACTTCGCCTGGGTGCAGGAGGAGCCGGCCAACCAGGGCGCGTGGAGCTTCGTCGCGCTCAACCTGCTGGAGCACCTCAGCGAGGTCCGGCTGCGCCGCATCTCCCGCCCCGCCGCCGCCGCGCCGGCCGTCGGTTCGGCGAAGATGCACGAGGTCGAGCAGCACAAGCTGATCGAGGCGGCCCTGCCCCGCCCGTGACCTGACCGCACCGCCGCGCGCCGGGGCAGCGACCGTCACCACGACGGGCGCTGCCCCGCTCGCATCCCTGACCGCACGACCCGGCCCCGGGCCGGCACAACCGATGAGGACGCACGATGTACTTCACCGACCGTGGCATCGAGGAACTGGTCGAGCGGCGGGGCGAGGAGCAGGTGAGCGTGGAGTGGCTGGGCGAGCGCCTGCGCGACTTCGTGGACCTGAACCCCGAGTTCGAGACGCCGATCGAGCGCTTCGCCACCTGGCTCGCCCGGTTGGACGACGAAGACGACGACTGACGGCGACTGGCTGCGGCGACGGCCGGCGACGACAGCCGGCGACGACGACCGGCCGCCCCGCCGGCCCGGGTCCAAGGACCCGGGCGGCCCTCGCCGCGATCTTGTAGCGTGGGGACGTGGCCCGGAGCGTGTATCTGACCAGCGTCGGTTCCGGCGGGGGCAAGTCGACGATCGCGCTCGGCCTCGCCGAGCTGCTCTCCCGGCAGGTCGGCCGGATCGGCGCGTTCCGGCCGCTGGTCCCCGGCCGGGGCCCCGACCAGATCCTCGCCCTGCTCACCGAGCGCTACCGCGTCGAGATCCCGGTCGACGAGCTGCACGGCTGCACCTACGCCGAGGCGGGCGCGCTGGTCGGCGACGGGCGGCGCGAGGAGCTGATCTCCCGGATCGTCGAGCGCTACCGCGACGTCGAACGGGGCTGCCCCGCGGTGGTCGTGGTGGGCAGCGACTTCGCCGACGGCGGCGACGGCGCGGGCCCCCGCGAGCTGGCGTTCAACGCCCGCCTCGCCACCGAGTTCGGCAGCGTGGTGGTGCCCGTCGTCGACGGCTTCGGGCAGGAGCCGGAGGCGATCGCGGCGGCGGCGCGCGGGGCGTACCACGATCTGGTGGACCTCGGCGCGACGGTGCTGGCGGTGATCGCCAACCGGGTGCCGGGTCCGATGACGCTGCCCGACCTGCCCGTCCCCGCGTACGCGATCCCGGAGGTGCCGGCCGTGTCGGCCCCGACGGTGGCCGAGGTCGCGGCGGCGCTCGGCGCGACCCTGCTGGCCGGCGACGACGCCGCGCTCGGCCGCGACGTGCTCGACTACGTCGTCGGCGCGGCGCACGTGCCGACGCTGCTGGACCACCTCACCGAGGGCGCGCTGGTGATCACCCCGGCCGACCGGGCCGACCTGTTGGTGGCGGCCAGCGCCGCGCACGTCGCCGGCCAGGTCTCCGTCGCCGGGCTGGTGCTCACCCTCGGCGAACGGCCCGACCCGAGGGCGATGCGCCTGGTCGAGGCGCTCAACACCGGGCTCGCGGTGCTCTCGGTGCGCAGCGACAGCTACGACACGGTCGCCGCGTCCAGCCGGATCGAGGGCCGGCCCAGCATGGCCCACCCGCGCAAGGTCGAGGCCGCGCTCGGCGCGTTCGAGGACTGCGTCGACACCGTCGACCTCGCCCGCCGGCTGCGGGTCAGCCGCTCCGCGCGGGTCACCCCGCTGATGTTCGAGTACGACCTGATCGACCGGGCCCGCTCCCACCGGCGCCGCCTCGTGCTGCCCGAGGGGGCGGAGGAGCGGATCCTGCGCGCGGCGGAGATCCTGCTGCGCCGGGGCGTGGCCGACCTGACCCTGCTCGGCCGCCCCGACGACATCGCCCGGCGCACCCGGGAGCTGGGCGTCGACATCTCCGGGGCGGCCGTCGTCGACCCGGCGACCAGCGAATGGCGCGACGAGTTCGCCGAGGCGTACGCGAAGCTGCGCGCCCACCGGGGCATGACCGCCGAGCTGGCGCACGACATCGTGGCGCAGCCCAACTACTTCGGCACGATGATGGTGCACACCGGGCACGCCGACGGGATGGTCTCCGGGGCCACCCACACCACCGCCGCGACCATCCGCCCCGCGTTCGAGATCATCCGCACGGTGCCGGGGGTGTCGGTGGCCTCCAGCGTGTTCTTCATGCTGCTCGCCGACCGGGTGCTCGTCTACGGCGACTGCGCCGTCAACCCGGACCCGGACGCCGCGCAGCTCGCCGACATCGCCATCTCCTCCGCCGACACCGCCGCCCGGTTCGGCATCGAGCCCCGGGTGGCGATGCTGTCCTACTCGACCGGGGACTCCGGGGCCGGGGCCGACGTGGAGAAGGTCGCCGCCGCCACCCGCCTCGTGCGCGAGCGGCGGCCGGAGCTGCTGGTCGAGGGCCCCATCCAGTACGACGCGGCGATCGACCCGCACGTCGCGGCCACCAAGCTGCCCGACAGCGAGGTCGCCGGGCGGGCCACCGTGTTCGTCTTCCCCGACCTCAACACGGGCAACAACACGTACAAGGCGGTGCAGCGCTCCGCCGGGGCGGTGGCCGTCGGCCCCGTCATGCAGGGCCTGCGCCGCCCCGTCAACGACCTGTCCCGGGGCGCGACCGTGCCCGACATCGTCAACACCGTCGCCATCACCGCCATCCAGGCCGCCGCCGGGGAGTCCTCATGAGTCGGGTGCTCGTCCTCAACTGCGGCTCGTCCTCGGTGAAGTACCGGCTCTACGACGGCGACGAGGTCCTGGCGAAGGGCACCGTCGAGCGGGTCGGCGAGCCCGGCGGCGGGCCGGCCGACCACGAGACGGCCGTCCGGGGGATCCTCGACCGGCTCGGCCCGGACGGGCTCGCCGGGCTGACCGCCGTCGGGCACCGGGTGGTGCACGGCGGACGGCGCTTCACCGAGCCGGTGCTGGTCGACGACGGCGTGTTCGCGGCGATCGGGGAACTCGTGCCGCTCGCCCCGCTGCACAACCCCGCCAACCTGGCCGGCATCCGGGTCGCCCGCGAGGCGCTGCCCGGGGTGCCGCAGGTCGCCGTCTTCGACACCGCGTTCCACCACACGCTGCCCGAGGCCGCCGCCACCTACGCGATCGACCGGGACACCGCGCGGCGACACGACATCCGCCGGTACGGCTTCCACGGCACCTCCCACGCGTACGTCTCCCGGCGCACCGCCGAGCTGCTGGGCCGGCCGTACGACGAGCTGAACACGATCACCCTGCACCTGGGCAACGGCGCGAGCGCCTGCGCGGTGCAGGGCGGGCGCAGCGTGGCCACCTCGATGGGGATGTCCCCGCTGGAGGGCCTCGTGATGGGCACCCGCAGCGGCGACCTCGACCCGACGATCGTCTTCCACCTGCGCCGCGAGGCCGGCATGGGCGTCGACGAGATCGACGACCTGCTCAACCACCGCAGCGGCCTGCTCGGCCTCGCCGGGGTCAACGACATGCGCGAGGTGCTGGCCCGCCGGGACGCCGGCGACCCGGCCGCCGCGCTCGCCTTCGACGTCTACACCCGCCGGATCACCGGCTACGTCGGGGCGTACTACGCGCTGCTCGGCCGGGTGGACGCGGTCACCTTCACCGCCGGGGTGGGCGAGCACGCGGCGCCGGTGCGGGCCGCCGCGCTGGCCGGCCTGGGGCGGCTCGGCATCGCCGTCGACCCGGCCCGCAACGACGGCACCGGCGACCGGGTGATCTCCCCGGCGGGCGCGGAGGTCGCCGTCTGCGTCGTCGGCACCGACGAGGAGCGCGAGATCGCCCGCGCGGCCCGCGCCGTGGCCGACGCGGCGGCCTGAGGCGGCGGCGCGCGCCTCAGTCGAAGGCGAGCCGGGCGGCAGCGCGCGTGCTCAGCTCGGGGCCGGCCGGCCGGCGGGCGGCGCGCGTGCTCAGCCCAGGGCCAGCCAGGCGACGACGGCCACCAGCAGCACCACCGCCACCGCGATGCCGGCGACCAGCGGAACCCGGGATGCCGGGGCGGCCGGGGCGGCTGCCTCCGGCGCGTGGGCGAACGCCCGGAACTGCTCTGTGTTGCCGCTCGGGTCCACGTACTTGTCAGACATGGCCAGACCCTAGCCAAGAAGGTCCACCCCGCGCCCGCCCGACCGGGCGGCACGCCGTAGGACCGCCGGATCGGCGGAGCCACCCCGACCGGGTGGCGTCGCCCACCGGTCCGGACGGCGGGGCCGCCGGGCGTCGCCGGCCGCCTACCGTGAGGGTGTGTGGGTACGCCGGCTGGTCGCCGCGACGGTGACGGCGCTGCTGGCCGGCTGCGGCACGGCCACCGTGGCCCCGGGGTCGGCCCCGGGGTTCCGCAGCGCCCCGTCTGCCGGCCCCGCACCGGCGACGGCGTACCCGGTCGGGGTGCGCACCTTCACCCTCGACCCGGGCGGCGCACGCCCGCTGCCGGTGACCGTCTGGTATCCGGCCGCCCGGGGCGGGGTCGCCCCCGGCCGGTTCCCCGTCGTCGTGTTCAGCCACGGGCTCGACAGCCTGCCCGCCCTGCACGCCCCGCTGACCAGCCGATGGGCCGCCGCCGGCTTCGTGGTCGCCGCGCCCGCGTACCCGCACACCCGGCGCGGGGCGGCCCGGTTCACCCGCGCCGACGTGCGCCACCAGCCGGCCGACGGGTGGCGGCTGATCCGGCACCTGGTGCGCCTCGACACCCGCCGGGGCGACCCGCTCGCCGGGCACCTGGACGTGGCCCGGTTCGCCGCCGCCGGCCACTCGGCGGGCGGCTTCACCACCGCCGGGATGCTCACCTCCGGGCACCCGCCCCGGCTGCGGGCGGGCATCGTGATCGCCGGGGGCGGCCTGGCCGGGGCGTTCGCCGGGCCGACCGCGCCGGTGCTGTTCGTGCACGGCGACGCCGACCCGGTCGTCGGGGTGACCGTCGGCCGGGCCGCGTACGCCCGCACGCCCGGCCCGGCCGGTTTCCTCACCGTCGCCGGGGGCGACCACGGCACCTACCTGACCCCGGGTCGCCCCGGCTTCGCCCAGGTCCTCGCCACCACCACGGACTTCCTGCGCTGGGCGCTGTACGGCGACCTGGCCGCCCTGCGCCGCCTCCCCACGGACGCCACCCTCCCCACCCGCTGGAGTTGCAAGGAAGGGCCCCCTGTTAACGCATTCTGTATAGGAAGGGCCCCCTCCTAACAGCGCCCCCGGGCGGCACGCCGTCGCCCGGGGTGAGCGCGTCCTGACCTGCGGTGTGATGCGGGCCGACGCCCCCGTCCGGCGAGGCACAATCGGTTTCATGTGCCGCCGCCGTCGTACCGCAGCCCTGCTGGCCACCGCCCTGCTCGCCGCCGGCCTGGCCGGCTGCTCGGGCGGCGCGGAGCCCGCCTGGCGCGAGGCAGCCCCGACGCAGGCCCCGAAGGCGACCACCCCGGCCCCGCGCGTGCCCGCCGGCAGCGCGCCGAGCGAGAGCTTCGCGGTCGGCGTACGCCAGCTCAAGCTCAACCGCGACGGCGACCGCCCGCTGCCGGTGACGATCTGGTACCCGGCCCGGGGCGCGGCGGGCGGGACGCCGCAGCGGTCCGCGACGGCCGCGACGGGGCGCTTCCCCGTGGTGATGTTCAGCCACGGCCTCAACGGGCGGCCCGAGGACTACGAGCTGCTGCTCACCCGCTGGGCGGCGGCCGGGTTCGTGGTGGCCGCGCCGGCCTTCCCGCACACCGCCCGGGGCACCGACACCAACGTGCTGGACGTGCTGAACCAGCCGGCCGACGTGTCGTACGCGCTGACCCGGGTGCTCGCCCTGGACGCGAAGGCGGGCGACCCGCTGCGCGGCCGGCTCGCCACCGACCGGGTGGCGGCGGCGGGGCACTCGGCCGGCGGGGTGACCACGATCGGCCTGTTCACCGCCGGCCGGGACGACCGGCTGGACGCCGGGGTGGTCTTCGCCGGCACCGGCCTGGGCGTGGGCACCGCGTTCGCGGGGGCCGCCGCACCGCAGTTGTTCGTGCACGGCGAGGCCGACGAGGTGGTCGACTACGCCTCGGGCAGGGCCGCGTACGACAGGGTGCCCTGGCCGAAGGCGATGCTGAGCCTGCCGAAGGGCGACCACGGGCGGGCCCTGCTCACCGACGGGGAGGCCCTGCGGGTGGTCTCGGACACCTGCGTCGAGTTCCTGCGCTGGACCCTCTACGGGGACGCGGCGGCCAAGCGCCGGTTGCCGGACGAGGCCACCCGCGGCGGCGTCGCCACCCTCGACGACCGCTTGTAAGGAAGGGCCCCCTGTTAACGCATTCGGTATAGGAAGGGCCCCCTCCTAACACGCTCCCGGCAGGCGCCCGACGGCCAGCGCTCACGCCGTGTGGTCGATGACGATCTTCCCGAACGCCTCGCCCGAGTGCAGCCGGGCGAACGCCTCCTCGATCCGGCCGAACGGCACCACGCTGTCCACCACCGGGCGCACCTCGTGCTCGGCGCAGAACGTTAGCAGCTCGGTCAGCTCCCCCGGCGTGCCCATCGAGGTGCCGAGGATCTCCAGCTGCATGGCGAAGACCCGCCGCAGGTTGACCTTCGGCTCGTGCCCGGCGGTCGCACCGGAGACCACGATCCGGGCCATCGGCGCGGCCGACTTCAGGGAGTGGTCGAACGTCGCCTCGCCGACCGTCTCGATCACCACGTCGACCCGTTCGGGCAGCCGCGCGCCGGGCTCCAGCGCGGTCGCCCCCAGCTGCGCGATCCGCTCCCGCTTGCCGGCGTCGCGGCTGGTCGCGTACACCCGCTTGCCGAGCGCGACGGCGAGCGCGACGGCCGCCGTCGCGACGCCGCCGCCCGCGCCCTGGACCAGCACGGCGTCTGCCTCGTCGACCCGGCCCTTGGTGGTCAGCATCCGCCACGCGGTGAGCCAGGCCGTCGGCAGGCAGGCGGCGTCCGTCGCCGACAGGCCCGCCGGCAGGGGCAGCAGGTTCATCCGGGGTACGGCCACCCGCTCGGCGAAGGTGCCGGGGAAGTGCTCGGAGAGGATCGACATGCCGCGCGGGTCGCCCGGGTCGACGACCAGCGGGAAGACCACCACGTCGGTGCCGTCCGGGGTCGTGCCGACGGCGTCGCAGCCGAGGATCATCGGCAGCCGGTCCGCACCGAGCCCGATGCCGCGCAGCGACCACAGGTCGTGGTGGTTGATCGAGCTGGCCCGCACCTGCACGGTCACCCAGTCGTCCTCGGGGTGGGCCGGCTCGGGCTGCTCGCCGACGGTCAGCGCGGCGAGCGGGTTGTCGGCGTCGAATCTCGAGGCGAAGGCGGCACGCATGATCCGCACCGTAACAAGGAGTGGGGGTGTTAAGAAGGGGCCCCTGCTATACCGAAGGCGTTAACAGGGTGCCCCTCCTTGCATGTCAGGCGCGGGCGACGCCGTCGCGGCGGGCGGCCTCGGCGACGGCCTCGGCCACCGCGGGGGCGACCCGCGGGTCCAGCGGGGAGGGCACGATCGCGTCGGCGGTGAGCGTCTCGGCCACCACGCCGGCGATCGCGTCGGCGGCGGCCACCTTCATCCCGTCGGTGATCCGGGTCGCCCGGGCGTCCAGCGCGCCCCGGAACACCCCGGGGAAGGCCAGCACGTTGTTGATCTGGTTGGGGTAGTCGCTGCGGCCGGTGGCGACGACGGCGACGTGCCGGGCGGCCACCTCGGGGTGCACCTCGGGCGTCGGGTTGGCCAGGGCGAAGACGATGCCGCCGGGGGCCATCCCGGCCACCGCCGCCTCGCAGATCTCGCCGCCGGAGACGCCGACGAGCACGTCGGCGCCGCGCAGCGCCTCGGCGACGTCGCCCGACCGGCCCTCGGCGTTGGTGTCGGCCGCGAGGTCGGCCTTGGTGCCGGTGAGGTCGGTGCGGTGCCGGCCGATGATGCCCTTCGAGTCGCAGACGACGACCCGGGCCGGGTCGACGCCGCCGGCGATGAGCATCCGGGTGACCGCCACCCCGGCCGCGCCCGCGCCGCTGACCGCCACCCGCAGGTCGCCGAGCTTGCGGTTGAGCAGCGCGGCCGCGTTGCGCAGCGCGGCGAGCACGACGATCGCGGTGCCGTGCTGGTCGTCGTGGAAGACGGGGATGTCCAGCGCCTCGTCGAGCCGGCGCTCCACCTCGAAGCAACGCGGGGCGCTGATGTCCTCCAGGTTGATCCCGCCGAACGAGGGGGCGAGGGCCTTCACCACGGCGACGATCTCGTCCACGTCCTGCGTGTCGAGGCAGACCGGCACCGCGTCGACGTCGGCGAACTGCTTGAACAGCACCGCCTTGCCCTCCATCACCGGCAGCGCCGCGCGCGGGCCGATGTTGCCCAGCCCGAGCACGGCCGAGCCGTCGGTGACGACGGCGACGGTGTGCCCCGCCCAGGTGTAGTCGTCGGCCAGCGCCGGGTCGGCGGCGATCGCCTCGCACACCCGGGCCACCCCCGGGGTGTACGCGAGGGAGAGGTCCTCGCGGCTGCTCAGCGGGACGGTGGAGGCGACGGCCAGCTTGCCGCCGACGTGCAGTTGGAAGACGGGATCAGCGGGGTCCACGGTGGACGAAGACATGGTGACTCCAGGAAATCTGTCGGGTAGACGAGGCGACCGGCGCCAGCGCGAGGTGAGGCGGCCAGCGGCGGTGGCACGGTGCGGGGGTCACCCGGATACCTGCCGAGCATAGTGTCGGGAGCACAAGTCGGATGTGAGTAGGGTCATACTCGCCGGTAGCCGGCGGGGCGGGGCAGCCGGCCCGGCCGGGGCCAGTAGCGGGCCACGACGCGGCCGTGCACGTCGGCCACGCCGTACGCCCGGGAGTCGTCGGTGACGAGGTCGTTGTCGCCGCGTACCCACCAGCCGCCGTCGGCGGGGCGGACCGCGCGCTTGACCACGAGCAGGCCCGGACGGCTGCGGAAGACCGCGACCACGACGTCGCCGGGGCGGATCGGACGGCCCCCGCGCCGCACCAGCAGGGCGTCGCCGTGGCGCAGGGTGGGTGCCATCGACGGACCGGTCACCAGTACGGCGGTGAGCGGCCCCCGCAGCCGGTCGGCGGCGGGCGTGTCGGGGGGCACCGGTTTCACCTCCGCACCGCTGGGGAGCATCTCCAGGAGTAATGTCGTCCTGGATCATCGCAAACTTCCCATGGAGGATCCCGATGCGACTTCCGCGCATCCTCATGCCGAGCGTCACCGTCAGCGCCCACTGCGACCTGCCGTGCGGCGTCTACGACCCGGCCCAGGCCCGGATCGAGGCCGAGTCGATCAAGGCGATCGCCGAGAAGTACCAGGCGAACACCGACCCCGAGTTCCGCACCCGGGCGCTGATCATCAAGGAGCAGCGCGCCGAGCTGGTCAAGCACCACCTGTGGGTGCTGTGGACGGACTACTTCAAGCCGGCGCACTTCGAGAAGTACCCGAACCTGCACAGCCTGTTCAACGAGGCCACCAAGCTCGCGGGCGCCAGCGGCGCCAAGGGCAGCGCCGACCCGGCCAAGGCCGAGGAGCTGCTCGCGAAGATCGAGGAGATCTCGAAGATCTTCTGGGAGACCAAGCAGGCGTGACCTCCGGGTCGACACCGACGGTACGGCCGGCGCGTCCCGGGGACGTGCCGGCCGTCGTCGCCATGGTGCACGAGCTGGCCGCGTACGAGCGGGCCGCCGACGAGTGCCACCTGACCGCCGGGCAGCTCACCGAGGCCCTGTTCGGCCCGACGCCCGCGCTCTTCGGCCACGTGGCCGTCGACGGCTCCGACCGGCCGGTCGGCTTCGCGTTGTGGTTCCTCAACTTCTCCACCTGGGCCGGCGTGCACGGCATCTACCTGGAGGACCTCTACGTCCGCCCCGAGGCGCGGGGCACCGGCGCGGGCCGACGGCTGCTGGCCACCCTGGCCGCGATCTGCGTCGAGCGGGGCTACCGACGGCTCGACTGGTCGATGATCGACTGGAACCCGGCGGCCCGGTTCTACGCCTCGATCGGCGCGTCCCCGATGGCGGAGTGGGTGCCGTACCGGCTGACGGGGGCGGCCCTGACCGCCCTCGCGGCCGACGCGACGCCGCCCGCGAGCGCCGCGCCCACGCGTCCGTCCGCCTGACGGGGTAGAGTCCCCCACCGGGGGGATGAGGCGTGACTCAACTGACCGGCCAGCCAGCCACCGACGACGACATCGTGCACCTCACGGTGCCCGCCGACGGTGGTTACCTCGGCGTGCTCCGCACCGCCACGGCCGGCCTCGCCGCCCGCCTCCAGTTCGCCCTCGACGAGATCGAGGATCTGCGGATCGCCGTGGACGAGGCGTGCGCCATGCTCCTCGCGATCGCCACCCGCGACGCCGAGCTGGAGTGCCGGTTCCAGGTGACCGAGGACGCCCTGACCGTCGAGGTGACCGTGCCGACCGTGCGCGGGGCGACGCTCCCCTCCGAGTCGTCGTTCGCCTGGAAGGTACTGACGGCCCTCACCACGGCCGCCTCGGCGAGCGCCCACAACGGCCGGGCCACCATCTCCCTGCTGACCCGCCGCGCCGGCTACTGACCGCTCTCCTCGCCCGCCACGGGCCGCCCAGCGGGCCCGCGCCCACCCGGCTCAGGTGAGGCCGAGGGCCCGGGTGGTCGGCGGGCTGACGAGCAGCGCGCTGACGCCGAGGCCGAGCGCCATCAGCGGCACGCCGAGCCAGCCGAGCCCGCCCTGGATCATGTACCAGCCGACCGGCAGCAGCATGAGTTGCAGGACGATCGCCGGGGCCCGGGCACCGGCGCGCCGGCGGCCGAGCGCGCCGCCGAGCGCCCAGAGGGCGGCCGCTCCGCCGAGGGTGAACGCGGTCACCAGCAGCGCCGACGGCAGGTCGGTGGTGGTGGCGGTGAGGTCGGCCCAGACGAGCCAGACGGCGACCAGGCCGAGGGCGACCGCCTCCGCCCGGAGCAGCCGGACCGCCCAGCGCAGCGTGGTCGGGTCCTGGTCCGAGTCGATGGTCACGCGCGCCACGATACCGGTGGTGGGGCGCGGTACAGTGCCGCCCATGCGGGCCGTCCTGGTGGTCAATCCGAAGGCCACCACCACCAGCGAACGCAGCCGGGACGTCCTGGTCCGGGCGCTGCGCAGCGAAGTCGACCTGTCGGTGCGGTACACCCGCCGGCGGGGTCACGCCATGGACCTCGCCCGGGAGGCGGCCGAGGAGGGCGTCGACCTGGTGGTGACGCTCGGCGGCGACGGCACCGTCAACGAGGTGGTCAACGGCCTGATGGCGGCCGAGCCCCCGACGATCCGCACCGGGGGCAGCCCCGCCGAGCGGCTGCCGGCGCTGGCCACCGTCCCCGGGGGCTCCACGAACGTGTTCGCCCGCGCGCTCGGCCTGCCCCGGGAGTGGCCGGAGGGCACCAGCATGATCCTGGAGGGGCTGCGGCTCGGGCGGTCCCGCACGATCGGGCTGGGCCGGGCCGACGACCGCTACTTCACCTTCTGCGCCGGCTTCGGCCTCGATGCGGCGGTGATCCACCGGGTCGAACAGGCCCGTCGGCGCGGCCGGGTCTCGACGCCGGCGCTCTATCTGCGCTCGACGGTCAATCAGTATTTCCTCGGCTCGAACCGTCGCCATCCGACGATCTCACTGGAACGCCCCGGCGAGGTTACCGAGGGTGAGCTCGCCACGGTCATCATCCAGAACACCGCGCCCTGGACGTACCTGGGCGAGCGGGAGATCAACCCGAATCCGGCGGCGTCCTTCGATCTGGGGCTCGACGTGCTCGCCATGCGGCAGCTCCGCGTGGCGAGCACGGCACGCACAGTGACCCAGTTCTTCTCCCACACGCCCAATCCGCGAGGGCGTCAGGTGTTGCAGCTGCACGACCTGGCCGAGTTCACCCTGGTCGCGAGCCGTCCTCAGGCTTTCCAGCTCGACGGGGACTATCTCGGCGAGCGGGAAAAAGTCAGATTCGCATCCGTTCCGGCCGCACTGAGAGTAATCTGCTAGGTCTCGGGTACAGCCCTTGGTCGAGCGCGGTCCCCCCACCGCTGTCGATGCGGTGGCCGCCACACCGAGGGCGAGGTGCCGGAAATGTCAGCAATGTCACGCAGACTGTACTATATTGATCCTCGACTGTGGTACGCCGGGTAACCAGGACTCCCTGCAAACCGGACAAAGGGGTCGTGAGCTTGCTCACCGCTCGGAGTTTTTCCGAGCGTCACCCTTGACATCGCGTGAGTTCGTGAAAGTATTCACAAGCGAACTTGAGTTACCGGGACATTGCTAGGACATGCTCATTGTGTTGAGCTGTTCCAGCAGGTCCCAGTGGCTACCAGAGCCTGCTCACGCAGCGCCGAATTGATGGATGCGAACCGTGACCATCGGCGTGCGGATGCATAAAGGAAAAGCACCAACGCAATATCTGCCACCCATCCAGAATGAGGAGTGTTGCCGCCATGGACTGGCGTCACCATGCTGTCTGCCGCGACGAGGACCCGGAGCTGTTCTTCCCGATCGGGACGTCCGGTCCGGCTCTCCTGCAGGTCGAGCAGGCCAAGGCCGTCTGCCGGCGCTGCTCCGTGACCGACCAGTGCCTCCAGTGGGCACTTGAGTCCGGTCAGGACGCCGGCGTCTGGGGCGGGATGAGCGAGGAGGAGCGGCGCGCCGTCAAGCGCCGCGGTGGTCTCCGGGTGCTGCGCGCTCACTCCGCCTGACCTACTGCACGCACCACAGCTCCACGCCCCGACAGGGCGACCCCTGTCGGGGCGTTCTGCTGTGCGGCGTCCTCCCGGCCCGCTGCGCGCCCGTGCCGGGGCCGGGGCCGCCCCGATCACCCGGCCGACGCTCCGACGCCCGGAAGCAGCCGCCCGCCCGGATTCACTCCGGTGGCGCGGCGTCCGCCCGGCGCAGCACCAGATCGGCCAGCTCCGGGGCGTCGGTGAGCGGCCCGGAGACGGTCACCGCGCCGGCCGCCCGCGCCCCCGCCAGCACCGCGTCGTGGAAGAGCCCCGGGGCCAGGAAGTACGCCGACACGGCCACCCGCCGGGCCCCCGCCGCGCGCAGCCGGGACACCGCCGCGCCCGCGTCCGGCGGGGCCGCCGAGGCGTACGACACCCGGCAGGGCACCCCGAGCGCCGCGCCGAGCGCCGCCGCGACCCGGCCCACCGAGCCCCGCGCCCGGGGATCCCGGGTGCCCGCGGCGGCGAGCACCAACGCGTCGAACCGGCCGGGCTCCGCCTCCGCCAGCCGCCGCCGCAGCCCGGCCAGCAGCGCCCCGTCGACCACCCCGTCGGCCGGGCCGAGCACGTCGGAGACGCGCACGTCGATCGGCGGCCCCGACTCCCGGGCCGCCGCGACCGCCGCCGGGACGTCCACCCGCCGGTGGTACGCGGCGGTGAGCAGCAGCGGCACCAGCACCGCCCGGGGATGCCCGGCCGCCGCCAGCGAGCGCAGCGCCTCCGCCGGCCCCGGGTCCGTGTGGTCCAGCCAGCTCGCCGACACGGCCACGCCGGGGCGGGCGGCCGCGACCGCCCGGGCCAGCGCCCGGGTCGCCTCGGCCGCCCGGGGATCCCGGCTGCCGTGCGCCACCAGGACCACCGGGTCGCCGGCCGCGAGCGCCGGCCCCCGGATCCCGGACACGGTCAGAGGTGCAGCCCGCACTCGGTCTTCTCGAACATCGCCCAGCGGCCGGCCCGCGGGTCCTCCCCCGCCTTCGTGCGGCGGGTGCAGGGCCAGCAGCCGATCGAGCCGTAGCCGCGCTTGAACAGCTCGTTGACCGGGATGTCGTGCCGGGCGATGTAGGCGTCCACGTCGGCCTGCTTCCAGGCGGCGATCGGGTTCACCTTCACCCTGCCCCGGCGGGCGTCGAACGTCACCACCGGCGTGTTGGCCCGGGTCGGCGACTCGTCGCGGCGCAGCCCGGCGGCCCAGGCGTCGTACCCGGACAGCGCCCGCTCCAGCGGCTCGACCTTGCGCAGCTGGCAGCAGTCGTCCGGCGACCGGTTGAACAGCCGGGGGCCGTACTCGCCGTCCTGCTGGCCGACGGTGAGCCGGGGCCGGATCGACCGGACGTTGACGGGCAGCCGGCGGGCCACCTCGTCGCGGACCCGCAGCGTCTCCGGGAAGTGCAGCCCGGTGTCGAGGAAGATCACGTCGACCCCGGGCGCGACCCGGGAGACGAGGTGGGCGAGCACGGCGTCGGCCATCGAGCTGGTCACGCAGAACCGGTCGCCGAACGTCTCGGCCGCCCAGCGGGCGATCTCCAGCGCCGGAGCGCCCTCCAGCTCCCGGCCCGCCCGCTCGGCCAGCTCCCGCAGCTCCTGCGGGCCGCGCCGGGCGGGATCGGCCGGGGTCGGGCCGCCGGGGCCGACCAGCCCCAGGGTCGCGGCCGACACCAGGGCGGTCATCGGGTCACCGCCTCGGTCAGCAGGCCGGTGAACTTCACCGTGAACACCCGGGCGCAGGCGTGGCACTCCCACGCGCCGTGCCCGGCCTCGCTCGGCCGCAGGTCCTCCTCACCGCAGTAGGGGCAGTAGAGCGGCGCTGAACGAGTCTCACTCATCGGAGTTCCTCCTCGTCTACCCTGATCACCCAGTTGGCGAAGGACTCGCCCTCGGTCCGGCTCGCCAGGTAGCGGCGGGCGAGCCGTTCCACGTACTCCGGAAGCTCGGCGGCGGTGGTCTTCAGGCCGCGCAGCTTGCGGCCGAAACCGGCGGTCTGTCCCTGCGCCATGCCCAGGCCGCCGCCCAGGTGCACCTGGAAGCCCTCGACCTGGCGGCCGTCCGGGCCGACCACGAGCTGCCCCTTGAGGCCGATGTCGGCGACCTGCGTGCGGGCGCAGGCGTTCGGGCAGCCGTTGAGGTGGATGGAGATGTCCGCGTCGAAGTCGCGCAGGCGCTCCTCCAGCCGGGCCACCAGCTCCTCGCCGCGCGCCTTCGTCTCGACGATGGCCAGCTTGCAGAACTCGATGCCGGTGCAGGCCATCGTGCCGCGCCGCCACGCCGACGGCCGGGCCTCAAGGCCGATCGTGCTCAGCTCGGCCACCAGCGAGTTGGTCCGCTCCGGGGGCACGTCCAGGACCAGGAGCTTCTGGTACGGGGTGAGCCGCACCCGGCCGCTGCCGTGCGCCTCGACCACGTCGGCGAGCCGGGCGAGCTGCGTGCCGGAGACCCGGCCCACCACCGGGGCGGCCCCGACGTAGGCGAGCCCGTCGCGCTGGCGGTGCACCCCGATGTGGTCGACCGGCTTGGCGGGCAGCTCCGGGGCGGGCCCGTCGAGCAGCGTGCGGCCCAGGTATTCCTTCTCCAGCACCTCGCGGAACTTCTCCACGCCCCAGTCGGCGACGAGGAACTTCAGCCGGGCCCGGTTGCGCAGCCGGCGGTAGCCGTAGTCGCGGAAGATGCCGACCACGCCGGCCCAGACGTCCGGCACCTCGGTCAGCGGCACCCAGACGCCGAGCCGCTTGGCCAGCATCGGGTTGGTGGAGAGGCCGCCGCCGACCCAGACGTCGAAGCCGGGGCCGTGCTCCGGGTGGTCGACGCCCAGGAAGGCGATGTCGTTCGCCTCGTACGGGGTGTCCACCAGCCAGGAGATCGACGTCTTGAACTTGCGGGGCAGGTTGGAGAAGCGCTTGTCGCCGACGTACCGCCGGACGATCTCCTCCAGCGCCGGGGTCGGGTCGAGCAGCTCGGCCTCGGCCACCCCGGCGACCGGGCTGCCGAGCACGATCCGCGGGCAGTCGCCGCACGCCTCGGTGGTCTGTAGGCCCACCGACTCCAGCCGACGCCAGATCTCCGGCATGTCCTCGACCCGGATCCAGTGGTACTGGATGTTCTGCCGGTCGGTGATGTCGGCGGTGTCCCGGGCGAACTCCCGGGAGATGTCCGCGACCACCCGGAGCTGCTCCAGGGTGAGCTGGCCGCCGTCGACCCGGACCCGGAGCATGAAGAACTCGTCCTCCAGCTCGTGCGGCTCCAGCACGGCGGTGCGTCCGCCGTCGATGCCGGCCTTGCGCTGGGTGTAGAGGCCCCACCAGCGGAACCGGCCGCGCAGGTCCTGCGGGTCGATCGAGGCGAAGCCCCGGTGGGCGTAGATGTTCTCGATCCGGGCCCGGACGTTCAGCGGATCGTCGTCCTTCTTGATCCGCTCGTTGGCGTTGAGCGGCTCACGGTGACCGAGCGCCCACTGGCCCTCCCCACGGGGGCGGCGGGGTGCCCGCGCGACGGGTGCCGTGGGTGCGTCGGGTCGGGCGGGGGTGCTGCTGACCGCCATCGCGGCGTCCTCCGTTGTCTGCTGTGCCTCTGGACGCGGGCGCGCGGCCGGCCCGTGGGACGGGGCCGTGGACAGCGGTGTCGGACGGCCGGCGCGACTACGCGCCCGAGACGGATGGGTCGGGCGTCGTCAGTGGGCCGGACAGATGGCGCTGCGCACGCGGCCGTAGTCGACGTGGCGACGGGCCACGAAGCGACGGACGACAGCGGCAAGCATGTGCCCATGCTCCCACACGCAGGGTGGACCTACCAACGGCCGTGAGTGTGATCCCACATCACGGGCCACCGATCCCCACCCCCACCGACACCCCACCCCAACAGCCAAACCACCCCACCACCCTCCCACCCCGCACCCCCGCCCCACCGCTCCCCACCCCGGCGGCCAAGAGAAAGGCGTCGATGTCGATCTCCACGGTGACACTTTCCTCTTGATCACCGGGCCGGGGGGCGGGTGTGGGAGGCTCGATGACGTGGCGAAATCGTCCGTTTGGCGGTTTTTGTTGGGATGGCTCAGGGCGGTCTGGCTGTGGCCGGCTGCGGCGGCGCTGGCGGTCACCGGCGTGGGCATCGGCTCGGCCCAGCCGTGGCGCGACGAGCTGGCCACCTGGAGCGCCGCCACCCGGCCGCTGGGCGACCTGACCCGGATGGCCGGCACCATCGATGCCGCCACCTGGCCGTACTACCTGTCCATGCACGGCTGGGTGGCGCTCTGCGGGGACTCCCCCGCCGCGCTGCGGCTGCCGTCGGCGCTGGCCATGGCGGGCACGGCCGGGCTCACCGCCACGCTCGGCGCCCGGCTGCTCGGGCGACGGGCCGGACTCGCCGGCGGCCTGCTGTTCGCGGTCCTGCCCGGCACCTCCCGGTACGCCCAGGAGGCCCGCCCGTACGCGTTCGTCGCCCTGTTCGCGGTGCTGGCGACGCTGCTGCTGGTCCGGGCGCTGGAGCGGCCCGGCTGGCGGCGCTGGGCCGGGTACGCCGCCGCGGTGGCCGCCCTCGGCCTGGCCCACCTGGTCGCGCTCACCCTGCTCGCCGCCCACGCGGCAGTCGTGCTGGCCGCCGACCGGTCCGCCCGCAACGCCACCCGGCCAACCGTCAACCGGGACGCCTCGGACACCACCTCGGGCACCACCGACGGAGATCCTCCCGGCGTACCCGGCCCGGCGGCCCGCCGGGCGGGCGGCCCGGCCGGTCTCCCCCGGCTCGCCGGCCGGTGGCCGCGCCGGGCGTCGTGGGGCTGGCTGCTCGCGCTCCTGCCGGCGACCGTCGTGCTCACTCCCCTGGTGCTGCTGGCAGCCGGCCAGCGGGGCCGACAGCTCGACTGGGTGGATCCGGCCCGCCCCGCCGACCTGGCCGCCCTGCCCGGCGCGCTGGCCCAGAGCGGCGCGGTGGGCGGGCTGCTGCTGGGCCTGGCCGCCCTCGGCGTCGCCCGGTCGGGCCGGGCCGGGCTGCTCCCCGCCGCCTGCCTGGTCCTGCCGGTGACCCTGGTCTTCCTGGCCGGGCTGGCGGGGCCGCTGTGGGTGCCGCGCTACCTGTTCTTCGCCGTACCGTTCGCGTGTCTGCTGGCCGGGGCGGCGCTGGCCACGGTGGCGCTACCGGCGGCGCTGGCCGTGGTGCTCCTCGCCGGCCTGCTCGGGCTGCCCGACCAGGTGGCGCTACGGCGTAGCCACGAATGGCCGCGCGGCGCGCTGGTCGACTACCGGGGGGCGGCCCGGGTGGTCGACGCGGGGCGCCGCCCCGGCGACGTGATCGTCTTCTCGCCCCGGGACGGCTGGCTGTTCACGGACCTCGGCATCGGCTACCACCTCGGCGACCGGCAGCCCCCGGACGCGCTGGCCGTGCGGGGCCGCGACGCGCGCGGCGACTACTGGACCGACGAGTGCCCCGCCCCGGCCGCCTGCCTGGCCGGGGCGCGACGGGTCTGGCTGGTCGTCGCCGGCCGGCAGGCGGACCCGGCCGACGCGGTGCCCGGCGCGAAGGGGACGGCGCTGCGGGACGGCTTCGCCGTCGAGCGGGTC
This sequence comes from Micromonospora sp. WMMD712, assembly GCF_029581295.1. Classification (NCBI taxonomy): domain Bacteria; kingdom Bacillati; phylum Actinomycetota; class Actinomycetes; order Micromonosporales; family Micromonosporaceae; genus Micromonospora; species Micromonospora sp. WMMD712. Next base: position 3,213,231 of record NZ_CP120743.1, read on the forward strand.
TGGCAGCGCCCCGGCCTGACCGTGGCACTACTCACCCGCTGAGCCGGCTTGCCCGGCCGCTCGGCCGTCCGGCCGGCCCGGGATCGCTCGCGTCATGTCGGCGACATGGCGGTATCCGGGGCGGTGGGATGCCGCCATGTCGCCGACATGGAGTCGATCAAGCGGCGCGCAGGGCAGGACGGGTGTCAGGAGCGGACGAGGGGGACCACCAGCACCGCCTCGGTGCCGCCCTCCGCGCCGTTGCGCAGCTCGATGGTGCCGCGCAGTTCGCCGGTCACCAGCGCCCGGACGATCTGGAGCCCGAGCCGGCTGCCGCGTTCGGCGTCGAACCCGGCCGGCAGGCCCCGCCCGTTGTCGGCGACGGTGACGTGCAGCTGCTTGCGGAACCGGTGTGCCGACACGACGACCTCGGGCGGTGTCACCGACTCGACCCCGGCGGCGACCTGCGGAAGCACCCCACCCACCCCGGAGCCGCCGGCCGAAGCGGTGTCCGCCGGGCCGGTCGGGGGCTCGGCGGCCGGCGGGAAGCCGTGCTCGACGGCGTTGAGCAGCAGCTCGTTGAGGACCATGACCAGCGAGGTGGCGATCTCGGCCGGCAGCACGCCGAAGCTGCCCCGGCGGCGCATCCCGACGGTCTGCTCGGTCGCGGCCACCTCGGTCGCCGCGCTGGCCACCCGGTCGACGATGCCGTCGAACTCGACCGCCTCGTCGCTGGACATGGAGAGCGTCTCGTGCACCAGGGCGATGGAGGCGACCCGGCGTACGGACTCCTCCAGGGCGACCCGGGCCTCCGGCATGGCCACCCGGCGGGCCTGGAGGCGCAACAGCGCGGCGACGGTCTGGAGGTTGTTCTTCACCCGGTGGTGGATCTCCCGGATGGTGGCGTCCTTGGTGATCAGGGCGCGGTCGCGGCGGCGTACCTCGGTGATGTCGCGGACCAGGACCAGCGCGCCGATCGGCACCCCGGCGGGCATCAGCGGCAGGGCCCGGGTGAGCATGGTCGCGCCGCGGGCGTCGATCTCCCGCCGGGGCGGGCCCTCGCCGCGCAGCGCGGCGAGGATGCCGTTGGCCGCCTCGGTGCCCTCCAGGGGGTCGGCGGCCAGCCGGCGGTGCAGCTTGGCCAGGTCCTCGCCCACCAGGTGCGCGGCGAAGCCGAGCCGCCGGTACGCGGACTGCGCGTTGGGGCTGGCGTAGGTGACCTTGCCGCCGGCGTCGAGCCGGACCAGGCCGTCGCCGACCCGGGGCGCGGACGTCGTCTCCCCGGGGTGCCGGGGCGGTGGGAACGTGCCGTCGGCGATCATCTGGGCGAGGTCGTCGGCGGTGGTCAGGTAGTTCAGTTCGAGCTGGCTGGGCGTGCGCGCGGTGGAGAGGTTGGTGTCCCGGCCGACGACCGCGATCACCTCGCCGGCCTCCCCGTCGGCGGTGCGCAGCCGGACCGGGATCGCCTCGTGCCGGGCGGGCACGTCGCCGTACCAGACCGGGTCGCCCTCCCGCCAGATCCGGCCCTGGCCGTACGCGACCTCCAGGTGGGCCACCTCGGGCCCGCCGACGATCCGCCCCACCTGGTCGTCCTGGTACGCGGTGGGCGCGGTCGTCGGGCGGACCTGGGCCACGCAGAGGAAGGTGCCGTCGCGGTCCACCGGCACCCACAGCAGCAGGTCGGCGAAGGACAGGTCGGACAGCAGCTGCCAGTCTCCGGCGATCCGGTGCAGGTGGTCGATGTCGGCGGGGCGGAGCTGGGTGTGCTCCTCGGCGAGGTCGCGCAACGTGGACACGCTGCACAGCGTGCCACGCCCACCCGCACCCCGTCCCGCTGGCCGGCCGGGCTCACACCGACCGGTCCGCGCACCCGCCCGGCCGGGCTCACACCGACCACGCGCCCGCGCCGGCGCGCCTCCGCCGGCCCGCCCCACGTTCGCCGGCCGGCCCGGGGCGCTCACATCGTCGCGGTGACCTTCTTCAGGCCGCGCGGCGCGTCGGGGTCCTCGCCCCGGGCCAGGGCCAGGGCCAGGGCGAGGCGCTGCAACGGCAGGATGTCCAGCAGCGGGGCGTACCGCTCGTCGACCTCGGGGACGGCCATCCGGGTGGCCCCCTCGACGTCGGCGGAGCCGACCACGACCACGTCGGCGCGGCGCTCGCCGAGGCGGGGCAGCACCTCGCCCATCGACCGGCCGCCGGGGCCGGAGCCGACCACGGCCAGCACCGGCACGTCCGGGTCGGTCATCGCGAGCGGGCCGTGCAGCAGGTCCGCGCCGGAGAAGGCGAGCGCCGGCAGGTACGAGGTCTCCATCAGCTTGAGCGCCGCCTCCCGGGCGGTCGGGTACGCGTACCCCCGGCCGGTGGTGACGAGCTGGGCGGCGAACCGGTAGCGCGGCGCGAGCTGGGCCGGGGTGGGGTCGTCGAGGGTGCGGGCGGCCAGCTCGGGCAGGGCCGCCAGGGCGGCGCGCTCGGCGGCGGGCAACGCCCCGTCGCCGGCCCGGACGCCCTCCACGAGCAGCAGCAGGGCGAGCAGCTCCGCCGTGTACGTCTTGGTGGCCGCCACCGCCCGCTCTGCTCCGGCGGCGATGTCGACGTTCAGCTCGGCGATCCCGGCCAGCGGCGAGTCGGGGTTGTTGGTCACGGCGAGGGTGAGCGCGCCGGAGGCGCGGGCGGCACGCAGCACCTCGGCCAGGTCGGGTGAGCCGCCGCTCTGGCTGACCCCGACGACCAGCGCGTCGGACAGGTCGGGGCGCGCGCCGAAGAGGGTGACCGCGCTGGGCGAGGCGAGCCCGGCGGGCAGGCCGAGCCGGATCTCGGTCAGGTACGCCGCGTAGAGGGCGGCGTGGTCGGAGGTGCCCCGCGCGGTGAAGACCACGTGCCGGGGGCGGCGCTGCGCGACGACGGCGGCCACCCGGGCGATCGCCCCGGCGTGCTCGGCGGAGAGCAGCCGCTCGTAGCCGGCCGGCTGCTCGGAGATGTCGGCGGCCATGCCGGCCCCTGCACGCGTCACGGAGTGCCCCTTTCCCTGCGCGATTGCCGCGCGTTTCCTGCTCAGTCTTGCATGTTTCGGCGTACGTGAACAATCTTGCGAGCAGCATTGCGCAGTGGATCACCAAGCCGAGCCAACATCACCTACGCTTGCCCGGCCCGGCGACACTGCGACGGGGGACGCATCCGCCGCCCGGCCACCCGCACCTACCACCGAGAGGCCCACGTGTCCGAGGGAAGGGACGATCCCCCGCTGACGACGGAGGAGGAGCTGGCCCTGGCCCGGCTCGCGCTGGACGAGGGGGACCTGGCGCACGCCGCCGGGCACGTCGCCGGCGCGCTGACCCGGTCGCCCACCCTGCCCGAGGCGCACGAGACGCTGGCCCGGCTGGCCGCCGCCAGCGGCGGCGGCCTCGACCTGTTCCCCCTGCACCAGCGCGCCTTCGTCGGCACGGTGGTGGCCCGGGCACACCTGCTCGCCGCGGCGGGGCGGCCCGCCGAGGGGCTGGAGCTGCTGGCCGCCGCCACCGGGCACGACCGCAGCGCCGACTGGGCCGGGGTGCCCTGGGTGACGGCCCCCGAGCTGCCGGAACGGCTCGACCCGGAGGGCCTCGCCCAGGTGCTGATGCAGGTGTGCGCCGCCACGCCCGACCCGGTGCCGCGCGCCGACCGGGGGCCCCTGACGCCGTACCTCACCCTGGCCCGCAACGCCGTCACCGTCCACCCCGAGCACGCCCTGCTGCTGGGCGCGGCGTCCGCGCTGGCCCGGCGCCTCGGCGAGGTCGACCTGGCGGTCCGCTGGGCCGGCCGGGGCGTACGGGTGCGCCCGTCCAAGCTCGGCGAGGTGTGGCTCGGGTACGCGTACCGCAGCGCCGGCCGCACCCGCGACGCCCTCGCCGCGCTCCGCCGGGCCGTCGACCACGACCCGGACGACCTCGCCGTGTACGCCGACATCGCCGGCACGCTGGCCGACACCGGCCGGCTCGACGAGGCCCTGGAGTGGACCGACCGCGCCCTCGCCCGGAACCCCGCCTTCGACTGCGCCGTGCACACCGCGCACCGGCTGCGCTTCCAGCGCGACGGCGACGTGGCGCACCTGGTGGCGCTGGCCGACTTCGTCCGCGACCATCCCGACGACTCGCACGAGCACGGCGACCTCGCCGAGTGCTGCCGCAGCCGGCCGTGGCTGGGGCAGGTCACCCCGGCCGCCGGGGCGGCGGTCGCCGTGCTGCGGCACGCCCTGGCCGCCGAGCAGGACGCCGTCGGCGCGACCGTACGGCTGGAGACGCTGGAGCCGCCGAGCGCGCTGCGTACCGTGGCGGCGGCCGCGCCCGGCCTGCGGGTCGAGGTGGCGGCGGTGGCCGAGCCGGACCCGCGCGAGCCCCGCCGGGCCACCGACCGGCCGCTGTGGCGCTGGGACGGCACCGTTGCGGCCCCGGCGGTGCCGGCGCCCTCGGCCGAGGCGGCGGACCGCGTCCGGCAGCTCGCCCACCCGGCGTGGCCGCACCCCCCGGCGGCGTACGACGCGGCGGTCGGCCTGGCCACGCTGGGGCTGCCCGACCTGCTCGGGCTGCTGGTGCACCCGCCCTCGGCCCCGCCGACCGGGCTGGGTCGGGTGCTGGCCGGGCAGGACCCGTCGCTCTGGGTGCGCTGCGTGCAGGTGTGGGCGTGCCTGGGCCTGCTGCACCACCGCACGGACGAGCCGTGGCCGTCCTCCACCCGCCGCCGGACGCTCGTCGAGCTGGTCTGGGGGGTGGAGGACTGGATCACCGAGGCGGCCCTGTTCGCCCTGGTCACCGCCGCCTGGGTGGACCCCTCGGTCCGCGAGGACGTGGCCGGCGTGGTGGCCGACCGGCTCGCCGACGCGGCGGCGGTGGCCCGGGACCGGAGCATGCCGATCGCGGTCTCGCTGGCCTACCTGGCGCTGGCCACCCCGGCCCTCGACCCGGCGACGGCCGCGCTGGCCGGCGAGCTGATCTCCGGCCCGGCGGCGGGCCGGTCCCGCCCCGGCCGGCTGCGCCGCCTCTGGGGCCGCCTCACCCGCCGCCGGGGCTGAGGCGGGGCCGGCGGCACTGCCGGCCGGGCCGCCCGCCCCGGCGCTCGGCGTGGGCGGCCCGGCGCTCGGCGTGGGCGGCCCGGCGCTCGGGGCCGCCGCTCAGACCGCCGACGCCCTGCCGAGGGCCGCCTCGGCCTGCTCGTCCGGCGAAGCGGCCGGCGGGGCGTCGTTCGTCGAGCGCAGCGGGATCTCCCGGATGAACCAGGCCAGCACCGGCACCAGCACGGTGAACAGCACGGCCCACCAGAAGACGTGCGAGACGGCGTCGGCGAGACCGCCGAGCACCAGCTCCCGGGCCTGCGCCGGCAGCTGCTTGAGCTTGTCGAGGTCGACCTGGCCGCCCTCGCCCCCGCCGCTGAACGCGGACCCGGCGGGCGAGTCGGCGAGCCGGTTGGCGAAGATCGCGCCGAACAGCGAGATGCCGAACGAGCCGCCGATCGAGCGGAAGAAGGTGGCCGCGCCGCTGGCCGCGCCGAGGTCCTTCTGCTCGACGCTGTTCTGCGCGATCAGCATCGAGGTCTGCATGAGGAAGCCCATGCCGACGCCGAGGACTACCATGTAGAGCGAGGACTCCACCTTGCTCGTGTCCACGTCGAGCCGGGTCAGCAGGGCCAGGCCGGCGGTCATCACCACGCCGCCGACGATCGGGAACATCCGGTACCGGCCGGTCCTCGTGATCGCCCGACCGACCGCCAGCGAGACCACCAGCATGCCGAACATCAGCGGCAGCAGCAGCAGGCCGCTGTTGGTGGCCGTCGCCCCCTGCACGGTCTGCTGGTAGAGCGGCAGGAAGTTCATGGCCCCGAACATCGCGAAGCCGAGCAGAAAGCCGATCATCGAGATCAGCGCGAAGTTGCGGTTGGCGAACAGCCCGAGCGGCAGGATCGGCTCCGCCGCGCGCCGCTCCACGAAGCCGAACACGACCAGGCTCACCAGGGCCAGAGCGGACAGGCCGAGGATCTGCGGCGAGGTCCAGTCGTAGGAGTTGCCGCCCCAGGTGGTGATCAGCACGATCGCGGTGATGCCGACCGAGAGCAGCCCCGCGCCGAGCCAGTCGATCCGGTGCTCGGTGCGGTACTTCGGCAGGTGCATGGTGGTGGCGAGCACCAGCAGCGCGACGCCGCCGAGCGGCAGGTTGACGTAGAACGCCCAGCGCCACGAGAGGTTGTCGGTGATGAAGCCGCCGACCAGCGGCCCGGCCACCATGGCGATGGCCATGATGCCGGCCATCATGCCCTGGTAGCGGCCCCGTTCCCGGGGCGGGACGAGGTCGCCGATGATCGCCATCACGCCGACCATCAGCCCGCCCGCGCCGAGGCCCTGGACGGCCCGGAAGGCGATCAGCTCGATCATGCCGCTGTCGGTGCCGCCGAACACGCCGGAGCCGGCCATGCCGCACAGCGCGGAGCCGACCAGGAAGATGCCCACGGAGGTCAGGAAGACCGCCTTGCGGCCGTAGAGGTCGCCGAGCTTGCCCCAGATGGGGGTGGAGACGGTGGTGCCCAGCACGTACGCGGTGACGACCCAGGTGAAGTGGTCGACCCCGCCGAACTCGCCGACGATCCGCGGCAGCGCGGTGCTGACGATCATGTTGTCGAGCATCGCGAGCATCATCGCGATCATGAGGCCGAAAAGGACGACCCGGATGTTGGGTCGTCGCTCCGCGCCCTCGACTTCCTGACTCATCGGTAAGCTCCCCCCGGGATGTGACCGACTTACTTGCCGACCGGCTAGTTACCTTACTAGCCGCACGGTAAGTTGGGTGGCAACTGGTCGTCAAGCGAGTTGGGTGGTTCGGGTGAGAGAGAGCACAGGCACGCGGGAGCGCATCAAGGCCGTGGCCCTCGAACTCTTCACCGAGCAGGGCTACGAGAAGACCTCGCTGCGCGAGATCGCCGAGCGGCTGAACGTGACGAAGGCCGCCCTCTACTACCACTTCAAGAGCAAGGACGAGATCGTCAGCAGCTTCGTCGAGGAGCGGCTGGACCGGATGGACGCGCTGATCGCCTGGGCCGACGGGCAGCCCGACACGCTGGCGACGCGGCGGGAGCTGATCGCCCGCTACGCCGACAGCATGTTCGCCACCGAGCAGCCCTCGGTGATGCGGTTCTTCGAGCAGAACCAGACCGCGCTCAAGAGCCTGGCCGCCGGGCAGCAGATGCGCGACCGGATGTTTCGGATGGCCGACGCGCTGGCCCGGGGCGACGAGTCGCCCGAAGCCCAGCTGCGCGCCGCCTTGTCACTGTTCGCCGTGCACAGCAGCTGGTTCGCCATCCGCACCCCGCACGTCACCGACGAGGAGCGGCGGAAGATCGCCCTGGAGGTGGCCGACGAGCTGCTCGCCCGCATCGCCGAGGGCTGAGCGGCCGCCGTCCGGCCGACCCGGGCACCGTCGCGGCGGGCTCCGCGCGGCGGCGCGGGCGGGGCCGACCGGGAGCAGGGCCGGCCGTGAGCAGGGATCAGCTCGGGCCGGGCAGCTCCCGCCGCAGGCCGAGCAGGTCCACCCCGGGCAGCGGGGACCAGTCCCGCTCCGGCGTGCGGACGAAGCCCAGCCGCTCGTAGAGCCGGTGGGCGGCCGCGGCGAGCCCGCCGCGCACGCAGATCACCACCGCCGAGCAGCCCCGCTCGGCGGCGCGGGACAGGCACGCCTCGACCAGCGCCGCGCCGACCCCCCGGCCCTGGGCCGCCGGGTCCACGGCCAGCATCCGGAACTCGGCCTCGCCGGGCCTGGAGAGCTCGGCGTAGGGGGTGCCGGGCAGCACGAACGTGACCGAACCGAGCAGCCCGCCGGTCGCCCCGTCGACGGCGACCAGCACCTCGCCGGCCTCCGCCCGGGCGGCCACGTCGGCGAGCACGGCACCGTAGCCGTGCTCGCCCTTGAGCTGACCGTCGGCCTCGTACGCGGCGACCGTCAGCCGGGCCACCGCCGAGAAGTCGGCCGGGGTGGCCCGCCTGACCCGCAGCCCGGTCAACCGATCACCGCGATCAGGTCACCGTCCTGCACCACGTCGCCCTCGTTGACGGCGAGCCGCTCGACGACGCCGTCGGACTCGGCGACGACCGGGATCTCCATCTTCATCGACTCCAGGATCACCAGCGTGTCCCCCTCGGACACGGTGTCCCCGGCCGACGCGACGACCTTCCACACGTTCGCCACCATCTCGGCGCGGATCTCGTCGGCCATCTCCGGGCCCTCCCTCTTCCGCCAGTGTCTCGATCGGTATCCAATCACGTGCCGGACCGTCGCGGGCGCGTCGGCGGACCCCGACATGCGATCCCGCCGGGCCCGCGCGCCGCACCGGGCCGGTCGACGGCGCATCGGCCCCGCCACCGGTGCCCCGGCGGACCACGGCCGCGGCGGGCCGCACTAGCATCAGCGGATCGGCCCCGGATGACCGGGCGACCGGTACGCGACCACCGCCGCGCTCGCCGCCGGCGGACACCGACCAGCACCCGAGGAGGTCAGCATGGCGAAGAAGGCCCGCAAGAAGAAGGCCCGCAAGAAGAGCAGCGCGAACCACGGCAAGCGCCCCAACTCCTGAGTCGCGCGGCGGGCGACCGCCGACCGCTCAGCGCTCCTCGCCGCCCACGGCCGGAGACGCCGGTGGCCCGGGTCGGATCGACCCGGGCCACCGCCACGTCCAGGCACGCCGGCCGTCAGTCGGCCAGCTCCCGGGACTCGCTCGTCTCGAAGACCACCAGCTCGGTGAGGCGGACCCGCAGCCGCTCGCGCAACTGCTCGGGCGCGGTCTCGTTGCCGCAGCAGCGGGCGACCAGCGCCTTCACCTCCTGCTCCAGGCCGTACTCCCGCAGGCACGGCCCGCACTCGTCGAGGTGCCGCCGGATCAGCGTCCGGCGCTCCTCGGCGCACTCCAGGTCGAGGTAGAAGTAGACCTCCGCGAGCACCTCACGGCAGTCCGTCTCGTGCGGCTTCCCACAGCTCACGTCACACCTCCCGGCCGGCGGCGGCGGTCGAGCCCTTCGGGGACCGCGCAGCGCTGAAACCGCGCTCGGCGGCGTAGCCCTCGAGCAGCTTGCGCAGATTACGACGACCCCGGTGCAACCGCGACATCACCGTGCCGATGGGCGTGCCCATGATGTCGGCCACCTCCTTGTAGGAGAAGCCCTCGACGTCGGTGAGGTAGACCGCCAGGCGGAACTCCTCCGGCAACTGCTGGAGAGCCTCCTTGACGTCGCTGTCTGGCAGCCGGTCGAGCGCCTCGGTCTCGGCCGAACGCAGCCCGCTGGAGGTGTGCGACTCAGCCTCGGCGAGCTGCCAGTCGGTGATCTCCTCGGTCGGCGCCTGGATGGGCTGGCGCTGCCGTTTGCGGTAGGAGTTGATGTAGGTGTTGGTCAGGATCCGGTACAGCCAGGCCTTCAGGTTGGTGCCCTGCTCGAACTGGTGGAAGGCCGCGTACGCCTTCAGGTACGTCTCCTGGACCAGGTCCTCGGCATCCGCCGGGTTGCGGGTCATCCGCAGCCCGGCAGCGTAGAGCTGGTCGACGAATGGCATCGCGTCCCGCTCGAAGCGGGCCCTGCGCTCGTCCGTCTTCTCGGTGGTCAACCGCACATCCCCTCGCGTCGGATGCTTTCCCGCCGAGGATACGCGCCGGCCAGTGCCCGCAGATTCACTTTCGGCCGGTGTGCTGGTCCTCACCGCCCCGGACCACCCCGGCTCGGCCGGCCCCGCCACCGCGGGCCAGTCCGGTCCGCCCAGCAGCCTTCTGAGCCGCTGCGCCTCCCGTTCGTCCCGTTCCCGGCTCCGCGTCTCGGTCGGCACCGGTCACACCCCCCTGAAGCAGAAGTCTCTTCCGTGGGAGGTAACGCGGGGCGCGGGTCCCGGCATTCCGGCCCGCCGGCCCCGTTCCTGGTCCCGGCCCCGGCGGGTGCCGACGCTGGGACCAGGAAGGGCCTGGGAGGGACGGCGTCGGCCGCCCGGACCGGGCACCCGACACCATCGGAGACAACGAGGCGTACGGCCCCGGGTCACGGCCGGTGCGCCTCAGCGCGACGCCCAGCCCCGCCTACGCAGCCAGTCGACGACCACCGCGGCCGTGCCGGCCGGATCGCCGGCCAGGTCGTGCCGCTCGCCGGGCCGGACCACCACCCGCACCCGTCGGCCCGGCTCGGGCACGCCGAACGGGTCGCGGTCGCCGTTGACCACCAGCGTCGGCAGCCCGGTGGCCAGTTCCGCCGCCCGGGAACGCTCCGGCCGACCGGGCGGGTGCAGCGGGAACGCCAGGGCCACCACCGCGTCCGCGCCGACGGCGGTCGCGGTGCGGCAGGCCACCCGGGCACCGCTGGACCGGCCGCCGACCACGAGCGCGGGCACGGCGGGGTGCCGCCGGCGCAGCTCGGCAAGGACCGCCGTCCACGCCTCGTCGAGGTGCCCCGCGGGGGCCGGCGCGCGTCGCCCGGCGACCCGGTAGGGCTGGGTCACCCGGCACACGACGAGCCCGGCACGGGCCGCCGCGTCCCGCAGCGCGCCCAGGTCCGGCGCGTCGACGTCACCGCCCGCGCCGTGCCCGAGCGCCAGCAGCGCCCTCGGCGGGCCGGCGGGCAGGTCGGTGTCGACCCGGGCCGGTCCGCGTGGGGTGACGATCTCGTCCGCGTCTCGCACGGGCCCATTCTGCGGGTCACCGCCGCGAACCGACCCGGCACGCGCCGGAGCCGATGGACCTCGCCGGGCCCGGGGCACCCGGCCCACGCCACCCGGAGGCGGGCGCGCCCGCCGTCCCAGCCGGCCGCCGGCCCAGCCGGCCGCCGTGCCGCCGGGCGCCGCCGTGCCGCCGGGCGCTGTCGGACCGCCGGGCACTGTCGGACCGCCGCCGGCCGTCCCGTCCTTGCCGGGGGGCGGGACGGCCGGGGCGGTCAGCTCAGCGGCACCAGGGTGAGCAGCCGGTCCCGCACCGGCGGGCCGGCCTCGTCGGCCGCGTCGGGGTTCGGGTCGACCTCGCTGCGCCAGGCGACCAGCATGGCCCGGCGCTCACGCGGGGTGGTGCCGCCCCACACGCCGTGGCAGTCACCGACCTCCAGCGCCCAGGCCAGGCACGATCCCTGCACGTCACAACTGCGGCAGAGCGCGACGGCCGCGTCGGCCGGCTCGTTGGGGGCCGGAAAGAACGTCTCCGGATCCACGCTCTGGCAGGTGCCTCTGGTGCGCCAGGCTTCGTCCTGCCGCCGTTCCCGCAACGCCCGCAACAGTCGCGGATCTCGTCGTGCGGCAGCCACCTCGTGCGGGCGGGGCATACGCGCCCGTGTCATCCACCCACCTCCCCCGTGGGACCGGAAAGATCGATGAGTGCCGTTCGCACCGTACGAATCGTCACCCACTACCGGCGCTGTGTTGTATCGCACTTTCAGACACCGGGACAAGAGTCTTCCGTAAAGATGACTAAAAGCTTGGCCGACGATTCGCCCGCAACTCTGGCAAATCAGCACGCGACAATGCCCCCGGCGACTGTCAGAAAAGCGTCACCTCGTCGGCCGGGACGGCCGGGGCGGGCACCCGGGTGATCAACTCCGGCCCGTCGTTGCGGACGTTGCCGACCGCCGGGCCGACCGGGCGGATCTCCAGCCCCGCCAGCCACCCGGGATCGGGCGGGGCCAGCAGGGCGGCCGGCTCGTCGGTCGACCCCAGCCAGGACGCCCACCGCTGGCGGGGCAGCAGCAGGGGCATCCGCTCGTGCACCCGGGCCAGCTCGCCCACCGCCGCGGTGGTCAGCACGCTGAAGGTCAGCACGGGCCCGGCGGGCCCCTCCCAGACCGACCAGATGCCCGCCAGAGCGAGCACCGACGAGTCGGCCGGGGTCATGAAGTAGGGCTGCCGCCCGCCCTCGGGCAGCCGGACCCACTCGTACCAGCCGTCGGCGGGGACGAGGCAGCGCCGCCGGGCGAACGCGGGCGCGTACGCCCGGCTGGTGGCCACCGTCTCCGCCCGCGCGTTGATCATGCGGGCCCCGGCGGCGGGCGACTTCGACCAGGGCGGGAGGAACCCCCAGCGGCCGGCGGACAGGGCGCGGTGCCCCTCCGGGGTGAGCCGCACCAGCGGCACGGTCGTCGTGGGGGCGACGTTGTGGCTCGACCGGGCCCGGCCCTGCGTCTCGTCGGCCGACTCGAACACGGCGCTCAGGTCGACCGCGCTCCGGGTCGTGGCGTACCTCCCACACATGGGGCACACGCTAACGCCCCGGGCCGCGTTCGGCTGTCCCGCCGGGGACCGCCCCGGCCCCGGGCCCGGCGTCGGGCGGCCCGTCCCGCCCACCGGGAGCGCGCCCGGGCGGCCCGTCCGGCGGCGGCCGGGGCGCGGCAGAATGTGACCGTGGGGAACACGACCGCGACCCGGCCGCTGCGGCCGTGGACCGCTCCGACCGCGTCCGACCCGGTGGTTGCCACGTTGCGGCTGCCCGGCTCCAAGTCGATGACCGCCCGCGCGCTGGTGCTCAGCGCGCTGGCCGGCGGCCCCTCCACCATCGCCGGGGCGCTGCGCGCCCGCGACACCGAGCTGATGGCCGGCGGCCTGCGGGCCCTCGGCGCGCACATGTCGATCGCCGACGACGACCGCTGGCTGGTCCGGCCCCACCCGCTGGCCGGCCCGGCGCACGTCGACGTCGGCCTCGCCGGCACCATCATGCGGTTCGTGCCCCCGGTCGCCGGGCTCGCCGAGGGGCGGATCACCTTCGACGGCGACCCGCAGGCCCGCACCCGCCCGCTGGGCCCGCTGATCGACGCGCTGCGCTCCCTCGGGGTGCGGGTCGAGTCCCCGGCCACCGGCAGCCTCCCGCTGACCGTGTTCGGCACCGGGAGCGTGGCCGGCGGCGAGGTGGTCATCGACGCCTCCGCCTCCAGCCAGCTCGTCTCCGGCCTGCTGCTGGCCGCGCCGCGCTTCGACCGGGGCGTGGTGGTCCGGCACGTCGGCCCGCCGGTGCCGTCCACGCCGCACCTGCGGATGACCGTGCAGATGCTGCGGGCCGCCGGGGCGGCCGTCGACGACGGCACCCCGGACGTCTGGGTCGTCGAGCCGGGGCCGCTGACCGGGCGGGGCTGGGAGATCGAGCCCGACCTGTCGGGCGCGGTGCCGTTCTTCGCCGCGGCGCTGGTCACCGGCGGCGAGGTGACGTTGCGGGGCTGGCCGCGCAGCAGCGCCCAGCCCGTCGAGCAGCTCCGCACGCTGCTGCACCGGATGGGCGGCGAGGTGGTCCTCACCACCGACGGGCTGACCGTGCGCGGCACCGGCGTGGTGCACGGCATCGAGGCCGACCTCTCCGACGTCAGCGAGCTGACCCCGGCGCTGACCGCGCTCGCCACGCTCGCCGACTCGCCGTCCCGGTTCACCGGCGTGGCGCACATCCGGGGGCACGAGACCGACCGGATCGCCGCGCTCGCCCGCGAGTTCACCGGCCTCGGCGCCGACCTCACCGAGTCGGCCGACGGGCTGGAGGTCCGGCCCCGGCCGCTGCACGGCGGGCAGTTCCGGACGTACCACGATCACCGCATGGCGCACGCGGCGGCGGTGACCGGCCTGGCGGTCCCCGGCGTCGAGCTCGACGACGTGTCGTGCACCTCCAAGACCATGCCGGAGTTTCCGGCACTATGGTCGGCGATGGTGACCGGAGCGAGCTGACCCGACGGAGGGCGTCCTGGCGACGAAGCGGCGGGAGTACGACGAGGACGACGTACGGGTCCGGCCCGGGAGGTCGTCGCGCCCGCGGACCCGCACGAGACCCCGGCACGCCGACGCCGTCGACGGCTTCGTCATCGCCGTGGACCGGGGCCGTTACACGTGCGTGCTGCTGCCCGGCGGCGACCCCGACGCCCCGCTGGTGACCGCCATGCGGGCCCGGGAGCTGGGCCGCAAGTCGGTGGTGGTGGGCGACCGGGTGGGCCTGGTCGGGGACACCTCCGGGGCGGCCGGCGCGCTGGCCCGCATCGTCCGGATCGCCGAGCGCACCTCGGTGCTGCGGCGCACCGCCGACGACGACGAGAACACCCCCGAGGGGCGGCTGGAGCGGGTCGTGGTGGCCAACGCCGACCAGCTCGTCATCGTCAGCGCGCTGGCCGACCCGCCGCCGCGCACCGGGTTCGTCGACCGCTGCCTGGTCGCCGCGTACGACGCGGACATCGATCCGCTGCTCTGCCTCACCAAGGCCGACCTGGCCGGCCCGGAGCAGGTGCTCGGCTACTACGCCGAGCTGGAGCTGCCGTACGTGCTGCTGCGGCCCGACGCCGACCTCGACGCGCTGCGCGACCTGCTCGCCGGCCGGGTGTCGGTCCTGGTGGGCCACTCCGGGGTGGGCAAGTCGACGCTGGTCAACCGGCTGGTCCCCGACGCCGACCGGGCGGTCGGGGTGGTCAGCGCGATCGGCCGGGGCCGGCACACGTCGACCAGCGCGGTGGCGCTGCGGCTGCCGCCCCGCCCCGGCGTCGGCACCGACCCGGGCTGGATCGTCGACACCCCGGGGGTGCGCAGCTTCGGGCTGGCGCACGTCTCGGCCGACAGCCTGCTGCACGGCTTCCCCGACCTGGTGGAGGGCACGGTCGACTGCCCGGTGAACTGCCAGCACACCGCCGAGGAGGCCGACTGCGCGCTGGACGCCTGGGTGGCCGCCGGCAAGGCCGACGGGCGTCGGCTGGCCTCGTACCGCCGGCTGCTGGCCTCCCGGTCCGGGGAGGGCGACAGCCGCGAGCCCGACCAGCGCAACCCGGGCGTGCGCGAGGAGTGAGCCGGCGAGCCCCGCAGTCGCACGCGCGGCACGGCGACCCGCTGGAGGGGGCATGACCGGCGACCCGCCGGCAGGGGCGTGACCGGGCCGCCGCTACCGTTTGCGGCATGACCGGGTACGCCGACGACCTCGCCCTCGCCCACCTGCTCGCCGACGCCGCGGACGCCATCTCCACGGCCCGGTTCCGGGCCCTCGACCTGCGGGTGGAGGCGAAGCCCGACCTGACCCCGGTCTCCGACGCCGACACGGCCGTGGAGCGGCAGATCCGGGCGCTGCTGGCGGAGCACCGCCCCGGCGACGGCCTGCTCGGCGAGGAGTACGGCGGGCAGCCCTCGGCCGCCCCGGGCGGGCGGCGCTGGGTGGTCGACCCGATCGACGGCACCAAGAACTTCGTCCGGGGGGTGCCCGTCTGGGCCACCCTGATCGCCCTGCTGGAGGGCGACCGGCCGGTGCTCGGGCTGGTCTCCGCGCCGGCGCTGGGCCGCCGCTGGTGGGGCGCGCTCGGCGCGGGCGCGTACGCCGGCCCGGACGCCGCCCACGGCGCGCCGATCCGGGTGTCGGCGGTGGGCCGCCTCGCCGACGCCAGCTTCTGCTACTCGTCGCTGTCGGGGTGGGAGTCAGCCGGGCTGCTGGAGCCGGTGCTCCAGCTCATGCGGGACACCTGGCGCAGCCGGGCCTACGGCGACTTCTACGGCTACATGCTGCTCGCCGAGGGGGCCCTGGACGTGATGGTCGAGCCGGAACTGTCCCTGTGGGACGTCGCCGCGCTGGTGCCGATCGTGACCGAGGCGGGCGGCACGTTCACCGACCTGGCCGGGCGGCCCGCCCCGGGCGGCGACGCCGCGGTGGAGAACAGCGCCGTGGCCAGCAACGGGGCGCTGCACGCCGACATCCTGGCGAGGCTGGGTCGGCCGGCCGCGCGCTGAGCGCCGCCAGCCTCTATCCTCGCCAGGTGGTGTCCTCCGGTTGGTGCTTCCTGGCGGCGATGATCGTCGCGTACGGCTTCGCCAACCTCCTCCAGTCCGTCGCCGCGGCGCGGACCACCGTGCACCACACCTTCGACCCGGGGCTGCTGCTGCGGCTGGCCGGTCACCGCACCTACCTCGTGGGGCTGGCCTGCCAGGTCGGCGGCTTCGTGCTGGCCTTCCTGGCCCGCCGGGACCTGCCGCTGTTCCTGGTCCAGGCCAGCGTGGCGGCGGGGCTCGGGGTGACCGCGATCCTCGGCGTGCTGGTGCTCAAGTGGCGGCTGCCCACCGCCGAGGTCGCGCTGCTGGCGCTGCTCGTCCTCGGGGTCACCGGCCTGGTGCTGTCGGCGCAGCCGGCGCAGTCCCGGCCGCTGGGGCCCGCCGGCCTGGTCACGCTGGCGGCGGCGCTCGCGGTGATCGCCGTGGTCGGCTTCTTCGCCGTACGGCTGCACGGCGCGCCCGGTTCGGTGGCGCTCGGCTCGCTGGCCGGGCTGGCCTTCTCCGCCGCGGCGGTGGCCGCCCGCCCGTTGGCCGCCGTGACGAGCGTGGAGGGGTTCGTCCGGGACCCGCTGCTCTACCTGCTGGTGGCCCACTCGCTGGTCGGCCAGCTCCTGCTCGGCCTGGCCATGCAGCGCGGCTCGACCACGGCGGCGGTGGCCGCGATGGACGCGGCCGGGGCGGTGCCCGCCGCGATCGTCGGGCTGCTGCTGCTCAACGACAGGATCTGGCCGGGCCGGGAGTGGCTGGCCGCCCTGGGCTTCCTGGCCACGCTGGCCGCGGTGATCGGGCTGACGCGCTACGCCGAGCCGCAGCACCACCACGAGGTGGTCTCCCGGGAACGCGCCCGGGGGATGCTCCCCGCCGGCGCGCCGGCCCGCCCCCGCCGCTGACCGGCCGCCCCGGCATCGTCCACGCGGGCCGGTTTCCGGCTACGCCGCCTCGACCGGCCTGCGGCGCAGCACCACCCGCTCGTAGAGCCGCTCCAGCGCGCCGGCCGTGCGTTCCCACGTGTAGCTGCACCGGACCCGGTCCACGGCGGCGTGCCCGTACGCGAACCGGCCGGCGTTGTCGGCGAGCAGCCGGCGCAGGGTCATCCCGAGGGCCCGCACGTCGCCCGGCGGCACCAGCTTCCCGGTGACCTCGTCGACGACGGCGTCGGCGATGCCGCCCATCGCGTACCCGACGACCGGCACGCCGCAGGCCATCGCCTCCAGCGAGACCCGGCCGGCGGACGAGTAGTGCGGGGTGCAGGCCACCACGTCGGCCGAGCGGTACCAGGTGGCCATCTGGTCGTGCGGCACCGCACCGACCAGCGTCACCTGCTCGGCCACCCCGGTGCGCTCGGCCAGCTCGCGCAGGCGGCGCGCCTCGGCGTGGCCGGCGAGCTGGTCGGCCGGCGGGCCGCCGGCGATCACCAGCTCGGCGTCGCCGACCAGCCGCATCGCCCGGATCAGGTCGTCGTGGCCGTGCCCGGGCGTCAGGCCGCCCACGGAGAGGATGCGCGAACGCTGGTCGCGCGGGGCGGCCTCGCCGTCGGGGTGGAACTGGTCGGTGTCGACCCCGGTGGGGACCATCGCCACCGAGCTGCGTTGCAGCCCCATCCGGGTCAGCTCGTCGACCTCGTCGTTGCACTGGGCGACCGCGATGTCCACCGCCCGGGTCAGGGCCCGTTCCAGCGGGATGCGGGTGCCGGGGCCGTCGTAGCCGGGGCCGAGGTGGCGCAGCTGCTCCACGCCGAGCGAGTGGAAGGTCTGCACGACGGGGATGTCGGTCTCGCGCACCGCGTGCGCGGCGGCCAGGCCGCCGACCCAGTAGTGCCCGTGCACCACCTCCGGGGACCACCCGCCGGCCCACCGGTCGGCCAGCCACCGCCCGAACTCGGACACGTGCCCGACCAGCTCGGCGGTGGGCATCGGGGCGGCCGGGCCGACCGGCGCCCGCTCCACCCGGTAGCCGTCGACCTCCGCCGTGGCGGGCAGCGCGGGATCGTCCCGGCGCTCGTAGACGTGCACGTCGTGGCCGCGCCCGGCCAGCTCGGCGGCGACCCGCGCGATGTGCTCGCGCGTGCCGACGACGGGGCCGTCGGCGGGCCGCGACGGGCCGGAGTGCGCGCACACTAGGCCGACGCGCATGGGTCACCTCCATGCGGTTCGTTGAGCTGGTGGGTCCTCCCCGGTCAGAGGGTCCCATTAACCGCGCCGCCCGGAGCCGAAACCTGCCAAGTCCCCCGCCGGTCCGGGCCGCCGGCCGCCGATCCGGGCCGGGCCGCCGGCATGAGCGGGCCCCACCGGGGTACGGGCGTGGAATGCCTCTGACCCGCACCCTCGACGACGCCGTCGTCGTGCTCACCGGCGCCTCCAGCGGCATCGGCGCGGCCACCGCGTACGCCCTCGCCCGACGGGGCGCGGCCGTGGCGCTGGCGGCCCGCAGCGAGGACGCCCTGGAGCGGGTGGCGGCGCGGTGCCGGGAGCTGGGCGGGCAGGCGCTCGCCGTGCCCACGGACGTGACGGACCCGGTGGCCGTGGAGATCCTCGCCGCCCGCACGGCGGAGGAGTTCGGCCGGATCGACGCCTGGGTCAACAACGCGGCGGTGAGCGCGGTCGGGCTGTTCGACGAGATACCGGTACGGGAGTTCCGCCGGGTGCTGGAGGTGAACCTGCTCGGCGTCGTGCACGGCATGCGGGCCGCCCTGCCGTACCTCGCGGCGGCCGGCGGCGGGGTCCTGGTCAACAACGCCTCCGTGCTGGCCGAGGTGGCGATGCCCTACCAGTCGGCGTACAACGCCACCAAGCACGGCATCCGGGGGTTGGCCGACACGGTGCGGCAGGAGCTGCGGCTGACCGGGCGGGGCAACGTCTCCGTGTGCACGGTGCTGCCGGCGAGCATCGACACCCCGTTCTTCCGGCACGCCGCCAACCACACCGGCCGGGAGCTGGTGCCGCCCCCGCCGGTGTACCCGCCGGAGCTGGTGGCCGAGACCGTCGTCCGGCTGCTGCGCCGGCCGCGCCGCGAGGCGTACGCCGGCGGGGCCGCCCGGCTGCTCGGCGCGCAGTGGCGGCTCGCCCCCGCGCTGGCCGAACGCGTCCTCGGCTGGTACGTCCACCGCACCCAGTTCGGGCCGGCCCGGCGGCCGGACAGCGCCGGCAACGTCTTCGCCGCCGACGCCACCGCCCGGCGCGACGGCGGGTGGCACGGCCGGCGGCGGCACCTGGTCCGGATGACCACGGCCTTCGGGCTCGCCGCCGCCGGCACGGCGGTCGGCACGATGGCGGCCCGGGCCAGGCGGTCGCGGGCGGACCGCTGATGAACTCGCCCGACCGGCAGGATGCGCCGTCCGTGGCCACGACGCACAATGGGACGATCATGCCGACCGACCTGCGCTGCGTGGTGGAGACGGACGAGTCGTCCGGAGTGCTCCGGCTGACGGGGGTGCTCGACGCCGCCGGCACCGCCGCCGTCCGGGACGCGCTGCTCGTGCGGCTCTGCGACCGCCCCGGCCCGGTGGTGGTCGACCTGACCCGGCTGCGGTTGGCCGCCCCCGCCCGGGGGCTGTTCGCCGAGGTGCGCCGCGAGATCGCCGACTGGCCGGCGGCGGGGCTGCTGGTCGTCGACCCGACGGGGGCGGCGGCCGGCCCGGAGCTGCCGGTCTGCGCGACCCTGGCGGAGGCGACGGCGGCGCTGACCCGGGCGCCGATGGCCGCGGCGACCACCACCGCGCTGCCGCCGGTCGTCGGCGCGGCCCGGCAGGCCCGGGCGTTGGTCACCGACGGCTGCGCCCGGTGGGGGATCGGCGCTCTGGCCGAGGCGGGCTGCATCGCGGTGACCGAGATGGTCAACAACGTGGTGGCGCACGCGCGCACCCCGATGACCCTGCGGCTGGCCCCCGGCGACGGCACGCTGCACCTCGGCGTGCGCGACCGGTCGCGGCGGCAGCCGCGGTTCACCGGGGTGACCCCGCCGCACCTGGCCGGCGGCCGGGGGCTGCTGCTGATCGACACGGTGGCCCGCCGCTGGGGCAGCACCCTGCTGCCCGACGGCAAGCTCGTCTGGGCGGTCGTGCACCCCGAGGGCGGCGACACGCGTACCGACCCGGACGTCGCGCACCCGGACACCGGGGGCGCGCGGCCCGACGGCGGGCCGGACCGGCACGCTTGACCCCGCTTCGCCCGCCCGTGGCCGGTTACGGGCGGTGGGCAGCGGGTAGTGATCAGCCATGCGCGACGACGAGTACCCGACCCCCGTCTCCGACCCGGAGGCCGACGGCCTGCCCGACACCGCCGACGACGACTCGACCGCCAACGACGACGTCGAGACCGGTCGCGAGGCGGACGGCCCGGCGCCGGCCCAGCTGCCCGGCGACCGCATGCCCGTGGCGGTGGACCGGTACGGCACCACCGCCGAGGAGCAGCTCGACGGCGAGTCGCTGGACTACAAGCTCCAGCGGGAGAGCTTCGAGCGCCCCGCCGACGACCCGCTGGCCGGCCCGGTCGACCCGGACATCGCGGCCGAGGCGGACAGCGAGGAGGCCGCCGCCCAGGCGCAGCTCGACGCCGACGTGATCGACCCGGGCCCCACCTCGGACCCGCACTCCCCCGTCTCCCTCTACGACCACGGCCAGCTCGGCAGCGTCGCCGACGCGGAGGTGGGCCGGCTGGTGGAACCGGACGAGGGGGCGCACACCGACCTGGAGACCGACAACGTCGCGTACGACGCGGGCTCCGCCGGTGGCGGGGCGAGCGCCGAGGAGCTGGCGATCCACGAGACCCGGCCGCCCGGGGCGCACTGACCGGGCCCCCGCGCCCGGCCGACCGGATGCGCCGGCCGGTGGGGCGGTCGCGCCCGGCGCGGCGGGTCAGGCGTCGAGCCCGCGCTCGATCGCGTAGCGGGTCAGCTCGACCCGGTTGTGCAGCTGGAGCTTGCCCAGCGTGTTCTGCACGTGGTTCTGCACCGTCCGGTGGGACAGCCCGAGCCGCTCCGCGATCTGCTTGTACGACATCCCCTTGGCGACCAGGCGCAGCACCTCGGTCTCCCGGTCGGTGAGCCGGGGCGCGTCGGCGGGGTGGCCCGCCGGTGCCGGCCCCCGGTCCCCGGCGGCCCCGCCCGCGCCCGCCGCGAGCCGGCGGAACTCCCCGAGCACGAGGCCGGCCAGGCCGGGGGTGAAGACCGGCTCGCCGGCGGCGGTGCGGCGCACCGCGTCCAGGAACTCGGCCGGGGCCGCCGACTTCACCAGGTAGCCGGTCGCGCCGGCCTTCACCGCGTCCAGGACGCTCTGCTGCTCGCCGCTGGCCGAGAGCATCAGCACCCGCACCTCGGGCAGCGCCGCGCGCAGCCCACGGATCACCTCCACCCCGGAGATGTCCGGCAGTTGCAGGTCGAGCACCACCAGGTCGGGCCGGGCAGCGGGGGCGACCCGCACGGCCTGGCGGCCCTCCCCGCTGGTGGCGACCACGAGGTGACCGGCCTCGGTGAGGTCGCGGGCCACCCCCTCGCGCCACATCGGGTGGTCGTCCACCACCATCACCCGTACGCCGGGCGGGGCGTCGGCGGCGCTCACCGGGGCGTCCTCGGCACGGTCAGCTCGACCTCGGTGCCCGCGCCCGGCGTGGAGGTGATGGTGACCGTGCCGCCCAGGTCGGCGACGCGGCCCCGGATCGACTGCGCCACCCCGAGCCGGCCCTGCCGGACCGCCTCGTCGAGCCGGCCCGCCGGGATCCCCGGCCCCTCGTCGCGTACCGAGACCGTCACCGTCTCCCCCTCGTCCTCGATCAGCACCCAGGCCCGGCCGCCCGCGTGCCGGCGCACGTTGTCCAGCGTCGCCCCGGTCGCGGCGGCGAGTTCCCGGGCCACCAGGGCGGGCAGCGGGACGCCGGTGGCCGGCGCCGACAGGGAGACCGTAGCCGAGGCGTACCGGCCGAGCAGGGCGCGCAGGTCGAGGGTGTCCGGCCCGGCCGGGCCGGCGTCGCCGGGGGACGCCGCGCCGGCGATCAGGGCACGCAGGGCGGCCTCCTGCTCCCCCGCCAGCCGGGCCAGCTCGCCGGCCTCCCCGTCCAGGTGCGCGCCGCGCCGCTGCACCAGCGCGAGCACCTGGAGCACCGAGTCGTGGATGTCCCGGGCCAGCCGCTCCCGCTCCCGGGTCGCCGCCTCCAGCTCCACCGCCCGGTGCAGCCGCTGCTCGGCGGTCACCGCCAGCCGGGCGACGTGGCCGACCACCGCCCCCGCCATCAGCAGCAGGATCCAGCCGGTGAGGGCGGACTGGCCGATCCGCTCCCGGGCCGCCAGGTCGGCCGCGCACACCACCAGCGCGGCCACGGTGCCGCGCCGCCGCCCGCCGGAGACCGCCCAGGCGAGCACCGGCCCGGCCAGCCAGACCACGGCGAGGCTGGGCGCGCCGGCCGCGAGGGCCGACCGGCCGACCGCCCACGGGCTGACCTGGAGCACCCCGACCACGACGGCGAGGTCGGCGACCAGCAGCGGCCAGCCCCGCCGGGCGGGGCGGGCGTAGCCGAGGGCCGTGGTCACCGTCCAGCCGAGCATCACCAGCAGGACGAGGCCGGCGACGACCGGGTGGGCGTACCCGCTGGCGTCGCGCGCCACGATCAGGCCGACGTACGCCAGGGCGGCGAACCGGAACACCGCGACGGCCCGCCAGAGCGGGACCTCGAATCCACCGGTCGTCGACGGCACCCCGACACGATGCCACACGCCCGCGCCCTGCATGATCGCCTGCCGTCCGGGGCGACCCGCCCGCCACCTGCCCCGGGAACAGCGGACGATCATGGCTGCCCCGACCGACACGGCGTACGGTTGTGCCCATCGACACCACCCTCCTGATCGCCGAGGCCTTCGACCAGGCACAGGTGACCGAGCTCCGGCACTCGGTCACCTCCTGCGCGCACGCCGTCGGGCTGCGCGGGCAACGGCTGGACGACTTCGTGCTGGCCGTCAACGAGCTGCTCACCAACGCGGTGCGGCACGGCGGCGGGCGGGGGTGGCTGCGGCTGTGGCGGCAGCCGGGGCGGCTGGTCTGCGAGGTCGCCGACCACGGCCGGGGGATCAGCTCCCGGCGGCTCGACGACCGGAGCCGCCCCGCGCCCGAGACCGCCGGCGGCTGGGGCCTCTGGCTGGCCCGGGAGCTGAGCGACGCCATGGACGTCGAGACCGGCCCGGCCGGCACCACGGTCCGGATCGGCACGCCCCTCGGCCCGCTCCTCGACGCGGGCGGGCGCGTGTCGGACTGACACCGCACCGGCCCGCCCGTCGACGATGGGCGGCGCCCCGGCGGCGGGGCGGGTACGGTGCTGCGGTGACCGGAGAGTACGTCGCCGCCATCGACCAGGGCACCACCTCGTCCCGGTGCCTCGTCTTCGACCGGGCCGGGGAGATCGTCTCCGTGGCCCAGCGCGAGCACCGGCAGCACTTCCCCCGGCCGGGCTGGGTCGAGCACGACGCCGAGGAGATCTGGGACAACGTCCGGATCGTCGTCCGCGAGGCGCTGGACGCGGCCGGCACCGGCCCGGAGCGGATCGCGGCCGTCGGCATCACCAACCAGCGGGAGACCACCGTCGTCTGGGACCGCGCCACGGGCCGCCCGGTCGCCAACGCCGTCGTCTGGCAGGACACCCGCACCGGGCCGCAGCTACGCGCGCTCGCCGAGGCGTACGGCGAGCAGCGGCTCTGCGAGCGCACCGGGCTGCGGCTGGCCACCTACTTCGCCGGCCCGAAGCTGCGCTGGCTGCTGGACAACGTCGACGGGCTGCGCGCGCGGGCCGAGCGGGGCGAGGTGCTGTTCGGTACCATGGACAGCTGGCTGATCTGGAAGCTGACCGGGCGGCACGTCACCGACGTGACCAACGCGAGCCGCACCATGCTGATGGGCCTGGACACCCTCGACTGGGATCCGGAGCTGCTCGACGCGCTCGGCGTGCCGGGCGCGATGCTCCCCGAGATCCGCAGCTCCGCCGAGGTCTACGGCACCGCCGTCGACGGGCCGCTCGCCGGGGTGCCGGTGGCCAGCGCCCTCGGCGACCAGCAGGCCGCCCTGTTCGGGCAGACCTGCTTCCAGCCCGGCGAGGCCAAGTGCACGTACGGCACCGGCAGCTTCCTGCTGCTCAACACGGGCGCGAGCCCGGTCATCTCCTCGCACGGGCTGCTGACCACCCTCGCGTACCGGATCGAGGGGCAGCCCGCCGTGTACGCGCTGGAGGGCGCGATCGCGGTCACCGGCTCGCTGGTGCAGTGGCTACGGGACAACCTCGGCCTGATCTCCACCGCCGCCGAGGTGGAGGAGCTGGCCCGCACGGTCGACGACAACGGCGGCTGTTACGTGGTGCCGGCGTTCTCCGGGCTGTTCGCCCCGCACTGGCGCAGCGACGCGCGCGGGGTGGTCGCCGGGCTCACCGGCTACATCACCAAGGGGCACCTGGCCCGGGCGGCGCTGGAGGCGTCGGCCTGGCAGACCCGCGAGGTGGTCGACGCGATGAACGCCGACTCCGACGTGGCGCTGCGCCGGCTGCGGGTCGACGGCGGGATGACCGCCAACGGCCTGCTCATGCAGTTCCTCGCCGACGTGCTGGACGTGCCGGTGGTCCGCTCCCGGATCACGGAGACGACCTGCCTCGGCGCGGCGTACGCGGCGGGCCTCGCCGTGGGCTTCTGGCCGGATCTGGCCACCCTGCGCGCCCAGTGGCGCTCCGACGCGCAGTGGACCGCCGCGATGGCCCCGGACGAGCGGGACCGGGAGCTGCGCCAGTGGCGCAAGGCCGTGCAGCGCACCCTCGACTGGGTGGACTGACGATAGTCACAATGCGTCAAGTCAACAAGGGGCGAGATGCCGCACCGCGTCAGATGCCTTCTGGACGATCTTACGGCGGGTTGCTGGCAAGGGCGGATTCTGGGCCAGTGCCACCCGCATGGACTCAGCACAGAACTCCAGGCAAGCCAAAGCCGCCTCATCGGCAGTCAAATTGGCCGAAAGCTGCCATTCCCTCTCGAAAATGAGACGATTATCGTAGGCTACACCCATTGTCGTGTATCGAGGCCCGGGCGATGCGATCACGATCGATTCCAAGACATCGGAGTCGTCGTCCGCGTCGAGATGCTCCTCGTCCTCCCTGGTCAGGGGCACGTAAAGCCAGACCGAGACGTGATCGTCGTCAGAGAGAACTCGCCAGAACAGGCAAGGCTCGCCCCCCGCCTCAACGACCCCCAGAGTGGGAACACCGTTGTATCTATCGATGATCTCAACAGCATCGACGGTAGGCAGCGGCGCCCAAGCGAGGTTTCCCAGCTCGGGCGCAGGTCCGAAGCTACTCACGAGTACCACCTCCTCCGTGCGGTTCAGTGAAGCAGTCAGAGAAGCTCTTGGCTAGAGCGTCATCCCACTCTTTGGGATCATTGCCGTCAATTGGCGGGAAAACACTGATGTGCTTCGGGTTTGGGCCGGTTGGCGTGTGTCGAACAATAAAGCCTCTTGCGCGGAGCACTCCCGCAGTCGTGTACCGCACCGCCGAAAGCGGGCTCCCCCACTTGTCGACGATCCGTCGCGCCTCATCGACAGTCACCCGACCCCACAGCAACGACACGTCCGGCTCGTTGATCTCCGCCCGCGGCCGGTCCCGGAAGCGGGTGGGAGAGCCGAGAGGACCCTTGCCATACTGGGTGAGCTGGGCCCCATCTGGGACATCAAGAGACTTTCCCGGCCGCCTTGGCATGCATCCGCCCTTGGAGTGCTGCTGCTGTCGCTGAACGTGACTCTGTTCCTACGGACAGCAGTATCACCGGCGGGACTTCCGAGGTCAAACCCCCTAAATCTCGCGTACATCACCACACCCAACGATCGTAGCCGGGCCCACGTGCTCACAGTGTCAACTTTCAGTCACTCTGGGCGATGATCCGAGCGTTCCTCCAGGACGCCTCGATCCTCGGGCAACTCCAAGGCGCACGGTCGTCCGCGCCGACCGGCGCGTATCACTGCCGGACTGCAGGATCTGGGGCTGGGGTAAGGGAGCGGTGTCAGGACCAGGTGCGACCGGTGAGCTTCTCGTAGACCTCGACGTAGCGGGCCCGGGTCGCCTCGATCACCTCGGCGGGCACCTCGGGGGCGGGGGGCCGCTTGTCCCAGCCGCCGCCGGTCGCCCAGTCCCGGACGTACTGCTTGTCGTAGGAGAACTGGGTCCGGCCCGGCTGGTACGACTCGGCCGGCCAGAACCGCGACGAGTCGGAGGTGAGCACCTCGTCGCCGAGGACGAGGGTGCCGTCCGCCGCCCAGCCCAGCTCGATCTTGGTGTCGGCGACCAGGATGCCCCGGTCGGCGGCCAGCTCCGCCCCCCGGCAGTAGATGTCGAGGGTGATCTGCCGCAGCCGCGCGGCGGTCTCCGCGCCGACCTTGTCCACCACCTGCTGGTAGGTGATCGGCTCGTCGTGCTCGCCCTTGGGGGCCTTCGTCGACGGGGTGAAGATCGGCTCGGGCAGGATCGACGCCTCGACCAGGCCCCTCGGCAGCGCCACGCCGGAGACCGCGCCGGTGCGCTCGTACTCGGCGAGGCCGCCGCCGGTGAGGTAGCCCCGCGCGACGCACTCGACCGGGACCATCTCCAGCCGCCGGCAGCGGATCGCGCGGCCGGCGAACTCCGCCGGCACGTCCGTGGCGGAGACGACGTGGTTGGGCACCAGGTCGGCGAGCTGCTCGAACCACCACAGGGACAGCGCGGTGAGCAGGCGGCCCTTGTCCGGCACCGGGGTCGGCAGCACCACGTCGTAGATCGAGATCCGGTCGGAGGCGACCAGGATCAGGTCGTCGCCGTCGGCGTAGACGTCCCGGACCTTGCCCGAGTGCAGAAGTTCCACGCGCCCTAGTACACCACGGGCCGGCGGACGCCCCGGGACGGCCACCCGTCGGGCCGGCGGCCGTTGACACCCGCCCTCCCCGGCTGTGTAAATGGTCCGACCCCCGCCGGACAGACCAGGAGCACCCGTGCCCGACGCCCGTACCCCACCGCCCCGCACCGGCCCGGACCCGGGCCGGCGGCGGCTGCTCGGGGCGTTGCTCGGGGCGCCGCTCGCGGCGACCGGTCTCGCGGGCTGCGGCGGCCGGGAGGACGACCGCCCGGTCGAGGACGGGCCGGTCGAGCTCTCGGTCTTCTGGTACGGCACCGCAGCCCGGGCCGAGACGACCGAGAAGGCGCTGCGGCTCTACTCCTCCCGCAACAACCTGGTCAGCTTCCGGGTCACCTGGCAGGGCCTGCCCGGCTACTACGACCGGCTCGCCACCCAGGCCGCCGGCGGCAACGTGCCCGACCTGATCCAGGTCGACGACACCGTCCTCGCCGAGTACGCCCGGCGGGAGATCCTGCTCGACCTCGGCGGGTACGTCACCGACGAGAGGCTCGACCTGCGGGGGCTCCCGCCGGAGCTGGCGCGCTACGGCGAGGTGGACGGCCGCACCGTGGCGGTCGCCGCCGCCCAGACGACCGCCGCCCTCGTCTACAACCGCAGCCTGCTGCGCCGGCTCGGCGTCGCCGAGCCCCGCACCGGCATGTCCTGGCCCGCGTACGTCGACTGGGCGGCCCGGGTCACCCGGGCCGCCGACGGCCGGGTGGCCGGCACCATGGACCCGTCCGGGGACCACCGGGCGCTCTGGCTGTGGTTGCGGTCCGGGGGCACCGAGCTGTACCGGGGCCGGCAGCTCGGCTTCGGCGCGACCGAGCTGGTCGACTGGTTCGAGCTGTGGCAGAACGCGCGGGCCCGGCAGGCCACCCCGAGCGCCGCCCTGGTCGACCAGGCCGACGGCGGCGAGCCGGGTCGGCAACTGGTGGTGACCGGCCACACGGCCGCGTCGTTCGCCTGGGCCCACCAGTTCCCCGAGTTCCGCCGGCAGACCCGGGACGAGCTGGCCCTGGCCGCGTTCCCCGGGCCACCGGCGGCGCAGTGGCCGCGCGCCTCGATGTACTGGGCGGGCTTCCGGGGCACCCGGCACCCCGCCCTGGTGGCCGACGTCATCCAGTTCCTCACCAACAACATGGACGCCGGTCTGGCCCTCGGCCACGAACGCGGGGTGAGCCCCAACCTCGCCATCCGCCGGTACGTGCGGGAGAGCCTGGCCGACCCGGGGCAGCAGGCCGCCGCCGCCCTCGCCGAGGCCGTGGCCGACCAGCTCGGCCCGGCCCCCGGCCCGCCGCCGAAGGGGCACGCCCGGGTCCGGGCCCTGCTGGTCGAGACGGCCGAGGGCGTGCGCTCCGGCCGGGCCGGGACCCGCGCGGCCGCCACCCGGTTCGTCGCCCAGGCCGAGGCCGCCCTGGCCTCCTGACCACCCGCCCGAGACCCGCCACCCGCCCGGGCCCGCCCGCGGGTGCCCGTTCTCGGGTGCCCGCCGGCCCCGGGCGCCCGCCTTCGGTGCGCGCCGCGGATGACCGCCCTCGGGTCACCGCCGGCAAGATCGTGCTCAATCGCGGATCGAGTGGCCTCCGAGCGGCCGGAGGCCACTCGATCCTGGTTCGAGCGCGATGTCGGGCACGCAGGCCCCGGCCGGGCCGGGCACACGGACGCGGGCCGGGCACGGGCCCGGGCCGGGGCGGGCCGTGGACCGCCGGGTCAGCGCGGCGGGCGGTTGCGCCGGTTGCGCATGAGCAGGACCACCAGCAGGACGATCCCGCCGACGACGACCAGGCAGCACAGCAGCCCGAGGAAGCCGATGCCGCCGCCCCTCGACCGCCGCTTGGCGGCCTCCACCACGAGCTCACCCGTGCCGGTGGACGCCCAGGCCGCGACCGGGACGAAGACCGACAGCACGACCGCACCGAGGACCGTGCTGAGCCGGCCCCACCACTTGTTCCACGAAGACATGCCCCCATCCTCGCCGAGGAACGCAAGTGGAGCACGCGGGACGGCCGGGGATTCGCCGGACGGCGTGCCCGGCGGCGCGCGGAGCCTCGCGGCGGGGTGTGGAGAGGGCCCAGCGCTGCGGAGGAAAGGCGGAGGGCCCGCGCATACGGGGTGGGACAAGCGAAGGGCCCCGGAGCGAACTCCGGGGCCCTTCCGAACGAGTAGCGGGGACAGGATTTGAACCTGCGACCTCTGGGTTATGAGCCCAGCGAGCTACCGAGCTGCTCCACCCCGCGTCGGCTCACAAAGCTTAGCGCATCCCCGCAGCGGAGCTCAGCAACCCCCCGAAAGCCCGCCGCCGGACCACCGCACCGCAGCTCAGCCCGGCCGCCGACCGGCGCGGCACCGGACCACCGAACCCCCAGGAGCGCCGCACCGCCGCACCCCCGGGACCGCCGAACCCGAGGAACCCGAACCCTCAGGAGCGCCGTACCGCCGGAACCGCCGGGATGCCGATCCGCCGACACCGCCCGACCGATTCGACACGGCCCACGCGAAAGACCCCGGAGCGAACTCCGGGGCCTTTCCGAACGAGTAGCGGGGACAGGATTTGAACCTGCGACCTCTGGGTTATGAGCCCAGCGAGCTACCGAGCTGCTCCACCCCGCGTCGGCTCGTTAACCCTAACGCACCGCGCCCGCGGGCCGCAAAACGGCCCACGGGCCGGGGCGTAACCGCTGGTCATCCCCCTGCCGGCGCCGACGGCGACGGGGCGGAGCCACCGCTGGGCGAGGCGGACGGCGAACCCGACGGGGCGGCCGGAGCGGTCGGGCTGGCCGCCTGCTGGGCCTGCTGGAACGCCGTCATCGCCTCGTCCAGGGCCTTGAGCGCCCGGCCGTACCGCTCGAAGTCACCGGACGTCTGGGCGGCCTTGACCTCGGCGATGGCCGCCTGCACCTTGCTCGCCGCCTCGGCCAGCTCGCCGGTCAGGGGCGGGGCGTTGCTGCCGTCGCCCGGCGGCGGCGTGCCGCCGGTCGGCGGCGGGGTCCCGCCCTCGGCGGCCTGCTTGCCCTGGTCGACGAGCTGCTTGATGCCGTCGGTCAGGTTGTTGGCGAGCACCACGTACGAGCCGCCGTCGCCGTAGGAGAGCAGCACCTTCTGCAACAGCGGGTACGCGTCCTGCTGGTTGCTCTTGACGTAGACCGGCTCGACGTACAGCATCCCGTCGCCGAACGGCAGCGACAGCAGGTTGCCGTACTGCACCTGGGCCTGGTTGGACGAGAGCAGGTTCAGCTGCTGCCGGATGTTGGCGTTGTTGGTCATCTGCTGGTGCACCTGCACCGGCCCGGAGATCCGGGTCTGGTCGGGCAGCTCCAGCACCTCCAGCTGCGGCTTGCCGTCGACGTACGACCCGGAGATCAACGCGGCGAGGTTCTGCCGGCCGTTCGGGGTGACGGCGGAGGTGAGCTGGAAGCGCGGCGCGCTCTGCCCCGGGAACTGCGTCCACAGGTAGTACGGCGGCTGCTTCTGCCCGCCGTCGGGGTTGTCCGGCACGTTCGGCACCTGCCAGAAGTCCTGCGCCGAATAGAAGTCGCCCGGGTCGGTGACGTGGAACTTGGTCAGCAGGTTGCGCTGCACCTTGAACAGGTCGGCCGGGTAGCGGAAGTGCTCCCGCAGCTCGGCCGGGATCTTGTCGTTCGGCAGCACCAGGTCCCCGCCGAACGCCTTGTTCCACGCCTTGAGCACCGGGTCGGTCTGGTCGAACTCGTACAGCCGGACCGTGCCGTCGTACGCGTCGACCGTGGCCTTGACCGAGTTGCGGATGTAGTTGACGTTCTCCCGGGCGAGCTGGAACGTGCCCCGGCCGGTCAGCTCGTCGGTGGTCTCCGCCTGGAGGTTGACCCGCTCGGCGTAGGGGTAGGTCGCGGCCGTGGTGTAGCCGTCGACGATCCACTGCACCCGGCCGCCGACCACCGCCGGGTACGGGTCGCCGTCGAGGGTGAGGAACGGCGCGACCTTCTCCACCCGGTCCCGGGGGTTGCGCACGTACAGCAGCTTCGAGTTCTCGTTGACGGCCTCGGAGAGCAGGAAGTTGGACTCCTGCTCCTTGATGGCGTAGAGCAGCCGGCGGGTGAACGAGCCGATCTCGACGCCGCCCTCGCCGGTGTAGGTGTAGTACTGCTCGCCGCCGGTCTGGGTCGGCCGGTCGAACTCGGCGTTGCGCTCCGGGTTGGCCTGCCCGACGATCGCGTAGTCCTCGGGCTCCATCCGCTCGCCGTAGTAGATGCGCGGCTGGGTGGCCGGGATCTGCTCGGTCTGCGAGGAGCACGCCTCCTGGGTCTTCTCGCCGAGGAAGCCCGAGACGAAGTACGGCTGGCCGCCGCAGACCACCTGGTTGGCCGGCGCGGCCACCAGCCCGTAGCCGTGGGTGTAGACGGTGTGCCGGTTGATCCAGGTGTTCTGCTGGTCGGTCAGCTCGCCGTAGTTGACCTCCCGGACGCCGACCACGTAGTCGGAGGTCTTGCCGCCCACGGCGTACCGGTCGATGTCCAGCTTCGGGCCGAAGTCGTAGAAGCCCCGGACCTGCTGGAGCTGGGTGTACGTCTCCGAGACGAGCTGCGGGTCGAGCAGGCGGACGTTCGGCACCACGGAGGCGTCGGTGCCCAGGCTCGCCGGCGGCACCAGGTTGCTCGCCGCGTACGGCTGGATCTTCGTGTCGGCCAGCCCGAACGCGGCCCGGGTGGCGTCGATGCTCCGCTCGATGTACGGCGCTTCCTTGTCCTTGGCGCTCGGCTTGACCTCGAAGGTCTGCACGGCCCACGGGTAGATGCCGCCGATGGCGACGGCGGAGACGCCGAGCAGGGCCAGCGAGATGCCCGGCCACACCAGGTTCCGCATCACCGCGTTGGAGAAGACGATGATCGCGATGGCCACCACGACCGAGATGTAGGCGAGGATCTCCTTGGCCGGTAGCAGCGCGTTGATGTCGGCGTACCCGGCACCGTAGAGCTTCGCGCCCTCGTTGTACTCCAGCAGCATGCTGCGCCGGTCGAGCACGTACGCCACGGCCTTGAGCAGGACGAAGACCGCGACGAGCGTGCTCAGGTGGGCCCGCGCGGCGTTGGTCATCCGGTCGCCGACGCCCTGTAGGCGCACGCCGCCGAAGATGTAGTGCACGGCCAGCGCGCCGAGCAGGGCCAGCACCACCGCCGTGAAGCCGACACCCAGCACGTAGCGCCAGAACGGCAGCTGGAAGACGTAGAAGCCGACGTCGACGCCGAACTCCGGGTCCTTGACGCCGAAGTCGCCGCCGTTGCGGAACAGCAGCCACTGGTTCCACCGGCTCTGCGCCGACAGCCCGGCGAAGAGGCCGACCACCAGGGCGACCAGGCTGATCCACAGGCCGAGCCGGGGGCCGAGCAGCATCCGGTAGCGTTCCAGGGTGGCCTGCTCCAGCGAGTGCGGCCGCAGCTTGGGGCGCAGCCGGTGCGCCAGCCAGAGGTTGCCGCCGACGACCAGCGCCATCGCGAGGCCGACGACGAGGAAGAGCAGCAGCCGGGTGGCCAGCACGCCGGTGAAGACCTGTGTGTATCGCACCTCGTCGAACCACAGCCAGTCCGTCCACGCCTGCACCCCCCATCCGAGGAGGGTGAAGAGGACGAACACCCCGACCAGGACGCCGATGGTGACGCGTCCGCGCCGGCTCATCCTCGGCAGGGGGCTGCTACGCATGACCACTGTTTGGCTCCGCACGCTCGATGTGATCGGCTCCGACCAGGCACCCAGAGTACGGGGTGTTCCTGAGAGTGTCGGCCCACGGTCACGCCGGGCGGCGGGTCGGGCGGGCGCATCGGTCAGCAGCGGGTGGGCTGACCCCCGGCGCGGAGGGTCTCCAGGGCGGTGAGCGCGTCGGCCAGCGACCCCACCCTGAGCAACGGCAGGCCCGGCTGCGGGTTACGCACCGCCTCCGCGCAGTTCGCCTCCGGCACCAGGAACACCTTCGCCCCGGAGTCCTTCGCGCCGACCAGCTTCTGGGCGATCCCGCCGATCGGGCCCACCCGCCCCTCGTCGTCGATGGTGCCGGTGCCCGCGATGACCATCCCGCCGGTGAGGTCGGCCGGCTCCAGCTTGTCCACGATCCCGAGGGCGAACATCAGGCCGGCGCTCGGCCCGCCGATGTCGCCGAGGTCGATGGAGAGGGTGAACGGGTGCGGCTGCTGCTGGTCGATCTCGACCCCGATGCGCGGCCGGCCGTCGGACTCCCGGCTGGTGATCCGGGCCGTGGCGGCGGCACCGGCGCGGGTGTAGCCGACGGTCAGGGCGGTGCCGGCCGGCTTGGCGCGGATCAGCTCGGTGAGCTTGCCCGCGCTGGTGACCGGCGCGCCGTCGACCGAGGTGACGACGTCGCCCGGCTTGAGCACCCCCTCCGACGGGCCGCCCGCCGTCACGGTCTTGACCAGCACCTGGACGGGGAAGCCCAGCTCCCGCAGCGCGGCGGTCTCGGCGCTGGTCTGGGAGTTGCGGAAGTCCTCCTCGTTGCGCTGCTCGACCTCCTGCTGGGTCTCCCCCGGCGGGTAGACCAGCTCGCGGGGCACCACCGCCTCGTCGGCGGAGAACCAGCCGGCCAGCGCGGACCGCAGCCGCACCGTGGGCTGCACGCCGACCGTGGTCAGCCGGAGCTGGCCGGCGGAGGTGGACGTCGCCCGCCCGGTCACCTGGATGACCTCCTTGCCGTCCACGGTGCCGAGCGTGTTGACCGTCGGGCCGGGGCCGAGCACCACGTACGGGATGGGCGCGTTGAGCACGCCGAAGCTGAGCAGGGCGGTCAACAGGGCACCCAGGAGGACGGTCACGCCGCGACGTCTCATGGCGGTGAGCGTACCGAGCGGTGGTGGGTGCCCGAGGGTGACGGGGACTTCGCCCTCAGCGCAACGCCGGTGACGGCTGCCTGGGGCGCAGCCCGCGTACCGTAGAGGTCGTGCCTGATATTCCGTTCGGTTTCGCGCTCCCGGGTGGGCAACCACCAGACCCCAACGATCCCGCGGCGATGCAGCAGTTCATGTCGCAGTTGCAGCACCTGCTCTCCGCGCAGGGCGGCGGACCGGTCAACTGGGACCTGGCCCGGCAGGTGGCCGCCAGTCAGCTCGCCGCCACCGGCGACCCGGCGGCCTCACCCTACGAGCGGCACGCGGTCGAGGAGGCGCTGCGCCTGGCCGACCTCTGGCTGGAGCCGGCCACCGCCTGGCCGACGGGCATCCGCACCTCGCTGGCCTGGAACCGCAACGAGTGGATCTACAAGACGCTCGACGTCTGGCGCAAGCTGTGCGACCCGGTGGCCAGCCGGATGGTCGGCGCGATGGGCGACCTGGTGCCGCCGGAGGCCCGCGCCCAGCTCGGCCCGATGCAGTCGATGGTGGCGACGCTGGGCGGCGCGCTCTTCGGCGGGCAGCTCGGCCAGGCCCTCGGCTCGCTCGCCGCCGAGGTGCTCTCCGCCGGCGACATCGGCCTGCCGCTCGGCCCGGCCGGCACGGCCGCGCTGATCCCGGCCAACATCCGGGTGTACGGGCAGGGCCTGGAGCTGCCGGAGGACGAGGTCCGGCTGTACGTGGCCCTGCGCGAGGCGGCCCACCAGCGGCTCTTCGAGCACGTGCCGTGGCTGCGCGGGCACGTGCTCACCGCCGTCGAGACGTACGCCTCGGGCATCCGGGTCAACCGGGAGGCGATCGAGGAGGCGATGGGCCGGGTCGACCCGACCGACCCGGAGTCGATGCAGGCGATCGCCCTGGAGGGCATCTTCACCCCGGAGGACACCCCGGCGCAGAAGGCGTCGCTGGCCCGGCTGGAGACCGCGCTCGCCCTGGTGGAGGGCTGGGTCTGCCACGTGGTGGACGACGCCGCCGGCGAGCGCCTGCCCAACGTCGTACGCCTCGGCGAGGCGTTCCGCCGTCGGCGGGCGGCCGGCGGGCCGGCCGAGCAGACGTTCGCCGCGCTCGTCGGGTTGGAGCTGCGCCCGCGCCGGCTGCGCGAGGCGGCGACCCTGTGGGCGGCGCTGACCGAGCACCGGGGCATCGCCGGCCGGGACGCCGTCTGGGGCCACCCCGACCTGCTCCCCTCCGACGACGACTTCACCGACCCGGTGGCGTTCGCCACGGCCCGGCTCGACCTCGACGACGAGCTGGCCACCTTCGACTTCACCGCCCCGGGCGGCCCCGAGGAACAGCCCCCGCCCACCCCGGGCCCCTCGGACCCCCCCACCCCCCAACCCTGACCCCACCCGCTCGCTCCCCCGCCCCGCACCGTCTCCACCTCGCCCCGCTGATCAAGAGAGAGAAGCGTCAGTGTGGATCTCCACGGTGGCGCAAACTCTTGATCACCGAGGGCCGGGCGGGGCGGCGGCGGGGCGGGTGGGGTGGAGCGGGAGGCGGGTTCAGGGGCGGGCGGAGAGCAGGGCGCGGGTGGTTTCCCAGCCCTCGACGGCGGGGTCCAGGGCGGCCAGGTCGGCCGGGCCACGCATCCGCCGCCAGGCGGCGGTGACGGCCACGTCCCCGGGGCGCGGGGCGGACCGGCGCACCTCGGCCGGATGCGCGGCGTCCAGGTCGACCTCGGGCAGCCACGCGGGCACGGGCAGCCGGGACGCGACGCCGAGCAGGCCGGTGTCGGAGCCCTCGACCGGGGCGAGGGCCACCGGCCGGGTGGTCAGCGGGCGGAGCAGCTTGCCGACGGTCAGGCCGGGCAGGTCCGGGGCATCGGCGGCGACGACGGCGGCCTCGTCGTACCCGGCTCCGGCCAGCGCGGTGAGGACGGCGGTGCCGGTGGCGGCGGGCACCTCGTACACGGCCATGCCGGGCCAGGTGACGGACTCCGCCAGGGCACGGTCGGCCGGGACGGCCGCGATCGCGGTCTCGACCTCCTGGAGGGTGGCGAGCAGGTCCACCACGTCCTCCGCGAGCGCGGCCCGCCAGGCCGCCGGGTCGATCCCCGGGGGCGTCCACGCCACCGGGCCGAGCAACGCCACCACCACACGTCGGGCCACCCGCCGACCCTAGACGAGCCCGCCACGAACCCCGGCCCCCCGCCCCACCCCCTGCTCCCCACCCCACCCCACCCTTCTCCCCCACCTCTCCGCCGCCCCACCCCTCCGCCGCCCCACCGCCTCTCCGCCGCCCCACCCCGCGCCGATCTTGCACTTTCGGCCCCTCAAAAGTCCGCTTCACCCCCTTTGCCGGGGCCCCAACTGCAAGATCGCGGGGGCGGGGCGGGGCGGCGGGATGGGGCGAAGCGGGGCGGGGCACGGGGGTGGGCGGGGCGGAGTGGGGCACGGGGTGGGTGGGGTGGGAGCGGCGGGTGGGTGGGGGTGGTGGGGATTTAGTGGGGTAGGGGGGTGCCGGAGGCGGCGGCGACGCCCTCCAGGTAGCCGCGGGCGCGCTCGGCCTTCGGGTAGCGGCCGACCAGCGCCCAGAACCGGGCGTTGTGGCTGGGCACGATGAGGTGGGCCAGCTCGTGCAGCAGGACGTAGTCGATCACCCAGTCGGGCATGTCCTGGATGCGGTGCGAGATGCGGATGGTGCGGTCGGCGGGGGTGCAGGAGCCCCAGCGGCCGTTCTGGTTGGTCACCCAGCGGACGCTCACCGGGACGGCCTGGTCGCCGTATTCGGCGAGGTAGAGACCGCGGAGCCGGGTGGCGCGGCCGAACAGCTCGTCGTCGGTGCGGACCAGGCGCCCCTCGCGGGCGGCCAACCGGGCCAGCATCCGGTCGACCCACTCGGTCTCCTCGGCCCGGGAGAACTGGTCGGGGATCAGCACCACGACCCGTTCGCCGTCGCGGTAGGCGGACACCGTGCGTCGCCGGCGCTGGCTGCGCCGTACTTCGACGACCGGCTTCCGCGCCCCTGCCATCAGCGGGCCGCGCAGCCTTGGATTGCTGTCACGAAGGAAAGCTAATGGGTACTGACCAGGGGTCCGCAAGAGTCAACACCACGACACGCGCCCGGAAAGTCATGGTTGGTGACCAGGAGTCCCGAAAAAAATCCTTGCGGACCGTCACGGAAGGGCTCCGTCACGGTTCGTGGTGGCCGCGTCGGGACGGCGCGCGCCTCCGCCCCACGGTATGTGATCACGCCGCCGGCCGCCCGCCCGGGGCCGCCTCTCGGGCGATCTGAGTGGGTTCACCCGGCGTGTCCCCGCGAAACTGACTTATCCGACGTAATTCGGCATGCACACTCTCGACGTCGACTTGCTCACAGTGTCGAAGCACAGCTGACATGGAACCGCCCGCACCTGGGTAGGGTCCGCGGACCAGCGGTCACGAGGGTGGCCGCGGAGAAG
Organism: Micromonospora sp. WMMD712; assembly: GCF_029581295.1. Taxonomy (NCBI): domain Bacteria; kingdom Bacillati; phylum Actinomycetota; class Actinomycetes; order Micromonosporales; family Micromonosporaceae; genus Micromonospora; species Micromonospora sp. WMMD712. The sequence goes on from NZ_CP120743.1 coordinate 3,250,085, forward strand.
TCCCAGCGCCGGCGCCCCCCGTGGCCCGCCGCCGGGCAACCCGCCGGAACCGGATTGACCGGCGGACGAGACGAGGAGGACACCGTGGCCGACCAGGCCCAGACCTACAACGGTTACTGCGTGAAGTGCAAGGAGAAGCGGGACTTCGAGGGGCACGTCGAGGTCTCGAAGACCGGGATGAACATGGCCAAGGGCAAGTGTCCGGTGTGCGGCACAACAGTGAACCGCATCCTGGGCAAGGCGAAGGTCTGACCCGTCCGGGTCCGGCACGGGGGAGGGCGGCCATCGGCCGCCCTCCCCCGTCGCCTTCCGGGGTGCGGGAGTGTCGGTCACCCGACATGGTTACCCGCCGGTTGTGGATAACCCGCGATTTGCTGTGGACAACCCTGCGTAAGCGGGTGCGCACCTGTGGACAACGATCGACGGAAAGCAGGGACTCGGTCACGATTCGTCGTCATGACCCGCGATCCGCTGCCCCGCCCCATCCTGCTGCCCGGCCTGACCCGCCTCTGGCGGGACCGGCACACGCTCCAGCTCGGCCTGGAGCCGGGCCGGGCGGTCCTCGTCGAGGTGGCCAACCCCCGCGCCGTGCGGGTGCTCGACCTGCTCGACGGCACCCGCAGCGAACGCCTCGTGCTCGCCCACGCCGCCGGGGCCGACGTGGCACGGGACGAGGCACGCGGGCTCGTCGACGCGCTGTGCGCCGCCGGGCTGGTCGTACCCGCGCACACGCTGCTTCCCCGCGACCTCACGGGCCCGGCGCGGCGGCGGCTCAGCGCGGAGGCCGGGGCGTTGGCCTTCGCCGCTCCGGCGCTGCCCGGCACGCCGGCCCAGGTGCTGCGGCGACGGCGGGCCGCGCGGGTGCTGGTCACCGGCGGCGGGCGGCTCGGCGCGCCGGTCGCCGTCGCGCTCGCCCAGGCCGGGGTCGGGCACGTGCGCCCGGACCTGGCCGGGCCGGTGTGCCCGGCCGACCTGGTCGGCACGGGCCTCGCCGCCGCCGACCTGGGTCGGCCGCTCGCCGCCGCCCTACGCGACGCGGTGGACCGGGTCGCCCCCGGCACCGTCACCCGCCCGCTGCGCGGCGGTCGGCCCGAGCTCGTGCTCCAGGTCGGCCTCGACCGGCCGGCGGCCCTCGTCGCCGCCGGTTTCGCCCAGCGCCGTCAACCGCACCTGTTGCTCGGCCTCCGCGAGGGGGTGCCCACGGTCGGGCCGCTGGTCCGTCCGCCAATCGGGCCCTGCCTGCGCTGCGTCGACCTGCACCGCACGGACCGGGACCCGGGCTGGCCGACGCTCGCCGCGCAGCTCGCCACCGACGCCCCGGGCCAGGCCGGCGGGACGGCGACCCTGCTCGCCGCAGCCGGGTACGCCGCCGCCGAGGCACTGGCCCACCTCGACGGCGGCACCCCGGAGACCCTCGGCTGCGCCGTGGAGATCACCGGGGCGGGCCGGCTGCGCCGGCGGGCCTGGCCGCCCCACCCGTCGTGCCGCTGCGCCGGGCCGGGCCACTGACCCCGGGGCGAGCCCCGGCCGCACCACGGACGGCCACGATCCCGGGGAGCCGGGACCACCACGATCCGAGGGCGGGATGAGGGATGGGCCGCCACGAGCCGGGGCCGGGACGAGGGCGAAGCCGCCACGAGCCGAGGGCGGGACGAGGGCTGGGCCGCCACGATCCGGGGGCGGGCGGCCCCGGCCCGGCAGCGGAGCAGCCGCAGGGCCGCCGAGTCGGTAACAATGGCCGGGTGACCGACATCCCGCGCCGGGCCGTGTCCCGGACCGCCAAGCTCGCCGCTCTGCCGCTCGGCTTCGCCGGCCGGACCGTCCTCGGCATGGGCAAGCGCGTCACCGGGTTGGCGTCCGACGTGATCTCCGCCGAGATCCAGCAGCGCACCGCCGAGCAGCTGTTCAGCGTGCTGGGCCAGCTCAAGGGTGGGGCGATGAAGTTCGGCCAGGCGCTGTCGGTCTTCGAGGCGGCCCTGCCCGAGGAGATCGCCGCCCCCTACCGGCAGGCCCTCACGAAGCTCCAGGAGGCCGCCCCGCCGCTGCCGGCGGCCACCGTGCACCGGGTGCTCGCCGAGCAGCTCGGCCCGGCCTGGCGGGAGCGCTTCGTCTCCTTCGACGACACCCCGGCCGCCGCGGCCAGCATCGGCCAGGTGCACCGGGCCGTGTGGCGGGACCCGGACGACGGCGCGCCCCGGGACGTCGCCGTCAAGATCCAGTATCCGGGGGCCGGCGACGCGCTGCTGGCCGACCTCAAGCAGCTCTCCCGGCTGGGCGGCATGTTCCGGGCGATCCAGCCGGGGCTGGACGTCAAGCCGCTGCTGGTCGAGCTGCGGGAGCGGATCACCGAGGAGCTGGACTACGAGCTGGAGGCCGAGTCCCAGCGCGCCTTCGCCGCCGCGTACGCCGACGACGACGAGATCTTCATTCCGGCGGTGCTCACCGCCACCCCCCGGGTGCTGGTCACCGAGTGGATCGAGGGCACCCCGCTCGCCGAGATCATCCGCGCGGGCGGCGAGGAGCAGCGCGACGAGGCCGGCCGGCTCATGGCGATCCTGCACCTGTCCGCGCCGGCCCGCGCCGGGCTGCTGCACGCCGATCCGCACCCGGGGAACTTCCGGCTGCTGCCCGACGGCCGGCTCGGCGTCATCGACTTCGGCGCGGTGGCCCGGATGCCGGAGGGCACGCCCGAGCCGATCGGCCGGCTGGCCGGGCTGGCCCTGCGCGGCGAGGCGGACGCGGTGGTCGACGGGCTGCGCGAGGAGGGCTTCGTCAGCCGGACGGAGCAGATCGACGCCCAGGCCGTGCTCGACTTCATCCGGCCCATGCTGGATCCGGTGGCCGAGGAGGAGTTCCGGTTCACCCGGGCCTGGCTGCGGGCCGAGGCGACCCGGCTGGCCAGCCCGCGCTCGCCCGCGTACCAGCTCGGTCGGCAGCTCAACCTGCCGCCGTCGTACCTGCTGATCCACCGGGTGACGCTCGGCTCGATCGGGGTGCTGTGCCAGCTGGAGGCGAAGGCGCCGTACCGGTCGATCCTGGAGCGCTGGCTGCCGGGCTTCGCCCCGGTCGGCTGATCCGGGGCCACGGGCAGCACCGGGCGGCAGGCGCCACCTGACGAGGGGCGACGGGCGGGCCGGTGGCGGTGCCCCGGCACGACGACGCGGGGCGGGTCGGCCGGCGGCCGACCCGCCCCGCGCGGGTGTGGTGATCGGTCAGTGGACGCCCAGGTCGCGTGCCGACTGGTTGCGACTGTTCATCGCGACGGTACGGGCGGTTCGGGTGGTGCGGGTTGCCTCAGTGCTCGTGGTGGTGCGACCGGCCTGAGGCCGGGGCATTCGGGCCCGGGACAACGCTTCGTGGAGTAGTTGCAGCTCGACGGCGCCGTGGGGAATGTGCAGCATGGGTATCGACCTTCTCTGATTTGCTCGGGCCGGTGGACACCGGCGGGATGGTGCGGATCGGGTGTGTCAGGCAGCCAACCGGACGGCGTGCCGCGACGTGGACAGCCCACTGGCCGCCAGGCGCGCCTCGGCCTCGACCTTCAGTGCGGCGTCGCGCGCGACGTCCTCCTTGCGCGGGCGGCCCCGGGGCCGCTTGCGCGGGACGACCGCGCCACGCTCGAAGATCTCGCCGCCCCAGACGCCCCAGGGCTCGGCCCGCTCCACCGCGCCGGCGAGGCACTCGACGCGCAGCGGGCAGTCCCCGCAGAGCGACTTGGCCAACTCCAGCTCGGCGGGCTGGTCGGAGAACCACAGGTCGGGGTCGAACTTCCGGCAGGGCAGGTTCGCCTCCAGCTCGACGCTCAGGTCGACGGGGGCCAACGCCAGACTCATCTCCCGGTCACCTCTCTCTCACTTCGATCTCGTGGATCGGATTGCCGACGTACTTCGGCGGGGCAAAAACTAAGGCCGCGGATCCCGGTAGCGGGTTCCGCGGCCTCGAGGTGAGCCGGTTGGTCTGGTGATCAGACCGGTCTACCTCGAGGTGGAACGCCGCGGACATCGGTGCCCTGCTTGGCGCCCTCGATGTCCATGCCCGTGAAGCCACTGGTCCCCTCGGCTCCGGTGAGCGGCGCGACCGTCAGGTTCAGCTCGGCCTGAACCCGGACCTGGTGCGCCTGCGGAGCCGACGGTCGAGCGGCCGGGACCACCCGGACAGCCGACAGCGGAGCGACGGCAGCGGGCAGCGCCAGCGGACGCTCGTTGGTGTAGATCTCCATTGGTGCCACCTCCCTGACGTTTCCTCGATGCCGACTGGGTCTCCACCCCCGTGAGCAGCCGGAATGGCGCTGCTCGCGAGGTGTGCCCTGAGGCTATTCCTCGCCCCGGGGCGAGGGCAAACGAATTTACGGGTCGATTTTCAAAGTTTTCTCGGGGCAGACCTCGTCGATCGCCGCGCCGGCCACGAGGGCCAGCACCGGCTCGCCGTACAGGCCGATCTTGCGGGGGCCGATGCCGGCGATCGCGACCAGTTCCTCGGCCCGGCCGGGCCGCCGCTCGGCCAGCGCGGTGATGGTGGCGTCGGTGAAGACCACGTACGCGGGGACCTTCTGCGCGGCGGCCACCCGGGCCCGCCAGTCGCGCAACCGCTCGTACAGCTCCTCGTCGATGTCCGAGGGGCAGGTCGGGCAGCGGCCGAGCTTGCGGTCGGGGCCGGCGAGCAGCGTCGCGCCGCAGATCCGGCAGGACACCACCTGGTTGCGGCGACGCTCGGCCCGCCGGGGCGTCGCCGCGCCGGCCCGCTCCGTCGGACCGCCGGAGCGGTCGAGCTGGGGCAGGAACCGCGACGGCCGCCGGGCCCGGCCGCCCGGCGAGCGGGCCACCGCGTACGACAGCCAGAGCTGCGCCCGGGCGCGGGTGATGCCGACGTAGAGCAGCCGGCGTTCCTCCTCGACCTGCTCGGCGGTGCGCGCGTACGTGGTGGGCAGGGTGCCCTCGGAGAGCCCGACCAGGAAGACGGCGTCCCACTCCAGGCCCTTGGCGGAGTGCAGGGACGCCAGGGTCACCCCCTCGACGGTCGGCACGTGCTGCGCGGCGGCGCGGCGGGCCAGCTCGTCGTTGAAGTCGGCCAGCGTCACGAGGCGCTGCACGGCGGCGGCCTCGCCGATCGGCAGCACGGGCGGGCTGGCCGCGTGCTCCTCGGCGAGCTGCACCAGGGCCGCGAGCGCCTCCCAGCGTTCCCGGGCCGCGCCGCCGGCCGGGGCGGCGTCGGGGGCCCAGCCGACGGCGGCGAGCCCCTCCACCACGGCGTCGCGCAGCGGAGTCTCGCCGGGGATCGAACGGGTGGCGGCCCGCAGCGCCACCATCGCCTGCCGCACCTCGGCCCGCTCGAAGAACCGCTCGGCGCCCTGCACCACGTACGGCACCTCGGCCTCGGTGAGCGCCTTCTCGTACGCCTCGGACTGGGCGTTGGTGCGGAACAGCACGGCGATCTCCCGGGCCGGGGTGCCGGCGTCGACCAGGGCCTTGCAGCGGGTCGCCACGGCGGCGGCCTCCGCCGGCTCGTCGGTGAAGATCCGCAGCTCCGGCTCGGGGCCCGGCGGGCGCTGCCCGACCAGCTCCAGCCGCAGCCGCGCCTCGGTGCCCCGGGCCTGGGAGATCACCGCGTTGGCCAGGCCGACCACCTGCGGGGTGGAGCGGTAGTCGCGGACCAGCCGGACCACGGTCGCCCCGCGGTGGCGGCGGGGGAAGTCGACCAGGTAGGCCGAGGTCGCCCCGGTGAACGAGTAGATGGTCTGGCTGGCGTCGCCGACCACGGTCAGGTCGTCCCGGCCGCCGAGCCACGCCTCCAGCAGCCGCTGCTGCAACGGGTTGACGTCCTGGTACTCGTCGACCACGAAGTGCCGGTACTGCCCCCGGACCTGCTCGGCGACGTCGGGGTGCTCCTCGATGCCCCAGACCGCGGCGCGCAGCATGTCCTCGAAGTCGATGACGCCGTTGGCCCGCTTGAGCTTCTCGTACGCGACGAAGACCTCGGCCACCTTCGCCGGCTCGTGCGGGGTGTCGCGCAGGGCCTTGGCGGCGGCGGCCACGTACTCCCCCGGCTCCACGAGGGACGACTTGGCCCACTCGATCTCGCCGGCCAGGTCCCGGGCGGCGGCCCGGTCGGCACGCAGGCCGACCCGGGCGGCGGCGAGCGTGACGATCCGCGCCTTGCTGTCCAGCAGCTCCGGCATGGCCCGCCCGGCGAGCAGGCGGGGCGCGAAGTAGCGCACCTGCCGCAGCGCGGCGGCGTGGAACGTGCGCGCCTGCACCCCGCCGACCCCGAGCGCGGTGAGCCGGGCCCGCAGCTCGGCGGCGGCGCGGGCGGTGAAGGTCACCGCGAGCACGTGCCGCCCGGAGACCTCGCCGGTCAGGGCGCGGTGGGCGATGCGGGAGGTGACCGCGCGGGTCTTGCCGGTGCCGGCGCCGGCCAGGACGCAGACCGGGCCGGCCGGGGCGGTCACCGCGGCGCGCTGCTCCGGATCCAGCCCGGCGAGCACCCGTTCCGAGCCTGAGTGAACCCCCACAGCGAGGAATCATCTCAGCTCTCCCGGATGTTGCAGCGGTTAGCCTGGCCTGACCGGACGGGCGGAACGGACCTTGGAGGACGCGATCATGTTGACGATGTACTCGACCCCGTGGTGCGGCTACTGCCACCGGCTCAAGTCGCAGCTCGACCGGGAGGGCATCGCCTACCAGGTGGTCGACATCGAGCAGGACCCGAAGGCGGCCGAGTTCGTGATGAGCGTCAACGGCGGCAACCAGACGGTCCCGACGCTGCGCTTCGCCGACGGCAGCGCGCTCACCAACCCGTCGATCACCCAGGTCAAGCAGCACCTCGCCGGCCTGCCCGGCTGACCGGACCCCGCGTCCGTCCGGAGGTGGCCGCCCCGAGGTCGGGGGCGGCCACCTCCGCGCGTCAGCGGGCGGGGCGCGCCACCTGCGGCTCGGCCTCGGACCCGGCGGGCGGGGCGGGCCGGCGTTGCAGCGGGATGCGGGGCACGCTGGGCGCGGGCGGCGCGGAGAGCCGGCGGCCCCGCCACAGGAAGACGCCGGCCCCGGTGGTGACCACGCCGACGAGCACGAACAGCAGCCGGAAGTCGAGCACGCCGACGAGCAGCGCGCCGGCCCCGATGGAGACCGCCTGCGGGCCGCTGACCAGCGCCTCCGCCGCCGCGACCACCCGGCCCAGCAGGCCCGCCGGGGTGCGGCGCTGGATCAGTGTGTTGAGGCCCACGGTGATCAGCGGGAGCGAGAGCCCGGCCAGCAGCAGCGCCGCGAACCCCAGCCAGAGGGCCGGGTAGGCCAGGGCGAGGGCGGCGGGACCGAACAGGGTCACCCCGACGGCCAGCGCGCCGACCTCACCGGCGCGGCGCACCAGGGCGGCGGAGAAGAGGCCGCCGACCAGGCCGCCGAGGCCCTGCACGGTGACCAGCACGCCGACGAAGGCGGCGTCGCGGCGCAGGCCCTGATCGACGTACGCGAAGATCAGCGACTCGGTGAAGCCCATCACCAGCGAGCCGAGGCCGTAGCCGAGCAGGGCCCGGCGCAGCGCCGGCTCGCCGACCAGGTGCCGCAGCCCGGCGCCCAGCTCGGCCGTCCAGCGCGACCCGCCGTCGGCGGGCGCGTCCTCGGGCGCGCGTAGCAGGGCGACCACGGCGGCGGCCGTGACGAAGCCGGCCATCGCCAGCCCGGCCAGCAGCCAGCCGCCGACGGCGGCGTAGAGCGCGGCCCCGGCGAGCGGGCCGGCCAGCCGCAGTCCCTGTCGCACGGTCTGCAGCACGCCGTTGGCGTCGGCCAGCAGTTCGACCGGGACGAGTTGCCGGATCAGCCCGGCCAGGGCCGCGCTCAGCGTCAGGTACGACAGCCCGTAGAGGCCCGCCACCACGTAGATGATCCAGATGTCGCCGGGGCGGGAGACCGCGAACAGCGGGGTGAGCAGGGCGGCGGTGGCGAGGTTCGCGGCGACGAAGAAGGGCCGCCGGGGGTACCGGTCGACGACCCAGCCGACCAGCGGCGCGAGCATCATCGGCGCGATGATCGCGAAGATGGTCGCGCCGGCCAGCCCGTCGGAGCCGGTCAGGTCCTTGACCCAGATCGCGAGGGCGAGCAGCAGGATCGACTCGGCGGCCATGCTGGCCAGGAGCGCGCCGAACAGCAGGCGGAAGTCGGGGCGACCCAGGACGGTGCGCATCGGGTTCCTCTTCTCGGGGCGGGGAGGGGGGTTCTCGGTTGTCGGGCGGGACGGTTTCTGGAAGACACGCGCCTGTCGGAGGCTCCCGACACCGGCCGCGCCGTCCATACTGACCGTGGGGGGCGAATTTCATACAGTTACCGTCGCGTCCCGCGGCGGTCGACGGAGATGAGGACACCGTGCCTCCTACCGGACCGAGCCCAGTGCTGCGCCGCCGCAGGTTGGGCCTTGAGCTGCGTAAGCTGCGCGAAGCCGCCGGCCTGACCGGTGACCAGGTCATCGCGCGGGTCGGCTGGGCATCCGCGTCGAAACTGTCCCGACTGGAGAACGGCCGCAGCCGTCCCGACCCCGCCGACGTCGCCGCCCTGCTCGACCTCTTCGGCGTGACCGAGGCGCAGCGCGACGAGTTGCTCGGCATCACCGGCGAGGCCGGGGACATGCGGGGCTGGCTGCGCAGATACTCGGTGATGACCCCGCAGCAGCGGAGCTTCGCCGAGCTGGAGGCGGGCTGCGCCGAGATCCTGGAGTACAACCCGGTCCTGGTGCCGGGGCTGCTGCAGACCATCGGGTACGCCCGGCTGCGGATCGTCTCCGCCCGCCAGGTCGAGTTCTGGGCCGGCGAGTCGGAGCACGTCGGGTCGCCGGAGGACGAGGTGGCCGCCCGGGTGGCCCGGCAGTCGCTGCTGAGCCACCCCGACGACGCGCCGCGCTACACGGCGGTGCTGGAGGAGTCGGCGCTGGGCCGGCGGGCCGGCCCGCCGGAGGTGCTGCGGGAACAGCTCGCCCAACTCTGCGAGCTGGCCGTGTTGCCGCACGTCACCCTGCACGTGCTGCTGCGGGACACCCCGATCGGCAACTGGTACCTCCCGCCGACGGCGTTCTCGATCTACCGGTTCGCCGACCCGCTCGATCCGGAGACGTTGGCGATAGAAGGTGGCTTCACCAACGCCATGTCGACCGAGGCAAACACCCTAAATGCCTATAAAGTGGCTTTCGAGTGGTTGCGCTCGGCGGCGCTCTCCGCAGCGGACACCACCTCCTGGCTCTTCGAGGCGGCGGGGCGGCTGGCCGAGGCGGCAGGCCCGTCCACGGCGGCCAACGGGTCGGCAACGGCGCCGGCCCAACGCCGCCGGCACTCCGACCGCCTGACGGATCGGTGACCCGCCGAGGCGACGCCGGACCCGGCCCGCCCGGCCGCGCGCAGCCACTCGTTCCATCGGTACAGTCCAATCAGGAGCAGACCATGAACGAGATCCCCGACGTGTCCTCCGTTCTCGCCCGGCGGCTGGCCGACGCGCCCTGGCGGACCAGCACCCGCAGCCAGACCTCCAACTGCGTCGAGGTGGCCCCGCTGCGCGGCGGCCCGGCGGCCGTGGCGCTGCGGGACAGCAAGGACCGGGGCGGCCCGGTGCTGCTCTTCGACCGCGCCGGCTGGGCGGGCTTCCTCGCCGGCACGAAGAACGGGCAGTTCGACCTGAGCTGACCGTCCCGGCCCGATCGGGGCCGCCGGCCCGTGCCGGCGGCCCCGATCCGTGTCCGGGCCCGCGACCAGGGTCGGCGCGCCGTCATCCGATCGGGGGATCCGGGCCGCCGAACGCCTCGTTCCACTTGCTGGGACGCCGGTCGGGCGTAACATGTGTCGACAGAGTGACGTGGAACTTCCACCGAGTGCCGCCCGTCACCGTCGCATCGGAGACCACCATGCGGTTCCTGATCGTTCGCACCGACATCCGTGCCGCCGCAGACGTCGACATCGCGGTCGCCTGGGCCGGCGGCGGCCGGGTGCGCGACGAGACCGTCTCCCCCGAGCCGCGCCGCCAGGTGGTGCACGCCGAGGACCGGGAGGCCGCCCTGCTGCTGGCCCGGGCCCTGTCCACGGTGGGCGCGGTCCGCCGCGGCAGGCAGCGCGTCAAGGTCCTGCCGATCGACGACGCCACCCCCCGCTGAGCCCGGCCCCGCCTAACCCGGCGCGCTGCTGGACCCGGCGCGCTGCTGGACCCGGCACGCTGCTGACCGGGCTCCCACGCCGCTCACTCTCCGCACTGACGACCGAGGCGCTCCCGCGCTTTGGTCGATCTCACCCTCCGTCACGCCTCTCGACCCCCGCCACACTCCCGCGCTCCCTTTGCTCTGCACCCACCCACGCAGCACCCATGGCAGCAGCGGCCTTGCAGAAGGGCGGCCGGCGGCGACCAGATGGTTCCACTACTATCGGCAACCGTTGCGGATCCGGGTGCAGAGCAAAGGGGACGGAACGCAGGGTTGCCGCCCGGGGCCACGCAGGCGGGCTCTGCGACTCAGGGTGACGGCGAGCTGCCCCCGCGGGCCGAGCGTCGGGCACCCGGCGCGTCCGCGGCCGTCGCCGCAGGGCCGCCGTCAGCAGGAGCCGGTGCCACCACGAGCCGGTGTCAGCAGTGGCCGTCGAGCCAGCGGTGGATCAGGAAGAGGGCGATCGACGACGGCGGGGGCAGGAGCAGGTGCTCGCCGTCGTCGTCGACGGTAACCGGCCGCCCGGCCAGCGCCGCGCCGATCTCCCGGCGGGTGAACCAGCGGGCGTACGCGATCTCCGTCGGGTCCACGCGCACCGGCTGCGCCGGGTCGGCCAGGGCGACGAAGCCGAGCATCAGCGAGCCGGGGAACGGCCAGGACTGGCTGCCCGCGTACGTGATGTTCCCGACCGCGACCCCGACCTCCTCGCCGACCTCGCGCACGACGGCGTCCTCGGCCGACTCGCCGGGCTCCACGTAGCCGGCGAAGCAGGAGAAGCGGCGCTGTCCCCCGGTGCGCGGCCAGGCCGCGTTGCTGCCGAGCAGGCAGGCGCCCTCAGGCCCGGCCACCCCGTCGTGCACCAGCGCGATCATCGCCGGGTCGGTGCGCGGCCAGACCCGGTCGCCGGTCTCGTCCACCCGGGACCAGCCGGCCTCGTCGACGCGGGTCGGCTGGCCGGTGACCGAGGAGAAGCCGTGCCGGGCGTGCCAGTTGGTCAGCGCCAGCGCGGCGGTGAAGATGCCGGCGTCCCGGTCCAGCAGCAGGTGCCCGACCTCCCGCAGGCCCACCGCCCGGGTGCCCGGCAGCTCCGGCAGCGGCGAGTCCACCGCGAACACGGGCACGCCGTCGGGCTCGACGCCGAGGAACATCGGCACGGAGCGGGGCACCTCGGGCAGCTCGCCCGAGCCGAGCAGCACCAGCTCCGGCGGGGAGGCCCCGGCGCGGACCAGGGCCCGGCCGTCGGCGGCGGAGTCGAGCACCAGGACCCGGGCCCGCTCCCACGCCTCGGCCAGCCACTGCGGGTCGGTGCGCCGGTGCGCGGCCCGGTCCAGGGTGGAGCGGGCCAGCGGCGGGGCGGTCTCCCCGCCCCCGCCCCGGTGCGGCCCGCCCACGGCGGTCACGGCCGGACCGGCTCGGTGCGGACCGGGGCGATGGCCGACAGCGCGGGGGCGATCCGCTCGGCGTCGCCGAGCACCACCGTGACCGCCCCGGTCGGGGCCAGGTAGCGCTGGGCCGCCTCGGCCACGTCGTCGACGGTGGCCTTCGCCAGCCGGGCGGCGTGCTCGGCGAGGAACTCCAGGCGCAGCCCGCTGCCCGCGAACGCGCTGGTCAGCGACGCCAACCCGGCCTGGGTGGACATGCCGAGCTGGAGGGTGCCGAGGGCGTACTGGCGGGCCTGCTCCAGCTCGTCCGGCTTCGGCGGGAGGGTGGCGAGGCGGCCCAGCTCGTACGTCGTCTCCAGCAGCGCCGGCCCGGTCACCTCGGTGGCCACCTCGGCGCCGGCGATCAGCACCGACCCGGCCACCGAGTGCTCGACCAGCGAATGCGGCCCGTACGTGTAGCCCTTGTCCTCCCGGATGTTCTCCACCCAGCGGGAGGAGAAGTAGCCGCCGAAGACCAGGTTGGCCAGTTGCAGCGCGGCGTGGTCGGGGTGGGTGCGGGGCACCGCCGGCAGGGCGATCCGCAGCGACGACTGCACCGAGCCGGGCCGGTCGACCAGCAGCAGCGGGCCCGGCTCCAGCGGCGGGGCGGGCGGCAGCTCGGCGGTGTGGCCGCCACCGTTCCAGGCGGCGAGGGCCTTTTCGGCGGCGTCCAGGGCCCGCTCGGGCTGCACGTCGCCGACCAGCACCAGCACCGCGTCGGCCGGGTGGACCCGCTCGGCGTGCAGCCGGCGCAGCGCCGCCGGCCGGACCGCGCGCACCTGCTCCGGCTCGGGGGTCTGCACCGCGTACGGGTGCTTGCCGTAGACCCGGCGCAGCAGGGCGGTGCGGGCCAGGTGGGCCGGCTGGCTCTGCGCAACCTGGATGCGGTCGACCAGCCGGTCCCGCTCGGTGCCGACCTCCTGACCCGGGTACGTCGCGCCGGTCAGCACGTCGGCCAGGATCTCCAGCATCCGGTCCAGCCCGGTGACCAGGCCCGCGCCGGAGAGCATCAGCCGGTCGGGGTCGATGCCGGCCGACAGCCCGCCGCCGACCGCCTGGAGCTCGGCGGCGATCTGCACGCTGGTCATCGACTGCGTGCCGGAGAGCATGGTCTGCGCGAGCATCGCGCCCCGGGCCAGGTGGGTCCGGCCCGTCGGCATCCACAGCCGCAGCTCGACCAGGGGGACGGCCGGGCGGCGCACCACGATGACGGTCAGCCCGTTGCCGAGCCTCCGCTCGGCCTGCTTCGGCACCTTGAGCCTGCGGTTGGGGCCGAGCGGCGGCAACGCCCGCGGCGACACGTCTGCCACACTCATCGGGCACCCCCAGGAACAACCTCGACGGACGCGCGGCGCTCCGGCCGCAGGGTGGCGGCGGCGGCCCGGACCTGCTCGTCGGTGACCTCGCCGACCAGCCGGGGCAGGTCGTTGAGCAGCCCCGGCTCGCCGCGCTGCTGCTCCAGCACCGCCATCCGCAGCGCCCGGCCGAGCACCGCGTCGGTGTCGCGCAGCAGGTGGGTGGCCATCCGGGCCTGGGTGCGGGCCAGCTCGCCGGCGGCCGGGCCGTCGCTGGCCAGCCGGTCCAGCTCCTCGTCGACGGTGCGCAGCACCTTGTCGACGTCGCCGCCGGGCGGCAGGTGCGCCTGGAGCAGCAGGGCGGTGGGGTCGCGCACGTCGAACGGGTCACCCATGAAGCCCACGTAACCGCCGAGGCTGGTCACCGCGCGGTCCCGCTGGACCAGCCGCTCGACCAGCCGGGACGCGTCGCCGTCGGTGAGCACCTCGGCGAGCACCACGTAGGGCAGGTAGCCGGCGAAGTCGGTGACCGGGTCGGGCACCCGCCAGGCCGAGGCCACCGCCGGCAGCGGGGCCAGGGCGTCGGTGTACGACGAGCGCCGCTCGGCGGTCAGGTCCGGCTCGGCGAAGTCGGGGCGGTCGGGGGCGGGCCGGGCCGGCACGTCGCCGAAGTGCCGCTCGATCAGCGCGGTGGCCTCGGCGACGTCGACGTCGCCGCTGACGGCGAGGACGGCGTTGCCGCTGGCGTAGTAGCGGCGGAAGAAGTCGGCCGCGTCGTCGACGGTGGCGGACTCCAGGTCGTCGAAGGAGCCGTAGCCGTCGTGCGCGTTGGGGAACGTGTCGAACATGACCGGCGGGAGGGTCAGCCAGGGGAACCCGCCGTACGGCCGGTTGAGCACGTTGACCCGGATCTCCTCCTTGACCACGTCGACCTGGTTGCGCAGGTTTTCCTCGGTCAGCCGGGGGCCGCGCATCCGGTCGGCCTCCAGGAACAGCGCCCGCTCCAGGGCGTTGCTCGGCAGCGTCTCGTAGTAGTCCGTGTAGTCGTGGTGGGTGGACCCGTTGAACGTGCCGCCCGCGCCCTGCACGTGCCGGAAGTGGGCCAGCTTCTCCAGGTTCTCCGAGCCCTGGAACATCAGGTGCTCGAAGAGGTGGGCGAAGCCCGTGCGCCCCTCGGGCTCGGAGCGGATGCCGACGTCGTAGACGACCGCCACCCCGATCACCGGTGCGCTCCGGTCGGGGGTGAGCACCACCCGCAGGCCGTTGCCGAGGGTGAACCGCTCGACCGGATACTTCGTCGCTGGAATTCTGGATCTCCGCGCCGCCACGGGTCGACCCTAGCGCGTCGGCTCAGCCCACGGGTGCGACGGCGGCCACCCGGGGCAGCACCTCCGCGCCGACCCGCTCGGCCTCCTCGCGGTGCGGCCACCCGGAGAGGACGAACTCGTCGACGCCGTGCGCGGCGTACTCGTCGATCCGGGCCGCGACCTCGGCGTAGCTGCCGACGAGCGCGGTGCCGGCGCCCTCGCGGACCAGGCCGATCCCGGCCCACAGGTTCGGCGCGACGGTGAGCCCGTCGGCGGTCCCGCCGTGCAGGGCGGCCATCCGGGCCTGGCCGACGGAGTCCATCCGGCGGAACCGGGCCTGCGCGGCGGCGATCCGCCCGGGGCTCATCCCGGCCAGCAGCCGGTCGGCCTCCGCCCACGCCTCGCCGGCCGTCGGCCGGGCGATGACGTGCAGCCGCAGGCCCGTGCGCAGGGCGCGGCCCCGCTCGGCGGCCAGGGCCCGCACCCGGGCCACCCGGGCGGCGACCGCGGCCGGCGGCTCACCCCACATGAGGTACGCGTCGGCGTGCCGGGCCGCCACCGCCTCGGCGGCCGGGGACGCCCCGCCGAGGTAGACGGGCGGCGGGTCGGCCAGCGGGGCGGGCAGGCCGCCGCCGGTGATCCGGTAGTGCGCGCCGGCGAAGTCGAACGGCACGCCGCGCCAGGTGCGGCGGAGCACGTCGAGGAACTCGCCGGTGCGCGCGTACCGGTCGTCGTGGTCGAGGAAGTCGCCGTACGCCCGTTGTTCGGCGGGGTCGCCGCCGGTGACGACGTTGAGCGCGAGCCGCCCGCCGGAGACGGCCTGGAACGCCTCGGCCTGGGCGGCGACGAGCGTGGGCAGCGCGAATCCGGCCCGCACCGCGACCAGCAGGCCGATCCGGTCGGTGTGCTGGGCGACGGCGGCGCAGACGATCCACGGGTCGGGGCAGCCGGAACCGACCGGGGTGAGCAGCGCGGCGAAGCCGGCCGCCTCGGCGGCGCGGGCGACCTCGGCCAGGTAGCCGACGGTGGCGGCCCGCTCGTGCCGGGCCGCGCCGGCCGTGACGGTGGCGGCGCCGACCTGGCGCCCGTCGCCGGAGGTGGGGAGGAACCAGTGGAAGGTCACGTCGACCAAACCTAGCAAGAAGGTAGGAAAAACGGGAATAATTTCGAGCGCGAATCCCGCGATGTGGACGGCCCTTGACGCCGGCCAGCACCTGCCCCAGTCTTCCTACCAACTAAGTAGGAATACTGCGGATTGGACAGACGATGAGACGGCTACCCCTCCGTCGGACGGTCACCCTGGCCACCCTCGCCGTGGTGGGCGCGGCGACCCTGGGTGCCACCGCCGCCTGCGGCGAGGACGACGGCGCGGCCGCGGGCGGCTCCGGCCCGGTCACGCTCCGGCTGGGCTACTTCCCCAACATCACCCACGCCCCGGCGGTCGTCGGGGTGGAGAAGGGCATCTTCGCCGAGAAGCTCGGCGGCGACGTCAAGCTGGAGACGAAGACCTTCAACGCCGGCCCGGCCGCCATCGAGGCCATCTTCTCCGGCGCGCTCGACGCGACGTACATCGGTCCGAACCCGACGGTGAACGCGTTCTCCAAGTCCAAGGGCGAGGCGGTCCGGGTGATCTCCGGCGCGGCGTCCGGCGGCGTGGCCCTGGTGGTCAAGCCGGAGATCACCTCCGTCGAGCAGCTCAGGGGCAAGAAGATCGCCACCCCGCAGCTCGGCAACACGCAGGACGTGGCGCTGCGCTACTGGCTGCGGGAGAAGGGCCTGACCGCCACCAAGGAGGGCGGCGGCGACGTCAGGGTCGTCCCCCAGGAGAACGCACAGACCGTGGAGACGTTCAGCAGCGGGGCGATCGACGGGGCCTGGGTGCCCGAGCCGTTCGTCTCCCGGCTGGTCAACGCCGGCGGCAAGGTGCTCGTCGACGAGCGCGACCTGTGGCCGGACAAGAAGTTCGTCATCACCAACCTGATCGTCTCCACCAAGTTCCTCAAGGCCCACCCCGACGTGGTGAAGAAGCTGGTCGAGGGCCAGGTGGCGGCCAACGAGTTCGTCAACACCAGGCCCGACGAGTCGCAGCAGGCCATCTCCGACCACATCGGCAAGATCACCGGCAAGCCGCTCGACGTGAAGCTGATCAAGCAGGCGTGGCCGACGCTGGAGTTCACCAACGACCCCATCGCCTCCTCGCTGAAGGCCGGTCTCGACCACGCGGTCGCCGTCGAGCTGACCCAGCCGGTCAGCCTCGACGGGCTCTACGACCTGAAGTACCTCAACGAGGTGCTCAAGAACCAGGGCAAGCCCGAGGTCGTCCAACCATGACGTCGACCACGACGACGCCCCGCAGCGCGACCGGCTCGGTCGCGCTGCACGGGGTCACCAAGGTGTACGGGCAGGGCGAGCACGCCGTCCTCGCCCTGGACGGGGTCTCCCTCGACGTCGCCCCCGGCGAGTTCGTCTGCCTCGTGGGCGCCTCCGGCTGTGGCAAGAGCACCCTGCTCAACCTGGTCGCCGGCCTGGACAGGGTCAGCAGCGGGCGGATCGAGCTGGGCGACGGGGTCAACCCCGGCCTGATGTTCCAGGAGTCCGCCCTCTTCCCGTGGCTCACCGTCGAGGGCAACGTCGACGTGCCGCTCAAGCTGCGCCGGCTGCCCCGGGCGCAGCGCCGGGAACGGGTCGCCGAGCTGCTGCGCACCGTGCACCTGGCCGAGTTCGGGCGCAAGCGCCCGCACCAGCTCTCCGGCGGCATGCGGCAGCGGGTCGCGCTCGCCCGCACCCTCGCCCTGGACACCCCGGTCCTGCTGATGGACGAGCCGTTCGGCGCGCTCGACGCGATGACCCGCGACATCCTGCACGACGAGCTGGAACGGATCTGGGCCGAGCGCAAGCTCACCGTGCTCTTCGTGACGCACAACGTCCGGGAGGCGGCGCGGCTGGCCGACCGGATCATCCTGCTCTCCAGCCGGCCCGGCCGGATCATCTACTCCACCCGGGTCGACGTGCCCCGGCCCCGACGCATCGACTCCCCGGAGATCGCGTCGATCGCCGCCGACGTCACCGACCGGCTCCGTACGGAGGTGGGCCGCCATGGCCAGTGACACGATCGCCGAGGCGCGCGCCGACGCCGAGATCTCCGGCCTCGACGCGCTGGAGATCGCCGGCCGGCAGAAGACGACCACCCGGGCCGCCACCATCTGGGCGTCCACCTGGCCGAAGCTGGCCGCGCTGGCCATCGCCATCGCCGCCTGGCAGGTCGTGGTGTGGGCGGAGATCTGGCCGCCGTACTCGCTGCCCGGGCCCGGCCCCGTCTGGCAGGAGCTGGTCCGCCAGGCCAGCGGGGCGCAGCTCTGGGACGGCCTGGTCACCACCCTGCGCCGGGCCGCCCTCGGCTACGTCTTCTCCGTCGGCGTCGGCCTGCTGCTCGGCCTCGCCGTGGCCCGGTTCCGGGTGCTGCGGGCGGCCATCGGCTCGATGATCACCGCATTGCAGACCATGCCGTCGATCGCCTGGTTTCCGCTGGCGATCCTGCTGTTCGAGCTGAGCGAGAAGGCCATCTTCTTCGTCGTGGTGCTCGGCGCGGCCCCGTCCATCGCCAACGGGGTGATCAGCGGGGTCGACTACGTGCCGCCGCTGCTGCAACGGGCCGGGCGCAACCTCGGCGCCCGCGGGCTCAACCTCTACCGGTACGTCATCGCCCCGGCCGCCCTGCCCGCCATCGTCGCCGGGCTCAAGCAGGGCTGGGCGTTCTCCTGGCGCAGCCTGATGGCCGGCGAGCTGATCGTGGTGGGCATCTCGCAGACCTCGCTCGGCGCGCAACTGACGTACGCACGGGAACTGGCCGACGCGCCCTGGCTGCTCTCCACGATGATCGTCATCCTGGTCGTCGGCCTCGGGGTCGACGCCGCGTTCGGGGCTGCGGACCAGGCGATCCGTCGCCGCTGGGGCGTGCTGGACCAGGCCGGGCAGTGACGTGTACGTCTCCGCGCGCAGCGACTACGCGCTCCGGGCCATGCTGGCCGTCGCCGCCGCGGCCCGCAGCCCGCGCCCCGCGCCCGGCGGCGAGCTGGTCAAGGCGGCGGCCCTGGCCGAGAGCCAGGCCATCCCGCTGAGTTTCCTCCAGGGCATCCTGCTCGACCTGCGGCGGGCGGGGCTGCTGTTCAGCCACCGGGGCACCGACGGCGGCTACGCCCTGGCCCGGCCGGCCGCCGAGATCAGCGTCGGGGACGTGCTGCGCGCGGTCGGCGGGTCGCTCACCTCGGTGCGCGGCCTGCCGGCCGAGGTGGCCGGCTATCACGGGGTGGCCGCCGGGCTGCGCGACGTGTGGCTGGCGGTCGACGGGGCGATCGCCCTGGTGGTGGACCGCACGACCCTGGCCGCCCTGCTCACCGAAGGGAGCCAAGAGTACGCCGCCGGCCAGGGCAGCGAAGCGGGCCTGAGGTCCGGATAAGCGTTCCCCAGCACCTGAGGGACTCGGGCTTTCGGGCGGCACCAGCACCAGCCCGATTGCGTCCTGTAAGGACGATCGGGTGCTCGATTTCCGACCTGTCGGACGGTTTGCCCACCTCGCGCCCCCTCTAGGGTCAAGGAGCCGTGACGTGTGGTGACGCGGGCCTCCCACAAAGGCGCCTATCCACGAGTTGTCAACTTTGCGACCTCCGTGCGACCCCCGTTCACCAAGACGTCCTGTCAGAAGTTGCCATGCGACCTGTGCGACCCGCATGCACGAGACAGATCCCGGCGTCTCATCGGACCGGGCTTGCGCGAAGGGGTAAGGACATGACCAACGACATCACGGCGACACCCGGTGCCGTCAAGGACGACCTGGCATGGAACACGGCTTGGCAGTCGTTGTCCGTTGCGCTGAACGAAGCCCGGGAGATCACTCGACTGATCCGCCTGGGACAGACCACATCGGTGCAAAAGAAGCTGCTGTCGCTCGCGGAGTACGAGTTCTTCCGGGTGGCGTCCGGCATCACCGAGGAACACCCGCAGGTTCTGCGGGGCCGCGCGGCGCTCCTTGAGCGTCACCCGCAGAGCGCCGCCGCTTTCGAGGAAGTCTGGCGGAAGAGCGGCGACGTCGCCGCAAAAGGGCATCTGCTGCATGCGCTGATCGCCGGAACGCTGACCGACTTGTCGGAGGAGTTCGGTTTCCGACCGAACTCCTCCGACACCGACCTGCGCATCAGGCAGGAATCAATCTGGTGCTGGTACGAACTGGTGCTCGCCGGGCTGGATGGACGGGAATCAGTCGGAAAAGCAGCATACAAGCCAAATCAGGGGATCTACCCCAACGATGACACTCCTAAGAGCCGCAAGGACTGGGCGCTGCGCCGGACCCGGGCAGGGTCGAAGGGGGCTCAGGGCGAGCAGCTCGCCGCCCGGGACATCGTCCGCCGGGTCGGCAGTTCGATCGAGCCCGTGCCGCAGCAGCTCGGACAAGTCGATTCGCTCAGCGGCCTTGACCAGATGCTCCCGCCAAGCCTAGCCGCCGCGACCCGGCGGCGGCTGGCGCGGTACAGCGGCACCCCACAGCTGACGAGCTATCAGGCCGAGACCATTCCGATCCTGGCCAAAGCCCTGGGCGCGGGCGAGAACATGCTCCTCAGCGCCGTGACCGGCAGCGGCAAGTCGCTTCTGGGTCAGCTCGCCGCCGGATATGTGGTCGGACGGCGGGAACTAGGCCACCGCAATCGCCGGGCGGTCATCGCCCTGCCACTCAAGGCGCTCGTCGGCGACGTCGTCGACGAGCTCACCGACTGGTTCATGGACGCTGGACTGCAGTTCCGGGTGCTGGGCGGAAGTCGCGACTACCCCGAAAACGTCGAGGATCTGGCTTCGGGACGGTACGAGGTCGCGGTCATGATCTACGAGACGCTTGATGCCTACCTGAGCAGCGGTCAGGACCCGCTGAAAGGCTGTCGTGTCCTGATCGTCGACGAGTTGCAGTACCTCGACGAC
Organism: Micromonospora sp. WMMD712; assembly: GCF_029581295.1. Lineage (NCBI taxonomy): Bacteria > Bacillati > Actinomycetota > Actinomycetes > Micromonosporales > Micromonosporaceae > Micromonospora > Micromonospora sp. WMMD712. Next base: position 3,270,239 of record NZ_CP120743.1, read on the forward strand.
GAAGGGCGTGGCCCGAGGCTGGAGTCGATGCTGACGAAAGTCCGCCTGAACTACCCGCGGTTGCCCATCATCGGCATCAGCGCGGTGCTGTCGCAGGACAGCCGGGCGCGACTCGCCGAATGGCTCGACGTCGACCAGGAACGGCACCGGCACACCGCCGAGCGCCCAGTGTCGCTCGACGTCCGCGCCTACGACGGCTTCGTGTGGCGCAAGCTGCGCGACACCAGCGCCATCAGCGACCACGAGGACGACGCCAGCAGCGGCAGCATCGAAGAGTCCCAGTTGGACCTGAAGTCCCAGATGTTGTCGGACTGGGCGAAGGACGACGGTGCGAAGCACTCCATCCTCGCCCGTGCCAGCAGCGGCGGCAACATGCTGGCACCGGCGGTGGTCGTGCAGAAACTGAGGGAGAATTCCGACCTTCGCATCTTGGTGTACACCCGGTCGCGGAAAAGTGCGTTCTCGCTGGCCCAGGCGATCCAGGCCGCGATGGACCTGGAGTTCGGTGCCGTCCGGCGCACGCGCAACAACCCTTGGCGGTTCGGCCGATACCGCGACGAGTCGCTCGCCACGGAGGTGGCAGAGGAGCGGCGCCAGCGCTTGACCCGTACCGCCGCACACGGTGCCAGGAAGGACGTCGAGACCGCGTTGATGACCGGCTGCGCCTATCACACGCGGCAGCTCACCCGCCCGCTCCGGGAAATCGTTCAGGACGAGTTCCGCAACGGGCTGCTACGGGTGCTGGTGACGACTGACACGCTCAGCGTCGGCCTGAACCTGCCCGTTGACGCGGTCGTACTCGCCAGTTGCACAGTGAGCACCGGCGCCCCCAACGGAGAGCTCCGGTCGCTAGGACTCGGAGACGTGAAGAACCGCATTGGGCGAGCCGGCCGGCTCGGGCTGAGCAGCAGCGGCGACGCCTGGGTGCTGACGGAGGACGCCGAACACCTACACCGCAAGCTCCGGCCCAACGATGAGACAGACGTGATGACGCTCAGCACCGTCGACGGCCTGTGGCAGCGGTTCATCCTGCCCAGGCACGGCGGTACCGAGGTCGCGAGCCGGATGACCAGCAACGACATGGCTTCGCTGGTGCTTCAGGACATGACCGCGCGAGGCCGGAGCCAGCCTCTGTCGGAGCACGCCGCCCGGGCGAAGGAGATTGTCAACGCAACCCTCCTGGCGGAACTGGCCCCCGGGGAACTGCCCCGCGCGGAGGACATGTTGCAGCGGCTGATTGACCGGGGGCTGGTCGCGAAGCTGGATGCCCACGGATGGAAGGCCTCCCCACTGGGTGTGGCGGTCGCCGTCAACAGCTTGCCGTTGTCAACGGCCTCAGTGCTGGAGCGGCTCGCCGACCTGGCAGTCTCCGGCGCGAGCATGCTCGACCTGATCGCCGTGGCGGCTACCAGCATTCCAGTACGCCGGCTCAACTGGATCTCCATGTCGCCGTGGGACCCGGATTGGACGCATGGCGACCTCGAACAGGAAACGGCCAAATCGGTCGGCTGCCTCATCGCGCCGTTGTGTGCGCACGGCCACGACGCGCGACGCGCCGCCGACGAGCAATTGCTTCGTGAGTTGCGGCAGCGCGACCCCAACGCCTCACTCAGCCCCCTGCCGGAGTCCGTTCTGTGCGACCAGGGACACAGCGATGAGAGCGCCGTGGTCCGCCTTCTGGCAAACTCGGACGGGCTGGGTGACGTCAATGTGGTGCTGCGCGCGCTCGTCGCCTATCTCTGGCTGCACGGTGTGCCGTTCGCAGACATCAAGGGACGGGTGGAGGCCGGCACCCGCTACGAGCGTGAGCGGCGGCGGCGTCGCGGGCGGGCCTCCAAGGAAGTACGCCGGGTCGAGCTCCATCTCGCGGACGTCGAGCAATTATGTGACCAGGTGAGCAACGTCCTCAGCGCCGCCGACCATTTCGCGCGGCACCGGGACACCGGACCGCGCACCCAGCGACTGAGGCCGCTTTCCGAGGCGATGTGGTCAGGTGTCCCGGCATGGCTCACTCCGCTTCTCAACCTGCACATCGAGGCGCTGCACCGGGAACGGCTGATCGCCCTGCCCGGCGACGAGGAGCCCGAGGAGCTACGGGATCTCCTGACAGCGCCCCGGCTGGGCCTGACGGAAGTGGAGATCGAGGCCGCCCGGGACGCGCTTGACGCCGCCGAACGCCGGCAGCAACGACTGCAGGCCCGGCTTCCGGTGGGCCTGAGTGAGAAACCGGTCGCCGACGATCCCGACGCGCCTTCCTACGGCGACTATTTCACCGATTTCAGCCTGGCGGAGGATCTACCGGAAGTGATCGACCTCCTGGCCAGCCTCTTGGAGCGATACCACCTCCAGGTGCAGGCCATGGCCGATTGTGTGCAGTTCCGGCTCCCCGCTGGCCGGACCGGCTCGCTGATCCTCGCCCCCGAACGGGTCACCAGCGCGGTCGTCCAACAGATGCTTGTCGACGACGGCAGCGGGGACGAGGCCCGGGCACTGCTGTGCCTTAACGGCATGACCGATCGCGCGAGATCGTACTCTCAGTCGGCGCTCGTACCTGGACGAGCCATCCTGACCGGCATCGACAGCCTCTTAGCCCTATTGAACCGCTCCCTGCGCGCCGGTCAGGACTCCGGCACGCCGATGGCGGAGGCCGTGTTCGCAAGTTTCGAGATGGAGTGCGGCCCGGTCTCGGTCGTGCTGACATCCGCCTGACCCTCATGCGACCCTGGTCCGTCGATCGAGTTCGCTTCGGGCTTGCCATGCGACCCGTGCGTCCCGCATGCATGAGGCAGGTCCCCAGCCGGGGGCTCGAAGTAGGAACGACCGCCGCGTCCGGGCTTGGAGGTTGGGAGGCGGCGGTCGTTCGGAACGTCCCGGAGGACGCCATGAGCAATCAAACCACCAAAGCCGTGGTGGCGGGAGCCACCGTCGGCAACGCGGCCCTGACCTACCTGGTCACGACGGGAGAACTCGACCCGTACGCCCAGAACTTCGCAGCGATCGTCCTGAGCCTGGCGGTGCTGGTGCACGCGGTGGCTCTGCTGGTCGCGACGCTGCGGGGAAAGAGTAGGTAACGGTCACGGTGGGGTGCGGGCGAGCCCGGCTCATCCGCACCCCACACCTGCGGCTCTTCGAGCCACTCTCCGCTGACGAGGAACTCAGCCGGCGGCGCGGTCGGTCACCCCGATGACCGTGCCCGTGAGCTTCGCGTCCGCCCCGTCCGGGTTGTGCAGCCCCACCACCCCGGCGGGCGGCCGGGCGCTCCGGGCGGGGTGCCACGGCGAGAAGGCCGCCGCCGTGGCAAGCAGCAGTCCCGCCCCCGCGACCGCCAGCACCACCAGCAACTCCCGTGCCGCCCCCGACTCGACGTCGGCCGTCATGGTCTTCCTCCCCCCAGCAAGGCCGGTCCCCACCGGCCGTGTTCCCCCACGGCTAGCATCGTCCACCAGGCGCGCGGGCGACAGTCGCCGATCGGACCCACGCCTGCCTGATTCCCGACTCAGCCTCCTGATTATCGGCTCAGGCACGCCTGGTTTTCGAATCAGCCAGAGGCAGGGGCGCGGCTCCCGACCGGCGGACGGTCAGGCGGAACGGGGGCGACGCGGGCGACGCGACCGGCCCGACGAGCGGTGCCCGGCGCGCCGGCCCTCGCCGGCCGCCGCGTCGCGGCCGGCCGGGGTGTCGCCCTGCGCGCCGGCGGGACGGGGCGCGCCGCCGGACGCCGCCGCGCCGTGGGCGGCGCGGGCGGACCGGGAGCCCCGGCCCGACGTCGCCGGGGCGGACCGCTGCGACGGCGGAGCGACGACGGTCACCGGCACGCCCGACGGCTCCCGGGCGCCGGTGACCCGGGCCAGCGCCGCCTCCTCGCCCGGGCGGACCTGGGTGGCCTGCGGCCGGATGCCGGCGGTGGCCATCAGCCGGGACACCTCCCGGCGCTGCTCGGGCAGGACCAGGGTGACCACCGTGCCCGACTCGCCGGCCCGCGCCGTGCGCCCGCCCCGGTGCAGGTAGTCCTTCGCCTCCGTCGGCGGGTCGACGTTGACCACCATGTCGAGGCCGTCGACGTGGATGCCCCGGGCCGCCACGTCGGTGGCGACCAGCGCGGTCACCTGGCCCGTGCGGAACTGCTCCAGGATCCGGGTGCGCTGCGGCTGCGACTTGCCGCCGTGCAGGGCCGCCGCGCGCACGCCCTTGGCGAGGAGCTGCCGGGCCAGCCGGTCGGCGCGGTGCTTGGTGCCCATGAACAGGATGGTGCGGCCCTCGCGGGCCGCGATCCGGGTCAGCGTGGCCGGCTTGTCCTCCGCCTCGACGTGCAGCACGTGGTGCGTCATCGCGGTGACCGTGGCGGTGCCCGGATCGACGGAGTGCGACACCGGGTCGGTGAGGAACCGGCGGACCAGCTTGTCCACGCCACCGTCGAGGGTGGCGGAGAAGAGCATCCGCTGGCCGTCGCCGGCCACCTGCTCCAGCAGCTTGGTGACCTGCGGCAGGAAGCCCATGTCGGCCATCTGGTCGGCCTCGTCCAGCACCGTCACGGCCACCTGGTCGAGCCGGGCGTCACCGCGGTTGATCAGGTCGTGCAGCCGGCCGGGGGTCGCCACGACCACCTCGGCGCCGGCGCGCAGCGCGTCCGCCTGCCGCCCCAGCGACAGGCCGCCGACCACGGTCGCGACGCGCAGCCCCAGCACCCGGGCGTACGGGGCGAGCGCGGTGGTCACCTGCTGGGCCAGCTCGCGCGTCGGCACCAGCACCAGCGCCAGCGGACGCCCCGGGCGGGCGCGCCGGCCGGCGGTGCGGTGCAGCAGCGGCAGCCCGAAGGCGAGGGTCTTGCCCGAGCCGGTGCGGCCCCGGCCGAGCACGTCCCGGCCGGCCAGCGAGTCCGGCAGCGTCGCCGCCTGGATCGGGAACGGCTCGGTGATGCCCTGCGCGGTCAGCTCGGCGAGCAACGCCGACGCCAGGCCGGTGGCGGAGAAAGAGGGCAGAACGGTGGTCATGGCAGAGCCTTCCTCGACGCGGCACGTGTCGAGGGAGGGCGCCGGGGCGGCGCTGTCGACCGGCGGACGGGGCCGCCGGGACTCACAAGCACGAACCGAATGGGGTCGTGGCCGGCCCGCCGCACGAGGGGCGGACCGGCCACGTCGTCACGCCCGGAGGGCGCGACGGATGTTACGGGTGGAACGGGTGCCGGAGATCAGAGCGGGCGGATGTTCTCCGCCTGCGGGCCCTTCTGACCCTGGGTGATCTCGAACTCGACCCGCTGGTTCTCGTCCAGGCTCCGGTAGCCGGAGGTCTGGATCGCCGAGAAGTGGGCGAAGACGTCGGCGCCGCCGCCGTCCGGGGTGATGAAGCCGAAGCCCTTGTCAGCGTTGAACCACTTGACGGTGCCAATTGCCATGTGTTTCGTCTCCTTGACGGAACGTCGGACCCGCACCTGTTGCGGGCCCGAAGAGGAGCGCTCCGCGCGGGGTGCGCGGACCACCTGTCGCTTCTGGTTCGCCCCGCCCGGAGAACTCCGGACACAACAAAGAGCGCCTGGGGCCACAATCCGCCAGGCGCACACAGAGTCTCTGGGAACCATAACTGCAACGCAGCCAGACTATCACGGATCACGCCGCCCGTCGCCCGTCACCGGGAACTTGCCGACCGCGCACCGCCCGCCGCAGCGTCGGTGCCTGCGGCGACCTGGTCGCGGGCGACCTCCGGCACGGCCGCGACCAGCGCGGTGAGGCCGTCGGCGTCCAGCAGGTCCGCCGGACGGACGGTCGCGCCGTCCCGCACGTAGTGGAAGGCCGCGCCGACCCGGTCGACCGGCACCCCGGCCAGCTCGGCCCAGGCCAGCCGGTAGACGGCGAGCTGCACCGCCGCCGCCTCGGCCGCCGCCCCCGAGGGCTGCCGCCCGGTCTTCCAGTCGACCACGTCGAACCGCCCGCCCGGCCGGGCGAAGACGGCGTCCATCCGGCCCCGCACCACCACCCCGGCGATCACCGTGGCGAACGGCACCTCCACCTCCACCGGCACCCGCTGCGCCCACTCGCCGGCCAGGAAGCGCGCCTGCAACTCCGCGAGCGCCTCGTCCGGCGCGGCGTCGGCGTCGGCCGCCCCGGGCAGCTCGTCCACGTCGAGCAGCCGGTCCGCGCCGAAGCGCTGCTCCAGCCAGGTGTGGAACGCGGTGCCCCGCCGGGCGTACGGGTTCGGCGCGCTGGGCATCGGCCGGCGCAGGGCGCGGGCCAGCTCCGCCGGGTCGCGGCGCAGCGCGACGAGCTGGGTGACGGAGAGCTGCCCGGGCAGGGCCACCTCGACCGCCCCCGCCCCGGCGACCAGCTCGGCCCGCTCGGCGAGCAGCAGGTCGGCCTCCCGCCGCCAGCGCGCCACCTCCGGGTCCTCGGCGACGACCGGCCCCCGGCCCCCGCCGGGGCCGCCGGATCCGCCACCCGGGAGGGCGGCCCCGCCACCAGGAGCGGCCGGGAGGGCGGCCTCGCCACCGGGGGCCGCTGGTCCCCCGTCCGGAACGGCGGCCCCGCCACCGGGGGCGGCCGGTGCGGCGTCCGGGTCGGCGAGGAAGCGGCGCACCAACGCGGCGGCCTCGGCCAGCGCCGGACGACGCCCGCCCAGCGGATCCGCCGGCCACTCGGCGCGCAGCACCACCTCCGTGGTCGGGTTCACCGCGTCACCGGCCGGCTCCGGGGCCCACCGGTCCACCAGCAGCCCGTCGCCGGAGCACGCGTCGTGCACCTCCCGCAGGAACGCCGACGGGCCGCGCGGACGCTTCGTCCCCTCGCCCCACCAGTAGCCGGAGCAGAGCAGCAGCCGCCGGGGACGGGTCACCGCCACGTACGCCAGGCGGCGCTCCTCCCGCTCGTCGTGCGCCCGCCACGCGTCGGTGAAGTCGGCCAGCGCCCGCGCCACCGCGCGCTGGTCGGCGGCGTCGGCCAGACCCAGCTCGGGCAGCCCGTCGGCGTCCCCGCGCAGCGGGAACGGCAGCACCCCCAGCCCGCCCAGCCAGTGATCGGAGTTGCGCACCGGCCCCGGCCAGACGCCCCGGCTCAGGCCGGCGACCGCCACCACGTCCCACTCCAGGCCCTTCGCGGAGTGCGCCGTGAGGATCTGCACCGCGCCGTCGACCACCTCCACCTCGCCCGGGGCGAGGCCGCGTTCCTCGTCCTCTGCGGCGGACAGGTAGGCCAGGAACCCCGACAGGGTCGCCGCCGGGGACTCCCCGCTGAACCGGGCCGCCACGTCGCCGAGGGCGTCCAGGTGGCCCCGGGCCAGGCCGGCGTCGCCGGTGCCGTCCCGGCCCGCCCGCACCGCCACCTCCACGTCCAGGCCGATGGTCCGCTCGACGTCCGCGATCAGCTCCGGCAGCGTCTGGTCCAGCCGGTAGCGCAGCAGGGCCAGTTCCTCGCCGTACGCGCGCAGCCGCGCGTAGCCCTGGTCCGAGTACGCCTGCGCCGGCCCCAGGTCGGCCAGCGCCTCCACGAGGGTGGCCTCGTCGAGCAGGTCCACGGCGATCTCCGGCTCGTCCCCGGCGGCGAGCCGGCGGCGTTGGCCGGCGATCGACCGGGCCCGCCGGTGCAGGGCCACCAGGTCGCGCGGCCCGATCCGCCAGCGCGCCCCGGTCAGCAGCCGCAGCAGCGCCGCCCCGTCGGTCGGGTCGGCGAGCACCCGCAGGGTGCACACCACGTCCCGCACCTCGGGGGTGTCCAGCAGCCCGCCCAGCCCCACCACCTCGACCGGCAGCCCCCGGGCGCGCAGCGCCGTGGCCAGGGCGGGGATCTGGCTGCGCAGCCGCACCAGCACGGCGGTGGTGGGCCGCAGCCGCACCGGGACGTGCTCGGGCGACGCGCCCGGCATCCCGGCCGCCCCCCGCCACGCCGCGAGGACGCTGTCGGCGATCCAGTCGGCCTCGTCGGCGTACGTCGGCAGGAGCGCACAGTGCACGGTGCCGGCGGCCAGGCCACCCGGCGTGCGGTGCGGGATCGGTGCGGCGACGCTCAGCGCCGCGCGCAGCTCCGGCACCCGGGCGCCCGCCGCCCGCAGCGGCGTGGCCAGGGCGTTCGCCACCCCCAGGATCTCCGGGCGGTTGCGCCAGCTCGTGGTGAGGCCCAGCACGGCGGCGGGGGTGCCGTCGACGCGGGCGAACTCCGCCGGGAAGCGGTCCAGGGTGCCCGCGCTGGCCCCGCGCCAGCCGTAAATGGACTGGCAGGGGTCGCCCACGGCGGTCACCGGGTGGCCGCCGCCGAACAGCGCGTTGAGCAGCACCACCTGGGCGTGGCTGGTGTCCTGGTATTCGTCGAGCAGCACCACCCGGAACCGGTCCCGCTCGATCGCGCCGACCGCCGGGTGGTCGCGGGCCACCCGGGCCGCCCGGGCGAGCTGGTCGGCGAAGTCCATCGCCTCGAAGTCGTCCTTGCGCCGGCCGTACGCGCGGACCAGCGGCAGCAGCTTCAGCCGCGTCTGCTGGAGGGCGAGCGCCCGGCGCACGTCGGCGTAGACGCGGCCGGGGCGGGACTGCACGTCAGCGAAGAACCGGCCCGTCCAGGCGGCCAGGGCGTCCGGGTCGACCAGGTGCTCGTCCAGCTCACCGGCGAGCGCCAGCACCGCGTCGGTGATCGTGCTGGGCATCCGGTCCACGCCGGTCATGTCGCCGTCGTAGTTGCGCACCAGCAGGTCCACGAGCTGCCAGCGGGACGCCTCGGTGAGCAGCCGGGTGGACGGCTCGTACCCGGCGCGCAGCCCGTGCTCGGTGACGATCCGGCCCGCGTACGAGTGGTAGGTGGACACCGTCGGCTCGCCGGCCAGCGGGTCGTCGAGCGGGTCGCGGCCCCGCCGCCCCAGCCGGCGCACCAACTGGTCGAGCCGGGTACGCACCCGGTGCGCCAGCTCGCCGGCCGCCTTACGGGTGAACGTCAGGCCGAGGACCTGCTCCGGCCGGACGTACGCGTTGGCGACCAGCCAGACCACCCGGGCGGCCATCGTCTCGGTCTTGCCCGAGCCGGCCCCGGCGACCACCAGCAGCGGCTCGACCGGCGCGGCGATGATCGCGGCCTGCTCCCGGGTGGGCGCGGGCAACCGGAGCAGCCTCGCCAGCTCGACCGGCGTGTAGCGGGGCCCGGAGTCGGCGGCCCGGGGCGCCGGGGCGGCGGCGCTGAACAGGGCGGGCTGGGTCACGGGGTGTCCTCAGGTCGCGACGGCGCGGCTCGCAGGCTCACGGGTTCATCTCAGTTCGCGCCTGCGGGGCTCGCAAGCTCACTCCTCGCGCTCACTCTGGCTGCTCCCGGCGGGGGGCTGGTGGCTCGACCACCTGGCGGCCCTGCCCGGACACCGGACAGCTCGTGCGCACCGGGCAGACCCGGCACGTGGAGTTGGCGACCGCGGCGAAGGTGGCGGCGGCCATCGTATCGGCGGTGCGCCGGACCAGCGCGGTCGCCCAGCCGGCCGCCGGCCCCTGCCCCGCCGCCGGCTGGCTCTGCTCCCGGGCGTCGCGCGCCCCCGTGCCGAGCTGCACCAGGGCCGCCCCGCCGGACTCGTCGCCGTGCTCGGCGAACGCCCCCGCCTCGACCGCCGCCTGGTAGGCCCCGAGCTGCGGGTGCTCGCCGATCTCCCGCTCGGTGACCACGGTGGACTTGCCGGTCTTCAGGTCGACCACCACCAGCCGGCCGGCGGCGTCGACCTCCAGCCGGTCCACCCGGCCGGTCAGCTCGACGGGCCGCTGCGGGTCGTCCAGGCGGACGGCGAACTCGTGCTCGATGGCCAGCAGCCGGCGCGGGTTGCCCGCCAGCCAGCGCAGCAGCTTGTCCACCATCGCCTCGGCGCGCTCCCGCTCGGGACCCACCATCCACCGGGCGGCCAGCTCGATCGCGTCGAACCGGGCCGCCACGTATTCCAGCAGCGCGGACCGGTCGGCGCTGGCGTCCTCGGCGAGCATCGCGGCGGCGTGCACCAGGTTGCCCACCCCCTGCGCGGCGCTGGCCGGGCCGCTGCCGCCGTGCCGCTCCAGCAGCCAGCGCAGGCTGCACCGCAGCGCGCTCTCCATGCCCGACGGGGTGACCCGCACCGGCTCGCCCTCGTCGACCAGCGGCCGGTCGTCGGAGAGGCCGCGCAGGCCCCACCAGTCGTCCGGGTGCGCGCCGGGCACCCCGGCGGCGGCGAGGCGGGCCAGCTCGGCCGCCGCCGCGCTGCGCCGGTGGTAGTGCGCGGCCGGGTCGGCCACGGCGGTACGCAGCTCCGCGACCAGCGCCGGCAGCGTCAACGCCCGGGGCGGCCCGGCCACCGGCAGGCTCCCCCGGCCGGGCTCCGCAGCGCCGCCGGCCGGCTCACCGGGGATGCCCGCCGGGCCACCGGGGGTGGCACCCGCCGTTCCGCCTCGCCCGCCGCCGGGGGCGGAGTCGGGGCCGCCGCCGGGGGCGGAGTCGGGGCCGCCGCCGGGGGCGGAGTCGGGGCCGCCGCCGGGGGCGGTGCCCGCCGTTCCGGCTGCCCCGCCGCCGGGGGTGGGGTCGGGGCCGCCGCCGGGGACCGGGCCGCCGGCGTCGCCGGGCGGCCGGGTCGGATCCAGCTCGTACAGGAACCGGCTGGGCTGCTCCTCGTGGTCGTCGCCGCCCACCGCGGCCGAGGCGACGGCGCTGACCAGCAGCCGGCGGCGGGCCCGGGTCACCGCCACGTGGAAGAGCCGGCGCTCCTCGTCGAGCAGGGCGGAGGTCTGCCCGACGAGGACCGCCCGCCCGACGTCCCCGGAACCCCGGCGACCCTCGCCGGAATCGCGGCCGGCGTCCCCCGGCCCCCGGCGGCCGTCGCCGGCGCCCTGACGGCCGGCGTCGAGGTCGTGGCCGGCGTCGCGGCCGGCGAGCACGTCCACCAGCCGCTCGGAGCCGAGCAGGGTGCCGCGCAGCCGCAGGTCCGGCCAGACGCCCTCCTGCACCCCGGCGACGGCGACCAGGTCCCACTCCAGTCCCTTCGCGGCGTGCGCCGTGAGCAGCCGGACGGCCTCGCCCCGGTCCGCCGTCGGCGCGAGCGTGTCGGCCGGCAGGTCCTGGCCGAGCACGTGGTCGAGGAAGACCTCGGTGCGCGCGCCGGGCAGCCGGTCGGCGAACCGGGCCGCCGCGTCGAAGAGCACCAGCACGGCGTCGAGATCCCGGTCGGCGGCCTCCGCCCGCCACCGCCGCGCGGTCTCGTGCTCCCCGGTCGCCGCCCGCCCGAGGGTGATCGCGCCGGCCCAGCGCTCGGCCAGCCCGCTGGCGTCCCACACCGCCCACAGCACGTCCTCGGCGGTGGCGCCCGGCCGCTGGGCCGCCTCCCGGGCGATGGCCAGCAGCCCGGCGACCGCCTGCGCCGGCTCCGCCCAGTGCCGGTCGATCCCGGACAGCTCCTCCGGGTCGCGCAACGCGTCGACGATCAGCTCGCCGGAGGGGCGACGGTCCCCGACCGCCAGGGCGAGCGCCCGCAGCCCCTGGCGCAGCCGCCGCTCGGCCAGCGGGTCGGCCCCGCCCAGCGGCGAGTGCAGCAGCGCCACCGCCGCCTCCTCGTCCAGCCGGGTCGGCTCCAGGGCACACCGCAGCAGGAGCAGCAGCGGGGCGACCGCCGGCTGGAGGTGCAGCGGCAGGTCCTCGCCGTGCACCACCGTCGGCACCCCGGCCGTGTGCAGGGCCCGGCGCAGCGACGGCAACTGCCGGGCCGTCGAGCGCACCAGCACCGCCATCCGCGACCACGGCACCCCGTCGAGCAGGTGCGCGGCCCGCAGCGCCTGGGCCAGCCAGGCGGCCTCGCTGGTGGCCGAGCGGAAGGTGCGTACCTCCACCGTGCCGGGCGGGGCGTCGGGCAGCGGGCGCAGCCGCCGGTGGGCCGCCGGGCCACGCAGCCGGCCGGCGAGCCGCCGGGTCGCGGCGATCAGCCCCGGCCCCGCCCGGTACGAGGTGGTCAGCACGACCTGCGCGGCCGGTGCTCCGGAGGCGGTGCGGAAGCGGTGCGGGAACGCGGCCACCCCGGCCGGGTCGGTGCCCCGGAACGCGTACGTGGCCGAGTCGGGGTCGGCGAACGCGACCAGGGACTTGCCGCCGCCGGCCAGCACGGCGAGCAGGTCGAGCTGGGCGGGGTCGGTGTCGGCCAGCTCGTCGACGTAGACGTGGGCGAGGCGGCGGCGCTCGGCCTCCAGCAGCTCCGGATCGTCGAGCAGCAGGCCGGTCGCGGCGCGGACCAGCTCCGCCGGGTCGTACGCGATCGAGCCGCGGTTGCTGACGTCGCGCAGCGCGAGCACGGCCACGTACTCCCGCAGGAAACGCGCGGCGGCCGGCCAGTCGGCGCGGCCCAGCCGCTCGCCCAGCCGGGCCAGCTCCACCGGGCCCACCCCGCGCTCGGCCGCCCGCATCAGCAGGTCGCGGAGCTGGGCCGCGAACGCCCGGGTACGCAGGGCGGGCCGCAGGTCCTCCGGCCAGCCGACCGGGTCGTCGTCGGGATCCTCGCCGACCACGTCCAACAGCTCCCGGATGATCAGATCCTGCTCGGGGCCGGTGAGCAGGCGCGGCGACGGCTCGCCCCGCTCGGCGGCGGCCCGGCGCAACAGCCCGAACGCGTACGCCGGGAAGGTGCGCACCAGCGGCTCGCGCAGCACCCGCTGCCCGTCGCCCGCCACCCGGGCCTCGATCCGGCGGCGCAGGTCGGTGGCCTGCCGCCGGCCGAAGGTGAGCACCAGCACCCGCTCCGGGTCGACCCCCTCGGCCACCCGGGCGGCCACCGCCTCCACCAGGACGCTGCTCTTGCCGGTGCCCGGCCCGCCGACGACCAGCATCGGCCCGTCGGTGTGCGCCACGACCTCGGCCTGCACCGGGTCGGCCCGCCACCCGCCGCCGGCCTCACCTTCGGGCCGACCGCCCCCCAACGCCGCCCCGTCGGGCCGACGGTCCCCCCGGGCCGTCTCGACAGGCCGGCGCACCAGCCGGTACGCCTGCATCCCCCCATCCCACCACGCCCCACCGACACCCACCCCACCGCGCCCCACCCACTCCCCCGCCCCCGCGCCGCGAGACGGGGTGGGGCGGGTCTGGGGTCAGGGGAGGTGGGACTCCAGGGTGGTCAGGGCGTCGGGGACGGTGTCGGCCAGCAGGAGGAGGTCCATGCCCGCCGGCTTGAGGAAGTTACGGTCGGTGAGCAGCGTGAGCCAGTCGAGCAGGGGGCGGTAGAAGCCGTCCGTGTCGACCAGCACCATCGGCTTGGCGTGCAGGGCGAGGGTGGCGGTCGTCCACACCTCGAACAGCTCGTCCAGGGTGCCCAGCCCGCCGGGCAGCGTGAGAAACGCGTCCGACTTCTCGATCATCAGGGTCTTGCGGTCGGCCATGCTGGCGGTGACCAGCAGCTCGTCCGAGGCGAGATCGGCGACCTCCAGGTCGACCAGGGACTGCGGGATCACCCCGACCGTACGGCCGCCGGCCGACCGGGCCCCCTCGACCACCGCCCCCATCATCCCGACGCAGCCGCCGCCGCTGACCAGGGTGTGCCCCCGTCGGGCGATCTCCCGGCCGGTCTCGGCGGCGAGGTCCAGCCAGCGCTGGTCGAGCGTGCGGGAGGACGCGCAGAACACGCAGATCGCGGCCACCGGTTCAGCCCTCCCGGGCCTGCTGGTCGGCGGCCTGCTGGTCGGCGGCGGTCCGCTCGACGGCGGCCTGCTCGACGGCGGCCTGCTCGGCGGAGAGCGCCGCCTCGGCGGCCACGATGTGCCGCACGGCGGCGTCGACGTCGTCGGTGAGGCAGATCAGCTCCAGGTCGGCCGGCCCGATCTTGCCGTCGACGGCCATCGTGTCGCGTAGCCAGTCGAGCAGGCCCCGCCAGTACTCCGTGCCCATCAGCACCACCGGGAACCGGGTGACCTTGCCGGTCTGCACCAGCGTCAGCGCCTCGAACAGCTCGTCCATGGTGCCGAACCCGCCGGGCAGCACCACGAACGCCTGCGCGTACTTGACGAACATGGTCTTGCGGGCGAAGAAGTACCGAAAGTCGATGGCCAGGTCGACCCAGTCGTTGAGGCCCTGCTCGAAGGGGAGCTCGATGCCGAGCCCGACGGAGAGCCCACCGGCCTCGCTGGCGCCCCGGTTGGCCGCCTCCATCACGCCCGGCCCGCCGCCGGTGATCACCGCGTACCCGGCGCGGGCCAGGGCGGCGCCGAGCTCCTCGGCCAGCCGGCACTCGGGGCTGTCCGGCTTGCTGCGGGCGGAGCCGAAGACGCTGACCGCGGGCGGCAGGTCGGCGAGGGTGTCGAAGCCCTCCACGAACTCGGACAGGATGCGCAGCGCCCGCCAGGCGTCCTTCGTCTTCCAGTCGCCCCGGCCCCGGGAGTCCAGCAGCCGCTGGTCGGCGGTGCTGGTCGGGATCGCGCCGCGACGCAGGGTGACCGCACCCCGGTGCCGCTCCCGCCCCGGCCCGCGGGCCGTACCGCGCCCGTCGCTGTCGCTCCTGGCAGCCCTGTCACTCATGGAAGCAACCGTAGTGGAGGGGTGGTAGCGGGGTGCGACGCCCGCACCAGGGGCGGGCCGGAGAAATTTTCCGCGACCAGGGCAACTAATTCGCTCGCCCGTACGTCTTACCATTCATATACCGGGTATGCCCCGGCACGCGCCTTCGGGGGAGGAGCCAGCGTGATCAGCAACAGCGAGATGATCCGGATCCGTCGGCAGATGCAGCGGCGGATCCGGGACGTGGTGGCCGAGCGCCGCCGCGCCCGGCAGATGGAAGCCCCCGTCGCCGACCTCACCGGCGACCCGACCGACACCCGCCCCGAGTCGTCCCTGACCCCGACCGCCTGACCGACCACCGCAGGTCGCCGGGGCGGCCCGCCCACCGCAGCGCGGTGCCGCGGGCCGCCTCGGCGCGTCCGGGCCGTTCCGGTGCGCCCAGGCCGGGCCGGTTCCGGTGCTCTCAGACCGGACCGGTTCCGGTGCGCCCAGGCCGGGCCGGGGCCGGTGCGCTCAGGCCCCGGGGCGCTCAGGCCGGGGCGAGCCAGCGGTGCAGGGTCGCCGCGCCGTCGCGGATCTTGCCGATCTCGACGTGCTCGTCGGGGTGGTGGGCCAGGTTGGGGTCGCCCGGGCCGAAGTTCAGCGCGGGGATGCCCATCGCGGCGAACCGGGCCACGTCCGTCCAGCCGAGCTTGCCGATCGGCGCGGCGCCGACGGCCGCCAGGAACTCCTTCGCCGGGGCCGCCTCCAGCCCGGGCGCCGCCCCGGCGGCCACGTCGGTCACCCGCAGCTCGAAGCCGTCGAAGACCTCGCGCAGGTGCGCCTCGGCCTCGGCAGGCGTCCGGTCGGGGGCGAACCGGTAGTTGACCTCGATCTCGCACCGGTCGGGCACCACGTTGCCGGCGACCCCGCCGCTGATCCGCACCGCGTTCATGCCCTCGCGGTAGTCGCAGCCGTCGATGGTGACGCGCCGCGCCTCGTACGCCGACAGCCGGCGCAGCACCTCGCCCGCGCCGTGGATGGCGTTCACCCCGTGCCAGGAGCGCGCCGAGTGGGCCCGGACGCCGGTGGTGGTCACCACCGACCGCATGGTCCCCTGGCAGCCGGCCTCGACGATGCCGTACGTCGGCTCCAGCAGCACCGCGAAGTCCGCCTGGAGCCACTCCGGGTGCGCCTCGGCGACCAGGAAGAGCCCGTTGTACTTGGACTCGATCTCCTCGGCCTCGTAGAAGAAGTACGTCACGTCGTAGCGCGGGTCGGGCAGGGTGACCGCCAGGTGCAGCGCGTACGCGACGCCGGACTTCATGTCGGAGGTGCCGCAGCCGTACATGAGGTCGCCGCGCATGGTCGACGGGAAGTTGTTGTTCAGCGGCACGGTGTCCAGGTGCCCGGCGAGCACGACCCGGGAGGACCGCCCCAGGTCGGTGCGCGCCATCACGGTGTTGCCGTGCCGGAACGTGGTCAGGTGCGGCACCCCGCGCAGCACCTCCTCGACGCAGTCGGCGATGGCCTTCTCGTGGAGGGAGACGGACTCTATGTCGACCAGTGCACGGGTCAACGCCACCGGATCGGCGAGGACCTCGGGGGTCAGCGGGTTCTCCATGGTTCGCACGGTACCGTCACAGGCGTGACGACTGCACAGCCTGCGTGGGGCATCGGCCTGGCCACGATCACCGCTGACGAGCAGGTGCTCGACACCTGGTATCCGACGGGCAAGCTGGGGCTCGGCGAGCTGCCGTTGGTCCCGGGCGAGGACGAGGCGGACGTGCTGGACCTGCCGCCGGGCGCGGTCGGCGAGCGGGCGCTGCCGGGGCTGCGCACGGTCCAGGTGGTCACCGTGATCGGCTCGCTGGACGACCCGATCAAGGACGCCGCGGACGCGTACCTCAGGTTGCACCTGCTCTCCCACCGCCTGGTGCGGCCCAACGAGCTGAACCTCGACGGCATCTTCGGCAAGCTGGCCAACGTGGCCTGGACGTCGGCCGGGCCGTGCCCGCCGGAGCGGGTCGACGAGCTGCGGGTGATCGAGCGGGCCGCCGGCCGCCACCTGGCCGTCCACGGGGTGGACAAGTTCCCCCGGATGACCGACTACGTGGTGCCCTCCGGGGTGCGGATCGCCGACGCGGACCGGGTCCGGCTCGGCGCGCACCTGGCCGCCGGCACCACGGTCATGCACGAGGGCTTCGTCAACTTCAACGCCGGCACGCTGGGCACCTCGATGGTGGAGGGGCGGATCGTGCAGGGCGTGGTGGTCGGCGACGGCTCCGACATCGGCGGCGGCGCGTCGATCATGGGCACCCTCTCCGGCGGCGGCACCGACCGGGTGCGCATCGGCGAGCGGAGCCTGGTGGGCGCGAACGCGGGCGTCGGCATCTCGCTCGGCGACGACTGCGTGGTCGAGGCGGGCTGCTACGTCACGGCGGCCTCGAAGATCGCCCTGCCGGACGGCCGGGTGGTCAAGGCCCGCGAGCTGTCCGGGGTGAACGGGCTGCTGTTCTGGCGCAACTCGGTCACCGGCGCGCTGGAGGCCCGCCCGCGCACGGGCCGGGGCATTGAGCTGAACGCCGCCCTGCACGCCAACGACTGACGCCCGCGCCGACGGCCGGGCGGCCCTGCGCCCGAGGGCCGGCGGCGGCCCGCGCGCCGACGACCGACGATGGGGCCGCGCGCCGGCGACCGACGGCAGGGCCGCGCGTCCGGGCCCGGCGGGAGGGGACCGCCGGGCCCGGACGCCGGTTCACCTCAGCCGGTACGCCTGGATGATCCGCGTGGTCACCGTGTTGCCGGCGGTGTCCTTCGCGGTGGCGCGCAGCGACGCGTAGCCGGGCCCCGCCGGGTGGTGCAGCGTCGCCACCCAGCCGGCCCCCTGGCGGCGCAGCTCCGCCTTGCGCCAGGTCCTGCCCCCGTCGTAGGAGGCGTCGACGGTCAGCGACGCCACCTTCGCCGCCGGCGCGCCGTCCTGCGGTTCGACCCGCACCGGCACGGTGAAGGTGCGGCCCGCCGGGGCGCTGTTGTCGGGGCGCAGCGCCGGGGCGAAGCGCACCGCCGCCGCCGGCTGCGGCACGAAGTCGTCACCGGCGACGTGCTTCGAGCGGAACGTCCACGCGGCGGCCACCTCGGTGCTCAGGTCGGCGACGTCGCGGGTGACGAGGGTCTCCACCCGGTAGTCCGCCGCGCCCGGGGGCACCTCGAACTCGCCGTAGCCGGGGTATCCGCTCTCGCCGACCAGCTTCCCGTTGCGGTGGAGCCGGGTCCACTGGGTCTCGTTGAGGGACCCGCCGACGTGCCCGGCCTGGTCGCTGTGCGCGGCCAGGTCGACCACGATGAGGTCGCCCTGGCGGGTGATCCCCTCGGTCCCCCAGCGCCGCACCGGGAACGACGGCGCGAACGGGGCGACGCCCCAGGTCTCGTGCCGCGTCTCGCCGGGCCGGTACCGGGTCAGCGGCGACGCCAGCAGCGCCTGCACGTCCAGCCAGCCGTCCTCGGTCGGGGCGCCGAAGTCCAGCTCGGTGCTCCAGCTCACGGCGTTGGTGCTGAAGTGCTCGACCCGCCTGCCGGGCACCGCCGTGGGCACGACCAGCGCGGACCCGCCCGTGTTGTACTCCGGCTCGCCGTAGACGATCCGTTCCGCCTTCGTCCCCGGGTACGCGTCCCGGAAGGTCTGCACGACGGTGGCGAGGTCCTTGGCGCGGTAGTGCTTGACGAAGCCGGTCGGCAGCCGGCCCGGGAACGCCTCCAGCAGCGCGTAGAGGTAGGGGCTGCTCTCGGCGTCCGCGTCGACCCACTGGCTGCCGATGGTGGCGACGAAGCGGTCCGGCGTGCTGGCCGGGCCGAGCTGCCCGCTGGTCACCCCGGCGAAGCCGGAGCTCCACAGGCTGAACGAGTAGACGCTGTCGTCGGCCCCGTAGAAGACCGCGCTCACGTCGACCAGCTCCGCCGTCGCGCCGCGCTCGGGCACCGTGGCCAGCACCGGCTTGCCGGCGCGGGCGTCGACGGTGAGCTCGACCGGCCCGTCGACGACCAGCTCGGGCCGGGCGAGCAGGGTGGCCCCGACCGGTTCGCCCGCCTCGTCGGTGGCGAACAGGTAGCTGCCCAGCCCGTAGCGGCCCTTCGGCAGGCGCACCGTGGCCGTCGGGACGCCGCCGTAGAGGTCGACGGGGAAGGCGAAGCCGTCCAGGTCCATCAGGCTGGTGCCGTAGTCGGTGGTGGGCTTGCCGTCGACCCCGATGTGGCTGATGGTGACGTCGTAGCTCTCCACCTCGCGGTGCACGGCGATCGGGGTGACCGCCACCGTGTCGCCGGAGCGGGCGACGACCCGGCCGGTGTGGTAGCCGTCCGGGGCGTCGACCCGGGTGTCGGCGCTGACCGTCACCCCGGCCGTGCCGCCGGCCGGCACGGTGACGCGGGGCGCGCCGAGGCGGAACAGGCCGGCGGGGGCCGGCTCGCCGTCCGGCCCGGTGGCCTCGATCGTGAGGTCGAGGGTGACCGGGGCGGTCCCGGAGTTGTGCCAGGTGAGCGTGCGGTCGAGCACCGGGTCGTCGTCGTGCGGCCACTTCGCCCGGCCGAACGACACGCTCACCGGGTCGCTGGTGACCTGCTGCCCGATGGCCCGGGCCACGTCGACCCGGCCCGCGCCCTGCTGGTAGGCGGTCTGCCCGGGGTGCGGCTTCGCGGCGGCCATCAGGGTGGCCTTCAGCGCGCCGGCCTTCCAGTCGGGGTGCCGCTGGGCGAGCAGCGCCACCGAGCCGGCGACGTGCGGGGTGGCCATGGACGTGCCGGAGGCCGTCACGTACTGGTCGCCGACCGGCTCGCCGAGGGTGGTGCCGGCGGCGCGGGCGGCGACGATGTCCACGCCGGGGGCGGTGATGTCCGGCTTGAGGGCCTCGTCGCCCGTGCGGGGGCCGCGGCTGGAGAAGTCGGCCAGCTCGTCGTCCCGGTCGACCGCGCCGACGGCGAGGGCGGCGTCGGCGCTGGCCGGTGAGCCGACGGAGGCGTCCATTCCGGCGTTGCCGGCGGCGAGGACGAACAGGGTGCCGGTCTGCGCGGTGAGGGTCTGCACCGCCTCCTCCAGCGGGTCGGTCTCCGGGGTGTCCCAGCCGCTGAGGCTCATGTTGACCACGGTGGCCCGCTTGTCGACGGCGGCCCACTGCATGCCCGCGAGGATCGCCGAGTCGGGGCAGCTGTTCTCCTCGCACACCTTGCCGGAGACCAGCGTGGCGTCCGGCGCGACGCCCCGGTACTTCCCGCCGGAGGCGGCGCCGCTGCCGGCGATGGTGGAGGCGACGTGGGTGCCGTGGCCGATGGTGTCGCTCGGCTCGGCCACACCGCTGAAGTTGCGCGACTCGGCGAGCCGGCCGGCGAGGTCGGGGTGCTCGGCGTCGACGCCGGTGTCCAGCACCGCGACGGTGACGCCCTTGCCGGTGAGGCCGGCCGCCCACGCGGTCGGCGCGCCGACCTGCGGCACGCTGTGGTCGAGGGCGATCCGACGCCTGCCGTCCAGCCAGAGCCGGTCGACACCCCCCGCCGTGTCGACCCGGGCGGCCGCCCGCCCGGTGGTCACCGCGCCCCAGACCGCGCCGGCCCGGGCCTTCTCGGCCGTCACGGCCGCGCCCCGGATGGCCGGCAGGTCGCGGGTCACCCGGGTGCCGGCGATGCCGGCGACGGCCCGGCGGGCGTCACCCGGCCGGTACGACACCAGCAGCGGCAGGCTGTCGCGGCGGGCGTCGTCGTAGCCGGCGGCGATCAGCTCGGTCACGTCGAACAGCCGGGGATCCACCCGGCCGGAGCGCAGCAGGGGCAGGGCGTCCTGCGGCTGCACGGTGACGTGGCCCCGGTCGCGCCGGACCAGGAAGCGCAGCTTGTCGCGCCCCGCGCCGGGGCGGATGCTCACCGCGCCGGAGCCGGTGACGGTGACCCGGTCACCGGTGACCAGGGTGACGGTGGCCGGTCGGCCGGCGACGGGCCCCGCCGGACCGGTCGCGCCGGTCGCGCCAGCCGCGGCGGCGGGCGTCCCGGGTGGAACGGCCGCGGGGGACGTGGCCGGGGCGGCGGCGGCCGGGGTGGTCAGGGGAGCGGCGAGCACCAGACCCAGGGCCAGCGCCAGGCCCGCCGGTTTTCTTCCCTTTCGATGCAACTCGATCCTCCTCGCAAGGCGTAGTCAATACGGGGTCGCATTGACAGGAGTAGAATTGCATACCGAGTATGCAGGGTAAAGACGTAAATGTGACAAACTTCGCACAAGAGGGAGATTCGACCGGGCATCATCGTCCGATGACCTCCATGAAGGACCGCATGCTGGCCGGCGAGCCCTACCGCGCCGAGGGTCCCGAGCTCCTCGCCGACCTGGACCTCGCCGCGCGCCGCACCGAGGCGTTCAACCGCAGCTCCGCCGCCGACCCCGAGGCCCGGTTGGCCGCGCTGCGCGAGCTGCTCGGCTCGGTCGGCGAGGACACCTGGGTCCGCCCGCCGTTCCACTGCGACTACGGCTGGAACACCCACCTCGGGCCGCGCGGGTTCGTCAACTTCAACGCCGTCTTCCTCGACGTCGCCCCCATCACCATCGGCGCGGACGTCCAGATCGGACCGAACGTGCAGCTCCTGACGGCCACCCACCCCGTCGACCCGGAGCCACGGCGACAGAAGTGGGAGGCGGCGCAGCCGATCACCCTCGGCGACAACGTCTGGCTCGGCGGCGGGGTGATCGTGCTCGCCGGGGTCACCATCGGCGACAACACCGTGGTCGGCGCCGGGGCCGTGGTGACCCGCGACCTGCCGGCGAACGTCGTCGCCGTGGGCAACCCCGCCCGGGTGGTACGCGACATCGGCTGAGCGGCCGAAGATCCGGTCAACACGGCGCTTACCTGCGAAAACATCTCGCCCCAGGGGTGGCAGAAGCGAGCCCGGGAGGTGCACTCTGGGTAGTGGAGCCATCACTAGGAGGTACCGATGGCCGGTCGGGTGCTCGAACTGCGCGTACACGGGGTGTCCAACACTCCCCCGGACCAGGTGCTCGGCCTGGCCCCACAGCCCGGCGACGAGGGCCCCCGCCCCTGGCTCGTCGCCGGCGACGAGGTGACCGGCTTCTACCGCTCCACCGACGTCGGGCCGGACGACGCGGTGGTCGTCGAGGCGTACAGCTGGGGGCAGTTGACCTCCGGCGCGCGGACCGCGCGGGACGTCGAGCGGGCCCTCTGGACGCTGCTGCTGCCCTTCACCCTGGCGAACGTGGCGCTGCACGCCCGGCCCGGCATCCCACCCGACCCCGACGAGGAACGCTGGGGCAGCCGGTCCGGCATCACCGCCTGGCTGGTCCGGCTGTTCTGCCTCAGCCTCACCGGGACGCTGGTCCTCGCCGCCACCGGCATCGGCGTGGACCTCGTCGCCTGGCAGTGCGTCGACGAGGAGTGCCTGCGCCGCGTCCCGGGCGTGTGGGAGTTCCTCGCCCACGGCTGGTGGCGGCAGGGCGCGCACTCCCTCGTCGTCGGCCTCGTGATCCCGCTCGGCCTGCTGGCGCTGCTCGGCCTGCTCGCCTGGCGCACCTACCAGTACGAGGCGGAGATGCCGGCCGCGCCGGCCGCCCGGCCGCCGGCCGACCCCGCCCGCGCCCCGGCCCCGCCCCGCGACCCCGCCGGGGGGCCGGCTCCCGCCGACGGCCCGCCGCCGGGGGAGGCCGGCAGCGCCAACCCGTTGCAGGACCCCACCTTCTGGTGCGGCGAGGGGCAGCTCCGCCGCGCCGGGGTGCTGCACCTCTGCGTCGGCGCGGTGGTCGCGGCCGCCGTGCCGCTCGGCACGGTGCTGGCCATGGACCCGCCCCTGGGTGTACGGGCCGCCGTCGCCTGGCCCACCGTGGCGGTGCTCGGCGCGGTGGTGCTGATCGCCGTGGTGGCCCTCGGCCGGCCCTGGCTCAGCCGCCGCGCCGGGGACACCCCCCTCGGCCCGTGGAGCGCGGCCGTCATCGTGCTGACCTGCGCCGGGGTGACCGGCACGGTGCTGCTCCTGCTGCTGCCCGACGGCCCGGCCGGCACCCCGCTGGCGCAACTGCGCCCGCCCGCCGGGTGCATCCGCGACCCGGCGCAGGCCGGCTGCCTCGTCGACCGTTCGCTGCCCGGCTACGACTGGATCATCGCCTGGTACGGCACCGGGCAGGTGCTCCTGCTCGCCGCCATCGGCGCGGTCGCCCGGTCCGGCCGGCGGGCGCTGGCCGCGCCGGTCGCCGCCGCGCTGCTCCTGCCGCTCG
Organism: Micromonospora sp. WMMD712; assembly: GCF_029581295.1. Classification (NCBI taxonomy): domain Bacteria; kingdom Bacillati; phylum Actinomycetota; class Actinomycetes; order Micromonosporales; family Micromonosporaceae; genus Micromonospora; species Micromonospora sp. WMMD712. Next base: position 3,292,907 of record NZ_CP120743.1, read on the forward strand.
GCGTCGCCTGGATCGCCGGCTGGCTGCCCGCCGTCCCGCCGGCCCCGCACCGGCTGGACGACTGGATGCTCACCGTCCCCGCGATCGCGCTGGCCGGCGGCGGGCTGCTGCTGCCCCGCACCGGCCCCGCCGCGCCGCCCCGGCCCGGGCAGCCGCACACCGACCTCGGCTGGGGCGGGCGCGGGCCGGCGGTGATCGCCGGATTCGGCTGGCTGCTCGGCATCGCGTACTGCTCCGGGGTGCTCTACTGGGTCACCGACCGGCTCACCGACGGCGACCCGGCAGGCGGCCGGACCGGGGTGGTCCCGCCGCTGCCGGTGATGTGGGCCGGTCTGGCCTTCGCCGTCGCGGTGCTCGCCCTGGCCGGCGTCGCGCTCCGCGCCGGCCTGCTGTTCCACCGGCTCCGCCGGCAGGAGTACGCCGGGCTGGTGCCCGGCGACAACGCCCTCTCCGCGCACGACCGGCGGCGCTGCCGCGACGTGAGCGGTTACCGGGCGCTGCACCGGCTGGTGGGCGAGCACGCGCTGCGCCTCATCGGCTGGTACGCGGCGGTCGGCGCCGCGCTCGCCACCCTCGGCTCCGCCGCCGCCCTGTCCCACGTCCCGCCCGACGCCGCTGCCGTGAACGGGTGGCCGACCGTGGTCAAGACGGTGGCCGACGCCGGCGACAGCCTGCTCGGCTGGCTGCCGGTGGCCATCGCCGCCGTCGGGCTCATGGTCTACCGCAACGACACCGTGCGCCGCTCGGTCGGCGTGCTCTGGGACATCGGCACCTTCTGGCCCCGGGCCGCGCACCCGCTCGCCCCGCCCAGCTACGCCGAACGGGCCGTGCCGGAACTCCAGACCCGCACCGCCGGCCTGCTCGCGCTCGGCGAGCACGACCCGCGCCGGGTCGACGGGATCATCCTCTCCGGGCACAGCCAGGGCGCGGTGATCTGCGCGGCGGTGCTGCTCCAGCTCCCCGCGAGGTGGCGGCGGCGGATCTGGTTCTTCTCCTACGGCTGCCAGCTCACCCGGCTGTACGGACGGATCTTCCCCGCGTACTTCGGGCCGGACCGGCTGCCGGCGCTGGCCGACGCGCTGCGCGGGCCGTCCGGGCGGCCCGGCTGGACCAACTTCTGGCGGGACACCGACCCGCTGGGTTGGCCGGTGACGGCCGGCGAACGGAACCTGGCCGTCCACGACCCGGACGCGCTGCACCCCACCGGCGGGGAGGTCGCCGACCCGCCGATCCGCAACCACAGCGCCTATCCCGACGCCGCCGAGTTCCGCCGCGAGCGGGCCCGGGTGACCTGGCTGCTGCGGCGCGGCATCCCGACGCCCCGGCAGGGCGTCGGCTGACGTGCCCGGCGCGGCGTCCGGCGACCTGGCCGGCGCGGCGTCGGCCGATCCGCCCCCGGGCCGCGTGGCCGGTGCCGCCCTGGTCAGGCCGGCGGCGGGTCGGCCAGCCGGACCACCAGGTCCGCCCGGCCGGCGGTGCCGGCCACCAGGGCCGCGTTGGTCTCGTCGCTGCCCAGCGCCCAGGCCCGCGCCTGCTCCGGCGACCGCCCGTACGCCTCGTGCCGGGCGGTCAGCCGGCGACGCCGCACCTCGACGTCCAGGTCCAGGAACCACGCCTCGTGCAGCAGCGCCCGCACCTCGTCCCACGGGTAGTCCGGCAGCAGCAGGTAGTTGCCCTCGGTCACCACCAGCCGGACCTCCGGCGGCACCTCGATCGCCCCCGCGACCGGCTCCTCCAGGTCCCGGCGGAACTCCGGGGCCCACACCGACGTCGGCTCCAGCCGACGCAGCCGGCGCAGCAGCGACACGTACCCGACCACGTCGAACGTGTCCACCGCGCCCTTGCGCGCGTCCAGGCCGAGCCGGCGCAGCTCCGCCTGCGCCAGGTGGAATCCGTCCATGGGCACCAGCCGGGCCACCCCGCCCAGCTCGGCGACGACCCGCTCGGCCAGCGTCGACTTGCCCGCCCCGGGCGCGCCCGCGATCCCCAGCAACTGGCGGGGGCCGGCGTCGGCGAGGGCACGGGCCCGCGCGACCAGCTCCTCGACGGCCAGCACGTCGGCGGCCGGCATCAGCCCAGCACCGGCTCGGAGATCGTGAACCGGGCCTCGACCGCCGCGTGCACGGTCTGCGGCTGCGGGTCCAGGTCCAGCTCCGGCGGGCCGCCGGACTCCGCGCCGCCGTCGGCGAACGCGGCACGGGCGAACATCGGCTGGGGGGCCGGACCGGTGTCGGCCAGCTCCAGCAGGGCGGTCACCCGCGCGCCGAGCGCCGCCGCGTACTCCCGGGCGCGGGCCAGCGCGTCGGCGATCGCGGCGTGCCGGGCGTCGCGGTGGGCGGGGCTGTCCGGCCGCAGCGACCACCACGGGCCGGCGATCTCGACCTGGTCCTGGTCGGCCAGCCGCAGCATCAGCTCGCCCAGCGCGGTGAAGTCGGTGACGGTGACGGTGGTGGCGACGCTGCCGTGCCAGGCCACCACCCGCTCGCCGGAGCGACGCGTCTGCGGCCACACCCGCAGGTCGCCGGTCTCCCGGCGGTCCACGGCCGGCTCGGCGGCGTCGAGCAGCACCCGCACGGCGGCGGCCCGCTCGGCGAGCCGGCTCAGGACGGCCTCCCGGCTGCGGTCCCGGGCCGTCGCGGTCACCGCGAACCGCGCCAGCTCGGGCGGAACCTCCCGGTACGCCTCGCCGCGCACCGCCACGACCGGTCCGTCCACCATGCCTTCACCCTAAAGGAAGGGCACCTTGTTAACGCATTCTGTAGAGCAGGGGCCCCTTCTTAACCCGGGTCGGCGGGCAGGTGGGCGGCGGGCAGGTGGGCCGTGTAGGTCACCGTGGCGTCGGTGACCACGCAGCCGGTCAGGTAGCCGCCGGCCGCGCCGAGCGACAGCAGGTAGGCCAGCTCGCCGTAGGCCGCGTCGGCGGGCTCCGCGTCGGCGGGCTCCGCGTCGTGCGGAAGGTCATGGGGAAGTGCGCGCGGAAGTGCGGGTGGAAGGCCGTGCGGGAGTGCGCGCGGGAAGGCGCGGGGGGCGGCGGCGGGCAGCTCCCGGTCGAGCAGCGCCAGCCGGAGCCCGCGCGCCCGCTGCTGGAGACCGGCCAGGGCCGCCGCGTCGCCGCCGCGCAGCGCGGTGGCGTACCGGTCGAGGAGGCCGCGCACCCGGTCGAGCTGGGCGAGAACCTGGTCGCGGTTGTTCAGCAGCATGTCCACCGTGCGGGCGGCCGGCGTGCCGACGACGCGGGTGCCGTCGCGGAAGCTGCCGGCGGCCAGGCCCAGCGCGGCGTCGCGCAGGTCGGCCTCCGCCACCGTGGCGGCCAGGACTCCGGCCAACAGGTGCGGCAGGTGCGAGGCGAGGGCCGCGGCCGCGTCGTGGGCGTCCGGATCCAGCGGTACGATCCGCGCGCCGAACACCCCCACGAGCAGGGCGGCCAGCGCCCGGAACCGGTCGAGGCCCGCCGCCGTGGGGCAGAGCACCCAGGCCGCCCCGTCGAAGAGGGCGGGGCTGGCGGCGGTCAGCCCGGCGCGCTCCGTCCCGGCCATCGGATGTCCCGGCACGAAGCGGCCGGTCAGCCCGTGCGCCGCCGCGTACGCGGCGATCCCGCCCTTGGTGCTGCCGACGTCGGTGAGCACGCAGTCGGGGCCGGTCAGCCCGCTGACGGTGCGCAGGGTCTCCGGCAGGCTGGACAGCGGGCCGCAGAGGAACACCACGTCCCGGTCGCGGACGGCGTCGGCGAGCGCGTCGGGGAAGGCGACACCCCGCGCGCGGCCCTCCGCCCGGGTGGCGGCGTCCGGGTCCCAGCCGGCGACGTCGACGCCCCGCTCCCGCAGCCGGAGCAGGATCGAGCCGCCGATGAGCCCGGTGCCCACCACCGCGGCCCGGAGACTGTCCACCATCTCGCACCTCGGCGTCTCGGTCGGTGCCCGTCGAGATCTCCCCGACCCGGTCCGGCCCGAGGATATCTCCCCGCCCGGAAGAGGAGTTGCTCCGCAAAGATCGAAAGCCGTACGGTCCCCTCCGCCGCCCACCACACCGGGGGCGTACGGGGAAGGGGCCGCACCATGTCCGCGACGTACCGGGCGCTCGCCTCGGTGCTCATGTTGGTCGGCTTCTACGTCGTCGCGCTGCTCCAGCTCGCCGCCGCCGTCGGGCTCGCCCTCTGGGTCCACCAGTGGGCGGGCGACCTGATCACCGCCAAGATCACCATCCCGCTGGTGGTCGCCCTGAGCGCCGCGCTGGCGGGGCTGTGGCGAGCCATCCGTACGAGGCACGAGCCCGTGCCCGGCCTGGCCCTCGGCGAGCGCGAGGCCCCGCAGCTCTGGGCCACCGTGCGGGAGCTGGCGGCTGCCGTCGGCACCCGTGCCCCGGATGAGATCCGGCTGGTGCCCGAGGTGAACGCGGCGGTCGCCGAGCAGAGCACTCTGTTGGGCCTGGTCGGCGGCCGGCGGACGATGTGCGTGGGGCTGCCGCTGCTCCAGGCGATGCGGGTGGACGAGCTCCGTTCGGTGCTGGCGCACGAGCTGGGCCACTACTCGGGCCGGCACACCCGGCTCGGCGGGGTGGCGTACCGGGGGCGGCTGGCGATCGCGGAGACCATCGCGCGGATCGGACCGCGCAACCCGGTGGGCTGGGTCTTCCGGGGGTACGCGAAGCTCTACCTGCTGGTGGACAACGCCGCGTCGCGCCGCCAGGAGTTGGAGGCCGACCGGTCCTCGGTGCGGCTGGCCGGCCGGGAGGCGGCCAGCTCCGCGCTGCGTACCCTACCGGCGCTCGACGCCGCCTGGGCGTCCTACCTGCGTCGCTACGTCGAGCCGGGCTGGTCGGCGGGGCTCGCCCCGGACGACCTGTTCGGCGGTTTCGGCCGGATGCTCGCCGCCCGCGGCGACGAGCTGAGCGGGCTACGCGAGAGCACGCCCGACAGGGCGGCGTCCCGCTGGGACACCCACCCGCCGATCGGCGTACGGGTGGCCGCGATGAACGACGCGCCGGACGACGCGCCCACGCCCACGCCGGACGAGCGTCCCGCCGCCGTGCTACTGGCCGACATCGACGCTTCGTGCCGGGCGTTGCAGCAAGCCGTGGTCAGGCACGAGGACCGCCGGCTCCTGCCGTGGCCGGAGTTCGTCGCGGCGGCGGTCGCCGCAGGGGTGCAGGCCGAGGCCGACGCCGTCTACCGGGCCGCCGGCCCGTTCACCGGCGCGCCGGAGCCGGGCCTCGCCACGGTGCTGGACCTGGTCCGCGCGGGCCGGTTGGGCGAGTTCGCCACGCAGTTCCTGGCCGTGGGCCCGCACCGAGAGGCGGCGGCGCGCTTCGCCGGGCCGATGGAGTCGCTGCTGGTCGACGCCGCCCTGGTCGCCGGCCGGGCGCGGTTCCGGCTGTCCTGGTCCGGGCCGGCCGAGTTGGTCGGCGCGGACGGCGAGCCGTGGGACCTCACCGAAGTGGCCAAGCTGGCGGTGGACCCGGCGACTCTGGACGAGGCGCTGGCCCGCCTCGCCGAACTGGGCGTCGACCCGTCCGACGCGACCGTGGTGCAGCGGCGGGTCTCCGCCCGCGACGCCGACGTCGTGGGCGGGCTCGCCAACATCAAGATCGACGGTACGGAGTACGACGTGCTGGTCCTGGACCGCGGACTGGTGCTGGTCGCCGACCCCGGCAGGGCGAGCCAGGGCGAGAGGCGGCTGCGGGCGCTGGTCGCGTCGGTGCCGGTGGCCGAGCTGACGCAGCGGCACACCTTCTGGCCGTACGAGGAGATCGCCTCGGTGGCGATCAAGCGGGAGGTGCCGCTGAAGGCCGAGCTGACCCTGCACGACGGCCGCACGGTGGCGCTGCGGGAGCGCCACACCAGCGACGTGCTGGAGTGGAACAGCCGCGACCTCCTACTCGCGATCTTCCGGCGGATCGACGAGTGACGCCCCGGGTGCTGCGGCCGATCCCGGCCGGGGCGCCCGGGGCGCATCGGAGATCAGGCCGGCTCCGCGCCGGCCGGACGTCAGGCCCGGGTCAGGGCTGGGCGAGGCGGGCGGCGACCGCCGCGACGTGCTCGTCGGACTCGGTCAGCGCCGCCCGGACGTGCCGCGCGCCGCCCGGCCCGTAGAAGACGCCGGCGGCGACCAGGATGCCCCGGCGGGCCAGCCAGTCGACGGTCGCCCAGCAGTCCTCGCCCCGGGTCAGCCACAGGTAGAGCCCGGCCTCGGAGTGCTCGACGGTGAACCCGGCCCCGGTGAACGCGGCCAGCAGCCGCTCCCGCCGCGCCCGGTAGCGCTCCCGCTGGGCGTCGGCGTGCTCCTGGTCGCCGAGCGCGGCGATCATCGCCGCCTGCACGGGGGCCGGCACGATCATGCCGGCGTGCTTGCGCACCTTCAGCAGCTCCGCCACCAGGGCGGGGTCCCCGGCGACGAAGCCCGCTCGGTAGCCGGCCAGGTTGGACCGCTTGGACAGCGAGTGCACGGCCAGCAGCCCGTCGTACGACCCGCCGCTCACCTCGGGCGCGAGCACCGAGACCGGCTCGGCGGCGGCCGACCAGCCCAGCGGCAGGTAGCACTCGTCGCTGGCGACGACGGCCCCCCGCTCCCGTGCCCAGTCGACCACCTTGCGCAGGTGGTTGGCGGGCAGCACCCGGCCGGTCGGGTTGCCGGGCGAGTTGACCCAGACGAGGCGGACCCGGGGGTCGGGGCCGAGCGCGGTCAGCGAGTCGGTGCGCACGGTGGTGGCCCCGGCGATCCGCGCCCCGTCCTCGTACGTCGGGTAGCAGATCGACGGCACCACGACGACGTCACCGGGCCCGAGGCCCAGCAGGGTGGGCAGCCACGCCACCAGCTCCTTGGAGCCGATGGTGGGCAGCACGCCGAGGCCGTCGACGCGCGCGCCGCAGGACCGGGCGACCCACGTCGCGACGGCGTCCCGCAGGGCGGGGGTGCCGGCGGTCAGCGGGTATCCGGGCGCGTCGGACGCGTCGGCCAGGGCCTTCCGGATCACCGGGGGCACCGGGTCGACCGGGGTGCCCATCGACAGGTTGATCGGGCCGTCCGGGTGCGCCGCGGCCAGGGCGGCCGCGGCGTCCAGGGTGTCCCAGGTGAACTCGGGCAGCCGCGACGAGACCGGCGCGGGCCGGTTCAGTGGCCCTCTCCGCGCGGCGGCTGGCCCGCGACGAACGTCGCGTCCTTCTCCACCTTGCCGATCTTCGAGGCGCCACCGGGCGAGCCCAGGTCCTCGAAGAACTCGTAGTTCGCCCCGGTGTAGTCCTTCCACTGCTCCGGGACGTCGTCCTCGTAGAAGATCGCCTCGACCGGGCAGACCGGCTCACAGGCACCGCAGTCGACGCACTCGTCGGGGTGGATGTAGAGCATCCGGTTGCCCTCGTAGATGCAGTCGACCGGGCATTCCTCGATGCATGCCTTGTCGAGCACATCCACGCAGGGCTCGGCGATGATGTAGGTCACCGGTCTTCTCCTCCGCAAGACACGCCGCGATCACCCGCGACGGTTAGAGCCTAGTATCTCGCCGGGGAGGGGGTCGATCGTGCTCCGACAGCAGGATGTGGGACACCGGATCGTGGTCCGCCGAATTGTGGGGGTTCGCGAGGGTCGCCCGCTTTTTTCCGATGCCCTCGGCGAGCTGGTCGAGCTGACCGAGACCCACGTCACCCTGACCACCGATCAGGGCCGGCTGCGGGTGCCGGTTGCCGAGGTGCACCGGGCCAAGCGGGTGCCGCCGGCGCGCCGGCCGACCGCTGCCGCCGTCGTGGCGCTGGAGCTGGCCTCCGACGAGGCGTGGCCGGCGCCCACCCGGGGCCGGCTCGGCGACTGGCTGCTGCGCAGCGCGCAGGGCTGGACGGGCCGGGCGAACTCGGCGCTGCCGGTCGGCGACCCGGACCGGCCGCTGCCGGCCGCGCTGGACGCCGTCGAACGCTGGTACGCCGACCTCGGGCAGCCCGCCATGGTCAACACGCCGCTGCCGCTCGCCGCCCCGGTCGGGGCCGAGCTGGACGCGCGGGGCTGGACCTCCCGGCCGCTGACGCTGGTGCAGACCGCACCCCTCGCCCCGCTGCGCGCCGGCCGCGCCGACCAGGCCGGCCCACCTTCCGACCGCCCCGACACGCCGCCGGGCCGGCACGGCGAGGTCGAGCCGGGGGCCGGCACCCCGCCCGCCGCGCCGCACCGCGCCGGCCTGCCGCCGGTCGAACTGGCCGCCGCGCCGTCCGACGACTGGCTCGCGGTCGCCGCCGGGCGCAAGGGCGGCTTCCCGGACGCCGCCCGCCACGTGCTCACCGCCGTGGACCAGGTCCGCTTCGCCCACGTGTACGCCGACGGCGCGCTGCTCGCCGTCGGCCGCGGCACGGTCACCGGCGACGGGCGCTGGCTCGGGCTGAGCCTGATCGAGGCGCTGCCGCACGCCCGCCGCCTCGGCCTCGCCACCCACGTCATCCGCGCCCTGGCCGACTGGGGGGCCGCCCTGGGCGCCTCCGGCGCGTTCCTCCAGGTGGAGCAGCGCAACATCCCGGCGGTGAACCTCTACCGTGGCCTGGGCTTCACCACGCACCACACCTACCTCACCCGCGTCGCCCCCTGACCCGCGACGGCGAGGGTGACGGTCAGCGGCGCACGGGCCGGCGCGGCTTGGCGGTCTTGATCTCGGCGTAGCGCTTGAGCATCCGCGAGCGGTGGTCGCGGCCGAGCGCGGTGACGGTCAGGTAGCCGACGAGGACACCGGCGGCGGTCGCCGCGAGATAGAGCCAGATCTGGGCGAAAAAGGTGCCCGCGCCACCGCCGAACGGGTTCTGCCCGACCAGCAGCGGCCCGACCAGGACGGTCAGCAGCAGCGCGACCCCCACGGCGGCGGCCATGTCGGCGACCCAGCGGCCCACCGGGCGGTCCTGCCCCCAGCGGAACGCCAGCACCGCGAGGATCAGCCCGATCACCAGGAACATCGCCAACGAGACCCGGTCGGCGGCGGTGTCGTCGCCGTCGAAGCCGAGCCTGATGACCACCCGGGCGACCACGTTGACCGCGAACAGCGCCACCGCGAGCACCCCGACCGCCCGCCACCGATCCCTCATCGCACGCCTCCCGCCGCACCGCCCGCCCCGACGGCGGGCCTCCTGGCAGGAATATCTACCACCGCAACCTGTGCGTCGTCATCACCCGTCGCGACGGGCCGGTGGCGGGGCGAGCACCTGCCGGAACCCCATCACCGCGAACGTCATCGCGCCCGCCACGATCATCGCCAGCCCGACCCAGTTGTCCCCGGCCAGCAGCAGGTCGCCCTCGCTGGTGCGGATCGCCGCCGCGCCCATCAGCACGAACCACGGCGTCGCGGGCAGCACCACCGCCCAGCGGCGGCCCACCGCCGCGTGGGCGAACCAGCTCAGCGCGACGTTGGCGAGGACCGCCACCGGCACCGACACGCCGACCAGCGTCCCGGAGACCCGGACGGTCGACAGGATCAGCTCCAGCAGGCCCGTCGCCACCGCGCCCACCACGGCCACCACGCCACCGGCGACCCGCAGGGCGAGGTCGAGCAGCCGCCACGGCCAGCCCGGCCGCCCCGGCGGGGACGGGGCGGGGGCCTGCGGCGGGACGACCGACATCGGCGCGGCGGGGAGGGTCACCGGACGCCGGCCGCCGCGACCGGGGCCCGCCCCGAGCCGTCCCCGTCGAGGCCGAGCCCGGCGAACAGGTCGTCCTCCCAGCCGTACGGGCCGCTGCCCGGCCCCTTCTCCCCCACCGCCAGCGTGAAGTACTCCACGCCCATGAACTCGGCCCCGAAGTTGCCGGCGATCGAGTAGAGCCAGGAGTTGGCCGGGATCTGGGTGGCGTGCGCCCGCATCGCCGCCTCCTTCGCGGCGTGCTGGTCGGTGGCGTCGATCCGGGCCGCGATCTGCTCGTCGGGGGTGCCGAAAGGCAGGTCGTCGATGCTGCCGATGCCCTCGAACGGGTTGTCCGCCGCCTCGGTGAAGTGGCTCAGGCCGGCCTCCAGCACGCTGCGCGGCATGGCCGTCCAGTAGACCTTCGCCGGGGCGATCCCCTCGGCGGCGGCCAGCTCGTGCGCCCGCATCGCCACCCGGTGCGCCTGGATGTGGTCGGGGTGGCCGTAGAAGCCGTTCGGGTCGTACGTGATCATGACCTGCGGGCGTACCTCCCGCATGACCTCCACGACGAACCCGGCGGCCGTGTCGAGGTCGGCCCGCCAGAACGCCCGGGGGTGGTCGTTGGTGGCCAGGCCCATCATCCCGGAGTCGCGGTAGCGGCCCGCGCCGCCGAGGAACCGGTGGTCGGTGACGCCGAGCGCGGCGCAGGCGGCGGTCAGCTCCCCGATGCGGAACCCGCCGAGCTGGTCGGCCTCGGCGGCGGCGAGCTGCGCCAGCTCCGGCACGTGGATCTCGCCCTCCTCGCCGAGCGTGCAGGTCACCAGCGTGACGTGGGCGCCGGCGGCGGCGTAGTGGGCCATCGTCGAGCCGGTGCCGATGGACTCGTCGTCGGGGTGCGCGTGGACCAGCAGGAGGCGGCGGTCGGGCAGCGTCGTCACGACGGTCACTCTAACCGGCGGTTCGCCCGCGCCGGCCCCGACGCGTCCCGCCAGGTCCGCCACATCACCCCCGGGGCGGCTCTACGATCCGACGTGTGGACTTTCCGGAGCTGGCCGCCCGCACCCGCCGGTTCGGCCACGGGGCGCCGCGCGCCGTCACCGTGGCCGGCGACGGGTCCCGGGTGATGTTCCTGCGCTCGGCCGGTCCCGAGGATCCCGCCGACGCGCTCTGGCTGCTCGACCCGGCCACCGGAGAGGAGCGGCTGGTCGCCGACCCGGTGGCCCTGCTCGGCGCGGGCGGCGACCCGGTCGCCCTCACCCCCGGCGAGCGGGCGCTGCGCGAGCGGCGGCGGCTCAGCGCCGCCGGCATCGGCTCGTACGCGCTGGACGCGGCCGGCCGGATCGCGGTGTTCGCGCTGGCCGGGCGGCTGTTCCGGGCCGACCTGGTGCACGGCGACGTGGTCGAGGTGGCCACCGTCGGCCCGGTGCTCGACCCGCGCCCCGACCCCACCGGCGAGCGGCTGGCGTACGTCACCGACGCCGCCGACGGGGTCCGCCGGGGCGAGCTGCGGGTGGTGGCCCCCGACGGCACCGACAGCCTGCTGGCCGGTGAGGACGGCGGGGTCACCTGGGGGCTGCCCGAGCACGTCGCCGCCGAGGAGTTCCAGCGGTTCCGGGGCTACTGGTGGGCGCCCGACGGGCGCGGCGTGCTGGCCGCCCGCGTCGACGAGTCCCGCCTGCCCCGCTGGCACCTGCACGACCCGGCCGACCCGGCCAGCCCGCCGACCACGGTGGCGTACCCCCGCTCGGGCGGGCCGAACGCGGAGGTCAGCCTGCACCTGCTCGACCTCGACGACGGCTGGGTCGACGTGCACTGGGACCGGGAGACCTACCCGTACCTCGCCTCCGTCGACTGGGCCGACGGCAACCCGCTGCTCACGGTGCTGCGCCGGTCGCAGCAGCACGGCCTGGTGCTCGCGGTCGACCCGCGCACCGGCGAGACCCAGGTGCACGCCGAGCTGGCGGACCCGCGCTGGGTAGAGCCGATCCCCGGCACCCCGGCCCACCTGCCCGACGGCCGGGTGCTGGTCGGCGGCGAGCTGGCCCACGACGGGTACGACGCCCGCTGCCTGTTCGCCGACGGCACCCTGCTCACCCCGCCGTCGCTGTACGTGCGCCGGGTGGTGGGCCGGCTGCCCGGCGGCAACGGCCCGGCCGACCTGCTGGTGGAGGCGAGCGAGGGCGAGCCCAGCCAGCGGCACCTCTACCGGGTGCGCACGCTGATCGGCGGCGGGGTGGACGCCCGCCGGATGAGCGGCACCCCCGGCTGGCACACGGCCGCCGTGGGCGGGGACACGCTGGTGGTTGGCACCGCGTCGCTGGACCAGCCGGGCACCACCTGGGCGGTGTGGCGCGGCGACCGGGAGGTCGCCCAGCTCCGCTCGCTGGCCGCCGCCCCGCCGTACGCGCCCCGGCCGACGATGGTGCGGGTGACCGACCGGCGGCTGCCCAGCGCGGTGGTCTACCCCACCCAGCACGTCAAGGGCACCCGGCTGCCGGTGCTGCTGGACGTCTACGGCGGCCCGGGGCACCAGGAGGTGGTGGCCGCGCGGGCGGCCTGGCTGGAGCGGCAGTGGTGGGCCGACTCGGGCTTCGCGGTGGTGACCGTCGACAACCGGGGCACCCCGGGGGTGGCCCCGTCGTTCGAGAAGGCGGTGCACCGCCGGCTGGCCGACGTGGTGCTGACCGACCAGATCGACGCGCTGACCGCGCTCGCCGACAAGCACCCCGACCTGGACCTGGAGCGGGTCGGCGTCCGGGGCTGGTCGTTCGGGGGCTGGCTGGCCGGGCTGGCGGTGCTGCGCCACCCGGAGCTGTTCCGCTGCGGGATCGCCGGCGCCCCGGTCACCGACTGGACGCTGTACGACACGGCCTACACCGAGCGCTACCTGGGCCTGCCGGAGGACGGCATGGACGTGTACGCGCACCACTCGCTGCTGGAGCTGGCGGCCGAGCGACCCGTGCCCGGGGAGCCGGCCCGGCCGCTGCTGCTGGTGCACGGCCTGGTCGACGACAACGTGGTGGCCGCGCACACGCTGCGGCTGTCGGCGGCGCTGCTGGCGGCGGGCCGCCCGCACTCGGTGCTGCCGCTGACCGGGGCCACCCACCTGGCGGCGGGCGGCCTCTCGGAACGCCTGCTCCGCCTGGAACTCGACTTCCTCCGCACCCATTTGGGGTAAGGAAGGGCACCTTGTTAACGCTTTCTGTATAGCAGGGGCCCCTTCTTAACTTGGTGCTCGTCCGGGACGGCCGCCTCTGCGGCCTCATCGACTTCGGCGTGGCCGGCGCGGTCCTGGCCGAGCGCGCCTGACTCAGGCGGGCGTCTCGACCATGAGGTGCGCGGCGAGGGCGCGCAGGAAGTCCGGCGCGTCGAAGATCCGGCCTGCGGACGCGACCCCGGTTACCCGGGTCCGCCCGGTGAGGACGCGGTCCACTGCCTCGACCACCAGCGGCGCGCTGACCGCGTAGATGTCCTGCCCCTGGGCGACCACGCGCCGCCCGATGGTCCCGGCCCGCACCACCACGTCGACCGTGAAAGTCTGCGCGGACCGGCCGCGCTCGTCCACCGCGGTCAGCGGCCTCGGCCCGGCCGGTGAAGCGCGTGAACGTGCGCTCCTGCCGCAGGCTCCCCGCCCCGCCCCTCAGTGATCAAAGAAATACGTCAGAGTCGATCTCGATGTTGACACGAACTTCTTGATCACCGGGGCGGGGTGGGGCAGCGAGGTGGGGGTTAGCCCTTGACGTACGCGTTGACGAAGGACGGGTAGCCGAAGACGCTGGAGATGAAGACCCCGCCGGCCTTGGAGCCGTGCACGTTGTACGCCACGTCGACGTAGAGCGGCACCACCGGGGCGTGCTCAGTCATGATCCGCTGGTCGAGCTTGGCCCACTCCGGGCCCTGCTTCGCCGGCTCCAGGGCGAGGATCCGGTCGAACTCGGCGTTGATCGCCGGGTCGTTGAAGTACGACTGGTTGCTGTTGCCCTCGGCCTTGATGGTGCGGCCGTCGTAGAGCACCGGCAGGATCGACGCGCCGCTGGGCCAGTCCGCCGCCCAGTTGCCGATGTAGAGGTCCCAGGGGTTGTTCTTCTTCTTGACCTCGTCGAGCTTGGCGTCGTCCGGGATGTTCCGCACGGTGATCTTGAAGCCGGCCCGTTCCAGGTTGCCCTTGAGCTGGGTCGCCTGCACCTGCTCGTTGGTGTTGTCGGCCACGCCGAGGACCAGCTCGGGCGTCTTGCCGCCGAGCAGCTCCTTGGCCTTGTCGACGTCGCCGTTCGCCCCGGCCGGGTACGCCTCGTACGCCTGGTAGCCGATCGTGGCCGGCGGCATCAGGGTGGTCAGCGGCTGGGCGACGGTCTGCCCGCCGAGCGCCTTGACCAGGCCCTCCCGGTCGATGGCGTAGTTCAGCGCCTGGCGGACCTTCAGGTCGGTCACCCGCTGGTTGTTGATGACGAGCTGGTTGGCGCTCGGCGTCGGCGAGAGGATGGTGCGCGACTTCAGCGCCGCGTCCTGGGCCACCCGGGCGACCAGCGAGGGCGGCACCGAGTTGAAGGCGAGCGCGCTCTGGTCGGGGCCGTTGTCGGCGATCACCCGGTTGTTGGCGGCGTCGGCGGTCGGGCCGAAGCTCCACACGAACTGGTCCGGATACTGGTGGCGCACCGGGTCGGTGGCCGGGTCCCAGTTCGGGTTGCGGTCGAGGGTGAGCTGCACGCCGACCTGGTTGTTGGCGATCTTGTACGGCCCGGACGAGAACGGCCGCTGGTCCAGGTTGACCCCGGTGTCCTTGTCGGGCCGCAGCGGCGCGGTCGTCGGCAGCGACACCGCGAACGGCAGGTCGCAGCGGGGCTTGGCGAACTCGAAGCGCAGGGTCCGCTCGTCCGGGGTGGTCAGGCCGGGCGGCAGCGCGCCCTTGTTCTTCTTGAAGTCCCACCTGGTGTCGAACTGCGGGGTGTCGGCCAGCCACTCCTGCAGGTAGGTGGGGCCGCCGGCGAGGTCCGGGTCGAAGGAGCGGGCGATGCCGTACGCGATCTCCTTCGACGTGATCGGGCTGCCGTCCTCGAACTTCACGCCCTGCTTGATCGTGAACTGCCAGACCTTGCAGTCGTTGTCGACGTTGGTGCCCGGGGTCTCGGCCAGGTCGCCGACGAGCACGAGGCCGCCCTTGCCGTCGTCCTTCCAGGTCGTCAGGTAGCGGGCGAAGAGCGGGTTGGCCATCAGGCCCGCGAACGAGTACGTCCGCTGCGGGTCCAGGTGGGAGATCGGGGTCTCCCGGATGATGGTGAACGTGCCACCCTTGCGCGCCCCGCTCACCTCGGCCGCCGGGCCCTGCGAGTCCTTCGGGTCGGTGGCGATGACGCCGGTCTGCTGCCGGCCGGTGTCGACCGTGGTGCCCTCGCCCGTGTTCTCCGAGCACGCCCCCAGCGCCACCACCAGTGCGATGGCGCCGCCGACGCCGGCCGCTGCGCGTGGTCGCATCTCCTACCTCCTCTGTCGATGAATCCGGTCGATACGACTGTCGATCAATCCCGTCGAAACGATCAGCGCAGCCGCACCCGGGGGTCGATCGCCGCGTAGAGCAGGTCCACCACGACGTTGGCCAGCACCACGAACACCGCGGCGATGAGCACGGTCGCCATGATGGTGGGCAGGTCACCGGCGCGGACGGCGTCGACGGCCGTACGCCCGAGCCCCTGGATGCCGAACGTGGTCTCGGTGATGACCGTGCCGCCCAGCGCCCCGCCCACGTCCAGCCCCGCGATGGTCACCACCGGGGTGATGGCCGCGCGCAGCGCGTGCCGCCCGTACACCCGGGGTTTGGTCAGGCCCTTGGCGCGGGCCGTGCGGACGAAGTCCTCCGACAGCGTCTCCAGCATCTGCGCCCGCGACAGCCGGGCGTAGATGGCGGAGAAGAGGAACGCCAGCGAGACCCACGCCAGCACGAGGCCGCTGGCCCACTTGAGCGGGTCGTCGAACAGCGGCGTGTAGCCGGGCACCGGCAGCAGCCGCAGGTGGTAGACGAAGACCAGCAGCAGCACCGCCCCGACGAAGTAGAGCTGCAACGACGCGCCGGTCAGCGAGAAGCCGATGGCCAGCCGGTCCAGCCAGGTGCCCCGGCGCAGCGCCGAGACCATGCCCAGGCCGACGCCGAGCAGCAGCCACAGCACCGCCGCCGGGATCACGATGCTCAGGGTCACCGGCAGCACCCGGGCGATGGTGTCGCTGACCGCCTCGTTGGTGACGTACGACCAGCCCAGGCAGGGTGCGTCGCACCGGCCGCCCTGGGCGCTGCCGAGGTCCCGCCCGGTGACGATGCCCTTCATGTAGCCGGCGTACTGGCTGATCAGCGGGTCGCGCAGGCCCAACTCCTGGCGGACCCGCTCCAGGCGCTCCGGGTTGCAGTTCTTGGGGCACATGCCGCTGACCGGGTCGCGGGGCAGGGCGAAGAACATCAGGAAGCTGAGCACGCTCACCGCGAACAGGGTGAGCGCCGCCGAGAGCAGCCGCTTGACCAGGAACCGCGCCACGGTGCAGCCCTCCTACCGGGACGACTTCGGGTCGAGCGCGTCGCGCAGCGCGTCCCCGAAGAGGTTGAAGGCGAAGACCAGCGCGAAGATCGTGACGCCGGGGAAGAAGACGTACGCGGGGTCGGTCTGGAGGTAGTCGAGGCTGCGGTAGATCATCCGGCCGAAGCTCGGCGTGGCGTCGGTGAGCCCGACCCCGATGAACGACAGCGCCGCCTCGCTGGTGACGTACGACGGCACGGCCAGCGAGAACGACACCAGGATCGGGGCCCAGAGGTTGGGCAGGAGCTGGCGGAACAGCATGTGCCCCAGCCCGGCGCCGCTGGCCCGGGCGGCCTCCACGAACTCCCGCTCGCGCAGCGCGATGACCTGCCCGCGCACCAGCCGGGCGGTGCTGGTCCAGCCGAACAGGGCGAAGATGGCGATCAGCACGCCGATCTGGAACGCGGGCGGCACCTCCTCGCGCTGGCCGTAGAAGCGCAGCGCGATCGTCGGGGTCAGCGCCAGCGCGATGATCAGGAACGGCATGGCCAGGGTCAGGTCGGTGATCCAGTTGACCACCGCGTCGAGCCAGCCGCCGAGGTAGCCGGCGAGGGTGCCGAGCACGACTCCGATCGCGGCGGTGATCACGGCGGCGGCGATCGCGATGAACAGCGACGTGCGCAGCCCGTGCACCATCCGGATGAAGATGTCCCGCCCCAGGCCCGGCTCCAGCCCGAACCAGTGTTCCCCGGTGACGCCGCCGGCATAGCCGAGCGGCATGCCGAAGCCGTCCAGCCGGCCCTGGAACTGCTCGCGGGGGCCGATGCCGTACAGCGCCTCGATCAGCG
The DNA here is from genome assembly GCF_029581295.1 of Micromonospora sp. WMMD712. NCBI lineage: Bacteria > Bacillati > Actinomycetota > Actinomycetes > Micromonosporales > Micromonosporaceae > Micromonospora > Micromonospora sp. WMMD712. Next base: position 3,309,835 of record NZ_CP120743.1, read on the forward strand.
GCACGGCGAGCGCGACCAGCAGGAAGAAGGCGAGCACCGCGGCGCTGACGACGGCCGTGCGGTCGCGGCGCAGCCGGGCCCAGGCGAGCTGGCCGGGCGACCGGCCGACGACGCGGGAGCCCCCGGGGCCGTCGCCGGTGGACTCGATCTCCGCGAGGGCCACGCCCTCGACCGGGGACAGGCTCACGCCGTCACCTCCGCACCGCTCACGCCGCTCACGCCGCTCGCGCCGGTCGCGCCGCGCCCGTCCGGCTCCGGGAGGTCGCCGGCACCGTCGTGCCCCGGGAGGTCGCCGGCACCGTCCGGCTCCGGGAAGTGGCAGGCGACCGACTGCCCGCTGCCGTCGCGGGGCACCAGGGCCGGTTCCTCGGTGGCGCAGACGTCGCGGGCCTTGGGGCAGCGGGTGCGGAACCGGCAGCCCGACGGCGGGTCCAGCGGCGTCGGCACGTCGCCGGTCAGCCGGATCCGCCCGCCGGGGCCGAGCCGCGTCGGGTCCGGGACCGCCGACAGCAGGGCCCGGGTGTACGGGTGCCGGGGCCGCTCGTAGATGTCCGCCCGGTCGCCGATCTCCACGATCCGCCCCAGGTACATGACGGCGACCCGCTGGCAGAAGTGCCGCACCACCGCGAGGTCGTGGGCGATGAACACGAACGCCAGCCCGAGGTCGCGTTGCAGGTCGCGCAGCAGGTTGACGACCTGCGCCTGGATCGACACGTCGAGGGCGGAGACGGGCTCGTCGGCGACGATCAGCTTCGGCCGCAGCGCGAGGGCCCGGGCGATGCCGACGCGCTGGCGCTGCCCGCCGGAGAACTCGTGCGGGTAGCGGTTGTAGTGCTCGGGGTTGAGCCCGACCAGCTCCAGCAGCTCCTGCACCCGGCGGCGCACCCCGCCCGGCGGGTCGATCCCGTTGACCCGCAGCGGCATCGCCACGATCCGGCCCACGGTGTGCCGGGGGTTCAGCGACGCGTACGGGTCCTGGAAGATGATCTGGAGGTCCTGGCGCAGCGGGCGCAGCTCGCGCCGCCCGGCGTGGGTGATGTCGCGGCCGGCGAACTCGATGCGCCCGGCGGTCGGCTCCAGCAGCCGCACCAGCAGCCGGCCGGTGGTGCTCTTGCCGCAGCCGGACTCCCCCACCAGGCCGAGCGTCTCGGCAGGGCGCACCGCGAGGTCGAGGCCGTCGACGGCCCGCACCAGGCCCGTGGCGCGGAACCCGGTGCGCACCGGGAAGTGCTTGGTCAGCCCGCTGACCCGCAGCAGCGGCTCGCTCATCGGGCCGCTCCCGTGGGCGCGACGCCTGCGGCGTGCAGCCGGGCGCGCTCGTCGGCCGGCAGGTGGCAGGCCGCCAGGTGGCCGGGCTCGCCGGCCGGGGCCAGCGCCGGCACCTCGGCGCGCGAGCGGCCGCCGGTGTGGTCGGCGTACGGGCAGCGGGGGTGGAAGGCGCAGCCGGGCGGCAGGTCGATCAGGCTGGGCGGGTTGCCGGGGATGGGCACCAGGTCCGCCTCGGCGTCGCCGTGCAGCGACGGCACGCTGGAGAGCAGACCCCAGGTGTACGGGTGCCGGGGCCGGCGCAGCACCTGCTCCGCGCTGCCGTGCTCGACGGCCCGGCCGGCGTACATCACCAGCACCTCGTCGGCGACCTGGCCGACCACGCCGAGGTCGTGGGTGATCAGGATGATCGCCGAGCGGAACTCGGCCTGGAGGTCGGCGAGCAGGTCGAGGATCTGCGCCTGCACGGTGACGTCGAGGGCGGTGGTCGGCTCGTCGGCGATCAGCAGGGCCGGGTCGTTGACCAGGGCCATGGCGATCATCGCCCGCTGCCGCATGCCGCCGGAGAACTCGTGCGGGTACTGGTCGTAGCGCCGCTCCGGCTGGGGGATGCCGACCCGGCCGAGCATGTCGACGGCCCGCCGCCGGGCCTCCCGCCGCCCGGCCCGGCGGTGGTGCACCCGGTACGCCTCGGCGATCTGCCGACCGACGGTGTAGTAGGGGTGCAGCGCCGACAGCGGGTCCTGGAAGATCATCGCGACGTCCCGGCCGCGCAGCCGGCGGACGTCCTCCTCGGGCAGGCCGACGAGCTGCCGGCCGCCGACGGAGATCCCGCCGGTGACGGTGGTGCGCCTCGGGTCGTGCAGGCCGAGGATCGCCAGCGAGGTGACGCTCTTGCCGGAGCCCGACTCGCCGACGACGGCGAGGGTGCGGCCCCGCTCGACGGCGAAGGAGACCCCGTCGACCGCGCGGACGGTGCCGTCGGCGGTGTCGAAGCGCACCCGCAGGTCGTCGACCCGCAGGTACGGGTCGGACGCCGGTGCCGGCTCGCCCACGACCACCTCCCCAGTGACGAAGAAGAGAAACTACAACAGATCACTGAGGCTGAAAATAAGCTACAGACCGAGGGCTGTCAGCGGTGCTGAGCGTAACGACTCGGCAACTCCCTCCGACACCCCTGATCGCGAGACCGGCGAAGCCGCACAGGTCGCACCTCGGGTGCGACCATGATGGGGGGTGGCCGGGAGAGGATCCGTGCCCGATCGATCGAGGTGGGGGTGACCATGACCGCGGCGGTGTTCGACCACGACGGACCGTGGACCGAGGAGGAGTACCTCGCCCTCGGCGAGACGTCGCAACGGGTCGAACTCTTCGACGGGAGCCTCCACGTGACCCCAGCCCCCACCCCACGCCACCAGCGGATCTCCCGCAAGCTGGGCAACATCCTCGAACCGGCCGCCGAGGCGGTCGGGCTGGAGCTGCTGGAGGCGGTGAACGTCCGGCTCCGGCCCGGGCGCGTCCCCGTCCCCGACCTCGTCGTCACGGACCCGGTCGACCTCGACGACGTCTACGTGGCGGCGGGCGACGTCCGGCTGGTCTGCGAGATCATCTCGCCGGGCAACGCGTCCACCGACAAGGTGTTGAAGATGCACTACTACGCTGCCGCCGGGATCGACTGGTATCTGCTGGTCGAGCAGGAGACCGGCGCGCTGCGCCTGCACCGGCGGCGGCACGCCCACTATGTGGAGCACTCTGCGGCCAAGCGGGGCGAGGTGCTGGAGTTGGTCGAGCCCGTCCGGGCGAAGATCCGGCCCGAGGATCTCGTCCCCTGACGGATGTCGGTCCCGTCCCCTAGGGTCGGGCGCATGAGCGAGCGCCAGCGAGCGAACCATCCATCTGGCCCGGTGTCTCAGGCTGGCCCGGTGTCTCGGCGCGGCGGAGCGCCGTCATGACCGGATTCGATGCGGCGTCCGCCGCCGTGCAGGCCGCCCTCGACGCGGGCGCGCGCTACGCCGACGCCCGGGTGATGCACCGCCGCTACGAGTCGATGTCGGCCCGCAACGGCGACGTCGAGGAGCTGACCCAGGACGAGAGCCTCGGGCTGGGCGTCCGGGCGCTGGTGGGGTCGGGCTGGGGCTTCCACGCCGTACCGGAGCTGTCGGACGCCGCCGCCCGCGACGCCGGCCGGCGGGCCGCGCTGATCGCCGCCGCGAGCGCCCGGGTCCCCGGCCCGCCGGTCGACCTGGTGCCGGCCGAGCCGGTCGTCGCGAGCTGGTCCTCGGCGTGCGAGGTCGACCCGCTCGGGGTGACCCTGTCGGCCAAGGGCGACCTGCTGGTCGGCGCGACCGCAACCATGCGGGAGCACGGCGCCGACCTGGCCGAGGGCCTCTACCAGGTGTGGGACACGACGAAGTGGTTCGTCTCCAGCGAGGGGCACCGCATCGACCAGCGCATCCGCGAGTGCGGCGGCGGCATCTCGGCCACCTCGATCGGCGACGGCGAGACCCAGCGCCGGTCCTACCCGAGCTACCGCGGCCAGTACGGCACGACCGGCTGGGAGCTGGTCACCCGGCTCGACCTGGCCGCGCACGCCGCCCGGGTCGCCGAGGAGAGCCGCGCGCTGCTCACCGCGCCCGAGTGCCCGGCGGGCGAGACCGACCTGATCCTCGGCGGCGAGCAGCTCGCGTTGCAGATCCACGAGTCCGTCGGGCACGCCATCGAGTTGGACCGCATCCTCGGCTGGGAGGCCGCCTTCGCCGGCACGTCCTGGCTGGACCTGGCGCAGCTCGGCTCGCTGCGCTATGGCTCCGAGCTGATGAACGTCACCATCGACCCGACCATCCCGGGCGCGCTGGGCAGCTTCGGCTTCGACGACGAGGGCTCCCCGGCGGTGCGGCGCGACGCGGTGCGCGAGGGCCGGTGGGTGGGGGTGCTCGCCGGCCGCGACTCGGCCGCCGTCGCCGGCCTGGACTACGGCGGCAGCGTACGCGCCGACGGCTGGGCGCGGCTGCCGATGGTGCGGATGACGAACGTCGGGCTGGAGCCCGGCCCGCACACCCTCGACGAGATCGTCGCCGCCACCGACGACGGGGTGCTGATGGACGTCAACCGCTCCTGGTCGATCGACGACAAGCGGCTCAACTTCCAGTTCGGCTGCGAGATCGGCTGGGAGGTGAAGCGGGGCCGGCGGGGGCGGATGCTGCGCAACCCGACCTACACGGGCATCGGCCCGCTGTTCTGGCGCTCGATGGACATGCTCTCGGCCGAGACCGTCGCCTGGGGCACGCCCAACTGCGGCAAGGGCCAGCCGGGCCAGGTCGGCCACACGGGTCACCCGGCCGCGCCGGCCCGGTTCCGCAACGTCCGAGTGGGGGTGCGCGCGTGAGCGAGCGAATCAGCAGGCTCGGTGCGGTGAGGTCTCCCGCGGCCGCCGAACGCAGCGGGGTGGTCGCATGAGCGAGGACGTGCTGGGGCTCGCCGACCAGGTGGTCGACCTGGTCCGCCGGCTGGCCGGGCCGCAGGCCGAGGCGGAGGTGGTGGTCACCCGCGCCGACCTGGCGCTGACCCGGTTCGCCAACTCCTTCGTGCACCAGAACGTCGCCGAGTCGGGCGTCTCCGTGCGGCTGCGCGTGCACGTCGACGGGCGCACGGCGGCCGGCGGCGGCAGCCTGGTCACCCCGGAGGGGCTGGCCGCCCTGGTCGAGCGGGTCCTCGCGGCGGCCCGCCTCTGCCCGCCGGATCCGGCCTGGCCGGGGCTGACCCCGCGCTCGCCGGTGCCCGCCGCCCCGGCCTGGGACGAGGCCACGGCCTTCGCCGAGCCGGGCGAGCGCGCCGAGCGGGTGCGCGCCTTCGTCGACGCCGTGGGCGGGCTGGAGGCCGCCGGCTACTGCCGCACCGGCTACCGGGCGGCGGCGTTCGCCAACTCCACCGGGCACTCGGCGCAGGGCGTCGCCGCCGCGGCGGCGATGGACGGCATCGCCCGCACCGGCGGCGCGGACGGCGTGGCCCGGCTGCACGTCGACCGGCTGGCCGACCTCGACGGGGCGGCGCTGGGGGCCCGGGCCGCCGCGAAGGCGCGGGCGGCCGTGGACCCGGTCGAGCTGCCCCCGGGCCGCTACGAGGTGGTGCTGGAGCCGGCCGCCGTCGCCGACCTGCTGCACAACTTCGCCATGTGGGGCTTCAACGGCAAGCGGCACGCCGAGCGGCAGTCCTTCGCCGAGCCGGGCGTGGCCCAGTTCGACCCGGCGGTCACGCTGGTCGACGACCCGCTCGCCGGGTCGGGGCTGCCGTTCGACGTGGAGGGCACGGGCCGGCGGGCCCTGACGCTCGTCGACGCCGGCACCACCGTCGCCGTGGCGCACGACCGGCGCAGCGGCGCGGCGGCCGGGGTGGGCTCGACCGGGCACGCGTCGCCGGAGGCGGCCACCTTCGGCCCGATGCCGGCCAACCTGCGGCTGTCGGGCCCCGCCCCGGCGGGCGGCGACGGCGCTGCGGCGCACGCGCCGGCCGGCGGCTACCGGGCTCAGCACGCCGCCGGGGCAGGGCACGGCGACGGGGCAGGGCACGGCGACGGGGCAGGGCACGGGTCGCCGGCGCCGGCGGGGCCGCTGGTCGACGACGCCACGGCCGACCTGGTCGCCGGGATGGAACGGGGCCTGCTGGTCAGCGACCTGTGGTACACCCGGGTGCTGGACACGAAGAGCCTGGTGATCACGGGGTTGACCCGCAACGGGGTGTGGCTCGTGGAGGGCGGGGTGCCGGTGCGGGCGGTGCAGAACTTCCGGTTCACCGAGTCCTACCCCCGGGCGCTGGGCCCGGGGGCCGTGCTCGGGATCGGCCGCCGGGCGGTCCGGCAGCCGGACCGGTTCGACGGCGTCTGGTGGGACGCGCCGGCGCTGCGGCTGGCGTCCTGGAACTTCACCGGGGGCGCGTCGGGCTGACCCGCGCGGATGATCCTCGCCGGTTCTGGCGGCGGCCGGAGAGTGAGGTTCTTAACATCCGACATCGATCGTGTTGCGGGGACTTTTCCGCAGGCCGGACACACGGGACACTCCCTTGCGCGGACGGCCCACGGAGATCGGCGTAACGTGTGTCAACTAGCTGCGCCGGTACGGCCGGTGTGGTCGTTGGTGTGCGCGGTGAGGTGGCAGCGGGTACGGGGTCGCCGGTCCGCGTGCCGACCGGAACAACTGCCGCCCGTGAGGGCCCCGTCAGGGAGACGACCGAATGACTTCAACGGCAACGAGGCCGCGGGGAGCGCGAGCGCGCGCCGCCATAGCGGCGAAGACGTTGCGGACGGACCGGTGGTGGTTCGCTCCGCTGATCACCGTCATCGGGCTCAGCGCCTGGGTGGCGTACGCGACGGTCCGGGTCTTCATGCACAAGTGGTACTGGGTCGAGCAGTACCACTACCTGACCCCGTTCTACTCCCCGTGCGTCACGGACCGGTGCGTCGAGGGGGCCGCCCACTTCGGCAGGTTCCTGCCCGGCTGGTGGATCATCCCGGACGCGGCGCTGACCCTGCCGTTCCTGCTGCTGTTCCGGCTCACCTGCTACTACTACCGCAAGGCCTACTACCGGTCGTTCTGGCTGTCCCCGCCGGCCTGCGCCGTGCCGGACAAGCACGACAGCTACTCGGGCGAGACCCGGTTCCCGCTGCTGGGCCAGAACCTGCACCGCTACTTCTTCTACGCCGCCGCGATCATCTCGCTGATCAACACCTGGGACGCGGTGCTGGCCTTCCACTCGCCGGAGGGCTTCGGCTTCGGGCTGGGCAACGTCGTCCTGCTGGTCAACGTGGTCATGCTGTGGGCGTACACGATCTCCTGCCACTCCTGCCGGCACATCATCGGCGGGCGGCTCAAGCACTTCTCCAAGCACCCGGTGCGATACAAGGCCTGGACCGGCGTGTCCTGGCTGAACGTCCGGCACATGCAGCTCGCGTGGATCACCCTCGGCACCCTGGCGCTGACCGACTTCTACGTCATGGCGGTCGCGGCCGGCTGGTTCAACGACCTGCGGTTCATCAACTAGAGGGCCTGACATGACGACCACGAATCGCATCGAACGACACCACTACGACGTCGTCGTGATCGGGGCCGGCGGCGCCGGCCTACGCGCGGCGATCGAGGCCCGGCTCGCGGGCAAGAAGACGGCGATCATCTCGAAGTCGCTGTTCGGCAAGGCCCACACCGTGATGGCCGAGGGCGGCGCGGCCGCCGCCATGGGCAACGTGAACAGCCGGGACAACTGGCAGGTGCACTTCCGCGACACCATGCGCGGCGGCAAGTTCCTCAACAACTTCCGGATGGCCGAGCTGCACGCGAAGGAGTCGCCGCAGCGCATCTGGGAGCTGGAGACGTACGGCGCGCTGTTCGACCGCACCAAGGACGGGAAGATCTCGCAGCGCAACTTCGGTGGCCACGAGTACCCCCGGCTGGCGCACGTCGGCGACCGGACGGGCCTGGAGCTGATCCGCACCCTCCAGCAGAAGATCGTCTCCCTCCAGCAGGAGGACAAGGCCGAGTTCGGCTCGTACGACGCCCGGATCAAGGTGTTCGCCGAGACGACGATCACCGAGCTGCTGCTCGACGGCGACAAGGTCGCCGGGGCGTTCGGCTACTACCGGGAGTCCGGCGAGTTCATCCTGTTCGAGGCCCCGGCCGTGGTGCTGGCCACCGGCGGCGTCGGCCGGTCCTACAAGGTCACGTCGAACTCCTGGGAGTACACCGGCGACGGGCACGCGCTGGCCCTGCGCGCCGGGGCGACGCTGATCAACATGGAGTTCCTCCAGTTCCACCCGACCGGCATGGTGTGGCCGCCCTCGGTGAAGGGCATCCTGGTCACCGAGTCGGTGCGCGGCGACGGCGGCATCCTGAAGAACTCCGACGGCAAGCGGTTCATGTTCGACTACGTCCCGGACGTGTTCCGCAAGCAGTACGCGGACAACGAGGCCGAGGCGGACCGCTGGTACAAGGACCCGGACAACAACCGGCGTCCGCCGGAGCTGCTGCCCCGCGACGAGGTGGCCCGCGCGATCAACAGCGAGGTCAAGGCCGGTCGGGGCACGCCGGCCGGCGGCGTCTACCTCGACATCGCGTCCCGGCTGCCGGCCGAGGAGATCCGTCGCCGCCTGCCGTCGATGTACCACCAGTTCAAGGAGCTGGCCGACGTCGACATCACCAAGGAGCCGATGGAGGTCGGGCCGACCTGTCACTACGTGATGGGCGGCGTCGAGGTGGACCCGGACTCGGGCGCCGCGTACGGCACGGTGCGCGGGCTGTTCGCCGCCGGTGAGGTGTCCGGCGGCATGCACGGCTCCAACCGGCTCGGCGGCAACTCGCTGTCGGACCTGCTGGTCTTCGGCAAGCGGGCGGGCGGCCACGCGGCGTCGTACGCCGATCAGTTGACCTCGCGCCCGAAGGTGTCGATCGGCGCGGTCGAGGCGGCCGTGGAGACGGCGCTCGCGCCGTTGCAGCGCGACACCGGGGAGAACCCGTACCACCTCCAGCAGGACCTCCAGGCGGTCATGGGGGATCTGGTCGGGATCATCCGCCGGGAGGGCGAGCTGGCCGACGCGCTGGTCAGGCTGGCCGAGCTGCGCGAGCGGGTGGCGAAGGTCAGCGCGGCCGGCGGGCGGCGCTACAACCCGGGCTGGCACCTCGCGCTGGACCTGCGCAACATGCTGGTGGTCTCGGAGTGCACCGCGAAGGCGGCGCTGGAGCGGCAGGAGTCGCGCGGCGGCCACACCCGGGAGGACTTCCCGGCGATGGACCCGAAGTGGCGCATGGTGAACCTGGTCTGCGCCCTGGACGGCGACACGGTGCGGCTGACCCACAAGCCGCTGCCGAAGATGCGCGCCGAGCTGGTCGCCCTGTTCGACCGGGCCGAACTGGCCAAGTACCTGACCGACGAGGAGCTCGCGGACTTCGACGCCCTCGCTGAGGAGGCGGGCAAGTAATGGGAACCAAGCGTCACTTCAGGATCTGGCGGGGCGACGAGAGCGGCGGCGACCTGCAGGACTACCAGGTCGAGGTCAACGAGGGCGAGGTGGTCCTCGACGTCATCCACCGGCTCCAGGCCACCGACGCGCCGGACCTGGCCTGCCGGTGGAACTGCAAGGCCGGCAAGTGCGGCTCCTGCTCGATGGAGATCAACGGGATGCCCAAGCTGGGCTGCATGACCCGGATGTCGACCTTCGAGGAGGCCGAGACCGTCACGGTCACCCCGCTGCGCACGTTCCCGATCATCCGGGACCTGGTCACCGACGTCTCGTTCAACTACGAGAAGGCGCGGGAGACCCCGGCGTTCGCGCCGCCGGCCGGGGTCGCCCCGGGCGAGTACCGGATGCAGCAGGTCGACGTCGAGCGCTCGCAGGAGTTCCGCAAGTGCATCGAGTGCTTCCTGTGCCAGAACGTCTGCCACGTGGTCCGCGACCACGAGGAGAACAAGCAGGCGTTCTCGGGTCCCCGGTTCTTCATCCGGGCCGCCGAGCTGGACATGCACCCGCTCGACGCGAAGACCGACCGCAAGGAGTACGCGCAGGCGGAGCAGGGCCTCGGCTTCTGCAACATCACCAAGTGCTGCACCGAGGTCTGCCCCGAGCACATCAAGATCACTGACAACGCGATCATCCCCATGAAGGAGCGCGTGGTCGACCGCAGGTACGATCCCCTGGTATGGCTCGGTAGCAAGATCTTCCGGAGGGGTCAGGTGCCTCAGACCAGCGTGACCAGCGCCTCGCACAGCGGCGCCGTGCACTCCCACGCCGCCGCCGGCGGGGTCCACTCGCACGCGGGTGGCTCCCACGACCAGGCCGCCGAGGCGCAGGCCCAGGCCGGCGTCAACTGGCACCGCGAGGTGCCGAAGCCGACCGCCCCGGCCGTGGACGACAACGGCAAGCTGCCGCTGACGGAGCTCACCTTCGACCGGGCCGCCGCGCCGTCGCCGTTCGGCGACGACGTGCAGTTCCCGCTGCCCCCGGAGCACCTCAACTTCGCCCACCCGGAGCAGGACAAGCACTGACCACGACGAGACGACGGGGGCTGGCGGCGCAGGCCGCCGGCCCCCGTCGGCGTTTCCGGGGTCGCCCGCCTGGTCCTGCCGCCCCTGCTGCCCGGCTGTCCCCGCTTCCCTGCTGCCCGGCTGTCCCCGCTTCGCTGCTGCCCGTCGGCTTCAGTCGGTGGCGAGCAGGGGGCGCAGGGCGGCGACGATGGGGGCGTCGGCGGGCAGCCAGGTCACGGTGTCCAGCTCGGCCGCGGAGAGCCAGCGCAGCGCCGAGTGCTCCAGGGCCTTCGGCCGGTCGCCGTGCAGCAGGCGGGCCGCGTACACCTTCAGCACCGAACGGCCGTGGGCCATCCGCACGTTGCGGCCGACCCGGTCGCCGATCTCCACGCGTACGGCCAGCTCCTCGGCGCACTCGCGGACCAGGGCGGCGGTCTCGCTCTCGCCCGGCTCGACCTTGCCGCCGGGGAACTCCCACATGCCGGCCACCTCGGGCGGGGCCGACCGGGCGCAGGCGAGCACCCGCCCGTCGGCGATGATCGCCGCGCCGACGACCACCTTCGGGTCCCGTCGCTCGGTCTGTCCGCTTTCGTTAGCCCGTTCGGTCCGCACGGGCTCCCAGCGTGCCAGATCAATAGGCGGTTTGGGTACCGTGGCCGTCCGCTAGGCCAGTAGAAGTGGGAAGTGTGGGCGTGGACACACCCTCGGTCGGACGACAGACTGGGGTTACCGACTTAGACACGGGACGGCGACGATTTGGCCACAAGCCGGCAACGACGCCTGGGAGGTGCGGTGATGCGGGTGCTGTTCAGGAGCCGGGCGAAGCACGACTACCTGAGCGACGCACTCACCCTGCTGACCGGGTGGACCCGAGAGGGCGAGCAGATCCGGCGCACGCTGGAGATCGACGACACCCAGCACGCCGCGCTGACCGAACGGGTCAAGGTGGTCGCCGACGCCCTGCACCTGCGCCCCGAGATCAGCCGCCGCGACGACCGGACGCAGATCCGGGTCGGGCACGGCGACGGCGCGCCGCTGAGCGAGGGCGAGGTCCTGCTGGCCGCCCGCATCGAGGACGCGTACCGCACCGTCACCGGCTCCTGAGCGGTCGCCTGTTTGGCGGGCCCGCCTACCGTGGGGTCATGGCGAATGCGACATACGACCGCAAGGAGCAGTTCCAGCAGATCCAGAGCGGCCTGCTCACGGGTGAGCAGATCATCGCCGTCTACGACGCCGTCGGCACCGGCACCGGGTTCATCGGCCTCACCGACCGGCGGGTGATCATCCAGGACCGCTCCTTCGTCGGCAAGCGGTACGCGATCACCAGCATCCCCTACTCGAAGATCACCAGCGTGAGCGTGGTGAGCAACAAGTCGTGGGGCGGGGAGTTCTTCTCCACCGGCTCGATCGCCATCCACGTCGGCACGCACACGTACGAGGTCGAGTTCCGGGGCGCGCAGAAGAGCCACCACGTGCACAACGTGATCCTGCACTACATCTCCTGACCGGGCCCGAAGCCGGCTCCGGCCCCTGTCCCGGGGTCGACCCGGTGGCCTACCGTCAGGACATGACTACACTGGCGGTTCTCTTCGGGGCGACCCTGGCGCTGATCGTGGGCGCGTTCCTGGTGGTCGCCTGGCGCGACCGGCGGCGGCAGTCGTCGCCGGAGGACTCGGCGGCGGCCCGTGCGGCAGCCGCCGACCAGCAGCGCTACGCCGCCGAGCGGCACGGCCGCCAGGGCGACGTGGGACGCAGCGGCCAGATGCAGGGCCACCTCTGACCCGTCGACCCGCCCGCCCCGCCGCCCCGAGCCCGCCCCGGTGGGTCGCCCGGCTTGCCGGGCGACCCACCGGGGTCAGGGTCAGCTCCAGGTCAGCTTGAGCAGTTCCCAGCCGCCTTCCGGGATGTCGTCGGTCGGGTCCGTACGCAGGTTCATCGGGTTGCCCATGCCGAGGTAGAGGGTCTTCCCGTCAGTGATCATGGTGCGGAAGCCGTAGTTGAGCTGGTTGCCCAGCCCCTTCGTGTCCACCGCCGTCGCCGGGTGCAGGTTCGAGTCGAACATGAACAGGTCGCCGCCGTAGAGCTCCGGGTCGATCGTGATCGGGTCCAGCCCGTCGCTCAGCCCCTCGACCGCGCCGCTGAAGCCCAGCTGCGCCGCCGTCTGCGGCAGCAGGTCCTTGGCGAGATAGCTCCAGTCCATCGTGCCGACGAAGAGCCGGCCGTCGGTGACGGCCATGGTCCAGGTGTAGTTCGTGTAGATGTTGCCGAACCCCATCCGCCCGAACTGCGCGCTGTAGCCGGTGGTCATGTTCTCCCAGCCGCCCGCGCCGGCGTTCGCCTGCGCGTTGTAGACGGGCAGTTGCGGCTCGCCGTAGAGCAGGTCCACGTCCTCGATCAGGTCGATCCCGCCGAGGAGCGGGCCGAACCCCCGGCCCCGGAAGATGCTGACCGCCCGCTGGGTGTTCTCCAGCGTGTCCCGGGCCGCGTACTCGTCGGCCGGCGGGTACATGGCGGCGACCACGCTCGTCGACTTCATCGGCACGTGCATCGTGCCCCAGTAGAGGTAGCCGCCGTAGGAGACCAGCGCGCCGAGCCCGTAGGTGGTGGCGATCAGCGGATCCGGCTCGTACTGCTGGACGCTCCAGACCTGCTCCCAGCCGGTGACGTCGTCCGTGGTCAGGCCGGGCGCGCCGTTCTTCAGCGGCGGGCTCATCCACACCCCGGCGATGGTGGGGTCGACGTCCTGGATCGGCCGGACGCCGAGGCGTTCGAGCAGCGGGTCGAGGACGGTGTGCGGCGGGTTACCGCCCGCCGACCCGCCCGCCGACCCGCCCGCCAGCGAGCCGCCGCCGCTCCACGCCGACCAGGTGCTGACGAAGATCCGGCCGTCGTGCTCGGTCAGGTCGGCGATCTGGGCCGGGAGCTTGCCGACCTCGACGAAGTTGAACGGGTTGGTCCGGTCGCCGGCCCAGCGCAGCAGGTATCCGCCGTCCTTGCCGTTGGCACCCACCCCGACGCCCGCGTAGAGGACGCCGTCGGCCACCAGGAAGTGGCGGATGTTGCCGTACTTGGTGAAGTTGGCCGAGCCGAGATAGTCGCCGGTGACGGTGTCGAAAGCGAACATGTTGACCGTCGCGCCGAGGGCCGGCCCGGCGAGGAAGACGACTCCCTGGTTGGTCCCGCCGGCCCGCAGTCCCAGCGTCCGCTTCAACCGGTTCAGGTCGTCGGTCGACCGGTTCTTGATGACGTCCGTCTTCTCGGTGAGCACACCGGAGGCGAGATCGTGGACGTAGACCCGGGGTTGCCGGTGATCGCCGACATTTGTCGGCATGGTCGGATTCTGCACCACGATCTGACTGCTCGCGTATTCGCACACGTAGTCGTCATACAGCCGGGGCGTCGGCTGGGCGAGAGTGGTGCCGGCGACGATGCAGTTCACATTCGCCCCGGTGCCGAACCACAGCCGGCCGTTCGCCTGGGCGAGCGACCACACGTACGCCTGGTTGACCTTGGCCTGCCCCTGCGCGCAGGGCGGCCCGGCCGGGTAGGGCACCCCGACCCCGGCGAAGCACTCGTCGGGAGTGGCCTTGGCCAGCAGTTGGTGCTGGAAGGTCGGCGTCGAGTCCGGCAGCAGCACGCCGCGCCCGGCACCCGCCGCGGACGGGACGGCGACGAGAACCGGCAGGACGCCGAGCAACACGGCGGACAGTAGCCGCCATCGAGACATTCTGGGCCGATGCATCGCTAACCTCTCCTCAAACGAAGCCCATTAGTAGTGATGCACGGCAATGGCGTCGGTCATCGAAAGATGCAGCCACCACGGGGACGGAGGCGTGGTCGCCAGTCGCAGCAATCGGCGCACGAGCATTGCCCGCAATGCATCTTGGTGGCGATTCGACACAGCGGCTCTGGTGGATAGCTTGCTCTGATTTCGAGCGCCCATAGCGTACCGTCGGCGACCGCTCTTGTCAGCCACCCAAAGACACCGGGCGACTACCGGGAGCTTCGTAGTCGAATTCCCCGAATGCCGGCGAACCGAGCGGCGGCCGCCTGCCTCAGCGAGCCGGACGGCGGGCGCAGGGGCCGTCGTGGTCGGCGCGGAGCAGGCAGCGCCGGCCGCCGGGCAGCCGCAGGTCGCAGAAGACCCGATGCCGTACGCCCTGCTCGTCCTCCGCCGACACCGTGGTCTCCCCCGGGTCCGCGCAGGAGAGCACCCCCGCCCAGCGGGCCACCACCCGGGCGAGGCGCACCGCGCCGGTCAGGGCTCGCCTGATCACCCTTGATCCACACCACGTCGGGGACATGGTCCGGTCGGGGGCCGGTTGATACCGCCATGTCCCCGACATGGAGTTGATCAACGCTCAGTCGCGCGGATGATCGGGAATACTCGTACCCATGCGGCGTCGACTGTCCACCATGATCGGCAGGCTGCGCACGGCCGGCGGCACGCGCAGGCGCTGGCGTTGGCTGCGCCGCGCCGCCGTCGCGGGCGTCGTCGGGGCGGCGCTGCTGACCGGCGGCACCGTGGCCAGCGTGACGTGGATCCGCGACGGCGCGCAGGGGCACGTCTTCGCCGAGGCGGACGTCCCGGAGGCCCCCGTCGCGCTGGTGCTCGGCACGAAGGTGCACCCGGACGGGACGCCGTCGCCGTTCCTCACCGCCCGGCTGGAGATCGCCCGGCGGCTGTTCGTCGCCGGGAAGGTGCGCGCCGTCCTGCTCTCCGGCGACAACATGAACGCCGACTACGACGAGCCGACCGCGATGCGGCGCTGGCTGCTCGACAACGGGGTGCCGGCGGAGAGGATCGTGCTGGACTACGCGGGCTTCGACACGTACGACTCGTGCGCCCGCGCGAAGCGGATCTTCGGGGTGGAGCGGGCCACGGTGGTGACGCAGTCCTTCCACCTGCCCCGCGCCGTGGCGGTGTGCCGGCGGCTCGGCGTCGACGCCAGCGGGGTGGGCGACGAGACCGCCCGCGCGTACGCCAGGACGTGGCAGGTCAGCTCCACCCGGGAGTACGGGGCCTGCGTGAAGGCCGCCGTCGACCTGCTCTCCGGCCGCGACCCCGTGCACCTCGGCCGCCGCGAGACCGGCGTCGACGACGCCCTGCGCGGTGCCTGAGCCGGACTCGTCCCGCCGACCCTCCAGGAACGCGGGCGGGATCAGGCGGGGACGGTGCCGACCCGGATGCGGTTGCCGTCGGGGTCGGTGAGCTGGAACTCGCGGCCCCAGTCCCGCTCGGCGACCTCGACGCCGCCGCAGTCCGCCGCGACCGTGTCGACGTCGTCGACGTACAGGTAGAGCGAGGTGCCCGGCCGGGCGTCCCCCGTGTGCTCCGACAGGTGCACCTCGATGCCGCCGCGCGCGATGCTCACGTATCTCGGCAGCTCCGGCGCGAACCGGTGCTCCCACTGCTTGCGGAAGCCGAGCCGGGCATACCACCCGGCGGTGGCCTCCGCGTCCGCGACCCGCAGCACGGGTGCCAGTCGTTCCGTCATCCGCACAGTGTGCACGTCGGAACCGACACCCCCGAGGGCTTCAGGAGACGTCGCTGAAGCGCCGCAGGGTCCAGCGGGGCGGCGGCCAGCCCGTCGGATCGCCGTCGGTGGTCCACTCGGTGATCGAGGCCGGCGCCACCTCCATGTCGAACGCCCGGAACAGCGGCTGGGCGGCGAGCGCGTGGAAGGACGCCTCGACCGTCTCGGTGTGCCCGACCAGCACGGCCGTGCCGCCCCAGTGCCGGTGCGCGATGTCCATGATCGCGCGGCTGACGCGGACGACCAGCTCGGCCCAGCTCTCGTTGCCCTCCTCGAACGGCCGGAACACCCCGCCGCCCTCCACGGCGTGCTCGGTCTGGAACTGGGCGGTGGGCAGCCCGTCGGCGTACGGCGGGGTGTGCCAGGCGCAGAGCCCGCAGTCGGGCACCGGGCTGACGCCCAGCGCCTCGGCGATGGGCCACGCGGTCTCGACGGTCCGGCGCAGCACCGAGGAGTAGACCGCCACCGGCCCGGCGACGGCGAGTTCGTCGCGCAGTCGGTCGGCCAGCCGGCGCGCCTGCTGGTGGCCAGAGTCGGTCAGTCCCCGGCAGCCACCGGGGCCGCCCACGACATCCTCGACCTTGTGCACCGACTCGCCGTGCCGGACGAAGAGGAGCCGAGTTCGCATCAGGACATCATGTCCTGCGTCGGGGCACCCTGTCGATCAAGCAGCGGCAACGTTCAGTACGCGACGCGGTACCAGTGGACCGTCTCGCCGGGGATCGGCGTCAGTCGAACGGCAGGCCCGCCCGGGTCGTCGAAGATGCGCACCCCTGCGCCGAGCAGCACCGGAGCGAAGAAGATCAGGACTTCGTCGAGCAGCCCGGCGCGGACGCACTGCCGGGCGACGTCCGCGCCGAGGACGTTGACGTACCTGTCGCCGGCGGCCTCCCGGGCCCGCGCCACGGCGCTGGGCAGGTCGCCGACGAACGTGATCCCCGGGTGCGGCTCGGCCGGCGGCCGGTGGGTGAGGACGAACACCGGCCCGTGGTACTGCCCGCCGAACGCGCCCTCCTTGTCGGTGCCCCGGTTGGGGTCGCCGCCGCCGAAGGTGCCGTTGCCGGCGAGGATCGCGCCGACCTCGGCCAGCAGGCGGTCCGCCGTCGGGTTCTCGCCCGTCAGGTGCTCGGTCAGCCAGGACATGTCGCCGCCGGGGCCGGCGATGTAGCCGTCGAGCGACGCCGTCGCCGAGTACAGCAGCTTGGCCATGGTGCTCCGTTCGTCGGTGGTCGGTCGGATGGACCGCCGCCGGCCGGCGAACTCATCGGCGGAGCGGCCTCAGACGTTGAAGCGGAACTCCACGACGTCGCCGTCCTGCATGACGTACTCCTTGCCCTCGATGCGGACCTTGCCCGCCGCCTTCGCCGCCGCCATCGAGCCGGCCGCGACCAGGTCGTCGTAGGAGACGACCTCGGCCTTGATGAAGCCGCGCTGGAAGTCGGAGTGGATGACCCCCGCGGCCTCCGGGGCGGTCGCGCCGACCGGGACGGTCCAGGCCCGCGCCTCCTTGGGCCCGGCCGTGAGGTACGTCTGGAGCCCGAGCGTGCGGAAGCCGACCCGGACGAGCTGGTCGAGCCCCGGCTCGGACTGCCCGATGGACTCCAGCAGCTCGCGGGCCTCCTCCTCGGGCAGGTCCACCAGCTCGGACTCGATCTTGGCGTCCATGAAGACCGCCTCGGCCGGGGCGACCAGGGCGCGCAGCTCGTCGAGGAACCCGGCGTTGGCCAGCTCGGCCTCGTCGACGTTGAAGACGTAGAGGAACGGCTTGGTGGTGAGCAGGTGCAGCTCGCGCAGGTGCTCCAGGTCGATCTTGGCGGGGGCCGCGCCGGCGTACAGGGTGGTGCCGCCGTCGAGGACCTCGACGGCCTGCTTCGCGGCGGTCACGGCGGCGGCCCGGTCCTTGCGGAGCTTGGCCTCCTTCTCCAGCCGGGGCAGCGCCTTCTCCAGCGTCTGGAGGTCGGCCAGGATCAGCTCGGTGTTGATCGTCTCGATGTCGTCGGCCGGGGAGACCTTGCCGTCGACGTGCACCACGTTCGGGTCGGAGAAGGCCCGCACCACCTGGCAGATCGCCGACGCGTCCCGGATGTTCGCCAGGAACGCGTTGCCCCGGCCCTGCCCCTTCGACGCGCCCCGGACCAGGCCGGCGATGTCGACGAACGACACCGGCGCGGGCAGGACCTTCTGCGAGGAGAAGATCTCGGCCAGCTTGGTCAGCCGCTCGTCCGGCAGCCCGACGACGCCGACGTTGGGCTCGATGGTGGCGAAGGGGTAGTTCGCCGCGAGCACGTCGTTCTTGGTCAGCGCGTTGAACAGGGTGCTCTTGCCGACGTTGGGCAGGCCGACGATCCCGATGGTGAGGCTCACGGCCGGCCAGTCTACGCGGCCGACCCCCGTCGGCTCCGGTCAGCTCGCCCCACCGGGTCACCGGCCACCTCCGGTCGGCTCACCTCACCCGGCCAACAGGCGCGGCTCGATCCGGGCCTCCCGGACCTCGCCGTCGGCGGCGCGGGTGACCTCGTACGCGGCGACGCCCGGCCGGTCGGCGACCGCCTCGACCAGGCGGGTGCCCCGGTAGACCAGCCCGACGCCGTCGTCGGTGCAGTGGCTCGTCGGCAGCGTGCCGTCGGCGACCAGCGCGTGCATCAGGGGTCGCCGCTGCTCCTCGCTGTCGTAGTGCACCCCGTTGCCGTACGGCAGCCAGCCCAGGCCGGCGGTGAAGCCGCGCAGCCGGGGGCCGAAGCTGTCGGTGGCGCCGCCGAGGTGCCAGCAGATCGAGCCGGCGGAGACCCCGGCCAGCACCACCCCGGCCTGCCAGCACTCGTGCAGGATCTCGTCGAGGCCGTGCACCCGCCACACCGCGCACAGGTTGGCGACGCTGCCGCCGCCGACCCAGAGCACGTCCTGGGCGAGCAGGTGCGCCCGGACGTCGTCGACGTTCGGCATCGGGAACAGCGCCAGGTGCGACGCGCGGAACCGGGTGCCGGCGAAGGCCGCGTGGACGGCGGCGATGGAGGCGTCCCGGTCGCCGACGGCCTGGCCGAGGTAGCACAGCCGGGGCTCGGGGCCGGCCTCGGCCAGCTCGGCGGCCAGCTCGAAGACCGGCCCGGGGCGCAGGTCGTAGGGCCCGCGCCGGCGGCTGAGGAAGCCCATGCTGGTGGCGACGATGGTGGGTTCGCTGGCGGGCACGGCGGTCGGTCCTCTCCTCGGCGGGCCGCCGCGACGCGCGTCGGGCGCGCGGCACGGCCTCAGGGCGGGGGTGGGTCGGGGCGGGGTGTCAGGAGTGGGATGGGGTCAGGGGCGCGGGGTCAGGGGCGCGGGGTCAGGGGCGCGGGGTCAGGGGCGCGGGCGGAGGCGGCGGCTGGTGGGGTCGGGGGCGGCAGCGGCGAGCAGCTCGCGCAGCAGCTCCGCCAGCCGCTCCTGGTCCCGTTGCGGGAGGACGTCGAGCAGCCGCTGCTGGGTCGCCAGCCCGGCGTCGGCGGCCTCCTCGGCGACCCGCCGGCCGGTGTCGGTCAGGGTCACCTGGAGGCCCCGCCGGTCGGCCGGATCCGGGGCGCGGCGCACGAGGCCGGCGCGCTCCAGGCGGTCGAGGCGGCCGGTCATCCCGCCCGAGGTGAGCATCAGCCCGGCGGCCAGGGCCTTGGGCGCGAGCGTGTACGGGGCCCCGGCCCGGCGCAGGGCGGCCAGTACGTCGAACTCGCCCCGGCTGATCCCCCAGGCCGCGTACACCTGCTCCTGCTCGTCGCCGACCAGCCGGGCCAGGCGGTAGATCCGGCCGAAGACGGCCATCGGCTCGGGCCGCATCCCGGCGCGTTCGCGCCGCCACTGCTCGACGATGGCGTCGACGTCGTCCCGCTCGGTCACCCCGGCATTGTGCCGCACCTCGCACTGGCGCTGTCGGCTCGGCGGTGATTAGCTTAGCGACAAGCTACTTAGTTGCTAATGATTGGTGTCTCATGTCCCGCCGCACCGCCGACCTGCTGGCCACCGCCGCCGCGCCCGCCGCCTGGGGCACCACCTACCTGGTCACCTCCGAGCTGCTGCCGCCCGACCGGCCGCTCTGGTCCGGGGTGGTGCGGGCCCTCCCGGCCGGGCTGCTGCTGCTCGCCCTGACCCGACGCCGCCCCCACGGCGCGTGGTGGTGGCGGGCCGCCGCGCTCGGCGCGCTCAACATCGGCGCGTTCTTCCCGCTGCTCTTCTACGCCGCGTACCGGCTGCCCGGCGGCACCGCCGCCGTGCTCGGCGCGGCACAGCCGCTGCTGGTCGCCGCGCTGGCCGTGGGCGCCCTCGGCGAACGCCCCCGGCCGCCGGCCGTGCTCGCCGCGCTCGTCGCCCCGCTGGGCGTGACGCTGGTCGTGCTCCGCCCCGACGCCGGCACCGACCCGCTGGGCGTCGCCGCCGGGCTCACCGGCACCGCCGCGATGGCGGCCGGGCTGGTGCTGGCCCGCCGCTGGGGCCGCCCGGCCGGCGTCGGCACCCTCGCCGCGACGAGCTGGCAGCTCACCGCCGGGGGCCTGCTGATCGCGCCGCTCGCCGTCGCGGTCGAGGGACCGCCGCCGCCCGTCGACGGCCCGGCCCTGCTCGGGTACGCCTGGCTCGGGCTCGTCGGCACCGCCGCCGCGTACGCCCTGTGGTTCCGCGGCGCGGCGCGGCTGCCCCTGACCCAGGTCTCCGTGCTCGGCGCGCTGAGCCCGCTGACCGCCGCCGCGCTCGGCTGGCTGGCGCTGGGCCAGGCGTTGAGCGCGACGCAGCTCGCGGGCTTCGCCCTGGCGATCGCCGCCACCGTCGTCGGGCAACTCCCGGCGCTGCCGGGCATCCGGCCCGGACGACGCGCCGCCGGCCACCAGCGGCCCCGCACGACGCCGCCCGCAGGCGCGTCGCCGCCCGCGCACACGACGACCTCCACAGGCGCGGCACCACCTGCACGCACGACGACCTCCGCAGGCGCGGCACCACCTGCACGCACGACGACCTCCGCAGACGCGTCGCCGCCCGCGCACACGACGACCTCCGCAGACGCGTCGCCGCCCGCCGGCTATCCGGGCTCGCGGCTGCCGGCCCCGGAGAGCACGGCGGCGGCGAACTCCCGGCGGGCCGTCGGCGGCAGGCCCCGGGCCGCCGCGCCCGGTAGCGTGAACCGGTGCGCCGCCGACGGGCCGGCCGCCTCCGACTCCCCGAGCATCCAGCGCACCTCGTCGACCGTCCAGCCCAGCCCGGGGCGACCGGCGATCTCCCGCACCAGGCGCAGCCCCACCCGGGTGTCGTCGTCGTAGAACCGCATGCACCAGTGGTGCGCCCACATGCCGAGCGCGCGCAGGCCGGGGGCGTCGAGCGAGGCGACGAGCCGGCCGCAGGCCGTGTCCGGGAACGCCCGCCCCGGGTCGCCGGCCCGGTCCCGCTCCATCGCCCCGTACGCCGCCGGGGCGACCGCCCGCATCCGGTCGTAGAAGCCCTGGACCACCGTGCGGTCGAGCCGCGCCCGCCCCGACCGCATCAGCGGACCTCCCGCCCGACCAGGCTCGCCATCGCCGCACCCCTTCTTGAGTTGGTGGCGGGACGGTACCGGCCACGACCGACACTTTCCCGCCCGGATCCGCCCGCCCCGGCGCACACGGGCGGGCTGGCCTGGAGCGCCGTTGTTAACAGGGGGCCCTTCCTCTACAGAAGGCGTTAACAAGGGGCCCTTCCTTGCAACCAGGTCCGAATTCCGCGAGCCGGGCGCCGGGAGGGCGGGGCAGTATCGGGGGCGTGGAGTTGGAGTTCGAGCGCTGCTACCGGGCCGTCGACAGCCGCGACCAGCGGTTCGACGGCTGGTTCTACACGGGCGTGACGTCGACCGGGATCTACTGCCGGCCGTCCTGCCCGGCGACGACGCCGAAGCGGCGAAACGTCCGGTTCTTCCCGTCGGCCGCCGCCGCCCAGTCGGCCGGGCTGCGGGCCTGCCGCCGGTGCCGCCCCGACGCCGCCCCGGGCTCGCCCGAGTGGGACGTCCGGGCGGACGTGGTGGGCCGGGCCATGCGGCTCATCGCCGACGGGGTCGTCGACCGGGACGGGGTGCCCGGGCTGGCCACCCGGCTCGGCTACACCGAGCGGCACCTGCACCGGATGCTCCGCGCCGAGCTGGGGGCCGGGCCCCTGGCGCTCGCCCGGGCGCAGCGCGCCCAGACCGCCCGCATCCTGATCGAGACGACCGGGCTCGGGATGGCCGAGATCGCGTTCGCGGCCGGGTTCGGCAGCGTCCGGCAGTTCAACGACACGGTGCGGGAGGTCTACGCCCTCGCCCCGTCGCAGCTACGGGCCGCCCGGGGTGGCCGGCCGACGCCGGGCGGGGCGGGCACGATCACGCTGCGGCTGGCGTACCGGCCGCCGTTGCACGCGGCGGCGCTGCTGGACTTCCTCGCGCTGCGGGCGCTGCCCGGCGTGGAGGAGGTGCGCGACGGGACGTACCACCGGGGGCTGCGGCTGCCGCACGGCGCGGCGGAGGTGGCGCTGACCCCGGCGGACGGCCACGTCTCGGCGACGCTGCGGCTGGCCGACCTGCGCGACCTGGCCCCGGCGGTGGCCCGCTGCCGCCGGCTGTTCGACCTCGACGCCGACCCGGCGGCCGTCCACGGCACCCTCACCGCCGATCCCGCGCTGGCCCCGGCGGTGGCGGCCGAACCGGGCGTGCGCCTGCCCCGCGCCGTCGACGGCCTGGAGATCCTCGTCCGCGCCGTCGCCACCCAGCAGGTCTCGGTGGCCTCGGCCCGCACCACCCTCACCCGGCTGCTGCCGCCCGCCCCCGCCGACGGCGGGTTGCGGGGCTTCCCCGACGCGGAGGAGCTGCTGGCGGCGGCCGACGGGGCGTTCCGGATGCCGGCGGCCCGGCGGGAGACGATCCGCGCCGCCGCGCGGGCCGTCGCCGACGGCACGCTCGACCTCGACCCGGGCGGGGACCGGGAGGAGGCCGTGCGGCGGCTCCTGGCGATCCCCGGGATCGGCGCCTGGACGGCCGGCTACGTGGCCATGCGCGCCCTCGGCGACCCGGACGTCGGCCTCACCACCGACCTGGCCGTGCGGCGCGGCGCCGCCGCGCTCGGCCTGCCCGACGACCCATCGACCCTCGACGCGTACGCCGGGCGCTGGCGCCCCTGGCGCTCGTACGCGGTGATCCGACTCTGGAGAGCAGCATGACCACCACCCTCGACGGCGCGGTCGTCGGCACCCCGGCCGGCCCGCTGAGCATCGTGACCGGCCCCGACGGGGCGGTCCGGGCGGCCGGCTTCACCGCCGAACCGGATTCGCTGCTGCCGCTGGTGCACCCCGGGCTGCGTGGCCCGGTGCGGCGGCGCGGCGACCTCGGGCCGGTGACCGCCGCCGTAGCCGCGTACCTCGACGGCGACCTGACGGCCATCGACCCGGTGCCCGTGCAGCAGCACACCGGCGGGGCGTTCCAGGCGCACGCGTGGCGGGTGCTGCGCGAGGTGGGGCCCGGTCACCCGGTCACCTACACGGCGTACGCGGCGCTGGCCGGGCGGCCGGCGGCGGTGCGCGCCGCGGCGGCGGCCTGCGCCCGCAACGCCGCCGCCCTGTTCGTCCCGTGCCACCGGGTGCTGCGCACCGACGGGAGCCTCGGCGGCTACCGCTGGGGGCTGGATGTGAAGCGCTGGCTGCTCGCCCACGAGGCACACGAGCCCGGCGCGGCACACGAGCCCGGCGCGACGGCGGAAACCCTTGCGGGCAACGGGAACTGCCGAAAGTTGACAGCGGCGACCGTCCACTTAGGCGCTACCGTCGGTTAGTGCCTGCGGAGAGCGACGGCGTCCGAACCCACCGTGGCGACGCCGCTCGCCCGCTGCGCAACCTCTGGCGGCTGCGCCACTACCTCCGCCCGCACGCCGCCGCGTTCTGCTGGCTGCTCGCGGCGGCGCTGGCGGCCACCGGGGCGGGCCTGGCGGTGCCGCTGGTGATGCAGCGGGTGGTCGACGGCCCGGTCGCCCGGCACGACCCGGGCGGCCTGGTCCGGCTCGGTGGGCTGGCCCTGCTGCTCGGCCTCGCCGAGGCTCTGCTGATCTTCATCCGCCGGTGGGCCCAGACCTCGTCCTCGGTGGGCATGGAGGCGACGATCCGGGCCGACGTCTACGCCCACCTGCAACGGCTGCCGGCCGGCTTCCACGACCGGTGGCAGACCGGGCAGCTGCTGTCGCGGGTCACCAGCGACCTGTCGGTGATCCGCCGGTTCCTCTCCTTCGGCCTGCTGTTCCTGGTGCTCAACCTGGTCACCTACGTCGCCGTGGTGGTGCTGCTGGTCCGGCTGCACCCGACGCTGGGGCTGCTGGTGGCGGCCAGCGCCGTGCCGCTGTTCCTGATCAGCCGCCGCTTCGGCCGCTACTACCACGCGGCGTCGCGGCGGATGCAGGACCAGCAGGGCGACGTGGCCACCCTCGTCGAGGAGACCGCGCAGGGCCTGCGCACGATGAAGGCGTACGGCCGGGGGCCGGAGCTGGCCGCCCGGTTCGCCGACGGCGCGCGGGCGCTGCACGACACCGGCGTGGCCAAGAGCCGGCTGCTGGCCCGCACCTCCGCGCTGTTCGACCTGGTGCCCAACCTGACCCTCGGCGTGGTGCTGGTCGCCGGGGCGGTCGCCGCCGCCCGGGGCGCGCTGACCATCGGCGAGCTGGTCGCGTTCGTCAGTCTGCAACTGATGCTGGTCTGGCCGGTGCAGTCGCTGGGCTGGATCATCGCCAACGGCCAGGAGGCGGCGACGGCCGCCGACCGCATCCAGGAGGTGCTGGACACCGAGCCGGCGATCGTGGACGCCCCGCACGCCGTCGTCCTGGCCCGGGCGGGGGTCCGGGGCCGGCTGGCGTTCGAGGGCGTGTCGTTCCGCTACCCCGGCACGCCCGCGCCGGTGCTGCGCGGCATCGACCTGACCGTGGAGCCGGGCGAGACGCTGGCCCTGGTGGGGGCCACCGGGGTCGGCAAGAGCACCCTGCTCTCGCTGGTGCCCCGGCTGCACGACGTGACCGCCGGCCGGATCACCCTCGACGGCCACGACGTGCGGGACCTGCGGCTGGCCTCGCTGCGCCGGCTGGTCGGGGTGGCCTTCGAGGAGCCGACGCTGTTCTCCATGTCGGTCTGGGAGAACCTCACGCTGGGCCGCCCGGACGCCGACGAGGACGAGGTCCGCGCGGCGCTGGCGCTGGCCCAGGCCGACTTCGCGTACGAGCTGCCGTGGGGGCTGGCCACCCGGGTCGGCGAGCAGGGGCTCACCCTCTCCGGCGGGCAGCGGCAGCGGCTGGCGCTCGCCCGGGCCGTCCTCGGCCGGCCGGCGCTGCTGGTGCTGGACGACCCGCTGTCCGCCCTCGACGTGCACACCGAGGCGCTGGTCGAGGCGGCGCTGCGGCGGGTGCTGCGGGACACCACCGCCCTGCTCGTGGTGCACCGGCCGTCGACCGTCGCGCTGGCCGACCGGGTGGCGCTGCTGGAACGGGGCCGGATCACGGCGGTCGGCACCCACTCGCGGCTGCTGGCCACGGTGCCGGCGTACCGGGCGGTCCTCTCCGCCGAGCCCTCCGCGGCCGAGCCGCCCCCGGCCGACGCCCGCCCCGCCGGCACGCTGCCCGGCGACGCCCGCCCCGCCGGCACGCTGCCCGGCGACGCCCGCCCCGCCGGCACGCTGTCGACCGGGCCGGACGGCCGTGGGCTGGTGCGCTCGTGACCACGACCGCCGACGACGCCGCAGCCGACGCAGCCGGGGACGCCGGCCGGCGCGAGCCGGCGACGCGCCTGGAGCTCCAGCGGTGGCGGGGGCGCGCCACCGACCCGGAGGCCGACCGGAGCCGGGCCGAGGAGGCGACCCCCGAGGCCGTCGCGCGGCTGCGGGTGCGCAGCCGGGCGCTGCTGCGCGACCTGCTGCGCCCGCACCGGGGCCGGCTGGGGCTGGCCGTGGGGCTGCTGCTGGCCCAGAACGCCGCCGCCATGTCCGGGCCGTACCTGGTGATGCTCGGCATCGACCGGGCCATCGGGCCGCTGCGGGCCGGCGACAGCGGGCCCCTGGCCGCCATCGCCGGCGCGTTCGCCGCCGCCACCGTCGTCGAGTACGCGGCCCGGCGCGGCTTCCTCACCCTCTCCGCCCGGATCGGCCAGGCCGTGCTGCTGGAGCTGCGCCAGCGGGTGTACGGCCACTTCCTGCGGCTGTCCGTCGGCTTCCACGAGCGCTACACGTCGGGCCGGATGATCTCCCGACTCACCAGCGACCTGGACTCGATCGCCGAGCTGCTCGACGGGGGCGTCGACAACCTGGTCCTCGCCGCGCTGTCGATCCTGTCGGTGGCCGGCATCCTGCTCTGGCTGGACCTGCCGCTGGCGTCGGTGACGCTGCTGGCGTTCCCGTTCCTGTTCTGGCTGTCCCGCTGGTTCGCCCGCGCCTCGGCCGGCGCGTACCGGCGGACCCGGGAGGCGGTGTCGCTGGTCATCGTGCACTTCGTCGAGTCGCTGCGCGGCATCCGGGCGGTGCAGGCGTACCGGCGGGAGCCGCGCAACCAGCGGATCTTCGCGGCCGTCAACGACGACTACCGCCAGGCCAGCCTGCACGCGTTCCGGCTGATCGCCACCTACTCCCCCGGGATCAAGGTGATCGGGAACGTGACCGTGGCGGTGGTGCTCGGCTACGGCGGGGCCCGGGTGCTCGGCGGCGGGATGGAGGTGGGGGTGCTCGCCGCGTTCCTGCTCTACCTGCGCCGCTTCTTCGAGCCGATGCAGGAGCTGAGCCAGTTCTACAACTCCCTCCAGTCGGCGACGGCGGCGCTGGAGAAGCTCGCCGGGGTGCTCGACGAGCGGCCGGGGGTCGCCGAGCCGGCGCACCCCGTGCCGCTGCCCGGCGGCGGCGCGCGGGGCGCGGTGGAGTTCCGGTCGGTCCGCTTCGGCTACCGGGCCGGCGCGCCGATCCTGTCGGGCCTGGACCTGACCGTCCCGGCCGGGCAGACCGTGGCGCTGGTCGGGGCGACCGGGGCGGGCAAGTCCACCATCGCCAAGCTGCTGGCCCGGTTCCACGACCCGGACGCGGGCGCGGTCGCCCTGGACGGGGTCGACCTGCGGGACCTGGCCGACGCCGAGCTGCGCCGGGCGGTGGTGCTGGTGACCCAGGAGAACCACCTGTTCAGCGGCTCGGTGGCGGAGAACATCCGGTTCGGCCGGCCGGGCGCGGACGACGCGGCGGTGCGAGCGGCGGCCCGCGCCATCGGCGCGCACGACTTCATCGCCGCCCTGCCCGACGGGTACGCCACCGAGGTGCGCCGCCGCGGCGGCCGGCTCTCCGCCGGGCAGCGGCAGCTCGTGGCGTTCGCCCGCGCGTTCCTCGCCGACCCCCGCGTGCTGGTCCTCGACGAGGCGACGTCGTCGCTCGACGTGCCCACGGAACGGTTGGTGCAGCGGGCGCTCGCCACGGTGCTGCGGGACCGGACGGCGCTGGTGATCGCGCACCGGCTCTCCACCGTCGAGACGGCCGACCGGGTGCTCGTCCTCGACGGCGGCCGGGTCGTGGAGGACGGCCCGCCGGAGCGGCTCACCGCCTGCGGCGGCCGGTACGCGGCGCTGCGCCGCCAGTGGCGCGACTCGCTGGTCTGACCGGTGCCCGCCGATCTGGGCTGACCGGACGCCCGCCGATCTGGGCTGACCGGGCGCCCGGCGAGCCGATATGCCGTGGCCGGCGCGGTCGGCGGTGCCTACCATCGGCGGATGACTGAACCGGGCAGGTCGGCCCGCGCCGGTGTCCCCGAGCGTCCCACGCTCGACGGGATCGAGGACACCTGGGCGCGCCGCTGGCAGGACGACGGCACGTACGCGTTCGACCGCACCAAGGCGCGGGCCGACGTGTACTCCATCGACACCCCGCCGCCGACCGTATCGGGCGAGCTGCACATGGGCCACGTCTTCTCCTACACGCACACCGACACGGTGGCCCGGTTCCAGCGGATGCGCGGCCGGACGGTCTTCTACCCGATGGGCTGGGACGACAACGGCCTGCCCACCGAGCGCCGGGTGCAGAACGTCTACGGGGTGCGCTGCGAGCCGACGTTGCCGTACGACCCGCACTGGCGGCCGCCGGACGCGCCCGTGGACGACGCCGCCCGGAAGAACCCGACCCCGGTCTCCCGGCGCAACTTCGTGGAGCTGTGCGAGACGCTGACCGCCGTCGACGAGGAGGCGTTCGAGGCGTTGTGGCGGCGGCTCGGGCTGAGCGTGGACTGGTCGCTGACGTACACGACGATCGGCCGGGCGGCCCGGGTCGCCTCGCAGCGGGCGTTCCTGCGCAACCTGGCCCGGGGCGAGGCGTACCAGGCGGAGGCCCCGACGCTGTGGGACGTCGGGTTCGCCACCGCAGTGGCGCAGGCCGAGCTGGAGGACCGGGAGCGGCCGGGGGCGTACCACCGGCTGCGGTTCGCCGGGCCGGACGGGCGGGAGGTGCTGATCGACACCACCCGGCCGGAGCTGCTGCCGGCGTGCGTGGCGCTGGTCTGCCACCCCGACGACGAGCGCTACGCCGACCTGGTGGGCGCGGTCGTGCGTACCCCCGTGTTCGGGGTGGCGGTGCCGGTGCGCGCGCACCCGCTGGCGGACCCGGCCAAGGGCACGGGCGTCGCGATGGTGTGCACGTTCGGCGACCTGACCGACGTGACCTGGTGGCGGGAGCTTGCGCTCGACACGCGGGTGGTGGTCGGCCGCGACGGCCGGCTGCTGCCGGAGCCGCCGGCCGGGGTGCCGGCGGGGCCGTACGCGGCGCTGGCCGGGCAGACCGTGGCCGGGGCCCGGCGGGCCGTGGTGGGGCTGCTCGCCGACGCGGGCGACCTGGTGGGCGAGCCGCGCCCGGTGGTGCACCCGGTGAAGTTCTACGAGAAGGGCGACCGGCCGCTGGAGATCGTCTCGACCCGGCAGTGGTATCTGCGCAACGGGGGCCGCGACGCCGGCCTGCGCGCGGAACTGCTGGCCCGGGGCGGGGAGCTGCACTGGGTGCCGGGGCACATGCGCAGCCGCTACGAGCACTGGGTGGGCGGGCTGACCGGTGACTGGCTGGTCAGCCGGCAGCGCTTCTTCGGGGTGCCGGTGCCGGTGTGGTACCGGCTCGACGACACTGGCGAGCCGGACTTCACCCACCCTCTCACACCGGACGAGTCGGCGCTGCCGGTCGACCCGTCCGGCGAGCCGCCGCCCGGCTACGACGAGTCGCTGCGCGGGCGACCGGGCGGCTTCGTCGGCGACCCGGACGTGCTGGACACCTGGGCCACGTCGTCGCTGACCCCGCAGATCGTGGGCGGCTGGGAGACCGACCCGGACCTGTTCGGGCGGGTCTTCCCGATGGACCTGCGCCCACAGGGGCAGGAGATCATCCGCACCTGGCTGTTCGCCACGGTGGCCCGAGCCCACGCCGAGCACGGGGTGCTGCCCTGGCGGGACGCGGTGCTGTCCGGCTGGATCCTCGACCCGGACCGCAAGAAGATGGCCAAGTCCAAGGGGAACGTGGTGACCCCGATGGCGCTGCTGGAGCAGTACGGCTCCGACGCGGTCCGCTACTGGGCCGCCAGCGGACGGCCGGGGATGGACCTGGCGTTCGACCCGGCGCAGATCCGGGTGGGCCGGCGGCTGGCCACCAAGCTGCTCAACGCGTCGCGGTTCGCCCTCGGGCTGGGCGCGGCGGACGCCCTGCGCGCCCCGAACGACAGCTCCAGCTCGGCGCGTCGGACTCCGCGCCGCGACCTGGAGCTGTCGGCGACACAGCCGCTGGACACCGCGCTGCTCGCCGAGCTGTCCGGCGTGGTCGCCGCCGCCACGGCGGCCTTCGACGCCTACGACCACACGGCCGCGTTGCAGGCGACCGAGTCGTTCTTCTGGCGGTTCTGCGACGACTACATCGAGCTGGTGAAGGAGCGCGCCTACGGCACCGGGCCGGGGGCCGACTCGGCGCGGGCGGCGCTGACCACCGCCCTGTCGGTGCAGCTACGGCTGTTCGCCCCGGTGCTGCCGTTCGTCACCGAGGAGGTGTGGTCCTGGTGGCGCTACGGTTCGGTGCACCGCGCGCCGTGGCCCACCACCTACGAGGTGGACCGGGCGATCGGCGGCGCGGCCGACGCGGGGCTGCTGCGGCTGGCGTCCGACGCGCTGGGTCAGGTGCGCCGCGCCAAGACGGAGCGGAAACTGTCGATGAAGGCGGAGGTGCCGCTGGCCGAGGCGCTCGGCCCGGCCGACCTGCTCGACCGACTGACGCTGGTGGTCGACGACGTGCGGGCGGCGGGGCGGATCGGCCGGCTCGACCTGCTGCCGGGCCGCACCCCGGAACTGGTGATCGCCTGCGCCGTGTAGCAAGGAGGGGCCCCTTGTTAACGCATTCTGCATAGCAGGGGCCCCCTCTTAACACCGGCGGCGGGGGCACCGGCGGCGGGGCGACGGGCCGGTCACCAGCCGCGCAGCATGCGCACGCCGAGCAGGGCGGCGACCACCGCCGGCCCGAGCAGCAGGGTGACCGCCTGGAGCCGGTACGGCATCCGGTGCCGGGCCACCTCGACGGCGTTCGCGCCGACGAGCAGGCCGGCGGCCAGCACGAAGCCGCCCCACCAGTGCGTCTGCCCCGGGTCGACCAGGCGGTGCCGGATCAGCAGCAGGGCCACGCCGACCCCCGCGCCGGCCAGGGCGAGCAGGGCGACCGTGCGGTGCAGCCCGCGCGCCAGCGGGTCGGCGGGCCGCCACAGGTAGGTGCCGACGCCCGCGAGGCAGGGCAGCATGACCAGGACGGGCCAGCCCCCGCCCATCGTGCCGGTCATCAGCAGCGCGCCGACCGTGAAGACCAGCAGCCCGACGCAGCCGACGACGTATCCGGCGAAGGCCCGGCCACCGCCGCGCGTCAGCAGCGCCCCGCCGGCCGCGCCGATCAGCGCGCCGGGGATCAGCACGAAGCCCGCCCACCAGTGGAACCGGTCGATCGTCTGGGCGACCGAGGTGGTCGCCGCCACGGCCACGCCGGCGGCCGCCAGGCTGGTCGCCCAGTGCCGGGCGTGCTTCGGGTACGTCCGCCGGGGCGTCGCCCGGCCCGTGTCGGCCACCATGCCCCCAGCCTGCCGGGCGGCGCGGGCGGGGACCATCCGGCAGGCCCTACCTTGTCCGTTCCGGCAGCCGGGTGGGGAGCCGGCGCGCCGGGCCCGGCGTCCCGGCTCCCCCGCTTCCCGGCTCCCCTGCTTCCGGCTCCCCCGCTTCCGGCTCCCCCGCCTCCCGGCCGCCCGGCCGCCCGGCCGCCCCGGCTCCCGGCTGCCCGGGCTCAGCTCCGGGTGATCACCTCGTCGTTCCTGAGGCTCTCGGTGCGCTGTTGGACCAGGGTGCGCAGCCGCTCGGCGTCGGAGTCCACCGCCGTCGCGTCGACCCCGTCGACGGTCTTCAGCACCCCGGTGATCGCGTCGAGCGCCCCGGTCGCCCGGCCGCTGGCGTAGACCTGCTGGTACAGCTCGCGGTACGCGTCCTCGTAGACCTCCTGGAACGCGTCGCTGGCCAGGAACCGCTCCTTGAGCTTGTGGCCGGTCATCATGCCGCCCGCGCGGCCCGGCCCGGCGGCGTCGCCCTCCTGCTCCGTGGCCCCGCCGCCCGGCGGCTGCATCCCCTCGGGCAGCTCCATGCCCTCAGGCAGCTCCATGCCCTCGGAGGGCTGCGTCCCGCCCGGGGCCTGCCCGCCGCCCCGCATGCCGAAGCCGCCGCTGTCGTGCGGCCCCTGGGAGGCGTTGCCGCTGAAGGTCAGGTTGTGGTCCCAGCTGATCACGCTGAATTTCTTCGTCTCCAGGTCGTACCAGAGGTAGTAGTTCTTTCCGGGCCCGGACATGTCGTCGAAGTTGAGCAGCAGGTTCTGCAACGCGACGTAGCGGGCGAACGAGTCCACGTCGACCCGGTCGGCGAGCTGCGCGTCGAACTCCTCGTCGCTGGCCGAGTTCACCCACTTGATCAGGTTGATCACGGGCTGGAGGTCCTGGCTGCCCTTCATCGTGATCTGCTTGAAGTCGTCGGCGTAGTCGGTCTGGTCGTCGCCCTGGTCGGTGAAGCTGCTGCTGGCCAGCGACTTGTAGAGCACGCCGGTGCCGCCCATCTGGTCGGCGAAGTTCTCGTCCGGGTGCTCGACCAGCAGCCGCGCCGTGCTGGGCCGGTCGTTGACCGTGAACGACGAGTACGCGTACCGCTGGGCGACCTCGCCGGTGCTGTCGAGCAGGGACAGCGCCAGCGCCTCGTTGAGCACCGTGGAGCCGCCGCCCATGCCGGCGACGCGGACGGCCACCTCGCGGTGCCCCTGGTAACGGCGGCCGTCGACGAACTCGTCGAAGCTGATCAGCCAGGGCAGCTTCTCGGGCTCCTCGGCCTTCAGGGCGGTGCGGGTCATCCCGCCGCCGGGAAACCCGCCGCCGGCCTGCCGCTGGCCCGTCTGCCCGCCGGTCTGGCCGTCCTGCTGGCCCGTTTGTTGGCCGCCCTGCTGACCGGTCTGGTCCGGCTGGCCGCCCTGCTGACCGCCCGCCCGCTGGCCGGCTCCGGCGGGGCGCTCGCCGCCGCCGGGCATCCCGCCCTCCGGGCCGGCGCCGGTGCCGCGCGGCCGGGACTCGCCCTTCCAGGTCAGGCCCTGCAGGGTCGAGTTGCCCTTGAGCCGGATGCCCACGCTGGGGATGCTGACGCCGTCGACGGTCAGGTCCGCCTCGACGTACCCCTTCTCCCCCTCCTTCCAGTAGGTCTCCAGCATCTGCTGGTAGTCGGTGTCCCGGAAGGTCAGCGAGACCGAGTGCGCGACGGTGGCGTCGAACAGGTCGGTCGTGCCGGCGATGTCCACCGTCACCGAGTCCGCCGCGACGTCGCCGGCGCTGGTCACGTACGGGCGGATCCGCTCGGTGCCGAGCACCAGGGTGAGGACGGCGAGGAACGCCGCGCAGGTGGTGAGCAGCTTCCAGTTCTGCCGGACCCGGGCGGGCAGCCGGCGGCGCAGCGCCCGGGGCAGCGGGGACCGGGCGCGGGGCGGCTCGGCCATCACAGGTCCGTCTGGTCGTAGCCGGTGAGCACGGTCACCCGCTGGCCGGAGGTCCGCTCGCTCAGCGCCGAGATCAGGTCGCCCGGCTCGGTGCCCTTCTTGAGCCGGACGGTGTACATCAGCTCGGTGAGCGCGCCGGCCCGGATCGACTCCAGGCTGACCAGCTCGAACTCGGTGGTGTAGCGGACCAGCACGTCCTGGATGTCGGCGGTGTGGTTGCCGCCGGCCGGCACCTGGACCTTGACCACCTGCCGCTGCACGTTCAGCGCGAACCAGTTGAACCGGTACATCACCACGATGATCAGGCTGATCGCGACGGCCGCGACGACCGCCAGGGTGTAGAAACGGGTGCCGCAGGCCATCCCGACGCCCATCACCAGGAAGATGAACCCGACGTCCCGGGTCTCCTTGATGGCGTTGCGGAACCGCACCACCGACAGCGCCCCGACCAGGGCGAAGGCCCGCGCGATGTTGGAGCCCACCACCAGCATGATCAGCGAGATCAGCATGCCGAGGATGATCAGCGTCTGGACGTACGACTGGCTGTAGGACACGTTGCGGTGGGTGGCCCGGTAGACCCAGCCGATCATGGCGCTGAGCAGGAACGACAGCGACAGCGCGATGGCGATGTCGCCCACGCTGAACGTGCCGGACAGATCCTGGAACGTGATGTCCATCGGGGTTCGGGCCTCACTTCTCGAAGGTGGCCGCCGCCAGCGCGGCGGCGGGGTCGTCGTCCTGGACGTGGTGCAGCGAGCGCGGGGCGCGGCCGAACGCCTCGACGCTCTGGCAGTACTTGGAGACCCGCACCACCGACAGTTCGGCGCGGGCGGCGAGGTCGGTGAGCCAGTACGGCACCCGCTCGTTGGCCTTGATCTCGACGACCGCGAGGCGGGCCGGCACGATGAGCCGGTTCTCGGCGTCCGCGCCGAGGTGGAAGTCGCGGTCCCGGCCCCGGACCCGGTGGTCGAGGGTGACCCGCAGGCCGAGGTCGGCGTCCTGGCCGACGTACGCCTCGCGGTGGTACCCGGTCATCGCCACCGGCCGCAGGTCGAGCCCGGAGACGAGTTCGAGGACCTCCTCGACGAACCCCCGCTGGGACGGGTCGTGCTCGATCAGCGCCCGCTCGTCGAGCAGCCGCCTCGCCACCCGGTACGGCAGGGCGATGCGGCGCTTCTGGGTGACCCGGTTGACCCGCTGCTTGATCTCGACGTACACGGTGGTGTCGTCGTCGATGGTGGACCGGTCGCCGTAGTGGCGCACGCGCAGCTTGCGGCGGAACCTGAGCCCCTCGATCTTCTCCCAGTAGAACCGCAGGTCGGCGGTGTCGTAGTAGACGCTCCACACGCCGTACCCGCTGGTGCCGGCGAAGCTGTCCGGGGCCAGCCGGGCGGCCAGCTCCCGCCGCAGCCCCGGCACCTTCGCGGCGTCCACGAGGTACTTGATCTCGTACCGGTTGAAGGCGTGCAGCTTGCTCGGCGCGCGCAGCGCGTGCCCCGCCCGGTCCGCGCCGGCGGGGGGTGGGCCCGCGGCGGGGGCCGGATCGCCGTCGGGCGGGACGGCCGGGGCCGGTCCACCCCGGTCGTCGGCGGCCGGCTCCGGGGTTCGGGCTCGGCGGGGGAACCGTAGACGCATGGACGCACTTCCTCCGGTCTGGCGGCGCGGACGCTCCGTGGCGGCGCGGATCGGTCGAAGGGCAGCCAACCGGTCGGGTATGCGAACGGCGTATGAACGACCTGTGGATGGGCTATGGACGGCAGGTGACGGGCGGCCGACGCGCCGGTAAGGGTTCCGTAACCGGCGCGACCGGTGCCGCCGGGCGCGGGCCGGACGAGACTGGACGCATGATCACCCGCCTGCTGCGCAAGCCGCTGGCCTGGGTCGCGGCCGCCGTGGTCGCCGCCGGGGCCGTCGTCGGCCTGGCCTGGTTCCAGCCCTGGAAGCTGGTCACCGACACCGAGGTCGACGAGACGCTGTCGGCCGTGGCGACCACCTCCGCCCCGGCGACGGCGGGTCCCGCCGGCCCGCCCGCGACCGGCCCGGGTTCCGCCACCGGCCCGGCCGCCGCGACCGGACCGACCGGGCCGACGCTGGTGAGCCGGGGTGACTTCGTCACCCACGAGCACGACACGTCGGGCAGCGCCCGGATCGTCCGGACCGCCGACGGGCGGCACCGCCTGGAACTCGTCGGGCTGGACACCAGCAACGGGCCGGACCTCCGGGTCTGGCTCACCGACCAGCCGGTGCGCGAGGGGGTCGCCGGCTGGCGGGTCTTCGACGACGGTCGCTGGGTGGAGTTGGGCCGGCTGAAGGGAAACCGGGGCGACCAGGCGTACGACATCCCGGCGGGCACCGACCTGACGGCCCTGACCAGCGTCTCGATCTGGTGCAAGCGGTTCTCGGTCTCGTTCGGCGCGGCCCCGCTGCGGGCCGCCACCTGATCCCGTGGCGAGGATCAACCCCTAGTGATGGGAATGGCACTCTCGACCGATCGGCGACGGGCTGAGAAACTGTGAGCCGGCCGGAAAGTGGGGGTGCGATGAGCAACGGGTGGGTGCTGCCCGACGAGGTGCTTCGGGACGCGCCGGCGTACACGCCGCGGCCCGGGGAACTGGCCGACCTGGAGTTGCTGGTCTCCGGGGCGTACGCGCCCCTGACCGGCTTCATGACCCGGGCGGATCTGGCCTCCGTGAGTCGGCGGGGCAGGCTCGCGGACGGCGCGCCGTGGCAGGTGCCGGTGGCCCTCCAGATCCCGGCGTCGCTCGCCGGCGACCTGGATCCGGCCGATCCGGCCCGCCGGGTGCTGGTGCTCTCCGACGGCGAGGGCGCCCCGGTGGCCTCGCTGGAGGTCACCGACGTGTGGTCGGCCCGCGAGGGCGTCGCCGGGGTCGGCGGCACGGTGCGCCGGCTCGGCGACGGCGGCCACGGCCCGTTCCAGCGGCTGCGCCGCAGCCCGGAGGAGATCCGGGCGCTGCTGCCCCCGGGCCGGGTGCTGGGGGTGGTCGCCGACCGGCCGCTGCACCGGCCGCAGCTCGCGCAGATCGCCCACGCGGCGCGCACCCTGGGCGCGCACCTGCTGGTGATGATCCCGGTCGCCGAGGGGACGATCAACGGGTTGCCCTCCGAGGCGCTGGTGCGGGCGGTCTTCGCCGCCCGGGACCGGATGCCCCCGGCGACGCTGGTCGCGGTGCCGCTGGCCCGCCGCCGGGACGAGATCAGCGACGCGCTGCTCCAGGCCCGGGTGGCCGCCGCGTACGGGGTGACCCACCTGCTCTCCACCGGCGAGATGCTCTCCGGCGCGGGGCTGCGGGTGCTGGTCCCGCGCGAGCTGGCCTACGACAACCGGGACGGGCAGTGGCGCTGGCGGGAGGACATCCCGCCGCGCAACCGGCGGCTGGCGCTCAGCCAGGCGGAGATCGACGACCTGCTCGACCGGGGCTTCCCGCTGCCGGAGTGGCACACCCCGCCGGCCGTGGCGAAGGAGCTGGTGCGGGCCCGGCCGCCCCGGCGGCACCGGGGGCTGGTGCTGTTCCTCACCGGCTTCTCCGGTTCCGGCAAGTCGACGATCGCCCGGGGCCTGGCGGACGTGCTGCGCGAGGGCGGCGACCGCACGGTGACCCTGCTCGACGGCGACGTGGTGCGCCGGGAGCTCTCCGCCGGGCTGACCTTCAGCAAGGCCGACCGGGACCTGAACGTGCGGCGGATCGGCTGGGTGGCGGCCGAGATCGCCCGGCACCGGGGGGTCGGCATCTGCTGCCCGATCGCCCCGTACGCGGCGGCGCGGACCACCGCCCGGGAGATGGCGCACGCGGCCGGGGCCGGTTTCGTGCTGGTGCACGTGGCGACCCCGATCGAGGTGTGCGAGCAGCGCGACCGCAAGGGCCTCTACGCGCGGGCCCGCGCCGGCCTGCTCACGGGCATGACCGGCATCGACGACCCGTACGAGGTGCCGACGGACGCCGACGTCGTGGTCGACACCACCGGCATGTCGATCGACGAGGCGGTGCAGGCGGTGATGCACCACCTGACCGAGACGGGCTGGGTCGAGCCACGCCTCCAGTCCACCTGACCGCCGTTCCTCCGCCGCGTCGCCGCCGCCCGGTCCTCCTCCGTCCTTCGCCGGGGGGCCGGGCGGCGGCGTGTGCCGGGCACGTGTCGGCGCCCACCGCCCCTACGGCTCCGCTTCCGCAACGGCCACCCGCCGCGCTAGTGTTCAGCTTTGTTGGAACGCGTGCGACCACGTGAGAAGTGGGCGCGGGAGTCGGAGGTACGGGAATGCTCGCGCGGCAACGGCAGGCGGCCATCCTGGACCGCGTCCGGGCCACCGGCGGCGTCCGGGTGACCGAGCTGGCCGCCGAGTTCGGCGTCTCCGACATGACGATCCGGCGCGACCTGGACACGCTGCACGAGCAGGGCGTGCTGGCCAAGGTGCACGGCGGCGCCACCACGACCGGCCCCGGCTCCACCGACGAGCCGGGCTTCCACGCGAAGTCGGTGCGCCAGCTGCCGGAGAAGGCGGCCATCGCCGCCCGCGCCGCCGAGCTGGTGCGCCCCGGCGCGGCGGTCGCCCTCTCGGCCGGCACCACCACCGCCGAGCTGGCCCGCCGGCTGGTCGACGTGCCGGGGCTGACCGTGGTGACCAACTCCCTGCCGGTCGCCGAGATCCTGCACGCCGGGGGCCGCACCGATCAGACCGTGGTGCTCACCGGCGGGGTGCGGACGCCGTCCGACGCGCTGGTCGGGCCGCTCGCGGTCGCGGCGATCCGGTCGCTGCACCTGGACCTGCTCTTCCTCGGGGTGCACGGGATCAGCGAGCGGGCCGGCTTCACCACCCCCAACCTGATGGAGGCCGAGACCGACCGGGCCCTGGTGGCCGCCGCCGACCGGCTGGTCGTGCTCGCGGACCACACCAAGTGGGGCACCGTCGGCATCTCCTCGATCGTCGAGCTCTCCGCCGCCGACGTGCTGGTCACCGACGACCGGCTCGACCCGCAGGCCCGGCAGGTGCTCGACGAGCGGGTCGGCGAGCTGGTCCTGGTCGCGGGGGCGGGGACGACGAGCAGACCGACGCCGGGTCGGACGCCGGCCCCGGCGGATCGCGGCCCCGGCCGCGTGGCCGCGGCGACGAGGGAGGGAACGGCGGAGTGAAGCGTACGACGATCGAGCTGGCCGACGGCCGGGAGCTGATCTACTTCGACGAGCGGGACGACGCGGTCCGCGACCAGCCGGACCGGCGCGAGCTTCCGCCGCCGCCGCCCGCGTCCCAGCTCCGCTACGACCCGCTCACCGACGAGTGGGTGGCGGTCGCCGTGCACCGGCAGAGCCGGATCTTCCTCCCGCCGGCCGACCAGTGCCCGCTCTGCCCGTCCCGGGGCGACCGGCTCAGCGAGATCCCGGCGCCGGACTACGACGTGGCCGTCTTCGAGAACCGGTTCCCGTCGCTGAGCCAGCGCACCGCCGACGAGCCGGCGGAGATCACCCCGTTCACCCCGGTCCGGCCCGGCCAGGGGCGGTGCGAGGTGGTCTGCTTCACCGACGACCACCACGCCTCGTTCGCCGGCCTCCCGCCGGGCCGGGTGCGCACGGTGCTCGACGTCCTCGCCGACCGGACGGCGGCCCTGGCCGAGCTGCCCGGGGTGGAGCAGATCTTCTGCTTCGAGAACCGGGGCGTGGAGATCGGGGTGACCCTGCACCACCCGCACGGCCAGATCTACGCGTACCCGTTCGTCACGCCGCGCACCCGGGCGATGCTCGGCGCGGCCCGCCGCCACGCCGAGCGCACCGGCGGCGGCAACCTCTACGCCGACGTGCTCGCCGCCGAGCGCGCCGCCGGCACGCGCGTGGTGGCGGCCAACGAGCACTGGACGGCGTACGTGCCGGCGGCGGCCCGGTGGCCGTTCGAGGTGCACCTCGCGCCGCACCGGCCGGTGCCGGACATCCCCGCGCTGACCGACGCCGAGCGCGACGCGTTCGGCCCGCTCTACCTGGACCTGCTGCGCCGCTTCGACGCCCTGTTCGACATGCCGATGCCGTACATCGCGGCCTGGCACCAGGCGCCGGTGCGGATCGACCGCGAGCTGGGGCACCTGCACCTCCAGCTGTTCAGCGTCCGGCGGGCGAAGGACAAGCTGAAGTTCCTGGCCGGCTCGGAGTCGGGCATGGGGGTGTTCATCAACGACATCGCCCCGGAGCGCGCCGCCGCCCTGCTGAAAGCAGGGGCCCCTCGTTAACGCTTTCTGTATGGCAAGGGCCCCCTGTTAACAGGCGGGACAGCCGGGCGCGGCGCAACAGGGCGCGGGGGGCCCGGGACGGGCCCCCCGCAGGGAAGGGACGGCTGGCTGTGTGCGACAGCCGGGGGGGCTGGTTTCGTCGGCACTCGTGCCGCGCGGCGACCGCGGTCAACCCCCCTTGGACGCGACTGGCACCACGTCCATCCTGCACAACGAGCCGCCTCACCCCGAGTGACGGCGGGACGGCCGCAGGCGCGCCGAAGCCCGCCGGCGGGCGGCCGGCGGGCTTCGGAAGGTGCGACGGTACGGTCAGGCGGCGAGCCGACGCGCCAGGTTCTCGTCCAGCGCGTTCATGAACTCGTCGGTGGTCAGCCACGGGGCGTCGCGCGAGATGAGCAGCGCGAGGTCCTTGGTCATCTGGCCGCCCTCGACGGTGTCGATGATGACCTGCTCCAGCGTGTTGGCGAACTCGGTGACGGCGGGGGTGCCGTCCAGCTTGCCCCGATGGGCCAGGCCCCGGGTCCAGGCGTAGATCGAGGCGATCGGGTTGGTCGAGGTCTTCTCGCCCTTCTGGTACTGCCGGTAGTGCCGGGTCACCGTGCCGTGCGCGGCCTCCGCCTCGACGGTGCGGCCGTCCGGCGTCATCAGGACCGAGGTCATCAGGCCCAGCGAGCCGAAGCCCTGCGCCACGGTGTCGGACTGCACGTCGCCGTCGTAGTTCTTGCAGGCCCAGACGAAGCCGCCCTCCCACTTGAGCGCGGCGGCCACCATGTCGTCGATGAGCCGGTGCTCGTAGGTGATGCCGGCGGCCTCGAACTCGGCCTTGAACTCGTTCTCGAACACCTCGGCGAAGATGTCCTTGAACCGGCCGTCGTACGCCTTGAGGATGGTGTTCTTCGTCGACAGGTAGACCGGGTAGCCGCGGTCCAGGCCGTAGCGCATGGAGGCGCGGGCGAAGTCCCGGATCGAGTCGTCGAAGTTGTACATGCCCATGGTGACGCCGCCGCCGGGGAAGTTGGCGACCTCCATCTCGACCGGGGCGGAGCCGTCGGCCGGGGTGTAGGTGATGGTCACCGTGCCCGGGCCGGGGACGACGAAGTCGGTGGCCTTGTACTGGTCGCCGTGGGCGTGCCGGCCGATGATGATCGGCTTGGTCCAGCCGGGGACCAGGCGCGGCACGTTCGACATGATGATCGGCTCGCGGAAGACGACGCCGCCGAGGATGTTGCGGATGGTGCCGTTCGGCGACCGCCACATCTTCTTCAGGCCGAACTCCTCCACCCGCGCCTCGTCCGGGGTGATGGTGGCGCACTTGACGCCGACGCCGTGCTCCTTGATCGCGTTGGCGGCGTCGATGGTCACCTGGTCGTCGGTGGAGTCGCGGTACTGGATCGAGAGGTCGTAGTAGTGCAGGTCGACGTCGAGGTAGGGCAGGATCAGCTGCTCCCGGATCTGCTTCCAGATGATCCGGGTCATCTCGTCGCCGTCGAGCTCAACGACCGGGTTGTTTACCTTGATCTTCGCCATCGACCGGCGCTCCTCTCGGGGGACACGTGCTCAACAGTACGAGCGTACTGGAAACCGGCTCGCAGCCCCCAGCCGGCCCGCGCCGACCGGGGAAAACGGGATGCACGGCACAGCCGACGGCTGACACGATCGCCGGATGCCGCCGCGCCGCACCCTCGGGTCTATCACGGTCACCGCCCTGACCGACGGGGAGGGGCCGTTCTTCCAGCCGCGCGAGGAGGCGTTCCCGGGCGCCACGGCCGGGCAGTGGGCCGCCGCCGACCGGCGCGACCCGGCCACGGTCACCGGCGACGGCCGCTGGTGGCTGCCGTTCCGCTGCTTCGCCCTGCGCGCCGGGGACGGCCCGGTCACCCTGGTCGACGCCGGCATCGGCCCGGCCGACGCGCCCGCCGCGGGCTGGGCCCCGGTGCCCGGCCGGCTGCCCGCCGAGCTGGCCGCCGCCGGGATCGACCCGGCCGACGTCCGCACGGTGGTGCTGACCCACCTGCACACCGACCATGTCGGCTGGGCCGTCGTCGGCACCCCCTGGTTCCGCAACGCCGACTACCTCGTCCAGCGCGCCGAGCTGGCCGCCCTCGCCGCGGTCAACCCCGGGCTGGAGGCCGGCCTGGTCGCGCCGTTGCGCGCCGCCGGCCAGCTCCGGGTCCTCGACGGCGACACCCCGCTCACCCCGGGGGTACGCGTGCTGAGCACCTCCGGGCACACCCCCGGCCACCAGTCGGTGCTGGTGGACTCCGGCGACGAGCGGCTGCTGGTCACGGGCGACCTGCTGGTGCACACGGTCCAGCTCGTCGACCCCGACCTGGCGTACGCCCACGAGGAGCAGCCGGAGACGGCGCGCGCCTCGCGGGCGACGCTGCTGCGCGACCTGGCCGCGCGGGGCCCGGCGGCCCTGGCCACCCCGCACCTGGGCGAGCCGTTCGTGGCGCTCTGAGCGCCGGCGGGACTCCACGCACCCGGCGCGCCGGTCCCCGGGCCGCTCGGACGGGGGCGGCGGAAACGGCGAAGGGGCGGGTCCGGCGTCGGCCGGCCCGCCCCTTCCGCGTGGCTCACATGCTGGCGACGTCGGCCTGCTTCGCGCGAACGGCCTCGGCGGCCTCCTTGAGGCTGGCCAGTTCGTCGGCGTCGAGGTCGGTCTCGACGACCCGCTTGATCCCCTCGGCGCCGATCTGGGCCTCGACGCCCAGGTAGACGCCGGAGATGCCGTACTCGCCGTCGACCCAGGCGCAGACCGGCATGACCTCGCCGGAGTCCTCCGCGACGGCCTTGGCCATCCGGGCGGCGGCGGCCGACGGGGCGTAGTAGGCCGAGCCGGTCTTCAGCAGCGCGACCACCTCGGCACCGCCGTTGCGGGTCTTGACGACCAGCTCCTCGATCTGCTCGGCCGGCATGGCCTCGCGCAGCGGCTTGCCGTCGACGGTGCTCTGCGACGGCACCGGGACCATGGTGTCGCCGTGCGAGCCCAGGGTCAGCGTCTTCACCGAGCGCACCGGCACGCCGAGCGCCTCGGCGACGAAGTTGGTGAACCGGGCGGTGTCGAGCATGCCGGCCTGGCCGAGCACCCGGTTCTTGGGGAACTGGGTGGCGAGCTGGGCCAGCGCGGTCATCTCGTCGAGCGGGTTCGACACGACGATGACGACGGCGTTCGGGGCGTACTTGGCGACGTTCTCGGAGACCTGACGGACGATCTTGGCGTTCGTCTCCAGCAGGTCCATCCGGCTCATGCCCGGCTTGCGCGGGAGGCCGGCGGTGATCACCACGACGTCCGAGCCCTCGATGGCCTCGTAGCCCTCGCCGTTCGGGCCGGTGGTGACGCCGACGACCTTGGTCTCGAAGCCCTCGATGGCCCGCGACTGGTTGAGGTCCAGGGCCAGGCCGGCGGGCTTGCCCTCCACGATGTCGGTGATCACGACGGTGTCGAAGACGTCGTACTCGGCCAGGCGCTGCGCGGTGGTGGAGCCGTAGAAGCCGGCCCCGACGACAGTGACCTTCTTACCCATGGTCGTCCCACTCCCTGTTACCAGTCGTTTTCCGGACCGTATCAGTCATCCTGGCAGCCCACCGGCCAGGGGCGGCGGCCATCGGCGGGATGGGGCGAACGTCACCGTCGCCGGGTTCGCCCCGAGGTCGCCCCGGAGTCGGCCCGGCCGCTCCGGGCCGGGCGGCCGGGGCTCAGCCCCGCTCGGCCCGCTCGACGACGTTGGTCAGCAGCATCGCCCGCGTCATCGGGCCGACGCCGCCGGGCATCGGGACCACCTTGCCCGCCACCTCGGCCACCTCGGGATCGACGTCGCCGGTGTAGCGGCCCTTGCCGTCCGCCCCGATCACCCGGGTGATGCCGACGTCGACCACCGTCGCGCCGGGGGTGACCATGTCGGCGGTGAGCAGGCCCGGCACCCCGGCCGCGACGATCACGATCTCGGCCGCGCGGGTGTGGCCGGCGAGGTCGAGCGTGCCGGTGTGGCAGAGGGTGACCGTGGCGTTCTCGCTGCGCCGGGTCAACAGCAGGCCCAGCGGACGGCCGACGGTGTTGCCCCGGCCCACGACGGCGACGTTCGCGCCGCGCAACGGCACGTCGTGCCGGCGGAGCAGCTCGACGATGCCGCGCGGGGTGCACGGCAGCGGGCCGTCGTAGCCGAGGACCAGCCGGCCGAGGTTGACCGGGTGCAGGCCGTCGGCGTCCTTGTCGGGGTCGATCATCTCCAGCGCCCGCTGGGTGTCCAGGTGACCGGGCAGCGGGAGCTGGACGATGTAGCCGTGGCAGGCCGGGTCGGCGTTCAGCTCGGCGAGGACGTCGTCGACCTGCTGCTGGGTGGCGTCGGCGGGCAGCTCGCGGCGGATCGAGGCGATCCCCACCTCGGCGCAGTCACGGTGCTTGCCGTTGACGTACGCCTGGGAGCCCGGGTCCGCCCCGACCAGGACCGTGCCCAGCCCGGGGACGACGCCCCGCTCCGCCAGTGCCTTCACCCGCGCCCGCAGCTCGTCCTTGATCTCCGCCGCGGTCGCCTTGCCGTCCAGGATCGTCGCCGTCACGCCCAGATCGTCTCACGCCGGCCCGCCCCGCTGCCTGCGGACCCGGTGCAGGTCGGTCGAGGCAGCGGGGCGGGGCGGGCGGCGGGACGGCGCGGCGCGGTCAGTGGAAGAAGTGGCGGGTGCCGGTGAGGTAGAGCGTGACGCCGGCCTCCTTGCAGGCGGTGGCGACCTCCTCGTCGCGGATCGAGCCGCCCGGCTGGACGATCGCCTTCACCCCGGCCGCGATGAGTACCTTCGGGCCGTCGGCGAACGGGAAGAACGCGTCCGAGGCGCAGACCGAGCCGGCGGCCCGCTCCGCGCCGGCCCGGGTGACCGCGAGCTGCGCCGAGTCGACCCGGTTGACCTGGCCCATGCCGACGCCGACGGTCGCCCCGTCCTTGGCCAGCAGGATCGCGTTGCTCTTCACCGCGCGCACCGCCCGCCAGGCGAACGCCAGGTCGCGCAGGGTGGCCTCGTCGGCCGCCTCGCCGGTGGCGAGCCGCCAGTTGGCCGGGTCGTCGCCCTCGGCGTCCACGGCGTCGCGGGTCTGCACCAGCATGCCGCCGGTGACCTGCCGCCACTCCGCCGGCAGCGGGGCGTACGCCGGGGCGCGCAGCAGCCGCAGGTTCTTCTTCGCCCGCAGCAGCTCCAGCGCGTCCTCGTCGAAGCCCGGCGCCACCAGCACCTCGGTGAACACGTCGGCGACCTGCCGGGCCAGCTCGGCGGTGACCTGGCGGTTCACGGCGATCACGCCGCCGTACGCCGACACCGGGTCGCAGGCGTGCGCCTTGCGGTGCGCCTCGGCGACGTCGGCCCCGACGGCGATCCCGCACGGGTTGGCGTGCTTGATGATCGCCACGGCCGGCCGGTCGGCGAAGTCGTTCGCCGCCCGCCAGGCGGCGTCCGCGTCGACGTAGTTGTTGTAGGACATCTCCTTGCCGTGCAGCTGCTCCGCCTGCGCCAGGCCGGCGGGGCTGGCCGGGTCGGTGTAGAGGGCGGCGGCCTGGTGCGGGTTCTCGCCGTAGCGCAGCACCGCCGAGCGGCGCAGCGACACCCCGGCGGACTCCGGCCAGCCGGCGGCGTCGGGGGCGAGCGTGGTCGCGCACCACTGCGCCACGGCCACGTCGTACTCGGCGATGGCGGCGAACGCGCGGGCCGCCAGCACCCGGCGCTGGGCCAGGGTGAACCCGCCCGCGCCGAGGGCGGCCACCAGCTCCGGGTACGCGGCCGGGTCGGTGACCACCGCGACGGACGCGTGGTTCTTGGCGGCGGCGCGCACCATCGCCGGCCCGC
This sequence comes from Micromonospora sp. WMMD712, assembly GCF_029581295.1. Lineage (NCBI taxonomy): Bacteria > Bacillati > Actinomycetota > Actinomycetes > Micromonosporales > Micromonosporaceae > Micromonospora > Micromonospora sp. WMMD712. The sequence goes on from NZ_CP120743.1 coordinate 3,354,720, forward strand.
CGATGTCGATCTGCTCCACGCACTCCTCGACGCCGGCGCCGGAGGCCACCGTGTCCTGGAACGGGTAGAGGTTCGACACCAGCAGGTCGACGCCGGCGATGCCGTGCTCGTCGAGCTGGGCGGCGTGCGCGGGCTTGCGCAGGTCGGCCAGGAGCCCGCCGTGGATCGCCGGGTGCAGGGTCTTGACCCGGCCGTCGAGGATCTCGGGGAAGCCGGTCACCGACTCCACCGGGGTCACCGGCACCCCGGCGGCGGCGACGGTCGACGCGGTGCTGCCGGTCGAGACGATCTCCACGCCGGCCGCGTGCAGGGCCTGGGCCAGCTCGACCAGGCCGCTCTTGTCGTAGACGCTGACCAGCGCCCGTCGGATGGGGCGGCGCTCGCCCTGACTGGAACTCACTCCGACCGTGACCTTTCTTCCGGTGATCGTCCAACCTTCGCGGACCAGCCGACCGACCTGCTCCACGAGCTGACGCCGCTCGGCGGACTTGATGCGCTCGGTGAGCGCCTCCTCGTCGTCGTCGTCGCACACGGGCACGGCGACCTGGGCCACGATCGGCCCGGTGTCCATGCCGGCGTCGACGAAGAAGAGGGTGGCCCCGGTGATCTTCACCCCGTAGGCGAGGGCGTCCCGGGGGCCGTGGATGCCGGGGAACGCCGGCAGCAGCGTGTTGTGGGTGTTGAGGTAGCGGTCACCGAAGGCGGCGAGGAACTCCGGGCCGACCAGCTTGAGGAAGCCGGCGGAGACCACCAGGTCGGGGCGGTGCGCGGCGACCTGCCTGGTCAGCGCGGCGTCCCAGTCCGCCCGGGTCGGATGGTCGGCGACCCGCTCGACGAAGGTCGGCACCCCGGCGGCGGCGGCCCGGTCCAGGCCCGCGATCCCGGCGCGGTCCGCGCCCACGGCGACGACCCGGGCGCCGTACGCGGGGTCGACGGCGGCGTCGAGCAGCGCCTGGAGGTTGCTCCCGGAGCCGGAGACGAGGACGACTATGCGGGCGACGGACGCGGGCTCGGTCACGCGGCCACCCTATCGGGCAGGTCGGGCCCGCTCCCGGGCGGGCATCCAGGTCGGGGCCGCACAGCAGCGCGCGGGCAGACGGCCCGGGGCCGTACAGCGACGCGCGGGGCGTCCAGGTCCGGCCGGAATTCGGTGCCCCTTCCTGTCGCCCGGACCCTGTACGCTGCCGGTCGCTCGGTGCCCGGCGCACGCCGGGTCCCGCACCTGTCAGTGACGCGACACGCGCGGTGTGTCGACGGAATGAGGAGCACCCAGGATGCAGCCCGGTTACCAGTCCCCCCAACCGCAACAGATCAATAACAACATGACGATGTCCATCGTGGCCATCTTCCTGTTCTGGCCGCTGGCCATCCCCGCCATCATCAACGCGTCGAAGGTCAACCCGCTGATCCAGCAGGGTGACTACGCCGGGGCCCAGGCGGCGGCGGCCGAGTCGAAGAAGTGGTCCAAGTGGGCCCTGATCGTCGGCATCGTCTGGCTCGTGATCGTCCTCGTGTGCTGCGCGCTGGGCGGTCTTGCCGGGATCATGGGTGGAGCCAGCAGCACCAGCAGCTACTGATTCAGCCCGAAGCAAGGAGCACCGACGCATGCAGCCCGGTCAGGACCCGTACGGCCAGCAGCCCCACGACCCGAACCAGCCGCAGTACCACGACCCGTACGCCCCGCCGCCCGCGGCGCCGTACGGGCAGCAGCCGACATCGGGCCAGCCCTACGGGCAGGATCCGTACGCCCAGCAGCCGTACGGGCAGCAGCCGACGTCGGGCCAGCCCTACGGTCAGGACCCGTACGCCCAGCAGCCCCCGCCGCCGTACGGGCAGCAGCCCACCTCGGGCCAGCCCTACGGGCAGGACCCGTACGCCCAGCAGCCGCCGCCCTACGGGGCCGCGCCGGGCTACCCGAACGCCGGCTACCCCCACCCGCAGGGGCAGAACAACACCCTCGGCCTGGTGTCGATGATCCTCGGCATCGCGTCGATCCCGCTGGTCTGCTGCCTGTACCTGGGCATCCCGGTCGGCATCGCCGCCGTGGTCACCGGCTACCTCGGCCGGCAGAAGGCGGCGCAGGGGCTGGCCAGCAACGACGGTCAGGCCAAGGCCGGTCTGATCTGCGGTGCGGTCGGTGCCGGGCTCGGCGTCCTGCTGTTCATCCTCGGGGTCGTGGGCAACGTGACCCTGCCCACCACCTGAGGCGGGCCCAGACCACCTGGTCGCGCACCGACGCGAGGGGCGCTCCGGAGATTCCCGGGGCGCCCCTCGCCGTGTCCCGCCCGCCGCGCTCAGGTGTGAGCGGGGCGCCCCTCTCTACCGGATGCGTTAGGAGGGGACCCTTCCTTTCACCCGCAGCGCGCGGGTGGCGGCGGCGCCGAGCAGGGCGCCGGCCGCGACCACGGCGGTGGCCGCCCCCGCCACCTGCCAGCCGACCGGGCCGATGTCGGCCAGCCGGCCGCCGCCGAGCGGGCCGCCGGAGACCGCCGCGAGCACGCCGAGCAGCAGCCCGGCGACCGGTCCGGCCAGCGCCGCCGGGACGAGCAGCGCCGGCCAGGCCAGCTCGGCGCGGTCCTCGGCGGCGATCCGCAGCAGCCGGCGGGCGAGCAGCCACCCGGCGGCCATGCCGGCCAGCACGGGCACGGCGAGCAGGCCCGCGCCGTAGCCGTCGACGGGCCCGCTGGGCAGCCCCGCCAGCAGCGGCACCGCCGGGAGCGCGCCGACGGAGACCTCGCTGGTGCGGACGGCGGTGTCGACTCCGACGGCGAACCCGGGGCCGAGCAGGTAGCTGGCCGACCAGATCGTCGCGTTCGGCGCGTAGGCGAGGCTGACCAGGGTGATCCCGGCCTGCCCGGCCACCCCGGTGCGGTAGGCGCCGATCATGTCGGCGGCGTCGCCGCCCCCGGTGGCCACGGCGAGCCCCGCTGCTCCGGCCCCCGCGCCGAGCAGCAGCAGCCCGGCGACGAGGCCGGTGCGCACCCCGTCCCGAAGCGGGGTGGGGGCCCGGGCGGCGAGCAGGCGGGCCACCGCGGTGGTCCGGAGCGCCCCGGCCAGCGCGGCGAGCGTGCCGACAAGGGCGAACGTCGCCCCGGCGCGGGCCGGGGCGGTGCCGGTCGGCACGGCGGCGAGCGCGCCGAGCAGCGCGTACCCGACGCCGACCGCGCCGGCGGCGGTGAGCGCCTGGCGCGGGGAGCGCCCGCCCCGCGCCCCGATGGCCCGGCTGGCGTGCACCCCGGCGCGGGTGAGCCGCCAGACGGCCAGCGCGGTCAGCGCGAGCGGGGTCAGGCCGAGCGGGCCGGCATCGGTGGCGAGCGGGACGCCGTGGCCGAGCAGCCAGCCGGCGAGCCCGGCGCGCAGCGCGCCGGTGACGGAGCCGGCGTCCTCGGTGAGCTGGGCGAGCCCGAGCACGAGGGCGACCGGGAGGTAGGACGTGAGCGCGGCCCAGGCGGCGGCGACCCCGGCGGCCACCACGAGGGGGGCCCGGCCGCGGGTGGGCTCCCCGGGCCGGGGCGCGGGCCCCCGGGGACCCGGGACGCGGCCGGCGGGCCGGGCGTCGGCGCCGACCCTGGCGGCCGGACGACGGGGCTGGTCAGGGGTGACGGAGGACATCGGCTCTACTCTGGCATGTCGCGCCGTCGTGGGCAGTCCGATACCGCCCCCGACCGGCCGGAAGTTCGGTGATCCACCGACCCGGCACCCCCGATCCGGTCTAGCCTCGGCCCCAGGACGCGAATTCCTGTCGCGGCCGCGGACCGCTCGGAGGAAGCCGTGAACGCTCCGTATCCACCGCCCCCCGCGCAGGCCGGGGGCCGGGACCGCACCACGTTGTGGGGCGTGCTCGGCATCATCCTGGGCCTGCTCTGCTGCGGCATCCTGGGGATCATCTTCGGGTACCTGTCGATCCGGGACGCCAGACGCTACGGCCAGTCGCCGGTGCTGGGTTACCTCGCCATCGCCTTCGGCGTGATCAACATCATCGGCAGCGCGATCCTGCGGGCGAGCGGCAACTACCCGTTCTGGAACAACGACTGACCGCTGCGGCGGGCCGACGTGACGACGCGAGGGGGCCGACCGGCTCGGTCGACCCCCTCGGCGCGTCGCGCGGCGGTCAGCCGGCCGACATGATCTCCCGCATGAGCTTGGCGGTCTCGGTCGGGGTCTTGCCGACCTTCACGCCGACGGCCTCCAGCGCCTCCTTCTTCGCCTCGGCGGTGCCCGCCGAGCCGGAGATGATCGCGCCGGCGTGGCCCATGGTCTTGCCGGGGGGCGCGGTGAAGCCGGCGATGTAGCCGACCACCGGCTTGGTGACGTGCGACTTGATGAACTCGGCGGCCCGCTCCTCGGCGTCGCCGCCGATCTCGCCGATCATCACGATGGCGTCGGTGTCGGGGTCGGCCTCGAACGCGGCGAGGGCGTCGATGTGGGTGGTCCCGATGATCGGGTCGCCGCCGATGCCGACGCAGGTCGAGAAGCCGATGTCGCGCAGCTCGTACATCATCTGGTAGGTCAGGGTGCCGCTCTTGCTGACCAGGCCGATCCGGCCGGAGCCGGTGATGTCGGCCGGGATGATGCCGGCGTTCGACGCGCCCGGCGAGGCGATGCCGGGGCAGTTGGGCCCGATGATCCGGGTGCGCTCGCCCTTGGCCACGTTGTACGCCCAGAAGGCGGCGGTGTCGTGCACCGGCACGCCCTCGGTGATGACCACGGCCAGCGGGATCTCCGCGTCGATCGCCTCGATCACGGCGGCCTTGGTGAACTGCGGCGGGACGAAGATGACCGTCACGTCGGCCCCGGTCTCGGCCATCGCGTCGGCGACGGTCGCGAAGACCGGCAGCGCGGTGCCGTCGAAGTCGACGCTCTGGCCCGCCTTGCGCGGGTTGGTGCCGCCGACGACGTTCGTGCCCGCGGCGAGCATCCGCCGGGTGTGCTTGGAACCCTCGGATCCGGTCATCCCCTGCACGATGACCTTCGAGTCCTTGGTCAGCCAGATAGCCATTGTCAGACCCCCGCAGCCGCCAGCTCGGCGGCCCGCTCGGCCGCGCCGTCCATGGTGTCGACCCGCTGCACCAGCGGGTTGTTCGCGCCGTCGAGGATCGCCCGACCGGCCTCGGCGTTGTTGCCGTCCAGCCGGACGACGAGCGGCTTGGTGACCTTCTCGCCGCGCTGCTCCAGCAGGGCCAGCGCCTGCACGATGCCGTTGGCGACCTCGTCGCAGGCGGTGATGCCGCCGAAGACGTTGACGAAGACGCTGCGCACCGACGGGTCGGACAGGACGATCTCCAGCCCGTTGGCCATCACCGCGGCGCTCGCGCCGCCGCCGATGTCGAGGAAGTTGGCCGGCTTGACGTTGCCGTGCCGCTCGCCCGCGTAGGCCACGACGTCGAGGGTCGACATGACCAGGCCCGCGCCGTTGCCGATGATGCCGACCTCACCGTCGAGCTTGACGTAGTTGAGGTCCTTCTCCTTGGCGGCCTGCTCCAGCGGGTCCACGGCGGCCTGGTCGACGAGCGCCTCGTGGTCCGGGTGCCGGAACCCGGCGTTCTCGTCCAGGGTGACCTTCGCGTCGAGCAGCAGCAGCTCGCCGTCGCCGGTCTTGGCCAGCGGGTTCACCTCGACCAGCGTGGCGTCCTCGGCGACGAATGCCTGCCACAGGCCCACGGCGACCTCGACGACCTGGTCGGCGACGTCGGCCGGGAAGCCGGCGGCGGTGACGATCTCGCGGGCCTTCGCCTCGTCGACGCCCGCGACCGCGTCGATCGGGGCCTTGACGACCTTGTCCGGGGTCTCGGCGGCGACCTGCTCGATGTCCATGCCGCCGGCGACGCTGGCGATGCAGAGGAAGGTGCGGTTCGCCCGGTCGAGCAGGTAGGAGAAGTAGTACTCCTCGGCCACGTCCGCCGTCACGGTGATCATGACCTTGTGGACCGTGTGACCCTTGATGTCCATGCCGAGGATGTCGGTGGCGCGGGCCACCGTCTCATCCGTGCCCTCGGCCAGCTTCACGCCGCCGGCCTTGCCACGGCCGCCGACCTTCACCTGTGCCTTGACGACCACCCGGCCGCCGAGGCGTTCGGCGATCGCGCGGGCCTCCTCCGGGGTGTTGGCGACGCCGCCGGCCAGCACGGGCAAGCCGTGCCGCTCGAACAGGTCCCGCCCCTGGTACTCGTACAGGTCCACGATTGCGCGTCCCGTCCCGTCTCCGCGGCGCGCCGTCGCGCCGCCGCCAGCGTTGTGGAATCAGTTTGACGCCTGTCATCAGTTGAAACAGGCCATTGGGCGCAGCCTAGCGAGGTCGGCACCGGCGGCAACCGAGCGGGTGCGCGGTGTGCCCTACTCCACAACCAGCCGGATCCCGGTCGTCGGCGGGGCGCGCAACAGTGCGCGTGGGAATTCCGCGGGGGATGTTCCCAGCTCCGCGTAACCCCCTGGTCAGGGCGTCGTTGAGTCAGGTGTCGGAGCGCTGCCGAGGCGCGAGGACAAAGACGGCCGATGCCCTGTCGGTCGAGGGGTGGCGGCGGGGCATCGTGCATAGAGGGGCCGGACGTGTGAGGGGTGCGTCCGGCCCCTCACCCTGCCCGCCGCAGGGCGCAGGGGCGCGGGTCAGGCGACCGGCTGGGCCACGTTGGCCCGCACCCACTCGACGATCGACTGCGTGGTCGCGCCCGGGGTGAAGATCTTCTTGACACCGAGCTGCTCCAGCTCGGGGATGTCGGCGTCGGGGACGATGCCGCCGCCGAAGACGACGATGTCCTGCGCGTCCCGCTCACCCAGCAGCTCGACGACCCGCCGGAACAGGGTCATGTGCGCGCCCGAGAGCACCGAGAGCCCGACCGCGTCGGCGTCCTCCTGGATGGCCGTCTCGACGATCTGCTCCGGGGTCTGGTGCAGGCCGGTGTAGATGACCTCCATGCCGGCGTCGCGGAGGGCGCGGGCGACGACCTTGGCCCCCCGGTCGTGGCCGTCGAGGCCCGGCTTCGCGACGACGACCCGGATACGAGAGCTCATCAGCGGACACCTTTCGAGGGCGCTACGACTGTCACCTGAACGAACGGTAACCCGGCGGGTCGCCGGCAGGGAATCCGACCTGCGCTCCGAGGGCAGAGCCTAGGGGGCCGGGGCAGGGGGTCGGACATTCGGGCGACAGCGGTCACGGTGCGCGACGAACGGGCAGGTGAGGGCACGTATGACCAAGTGACGAGGCATGACAATAAAGGACGTAAACGGACAGATCGACACGCCAATTACCCCGTCTGGCTTGTGACGGGCGTGGCGGTTGGCTACCGTGTCCACGGTTGTCATCAGGTCCACGGACGGGTGACGACGCGGCCAGCCGACGTTCACCACCGCTTCACGAGCGCCGGTCGACCGCATCGGATCCCCGACAACGGAGGGTGTGCGTGCGCCAGCGCCTGTCGTCTGAGCCCGATCGATATCGCGGTCGCCGCCGCGTACCCACCCCGCCGCGTAGCCGTTACGCCGCCGTCGTCACCACCGCGTTCGTCGGGGCCGGCATCGTCGCGATCGGCGCGGGAGCACTGCCGGACGCCAAGAGCGTCAGCCCGTCGGTCCTCGACGAGCTCAAGCAGGCCTCCATCACCAGCCAGGACGCGGCGGCCCGCGCGGACTCCGCCGACCGGGCCTCCCGCGACAGCCGGGTCGAGACGAAGGCGGCCGGCGAGCAGGAGGCCTGGCTCCTGCCGTTGCAGGGCTACGACTTCAACTCCCCCTACGGCATGCGCTGGGGCAAGCTGCACACCGGGATCGACCTGGTGGCCCCCGAGGGCACCCCCTACGTCGCCATCCACGAGGGCACCGTCACGAAGGCCGGCTGGTTCGGCGGCTACGGCTACGCGGTGATCGTCAAGCACGCCGACGGCAGCGAGGCCATCTACGGCCACTCCTCCGCCGTGAGCGTCAAGGAGGGGCAGCAGGTCAAGGCCGGCGACCAGCTCGGCCTGGTCGGCAACACCGGCCACTCCTACGGCTCCCACCTGCACCTGGAGATCCATGTCAACGGGGACCCGCTGGACCCGGTGCCGTGGCTCCAGGAGCGCGGAGTGGACATCAAGATGCAAATCGAGCTGTACTACAGCGACGTAGCCGCCTCCTGACGCTACGCATCGACCGTTGACCGCCCGGATCGACTGATCCGGGCGGTTCTTCGTGCGCCGCCCGCACACCAATGTCTGCTGCGTCACAGCCGATGATGTGACCAGCCGCACATCGCCAATGATCAATTATCCGGACATGGAGGTCCGGCACGGGACGCCGCGGACACCGTCCCTCCCGGTCCACGTCGCCCCACCCGTCCCCCTGCCCGCCTCCTCACCAGCGCGAACACCAGTATTTCGAGGTCCACGTCCCCTCGAAGGTGTAGGTCCGCCGTGCACGAAGAGAACATCCGCGACAGCAGCACCCCCGACGCGCCGGCCCGCCACCGGATGCGTCCCCGGCCCGGCACCCGGGCCCTGGTCGTCGGCGCGGTCGCCCTGGTCGGGCTCGGTCTCGCCGGTGCCGCCGTCGCCACCACCGCCGGCGACGAAGACCCGGCCCCCGCCGCCGTGGCGGTCGACGCACCGGCCCGCGCCGAGGCCGCCGACCGGGCCGACCGGGCCGACCGCGAATCGGCCAGCCCCGCCGCCAGCCCCAGCACCGTCTCGCCGAGCCCGTCGAGCGCCAGCCCCAGCCCGACGGCGACGAAGGCCACCGCCAAGCCGAAGCCCAAGCCCAAGCCGACCCCGAAGCCCGCGCCGAAGAAGACCAGCAAGCCCGCGCCGGCCTGGGTCATCCCGATGGCGGGGGCGACGATCACCTCCTGCTACGGCCCGCGCGGAGGCGCCCTGCACGCCGGCATCGACTTCGCCCTGCCCGCCGGCACCCCGATCCACGCCGCCGCCGCGGGCACGGTCGTGAAGGCCGGCGACGTCGGCGACGGCTACGGCATCTCCGTCTTCGTCGACCACGGCAACGGCTACCTGACCCACTACGCCCACCAGAGTCGCACCGCCGTCGGCGTCGGCGACAAGGTCACGGCGGGCCAGGTCATCGGCTACGAGGGCTCCACCGGCGACTCCACCGGCCCGCACCTGCACTTCGAGGTGCACCAGGGCCAGATGTGGAACCAGATCGACCCCGCGCCGTTCCTGCGGGCCCGGGGCATCGACGTCGCCTGCTGATCACCCGGCGACGCGCCGGCCGCTGGAGGAACCACCGGCGGCCGGCGCCCACCGGTCAGCCCAGTTGCTGCGCCAGCGTGTCCAGGCCGCCCCGGATCAGCTCCCCGTAGGCGTCGTCGCCGAGCGCGCCGATGCCCGCCCGCGCCTGCCGGAGGCACTCGCGGGCCCGGTCGAGGTCGCCGAGCCGGCGGTAGCACTCACCGAGGTTGAGGTGCAGCGACGGATAGAGGGCGGCCACCGACATCGGCACCCCGGCCCGCGCCACCCGGTCGTCGGTGAGCAGGTCGGCCGCCGCCAGGGCCCGCTGGTCCCAGCGCAGCTCCTCGTGGACGTCGTCCTGCACGTCGGCCATCGAGTGCGCGAGGACGCACACGTGCAGCGGATCGCCCTGCTCCCCGCCGATCTCGGCCCAGAGCTGGGCGAACAGGTCGCGGGCCGCCTCGCGCCGACCCTGCTGGTGGTGCAGCTGCACGCCCTCGTTGATCCGGGTGAGCGTCTCGTCCATGGTCGTCGGCCGGATCAGAGCTTGTCGATCGGGGCGTGCCGCAGCACCAGCCACATCGTCTGGTCGCCGAAGTCGATCTGCGCCCGCGCCCCCGGGCCGTGGCCCTCCACGGCGAGCACCCGACCCAGGCCGTACCGCTGGTGGTTGACCCGGTCCCCGGCCGCGACCTTCGGGCCCTGGGGCAGCTCGCTGGCCGTGGCCAGCCGGCTGCCGTCGACGCCGAGCCGCTTGGCGAGCTGCGCGGCCTTCGGGGTGCCCCCGGTGAAGCCGCCGCCGCGCGGCGCGCGGTCCGCGCGCCCGCCGACGCCGCCGCCACCGCCGCCCCACGAGGTGTACGTCCCCTCGGTGCGCTCCCAGCGGACGAGCTCCGGCGGCAGCTCCTCCAGGAACCGCGACGGCGGGTTGTAGGCCGGCTGCCCCCACGCCGAGCGGGTCACCGCCCGGGACAGGTAGAGGCGCTGCCGCGCGCGGGTGATCCCCACGTAGGCCAGCCGCCGCTCCTCCTCCAGCTCCCGGGTGTCGCCCAGCGCGCGCAGGTGCGGGAAGACGCCGTCCTCCAGCCCGGTCAGGAACACCACCGGGAACTCCAGCCCCTTGGCGGTGTGCAGGGTCATCAGGGTGACCACGCCCTGGTGGTCGGGGTCGTCGGAGGGGATCTGGTCGGCGTCGGCGACCAGCGCCACCTGCTCCAGGAAGCCGGCGAGGGTGGCCCGCTCCCCCTCGGCGCCCAGCGCCTCGACCCGCTCCGTGTACTCCCGGGCGACGCTCACCAGCTCCTGGAGGTTGTCGACGCGGCCGGCGTCCTGCGGGTCGAGGCTCTCCTCCAGCTCGGTCAGGTAGCCCGAGCGGGTCAGCAGCGCCTCCAGCACCTCCTCTGGGGTGCCGGTCTCGGCCAGCTCCCGGGCCCCGTCGAGCAGCGCCACGAAGTCGCCGATGCCGTTGGCCGCCCGGGTGGAGATGCCCGGCGCGTCGCCCGCCCGGCGCAGGGCCGCCCCGAAGGAGATGCGGTCCCGGCTGGACAGGGCCTCCACGCACGCCTCCGCGCGCTCGCCGATGCCCCGGCGGGGGGTGTTGAGGATGCGGCGCAGGCTGACCGTGTCGTCGTCGTTGACCACCGCCCGCAGGTAGGCCAACGCGTCGCGGACCTCCTTGCGCTCGTAGAAACGCACCCCGCCGACCACCTTGTAGGGCAGGCCGACCCGGATGAACACCTCCTCGAACACCCGGGACTGGGCGTTGGTGCGGTAGAACACCGCCACGTCGCCGGGGCGGGCCTCGTCGTCGTCGACCAGCCGGTCGACCTCCCGGCCCACCCAGTCGGCCTCGGCGTGCTCGGTGTCGGCCACGTATCCGACGATCTGCTCGCCGGCCCCGGCGTCGCTCCACAGCCGCTTGGGCTTGCGGGAGGTGTTGCGGTCGATCACCGCGTTGGCGGCGTTGAGGATGGTCTGGGTGGAGCGGTAGTTCTGCTCCAGCAGGATCGTCCGGGCGTCGGTGAAGTCCCGCTCGAACTCCAGGATGTTGCGGATCGTCGCGCCCCGGAACGCGTAGATCGACTGGTCGGCGTCGCCGACCACGCACAGCTCCGCCGGCGCGATCCCCTCGGTGCCGGAGACCAGCTCCTTGATCAACGTGTACTGCGCGTGGTTGGTGTCCTGGTATTCGTCGACCAGCACGTGCCGGAACCGGCGGCGGTAGCCCTCCGCGACGTGCGGGTGCGACTGGAACAGGTGCACCGTCGTCATGATCAGGTCGTCGAAGTCCAGCGCGTGCGCCTCGCGCAGCCGCCGCTGGTAGAGCGTGTACGCCTCGGCGAGGGCCCGCTCGTTGGGCCCCTTGGCCCGGCCGGCGAACTCCTCCGGGTCGACCAGCTCGTTCTTCAGGTTGGACACCTGGGCGGCCAGCCCCCGCGCCGGGTAGCGCTTCGGGTCCAGGTCCAGCTCGCGGGCGACGAGCTGCATCAGGCGGCGGGAGTCGTCGGCGTCGTAGATCGAGAAGCTCGACTTCAGGCCGGCGTGCTCGTGCTCGGCCCGCAGGATGCGCACGCACGCCGAGTGGAACGTCGACACCCACATCAGCCGGGCGCGCGGGCCGACGAGCTGGGTCACCCGCTCCTTCATCTCGCCGGCGGCCTTGTTGGTGAAGGTGATCGCGATGATCTCGCCGGGGTGGACGTCGCGGGCCGCGAGCAGGTAGGCGATCCGGTGGGTGAGCACCCGGGTCTTGCCGGAGCCGGCGCCGGCCACGATCAGCAGCGGCGAGCCGGCGTGCACGACGGCGTCGCGCTGGGGGCCGTTGAGGCCCTCCACCAGGGCCTGCGGGTCGAGGCGGACGGCCGGGCCGGGCCGGGGCGGCGGGGCCGACGCGGGCTCGGGCTCGGGCGGGGGCGCGGGGATGTCGAAGAGAGGCTGCATCGCACGGCGAGTCTATGCCGCCGGCCGGACACTTCCCGACAGCGCGGCCCCGACGCGACCGATCAGGACGGCGGGGACACCGGGCGACAGCAGGAAGAGACCAACCCGTCACCCGTCCGGCTCTGGCGCGGCCGTCCCCGATCCACAACGATGGCTGGTGAACCCCCACTTCCTCCCCCGTACACGATTTTGGGAGAAAAACCATGAGTCAACCGCGCTCGCGCGGTCGGGCGGTGCTGCGTCACCTCGCCGCGCCGGCCCTCGCACTGGCTGTCGTCGCCACGCTGCCGGCCGCCACGCGGCCCGCGCCGGCCCCGGCCGCCGACCCCTGGGCGGCGCTCGCCCCGGTCTCGGTCTCCTACGCCAAGCCCACCGGCGGCGAGGTCAAGGGCAACTTCCTCAGCTACAACGACTTCCACGGCGCGATCGACCCGCCGGCGGGCAGCGGCGCCGTGGTCAACGGCACCCCGGCCGGCGGCGTGGAATACCTCGCCACCTGGCTCAAGAAGCTGCGCGCCGAGGCCAAGGCCGAGGGGCGGGTCACCACCACGGTCGGCGCCGGCGACCTGGTCGGGGCGACCCCGCTGGTCAGCGCCGCGTTCCACGACGAGCCGACCATCGAGCTGATGGACCAGATCGGCCTGGAGATCAGCTCCGTCGGCAACCACGAGTTCGACGAGGGCGTCGACGAGCTGATCCGGCTCAACAAGGGCGGCTGCCACCCGGTCGACGGCTGCCAGGACGGCGACGGCTTCAAAGGCGCGAAGTTCACCTACCTCGCCGCCAACACCATCAGCAAGAAGACCAAGCTGCCGATCCTGCCCCCGGTCGACGTCAAGTTCGTCGGCGGCGTACCGGTCGGCTTCGTCGGGGTCACCCTGGAGGGCACCCCCGGCATCGTCAACCCGGCCGGCATCACCGGTGTGACGTTCAAGGACGAGGTGGAGACCGCCAACAAGTGGGGCGGCCTGCTCAAGCTGTTCGGCGTGAAGGCCATGGTGCTGCTGGTGCACGAGGGCGGCGCGCAGTCCCCGCCGCCGAGCACCCCCGGCGTCTCCGACTGCGCCAACTTCTCCGGCCCGATCGTCGACATCGTCAAGGGCCTGCGGCCCGAGTTCGGCCTGGTCGTCTCCGGCCACACCCACCGGTTCTACTCCTGCTCGCTGCCGAACTCCTCCGGCCAGCCCAGCGTGGTCACCAGCGCCGGCAACAACGGCCAGCTGATCACCGACGTCGACTACTCCCTCAACCGGCGCACCGGCCGGTTCACCGGGATCTCGGCCCGCAACGTCATCGTCGAGAACGGCGTCCGCAACGCCGACGGCACCTGGCAGCAGACCAGCCCCGGCGTGTACGCCCGCAACCCCGACCTGGTGGACGCGGGCGCGAAGGCGCTGGCCGACAAGTACCGCACGGCCGTCGCCCCGATCGCCAACAAGGTGGTCGGCAGGATCAGCGCCGACATCGTCCGCGACGCCCTGCCCAACGGCGAGAGCCCGCTCGGCGACGTGATCGCCGACGCGCAGCTCGCGTACACGAAGAGCAACGGGGCGCAGATCGCGCTGATGAACCCGGGCGGCGTGCGGGCCTCCATGTCGTACGGGGCGTCGGCCGGCGGCGAGGCGCCGGGCGAGGTGACCTACGGCGAGGCGTTCGCGGTGCAGCCGTTCAACAACCTCGTGGTCACCCAGACCTTCACCGGGGCGCAGCTCAAGAACGTGCTGGAGCAGCAGTTCGTGGGCTTCAAGGGGCAGACCACCCAGCGGATCCTCCAGGTGTCGGCCGGGCTGACCTACTCGTACGACAGCACCGCCCCGGTGGGCTCCCGGGTGAGCGCCCTGGCGCTGAACGGGACCCCGATCGACCCGGCGGCCAGCTACCAGGTCACCACGAACGACTTCCTGGCCAACGGCGGCGACGGCTTCACCGAGCTCACGGGCGGCACCGGCCGCACCACCGCCCCCGGCTTCGACGTCGACGCGCTGGTGGCGTACGTGGGCGCGGGCGACCCGGTCGCCCCCGGCCCGGCGAACCGCATCACCCGCCTCGGCTGAGCTGGTGGTAAGGAGGGGCCCCTTGTTAACGCATACGGTCGAGAAGGGGCCCCTTCTCACACCGCCCGCCCGGGTGGTGGGCGGCGGCAGTGCTTGCGCAGGTGGCCGGGCAGTCGGCATACTCGACGGCGTGTTCGGTCAGCGCTTCTACTTTTACTACGGCACCGGGAGTCCGGCAGCCGTGGGTCGCGCCTGATCAGATCAGACCTACGAAAGCCCCGGGCTCTGGAGAGCCCGGGGCTTTTCCGTCCCGGGATCCGGGCACCGGGCCCGACGTCCGAGGGGTACGGCGATGATGGCAGACGTGATGGAGCAGAACGGCAGCTTGGCGCGGTCCCGCCCGCAGAGTGACCAGGGCGGCGGCGTCCAGGCCAACGCCGGCAGCGGCGGCACGGGCAGCGGGAACGCGGGCGGCGGCCTCCCCGGCGGTGGCACCGGCCCCGGCAACCCGAACACGGGTGCCGCCGGCGGCGGAAACCCGGCCAGCGCCGGCAAGGCCGGCAACGTGGGCGGCGGCAGCGGCGGCCCGGTTTCCGCCGGCAAGGCGGGCAACACGGGCGGCGGGCGGGGCGAGCCGGCGTCGTCGGCTGCCGGGTCGACCCGCACCGGCACCGACGACTCGGTGGCGGCGGAGCGGATCGTCGCCATCCGGGAGCGGATCGACGAGATCGACAGCACGTTGATCGCGCTGTGGCAGGAACGGGCCGCCCTGTCGCAGGAGGTCGGCGCGACCCGGATGGCCTCCGGGGGCACCCGGCTGGTGCTGTCGCGGGAGCGCGAGATCCTGGAGCGGTTCCGGCAGGCCCTGGGGGCCGACGGCACCCAGTTGGCCCTGCTGCTGCTCCGCGCCGGCCGCGGCCCGCTGTAGCAGCCCTCGTCCCGCCCCGCGCCGCCGCGCCCCTCGCCGACGCCGCCTGCGCCGGGAGCCCTCGGCCGGGATGCGCAGAAACACGGAAGCAGTGGCCTCCGCACGAGGGCGGGGGCACTGTTTCCCGGATCGAGCGCGATCTTGCGGGGCGCACGACGGGGGGCACGACGGGCCCATGTGCAGAACCGCCTGCCGGCGTCGCGGGGACGCCGGCAGGCGGTCGGATGTCGCAGGCCAGCCCGGTGATCCGGCAGGCCGGCCAGGACCGGTCGGTCAGCCGGGGAGGCTCACGCCTCGTGGCTGGCCACGATCTCGCGCTTCTCGGCGAAGTGGCAGGCGCTCGGGTGGTCCGAGCCGGAGCGGATCTCCAGCAGCGGGACCTGCTCGGCGCAGACGTCCTGCGCCTTCCAGCACCGGGTGCGGAACCGGCAGCCCGAGGGCGGGCTGACGGGCGACGGCACGTCGCCGGTGAGCCGGATGATCGCCTTCTGGTCGCGCAGCGTCGGGTCCGGCACCGGCACCGCCGACAGCAGCGCCTGCGTGTACGGGTGGGTGGGGCGCTCGTAGATCTCGTCCTCGGTGCCGATCTCGACGATCTTGCCGAGATACATGACCGCGACCCGGTCCGACAGGTGCCGGACCACCGACAGGTCGTGGGCGATGAAGACGTACGAGAGGCCGAGCTCGGCCTGGAGCTTCTCCAGCAGGTTCATCACCTGGGCCTGGATGGACACGTCCAGGGCCGACACCGGCTCGTCGCAGATGATGATCTCGGGCCGCAGGGCCAGCGCCCGGGCGATGCCGATGCGCTGCCGCTGGCCGCCGGAGAACTGGTGCGGGTACCGGTTGATGTGCTCCGGGTTCAGGCCGACGAGGTCGAGCAGTTCCTTGACCTTGTCCCGCCGGCTGCCCTTCGGGGCCACCTCGGGGTGGATCTCGAACGGCTCGCCGATCAGGTCGCCGACCGTCATCCGCGGGTTCAGCGAGGTGTACGGGTCCTGCATGACCAGCTGGATCTGGCGGCGCAGCCGGCGCAGGGCGCCGCCGGAGAGCTTGGAGATGTCCTGGCCCTTGTAGTTGACGCTGCCTGCGGTCGGCCGCTCCAGGTTCATCAGCACCCGGGCCAGCGTCGACTTGCCGCAGCCGGACTCGCCGACCACACCGAGCGTCTCGCCGGCCTTGAGCTCCAGCGACACCCCGTCGACGGCCTTGACGTGCCCGATGGTCTTCTTGAACACCACGCCGCGGGTGACGGGGTAGTGCTTGACCAGGTCACGGACTTCGAGGATGTTCTCAGTCACGGTTCACCAGATCCTCAGCGAAGTGGCAGGCGCTGGCCCGGCCGGCGCCGATCTGCAGCAGCGGCGGCAGCTTCTCCCGGCAGACCGGCTGCGCCATGGGGCAGCGCGGGTTGAACGGGCAGCCCGGCGGGATGTTCATCAGGTTCGGCGGCAGGCCCTTGATGGTGCGGAGCTGCTGCCCCCGCTCGTCCATCCGCGGGATCGAGTCGATCAGACCCATCGTGTACGGGTGTGCCGGCTTGGCGTACAGGTCGTAGACGTTGGCTTCCTCGACGATCCGGCCCGCGTACATGACGGCGATCCGGTCCGCGACGTCGGCGACCACGCCGAGGTCGTGGGTGATCAGGATCATGCCCATCTGCCGCTCGCGCTGGAGCTCGGCGAGCAGGTCCATGATCTGGGCCTGCACGGTGACGTCGAGCGCGGTGGTGGGCTCGTCGGCGATCAGCACCTCGGGGTCGAGCGCCAGCGACATCGCGATCATCGCGCGCTGCCGCATGCCGCCGGAGAACTGGTGCGGGTAGTTGCTGAACCGGCCCTTGGCGTTCGGGATCTTGACCTGGTCGAGCATCTCGATCGCGCGCTTCTTGGCGTCGGCGCGGCTGAGGCCGCGCCGGACGCGGAACTGCTCGGCGATCTGGAATCCGACGGTGAAGACGGGGTTCAGGGCGGAGAGCGCGTCCTGGAAGATCATCGCGATGCCCTCGCCGCGGATGCGGCGGCGCTCCTCGGCGGACATGGTGAGCATGTCCTTGCCGTGGAAGCGCACCTGGCCGCCGGTGACGAAGCCGGGCGGCGTGTCGAGGATGCCCATGATGGTCTGCGCCGTGACGCTCTTGCCGGAGCCGGACTCGCCGAGCACGGCGAGGGTCTCCCCCGCGTCGACGTGGTAGGTGACGCCGTTGATGACCTTGGCGACGCCGTCGCGGGTGCGGAACTCGACCCGCAGGTCCTCGACCTCCAGGAGGCGGCCCGAGGGGCGGCCGGATCCGGCGGCACCGGGCTTGGACTGCTCGGACACGAGAATGTCGGACAACTCAATCTCCCCTAGCGCAGTTTCGGATCGAGGGCCTCGCGGACCGCCTCGCCGAGCATCACGAAGCTGAGCACGGCGGTGACGAGGAACGCGGAGGGGAAGAAGAGCAGGAAGGGCGAGACCCGGATGTAGTTCTGCGCCTCACTGATCATGATGCCCCAGGAGACCACCGGGGTCTTCAGGCCGATGCCCAGGAACGACAGCGTGGCCTCCGCGCCGATGAACGACCCGACCATGATCGTGCCGTAGACCAGCAGCGGGGCGAGGCAGTTCGGCAGCAGGTGCTTGAGGATGATCCGGCCGTGGCCGGCGCCCAGCGCCCGGGCCGCGACGATGTAGTCGGCCTCCTTGGTGGCCAGCACCGAGGAGCGCATCAGCCGCATCACGACCGGCCAGCTCAGCACGACCAGGGACATGATGACCAGCCCCATGATCTGCCACTCGCCGTTGCTCGACTCGGCGCCGTTGAAGGTGGTCAGGATGACGATCGCGCCGAGCACGAACGGCAGGCCGAAGAAGATGTCGGCGAAGCGGGAGAGCAGGGCGTCGACCCAGCCGCCGGCGTAGCCGGCGATCATGCCGATCGCGCCGCCGATCAGCAGCGTGCCGATGGTGGAGATCAGGGCCACCACGATCGAGGCGCGCGCGCCGTAGATCGTCCGGGCGTACACGTCGCGGCCCTGCACGTCGTAGCCGAACCAGGCGTCGGCCGACGGCTTGACCTGGCTGTTGGCCAGGGCTCCGTTGACCGGGTCGCCGGAGCTGAACAGCGACGGGAAGGCCGCCATCAGCACGAAGATCACGATGAGGGCCGCGGAGATCCAGAACAGCGGCTTGCGGCGCAGGTCGCGCCAGGCGTCGCCGAGCAGGCCGCGCGGCTTCTCCTTGCGGGCGTTCCCGGGCAGGCCGGCGTTGACGGGCGCGCCGGAGCCAGCCTCGGTGGGCATGGTCGCCGGCGGGGTCGAGACGATCGATGCGGTGCTGGGGTCACTCATGCCGCCACCTCGCTGCGCTCGGTGCCGGGACGGTGGCCCCGGCACGCTGCGTTCCTGACTCGTTCGCGACGCTGCTCACTCATAGCGGATCCTCGGGTCGAGAGCGGCGTAGAGCAGGTCCACCAGCAGGTTCATCAAAAGGTAGACGAGCACCAGGACCACCACGATGGAGACAACGGTAGCGCTCTCCTTCGTGACGATCGCCCGGAGCACGGCGCGGCCGATGCCGTTGATGCCGAAGATGCCCTCGGTGACGATGGCGCCGCCCATGAGCGCGCCGAGGTCGGTGCCGAGCAGGGTGACGACCGGGATCAGCGAGTTGCGCAGCAGGTGCACGCCGACGACGCGCCGCATCGGCAGGCCCTTGGCGATGGCGGTGCGGACGTAGTCGGCCCGCCGGTTCTCCGCGATGCTGGTGCGGGCCACCCGGGCGACGTACGCCATCGAGGCGCTGCCGAGCACGAAGCCCGGCAGGAGCAGCTCGGACAGCCGCATCTCGCTGGAGACGGTCGGGTGGACGATGCCCCACTTCACGCCGAGCAGCCACTGGAGGACGAAGCCGACGACGAAGACCGGCAGCGCGATCAGGAAGAGCGTGGAGACGAGGACCAGGTTGTCGAGGAAGCCGTTGCGCCGCAGACCGGTCAGGACGCCGGCGCTCAACCCGATGATCGCCTCGATCGCCAGGGCCACCACGGCGAGCTTCAGGGTGTTCGGGTACGCGGTGGCGATGATGTCGCCGACCGCGCGGTTGTTGTACGTGACGCCGAAGTCCCCCTGGAACAGGTTCTTCATGTAGGTGGCGTACTGCACCCAGATCGACTCGTCGAGCTGGTACTTCTCGGTCATGAAGTTGATGTACGAGTCCGGGCACCGGCGGTCGCCGCACTTGCCGGCGAACGGGTCGCCCGGCACGGACCAGACGAGCCAGTAGATCAGGAACGTCGTACCGATGAAGACCGGGACGAGTTGCAGTAGCCGTCTCAACAGATAACGGCCCATGGGGGGGTCCTCCTGACAGGGGGCGCGTCGGACGACCGCCGACACGGGGTGACGTCAACGTGGCGGGGAGTGTTGTGCACTCCTCGCGGAACGGCCCCGGGCCGGACCCACCGGTAGGTGAGCCCGACCCGGGGTCAGACCGAACGGATCAGAGCTCGACCGAGGTGATGTCGAGTTCGCCGACGTTGCTCAGCTCCATCTTCTTGACCTTCTCCGAGTGGCCGGACTGCTGGCCACCGAAGTAGATCGGCATCGACGGAACGTCCTGGTCGATGAGCTTGACGGCCTCGGCGAACTTGGCGTGCGAGGCGTCGAGGCTCGGCGCGGAGCTGGCCTCCTTGGCCAGGGCGTCGACCTGCGGGTTGCTGTACAGACCGTCGTTGGAGGAGCCACCGGTCACGTAGAGCGGGTTGACCCAGTTCTCCACGTCCGGGTAGTCCTGCTGCCAGCCCGCGCGGTAGGCGCCCTTCATCTTGTGGGCGTTGATGTTCTGGCGGAACACCGCGAAGGTCGGCACGCCCTCGGCGCGGGCGTTGATACCGAGGTTGGTCTTGACCTGCTGCGCGACGGCCTCCATCCACTCCTTGTGGCTGGCGTCGGCGTTGTAGTACATGACCAGCTCGCCCGAGAAGCCGCCGGCCTCGGCGAGGAGCTTCTTGGCCTCGTCCACGTTGAACTGGCACGCGGTGCAGTTGCCCGGCTGCGCGCCCGGGGTCAGCGGGTTGGCCCAGCTGTCGGCCGGCTTCCGGTTACCGAAGAAGATCTTGTCGGTGATCTCCTGCCGGTTGATCGACAGGGAGATGGCGCGACGCAGCTTCGGGTTCTGGAAGCGCTTGTCGTAGATCGGGAAGGCGATGATGCCGGTCGACGGGGTGGTCGACGCGATGGCGCGGTCGGTCAGGTCCGACTTCCACTTGTCGCCCGCGAGGGCAGAGACCGGCACCTGCTGCATGAAGTCGAGGTTCCCGGAGACCAGGTCGCTGTACGCGGCCGTGTCGTCCTGGTACATCTTGATGGTGACGTCCTTGATCTTCATCTTGTCGCGCAGCTGGTAGTCGTCGAACCGCGTCAGCTTGATCTGGACGTTGTTCTCCCAGGACACGAACTTGACCGGCCCGTTGCCGATCGGCTTCTTGCCGAACTCCTCGGCGCTGCCCGAGAAGAACGCGTCCGGCAGCGGCATGAAGGTGCTGTAGCCGAGCTTGGTCGGGAACACGGCGGTCGGCGCGGCGAGCGTGACCTCGAAGTTCCAGTCGTCGACGACCTTGAGGCCGGACATCTCCTTGGCCTTCGGCTCCGGGGCCTTCTGCGGGCCCTCGGGGCCGTCCGGGTCCGCCGTGTTGACGTCGGCGAAGCCCTCGATGTCGGCGAAGAAGCTGGAGTTCTGCGCGCCGTTCGGCGAGTAGGCGCCCCAGTTCCAGGCGTCCACGAAGTTCTTGGCCTTCACGACGGTGCCGTCGTGGAACTTCGTGTCCTGCTTGATCTTGATCTTGTAGACCTTGGAGTCGGTCGTCTCGATCGACTCGGCCAGGGCGTTCTGCGGGGCGCCACCGTTGTTGGGGTACTCGACCAGACCGGTCCACATCCAGTCGATGATCTTGCCGCCACCGGTCTCGGTGGTGTTCGACGGAACCAGCGGGTTCTCCGGCTCGGTGCCGTCGACCGTGATCGCGCCGTCCGCGCTGGTGGCGTCGCCACCCTCTCCGTCGCTGCTGGAGCAGCCGGACGCGACGAGCGCGAAAGCCGCGCCCAGCGCGATCGCGCCACTCGCCCGCTTCGAGACTCTCATTCCGAGGGGCCTCCTCTTTCTAACCTGTTCCGTCGTGGGTTTCACGCACGCATGGGGGGTGACACCGCCGGCGGTCACAACCACCGACCGCCGGTTACCGCAGGAAATCGGGACACCCCTGATGTACCGATCCGCCGGGCTGCCGCACCGTACCGGATTCGGCCCCCGCGCAGGAATCGACGACCACGAACCGTGACTTCTCACCGCATCCGTGGCCGCGCGACCGTGCCTGGGTGCCTCACACCGGGGGTGAGGTGCTGCAACTGTGACACCTACCGGCCCGTTACGTGAAGGTGCCGTTATCAAGCCGTTAGTTGCCCGCAGTGCGGCCGATACTTGAGAAATGATCTTGAAACAAGTCGGCCGCGCCCCGCTGAACAGCCAACATACAACCCCTTTTTGCGC
Source organism: Micromonospora sp. WMMD712 (assembly GCF_029581295.1). Lineage (NCBI taxonomy): Bacteria > Bacillati > Actinomycetota > Actinomycetes > Micromonosporales > Micromonosporaceae > Micromonospora > Micromonospora sp. WMMD712. The sequence continues at coordinate 3,376,268 of NZ_CP120743.1, forward strand.
TCCGCCCAACGCCCGTGACCGGCCTGTGAGCTTCCCCGCGCCCGCGCCGCGGGCGCGGGGGATCAGGACGGGCAGCGACACGGTCTGCCCGTCCGGGCGAGGCGGCCTTCGGCCACCCGGTGAGCAGCACGGACCGAGCGGGGGATGCGGCGGGAATGACCAGACTCACAGTTACGCTGCGTCACATCGACCGGCACCCGGGATCACCGTCGGGGCCGGCCGGGACAAGGAGTCGATCACACCAGTCGGCGGTCCGCAGCCCAGCGCGACAATTCGTATCTATTGGACATCTGGAGCTTACGCAGGACGTTCGACACATGCGTCTCGACCGTCTTGATCGAGATGTAGAGCTCCTTGGCGATCTCCTTGTACGCGTACCCCCGGGCGAGCAGGCGGAGCACCTCGCGCTCCCGGTTGGTGAGCTGGTCCAGCTCCGGATCGGCCACCGGGGCGTCCGGCCGGGCGGCGAACGCGTCCAGCACGAACCCGGCCAGCCGGGGGCTGAACACGGCGTCCCCGTCGGCCACCCGGCGGATCGCCCCGGCCAGCTCGTCCGGGGAGATCGTCTTGGTGACGTAGCCCCGGGCGCCGGCCCGGATCAGGCCGATCACGTCCTCGGCGGCGTCGGACACGCTCAGCGCCAGGAAGCGCACCTGCGGGTGGCTGCGGCGCATCGCCTCCAGCACCGCCCGGCCGCCGCCGTCGGGCATGTGCACGTCCAGCAGCACCACGTCGGGCGTGCTGGCGGCGATCCGGGCGACCGCCTCGGCCACCGTGCCGGCCTCGCCCACCACGTCGACGTGGACGCCCAACTCGGCGCGGACCCCGGCACGGAACATGGCGTGGTCGTCGACGAGGAAGACGCGCAGGCGCGCGGGCGCGCCCGCCCCGCCCTCGACCGGTCCGGTCGGCTGCTCGGCCATGGTCATCTGTCCCTTTCCGCCGTGGACTGGTCGCGGGAGATCGGCAGGATCAACCGGACCTCCGTCCCCTCGCCCGGCTCGGAGCGGATCTCCGCCCGGCCGCCGTGCCGCCTCATCCGCCCGACGATCGACCCCCGGACCCCGTGCCGGTGGTCCTCCACCGTATCCGGGTCGAAGCCCTTGCCCCGGTCCCGGACGAAGACGCTCACCTGCTCCGGTTCGACCTCGGCGTACAGCGAGACCGTCCGCACCCCGGCGTGCCGGGCCGCGTTCACCAGCGCCTCGCGGGCCGCCGCCACCAGCGCGCCGACCCGCTCGTCGGTGCCCCGGTCGCCCACCACCACCGTCTCCACGGTGATGGCGAAGGTGTCCTCGACCTCGGCCGCCGCCTGTTCCAGGGCCGCGGCGAACCGCTCCGTCGGCGAGGCGGTCGGCTTGTAGAGCCAGTTGCGCAGCGACCGCTCCTGCCCGCGCGCGAGCCGCTGCACGGTCGTGGTGTCGGCGGCGTTGCGCTGGATCAACGCGAGGGTGTGCAGCACCTGATCGTGCACCATGGCGGCCAGCTCCGCCCGCTCCTGCTCGCGGATGCGCCCCTCGCGCTCCGAACGGAGCTGGTTGTACGTCCGCCAGAGCACCGGGGCCGCCACCACCCCCACCCCGGCCAGCCCCACCAGCGCGAAGATGACGCCGTTGACCACCGCGTCGAAGTTCTGCGCGGGCGAGTAGACCGCCGCGACGCCGATGATGCCGACCGCGACCAGCACCCCGCCGCCGATGAACCGCAGCACGAACGCGCGCCGGTCGTTCTCCTCGATCACCGCGCCGAGCCAGGGCACCGGCATCCGCTCGCCCCACTGCCGACGCCGCTCCGGCGCGGACTGGTGCCAGATCACCCCGGCCCCCACCGCGATGATCGCGACCAGCCAGCCGGCGGTGCCCGCCGCCCCGACGGAGCCGAAGAGCACCGTCTGGAGCACCAGCACCACCAGCCCGATCGCCACGAACGGCAGGAGCTGGCCGAGATCACGGCGGGCCGGGACGGCCGCGTCACCGGGCCGCAGCGGGACCACCGCCCAGAACGCGGCGTAGAGCAGCAGCCCGAGCCCGCTGAGGCCGAGCAGCACCATGAACGCGATCCGCACCCGGACCACCGAGATGCCGAGGTGGTCGGCGATGCCGGCGGCGACGCCGGCGGCCATCCGGTGCTCGGGCGCCCGGTAGAGGCGGGGCGGCTGGGTCATGGCGCTGATCGGAGGCTCCCTGCTCGGGCGGGCGCGCCCCGGGTGTGCGGCGCGGGCGCGGGCGTACGCCGGGTCGACGTCGCCGATCCGATCGTCACACGCCACGCCGGCCGCAGACCACGGGGAACGCCCGGACATCCCGGCCCGCCGGATCTCAGGGTGGGGTCAGGGTCGGTTCCGGAGGTCTCTCGCCGGCCCGCGCAGCAGGATCGAGGCATGACCGAGGAAGCTGCCCCGCCGCCCCGCCCCGGGACGGCAGCGCCGGGCGGGCCACCACCGCCCCCGCCGCCGGCCCCGGCGGCCCCCACCACCCCCGCCGCCTGGGCCGCGCCGGCCGCCTTCGGCCCGGCGACGCCCGACGCGCCGGGCACACCCGGGCAGGCCGGCCGGGACGCCGGGGGCGGGCCGCCGCAGACGCCGGGCCCGGCCGCGCCACCCCCACCGCCACCGCCCGGGGGCGACGGTCCGGGGGCGGGCGGCCCACCACCCGGGGGGTACGCGGCCCCGCCGCCCCCGCCGCCCGAGGGCGCCGGCTTCACCTCCCGGTACGGGCTCATCCGGCCGCGCGAGGGTCGCTACCTGGCCGGTGTCTGCGCGGCGATCGGCCGGGCCACCAACACCGACCCGGTGCTCTGGCGGGTGCTGCTGGCGGTGCTGGGCTTCTTCGGCGGCATCGGCATCCTGGTGTACGTCACGGCCTGGCTGATCATCCCCGGCGAGGGCGACACCGCCTCCCCGGTCGAGTCGATGCTCGGCCGGGGCCGGTCCAGCATGTCCCCGGTCACCGTGATCGTGCTGAGCATCCTGGTCGCGGTGAGCTTCGGCTACATCGTCACCGACGCGTTCCGGGCGGTGCTGCTCGGCGCGGCCATCCTGATCGGCGGCGCGCTGCTGCTCAACCGCGACCACGCCACAGCGGGCCGGGGCGCGGGCCACGCTCCGACGCCCGCCGGCGGGCCGGGGTCGGCCCCGCCGGTCGCCTGGCCCACGCGGGGCCCGGTCGTCCCGCCCGCGCCGGGCCTGTTCACCCCGCCCACCGGCCCGCAGGCCGCCCCCGGCACGCCGCCGGCCGGCCCCGGCGCCCCCGGTCAGCCGGCCACGGCGCCGCTCGGGGGGCAGCCGGCCGGGGTCGCCCCGGGGCAGCCGTTCGGGGCGGCCGTCCCCGGGCAGCCCGGCCCCCGGTGGGTCGCGCCGCCCCCGCCCCGGGGCGGGACCACCGCCGAGCTGCCGGCCTGGCCGCCCACGCCCGCCCCGTCGGCCGGCCCACCCGGTCCGGTCGCCTACCCGCCGGTCACCCCGCCCGCGCCGTCCGGCTACCGGCCGCCGTTCGCCCCGCACGGCCCGTACGCCCAGGGGCCGCAACCGGCCCCGGCCGCGCCGTACCCGCCGGCCAAGCCGCCGAAGCGGCCCCGGGAAAGGTCCCCGCTGGGTGCCGTGACGTTCTCGCTGATCTTCCTGGCGCTGGGCGTGGTGGCCGTGCTCGACCTGCTGGACGTGGTCGAGGTGGGTGCGGCGGCGTACTTCGCCGCGGCCCTGGCGACCATCGGGCTCGGGCTGCTCGTCGGCGCCTGGTTCGGCCGGGCGCGGTGGCTGATCGCGCTCGGGCTGGTCACCGCGGCGGCGCTCGGCGTCGCCACCGTCGCCGAGTCCTACGACCGGGTCCGGGGCGTGGACGGGGACGTCACCTGGGCCCCCACGGACCGCCGCGACCTGGCCGACCGCTACGAGAACAACTTCGGCGACGCCGTGCTGGACCTGCGCGCCATCGACTTCGACAAGCAGGAGACCCAGATCACCGTGGCGATCAACTTCGGCAAGGCGACCGTCGTGGTGCCGCCCGACGTCGACGTCACCACGACCGCCGACGTCAACGCCGGGGACGCGACCATCTTCGGCAACCGTTCCGGCGCGCTGGACGGCCGGCTCCGGGAGGTCACCGACCTCGGCGCGGACGGCCCCGGCGGCGGGAAGCTGCGCCTCTACGTCCACGTCAACGCCGGAGACCTGGAGGTGACCCGGTGAAGGCGCACCGCACCGACGTCGTATCGCTCGGCTTCGGGCTGTTCTTCGTCGCGCTGGCAGCCTGGTGGCTGCTCGCCCAGCTGCTCGGCCTGGCCCTCCCCCCGGTCGGCTGGTTCCTGGCCGGCGGGCTGCTCCTGATCGGCGTGCTGGGGCTGGTCGGCGCGCTGCGCTCCGGCCGGGGCAACCGGGCGGCCGACCAGCCGCAGGCCGACCCGCAGCAGACCGATGTCGGGGCCGGGGCCGAGGAGCCGGGCGTCGGGCGGACCGACGAGTGGCTGACCGCCGCCGTCACCGACGACCTGCCCGAGGCGGTCGAGGACCGGCCGGTCAGCGGCGGCGGGACACCCCGTGGGGACGAGCGGGCCGGCGGTTGACCGCTGCGGTGCGGCTCCCGGCGGGGGACGCATATGCTGGCCGTGGAGATCTCGCCTCCGCCGGCCGGTCCACGCCGCGGGCCTCGCCCGCGACGAGCCGCCGGGCCGTCGACGACCGGGCCGCGTCGCGGGGCCCCGCCCCGGCCCGCCGCCCGGTCGTCGGGCCCGTCCGCGGTCGACCCCGACCGGTTCGCCGTGGCGATCCCGCCGCGATTGCCGTCTCTACCCCGTCAGGAGCCCGTCCGACATGACCCAGTCCCCCGCCGTGCGCACCTCCGGCCGGCCCGGTCCGGTCCGCATCGGCGAGCGTGCCGCCCGTACCCTCGTCACCGAGCTCGCCCGGCGCAACGACCCGAAGGCCGCCCTGGTGGTCGGCGCGACCCCGGACTCCGCGGTCCTGGCCGCGGCGATCGACGCCCTGCTGCCCGGCGACGTCCTCACCGTCGTGCCCGCCGGATCGGCGACGCCGGCCGCGCTGCGCGAGCACGTGAGCGCCCAGGGCAGTTGGGTCGCCGACCGGGTACGCGTGGTGGACTCCCTCGCCGAGGCCGACGCCGTCGAGGTGGTGATCGCCGCCGAGCCGCTCACCGGCACCGCCGACGAGACCCGCACGACCGTCGACGGCCTGGCGAAATACCTCGCCGACGGCGCGGTGCTCGCCGTGGCGGTGCCGGCGGCCCCGGCCCGGACGGCCGGCGCGGCGGCCGAGCTGGAGCGGCAGGCCGCCCTGCACGGCGTCGGGAGCGACCTGGTGCTGCGCAACCCCCCGCCGGTGCGGGTGCACCGGCTCCGGTTCACCCCGGCCGACGCGGCGGTCGCCGCCCGCCTCGCCCCGGCCCACCGGCCGTCGAGCGTCCCGCTGACCCGGGGCATGCACATCGACTCCAACGGGGTCGCGGCGGCCGGCATCACCCTCGGCCTGGCCGCGCTGACCCGCCTCGCCCGGCCCAAGTCGAAGCTGTGGCTGGTGCCGGCCCTCGCCGCCGTCCCGGTGGCCGCGTTCTTCCGGGACCCGCAGCGGGACGTCCCCGAGGACCAGTCGGCCGTCGTGGCCGCTGCCGACGGTCAGGTGCTGTCGGTGCAGCGGCTGTACGACGAGCGGTTCGGCGACGGCGAGTGGCTGCGGGTCGCGGTGTTCCTGTCGGTGCTGGACGTGCACGTCAACCGCTCTCCGGTGGCCGGCAAGGTGGTCGACTACTTCGTCGCCGACGGCGGGTTCGTCAACGCCATGAAGCCGGACGCCGAGCACAACGTGGCGGCGTACACGGTGCTCGACACCGACCACGGGACGGTCGTCGTGGCGCAGCGCACCGGGCTGATCGCCCGGCGCATCGTGCAGCGGGCCCCGGTCGGCTCGCTGCTGGCCCGGGGCGAGCGGTTCGGCCTGATCCGGTTCGGCTCGCGCACCGACGTCTACCTGCCGGCCGACGCCGCCGACCCGCTGGTCGGGCCGGGCGACCGGGTGGTCGGCGGGTCCACGGTCATCGCCCGCTGGCGCTGAGCCGGGCACGACGAAGGGGGCGCCGCGACTGCGGCGCCCCCTTCGTCGTCGAGCGTCGGATCAGGCGGTGCGGCGCTGGTGCAGCCAGAGCACCGGGCCGCTGACCAGGTAGCCCACCACGATCAGGGCGAAGGTGAGCCGGATGTCGACCAGCGCGCCGACCACCGGGGCCAGCCAGAGCCACGGCGGCAGCTTCACCAGCCGGGCCAGCTTCGCGTAGGGGAAGCTGGAGACCATCGCGAACGCGAGCAGCGCCACCCCGGCGATCTGCACGAGGCCGGGCAGCGGCAGGCCGAGGGCGACGGTCAACGCCAGCACGGCCGCGGCCATCGTGGTCGGCACGCCGCAGAAGAAGCGGCCGTCCTTCGGCGAGACGTTGAACCGGGCGAGCCGGATCGCCGCGCAGGCGGCGACGAGCGCGGCGGCGACCGCGGCGGCGGCGCGCGGCGCCTCGCCGGCGAGCGAGGCGTAGACCACCACGGGGGCGGCCAGGCCGAAGGAGCACATGTCGGCCAGCGAGTCCATCTGCGCGCCGAACGGGCTGGCCACGCCGAAGCGGCGGGCGAGCGCGCCGTCGAGCCCGTCGAACGCCACGCAGGCGATCAGCAGGAGCGCGGCGAGGCGCACCTGACCCTGCATGGCCACGAAGATGGCGTTGATGCCGAGCACGAGGCTGGCCAGGGTGCAGGCGTTGACCAGCGCGAACTTGACCCGGCGGCCCGTCGTCCGCGCGCCGGGCAGCAGCGGGATCGACATCGACGCCGCGTCGTCGACCGGGGCGGCGGGGCCCACAGCCGGGCTGACCGGCGCGACCGCCTCGACCTCGGTGCGCTGGTAGCGGTCGAGGCCGTAGCGGCGGCGCTGCCGGTCGAGGTAGCGGTGCTCGGGCGAGGTCAGGTCGGTGCCCGCGGCGGCGACGCCGTCGCGGCGTCCCACCCGGACGAGCAGCACCTGGCGGGCGAACGTGCTGCTGCGGCGCAACGGGCCCGCCCAGCGACGCCCTGCGGGGCGCGGACTGTCAGTCGTACGACGCCGGCGCCATGGGGCTCTCGGCACGTTTCCTCCATCACCGGATCGGGCTGGCCGCCGCGAGGGCGGGTGTCCGGCTGTCTCGTGCCGGACCGCTTCGGGCCCGGCAGCCGTCAAAGCGGAGTACACCATTGCACAGGGGTAGGGGGCTTGGCGATAGCTGCCGGCGGACCTGATATCTCCGTTAACCGCGCGAATCGCCTCTTCTATTCCCATCTCGGGCCTGATCGCCCGATCCTCCACCAACCCCGCCTTCAGCCTACCGGAGGGCGTCGATACCGGCTCGGCGGGCGGGTGCTATGCGACCCGATGTCCGGTTACCAGGGCCGCCACCTCGGTCAACGGCAGGTCGCCGAGCGTGTCCGGCGGAAACCAGGCGGCGGCGGCCGTCGAACCGCCGGCCAGCTCGGTGACCCGGGCCTCGGTGGGGTCGTCGACCACCACCCGGTAGACCACCCGCACCCCGTGCCAGTCCAGCGGCCGGCCCTCCGGGCCCAGCGCGCCCGGATCGTGGCGGTCGTGGACGGTGAGCAGCTCGACCACCCGGCCGAGCTGGCCGGCCTCCTCGACCAGCTCGCGGAGCAGGCCGGCGGCCGGCTGCTCGCCGTGGTCGGTGCCGCCACCGGGCAGGTGCCACAGCCCGGCCCCCGGGTAGCCGTCGGCGATCAGGGTGAGCAGCACCCGCCCGTCCGGGTCGGTGACCAGCCCGTACGCCGCGAAGCGCTGCCTCCGGTCGGCCGGCACCGGCGGTTGCGCCCCGCCGGGGGACGCCCCGGACGCGGGCCGCACCGGGATGACCGGCAGGCCGAGCGCCTCGGCGGTGAACGGCAGCAGCGGCAGCCCGGCGGCCTCCTCGGGCGTCGACCAGCGCGCCAGGTCGGTGACGCCGTCGGGCGCGGCGCGCAGCGTGCCGCCGGACGCCTCGACGGCGAAGACGATCCGGTCGGTGTGCAGCGCCACGCCCGGCAGCCCGGTGACGTCCGAGACGGCGGCGAGCAGGCCCGTCACCTGCACGGCGAGGCCGGTCTGCGCGGCGAACTCCCGGACCACGCCGGCCTCCGGGTGTTCCCCGTGCGCCAGCCCGCCGCCGGGCAGCCGCCACGCCCCCGGGTGGTCGGCCGACGCGGAGCCGCGCACGAGCAGCACCCGCCCGTCACGCCCCCGGCACACCCCGTGGACCCCCACCTGCCGTCGCCGCTCCAGCACGCCGCGCCTCCCGATCCCCCGGGCGGGACGCCCGGTCGGTCAAGAAGCTATCGCGGACGCCGGCCGCGCGGGCGACGACGTGGGGCGGTCGGGCCGCGACCCGGGCGGGTCGGGCCGGCGGTCGGCCAGGCGCCGATCGGGCATCTCGCCCGGTGAGGCGTGGGCCGGTGCCCCGCGGCCGGTCAGCCGAGGCGGGCGGCCTGGACGGCCTCCGCCGTGACCTCGGTGAGGCGGTCGGCGGGCAGCGCGCCCAGCTCCTCGCGGGCGAACCAGCGGGCCTCGCAGGTGGAGCCGCCGACGTCGGTCACCGTGGGCGGCGCGGGCTGGTCGACCATCACCCGGTAGAAGGCGCGCACGCCGTGCCAGTCGATCGGGTAGCCCTCGGGGCCGAGGGAGGCGGCGTCACGGTGGCTGGCCACCCCGAGCAGCTCGACGAGACGGCCCTGCTGGCCGGTCTCCTCGACCAGCTCGCGGATGAGCGCCGCGCCCGGCTGCTCGCCGTAGTCGGTGCCGCCGCCGGGCAGGTGCCAGCAGCCGGCCCCCGGGTAGCCGTCGGAGACCCGGGTGAGCAGCACCCGGCCGTCGGGGTCGGTGGCCACCGCGTACGCGGCGAAGCGCTGGGCGCGGTGCAGCCCGTCGGGGCCGGGCACCGCGTAGAAGGAGGGGAACTCCGGCGGCTCGTCGGGCACCACGTCGGCCGAGGAGGCGGGCAGCCCGAGGGCCCGCGCGGTGAACGAGCGCAGCGGCAGCTCGCGCGCCTCGGTGGGGGTGACCCAGCGGGCCAGGTCGGTGGGGCGGTCGACCCGGTCGGTGAGCGTGCCGCCCCGCACCGACACCCGGTAGATGAGCCGGTCGGTGTGGATGGTGATGCCGCGCTCGGGCAGGGCCCGCATGTCGGCCAGCACGTCGTCGAGGCCGGAGACGGCGACCGAGAGCCCGGTCTCGGCGGCGGTCTCGCGGACGACGGTGTGGTTCGGATCCTCGCCGTGGTCGACCGCCCCGCCGGGGAGGGACCACGTGCCGGGGGTGCCGGAGCGCTCCGATGCGCGGACCAGCAACACTCGGCCGACTGAGTCAGCACAGACTGCGTATGCCGCGATCCTGCGGAGCGGCTCCAGCATGGTGGTCACGGGGCCAAATTCTCCCCGCCCCTCGTTACCTGCATTGAAAAGAGTCAGATTCCTGACTGAATACTTGATCATCAGGGATCGGTCAGGGTAATGATCCGGGCCGTCACCGAGGCCGGCGGGCCCTCCGGCGCGGAACGTGGAGGCATGACCTCGACACCGCACCAGGCCCCGTACAAGCAACTCCGCCGACCCACCACGGACCGGATGGTCGCCGGGGTGGCCAGCGGCCTCGGCCGCTACTTCGCCGTCGACCCCACCCTAGTCCGGGTGCTCTTCGCGGTCGCGACGCTCGCCACCGCCGGGGTGGCCGCGCTCGCGTACCCGGTCATGTGGTTCCTCATGCCGGAGGAGCCGGCCGACGCCCCGGCGTGGCCGCACCCGACGGACCCCGCGTCACCCACCGGCGGCTGAGCCGGCGGACGGGGGTCACTCCCACTCGATGGTGCCCGGCGGCTTGCTGGTCACGTCCAGGACCACCCGGTTCACCTCGGCCACCTCGTTGGTGATCCGGGTGGAGATCCTGGCCACCACCTCGTAGGGCAGCCGGGACCAGTCGGCGGTCATCGCATCCTCGCTGGAGACCGGGCGCAGCACCACGGGATGCCCGTAGCTGCGCCCGTCGCCCTGCACGCCGACGCTGCGCACGTCGGCCAGGAGCACCACGGGGAACTGCCACACGCCCCGGTCCAGGCCGGCGGCGGTCAGCTCCTCGCGGGCGATCAGGTCGGCCTGGCGCAGCAGGTCCAGCCGCTCCCGGTCGACCGCCCCGATGATCCGGATGGCCAGGCCCGGCCCCGGGAACGGGTGCCGCCAGACCATCGCCTCGGGCAGGCCCAGCTGGAGGCCCAGCGTGCGCACCTCGTCCTTGAACAGCGTGCGCAGCGGCTCGACCAGGGCGAACTTCAGGTCCTCCGGCAGGCCGCCGACGTTGTGGTGGCTCTTGATGTTGGCGGTGCCGGTGCCGCCGCCGGACTCCACCACGTCCGGGTAGAGGGTGCCCTGCACCAGGAACTCGACGTCGCCGTGCGCGGCGACCTCCCGGGCGGCGGCCTCGAAGACCCGGATGAACTCCCGACCGATGATCTTGCGCTTCTGCTCCGGATCGGTCACCCCGGCCAGCGCGCCGAGGAACCGGTCGGCCGCGTCGACCACCTTCAGCTTGATCCCGGTGGCGGCGACGTAGTCCTTCTCCACCTGCTCGGCCTCGCCCGCCCGCAGCAGGCCGTGGTCGACGAAGACGCAGGTGAGCTGGTCGCCGACGGCCCGGTGCACCAGCGCGGCGGCGACGGCCGAGTCGACCCCGCCGGACAGGCCGCAGATGACCTCCTTGTCGCCCACCTGCGCGCGGATGCGGGCCACCTGCTCGTCGATGATGTTCTCGGGCGTCCAGGTCGGCTCGATGCCGGCGATGTCGTAGAGGAACCGGGTGAGCATCTCCTGGCCGTGCGCGGTGTGCCCCACCTCCGGGTGGAACTGCACGCCCGCGCGGCGACCGGCCAGGTCCTCGAACGCGGCGACCGGGGCGCCGGCCGACTCGGCCGTCACCGCGAAGCCCGCCGGGGCCTCGGTCACGCAGTCGCCGTGGCTCATCCAGACCGGCAGGTCGGCCGGCAGGTCGCGCAGCAGCACCCCGGGCCCGGTGAGGCGGGGGCGCAGCGGGGTGCCGCCGTACTCGCGGTTGCCGGTGCGCGCGACCGTGCCGCCGAGGGCCTGGGCCATCGCCTGGAAGCCGTAGCAGATGCCGAAGACCGGCACGCCCGCCTCGAACACCCCCGCGTCGACCTGCGGGGCGTCGGGCGCGTAGACGCTGGCCGGGCCGCCGGACAGGATGATCGCGGCGGGGTCCTTCGCCAGCATCTCCGCCACCGGCATCGAGTGCGGCACGATCTCCGAGTAGACCCGCGCCTCGCGCACCCGGCGCGCGATGAGCTGGGCGTACTGGGCTCCGAAGTCCACCACGAGGACGGGGCGAGGCGTGCTCATGGGCACGAAGCCTACCGACAGTCACCCCCGCCCCGGCGCGGACCCCGGCGCGCGTCCGCCCCGGCCGCGCGCGCCTGCGGGCCAGCGGTGAGAAGGGGACCCTTCTCTACCGTATGCGTTAACAAGGGGCCCTTCCTTACCAGCGGAGCGCGCCGGGGGCGTCCGCCGGCACGGCGGGGCGCACCGGCGGCACCGCCGCCACCCGCCGGTACGCCTGGCCCAGCGGCGGCCGGGGGTCCGCCCCGCCCCGGTTGGGCCAGAACGACATCGCCCGTTCCGCCTGCGCGGTGATGGTCAGCGACGGGTTCACGCCCAGGTTCGCCGACACGGCCGCCCCGTCCACCACGTGCAGCCCCGGGTGCCCGTGCACCCGGTGGTACGGGTCGACCACCCCGTCGGCGGCGGTGGCCCCGATCACCGCCCCGCCGAGGATGTGCGCGGTGATCGGGATGTCGAACGGCTCGGTGAGCGACCCGCCCGGCGTGCCGCCGATCTCCTCGGCGAGCAGCCGCGCGGCGGCGTTGCCGGCGGGGATCCACGTCGGGTTGGGCGCGCCGTGGCCGGGCCCGGCGACCAGCCGCCGCCCGAGCGGGCCGCGCCGCCAGCGGGTCGTCAGCGAGTTGTCAGCCGACTGCATGACCAGCGCGATGACGGTGCGCCGCGACCAGTCGCGGACGGTGAGCATCCGCACGGCGAGGCGCGGCTGGGTGAGCAGGCCGACCAGCCAGCGGCGGACCCGGTGCGGCCCGCCGTCGACCAGCAGCGACTGGAGCAGCCCCATCGCGTTGGAGCCCCGCCCGTAGCGGACCGGCTCGATGTGGGTCTGCGGGTCGGGGTGGAACGAGCTGGTGATCGCCACCCCGTCGGTGAAGTCCAGCCCCTGCGCGCGCGCCGGCCCGAGGGGCACGGACGCGCCGAGGATCGCCTCGGAGTTGGTCCGGGTCAGCTCGCCGAGGCGGTCGGACAGGTGCGGCAGCGCGCCGGTGGCCTTCATCTCGTGCAGCAGCCGTTGGGTGCCGAGCGCCCCGGCGGCGAGGACCACCTGGTCGGCGTGCCACACCCGGCGACGCCTGCGCAGCCAGGACCCGGTGCGGACGGTCTCGACCCGGTAGCCGCCGCCGGCGGCGGGGCGCACGGCGGTGACGGTGGTCAGCGGGTGCACCTGCGCGCCGAGCCGCTCGGCCAGCCAGAGATAGTTCTTGACCAGGGTGTTCTTCGCCCCCTGCCGGCAGCCCGTCATGCACGCCCCGCAGTGGGTGCAGCCGGTGCGCTCCGGGCCGACGCCGCCGAAGTACGGGTCGGCGGCCCGCTCCCCCGGCCGGCCGATGTGCACGCCGACGGGGGTGGGGTGGAAGGTGTGCCCGGCCCCCATCCGGTCGGCGACCGCCCGCATAGCGGAGTCCGCGCGGGTGTGCCGCGGGTAGGTGGTGACGCCGAGCATCCGCTTCGCCTGGTCGTAGTGCGGGGCCAGCTCGGCCCGCCAGTCGGTGACGTCCCGCCACTGCGGGTCGGCGTAGAACGCGTCGAGGGGCTCGTAGAGGGTGTTCGCGTAGACCAGCGAGCCGCCGCCCACCCCCGCGCCGGAGAGCACCAGCACCCCGCCGCCGGCCCGCCGGTCGGCGGGGCGGAGCAGGGTGAGGCGTTGCAGACCGAAGCAGCCGAGCCGCGGGGCCCACAGGAAGCGCCGCAGCCGCCACGACGTCTCGGGGAACTCGTCGTCGGCGAAGCGCCGCCCGGCCTCCAGGACGCCGACCGAGTAGCCCTTCTCGGCCAGCCGGAGCGCGGTGACGCTGCCGCCGAAGCCGGACCCGATGACGAGCACGTCGTACCGCATGAACGCATCATTACCGACGGGTAGCTCTCGCGCCATAGCCGGTTTTCGCGCGACCATGCACCCCGCCGCAGGTGATCCGCGGCTCAGCGGCCGCAACCCGGCGCGGCCCTTCCAGCGTTGTAGGTGCGGGGGTGCGAGATGGCCGGACAGGCGGGGACCGGACGGCGGCGGCGGTGGCGGGCGGGGCTGGCCGTCGTCGTGGCGGCCGTCGTGCTGGCGCTCGGGGGCACGGTGGCGGCCCGGCTGGTCGCCGACCGGCAGACCGAGCGCGGGGCGGGACGGGTCACGGCCGCGCCCACCCCCACGCCGTCGCCGACGCCGAGCCCGACGCCGCCGCCCGGGGCCGACGTCACCGGGCCGCTCAACCTGCTGCTCGTCGGCGTGGACACCCGGGTCAGCGTGCCCGGCTGGGAGCCGCACGGCGACGCGGTGCTGGTGGCGCACGTGCCGGCGGGGCTGGACCGGGCGTACCTCTTCTCGCTGCCCCGGGACCTGTTGGTCGACATCCCGGCCTACCCGAAGGCCGGCTACTCCGGCGGGAAGACCAAGCTCACCCACGCGATGAGCTACGGCAGCCGGGTGCCGGGCAAGCCCAAGAAGCCGAGCGCCGCCCAGGGCTACGAGCTGCTGCGCAGCACCGTCAGCGGCTACACCGGGCTGCGCTTCGACGCCGGCGCCGTGGTCACCTTCACCGGCTTCGAGAAGCTGGTGGACGCCGTCGGCGGGGTCGACCTCTACGTCGACCAGCGGACCGTCTCGCTGCACCGGCGGCCGGACGGCCGGCACCGCGAGGCCGCCCCGGGCGGCGGCGGCTACGTCGGCCCGCAGATGGTCTACGCCAAGGGCGAGCGGCACCTCAACGGCTGGCAGGCGCTGGACTACGCCCGGCAGCGCTACGGCCTGAAGAACGGCGACTACGACCGGCAGCGGCACCAGCGGCAGCTCATCCGGGCCATCGTGGCGAAGATGCAGTCCGAGAGCCTGCCCCGGCAGCCCGACCGGGTCGAGCAGGTCGTCGCGGCGCTCGGCGACACCCTCGTCTACGCGGGCGGGCCACGGATCGTCGACCTCGCGTACGCCCTCGGCGGGCTGCCCGCCGACCGGCTCGTCCTCGTCGGCCTGCCCGGCGAGGGGGTGGGCAGGGGCAGCGGCTACCGCGGCGAGCAGCTCAAGCCGGTCGGCCGGCAGTTTCTCACCGCGCTCAAGGAGGGCCGGGCCGAGCAGTACCTCGCCGACCACCCGGAGCTGGTGGTGAAGAACTAGGCCGGGCGCCGTCCGGGTGACGGCGGGCGGAACGCCCGGGGGTCAGCGGGCCGTCGGGCGCTCCGGCCGCTCGGTGCCGTGGAGCCAGGCGTCGAAGAGCGCGTCGAGCTGCCGGCCGGAGACCTGCTCGGCGTGGGCGACGAAGTCGGCGGTGGTGACGTTGCCGTCGCGCCGGTCGGCCGCCCAGCCCCGGACGATCCGGAAGAACGCCTCGTCGCCGACGGTGACGCGCAGCGCGTGCACGGTCATCGCGCCCCGCTGGTAGACGGAGTCGCTGAACAGGTTCGCCGCCCCCGGTCGGCCGGGCGGCGTCCGCCACAGCGACGCCGACGCGCCGAGGTACTCCCCGTCGAACGACTGCTGCACCGTCCGGCCGCCGTCGTGCTCCAGCCAGAGCCATTCGGCGTACGTGGCGAAGCCCTCGTTGAGCCAGATGTCGCTCCACCGGGCCAGCGAGACGCTGTCGCCGAACCACTGGTGGGCCAGCTCGTGCGCGACCACCCCGCTGTTCGCGCCGCGGCTGAAGAAGGTGGCCGAGTAGACCGGGCGGCTCTGCGTCTCCAGGGCGAACCTGATGCCCGGATCGTCGACGACCACCCCGCCGTACGACCCGAACGGGTACGGCCCGAACACGCCCTCCAGGTAGTCGGCCACCTCGACGGTGCGGGCGATCGAGGCGTCCGCCGCGCCCTCGGGCAGCTTCGTGGTGACCGCGCTGAACACCGGCCGTCCCTTGTGCTCGGCGCGGGTCACCCGGAAGTTCCCGATGGCCACCATGCTCAGGTAGCTGGCCATCGGGGACCGCTCGGCCCACTTCCAGGTGGTCCAGCCGGCGCGGGTGGCCTTGCCCACCGGCACCCCGTTGCTGACGGCGGTCAGCCCCTCCGGGACGGTGATCTCGAAGTCGTAGGTGGCCTTGTCGGACGGGTGGTCGTTGACCGGGAACCAGGTGCTCGCCGACTCGGGCTGGCCGAGGGCCACCGCGCCGTCGGAGGTGTGCCGGAAACCGCCCTCGCCGAGGGTCTCGTTGGTCAGCGGCTTCGGCGTGCCCTCGTACCGGATCTCGGCGGTGAAGCCGTTGCCCGAGGTCAGGCCGGCGGCGGGGGTGACGACCAGCTCGTCGCCGGCGCGGGCGTGCCGGGCCGCGACGCCGTCGACCGTCACCCCGCGCACGGTGAGCCCGGCCAGGTCCAGGTGGAACGCGGACAGGCTCGCGGTGGCCGTGGCCTGCACGGTGGTGGTGCCGGTGAGGCGGTCCGTCGCGGGGTCGTAGCGGACCTTCACCACGTACCGGGTCACGTCGTACCCGCCGTTGCCGTACCGGGGGAAGTAGTCGTCGCCCACCCCGGCCGCGCCGGGCTTGAACTGCCGCGCCGCCGTCGGCGACGGGGTGGCCTCCCGGGCCGCCGGCTCGGGCGTCGAGGAGCAGGCGGCCAGCCCGAGCACGCCGGCCAGCAGCAGCCCGGTGCGCAGGCGCAGGCCCCGCAGGCGCAGCGTCATCGCGTCGTCCCTCCCGGCGGAGGCCCCCGGCCCGGCGACGGCCCTCGGCCCACCCGGCCGGCCCGGCTCGTCCGGACCGCCCCACCCGCGGCAGCCTACCGAGCGCGGGCACGGCGCACGGCGGCGCGGGCACGGCGGGTCACCGGCCGGCAGCTCCGGGTGCCGACGCCGCTCAGGGCAGCGCGGGCGCGGTGCCGCCGACGAGCCAGGCGTCGAGCAGCGCGGCCAGTCGCCGGCCGGAGACCCGCTCGGCGAGGGCGACGAAGTCCGCCGTGGTGGCGTTGCCGCCGCGCCGCTCGGTGGTCCAGGCACGCAGGATCCGGAAGAAGGCGTCGTCGCCGACGGTCCGCCGCAGCGCGTGCACCGCGAGCGCGCCCCGCTGGTAGACGGCGTCGCCGAACATGTTCGCCCGGCCCGGGTCGACCGACGGCTGCGACCAGTCCGTCGCGGCGTGGCGGGCCGCGACGGTCTGCGCGACGGTCCGGCCGCCGTCGTGCTCCAGCCAGAGCCATTCGGCGTACGTGGCGAAGCCCTCGTTGAGCCAGATGTCGCTCCACCGGGCCAGCGAGACGCTGTCGCCGAACCACTGGTGGGCCAGCTCGTGCGCGACCACCCCGGTGTCGGGGCGGCCGGAGCGGAAGAAGCCCGGCCCGTAGACCGGGCGCGACTGGGTCTCCAGGGCGTACGAGATGCGGCGCTCGGCGAGCGCGATCCCGCCGTACGACTCGAACGGGTACGGCCCGAAGCGGTCGGCGAGGAAGTCGGCGATCTCGCCGGTGCGGGCCAGCGAGGCGGCGGCCGGACCGTCGGCTGGCAGGCTCGCCGCGACGGCCGTGACCATCGGCCTGCCCCGGTGGGTGCCGGTGGCGACCCGGTAGTCGCCGATCACCAGCGTGCTCAGGTAGCTGGCCATCGGGGACCGCTCGACCCAGCGCCAGGTGGTCCAGCCGCCGGCGCTGGCGCGTCCCGCCGGCACGCCGTTGCCGAGCGCGGCCAGCCCGTCGGGGACGGTGACCTCGACGTCGTAGGTGGCCTTGTCGGACGGGTGGTCGTTGACCGGGAACCAGGTGCTCGCCGAGTCGGGCTGGCCGAGCGCGACCGCGCCGTCGGCGGTGGCGAGGAAGCCGCCGACGCCCAGCGTGGTGCTCTCGACCGGTTGCGGCACCCCCGCGTACTCCACGTCGACGGCGAACCGGGCGCCCCGGTCCAGGCCGCGCGCCGGGGTGACCACCAGCTCGTCGCCCTCGCGGGCGTGCCGGGCCGGCGCGCCGTCGACGCGGACCGCGCCGACGGTCAGGCCGGACAGGTCCAGGTTGAACCGGGACAGCCCGGCCGTCGCGGTGGCCGTGATGGTGGCGTGGCCGGTCAGCCGGTCGTCGCCGGGGTCGTAGCGGATCCGCAGCCGGTACGCGGCCACGTCGTAGCCGCCGTTGCCGCGCCCGGGGACGTACGGGTCGCCCGCGTCGGCCGCCCCGCGGCGGGCGCGGTCGGCGTCGGGCGGCGGCCCGGTGCAGGCGGCGAGGGCGGCCGCGACGAGGCAGGCGGTCAGGACGACGCGGCCGACCGGTCGGCTTCCTGTTCGGACCATCGCTCTCCCTCGGCTGTCGGGGGCGAGCCTAGCCCACGCCGGCCGGCAGAAGCGTCCATAACCGGCAATACGCCCACAATCGACCCCACCCGACGCGAACGGCCCCGCCGCTGGACAGCGGAGGGGCCGTTCCACGTGCTCTCCGGGTCGCCCCGGGACGGCGGGTCAGCGGTCGAGGACCAGGCCGACCTTCTGGAACTCCTTGAGGTCGCGGTAGCCGCACTTGGCCATCGCCCGGCGCAGCCCGCCGAACAGGTTGAGCTGGCCGTCCGGCTCGTCGGCCGGGCCGAACAGCAGCCGCTCCATCTCCCCGAGCGGCTCGCCGGCCACCTCGAACGCGCCGCGCGGCAGCGACGGGTGGCTGGCCGCCGAGTGCCACCACGCGCCGCCGGCCGGGGCCTCCGCGCACAGCGACAGCGGCTCCCCGAGCATCACCGCGTCCGCGCCGCAGCCCAGCGCCTTGGCGATGTCGCCGGAGGTCTGGATGTCGCCGTCGGCGATCAGGTGCACGTACCGGCCGCCGGTCTCGTCGAGGTAGTCGCGGCGGGCCGCGGCGGCGTCGGCGATCGCGGTGGCCATCGGCACCCGGATGCCGAGCACCGACTCGGTGGTCGACCAGCCGTCGCCGCCGATGCCGACGATCACCCCGGCCGCGCCGGTGCGCATCAGGTGCAGCGCCGTCTTGTAGTCGGTGCAGCCGCCGACGATGACCGGCAGGTCGAGGTCGGCGATGAACTCCTTGAGGTTGAGCGGCTCGTCGGTGGTGGAGACGTGCTCCGCCGAGACGATGGTGCCCTGGATGACCAGGATGTCCACGCCCGCGTCGAGGATCACCGGGGCCAGCGCCAGGGTGTGCTGCGGGGAGACCCGCACGGCCACCGTGCCGCCGCCGGCCCGCAGCTCGCGGACCCGCTCGGCGATGAGGTCCGGGCGGATCGGCTCGGCGTAGACCTCCTGGAGCCGCTTGGTGGCGCGGGCGTCCTCGCCGAGGCCCGACAGCTCCTCCAGGATCTTGGTCGGGTTCTCGTACCGGGTCCACAGGCCCTCGACGTTGAGCACCCCGAGGCCGCCGAGCTGGCCGAGCCGCACGGCGGACGCCGGGCTCATCGTCGCGTCCGAGGGGTGCCCCACGCAGGGGATGCCGAACTGGTACGCGTCGAGCTGCCAGGTGGTGGAGACGTCGTCGACGTCCCGGGTGCGGCGGCTCGGCACGATGGCGATGTCGTCCAGGTGGTAACCGCGTTGCGCGGTCTTGCCCAGGCCGATCTCGACCACGTCACGCATGGTGGCTCCAGGTGGTGTCGGGGTGGTGGTGGGGTCAGCGGGAGTGGTAGTTCGGCGCCTCGACGGTCATCTGGATGTCGTGCGGGTGGCTCTCCTTGAGCCCGGCCGCGGTGATCCGGATGAGCTGGCCGCGCCGGTGCAGCTCGGGGATGCTCTCCGCGCCGACGTACCCCATCGCGGCCCGCAGCCCGCCGGTGAGCTGGTGGGCGACGGCGGCGAGCGGCCCCCGGTAGGGCACCTGGCCCTCGACGCCCTCCGGGACCAGCTTGTCCTCGGCGAGCACGTCCTGCTGGAAGTAGCGGTCCTTCGAGTACGACTTGGCCTGCCCCCGCGACTGCATCGCGCCGAGCGAGCCCATCCCCCGGTACGCCTTGTACTGCTTGCCGTTGATGAAGATCAGCTCGCCGGGGCTCTCCTCGCAGCCGGCCAGCAGGCTGCCGAGCATCACGGTGTCGGCCCCGGCCACGAGGGCCTTGGCGATGTCGCCCGAGTATTGGATGCCGCCGTCGCCGATGACCGGCACGCCGGCCGGACGGGCGGCCCGCGCCGCCTCCATGATCGCGGTGATCTGCGGCACGCCGACGCCGGCGACGATCCGGGTGGTGCAGATCGCGCCCGGGCCCACCCCGACCTTCACGCCGTCCGCGCCGGCCTCGACCAGGGCCTTCGCCCCGGCGTAGGTGGCCACGTTGCCGCCGACGATGTCGATCGTGACGTCCTTCTTGAGCTGGCGGACCATGTCCAGCACCGCCCGCTGGTGGCCGTGGGCGGTGTCCACGATGATCACGTCGACGCCCGCGTCGACCAGCGCCCGGGCCCGCTTGTACGCGTCCTCGCCCACGCCGACGGCGGCGGCCACCCGGAGCCGGCCCACGTCGTCCTTGGTGGCGTTCGGGTACTGCTCGCTCTTGGTGAAGTCCTTCACGGTGATCAGCCCGCGCAGCCGGCCCGCGCCGTCGACGATCGGCAGCTTCTCGACCTTGTGCTGACGCAGCAGGGCCAGCGCCTCGTCCTTGCTGACCCCGACCGGGGCGGTGACCAGCGGCGTGCGGGTCATGATCTCGCGGACCGGGGTGGCCGGCTCGGAGACGAAGCGCATGTCGCGGTTGGTGACGATGCCGACGAGCTGGCCCTCGCCGTCGACCACGGGGACGCCGGAGATGCGGTAGCGCCCGCAGAGCGCGTCGACGTCGCGCAGGGTGTCGTCGGGGCTGGCCGTCACCGGGTTGGTGATCATGCCGGACTCGGAGCGCTTGACCAGGTCGACCTGGAGCGCCTGGTCCTCCAGGGACAGGTTGCGGTGCAGCACGCCGATGCCGCCCTGGCGGGCCATGGCGATCGCCATCCGCGCCTCGGTGACCGTGTCCATCGCGCTGGACAGCAGCGGGACGGTCAGCTCGACGTTGCGGGTGAGCCGGGTGCGGGTGTTGACCCGGCTGGGCACGACGTCCGACTCGCCGGGCTGGAGGAGCACGTCGTCGAAGGTGAGGCCGAGCGGGACCACCCGGGCCGAGCCGGCGGGCAGCTCCGGCAGGTGGCCGCCCAGCTCGCCGGTGTCGGCGCCGGCCGGAAGATCGATGCTGGGCGAATTGTCCACGATTGCTCTCCTGAGCTGGGTCGGGCGGGCTTCGGCGAGGCGGCGCGCGCGGACGTCCGGCGCACGCCGGGTGAGGACGCGTCAGTGCCATCGTACCCATCGGCCCAGCCCGGCCCCGCCCGAGCCGGGCCGGCGGACGACGCTGCGTGACGCTCACGCCCGCCGAGGCCGACGCGGGGTGACCGGCCGGACGGGGGCGGGCGTCCGGCGGGCGCGGGGTCTACGGTGAGGGGGTGCACGACGAGCCCATCGACCCGTTCAACGGCGACCCGGCCGATCCGGCGGCGGAGCTGCACGACCCGGCGGACGACGACACGCTCGACCCGCTGACCGAGGTCGAGCGGCAGGACGTGCTGGAGGATCTGGCCGACCTGGAGATCTACCAGGCCCTGCTGGCCCCCGTCGGCGTGCGCGGGCTGGTCATCGAGTGCGAGGACTGCCGCGAGCCGCACTACTTCGACTGGGACCTGCTCCGGGGCAACCTGCGCCACCTGCTCAGCTCCGGCCGCCCCCGGGTGCACGAGCCGGCCTACGACCCGGATCCCGACCACTACGTGACGTGGGACTACGCCCGCGGCTACGCCGACGGCGTGCACGACACCCTCACCGAGGGCACCGACGACGACCCGACCCCCTAGGGTCCGCCGCAGCCCCGCACACCACGTTCCGTCACGACTGGCAGGCTCGCTCACGACAGCCGGCCGGTCTGACTCTGCGCAAGGCCCCGCCGACCTCTCCGGACATCTCCCACCCCCTTTGCTCTGCACCCGCCCACGCAACACCGGCTCCGAGCTGCGCCTGCGCGACCCCTGCACGGCGGGCACCCACGACGGCCGGTTGCGCTACGTGAGCCGCTGCGTATCCGGGTGCAGAGCAAAGGGAACGGAGAGGGTCGGTGTCACCGGGCAGCGAGATCACGCTGCGTCGCGGGTCAGGTGACCAGGCCGGCGCGGAAGCCGGCGGCCACCGCGTGCGCGCGGTCCCGGGCGCCGAGCTTGCGGAACAGCCGGCGGGCGTGCGTCTTGACGGTGTCCTCCGAGACGAACAGCTCGCGGCCGATCTCGGCGTTGCTCTTGCCCTCGGCCATGCCGAGCAGCACCTGGAGTTCCCGCTCGGTCAGGCCGATCGCGCTGCGGCCGCCCCGGGCCGGGGCGGGGCGCTGCCCCGCCGACGCCGGGGCCTCCCCCTCGCCGCCCGCCTCCACCTCGTCGTCGCCGCGCTGCACCGGCACCACCGGCGGCGCGCCGCCGGGCGGCTCCTCGGGCCCCGCCGGCCAGGCCGGGCCGGACTTGGCCGGGGGCCGGCCGGCCGGGGCGGGTCGGGCGGGCCCGCCGACGGAGGCCGCGTCGCGGGCCGGATCGGTCACCCGGCTGCGGGTCGCGCGGCCCGGTGCCGAGAGCAGCAGCAGCGCCTTCGCCACCGCGCTGGTCAGGTCGTGGTCGGTGCCCTGGATCAGCCCCCGGGCGCCGGCGCCGATGGTCGCGGCGGCGGCCTCGGACTCCTCCGCGCCGAGCAGCAGCACCGCGGCCTGCGGGGCGCGGGCCAGCACCCGCCGGACGAAGCCGGCGCTGTCCGGCCGGGTGAGGGCGGTGTCGGCGAGCACGACGTCTGCCGGGCCCTCCGCCAGGCGCAGCATCACCTCGGGATCGGAGACGGCGGTACGGACGGCGGCGGACAGTCCGAGCCGCGCCGCCGCGGAGTTCAGTTGCTGCGCGGCGAGCGGTGTCCGAACGCACACGAGGACGGTACGCACTGTGGTCTCCTCTCCGACCCCGAGCAGACCATGGGGAGGTGGCGTCGGGTGGGCGTTCCCGGCAATCCTTCGAACTTTTCCGACAGTTAGGTCATATCAGGCAAGTTGTCCGACCTTTTCGATCACACACGTGTGAGCGGGAGCGGGGCTGGGTACCGGGGAGCCCGAGCCGGAAACGGTGCGCCAGCGCGGCCGCCGCCCGGACACCGGACAACTGAGGATCTCCGCGGTGCCGCGCGGGAGGAGGGGTGCTGATGTCGAACGTACGCAGGCTGCCCGGACCCATCGTCGACCTCTGGGACTGGCAGCGGCTCGGTGCCTGCCGGGGCCGCGACAGCGCCCAGTTCTTCCACCCGGACGGCGAGCGCGGCTCCTCCCGGCTGCGCCGGGAGTCCGGCGCCAAGACGGTCTGCCGGGCCTGCCCCGTACGTGCCGAGTGCGCCGCGCACGCCCTCGCCGTCCGTGAGCCCTACGGGGTGTGGGGCGGCTTCAGCGAGGCGGAGCGGCTGCGGCTGCTCGCGGTGGGCTGGGAGGACCTGGCCGACCGCCGGCAGTCCCGCGTCGACGTGGCCCGGCTGGAGGCCCGCCTGGGCCGTCCGCACAAGTCCACCGTCCCGGCGCAGCGCAGCGTCGCCTGACGGCGCCGGCGGACGCCGGCCCGAACACCTCCGCCCCGGCGACCATCGCGCGGTGCGTTGTCCCACCGGTCTGCCAGGATCCCGGGATGCTGATCGACATCGCGGACCCCGACACGCTCTGGGCCCGGTGGGGCGCGCACGCCGCCGCCCTCGCCGCGCTCGGTCACCACGACGTCTGGTGGTGCGACGCCGACGGGGCCCACCACGACGACCACGGGGGCAACTGGGCCCGGCTCGTGCTGGTCGAGGGCGGCCGGGCGGTGCTCTTCGGGTACGACCACGAATACAGCGACACGACCTGGGCCAGCCCGCCGCTCGACCTGCTCGCCGGGGCACCCGCCTGGCTGCCCTGGCCGGAGCTGACCCGGCGCGCCGAGGAGGACCAGCTCGGCTACGTCCACTGGTACGACGCCGGCGGCTGGGCCCGGGTCGCGTACCCGGAACCGAACCTGGGAGACGGCCTGTCGGCCACGGCCGGGCCGGTGCTCGACGGCGACCGGGCCCGGCGGGAACTGCTCGACGTGGTCTTCGAGTGGGGCGGGCACGACGCCGCGGACGAGGCGGAGCGGGCCGACGTGACGGCGGCGGCCGACCGGCTGCTCGCCGCGGCGGTCGCCGGGCTCGTCGACGCGGCGGCGCTGGACGGGCTGCTCGGCCGGCTCCGGCCCGACCTGGTCGACGTGGCCGCCGGCCTGGCGATGGCCGCGCGCGCCGGGCTGACCCCGGGCACCGCCCGGCCGGAGGTCCCCGCGTCGGTCGAGGCCCCGCCGCGGCGCGTCCGGGTGCTCAGCGACGACCAGCACGACGAGCTGGTCTGGGCCGCCATGCGCGCGGCTGCCGAGACGCCCCGCCCGGCCCCGACGCCCACCGCGGAGCTGGCGGCCCTCGTCGACTGGGCGCGCCGCCGGGCCCCGGCCGGGGACGGCCGCTGCGCGCTGGTCGTCCAGGTCACCGACAGCGCCCTCAGCCAGCACGACGGCGACCCGGCACCCGCCCCACGGCCCGGCGAGGACGACTGGACGGCCTTCCGGGAGGCCGGCGAGCTGGTCCGGCGGCTCCGGGCCGCCGAGGCCGACCCGGCCCACGGCCACTGGCTCTTCCTCCGCCTCCGGACCACGGCCGACGGCTTCACCGTCGACCGGTGCTACGACTCGTGGCCGGAATGGCTGCCGCACCACGGCCGGGGCGGGCCGTGGCGCGGCGAACTCCAGGCGGAGCTGGACCGCCGGTCGCCGGAGTTCCGGCCGCCCTGGTCGGTGCTGCTGGCCCCGGAGGTCGCCCGCCTCGGGCCGCCGCCGTCCTTCGCCACGCCCACCGCCGGGTGACCGGCGCGCCGCCCGCCACGCCCACCGTCGGGTGACCGGGCCACCGGCGCGCCACCCGCCACGCCCACGGCCGGGTGACCCGCCTACCGGCGCGGCTCCGCCCGGCGGTCAGCGCACGGTGACCCGGACGGTGTGCCAGCCCGTCGCGCCGTCCGGGTCGACCCGCTGCCGCCGCTCGGTCTGCGTCTCGCCGTCGGCGTCGGTGGCCCGCACCTGGAGGGTGTGCTCGCCGAGGGTGGCCGTCCACTGCCAGGACCACTGCACCCAGGTGTCCACCGACACCGTCGGGGCGAGCGTCGCCTCCCGCCACGGGCCGTCGTCGACGCGTACCTCGACCCGGCGGATGCCCCGGTGCTGCGCCCAGGCCACCCCGGCGACCATGACCGGGCCGGCGGTGAGCCGGTTGCGCGGGCGGGGCGTGTCGATCCGTGACTGCGTCTTGATCGGCCCCTGTGCCGACCAGCCCCGGGGCACCCAGTACGCGTCGAAGTCGGCGAAGCTGGTCAGCTCCAGCTCGGTCACCCACTTGCAGGCGGAGACGTAGCCGTAGAGGCCGGGCACCACCATGCGGACGGGGAAGCCGTGCTCCACCGGCAGCGGCTCGCCGTTCATCCCCACCGCGAGCAGGGCGTCGCGGCCGTCGCGCAGCGCCGCCGTCGGGGTGCCGCAGGTCCAACCGTCGACCGAGCGCCCGACGACCTGGTCCGCGCCCTCCTCCGGCTGCGCCTCGTCGAGCAGCTCCCGGATCGGCACGCCCAGCCAGCGGGCGTTGCCGATCAGGTCCCCGCCGACCTCGTTCGACACGCAGGCCAGGGTGACGTACCGCTCGACCATGGGGCGGGCCAGCAGGTCGGCGAAGGTCAGCTCGATCGGGTTGCGCACCCGGCCGTGGATGCGCAACCGCCAGGTGTCCGGGTCGACCTGGGGCACCACCAGCGCGGTGTCGATGCGGTAGAACCCGGACGTCGAACTGACGTAGGGGGCGAGCTGGGTGAGGGAGAGATCCGCACCGGCGGGCACCGGCGGCGCGGGCGAGGCCGGCGCGGGCAGGGCGACCGCCTGCCGGGCCTCCGCCACCCCGCGCCGCCCGGCCAGCCAGTGCCCGCCCAGCCCGCTCACGACGGCCGCGCCGGCCAGCGCGCCGACGCCGGTCAGGAACCGCCGCCGCCCCTCCGCGCGCCCGGGATGCTCGGGGCGCTCGGGGCACTCGGGGTGCAAGGAAGGGCCCCTTGTTAACAAGGGGGTGTTAACAAGGGGCCCTTCCTTGCCGGCGGCGGCGGTGGGCGGGGTCCACGGCCAGGGGTCGGGGTGCAGGGGGCCGGCCAGCAGGAGCCAGAGCGTCAGCGCGCCGAGGGCCGCCCCGGCCAGCGCCGGCAGCGCGTCCGTGGCGTCCGCGCCGGCCCGGGTCAGCGCGGCGGCCACCCCGAGGGCCGCGAACGCCCCGATGCCCGCCAGGCCGAACCACAGCCGGCGCGCGGCGAGGACGCCGAGCAGCGCCGCGAAGCCGGCCAGCAGCAGCGCCGTCCCGACCAGCAGGGCGATCTTGTCGTACGTGCCGAAGACCGCGATGCCGAACTGCTTGACCGGTTCGGGGACGGTGTCGACGACCAGCCCGCCGACCGCGACCAGCGGGGCCGACCGGGGGCCGGTCAGCACCGCCACCGGTTCGGCGGCGCCGATCGCCACGGCGGCGGCGGTGATCCCGGCCAGCGCGGCGTACCCGCGCGAGATGGTGCCCATCCGCCCAGTGTTTCCGATCGGCCGGGAACGCGACAGGCACGTCAGCGTTCCGTAAGCAACCGCCCCGTGCTCCGGACCCGGGACGGGCGGGCCGGGACACGGGGCGGACAAGCGTCAAGGCACGCCGTGGGGAGCCGGCGTGCCTTGACCGTGGTGCGGCTGGGTCGGACCCGGGTCGGTCAGAAACCGGGGCCGTGCTGGTGGCCGTGGCCGTGCGAGTGGCCGTGGCCACCGGCGGCGGCCGGCTCGGCCTTCTCCGGCTTCTCCACCACCAGGCTCTCGGTGGTGAGCAGCAGGCCGGCGATCGAGGCGGCGTTGGTGACGGCGTTGCGGGTCACCTTCACCGGGTCGATGATGCCGGACTTGACCAGGTCGACGTAGTCACCGACGGCGGCGTCGAGGCCGTGGCCCCACTGGCTGCCGGCGACCTTCTGCACCACCACGTAGCCGTCGTGGCCGGCGTTCTGGGCGATCCAGCGCAGCGGCTCGACGAGCGACTTGCGCACGATCGAGACGCCGGTCTTCTCGTCACCGGTGAAGCCGAGGTCGTCGTCGAGCACCGACAGGATCTGCGCCAGGGCGGCGCCGCCGCCCGGGACCGTGCCCTCCTCGACGGCGGCCTTCGTCGCGGCGATGGCGTCCTCGATGCGGTGCTTGCGCTCCTTCATCTCGACCTCGGTCGCCGCGCCCACCTTGATGACCGCGACGCCGCCGGAGAGCTTCGCCAGCCGCTCGGCCAGCTTCTCCCGGTCCCAGTCGGAGTCCGAGGCCTCGATCTCCTTGCGGATCTGGGCGACCCGGTCGGCGACCTCGTTGGCCTTGCCGCCGCCGTCGACGATCGTCGTGGTCTCCTTGTCGACCACGACGCGCCGGGCGGTGCCGAGCACCTCCAGGCCGACCTGGTCGAGCTTGTAGCCCAGCTCCGGGGCGACCAGCTCGGAGCCGGTGAGGATCGCCATGTCCTGGAGCATCGCCTTGCGGCGGTCGCCGAAGCCCGGGGCCTTGACCGCGCAGACCTTGATGGTCTTGCGGATCGCGTTGACCATGAGGGTGGACAGGGCCTGGCCCTCGACGTCCTCGGCGACGATCAGCAGCGGCTTGTTGTTCTGGAGGACCTTCTCCAGCAGCGGCAGCAGCTCCTCGATCGCCGAGATCTTCTGCGTGGTGATCAGGATGTACGGGTCCTCCAGGACCGCCTCCTGGCCCTCCGCGTCGGTGACGAAGTTGGGGGAGATGAAGCCCTTGTCGAACTGGAGGCCCTCGGTCACGTTGAGCTCGGTGGTGAGCGCCGAGCCCTCCTCGACGGTGATGACGCCGTCGCGACCGACCCGCTCCATCGCCTCGGCGATCAGGTCGCCGATGGTGGCGTCCTGCGCGGAGATCGTCGCCACGTGCGCGATCGACTCCTTGCCGGCGACCTCGACGGCCCGGTCGAGCAGCGCCTCGGAGACCTTCGTCGCCGCCGCGTCGACGCCCCGCTTGAGGCCGGCCGGGTTGGCGCCGGCGGCCACGTTGCGCAGGCCCTCGCGGACCATCGCCTGGGCCAGCACGGTCGCGGTGGTGGTCCCGTCGCCGGCGACGTCGTTGGTCTTGGTCGCCACCTCCTTGACCAGCTGCGCGCCGAGGTTCTCGTACGGGTTGGTGAGCTCGATCTCCTTGGCGATGGTCACGCCGTCGTTGGTGATCGTGGGCGCACCGAATTTCTTGTCCAGGACGACGTTGCGCCCGCGCGGGCCGAGAGTGACCTTGACCGCGTCCGCGAGGGCGTTGACACCGTGCTCCAGCAGGTGCCGGGCGTCGTCCGAGAAGCTCAGGATCTTCGCCATCTGTATCCCTTCGAAGCGTCACTGCCCCGGCCCGGCGAGCCGGACCGGGGCAGTGACGCGGATCGGTTGCTTACTTCTCGATGACCGCGAGGACGTCGCGGGCGGAGAGCACCAGGTACTCCTCGCCGGCGTACTTGACCTCGGTGCCGCCGTACTTCGAGTAGAGGACGGTGTCGCCGACCTTGACGTCGATCGGCACGCGGTTGCCCTTGTCGTCGATCCGGCCCGGGCCGACAGCGAGGACGGTGCCCTCCTGCGGCTTCTCCTTGGCGGTGTCGGGGATCACGATGCCCGACGCCGTGGTGGTCTCAGCCTCGTTCGCCTGGACCACGATGCGGTCCTCGAGCGGCTTGATCGCAACCTTGGTCGCGGTAGTCACGGGCATACCCTCCTGGGGTACTGGTTTCGTTGCCGGACGGCGGGGCCGACCAGCGTCAATCTGCCACATGCCACCGGGCGGGGCCGTCGTCGCGGGTGCCGGTCCGCCTGGCGTCACCCCCGGGCGCGGGGCCCGGAAGCTGGCACCCTCGATGGGAGAGTGCTAATCGCAGGTTAGGCCGTGGCTAGCACTCCGTCAAGGAGAGTGCCAACGCGTCGCCCGTCGTGTCGCCACAGTTCCGCCACCCGTCACCTCGACACGCCGCCGGCACGGGCCCCGGACCCCGCCAACCTCCGGCACCGCCGCCACCGCCGCCGGCCGGCCGCCGCCCGGGCCCGACAATGGGCGCGTGGATCTCGATCAGCTCGCCGCCCTGCGTACCCCCGAGGGGTCGGCCGCGCTCGCCGCGGCGACCGAGGTGGCCGGCGGCGACCCGCTGGCCGCGGCGGCCGCGCTCCGCTCGGCCGGGGTGCCCGCCGGGCTGGCCGCCGCCGCGCTCACCCAGGCCGAGCTGCGCCGCCGGGCGGTCGGCAAGTTCGGGCCGGCGGCGGCCGGCATGTTCCTCACCCGCGCCGGCCTGGAGCAGGCGACCCGGGGGGTCGTCGCGGCCCGGCGGGCCGACCGGCTGCGCGCCGCCGGGGTGCGCACCCTGGCCGACCTGGGCTGCGGCCTCGGTGCCGACGCGCTCGCCGCCGCCCGCGCCGGCATCCGGGTGTACGGGGTGGAGGCCGACCCGGTCACCGCCGCGATGGCCGCCGCGAACGCCGAGGCCGCCGGGCTGGCCGACCGCTTCACGGTGGAGTGCGGCGACGCCACGGCGTTCGACGTGTCCGCCGTCGACGCGGCGTTCTGCGACCCGGCGCGGCGCAGGGCCGGCACCGGCCGGCGGATCTTCGACCCGAA
Source organism: Micromonospora sp. WMMD712 (assembly GCF_029581295.1). NCBI lineage: Bacteria > Bacillati > Actinomycetota > Actinomycetes > Micromonosporales > Micromonosporaceae > Micromonospora > Micromonospora sp. WMMD712. The sequence goes on from NZ_CP120743.1 coordinate 3,405,307, forward strand.
CGCCTACTCGCCGCCGTGGGACTTCGTCACCGCGCTGGCCGAGCGGGTGCCGCACACGGTGGTGAAGGTGGCCCCGGGGCTCGACCACGCGCTGATCCCGGCGGGCGCGGAGGCGGAGTGGGTGAGCGTCGGCGGCGACCTGGTCGAGGCCGCCCTGTGGTGCGGCCGCCTCGCCGAGGTCCCCCGCCGCGCCACCGTGCTGAAGGAGGGGCCCCCTGTTAACGCTTTCTGTATAGGAAGGGCCCCCTGCAGTCACCCCCAACCCGCCTGCCATCACCAGCTCACCGGCTCCGGCACGGAAGAGGCCGCCGTCGGCCCGGTCCGGCGCTACGTCCACGACCCCGACCCGGCCGTCGTCCGCGCGCACCTCGTGGCGGAGCTGGCCGGCGAGCTGGACGCCACGCTCGCCGACCCGAGCATCGCCTACCTGTACGCCGACGCGCCCGGCGCGACGCCCTTCGCCCGCTGCCTGGAGGTCACCGACGTGCTGCCGTTCTCGCTGAAGCGGCTGCGCGCCCTGCTGCGCGGGCGCGGGGTGGGCCGGGTCGAGATCCTCAAGCGCGGCTCGGCGCTGGAGCCGGAGCGGCTGCGGCGCGACCTGCGGCTGGCCGGCCCGCAGGCGGCGAGCCTGGTGCTGACCCGGGTGGCCGGCGCCCCCACCGTGCTGGTCTGCCGCCCGGTGCCGGATCCGCTGGATCACGGGGCGGCGGCCGGCTAGCTTGTCGGCATGGCGGGACGGGGGACTCCGGCGACGGCGCTGCTGACGAAGCGGAAGATCCGGCACAGCACCCACCCGTACGACGTGTCGCCGGACGCGCCGAACTACGGCGCGCTCGTCGCGGCGGCCCTGGGCGTGCCGCCGGACCGGGTGTTCAAGTCCCTCGTCGCCGAGGTCGACGGCGCGCTCGCGGTGGCGGTGGTGCCGGTGACCGGCGAGCTGGACCTCAAGGCGCTCGCCGCCGCGCTCGGCGGCAAGCGGGCGACGATGGCCGACCGGGCGGTCGCGGAGCGGGCCACGGGATACGTGCGCGGCGGGATCAGCCCGCTCGGCCAGCGCAAGCGGCTGCCCACGGTGCTGGACGCCTCCGCGCTGGACCACGACACCGTGTACGTCTCGGCGGGCCGGCGCGGCCTCCAGCTCCAGCTCGCCCCGGCCGACCTGGTCGCCCTCACCGACGCCACCGCCGCACCCATCGCCGCCGGCTGACCCGGGCACCCTGCGATCGCCGCGCCCGCGCGCGGCTCCTCGGTCTGCCCGCTTTCGGGGCGGTTAGGGCGGAGTGTCGTTCACGTTGCTGAATTGTTACCGCCGCCAACAAACTTCTGACCTCGGTGGTCTTGTGGCGGCGGCGCGGTGCGCAATACGTTGCCGGACACAACAAAACACCGCACCACTCCCGCTCCCCCACCCCGAAAGGACCCGTGCAGATGCGCAAGGGCTTCCTCACCTTCGCCGCCGTGGGCCTGCTGGCCGCCGGCAGCATGGCCGCCTGCGGCGAGAACTCCGACAACGGCGACCAGGCCGGCTCCTCCGCCAAGAAGCCGAAGATCGGCGTGATCCTGCCGGACAGCAAGTCCTCCGCCCGCTGGGAGGGCGCCGACCGCAAGTTCCTGGAGGCCGCGTTCAAGGCCGCCAACGTCGAGTACGACATCCAGAACGCGCAGGGCGACAAGACCGCGTTCCAGACCATCGCGGACCAGATGATCACCAACGGGGTGACCACCCTGATGATCGTCAACCTGGACTCGGGCACCGGCAAGGCCGTGCTCGACAAGGCCAAGTCGCAGGGCGTCGCCACGATCGACTACGACCGGCTCACGCTGGGCGGCTCCGCGCAGTACTACGTCAGCTTCGACAACGAGGCCGTCGGCAAGCTCCAGGGCGAGGGTCTGGCCAAGTGCCTGACCGACAAGGGCGTCAAGAACCCGGCGATCGCCTACCTCAACGGCTCGCCGACCGACAACAACGCGACCCTGTTCAAGAACGGGTACGACTCGGTGCTCAAGCCGAAGTTCGACTCGAAGGAGTACACCAAGGTCGCCGACGACTCGGTGCCGGACTGGGACAGCACGCAGGCCGCCACGATCTTCGAGCAGCAGTACACCAAGGCCAGCGGCAAGATCGACGGCGTACTGGCCGCGAACGACGGCCTCGGCAACGCCGCCATCTCCGTGCTGAAGAAGAACAAGCTCAACGGCAAGGTCCCGGTGACCGGGCAGGACGCCACCGTGCAGGGCCTCCAGAACATCCTCGCCGGCGACCAGTGCATGACCGTCTACAAGGCCGTCAAGAAGGAGGCGGACGCCGCCGCCGAGCTGGCCATCGCGGTCGCCAAGGGCGAGCGGAAGGACACCGGGCAGACCGTCAAGGACGTCGAGGGCAACCGGGACGTCCCGGCCGTCCTGCTGGAGCCGAAGGCCATCTACAAGGACAACGTCAAGGACGTCGTCGCCGACGGCTTCGTCACCAAGGAAGAGCTCTGCACCGCCGCCTACGCCAAGTTCTGCACCGAAGCCGGCATCAGCTGACCCGTACGCGACCGTCGTACCCGCCAGGCGACGCCGCCCGGCACGGTGACCCCGTGCCGGGCGGCGGCCCGCGCCGGACGGGCTCCGCGATCTCCCCTCCGTGCATTAGGAGACCCTTGTGTCCGCAACCCCCCTGCTGGAACTACGAGGGATCGACAAGAGCTTCGGTCCCGTCCAGGTGCTGCGCGACGTCGCCCTCACCGTCCACCCCGGCGAGGTCACCGCGCTGGTCGGCGACAACGGCGCCGGCAAGTCGACCCTGGTGAAGTGCATCAGCGGCATCCACCCCGTCGACTCCGGCGAGTTCCTCTTCGAGGGCCGCCCGGTCGGCATCAGCAGCCCCCGCGACGCCGCCGCCCTGGGCATCGAGGTCGTCTACCAGGACCTCGCCCTCTGCGACAACCTCGACATCGTGCAGAACATGTTCCTCGGCCGGGAGAAGCGCACCGGCATCGTCCTCGACGAGCCGACCATGGAGCAGATGGCCGCCGAGACCCTCGCCGGGCTGAGCGTCCGGACGGTGAAGTCGCTGCGCCAGCACGTCTCCAGCCTCTCCGGCGGCCAGCGGCAGACCGTCGCCATCGCCAAGGCGGTGCTGTGGAACAGCCGGCTGGTCATCCTCGACGAGCCGACCGCCGCGCTGGGCGTCGCGCAGACCGCCCAGGTGCTGGAGCTGGTCCGCCGGCTCGCCGACAGCGGCCTCGCCGTCGTGCTCATCTCGCACAACATGAACGACGTCTTCGCGGTCTCCGACCGGATCGCCGCGCTCTACCTCGGCCAGATGGTGGCCCAGGTGAAGACCACCGACATCACCCACTCGCAGATCGTCGAGCTGATCACCGCCGGCCGCTCCGGCGCACTCGGGCTCGCCGCCGACCCGGCGGGTGGCAACGGCACCGGCGGCGCGGCCGTCGGCACGACCCCGGGAGCCCTCCGATGACCACCACCGCCGTGAAGAAGGAAGGGCCGGCGGCGGTCACCCCGCCCGTCACCGTCGGCGGCCACCTGAGCAACTACGTCAGCCGGGTACGCGGCGGCGACATCGGCGCCCTGCCCGCCGTGCTCGGCCTGATCGTGCTCTGCACGGTCTTCGCGATCATGCGCCCGTCGTTCCTGTCCGCCGGCAACTTCGCCAACCTGTTCACCCAGGGCGCGGCGGTCACGCTGATCGCGATGGGGCTGGTCTTCGTCCTGCTGCTCGGCGAGATCGACCTCTCCGCCGGCTTCGCCAGCGGCGTCTGCGCGGCCGTCCTCGCCAACGTCGTCACCGTGCTCGGCTACCCCTGGTGGGTGGCGGTGCTCGCGGCGCTCGTGACCGGCCTGGTCATCGGCACCACGCTGGGCTTCCTGGTCGCGAAGGTCGGCATCCCGTCGTTCGTGGTCACCCTCGCCGGCTTCCTCGCCTTCCAGGGCATCGTGCTGATGCTGATGAAGGAGGGCGCCAACATCTCGGTACGCGACGACACGCTGGTGGCGATCGCCAACCGCAACCTGCCGCCCGCGATCGGCTGGGTGCTGGCCGCCGTCGCCGTCGCCGGCTACGCGGCGGTGCAGCTCATGCGGCACCGCAACCGCTCCGCCCGGGGGCTCGTCACCGACCCGCTGGCCGTCGTGGCCGCCCGGGTCGGCGTGCTGGCGGTCATCCTCGGCGTCGCCGTGTACGTGCTCAACCTGGAGCGCAGCCGCAACGTCCTGATCACCTCGCTCAAGGGCGTGCCGATCGTGGTGCCGGTCATCGCGGTGCTGCTGATCGTCTGGACGTTCGTGCTCCAGCGCACCAGCTACGGCCGGCACGTCTACGCGGTCGGCGGCAACAAGGAGGCGGCCCGCCGCGCCGGCATCAACGTCGACCGGATCCGCATCTCGGTCTTCGTCATCTGCTCCTCGATGGCCGCGATCGGCGGCATCGTGGCGGCGAGCAGGGCCAACTCGGTGGACCCCAACACGGGTGGCAGTAATGTGCTGCTCTACGCCGTGGGCGCGGCGGTGATCGGCGGCACCAGCCTCTTCGGGGGCAAGGGCCGGGTGCTCGACGCCGTGCTCGGCGGCGCGGTGGTCGCCGTGATCGACAACGGCATGGGTCTGATGGGCTACAGCTCGGGGGTCAAGTACGTGGTCACGGGCGTGGTACTGCTGCTCGCCGCGAGCGTGGACGCGCTGTCCCGCCGCCGGTCGGCGGCCACCGGCAACCGTTGACACCCGCACGGAAGCACCGGTAGCGATGCGCGTGGGACCGAGTCAGGACGAGATCCGTCGGCAGAACCTCGGTGCCCTGCTGCGCTACGTGCACGTCCACGGCGCGACGACCCGCGCCGAGCTGACCACCACGCTCGGGCTCAACCGCAGCACCATCGGCGCGCTCACCGCCGACCTGGCCGGCGCCGGGCTGGTCAGCGAGGGGGCGCCGAAGGAGACCGGCCGGGCCGGACGACCGTCGCTGGTCGTCCGGCCCGAGTCGGAACGCGTCTACGCGTACGCGTACAGCGTGGAGGTGGACCGGCTGCGGGCCGCACGGATCGGCCTGGGCGGCGCGGTGCTCGACCGCCGGGAGGTCGACCGGCCCCGCAACCTGGTGGCCGGGGAGGCCGCCCCGCTGCTGGCCGGCGCGGTCAAGGAGATGCACCAGTCCGTCGCCGCCGACGCGGTCTGCGTCGGGGCCGGGGTGGCGGTCTGCGGCATGGTCCGCCGCGACGACGGCCTGGTCCGGCTCAGCCCGACCACCGGCTGGGTGGACGAGCCGATCGGCGCGGCCCTCGCCGCCGAGCTGGGCATCGACGTGCCGATCACCGTCGGCAACGTGGCCGACGTGGCGGCGTTCGCCGAGCACGCCCGGGGCGTCGCCGCCGGCTGCGACAACGTCATCTACCTGTACGGGGACGTCGGCGTCGGCGCCGGCATCATCGCCGGCGGCCGGCGGCTGACCGGGCACGGCGGGTACAGCGGCGAGGTCGGGCACATGGTGGTGGTGCGCGACGGCCAGCCCTGCGAGTGCGGCTCGCGGGGCTGCTGGGAGACCGAGATCGGCGAGCACGGGCTGCTGCGGGCCGCCGGCCGCTCCGACGCCCGGGGGCCCGACGCGGTGCTGGCCGTCTTCGAGGCCGCCGACCGGGGCGACGCGCGGGCCCAGACGGCGGTACGGCAGGCCGGCGACTGGCTCGGCTTCGGCGTGGCCAACCTGGTCAACATCTTCAACCCCGAGATGGTCATCTTCGGCGGCGCGATGCGGGACCTCTACCTCGCCGCGGCGGCCCAGGTGCGCAGCCGGCTCAACTCGATCGGGCTGCCGGCCTGCCTGGAGCACGTGCGGCTGCGTACCCCGAAGCTCGGCGACGACGCGGCGCTGATCGGCGCGGCGGAGCTGGCGTTCGAGCGGCTCCTCGCCGACCCCCTCGACGCGGCCTGACCGCCCGTCGCGCGGGCGTGCCGCGACCGGGCGCGGCTGCGTACGCTGTCCGGCGTGGACGTCGAGCTGCGCGCCTCCGACGACGACCGGCACCGGGTGGTCGCCGACCTGCAACGGCACGCCTCGGCGGGCCGGCTCACCCTGGACGAGTTCTCCGAGCGGGCCGCCGACGCCTGGGCCGCCCGCACCCTCGGCGACCTGGCCGCGGTGACCCGGGACCTGCCGGCTGACCCGGTCCTCCCCGCCTCGCCCGCGCACGGCCGGCGCGACCTGCTGGTCGTCTTCGCGGTCGCCGTCGCCACGCTGTTCCTGCTCGACCTGCTGATGGCCGTCACCCGCTGACCCGCGCCGCCCCGGTCGACCCGCGCCCGCCACGTCCTCCCCGCCGCTCCCGCCGACCCGCCGCCGCGCGCCCGTCGGCGGATCCACGCCGCCCGATTCACGCCGCCGAATTTCACGAGACGCTCTTCCGGGATCCGGATGAACTGATCGCCGCGACGATCCGTACCAGTGACCGGAGGGGCGGCCCGGGGGACCCGGCCGCCCGGACGGACGCGTTCGGCCCGGACCGAGGAGGCACCGCACCCATGGCACCGCTCAGATCCGCACGTCGCCGGCCAGGGCACCGGACCCACCGGATGGCGGCGCTGGTGGTCACCTTCGTCGCCGCGCTCGGGGTGCTCCCTGGCGTGGCCGTCGCCGCACCCGCCAACGCCCAGCTCAACGCCGCCGACATGACGCTGCTCGCCGGCGTACGGCTGGCCGGCCTGTGGGAGATGCCGGCCGGTGAGATGGCCGCCGAGAAGGGCCAGTCGGCCCGGGTACGCGAGATCGGCGCGGAGATCTCCCGGCAGCACGGGGTGCTGGACCAGCTCGTCGTGGACGCCGCCAACAAGCTCGGCGCGACCCTGCCCTCGGACGCCACCGCCGAGCAGAAGGGGTGGCTCAAGGAGATGCAGGAGTCCAGCGGCGGGCGGTTCGACCAGATCTTCGTGACCCGGCTCCGGGTGGCGCACGGCAAGATCTTCCCCGTCATCGGCGCGGTGCGCGCCAGCACCAGGGACGCGACCGTCCGCAAGCTCGCCGACGAGGCCAACGACTTCGTCTCCGACCACATGGCGATGCTGGAGAGCACCGGCCTGGTCCGCTGGGAGCAGCTCCCGCCCGCCGCCCTCCCCCCGGCGCAGAGCGACTCGCTGGTCGCGGCGGCCGCCGCGAACGTCGGCAGCGGCGGCCGGCTCGGCGTCAGCACGACGGTGGTGTGGCTGGTCTTCATCGCCGCGCTCGGCACCGGCGGCATCGCCACGTACCGCATCCTGCGCCGCAGCTGACGGGGCTGCGCGCGGTTAGGAGGGGACCCCTTTACGACAGAATGCGTTAACAGGGGCCCCTCCTTACCCCGTCAGCGGTCGACCTCGGTGAAGTCCCACGCGTGCGGGGGCCGGGCCAGCAGCGTCGCGGGCGGGTCGGGCAGCGGCCGGGGGCTGCTGCGCCACTTCGAGATCACCACCACCCGGTGATCGGTGGAGCTGAACACCTCGCTGGACACGTGCAGCGGGTCGTGCTCGACCTCCGGCAGCGCCGTGTCGCAGACCCAGGTGATCAGGTCGGCGAAGCCGTAGGGCTCCGCCCGCGCCTCCCACATCCGTACGATCACGTCGGCACTCCCCTCGCTCGTGTCGGGCCTCCGGCGGCGCTCCCTGGTCGGGCCGGGCGTTTGGCTGTGCTCCCGGTCGGCCGGGCAGTCACACGCTGACCGTGGTCAGCGGCAGGGCCGAGTCGGCAGGCAGGTCGAGCCGGCTGGGCGCGACGCCCGCCGCGACCAGGTGCGAGCCCAGCGCGGCCACCATCGCCCCGTTGTCGGTGCACAGTTTCGGCCGGGGCACCCGCACCCGGATGCCGAGCTTCGCCGCCCGGTGCTCGGCCAGCACCCGCAGCCGCGAGTTCGCCGCCACGCCCCCGCCGATCACCAGCGTGTCCACCCCGTGCGCCTGGCACGCGGCCAGCGCCTTGGCGGTGAGCACGTCGCAGACCGCCTCCTGGAACGACGCGGCCACGTCGGCCACCGGCACCGGCTCGCCGGCCCGCTGGCGGGCCTCCACCCAGCGGGCCACGGCCGTCTTCAGGCCGGAGAAGGAGAAGTCGTAGCGGTGGGCGGCGAGATCCTTGGCGGCGGTGAGGCCGCGCGGGAAGCCGATCGCGGCCGGGTCGCCGGCGGCGGCCTCCCGGTCGACGTACGGGCCGCCGGGGAACGGCAGGCCGAGCAGCCGGGCCACCTTGTCGAACGCCTCACCGGCGGCGTCGTCGATGGTCGCGCCGAGCGGGGTCACCCCCCGGGCCAGGTCGTCGACGAGCAGCAGGGACGAATGCCCGCCGGAGACCAGCAGGGCGATCGCCGGCTCGGGCAGCGGACCGTGCTCCAGAGTGTCCACGGCGACGTGCGCGGCGAGGTGGTTCACCCCGTACACCGGCTTCTCGGCGGCCAGCGCGTAGCCCTTCGCGGCGGCCACGCCGACCAGCAGCGCGCCGGCCAGCCCCGGGCCGGACGTCACCGCGATGGCGTCGACGTCGGCCATGGTCACCCCCGCCTCGGCGAGCGCCCGGTCCATGGTGGGCACGATAGCCTCCAGGTGGGCGCGGCTGGCCACCTCGGGCACCACCCCGCCGAACCGGGCGTGCTCGGCGACGCTGGAGGCCAGCGCGTCCGCGAGCAGGGTGTGCCCGCGCACGATGCCGATGCCGGTCTCGTCGCAGGAGGTCTCGATGCCGAGGATGAGCGGTGCGTCGGCCATGGCTCCTCAGTCCTGGTCGCGCCGCATGACCAGCGCGTCGGTGTTGCTGGGTTGGTAGTAGCCGCGGCGCACGCCGATCGGCTCGAAGCCGTACGTCGCGTAGAGCCGCTGGGCGGGGGCGTTGTCCGCCGCCACCTCCAGCAGCGTGCTGCGTACGCCCCGGCGGGCCGCCTCGGCGAGCAGCGCCTCCAGCAGCGCCCGGCCCACCCCGCGCCGCTGGGCGTCCCGGGCGACGGCGATGTTCTGCACCCACGCCTCGTCCGGCGCGGCGACGGCGAGCCCGGCGTAGCCGATCACGGCGTCCCCGTCGGCCGGGGTGGCGACCAGGTAGAAGTGGCCGTTGGCCAACTCGTTCCAGAACATCGCCGGTGACCACCGTTCCGCCCCGAACAGGTCCGCCTCGATCGGGAGCACGTCGTCGACGTGCCACCAGCGGAACCGGCCCAGCCGGACCCCCTCCGGGCCGGGCCGCTCCGGCCGGCTCACCGCCGACGCTCCCGCCCGCTCACGGCCGGCGCTCCCGCCCGCCCGGCGGCCCGCCCGCTCACGGCAGGACCTGCTTGCGGGCGGTGGCGGCCACGGCGTCGGGGCGGCGCAGGTACAGGGGGGTGAGCGGCTCGCCGGGCGCGCCGGCCCGGATCCGCTCGGCGGCGAGCAGGGCCAGCGCGGTCGGGTCCGGGTAGCGGGGCTCGGCGCGCAGCGGCAGGCCGAGCACGTCGGCGTACCGGTGTGCGCCGTCGCCGACCGCGGCGGTGACCCCCAGGTCGCGGGCGCGCTGCGCGACGACCGCCGGGGTGTCGACGTCGGGGCCGGCGATCCGCTGGCCCGCGCCGTCGTACACCGCCCAGTAGACCTCCCGGCGGCGGGCGTCGGCCGCCGCCAGGACCGGCCCGCCGGCCGCCGCCGGGTGGCCGATCCCGTCCAGCGAGCACACGCCGTACGCCGCGACGCCGAGCACCTGGGCCATGGTGGCGGCGGTGACCAGCCCCACCCGCAGCCCGGTGAACGGGCCGGGGCCGAGGCCGGCGACGATCGCGGTCAGGTCGGCGGGGCGGGCGGCGACCTCGGCGAGGACGGCGTGCACCTGCGGGGCGAGCAGTTCGCCGTGCGCGCGGGCGTCGACGGTGCGCCGCTGGGCGCGCGGCGTCACCCCGTCCGCCGTGACCTCGACCAGCGCCGCGGTCACCGCAGGGGTCGAGGAGTCCACCACCAGTACGAGCACGAACGCAACCCTAACCGCCCACCCGCCGCCCCTCCCGCACCCCCACGCCCTCGCCCCCTGCTTCGGTGAAAGCGGCAGAGTCGATCTCCACGATGGCGCAGACCCTCTTGATCACCGGGCGGGTGACGGGGTCAGCTCGGGGTGCGCAGGACCCGCAGGAAGGGGAACAGCAGCCAGGGGCGGCGGCCCCGGATGGAGACGCCACCGGTGAGGGCGGTGCGGACGCGGCCCACCCGGCCGAACAGCATCAGGTTGAGCGCCGCCGGGTCGAACCGCACCCGCACGTCCGGCCGGGCCCCGGGCGCGGCGATCGACACCAGCCCCCGGTGCAGGACGAGGGTGACGTCGGCGCAGTACGCCGACCGGAACTCGACGGTGATCGGGCGTTCCCGGGGCGGCTCGTCGTTGTCGAGCAGCCGCCCGTAACCGGCGCGGACCACCCCCACGAGGAACACCTCGAAGAACAGCACGGCCTCCCGGCCGGGCATCTCCCAGGGCCGGCCGGTGGCGCGGGCGATGTCCCACCCGTGCACCAGCAGCTCGTTGACGAGGTGGCCGAAGAGACCGGCGAGCGGTGCGCGGGCGTCGCCGAACCAGGGCAGCAGCTCGTCGGGGTCACGGTCGGCGGCGATCGAGAGGATCTTCGCCACGTCGGCGCGGAACTGCGCCAGCAGCGGCGCGGGATCCCGCTCGGTCAGGTGCGCCAGGACCAGGTCGTTGACGCCCTCGATGGTGTCCACGGTGACCGTCGGCAGCCGGGCGTCGAGGCCGGGGATCGGCAGCGGCGGGTGCTGCGGGTCGAGCTTCGTCGCATACCACCAGGCGACCGAGACCAGGTGGACGACGGTGTCGGCGACCGACCAGTGCGCGGTCACCATGGTCTGCGGCCGGTCGACCGACTCGACGAGCCGGGCGAACCGGTCGGTGGCCGCCGCCAGCGCCTCCCGGGCCGCGCGCCACTGCTGCGGGTTGACCGTCGCCGTAGCCGCCACGTGCCGCCTCCGATCCGTGGAGCCGCCGGGATAGCGGGATGCCGACAGTCTAAATGAGACGGTGATCGCCCGGTCACTCCGAAAGTGCGGTGTGACCGGGCGACGAAACCCGCCCGGGCGGGGCGTGCGGCTCGGGCGGGTGGTCGGCGCGGGCGGGCGATCCGGGCGGGCGGGTGGTGGCTCCGGTCAGCCGGCCGATCGCTCCCAGTCGATGGTCGGCAGGCCCGCGTCGGCGAGGGCCTTGTTCGTCGCGCTGAACGGACGGCTGCCGAGGAACCCGCGCGGGTTCATCGGGCTCGGGTGGCCGGCCTCCAGCACCACGTGCTGCGGGTTGGTGACCAGGGCCGCCTTCTTGCGGGCGTATCCGCCCCAGAGCAGGAAGACGACCCGCTGGTCGAGGGCGTCGAGGGCGCGGATCGTCGCGTCGGTGAACTCCTCCCACCCCTTGTTGGCGTGCGAGCCGGGGGTGGCCTGCCGGACGGTCAGCACCGAGTTGAGCAGCAGCACCCCCTGGGCGGCCCAGCCGTCGAGGTTGCCGCTGCGCGGCTTCGCCACCCCCAGGTCCTCGGTCAACTCCTTGAAGACGTTGCGCAGCGACGGCGGGACGGACACCCCCTCGCGGACGCTGAAGCTCAGCCCGTGCGCCTGCCCCGCCTTGTGGTACGGGTCCTGCCCGAGGATCAGCACCCGGGTCTGGCCCGGCCCGCACAGCCGGTACGCGGAGAACAGGTCCTCGACCGGCGGGAACACGGTCTGGGTGGCGTATTCCCCGGCGACGAACTCGGCCAGCGCGGCCGTGCGGGCCGGGTCGAGGTGCGGGGTGAGCAGGGCGCGCCACTCCTCGGGCAGCAGGGAGAGCAGGTCGAGGGTGGGGGCGTCGTGGGGCATCGGCAACCTTTCGCAGTCGGTCGCCCCCTTCCTACCAGCCCGGTCCGACACCCCGCGCGGGACGGTCCGACGGTGGGGCGGAAGCCTCGGGCCGGTGGCGACCGGATGCTCCCGTGCCGCGTCAGGCGAGGGCACCCAGGCGGGCGGCCCAGTCGCCGCCGGCCGGTGCCAGCTCGACCAGCCGGGTGTCGTCGTCGCGCCGGTCGATGCGGACCCGCAGGTGGGCGTCGACCAGTTGCTCGACCAGCCCCTCGCCCCACTCGACGACGGTGACCGAGTCGTCGACCGAGGCGTCCAGGTCGAGGTCGTCGATCTCGGCGCGCGGGTCGGCGGCGTCCCCCAGCCGGTACGCGTCGGCGTGCACCAGCGCCACGCCCCGGCCCCGCACCGGATCGGGCCGGTGCACGCGGGCGATCACGAAGGTCGGCGAGGTGATGTCGCCCAGCACGCCGAGGCCCGCGCCGATGCCCTGGGTCAGCGCCGTCTTGCCGGCCCCCAGCGGGCCGGTGAGCAGCAGCAGGTCGCCGGCGCGCAGCACCCCGGCGAGCCGGCGGCCGAACGCGTGGGTGTCCGCCACCGTCGGCAGCGCCGCGCGCACGGCGGCACCGGCCGCGTCGGCCCGGCTCACAGCCCCTCCAGGAAGCGGGTCAGGGCCCCGTTGACCTCGTCGGCGTGCTCCAGCATCACCACGTGCCCGCTGTCGCGGATCTTGAGGTATTCGGCGTGCGGCAGCCGCCGGACGATCTCCTCCGAGTGGGTCACGGGGGTGATCATGTCCTTGTCGCCGACCACCACCAGCACCGGGGTGCCGGCCAACGCGGCCAGCGCCGGATAGCGGGAGTGGGTGGCCAGCGTGCGCAGGTAGCGGGTGACCGTGTCGGCCGAGGTGCGGGAGTTCATCAGCTCGACGTACGACACCAGGGCCGGGCTGGGCTTCGGGGTGCCGAAACCGTACTTGCGGGTGAGCAGCCAGGCCACGTTGGACGTCGACTTGCGCGCCGCGTCGATCGCCGGCCCGCCGTAGCGGGTGGCGTTGCTCATCATGTAGAGCACCGGCGCGCCGACCCGGCCGAGCAGGGCCGGGGCGACGAGCTTCGTCTCGGCCAGCAGCCCGCCCGAGGTGGCCATCAGCACCGTGCCGACCACCCGGTCGCCGAACAGCTCCGGGTAGAGCTCGGCGAACGCCATGATGGTCATGCCGCCCATCGAGTGACCGACGAGCACGAGCGGGCCCTCCGGGGCGGTCCGGTCGATGACCCGGCGCAGCGTGCGGCCGAGCGCGGCGAGATCGTATTCGCCGGTCTCCAGCCGCCCCGACCGGCCGTGCCCCGGCTGGTCGTACGCGACGATGCGGTGCTCGCCCCGCTCGGCGAGCATCTTGCGCTGGAAGTGGAAGGTGCCCATGTCCAGGCAGAAGCCGTGCACCAGCACCACGGTCGGGTGCCCGGGGACGGGGCGGGTCGGCTCCACCACCTCGACGTGGATGTCGGTGCCGTCGGGCAGCTCCAACCGGAACGCCTCGTCGTAGCGCTGCTGGCCGAAGACCTCGTCGGCGTGCGGGTCGGCCGGGTCCGCCTTGAGCCGGCGGACCAGGGCGCGCTCGCTCACCACGCCCGCCGCGAGCCCGGCGGCGGCCACCCCGACGGCCGCCCCGACGACCCCGGCCACCCGGCCGGCGGCGGTGCGCGGCCGGGGGATCCGGAAGCCCCTGCGCTCGCTCACGGCCGCTCGCCGTCGTAGACGCGGGGCACCCGGACCCCGCCGAACCGGGTGACGATCTCGTAGTTGATCGTGCCGACCGCCTCGGCCCAGTCGTCGGCCGTGGGCTCGCCGTCGGCCCCGGGGCCGAACAGGGTCGCCACGTCGCCGGCGGCCACCGGGTCGTCGCCGCAGTCGACGACGAACTGGTCCATGCAGACCCGGCCCGAGACGGTCCGCCGCCGACCGGCGAGCTGCACCGGGCCGGTGTTGGAGGCGTGCCGGGGCACCCCGTCGGCGTAGCCGAGCGGCACCACGGCCAGGTTGGCGTCGGCGTCGGTGAGGTAGGTGTGCCCGTAGGACACTCCGCTGCCGGCGGGCACCCGCTTGGTGAGCATGACCCGGGCCCGGGCGGTCATCGCCGGGCGCAGCCCGAACCGCTCGCCGGCCACCGGGGAGAGCCCGTAGGTCGCCAGCCCCGGCCGGACCAGGTCGAAGTGGGTGTCGGGGCGGGTCAGGGTGGCCGCGGAGTTGGCGAGGTGCCGGTAGCGCGGGCGCAGCCCCGCCCGCTCGACCATGTCCAGCGCCTCGTGGAAGACCGCGAGCTGGCGGTCGGTCGTCGGGTGGCCGGGCAGGTCCGCGTAGACGAAGTGGCTCCACACGCCGACCACCTCGACCAGGCCGTCGGCCTGGGCCTTCGCGGCGGCCTCCAGCAGCGCCGGCCAGTCGGCGACGGTGGCCCCGCCCCGGGCCAGCCCCGTGTCGACCTTCAGGTGCAGGCGGGCCGGGCGCTCGGCGAGCCGGCCCGCCTCGACCATCTCGTCGAGCTGGGTGAGGCTCGCGGCGCCCAGGTCCACCCCGGCCGCGACGCCCTCGTGCAGCGGCAGCCCGGGGGCGAGCAGCCAGGCCAGCACGGGCGCGTCGATGCCGGCCCGGCGCAGCGTCAGCGCCTCGTCGAGGGTGCAGACGCCGAGCCAGTCCGCGCCGGCGTCGAGCGCGGCGCGGGCCGACGGGATCATGCCGTGGCCGTAGCCGTCGGCCTTGACCACCGCCATCAGCTCGGCACCGGTGCCGGCGCGCAGCCGCGTCACGTTCTCCCGGATCGCGTCAAGATCGACCCGCACCTCGGACTGCCACATGCCCCTCAGCCTACTGACCGGGCCGCCGCGGGCCTCTCGATGTCGGGCAGGTGGCGGCATCAGGGGGCGAACGACCCCGCCATGTCGCCGACATGGCGTCGATCAACCGCGCCGACATGGTGTCGATCAACCGGCCCCGGCACGGTGTCGGTCGGCCCGCGCCCGCCGCTCGTCAGGCGAGCGCGGCCACCACCGGGCGGAGCGCGGCGGCCACGTCGGGCGCGGTCACCGGGCCCGACCGGGCCGCCTCCCGCCCGGCCAGCCCGTGCAGGTACGCCGCCGCGGCGGCCGCCCGCTCCGGGGCCAGCCCGGCGGCGAGCAGCGAGCCGAGCAGCCCGGCGAGCACGTCGCCGGTGCCCCCGGTGGCCAGCGCGGGGGTGCCGGTCGGGTTGACGTACGCCCGGCCGTCGGGGGTGGCGACGACCGTGCGGTCCCCCTTGAGCAGGACCACCGCGTTCATCCAGGCGGCCAGCCGCAGCGCGGCGGCGGCCCGGTCCGCGCCCGGCTCCTCCCCGCAGAGCCGGGCGAACTCCCGGTCGTGCGGGGTGACCACGATCGGCGCGTCCCGCTGGCGCAGCCGGTCCGCCATCGACCCGTCCACGAGCAGCGTCAACGCGTCGGCGTCGAGCACCACCGGCACCGGGGCGGCGAGCACCGCCCGCAGCTCGGCGGCGGCCTCCTCGCCGGTGCCCAGCCCCGAGCCGCAGACCCACGCCTGGACCCGGCCGGCGTCGGCGACCCGGCCGCTCGCGATCACGGAGGGGTGGTGCAGCAGCACGTCGGCGCGGGCGCTGCCGGCGTACCGGACCAGGCCCGTCGGGCCGGCGAGCGCGCCGCCGACGGAGAGCACGGCCGCGCCCGGGTACGCCGCCGAGCCCGTCGCCAGGCCCACCACGCCCCGGGTGTACTTCTCGGCGGCCGGGCCCGGCTCCGGCCACCAGTCGACCACGTCGGAGCGCTCGGTGACCCGCAGCGCGGGCGTGCCGCGCAGCCACGGCCCCAGGCCGATGTCGACCAGCTCGACCTGCCCGGCCAGCGCCGCCGCCGGGCCCACCACCAGGGCCGGCTTCAGCGCGCCGAACGCCACCGTCACGTCGGCCCGGATCGCGGTCGACCGGCCGGAGGCGGCCGGCGGCACGTGACCGGTGTCCACGGCGACCCCGCTGGGCACGTCGACGGCCACCACGGCGGCCCGCCCGCCGTCGCGGCCACGCAGGCCGGGCAGCTCGCCGGCCAGCCGGTCGGCCGCCTCGCGCAGCCCGCCGGTGCCGCCGATCCCGACGATCCCGTCGAGCACCAGGTCGACCACGGCGGGCGGCCGGTCCACCAGGCGGCCCCCGGCGGCGCGCAGCGCGGCCAGCCCGGGCGCGTGCGCCCGGCCCGGGGTGAGCAGCAGGGCCGAGACCTGCGCGCCCCGGCGGGCCAGCCGCTCCCCCGCGTAGAGGGCGTCGCCGCCGTTGTCGCCCGTGCCGACCAGCAGCAGCACCCGGGCCCCGTAGACCCCGCCCCGGTCGGCGAGCAGCAGCGCGCATCGGCGCGCCAGCCCGGCCGCCGCCCGCTGCATCAGCGTGCCGGCGGGGAGGGTGGCCAGCAGCCCGGCCTCCGCCGCCCGCACGTCCGCGACCCGCCACACCGGTTTCATGCCGCCGCGCCCCGTCCGGCGTCCGCGCCGGGGGCGCCGCCGCCGTCGTGGCCCGCCTGCCGGGGCCGCCCCGGACCGTCGAGGATCATGACCTCACCCTACCGGCGGAGGCGGCCGCAGGTTACCCGTCGGGTCGACTGTGGGCAATGCCTGTGGACAACCCGGGGGTACGACCGCCGCCCGTTGTCCACAGGGCGTTCCGGTCGGCGGGGCGGCTGCCTAGCGTCGACGGCGTCGCTGTCCACCCGTCGACGGCGGTGTCGCCGGCCCACCGGGCCGGCCCCGCCGCCCGTCCCGTCGTGACGGGGCACCGAGCCGGAGGAGCCCACCGATGACCGAGGAGCCGTTCACCGTCCGCCCGGAGCTGCTGCGGGAGGTCGCCGGGGCGCTGGGCGACCTCGCGTACCGGCTCGGGCACGGGCTGTCCGGCGTGCCCGGGCTGGCGGTGCCGGCCCCCGGCTGGCGGTCGGCCGACGCCCTGGGCGGCCTGGAGTCGGCCGCGCACGCCTGGTGTGGGGCGCTCGGCGCGCGGGTCGCCGCCGCCCAGGGCGCGCTCACCGGCGCCGCCGAGGGCTACCAGGCGGCCGACGAGCGGGCCGCCCACCGGCTCAGGGTGCTCCCCCGGTGAGCCCTGCGACGCGCCGGGGCGCGGGCGGCGGGAGCCCGGCGGCCGGTGGGGCGGGCGGCCCGGCCGGGGCAGCCGCCGGCAGGGCGGGTCGGGCCGGCGGCGTCGACCCGGCCGGCGGCCCCGGCGGGCATGCGTCTCCCGCCACCGGGGGCGACGCCTATGCCCGGCTGTGGGCGGCCGACCCGGCCCGGTGGGCGGCGGCCGGCGCGGCCTGGCGGGGGCTGACCGGGCTGGTCGGCCGGCGGGCCGCCGAGCTGGACGCGGCGGCCCGCGCGCTGCGGGGCGGCTGGGCGGGCGCTGCGGCCGGGGCGGCGGGTGGGCGGATCGGCGCGCTCCGGTCCGAGCTGGCAGCCCTCGCGCCGGCGGCGATCGAGACCGACCAGGTGCTCGCCGAGCTGGCCGGGCGGCTCCAGCGGGCCAGGGCCCGGCTGGCCGAGGCGGTCGCCCTGGCCGACGCCGGCGGGGTGCGGCTGGACCGGCGGGGCCGGGCGAGCGCCGACCCGGCGCGGGCGCGGCCGGGCCAGCCGGCCGCCGTGGCCCGGGTCGCCGCCGCCGTGGCAGCCGCCCTGGAGCTGGCCGACGCGGCCGACCGGGAGGCCGCCGGCCGGCTCGCCGAGCTGACCTGGGCGGCCGGCGCGGGCTGGGTGGCCCCGCCCCCGCCCTGGCGTCCGCCGCCGGGGGCCAGCCCGGCGACCGTCCGGTCCTGGTGGGCCGGGCTCACGCCCGCGCAGCGCCGCTGGCTGGTGGCCCGGGAGCCCGAGCTCGTCGGCCGGCTCGACGGGGTGCCCGTGGCGGCCCGGGACCAGGCGAACCGGCTGCTGGTCGACCGGCGGCGGGAGGTGCTGCTGGCCGAGCGACGCCGGCTGCTCGACCGGCTGCCGCGCGGGCCGGTGGAGCTGGCCGGGCTGGCCCGGGTGGAGGGTGCCCTGACGGGGCTGGACGCGCTGGCGGCCCGGTTGACCGGCGGCGGGCAGCCCCGGGCCTACCTGCTGGGGCTGGACCCGGGCGGCGAGGGGCGGACGGTCGTGGCGCTGGGCGACCCGGACCGGGCCGACCGGGTGCTGACCTACGTGCCGGGGATGACCGCCGGCCTCGCCGACGCCACCGGCGAGCTGGGACGCGCCGCCCGGGTGCAGGCCCGCTGCGCGGCGCTGGACCCGACGGCGTCCACCGCGGCGGTGCTCTGGCTGGACTACGACGCGCCGGACTTCCTGCACGAGGCCGTGCTGCCCCACCAGGCCCGGGACGCCGGCCCGGCGCTGCACCGGTTCCAGGAGGGGCTGCGGGCGACCCACGACGGCCCGCCGGCCCGGCAGACGGTGCTCGGGCACAGCTACGGCTCGCTGGTCGTGGGCACCGCCGCCCGCGACCACGGGCTCGCCGCCGACGCGCTGGTCTTCGTCGGCTCGCCCGGCGTCGGCGTCGACCGGGCCGACGGGCTGGGGCTGCCCGCCGGGGAGGTCTGGGCGAGCACGGCGCCCGACGACGGGATCCGGCTGGCCCCGGCCCCCGACGAGCTGCCCCGCCGCGTCCTGCGCGGGCTCAGCCCGCTGGCCGCCGTGCTGACCGGCCGGGACGACCACGCGCTGTGGTTCGGCCACGACCCGGCCGACCCGGGCTTCGGCGGGCGCACCTTCCCCAGCGGTCGGCACGGCCACACCGGCTACTGGGACCCGGCGAACCCGGCCCTGGACGGCATGGCCCGGATCGTCCTGGGCCGGTGACCGGCCCCTCCCGCAGGCGGCCGAGCCGCCGGCCCCCGGGGCGGCTACTCCACGGTGACGGACTTGGCGAGGTTGCGGGGCTGGTCGACGTCGTGGCCCCGGGCCGCCGCGATCTCCGCCGCGAGCACCTGCAACGGCACGGTGGTCACCAGGGGTGCGAGCAGCGTCGGCGTACGCGGCACCCGGATCAGGTGGTCGGCGTAGCGGACGACCGCCTCGTCGCCCTCCTCGGCGATCACGATGGTGCGGGCCCCCCGGGCGCGCACCTCCTGGATGTTGGAGACGACCTTGTCGTGCAACATGCCCCGGCCGACGGGCGACGGCACGATGCAGATCACCGGGGTGCCCTGGTCGATGAGCGCGATCGGACCGTGCTTGAGCTCGCCGGCGGCGAAGCCCTCGGCGTGCATGTACGCGAGCTCCTTGAGCTTGAGCGCGCCCTCCAGGGCGACCGGGTAGCCGACGTGCCGGCCGATGAAGAGCACGGTCGGCTCGGACCTGATCTCCCGGGCCAGCTCCCGCACCGGCTCGATCCGGTCCAGCAGCTCGCGCAGCTTGCCGGGCATCTGGTGGAGCTGGTCCACGACGGCGGCCACCTCGTCGGCGAACTTGATCCCGCGCACCTGGGCGAGGTGCAGGCCGATGAGATAGCAGGCGACGAGCTGGGTGAGGAACGCCTTGGTGGAGGCGACGGCGATCTCGGGCCCGCCGTGGGTGTAGAGCACGGCGTCGGACTCGCGCGGGATGGTCGAGCCGTTGGTGTTGCAGATGGCGAGCACCCGGGCCTTCTGCTCCTTGGCGTGCCGCAACGCCATCAGCGTGTCCATGGTCTCGCCGGACTGGGAGATCACGATGATCAGCGTGGACCGGTCGAGGACGGGGTCGCGGTAGCGGAACTCGCTGGCCAGCTCCACCTCGCACGGGATCCGGGTCCAGTGCTCGATGGCATACTTCGCGACCAGCCCCGAGTGGTACGCGGTGCCGCACGCCACGATGAAGATCTTGTCGACGTCGCGCAGGTCCTGGTCGCTGAGGCGGACCTCGTCGAGCATGATCTCGCCGCTGTCGGTGAGCCGGCCGAGCAGGGTGTCGGCGACGGCCTGCGGCTGCTCCTCGATCTCCTTGAGCATGAACCAGTCGTAGCCGCCCTTCTCGGCGGCCGAGGAGTCCCAGTCGATGTGGAAGTCCTTGCCGGTGGCCGGCAGGCCGGCGAAGTCGGTGATCTCGATCGAGTCGGCGGTGATCAGGACGATCTGGTCCTGGCCCAGCTCGACCGCCTCGCGGGTGTGCTCGATGAACGCCGCGACGTCGCTGGCGAGGTAGTTCTCCCCGTCGCCCCGGCCCACCACCAGCGGCGAGTTGCGGCGGGCGCCGACCACCGCGCCGGGCACCGCCGCGTCGACGGCGAGCAGCGTGAACGCGCCTTCGAGGCGCTGGCAGACCGCCCGCATCGCGGCGGCGAGCAGGGGCGGGCCGTCGGGCTCGCCGGCGGCGCGCAGGTCGGCCAGCGCGGCGGAGAGCAGGTGGGCGGCGCACTCGGTGTCGGTGTCGCTGCTGAACTGGACGCCGTCGTCCTCCAGCTCGGCGCGGAGCTTCGCGAAGTTCTCGATGATGCCGTTGTGGATCACGGCGACCCGGCCGTCCGGGGCGAGGTGCGGGTGGGCGTTGCGGTCGGTGGGGCCGCCGTGGGTGGCCCAGCGGGTGTGCCCGATGCCGGTGGTGCCGTCGCCGATGCCGATCGGGCTGGCGGCGCAGGCACCCGGGTCGGTGGCGGCCCGCTCGGCCAGCACCTTCTCCAGGTTGGCCAGCTTGCCCGCCTTCTTCTCGACCAGCAGCTCGTCGGCGCACACGACGGCCACCCCGGCCGAGTCGTAGCCCCGGTACTCCAGGCGACGCAAGCCGTCGAGCACGATGCCGAGCGCCGGGCGCGCGCCGGCGTAACCCACGATTCCACACATGGTCCGCAGCCTAACCCAGTTTCGCTCACCACGCGTGCGCAGAAGCCGGGTAAACAAGCATCGAGCTTGAGCGAATTGGTGGGGTGGGCCACTCCGGGGAACAAATCTCCCGGCCCGCGCCCGGGGCTCCCCGCCGACGCGCGCCCGTCGGGCGGCCACCCGGCCGTCCCCCGCAGGCGGGTCGACCGACCACGACCGGCCATCCGGCCGAGGGTGGGCGTGGTCGGGGCGAGCCCGTAGGCTGACGCGGGTGACGACGACGCCCGCCGATGTCGACCCGCTGGTGGCCCGGATGCGGCCGTTCGGGACGACCATCTTCGCCGAGATGTCCGCCCTCGCCGTGCGGACCGGCGCGGTCAACCTGGGGCAGGGCTTCCCCGACACGGACGGGCCGCCCGAGATGCTCGCCGCCGCCGCCGAGGCGCTGCGCGGCGGCCAGAACCAGTACCCGCCCGGTCCGGGCATCCCCGCGCTGCGGGCCGCCGTCGCCGCCCACCAGCACCGGTTCTGGGGCCTGGAGTACGACCCGGACGACGAGGTCGTGATCACCGCCGGGGCCACCGAGGCGATCGCCGCGAGCATCCTCGCCCTCTGCGAGCCGGGCGACGAGGTGGTCTGCTTCGAGCCGTACTACGACTCGTACGCCGCGTCGATCGCCCTCGCGGGCGCGGTGCGGCGGCCGGTGACGCTGCGGCCCGACGCCGACGGCCGGTACGCCTTCGACCCGGCGGCGCTGCGCGCCGCGTTCGGGCCGCGTACGCGGCTGGTCCTGCTCAACTCCCCGCACAACCCGACGGGCAAGGTCTTCACCCGCGAGGAGTTGACCCTGGTCGCCGAACTGTGCCGCGAGCACGACGCGTACGCGGTGACCGACGAGGTGTACGAGCACCTGGTCTTCGCCGACGCCGCCACCCCGCACGTGCCGCTGGCCACCCTGCCCGGCATGCGCGAGCGCACCCTGCGGATCTCGTCGGCCGG
This sequence comes from Micromonospora sp. WMMD712, assembly GCF_029581295.1. Taxonomy (NCBI): domain Bacteria; kingdom Bacillati; phylum Actinomycetota; class Actinomycetes; order Micromonosporales; family Micromonosporaceae; genus Micromonospora; species Micromonospora sp. WMMD712. Next base: position 3,426,900 of record NZ_CP120743.1, read on the forward strand.
CAAGACGTTCTCCTGCACGGGGTGGAAGGTGGGCTGGGTCAGCGGGCCGGCGTCGCTGGTCTCGGCGGCGCTGCGGGTCAAGCAGTTCCTCACCTACGTCAACGGCGCGCCGTTGCAGCCGGCGGTGGCGGTGGCGCTGGCCCTGCCGGACGCCTACTTCGCGGAGTTCTCGGCCGGGATGCAGGCCCGCCGGGACCAGTTGGTCGCCGGGCTGACCGACGCGGGCTTCGGCGTCCTCACGCCCGAGGGGACATACTTCGTCACGGCCGACATCGGCCCGCTCGGCGGGCGGGACGGGGTCGAGTTCTGCCGGTCGCTGCCGGCGCGGTGCGGGGTGGTGGCCGTGCCCACCCAGGTGTTCTACGACGACGTCGAGGCCGGGCGGCGGCTGGTCCGGTTCGCGTTCTGCAAGCGGCCGGAGGTGCTCGCCGAGGCGGTCACCCGGCTACGCAGCCTGACCTGACCGCCCTTACAGGGTGGGGCTGGCGGCGCGGACCTGCTCGGCGATGCGCTCGGCGACCTCGCGGGCGACGCTTTCGGTGGCCGCCTCGACCATCACCCGGACGAGCGGCTCGGTGCCCGAGGGGCGCAGCAGCACCCGGCCGGTCTCGCCCAGTTCCGCCTCGGCCCGCTCGACCTCGGCCCGCACGGCCGGCGCGGCGGCCCCCACCGAGCGGTCCCCGACCGGCACGTTGATCAGCACCTGGGGCAGCTTGGTCACCACGGCGGCCAGGTCGGCGAGGGTGCGGCCGGTGGCGGCCATCCGGGCCATCAGGTGCAGCCCGGTGAGCACCCCGTCGCCGGTGGTCGCGTAGGCCGGCATGACGATGTGCCCGCTCTGCTCCCCGCCGAGGGCGAGGCCGGAGCCGCGCAGCTCCTCCAGGACGTACCGGTCGCCGACCTTCGTCTCGATCAGCCGGATGCCCTGCGCGGACATGGCCAGCCGCAGGCCGAGGTTGCTCATCACGGTGGCGACGAGCGTGTCGTCGGTGAGCGCGCCGGACTCCCGCATGGCCACGGCGAGGATCGCCATCACCTGGTCGCCGTCGACCTCGACCCCGTCGGCGGTGACCGCCACGCACCGGTCGGCGTCGCCGTCGTGGGCGATGCCGAGGTGCGCCCCGTGCGCGACGACGGCCTCGCGCAGCGCGTCGATGTGGTTGGAGCCGCAGTCGTCGTTGATGTTGAGGCCGTCCGGCTCGGCGTGGATGGCGACGACCTCGGCCCCCGCCTCCCGGTACGCCACCGGCGCGACCTCGGCCGCCGCGCCGTTGGCGCAGTCGACCACGACCTTGATCCCGTCGAGGCGGTGCGGCACGGTGCCGACGAGGTGCTGCACGTAGTGGTCGGCGCCGTCGAGCAGGTCGTGCACCCGCCCCACCCCGGCGCCGGTCGGCCGGTCCCACGCGGTGACGGCGTTCGCCTCGACGGCCGCCTCGATCCGGGCCTCGATCTCGTCGGGCAGCTTGTGGCCACCGACCGCGAAGAGCTTGATGCCGTTGTCGGGCATGGGGTTGTGCGAGGCGGAGAGCATCACGCCCAGGTCGGCCTTGGCCTCGGCGGTGAGGAACGCCACGGCGGGGGTGGGCAGCACGCCGACGCGCACGACGTTGGCGCCCGCACTGGTGAGGCCGGCGACCACGGCGGCCTCCAGCATCTCGCCGCTGGCCCGGGTGTCCCGGCCGACCACGGCCAGCGGCGGATGGCTGCGGTCCGTCTCGGCCAGTGTGTGGGCGGCGGCCACCGCCACCGCGAGCGCGAGCTCCGGGGTGAGATCCGCGTTCGCGCGTCCGCGTACGCCGTCCGTGCCGAACAACCGGCCCATACCCGCCAACCTCCGATGAAATGGTGCAACAGCGAAAGCGAAACGGCCGGGCCACCCCCCGTCGAGGAGGGGTGGACCCGGCCGTTCGTCAGAAGTACAACGTGAAGCTGTTGATCAGCGCTTCGAGTACTGGGGAGCCTTGCGGGCCTTCTTGAGGCCGTACTTCTTGCTCTCCTTGACCCGGGCGTCACGGGTCAGGAAGCCGGCCTTCTTCAGGGCCGGGCGGTCGTCGGGCTCGCTGACGATCAGCGCCCGCGCGATCGCGAGCCGCAGCGCACCGGCCTGGCCGGTGGTGCCGCCGCCGCGCAGGTTGGCGATGACGTCGAACGCCTCGGGCTTCTCGGCGGTCACCAGCGGGTCCTTGATGAGCTGCTGGTGCACCTTGCTCGGGAAGTAGGCCTCAAGGTCGCGGCCGTTGCAGGTGATCTTTCCGCTGCCGGGGACGATGCGCACCCGGACGATGGCCTCCTTGCGGCGGCCCACGGTCTGGATCGGGCGGTCGCCGCGGGGGGCGCGGACGACGGGCGCCGGCGCCTCGGTGGCCTCGGGGGCAACCTCGGTCTCGGTGATGTCGGTCATGCTGTTTCCTTCGCCCGCGCTCACTGCGCGATCTGCTTGATCTCGAACGGCGTCGGCTGCTGCGCGCCGTGCGGGTGCTCGGCACCGGCGTAGACCTTCAGCTTCTTGATGAGCTGACGGCCGAGCTTGTTGTGCGGGAGCATCCCCTTCACGGCCAGCTCGATGGCCCGCTCGGGGCGCTTGCTGAGCAGCTCCTCGTAGCCGACCTGCTTGAGGCCGCCCGGGTAACCGGAGTGGCGGTAGGCGACCTTCTGCTGGCGCTTGTTGCCGGTCAGCGCGACCTTGCCCGCGTTCACGACGACGACGAAGTCGCCCGTGTCGACGTGCGGCGCGAAAGTCGGCTTGTGCTTGCCACGCAGCAGCGTGGCGGCGTGGGTCGCGAGGCGGCCCAGCACGACATCAGAGGCGTCGATGACGTGCCACTGACGCTCGATCTCACCCGGCTTCGGGCTGTACGTACGCACAGGTCTACCTTGTCTCGTCGTCGGTCTGGGGTCGCGCGCCGAGGTGACCAGGACAACCCGGCCGGACCAGCGCGCACGAACGACCAAGCGTACCTGATGCGGCACGCCTCTAAATGTCGTACAACAGCAGGCAACGATACCCGGGGCCGGGTCGGCAGGTCAAAACGGGGGGCCGCCCGGCGCGGCCCCCCGTTTCGATCATGACCAGGGTCACACCCCGGCGCGGGCCATCCGGGAGCCGGGCCGCACGTACGCGACCCAGGTGACCACCAGCAGCACCAGGAAGAAGCCGACGTAGAAGCGCAGCGCCGGCTGGATGCCGCCGTAGGTGGACTTGGCCCAGGCATAGCAGATCGGCACGAGGAAGCCGCCGAACGCCCCGACGGAGGAGATGATGCCCAGCGCCCCGGCCGCCTGCCGCCGCATGGCCAGCATGGTCTCCGGGGAGCCGCCCAGGTCCTCGCCCTTGACCCGGAAGATCTTGGAGATCATCCGGTACGTCGACCCGTTGCCGATCCCGGTCGCCACGAACAGCAGCATGAACGCGGCGAAGAAGACGCCCAGGCTGCGCTCCTGCACGGACCAGAGCGCGCCGTACGCCCCGACGGCCATCAGCACGAAGCTGCCGATGGTGACCCGGGCCCCGCCCACCCGGTCGGCCAGCCGCCCGCCCAGCGGGCGGAAGAACGAGCCGATGCCGGCACCGATGAACGCCCAGCTCAGCGCGATGTCGGGCCGGCCGAACACCGAGTTGAGCAGGGTGGGGAAGGCGGCCGAGTAGCCGATGAACGAGCCGAAGGTGCCGATGTACAGCAGCGACATGATCCAGGTGTCGGCGTGCCGCAGCGCGGACCAGACCGGCTTCACGTCCGCCTTCGCCTCGGCCAGGTTGTCCATGAACAGGTACGCGCAGACGGCCGCGGCGACGGCGAGCGGGACGTACATCAGGCCGGCCCGGGAGAGCGCGAGCCCGCCGCCCAGCACGATCACCTGGGGCACCAGGAACTGCACGACCGCGACGCCGATGTTGCCGCCGGCGGCGTTGAGGCCCAGCGCCCAGCCCTTCTCCCGCTCCGGGTAGAAGAAGGAGATGTTGGCCATGCTGGAGGCGAAGTTGCCGCCGCCGAGGCCGGCGGTGGCGGCGACCAGCAGCAGCGGCACGTAGCCGATCTCCGGGTTCTCGACCGCCCAGGCCAGGCCGAGGCAGGGCAGCACCAGCAGCAACGCGGAGACGATGGTCCAGTTCCGGCCGCCGAAGATCGGCACCGCGAAGGTGTACGGCAGCCGCAGCAGCGCGCCCACCCCGCTGGGCACGGCGGTCAGCCACAGCGTCTGGCTGGTGCTGAGCTGCCAGCCGACGTCGTCGAGCCGGACGACGACGATGCTCCAGAGCAGCCAGACCGAGAAGCCGATGTGCTCGGCGAAGATCGAGTAGACGAGGTTCCGGCGGGCGATCGACCTGCCGACGGTCCGCCAGAAGCCCTGGTCCTCGGGGTCCCAGTGCCCGATCCACCGGCCCGGCCGGCGTTGCAGGTCGATCTCGCCTGTGGGTTCGGTCTCGACCACCGTGCTGGTCATCCGCTGTCTCCTCCCGGCCGGGCGTCCACGTCGCCCGACGCCGAGGGGACGGGCGACGGGCGGTTCCGCCAGCAAGTTAGGAGGCCGGGATTACCGGAACATTCGTCGCGGGAGTCGCCGACGCAACAGCCGCCGCACAGGGCGGGTCGGGACAATGGTGAGATCCCGGTCGGGCCGCGGTCAGAGTTGTTGCAGGATACGCAATGCGCGGGCGACCCGCTGCATGGTGTCCGCGTCGGCCACGTCCACGCACTCGGTGAACCACTGCTTCATGGGCGAGGAGAGCCGGTCGGGCATCACCACGTGCCCGCCCATCGGCACGGCCAGCGGCGAGTCGCGCAGCAGCGCCGCCTCGACCACCTCGGCGACCATCACGATGGGCACGTCGGTGGAGTTGTAGACGTCGGAGCTGATCACCAGTCCGAGCCGTTCCCGGGCGCCGGAGATGCGCCAGACCTCTCCCCTACGCAGCACGCGGCCGCCCGCCGAAGAGCACGTCGTCGACCATCGCCACCTCGCGGGCGTCGGCGACGGCGGCCGCCTCCAGGTCGAGCCCGGCCCGGTTGACGGCGTCGGCGTGCGCGGTGAAGACCTCGCGCAGCGCCTTCTCCCGGGCGGCCTGGTCCATCCAGGCGGAGAGCGACAGTCCCTCGCGCTTGGCGAACCGGCGCGCCTCCTCGATCGTCTCGTCGGAGAACGACAGCGTCACCTTGGCAGTCATGCCACCCAGCCTACTCCCGGTGTGACCCCCGGTCATCCCCACCGCTTCGAACCCGGTCACGACAGGCGCAATATTCGCAATGTCTTGCGGTTGCTTCGGACACGAGTGAATATGGAGTCCAGGGCGAGTTGTACGGATCCTCCAAACAACTCACGCAGAAGCAGGGGGGAACGGCCATGAGCGTCACCGCCACGATGTCCGTGCGGCCCGCCGAGGGCCCTGAGCGCCAACGAGTGGCCGAGATCGACGACTTCCTCAGGCGTCACCACCGCCGCCTCGGCGACGGCCCGACGCGACTCGTCTCAGCCGACGGCGAGGAGGTGCCCGTTCCCGTGCAACTGTTCGACCTGCTGCGCGAGATCGCCGCCACGCTGGCCCGGGGCGACGGCGTGGCCGTCAACGCCATCTCCCGGGAACTGTCGACCACCGAGGCGGCGAAGCTCCTGGGCATGTCCCGCCCCTCGCTCGTCCGCCTGCTCGACGACGCCACCATCCCGGCGCACCGGGTCGGCAGCCATCGCCGGGTGTTCCTGCGCGACGTCCTGGACTTCCGGCAGCGTCAACTGGAGGAGCGTCGCCGGTCGTACGAGGCGCTGATGCGGGAGTCGGACGCGCTCGGACTCAACGACGAGTAGTGCGTGCCCGATCGGTCACGATCGGTAAAGTGTCCCGGTGATCCCCAGCTCCCCCCTGGTGTTCCTGGATGCCAACGTCCTGTATTCACGGACGCTCCGCGACTGGATCTGCCTCCTTGCGCTGGAGAGCGCCTACGACCTCCGCTACAGCGAAGACGTCCTGGCGGAGTGGATGTACCGCCTGCGCCGCAAGCGCCCGGAACTGTCCGAGCACGCGATCGGCGGGCAGCGACGCAAGTTCGTCGCCGCTTTCCCCGACGGCATGGTCACCGGCTACTCACCCGGTTCGGTGCCCTGCCCGCCCGACCCCGACGACCGTCACGTGCTCGCCGCCGCGATCCACGGCGGTGTCGACGTGCTGGTGACGAACGACCGGCAGGGACGCGAGGCGTTCCCCCCGGAGTGCGTGCGAGACCGCCTTGAGGTCCACACCGCGGACGAGTTCCTGGACCACGTCGCGGGCGACTCGATGGCCCCGGTGTGGCGGGTCCTGGCGAGGCAGCTCGACTACTACCGGCGCACGCGGGGCACCGGTGACTACGACGAGGCGGAACTGGTCGCCTTCCTGCGCAAGGCCGGTGCCGCCCGCTTCGCGGAGCGGCTGGAGCGCCTGGCGACCTGATGACATCGACCGTTACGCCAGCGAGCCTGCGTTCAGCAGGAGGTCCGGCGCGTTTCTCCTGTGCGGTGTGAGGTGCTCTTGACAGGACCGAAACAAACGGGACGCTGACCCGAAACCGCCCGGCGGCACGCTTTGCCGACATGACAGACGGTGCGCGGCCGGCGACTGACCCGGGGGGCTCCCCCCGGGAGGCGGCGACGCACTGCCCGTACTGCGCCCTCCAGTGCGGCATGACGCTGCGCCAGACCGGCGGCCGGGTCGAGGTCCTCCCCCGGGACTTCCCCACCAACCGTGGCGGCCTCTGCCAGAAGGGCTGGACGGCCGCCGACCTGCTCGACCACCCCGACCGGCTGACCACCCCGCTGGTGCGCGACGCCGGCACCGGGCAGCTGCGCCCGGCGTCCTGGGCCGAGGCGATGGAGCGGATCGTCGGGGGCGTGCGCGCCGTCCAGGACCGGCACGGCCGCGACGCGGTCGCCGTCTTCGGCGGCGGCGGGCTGACCAACGAGAAGGCGTACGCGCTGGGCAAGTTCGCGCGGGTGGCGCTGCGCACCCGGCACGTCGACTACAACGGGCGCTGGTGCATGTCGTCGGCGGCGGCGGCCGGCAACCGCGCGTTCGGCGTCGACCGGGGGCTGCCGTTCCCGCTGGCCGACCTGGGCCGGGCCCGCACCCTGCTGATGGTGGGCGCGAACCCGGCCGAGACGATGCCGCCGCTGATGCGCCACGTCGCCGACCAGCAGGCCGCCGGCGGGACGCTGATCGTGGTGGATCCCCGGGCCACCGCCACCGCCCGGCAGGCCGACCTGCACCTGCAACCGGTGCCCGGCACCGACCTCGCGCTGGCCAACGCGCTGCTGCACATCGCGCTCACCGAGGGCTACGTCGACCGGGCGTACGTCGCCGAGCGCACCACCGGCTTCGACGAGGTGCGGCGCACGGTGGCCGGCTACTGGCCGGCGGAGGTGGAGCGGCTCACCGGCGTGCCGGTGGCCGACCTGGAGACGACCGCGCGGGCCCTGGCGACGGCGGGCGGCGCGATCATCCTCACCGCGCGGGGGGCCGAGCAGCACGCCAAGGGCGTCGACACGGTCACCGCGTTCATCAACCTGGCGCTCGCGCTGGGCCTGCCCGGTCGGCCCGGCTCCGGCTACGGCTGCCTCACCGGGCAGGGCAACGGCCAGGGCGGGCGGGAGCACGGTCAGAAGGCCGACCAGCTCCCCGGCTACCGCAGCATCACCGACCCGGCGGCCCGCGCGCACGTCGCCGGGGTGTGGGGGGTGAGCGCCGACGAGCTGCCCGGGCCGGGCGTGCCCGCCTACCAGCTCCTGGATTCCCTCGGCACCCCGGCGGGCCCGAAGGCGCTGCTGGTGTTCGGCTCCAACCCGGTGGTGTCCGCGCCCCGCGCGGCCCGGGTCGAGGGCCGGCTGCGGGACCTGGACCTGCTGGTCGTCGCCGACCTGGTGCGCTCGGAGACCGCCGAGCTGGCCGACGTGGTGCTGCCCACCGCCCAGTGGGCCGAGGAGGACGGCACGATGACCAACCTGGAGGGCCGGGTGCTGCGCCGCCGCGCGGTGCGTACGCCCCCGGCGGGCGTGCGGACCGATCTGGCGATCATCGCCGACCTGGCCGACCGGCTCGGCGCGAAGGCGGGCTTCGGCGACGACCCGGCGGAGGTCTTCGGCGAGCTGCGCCGGGCCTCGGCCGGCGGGGTCGCCGACTACGCCGGGGTCAGCTACGACCGGATCGAGGCCACCGGCGGAGTTTTCTGGCCCTGCCCGGACGCGGACGCGCCGGACACGCCGCGGCTGTTCGCCGACACCTTCCCCACCCCCGACGGGCGGGCCCGGTTCCGCGCGGTCGACCACCGGCCCGCCGCCGAGGAGGTGTGCGCCGACTATCCGCTGCGGCTGACCACCGGCCGGGTGCTCGCCCAGTACCAGTCCGGCGCGCAGACCCGCCGGGTGGCGGCGCTGCGCCGGGCCGCGCCGGGCGCGTTCGTCGAGCTGCACCCGGACCTGGCCGCCCGGCTCGGCGTCGGCGACGGCGAGGAGGTACGCGTCACCTCGCGGCGCGGCGAGCTGCGCGCCCCGGCCCGGCTCACCCCGACGATCCGCCCCGACACGGTCTTCGCGCCGTTCCACTGGGGCGGGGCCGCGCGGGCCAACTCGGTCACCAACGACGCCGTCGACCCGGTCTCCGGGATGCCGGAGTTCAAGATCTGCGCCGTACGGGTGGAGAGGGCGCAGGCATGACCGCCGTCGTGATCGTGGGCTACGGGATGGCCGGCGCGCGGCTCGCCGCCGAGCTGCACGCCCGCCCCGGGGACCGCAAGGTCACCGTGCTCGGCGCGGAGCCGCACCGGGCGTACAACCGGATCATGCTCTCCACCCTGCTCGCCGGGAAGGTCGACGAGCCGGACGTGGAGCTGACCGAGGCCGCCGGGCACGGCGTGGACGTGCGCACCGGGGTCGCGGTGACCGCGATCGACCGGGCCGCCCGCGAGGTGCGCACCGGCGACGGCGAGCGCATCGGGTACGACCACCTGGTGCTCGCCACCGGCAGCCGGGCCGTGGTCCCGCCGCTGCCGGGGCTGGACCCGGCGGCCCTGCCCGACCGGGTGGCCGTCTTCCGCACCCTCGACGACTGCCGGCGCATCCTGGCCCTGGCCCGGGGCGCGCGCCGCGCGCTGGTGCTCGGCGGCGGCCTGCTCGGGCTGGAGGCGGCCCGGGGGCTCGCCGCCCGGGGGCTGGACGTGACGGTGGTCCACCCGAACGGGCACCTGATGGAACGGCAGCTCGACCCGACGGCCGGCGCGGTGCTCGCCGGCACGCTCGCCGGCCTCGGCGTCCGCGCCCGCCTCGGCGCGTCCGCGACGGGGCTCGCCGCCGACGCCGACGGCGTCCGGCTCGACCTGTCCGACGGCTCGTCGCTCGCCGCCGACCTGCTGGTGCTCTCCTGCGGGGTGCGTCCCGACACCGCCCTCGCCGCCGCGGCGGGGCTGGCGGTGCAGCGGGGCGTCGTGGTCGACGACCGGCTGCGCACCAGCGACCCGCACGTGTCGGCGATCGGCGACTGCGCCCAGCACGACGGCACGCCCAGCGGGCTGGTCGCGCCGGCCTGGGCGCAGGCCCGGGTGGTGGCGCAGCTGCTCAGCGGCGCGGACCCGCACGCCGCGTACCGGGCCCGGCCGGCGGTGACCCGGCTCAAGGCGGCCGGAATCGACCTCGCCGCGATGGGCGACACCGCCGCCGGGGGCGACCGGGCCGGCGACGGGCCGGTCGAGGAGCTGACCTTCGCCGACCCGGCCCGAGGCACGTACGCCCGGCTGCGCATCCGCGACGAGCGGCTGACCGGGGCGATCCTGCTCGGCGACAACCCGGCCGTCGGCACGGTGGTGCAGCTGTTCGACCGGGGCGCGCCCGTGCCGTCGGACCGGCGGGCGCTGCTGCTGGGCCGGGCGCTCGGCGGCGCGCCGGCGGCACCGGCCGCGTCACCGGCGCTGATGCCGGACGCGGCGACCGTGTGCCAGTGCAACGACGTCAGCAAGGGCGCGCTGGTGGCCTGCTGGCGGGCCGGGGCCAGGACGGTGGCGGCGATGTCGGCGGCGACCCGGGCCGGCACCGGCTGCGGCGGGTGCCGCGACGCCCTCGCCGGCATCGTCGGCTGGCTCGCCGAGGTCGACCCGGCGGCCGACGAACCGGCCGGGCCGCCCGCGACCGACCCGACCGACGACGACAGCCCGAGGGCGCGACACGACCGCGTGGAGGTGGCGTGATGAACGGCGACACGACAGGGCCGGGCACCGCCGGAGGCGACGCCGCCACCGGCGGCCGGGTGGTCGTCATCGGCAACGGCATGGTGGGGCAGCGGTTCACCGAGGCGCTGCGCGCCCGGGACACCGACCGCCGCTGGCAGGTCACGGTGCTCGCCGAGGAGCGCCGGCCGGCGTACGACCGGGTGCGGCTGTCGGCGTTCTTCGACGGGGTGTCCGCCGAGGAGCTGAACCTGCACACCCCCGACGACGGGGTGGAGCTGCGCCTCGGCGAGCCGGCCACCGCCATCGACCGCGAGCGGCGGGTGGTGGTCACGGCGGCCGGCGAGCACCCGTACGACGCGGTCGTGCTGGCCACCGGCTCGTACCCCTTCGTGCCGCCGGTGGCGGGCCGGGACCTGCCCGGGGTGTTCGTCTACCGCACGCTCGACGACCTGGAGGCGATCCGGGAGCACGCCCGGGGCCGGCGCGTCGGCGCGGTGATCGGCGGCGGCCTGCTCGGCCTGGAGGCGGCGAACGCGCTGCGCCTGCTCGGCCTGGCCACCCACGTGGTCGAGTTCGCGCCCCGGCTGATGCCGGTGCAGGTCGACGAGGCCGGCGGGGCGATGCTGCGCCGCTACGTCGAGGAGCTGGGGGTCACCACCCACCTCGGGGTGGCGACCACCGCGCTGCGACCCGGCGCGGACGGCGCGGTGGCGGCGCTGGAGCTGTCCGACGGCCGCACGGTCGACGCCGAGCTGGTGGTGGTGGCGGCCGGCATCCGACCCCGCGACGACCTGGCCCGCACGGCCGGGCTGGAGCTGGGCCCGCGCGGCGGCGTGCTGGTCGACGCGACGTGCCGCACCGGCGACGAGCGGATCTGGGCGGTCGGCGAGTGCGCCGCCGTCGACGGGGTCTGTCACGGCCTGGTCGCCCCCGGCTACGCCACCGCCGAGGTGGTGGCCGACCGGCTGCTGGGCGGCGCGGCGACGTTCCCCGGCGCGGACACCGCAACGAAGCTGAAGCTGCTCGGGGTGGACGTGGCGTCGTTCGGCGACGCCCACGGCACCACCGAGGGCAGCCTCGACGTGACGTTCACCGACCCGGCGACCCGGTCGTACGCGAAGCTGGTCCTCTCCGACGACGCGACGACGCTGCTCGGCGGCGTGCTGGTCGGCGACGCGAGCGCCTACCCGACGCTGCGGGCCAGCGTCGGCGGGCCGCTGCCGGCCGCGCCGCTGGCGCTGCTGGCCCCGGCCGGCGGGGCGGCGGCCGGGGCCGGGGCGCTGCCCGGCAGCGCGCAGGTCTGCTCGTGCAACGCGGTGACCCGCGACGACATCGACGCGGCGATCGCCGGCGGCTGCGCGGACGTGCCGGCGCTGAAGGCGTGCACCCGGGCCGGGACGAGCTGCGGGTCGTGCGTGCCGATGCTCAAGCAGCTGCTCGACGCGGCGGGGGTGAAGCAGTCCACCGCGCTGTGCGAGCACTTCGACCTGAGCCGGCAGGAGCTGTTCGACGTGGTGCGGGTGCGCGGCATCCGCACCTTCTCGCGGCTGATCGCCGAGCACGGGCGGGGCCGGGGCTGCGACATCTGCAAGCCGGTGGTCGCCTCGATCCTCGCGTCGCTGGGCACCGGGCACGTGCTCGACGGCGAGCGGGCGTCGTTGCAGGACACCAACGACGCGTACCTGGCGAACCTGCAACGCGACGGCAGCTACTCGGTGGTGCCCCGGATCCCCGGCGGCGAGATCACCCCGGAGAAACTGATCGTGATCGGTCAGGTGGCGCAGGAGTTCAAGCTCTACACGAAGATCACCGGCGGGCAGCGCATCGACCTGTTCGGGGCGCGGGTCGACCAGCTCCCGCAGATCTGGCGGCGGCTGGTGGACGCGGGCTTCGAGTCGGGCCACGCGTACGGCAAGGCGCTGCGCACGGTGAAGTCGTGCGTCGGCGAGACCTGGTGCCGGTACGGGGTGCAGGACTCCGTCGGCCTGGCCGTGGCCCTGGAGCTGCGCTACCGGGGGCTGCGCGCCCCGCACAAGCTCAAGTCGGCGGTGTCGGGCTGCGCCCGGGAGTGCGCCGAGGCCCGCAGCAAGGACTTCGGCATCATCGCCACCGACACCGGCTGGAACCTCTACGTCGGCGGCAACGGCGGCTTCCGGCCCCGGCACGCCGACCTGTTCGCCACCGACCTGTCCACGGCGGAGCTGATCCCGCTGATCGACCGGTTCCTCATGTACTACATCCGCACGGCGGACCGGTTGCAGCGCACCGCCGCCTGGATCGAGGCGATGGAGGGCGGGCTCGACCACCTGCGCGCGGTCATCGTGGACGACTCGCTGGGCCTCTGCGCCGAGCTGGAGGCGGAGATGGCCCGGCACGTGGCGGGCTACTCGGACGAGTGGCGCGACGTGCTCGACGACCCGGAGCGGCTGCGCCGCTTCTCGTCGTTCGTCAACGCGCCCGACGTGCCGGACCCGTCGATCACCTTCGCCGTCGAACGCGGCCAGCCCGTGCCCGCCGGCCGGGCCCGGCCCGTCGCGGCGGCAGCGGCACCCGACGGCGAGGCGCCCGCCCGCCGCCGGCAACCGGTCACCCTCGGCCTTCCGGAGGTACGGCGATGAGCATCGCGACGGACACGTCCACGCGCCCCCCGGCGGCGGACGCACCGGGCTGGAGCCCGGTCTGCCCGCTGGAGCGGCTGGAGCCGGAACGGGGCGTGGCGGCCCTGGTCGACGGGGCGCAGGTCGCCCTGTTCCGCACCGGCGGCGAGTTGTTCGCCCTGGACAACCTCGACCCGGTCGGCGGCGCGTACGTGCTGTCGCGGGGCATCGTGGGCAGCCGGGGCGGCACGCCGACGGTCGCCTCCCCGCTGCACAAGCAGGTGTACGACCTGCGCACCGGCGCCTGCCTGGACCTGCCCGGCGTGGCGGTGCCCCGGCACGACGTGCGCTGCCGGGACGGCCTGGTCGAGGTGCGGTTGAGACGGGAGGGGTGAATGGCCGACGAGCTGGCCGGCTTCACCATCGGGGTCACCGCTGACCGCCGACGCGACGAGCTGGCCGCCCTGCTGCAACGGCGCGGCGCGCGGGTGGTGATCGCGCCGGCCCTGCGGATCGTGCCGCTGACCGACGACACGGACCTGCGCGAGGCGACCCGGGAGTGCCTGGCCCGCCGGCCGGACGTGCTGATGGCCAACACCGGCATCGGGATGCGCGGCTGGCTGGAGGCGGCCGAGGGCTGGGGGCTGGCGGAGCCGCTGCGCGGCGTGCTGTCGCAGGCGTACGTGGTGGCCCGGGGTCCCAAGGCGCGGGGGGCGATCCGCGCCGCCGGCCTGCACGACCAGTGGTCGCCGGACTCGGAGAGCTGCGAGGAGGTCGTCGAGCACCTGGTGCGGCGCGGGGTGGCCGGGCAGGTGATCGCCATGCAGTTGCACGGCGATCGGCAGCCCGAGTGCACGAGCGCGCTGGAGGACGCCGGGGCGACCGTGATCGAGGTGCCGGTCTACCGGTGGGCCCCGCCGACCGACCCCGCGCCGCTGCACCGGCTCATCGACCTGGTCGCGGGCCGGCTGGTGGACGCGGTCACGTTCACCTCCGCCCCGGCGGCCGAGGCGCTGCTGCGCGCCGCCGGGGACCGCACCGAGACGGTGCTGGAGGCGCTGCGCGGCGACGTGCTGGCCAGCTGCGTGGGCGCGGTGACCGCCGAGCCGCTGGTGCGGCGGGGCGTGCCGGTGAGCGCGCCGAGCCGGGCCCGGCTCGGCGCGCTGGTCCGCACCATCGTGGACGAGCTGCCCCGGCGTACGGTCAGCATCAAGGCCGCCGGGCACCTGCTGACCCTGCGCGGCCACGCGGCCGTGGTCGACGGGGAGCTGCGCCCGCTCGCCCCGGCGCCGATGGCGGTGCTGCGGGCCCTGGCCACCTCACCGGGTCGGGTGCTGTCCCGCACCGCCCTGCTGCGGACGCTGCCGCGCGGCGCGGACGAGCACGCGGTGGAGATGGCGGTGGCCCGGCTGCGCGCCGGGCTGAAGGCTCCCCGGGTGGTACAGACGGTGGTGAAGCGCGGCTACCGCCTCCGCATCGACTGACCCCGGCCGGGAATCAGGGTTCAGCGGCGGCGGGCCCAGCCGAGAAACCGGGCGTACCGCTCGCCGGGCTTCCCGGGCGGCAGGTCGGAGATCGCGTCAACCAGGTGACGGGCCAGGTGAACCGACAGCATCAACTGGTCGTCGGCATACTCGGCGAGCAGGTGAGCACGCGCGGTGGCGCACGGCCACGGGTCGCCGCAGCCGGTGCACGCCCAGGTCGGCCGGACCGGCAGATGCGCGGCTTGCCGGGCTGCGGGGGCGGGTGGGGTCGGCGGAGCCAGAGCCGCCAGCCGGGCTGCCCCCGCTCGGCGACGCCGAGAGAGCAGCCCCGGGCGGATCCGAGCCGCGTCGAGCCGGACCAGCACCCGGCGTTGCCGCAGCCGAGCGGCGTCGGCCTGCCGCAGCTCCACGCCGCGCAGCTCGATCCAGAGGCCGTCGGCGTGCCGCTCCCGGGCACCGATCTCGACGACCTCTAGGGCGAGCGGGCCGAGGCCGAAGCGGTAGCTGCCCTCCTCGGCGACGACGATGTCGCCGACCCGGACGACGGGGGGTCGGGAGCGGTTCGTGAGGCCGGTCCGAGCGCGAGCCGCCCGCCCAGGCGCGGCGCGGGTGTCCCCGGCCGGCGAAGGGTGATAGACAGATGGGGAGTCGTTCCCCGGGACGTGGTCCATCGCGATTGCTCCCGTCGGCTCGCGCCGGACCGGAGTGGGGGAGGCCGCCAAACCGGCCCACCCCGGTCCGCTTTTCGTTGGGCTATCCTGGGAATCGAACCTTACTGCCATACACATAAGGTGGCAAGCAGTAGCCGTGCCTCCACGGAGTGTCGGAAGGATGCGCGTGACCGGGTGGACCAGCGTGTCGATGCCGTACGTCGTCCCCAGAGTCGATGACGCACCTGAGCCGTGGGCAACGGAGGCCGCCGCGCATGGCGGCGTGGGCACGCAGCGCCTGCTCGACGTCGCCGAAGTCGACCCACCGCCCGAGGTCGCCGAAGCGTTCCAGGCCGTCGACGGGATCCAGGTCCTGGTGCGACGTCGGCTGATGCTGTTCGACGAGCGACCCGTCGAACTGACCGACTCCTACTATCCGCTCCACCTGGCACGGGGCACCGCGCTCGCCGAGCCCCGGAAGATCCGGGGCGGCGCGGTGAGCCTGCTTGCCGAGCTGGGGCACCGCCCCCGGATGGCGACCGAGGACGTCCGGGCCCGCCGTCCGACCGCGACGGAGCGCGCCCTGCTGGACCTGGCATCCGGCGAGTGGGTGCTCAGCCTCACCCGCCTGCTCACGAACGACGCCGGAGTCCCGGTCGAGGTGAGCATGATGAACATGGTGGCCGAGGGCCGCCGCCTGCGATACCAAGTGGCGATCGAGTAGAAGGGTCACCGCCGTGACGAGGAGAAGTGACGGCCGTCCACGACACGAGCAGATCGCCGCCGATCTCCGAGCCCGAATCATGGCCGGCGACCTGCCGTCCGGCGCGCAACTGCCGTCCATTCCCACCCTGGTCACGCAGTACGGCGCGGCCACCGCGACGATCCAGCGAGCCCTGGCCGCGCTCAAGGACGAGGGGTACCTCCACAGTCACGTCGGCAAGGGTGTCTACGTACGGGACCGGGAACCACTGATCGTCACCGCCACCGCATACGTCCCGCCGTCCGAGGGCAGTTTCGCGTACGAGATCCTGAAGGTCGCCGAGATCGAGCCGCCCGCCGAGGTCAGCCGTTGCCTCGGCCTGGCGAGCAGTGAGCCGGCGCTACTGCGCCACCGGCTCCTCCTCCACCGGGCCGAGCCGGTCGAGTTGTCCTGGTCGTACTATCCCGCCTCGATCGCTCGGCACACCGAGCTGGCCAGGACGCGACGAATCCGGGGTGGCGCGCCCCGGGTCCTCGCCGAGATCGGCCACCCGCAACAGCGCCACGTCGACCAGGTGTCGGCCCGGATGCCGACCACGGAGGAGTTGGAGCGGCTCGACCTGCCCGCCAACGTTCCGGTCCTGCGCCAGCTCCGGGTCGTCCACTCCCCCGACCGGCCCATCGAGGTGACCGTCATGGTCAAGGGCGCGCACCTGCACGAACTGCGCTACGAACGGCTGACGGACGGCGTGGACGATCGATGATGCCGGGGAACGGTGGCTGCCTCCGGGACACGACACGCCGAGGCGACTCCACCGCAACCGGCCATCGACAGCACGCCCCGCGCCACCCGGCCCCAAGCCATCCGACAGCGAGTGGCGGGCCCTGATCACGCCCGATGCAGGAAAGAGTGGCCTCGGTGTCGCTTCGAGGCCACTCTTTCCACGATCGAGCGCACTCCCGCCGAGCGCGCTCCCGCCGCCGCACTCCCGCCGGGCGGGGTCCCGCCGCGGGCGACGCTCAGCCGACCGGGGTCGGGAAGCCCCGGCCGTGCTCCGCCTGGAGGCGCATCATCGCGTGCTCGACGACCGTCACCAGCACCTGCTTGACGGGCTCCCGGTGCCGGGCGTCGGTCATGATCAGGGGCACCTGGGGCGAGATGGCGAGGGCCTCGCGGACCTCCTCCAGCTCGTACTGTGGCGCGCCGTCGAACCGGTTGAGCGCCACCACGTACGGCAGGCGGCGGTTCTCGAAGTAGTCCAGCGGGGCGAAGGCGTCGGTGATCCGGCGGGTGTCGACCAGCACCGCCGCGCCCACCGCGCCCTTGATGATCTCGTCCCACATGAACCAGAACCGGGTCTGGCCGGGCGTGCCGAACAGGTACAGGATCAGGTCCTCGGCCATGGTGATGCGGCCGAAGTCCATGGCGACCGTCGTCGTCTGCTTCCCCGGCACCTTCGACGGGTCGTCGATGCCGACGCCGGCGGAGGTCATCACCGCCTCGGTGGTCAGCGGAGTGATCTCCGAGACCGCGCCGACCAGGGTCGTCTTGCCCACCCCGAAGCCACCCGCAACCACGATCTTCGCGGAGGTGATCCCGCGGTTGCGGCGCGCCCCGGCGGGGTCATAGCCTGCGAAGTCCACTTAGCACCCTTCCAAGAATTTCCATCCGCTCCTCGTATCCCTCGGCGGGAGCGGCAGTATGCAGGGTCAGCAGGCCCTCGGCCACCATGTCGGCGACGATGACCCGGGCGACGCCCAGGGGCATCCGGGTGTACGCGGCGACCTCGGCCAGCGACTGGGGCCGACCCTCGCAGATCGTGGCGATCCGGTGCTTGTCGTGACCGGCGAACCGGGACTCGGCGACGGCTGTCGGGCTGGCCGTCAGCACCGCCTCCAGCGCGATGTCCTGGCGTGGCTCGGTACGGCCGCGGGTGACCGCGTACGGACGCACCAGCGCGCCGCGCGGGTCCTCCCGTCGTTGGTCCATCCGCGATCACCTCCTCCCGGTCGACGTCGTCGCTCGACGTCTGGTCATCTGTCCGTGCAGCCCGGCCGCGCTACGCGCGCACCGCGTCGCGGGGCAGCGGCACCAGCGCCGCGCCCACCCGCTCGACCAGCAGGGCCATCTCGTAGCCGACCTGCCCCACGTCGCAGCTACGGGCGGCGAGCACCGCCATCGACGAGCCGTCGCTGATCGACATCAGGAAGAGGTATCCGCTGTCCATCTCGATGACCGTCTGGAGCACCCCGCCGGCGCTGAACATGCGGGCCGCGCCCTCGGTCAGGCTCACCACGCCGGAGGTGATGGCGGCGAGCTGGTCGGCCCGGTCCGGGGGGAGGTCCCGGGACGAGGCGAGCAGCAGCCCGTCCGCGGACACCGCCACCACGTGGGCGATGCCCGCCACGCTGTCGGCGAAGTTGGTGAGCAGCCAACCCATGTCCTGCATGGCCGCTGGCCTGTTCATCGGCTCGTCTCCTTGGTCGAATTGCTGTTCTGGTCCCCGCCGGCCGTCCGCCCCCGCTGCACGCCGCGGTGGTAGGCCGACAGCAGGCCGCGTACCTCGTCGGGGGTGCGCCGGCTGCGGTCCCGGCCGCTCTTCGGTTCGATCCCGCCGGGGACGAGCTGGGCCTGGGGCACCCGCTTGGGCAGGCCGGAGCGGGTGGTGCCGGCGGCCGGCGGTTCGGCCGCCTGGCTGGCCCGGGACCAGCCCTCGTCGGCGGCGGTCCGCCACGCCTCCGGGTCCACCGCCGGTGGCGGGGTCGGTGCCGCCGGTCCGCTGGGCGCGGCGGCGACCGGCGGCGGCGGGGGCGGTGCCACCGGCGCGCTGTGGACCTGGGGCGCCGTCGTCGTCGCGCCGGGGCCGTCCGTGTCGGTGGCCCCCGGGGTACGGGTGGGCAGCGGGGCCCGCGGCGCGGCGGTGGCCGGTGCCGGGGCGGGCTCGTCGAAGTTGGGGCGCTGGAAGATCGCGGTCACGTCGTCACCGTGCGAGCGGAACCATACCGCCTCCATCTCGCGGAAGATCGGCGCCTCCGCCTGTTGGGCCGGGCGGGCGACCACCGGGGTGGCCGGCGCGATCGGCACGGGCGGGGCGAGCGGGGCGGAGGGCGTCGTCCCGGCGACCGGGCCACCCGGCAGCGCCGGGGTCGCCGGCGCGAGCGGAGCGGTCGGCGCGAACGACGCCGTCGCATTGGTCTGGGCGAACGGGGTGGCCGGCGCGAACGACGCCGACGGGGTGGCCGGCGCGAGCGGGGTGGCCGGCTGGGCGGGCTCCCCGTTCGGCGACCGGCGGGGCAGCGGGTCGAGCGCCGGGAACGCCACGGTCGGGCTGCCGATCGCCCCGCCGCCGGGCGCGTACGCCGGCTGGGCCGGCGCGGACGGCTGCGGGGTGGGCGGCTGCGACACGGGCGTCATGGTCGGGAGCGTCGGCTGGGACACGGTCGGGCTGCCGAACGGCGCGGCCGTCACCCCGTCCCGGGTGTCGCCGGGCACCTGCCACCGGGCCGGCGTGGGCGCGGCGGTGCGCCACTGGTCGGTCAGGGTGGCGGTGCGGCCGGCGGTCGCCGGCTCGCCGAAGCCGGTCGGGCTCGACGGGGCCTGCTCCACCTGGGCCGGCTGGCGCGCCGGGGTGAGCGGGGCCGGGGCCGGCTCGCGGCCCCGCAGCGACGGCAGCACCACGGTCGTGCTGGGCAGGGTCACCTGGGCGACCGTGCCGCCCTCCACGTTGCGCCGCAGCTCCACCCGGATCCCGTACCGGGAGGCGAGGCGGCTCACCACGGCGAGACCCATCAGCCGGAACGCGGCCACGTCCACCGTCGACGGCGCGGAGAGCCGGCGGTTGAGCGAGTCGAGCTGCTCGTCGGTGAGGCCGAGGCCCCGGTCCTCGACCTGGATGAGCACGTAGTCGCGGATCCGTCGGCCGTCGGCGACCACCACCGTGTTCGGCGGGGAGAAGCGGGTGGCGTTGTCGAGCAGCTCGGCGACCAGACGGACGACGTCGTTCACCGCGTGCGCGGCGACCGAGATGTCGGTGTCGACGGTGCCGAACTCGATCCGGTTGTACTGCTCGACCTCGGACTGGGAGGCCCGCAGCACGTCGATCAGGAGCGCGTCGTCGCGGCGCGGCACGGCGGAGTCGGCGCCGGCGAGGACCAGCAGGTTCTCGTCGTTGCGGCGCATCCGGGTGGCCAGGTGGTCCAGCTCGAAGAGCTGGGCGAGCCGCTTCGGGTCCTCCTCGCCGCGCTCGATCGCGTCCAGCTCGCCGATCATCCGGTCGACCAGCGTCTGACTGCGCCGGGCCAGGTTGAGGAACATCGCGGAGACGCTGGTCCGCAGCGCGGCCTGCTCGGCGGCGACCCGGACCGCCTCCCGGTGGACGACGTTGAACGCCAGGGCGACCTGCCCGACCTCGTCGCGGTTGGTGAGCTTGATCGGATCCCGGACCTGCCGGACGATCTCCTCCACGCCGCCGTCGCCGACGTTGCCGATGGTCTGGAGCCGCTGCACCGCGTCGGGCAGGTCGTGGTTGGCCACCGAGAGCGCGCCCTCGCGCAGCCGGCGCAGCGAGTGGTTGAGCGAGCGGGCCAGCACCACGGCCAGCGTGACGGCGATGACGAGGGTCAGCAGCACCAGCACCGACTCGACGATGGCCTGCCGGATGACGTCCACGCGGGCCTGCTCGGTCTGGTCGAGCAGCCGCCGCTGGAGCTGGATCTCCGCCCACCGCATCAGGTCGTTGACCGAGCCGATGGAGGAGGACACGTCGGCGGCGGTGACCAGGGGTGCCTGCCCGACCGACCGGGTCAGGTCGGCGGCCACCCGGTCGGCGAGCACGACGGCGTCACCGGAGACGGTGCCGTCGACCAGGGCCCGCTGGACCGGGTCGGCGGCCAGCGAGAAGGAGACCAGGGCCTCCTGCTGGCTGGTGAGGGTGGCCACGAAGGACGAGAACTGCTCCTCGTCGAGCCGGCCCGAGGAGAGCGCCGTGTAGGCGACCGCCTGCTCCTCGGCGACCGCGGCCTTGGCGTGGGCGAACGCGGCAACCGCCCGGCGGTTGTCGGCCAGGGCCTCCTGGCCGGGCATCTGGGCGAGCGTGTCGTTGTAGGAGACCAGGTCGGTGACGATGACGCCGTAACGCAGCGACGCCTCGGCCACCGGCATCTGCTTGCGGTCCAGCACCTCCTGGCGGGTGCTGTTCAGCGTCTTCAGGTGGTCGTCGATGACCTTGAGCCGGTCCCGTACGTCGCCCGGGACCTCCCCGATGCCGCCCCGCGCGGCGTTGTACGCCTCGATGCGCGCGTCGGTGCTGCGTACCCGCAGGTTGAACTCGTCGACGCGGCCCTTCTCCCCCGGGCGGGCCAGCAGGGTGGCCGCGGCCATCCGCTCCTTGTGCAGGTCCTGGGTGAGCGCCGAGACGTCGATCGACAGGGCGGTCAGCGACCGCAGCTGGGTCGCCTCCAGCGCGCCCTCACCGGTGGAGATGAGCCGGATGGTGGCGAGCGCGATCACCGCCGCGACGGGCACCACCAGAATCAGCGCCAGCTTCGAGCGGATCCGGGCATCCCGGAGGCGGGGCAGCCGTCGCCGGCCCCGCTCGTTCGACTCGCCGCTCTCGGGCAGGGTCGTAGGTCCGGTGCTCACGACATCGCCTCCGTCGTTTCTTCCACGCCTGAACCGCCGACCCGTGCCCGGTGCAGCGGACAGCGCCGCGCGCGGCACGGCCGCGATTTCATCAGAGAAGATCGTGTTTGGGAAGCCGCGGTGAGGTAGGAAACGGTCGCACGGCACTCATCGCGTGATCCGGTCAACTAATACCTTCATTTCCCCAAGCCCCTGATCAGGGGATGTGACTCCAGAGTGGTCGTGCGCTTATGCAAAGTAAGCGTTTGCAAACATCGGGTAACCCCAACATGTGGGACACCCGTCCCGAAAAGCTTGGGAGCATCCGCGCTTGACCACAGGGCCCGGCATTGGCAAGGTTTTGCAGGCTTCGCGCACACCGTACGGCAGACCAATCCCGTTTCTCCACTGAGGACGGAACAAGCGGCGGTGACCGGGCAACTGCCCGCGCCGCACCTGGAGGACAGAGTTGACTCCCATCCGCTCCGTGACCATCGCGGCGCTCGCCTCGGCCGTCCTGGCCACCACGCTCACCGGCTGCCAGTTCGGCGCGGCGGAGCAGGATACGAGCCCGATCGTGATCGCCGTCGACCTGGAGCTGTCCGGCTCCGCGGCCCCGGTGGGCAAGGCGTACCAGCGCGCGCTGGAACTGAAGGTCGACCAGCTCAACGGCTCGGGCGCGCTCGGCGCCCGCAAGATCGAGCTCAAGGTGAAGGACAACCGGTCGGACGCGAGCGAGTCGCTGCGCAACATCGGTGACTTCAGCAACGACTCCCAGGTGAGCGCGATCATCATGGGCGGGTGCAACGAATGCGCCGTCGGCGCGGCGCGTACGATCAACGAGAAGAAGATCCCGACGATCGCGCTCGCCTCGTCCAGCGCCGTGGCCACCCCGGTCGCCGACCGGCGCTACCTGTTCAAGCTGGCCCCCAACGCGGCCGACAGCGCCGCCGCCCTCACCACCGAGCTGCGCCGGCGCGGGATCCGCAAGGTGACCGTGCTCAACAGCGACGACAGCTACGGCCGCGAGGGGCTGGACGTGCTGCGCCGCGAGTTCGACAAGACCAACATCAAGCTGCTCAGCGACCAGTCGGTGAAGACCACCGACACCGACGTCAGCCAGCAGGTCGCCACGCTGGCCGCGCGGAACGCGGAGGCGATGGTGGTCTGGACCCCGCCGGAGCAGGCGATGCTCGCCGCGGGCGCGGCCCAGACGGCCGGGTTCACCGGCTCGCTGTTCTTCGACGCCTCGGCCGCCGGGGAGCTGTTCCTGGGCGCGGCGTCCCGGTCGGCGGAGCGGGCCACCCTGATCTTCACGCAGACGATGGTCATCGACGACGTCATCGCCACCACGCCGGCCAAGGCGGCCCGCCGCCAGTGGTTCCAGGACTACACGGCCCGCTTCGGCGGCTACAACGGCTTCTCCTCGTTCGCCGCCGACGCCGTGCAGCTCATCGCCGACGCCGAGCTGCGGGCCGGCGGCGAACCCGGCAGGGCCGGGCGCGACGGGTTGCGCAACGTGCTGGAGACGTCCCAGATGGACGGCCTCTCCGGCCCGATCCGGATGACGCCGGACAACCACTCGGGGCTGATGCCGCAGGCCCTCACCACGCTGGTCGCCCGGGGCGGGCGCTGGCGGCTCGCCGGCTGACGGCACGACGAGACGGTGGGCCCGCCGGTCGACGGCGGGCCCACCGTCGTCTCACCTCGTCGAGGTGGTCGCCCGCACCCAGGGCAGGGCCAGGCGCTCCACGAACACCAGCGCCGAGTAGAGCAGGATGCTGACCAGCGCCACCAGCATGATCGCCGCCCAGGCGGTCGCGGTGTCGCCGATGCCGGCGTACTGGGTGATGACGTAGCCGAGGCCGCTCTCGCCGGCCTGGAACTCCCCGATCACCGCGCCGATCGCGGCCAGCGGCATCGCCACCTTCAGGCCGACGAAGATCTGCGGCAGGGCGGCCGGGAAGCGCACCTTGCGGAACGCCTGCCACCAGGAGGCGTTCAGGGAGCGGACCAGCTCGGCCAGGTCGGACGGCGTGGTGGTCAACCCGGTCGCGGTGGAGAGCACGATCGGGAAGAAGCAGAGCAGGAAGACCATGGTCAGGATCGGCTTCTGCCCCCAGCCGAGCGCGACCACGAGCAGCGGCCCCAGGGTGATCTTCGGGACCGCGTTGACCGCGACCAGCAGCGGGGTGAACATCCGCTCGACGGTGCGCGAGGCGGCCAGGGAGAGCCCGAGCAGCACGCCGGCCACGGCGGAGAGCGCGAAGCCGATCAGGATCTCCAGCATGGTGTCGAGCGTGTGCTCCAGCATCCGGTCCGGCTTGTCGGTGAACGCCGACAGCACCGAGCCGGGGGTGGGCAGCGCGGCGGGGTGCACCAGCTCCAGCCGGGCGGTGAGCCACCACACCGCGAACGCGACCAGCAGGCCCGCGCCGGGCAGCAGCAGGCCGTTCGCGCCGGCCCGCGCGCCGACGCCGAGGGCGCCGCGCCCCACGGCGGGGCGGCGCTGGACGACGGGCGGGCCCGCGAGCGCCGGTTCCGGTGACCGGAGGTCGGTCATCTTGTTCTCCTCATCCATCCGGCGCGACGGCCGGGAGACGGAACGGGGGTACGCCCCGCCGGAGGCCGGCGGGACGTACCCCTGCTGACTTGTCGGACCGGTCAGGACTGCGGCACGAGGCTGAAGTCGATGATCTGGTCGGGGGTGAGGTTCTGCTTGAGCGAGCCCGCGCCCTGCAGGATCGCGATGCTCTTGGCGACCCGGCCGCTGTCCAGCGTGCCGATCTTGGTGCCGGAGTTGTTGGACCGGACGTACCCGGCCATGAGCTGGAGCTCGGCGGCGGCCGCCGCCGGGTTGGTGGCGTCGACGTTCTTCTTCAGCAGCTCGGCGGCCTCCTGCGGGTTCGCCAGGGAGTACTCCAGGCCCTTCATCAGCGCGGCGGTGAACCGCTTCACCATCTCCGGCTTCTCCTTGGCGATCTTGCTGGAGGTGATCAGCACGTTGCCGTAGAGGTCCTGCATCACGTTGCTGTAGGGCAGCAGGACGGCCTTCTTCTTGGTGACCGCCTCGACCGTCGGCTGGCCCACGACGAACTGGCCGATGCCGTCGACGGAGCCGGAGGCGAGGGTGCCCATCAGGGTCTGGGCCTCGCCGTTGACCCAGGTCACCTTGTTGACGTCCACGCCGGCGAGCCGGGCGTACGTCGGGAAGAGGTTGCGGACCACGGACGCCGGGGCGTCGGCGAGCTTCTTGCCCTCCAGGTCCTTCGGCGAGGCGATGTTCTTGCCCTCGACCGTCACGATGGCAGCCATGGTGCGCTGCTGGATCGCCGCGACGGCGACGAAGTCCTTGGCCTGCCCGTTGCCGAGCTGGAGGAGGCCACCGGTGAGGTCGATCGGACCGAAGTCGGCCTGACCGCCGACGATGGTCTGGATCACCGCGCCCGTGCCCTGGCCGGGCTTGATCTCGACGTCGAAGCCGGCCTCCTTGAAGAAGCCCTTCTCCTTCGCCACCCAGGCGTAGGAGTCCCGGCCGAAGTTGCCGAAGGAAGTGAGGTACGTCACTTTCTCCAGTGACTTGCCGTCGCCGCCCTTCGCGTCGGACGCGTCCGAGTCGCTGCTGCACGCGGACACCAGGGTGAGGGCGGAGGCCAGGAGGGCCGCGGCGACCGTGCGGGTCAGCCTGTTCATCTGTGCACCATGTCCTTTCCGACCAGGGGCGATGCGCCTCCGGGCGGGTCGTCGAGAGCAACGGCGTCGACAGAGGGGGGAGCCGACGCCATCGTCGTGAGGGGACTATTCGCCGGCACAGACTACGCAAGAGACCTGCCGGTGTAGCGAGGAGTGTGTGTTTCGGAACGGAAACGAACTGATCTCCACCCCGGACCGTTGCCTCCGGACGACGGCGGGCTACCCTAGCTGCGATCCTGATGGTCCACTCAGGGAGGACACCGGCGATGATCCGACTGTCCGGCGTGTCCCGCACCTTCGACGGTCGGGCCGGCCGGGTCGAGGCACTGCGGGGCATCGACCTCGACGTCGCCGAGGGCGAGTTCGTCGCCGTGCTCGGGCGCTCGGGCTGCGGCAAGTCCACCCTGCTGCGGATGATCGCCGGCCTGCTGCCGGCCACCGCCGGGGAGATCACCGTCGCGGGCACGCCGATCACCCGCCCCCGCCGCGACATCGCCATGCTGTTCCAGCGCCCCGCCCTGCTGCCCTGGCGGTCGGTGCTGGACAACGTGCTGCTGCCCGTGGAGATCTTCGGGTGGAAGCGGGCCACTCACCGCGAGCGCGCCCGGGAGCTGCTCGACCTGGCCGGTCTCGCCGGGTTCGAGAAGCGGCTGCCGCACGAGCTGTCCGGCGGCATGCAGCAGCGCGTCTCGCTGTGCCGGTCGCTGATCGGCGACCCCCGGGTGATGCTCATGGACGAGCCGTTCTCCGCCCTGGACGCGCTCACCCGCGAGGAGCTCTCCGGTGAGCTCCAGCGGGTGCACATGACCAGCGGGGCCACCGTCGTCTTCGTCACCCACTCCATCGACGAGGCGGTGCTGCTCGCCGACCGGGTGGTCGTGCTCAGCCCCCGGCCGGGCCGGATCCGCGCGATCGTCGAGGTCGACATCCCCCGGCCCCGCACCCTCGGCCGCAACGCCCACCTCGCCGACGTCGCCCGGGTCAGCGCCGAGCTGCACGAGCTGCTGATGGAACGCGACACCCCCGTCGCGCCCGCCGGGGCCGGCACGGAGGGACGGTGACCATGCGGGTCAGCGTCTTCACCGAGCCGCACCGGGGCGCCACCTACGACGACCAGCTGCGCTTCGCGCGGGCCGTCGAGGCGGGCGGCTTCGAGGGGTTCCTGCGGGCCGACCACTACCAGTTCCTCGGCACCGAGCCCGGCCTGCCCGGCCCCACCGACGCCTGGCTCACCCTCGCCGCGCTGGCGCGGGAGACCACCCGGATCCGGCTCGGCACCCTCGTCACGTCGGCCACCTTCCGGCTGCCCGGCCCGCTCGCCGTCATGGTCGCCCAGGTCGACCAGATGAGCGGCGGCCGGGTCGAGCTGGGCATCGGCGCCGGCTGGTACGAGCGGGAGCACATCTCGTACGGGATCCCGTTCCCCGGCGTCGGCGAGCGCTTCGACCGGCTCGCCGAGCAGCTCGAAGTGATCACCGGCCTGTGGCGCACCCCGGTCGGCGAGACGTACAGCTTCACCGGCGAGCACTACCGCCTGGTCGACTCCCCCGCCCTGCCCAAGCCGGTCCAGCGGCCCGGCCCACCGGTGATCGTCGGCGGACGCGGCCCCACGCGCACCCCCCGACTCGCCGCCCGGTACGCCGACGAGTTCAACATGCCGTTCAAGAGCGTCGCCGAGACCGCCGCCGCGTACGAGCGGGTGGCCGAGGCGTGCGACCGGCACGGCCGCCCGGCGTCGGGGCGGGAGCCGCTCGTCCTCTCCGCCGCCATCGCGGTGGCGGTCGGGCGCACCGACGCCGAGGCGCGGCTGCGGGCCGCGCCGCTGCACGCCAAGAGCGCCCTGCCGCCGGAGGACGCGGTGGTCGGCTCGCCCGCCCGGCTCGTCGACCGGATCGGCGAGTTCGCCGCCGTCGGCGCGACCCGGGTGCACCTGCGGCTGACCGACCTCGCCGACCTCGACCACCTGGAGCTCATCGCCGCCGAGGTGCTCCCGCACCTGACGCGCGCCGACGCTGCCGTCACTGGAGGCTGACCGGATGACCGACGTGATCGACGGGACCGAGCTGGGCCCGGTGGGCCAGGAGATCGTCTACGAGAACGACCGGGTGCGGGTGTGGCACATCCGGCTGGAGCCGGGCGAGCGGCAGCCGCTGCACCGGCACGACCACCCGTACCTGGTGATCGCCGTCCAGGGCGCGAAGAACGTGGTGCAGACGATCGACGGCACCACCATCGACGCGGACGAGCCGACCGGCGGGGTGGTGTACCGCGACCCGGGCGCCGTTCACATGCTCACCAATGTCGGGGATACGACGTACCTGGCGCGGCTGGTCGAGCTCAAGTAGTCGCAGGCCGGGCGCGTCGCCGCGCCAAGGTGGCGATCGGGCGCACCGGGCCGTAACGTGCCCGACATGGCCTTTCGGACGTGGGGCAAGCCGCTGCTCACCGCGCTCGGGGTGAGCATGCTGGCCGGGGCCGGCCAGCTCGGCATCGCGTATGGCTTCGGCATCGTGCGGATCGCCGGCGACTTCACCGACGCCGCCGTCAACCGGTGGCCCGCCCAGCTCGTCTGGGTGGGCTGGTGCGCGGCGCTCGCCGCCGTGGTCGGCGCGGTGGTCACCGAGCGGCTCACCAGCGCCGACCCGGTCACCGGCAGCACGACCGGGCAGCTCGCCCTGGCCGGCGCGGCGGCCCTGGGCGCGACCGTCGTCGCGCCGTTGTGCATGCAGCCGGCCCGGGCCACCCAGCTCAACAGCGTGGACCCGGTCTGGGCGGTGGGCATCTGCGCGACCCTCGGCGCGGTGGTCGGCGCCGGCGCGGCGCTCGCCGTGCTGCTGCGCCCGCCGCTGGGCTGGAACGTCGCGGCCGTCGCCGGCACGGTCTGGTTCGTCGCCCTGGTCTCGGCCCTGCCGTCCCTCGTCGGCACCGGCCCGCTGCCGACCGTACGCCTCGGGGTGTTCGAGCCGGCCTGGCTCGCCACGGACGCGGCGCAGCGGCTGGCCACGATCGTCCTGCCGCTGTCGGCCCTGCTCGCGGGCGCGGCCTCCGGCGCGCTGGCCCGCCGGCGCGGGCATCCGCCGCTGATCGCGGGCGCGACCGGGGCGGCGGGCCCCGTGCTGGTCGCCTTCGCCTACCTCACCGCGGGCCCGGGTGACCCGGCCGACCGGTATCAGCTCGCGCCCTACTACGGCGCGCTGCTCGCGGTCGCCACCGGCCTGCTCGGCGCCACGGCCGCCGCCCTGGCCCGCTGGCCCCTCTTCGCCGGCTGGCCCCTCTTCGCCCGGTCCGCCGACGCCGACCCGCCGGCCGACGGCCCGGCCGGCGTCGTCGTCCCGGCCGGCGGGCCGGCCGACCTGGCCGGTTCCCGGGGTGCGGCCCTGCCCGGAGCGCTCGGCGCCCGCCCACCCGGCACGCTCCGCGCGGCCCTGTCCGGGATGCGCGCCGCCGGCCTGGCCAGGGGGCGCGGCGTCGGCCTGCCCGGCACGGCCCGTGCGGCCGGCCACCGGGCCGCGATCGAGCCGACGGACATCCTCCGGCCGCTTCCGACCGGCCCCACCCCACCGGCCGCCGACGGGCCCGCCGACCCGGCCGCCCAGCCGGGCCCGACCACGGCCCGCCGGGTCCCCGCGACCATCGGCGACCCGCTGCCGGACGACCGCACCGGCGACACCCCCGCCCGCAGCGCAGGCCCACACAGCCGGGGCGACGACGCGCGGGACCCGGCCGGGGCCGACGGTCCGGCCGGCGCTCCCCCCGCCCACTGGGAGTGGCCGATGGCCGCCGGCACGCCCGCCGCCCGGCCCACCGCCCCGGCCGCGAC
This sequence comes from Micromonospora sp. WMMD712, assembly GCF_029581295.1. NCBI lineage: Bacteria > Bacillati > Actinomycetota > Actinomycetes > Micromonosporales > Micromonosporaceae > Micromonospora > Micromonospora sp. WMMD712. The sequence goes on from NZ_CP120743.1 coordinate 3,455,650, forward strand.
CGCCGAGACGACCGGGACCGGCGAGACGACCGGCCCAGTCCCGCTCGGCGAGGCGACCGACCCGATCCCGACCGGCCAGGCCACCGATCCCACCCCGACCGGCCAGGCCACCGAGCCGGCCCCGACCGAGCCGGCCCCGACCGGCCGGGCCGCCGGCCCGACCCCGACCGACCCGACCGACCCGGCCACTGAGCCGGCCCCGACCGACCCGGCCACGACCGGCCGCCGGGCCACCGACCCGGTCCCGACCGGCGAGGCCGCCGACCGGTCCCCGAGCGGCCAGGCCGCCGAGGCGGCCGCCCGGCCCCGCCCCCGGCTCCCCCTGCCCGACCTCGACAAGGCGGCGAGCTGGGACGCGTTCGGCAACGCCGCGCGCCGGTTCGCCACGCCGACGCCCGAGCGGCACCCGGTGGGCGACACGCCGCCCCCGCGCGACGAGCCGGGTGGACCGGGCGAGCTGTGGCAGAGCGCGGCGCGGGCGACCGGCGCGCCCCCCTCCCCCGGCACGGGCCTGTCCCCGGTCGGCGGGGCAGGGCCGGCACCGGCCGGCGGGGCGGCTGCCGCTCCCGTCGCCGGCGAGCCCGAGGGTCCGGCGGAGGCCGGCCCGTCGCCGGAGGACACCGCCGCCGGCCGGTCCCGGCTCCTGCGGCCCCTGTTCCGGCGCGGCCGGACCCGGGCGGCCGACGACCCGGGCGCGGCGGCCGAACGGGACGACCGCCGCGACCCGGAACCGCTGCCGGCGCAGGACGAGGAGTACGTCGACTGGGTCACCGGCCTCGCCCGCCCCGTGTCGGGCGAGACCGGTGGGTCGGAGGACACCACCCGGCGCTCGCTGCGCGCCTCCGGCCGGCACCACCGCGACTGACCCCGCCTGGCGGCCGGCGTCCCACCATGTCGGCGACGTGACGGGGTCGGCCCCGGCGGGGCACCACCATGTCGCCGACCCGGCTCCGGACGCAGGCCAGGCAAGGCCACCCCGGCGGGCCGGGCGGGATCAGGCCAGCGGCAGGTACACCCGGCCGCCGGAAGACACGAACTCCTCCGACTTGTCCCGCATTCCGCGTGCCGCGTACTCCTTCAGCTCCTGGGTGATCTTCATGGAGCAGAACTTCGGGCCACACATCGAGCAGAAGTGCGCCGTCTTCGCCGGCTCGGCCGGCAGGGTCGCGTCGTGGTACGACCGCGCCGTCTCCGGGTCCAGCGAGAGGTTGAACTGGTCGGACCAGCGGAACTCGAACCGCGCCTTCGACAGCGCGTCGTCCCACGCCTGCGCGCCGGGGTGGCCCTTGGCCAGGTCCGCCGCGTGCGCCGCGATCTTGTAAGCGATCACGCCGGCCTTCACGTCGTCCCGGTCGGGCAGGCCGAGGTGCTCCTTCGGCGTCACGTAGCAGAGCATCGCGGTGCCGAACATGCCGATCATGGCCGCGCCGATCGCCGACGTGATGTGGTCGTACGCAGGGGCGATGTCCGTGGTCAGCGGGCCGAGCGTGTAGAACGGTGCCTCGTGGCACCACTCCTGCTGGAGGTCCACGTTCTCCTTGATCTTGTGCATCGGCACGTGTCCGGGGCCCTCGATCATCACCTGCACGTCGTACTCCCAGGCGATCCTCGTCAGCTCGCCGAGGGTGCGCAGCTCGGCGAACTGGGCCGCGTCGTTGGCGTCGGCGATGGACCCGGGGCGCAGCCCGTCGCCGAGGGAGAACGTCACGTCGTACCGGGCGAGGATCTCGCACAGCTCGCGGAAGTTGGTGTAGAGGAAGTTCTCCTCGTGGTGCGCCAGGCACCAGGCCGCCATGATCGACCCGCCCCGGGAGACGATCCCGGTGACCCGGTCCACCGCCAGCGGCACGTACGGCAGCAGCACCCCGGCGTGCACCGTCATGTAGTCGACGCCCTGCTCGGCCTGCTCGACCACCGTCTCGCGGAACACCTCCCAGCTCAGCTTCACCGGGTCGCCACCGACCTTCTCCAGGGCCTGGTAGATCGGCACCGTGCCGATCGGCACCGGCGAGTTGCGCACGATCGCCTCGCGGGTCTCGTGGATCCGCTTGCCGGTGGACAGGTCCATCACGGTGTCCGCGCCCCACCGCGTCGCCCAGGTCAGCTTCTCCACCTCCTCGGCGACCGAGGAGGTGACCGCCGAGGTGCCGATGTTGGCGTTGACCTTCACCAGGAACGCCTTGCCGATGATCGCCGGCTCGCACTCCGGGTGGTTGACGTTGAGCGGGAGCACCGCCCGGCCGGCGGCGATCTCGTCGCGGACGAACTCCGGGGCCATCCCCTCCCGGATCGCCACGAACTCCATCTCCGGGGTGACGACCCCGGCCCGCGCGTACGCGAGCTGCGTCGGCCGCTTCCCGTCCGCGCCCGCGAGCGGGGTGCCCGCCCCGCGCACCGGCGCGACGTCGCCGCGCTCGGCGATCCACGGCCCGCGCAGCGGGGGCAGCCCCACCTCGGGGTCGGAGCCGGGGCCGGAGGTGTCGTAGAGCCGGACCGGCGGGTTGTCGCCGGTCAGGTCGACCTCGGCGAACGGCACCCGGACGTCCGGCCGGGCCCCCTCGACGTAGACCTTGCGTCGTGCCTGCATGACTGCCTCCCAGGTGGTGGTCAGGACCAGCCGAAGTGGTCCAGCGGGCCGCGTCCCGCGCCCAGTTCCCAGTCCCGCGCGCCGGTCAGCGCGCGGGTGACGTACTCCTTGGCGGCCGCGACCGCCGCCGGCACCGGATCCCCGGCCGCCAGCCGCACGGCGATCGCCGCCGAGAACGAGCAGCCGGTGCCGTGGCTGTGCCGGGTGCGCACCCGGGGCGCGCGCAGCAGCGTGGTCGACCCGCCGCCGGCCAGCACGTCCACCGACTCGCCGGCCGCGTCCACGTCGCCGCCGGTGACCACCACGTGCGCCGGGCCGCCGGCGGCGAGGGCCTCGGCGGCGGCCACCATCTCCTCGACCGTGGTCACCGGGCGTCCGGTGAGGGCGGCGGCCTCCGCGCAGTTCGGCGTCGCCACCTCGGCGTACGGCAGCAGCCGCTCGACCGCCTCGACGACGCCGAGCCGGTGCCCGCTGGTGGCCACGAGCACCGGGTCGACGACGAGGTGCGGCAGGCGTCCCGCTTGCGCGGCGTCGGCGACCGCGTCGGCGACGGCCGGATTGCCGAGCATCCCGGTCTTCACCGCCCGCACCCGGAAGTCGCCGAGCACGCTGTCGAGCTGCTCGGTGACGGTGCGCGGCGGCAGCGGCAGGACGGCGTCCACGCCCCGGGTGTTCTGCGCGGTGACGGCGGTGAGGACGCTCGTGCCGTACGCGCCGAGCGCGGCGAAGACTTTGAGGTCGGCCTGGATGCCGGCGCCCCCGCCGGAGTCGGAGCCGGCGATGGTCAGCACGGTCGTCGGGGTCACCTGGTCGCCTCGCTCGCTCGGTCTGTCGGGGTGGTGGGTGCGGCGGGTGCGGCGGGTGCGGCGGGTGCGGCGGGGGGCTGCGGCCGACCGTGCCCACTCCGGGCGGTCAGGCTTGATCCCTGCGTGGGCACGGTCGGCCGCAGCCCCGTGCGCTGGGTCTCCGTGTGCGGGCGACGGCTTCGGGCCCCGGCCCGGGCGGTCGTCAGCGCGGCGGCCTCGGGCCAGTCTGCGGTCAGCGCGGCGGCCTCGGCCCAGGCGGTCGTCAGCGCGGCGGCTGCCCGGGCCGGGTCACCGGCGCGCATGATGGTGCCCTGCACCGCCACGCCCGCCGCGCCCGCCGTCAGGCAGGCGCGCACCTGGTCCGGGGTCTCGATGCCGCCGAGGGCGAGGACCGGCACGGGGCTGAACCGGATCAGCTCGCCGAGCCGCCGGGTCCCCAGCGGCGGGCCGTAGCCGGGCTTCGACCTGCTCGGGTACACCGGGGAGAGGGTCGCGTAGTCCTCGGTGGTCAGCCGCGCCAGCTCGGCCGCGTCGTGGCAGGACCGGCCGACGAGCCACGGGCGGGCACGACCGGCGGGACCGGGGCGCGGCGGCGGATAGGGGCCGGCGGCCGGGAGGTGCACGGCGTCGCCGTCGAGCGGGTCGGGGCCCGCCACGACCAGGGTGCCGCCGGCCTCGGCGAGGATCGGGCGCAGCTCGGCGGCGAGCGCGGCCCGCTCGGCGCGGGGCAGGCCCTTCTCCCGCAGCACCACCCAGCGCACTCCCCCGGCGACGGCACCCGCCACCACCCGCACGAGCTCCCCCGGCCCGGCCCCTCCCGTGGCGCCTCCTCCCCGATCGGCCAGCAGGACGATGCCGCACGGCGTCGGCGACGAGATCCTGGAAGAATCCGGCCCCTGGAGGGGCCGTTCCCTTCCAAGATCCGCGGGGGGTGGGGCGGGGGGTGGGGTCACAGGTCGGGCCTTCCCTCGTCGGGGGTGGAGGGCAGGGCGTGGAAACGGCGGGGGATGCGGCCCGCCCCGGCCGCCAGGCGGCCCGCCTCGACCGCGTACCGCATCGCGGTGGCCATCGCGACCGGGTCGGCGGCCCGGGTGACGGCGCTGGCCAGCAGCACGGCGTCGCAGCCCAGCTCCATGGCGAGCGCCGCGTCGGACGCGGTGCCGATCCCCGCGTCGAGGATCACCGGCACGTCGACGCCCTGCCGGATCAGGCGGATGTGGTGCGGGTTGTTCACGCCCAGGCCGGAGCCGATCGGCGCGCCCGCCGGCATCACCGCCGCGCAGCCGACGTCGGCGAGCCGCCGGGCCAGGATCGGGTCGTCCGACGTGTACGGCAGCACGGTGAACCCGTCCGCGACCAGGATCTCGGCGGCGCGCAGCAGCTCCACCCCGTCGGGCAGCAGCGTGCGCTCGTCGCCGATCACCTCCAGCTTCACCCAGTCCGTGTCGAACGCCTCGCGGGCCAGGTGGGCCACCTTCACCGCCTCGCCGGCCGTGTAGCAGCCGGCCGTGTTCGGCAGCAGCCGCACCCCGCACCGCTCCAGCAGCTCCAGCAGCCCGCCGCCCATGGCGGGGGCGGTGTCGACACGGCGCAGCGCGAGCGTCACCAGCTCGGTGCCGGACGCCCGGATCGCCTGCTCCAGCGCGTGCAGGCTGGCCGCGCCGCCGGTGCCGAGGATCAGCCGGGACCCGAACGTCACGCCGCCCAGCTCGAACGCGGAACCCTCGTGGGACATGCCGTCACCCACCCTGGGCGGCGCTGAGCACCTCGACGTGGTCGCCGTCGCGCAGCGGGGTCCCCGGCCAGCCGCCGCGCGGCACGACCTCGCCGTTGACCGCGACGGCGAGGCCGCGCCGCTGATCGGTGACCAGGCCGACCAGGTCGGCCACGGTCGCTCCGGCGGGCAGGGTACGCCCGGTGCCGTTCACCGTCAGTTCCATGTGGGTGTTCCTCCTCGGATGCGTCCTCGGCCCGCCACCGGTGACGGGACGCGCCGGGCCGGACGCGGTCGGTCGGGCCGGCGGGGGCCCGGCCGGACCAGTGGCGCGGCTCGGTACGCGGCCCGGTGCGCGGCTCGCGGACCGGTGGCGCGGGTCGGTGGCGCGGGTCGGTCGGGTGGTCGGGTCGGTCGGGTCGACGGCGGTCAGCCGGACCGGCGTTGGCCGGCGAACCGCTCGGGGGTGAATGGGGCGAGCAGCGGATCCACCGCCGGGGAGCCCGCCTGCCCGGTGACGATCAGGTCGGTGACGAGGTCGGCGGTGACCGGGGTGAGCACGATGCCGTGCCGGTGGTGGCCGGTGGCGGCGAGCACGCCGGGCCGGCCGGGCAGCGGCCCGATGACCGGCCTGTTGTCGGGGGTGCCGGGGCGCAGCCCGGCGGTCGCCTCGACCAGGTCGTACTCGGCCAGCTCGGGGACGAGATCCACGGCGGCGCGGAGCAGCCGCAGCACCGCCCCGGCGGTGACGTCGGTGTCGGCGCGTTCCTCGACGGTCGCGCCGACCACCACCTCCCCGCTGGAGCGGGGCACCAAATAGACGGGTTCGCCGTCGGCGTACCCCCGGACGACGTGCCGGAAGCCCGGCGGGCCGCCGTCGGGCGCGCGCAGCCGCAGGATCTGGCCCTTGACCGGGCGGACCGGCAGCCCGGTGAGCGCGGCGGCCCCGCAGCCGGCCGCGACGACGGTGACCCGGGCGTCGAGGTCGGACAGCGACCGCACCCCGCCGGCGACGAGGGTCGCGCCGGCCCGCCCGGCGGCGGTGCGCAGCGCCGTGACCAGCCGCCGGGGGTCGACCTGGTGGTCGCCGGGGGCGATCGCGCCGCCGCGCACCCGGGTGGCGAGCGCCGGTTCGCGGTCGCGCAGCTCCGACGGGCGCAGCGGGCTGATGGGCAGCCCCAGGTCCCGCTGGTACGACCACAGCCGCCGCGCCTCGGCGAGGTCGTCGCCGGTGAGCCCGACGACGAGGGTGCCCTCGGTGCGGTACCCGAGGTCGACGCCGCTGGCGGCGGTCAGCTCGGCGGCGAACGCGGGCCAGCGGGCGGCCGAGGCGACCAGCAGCGCGGTCAGCTCCCGTTCGCCGAAGTAGGACTCGGCGACCGGCGACAGCATCCCGGCGGCGACGTGGGACGCGCCCGACCCGGGGGCCGGGTCGTGCACGGTGACGCGCAGCCCGCGTGCCGCGCACCGCCACGCCACGGCCAGCCCGACGGCCCCGCCCCCCACCACCGCCACGTCGGTAAGGAAGGGCCCCCTGTTAACGCTTTCTGTATAGGAAGGGTCCCTTCCTAACCCGTCGGCGCGGGCCGGCACCTCGGCGTGGGCTGACCCGTCGGCGCGGGCCGGCACCTCGGCGTGGGCTAGCACGTCAGCGCCCCGAGCAGCTCGGCGGTGGCGCGCGCCGGATCGGCGGCGGAGAGCGCCCCGACCACCGCCACCCCGTACGCCCCGGCGGCGCGCAGCGCCGGGACACCGGCGGCGGTCACCCCGCCGATGGCGATCACCGGCACCGCCACGGCCCCGGCCACGGCACGTACCCCGGCGGGGCCTATCGGGTCCGGCAGCCCCGCCTTGGTGTCGGTGGCGTGGCAGGGGCCGACACCGAGGTAGCTGGCCCCGCCGGCCACCGCCTCGGCGGCCGGTCCCGGTGACCGGGCGGTCGCGCCGAGCACCGCGGTGGGGCCGAGGATCCGGCGGGCCGCCGGGACGGGCAGGTCGTCCGCGCCGACGTGGCCGCCGGCGGCGCCGACCGCGAGCGCCACGTGCAGCCGGTCGTTGACCAGGCACGTCGCCCCGTACGGGGCGCACAGGGCGACCGCCCGCCGGGCGAGGTCGTACGCCTCACGGTCGGTGGCGTCGTCGGTGACCCGGACCTGGACGACCAGCTCGGCGCGGGCCACCGGCAGGGCGGCGCGCAGCACGGCGAGCGGGTCGCGCCCCGGCCGGGTGTCGGTGATCAGATGCAGTCGTCCAAGGGACGGCACGGCAACTCTCCTCCCTGCGCCGGCATTACCCGGATCAGGTTCGACGGTCGGGGGCTCCAGCCCCCCTCTCAGCCCGGTGCACCGGGCTCCCGTGGGTTACTTCCGTGTCACCGTACGACGGATCGGTCGATCCGCCAAGGGATCCGACCGGTGGTCCAGACCACGATCAACCGGCCGGCGAGCCGGTTCTCCCCATTCCTCCGCATGCGCCGGATAGGCCGATCGCCGATACCGAATCGTTACACGCCGACGCCTTGCCGGAAACGAGTCCAGCGGCGCTAATTTGTTCAACCGATCGACATATTTCGGCGCGTGGCCTCGGCGTGGCCCGCACCGACCTACCGGTGAGCGGCCCTGGCGTGGTCGTCCACCCCGATCCGACCGGTGGACGGCCCTGGCGTGACCGCCCACCGACCACCGGCACGCGACCCCCTCGCGTGCCGGTCCGACCGGCGCGGGCCCAGGCCCGCGCCGACGTTACAGGTGCCCGGGTTCTGGTCTGACCCGGGCACCCGCACCGACCGGGGACGGTCTGCGGCGAAGTCGTCCCCGAGCCCACCACTGTCCAGCTCGGACAAAAGGAGCATGGAGTGTCTCCATCCCGCCGCCGCCGCATACCTCGCGGCATCCTCAGTTCCTCACTTCTCAGCCTGTCCCTCGTCGCCACCGGCCTGGTCGCCGGCACCCCCGCCCAGGCGGCACCGGCCGCCGCGCAGGCGGCGCCCCTGGCGGCGGCCCCCGTGGCGGCCGCCGCCACGGACCCGTTCTCGGTGCTCGTCTTCTCCAAGACCGCCGCCTTCCGGCACGACGCGATCCCGGCCGGCATCGCCGCGATCCAGAAGCTCGGGACCGACAACGGCTTCACCGTCGACACGACCGAGGACGGCGCCGCGTTCAACGACGCCAACCTCGCGAAGTACCAGGCCGTGATCTGGCTGTCGACCACCGGTGACGTCCTCACCGCCGACCAGCAGGCCGCGTTCGAGCGCTACATCCAGGCCGGCGGCGGCTACGCCGGCGTCCACGCCGCGTCGGACACCGAGTACGACTGGCCCTGGTACGGCAAGCTGGTCGGCGCGTACTTCTCCAACCACCCGGCCAACCAGCAGGCCACCGTCAAGGTCGAGGACCACGCCCACCCGTCCACGGCCACGCTGCCGGACAAGTGGTCCCGGTTCGACGAGTGGTACAACTTCCGGACCAACCCGCGCGCCAACGTGCACGTGCTGGCCAGCCTGGACGAGAAGTCCTACACCCCGGGCACCGGCGCGATGGGCGCCGACCACCCGACCGCCTGGTGCCAGGACTACGACGGCGGCCGGGCCTGGTACACCGGCGGCGGCCACACCCAGCAGTCGTACCAGGAGCCCGAGTTCCTGGCCCACCTGCTCGGCGGCATCCGCACCGCCGCGGGCGTGGAGAAGGCCGACTGCGGCGCCTCGAAGACCTCGAACTTCGACAAGGTGACGCTGGACAGCAACACCAACAACCCGATGGAGCTGGACATCGCTCCGGACGGTCGGGTGTTCTACGCCGAGCGTGACGGCCGGGTGCAGATCATCAAGCCGGACACCGGCAACACGGTCACCGCGACCAAGCTGGACGTCTTCACCGGCAACGAGGACGGCCTGCTCGGCCTCCGCCTCGACCCGGACTTCGCCACCAACAAGTGGATCTACCTGTACTACGCGCCGGCCGGTGGCGGCCCCCGCAACTACCTGTCCCGGTTCACCGTCAACGGTGACGCCATCGACAAGGCCACCGAGAAGGTCGTCCTCCAGGTCGACACGCAGCGCAACACGTGCTGCCACGCGGGCGGCAGCATGACCTTCGACTCGAAGGGCAACCTGTACCTGGCCACCGGTGACAACACCAACCCGTTCGAGTCGAGCGCCTTCACGCCGATCGACGAGCGGGCCGGCCGGCAGGACTACGACGCGCAGCGCAGCGCCGGCAACACCAACGACCTGCGCGGCAAGGTGATCCGGATCCACCCGGAGGACGACGGCACCTACACGATCCCCACGGGGAACCTGTTCGCGCCGGGCACCGCGAAGACCCGCCCCGAGATCTTCGGCATGGGCTTCCGTAACCCGTTCCGGATCGGCGTCGACCAGAAGACCGACACCCTCTACGTCGCCGACTACGGACCGGACGCCAACTCGGCCAACCCGGACCGCGGCCCCGAGGGCCTGGTGGAGTGGAACATCGTCGCCACCGCCGGCAACTACGGCTGGCCGTACTGCACCGGCAACAACAAGGCGTACAACGACTACACCTTCCCGAACGGGCCGAGCGGGGCGAAGTTCAACTGCGCCGCGCCGGTGAACGACTCGCCGAACAACACCGGCCTGACGAACCTGCCGCCGGCCATCCCGGCGACCGTGGACTACGGCTACGCGGGCGACCCGCGCTTCCCCGAGATCGGCGGCGGCGGCGCCCCGATGGGCGGCCCGGTCTACCGGTACGACGCCGACAGCACGTCGGACCGCAAGTGGCCGGCGTACTACGACGGCAAGGCGCTCCTCGGCGAGTGGAACCAGTCGAAGATGTACACGATGCAGGTCAGCCAGGACGGCAAGTCGCTGATCGACATCAACCAGCTGCTCACCGGCATGACCATGGTCCGCCCGATGGACTTCGAGTTCGGGCCGGACGGCGCGCTCTACATGATCGAGTGGGGCAGCGGCTTCGGCGGCAACAACGACAACTCCGGCGTCTACCGGATCGACTACACCGCCGGCTCCCGGGCCCCGATCGCCCAGGCCAGCGCCGACCCCACCTCCGGGCCCGCGCCGCTGACCGTGAACTTCTCCAGCGCCGGTTCCCGCGACCCCGACGGCGGCACGCTGACCTACTCCTGGGCGTTCGGTGACGGGCAGACCTCGACCGAGGCGAACCCGACGCACACCTACGCCACCGCCGGCGACTACACCGCCCAGCTCACCGTCACCAACCCCGCGGGCCGTACCGCCGTGGCGAACGTGCCGGTGACGGTCGGCAACACCGCCCCGACGGTGACCATCGAGTTCCCGCCGAACGGCGGCTTCTTCGAGTGGGGCGACCAGATCAACTACACGATCAAGGTGACCGACCCGGAGGACGGCACCATCGACTGTGACCGGGTCCAGCTCCAGGTGCTGCTCGGCCACGACGAGCACGCCCACCCGCTGGAGCAGCACACCGGCTGCACCGGCACCGTGCAGACCTCGCTGGCCTCCGGCCACGGCGCGGAGGCGAACGTCTTCGGCGTCTTCGAGGCGACCTACACCGACAAGGGCGGCGCCGGCGGCGCCGGCGAGCTGACCGGCCGGGCGATCGAGCAGCTCCAGCCCAAGCGCAAGCAGGCCGAGTACTTCACCGCCACCGGCCGGGCCCCCGGCAGCACCGGCGGCGGCGACCCGGGCGTGCAGAAGGAGACCACCACCGACACCGCCGGCGGCAACCAGAACATCGGCTTCATCGAGGACGGTGACTGGTGGTCGCTCGCCCCGGCCAGCCTGACCGGGATCGACTCGATCCGCTTCCGGGTGGCCTCGGAGGTCCAGGGCGGGCGGATCGAGGTCCGCTCGGGCACGGTCGACGGCCCGCTGGTCGCGTCCGCGAACGTGCCGGGCACCGGCGGCTGGCAGCAGTTCGTCGACGTGACCGCCCCGGTCACCGGCACGGCTGAGGGCACGCTCTACTTCCTCGCCAAGGACCCGGCCGGCGGCACCGGCTCGCTGTTCAACGTCAACTGGATGGACTTCATCGGCCGCGGCGTCACCGAGAACGCGCCGCCGCAGGTCAGCGCCACGGCGACGCCGACCACCGGCACCGCGCCGGTCACCGTCGCCTTCGACGGCACGGCCACCGACGCCGAGGGCGACACCCCGCTGACGTACGCCTGGGACTTCGGCGACGGCAAGACGGCGTCGACCCTCGACGCCACCCACACGTACACCGTGCCGGGCACCTTCACCGCCACCCTGACGGTGACCGACGCCCGGGGCGCGAAGGCGTACGTGACCGTCCCGGTGAAGGTGGAGGCGGCCAACACGTCCTGCTTCGGGGCGCGTTCGGACGACTTCGTCGGCACCAGCCTGGACAAGGACCGCTGGACCGTGGTCCGGGAGAACCAGCTCTACTCGGTCTCGGGCGGGTCGCTGCGGCTGCCCACCGCGTCCGGTGACCTGTACGGCACGACCAACGGGGCCACCAACCTGGTCCTCCAGCCCGCGCCCAGCGGATCCTGGCAGGCCACCACGAAGGTCACGCTGCCCGTCACCGCCAACTACCAGCAGGCCGGCCTGCTGATCTACGGCGACGACGACAACTACGCCAAGCTGGACCTGCTCTACTCCGGCTCCCGCCGGGTGGAGTTCATCCGGGAGACGGCCGGGTCGCCCCGCAACGAGGGGGCGGACGCCACCGCCGCGCCGGCCGGTGACACCGTCTGGCTGCGGATGACCAGCGACGGCACCAACCTGACGGCGGAGATGTCCGGCGACGGGACCACGTTCACCCCGGTCGGCCGGTCCGCCGCGCTCGCCGGGATCAGCAACCCCCGGATCGGTCTGTTCGCCCTCAACGGCGCCACCACCGCGCCGGTGGTGGACGCGGCGTTCGACTTCTTCCAGGTCACGCCCGACGAGCCGGCCGGCCCGGTCGACCCGTCGGACGAGTTCGGCGGCACCGCGCTCGACAAGTGCCGCTGGAACGCGATCCTGCGGGAGGACGCGGCCACCTACCGGGTGACCGGCGGGGCGCTGCAGATCGACGTGCCGAAGGGTGACATCTACGGCACCAGCAACACCGGCCCGACGAACTTCATCCTCCAGACCGCGCCGTCCGGCGACTGGACCCTGGAGACGAAGGTCGACGGCAGCCTGCTGGCCGAGCAGTACCAGCAGGCGGGTCTGATCGTCCACGCCGACGACGACAACTACGTCAAGTTCGACTACATCGTGGACAACCAGGCCGGTCAGGCCGTCTCCCGGCGGATCGAGTTCCGCGGCGAGGTCGCCGGGGTGACGCAGAACCCGCAGCCGCAGGTCTCCAACCTGACCTCGGGCGTGTGGCACCTGCGGCTCGCCCGGGCCGGTGACACCTTCACCGCGTCGTACTCGGCCGACGGGCAGGAGTGGACGACCTTCGAGACGCTGACGAACACCGCCGTCGGGGCCACCCCGAAGATCGGTCTGTTCACTCTCGGGGCCAACGCGGCCACGTCGAAGACGGCGTCGTTCGACTACTTCCGCCTCTCCACCAAGACCGCCGACACTGCCGCGCCGGTGACCACCGCCACGGTCTCCGGCACCCCGACCGAGGGCTGGCACAACGCGCCGGTCACGGTCACGCTCGCGGCGGCCGACGAGGCCGGCGGCAGCGGGGTGGCCTCCACCGAGTACCAGCTCGACGGGGCCACGACGTGGACCGCGTACACCGAGCCGGTGCAGGTCACCGGTGACGGCGCGCACGAGGTGCGGTTCCGGTCGACCGACTCCGCCGGCAACGTGGAGGAGGCCAAGAAGGTCAACGTCAAGATCGACGCCACCGCGCCGGTCAGCTCGGCGGCGTTCGCCCCGGCGAACGACGACGGCTGGCACGCCGGCACCGTCCCGGTGGTGCTCACCTCCACCGACGCCGGTTCCGGGGTCAAGAAGCTGGAGTGGTCGCTCGACGGCGGGGCCTGGACGGCGTACACCGAGCCGGTCGAGGTGACCGGGAACGGCTCGCACGAGCTGCTCTACCGGGCCACCGACGCCGCCGGCAACGCGGAGGCGCTCAAGTCGGCCGTCGTGAAGATCGACGGTGACAAGCCGACGCTGCTGGTCTCCGGCATCGCCGACGGCCAGCTCTACGGCGACAGCCAGGACGTGCGGATCTCGTGGCAGTCTGTCGACCCGACCTCCGGCATCAAGACGATGTCCGGCACGTTGGACGGCAAGACGTACGCCAGCGGCACCCTGCAGCCCATGTACGAGCTGCCGCTCGGCCTGCACGAGCTGGTCGTGACCGCGACCGACAAGGCGGGCAACTCCACCACCTCGACGGTCCGGTTCTACGTCACCACCTCGTTCCGGGACATGCAGAACCTGCTGGACCGGTTCAAGGCGACCGGACGACTCTCCAACGTGGCGCACCGCAAGCTGTCCAACAAGCTGGACGCGGTGCGGGCCTCCGAGGCGGAGGGCAACGACAAGCGGGCGGTGCAGCAGTTGACCGCCTTCAAGGCGTTGGCCACCGATGCCACGTTGGTCACCGACACGGACGTCCGGGACGTGCTGGTCCGTGACGCCGACGCCATGATCGTCCGGCTCGGCGGCGCGGCCACCAAGGCCGGCGTCAAGGCGAACGACAACAAGTCGGTCGACGGGGCGGGCCGGCTCGGCGCCGACCCCACCCGGATCGCCGAGGGCGGTTCGCTGTAACGGAAGACGGGGCCGCTCCCGCCGTGCACCACGACGGCGGGGGCGGCCCCACCCGAACCGAACGAGTGGAGCACGTGTGATGCGTACCCTCAGGATCCTCGCCGCCGCGCTCGTCGCGGCGTGCCTGGTGGCGCTGCCGGCGGGCCCGGCGGCGGCGCACGGCGGAAAGCTCAAGCTGTCGGTGGGCGGCGACGGGGCCGGCGGGGTCACGGTGCTCGCCGTCTACTCCGACGGTCACCGACTGGACCAGCCGGTGCGGCTGACCCTCACCGCCAAGGGCGAGGGCGACCGGACGGCCGGGCCGGTGCAGCTCGAAATGGCCGGGGAGGGGCAGGGCTTCTACTCCAGCGGCCCGCTGCTCTCCCCCGGCCGCTGGCGGGTGACGGTCACCGCGCCGGCCCCGTACAAGACGTCGGCGACCGCGACGGTGCAGGCGCGCGCCGCCCAGACGCCGCCCGCGCCCCGGCCCGTCGCCGTGCAGGCCGGGCCGGAGGATCGGGACCGGTCGGGGGGCGGCTGGTGGACGTACGCGGCCGGCGGGCTCGTCGCCGTCGCGCTGCTGGCCGCAGTGCCGCTGCTGCTCGTGCGCCGACGTCGGCCGGCCGGGCCGGGAGGACCGACGGCCTGACCGGGCCGGCAGCCGGACGAGGGACGCCGGGGCGAACCGCCCCCGGCGTCCCTCGTCCGTTTCGCCCCTCGCCGTCTCCGCGGTCGGCGTCGTTCCCCGACCCCGCTCAGAGGACGGCGTCGAGCGCTGCCAGGTCGTCGTCGCCGGGCTGCCACGCGCCGGCACCGGCGTTGGCGCGCACCTGCTCGGGGGTGGTGGCCCCGGCGATGACCGAGGTCACCGCGGGCCGGGCCGCCAGCCCGCCGATGGCCACCTGGAGCATGGTGAGCCCCCGCTCGGCGGCGTACGCCCCGATCGCCTCGATGGTGTCCCAGCGGGCGGCGGCGAGACGCTCGGCGTACCGGCCGCCGCCGGAGAGCCGGCTGCCGGCCGGGGCGGCCTCCCCGCGCCGGTACTTGCCGGTGAGCAGGCCGTTCGCCAGCGGGAAGAACGGCAGCAGGCCCAGGCCGAAGCGCTCGCACGCGGGAACGACCTCGGCCTCGACGCCCCGTTCCAGCAGCGAGTAGTGGTTCTGCGCGCTGACGAACCGGGTGTGCCCGTTGGACGAGGCCACCCAGTCGGCGTCCGCGATCTGCCACCCGGCGAAGTTGGAGTTGCCCAGGTAGCGCACCTTGCCGGCGCGTACCAGGTCGTCGAGGGCGGCGAGGGTCTCGTCGACCGGGGTGCCCGGGTCGGGCGCGTGCATCTGGTACAGGTCGATGTGGTCGGTGCCCAGCCGCCGCAGCGACGCCTCGACCGCCCGGGCGATGTAGCGCCGCGAGCCCCGGGCGCCGAAGTCGGCCCCGTTGGCCCCCTGCATGTCCATGCCGAACTTGGTGGCCAGCACCACCTCGTCGCGGCGGCCCTTGAGCGCCTGGCCGAGCAGCTCCTCGGAGGCGCCCTGCGGCTCGCCGTAGATGTCGGCGGTGTCGAACAGGGTGATGCCGGCGTCGAGCGCCGCGTCGACCACCGCCCGGGTGCCGTCGAGGTCGAGCTTGCGGCCGAAGTTGTTGCAGCCGATGCCCACCACGGACACCACGAGCCCGGAGTCGCCCAGCCGGCGGTACGTCATCTCAGTCACGCGCCAACCCTATGCCAGGCGCAAGGAAGGGCCCCTTCTACACCGTTATGCGTTAACAGGGGGCCCTTCCTTGCACCGCTCACACGTCCCAGACCGGGTCCGGGGTCTCAGTGACCTCGCCGTCCCTGCCGAACAGCAGGAAGCGGTCGAAGGAGCGGGTGAACCAGCGGTCGTGGGTCACCGCGATCACCGTGCCCGCGAACGCCGCGAGGCCGGCCTCCAGCGCCTCCGCGCTGGCCAGGTCCAGGTTGTCGGTCGGCTCGTCGAGCAGCAGCAGCGTCGCCCCGGACAGCTCCAGCAGCAGCACCAGGAAGCGGGCCTGCTGGCCGCCGGAGAGGGTGCCGAACCGCTGGTCGCCCTGCCCGGCCAGCTCGTACCGGCTCAGCGCGGCCATCGCCGCGTGCCGGTCCATCCCGGCGCGGTGGTCGTCGCCGCGCCACAGGATCTCGACCAGGGTCTTCTGCATCAGCTCGGGCCGGTCGTGGGTCTGCGAGAAGTGGCCGGGGCGGACCCGCGCGCCGAGCCGCACCACCCCGTCGTGCGCCACCGCGGCCAGCGCGCCGGCCCCGTCGACCGGGCCGTTGGCCGGGTCCGGGTCGGTGCCGCCCCGGGCCAGCAGCCGCAGGAAGTGCGACTTGCCGGTGCCGTTGGCCCCGAGCACCGCGACCCGGTCGCCGAACCAGATCTCCAGGTCGAACGGGTAGGTCAGGCCGTCCAGCTCGAGCTGCTCGGCGACCACCGCGCGCTTGCCGGTCCGCCCGCCGGTCAGGCGCATCCGGATGTCCTGGTCCTTCGGCGGTACGGGCGGCGGCCCGGCCTCCTCGAACTTGCGCAGCCGGGTCTGCGCGGCCTGGTACCGCGACGCCAGCCCGTCGTTGTACGCGGCCTTCTGCTTGTACATCAGCATCAGCTCGCGCAGCTTCTGGTGTTCCTCGTCCCAGCGGCGGCGCAGCTCGTCGAGGCGGGCGTGCCGGGCCGTCCTCGCCTCGTGCCAGCTCGCGAAGCCGCCCGGGTGCACCCAGGCGCTGCCGCCCTCGACGGCGACCACCCGGTCGGCGGTGCGGGCCAGCAGTTCCCGGTCGTGCGAGACGTAGAGCACCGACTTGGCCGACTCGCGCAGCCGGTCCTCCAGCCACCGCTTGCCGGGCACGTCGAGGAAGTTGTCCGGCTCGTCGAGCAGCAGCACCTCGTCGGGGCCGCGCAGCAGCAGTTCGAGGGCGAAGCGCTTCTGCTGGCCGCCGGAGAGGGTACGCACCGGGCGCTCCCGGGCCACCTCCCAGGGCGCGTCGAGGACGATCGTCGCGACGGTGTCGAAGACGACCTCGGCGTCGTACCCGCCGGCCTCGCCCCAGGCGGCGAGCGCGTCCGCGTACGCGAGCTGGGCCTTGGCGGCGGCGTCGCCGAGCGTGCCGCGCAGCTCGGCCGCCCGCATGGCCGCCTCGGTCTCGGTGAGCCGGCGGCCGGCGTCGCGCAGCGCCGGCGGGGCGAGCGACAGGGCCAGGTCGGCGAGGGTGGAGTCGTCGCCGATCATGCCGATGAACTGGCGCATCACGCCGAGCCCGCCGGAGCGGGCGATCCCGCCGCTGCGCACGGGCAGGTCGCCGGCGACCATCCGCAGCAGCGTCGTCTTGCCCGCTCCGTTCGGCCCGACCAGGGCGACCTTGGCCCCCTCACCGACCCGGAACGACACGTCGGTGAAGAGCTCCCGGCCGTCGGGGAGGATGTGCCCGACGGCTGCCACGTCCACGTATCCCACCCGGGCATCCTGCCTGAGCGGGCCGGCCCGGCGACAGCCGATTACCGGTGCGCAGGTCAGCGGGTGACCCGCAGCACCCGGTAGCCCTTCTGGCTGGCGTGCCGGCCCACCTGCCAGCCCTGCTCGGTCAGCCAGCGGTGCAGCGAGTCGCCGCCGAGGTGGCGGGCGACCACCAGCCAGGCCACGCCGTCGGGGGCGAGCCGGGGCAGCCAGCGCAGCAGCAGCTCGTGCAGGCCCTCCTTGCCGATGCGGATCGGCGGGTTGGACCAGAGCTGGGCGAACGTCACGTCGGCCGGCACGTCGTCGGGGGCGGCGGCCCGGACCCGGTCGGCCGCGCCGACCCGCTCGGCGTTGGCGGCGGCGAGCGCCCGGGCCCGTTCGTTGACGTCGACGGCCCAGACGGTGGCCGCCGGGGCGCTGCCGGCCAGCACGCAGGCGATCGGGCCGAAGCCGCAGCCCAGGTCCAGCAGGTCACCGGCGGCGTCGGGGGCCGGCAGGTCGGCCTTGCGCAGCAGCACGGCGGTGCCGGGGTCGAGGCGGGCGGCGGAGAAGACCCCGCCGGCCGAGGTCAGCCTGTAGTCGCGCCCGGCGACGGTGAACTCGACCTCCCGGGGGCGGGCGGCGGTTCCGGGTTCAGCGGTGAAGTAGTGGTCGCCGGTCACGCCCGGCATTCTCGCACTGGTGTCGCCGTCCGCCGGGCGGGGTCTCGGGCGGCGCGCGGGGCGCGGCCGGCGTGCCCACCGGCGGCGGCCGGCGGACCTGCCACAGTTTCCGGGTATTACCCCCTAAAGGGACAATAGCCCCTAGTCTGGGTCGCATGGTGTATCGGTACGAGTCCGATGAGGACGCTTTCGAGGGGCACCCCGGGTCGGGGTCGGACCTGTCGGTGGCCTGGAACCGCCCGCCCGCCCGTACCGGGCCCGCGCCGTCCCGCTTCCCGACGCCGTCGCTGCCCCGGACCAGCCGGATCGCGCTGCCCGCGGCCGCCCCGCCCCCGCCCCCGGCGGCCTACCCGCCGCCACCGGCCGCGCATCGACCCGCCCCGCCGGCCGGCGGGTACGCCACCACGCAACCGCTGCACCTGCCCCGGTCCCGGCGCGCCCGGGACGACGGCCGCCACGGCGCCCGGCTCTGGCAGGTGGTGTTCGGCGGGGCGGCGGTCCTGGCGCTGTTCGCCCTCTGCGGGCTCGGCGGTGCCGCGCTGCTGGCCGACCGGGCCACCGACCCCCAGGTCGCGCCGAGCCCACCGGCCGCCGCCGCCCCGTCGCCGTCCGCGACCGAACGGCAGGACATCGACTCCCGGGACACCGACTCCGCTCCCCTGACGGTCAAGGAGGTCTTCCCCGGCCGGCAGGTCACGGTCGACGACGGTGCACAGCCGTACGAGGTGCTCAAGACCCAGTCCAGCGGAAGCTGCGCGCTCGCCGCCAGCGGCGAGGTGGCGGACCTGCTCGCCACGCTCGGCTGCAACCAGGTGGTCCGGGCGAGCCTGCGCTCCCCCGACGGGGAGCACCTGCTCACCGCCGGGCTGTTCAACCTCACCGACAAGGCCACCGCACAGCGCGTCCGGGACCGGCTGCGGCAACTGCTCGACGATCGGGAGGGCCGCTTCCGTGGCCTGCCGGCCGGGGACGACACCGAGGCGCTGACCGAGGCCCCGGCCCGGGTCGGCTGGCAGGTACGCGGCCACTACCTCGCGTACTGCCTCGTGGTCCGCGCCGACGGCGAGCCGGTGAAGGCCGCCGACCCGGCGGTACGCGAGATCCTCTTCGACCTGATCGAGACGCACCTCACCAAGGGGGTGCTGGAGCGCCGGGCCACCGGCGGCAGCGCCGAGCAGCCGACGGCCACCCCCAGCGAGAGCGACAACGACAGCGACGAGAACGACAGCGAGAACGACTGAAACGACAGCGAGAACGACTGAGGCGACGGCGGGAACGGCCGGGGCGGCTCTCAGCCCTCGACGGCGAGCCCGCCCGTGGGGACGCGGAGCCGGCGGGTCGCCTCGGCGCGGCGGGCGTACTCGGCCGGGTCCTCGGGATAGCCGACGGCGACCAGCGTGAGCCCGTGCGCCGGGGCCACCGTCACCTCGCTGGACCGCTCCCGCCGGGTCAGCAGGCTGCCCGGCCACTGCACCGGACGCCGCCCGTCCCCCGCCACCAGCATCGCCCCGACCAGGCTGCGCACCATCGCCTGACAGAACGCGTCGGCCTGGACGGTGGCGACCAGCAGCCCGTCGGGGTCGCGCCGCCAGTCCAGCCGGGTCACCTCGCGCAGGGTGGTGGCGTGCTCCTTGCGCCGGCAGTACGCGGCGAAGTCGTGCTCCCCCACCAGCCCCGCCGCGGCGGCGTTGAGCAGGTCGAGGTCGAGCGGCCTCGGCCAGGCCAGCACCTCGTGCCGGCGCAGCGGCTCGGCCCCGAACGGCGCGTCGGTCACCCGGTACTCGTAGCGCCGGTAGGTCGCCGAGAACCGGGCGTCGAAGTCCGCCGGCACCGGCGTCATCGCCCGCACCCGCACGTCGGTGGGGAGCAGCCGGGCCAGCCGGCGCAGCAGCCGTCCCTCGTGCTCACGCCACACGGCGGCCGGCAGGTCGAGGTGGCAAACCTGACCGGTGGCGTGCACCCCGGCGTCGGTCCGCCCGGCCACGGTCAGCCCCGTCGCCACGCCCGCGCCGAGGACCAGGTCCAGGGTCTCGGCGAGCACCCCGGCCACCGTCCGCCGGGTCGGCTGGGCCGCCCAGCCGGAGAAACCCGTCCCGTCGTACGCGACCGACAGCCGCAGCCGGACCCGCTCGTCCACCTCGTACCTCCTCACGGGTCGGGCCCGGCACCCCAGGAAGGGATGCCGGGCCCGACGGTGCTGCCGTTTGCTCAGGCCTTGTTCTCGGTGCCCTCGGCGGCCTCGTCGCTGTCCTCGCGGGCGGCGGCGGTGTCACCGGACGCCGACACCGGCGCCTCGGAGTCCTGGTCGGCCTGGGCCGACGCCGGGGTCTCCTCGGCCGGGGCGAGCGCCTCGACCTTGTCCTGCTGCGCGGCCTTGCGGGCGGCGGTCTTCTTGTTCGCCTTCGGCTCGGCGGCCTGGAGCTCCTCGACCAGCTCGATGATCGCCATCGGGGCGTTGTCGCCCTTGCGCGGGCCGGTCTTCACGATCCGGGTGTAGCCACCCGGACGGTTGGCGTACCGGGGCGCGATCTGGTCGAACAGGGAGTAGACCACGTCCTTGTCCTTGACGACGCCCAGCACCCGCCGACGGGAGGCGAGGTCGCCCCGCTTGGCCTTGGTGATGAGCTGCTCGGCCAGCGGACGCAGCCGCCGGGCCTTCGTCTCGGTGGTCTTGATCTTGCCGTGCTGGAACAGCGCGGTGGCCAGGTTGGCCAGCATCAGCCGCTCGTGCGCGGGGCTGCCGCCGAGGCGGGGGCCCTTGGTGGGCGTGGGCATGCTTGGTGCTCCTCAGGTGTGGCGGCAGCGCGGACTAGAGCTGCTCGGTCTCGCGGTAGTCGTCGGTGTCGTAGTCGGCCTCGCCGAAGGTGTCCACGACGTGCGCCGGGTCGAAGTTCGGGGCCGAGTCCTTCAGCCCCAGACCCATCCCGGCGAGCTTCATCTTGACCTCGTCGATCGACTTCTGGCCGAAGTTGCGGATGTCGAGGAGGTCGGCCTCGGTGCGCCCGATCAGCTCACCGACGGAGTTGATGCCCTCGCGCTTGAGGCAGTTGTAGGAGCGGACGGTCAGGTCCAGCTCCTCGATCGGCAGGGCCAGGTCCGCCGCGAGCTGCGCGTCCTGCGGGGACGGCCCGATGTCGATGCCCTCGGCGGTCTCGTCCAGCTCCCGGGCCAGCCCGAAGAGCTCCACCAGCGTCGAACCGGCGGAGGCCAGCGCGGTGCGCGGGCCCATCGACGGCTTGGTCTCGACGTCGATGATCAGCCGGTCGAAGTCGGTCCGCTGCTCGACCCGGGTCGCCTCGACGCGGTACGTCACCTTCAGCACCGGCGAGTAGATCGAGTCGACCGGGATCCGGCCGATCTCGGCGCCGGCCTGCTTGTTCTGCGCCGCCGTCACGTAGCCGCGACCCCGCTCGACGGTCAGCTCCATGTCGAGCCGGCCCTTGCCGTTGAGGGTGGCGAGCTTCAGGTCCGGGTTGTGCACCGAGACGCCGGCCGGGGGCTGGATGTCGCCCGCCGTCACGTCGCCCGGGCCCTGCTTGCGCAGGTACATGCTGACCGGCTCGTCGTGCTCGGAGCTGACGCACAGCTCCTTGATGTTCATGACGAGCTCGACCACGTCCTCCTTGACGCCGGGGATCGTGGTGAACTCGTGCAGCACGCCGTCGATCTTGATGGAGGTGACCGCCGCACCCGGGATCGACGACAGCAGCGTGCGCCGCAGCGAGTTGCCCAGGGTGTAGCCGAAGCCCGGCTCCAGCGGCTCGATGGTGAACCGGGAGCGGGTCTCGTTGATCGACTCTTCGGACAGAGACGGTCGCTGGCTGATGAGCATGTCTTCTCTTCTCTTCCGGGACGCCCGCTATTTGACGTCCGCGACACAAACCGTTCCGGTGGCCCGCCCCGCAGGGCGGACCACCGCAACGAGCCCGACTACTTGGAGTAGAGCTCGACGATCAGCTGCTCCTGGACCTGGGTGTCGATCACCTGGCGGGCCGGGAGCGAGTGCACGAGCACCTTCATCTGGCTCGGGATGGCCTCCAGCCACGCCGGAACCGTCTTGGAGCCGGCCTCGGCCTGCGCCACGATGAACGGGGTGAGCTCCTTGCTCTTGCCCCGGACCTCGATGATGTCGTGCTCCTTGACGCGGTACGACGGGATGTCGACCTTCTTGCCGTTCACGGTGAAGTGACCGTGCTTGACCAGCTGGCGGGCCATGTCCCGGGACTTGGCGTAGCCAGCCCGGTAGACCACGTTGTCCAGCCGCGACTCGAGGATCTGCAGGAGGACCTCGCCGGTCTTGGCCTGCTTGGCCACGGCCTCCTCGTAGTAACCGCGGAACTGCTTCTCCAGCACGCCGTAGACGCGGCGGGCCTTCTGCTTCTCACGGAGCTGGAGCAGGTACTCCGTCTCCTTCGTGCGGCCGCGGCCGTGCTGCCCGGGCGGGAACGGCCGGGACTCGAACGGGCACTTCGGGCCATCGCACTTGCTGCCCTTGAGGAACAGCTTCATCTTCTCCCGCCGGCAACGGCGGCAGTCAGCACCGGTGTAACGAGCCATCTCTCTCTAACCTCTCAGACCCGGCGACGCTTCGGCGGACGGCACCCGTTGTGCGGCTGCGGGGTCACGTCGGAAATCTGACCGACCTCCAGCCCGACGGCCTGCAGCGAACGGATGGCGGTCTCCCGGCCGGAGCCGGGGCCCTTGACGAACACGTCGACCTTGCGCATGCCGTGCTCCATCGCCCGGCGCGCGGCGGCCTCGGCGGCCAGCTGCGCGGCGAACGGGGTCGACTTGCGGGAGCCCTTGAAGCCCACCTGGCCGGCCGAGGCCCAGGAGATGACCGCACCGGTCGGGTCCGTGATGGACACGATGGTGTTGTTGAAGGTGCTCTTGATGTGCGCCTGCCCGTGGGCGACGTTCTTGCGTTCCTTGCGCCGGACCTTCTTGACGGCGGCTCCGGCACGAGCCTTCGGTGGCATAAGTCTGTGCGCTCCTAATTACTTCTTGCCGGGCTTCTTCTTGCCGGCGACGGTCCGCTTCGGGCCCTTGCGGGTGCGGGCGTTGGTCCGCGTCCGCTGGCCACGCACCGGGAGACCACGGCGGTGGCGGATACCGGCGTAGCAGCCGATCTCGACCTTGCGGCGGATGTCAGCGGCGACCTCGCGGCGCAGGTCGCCTTCAACCTTGTAGTTGCCCTCGATGTGGTCGCGGAGCTGGACCAGCTCCTCGTCCGTGAGGTCCCGAGCGCGCTTGTCCGGCGAGATACCGGTCGCGGCGAGCGTCTCCAGGGCACGGGTGCGGCCGACCCCGAAGATGTAGGTGAGCGCGATCTCCATCCGCTTCTCGCGGGGGAGGTCCACGCCGACTAGACGAGCCATGTGCGGGCGTACTCCTTGTGGTTTCCTGGCGGAGGTCTGCACCCGCCCCACCCCGCTCCGGTCGTCCGACCGGCGCCGTGGCGCCGGGAGGAACGACCGCTGCCCGAGCGGGCCCCGGCCTCCGACCGGGGGTCAACCACGCAGGGGTACGCGATGCGCACCGCTCGCGGCTGGGACGAGCTGATGATGTGTTGGCTGGATCTGCGACGCCGGGACCGGACCGACCGGCCGTGGACTCACGGTCGGTCGGGCTGGATCAGCCCTGGCGCTGCTTGTGGCGCGGGTCGCTACAGATGACCATGACCCGGCCGTGCCGGCGGATGACCCGGCACTTGTTGCAGATCCTCTTGACGCTCGGCTTGACCTTCACGGTTGCCTTACTTCCCATCTGGCCCGGAGGCGCGACGACGCGCGACGCCGGACGTCGAGGACGGACACGGGGACTACCCGGCCGTCGTCAGGTCGCTTACTTGTAGCGGTAGACGATGCGCCCGCGGGTCAGGTCGTACGGCGAGAGTTCGACGACGACGCGGTCCTCCGGCAGGATGCGGATGTAGTGCTGCCGCATCTTGCCACTGATGTGAGCCAGCACCTTGTGACCGTTCGCGAGCTCCACCCGGAACATGGCGTTCGGCAGGGGCTCGATGACCCGACCCTCGATCTCGATGGCTCCGTCTTTTTTCGGCATGTCCTCCGCTGTCCTGACGTCGGTTACTCCGGACGGCCCACAACGTCTTACACGGGCCCCGACGGTGATCGGGTGCCCGCGCCAGCCGCGGCTCCGGCCCCACCGAAGCGCAGGGTGGGCATGCCGGAGTGGACGCTGTGCGCCGATCAGAAAGTGTACGCCCGCCTGCGCGCCGCCGCCAAACCGGCCACCCGCCAGGTCACCCGGCCGGGTTACTTCCCGCCCCGCCCGGGGCAGGGAGTGACCGGGGTCACCCCTGCTCGCCGACCGGAGGGGCCACCCGACGGTCAGATCGCCGGCGAGTCGGCGGGCTGGCGGGCGGTCACGAGGTCGCCCAGGCGCGCCCGGCCGCCGTCGAACGCGGTGAGCACCCAGACCCCGTCCGGGAGCAGCGCCATCGAGTGCTCGACGTGCACCGCCATCGACCCGTCCCGGGTGACCACGGTCCAGCCGTCGGCCAGCTCCACCGTCCGGGGCGAGCCCATCGTGATCATCGGCTCGATGGCCAGCGCCAGGCCCGGCACCAGCCGGGGGCCCTTGCCGGGCCGGCCGTGGTTGAGCACGTGCGGGTCCTGGTGCATCTCGGTGCCGATGCCGTGCCCGCCGTACCCGTCGACGATGCCGTACCGGCCGCCCCGGCGGACCGCGTTCTCCACCGCGTGCGAGATGTCGGTGAGCCGGCCCCGGCCGCTGGCCGCCCCGCGCGCCGCCGCGGCGATCCCGGCCCACATCGCGTCCTCGGCCACCGCGGCCATCTTCAGCAGCGCCGGGTCCACCTCCCCCACGCCAACCGTGATCGCCGCGTCGCCGTGCCAGCCATCCAGCACCGCGCCGCAGTCGATCGAGATCAGGTCACCCTCGCGGAGCACCTGGGCCGGCGACGGGATCGCATGCACCACCTGCTCGTTGACCGACGAGCAGATCGAGGCCGGGAAGCCGTGGTAGCCCTTGAACGACGGGACGGCCCCCGCCTCCCGGATGGTCGACTCGGCGATCGCGTCCAGGTCGGCGGTGCTGACCCCGGGGGCCACCGCCTCCCGCATCCGACGCAGCGCCTCGGCCACCACGAGGCCGGCGGCGCGCATCTTCTCGATCTGGTCGGGGGTCTTCAGCTGGATGTCCAGCTGGGGACGACGCATGGGGCCGTTACCTTTCGTCGCGCGGAGCAGCGGGGCACGTCGCACGTACCCCGCTGTTCGCACTCTATCCGCCGGGACCCCGGCGTCCGCCAGTCGCCGGACGACCTTCCGTCAGCCGCAGCGCGGCCGTTCGTCAGCCGCCGTACGAGCGCAGGGCGTCGATGGCGCGGACGGTGACGTCCTCCACCGGGCCGGTGGCGTCGATGCCCACCAGCTTGCCCTGGGCGCCGTAGTAGTCGACCAGCGGCGCGGTCTTGTCGGCGTACTCGCGCAGCCGGGCGGCGATCGTCTCGGGCTTGTCGTCGTCGCGCTGGAACAGCTCGGCGCCGCAGCGGTCGCAGATGCCGTCCCGGGTCGTCGCGTCGAACTCGACGTGCCAGATCTTGCCGCAGCCCCGGCAGGTGCGCCGGCCCGACAGCCGCCGGATCACCTCGTCGTCGTCGACGACCAGCTCCAGCACCAGGTCCAGCGCGGTGCCCAGGTCGGCGAGGAGCTTGTCCAGCGCGGCGGCCTGCGGCGTGGTGCGCGGGAAGCCGTCGAGCAGGAAGCCCTCCGAGGCGTCCGGCTCGGCGAGCCGGTCCCGGACCATGTTGATGGTCACCTCGTCCGGAACCAGCTTGCCCGCGTCCATGTAGCGCTTCGCCTCGACACCCAACGGCGTGCCCTGCGAGACGTTCGCCCGGAAGATGTCACCGGTCGAGATCTTCGGCACCGAGAGGTGAGCGGCGATGAACTCCGCCTGTGTGCCCTTGCCCGCGCCCGGCGGGCCAACCAGAACGAGTCGCATCTACCGCAGGAACCCTTCGTAGTTCCGCTGCATGAGTTGGCTCTCGATCTGCTTCACGGTCTCCAGACCGACGCCGACCATGATGAGCACAGCGGTGCCGCCGAACGGGAAGTTCTGGAACTGCTCGCTGTTCAGCCAGATGAAGAAGAAGTTCGGCAGGATCGAGACGATGCCCAGGTAGAGAGCGCCCGGCAGAGTGATCCGGCTGAGGATGAAGTCGAGGTAGTCGGCGGTCGGCTTGCCGGGGCGGATGCCCGGCACGAAGCCGCCGTACTTCTTCATGTTGTCCGCGACCTCGGTCGGGTTGAACGTGATCGACACGTAGAAGTACGTGAAGAAGATGATCAGCAGGAAGTAGATCGCGATGTGCAGCGGGCTCGACGGGTCGACCACGTTGTTCTGGATCCAGGCCTGGGTCTTGCCCGGGTTCGTCTGGTCGAAGAACTGGAGCGCCAGCTGCGGCAGGTAGAGCAGCGAGGAGCCGAAGATGACCGGGATGACGCCCGCCTGGTTGACCTTCAGCGGGATGTAGGTCGAGGTGCCGCCGTACATCCGCCGGCCGATCATCCGCTTGGCGTACTGCACCGGGATCCGGCGCTGCGCCTGCTCGATGAAGGTGACCGCGGTGATGACCACCAGGACCAGCGCCAGCACCAGGAAGAACTTCCACCAGCCCTGCTGGGTCTTGATCCGCCAGCCCTCGCTGGGGAGGCGGGCCGCGATCGAGGTGAAGATCAGCACGGACATGCCGTTGCCGACGCCCCGGTCGGTGATCAGCTCGCCGAGCCACATCACCACGCCGGTGCCGGCGGTCATCGTCATGACCAGGATCGTCAGCGTCAGCCAGTCCGGGATGCCGGTGCCCTCGGGCACGATCGGGAACTGGTCGCACTGGTTGTTGAACAGCTGCCCGGACCGGGCCAGCGCCACGAACGCCGACGACTGGAGGATGCCCAGGCCCAGCGTCAGGTAGCGGGTGTACTGGGTGATCTTCGCCTGGCCGGCCTGCCCCTCCTTGCGGAGCTGCTCCAGCCGCGGGATGACCACGGTGAGCAGTTGCAGGATGATCGACGCTGTGATGTAGGGCATGATGCCCAGCGCGAAGACCGAGAGCTGCAGCAGCGCCCCGCCGGAGAAGAGGTCCAGCAGGTTCAGCACCCCGGTGTTCGCGCTGCCGATGGTGTCGAGGCACTTCTGGACGTTGCCGTACGAGACACCAGGGCTGGGCAGGGTGGCGCCGAGCCGGTAGACCGCGATGATGCCTACCGTGAACAGCAGCTTCTTGCGCAGGTCAGGCGTACGGAACGCACTGAGAAAGGCGGACAGCAACTTCTTCCTCCTGCGCGAGGCGGGCCGCCGGTGGTGGTCCCTGGCGGATCGGGGTGGGTGCCGGGCGAGCGCCCGATATCCATAGCTGGGATGGGAGCCTAACAGCCCCGTCCCGGTCCGGGCAGGTGTGCCCGGCTACATAAATCGAATCCGATATTACCCGGTGGTGACGCCCGGGGTAGACCGAGGCGCCCGCCCAGTCACGAAGAACTGAGCGGGCGCCACGGACACAGCCTTACAGCTCGGTGACCGAGCCACCGGCGGCGGTGATCTTCTCCTTGGCCGACGCGCTGAACGCCTGCGCCGACACCTGGAGGGACACGCCGTTGAGGTCGCCGGTGCCGAGCACCTTGACCGGGTGGCCCTTGCGGACCGCGCCGGCCTCGACCAGCTCCTGCGGGCCGACCTGGCCGCCGTTCGGGAACAGCTCGGCGAGCCTGTCCAGGTTGACCACCTGGAAGACCACCTTGAACTTGTTCTTGAAGCCCTTCATCTTCGGCAGGCGCATGTGGATGGGCATCTGCCCACCCTCGAACGCCGCCGAGATGTTCTTGCGGGCCTTGGAACCCTTGGTACCGCGACCGGCGGTCTTGCCCTTGGAGCCCTCACCGCGACCCACGCGGGTCTTCGCGGTCTTGGCACCGGGCGCCGGGCGCAGGTGGTGGACCTTGATCGTCATTACTCGACCTCCTCGACCTTCACGAGGTGGTTGACCGCGAAGATCATGCCCCGGATCTCGGGACGGTCCTCCTTGACCACCACGTCGTTGATCCGCTTCAGGCCGAGCGAACGCAGCGACTCACGCTGGTTGCGCTTGGCACCGATCTCGGACCGGAGCTGGGTGACCTTCAGGCGAGCCATCAGGACGCCACCCCCGCCCGCGACGCGAGCATCGCGGCCGGCGCGACGTCCTCGACCGGCAGGCCACGACGGGCCGCGACAGCCTCCGGGGACTCCAGCCCCTTCAGCGCCGCCACCGTGGCGTGCACGATGTTGATCGGGTTGGACGAGCCGAGGCTCTTGGAGAGCACGTCGTGGATGCCCGCGCACTCCAGCACGGCACGCACCGGGCCACCGGCGATGACGCCCGTACCGGCGGAGGCCGGCTTGAGCAGCACCACACCGGCGGCGGCCTCACCCGTCACCGGGTGCGGGATCGAGGAAGCGATCCGCGGCACCTTGAAGAAGTGCTTCTTGGCCTCCTCGACACCCTTGGCGATCGCCGCGGGCACCTCCTTGGCCTTTCCGTAGCCCACACCGACGGTGCCGTCGCCGTCGCCGACGATCACCAGGGCGGTGAAGCTGAAGCGACGACCACCCTTCACGACCTTGGCGACGCGGTTGATCGCGACGACCCGCTCGAGGTGCGGGGTCTTCTCGACGGGCGCGTTTCCGCGGCCGCCCTCACGGCGGTTGTCGCGGCGACCACCCTCGTTGCCACCGGACCCGCCGCCACGGCGCTGTTGACCTGGCATCAGCAGCCTTCCTTATCTCTCGTGACGGGGTTTCTAGAACTCGAGCCCGGCTTCGCGGGCGGCGTCGGCAAGCGCGGCGACCCGCCCCGCGTACCGGTTGCCACCGCGGTCGAAGACGACCTTCGAGACGCCGGCGGCCTTGGCCCGCTCGGCGAGCAGGGCGCCGACCTTGCCGGCCAGGGCGCTCTTGTCGCCCTCGGTGCCGCGCACCGACGCGTCGAGGGTCGAGGCCGACGCCAGGGTGTGACCCTTGGTGTCGTCGACGACCTGCGCGACGATGTGCCGCAGCGACCGGGTGACGACCAGGCGGGGACGCTCGGGGGTGCCGCTGACGTTCTTGCGGACCCGGAAGTGTCGACGCGCACGGCCGACGGCGCGCTTGGCGGCGACGCCGCGGCGACGCTTGAGCAGCGTGGCGCTCACTTCTTACCTGCCTTTCCGGCCTTACGACGAATGACCTCGCCCTGGTACTTCACGCCCTTGCCCTTGTAGGGCTCCGGCGGGCGGATCTTCCGGATGTTGGCGGCGACCTCGCCGACGAGCTGCTTGTCGATGCCGGCCACGTGGAACACGGTCGGCTTCTCCACCGTGAAGGTGATGCCGTCCGGCGCGGGGACCAGCACCGGGTGCGAGAACCCGAGCGCGAACTCCAGGTCCTTGCCCTTGGCCGTGACCCGGTAACCGGTGCCGGCGATCTCCAGACTCTTGCGGT
Organism: Micromonospora sp. WMMD712; assembly: GCF_029581295.1. Classification (NCBI taxonomy): domain Bacteria; kingdom Bacillati; phylum Actinomycetota; class Actinomycetes; order Micromonosporales; family Micromonosporaceae; genus Micromonospora; species Micromonospora sp. WMMD712. The sequence goes on from NZ_CP120743.1 coordinate 3,485,048, forward strand.
GGCCCTCGGTCACGCCGACGATCATGTTGGCGATCAGGGTCCGGCTCAGGCCGTGCAGTTCCTTGGCCTTGCGCTCGTCGTTCGGCCGGTTGACCTGGAGCTGGCCGTCCTCGGCCCGCTCCGCGGTGATCGGCTCGGCGAGCACGTGCGTGAGCTCGCCCTTCGGGCCCTTGACCTTGACGGCCTGGCCGTCGATCGTGATGTCGACGCCGGCAGGCACCGGGATCGACTTACGTCCAATACGCGACATTTCTACCTGTCTCCCGTTACCAGACGAAGGCGAGGACTTCCCCGCCAACGCTCCGCTTGCGGGCCTGCCGGTCGGTGAGCAGCCCCTGGGACGTCGAAATGATCGCCACGCCCAGCCCGCCGAGCACCCGCGGGAGCCCGTCCGACTTGGCGTACACCCGGAGACCGGGCTTGGACACGCGCTTGATGCCGGCCAGGCTCCGCTCGCGGTTCTGGCCGTACTTCAGCTCGACGACCAGTCGCTTGCCGACGGCGCCCTCCTCGGGCTCCTCGACCGACCAGGTGGCGATGTAGCCCTCGGACTTCAGGACCTCGGCGATGTTCGCCTTGATCTTGGAGTAGGGCATCGTCACCCGGTCGTGGTACGCCTGGTTGGCGTTACGCAGACGCGTGAGCATGTCTGCGATCGGGTCGGTCATCGTCATGGATTTCGTCAGCCTTTCTCGCCGGGGTTCCCGGGGCGGTCAGCCCCGGGCCTACGGCGAAGAGCAATACATGATCGGTGCAAGGGGGCCCCGGCCGGCAGCCGGGGCGCGGTCGCCCTTACCAGGAAGCCTTGGACACGCCCGGCAGCTCACCGCGGTGGGCCATCTCCCGGATGCAGACCCGGCAGAGACCGAACTTGCGGTAGACCGCCTTGGGACGCCCGCACCGCTGGCAGCGGGTGTACGCGCGAACCGAGAACTTCGGCTTCGCGGCCGCCTTGAGGATCAGCGCCTTCTTGGCCATCTCAGTTCTCCTTGAACGGGAAGCCCAGGAGCTTGAGCAGCGCCCGGCCCTCGTCGTCGGTCGTGGCGGTCGTGACCACCGTGATGTCCATGCCCCGCTGGCGATCGATCTTGTCCTGGTCGATCTCGTGGAACACCGACTGCTCGGTCAGGCCGAACGTGTAGTTGCCGTGCCCGTCGAGCTTGCGCCCGTCCAGCCCGCGGAAGTCGCGGATACGCGGCAGCGCGATGGAGAGCAGGCGGTCCAGGAACTCCCACATCCGGTCGCCGCGGAGGGTGACCTTCGCGCCGATCGGCATGCCCTCGCGGAGCTTGAACTGCGCGATGGACTTGGTCGCCCGCCGCACCTGCGGCTTCTGGCCGGTGATGGTGGCCAGGTCCCGGACGGCGCCGTCGATCAGCTTGGCGTCCCGGGCGGCCTCGCCGACACCCATGTTCACGACGATCTTGACCAGCCGCGGCACCTGCATGGGGTTGCCGTAGCTGTGCTGCTCCTGCAGCTTGGCCACGATCTCGTTGCGGTACCGCTCCTTGAGGCGCGGCATGGTCTTGGTTTCGGTAGCCGTGGTCATCACAGGTCCTTACCGGTGCTACGCGCGATGCGGACCTTCTGGCCGTTGTCGTCGATGCGGTATCCGACGCGGGTCGGGTTCCCGTCGGAGTCCACGACCATCACGTTGGAGACGTGGATCGGGGCTTCCTGGGTGACGATGCCGCCGGTCTTGGCGCCACGCTGGGTGGTGCTGATGCGGGTGTGCTTCTTGACCCGGTTCACGCCCTCGACCAGGACCTTGTCCTGCCGCGGGTAGGCCGCGATGACCTTGCCCTTGGCGCCCTTGTCCTTGCCGGCGATGACGACGACCGTGTCGCCCTTCTTGACCTTCACGGTCACAACACCTCCGGCGCGAGGGAAATGATCTTCATGAACCGCTTGTCCCGCAGCTCCCGACCCACCGGGCCGAAGATGCGGGTACCGCGCGGGTCCCCGCCGTCCTTGATGATGACGGCGGCGTTCTCGTCGAAGCGGATGTACGAGCCGTCCGGCCGCCGCTTCTCCTTGGCGGTGCGAACGACGACGGCCTTGACGACGTCGCCCTTCTTCACACCGGCACCCGGGATCGCGTCCTTGACCGTGGCCACGATGACGTCGCCGATGCTCGCGTAGCGCCGACCGGAGCCACCGAGAACCCGGATGCACAGGATCTCCCGGGCACCCGTGTTGTCGGCGACGCGCAGTCGCGACTCCTGCTGAATCACGTCTATCTCCTATGTCTGCCGGTTCTCCGGCCGCCTGCCGCGGCCGGAGCCTGGCGGAACCTGCGCCCGGCTGACGCCGGGCGAGCTCGAGCCTTCGCTACTTGGCCTTTTCCAGGATCTCCACGAGCCGCCACCGCTTGGTGGCGGACAGCGGCCGGGTCTCCATGATCAGGACCCGGTCGCCGATGCCGGCGGCGTTCTGCTCGTCGTGCACCTTCAGCTTGCTGGTACGGCGCATGATCTTGCCGTACAGCGCGTGCTTGACCCGGTCCTCGACCTCGACGACGACGGTCTTGTCCATCTTGTCGCTGACCACGAGGCCCTCGCGCACCTTACGGCGGGCCCGCGCGGCGGCGGTGGTGGCGGTGTTCTCACTCATGACGCAGTCACCTCAGTCGGCGCGGCCGAGAGACCCAGCTCGCGCTCACGCATGATCGTGTAGATCCGGGCGATCTCCCGACGGATGACCTGCAACCGCCGGTTGTTGTCCAGCTGACCGGTTGCGGCCTGCACGCGGAGGTTGAACAGCTCCGCCTTGGCCTCGCGCAGCTTCGTGACCAGCTCCTCCTCGGAGAGCTCACGCAGCTCGGAGGCCTTAACGCCCGCTGCCATCAGGATTCACCCACTTCGCGCGTAACAATGCGGCACTTCATCGGGAGCTTGTGGATCGCGCGACGCATCGCCTCTCGCGCGATCTGCTCGTTGGGGAAGGACATCTCGAACAGGATCCGCCCCGGCTTGACGTTCGCGACCCACCACTCGGGCGAGCCCTTGCCGGAACCCATCCGGGTCTCGGCCGGCTTCTTGGTCAGGGCCTGGTCCGGGAAGATCGAGATCCAGACCTTGCCGCCACGCTTGATGTGACGGGTCATCGCGATACGCGCCGACTCGATCTGCCGGTTCGTCACGTACGCCGGCTCGAGAGCCTGGATCCCGAACTCGCCGAACACCACGCGGTTGCCACCCTTGGACGCGCCGTGGCGGTCCGGGTGGTGCGGCTTGCGGAAGCCCTTCGGGGGCTTGCGCGGCATCAGCATCTGTCAGCCCTCCTGCTGCGTTTCTGCCGCGGCGGCGACGGCGGACGTGTCCACCGGCTCGCCACTCGGCGTCTCGGCCTGCTGCGCGATCGTGGTCGCGGCAGCCCGGCCGGCCTCGGTGCCACCGGCGGTCGTCCCGGACGAACCGGACCGACCACGGCGCGGCCGCTCGGGGCGGTCGCCGCGCTCACGGCGCGGGCGCGACGGAGCCTCGGCCGGGGTCTCCCGACCCGGCACCGCGTCGCCCTTGTAGATCCAGACCTTCACGCCGATCCGGCCGAAGGTGGTACGGGCCTCGAAGAAGCCGTACTCGATGTTGGCCCGCAGCGTGTGCAGCGGAACCCGGCCCTCGCGGTAGAACTCGGTCCGGCTCATCTCGGCGCCGCCGAGGCGGCCCGAGACCTGCACCCGGATGCCCTTGCAGACCGGGTTCTTCATCGCCGACTGCATCGCCTTGCGCATCGCCCGACGGAAGCTGACCCGGCTGGAGAGCTGCTCGGCGACGCCCTGGGCGACCAGCTGCGCGTCCGACTCGGGGTTCTTCACCTCGATGATGTTCAGCTGCACCTGCTTGCCGGTGAGCTTCTCCAGCTCGCCGCGGATCCGGTCGGCCTCCGCACCCTTACGGCCGATGACGATGCCCGGCCGGGCGGTGTGGATGTCGACGCGGACCCGGTCCCGGGTGCGCTCGATGTCGACCTTGGAGATGCCGGCCCGCTCCAGGCCCTTGGACATCATCCGGCGGATCTTGACGTCCTCGCCGATGTAGTCCTTGTAGAGCTTGTCCGCGAACCAGCGGGACTTCCAGTCGGTCGAGATGCCGAGCCGGAACCCAGTGGGGTGAACCTTCTGACCCATTACTCGGCGCCCTCCGTCTTGCTCTCCGTCTCAGCGGCCGCAGGCTGCTGCGCCGGGGCGGCCTTCTTCGCCGCGGACTTCTTCGGCGCGGCCGGCGCGACCGCCTCGACCGCCACGGTGATGTGGCAGGTGCGCTTGCGGATCCGGTACGCCCGGCCCTGCGCCCGCGGCCGGAACCGCTTCATGGTCGGGCCCTCGTCGACGAACGCCTCGCTGACGAGCAGCGCGTCGGGGTCCAGCCGCTCGTTGTTCTCCGCGTTGGCGATCGCGCTAGCGAGCACCTTGTAAACCTGCTCGCTCGCAGCCTGCGGCGCGAACTGCAGCACCGTGAGCGCCTCCTTCGCGGGCAGGCCGCGGACGAGGTTGACCACCCGGCGCGCCTTCATCGGCGAGATGCGCACGTGCCGCGCAACCGCCCGCGCGCCCGGAAGCACCGGAGCGTCGCCCTTTCCTGGCATCGCTGTAACCCCTTGTTCCTCTATCCGTATGCCCGCGGCTCAGCGCCGGCGGCTCTTCCGGTCGTCCTTCTCGTGACCCTTGAAGGTGCGGGTCAGCGCGAACTCGCCGAGCTTGTGCCCGACCATCGCCTCGGTGACGAACACCGGGACGTGCTTGCGTCCGTCGTGCACGGCGATCGTGTGGCCGAGCATCTCGGGGATGATCGTCGAGCGCCGCGACCAGGTCTTGATGACGTTCTTCGAGCCCTTGTCGTTCTGCGTCTCCACCTTCTTGAGCAGGTGGTCGTCGACGAACGGGCCCTTCTTCAGGCTGCGAGGCATGTCTTATCTCCCTCAGCCGCGCTTACGCGTGGCGTAGCGGCGGCGGACGATCAGCCGGTCGCTCGGCTGGCCCTTACGACGGGTGCGGCCCTCGGGCTTACCCTGCGGGTTGACCGGGTGGCGACCACCGGAGGTCTTGCCCTCACCACCACCGTGCGGGTGGTCGACCGGGTTCATGGCGACACCACGGACGGTCGGGCGCTTGCCCTTCCACCGCATCCGGCCGGCCTTGCCCCAGTTGATGTTCGACTGGTCGGCGTTGCCGATCTCGCCGACGCTGGCGCGGCAGCGCACGTCGACGCGCCGGATCTCGCCGGACGGCATGCGCAGGGTCGCGTACACGCCCTCGCGGCCGAGCAGCTGGATGCCGACGCCGGCCGAGCGGGCCAGCTTGGCGCCGCCACCCGGACGCAGCTCCACGTTGTGGATCGTCGTACCGACCGGGATGTTGCGCAGCGGCAGGTTGTTGCCGGGCTTGATGTCGGCGCCCGGACCGGACTCGACCGCGTCGCCCTGCTTCAGGTCCTTCGGCGCGATGATGTACCGCTTCTCGCCGTCGGCGTAGTGCAGCAGCGCGATACGCGCGGTGCGGTTCGGGTCGTACTCGATGTGCGCGACCTTCGCCGGCACGCCGTCCTTGTCGACCCGCTTGAAGTCGATCAGACGGTACTGGCGCTTGTGGCCGCCACCGTGGTGCCGCGCGGTGATCCGGCCGTGGGCGTTACGCCCGCCCTTCTTCGGCAGCGGCACCAGCAGCGACTTCTCGGGCGTCGACCGGGTGATCTCGGCGAAGTCGGCGACGCTGGAGCCACGCCGGCCCGGCGTCGTCGGCTTGTACTTACGGATAGCCATTGTCTACACCCCTCAGCTGACCGGGCCGCCGAAGGCCTCGATACGGTCACCGTCAGCCAGCTTCACGATCGCCCGCTTGGTGGCCTTGCGCTGACCGAAGCCGGTCTTGGTGCGCTTGCGCTTGCCCTCGCGGTTGAGCGTGTTGACCGTCAGGACGCGGACGTTGAAGATCTGCTGGATAGCGATCTTGATCTCGGTCTTGTTGGCGTCCGGGTGCACCAGGAAGGTGTACCAGTTCCGGTTCAGCTCGCTGTAGCTCTTCTCCGAGACGACCGGCGCGATGATGACGTCACGCGGATCGGCGATCGTGCTCACTTGTCACCCTCCTCGGTGGTCTCGGCCGGCACACCCAGGAACTCGTCCAGGGCGTCCTTGGTGAAGACCACGTCGTCGGCCACCAGCACGTCGTACGTGTTGAGCTGGCCAGCCTCGATCAGGTGCACCCGCGGCTCGTTGCGCAGCGACACCCAGTTCAGCTCGTCGGTGCTGCTCAGCACGACCAGGACGCGCCGCGCCTCGGTCAGCTTGGTCAGCGTGGCCAGGGCGGCCTTGGTCGACGGCTTCTCGCCCGAGACGAACGCCTCGACGACGTGCACCTGGCCGGCGCGGGCCCGGTCGGAGAGGGCGCCACGCAGGGCGGCGGCCTTCATCTTCTTCGGGGTCCGCTGGCTGTAGTCGCGCGGCACCGGGCCGTGGACCACGCCACCGCCGGCGAACTGCGGCGCGCGGATCGAACCCTGGCGGGCTCGACCGGTGCCCTTCTGCTTGTACGGCTTCTTGCCGCCACCGGCGACCTCGCCGCGGGTCTTGGTCTTGTGCGTGCCCTGCCGGGCGGCCGCGAGCTGGGCCACCACGACCTGGTGCATCAGCGCGATGTTGGCCTGGACGTCGAAGACGTCGGCGGGCAGCTCGACGGTGCCGCTCTTCGTGCCTTCGACGTTGAGCACGTCAACGGTGGTCACTTGGCCGCACCGCCCTTCTTCGCCTTGACCTTGGCCGCGGTGCGGACCAGGACCAGCGCGCCCTTCGGGCCGGGGATGGCGCCGCGGACGAGCAGGAGGTTGTTCTCGGTGTCGACCGCCTGGACGGTCAGGTTCTGGACGGTGTAGCGCACGCCACCCATCCGACCCGCCATCCGGGTGCCCTTGAAGACGCGACCCGGGGTGGCGCAGGCGCCGATGGAGCCCGGCGAGCGGTGCTTGCGCTCGACACCGTGGCTGGCGCGCAGACCGTGGAAGCCGTGCCGCTTCATCGGGCCGGCGTAGCCCTTGCCCTTGGTCTTGCCGGTGACGTCGATGGTGACGCCCACCGGGAACTCCTCGACCGTGACCTCCTGGCCCAGCGAGTAGTCCGCGGCGTCCGTGGTGCGCAGCTCGACGATGTGCCGGCGCGGCGCCACGTCCGCCTTGGCGTAGTGCCCGGCGAGCGGCTTCTTGGCCTTGCGCGGGTCGATCGTGCCGTACGCGAGCTGGACCGCGGAGTAACCGTCCTTCTCGGCGCTACGAACCTGGCTGACGACGCACGGGCCGGCCTGAACCACGGTCACGGGCACAACCTTGTTGTTGTCCCAGACCTGGGTCATGCCGAGCTTGGCGCCCAGGATCCCCTTGACTTGCCTGTCCATTTGTCCGGTCCCTACAGCTTGATCTCGATGTCGACGCCAGCCGGCAGGTCGAGGCGCATGAGCGAGTCGACCGTCTTCGGGGTCGGGTCGATGATGTCGATCAGCCGCTTGTGCGTACGCATCTCGAAGTGCTCGCGCGAGTCCTTGTACTTGTGCGGCGAGCGGATAACGCAGAAACGGTTGATCTCCGTGGGCAGCGGCACCGGGCCAGCGACCTGCGCCCCGGTACGCGTCACCGTCTCGACGATCTTCCGAGCCGAGGAGTCGACGACCTCGTGGTCATAGGCCTTGAGCCGGATGCGGATCTTCTGTCCCGCCATGGTGGCTTCTGTTCCTTCTCTCGATGCCGCTGTGTTGCGGGCGCCTGCACCGGCTGGTGCAGGCCCACTTCCGCCGACCCCCGCGGTCGGGCGTGTCGCGCCCTCGGACCAGGCTCCGCCCCGGGACCCCGGAGCTCTGCTGGCCATGCGGTGGGTCGATGGCGCCGATCGCGTTCACCGCGACCCGGACGCCGTGCGAGGGTGGTTGGCCGCCCAGTGGCAGGCCAACCACCCTACGCGCGACTGTTCAACGACCCGGAGGTCCAACGGATGCCGGACACGGGCGAGGAACTGCCGTTACGCAACCTGACTAGTATGCCGCACGACCGGCGGCCACGCTAATCGGGGTTACCCAGTTCACTTGACGATCTTGGTGACCCGACCCGCGCCGACCGTACGGCCACCCTCCCGGATCGCGAACTTGAGGTTTTCCTCCATCGCGATGGGCTGGATGAGCTTGACGCTCATCGTGGTGTTGTCGCCCGGCATGACCATCTCGGTGCCCTCGGGCAGCGTGACGACGCCGGTGACGTCCGTGGTGCGGAAGTAGAACTGCGGGCGGTAGTTCTGGAAGAACGGGGTGTGCCGGCCGCCCTCCTCCTTGGAGAGGATGTAGACCGTCGCCTCGAACTCCGTGTGCGGGGTCGTGGTGCCCGGCTTGATGACGACCATGCCGCGCTCGACGTCCTCGCGCTTGGTGCCACGCAGCAGGAGACCGACGTTCTCACCCGCGCGCGCGTCGTCCAGGGTCTTCCGGAACATCTCGATCGCGGTGACCTTGGTCTTGAAGCCCTTCTCGCGGATGCCGACGACCTCGACGTCCTCGTTCGGGAGCAGCACGCCACGCTCGACACGACCGGTGACGACGGTGCCACGACCGGTGATCGTGAAGACGTCCTCGACGGGCATGAGGAACGGCTTCTCGGTCTCGCGCTCCGGCTGCGGGATCGCGGTGTCGACCGCGTTCATCAGCTCGAGCAGCTTCTCGGTCCACACCGGGTCGCCCTCGAGCGCCTTCAGCGCGGAGACCTGCACGACCGGCAGGTCGTCGCCCGGGTACTCCTGCGAGGAGAGCAGCTCGCGGACCTCGAGCTCGACGAGCTCCAGGAGCTCGGCGTCGTCGACCATGTCGCTCTTGTTGAGCGCCACGACGATGTACGGCACACCGACCTGACGGGCCAGCAGCACGTGCTCGCGGGTCTGCGGCATCGGGCCGTCGGTCGCCGCCACCACCAGGATCGCGCCGTCCATCTGCGCGGCACCGGTGATCATGTTCTTGATGTAGTCGGCGTGCCCGGGGCAGTCGACGTGCGCGTAGTGCCGCGCCTCGGTCTGGTACTCGACGTGCGCGATGGAGATCGTGATGCCGCGGGCCTTCTCCTCCGGCGCCTTGTCGATCTCGTCGAACGGGGTGTACGGGTTCAGGTCCGGGAACTGGTCGTGCAGGACCTTGGTGATGGCCGCCGTCAGCGTCGTCTTACCGTGGTCGATGTGACCAATGGTGCCGATGTTGACGTGCGGCTTAGTCCGCTCGAACTTCGCCTTCGCCACTGGTGTCCTCCTGTGGACTTCTTGGTTCTTCTCGCCCCGGCACGCCAGGTAGGCGCTTAGGACTCTGTCGACAGCCTTTCCGGCCTTGCGGCCGGAGAGCTTTTGTGGGTTCTGCGGCGATGAAGCCTACAGGCCCGGTCTCACACAACCCGACCGAGGTGGCCGCGGGCGGGAGCACCCTCCCGCGACCAGCCCTGGTTCATCGGATCAGCTCAGGCGAGCGTCACTCACCAGTCGCCTTGGCGATGATCTCCTTGGCCACCGAGGCCGGAATCTCGGCGTAGGAGTCGAACTGCATGCTGTAGCTAGCCCGGCCCTGGGTCTTCGACCGCAGGTCGCCGACGTAGCCGAACATCTCCGACAGCGGCACCAGCGCCCTCACGATGCGGGTGCCGCTGCGCTCCTCCATCGCCTGGATGATGCCACGGCGGGAGTTGAGGTCGCCGATGACGTCACCCATGTTCTCCTCGGGAGTGGTGACCTCGACGGACATCACCGGCTCCAGCAGCGCCGGGTCGGCCTTGCGGGCCGCCTCCTTCAGCGCCATCGAGCCAGCGATCTTGAACGCCATCTCGGACGAGTCGACCTCGTGGTACTGGCCGTCCACCAGCGTCAGCTTGACACCCACCAGCGGGAAGCCGGCGAGAATGCCGTACTGCATGGCGTCCTGGGCGCCGGCGTCCACCGACGGGATGAACTCCCGGGGGATGCGGCCACCGGTGACGGCGTTCGCGAACTCGTAGGTCGGCGCGTCGTTGTCCAGCGGCAGCGGCTCCAGGCTGATGATGACCCGGGCGTACTGGCCGGAACCACCGGTCTGCTTCTTGTGGGTGAACTCGACCTTCTCCACCTTGCGGCGGATGGTCTCGCGGTACGCCACCTGCGGCTTGCCGATGTTCGCCTCGACGTTGAACTCGCGGCGCATCCGGTCGACCAGGATGTCCAGGTGCAGCTCGCCCATGCCGGAGATGACCGTCTGGCCGGTCTCGTCGTCCAGCTTGACGCGGAAGGTCGGGTCCTCCTCGGCCAGCCGCTGGATGGCGGTGCTGAGCTTCTCCTGGTCGGCCTTGGTCTTCGGCTCGATGGCGACCTCGATGACCGGCTCCGGGAAGGTCATCGACTCCAGGATGACCGGGTTCGCCGGGTCGCACAGCGTGTCACCGGTGGTGGTCTGCTTCAGACCCTGCACCGCGATGATGTCGCCAGCCTGGGCCGAGCCGCGCTCTTCCCGCTTGTTGGCGTGCATCTGGTAGATCTTGCCGATCCGCTCCTTGCGGTCCTTGGTGGAGTTGACCACCTGGGACCCGGACTCGACCACGCCGGAGTAGACCCGGACGTAGGTGAGCTTGCCGAGGTGCTTGTCGGTCTGGATCTTGAAGGCGAGACCGGAGAACGGCTCCTTCTTCGACGGCTTCCGCTGCAGCGGCGTCTCGCCGTCGGTGGCGGTGCCCTCGATGGCCGGGATGTCCAGCGGCGACGGCAGGAAGTCGACCACGGCGTCGAGCATGGGCTGCACGCCCTTGTTCTTGAACGCCGAGCCGCACAGCACCGGGTTGGCCTTGCTGGCGATCGTGGCCCGCCGGATGGCGGCCTTGATCTCCTCGACGGAGATCTCCTCGCCCTCCAGGTACTTCTCCATCACCGCGTCGTCGACGTCGGCCAGGGTCTCCATCAGCTTCTCGCGCCACTCCGCAGCGGAGTCGGCGAGGTCGGCCGGGATCTCCTCGATCGCGTAGTCCTCACCCTTCTGGGTCTCCCCGCGCCAGGTGAGGGCACGCATGCCGATCAGGTCGACGACGCCGATGTGGTCGCCCTCGAGACCGATCGGGATCTGGAGCACCAGCGGGGTGGCGTTCAGCCGGTCGATCATCATCTGGACGCAACGGAAGAAGTCCGCGCCGGTCCGGTCGAGCTTGTTGACGAAGCACATCCGCGGGACGTTGTACTTGTCCGCCTGACGCCAGACGTTCTCCGTCTGCGGCTCCACACCGGCGACGCCGTCGTAGACCGCGACCGCACCGTCCAGCACCCGCAGCGACCGCTCGACCTCGACCGTGAAGTCGACGTGACCGGGCGTGTCGATGATCTGGATCGTGTGGCCCTTCCACTCACACTTGGTGGCAGCGGAGGTGATGGTGATACCACGCTCCTGCTCCTGCTCCATCCAGTCCATGACGGCAGCGCCCTCGTGGACCTCACCGATCTTGTACGTGATACCGGTGTAGAAGAGGATCCGCTCGGTGGTAGTGGTCTTACCGGCATCGATGTGCGCCATGATGCCGATGTTGCGTACGTTGGCGAGCGCGTCTGCGGCGGCCACTTCAATCCCTACTTATCGTCGTCTCGACACAACTGGTGGTGGTTCCGGCGCCCGCGGGCGCCGGAACCAGATGTGTTACCAGCGGTAGTGCGCGAAGGCCTTGTTCGACTCGGCCATCTTGTGCGTGTCCTCGCGCCGCTTGACGGCGGCGCCGAGGCCGTTGCTCGCGTCCAGCAGCTCGTTCATCAGCCGCTCGACCATGGTCTTCTCGCGCCGGGCGCGGGAGTAGGTGACCAGCCAGCGCAGGCCCAGGGTGGTCGCCCGGGCCGGGCGGACCTCGACCGGGACCTGGTAGGTGGCGCCACCGACACGGCGGCTGCGCACCTCGAGGGTCGGCTTGACGTTGTCCATCGCCCGCTTCAGGGTGACGACCGGGTCGGTGCCGGACTTCTCGCGGCAGCCCTCCAGGGCCGCGTACACGATGCGCTCGGCGAGCTGGCGCTTGCCGCGCAGCAGGATCTTGTTCACCAGCTGGGTGACCAACGGCGAGTTGTACACCGGGTCAGCGACCAGCGGCTTCCGCGGAGCAGGTCCCTTACGCGGCATCTCAGCTCTTCTCCTTCTTCGCGCCGTAACGGCTGCGCGCCTGCTTGCGGTTGCGGACACCCTGGGTGTCCAGCGAGCCGCGGACGATCTTGTAACGCACGCCGGGGAGGTCCTTCACCCGGCCGCCGCGGACGAGCACGATGGAGTGCTCCTGCAGGTTGTGACCCACGCCCGGGATGTAGGCGGTCACCTCGATCTGGCTGCTGAGCTTGACACGAGCGACCTTGCGCAGCGCCGAGTTCGGCTTCTTCGGGGTGGTGGTGTACACGCGGGTGCACACGCCGCGCCGCTGAGGGGAACCCTTCAGCGCCGGGGTCTTGGTCTTGCTCGTCTTCGCCTGGCGGCCCTTTCGGACCAGCTGCTGGATCGTGGGCACCGGGTTTCTCCGCTCCCTTCGGCCGCCTTCCGGCGACCGCGCCGTCTGCTCGTAGCCATCCCTCGTGGAAAGGCTCTCCTACATTCCGGCCAGGCCCACCTTGCGGAGGTCCCGGCACCCGCGGTCGGGCGTGTCGCCCGACTCACGGTCCCGGCGCAGTCGCTCGCGCGCGCGCCGGCTTTCTGTCACCGGCACACGGTCACCGCGCGCCGGGTCTTCTTGGCTCTGTCGTGCTGCCGCGCGATCACCGGGCATCCGGTTCCAACGCACGCACGAGTTGCCCGGGCGAGCCCGGGCACAAGGGGAAAGAGTACCTATCACAGCCGCACAGGTCAAAACGGAGAGGTCCCGGAGATCGGCGTCACCGCCCTGCCGGCCGAACCGTCGCGCCTGCCCACCCGCGATGGGCACCTACAGAAACAAGTGTAACGGCTACCCCGGCACCCGGCCCGTCGGCCCTGGGAACGCCTCCCGCCCCGCCCGCCACCTGCCCGGTTCAGGCCCGAGCCGCCCCCGGGCTGAGCCGCCATGTCGGCGACATGGCGGTATCCCGGCACCCACGACCCCACCATGTCGCCGACATGGAGTCGATCAAGCCGGGCCACACCCGGAGGGCGGAGGCTCAGGCCAGGGCGAGCAGCAGGGCCAGGCCGAGACCCAGGAGGCTGAGCACCATACCCACCGCGCCGCAGCTGATCCCGGCCACCGCCAGGCCACCGCCGGTGAAGCGCACCGCGGGCGGGGGTGCCGGACGCCGGATCTGCCGCCGGCCGAGCAGGCCGGCCACCACCGCCGCCGTGCCCGCGAGCAGTCCCAGGACCGTGAACACGCCGGCGGCCCAGGCCCCCTGGCTGCCCGCGGTCGCCCCGAGACAGATCACCAGGAACGACACGAGGGTGGAGGCGATGCCCGCCACCAGGGACCCGATCGCGAGCCCGGACGTCACCGGGGGCACGTCGAGGTGCACCACGCCGAACGGGGTGCCCGGCACCGGGTCGACCCGCTTGGGCGGCCGGGCCGCCTCCTTCGGCGGCGGGGGCACCGCCCCCCAGCCGGTGCCCGGCCCGCCCCAGGCGCCGCCCGGCGCCTGGCCCGGGTATCCCCCCGGCGCGCTCCCCGCCTGGGCGGCAACGGGATGTCCCGCCCAGGGGGCGGAACCCGGCTGCGGCCAGGCCGGCGGCTGTGGGGCTGGGCCAGGCTGCACAGCGGTAGCCGGCTGCGTGGCAGGAGCCGACTGCGTGGCAGGGCCCGGCTGCACGGGAGAGAACGGCTGCCCGAAGGAGGCGGGCGGCGCCGAGGCACCCGGCTGCGCAGGCGAAGCAGCTTGCACAGGCGAAGCAGCTTGCACAGGAGGACCAGCCTGAGCAGGGGAAGCCGGCCGCGCAGAGGAGTCAGGCTGCGCCGCCGAAGGACCCGGCGGCACGGCGGAGGCCGGCGGTGCCCCGGAACTCGACCGCGCGACGTCGCCGGCTCCCAGACCGGGGCCGGGGCCGAAGGGGCCGGACTGCGGCGACGAGCCGCCCGCCCGGCCAGGATCGAGCTGCGGCGGAGCGCCGGCCGCCCGGCCAGGATCGAGCTGCGGTGGGGAGCCGGCCGCCCCACCGGGACCGAACTGCGGCGGAGCGCCGGCCGACGGGCCGGGACCGGGCCCGGGGAACGGATCGGGCTGCGGGAACTCGCCGGCGGAAGGCCCGGTGCTCCCGATCGGCGGGGAGACCGAGGAGGCGTCGGTGGCGGGCACGCCCGGTGCCTGCGGATCGGCGTCGGCGGGGGGCCGGGCCCACGGGGACTCCTCCGGCGCTGCCGGCGACCCCGCCGGATCCGGGAGCGCGGCGGATCCCTCCGCCGACTCGCCCGAGGGCCGCGCCGGTTCCGTCACGAGGGCCTCCTGTCACCGGTCGTCGCCCGTCGCCGCGCGACGGACACCGGCCAGGCTACCGCCGCCCGGCCAGCCCCGTGGTCGCGCGTCGACGTCTCCCCCGCGCGGGGCGGTCAGTCCACGTTCGGGGCGTAGTCGTGGCCGAACGGCGTGCCGGCCGACCGGACCAGGCCGATCACCAGGGCCGCCACCACGACCGCCGCGACCAGGACCAGCCCGGCCCAGGCCAGGCGCTCCCCGCGCCGCAACCAGGCCGCGCCGGTGAGGAAGCCCCCCGAGGCGTACGCCTCGCGGCGGGCCTGCCGGGCGAGCACGAGAGCGAGCGTGGCCGGCACCACACCGCCGACGAACAGCCCGGTCAGCGCGCCCATCAGGCCGAGCGCGAAGACCGCCCGCGCCTTGCTGGAGCGCACCGGGTCGGGGTCGAGCGGATGGCGTGCCCCGTGCGGGGCGACGGGCACCTGCCCGGGTGCGATCGTCATGCCCTCCATCATGCCCGTCCCCCGCGTCGACTCCAGTCGACCCCGGACAGATGGCGGTATCCCGAGCCTGCGTCCCCGCCAGGTCGGCGACATGGCGGGCGCACGGCCCCACGCGACGAGGCCCCCGGCGGTGCGCCGGGGGCCTCGTCGTCAGTGCGTGATCCTTAGCGGTACGACCCGAAGTCGAAGTCGTCCAGCGGCACAGCCTGCCCGCTGGCCGGCCCGAAGCCGTAGTCGGTCTCCGGGTATCCGGTCATCGAGTAGACCTTGGCCTTGGCCTCCTCGGTCGGCTCGACCCGGACGTTGCGGTACTTGCTGATGCCCGTACCGGCCGGGATGAGCTTACCGATGATCACGTTCTCCTTGAGGCCGATCAGCGAGTCGCTGCGGGCGTGGATCGCCGCGTCCGTCAGCACCCGGGTGGTCTCCTGGAAGGAGGCCGCCGACAGCCAGGAGTCCGTGGCCAGCGAGGCCTTGGTGATACCCATCAGCACGGGGCGACCGGCGGCGGGCTCGCCGCCCTCGCCGACGAGCCGGCGGTTCTCCGACTCGAACAGCGCCCGGTCGACCAGCACGCCCGGCAGGAACTCGGTCGAGCCGGAGTCGATGACCGTCACCCGCTTGAGCATCTGGCGGATGATGATCTCGATGTGCTTGTCGTGGATGAGCACACCCTGCGAGCGGTAGACCTCCTGGACCTCCTGGGTCAGGTGGACCTGGACCGCGCGCGGGCCGAGGATGCGCAGCAGCTCGTGCGGGTCGATGGTGCCCTCGGTGAGCTTCTCGCCGACCTCGACGTGGTCGCCGTCGTGGGCCCGCAGCCGGACCCGCTTGGAGATCTTGTCGTAGACGATCTCGTCGGAGCCGTCGTCCGGCACCACGATGATCTTCCGCGACCGCTCGCCGTCCTCGATCCGGATCCGGCCCGGGGTGTCGGCGATGGGCGCCTTGCCCTTCGGGACGCGGGCCTCGAAGATCTCCTGCACCCGGGGCAGACCCTGGGTGATGTCCTCACCCGCGACACCACCGGTGTGGAACGTACGCATCGTCAGCTGCGTACCGGGCTCACCGATCGACTGGGCGGCGATGATGCCGACCGCCTCGCCGACGTCCACGGTCTTGCCGGTCGGCAGCGAGCGGCCGTAGCACGCACCGCAGACGCCCAGCTTCGACTCGCAGGTGAGCACGCTGCGCACCCGCACCGTCTCCGTCCCGGCGGCGACGATCGCGTCGACCAGGATGGAGTTGATGTCCTGGCCCCGGTGGGCGACGACGGTGCCGTCCGGGCCCTTGATGTCGTCGGCCAGGGTCCGGGCGTGGACGCTGGTCTCGGCGTGCTCGTGGACGTACAGCTTGCCGTCGCGCCGCTCGCCGATCTGCATCGGGATGGCCCGGTCGGTGCCGCAGTCCTCCTCGCGGATGATGACGTCCTGCGAGACGTCCACCAGACGACGGGTCAGGTAACCCGAGTCGGCGGTCCGCAGCGCGGTGTCGGCGAGACCCTTACGGGCACCGTGCGTGGAGATGAAGTATTCCAGCACGGAGAGACCCTCGCGGTACGACGCCTTGATGGGTCGCGGGATGATCTCGCCCTTGGGGTTGGCCACCAGACCACGGATCGCGGCGATCTGGCGGAGCTGGAGCAGGTTACCGCGGGCACCCGAGTTGATCATCTTCCACAGCGGGTTCTCCTGCGGCAGCGCGGTGTCCATCTCCTTGGCGACCTCGTTGGTCGCCTTGGTCCAGATCTCGATGAGCTCGCCGCGACGCTCCTCGGCGGTCATCAGACCACGCTGGTACTGCTTGTCGATCCGGTCGGCTTCCTTCTCGTACCGCTCCAGGATCTCCCGCTTGCGCGGCGGAGCGATGACGTCCTCCATGCCGATCGTCACGCCGGACCAGGTGGCCCAGTGGAAACCGGCCTCCTTGAGCCCGTCGAGGGTCGCGGCGAGGGCGACCTTCGGGAAGCGCTCGGCGAGGTCGTTGACGATCGCGGAGAGCTGACCCTTGCGGATCTCGTAGTTCACGAAGCGGTAGCCCTGCGGCAGCGTCTCGTTGAACAGCACCCGGCCCAGGGTGGTCTCGACGGTGAGCGGCTCACCCTCGACCCAGCCCTCCGGCGCGACCCACGGCTGCGCGCCGGCGCCGTTGTCGACCCCGACCAGCCCGCGCAGCCGGATCCGCACCGGCGCCTGCAGGTGCAGCTCGCCGGCGTCGAACGCCATCCGCGCCTCGGCGTCCGAGCTGAACGCCCGGCCCTCGCCCTTCTCACCGGCGGTGAGGTGGGTGAGGTGGTAGAGGCCGATGACCATGTCCTGGGTGGGCATGGTGACCGGCTTGCCGTCGGCCGGCTTGAGGATGTTGTTCGACGACAGCATCAGGATCCGCGCCTCGGCCTGCGCCTCGGCGGACAGCGGCACGTGCACCGCCATCTGGTCGCCGTCGAAGTCGGCGTTGAACGCGGTGCAGACCAGCGGGTGGATCTGGATGGCCTTGCCCTCGACCAGCTGCGGCTCGAAGGCCTGGATGCCCAGGCGGTGCAGGGTCGGCGCGCGGTTGAGCAGCACCGGGTGCTCGCCGATGACCTCTTCCAGCACGTCCCACACGACCGGGCGCTGCCGCTCGACCATCCGCTTGGCGGACTTGATGTTCTGCGCGTGGTTGAGGTCGACCAGCCGCTTCATCACGAAGGGCTTGAACAGCTCCAGCGCCATCTGCTTGGGCAGGCCGCACTGGTGCAGCTTCAGCTTCGGGCCGACCACGATGACCGAACGGCCGGAGTAGTCGACGCGCTTGCCGAGCAGGTTCTGCCGGAACCGGCCCTGCTTGCCCTTGAGCATGTCGGACAGCGACTTGAGCGGGCGGTTGCCCGGGCCGGTGACCGGCCGGCCGCGGCGGCCGTTGTCGAACAGCGCGTCGACGGCCTCCTGGAGCATCCGCTTCTCGTTGTTGACGATGATCTCGGGCGCGCCGAGGTCGATCAGCCGCTTGAGGCGGTTGTTCCGGTTGATCACGCGGCGGTACAGGTCGTTCAGGTCGGAGGTCGCGAAGCGGCCACCGTCGAGCTGCACCATCGGGCGCAGGTCCGGCGGGATGACCGGGACGCAGTCCAGCACCATGCCGAGCGGCGAGTTGCGGGTGTTCAGGAACGCCGCGACGACCTTGAGTCGCTTGAGCGCCCGGATCTTCCGCTGGCCCTTGCCGGAGCGGATGGTCTCGCGCAGGCTCTCGGCCTCGGCGTCGAGGTCCATGTTCTGGACCAGCGCCTTGATCGCCTCGGCGCCCATGCCGCCGGTGAAGTACTCGCCGAACCGGTCGCGCAGCTCCCGGTAGAGCAGCTCGTCGGTGACGAGCTGCTTCGGCTCCAGCTTGCGGAAGGTGTCGAGCACCTCGTCCAGGCGGTCGATCTCGCGCTGGGCCCGGTCGCGGATCTGGCGCATCTCGCGCTCTCCGCCCTCCTTGACCTTGCGCCGGACGTCCGCCTTCGCGCCCTCGGCCTCCAGCTCGGCCAGGTCGGCCTCCAGCTTGGCGGCCCGCTTCTCGATCTCCGAGTCGCGGCTGTTCTCCGACTGCCGCTTCTCGGCGAGGATCTCGTTCTCGATGGTCGAGAGGTCACGGTGACGCGACTCGGCGTCCACGCTCGTCACGACGTACGAGGCGAAGTAGATGATCTTTTCGAGGTCCTTCGGGGCGAGGTCCAGCAGGTAGCCCAGCCGGCTCGGCACGCCCTTGAAGTACCAGATGTGGGTCACCGGAGCGGCCAGCTCGATGTGCCCCATCCGCTCACGGCGGACCTTGGAGCGGGTCACCTCGACGCCGCAACGCTCGCAGATGATGCCCTTGAAGCGGACCCGCTTGTACTTACCGCAGTAGCACTCCCAGTCCCGCTGCGGACCGAAGATCTTCTCGCAGAAGAGCCCGTCCTTTTCCGGCTTGAGGGTGCGGTAGTTGATCGTCTCGGGCTTCTTGACCTCGCCGTGCGACCACTGACGGATGTCGTCGGCGGTGGCGAGACCGATGCGCAGCTCGTCGAAGAAGTTGACGTCGAGCACTATGTCCCCTATGTCGTCGTCTTTACAGCTAGATCACGGGCGGGGTTGGGGGCCGGCCGCCCCGCGGAGGGATCAAGCCTGACCGCCCGGAGCGGGGCGGCCGGCCCCCAACCCACACCACTTACACCTCTTCGACCGAGCTCGGCTCGCGCCGGGACAGGTCGATGCCCAGCTCCTCCGCGGCCCGGAACACCTCGTCGTCGGTCTCGCGCATCTCCAGGGCCACGCCGTCGCTGGAGAGCACCTCGACGTTCAGGCACAGCGACTGGAGCTCCTTGAGCAACACCTTGAACGACTCCGGAATGCCCGGCTCCGGGATGTTCTCGCCCTTGACGATCGCCTCGTAGACCTTGACCCGGCCCAGGACGTCGTCGGACTTGATGGTCAGCAGCTCCTGCAGGGCGTACGCGGCGCCGTACGCCTGCATCGCCCAGCACTCCATCTCGCCGAAGCGCTGGCCACCGAACTGCGCCTTACCACCCAGCGGCTGCTGCGTGATCATCGAGTACGGACCGGTCGACCGGGCGTGGATCTTGTCGTCGACCAGGTGGTTGAGCTTCAGGATGTAGATGTAGCCGACCGCGATCGGGTCCGGCAGCGGCTCGCCGGAGCGACCGTCGAACAGCTGCGCCTTGCCGGAGGAACCGATCAGCTGCTTGCCGTCCCGGTTGGGCAGGGTCGACGCGAGCAGACCGGAGATCTCCTCCTCGCGGGCGCCGTCGAAGACCGGCGTGGCCACGTTGGTGTCCGGCTCGGACTCGTGCGCCTCGATGGAGCGCAGCTGGCGCTTCCACTCGGCGTCGTCACCGTCGACGCTCCACCCCGTCTTGGCCACCCAGCCGAGGTGCGTCTCCAGCACCTGGCCGATGTTCATCCGAGACGGCACACCCAGCGGGTTGAGCACGATGTCGACCGGGGTGCCGTCCTCCAGGAACGGCATGTCCTCGATCGGCAGGATCTTCGAGATGACGCCCTTGTTGCCGTGCCGGCCGGCGAGCTTGTCGCCGTCCTGGATCTTGCGCTTCTGGGCGACGTAGACCCGGACCAGCTCGTTGACGCCCGGGGGCAGCTCGTCGCCGTCCTCGCGGGAGAAGGTCCGCACCCCGATGACCGTGCCGGTCTCGCCGTGCGGCACCTTCAGCGAGGTGTCCCGGACCTCGCGCGCCTTCTCGCCGAAGATCGCGCGGAGCAGCCGCTCCTCCGGGGTCAGCTCGGTCTCGCCCTTGGGTGTGACCTTGCCGACCAGGATGTCGCCGGGGACGACCTCGGCGCCGATCCGGATGATGCCGCGCTCGTCGAGGTCGGCGAGCATCTCCTCGCTGACGTTCGGGATGTCCCGGGTGATCTCCTCCGGGCCGAGCTTGGTGTCCCGCGCGTCGACCTCGTGCTCCTCGATGTGGATCGAGGTGAGCACGTCCTGCTGCACGAGGCGCTGCGACAGGATGATCGCGTCCTCGTAGTTGTGGCCCTCCCAGCACATGAACGCGACCAGCAGGTTGCGCCCGAGCGCCATCTCGCCCTCGTCGGTGCAGGGACCGTCGGCGATGACCTGGCCGGCCTCGACGCGGTCGCCCTCGAAGACGACCGGCTTCTGGTTGACGCAGGAGCCGGCGTTGGAGCGGCGGAACTTGTGCAGCAGGTACGTCCGGCGGTGGCCGTCGTCCTGGTGGATGGTGATGTAGTCGGCGCAGAGGTCTTCGATGACACCGCCGACCTCGGCCACGACCACGTCACCGGCGTCGACGGCGGCACGGTATTCCATGCCGGTGCCGACCAGCGGCGACTCCGCCTTGACCAGCGGCACCGCCTGGCGCTGCATGTTCGCGCCCATCAGGGCCCGGTTGGCGTCGTCGTGCTCGAGGAACGGGATCATCGCGGTCGCGACCGAGGTCATCTGCCGCGGCGAGACGTCCATGTAGTCGACGGCGGCCGGGACCACGTCCTCGGTCTCGCCACCCTTACGGCGGCACAGGACCCGGTCCTCGGCGAACGTGCCGTCGGCCTTCAGCGGCGCGTTGGCCTGCGCCTTGACGAACCGGTCCTCCTCGTCCGCGGTCAGGTAGTCGATCTGGTCGGTGACCCGACCGTCGACGACCTTCCGGTACGGCGTCTCGATGAAGCCGAACGGGTTGACCCGGGCGAAGGTGGACAGGGCGCCGATCAGGCCGATGTTCGGGCCTTCGGGCGTCTCGATCGGGCACATCCGGCCGTAGTGGGACGGGTGCACGTCGCGGACCTCGAAGCCGGCCCGCTCCCGGGACAGACCACCCGGGCCGAGCGCGCTCAGCCGGCGCCGGTGGGTCAGGCCCGCCAGCGGGTTGGTCTGGTCCATGAACTGGGACAGCTGCGAGGTGCCGAAGAACTCCTTGATCGCCGCCACGACGGGACGGATGTTGATCAGGGTCTGCGGCGTGATCGCCTCGACGTCCTGGGTGGTCATCCGCTCGCGGACGACCCGCTCCATCCGGGACAGGCCGACGCGGACCTGGTTCTGGATCAGCTCGCCCACGGTGCGCAGGCGCCGGTTGCCGAAGTGGTCGATGTCGTCGGCCTCGTAGCCGTCCTCACCGGCGTGCAGCCGGCAGAGGTATTCCACGGTGGCGACGATGTCGTCCTCGGTGAGCGTGCCGGTGGTGATCGGCACGTCCAGCTCGAGCTTCTTGTTGAACTTGTACCGACCGACCTTGGCGACGTCGTACCGCTTCGGGTTGAAGAAGAGGTTGTCGAGCAGGGTCTGGGCGTTCTCACGGGTCGGCGGCTCGCCGGGGCGGAGCTTGCGGTAGATGTCGAGCAGCGCCTCGTCCTGGCCGGCGATGTGGTCCTTCTCGAGCGTCGTCATCAGCAGCTCGGACCAGCCGAACTTCTCGCGGATCCGCTCGGCCGACCAACCGATGGCCTTGAGCAGGACGGTGACGGCCTGCCGGCGCTTGCGGTCGATGCGGACGCCGACGGTGTCGCGCTTGTCGATGTCGAACTCGAGCCAGGCACCCCGGCTCGGGATGACCTTGACGCTGGAGAGGTCGCGGTCGGAGGTCTTGTCCGGCTGCTTGTCGAAGTAGACGCCCGGGGACCGGACGAGCTGGCTGACCACGACGCGCTCGGTGCCGTTGATGATGAAGGTGCCCTTGGGCGTCATCATCGGGAAGTCACCCATGAACACCGTCTGGCTCTTGATCTCGCCGGTGGTGTTGTTGGTGAACTCCGCCGTCACGAACAGCGGGGCGCAGTAGGTCAGGTCCTTCTCCTTGCACTCCTCGATCGAGGCCTTGACCTCGTCGAAGCGCGGCGCCGAGAAGGAGAGCGACATGGTGCCGGAAAAGTCCTCAATGGGACTGATCTCGTCGAGGATTTCCGCGAGACCCGAGCGTGCGTGCGGGTCGTCCGCCGACCGGCCCTGCCAAGCCTCGTTGCCGACGAGCCAGTCGAAGGACTCGTTCTGGATGGCGAGGAGGTTGGGGACCTCGAGGTGTTCGGTGATCCTGCCGAATGAAACTCGGCGGGGTGCGAAAGCGCTCGACGTACGACTGGTCTTCGCAGGGCGGGAAGCTGCCAAGATGCGTCCTTCCGAGGACCGGTGCTGCAGAACGGCTGGTACGCGTGCACTCCAATGACCCCACCAGAAATACCCGTAATCGGACATTTCTGCGCAGGGGTCAAGTCGGAAGGCAGCGCAAACTAGCAGTGTAGCCGAGAGGCTAACCGCTGTCCAGCCCAACCCGCAGGTCGCCGCGGAACGTGCCTCGGGGCCCCCGAAACGGGGCCTCACCGGGCCGCTCGGAACGCGGCATACCCACGGACCGCCCAGGTGCAGCGGGCGATGGTGCCGCCGCTGCCATTACCCGGATGGTGGCCGTCGCAAGCGCGGAAGGTCTTGCAGGTGTCAGCGTGCCTGGCAGCCGGGGGCCGCGTCAAGGGCCCGTCTCGTGCGCGACAGGTGTTTCCCACGCGTGGGCGACGGCCCCGAAGCGCCCCGCCGTCGGGCGTGGAGCGTCGCCGCCCTGCTCACGACGCTGTCAGGGAGTCACCACACGAACACGGCGGGCGGTGATCCGGATTCGGATCACCGCCCGCCGCGACGCGATGTGCCCTGGCTCACGTGGCGAGCCGGGCGCGCGCCTGAGTCCTACCTCAATTACTTGAGGGTGACCTTGGCGCCCTCGCCCTCGAGCTTGGCCTTGGCCTTGTCGGCGGTCTCCTTGTTGACCTTCTCCAGGATGGCCTTCGGCGCGGCCTCGACCGCGTCCTTGGCCTCCTTGAGGCCCAGGCCGGTCAGCTCGCGCACGACCTTGATGACCTGGATCTTCTTGCCACCGTCGGCCTCGAGGATGACGTCGAACTCGTCCTTCTCCTCCTCGGCCGGCGCGGCGGCGGCGCCACCGGCACCACCGGCGGCGGCGACCGCGACCGGGGCGGCCGCGGTGACCTCGAAGGTCTCCTCGAACTGCTTCACGAACTCGGAGAGCTCGATCAGCGTCATCTCCTTGAACGCGTCGAGCAGCTCGTCGGTGCTGAGCTTCGCCATGGCTGGCGTCCTTTCTAACGGTTGTCTAAGAACGTGGGTGCGCCGGACGCGGCCTCAGGCCGCCTCGGCGCCCTCCTGCTCGCGCTTCTTGTCCGCCAGGGCGGCCGCCGCGCGGGCGGCCTTGGAGAGCGGCGCCTGGAACAGGGCCGCGGCCTTGCTCAGGTTGCCCTTCATGGCGCCGGCCAGCTTGGCCAGCAGCACCTCGCGGGACTCCAGGTCGGCGAGCTTCGTGACCTCGGCCGCCGAGATGGCCTTGCCCTCGAAGACGCCGCCCTTGATGACGAGCTTCGGGTTGGCCTTCGCGAAGTCGCGAAGCCCCTTCGCCGCCTCGACGACGTCGCCCGAAACGAAAGTCAGCGCGGTAGGACCGGTGAACAGCTCGTCGAGGCCGGAGATGCCCGCGTCGGCCGCGGCACGCTTCGCCAGCGTGTTCTTCGCGACCGTGTAGGTGGTCTCCTTGCCGAGCGAGCGCCGCAGCTGGGTGAGCTGGGAAACCGTCAGACCACGGTACTCGGTCAGCACCGTAGCTCCCGCGTTGCGGAAGCTGTCGGTCATCTCAGCGACTGCCGTGGCCTTGTCGGCCCGGATCGGCTTGTCCGCCATGTCCCTCCTCTCTCGTTGCTCCAGGCTGATCCACCAGCAGGCCGGCAGGCCTCCCGGTACCGGAGGGCCACGACAACGAGAAAAGCCCCGGCGCAGGGCGCACGGGGCGAGGGCCGGCCGGTCGCACCGCAGTCGGCGGACCACGGGAACACAGCCGAGTTTCGCTTGCCGCCCTGCGCGGGTCGCCCGTCGGATCGGGACCTTCGACCGTGCCGGGGCACGGTGACCAGCGGTCTCTGGGTGGTACTTCGCCGCAAGGTTACGCGACACGCCCCGTGAGCACCAAATCGCCCCCGGGTGCGCCCCGTCACTCCCCCGCCGCCCGCGCCCCTCAGGCGCGGGCGCGCCGCCGCCAGGCGTACCCGGTGAGCGCCGCCGCGCTCCAGGCGACGGCCCACGCGGTGAACAGGGCCACCGCGGCGGGGGACGGGCCGGCGGCCGCGGCCCGGGCGACCGGCAGCACCGGGGGCGCGAGCCAGGGGGCCACCGAGTCCGACAGGCCGAGGACCAAGGAGCCGACCGCGCCGAGCGCCAGCACCGCCACGCCATAGCCGGCGCTGCCCGTCACCGCCCGGCTGGCCAGCGCGCCCAGCGCCACCGCGGCGGGCAGGGCGAGCAGGTGCGCCCAGACGCCGAGGGCCACCCCGGCGGCCACCGACGGGCCGCCCGGCTCCGCCTGGCCGGTCACTCCGCCCACCAGCCAGGGGAAGACCAGCGCGACGGCGACCGTGCCGAGCCCGGCCACCAGCGCCGCGAGCAGCCCGGCGGCCCGCTCCCGGGCGGCGCCGGCGAGCACCAGGGCCAGCCGGCGCTGGACGTCCGGCTCGACGTCGAGCAGGAGCTTGGTCTGCCACGCCAGCACGGGGAAGAGCACCACCGCCGACACGCCGTAGGCCTCCGCCGGCTGGGCCCGGCCGCCGCCGTAGAGGATGCCGAGGGCGAGCAGGCCGGCCAGCAGCGGGGCGACCGCCCGGCCGGTACGCAGGAAGCCCGCCAGCCGCAGCAGCACGAGCGCGGTCACCGGGGCACCTGCCCGCCCGCCCCGGCGGCGTCCACCGGCCCGGTCGCCGGGCCGGCCTCCCCCGCCTGCGGGGCGATCGGCGGGCCGCCCCCGGGAGCCGGGGCGGGCGGGGCGGCGGCGGGCACGGGGGCGTCGGGCGGGGCGGGGTCGGCGCGTACGCGAAGGACGTGGTGCCCGTCGGCGCGGAGCCGGGCCACGGCCCCCGCGGCCCGCGCGGCCGGGACCGCCACCTCGACCACGACGAGCGCCCCCGGCGATGTGTCGGCCGGAGCCTGCGCGGAGACCGTGCCGTCGGCGACCGTCCAGCGGGCCGCGCCCGGCAACCGGGCGGTCTCGCCCCGGTGGTCGCTGACCAGCACCGACCCGCCGGCCGCCAGCACCTCGTCGATCAGGGCCGGGACCAGGTCGCGGGCGGCGGCGTCGAGGCCCTCCCAGGGCTCGTCGAGGATGAGCAGGCCGGGCCGGCGCAGCATGGCCTGGGCCAGGCCGACCTTCTGGGCGGTGCCCTTGGACAGCTCGGGCAGCCGCACCCCGTGGAAGGGGCCCAGGCCCAGCCGCTCGGTCCACCGCCGCACGGCCGCGCCGGCCTCGGCCCCGCCCAGGCCGGCGACGCGGGCCATGCCGTCGAGGTAGCGGCCCACGGTGAACGGCTGGTCGGCGGGGAACCGCTCCGGCACCCAGCCGACGTGCCGGGGCCGGTCGACGACGCGGCCCCGGGCCGGCCGGAGCACCCCGGCCGCGAGCTGGAGCAGCGTGGACTTGCCGACGCCGTTGCGGCCGAGCACCACGGCGGCCTCGCCGGCGCCCAGCCGCAGGTCGACCTGCCGCAGCACCCACGGACCGCGCCGGTGGTAGCGGAGCCAGACATCCTCCCAGCGCATGCGGTGAGCCTGCCACACCGGACAGACGGACGGGGCCCCGCCACGAGTCGTGGCGGGGCCCCGGCGAGGCGGTGGTGCTCAGGCCTCGACGCCCTCCTGGAGGTTCTTGATCAGGTTGGGGTCGACCGGCACGCCCGGGCCCATCGTGGTGGTGAGGGTGACCTTCTTGAGGTACTTGCCCTTGGCCGCCGAGGGCTTGGCGCGCAGCACCTCGTCGAGGACCGCCGCGTAGTTGTCGATCAGCTGGGTCTCGGAGAACGAGGCCTTGCCGATGATCAGGTGGAGGTTGGAGTGCTTGTCCACCCGGAAGGTGATCTTGCCGCCCTTGATGTCCGAGACGGCCTTGGCGACGTCCATGGTCACCGTGCCGGTCTTCGGGTTCGGCATCAGGCCGCGCGGGCCCAGGATCCGCGCGATCCGGCCGATCTTGGCCATCTGGTCCGGCGTGGCGATCGCCGCGTCGAAGTCGAGCCAGCCGCCCTGGATCCGGGCGACGAGCTCGTCGGTGCCCACCTCGTCCGCACCCGCGGCGACGGCCTCCTCGGCCTTCGCGCCGGCGGCGAAGACGATCACGCGGGCGGTCTTGCCGGTGCCGTGCGGCAGGTTGACCACGCCGCGGACCATCTGGTCCGCCTTGCGGGGGTCGACGCCGAGGCGCATGGCGACCTCGACCGTGGCGTCGAACTTGGTGCTGGTGGTGTCCTTGGCGATCTTGACCGCCTCGGCCGGCGTGTAGAGCTTCGACCGGTCGATGACCTCGGCGGCCTTGCGGTAGGTCTTGCTGCGCTGCATCTCTGCTTACTCCTGTGGTCTATGGCGGGCCGCGGCGCTCCGCGTGCCCTCCCACGAACTGATCGGGTGAGGCGGTGGGGTGCGGTCAGTCGCCGACGGTCAGGCCCATCGACCGGGCGGTGCCGGCGATGATCTTCTCAGCCTGGTCGAGGTCGTTGGCGTTGAGGTCGACCATCTTCTTCTCGGCGATCTCCCGCAGCTGGGCGCGGGTGACGGAGCCGATCTTCTCCTTGTGCGGGTTGCCCGAGCCCTTCTGCACACCGGCGGCCTTGATCAGCAGCTGGGCGGCGGGCGGGGTCTTCAGCACGAAGGTGAAGCTGCGGTCCTCGTAGACGCTGATCTCGGCGGGGACGATGTCGCCCCGCTGGGCCTCGGTCTGCGCGTTGTAGGTCTTGCAGAACTCCATGATGTTGACGCCGTGCTGGCCGAGCGCGGGGCCGACCGGCGGCGCCGGGGTCGCCTGGCCCGCCTTCAGCTGAAGCGTGAACGTCTTGACGAGCTTCTTCTTCGGAGGCATGTCTCTTCCTGGGGCTTGGAACTGGGAAAGGTGCCGGCCGGGGCGCGCACGGTCAGCGCGATGCGACGGTCGACGTTCTAGGTTAGCGCAAGGCTCCGCCACCGGATGCGGCGAGGTCCGCCGGGGCCGGCACCGGGCACGGAAACGGCCTCGCCGGCGGCAGGCCGTTGCCCACCGCCGGCGAGACGGAACGTCAGATCTTGGTGACCTGGTTGAAGTTCAGCTCGACCGGCGTCTCCCGGCCGAAGATCGACACCAGCACCTTGAGCTTCTGCTGGTCGGCGTTGATCTCGCTGATCGTCGCCGGCAGCGACGCGAACGCGCCGTCGGTGACGGTCACCGAGTCGCCCACCTCGAAGTCGAGGACCTTGATCTCGGGCTTGGCCTTCTTCTGCTCGGTCTCGACCGCCGGGGCCAGCCACTTGAGGACCTCGTCGAGGCTCAGCGGCGCGGGCCGGTCGGCCCGGTCGGTCGCCCCCACGAAGCCGGTGACCCCCGGGGTGTTCCGCACGCAGGAGTAGGACTCGGCGGTCAGCTCCATCCGGACCAGGATGTAGCCCGGGAAGACCTTCGCCTGGATCTGGGACCGCTTGCCGTTCTTGACCTCGACCTCTTCCCGGGTCGGCACCTCGACCTGGTAGATGTAGTCCTCCATGTCGAGGGACGTGATCCGGGTCTCGAGGTTGGTCTTGACCTTGTTCTCGTAGCCGGCGTACGAGTGCACCACGTACCAGTCGCCCGGTGCGTAGCGCAGCTTCTGGCGCAGCTCCGCGACCGGGTCGTAGTCCTCGTCCGGGGCGGGCTCGGTGGTCGGAAAGTCCGGCTCGCTGGCGGCCTCGACCGACTCATCGTTGGCCGCCGTCGCCACCGCGGACTGCTCGTCCGTGGTCCCGGCGGTCTCGTCGTACTCAGGCACGCTCGCTCACTTCCGTAACTATCGGCTGGATCAGCCGGTCAGCTGGGGTTGCCGAAGACCCACAGCACGCCCTTCGCGAAGGCGTAGTCCAGGCCGGCCACGATCGTCAGCATCACGGCGACGAAGGTGACCACCACCGCGGTGTAGGTCAGCAGCTCCTTGCGGGTCGGCCAGATGACCTTACGCAGCTCGGCCACGACCTCGCGGAAGAACCGCGCGATGCGGGCGAACAGCCCGATCCGCTCGGTGTCCTTGCGGGTCTTCCTCTCGTCGGCCGACTCGGCCTTGGCCCGCGCCCGGGTGGCCGTGCCACCGCGGGAGACCGGCTCGTCCGCGTCGGTGGCGTCGTCGTCGGCGGCAACGTCGTCGGCGACCTCGTCGTTCAGACGGTCGTCGTCGCCGGCGTCCTCGCTGCGCCGCTTGTTCTCGGCCACTTCGCCCTCCGTCGCGGGAATCGGGTCGCACGCCGTGCGGCGTGCGCGGCGCTGGTCACGCCGGCCGGACCAACCGTCCCGCGACGGGCCGCGGCCGGCGGATCGACGGACGGCCCCGATGCCTCGGAACCACCCCGCCGATGCCACCACCACGGGCCGGACGCCGCCGGTTGGCGGCGCGACCCACGGGAACGGTCAGGCCTGAGGCGCAGGGGTGACAGGACTTGAACCTGCAGCCTGCGGTTTTGGAGACCGCTGCTCTGCCAATTGAGCTACACCCCTGTGCGGCAACGCTCGCCCGACCCGGCCATGACGCACCGGGCGGGGTCACTTGCCCCACGGCGGACCAGTGTACGGGTACCGACCCGACTTTCCCAACCGGTCTGCCCCCGCGCGTGGCGCGACCCCCTCAGCGGGGCGTGCGGATCACCGCCCGGGCCTGCGAGAGCACCTTCTCGCCCCGGCACGTCGCGGTGATGTCGAGCCTGGTCAGGCCCTCCCCCGCGCCCTCGCGGACCTTCGCGGACACCTCGATCTCGGTGCCGGCGTCGTCGTCGGGGACGACCACCGGACGGGCGAACCTGACCCCGTAGTCGACCACCGCGTCGGGCGCGCCGGCCCACTCGGCGACCGCCCGGCCGACCAGGGCCATGGTGAACATGCCGTGCGCGATGACCCCGGGCAGGCCGACCCCGGTGGCGACCCGGTCGCTCCAGTGGATCGGGTTGAAGTCGCCCGACGCGCCCGCGTAGCGGACCAGGTCGGCCCGGGTGACCCGGAAGGTCCGGGTGGACAGCTCCATGTCAGGCCTCCCCGCGTACGACGAGCTTGGACCAGACGGCGACCACCGGCTCGCCGGCGGCCGTGCTCACGTCGGTGCGGGTGGTCAGGAAGTCGTGCCCGCCCCGGCTGGTGATGTCCTCGATGGTGTTCACGCAGACCAGCTCGTCGCCGGCCACCACCGGCCGGGTGTAGGCGAACCGCTGGTCGCCGTGGACCACCCGGCTGTAGTCGACCCCGAGGGCCGGGTCGTCGACGATCTGCCGGGTGGCGGCCATCGTGATCACCACGGGGAAGGTCGGCGGGGCGACCACGTCCGGGTGCCCGAGCGCGCGGGCTGCCTCCGGGTCGTGGTGCGCCGGGTCGGCGGCGCCGATCGCCGTGGCGAACTCGCGGATCTTTTCACGGCCCACCTGGTAGGGGGCGGTCGGCGGATAGGTCCGGCCGACGTAGGACGGGTCCAGGGACATGCCCGAGAACCTACACGGGAAGCACGAAAGCCGACCCGGGGGCGGACGGTCGGCCGGGTGGCCGTGTCTCGCCCCGGATCGGCGATCGGGGTGTCGTGCTGGCCGGCGGGTGCCGGCGACGGTCAGCGGGTCTCGCGGTGGACCGTGTGCTTGCCGTCCCGGGGGCAGAACTTCTTCAGCTCGATGCGGTCCGGGTCGTTGCGGCGGTTCTTGCGCGTGATGTAGTTGCGCTCCTTGCACTCCACACACGCCAAAGTGATCTTCGGCCGGACATCGGTAGCCTTCGCCACGGCGGAGTGCCTTCCTCGCTAACGGACAACAACTACAGCGCCTCAGCCTACGCGCTGGCGACGCGGACATGCAAAGTGGGCGCCTATGGCGCCCATCCCACCGACCACCGGAAGCTGGCCCGGAGGACGAGAGTAGCGGTGGCCGGACTTGAACCGGCGACACAGCGATTATGAGCCGCTTGCTCTGCCATCTGAGCTACACCGCCGTGGCGGGTCCAGCCGGACCCTTTGAGCCCCCTTACGGAATCGAACCGTAGACCTTCTCCTTACCATGGAGACGCTCTGCCGACTGAGCTAAGGGGGCCTGCGCGATCACTCGGTGGCCGCGCAGAGGTAAGAGTACACGGCCCCGCGCCGGAGGTGAAATCGGATCCCCCCACCCTTGCGCGTCGCAACGTTTCCCCAGCTCAGCACCGTGTTTGCGGCGGATTCAGGGGACGATGCGCAGCCGCCGGACGTCCGGGGTGACGAACGCCTCGGACTCCAGCTGGGCCCCGAACCACGCCTCCAGCCGCTCGTACGGCAGCGGCCGGCTGAACAGGAAGCCCTGGCCGATCTCGCAGCCGATGTCCTGGAGCAGCTCCAGGGTCAGCTCGCTCTCGACCCCCTCGGCCACCACCGCGAGGCCGAACTGCTGGGAGAGGGTGACCACGGCGTTGACGATGGCCAGGTCGCCCGGGTCGGTGGCCATGCCCTGCACGAAGGAGCGGTCGACCTTCACCTCGTGCACGGGCAGCCGGCGCAGGTAGGCCAGCGAGGAGGAGCCGGTGCCGAAGTCGTCCACCGACAGCCGCACCCCGAGGTCGCGCAGCCGGTGCAGCGTCGGGATCGGGCGGTCGGTGCCGTCGAGCACCCCGGCCTCGCGGATCTCGAAGGTGAGCCGCTGCGGGGGCACGTCGTACTCGGCGAGCAGCTCGCGCACGCGGTCGGGGAAGTGCCGGTCGGTGAGCGTACGTGCGGAGATGTTGACCGCGACGGCGAGCGGCTGCTCGGCGTGCGCCCAGTCCCGGCTGCGCCGCAGCCCCTCCCGCAGCACGATCTCGGTCAACCGGCCGAGCTGGCCGGTGTGCTCCGCCACGGCCACGAAGTCCTCCGGGGCGACCTCGCCGTGCGCCGGGTGCTCCCAGCGGGCCAGGCACTCCACCCCGACCAGGCGGCGGTGCCGCAGCGTCACCTTCGGCTGGAAGTAGACCTCCAGCGCGCCGTCGTCGAGGGCCTTGCGCAGGTCGCCGGCGAGGCCGAGGCGGCGCAGCGAGCGTGACTCCAGCGCCGGGTTGAACAGCTGGATGCTGCCCGGCATGGACTTCGCCGCGGTCGCGGCCAGGTCGACCCGTTGCAGCAGGGTCGCGGCGTCGCTGCCGTGGTCGGGGTGCACGGCCACCCCGACGGCGGTGTCGACGTCGAGCGTGAACGCGTCGAAGACCATCTCGGCGCGGATCTCCTCGCGCAGCCGGGCGGCCAGGTCCAGCGCCGCCTCGGCGTTCTCCAGCCGCAGCGTCACCAGGAACTCGTCGCCGCCAGCCCGGCCGACCAGCGCCGAGGAGGGCGCGGAGTCACGCAGCCGGACGGCGACCTCGGCGAGCACCTGGTCGCCGGCGGCGTGGCCGAGCGACTCGTTGACCTGGCGCAGCCCGTCGACGTCGAACAGCAGGACGGCCACCACCTCGCCCGGGGCCCGGATCTTCACGGCCTCGTCGAGCGCCGCGCTGATCCGCCGCCGGTTGGGCAGCTTGGTCAGCGTGTCGTGGTAGGCGTCGTGGCGCAGCCGGTCGACCAGCCGGGAGTTCTCCAGGGCCACCGCCGCGTGCGCGGCGACCGTCTCGAGCACCGGCACGTCCGACGGGGTGAAGTGGCCGACGTCGCTGAGCCGGTTGACCACCTCCAGCGTGCCGATGACCGCCTCGCCGGAGCGCAGCGGCACGACGATCGCGTCCTTGGTCGACTCCGCCCGGAGCATGGCCAACTGCACGCGGTCACCGCCGAGGCGCGCGCCGAGCGCGACGGTCTGCCGCTGCTGGACGACCTGTTCCCGCACCGACGCCGGGATCTTCGAGAAGTCGAGCAGCCCCCGCCCGTCGATCCGGGCGGTCAGCAGCACCTCGGGGTGCCGGCCCTGGGCGGGCAGCCACAGCGTCGCGTACTCGGCCTGCATGAGGGCGCGGACCCGGCCGAGCAGCGCATCCGGCAGGGTGCCGTCCTGGCCGCTGCGGGTCATCGCCCGGGTCAGGTCGTAGATGTCGGCAAGCGTGCGGTGCTGGCGGAGGAACTGGGCGTACGCCCGGTAGACCAGCGCCACCGTGAGCGCGAGCGCGGCGAGCAGCAGCAGCGACCAGTAGGTGGCCTTCAGCGCGAGCAGGATGATCAGGCCGACGGTCGCGTTCACCGCCGCCGCGAGCAGCGGCACGGTGGACGTCCGGACCACTTCGAGGCCGGCCTGCCAGCCCTGGAGCAGGGTGATCACGCCGACCACGGCGGCGAGGGTGACCAGGGTGACGGTGCTGACCGCGGCGAAGAGGATGCCCCACGTGCCGGGGCCCACCCCCCGGATCGGGGGCAACGCCAGCAGCACCAGGCCGGCCAGGGACGTGGCCGCGGCCGACCGGGCGACGTTGAACGCGAACTTGGCCGGGCCGAGCCGCCGCCGGAACTGGGCGATCAGGGCGGCCAGGGTGGCCACCAGCACCAGGGTCAGCGGCGGGAGATAGTAGAGCGCCAGGACCAGGGGAATCTCGGTGATCGTGGCCGAGAGTGTCTGGCGCCGGACGATGAAGCTCAGCACCGGCAGGTGGGCGGCGACCAGGGCGGTGAGCAGCAGCAGGCCCAGGCCCCACTCGCCGTAGGCGTCCTTCTTGTCCTCGGTGACCAGCGCGATCAGCAGGCAGCAGATGACCGCCAGGAACGCCAGCGGCCCGGTGATCAGCCAGGCCAGGTCAGTCCCGCGTCGTCGCACGGCTGCCGCTCGGCTCGTCATCCTGCTCCCTTGTTGTCACCGAGAGTGAACTCCGCGCCGATGCCTGGCCCGTGTCTCGCCGCTGCCGCCGCCGCCCGGTGGGTGGCCGGGCGACGGCGGCGTCACACGAACTGCGAAGAACCTAGTTCCACTCGAACTCGAGGTTCACCAGGCCGCCCGAGGCTGAGGCCGGGGCACCGGCGACAGAGGCGACCGAGGCGACCCCGGAGGCGAGCGCGAACAGCATCAGGGTCATGCCGAGCAGCCGACCCAGCTTTTGAGTAGGCATCTGTGGGGCTCCTGTCACGAAACGGGCAGCACGGGGGGCGTGAAGATTCCATGATGGTGCCACACGCACTGAGGGCAACAAAGCCCTCGGTGGCCTGGCTCCGCCTGGACGGCAACAAGTCCGACCGATCGGCAGGACGCCCTGCCTGGCGGGGTGATACCCCTGCGTTCCCGCGTTCCACGCTGTCCTTCATTTGGCGAACACTCGGACCTAGCGCGCCAATCATGGAAATTCATTGAATGCATGCTCCAGCCCCCTGGCGCCACGCATCGGGAAACAGCACACCACAGACGACGAGATATCGAAAGGGACCTTCGTCCCGAACCCACGTCGACCCCTCCAGGGCGGTGCGCGACGGGCCCGGGCGGGCCGGGCCGGCCCCGGCACGTCGGCGACCTGGGGGCATCCGGCGGCCGGGACACCGCCACCTCCCCGACATCGGGACGATCGGACAGAACGCCTGGTCAGGCCGGGGTCGGCGGGCCCAGAAGAGGGCGTGCCCGCTCGTCCCCTCGGGCACGAACTCCTCGGCGGCGACCAGCAGCCCGGCCTCCCGCAGCCAGGATCGGTAGGTCGACGCGTCGGCCTGGCTCCACCACATCGGGGCGGGACCGCCGAGCCAGTTTCTCCCCGGTGCCGGTCCAGGCGCTGTCGCCGGCGGTGGCCAGCAGCCAGCCGCCCGGGCGCAGCCAGGTGGCGATCCGCCCGATGAGGCGGGGCTGCTCGGGCAGGAAGGTCCCGGTGGGCACCGGGCGGCGGGCCCGCCCGACCTGCACGGCGCTGATGTCGACGCCCGTGACGCGGTGCCCGGCGGCGGCGAGGAAGCGGGCGGCCGGCACGCCACAGCCGAGGTCGAGAACCGCCACCGCAGCCGGCAGGCGTCGGCGCAAAGCGGCGAGCCACGGAGCGTATTGGCCGTCCCCGGCATCGTCCGCTCGGTAGTGGTGCGACAACGCGTCGTATCCGCGCTCGACCAAGCCCCGCCCGTCAGGATCGTCCATCTTCGCGAGGCCAGGTGGCGCGATGCCGCGCGCTCATTCGATTTCCCCGGAAAGTTCCCCGGAAAGGGCGGAGTCGCCGCCCATTGCCATTGCCCCGGCGGGCGGCTTCCGCCGCGCATAGGGAGCTGAGTCAGATACGACATCACTCACGACGCCCGCCCGCACTCCCCACCCCACTCGTTCCCGGCTGGCAACACCTTGGTCGTCTGCTCGTCACCGGCGCGACACGCCGAACCGGATGCCGGTACCCGACAGGCGATCTTCGGGGCCGACCGTCGGGCGCTGCCGGGGTCGGTAGCACCGTCGGGCAGGGCCGCAGGGTCGGCGGCGCGGCGGACAGCGCGGCACGATCGGGCGGCTGCCTACTGCCGGGTGAGTCCGACGGTGGCGGCGAGGCGGGCGACGTCGGCGGCGGTGAGTCCGGTGCGGACGATCGCGGTGAGGGCGGCGCGTGCGGCGGGGCGGGTGCGCGCCTCGGCGGGGGCGATCCGGTCGGCGTCGATCAGGGCGCGGCCGGCGGCCCGCGGGTCGCCAAGATCGAGGTGGGCGCGGGCGATGTCGATGAGGTGGGCGGCGCGGTGCTCGGCGGGAAGCTGACGCCAGCCGTCGCCGCTGGTGGCGTACCGATGGATGGTGACGGCCTGATGATGGTCGCCGAGCTGGGTGGCGACCAGGGCGCGGGCGAGGGTGACGGCGGCGGAGCCGAAGGCGATGCCGTCGCCGTCACCCTGATGGTGGTCGTCGTGCGCGGCGGCGAGGTGGGCGGCACGCTCGGCGAGGTCGTGGGCGGTGGCGGCGTCGCGGTAGCTTGCGGCGGCGAGGGCGGCTTCGAGCAGCAGCGTCCCGGCGAGGCCGGGGTCCGGCGGGCGGTCGTGCGCCGCCAGGTCAAGCTGGTGTACGGCGGTGAGCGCGGCGGCCTGCGCGAGGCGCCCCCGGTGCAGGGCGCGCAGGGCCTGGGCGAGGGAGACGGCGGCGAGCGCGGTGCGGTGCGGGTCGCCGGTGGCGGCGGTCATGGCGCGGTCGGCGGCCAGCCAGGCGAGGTGGGGCTGGCCGAGCTTGACCAGCGTCTGGGCGGTCAGCCGGTAGACGCGGACGGGCGGGTCGGCCGCCGGCTCGGCGCGGCCGGTGTGCCGGGTGGCGGCGAGCAGGTCGGGCAGGGCGCGCAGGACCTGGGCGTGGTGGCCGTTGCGGTAGGCGGCCCAGGCGTGCCCGGCCCGGTCGTCGAGCTGCCGCGCGGTGGGGCTGTCGGCGTCGGCCCCGGGTGGGTCGTGGCGGGCCAGCGCCGCGCGGATGCGTTCCACGGCGGCGTCGGTGTCGGTGACGCCCTCCCGGCGGGGCCTGCCGGTGAGCAGGATCGTCGGGGTGACGCCGAGGGCGGCGGCGACGGTCTCGATGACGGAGAGCCGGTCGAGGGTGCGTACACCTCGCTCGACCTTGTCGACCCAGCTCTTCGACCTGCCGATCCGGTCGGCGAAGACCTGCTGACTCATGCCCCGCCGCGCCCGCAGCTCCGCCATCCGCCGCCCGATCGGCACCTCGTCGCGGCCACTCATCTGTCCAGCTCCGGGGGCATGGCCAGGGTGTGCTCGCCGCAGCGCGGGCACCAGCGGGACTTGACCCGGAAGGCGAGCAACCCGAGCAGGAAGCCCGGCACCAGCCCACCGAACACGATCGACACGACCCCGGAGATCACGAGCACTCCCGCTTCCCGGTCACGTCAGAGGTGTTCGCAGGCGAGAGCGCCCGCAGATACCGCGTCACCCGGGCCGCCGCCTTCTCGGCGTGCTCCACGAGCGTGAGCAGTGGCGAGTGGGTCGGTCGGCGCAGCTCAAGGGCGTCCTCCGCCCGAGCGAGTGCGGTCAGGTGGGCGCGGGTCGATGCGAGGGCCCGGTTCACCACTTCGATGTCCCGTGCCAGCTCGCCGGCCTGATCATCCATGCCACTCCTCTGCGATCGAGCCGTAGCCGTAAGTAAGGTTGGATTCATACCAACCATTACAGGCGGGCAGGAGGCAGTCAAGGCATGCGGATAGATTGGTTGGTACGACATCAGGAGGGACGGCGACGTGGGCCAGCCGAAGTACCGCCAGATCGCCAGCGAGCTTCGGGGCCAGATCGTGTCCGGAACACTGCGCGAAGGCGACCGGCTCCCGACCGAGCCCCAGCTCCAGGACCAGTACGGCGTCTCGCGCAACACCGTCCGCGACGCCACTGCCCTGCTGGTGAACGAGGGCCTGGTGCAGAGGGTGCCCGGACGCGGCGGCGGCATGATCGTCCGAAGGAAGGTCACTCTGACGTTCCACGCCCACCGCGCCGAGATGCCCGCCCAGCCGACGGCCGAGACGGACGCGTGGCGTTCGGAGGTCGTGGCCCAGGGCTACGAGGCGTCGCAGGAGTTCACCCTGACGATCCGGTCCCTGTCGCCCGAACTCGCCGAACGCCTCCACGTCGAACCCGACTCGGTCGCGGTGCTGCGCCGATGCGTCCGGTATGTCAACGACCAGCCGTCCTCGTTACAGGACACCTACTACCCAATGGACCTCGCCGAGGAGATCCGCGAGCTGCTGTCGCCGAAGGACATCCCGCAGGGAACCACCAGGCTTCTGGCCGAACGGGGTCACCAGCAGACGGCCTACTACGACGAGTACGTCTCCCGGATGCCCACGCCCGAGGAGGCGAACCTGCTCGGCTTGCAGCCCGGCACGACGATCCTGCTGCACATCCGCACCGGCTACACCGAGCAGCGCCCAGTGCGGGTGTCCTTCAACGTCTTCGCCGGCGACCGCAACCAGATCGTCACCACCCACGGAGACGTCAGCGTCATCGCCAGGTTCCGCCCCGAGGAATCCCCCGAGTGATCATCACTCCGGCCCGGCTCCAGGACGTCGACGTCATCATGCAGTGGCGGCGCGAGCGGGTGGCGTGGCTCGCCGCCCGGGGCGAGGAACAGTGGTCCATCCCGCTGCCCCGGTCCGCCGTGGCCGCGACGGTATCCGCCGGACAGACGTGGCTGGTCTGGGACGGCGACGACCCGATCGCCACCATCACCCTGACCGCATACGTGGACGTGGACGGCCTGTGGAAGCCGGACCGGGACCCCGAGGCGCTGTGGTACCCGGAGGACGACCCGGCCGACGCGTTGTACGCGGCGAAGATGATGATCCCGCTGGCCCACTCCGGTGCTGGCCTCGGCGGCGAGCTGCTGGACTGGGCCGGCGGGCGGGCCTACGACGCGGGGCTGACCTGGCTACGGTTGGACGCCTGGACCACCAACTATGGGCTCCACGACTACTACCGTCGGCAGGGTTTCCGACACGTCCGGACCATCGAGTCCCGCGTCTCCGGCGCGTGCTTCCAACGGCCGTCCCAGCCCTACATCAACGGGCACCTCAAGACCGAAATGGCATGACCAACCAAAAAGCACCGGTTGCTTTCACTGCCGAGAACTAAGGGCGAATTCTCTCGCCAATCCGATGGAGGCTACTCAGACCAGGGCCGGGTGACGAGAGCCCCTCTCGGGACGCCCGTCGCCCGACCCCGCCGGACCGGAATTACAGGTGCGTCAGGCTAAGGAGCTAGGAGCCGGCAGAGCGGTGCCGGCTGAAAGCCAGTGCAGAGACTATCCGGCCACGTTCAGCAGGAACTTCTCGTGGCCGCCACCATTGGCGTTGAACTGACAGTTGACGATCCCGCCGCCGGAATTTGTGGAGGCCGTCACCCCGGAGCCGACCAAGCGCAGGTACACGTTCGGAAAGGCCGTGGCCGACTCGAAGGAGAACGAGCCGTCCGCCTGCGCGCGAAGCTTGAACTTCTCGTAGGGCTCCACGCCGAACTGGCAGTTTACCGTCCCACCACCGGGACCTGAGGTGATGGGCGGCAGCTCGGCACCGTCCATTCGGAGATACACGTTCGGAGAGACCACCGACTCGAAGGAGTACGAACCGTCCGAGTTCGCGTGGAGCCTGAACTTCTCCAGGGGGCCCGCGCCGAACTGACAGTTGACCGTCCCACCGCCGGACCCGGTGAAGGTGGTCACCCCGGCCCCGTCCATGCGCAGATAGACGTTCGGAAAGAACGTCGACTGGATCGTGATCGGCTTGCTTCCGAGCGCCGCGAAGTCCGCTACTGACAACGGCATTTGCCATCTCCTCTCGCAGGGATCACTCACGATAATCGAACGACTACGGAGAGGTAAGAGGGGGGCTTGGCGCTGCTTGAACGTAACGACGATCGTGGACGGATACAGCAGAAGCCGAAATCAACCCATATGGCGGCATCACCCAATCTCGCGGTGAGAATGCCATCTGCTGGAAGGTGCGGCAAAGCCACGCGATTATCAGAGTCACCGACGGCCCAACCGAGGTGGCGGGTCAATCTTCGGCGGGGCGGCTTAGCCTGCCGGCAGTCGCGGCCAAGCGAATCCGGGCTTTCGAGACGACCGGACGGGCTCGTAGTCGCGGGCCAGCGAGGAACAGTTCAATCGTCCGTTGGCGTCGGCCAGACATCGCGCGAGTCGTTGAAGGGCCGGCCCTGCGGCGAGTCGACCGTCAGGGACCCCATTCGGCGAGGCAGGGAGACAGCCCAGTGCCCCAGGGAGACAACCGCACGGGGCACCGACCACCGCAGCCAGTTCGCCAGGTACCACACGGTGAAGACCGCCGCCAAGCCCAGCACCATCAGCACCAGACACAGGAACGCCAGCTTGAAGATCACTTACGCATTCTCGCTCAGCAGGGTCAGGCAGGCCATCAACCCAAAGCCGCGACGAATCATCCGCAGCCCGCGTGTGCGGCACAGCTCGTGCATCGAGGCTCTCAGCCTTCCGGAGGCATCGGCCAGACGTCGCGGGCATCGTTGAAGTACTCGCCGGACGTCGAGCTGACCTGGCCTCCCGACCGGCGCGCAGGACCCCCTGCCCGCGCTCGGACGCGTCCGTTTCCTGGGCCGGGTCGCTCAGGAAGAGCACCCTTCGGTCGACGAACCGCCGCCCATGCCAGCCATCCCGCCACCGCGACGACAGAGAGGATGATCAACAACGGAAGCCACAGGTGAATGATCACGGCAGCCAGAGCGACAAAGACGTTCATGGCAGCAGGATGCGCCGACCACACGCCGGAGGGAAGCGAGGCGCGATCTTGGAAGCCATACCACCCGTGACCAGCCGCTTCGTGTCGATCATAAGCCCCGGACGCCCGAAGTTCCCGTCATGTTCCCGCAGCGGAACACCTCATCCGAGCGCGTTACCGATCCGGTCGTTCACCCCGTCCTCTCCCCCGTCGATGCCGTTGGCATAGACCCGCAGGAGCACGGCCACGCTGTGGCCCAGGCGGCGGGCGACCTCCGGCGGGGATGGCGGATGGCCAGTCGAGGGTTTCGGGGTCGATACTGGCCCTGGAAGCGTGCGGCCAACGTGCCATATCTGGTGGAGGGGGCGGTGGCGGCTGAGGGGACGGCGGGGAAGCATGAGCGGCAGCTTGCGGGTCCTGTGTTGGGGCTGGAGATGGCGCAGATCGCGGCCCTGATTGGCCAGGGCGGGCGGTCAGATCGGCCGACGCTGGTCGGCGTGGAAGGGTTCGGCGGTGCCGGCAAGACCGTATTCGCTCGGCGGCTTGGTCAGTCGCTGGGCAGTTCCCA
Source organism: Micromonospora sp. WMMD712 (assembly GCF_029581295.1). Taxonomy (NCBI): domain Bacteria; kingdom Bacillati; phylum Actinomycetota; class Actinomycetes; order Micromonosporales; family Micromonosporaceae; genus Micromonospora; species Micromonospora sp. WMMD712. Next base: position 3,525,057 of record NZ_CP120743.1, read on the forward strand.
TCTGGTGCACCTGGACGATTTCCTGATCCACGGCGTGGTCAGCAACGAGGACAAGACCGACTTCGACCGCGGGGAACTCGCGCGTCGGGTGCTTGAGCCGGCCCGGCGTGGTGAGCTCACGGCGTACCGGACTCTGACCGACAGCGACGGCGGGCCGGGTAGGTGGGTGAAGGTGCCGGCGGTCCGGTATCTCATCGTGGAGGGCGTGTCCGCCTACCACCCCGAGCTGCGGCAGTACTACCACCACCGGATCTGGGTCGATGCGCCGATGGAGATCGCTCGGGAGAGGGCCAGGCAGCGGGACATCCGGCGAGGTATCTACGACCGGGATCTGTGGGACGCCTGGGAACGCTCGGAGATCAACTACAAGGCCAAGTACGTCCCGCACCTGACGTGCGACATCGTTTACGACAACGCTGGCGAGGCCGCCGACATCCGATGCGGAGACGAGTGAGTAGCCCCTGCACAGCGCTGCTGGTGCGTGGACGCGGCGTCGCCTGACGATGTGGACGGTTCACCGACTGCCCGGGGCGGCCGGATCACTGTGGTCGACGTCACCATCGGCCCGGACGACTCAGTGACGTACGACGGCGTTGGCACGGTGGTGACCACCAGAGCGGCCGGCCGAGTGGAGACGTACGGGGCTAGCGAGATCCGGATCATCGGGCGGTAACGCCGGTCTGGGCAAGCTCACCTGAACCCACGAACGGGGCGACCCGGAGCCAAGATCAGCGTTCCCGTTATGTTCCCGTGGAGGCTTATAGACGGCTGGACTAAGCCGGACTCGGCCAGATCAACGAGAACGGCCCCCGATCAGCATTCCTGCTGTTCAGGGGCCGTGACTGCACCTGGTGGCGGGTAGAGGATTCGAACCTCTGTAGCTTTCGCGACGGATTTACAGTCCGCTCCCATTGGCCGCTCGGGCAACCCGCCAGGGCGTCGCCGCCGCGCCGTGGCGTGGCAGCGGAGCCAAGGATAGCGGTTGCTCCCGGGGCGAGTGCAACCGGGTACCGTCAGGGGGTCGTGCCGCTGGTTGGCGGCGCGCACGTGCACTGACCACCGCCGGACAGCAGGAGCATCAGCATGGCAGCGAACCCGTCGTTCGACATCGTGAGCAAGGTCGACCGGCAGGAGGTCGACAACGCCCTCCGCCAGGCGGAGAAGGAGCTCACGTCGCGGTTCGACTTCCGGGGAACCGGCGCGGAGATCTCCTGGACGGGCGACGAGGCGATCAGGCTCCAGGCGGAGACCGAGGAGCGGGTCCTGGCCGCCCTGGACGTCTTCAAGGAGAAGCTGGTCAAGCGGAACGTCTCGCTGAAGGCCCTGGACGCGGGCGACCCGCGCGCCTCGGGCAAGGTCTTCAGGATCGAGGCCAAGGTGGTCCAGGGCATCGACTCGGACAAGGCCAAGGCGATCAGCAAGAAGATCCGCGACGAGGGCCCGAAGGGCATCCAGGCGCAGATCCAGGGCGACCAGCTCCGGGTCACCGGCAAGAAGAAGGACGAACTCCAGGCCGTCATCGCCCTGCTCAAGAGCGAGGACTTCGGCATCGCGCTCCAGTTCACCAACTACCGCTAAGGGCCCGGTCAGGCTCCTAGTTGAGCAGCGAGCCGCACCGTGTGAGCTGGGCGAACTTAGGCGGCTTTGGTCGTCGCTGGTCGCCCTTCTCCGGCCTTTGACGGCCTGGCTCCGCTACCGGGCGGGAGCACCCACGTGCGCGGGGAACAGCCCCCTCGCCCTGCTGTACGAACTCCCGTACAGGGATATCACCCCCGCCTGCGCGGGGAACAGGTCACGGGGGAGCCGTTGTCGCCCGACCGCCCGGGATCACCCCCGCGTGCGCGGGGAACAGCGACGACGCGCTGTTCCGCGCGAAGTACAGCGCGGGATCACCCCCGCGTGCGCGGGGAACAGGCCCTCCAACACACCGGGAGGTCGGCGCTCACGGGATCACCCCCGCGTGCGCGGGGAACAGCCGGCTCGGGGGGTAGCGCCGGCAGGGTCGGCAGGATCACCCCCGCGTGCGCGGGGAACAGCCGAACGGCTGCAGCCCCGTGAACAGCTGGACGGGATCACCCCCGCGTGCGCGGGGAACAGGCGAAGCCGCCTACGACGCGCGCGGCGGGCAGCGGATCACCCCCGCGTGCGCGGGGAACAGGGTGGCTTCCCGGCTGGGACACCGACCGGCTCAGGATCACCCCCGCGTGCGCGGGGAACAGGCGCTGGACCTCCCGCCCCGGGACTACGTGGTGGGATCACCCCCGCGTGCGCGGGGAACAGCGGAACCTGCTGGCCGACGTCCGGCAGGTGTGGGGATCACCCCCGCGTGCGCGGGGAACAGACTTCCTGACCTGGGCCGCTAAAGATCAACAAAGCCGGTTTTATTCACTTGCCCGACCAAGATCCATCCGCCCGTGCCGCCCGTTCACTGGTGACAAGGTACCGCTGACTCGCCGCGCTTGCCGCGCACCGTGCCCGCGCCCCGCCCACCGCCGACCCCCACGACGGGGAAGGAGGCCAAGGCGACAAGGTGGAGCGCTTACAGGACGAACGACCTTGTCGGCCCCGGCCCGCTCGCTCTGCCTGAGTAGGCGGTGCACCGGATCGCACACCCACCCCTACCCCCATGACCGTCCGGCAACTCCACACCAACTACCGCTGACGAGGGATCACAGGGCTACGGTCTGACGCATGACGGTCGCCCGCTCGATCCTGCTGTTCCTGCTCGCCGCCCTCGCCGAGATCGGCGGGGCCTGGCTGGTGTGGCAGGGCTGGCGGGAGCACCGGGGGCTGCTCTGGATCGCGGGCGGCGTGGTCGCGCTCGGGCTCTACGGCTTCGTCGCCACGTTCCAGCCCGACGCGAACTTCGGCCGCATCCTCGCCGCGTACGGCGGGGTGTTCGTCGCCGGGTCGCTCGCGTGGGGCATGGTCGTCGACAGGTTCCGGCCCGACCGTTACGACGTCGTCGGCGCGGCCATCTGCCTGGTCGGGGTCGCCGTCATCATGTACGCGCCACGCAGCGGCTGACCACAGCCCCCAGGCACCGGGCGAGCAGAACGCTCAGGCGGCGAGGGTCTGCTCGACGCGTACCGCCGTGGCCTCCGCGCGGGCGATGGGGCCGGCGGGCAGCGCGGCGACGGCGGCCCCGACGGCGACGGCCGACCCGGCGAAGACGAACGCCCACGGCACGCCGCCCGCGTGGTCGATGATCAGCCCGGCCACCGCGCCACCGGCGGCGCTGGACGCGACCATGATGGTCACCGCCCAGGTGTACGCCTCGTTCAGCATGCCGGCCGGGGCGATCCGCCCGACGAGGGTGTTCTCCAGGGTGAGCGCGGGTGCGATGGCGGCCCCGCCGACGACCAGCGCGATGCCGAGGGCGAGCGGGCCGGGCATCACCGCGTACACGGCGAAGGTGGCGGCGACGGCGGCGAGCAGCCAGGCGAACTGGCGGGTCATGTTGGCCGCGGGCTTGCGGACGCCGAACCAGAAGCCGGCGGCGGCGCTGCCGAGGCCCCAGACGGCGAGCAGGACGCCGGCCAGGCTCTCCGGGTCGTCGGTGGGCTGGTTGCCGGCGAACGCCGGGACGATGACTCCGGCGGCCCCGAACGCGATGCCGAGGCCGGCGATGCAGAGCAGCAGGGCGGGGAAGCCGCCGACGCGCAGCGGGCCGAGCCCCCGGGCGTGGTTCTCCTTCGGGTGGGGTCGCCAGCCGCGCATGACCCGGCCGAGCGCCACGGCGACGGTGCCGACGAGGGTGACCACGGCCGCGCCGACCAGGGCGGCTGCCGCGTCGGCGATGAGGACGAACGCGGCAACCAGCAGCGGGCCGAGCACGAAGACGACTTCGAGGAGCGCGGTCTCCGCGCCGAGGGCGGTGTTGCGCAGGTGGTACCGGGCGGTGGCGGGGCTGGTGAGGTCGTTCCACGCGCCGCGCAGCGCGGCGGTCAGCGGCGGGTACGTGGCGCCGGCCACCCCGGCGGCGAGGTAGATCAGGGCGATGCTGGCCCCGTCGACACGGCTGGCCCAGAGCAGCCCGCCGAGGGCGAGGGGGTGGGCGACGGCGGTGGCCAGCAGCACGGGGGTGGGGCCGACCCGGTCGGCGACGCGGCCGGCGACGGGGCTGAGCGCGGCACCGGCGAGGGCGTAGATGCCACCGGCGACGGCGGCGAGCGAGTAGCGCCCGGTGACCTGTTGCACGACGAGCAGCAGCGCCAGCGGCGTCATGCCGATCCCGAGCCGGCCGATGACGCCGAGGACGAGCAGCATCGGCGCGCCGGGGATCCGCCATACGCCGAGGTACTGGCGCAGTGCGGCCACGGGAACCTCCAGGGGTGCGACGGGAAAGGTGCGACGAGGGCTTGTAACGAGCCGGAAACGTTCCGACCCTAACGCCGCAGCCCGGCAGCCGTGAACTGGTTATGGTGCGCGTCTCGCCGCGTACCAGACGAAACGCCCGCGCCCGGTCGGACCGGGCGCGGGCGGGATCGGGGTCGGGACGGGTCAGCGCTGGAACTGCACGGGGCCGGCGCTGGCGGCCATCCGCTCCAGCCGGGCGACCCGCTCCTCCATCCGGGGGTGGGTGGAGAAGAGCGCGGCGATGCCGCCGCCCCGCTTGAACGGGTTGTCGATCATCAGGTGGGCGGTGCTGGTGAGCTGCCCCTGGGCCGGCAGCGGCCGGGCCTGGGTGCCCAGGTGGATCTTCCGCAGGGCGCTGGCCAGGGCCAGCGGGTCCCGGGTGAGCCGGGCCCCCGACTCGTCGGCCTGGAACTCGCGGCTGCGGCTGATCGCAAGCTGGATCACGGTGGCCGCGAGCGGGCCGAGGATCAGGGTGAGCAGCAGCACGACCGGGTTGGGGGCGTCCTCGTCGTCGCCACCGCCGAGCGGGATGAACCAGGCGATGTTGGCCAGCATGGTGATGATGCCGGCGAGGCCGGCGGCGACGCTGGAGATGAGGATGTCCCGGTTGTAGACGTGCGACAGCTCGTGCCCGATCACACCCCGCAGCTCCCGGTAGTCGAGGATCTCGGTGATCCCCTGCGTCACGCAGACCGCCGCGTTGGCCGGGTTGCGGCCCGTGGCGAACGCGTTGGGCTGGGCGGTGGGGCTGACGTAGAGGCGGGGCATCGGCTGGCGCGCCTCGGTGGCCAGCTCGCGGACCATCCGGTACAGCTCGGGGAACTGTGCCTCGCTGACCGGTTGCGCCCGCATCGAGCGCAGGGCGAGCTTGTCGGAGTAGAAGTAGGTCACGCCGTTCATCACCAACGAGACGACGACGGCGAGGACGAGCCCGCCGCTGCCACCGAACCAGTAGCCGACCGCGAGGATCAGCGAGGTCAGCAGGCCGAGCAGCGCTGCGGTCTTCAGACGGTTGTGATGCACGATCGCTCCTTCGGTGCGCGGACCGCGCGGGATCCGCTGACCGGTACAACACCTCGGTACCCGCCAACCATCCGTCTCAACGCTGTGAGTTGCCTGGGATCGACCTGCGGAAACACTGAGGTCGGGGGTGGCTCCGAGGTCGCTCAGGGGCCGCTCAGCGGGCGGCGAGGTCCAGCACGAGCTGCGGGGCGACGCCGACGGCCAGGGCGACCAGGGTGGCCACGGCGAGGGTGCCGAGCACCGCCCAGGCGGGCCGGGTGCCGGCGGTGCCCCCAGCCTCAGCCGGCGGGGCGGCCTCGGCGGGCGGGGCGTAGAGGGTGGCGGCGAGGCGGAGGTAGTAGGCCAGGCCGATCACCGCGTTGACCGCCACCACCAGCGCCAGCCAGCCCGCGCCGCCGGCCAGCAGCGCCCGGACCACGGTCACCTTGGCGAACAGGCCGGCCAGCCCCGGCGGGAGCCCGGCCAGCCCGACCAGGGCCAGCGCGAACGCCCCGGCCACCCAGGGCCGCCGCCGGGCCGCGCCGCGCAGGTCGGCGAGGCTGCCGCCGTCGGCGTCGGCCGGGCGCAGGGCCACCAGCGCCGCGAAGGCGGCCAGCTCCAGGACCACGAAGAACACGGCGTACGCCACGGCGGCGGCGTACGCGGCCGCGCGGGCGTCGGCGGTGCGCCCGGCGGCCAGCGCGAGCGCGCCCAGCGGGGCGAGGATGTAGCCGGCCTGGGCCACCGACGACCAGGCGAGCAGCCGCACCGTGCGGCGCTGGCGCAGCGCCACCAGGTTGCCCACGGTCATGGTGAGCACGGCGAGCCCGGCCAGCACCGGGCCGGTCACCTCGGCGGGCAGGGCCCGCTGCACCACCGCGAGCAGGGCCACCACCCCGCCCAGCTTCGACGCGGTCGACAGGTAGGCGGCCACGGGCAGCGGCGCGCCGTCGTAGGTGGCCGGGGCCCAGGCGTGGAACGGCACGGCGGCCACCTTGAACGCCAGCCCGAGCAGCAGCAGCGCCACCGCCGCCGTGGTCAACGGCACGTCCAGCAGGTCGGGTCGCCCGGCGAGCAGCGCGCCGACCCGGTCGAGGTGCAGGCCGCCGGTGACCGCGTAGAGCAGGGCCGCGCCGAGCAGGGTGACGGTGGTGGCGACCACGCTCACCACGAAGAACGTGACCGCCGCCTCGGCGGAGGCGAGGCTGCCCCGGCGCAGGCCGACGAGCACGTACAGCGGGAGGGTCAGCGTCTCCAGCGCCACGACCAGGGTGATCAGGTCGCCGGCCGCGCCGAGCACCACGCCGCCGGTCATCGAGCAGGCCAGCAGGAAGCAGTATTCGCCGACGGGCGACCGACCGGCGCGCAGCGCCGGGCCGGACAGGGCCAGCACCCCGAGGGTGAGCAGCGCGAACAGCGCCCCGACGAGGGCCGCCCGGCCACCGAAGACGTACGAGCAGTCGGCGGCGACGCAGAAGGTGGACCGCGGCCCGCCCGCGCCGACGACCGCGCTGCCCAGCGCGGTGGCGACCGCCCCGGCGGCGGCCACGGCGACCGTCGCGGCGGCGCGGGCCACCAGCAGGTCGGCCAGCAGCACCAGGACGGCGGTGCCGGCGGCCAGGTAGGCCGGGAGCAGCGCCACGTTGTCGACGCTCTGCACGAGGCTGCTCATCTGACTGCCTCCAGCAGTGCCGCCACCGGGTCGGCGGCGACGCCGAGGACCAGCGTGGGGGCGAGGCCGACGGCGAGGGCGAGCAACACCAGCGGGGCCCAGGCCGTCCACTCGGCGGCGGCCAGGCCGGGGCCGATCCGGCCGACCGCCGGGCTGGCCGGGCCGTGGGTGACGCGGCGCAGCAGCCGCAGCAGGTACGCGGCGGTCAGCGCCCCGCCGACGGCGGCGAGCACGCCGAGGGTGGTCCACAGCGGGCCGCCCCGCCCGACGGCGGCGACCACGGCGAACGCCTCGCCCCAGAAGCCGGCGAGGCCGGGCAGCCCCAGCGAGGCGACGGCGGCGAAGCCGAGCAGCCCGGCGAGGCGGGGCGCGGTCTCCCGCAGCCCGGACAGCTCGGCCAGCGCCCCGGTGTGCGCGCGGTCCTTGATCGCCCCGGCGAGGAAGAACAGCAGGCCGGTGATCACCCCGTGCGCGACGTTGCCGATCAGCGCGGCCTGGAGGCCGGTGGCGGTGAGCGTGGCCACCCCCAGCAGCACGAACCCCATGTGGCCGACGCTGGAGTAGGCGATGAGCCGCTTCAGCTCGCCCTGCGCGAGGCAGACCAGCGAGCCGACGATGATGGCGGCGACGGCGAGCACCCCGAGCACCGGGGCCGCCCAGCGGGCCCCCTCCGGGGCCACCCCGACGGCGACGCGGATCAGCCCGTACGTGCCCATCTTGAGCAGCACCCCGGCGAGGATGACGCTGCCGACGGTGGGCGCCTGGGTGTGCGCGTCGGGCAGCCAGGAGTGCAGCGGCCACAGCGGGCTCTTCACCGCGAACGCGAGCCCGAGCAGGGTGAACGCGGCGAGCTGGGTGCCCCGCGACAGCCCCGTGCCGCCGGTGAGCGCGAGGAGGTCGGCGGTGCCGGCGGCGGCCACCACGACGTAGACGCCGACGAGCAGCAGCACCGAGCCGAGCAGCGTGTAGAGGGCGAACTTGGCCGCCGCCCGCCGCCGGTCGGCCCCGCCCCAGCCGGCGATGATCGCGTACATCGGCAGGAGGACGACCTCGAAGAACACGAAGAACAGGACCAGGTCGAGGGCGAGGAAGGTGCCGAGGATGCCGACCTCGACGACCAGCAGCAGCGCGACGAGGGCCCGGCCGCTGCCGCCGCCGTCGGGCACCTTCCACAGGGTGTACGCGCAGCAGAGCAGCGTGAGCAGCGCGGTCAGCACGACCAGCGGGTAGGAGATGCCGTCGACGCCCAGGTGGAAGCGCAGGTCGAGGGCGGGCACCCAGGGCAGGTCGAGCCGGTGCCAGGGGTGCACCGCCGGGGCGGGCCCGAAGGCCGTCCAGCTCCGGTCGCCGGTGGCCAGGGGCAGGGTCGCCAGCAGGGTCAGGCCGGCCGCCACCGTGCCGACGACGCGGGCCGCCCGGTCGCCGGGCAGCAGCGCGACCACTGCCGCGCCGAGGGCCGGGACGGCCAGCGCCGCGACGAGCAGGACCTGTCCGAGGCTCATCCGGCTCCCCCGATCGCCCGCGCGCGGGCTCCCCGGTCCACGGTCACGCCGCACCCCCGATCAGCACGGCGGCCAGGCCGATCAGCAGCGCCCCGGCCAGCACCCCGGCCGCCGCCCGGGGCAGCGCGGCCCGGTGCAGCCCGGCCAGCGCCCCGCCGAGGCCGGTCGCGCCCCGGCCGGTGCCCTCCACCACGCCGTCGACCACCCGCTCGTCGGCGGCGCGAGCGAACCGGGCGAGGGCGGTCACCGGGCGTACGACGAGGGTGTGCTGCACGTCGTCGAGCCGGAAGCCGGCCGCGAACACCGGCCCCAGCGGGCCGAGGGCGCGGGCCGGGTCGGCGGCGGTGTCCCGCCGCCAGCCGGCCCAGGCGAGGACGGCCCCGGCGACCAGCAGCGCCAGCGGCAGCAGCAGCGCCGGGCCGACGTGGGTCCACTCCCCCTCGCCCGCGCCGAGCCGGCCGGTGAACGCCGGCCAGAACGCGGCGAGCCCGAGCAGCGCGGCCGGCACCGCGAGCAGCAGCAGCGGCACCCGCATCACGGCCGGCGGGTCGTGCGGGTGCAGCGAGATCGGCCGGTCGTGCTGCGGCAGCGGCGGGCGGGCCGCGCCGAGGAACGCGCGCAGCAGCAGCCGGGTGGCGTACCAGGCGGTGACGGCGACGCCGGCCAGCCCGGCGAGCCACACCAGCCAGCCCACCCAGGCGGGGGCCGGGCCGGCGGAGTCGAGCGCGGCGGCCTGGGCGGCGGCGAGCACGCCGTCCTTGCTCCAGAAGCCGGCCAGCGGGGGGACGCCGGCCAGCGCGCCGAGGCCCACCGCCGTGCACCAGAACGTCACCGGCATCGTCGAGCGCAGGCCGCCCATGCGGGACAGCAGCGGGGTGCCGAGGGCGTGGATCACCGCACCGGCGGCGAGGAACAGCAGCGCCTTGAACGCGGCGTGGGTGAGCAGGTGGAACAGCGCGGCGGCGGGCGCGCCGACGGCCAGCGCGCCCGTCATGTAGCCGAGCTGGGAGACCGTCGACCAGGCCAGCACCCGCTTCAGGTCGTCCTGGGCGGTCGCGGCGAGCGCGCCGAGCAGCAGGGTCACCGAGGCCAGCACCCCGAGCACCGCCAGCGCCACCGGGGCCCGCTCGAACAGCGGGAAGAGGCGGGTGACCGCGTAGACCCCGGCGGCGACCATGGTCGCGGCGTGGATCAGCGCGGAGACCGGGGTCGGGCCGGCCATCGCGTCGGGCAGCCAGGTGTGCAGCGGGAACTGCGCGCTCTTGCCGGCCACCCCGGCGAGCAGCAGCAGGCAGGCGGCGGTGAGCGTGCCGGCGGCGTGGTCGTGGGCGAGCACGTCGGCGATGCGGAAGCTGCCCGCCGAGACGCCGAGCAGGGCGATGCCGAGCAGGAAGCCGACGTCACCCACGCGGGTGACCAGGAACGCCTTCATCGCGGCGGCCGGCGCGCCGGGCAGCCGGCGGTCGTGGGCGATGAGCAGGTAGGAGCAGAGGCCCATCACCTCCCAGCCGACCAGCAGCATGACCAGGTCACCGGCGACGACCACCAGCAGCATCGCGGCGGTGAAGAGGCTGATCTGCGCCGCGTACGGCGGATAGCGGTGGTCGACGTCGACGCCGGCCTCGTCGTGCGGGCCCGCCCGCAGGTAGCCCACCGAGTAGACCTGCACGGCCAGCGCCACCGCCGCCACCGCGACGGCGACCAGGGCCGCCGCGCCGTCGAGCCGGACGCCGAGGGTGACCCGCAGCCCGCCCAGGTCGACCCAGGTGGTCGACGTCTCCACGGGCGCGCCGACCCGGGCCAGCAGCGCGACCGCGACCAGCAGCGCGCCGGCCGCGCCCGCCACGCCGAGCCCGACGGCGACCCGCCGGGCCGGGTCCGCCCCGGCCCGCGCGCCCCCACCGCCCGACACGGGCGGCAGCAGCAACCCCACCAGACCCGCCACCAGGGGTACGGCCGGCAGCAGCGCCCCGAGCAGCCCGGTCACCGGGTCACCTCGCCGGTGGTCGTGGCCCGCCCCGCGTGTTCGGCCGGCGACCCGGTCGGCGGCTCGGCCGGCGACCCGGTCGGCGGCTCGGCCGGCGACCCGGTCGGCGGCTCGGCCGGCGGCTCCGTCAGCGGCACCTCGTCGACGGCGACGCTGGCCCGCAGCCGGTAGAGCTGGAGCACGATGGCCAGCCCCACGCCGATCTCGGCGGCGGCCAGCACGATCACGAACAGCGCGAACACCTGACCCGCGTGCGGCAGCGCCGCCCGGACCGTCGCGTCGGCGGTGACCAGGATCAGGTTGACGGCGTTGAGCATCAGCTCCACCGCCATCAGCACGAGCACCGCGTTGCGGCGGCGCAGCACGCCGTAGGTGCCGAGGCCGAACAGGAGCGCGGCGGTGACGTACGGGACGACGGGCCTCACGGGCGGCCTCCCGCGCGGTCCTGGTTGCCCGCCGCTGCGGGGGCCCGGCCGCCGGCCGGGCGGCGGCCGACGTCGGGGCGGGACAGCACGACCGCGCCCACCAGGGCGGACAGCAGCAGCACCGACAGCACCTCGAACGGCAGCACCCAGGTGCGGAACACCTGCTCGCCGAGGCGCTCGGCGGTGCCCGGCGCGGTCAGGTCCACCCGGGTCCAGCGGTAGGCGTCGACCAGCAGGGCGGCCAGCCCGAGGCCGACGCCGCCGCCGATCAGGGCCGCCGGCCAGCCCGGCCGGTCCAGGTCGTCGGACGCGCCGATCGGGGCGCGGGTCAGCATCACCGCGAACAGCAGCAGCACCACCACGGCGCCCACGTAGATCAACACCTGCACCCAGGCCACCAGCTCGGCGGCGAGCACCAGGTAGACGCCGGCCAGCGCGCCCAGGCAGACCACCAGGTAGAGGCCGGCGCGGACCAGGTGGCGGGTCGTCACCACCAGCGCCCCCGCGCCGACCGCCACCGCGCCGAGGGCCAGCAGCAGCGCGTCCGCACCGGTCACGGGGCGGCACCCGGGTCGGTGGGGGCGCCGTCCGTCGGCGCGGCGGGGCCCGCCGTCGTGGCGGGGCCGGGGGCCGGGGCGGCCGGGGCGGTGCTCGGGCGGGCGGCGGGGCCGGGCTCGGGGCGTACCCGGGAGAGGGTCGGCCGGGCGGCGGACCCGGCGGGGGCCGCGGCCTTGCGCGCGGCGGTGGCCTCCTCCTTCGCCGGCTCGCCGTTGCGGTCGTGCGCGGGCGGCGGCGGGACGGTGGCCATCCACTCGCCGAGGTGGTCCTTGTCGTGCAGCAGGTCCTTGATGTCGTACTCGGCGTACTCGAACTCGGGCGACCAGTAGAGCGCGTCGAAGGGGCAGACCTCGACGCAGATGCCGCAGTACATGCAGAGCGAGAAGTCGATGTCGAACCGGTCGAGCACGTTGCGCTGCCGGGGGCGGGCGGCGCCGGGCACCGCCACCTCCTCCTTGTGCGAGTCGATGTAGATGCACCAGTCGGGGCACTCGCGGGCGCAGAGCATGCAGACGGTGCAGTTCTCGGCCAGCAGCGCGATCACGCCCCGCGACCGGGGCGGCAGCTCGGGGGCGACGTCCGGATATTGCTGGGTGGTCGAGCGGCGGGTCATCGTGCGCAGCGTGACCGCCAGCCCCTTCGCCAGCCCCTCACCGGGCACGCCCCGCCCACTCGTCTCGCCCATGCCGCCCATCCTGCCCTGTGCCCCCGGCGCGCGCGACCACCACCCGGCCCTTCGCGCCTTACGGTGAGCCGGGGAGAACGAAGCACCGGGAAGGAACAGCCCCATGACCGCCGCTGGACGAAGTTCGTCGACACCGGCGAGCCGTTCCCGGTGAACCTGTCGATCGCCCGGATCACGCCCCGGCACCTGTGAGCGGTCCCGCCCAGCGTGCCGAGCCGGTGGGCGGCGGCGGGGTCAGGGGCCGGTGAGCGGCGGGAGCATCTCGACGCCGAGCTGCTGGAGGAGCTGGAACAGCTCGGTGGCGTGCCACACGTCGACGATCCGCCCCGCCGGGTCGAAGCGCAGGAACGTCGCCCCCGAGAAGCTCGCCACCCGCCCGGTGGGCGGCACCGGCCCGAACGGGCCGGCCTGGGTGCCGGCGGCCCGCCAGCGCAGGGCCACCCGGTCGTCGGCGGCCACCACGTCGACGAGCTTGTAGCGCAGGTCGGGGAAGGCCGCCCGCCGCTCGCGGTGCCAGGCCAGGACCGCCTCCGGGCCCGTCCCGCCCAGCCCGGGGCAGCCCGCCGCCACCAGCTCGTACGCGGACTCCTCGCGCCCGGCGTTCCACACGTCGGCGACGAAGCGCCGGGCCGCCGCCTCCCTGTCGCTCACCGGGGCAGCCTAGCCAGCCGGCCCTCCCGTACGACGCGGGGCGCGGCGCTCTCGGCGGGCCCGGAGCGTAAGGATCGGGCTCGGCGGGCCCCGGGGCGGCGGATCGGTCAAGATGGGACGGACGGAGACGGCGAGGCGGACAGCAGGGGGCGACGTGGGCGACGAGGCGGGCGCGACGACCGGCGGCAAGGGCTCGGAGCCCGGCGGCAAGTACGTGGAGCCCGGTGGGGAGTTCACCCGGGACCAGCGGTACATCGCCACCCGGATCACCGCCGACGGGCGGGACGGCTGGCCGGTGGAGCCGGGACGCTACCGGCTGGCGGTCAGCCGCGCCTGCCCCTGGGCCAACCGGCTGATCATCGTGCGCCGGCTGCTCGGCCTGGAGGACGTCCTCTCGATGGCGGTGGCCGGGCCGACCCACGACGCCCGGAGCTGGACGTTCGACCTCGACCCGGGCGGGCGGGACCCGGTGCTCGGCATCGAGCGCCTCCAGGAGGCGTACTTCAAGCGGTTCCCCGGCTACGAGCGGGGGATCACCGTGCCGGCGATGGTGGACGTGCCGACGGGACAGGTGGTCACCAACGACTACGCCCAGATGAGCCTGGACCTGTCGACGGAGTGGACGGCGTACCACCGCGAGGGCGCGCCCGAGCTGTACCCGGCCCGGCTGCGCGACCAGATCGACGAGGTCAACGCCGTGGTCTTCGCCGACGTCAACAACGGCGTGTACCGGTGCGGCTTCGCCGGCAGCCAGGGGGCGTACGAGGCGGCGTACCGGCGGCTGTTCGACCGGCTCGACTGGCTGACCGAGCGACTGTCGGGGCAGCGGTACCTGGTCGGCGACACGATCACCGAGGCCGACGTGCGGCTGTTCACGACGCTGGTCCGCTTCGACCCGGTCTACCACGGCCACTTCAAGTGCAACCGGAGCAAGCTGTCGGAGCTGCCGGTGCTGTGGGCGTACGCCCGGGACCTGTTCACCACCCCCGGGTTCGGCGACACGATCGACTTCGACCACATCAAGCGGCACTACTACGAGGTGCACCGGGACATCAACCCGACCGGGGTCGTCCCGCTCGGCCCGGACCTGGCGAACTGGCTCACCCCGCACGGCCGGGAGGCCCTCGGCGGCCGGCCCTTCGGCGACGGCACCCCGCCGCCGCCCCCGCCGCCCGCCGAGCGGGTCGACCCGGCGCACACTCCGCTGGGCTGAAATAACATCGACGCTCTTCATTAGTTAACACTCGCTTCAATTCAGGCTGATCGACTTGAGTGGCCTGCGCCGCCGGCTCTTCGCCGGTGTTCGGCGCAGGCTGTCCACAGTTGAGGAGATCAGCCTTGCGGAAGCCAGGTCGCAGAACGGCACGCCTCGGCGTGCTGGCCGGCGTGATCACCGGAGCGCTCGTCACCACCCTCGCCGTACCCGCGTCGGCCGCCCCCGGCGCGGCGGAGCCCGGGCGTCCCGCGCCCGCCCCGCTGCGTCCGGGCGGACCGGAGGCCGCGCCGGACCGGTACATCGTGGTGCTCGCCGACCCGCCCGCCGGCACCGACCGCGCCACGCGCACCGCCCGCACGAGCCGGGCCGCCGCCGTCGCCGAGCGCGCCGGCGGCACCGTGCTCAACCGCTACACCCAGGTTCTCGACGGGTACGCCGCCCAGCTCTCCCCGGCGGCCCTCGCCGCCGTGCGGGCCGACCCCGCCGTCGCGTACGTCGAACGGGACAGCCGCATCTACGGCGGCGGCGCCGACGACTTCTCGGCGTCTGCCGTCCAGTCGAACCCGCCGTCCTGGGGGCTGGACCGCATCGACCAGCACTACCTGCCGCTGAACAACAGCTTCGGCTACACGTCGACCGGGTCCGGCGTCACCGTCTACGTGGTCGACTCGGGCATCCGGGCCAGCCACGTCGACTTCGGCGGCCGGGCCAGCGGCGTCTACGACGCGGTCGGCGACGGCAACGGCACCAACGACTGCCACGGGCACGGCACGCACGTCGCCGGCACCGTCGGCGGCGCGACGTACGGGGTGGCCAAGTCCGTCACCATCAAGGCCGTGCGGGTCCTCCAGTGCGACAACTCCGGCTGGACGACGGACCTGATCGAGGGCATGGACTGGATCGCCACCCACCACGACCCGGTGTCGGTGGCGAACTTCAGCCTCCAGGGGTACGGCACCACCCCCAACACCGCGGCCGAGAACCTGATCGACTCGGGCGTGCACACCGTCTTCATCGCCAACAACTTCAACACCGACGCCTGCACCAACGGCCCCCGGTCGTCCCGGGGCGTCACCGTCGCCGCGACCGACGTCACGGACACCCGGGCCTCGTTCTCCAGCTACGGCACCTGCGTCGACGTCTTCGCCCCCGGCGTGAACATCACCTCCGCCGGCATCGCCTCGAACACGGCCGTCGCGTCCGGCTGGTCGGGCACCTCGATGGCCGCGCCGCACGTCACGGGCTGGATGGCGCGCTACCGGCAGCAGTTCCCGACGGCCACCCTCGCGCAGGCCAAGAGCGCGCTGACCGCCGCCGCCACCACCGGCGTGGTGATCGACCCGGGCCCCGGCTCGCCGAACCGCCTGCTCTACGCGGCCCCGTAACGAGTGTTAGGAAGGGCCCCTTGTGCAACAGAATGCGTTAACAGGGGGCCCTTCCTTACATCCAGACGCGGACGGCGGCCGTAAGGACTAGCTGGGCCAGGGAGGCCGGCACCAGCACCAGCCAGCACAGCCGCTGGAGCTGGTCCTCGCGCAGCCGGGGGTACGACACCCGCAGCCAGATGATCACGAACGAGACGGCGAAGACCTTCAGCAGCGTCCACAGCCAGCCGAGCTGCGCGTCGGCGAACGGGCCCTGCCAGCCGCCGAGGAAGAGCACGGTGGTCAGCGCGGCGATCACCACGATGCCGACGTACTCGGCGAGCAGGAAGAACGCGAAGCGCAGCCCCGTGTACTCCGTCAGGTAGCCGAAGACCAGCTCCGAGTCGGCGACCGGCATGTCGAACGGGGGCCGCCGGATCTCGGCCAGCCCGGCGACGAAGAAGACGATCATCGCGGGGGCCTGCCAGAGCAGCCACCAGGGCCGCCACGCCTCGACGATGCCGGGCAGGCTCAGCGTGCCGGCCGCCATCGCCACCGACGCGGCGGCCAGCACCAGCGGCAGCTCGTAGCCGAGGAGCTGGGCGGCCCCGCGCAGCCCGCCGAGCAGGCTGTACTTGTTGGCCGACGCCCACGCCGACATCAGCACCGCCACCACGCCCACCCCGACCACGGCCAGGACGAAGAACAGGCCGATGTCCAGCGGCTGGCCCACCAGGTCGCCGGGCCCGAGCGGGATCACCAGCAGGGCGAGCAGGTAGGGCACCAGGGCCACCACCGGGGCCAGCCGGAACACCGCCCGGTCCGCCTCCCGGGGGGTCACGTCCTCCTTCTGCACGAACTTGACCCCGTCGGCGACGAGCTGCGCCCAGCCGTGGAAGCCGCCCGCGTACATCGGGCCGAGCCGGCCCTGCATGTGCGCCATCACCTTGTGCTCGGCCTGCCCGACGACGAGCGGCAGCGTGAGGAAGGCGACCAGCACGCCGACCACCCGCAGCACGGCCTCCAACCAGTCGGGCATCAGGCCGCGCCCCCGTCGCCCCGCGCCGCGCCCTCGCCCCGCGCCGCGCCCTCGCCCCGCCTCGCGCCGGCGGGCGGCCCGGCGGCCGGTGGCGACGTCGGCCCCCACTCGCCCGGGGCCGGCACCCCCGGCGGGCGCACCGCGCGGCGGCCACCGGCGGCGGTCGACTCGCCCGGCTCCTTCGCGCCCGGCCACGGCTTCGCCACCCGCGAGGCGAGCACGAAATCCTTGCGCAACGGGTGCCCCTCGAACTCGGGCGGCAGCAGCAGCGGACGCAGCTCGCCGTGCCCGGGGAAGTCGACGCCGAACATCTCGAACGTCTCCCGCTCGTGCCAGGCCGCGCCGGGGTAGAGGTCGACGACCGAGTCCACCCGGGGCGCGTCCCACGGCACCCGGGTGCGCAGCAGCAGGCCGTGCCGACGCCCCGTCGACCACAGGTGGGCGACCACCTCGCAGCCGTCGGCGAGCTGGTCGACGGCGGAGAGCCAGTCGAAGAAGTCGCAGCCCAGGTCGGCGTCGTCGCGGGCCGCGCGCAGCGCGTCCCGCCAGCTCGCCGGGGGTACGTCGACGGTGGCCCGCGCGTACGCCTGGCCGCCGGACACCGACGCGGTGGCCTCGACGGGCGCGAGCAGCGCGACCAGCCGCTGGCCGACCTCTTCGGGAGTCATGCCGCTGATCCTATGACCGACGCCGGTCACCCGGGGCGGCCCGGATGCCGGTTCTGCCGGGCGGACGGCGGGCCGGATGCCGGATTCGCCGAGCGGCGGCGCGCCCGGCGGGGAAGGATGGGGTCGTGCGCGCCGTGACCGTCAACCCCGGAGTCCGCGACTCGCTGCGCCTGGTGGACGACTACCCGGAGCCGCACGCCGAGGAGGGGGCGATCCTCGTCGAGGCGCTGGCCGTGGGGATCTGCGGCACCGACCACGAGATCGTCGAGGGCGCCTACGGCGAGGCCCCGCCCGGCGCGGCTGCCCTGGTGCTCGGGCACGAGTCGCTGGGCCGGGTGGTGGAGGACCCGAGCGGCACCCTGCGCCCCGGCGACCTGGTGGTCGGCATCGTCCGGCACCCGGACCCGGTGCCCTGCGCCAACTGCGCGGTCGGCGAGTGGGACATGTGCCGCAACGGCGAGTACACGGAGCACGGCATCAAAGGGCTGCCCGGCTTCGCCCGGGACCGGTGGCGGGTGCAGCCGCGCTTCGCCGTCGGGCTGGACCCCGTCCTCGCCCCGGTGGGGATGCTGCTGGAGCCGACCAGTGTGGTGGCGAAGGCGTGGGACCACATCGAGCGCATCGGTGCCCGCGCCGAGTGGCAGCCGCAGACCGCGCTGGTCACCGGGGCCGGGCCGATCGGCCTGTTGGCGGCGCTGCTGGCCACCCAGCGCGGGTTCGCCGTGCACGTGCTGGACCGCGCCGAGACGGGGGCGAAGCCGGACCTGGTCCGGGCGCTCGGCGCGACGTACCACACGGGGCCGGTGGGCGGACTCGACCTCGTGCCGGACGTGGTGGTGGAGTGCACCGGCGCGCCGGCGGTCGTGCTCGACGCGATGTGCAAGGCCGGGCCGACCGGCATCGTCTGCCTCACCGGCGTGTCCAGCGGCGGCCGGACCCTCGACTTCGACGCCGGGGCGCTCAACCGGGAGCTGGTGCTGGAGAACAACGTGGTGTTCGGCTCGGTCAACGCCAACCGGCGGCACTGGGACCTGGCCGCCACGGCGCTGGCCCGCGCCGACCAGTCCTGGTTGAACGCGCTGATCACCCGCCGGGTGCCGGTGGCGGAGTACGCGCAGGCGTACACCCCCACCGGCGACGACATCAAGGTGGTGCTGGACTTCACCCGGTGAGCGGGCCGGCCCCGGGCCTGATCAGATGCCGGGCAGCCGGCCGTTGCGGAAAAGGTCGACGAAGAGCTGATGGTCCTCGCGGGCCCGCAGCCCGTACGCGTGGGCGAACTCCACCAGGCCCGCGACGAACCCGTCGGGGTCCGTGTCGACCGCCGCGACGATCGCCTCCTCGGTGGAGTAGTCGACCAGGTCGTGACTGGACTCGTCGTCGGCGACCGAGTGCATCCGGGCCACCGCCCGGCCCAGGTCGGCCAGCACCCCGGCCAGCTCCTCCGGCTCGTTGACGTCCGACCAGTCCAGGTCGGCGGCGTACGGGGAGACCTCCGCGACGAGCTGCCCCGCCCCGTCCAGCTCGGTGAAGCCCAGCCACGGGTCGGCGTGGGCCTGGAGCGCCCGCTGCGACTCCGCCGTCCGGTGCCCCTGGTGCCGGAAGTACGACCGCACCCGCTCGTCGTCGATGTGCCGGGCGACCGCCGGCACCTGGGCCTGCTTCATGTAGATGACGACGTCGTTCTCCAGCGCCTCGGTGTGCCCCTCCAGCAGCAGGTTGTACGACGGGAGCCCGGCCGAGCCGATGCCCACCCCCTTGCGCAGCACGACGTCCTTGATGTGCGCGGAGACCGGGCGCAGGTTCGCCGAGGACTCGGGCAGGGTGCCCAGGTAGTCGGCGAACGCGGCGCAGACCTTCTCCCGGGTGTCGCCGTCGATCTCGAACACCCCGTCGCCGAGGGAGAACCGGCGCTCGTAGTTGTCGACGGTGGTCTGCGCGGCGAGCAGGTCCACCCGGGTGTTGAGCCGGGCCTGCTGGAGCACCCGGCGCAGCACCCCGTCGGCGTTGTCGAGGGTGATCGAGCCGATCGCGTCGTCCCCGCCGGCGGCGATGGCCCGCAGCTCCGTCAGGTACGACCGGGCGAAGCCGGCGACCAGGTCACCGATCGCGCGGTCGGAGAGCGCCTTGGCGTAGCCGAGCAGGGCGACGCTGGCGGCGAGGCGGCGCAGGTCCCAGGTGAACGGCCCGACGTACGCCTCGTCGAAGTCGTTGACGTTGAACACCAGCCGCCCGGAGGCGTTCATGTAGGTGCCGAAGTTCTCCGCGTGCAGGTCCCCGTGGATCCACACCCGGCTGGTGCGCCCGTCGAGGAACGCGTCGTCGGCGAAGTCGCCCCGCTGGTCGGCGTAGAAGAGCGAGGCGCTGCCCCGGTAGAACGCGAACGGCGAGGCGGCCATCTTGCGGAACTTGCGGCGGAACGCCGCCGGGTCGAGCGCCATCGACGCGCCGAACTCCTCGGTCAGCACGTCGACGATGAAAGCGGAACGCTTGTCCGCAGACTGGTTCATGGCCGCAGGCTAATCCCACCCCGCCACCGCCCCGCCTTCCCCCTTGGGTCGCGCCCAGCCGGTGAAGCGGTCAGCCAGCCGGGCAGGCAGGACAGCCCCGCAAACAGCTCGACGGCAGCTTCCTCCATCAGGGCGGCGAGGTGGCTCAGCAGGCCGTCACGGTCCTCCCGGTACACCGCCAGGAGACGCAGCTTGGCGGGCGAGCAGGGCCAGGCGATCCCGCACGCCCGGCAGCGCCAGGTGGGTCGACTCAGGGCGTGCTCCGGCCGCCTCATGCGGGCACCCGCACGCTGCGGGCGGCTCGGCCGGGACGACGGGTCGCCGTCGTCACCGCCCGACCCGGGGACAACCACCGCAGCCCGTCCCGCCGGACGAACAACTCACGCTTGGCGACCGCCTCACCCCGGGCGCCCAACTCGTACGCCTCGATCCAGGTCCAACCGTGGTAGGTGTGCGGGTCGGTCAGCTCCCGGATCGCCCGCACGACGATCGGGCGGACGAACTGCGGGCTCGCGGCGCGGGTCAGGTGCAGCAGGTCGCCCGCCCTGATCGCCCGCGCCGATCTTGCACTTGTGGCCCCCGAGAAGGGCGTTTTAGCCCGCTTTGCCTGGGCCGAAACTGCAAGATCGCGGGGGTGAGGGGGCTGCGCCAGGGGCGCATCGTGCCGGGGGAGCGGGATGGGGTGGATCTTGGAAGTTCTCGGCCCCCAGAGGGGCCGTCCGCTTTCAAGCTCTGTGAACTTCGGAGCGGGTTGCGTCGCAGGAGCGCTGCGGCTTGGGCAGGGATGCGAGGTCTCGCTCGATCCCGGAAAGGGTGGTCTCCTCGCCGCAACAAGGCCACGCGTTCACTGATCGAGCACGATCTTGTTGTGCCACGTCAGGTGCTCCAGAACCCACCCATGCGGGCCGCGGTGGGTCGGCTTCGACACCGGCCCCAGCTATTCAGGGGTGGCCCGTGTCCGGTTCGCCGCCGCCAGTCGGCACCCACCATGTCCCGTCCCGCTGGGGCGTCCCCGACAGAGCTGCCGCCTCGGTGGCGAGAGCGATCGGCATCCTGCGGGGAGGGCAACGGCGCGGGCGGGATGGGTCAGGAGCCCTCTGGCGGGTTCCAGACCGTGACATGGGCGGTCACCTGGAAGGAGTCGTCCGGGTAGCGGATGACCTTGAACATGGCGACGCGGTCCTTGTTGGTGGTCAGGCAACCGATTCTGCCGACCGGGATGTGAACCCACTCCGCGCCGTGCGTGGAGACGCGCTCGGCGCACTGCTGCCGCGAGGGCGTGCCCGGCCCCGGCCACAGGGCGAGCTGTCCCCATTCCGCGTGCAGCCCGTCATCCGCGCTCGCCGAGTCCCGACTGAGGTCCGCGTCGGTCGACGAGTACCTCTGCACCGTCGCCGGCACGGTGTCGAGATCGACGCCGTAGGTGGCGAACCCCACCTCGCCGCTCCACCGGACCCCGCCGTCGGACGGGGCGGCCGTGGTGGGGCCCGGCTCGGTCGACGACGTGGCCGCATGGCTCGGGGTGGCCGTGGGACTCGACGCGGCCGGGGAACTCGGCACCGGCGGGGCGCCGGCCGGGCTGCTCGCTCCGGCACTCGGCCTGGCCTCCGGTGGAGCGTCCCCGTCGTCGCCCCTGGTCGCCACGTAGATCGCCACCGCGGCCCCGAGCAGGGCTGAAACCAGGCCGATGAGCGCGCTCAGCACGGCCCCCCTGCCGCTGCCGTCCAGGCTCTCGTTGTAGTGGCGGCCCAGGCGTCGCCGCAGGGTCTGCCGCTCGCCGGGATTCTGGTTCCCCGACACGTCTTCTGGCACTCCCACCGCGGTCCCCTCTGCGCCTCGGCTGGCTGCCCGGAACACCAAGCATCGACATGGCCGATTATGCCGTGGCAGAGCACGCCAACCGAGCCCGAGACAGGTGCCCTGCCAGGGCCCGCAGTCGCCAGGCGCGCCGCCCCGGTCGGGGCGGGACCCGGTCGGCGGAGCTCAGTCGGGGCGGCGCATCGGTGGGGCGGTCAGCGACTCCACCGAACGGAAGGACCGGCCGTCGGCCGGGGAGGCCAGGGGGTCGGGGCGGGGGACGCCACCGATCCCGGACTGCTCGGCGGCGATCTTCTCCTGGAGGCGCAGGATGCCGTGCAGCAGCGCCTCCGGGCGGGGCGGGCAGCCGGGCACGTACACGTCGACGGGGATGAGCTGGTCGACGCCCTTGGTCACCGAGTACGAGTCCCAGTAGGGGCCGCCGCAGTTGGAGCACGCGCCGAAGGAGATGACGTACTTGGGCTCGGGCATCTGGTCGTAGAGCCGCTTGATCGCCGGGGCCATCTTGTCGGTGACCGTGCCGGAGACCACCATCAGGTCGGCCTGGCGCGGGCCGTGGGCGAACGGGATGACGCCCAGCCGGATGAAGTCGTGCCGGCCCATGCTGGTGGCGATGAACTCGATGGCGCAGCAGGCCAGGCCGAAGTTGAACACCCACAGCGAGTAGCGACGGCCCCAGTTCAGCACGAACCGGATCGGCTCCCCGAGCACTGCCGGCAGCTGCACGACCGCCCCCTCTCTCCTCCGCGCCAGTCAACCACAGCCGCCGCCCGCCCCGAACGGGACAGCTCGGGGCGGGCGGCTCAGGGGCAGCTCAGTAGGTGGGGCGTTGCAGCAGGCCGACGAACTCGACCAGCAGCCGCTCCCGCAGGGCCGGCGGGGCGGCGTCGAGCAGGGCGTTGACGGTGGCGTCCGGCGCGAAGCCGCCGCCGGGGCCAACCGCCGCGTCGCCCGGGCCGGCCGCCGCGTCGCCGGGGCCGGCCGCCACGTCGCCAACGCCGGCCACCACCGGGCCCGGGCCAACCGCAGCGCCGCCGAGGCCGAGGGCGGCGGCCAGGCCGGCGACCAGCTCCGGGGTGAGCGCTTCCGGGGTCAGCGTCGCGGCGAGCGCGGTCAGCTCGGCGGGCAGCTCCACCGGGCCGGCGGCGCGGGCCGCCGCCGCCGCGTCGGCCAGGTCGGGGCCGAACTCCGCCACCCGGGGGGCCACCGCGGCGGTCACCGTGAGGTGCACGCTGGCCGGCAGGTCACCGTACGAGAGTTGGGGCTGGGTGTGCCAGCCGCGGGCGGTCAGCTCGTCGACCAGCACGAACAGGTCCAGCGTCGGGTCGGTGGAGGTGAAGCAGACCACCGTCGACTCGGGCTCGGCCAGCAGCCGCAGCCCGTCGGTGCCGCGTACCGCGGCGGCGAGCCCGGCCACGGCGTCGCGGGTGGCCGCCGCGAGCCGCAGGTAGCCGTCCTCGCCGAGGTGGCGCAGGGTGGCGTACGCGGCGGCGATCGGGCCGCCGGAGCGGGTGGAGGCGATCACCGGGTTGACCATCGTGTAGCCGGGCCAGCCGGCGTACGCGAAGAACTGCGGGGCGCGCAGCGCCGGGGTGCGGTGCAGCAGCACGGAGACGCCCTTCGGGGCGTACGCGTACTTGTGCAGGTCGACGGAGATCGACGTGACGCCGGCGACGGCGAAGTCGAACGGCGGCACCGGCTCGCCGAGGCGGCGCAGCCAGGGCAGCGTCCAGCCGCCGAAGCAGGCGTCGACGTGGCAGCGCACCCCCGCCTCGGCGGCCACCGCCGCGATCTCGGCGACGGGGTCGACGACGCCGTGCGCGTACGAGGGGGCGGAGCAGGCCACCAGGACCGTGTCGGGGCCGATCGCGGCGGCCACGGCGGCGGCGGACGGCCGCAGGGTCACCGGGTCGACGGGCACCGGGTCGAGGGCGACCCGCAGGTAGTGGGCGGCCTTGGCGAACGCCGCATGGGCGGTCACCGGCACGGCGATGCGGGGCGCGGCGACGTCGGGGCGGGCGTCGCGGGCGGCCTTCACGGCGAGGATCAGCGACTCGGTGCCGCCGCTGGTGACGCTGCCGACGACGTCGGGGGCGTTCGTGCCGGGGCCGCCGCCGAGCAGCCGGGAGGCGGCCCCGACCAGCGCGTTCTCCATCGCCAGCAGCGACGGGAACGCCGTCGGGTCGAGGCCGTTGACGTGCGCGCTGCTCGCGTGGGCGGCGGCGGCCAGCTCGTCCAGGCCCGGCACGGCCGGGTCGTAGACGTACGCGAAGAGCCGCCCCCCGTGGGTGGGCCGGTCCCCCGCGCGCAGCGCCTTGACGTCGCCGAGCACCCGCTCGGCCGGCAGCCCGCGCTCCGGCAGCGCCCGGCCGGTGTCCTGGCCGGTGTCCTGGTCGTCGCTCATGCGGCGGTGACGTTCCTCTCGTGGTGGCCGGTCCCCTGGTGGCCGGCGGCGACGGTCAGCAGGTCGTCCCGGGTGAGCGTGTAGTGGCGCAGCAGGAGCAGGGGCGGGCCCACCAGCAGGGCGGGCAGCACGGTGAAGCCCAGCAGCACGCCGAGGCGGGCCGCGTCGGACTGGACGGCCGCCGTGCCGGTGTCGGAGGAGACGTAGCCGCTGAGCTGGAGCACCAGGCCGTAGATGCCGGGGCCGAGGGCGAGGCCGAGGGTCTCCCCCGCCGTCCACAGGCCGGTGAACACGCCGGCCTGCCGGCGGCCGGTGCGCGCCGTGTCGTACGCGATGCAGTCGGGCAGCATGGCCAGCGCGAAGACCTGCTGGCCGGCGTACCCGACGCCGATGACCGCGACCACGAGATAGACCGCGACGGCCGGCAGCGCCGGCGCGGCGACCAGGCCGGCGGCCCCCGCCGTGAGCAGCACGGACGCGGCGACCAGCGCGGACCGCTTGCCGACCCGCGCGCCGACGCGGGTCCACAGCGGCATCACCAGCAGCGCCGGCCCGACGAAGCAGGCGAACAGCACGGTCGGGCCGGTGGTGGGGTCGCGCAGCACCTGGTCGGCGAAGTAGCTGACCCCGGCCAGGATGGTGGCCACCCCGGCGGACTGGATCACGAAGCAGACCAGCAGCGCCCGGAACGGCCGGTTGCGGGCGGCGACGGCGAGCTGGGCGCGCAGTGTCGGCTCGCTCTCGCCGACCGTGCCGGTGGGCGCGCCCCGGGTGCCGAGGAACGCGCCGAGGGTGCCGAGCACGATCAGCGCGGCGACGAACAGGCCCATCCAGCGGTGCCCGGCGACGCCGTCGCCGCCGGCGGTCACCACGGCGGGGGCCACCGCGCCGGAGACCAGGATGGCCACCGCCAGCACCGCGATCCGCCAGCTCATCAGCCGGGTACGTTCGGCGTAGTCGTCGGTCAGCTCGGCCGGCATCGCCACGTACGGGACCTGGAAGAACGCGAACGCGGTCGCCGTGGCGAGGAAGGCGAGGGCGACGTACGCCCCGGCGGCCGGGCCGGCGTCGAACGGGGCGGCGAAGATCGCGGCGAACAGCACGGCGAGGGCGAGCCCGCCGAGCAGCAGGTACGGCCGGCGGGCCCCCCAGCGCGACCTGGTGCGGTCGGAGATCCGCCCGGCGACGGGGTTGACCAGCACGTCCCACGCCTTCGGCAGGAGCACCAGCAGGGCGGCCACCCCGGCGGCGACGCCGAGGGTGTCGGTCAGGTAGGGCAGGAGCAGCAGCCCCGGCACGGTGCCGAAAGCCCCGGTGACCAGGGAGCCGAGGGCGTAGCCGGCGTGCACCCGGCGGGGCAGGACGTGGCCGCCGGACTGCGGAGCGGCCCCGCCCGCGCCGGGCTGCGGCGCCTGGGCCGCGGGCGGCGTCCCGGGTCCGGCGGGCGGCAGCGTCATGACGCCGAATGTTACTCACGTTACGGTCGCGGTCACATCCCCTCTTCCGGCGACCAGGCCGCCGCGGCCATGTCCACCCCCGTCCCGCCCAGCGGGGCGCCCTCGGCGCGCAGCCGGGCCCGCGCCTCGACCTCGTGACCGGGCGGCAGCCGGCCCGCCGAGGTGACCACCCGGTGCCACGGCACCCCGCCCCCGTGCCGGGCCATGATCGAGCCGACCAGCCGCGCCGACGCCCGCCCCGAGCGCTCGGCCAGCGCGTCGGCCACCGCGCCGTACGACATCACCCGGCCAGGCGGGATGCGCTCGACCAGCTCCAGGACCGCCTCGACGTACTCCGCAGGTGTCACGAGCTGCCACGATATGGGAACGCCGCCGGGGCCCGCCGACCCGACCGCGCAGAATGGGCGGGTGCGTCTCGCAGTCACCTCGGCCCGGCGGGTCGTCGTCAAGATCGGCTCGTCCTCGCTGACCACCGCGTCCGGGGGCCTCGACGACGCCCGCGTCGACGCGCTGGTCGACACCCTCGCCCGGCTCGCCGCCGACGGCCGCGAGGTGGTGCTGGTCTCCTCCGGCGCGATCGCCGCCGGGCTCGCCCCGCTCGGGCTCAGCCGCCGCCCGCGCGACCTGGCCACCCAGCAGGCCGCCGCCAGCGTCGGCCAGGGCCTGCTGATCGGCCGGTACGCGGCCGGCTTCGCCCGGCACCGCCTCACCGTCGGGCAGGTGCTGCTCACCGTCGACGACGTGACCCGGCGGGCGCACTACCGCAACGCGTACCGGACGCTGCGCAAGCTGCTCGACCTGCGGGCCGTGCCGATCGTCAACGAGAACGACACCGTCGCCACCGAGGAGATCCGCTTCGGCGACAACGACCGGCTCGCCGCCCTCGTCGCCGCCCTCGTCCACGCCGAGCTGCTGGTCCTGCTCTCCGACGTCGACGCCCTGTGGACCGGCGACCCGGCCCGCCCCGGGTCGACCCGGATCACCGACGTCCACGACGAACGCGACCTGGCCGGCGTGCAGATCGGCGGGGCCGGGCGGGCCGGCGTCGGCACCGGCGGCATGGTGACCAAGGTCGAGGCGGCCCGGATCGCCACCGGCTTCGGCATCCCGGTGGTGCTCACCGCCGCCGGACTCGCCGCCGCCGCGCTGGCCGGCGACGAGGTCGGCACCCTGTTCCACGCCGAACGCAGACGCCCGACCGCCCGGCTGTTCTGGCTGGCCCACGCCACCACCCCGCGCGGCCGGCTGCACCTCGACGCGGGCGCGGTGGCCGCCGTGGTGGGGCGGCGCAAGTCGCTGCTGCCGGCCGGGATCACCGCCGTCGACGGGGCGTTCACCGCCGGCGACCCCGTCGACCTGGTCGACTCGGGGGGCGCGCCGGTGGCCCGGGGGCTGGTCAACTACGACGCCGTGGAGCTGCCCGGGCTGCTCGGCCGCTCCACCGGCGAGCTGGCGGCGGCGCTCGGGCCGGCGTACGAACGTGAGGTCGTCCACCGCGACGACCTGGTGCTGCTGTAAGCAGGGGCCCCCTGTTAACGCATTCTGTTGTACAGGGGTCCCTTCCTAACACCGTGAGGAGTGAGCTGGATGAGCGTCGTCGAGCAGGCCAGGCGGGCCCGGGGCGCGGCGGAGGCCCTGGCGGTCGCCACCCGCACCACCAAGGACGCCGCGCTGGTGGCGATGGCCGACGCGCTGGTCGCGCGTACCGCCGAGATCGTGACCGCGAACGCGGCGGACCTGGCGGCCGGGCGGGAGGCCGGGCTGAGCGCGGCCATCCTGGACCGGCTCGCCCTCGACGCCGCGCGGGTGGCGGGCATCGCCGACGCGCTGCGCGAGATGGCCGCGCTGCCCGACCCGGTCGGCGAGGTGGTCCGCGGCTCGACCCTGCCCAACGGGCTGGAGCTGCGGCAGGTCCGGGTGCCGTTCGGGGTGGTCGGGATCATCTACGAGGCCCGCCCCAACGTGACCGTCGACGCCGCCGGGATCTGCCTGAAGTCGGGCAACGCGGCGCTGCTACGCGGCTCCGGCTCGGCGGCGCACTCCAACGCGGCCCTGGTCGCGGTGCTGCGCGACGCGATCGCCGACGCGGGCCTGCCGGCGGACGCCGTGCAGCTCCTCGACGCCAGCTCCCGCGACTCGGTCAAGGAGCTGATGCGGGCGCGCGGCCTGGTCGACGTGCTGATCCCGCGCGGCGGGGCGTCGCTGATCCGCACCGTCGTCGAGGAGTCGACGGTGCCGGTGATCGAGACGGGGGTGGGCAACTGCCACGTGTACGTCGACGCCGCCGCCGACCTCGCCAAGGCCGTCGCGATCACCCTGAACGCGAAGACCCAGCGCCTGTCGACCTGCAACACCGCCGAGTCGCTGCTGGTACACGCCTCGGTCGCGGACGCGTTCCTGCCGGCGGTGCTGGCCGCGTTCGCCGAGGCCGGGGTGACGGTGCACGGCTCGCCGGAGGTCGCCGCGTACTCGTCGGCGGTGGTGCCGGCGACCGACGAGGACTTCGCCACGGAATACCTGTCGGCCGACATCTCCGTCGCCGTCGTCGACTCGCTCGACGCGGCGGTGGCGCACATCCGCCGGTACGGCACGGGGCACACCGAGGCGATCGTCACCGACTCCCAGTCGGCGGCCCGCGAGTTCGTGGCCCGGGTCGACGCGGCGGCGGTGATGGTCAACGCCTCGACCCGGTTCACCGACGGCGGCGAGTTCGGCTTCGGCGCGGAGATCGGCATCTCGACGCAGAAGCTGCACGCCCGGGGGCCGATGGGCCTGCCGGAGCTGACCAGCACGAAGTACGTCGTGACGGGCGACGGCCACCTGCGGGGGTAGGGGTAAGGAGGGGCCCCCTGTTAACGCATACGGTAGAGAGGGGTTCCCTTCTCACCCCGCTGGGCGGAGCACGAGGCAGGCAGCGGGCCGGTCAGCGGCAGGCGCGGATGGCCGCCAGGGTGGTGTGCACGTCGAACTGGTGGCCGTCGTCGCTCTCCCAGCCGCCGTCGCTGCGCTGGGTCTCGGTCAACCGGCGGCGGGCCGCGACCAGCGTCCAGTGCTGCTCGTCGACGCCGACCCGGCGCAGGGCGGCCGCCAGCGACGCCGCGTTGGCCGGCGAGAGCTTCGGCATCCGGTCGGCCAGCGCCACCTGGATCCGGGCCGACTCGTAGAACAGCTCCTGCTGGTGGAAGACCGCCGCGCTCAGCCAGCCGACGGCCAGGTACGACGGGAAGGTGCCGTCCGGCTGGAGCTGCCCGACGAGGGCCCGGACGCCGGCCTGCACGGAACCGGCGTACGCGTCGCCGGCGAGCTGGTTGCCGGCGAGCTGGTTGCCGGCATGCGGGCTGCCGGTCGCCTGGCCGGGCGGGCCGGCCGGCCACCGGGGGTCGGGCGGGTGCGCCGACCAACGGGGGTCAGGCGGATGAGCCGACCAGCGGGGGTCGGGCGGGTGCGTCGACCAGCGGCCGGGCGGTGCGGCGGCCCGCGCCGCGTCCAGGTCGGCGACGGTGAGCCAGAAGGTGACGGTGGCGGTCAGGTACAGCCGCGCCTCGGGGTCGCCGGGCCGGGCCCACCAGGGGGCGTCGTCGGCGAGGGCGGCGTCCTCCTCCCAGCCGCCGTCGGCCTGCTGCCGGGACGCGAGCCAGTCCAGCGCCCGGCGGGCGGCGGGCCGGCCGAGCGCGCCGAGGTCGTCCAGCTCGGCGAGGCGGAAGCAGGTGGCGTCGACCGAGGCGAGGTCGGTGCCCCACACGGCGGGCCAGCCGCCGGTGGGCGTCTGCCCCACCTCGGCGCTGTCGAGCAACTCCGGCGACGGTGTCGCGCCGGCCCGCAGCCAGGACAGCCGGGCCCGTTCCACCGCGTCACCGTGCGCCACCACGAACCCGATCGCGGCGTCCAAGTCGACCACGGCAGGAACGCTACCGACGCAGACGCGATCCCACCTCGGATGGTCGGCCGGGCGACACTGGGCGAGCAGGTGCCAACGGTGGGCGAGCAGATGTGAACGGTGGGCGCGCGGATGTGAGAAGGGGCCCCTTCTCTGCCGTAAGCGTTAAGAAGGGGCCCTTCCTTGCACCGCCAGCGCGGGCGGTGCCCGCGGTGGCCGCGGTCAGTACGCCGGCAGCGAGGGGTCGATCTGCTTGATCCAGGACAGGACGCCGCCCTGGACGTGCACCGCGTCGCGGAAGCCGGCCGCCTTGAGCGCGGCGAGCGCCTCGGCGGAGCGGACGCCGGACTTGCAGTGCAGCACGATCTGCTTGTCCTGCGGCAGCTTCGCCAGCGCCTCGCCGGAGATGATCTCGCCCTTGGGGATGAGCGTCGAGCCGGGGATCCGGACGATCTCGTACTCGGCGGGCTCGCGGACGTCGACGAGGAAGATGTCCTTGCCGGCGTCCTGCCACTCCTTCAGCTCGGCTGCGGTGATCGTCGCGTCGACCACCGCCTCCTGGGCCTCCTCGGAGACCGCGCCGCAGAAGTCCTCGTAGTCCTCCAGCAGGTCGGTGACCGTCGGGTTCTCGCCGCAGAGCACGCAGTTCGGGTCCTTCCGGACCTTGATCTTGCGGTAGCTCATCTCCAGGGCGTCGTAGACCATCAGCCGGCCGACCAGCGGCTCACCGATGCCGGCGAGCAGCTTGATCGCCTCGTTGACCTGGATCGAGCCGATCGACGCGCAGAGCACGCCGAGCACGCCGCCCTCGGCGCAGGAGGGGACCATGCCGGGCGGCGGGGGCTCCGGGTAGAGGCAGCGGTAGCAGGGGCCGTGCTCGGCCCAGAACACCGACGCCTGGCCGTCGAACCGGTAGATCGACCCCCAGACGTACGGCTTGCCGAGCAGCACCGCCGCGTCGTTGACCATGTAGCGGGTGGCGAAGTTGTCGGTGCCGTCGACGATCAGGTCGTAGCCGGAGAAGATCTCCCGCACGTTGTCCCGGTCCAGCGCCGTGTTGTGGATCTCCACGGTGACCAGCGGGTTGATCTCCCGGATCGACGCGGCGGCGGACTCGGCCTTGGACCGGCCGACGTCGGAGACGCCGTGGATGACCTGCCGCTGGAGGTTGGACTCGTCGACGGTGTCGAAGTCGATGATGCCGAGCGTCCCGACGCCCGCCGCGGCCAGGTAGAGCAGGGCCGGCGAGCCGAGACCGCCGGCGCCCACACAGAGCACCCGGGCGTTCTTCAGCCGCTTCTGCCCCTCGACCCCGACGTCGGGGATGATCAGGTGGCGCGAGTAGCGGCGGATCTCGTCAACGGTCAGCTCGGCGGCGGGCTCGACGAGCGGGGGCAACGACACGGTGGACTCCCCGGGATCGGCGTGGGTGACGAGCCATTGTCACTCGCCGGAGCGCCGGTCGGCCATGAGCAGGGACACCCGCCCGACATGCGGGAGCGGGAATATCTCAGGTGCCCGGGACCTGCTCCCCCGCGTACCGCCTGCCGTCGAGGTAGGGCCAGGGGTTCGCGACGCAGCCGTCGAGGCCGTACGTCTGCTGCTGCATCACCGGCGCGGGCTCGCCCGGCCCCGGGCACGCCTCGTGCAGCTCGCCGAGCTCGTGCCCGACCTCGTGGTTGACCACGTACGTGCGGTAGGCGTCCAGCGGGGCGCCGTAGTCCGGAACCGCCTCCATCCACCGGGCCAGGTTGATGATCACCTGACCGGGCAGGCGGCAGGAGGTGTACCGCTCGGTGCGCAGCCCGCCGAGCGCGCACATCCGCTCCGAGGTGACGGGGGTGGCCAGGTAGACGGTGAAGTCCACCTCGGGTGCGGAAACCCCGGAGACACCGGGGGCGGAGGGGTCGGAGGGGGCGAAGGGGGCGGCGGCGGCTTCCGGGCCGGCGGGGGCGGCGGGCCCGGCCACCCGTTGCAGCCGCACCTCGCCCGAGGCGGTCCAGCTGCGCGGGTCGCCCAGCGCCTCGTCGACCGCCTCGGCGAACGCGTCCGCGTCCTGGCCGGTGTCCCGCTCGACGAGCACCCGGTAGCGGCGCACCGGCCCGCCCGCGCCCCGGACCGGGGACCCGCCCGCGGCGGCGACGAACCGGCCGGGTCCGCTGGTCGGCCAGTCGCCCGACCGCCCCTGCTCGGCCCGACCGGCCTGGTCGGCCCGGTCGCCCGGCGCGGCCCCGACGCTGCGGTCGCCCGCGCCGGCCCCCGCCCCGCCGGGTTGCGCCGGCCCGGTCGGCGGCACCGCGCCGAGGACCAGGAGCACGGCGGCGGCGACGGCCACCAGGGCGGACAGGCCGCCGAGCGCCGTACGGGGCCCCGGCCGACCCGGCCGCCGGGGGCGGTACGCCCCGGACGGGGAGAGGGAAGTCACCCCGTCAGCCTGACAGACAAATCGCGCCCAACTGCGCTTTTGCCGCTAGCAGTGCGAGAAGCCCTCGCCTTTCCCGGCGCGCCCCGCCCCGGCCGCAGCGACGGGAGCCGCCCCGGTCACCGCGGCGGGCCCCCCATCACCGTGGCAGGCCCCGGTCACCGTGGCAGGCCCCCGGTCACAGCGGCGGGCCGGCGTAGCGGCGGCCGTCCCGGTACGGCCACGGGTTCGCCACGCAGCCCTTGAGGAAGAGGGTCTGCTGCATCATCACCGGCGCCGGCCGGCCCGGCTTCGGGCAGCGCTCGTGGCCGTGGCCCAACTGGTGCCCGACCTCGTGGTTCACCACGTACGTCCGGTAGACCGCCAGCGGCACCCCGGCCGCGACGAAGTGCGGCACCGACAGCCGCCACCGGTCCAGATTGATGATCACCTTGCCGGGCGCGCGGCAGGAGGTGTAGGGCCGCCCGCCCACCCGGATGTCGACCCCGCCGGCCGCGCACATCCGCGCCGCCGTGCCGGCCGTGGCCAGGTAGACCGTGAAGTCGTGCCGGGCCGTGCCGGGCACCCGTTGCAGCCGCAGCCGGCCGCTGTCCACCCAGCTTCCCGGCCCCGCCAGCGCCTCCTGCACCGCCGTGCCGAAGTCGCCCGCGTCCTCGCCCGCCTCCCGTTCCACCGCCACCCGGTAGCGGCGCAGCGCGCCGGCCGCGCCGAGCACCGCGCCGGGACGGTCGTCGTACCGGAAGCCGCCCCCGCCGGCCGACGGCACGGGGCCCGGGATCCGCAGCACCGGGGACGCCCCGGGGGCCGGCGGGGCGCCGGGGTCGACGGGCGGGGAGCCGCCGAACGCCGCCGCCGAAGGGCCGCCGGGGCCCGGCGACGCCGGGGCCGGGGCCGCGCCGCCCGGCGGGGCCGGTGTGCGGGCGGCCTGGTCCACGGCCAGCGCCTCGACCTCGGTCGGGGGCCCGCCGCCGGTCGGGGGCCGGGCCGTCAGCAGGACCGCGCCGGCCAGGACGCACCCGGCGAGGGCGGCGGCCGACAGCAGGGCCCACCGGCGGGCGGGCGGGGCTGCGGGGGAATTCGGGCGGGAAGCGCGACGAGGCAGGAATCCGGGCATCCCGGTCAGGATGCCACGTCACGGACCGTCACGGGGTTCGCCACTTCGTCGAGCAGACCGAGCACCGCGCGGGCCACCGTGCGGGGCACCTCCAGCTGGGCCACGTGCCCGACGCCGCGCAGCATCAGCAGCCGGCTGTCCGGGATCACCCGGGCGGCCTGCGGGGCCACCCGCACGTCGACCAGCCGGTCCTCGGACCCGCCGATCACCAGCGTCGGCACCCGCACCGCCGCCGCGAGCCGCCACAGCGACTCCGGCCCCCGCAGGTACGAACGCAGGAAGCTGGAGACCAGGCCGCGGAAGGTGCGCACGTACACGGAGGCGTAGTGCGCGGCCTGGTAGCGCAGCAGGATCTCCTCCAACGCCTCCCGCCGGCGCTGCTCGCTGATCCGGGTCAGGTCGGCCACGCAGGACTCCAGCACCTGCTGCGCCATCACCTCCGGATCCAGCCGGGCCAGTTGCCAGCCGACGAGCCGCTCCCCGCGCGGGACGGCCAGCAGCGGCAGCATCCGGCCCTGCAACGAGCGGCGGAAGTCCAGGAAGGGCAGCGCCGGGGAGATCAGGGTCAGCGTGCGTACCAGGTCCGGGCGCAGCGCGGCGACCCGCACCGAGATCGCCCCGCCCAGCGAGTTGCCGAGCAGGTGCACCGGCCCCCGGCCGGAGTGCTCGATCCAGCGGACCACGTGCTCGGCGAACGCGGGGACGGTGTAGCGCCGGCTCGGCTCGCTGTGCCCGAATCCCGGCAGGTCGATGGCCTGGCCGTCGAGCCGGTCGGCGAGCAGCCCGGCCAGGTCGGTCCAGTTCTGCGACGACCCGCCGAGGCCGTGGACGTAGAGCGCCGGCTCCGCCCCGGCGGCGGTGGCCGGGGTGTCCCGGACGTGGGTGACGGTGCCGTCGAGGCGTACCTCCCGACCGGGCCACGGCGGCGGGGTGCCGTGCGGGGGCAGGTGGTGGTCCGGCCCGAGGATGGCGGCTTTCATGGCACCAAGTCTGCCCGCGCCCGCCGCGTCCCGCCCGCGTTGCGCCCACCGGCCGGCGACGGTCACGCCGGACCGCCGGTCGGCCCCGCACCGGGAGCCGCCCGTCGGGCGCGCCCGGCCCGGCGGCTCACGCGAGCAGCGCCTCCAGGCGGCGGTTGACGGCCGCCAGGGTGGCCCGGACGACGGCCTGCCGGGGGTCGCCGGCCACCAGCGCCGAGCCGGCGAGCTGCTCGACCCAGCCGTCGCAGACCAGCAGCACCACGACCGTGGCCACCTCGCAGTTGCCGAACGGCACCACCGCCGCGTGCTCGACGA
Organism: Micromonospora sp. WMMD712; assembly: GCF_029581295.1. Lineage (NCBI taxonomy): Bacteria > Bacillati > Actinomycetota > Actinomycetes > Micromonosporales > Micromonosporaceae > Micromonospora > Micromonospora sp. WMMD712. The sequence continues at coordinate 3,559,082 of NZ_CP120743.1, forward strand.
AGCACCGGCCCCGGTCGGGCTCCTGCTCGCCGCCGCGCAGCAGCTGGTCCACCGCCGCCGCGGCGGCGACGGCGCAGAGCCGCAGCACGTAGCCGTCGACGGCGGGCCCGGTCGCGTACCCGGATGCGGTCTCCCGGTCGGCGAGGAGGCGGACCTCGACGTTCGCGTCGAGGCCGAACGTGCTCACCTGGACGTGGTCGATCACCACGCGGGGCCCCGGCGCGCCGCCGGTGTCCAGCGGTCGCGAGGGCGCGGTCTCCGTCGTGGTCATCTGCCCACCGGAGTACGAGGAGCCGAGCGTCGCCGGGCTGCCGGTCGCGAGCCCGGCGGGGGCGGCGCTGACCTGGCCCGGCTCCTCCACGGCGGCCCGGCCCCGGTGCGTGGTCGCCTGGCGACGCCGGCGCGGCGGCTCCCCCGCCGGGTCGGCCCGGCGGTCGAGCCGGGGCGGCGGCGCGTCGGCGGACGGTCGGCCCTCCGGCAGCCGGCCGGCGGCCCGGGGGTCGGCGGGCCGCCGCTCGGGGGGCCGGGGGGCCGCGCCCCGCAGGTCGGGGCGCGCCTCGGCGGAGCGGCGACGCACGGGCGGGGGCGGGACGCCCGGTGGCCCCGCAGCGTCCTGCGGAGCGGCGGCCAGCCCCATCCGATCCTGGAGCAGACGGGCCACCTGGCGGCTCACCTCGGCGGGGTCAGCGCCGTCGGCGAGGTCGAGCCGCAGGCTGTGCGCGCCGGCCGGGGTGCGGCGCAGGGCCGCGTCCCGCACCCCGGCGACACCGCGCACGGCGTCGAGGATGGCGTTGACGTCGAACCCCTCGGGCCGCTCCTGCGGCGGGGCGGGCTCGTCGTCGCGACGAAGGTGGGTGGCGATGCGGGCGAGCTCCGGGGTCTCTGCGGGGGGCTCCACGGCTGGCGGCTCCGGCACGACGGGCACGTCCGGTTCGGCGGGGACGCGCTGCGGCAGCACCGCCGTGGGGTCCGGCTGCCGGCCCCCGTCGGCCGGGGCGGCCGGGTTCACCGGGTCGGGTGCGGATCGGCGGGCCGCGTACGGGGGTGCGCTCGCCGGGGCGGGCGCGGGCGGGGTGCGGACCAGCCGGCCGATCCCGCTCGTGGCGGGCACGGCGGTCGGTCCGGCACCGGTGGCGGTGGCGGTCGGCGGTCGGCCGGGTGCGTCGGTGGGCGGGGCGTCCTCGGGGACCGGACGGAGCCGGAAGGGCCGGGCGGCGGCCCGGGCCTCGGCCGGGTCGACGGCTGCGGCGGACGAGGTCCCGGGCCCGCCGGCGGGCGGGGCGGACGCCGGGTGGGCACCGGCCCAGGCGGGGCGCTCGGCCGGCTCCGGGGCGGGTCGGGTCGTCGGCTCGGACCCGGCACGCGGCTCGGACCCGGCACGCGGCTCGGACCCGGGACGGGGCACCTCGTACGGCCGGACCGGCTCGGCGCGGACCGGCTGGTACGGCCGGACCGGCTCGGCGCGGACCGGCTCGTAGGGCCGGGTCGACTCGGCGGCGTAGGGGTGGACCGGCTCCGGCGGGTGGCCCCGACCGGCCGGGGGGGCCCAGTCGGCCGCCCGGCCCTCGCGCGACGGCGGACCGGCCTGCTCGGCCTCCGCGCGCGCCGGGCCGTTCGGCTCGGCCTCCGCGCGGGCCCGACGCCCGGCCAGCTCGTCCACGCCGGCCCGACGCCCGGCCAGCTCGTCCACGCCGGCGCGGCGGTCGGCGGTGTCCTCGTCGGCGCGCAGGCGACGCCCGGCCGGTTCGTCGTCGCGGGACCGGCGGGCGGGCTCGTCTTCGTCGTCGCGCAGGCGGCGGGCGGCAGGCTCGCCCTGGTCGCGGGACCACGGCGGCGCCCACCCCCCGCCCCAGCTCGGGCGGTTCCAGTCGGGGCCGGCCCAGCCCGGCGGGGGCGGCGCGGCGGTCTCGTCGCGCCCCCGGTCGGGCTCGCCGGGATAGCCGCCACGACCCGGCTCGCCGGGCCGGCCGCCACGACCGGGCTCGGCCGCCGGGTAGCCGCGCGGGTCGTCGTCCTCGGGCGGGAACCGGTGGGCCCAGTCGTACGGCCCGCCGGCGGTCGCGCCGTGATCGGGGGCGGCGCGGTCGGCGGGGAAGCCGCGCGCCGAGTCGAAGCCGGGGTCGGCCGGTGGGGCCTGGCCGGCGGGGGGCGCGGACGCCGGGGCGTCGTCGTCCGGCCAGTGACCCAGGCGGGAGGCCGGCTGGTCGTCGGAGGAGTGCCGGGCGGCGGGGTCGGGGTCGCCGCCGCGCGCCGGGGCCGACCGCTCCAGGGCGGAGGCCGGGCGCTGCGCGGGGACGGCCAGCCGGTCGTCGTCGGCCTCCCAGCCGGCGCCCTCGGCGTGCGGCGGCGCGCTGACCGGCGTGGGGCGGCCCGGGCGCGACTCGTCGCCGGGGTGGCTCACGCCGTTGACGTGCGGGTGGCCGTTGACCCGGGTCGCGGGCTCGCCCCGGGTCGCCGGGCCGGGCAGGGGGGCCGGCAGGTCGCCGTGGCGGGGCGACGAGGCGCCCCAGCCGGACGCCGGCTCGGCGCGGCCCCAGCCGGACGACGCCTCCCGCGACGCGCCGGCGTCGCCGCCACCGGACCAGCCGGTCGCCGAGGGCGCCCACCCGCTGACGGAACGGGCGAGGTCGTCCTGCTGACCCGTGCCGTCGCCGTGCTCTCCCGGGGTGGCGGCACCGGGTTGCCCTGCTTCACTCACCGCGCGCTCCTTGGTCGCCCCCGCTGAGGCTACCGTGTGGTGACAGTGGCGATAAGTTACAGCGGCGGGCCAATTCCGCGCGGGGTTCGTCGACCCCGACCGGTTCGGGCGATATGCCGGCTCGTACGACCAGTTTCGGAGGTTCCCATGACGGCTGTGGGGAACGGTGCCCAGACCGCCGGCCGGCCCACGCGTTTGCCCCGCTCCGCGCGGCGCAAGCAGCTGCTCGCGGCGGCGCAGGAGGTGTTCGTCGCGCAGGGCTACCACGCCGCCGCGATGGACGACATCGCCGAGCGGGCGGGGGTTTCCAAGCCGGTGCTCTACCAGCACTTCCCGGGCAAGATGGAGCTCTACCTGGCGCTGCTGGACACGCACTGTGACGCGATCGTGGCGAAGGTGCACGACGCGATGCGGGGCACCAACGACAACAAGGAACGCGTCGGCGCGTCGGTCCGCGCCTACTTCGACTTCGTCGACCACGAGAGCGAGGCGTTCCGCCTGGTCTTCGAGTCCGACCTGCGCAACGACCCGGCCGTGCGGCAGCGGGTGGAGCGGGTGGAGCAGGGCTGCATCGCCGCGATCACCGACACGATCATCTCCGACACGGGGGTGAGCCGGGCGCACGCCGAGCTGCTCGCCTCCGGCCTGGTCGGCGCGGCGGAGACGGCGGCGCAGTTCTGGCTGGCCGGGGGCCGGCAGGTGCCGAAGGCCGAGGCCGAGGCGCTCGTGGCGGCGCTGTCCTGGCGGGGCATCGCCAGCTTCCCGTTGCAGGGTGAGTCAGCCTGAACATCCGGCCGTGAGATCGGATAGCCTTCCCACGGCGGCTTTTTCGCCCCAGTTGAGGAGGCACCGTGGAGGTCAAGATCGGCGTGCAGTACGCGCCGCGCGAGCTGGTTCTGGAGAGCGCGCAGTCGCCGGCCGAGATCGAGCAGATCGTGACCGACGCCTTCGCGAAGGACGAGGGGACGCTCTCCCTGACCGACGAGAAGGGCCGGCGGGTCATCGTGCCGGTCAACAAGGTCGCCTACGTCGAGATCGCCGAGGCGTCGCCCCGGGCGGTCGGTTTCACCGTCCGCTGAGCTCCCTGCGGGAGACCGGCGGCCAGAGGCGCTGGCCGGCCCGACCGCGCAGGTCGGCCGGCCGGGCCCGCCCACCCCGCCCCGAACGCGGCGCAACGGGGCGCAATCGGGTGGCATTCATGTGACCCAGGTCACAATCACCGACCCCAATTGTGGGTACCCTGCCCTGAACAGGGACGACACCGGGGCGGCTCAGGTAGTATGGGGCAGTTGCCGTGGGCGCTGATCCGGCGAAGGGTCGATCCGACCCGAAGCCCTGCACCACGGCGCGCGTGCGGCCCGGTCCGGCTCGGCGATCTCGCCCCCGACCGTGTGGCCCGCGCACTACCGTCCGCGCCCTGAGGACCTGAGGGGCGCACCACGAGAGGGCACCCCCAAATCCATATGAGCGATCAGATCTTCGATCCCACAGCCGGCCAGGAGCTGGCACCGACCGCCCCGGTCCGCCCGGAGGCACCCACCTTCGCCGAGCTCGGCGCCCGGCCGGAGACCGTCGAGGCGCTGGCCGCGGCCGGCATCACCCGCGCCTTCGCCATCCAGGAGTACGCGATCCCGATCGCGCTGCGCGGCGTCGACATGATCGGCCAGGCGCCGACCGGCACCGGCAAGACCCTCGGCTTCGGCGTGCCGCTGCTGGAGCGCGTCTTCGCCCCGGCCGAGGGCGGCGACGGCGTGCCGCAGGCCCTCGTCGTCGTCCCCACCCGCGAGCTGGGCATCCAGGTCGCCAAGGACCTGGCCGCCGCCGGGCGCACCCGGGGCGTCCGGGTGCTGCCGATCTACGGCGGCGTGGCGTACGAGCCGCAGATCGACGCGCTGCGCAAGGGCGTCGAGATCCTGGTCGGCACGCCGGGCCGGCTGATGGACCTGCAGAAGCAGAAGCACCTGCGCCTCGACCGGGTGCGCGCGCTGGTGCTCGACGAGGCCGACCGGATGCTCGACCTGGGCTTCCTCGACGACGTCGAGAAGATCCTCGCGATGCTGCCGGAGGACCGGCAGACGATGCTCTTCTCGGCCACCATGCCGGACCCGATCGTCACCCTGTCCCGGCGCTTCCTGCGCCAGCCGATGACGATCCACGCCGGGCACACCGCCGAGACCGGGCCGTCGCCGCAGACCGAGCAGCTGGTCTACCGCACCCACTCGATGAACAAGATCGAGATCGTGGCCCGCATCCTCCAGGCGGAGGGGCGCGGCCTCACCATGATCTTCACCCGCACCAAGCGGGCCGCCGACCGGGTCGCCGAGGATCTCGACTTCCGCGGCTTCGCCGTGGCCGCCGTGCACGGCGACCTGGGCCAGGGCGCCCGGGAGCGGGCGCTACGCGCGTTCCGGGCCGGCAAGATCGACATCCTGGTCGCCACCGACGTGGCCGCCCGGGGCCTGGACGTCAGCGGCGTCACCCACGTCATCAACTACGACTGCCCCGAGGACCAGGACACCTACACCCACCGGATCGGCCGCACCGGCCGGGCCGGCGCCACGGGCGTCGCGGTGACCTTCGTCGACTGGGACGACATGCCCCGCTGGCGGATCATCGACAAGACGCTCGGGCTGGAGATGCCGGAGCCCCCGGAGACGTACCACACGTCGCCGCACCTCTACACCGACCTGGCCATCTCCCGCGACGTCACCGGCACCCTGCCGACGGCGGAGCGGACCCGGGCCGGGCTGTCCGCGGAGGTCGAGGAGGACCTCGGCGGCCGGTCCCGGCGCGGCGAGTCCGGCGGCCGGAGCCCCCGGCGCGGCGAGCGGGGCGAGTCCCGTGGGCGCGGCGAGCGCCGCCGGGGCCGGCCCGACGGCGACGCCGCCGATGGTCCGGCCGAGCAGGCCGCCGAGGGCGAGGCCCGCACCCCGCGCCGCCGGCGTCGCCGCCGGGCCGGCGAGGTCGTGGCCGGCGAGCCGACCGCGGTGGTCGCCGCCGAGCCGTCCGGCACCGAGCCCGCCGCCGCTGCGGCGGCGGCCGACGGCGACCCGGCCAAGCCCCGCCGCCGCCGACGCCGCCGGGGTGGCGGTTCCGGCCCGGGTACGCCCGCCGAGGCGACCGCCGACTGACCCACGCGCGACCGTCGACATCCCCCGCCCGGCCCCGCCGGAGCGGGGGATGTCGCGTTCCGGAGCAGGCCGACCGGGCGGGGCGGCTCGGCACACCCCGCGTCCCGCCGAGGGCCGCCACTCGACGTCCCGCCCAGGGGCCGCCGAGGGCACCGCCCGCCGCGTGCGGGACGATCCCGGCGAGGAAGATGGAGAGATGCCCGAACCCCTGGACGCCGCCCTGACCGAGGTCCGGGCCCTGTTGCTCGACCCCGCGCTGACCCGGGCCGTCGCCGCCGGCCGCCGCAAGGGGCACCGCCCCTCGGTGGTCCGCGCCGAGCTGCGCCCCGTCGCCCTCAAGGCGGGCCCGAGGTTGCAGATCGCCACCTCCGACGGGGCCCGCCCGTACACCCGCAACCTCGCGCCCGGCGCGGAGGCCGGCGCGGCCGTGGACGCCCTGCTGGCCGAGCCGTTCGGCAACTGGCACGTGGAGACGACCGACGTGACGCTCCAGCTCCGGGTGACCAAGTCCGGCGAGGCGCAGGTGCACCGGGCCGCCGCCGCCCGGCCCGCCGCCGAGCCGGTCGGGCACGACCGGGCCAAGGAGTGGCTGCTCGACCCGGGCGACGCGATCTTCGCCGAGATCGGCGGATCGGCGGCCAAGCGCCGACAGGTGGACGCGTTCCTGCGGGCGCTGGCCGCCACGCTGCCGGACGGCCTCACCGGGCCGCTGCGCGTGGTCGACCTGGGCTGCGGCAACGCGTACCTGACCTTCGCCGCGTACCGGTATCTCGACCAGCGGGGGCTGGACGTGCGGCTGGTCGGCGTCGACGTGCGGGAGGACCAGCGGCAACGCAACACCGAGCTGGCCGGGCGGCTCGGCTGGGCCGACCGGGTGACCTTCGTGGCCGGCACGATCGCCGACGCGGCGGTCGACCCCGCTCCCGACCTGGTGCTGGCCCTGCACGCCTGCGACACCGCCACCGACGAGGCGCTGGCCCGGGCGGTGCGTTGGGACGCCCGCTGGGTGCTCGCCGCGCCGTGCTGCCACCACGACCTCGCCGCCCAGCTACGGGCCCGGTCGGCCCCGGCCCCGTACGACCTGCTGACCCGGCAGGGCATCCTGCGCGAGCGCTTCGCGGACGTGCTGACCGACTCGCTGCGGGCCGCGCTGCTGCGGCTGCACGGGTACCGGACCGAGGTGGTCGAGTTCGTCGACTCCCGGCACACGCCCCGCAACCTGCTGATCCGGGCGCGGCGGGCAGGCGGGCCGCCGACCGCCGAGCAGCGCGCCGAATACCGGGCGCTGGTCGACCAGTGGCAGGTGACCCCGCGCCTGGAGGCGCTGCTCGCCACGCCGACCGGCTGACCCCGCCCGGGGTCGCTCTCGCGCCGGTCCGCTCAGCGGCGGCGGTCGCCGCTGCCGTCCCGGTCCCGCCCCTGGGCCCGCTCGTTGCCGGCGCTGCGGTCGAAGGCCGAGAACCGGTCGCCGCGCCCCCGGCCGCCCGGCCGCTCGATGTCCGGCGACAAGGTCGGGAACGGCACCACCTTCGCCGGGGTCTCCGCGTTGCCGGCGGCGGCGAAGGCGTTCCAGGAGATGTCGACCAGCAGCCGCTTGAGCTCGGCGTGCCGCACCGCCGCGTTGCGTTGCAGGGCCAGGCGCACGCCGAGCACCACGCCGACCAGCGTCGTGGTGACCGCGCCCGTGGCGGCCAGGACGTGTGCCCCGGTCACCCGCTCGGCGTGCGACACCAGGACGAGCAGCCAGCACCAGAAGCCGGCGGCGAACACGCCGGCCTTGGCGACGAAGAAGAGACTCACCGCACCCGGACGGTGCGGCACCGGACGGCTCGGCTCGCTCATGCTGCTCCTCATCGGCGGTCACCCACGGCCACGGGCGGTAGGCGGATGAGCATCGAGCTTAGTTGACGTACGGCAATCAGCCGCAGCGACCGATACGCTTCCCGTGGGAACGTTCCCATTCGGCGGGAAAGAACATGAGTGATATTCGCAGGTAGCCGCCCCGGGAAGGCACCGATCGGGACGAAGGGGGCGAGCAAACGCTTGCTTCCGTCATCTGTGGGACTACCCTCAGGGGGCACCGCCCGGTGCTCCGGCCCGAAGGAAGACCGCGCAGGAATGGCTCCGCCAGAGGTTTCCCCGCAGATGGCGTTCGCGCGTTTCGTGCGACGCGCCATCGACGACGCCCGCGAGGAACGGGGCTGGACCGTCAGCGACCTGGCGTCGCACACCGGGGTGGGCCGGTCCACCGTCTTTCGCTGGCTCGCCGGCGACTGGCAGGACTACCCCGAGCTGGCGAAGGTGCGCGGCTTCTGCGCCGCGCTCGACCTGCCCGTGACGGCGGCCTTCCGGGCCCTCGGGCTGCCCGACTCGGGGCCCGTCCCCCGGCGACGCGGCGACGAGGGGCCGGTCGAGGCCGACGTCCGGGTCATCCTCCAGCGGCTGGCCGACCCGGCCGTGCCGGCCGAGGAGAAGCACCACATCCGCGACCTGCTCCGCTACCTGGCCCGCCGCCCGGTCCGCCGCGCCGGCTGAACCGCCCCGGCTGAGCCGCCCGGCCTTCGCCCCGGCTGAACCGCCCCGGGGCCGTGGCGGGTCCTCCGACCGTGGCGGGTCCTCCGACCGTGGCGGGCCACTCAGCCCTGCGGGTCAGGGCACGGTCAGGGTGAACTCGGCCGTCCGCACCACGCCGGCCACCTGGAAGTCGAGGAAGAGCCGGTAACGGCCCGGCCCCGGCACGGTCACCTGGAAGCTCACCCCCGCCGTCGGCGGCCCCGCCTCCGGGTGCACGTGCAGGTAGCCCAGGTCGCCCTCGCGCAACGCCACCAGGTGCCCGTACGCGCCCAGGTAGCGCTCCAGCGGCGCGGCGGTGCCGTCGGCGGCGCGCACCTCGAACCGCAGCGGCCGGGTGACGCCGATCCCGGGCTCGCCGGACCAGCTCACCGCGAAGCCGTCCACGGTCGCGGCGCGGGCCGCCGCCGGCAGCGGCCGGGGAGCGTACTCCCCCGGGACGGCCAGGTCGGTGCCCAGCGTCCGGGCGCTCTGCCCGCCGTCGTCGGTGACCAGCGTGAAGTCGGCGTACGCCCGCCAGACGCCCGGCTGCGGCAGGGTCAGCGGGACCGACCAGGTGCCGTCCGGGGCCATCGTCGGGTGCAGGTGCTGGTAGCCGGTGAGGTCGCGGCGCACCACGATCATGTGCATCGGCTTGTCGTGCACGACCGCGAAGCGGGTCACCGGCCGCCCCTCGGCGTCCCGGATCTGGAACCGGAACTCGCCGGCCCGCCCGGCCGCGAGGTCGGCCGCCAGCGGGGTCAGCGTCCAGCCGCCGGAGCTGACCGCGAGGCCCCCGACGCCCGTCGGGTCGCTCCCGTCGGCGGTGCCGCCGTGGTCGTGCTCCCCGGTGCCGGGCGCGTGCGTGTGGTCCGCGCCGGCCGGCGTCGACGCGTAGCCGCCGGCTGCCGGGGGCGGGTTGAGCCGACCGAGGCCGAACCCGAGCAGGACCGCGAGCACCAGCCCGCCGACGACCGACGCGAGCCGCAGCGTGCCCCGGTCGACCAGCGCCCCGGGCTGCTGCGGCTCCCCGCCGTCGGGAAGCTGCTCGGTCATGCGGCCCACCGTACCGCCGGGGCCCGCCCGGCCTGGTCAGCGACGGCGCGGCGTGGCACTGGTCGCAATCCGCCGCCCCCGGGAACTTTCGTTTGCAGGGGCCCCCTGTACAACAGAATGCGTTAACAGGGGGCCCTTCCTTGCACCCTTGCACCCTTGCACCCGTCAGCCGGCGACGGCCAGCGCCAGGGGGAGCACGTCGGGCGCGCCGGCCCGGCGCAGCAGCCGGGCCACCATCGTCAGCGTCCAGCCCGTGTCGACCAGGTCGTCGACGAGCAGCACCGGCCCGTCCAGCCCGGCGAGCGTGTCGGCCAGCCCGTCCGGCAGGGCGAAGGCGTCGTGCAGCGCGCGTACCCGCTGGGCGCTGTTGCCGCGCGGGCCGTCCGGGCCGGCGGCGCCCGTGGGCACGACCGCGCCGAGCAGCGGCAGCCGGCCCACCGCGGCGATCCGCTCCGCGAGCGAGCCGACCAGCTCCGGCCGCCGCCGGGAGCCGACCGCGACCACGCCCACCGGGCGGCGCGGCCACGGGTCGTCGCCGTGCGCCCACGCCTTGAGCACCTCGACGACCGCGCCGGCCACGTCGTCGGGGACCGGCCGGTCGGCCACGCCGGGGCCGACCAGCTCCCGCAGCCGGCCGCCCCAGCCCAGGTCGGACAGCCGCCCCACGGCCCGCCCGGCCAGCGCCTGCTCCGCCGGGGGGATCCGGCCCTTCAGGGGTACGCCCACCGCGTCCAGCCCCGTCGGCCACAGCTTCTTCGGCGGGACGTCCACGCCGGGGCGGCCGAGGAACCCCTGGGCCGCGCCCAGCGCCGGCGAGGACACGTCGGCGGTGAACAGCGGGCCCGCGCACCGGTCGCACCGGCCGCAGTCGCCGGCCCCGGCGTCGTCGAGGCACTCCCGCAGGTACCGCAGGCGGCAGCCGGGCGTCGTCGCGTACTCGCGCATGGCCCGCTGCTCGGCGGTGCGCGCCTCGGCGACGCGGCGCAACCGGGCCCCGTCGTAGACCCAGGGCTCGCCCGTGGCGAGCCAGCCGCCGCGCACCCGGCGGACCGCACCGTCCACGTCGAGGACCTTGAGCATCAGTTCGAGGCGGGCCCGGCGCAGGTCGACGATCGGTTCGAGGGCCTGGGTGGACAGCGGCCGGTCGGTGTGCAGGGCGGCCAGCACGGCGCGCACCTGCTCCTCGGGCGGGAACGCGAGCGAGGCGAAGTAGCGCCAGATGGCCGCGTCCTCCGCGCCGGGCAGCAGCAGCACCTCGGCGTGCTCGACGGCGCGCCCGGCGCGGCCGACCTGCTGGTAGTACGCGATCGGCGACGGCGGCGCGCCGAGGTGCACCACGAACCCGAGGTCGGGCTTGTCGAAGCCCATGCCCAGCGCCGACGTGGCCACCAGCGCCTTGATCTTGTTGTCGAGCAGGTCCTGCTCGGCGGCCCGCCGGTCGGCGTCCTCGGCCTGGCCGGTGTAGGAGGCGACCGGGTAGCCCCGGGAGCGCAGGAACTCGGCGGTCTCGCCGGCCGCCGCCACGGTCAGCGTGTAGACGATCCCGGAGCCGGGCAGTTGGTCCAGGTGGTCGGCGAGCCAGCCGAGCCGGTGCGCGGGGCTGGGCAGGTCGAGCACCCCGAGGCGCAGGGACTCCCGGTCCAGCGTGCCGCGCAGCACCAGCGCGTCGCCGAGCTGCTCGGCGACGTCGGCGGTGACGCGGGCGTTCGCGGTGGCCGTGGTGGCGAGCACCGGCGTACGCTCCGGCAGGTTCGCCAGGAACGTGCGCAGCCGCCGGTAGTCGGGCCGGAAGTCGTGCCCCCAGTCGGAGACGCAGTGCGCCTCGTCGACGACGAGCAGCCCGGTGGTCGCGGCCAGCCGAGGCAGCACCGCGTCCCGGAAGTCGGGGTTGTTGAGCCGCTCGGGGCTGATCAGCAGCACGTCCACCGCGCCGTCGTGGATCTCGGCGGTGACCGCGTCCCACTCGTCGAGGTTGGCCGAGTTGATGGTGCGGGCCCGGATGCCGGCGCGGGCGGCGGCCTCCACCTGGTTGCGCATGAGCGCCAGCAGCGGCGACACGATCACCGTCGGCCCGACGCCGGCGGCCCCGGAGCCGGCGGGCTTCGGGTCGGCGGGTGGGCCCGCCCCGTCGCGGTCGCGCAGCAGGGCGGTGGCCACGAAGTAGACCGCCGACTTGCCCCACCCGGTGCGCTGCACGCAGAGCACCCGACGCCGGTCGACCACCAGCGCCTCGATGGCCCGCCACTGGTCCTCCCGCAGCCGGGCGTGCTCCCCTGCCAACCGGCGCAGCACCGCCTCGGCCCGCTCCCGTACCCGCCCCTGCTGATCCACCCCCCATTCCTACCAGCCCCCACCCCCCGCCCCCGTCGATCAAGGGGTGCGGCGGGCGGGCAGGTGGCGGGCCAGCGGGCCGAGGCGGGAGCGGAGGCTGGCCAGGCCGCCGGGGAAGAAGTAGACGGCCAGGATGAACACGGTGCCCAGCACGAACAGCGGCTGGCTCAGGGGACGGCTCAGGAACGCCGGCAGCGCCTCCACGGCGTCGCTGCTGCCGAACGCGGTGAGCCGGTGGTCCAGGTACATGTAGCCGACGCCGCCGAGCACCGGCCCCCAGCGGGTGCCGGGCCCGCCGAGCACCACCATCACCAGCAGCGACAGGGTCAGCTCGCTGGAGGTGACGTGCGGCGACGCGCCGCCGACGATCAGGCAGTAGACCACTCCCCCGCCGGCCGCGAGCCCGCCGGCCAGGGTGAACGCGACCAGCTTGAACCGGTACGGGTCGAGCCCGAGCACCCCGATCCGCCGCTCGTCGTCGCGCAGCCCGGCGAGCACCCGCCCGGTCGGCGACCCGGACACCCGGTGCACGACGAGGACCACCAGGGCCAGGTACGCCAGCGCCAGCCAGTACAGGTTGACGGTGTTGGCCACCCCGACCAGCCCGGCGGGCAGCCCGAACACGTCCAGCGGCAGCCCCTCCTCGCCGCCGGTGAGCCCGCCGAAGTCCCGGGCCACCAGGATCGCCCCCACCTGCGCGAAGGCGAGGGTGACCATGGCGAACGCGATCCCGGCCGTCCGCAGCGCCACCGCGCCGAGCAGCCCGGCGAGGACCGTCGCGCCGGTGACCGTGAGCAGCGCGGCCTGCCACAGCGGCAGCCCGGCCCGGGTGACGAGGACGTCGGTGCCGTACACGCCGGCGGCGAAGTAGAGGGCGTGCCCGAAGGAGAGCATCCCGGTGCGCCCGAACAGCAGGTCGTAGCCGGCGGCGAGGCCGCCGAAGACCAGGCAGACGGCGAGCAGTTGCAGGGTGCCGGGCGAGTTCAGCGGCCCCTCGAAGACCCCGGGCAGCTCCAGCGTCGAGTACGGCAGGACCGCCGCCACGGCCAGCGCCACCAGCGGCAGGTACGGTCGCAGCCCGGGCCAGCCCCGCCGGTGCGGGGTCAGCTCGTCCGGCACCCGCGCCGGGGGCGCCTCGACCATCGAGTCGGTCATGCGTGAGCCACCTTTCCGGCGATGCCCTGGGGGCGCAGCAGCAGCACCACGGCCAGCAGCGCGACGACGCACAGGTCGCCGACGCCGGACGCGCCGTAGTAGTTGACGAACTGTTGCAGCAGGCCGACGGCGACGGCCGCGTACGCGGAGCCGACGACGGAGCCCATGCCGCCGATCACCACCACGATGAACGCGAAGATCAGCAGCGAGCCGCCCTGGCCGGGCGAGACGGTGCCGAAGTAGACGCCGCCGAGCGCGCCGGCCAGCGCGGCGGCGGCCCCGCCGATGGCGAAGACCAGGGTGAACGCCTTGCGCACGTCGATGCCCAGCGCGGTGACCATCTCCCGGTTCTCCACGCCGGCCCGGATGATCAGCCCGTACCGGGTCCAGCGCAGGAACGCCAGCAGCGCCCCCAGCACCACGGCGGCGGCGACGATCAGCAGCAGCCCGCCGTTGGGCACCTGCGCGCCGAGGATCCCGGTGACCTGTCGGGTCCACTGCGGGCGGGGGAACGGCCGGGCGTCCGCGCCCCAGGTGGCCTGGAGCAGCGCCACCCCGGCCAGCGACAGGCCGACGGTGACGAGCACCTGCTCGATGGTGCGCGAGTAGAGCGGCCGGATCAGCACCAGCTCGACCAGCACGGCAACTGCCGTGCCGGCGGCCACCCCGAAGGCGACGGCGAACACGAAGCCGAGGCCCTCGCCGCCGGCACCGGGCAGGTTGCCCGCCGCCCACCACGTCCCGTACGCGCCGACGCCGAGGAACAGCCCGTGGGCGAAGTTGAGCACGTCGGCGAGGCCGAAGACCAGCGACAGCCCGGACGCGACGAGGAAGTACAGCGCCGCCAGGCCGAGCCCGGTCAGCGTCAGCAGCACGATCGTGTTCACGCAGCGCCACCTTCCGTTCGCGGCTGCGGGGCGCGCAGGCCCGGCTCGCTCCTCGCGCTCACCGGCACCTCGCCCGAGCCCACGCCGAGCAGGGAGCGGGTCAGCTCCGCCGAGCCCAGCAGCTCGCCCGCGCCGCCGGCCCAGGCGACCCGGCCCGCGGAGAGCACCACCGCGTCGGTGGCGAGCCGGCGGACCACGGCGAGGTTCTGCTCGACCAGCAGCACCGGCACCGTCTCCGCGACGCGTTCCAGCACCTCGGCCACCTCGGTCACCACCTTCGGCGCCAGCCCCTTCGTCGGCTCGTCGACCAGCAGCAGCCGGTTGTCGTTCAGCAGCACCCGGCCGATCGCGAGCATCTGCTGCTGCCCGCCGGAGAGCGAGCCGGCCCGTTGCCGTCCGCGCCGGTCCAGCTCCGGAAAGAGCGCGAACACCCGGTCGTACGCCGGGGTGGCGCCCCGCCGCTCGGCGAGCCGCAGGTTCTCGGCGACGGTGAGCCCGGCGAACACGTCGCGGTCCTCCGGCACGTAGCCGAGCCCGGCGCGGACGAGCCGGTGGGTGGGGCGGCCGAGCAGCTCCCGCCCGCCCGTCCGCACGGTGCCGCCCGCCTCGCCGCCCCGGGGCGTGAGCCCCAGGACGGCACGCAGGGTGGTGGTCTTGCCGACGCCGTTGCGCCCGAGCAGCACGGTCACGCCGGTCGGCGCGACGGTGAACGACACCCCCTGGAGGATGTGCAGCCCAGCGATGCGCACCGACAGGTCCGCGACGGTCAGGATCGGTTCCGTCACAGCGACTCCCCCAGGTACGCCTCCTGGACGGTGGCGTCGGCCATCACGGTCTCCGGGGTGTCGCAGGCCAGCAGCGCGCCGTGGTGCATCACGGCGATCCGGTCGGCCAGTTCGAGGATCACGTCCATGTGGTGTTCCACCATGAGCACGGACCGGCCGCTGTCGCCGGTCAGCGACCGGATCACCGCGACCAGCTCGGGCACGTCCTCGGCGCTGACGCCGGCCATCGGCTCGTCGAGCAGCATCACCCGGGGCTCCCCGGCGAGCAGCAGGGCGATCTCCAGCTTGCGCTTCTCGCCGTGGGCGAGGGTCCCGGCGAGCGCCGTACCCCGGTGGTGCAGGCCGACCCGGTCGAGCGCCGCGTCGGCGGCGGCGGCCACCCCCCGGTCGGCCGCCGCCCGCCGCCACAGCTTCATCGAGCCACCCCGGTGCGCCTGTACGGCGAGCCGCACGTTCTCCCGCACGGTCAGCGACCCGAACACCGACGACGACTGGAACGTACGCCCCAGTCCGCGCCGGGCCCGCCGGTGCGGCGGGAGGGCGGTGACGTCCTCGCCGTCGAGCAGCACCTGGCCGGCCGTCGGCGGACGCAGACCGGTGATCAGGTTGAACAGGGACGTCTTGCCGGCGCCGTTCGGCCCGATCACGCCGAGGAACTCGCCCGGCGCCAGGTCGAGGTGCACGCCGTCGACGATGGCGACCTCACCGATCCGCCAGGTCAGGGCGCGGGTGGCGAGCACGGGTCAGCCCTTCATCTGGCCGACCGGCGGCGCGGTCTCGTCGCCGGTCAGGCTCTTCTGCGCGGTCGCCGTGTACGCGCTGCCGCTGCCGGCCAGCTTCGCCTGGAACATCGGCTGGAGCAGGGCGTGGTCCTCGGCGCGGATCGTCATCGTGCCCTTGACGCCCTCGAAGCTCCAGCCCTCCAGGCCGGCGATCATCTTGTCCACGTCGTCGCCGCCCTGCTCGACCGCGCGCACGACCATCTGGGCGGCGGCGAAGCCGTCGGGGTGGAACAGGTCGAGGGTGCCGCCGGGGACCTTCGCCTTGGCGGCCTTCGCGGCCTCGGTGTCGGCGGCCCCGTCGAACCAGTGCGACAGGAAGGAGATCTTGGCACCGGCCGCGCCGAACGTCGGCCAGGACGCGCGGATGTCCAGCCCGGTGACGACCGTGGTCGAGGAGAGCACGCCCTGCTGGTCGAGGGTCTGCCACATGGCGGGGGCGGTGGTGCCCGCCCAGGCGACGAAGAGCAGGTCGGGCTTCGCGGACTTGATCTGGCTGGCGAACGGCGTGAACTCGGTGGCGCTGGCCGGCGCGCGGACGCTGCTCACCCTGGCCCCGGCACCGCCGATGACGGCCTTCACGGCGGCCTCGTTGGCGTCGCCGAACGCGCCGTCCTGGGCGAACACGACGACCTTCTTGCCGGTCGGGTCGCCGATGAACGACCTCGCGGTCACCACGTCCTGGTAGGACTGCCGCCCCGAGCGGAACGTGTACCGGTTCGCCCCGGTCACGGCGTCGGTGGCGGCCGGGCCGGAGATGAACAGGACCTTGTTCTGGGCGGCGATCGGGGCCACCTGGAGCGCCACGCCCGACGAGGTCGAGCCGGCGATGATCTTCGTGCCCTTGCCGATCAGGTCCTTGGCCGCCGACACCGCCTTCGCCGGGTCGCCCGCGTCGTCGACCTCGGTGACCTCGATGGTCCGGTCGCCGACCTTGCCGGTGCCCCCGGTGGCATGGTCGAGCCCGGCCCGGAACCCCTCGATGTACTGCTTGCCGTAGCTGGCCAGCGCTCCCGACTGGGAGTAGACCAGGCCGACCTTCACCGGGGCGGCACCGTCACCGCCGCCGGAGGCGGTGTCCTGCGGGCTGCCACAGGCCGTGGCGGCGAGCGCCGCGGCCATCATCGTGGCGGCGGAGAGGAACACCCGCCGCGTCGTCCGGACCGTCATTGCGACTCCACGTGAGGACTCGGAGGAAGTTAACGTCATGTGTCGGATCACGCTAGAAGTGACGTCACCCACGAGCCATGTGGCGGAAACACATAAGTAGCGGTGAATGGGTGGCCCGCCGGGACAGTCACGCGGCGGTAGTACGGCAGCCCCGCACCTGCCGGGGCCGCTTTCCGCACCGGCCCGCCGGCCGGTGTGTCGCCACCCGCCACCGCCACCTACCACCCGCCGGCTGGCGGCTGGCGGCTGGCGGCTGGCGGCTGGCGGCTGGCGGCTGGCGGCTGGCGACGATGATCGACTCCATGTCGGGGAGCTGGGCCCGTCCTGCCTCGCGGATACCCCCACCTGCCCGACATCACGGGCCGCGCGCCTGGGCTCGGGGTCGTTTCTCGCCGGCTAGGGAGCTGATGTCGCAGATGACTCGGCACCGAGCCGCCCGCCGTTCGCCGGGTCACGTCCGCGCTGGTGGTGTAAGAGACGGCCATCGCGTGATCCGGTCTGATGCTATGCGGCGATCGGGGTGGGGTCGGGTTGGTCGGTGTCGTGTTGGCTGGTGTCGACGGTGATCAGGCGGGCTTTGGCCAGTAGTTCCAGGCCCATGTAGCGGCGTCCTTCGGTCCATTCATCGGTCTGCTCGGCCAGGACAGCACCGACGAGGCGGATGATCGCCGCCCGGTTCGGGAAGATCCCGACGACGTCGGTGCGCCGGCGGATCTCTTTGTTCAGGCGCTCTTGCGGGTTGTTCGACCAGATCTGACGCCAGATCTCGCGCGGGAAACTGGTGAACGCCAGGAGGTCGTCGCGGGCGGCGTCGAGGTGCTCGGCCGCGGTGGGGAACTTCGCTTCGATCGTCGCCACGACCCGCTGGAACTGGGCTCGGACGGCGTCGGCATCAGGCTGGTCGAAGATCGTGCGCACAAGGGTCGCGATCCACGGCTGCGCCGACTTCGGCACCTTCGTGAGCAGGTTGCGCAGGTAGTGGGTGCGGCATCGTTGCCAGGTGGTGCCGGGCAGGGCTGCGCCGATCGCGGCGACGAGGCCGCGGTGGGCGTCGGAGATGACCAGTTGGACGCCGGAGAGTCCGCGGGCGGTCAGGGATCGCAGGAACGCCAGCCAGCCGGCGCCGTCCTCGTCCGAGGCGACGTCGACGCCGAGGACTTCACGCTGGCCGTCGGCGTTGACCCCGACCGCGACCAGGGCGTGGACGTTGACGGTCCGGCCGTGTTCGCGGACCTTCATGGTCAGCGCGTCCATCCACACAAACGTGTAGTGCGCGGCGTCCAGGGGCCGGTTGCGGAACGCCTCGACCTGGGCGTCGAGGTGGGCGGCCATCTCCGAGACCTGCGACTTCGACAGCTGCCGGATCCCGAGCTGCTCGACCAGCTTCTCCACCCGCCGCGTCGAGACCCCGAGCAGATAACTCGTGGCCACCACCGAGACCAGGGCCTGCTCGGCCCGTCGCCGATGCGTCAGCAGCCAGTCGGGGAAGTAGCTGCCCTGACGGAGCTTGGGGATCGCCAGGTCGATCGTTCCGGCGCGGGTGTCCCACTCCCGAGGCCGGTAGCCGTTGCGCGAGTTGACCCGCTCGTCGCTGCGTTGCCCGTAGCCGGCGCCGCAGATGGCATCCGCCTCGGCGGACATCACCGCCTGCGCGAACGTGCGGATCATCGCCTGCAACACATCCGGCGACGCGCCCTCAATCTGCTCGCGCAGCAGGTCAACAGGGTTCACACTCTTTGAAGCGGCCATCGCGCTCTCTCTTCCTTCTCTGACTTGGTCGTCTTGAAGGATCGACGCGATGGCCGTCTCTCATCTACGCAACACGCCCATCACGGGCAAGTCGTACACCACTCCCGTGGACGCAACCGTTCGCGCCGCGGGCTGCGCGACCCGGGTCGGACAGGTCTGCCGAGGCTGCGCGACCGGGTCGTCTGCCGGACCGGCAGGTGACAGGTGCAGTCACGCGGCCCGACCAGGCCGCGCCCGGAACGTGGCGGTGCGGGCCCGATCCAGTTACGACATCAGCTCCCTAGCCGGAACATGGCGGTGCGGGGCCCGATCCATCTACGACATCAGCTCGCTAGTCGGCAGAACAGGGGCCGCGCCGCCAGGCGGCGCACCTACCCAGCCGCAGCACGCCCAACCAGCGCAGCGCAACCAGCGCAGCGCAACCAGCCACCCAGCCGCAGCACGCCCACACAGCCGCGGCTGTGCCCAGCCAGCGCGGCCCGCCCCCGGTGGAGGGGACGGGCCGTGGTCGGGCGAGGTCGGTCAGTGGCGGGGCAGGCCGGCTCGGGCGGCGACGGCGGTGTCCGGCTGGTCGGCGAAGACGCCGTCCAGGCCGAGGCCGTAGAACAGCTCGTACTCGGCGGTGATGTCGCCGCGGGCGTTCGGGTCGGCGCCGATGCGGAAGTCGGCCGGCAGGAACTGGTTCTCGGCCCGGAACGTCCAGGCGTGCACCACCAGCTTCAGCCGGTGGGCGTCCCGGACCAGGGCGGTGGGGGCGAGCAGCCTGCCGGCGGCGTCCCGGGGGACGATGAGGTTCTTGTTCGCGCCGACGCCGTCGGCGTACCCGGCGATCCACTTCAGGCCGGAGGCGGTGGCCAGGTCGGCGTAGGTGCGGGGGTCGCCGGCGAGGGTGAAGTCGTAGGGGCGGCCCGACGCGTCGAGGAGCTGGGCCAGCTTCACGTCGGTCAGCTTGGCCAGCTTGCGCAGGTTGGCCGTCTCGAACGACTGGATGATCACCGGGTCGTTGCGGTGGGTGAGCTTGTTCGCCTTGAGCACGGCGACGAGGCGCTCCTCCAGCGGCAGCCCGATGGAGGCGAAGTAGCTCGGGTGCTTGGTCTCGGGGTAGACGCCGATGGTGCGGCCCCGGGACCTGCTCTCGGTGCGGGCCAGGTCGATGACCTCCTGGAGGGTGGGCACCGGGAACCTGCCGTCGAACGCGGTGTTGGCGACCCGCACCTGGGGCAGCCGCTCCTTGGCCCGCAGCGTCCTCAGCTCGGCGAGGGTGAAGTCCTCGGTGAACCAGCCGGTCACCGGCACCCCGTCGATGGTCTTCGTGGCCTTCCGGGCGGCGAACTCGGGGTGGGCCGCCACGTCGGTCGTACCGGAGATCTCGTTCTCGTGCCGGGCGACGAGCTGGCCGTCCTTCGTCGGGACCAGGTCCGGCTCGATGTAGTCGGCGCCCATCCGGATCGCCAGCCGGTAGGCCTCCAGGGTGTGCTCGGGCCGGTAGCCGCTCGCGCCCCGGTGGCCGATGACCAGCGGCCGGTCGGCGGCCCGGGACCCGTCTGCGGCGGCCGGCGGGGCGGCGTCCGGGGCGGCGCCGGGGGCGGCCTCCGGCTTCGCCGAGGCGCTCAGGGCGGGCACCGCCACGGCCGCCGCGAGCAGCGCGCCGGCCAGGCCGAGGGCGGAAAGGGTACGTCGCAACGCCGTCTCCTGTCGTCGAGGGATCGCGCCCAGCAGACCGGGGGCGGTTGGCCGGTAGATGGCCGTTTCGGCACCGGCGGTCGGCGGGGAACGGAAGATTGTCTGGTGCGCCGGTTTCTCCGTCACCCCGTGCGGCTGGTGCCGTTCGGGTTCCTGGCGGCGATCCTGCTCGGCACCGGCGCGCTGATGCTGCCGGCGGCGACCAGCGCGCACCGGTTCACCCCGTTCAGCACGGCGTTCTTCACGGCCACCTCGGCGGTCTCGGTCACCGGGCTGTCCGTCGTCGACACCCCGACGTACTGGAACGGGTTCGGGCTGGTGATGATCACCGTGCTGACCCAGGTCGGCGGGTTCGGCATCCTCAGCGGCGCGACCCTGGTGGTGCTCGTGGTCGCCCGGCAGCTCGGGCTGCGCAACCGGCTGCTGGTGCAGGCCGAGACCGCCGAGTTCGGCATCGGCGACGTCCGCGGGCTGCTGCTGCGGATCGCGGCCACCATGGCCGGCTTCGAGCTGGCCATGACCGCCGTGCTCGCCGGCCGGTTCTGGCTCGGCTACGGCTACCCGCCCGGCCGGGCCCTCTGGTACGGCCTCTTCCACGCCGTGCAGGGGTTCAACAACGGCGGCTTCGCGCTCTTCACCGACAGCCTCGTCGGGTTCGCCCGGGACCCGTGGATCTGCCTGCCGATCGCGTTCGGCACGATCGTCGGCGGGCTGGGCTTCCCCGCGCTGTTCGAGGCGTCGCGGGAGTGGCGGACGCCGGGCCGCTGGGCGATCGCCACCAAGCTCACCGTGTGGGGCAGCGCGCTGCTGCTCGTCGTCGGCTTCCTCGGGCTGCTCGCCGCCGAATGGCCCGACCCGCGCACCGTCGGCGGGTACGACGTCGCCGGCAAGGTGCTGGCCACCTTCACCCAGAGCGCGGTGATCCGCACCGGCGGGTTCGCCGTCCTCGACCCGGCGGGGCTGGACGAGGAGAGCGTCCCGCTGCTGATCACCCTGATGTTCATCGGCGGCGGCAGCGCCAGCACGGCGGGCGGGATCAAGGTCGCCACGTTCTTCCTGCTCGGCTTCGCCATCTGGGCGGAGCTGCGCGGCGAACCGGACGTCATCGTGGGCCGGCGGCGGGTGTCCACCGCGAGCCTGCGGCAGGCGCTGACCGTCGCCCTGCTCAGCGTCGCGCTGGTGGTCGGCGGCACGGTCGTCCTGCTGCTGCTCACCGAGGGGCTGGCCTACCACCTGGCGCTGTTCGAGGTGACCTCGGCGTTCAGCACCACCGGGCTCTCCACCGGCGTCGCGTCGACCGTCCCCGAGCCGGGCCAGCTCCTGCTGACCGTCCTCATGTACGTCGGTCGGGTCGGGCCGCTCACCCTCGGGTCGGCGATCGCGTTGAACACCCGACGACGGCTGTACCGCTACCCGGAGGAGCAACCCATTGTCGGCTAGGAGCTCAGACGACGGGGGCGTCGCGGTGATCGGGCTGGGGCGGTTCGGCTGCCACCTGGCCACCTCGCTGACCCAGCTCGGCCACGAGGTGCTGGCCATCGACCGCGACGGCGAACGGGTGCAGCGCTGGTCGCCGTACCTGGACCGGGTGGTGCAGGCCGACGCGACCGAGGAGGGGGCGCTGCGGCAGCTCGGCGTGACGGACTTCCCGCGCGTGGTCGTGGCGATCGGCGCGTCCGTCGAGGCGAGCGTGCTGACCGTCCTCGGGCTGGCCGAGCTGGGCGTGCCGGAGATCTGGGCGCGGGCCACCTCGGACAAGCACGCGAAGATCCTCGGCTCCGTCGGCGCCCGCCACGTGATCTTCCCGGAGGCGGAGACCGGGGAGCGGGTGGCGCACCTGATCGTCAGCAAGATGCTCGACTTCATCGAGTTCGGCGACGACTTCGCCATCGCCAAGGTGCGGGTGCCGGACGCGCTGGTCGGTCGGCCGCTGCGCGACCTGGCCCCGGCCGACCGCTACGGGGTGATGGTGGTCGGGGCGAAGCTGCCCGGCGAGCGGTTCCGGTACGCCGACCCGGGCACCGTCCTCGCCCCGGGCAGCGTGCTGATCGTGGAGGGGAGCATCGCCCAGGTGCAGCGCTTCGCCGAGCTGACCTGAGCTACTTGCCCTTCCCCTTGCCGGGCGGGCCGGGCTTGGCGGGCGGGCCGGGCTTCGGGGGCTTGTCCGGCTTGTCCGGCTGGGCCTTCGCGCCGCCGGGGCCGCCGGCCTTCGCGACCGTGGCCTTCTTCGTGGTGGGCTTCGCTGGGGCCTTCGTCGGCTTGGCGGTCGGCTTGACGGTGGGCACGGTCCCGGCGACGCCGGAGACGCGTACCCGGCACTCGGCGTCGCCGAGGCGGAACTCCAGCGGCAGCGGGTTCGTGCCGGTGTACCGGCCGGTCAGGGCGACCTTGCGGGCCGCTCCGGGTGCCAGCGCGGGCTGCCCGGCGGCGGGACGCACCTCGACCGTGCGCCCCTGCTGGCGTACGGCCGGGTCGGTCTTCGTCACGGTCTGCTGGCCGGGGAACGCGAAGCTCATCGTCCAGTCGCGCAGCTCCCGTTCGGAGGTGTTGGTGAGGGTCAACTCGGCGGTGAAGTCCTTCCCGGAGTCCTTGCGCAGCGCGTAGTCGACGGCGCAGGGCGGCGGCCCGGTCAGCCCCATCCGGGCCTCGATGGGCCGGTCGATGCCGCCGCTGGCCGGGCTGCGGGACGTCAGCCCCCACATCGTCGCGGTCACCGCCACCAGGCCGGCCGCCGCCACCCCCGCCTCGACCCGCCGCCGCCGCGTCACCGCCCGCCGGGTGCGGGTGCGGCCGGGGAAGGGCAGCGCGCCGGTCTCCGTCGACCAGGGCAGGATCGTGGTGCCGGCGTTGGCGAGCACGTCCGGGTCGAGCCGGGCCGGGTCGCCGCCGGCCGGCGCGGACGGCACCGTGACCGTGGCGAGCATCCCGGCGGCCCCGGCGAGGGTGCGGGCCACCTCGGCGGTCACCGGCCGGTCCTCGGGGCGCTTGGCCAGGCAGCGGTGCACCAGCCCGGCCACCTCGGCGGGCAGCCCCGGCACGTCCGGCATCGGCGCAGGCTCGGCGTACATGTGGGCGCGCAGCATCTGGGTGGTGGTGCTCGCCTGCCACGGCAGCCGGCCGGTGAGCATCCGGTAGAGCAACAGGCCGAGGGCGTACACGTCGGTGGCCGGGGAGACCTGGCCGTTGTCCAGCCGCTCCGGGGCCAGGTAGGCGGGGGTGCCGAGCAGCGTGCCGTCCGCGCCCTTCTCGCTCTCCCCGGCCAGCGCCGAGATGCCGAAGTCGACGACCTTCACGCCGGTGGAGGTGAGCATGACGTTGCCCGGGGTCACGTCGCGGTGCACCACCCCCCGGGCGTGCGCGGTGGCCAGCGCCGAGGTCACCTCCGCGCCGATGGTCACGGCCTCCCGCCAGGGCAGCGTCCCGTCGCGGCCGAGCCGGGCGCTGAGCGGCCCGCCGTCGACCAGCTCCATGACGACGTACGGGACGGTCAGCCCGACCTGCTCGGACTCGCCGTAGTCGTACACGTTGGTGATGTTGGGGTGGCAGAGCCGGGCGGCGGCCTGGGCCTCGGCGCGGAGCCGGTGCCGGAACGCCCGGTCGCTGGCCAGCCGGGAGGCGAGCACCTTCACCGCGACCTGCCGGCCCAGCACCTCGTCGTAGCCGCGCCACACGACGGACATGCCGCCCGCGCCGAGCTGCTCGACGAGCCGGTAGCGCTCACCGAGGAGCTGCGCGCCGTTACGGACCGCTCCACCCATGGTCGGAGGTTTTGCCCGACCCGCGCCGTCCTAACCCCGCACGGTCAGAATCGGTCAGGGTTTCACCCTTTCAGGCGGTCGCGAGCAGTTGGTCCACGGGCGCGTAGTCGTCGGTGAGCACCAGCGCGTCGCCGACGAAGGACGCCAGCACGTCGCCGGCGAGCACGATCGCCGCCTCGGGCAGCGCGTTGACCCGGCCCGCGAGCGGGGCCAGCGGCAGCGGCTCGTCGGAGGCGACGATGAGGAAGTTCGCGCCGGTCCGGCCGGCCACCGCGTCGGGCGGGGCGACCAGGGCGACATGCCGGAACGCCGCGGCGACGGTGGCCACCTCGCTGCGGACGAACCGGCCGGGCGGGTAGTCGATGACGTTCTGCACGTAGATCCCGCCGGGACGCAGCACCCGGTTGATCCCGGCCGCCATCTCCCGGGTGGCCAGGTGCCACGGCACCACGAGGTGCCCGAACGCGTCACCGACCACCAGGTCACGGCTGTCGGCGGGCTCCGCGTCGAGCAGCACCCGGGCGTCGCCGGCCTCGATGCGCAGGCCCGGCCCGGGGCGCACGCCCAGCTCCCGGCGGTCCAGCTCGACGAGGCCGCCGTCGATCTCGAAGACCGCGTTGTGGGTGCCGGGCCGGGTGGCGGTCAGGTAGCGCGGCACGGTGAAGCCCCCGCCGCCCAGGTGCAGGGCGTCCAGCCGCTGCCCGGCGGGGGCGGCCACGTCGGCCGCCGCGCCGATCCACTGCGTGTACGCGTACTCCAGGTGGGTGGGGTCGGCCAGGTCGACGTACGAGTGCTGGGCGGAGTTGAGCAGCAGCGTGCGCCCCGACGGCCGGCCGGGGTCGGTCTCCACCGACGCGCAGTGGTACGCCGTCTCCACGTCGCACGGGTTCGGCGCGACGGTGGTCAGCCCCGCCCCGGCCAGCCCGAGCACCGCGAGGACGGCCTTCGTCCGGCCCGGACCGGGCAGCCCCGCCCCCGCCCCGGCCAGCCCCGCCCGCCCCTGCCGGTGCAGGTAGGCGCCGAGCCCCAGCCCGGTGCCACCGAGCAGCACGGCGAGGGCGAGCAGGATGACGCTGCTGGGCAGCGCGGCGACGAGCACGAAGCCGGTCAGCAGGGTCGCCGTGATGCCGCCCAGCGTGCCGACGCCGGAGAGCCGGCCGACGACCTGCCCGGTGCGGCGCAGGTCGGCGAGCTGGAGCTTCACCACGAGCGGGGTGACCGCCGCGAGCAGCGCCGCCGGCACGAACACGGCGAGCGCGGTGAGCAGCAGCACGGCGCTGGCCGCCCCGCCGCGCAGCACCTCGCCCGCGTACCGGACGACGGGGAGGGTGACGGCGGTGGCGATGCCGGCCAGCACCAGCGCCGGGGCGATCAGGGCGCGCGGGTCCCGCCGGTCGGCCAGCCACCCGCCGGTCCACGCCCCGTACGCGATCGCGCCCAGCGCGATGCCGATGACGGAGCTGGTCACCTCCAGGGTGACCCCGACGTAGGGGCCGACGAGGCGCAGCGCGACGGTCTCCAGCACGAGCACCGCCCCGCTGGAGAAGAAGACCAGGAACGCGGCGAGCCCGTTGGGCAGGGCGCGGGCGTCAGGCGGCGCGGGCCGCGCCGGCGCGACGGCGGCGGACGACGATGAGCTGCTCACCGTCGCGATGGTACGCAGCGAAGCTGGGTCCCCGGGTCAGTACATCGAGAGATGAACGTGGTTCGTGTGGTCGGCGGCGGGGCTGCCGCTGCCGCTGTACGCCCGCCACCCGGTGTTCGGCATCCAGATCTGCCTGTACCAGATCACGTAGAGCACGCCGAGCCGGCTGGCGTTGTTCTTGAAGTAGTTGGCCAGGCTGTCGCCGTACGCCTTGTCGCCGCCGGTGGCCGTCTCGTCCTTGAATCCGTTGGTGGCGGCGGAGAAGTCGCAGGCCCGGCCCTTGGGGTGCTCGCCGCTGCCGCCGCTGCGGTAGCAGGAGACGTACCGCTTGTAGCCGGCGGCCTTGGCCTGTTGGAGGGCGTGCAGGGTGCGCGGGGTGATGCAGCCGGAGGTGGTCGGGTCGTTGACCGAGCAGGACTCGGACGGCCAGCTGCCGTCGGAGTTGCGCGGGGCCGGCTTGGCCGAGGCGGAGCCGCCGCTGAACCCGGAGCCGCTGCCGGAGCTGACCGCCGCGAGGGCGGTCTCGGCCTCCCGCTTCTTCTTGGCCAGCGCCGCGAGCTGCTTCTGCTGCTCCCGCACCTCGGCGTCGATGGCGATCTTGGCGCGGTTCGCCTCGTCCCGGGTGTCGATCAGCTCGCGCAGCCGGCGGCTGTCCCGCTGGGCCATCACGTCCAGCTCGGCGGCGCGGTTGAGGAACGCCTCCGGGGAGACCGACTGGATGAGCAGCGCCGGCGCGGTCATCCGCCCCAGCCGGTAGGACTGCGCGGCCACCTCGCCGACCTGCGCGGTCAGCCCCGCCAGCCGGGTCTCGACGGTCTTGAGCTGGGCGGTGAGCAGCTGCTGCCGGCGCTTGGAGTTGTCGAGCTTCGCCTTGGCCTCGATGTGCCCCTTGGCGGCGGACTCCAGCGCCTCGCGCAGCTTCTTCGTGCCGCCCTCGTTGGGTTCGGCGGCGGCCGGCCCGACGCCCACGCCGAGCAGCAGCGCCACGGCGACGAGCAGCGCGGTCAGCGGCCCCCGGCCGCGACGCCGGATGAGGCTGGTCCTGGGCACGTCGGCGTCCCTTCCCTCGACCACCGGCTCCCGGTGGCGCGCGGCGGCCCCCACCGACGCCGGGCGGCGGCCCGCTGGCGGAGACCGCCGGTCAGGATACCGGACCGGGCGGCGGCGGACGCCCCGCCGGATGCTCCCACGGATGTCAGTCGAGGATCAATGCCTCGCGGGCCTCGGCCCACACCCGCTCGTTCGCGGCGACCAGCAGCCCCGACGCGTCCTCGGCCGGGTGGTAGTCGCTGCCGTCGAACCGGCGGGCCACCCCGCCGGCCTCGCGGACCAGCAGCGCCCCGGGGGCGTGGTCCCACGGCAGGGTGCGCCAGAAGAGCACGAACTGCTGCTCGCCGACGAGCAGGTCGAGGTATTCCCGACCGGCGCAGTGCTGGCCGGGCAGCAGCGCGCCGATGCGCTCCCCGCCGGCCTCGGCCCGCCGCCGCAGCTTCGGCGGCAGGAACTGGGTCATCGCCGTGCCGCGCAGCTCGCCGGGCGGCGGCACGGCGTCGCCGACGCGCACCGGCGCGCCGTTGACCGTCGTGCCGTGGCCCGCGCGGGCGACGGCCAGGGTCCCGCCCAGCGGGTCCAGCACCCACGCGCCGACCTGCTCCCCGCCGGTCAGCAGCGCCACCATCAGCGCGAACGGACGCCTGCCGGCGGCGAAGTTGGCGGTGCCGTCGACGGGGTCGACCAGCCAGACGTCGCCGCCGCCGCTCAGGTGCCCGCCGCCGGCCCCGCCGGGGCGCAGGTGCCCGAGCAGGGACGGATCGTCGGCGACCGCCTCCTCGCCGACCACCACGGAACCGGGGCGCAGCCGGCGCAGCCCGGCGCTGATCAGCTCCTCGGCCCGCTGGTCGGCGACGGTGACCAGGTCACCGGGGGCCTTCTCCGTCACGTCGGCGTCGTCGAGCTGCTGGAACAGGGGCAGCACGACGTCCGTCGCCGCCCGGTGCAGCAGCTCGGCGACGTCGTCGGTCAGGGTGTCGGTGAGGTCAGCCACGCGGCGGCAACTTCACCACGCTGACGAAGAACTCGTCGATCTGCCGGACCACCGCGATGAACCGCTCGAAGTCGACCGGCTTCGTGACGTACGCGTTCGCGTGCAGCTGGTAGCTGCGCAGGATGTCCTCGTCGGCCTGGGAGGTGGTCAGCACCACCACCGGGATGCGGCAGAGCTGCTCGTCCTGCTTTATCTCCTCCAGCACCTCCCGGCCGTCCCGGCGGGGCAGGTTCAGGTCGAGCAGGATCAGGTCCGGCGTCACCGCGTCCGCGTACTTGCCCTCGCGGCGCAGGTAGGCCAGGGCCTCCGCGCCGTCGGAGACGACGGTCAGCCGGTTGCGGAGCTTGTGCTCCTCGAACGCCTCCTGGGTCATCAGGACGTCCCCGGGATCGTCCTCGACCAGCAGGACCTCGATCGGGCTCTTGCCGTCCGCGGGCGCGGTCATCCCACCGCCTCCTTCGTGCCGTCGCTGTCCGGGGTCCCGCCGGTCCCCTCCGCCCGCGCGCCGCGTGGGCGGGGCAGTTCCACCCGCACCCCGCCGTCGCCGACCGGCGCGTCGTCCGCCGCCGGGTCGGTGCCGCCCGCCGCGTCGTCCGCCGCCGACCCACCGGCCGCCGGGTCGTCCGCCGTCGCCGCGTCGCCCGTCGCCGCGTCGCCCGTGGCGTCGTCACCCGTGGCGTCGTCGGCGGCCGGCTGCTCGGCGGCCCGCGCGGCGGCCGCCACGTCCTCGGGCAGCGCCGGGAGGGTGAACCGGATCGCGGTGCCCTCGGCGGTGTCGGTGTCCACCCAGACCCGGCCGCCGTGGTACTCGACGATCTTCTTGACGATCGCCAGCCCGATGCCGGTGCCCGGGTACGCGTCCTTGGAGTGCAGCCGCTGGAAGATCACGAAGATCTTGTCCGCGAACTCCGGCTCGATGCCGATGCCGTTGTCCTGGCAGCTGATCTCCCACTCGTCGCCCACCAGCCGCGCGGAGACGTGCACCCTCGGCGGCACGTCCGGGCGGCGGAACTTGATCGAGTTGCTGACCAGGTTGGCCAGCAGGTTCGTCAGCAGGGGCTCCTCGCCCCGAATCGTCGGCAGCGCGTCCCAGGTCAGCTCGCCGTCGGCGTACTGCCGGGCGGCCTCGGTCTGCCCCGCCACGTCGCCCATCACGTCGTTGAGGTCGACCTCGGTGAAGCCCGTGGTGAGCCGCCCGATCCGGGAGAACGCCAGCAGGTCGTTGATGAGCCGCTGCATCCGCTGCGCGCCGTCCACGGCGAACGCGATGTACTGGTCGGCGCGCTCGTCGAGCTGCCCCGCGTAGCGGCGCTGGAGGAGCTGGCAGAAGCTGGCCACCTTGCGCAGCGGCTCCTGCAGGTCGTGCGAGGCGACGTACGCGAACTGCTCCAGGTCGCGGTTGGACCGGACCAGCTCCTCCGCCTGCTTCTGGAGCTGGCTGTTGACCCACTCGATGCGTTCCCGGGCCTGGCGGACCTCGGTCAGGTCCTTGGCGATCTTCTGGCGCATCGCGTCCACGTCGTCGGCGAGCCGCAGGAACTCCGGCGGACCCGACCCGGTGATGCGGTGCTGGAAGTCGCCCTTGGCCACCTCGCGGACCTGCTCGGCCAGGCCCGTCAGCGGCCGGACCACCATCCGCTCCAGCGAGATCAGCAGCACCGCGCCGGCCACCGCCACCACCATCGCCGCCCCGACCAGCAGCAGCACCAGCATGCTGCTGGTGCGGTAGATGTTGTCGGCGCCCTTCTCGCGCTCGACGAGGATGCCCTCCTGGAGCTGGCTCACCGAGGTGCGGATGACGTCGAAGCGCTGCCGGGACTCCTCCGTGATCAGCGCCCGCCCGGCGGTGGTGCCCTGCTCCTCGGTGGTCCGGATCACCGGCTCGGCGACCGTGCTGCGCCACCGGCCGGCCTCCGCCTCGACCCCGTCAAGCTGGCGGCCCAGCGCCGGGTAGACGCCGATCAGGCCGCGCATGCTGCGGTAGAGCTGCTGCTCGCGCTCCCCGCCCTGGACGTACGGTTCGAGGTCCCGGCGGTCGCCGGTCAGCGCGTACCCCCGGATCGCGGTCTCCTGGTCGACCAGCACGCTGAGCAGCTCCTGCGACTGGGCGCGCAGCGGGCCGGTGCGGTCGAGCACCGAGTGGGTGTAGTCGCGGTTCTTGGCGGCCACGGCGATCTCGACCGCCACCGACACGCCCAGCAGCACGCCCACGACGGCCAGCAGCGCGACGACCCGGCGGCGCAGGGTCCAGCCGGCGAATCCTGCCGTCACCGGCCACCGCCCCGGGTGACCAGGAGCATGGCGACGTCGTCGGCGAGCGGGCCGCCGTTGATCTGCTCGGCCCGCCCGACCAGCCACGCCGGCAGCTCGGCCAGCGGCACGGCGAGATTGTCCCGGTCGCCGAGCAGCTCGGTCAGGCCGGGGACGTCGAGCCGCTCGTCGCCGTCGCCGACCCGCCCCTCGATCAGGCCGTCGGTGTACATCAACAGGGACCAGTCATCGGTGTCGAACTCCAGGTCGAAGGCCACGGGACGGCGGGGACGGACGCCCAGCAGCAGGCCGCCCGGCGCCGGCACGGGCGCGACCTTACCCCCGGACAGCAGCAGCGGCGGCGGATGCCCCGCGAGGCGCACCGTGGCGGCGTTGCCGGCCAGGTCGAGCCGGGCGGTGGCCACGGTGGCGAAGATCTCCTGGAGCCGGCGCTCGCTCATCAGCACCTGTTCCAGGGCCGGCAGCACCTCGTCGTCGGGCACCCCGGCCAGCACGAGCGCCCGCCACGCCACCCGCAGCTCCACCCCCAGCGCCGCCTCGTCCACGCCGTGCCCGCAGACGTCGCCGACGATCAGGTCCACCCGGTCCGGGCGGGTCTGCACCACGTCGTAGAAGTCGCCGCCGATCAGCGCCGCGTGCCGGCCGGGCCGGTAGAACGTGTGCACCGCGACCTCGTCGGTCGACATCAGCGGCTGGGGCAGCAGGCCGCGTTCCAGCCGGGCCGACTCGGCCTGGCGCAGCTCCACCTCGCGCAGCCGCCGGGCGTTCTCGTCGGCCCGCTTACGCTCCACCGCGTAGCGCAGCGCCCGGGTCAGCAGCACCCCGTCGACCTGGCCCTTGACCAGGTAGTCCTGCGCACCCTCGGCGACCGCGACGATGCCCAGGTGCTCGTCGGAGCGCCCGGTCAGCACGCAGACCGCGGCGCCGCTGGACATCTCCAGCACCTGACGCAGCCCGTCCAGCCCCTGCGCGTCGGGCAGGCCGAGGTCGAGCAGCACGCAGTCGACGCCCATCACCCGCTGCCGGGCCTCGCTCAGGCTGGTCGCCACCAGCAGGTCGATCGACGAGTTGGTCTCGGCGAGCAGCTCGCCGACCAGGAAGGCGTCGCCCTCGTCGTCCTCGACCAGCAGCACCCGCAGCCGCTCGCCGGGCGGCAGCACCGGATGCCCCAGGCCGCCGCCGGCCGGGAACGCCCGGGGCACGACGGAGGAACCGGCGGGACCGGTCCCCCGGGGCGACCGCGTCACCGCACCGGGACGCGGGAGATCGCTGGTGATGTCGGGCTCCTTCCGAGTGCCCTGCTGATCCTGTATTAGACAACGCTCCCACACAACACGACGGGCCCGGCACGGCCGGGTCGCCGCCGGCCGTCCTCGGTGGTGACGGCGGCCGCCCCGGTCGGGGACAAAGAGAACAAGTGCCCCGAGGGGAACCGACCTCTGCCCCCGGGGAGTCCCGCCGCGGGCACCGGCGGTGCAGGATGGTGCCCACCCCTGGCCCGCCACCCCGAGGCCCG
Organism: Micromonospora sp. WMMD712; assembly: GCF_029581295.1. Classification (NCBI taxonomy): domain Bacteria; kingdom Bacillati; phylum Actinomycetota; class Actinomycetes; order Micromonosporales; family Micromonosporaceae; genus Micromonospora; species Micromonospora sp. WMMD712. Next base: position 3,590,290 of record NZ_CP120743.1, read on the forward strand.
GCCCGGCCCCACCCCGAGGAGTCACCGTGGGCGCACCGCCCCCCACCCGCGCCGCCGACCGGGCGCTGGCCCGGCCCCGCCGCCGCCCGCTCGCCGCCCTCGCCGCGCTCGCCGCCCTGCTCGCCGTCGGCGGCACCGTCGCGTACGACCTGGACACCCCCGCCCCGCGCCCCGCCGACGCCCCCGCCGACGAGTTCAGCGCCGCGCGGGCGTACCGGACCGTGGAGACGATCGCGGCCCGGCCGCACCCGGCCGGCAGCCCGGCCAACGACCAGGTCCGCGCCCACCTCGAAGGCGTGCTGCGCGGCCTCGGGCTGGAGACCACGGTGCAGGACGCCGTCGCCCGGGAGGCCGGCCAGCTCAGCGGTGCCGCCGCCGGGTCGACCCTGGCCCGGGTCCGCAACGTCGTCGCCCGGCTGCCCGGCACCGACCCCACCGGCAAGGTGTTCCTGGTCGCCCACTACGACTCGGTGCAGTCCGGCCCAGGCGGCAACGACGACGCCGCCGGCACCTCCACCATCCTGGAGGTGGCCCGCGCGCTGGCCGCCGGCCCCCGCCCCCGCAACGACGTCGTGTTCGTGCTCACCGACGCCGAGGAGGCGTGCCTGTGCGGGGCGTCGGCCTTCGCCGCCGACCACCCGCTCGCCGCCGACGGCGGGGTCGTGCTCAACCTGGAGGCGCGCGGCTCCACCGGCCCGGTGATCATGTTCGAGACGTCCCGGGACAACGCGAAGCTCGTCGACGTGTTCGGCCGGGCCGCCCCGCACCCCGTCGGCACCTCCTTCGCCGTGGAGATCTACCGGGCGCTGCCCAACGACACGGACTTCACCGCGTTCCTCGACCGGGCCGGCTTCGTCGGGCTCAACTCCGCCTACATCGACGGCGGGGCGGTCTACCACACGCCGCTGGACACCCCGGCCGCGATGGACCGGGCCAGCCTCCAGCAGCACGGCGACAACGCGCTCGGCCTCGCCCGCGAGTTCGGCCGCGCCGACCTCAAGGCCCTCGACGCCGGCCACGACGCCACCTACTTCCCCGTCCCCGGCGGGCTGGCCCGCTACCCCGGCTGGCTGGTCCTGCCGCTGGCCGTGGCCGCCCTGCTGGCCGTGCTCGCGCTCGGCTGGCTCGCCCGGCGGCGGGGCCGCACCACGTACGGCCGGCTCGCCGCCGGCTTCGCGCTGGGCCTGGCGCCGATCGTCGTCGCGCCGCTGGGCGCGCAGTTGCTCTGGGCGGGCGTCACCGCCGTCCGGCCCGGCTACGCCGAGCTGCTCGACCCGTACCGGCCCACCTGGTACCGGCTCGCCGTGGTGGCGCTCGCCGCCGCGACCCTGTTCACCTGGTACGCCCTGACCCGCCGCCGGGTCGGCCCCGCCGCCCTCGCGATCGGCGGGCTGGGCTGGCTGGCCGTACTCGGCATCGCGCTCGCGGTGCTGGTGCCCGGCGGGGCGTACCTGACGACCCTGCCCGCCCTGGCCGGCGCGGCGGCCGGGCTGACCGCGCTCGCCGTGCGGATCGACGGCCCGTGGCCCGTGCTCGCGACGACCCTGGCCGGGGCGGTGGCCGTGGTGATCCTGCTGCCGACCGTGGTCCTGCTGTTCCCGGCGCTCGGCATGGCGATGGGCGGCGTCGCCGCGCTGTTCGCGGTGCTGCTCGGGCTGGCCGCGCTGCCCGTGGTGGACCTGCTGCACCCCGAGGCCGGCGGCCAGCGCGGCCTGGTCGCCGCCCGCGCCCGCCGCGCCGGCGCGCTCCCGGCCGTCGCCGCCGGGCTCGCGGCGGCGGTGTTCGCCGGGGTCGGGCTCGCCGTCGACCGGTTCGACGCCGCCCACCCCGTGCCCACCCACCTGATGTACGCCCTCGACGCCGGCACCGGGCAGGCCCGCTGGCTCAGCCACGAGACCGACCCCCAGCCCTGGACGGCTCAGTTCGTCGGCGGCGCGGCGTCGGTCGCGGACTTCCCCGGGCTCGGCGACACCGAGCTGCGCTCCGGGCCGGCGCAGGCGGCGAACCTGCCCGCGCCGAAGCTGGAGGTCATCGCCGACAGCGCTGCCGCCTCGGGGTCGGGCCCGGTCGAGCAGCGGACCGTGCGGGTGCGGGTCACCCCGCAGCGGCCGGTACGCCTGCTCACCCTACACGTCGACGGCGCGACCGAGGTCGAGTCGGCGGTCGTGGCCGGCCGGGCGATCCCCGGCGGACGCGCCACCGGCGCCCCCTGGGGCTTCGGGATCGTGTTCCACGCCCCGCCGCCGGAGGGGATCGAGGTCACCCTCGTGCTGGCCGGCGGCTCCAGGGCGGCGGCGCTGCGCGCGATGGACGCCAGCGACGGGCTGGACGGCGTCCCCGGGTTCCGGCCCCGGCCGGCTGACATCGGGGTGGTCGGCTCGCACAGCTCGGAGATGCTTGCGGTGGCCCGCACGTACCCGCTGTAGGGGTTGGGGTTCGCCGGGTTTGCGGTGGGGTTCGCCGGGGCCCGCCCGCTCCGGGCGGTCAGGCTTGATCCCTCCGCGGGCGGGCCCCGGCGAACCCCTCATGTCGTCCCGGTCCCGGCCCTCGCTCCTGCGGCAGGGTCAGGCGCATAAACCCTTGGAAGCACTTCTTACCTTCCCTCTTGGAATCAAGTCTTGAGACCATTCCAAGGAATCGATACTTTGTGGCGTGACTACGGCCGATCTTCCGCGTTTGATCCCTACGGGCACCTGCTGGTGCGGTTGCGGCAAGGAGACGGGTATTGGCTCGTTCTTCTCTCAAGGACACGACAAAATTGCCGAAGCCGCCCTCCTGGCCGCCAATTACGGCAGCCAGGTCGCGCAACTACTCCACAAGCATGGCTACGGTCCAGGGCGGCCAGTCATCGACGAAGCCGTGCGCGCGGGCAACTGGATCTCATGCCCCACTCGCGGCTGCTGGTACAAGGGCACTGAGCAGAGCGTGCACATTCACCAGCGAAAGTACTCTCACTAGCAAAGCCGGCACGCCCTCCTTTGCAGAGCACCGGAATGACATCGCTCCGACATGCCTCCGAGATGCCCAGGTAGGTTTGAGGCAACGCCAACGTGCACCACGCCAGACCCAAAGACAAGCAACTCGCTTACCCCCGCTGCGCCACTGTTGAGATGCCCAGCTCGCCCAACAGGTGCGCCCGGATCCTCTCCCTGTCGATCTGCCCAGGGCTACAGCTAACGCCGTCGACCTAGCGTCGGCAGCCCTCCGCGCAGTGCGTGGACTGATCCCCCACGAGCCCTCACTCGGTCGAGGCGGTCGACCTCGGCAGGGTCACTAACCTAGATCGTGGCTCGTCCGGCGCGAATTCGACCCATCTCCTCTGAGCATCTGCCGCAGGCCTTTACATCCTGGGTCTTGGCCGGACGCTTGTGGCCGAGAAAGGTCATCGCAGTCTCGTCGATAGACGGGCCGCACAACAAACGGCCAGGCTGCTGAAGGTGGAATCGGTGCAGCAACCGTGGCCCCCGTGACAGCAGGACCCAACCAAAACTACACCTTACGCGTGATTCATCCGAGATCGATGGATGCTCATCCACAGCGTCATCATATGGCGCTGGCGGCCGACCGCGCGAGACGGCATGAAGATCCTTGCGCCGAACGCTGGCCGTTGATCGGTGGCAGACGCGACCCACCACGACCACATCACACAGATCCGGCACGACCAAGAGCAAGCAATGGCAGCAGCCGGTGGAAGGCATTTCAGCAGGCAAGGGTCACGTCGAGGACCAGCAGAGACAAAGGTCCTTATTTCCAGCGGAAGTGGACGAAGAGGCGGCCGAAGTTCTTCGAGTCCTTCTCCACCCGGTGGTAGAGCTGCTTGACGTCCTTCTGGTCGAGGAACCGCAGCACCCGCTTCTTGAGCTGGCCGGAGCCCTTGCCGGGGATGATCTCGACGAGGGTGGCCTTCTTCGCCACCGCCTCGTCCATGATCCCCCGCAGGGCCCGGTCGATGTCGTGGCCCTTGTTGAAGATGTCGTGCAGGTCCAGCTTGAGCTTCATTCCGCCTCCACCACCTGCGCGACTCCCATGGCAGCCCATGGTAGGCCCGCGGCACGGCGGGACACCACGCGAGCGGTTCACCCCTGCGACACCACCGCCAGCATGCCCTTTGCTCTGCACCCACGCGCGCAACAGCAACTGAACGCGAGCACCGCCATGTCCAGCTCCTCGCCCCCAGCCCCGCAAATGCCCAGTTCAGCAAGGGGTGTGCGTCGGTGGGTGCAGAGCAAAGGGGAACGAGATGCGGGGCGAGGCCAGGTAGCAGTTACGAAGAGTCACGGCAACCTGTGGTGCGCGCCGGGGAAGGGCGCGTTCTCCCCTCCCCCGGCGGCGCGGTCAGTGACCGCCGCTGACCCGGTTCTCCACCCGGCGCAGCGCGGTCGTGTAGTCGGTGTTCGTCGAGTACATCGCGGCGGCGATGCGCAGGTGCCGCAGCGCGTCCGCCGGGCGGTTCATCCGCTCCAGCGTCCGGCCCAGCACGTGGTGCGCGTAGTGGTCGCTCGGGTCGCGGTCGACCAGCTCGCGCAGCTGCTCCTCGGCGCGGTTGAGCTGCGCCGTCTGGAAGTAGGCGCGGGCCAGCAACTGCCGCACCGCGGAGTTGCCGGGCTCGGCCTCGACGATCGGCTCCAGCAGCCGCACCGCCCCGGACGCGTCACCCATCTCGAAGAACATGGTCGCCCGTCGGTAGTCCGCCAGAAGGTCCATCGACCCACCTCCTCGTCTCGCGCCGGCACCTGATCCGACGCTGGCACAACACCGGCCGGACCGCGAGTGTTCCGCCACAGGAAGTTGCGACCGGGCGAGGTGTTAGGAAGGGGCCCTTCCTATACAAAAGGCGTTAACAGGGTGCCCTTCCTTACGCGCGCAGCGCGGTGGATAGGCTCGGGTGCTGATGAGCGCGACACTGGTGGTCAAGGATCTCGCGGCCGGGCACGGCGAGCGGCTGCTCTTCTCCGGGCTGGACCTGGTGGTCGCCCCGGGCGACGTGGTCGGCCTGGTCGGGGTGAACGGGGCGGGCAAGTCGACGCTGCTGCGTACCCTCGCGGGGTTGCTGCCCGTCGAGGCCGGCAGCGTCACGCTGAGCCCGCCCACCGCGACCGTCGGGCACCTGCCGCAGGAGCCGGAGCGCCGACCCGGGGAGACGGTACGGGACTTCCTGGCCCGCCGGACGGGGGTGACGGCCGCCCAGGCGGCCCTGGACGCGGCGACCGAGGCGCTGACGGCCGGGTCGGCCGGGTCCGACGACGCGTACGCCGAGGCGCTGGAGCGCTGGCTGGGCCTGGGCGGGGCGGACCTGGAGGAGCGCGCCGAGCAGGTGGCCGCCGAGCTGGGGCTCACCGTCGACCTGGACCATCCGATGACGGCCCTGTCGGGCGGCCAGGCGGCCCGCGCCGGGCTGGCCTCGCTGCTGCTCAGCCGCTACGACGTGTTCCTGCTCGACGAGCCCACCAACGACCTGGACCTGGCCGGGCTGGACCGGCTGGAGGGCTTCGTCACCGGGCTGCGCGCCGGGACGGTGCTGGTCAGCCACGACCGCGAGTTCCTGACCCGCACGGTGACCCGGGTGCTGGAGCTGGACCTGCACCAGCAGCTCGTCCGGCACTACGGCGGCGGTTACGCGGCGTACCTGGAGGAGCGGGAGGTGGCCCGCCGGCACGCCCGCGCCGAGTTCGAGGAGTACGCCGACACCCGGGCCGCCCTGGAGGCGCGCGCCCGCACCCAGCGGGCGTGGATGGAGAAGGGCGTGCGCAACGCCCGCCGCAAGGCCACCGACGGCGACAAGCACGTGAAGCACCACCGGGGGGAGACGTCGGAGAAGCAGGCGGCGAAGGCCCGGCAGACGGACCGGCTGATCGAGCGGCTGGAGGTGGTCGAGGAGCCGCGCAAGGAGTGGGAGCTGCGGATGGAGATCGCCGCCGCGCCCCGCGCCGGCGCCGTCGTGGCCGCGCTGCGCGACGCCGTGGTACGCCGGGGAAGCTTCACCCTCGGCCCGGTGACCCTCCAGATCGACTGGGCCGACCGGGTGGCGATCACCGGGGCGAACGGGTCCGGCAAGACGACGCTGCTCGCCGCGCTGCTGGGGCGGCTGCCGCTGGACGCCGGCCACGCCTCGCTGGGCCCCGGGGTGGTGGTCGGCGAGGTCGACCAGGCCCGGGGGCTGTTCCTCGGCGAGCAGCCGCTGCTGGACGCGTTCCGGCTGGCCGTACCGGAGCTGTCCCCGGCGGACGCGCGGACGCTGCTGGCCAAGTTCGGCCTGCGGGCCGACCACGTGCTGCGGACGGCGGCGTCGCTGTCGCCGGGCGAGCGGACCCGGGCGGCGCTGGCGCTGTTGCAGGGGCGCGGGGTGAACCTGCTGGTGCTCGACGAGCCGACGAACCACCTGGACCTGGCGGCCATCGAGCAGTTGGAGTCGGCGCTGGCCAGCTACCCGGGGACGCTGCTGCTGGTGACGCACGACCGGCGGATGCTGGACGCGGTGGCCGTCAACCGCCGGGTGCGGGTGGACGCCGGCCGGGTCGCCGAGGACTGACGGCGGGCGGGTCGCGCCGCCCCGCCGCGGGGCGGATCGCCAGGTCCGACGGCGTGCCGACCGGGGCCGGCGGGGTGACAATGACTCCATGCTCAAGTGGGAGTACGCGCTGTTGGTCCGACGCCGCCAGGCGGCCAGCACGGACGTCGGCTGGGAGCTGGTGTTCATCTGGTACGGCCCGGACGGCTCGATGGTCGACGTCACCCCGTACGGCGACACGGCGCTGGCGCACCTGAACCGGGCCGGCGACCAGGGCTGGGAGCTGGTCGGGATGAGCGAGGACCCGTCGCAGCCGGGCAGCAGCGAGCTGCACCGTTACCACCTCAAGCGGCCCAAGACGGCCGTCGCGCCGCCCCGGCAACGGATCCGGGGCGCGGGGCGGGGCAGCCGGCGGATCACCGGCTGACGGCTCGTCCCCCTTCGGGGGATCCCGCCCGGCCGGGGCATATCGCCCGCCCAGCCGGGTACGGGCGCACCGGAGGTGGCCCATGGTCGCGACGGTCCTGACCGCGCCCTCGGCCGACCGGCTGCGGGCGGTCGACGAGTTCCTCGCCGAGGCGTGGGCGGATCAGGCCGCCCACGACGCCCGGCTGCGTGACGTGGCGGTGCGGGTGCGCTTCGACCGGGGGGTGGCCCACCTGACCGGGGAGGTCGCCGACGCCGCGCAGTTGCGCCTGGTGCGGGGCCTGGTCGGCCGGCTCGCCGGGGTGTTCGGCGTCTGGTGCCGGGTGCGGGTCGCCGGCCGCGACCCGGTCGTGGTGGACCTGGGCTGCGGCGGCACCAAGCAGTATCCGCAGAACCTGGGGCTGGACATCTACCCGGCCCCGGGGGTGGACGCGGTGGCCGACCTGTCCGGGTCGCTGCCGCTGGCCGACGACTCCGTGGACGTGCTGTTCGCGGTGCACATCCTGGAGCACCTGATCGACTTCCTGCCGCTGGTGGACGAGTGTCACCGGGTGCTGCGCCCGGGTGGGGTGCTGCACGTGATGAGCCCCTGGTGGGGGCACGTGAACGCGGTGGCCGACCCGACCCACGTGCGGCTGCTGGACGTGCAGACGGTCAAGGGGATCTGCCTGCAACGCCCGCCGGGCACCCCGCGCTGGTTTCCCCTGCACGTGGGCTGCGACGGCGCCAGCATCTTCGCCGACCTCACCCCACTGGGCGCGGACGACCCGGCGCCGGAGCAGCCGCACCTGGCCCGCTTCTTCGCCTGACACGGGGGCGTCGGCCCGGCCCGGGTGCCCCGGCCCCGCCGGGCCGACGCCGGTCAGCCGGGCGCGTACCCCGGTGGGCGTGGCCACTGCTCCGCCTCCGGATCCACCCGTCGGGGCGGACCGGGGGCCGGCGGGGCCGGGGCGGCGGTCGCGGGCGGCAGCACGGGCTCCGGGGCGGCGGCCACGCCCGTCGGTTGCGTCGCGCGCGGCTGCCAGGGCTTGTCGCCGGCGAGCAGGCTGCGGAAGTCGAACTGGCACTTCGGGCAGGTCCGCAGGGCCGTCTCGGCCCGCCGGTCGCCGCACCGCTGGCAGTACGTCACCACCGTCTCGTCGGCGTCCATGCCCTGACAGCGCGGGCAGGCGAAGCTGGGCCCCTTGCCGTTGAGCTGCACCAGCCGTCCGGCCAGCACGTACGGGGTGACCACCGCGCTGATGCTGCTCGCCAGGTCCCGGGTCCGGCGGGTGCGTTCCTGCAACCGTTCCAGGTCGGGGTTGGTGACCTTCTCCAGCCGGCAGGTGGTGCAGGTACGCAGGGTCCGCACCGGGAGCATGCCCCGGATCCGGGCCTGCTGGTGCAGGAAGGTCACCACCGGCACGTCCGCCGGGTCGACGGTGAACCGGGCGGCCGGGGCCGCCCCGGCGGTGCCGGCGACCGCGGCGAGGTGCTCCTCGATCCGGACCACCAGTGACCGCACCTGCGCCACCAGGTGGGGTGGCATCCCGTCGGGGCGGCTGGCCACCAGGGTGCCGACCATCAGCATGCCGTCGGCCAGTTCGGCCGGCACCTCCGCGACGGCCTGCGGCGTCTCGAAGGCGAACGTCTCGGTGCCGGCGCGGCTGACCGACGCCCGGCGCGGGGTGGCGGCGTCCCCTTCGAGCAGGCGGGAGGCGTGCCGGGACAGCACCGCTCCCGCCCGGTTGGCGATGCCGGCCGCGTTCTGCATGATCGCCACGTCGCCGGGGCCGGTCTGCCGCCACCAGGGCGCGAACGTGGCGGCGGCGGCCGGGTCGAGCCGGCCCAGCACGCCGTCGACGGCGCTGAGGACGGACCCGAACAGCTCGACGTAGACGGAGGTCAGGCCCCAGTTCCGGCCCACCTTGCCCACCCAGCGGTCGGCCAGCAGGACGGTGACCCGGGTCCCGGCCGCGTCGGCTTCGAGACCGATCCGGAGGAAGACGGGCACCCGGGCGGCGGAGAGGGTCACCCCGCCGAGCTTCGACCCGCGGACCGCCTCCAGCAGGCTGAGCTGCTCGGCGCGCAGGTCGAAGCCGAGGTCCCGGACGGCGCGGAGCAGGTGCTGCCGGACCGCGCTCGCCGGGGCGGCGATCCGGCGTTCCGCCCCGGCGGCGAGCCGGCCGGCCTCGGCGGCCAGCACGGCCGGCTGCGGCCGGCTGCCGGGGTCGTTGTCGGCGGCCCAGCTCATTCCGCGATGTCGAAGCTCGTGCCGGCGTCGAAGCCCGCCCCTGCGTCGAAGCCCGTGCCCGCGTCGTACGTGTCGTAGGGGGCGACCTCCGCGACGGCGGTGTCCAGGTGGGTGCCGGCCTGGGCGGCGTAGTCGAACGAGACGTCGTAGTTGCCGTCGGCCAGGTCGGCGTGGTTCGCCGCGGTGTCGAAGGCGCTGGCGGCGATGTCGGTGTTGCCGGCGGCCAGGTTCTCGTTGGCGTAGTCGACCCAGTCCTGCGCCGAGTCGGCCCACTGGTCGCCGCTGTCGGCGTGCCAGGCCGACCAGTCCTGGTCGGCGGCCGCGCCGGCCAGCTCGCTCTCGACGACGTCCACCACCGGCTCGGGCAGCACCGGCTCGACCGCGACCGGCTCGACCACCGGCTGATCGAAGGTGGCGATGCCGGCGTCCGTGCCGGCGGTGTCAGCGGACAGGTAGTCGCCCCAGCTCGAATCGGTGCTCATCTCGCCCCCAGTTTGGTCTGCTCGTCCCCACGTGCCGCCACATCATCGCGACCCGCCGTCACCGCGCCCATCCGCCGTTCGGCGGCAGCCCGTGGCACGACTGTCGCATGTGGACGAACCGACGCCCGGGGCGGGGTCAGCGGCCGAGCGTGCTCTCCCGCGGTTCGAGCCGGCAGGGGACGGTGAGCGTGCGCGGCGGGGCGCTCCGGTCCCCGTCGATCCGGTCGGCCAGCAGCGCGACGGCCAGCCGCGCGACGCGTTCCCTGTCGGCGGCGACGGTGGTGAGGGTGGGGACGGAGAAGCGCCCGTCCTCGATGTCGTCGAAGCCGGCCACCGCCACGTCGCCGGGGACCCGCAGACCGGCCTCGTGCAGCGCCCGCAGGGCACCGAGGGCGAGGGTGTCGGTGAGGCAGAGGACGGCGTCGGGGCGTACCCCCGAGGTGAGCAGGTGCCGCACGGCCGCCGCGCCGTCGGCGCGACGCCAGGCCGGCACGGGCACGACGAGGCGCTCGTCGTGGGCGATGCCGGCCGCGGCGAGCGCGGCGGCGTAGCCCGCGAGGCGGAGCCGGGCGGCGGCCACCTCGGGGGTGGGCCGCACGCCGATCGCGGCGACGCGGCGGCGGCCGAGGGAGATCAGGTGGGCGGTGGCCGCGCGGGCGGCGGCCGCGTCGTCGGTCGCCACGTGGTCGGCGGGGCCGGGGCCGCCGGGCCCGCCGACCAGCACCACCGGGGTGCCGTCGTCCCGGCCGGCGAGGTGCCCGGCGGTCGGCGTCGACGGGCCGACGATCAGGCCGTCGACGAGGTGGTCGCCGATGCCGGCGGCGACCCGCCCCGGCGGCGCGGGGCCGCCGCCGGCCCGGTCGACCAGGACCGTCCAGCCCCGTTCGGCGGCGGCGGTGACGACGTGCCGGGCCAACTCGGCGAAGGCGGGGACGTCCAGCTCAGGCCCGGCCAGGGCGATCACCCCGGTACGCCCCTTACGCAGGTTGCGCGCCGACAGGTTGGGCCGGTAGTTCAGCTCGGCGATGGCCCGCTCGACGCGGGCCCGGGTGTCGGGCCGCACGTGCTGGTAGCCGTTGACGACGTTGGAGACGGTCTTGACGGAGACGCCGGCCCGCTCCGCCACGTCCTTCAGCCTGTGTCGCACCGCCGCCTCCCCGCCGGGTGCCACGGGCGCTCCGCCGCCCCTTTACAGCGTTGAGTACAACGTTATAGAACCGACGGGACGGCGACGAAAGGTGGATTTCCCGGTGACCGCGAAGCTGACCATCGACCCGGCCTTCGCGATCGGGCCGGCCGACCGGCGGATCTTCGGGTCCTTCGTCGAGCACCTGGGGCGCTGCGTCTACGGCGGGATCTACGAGCCCGGCCACCCCACCGCCGACCCGCACGGCCTGCGCGGCGACGTGCTGGAGCTGACCCGGGAGCTGGGCGTCTCCGTGGTCCGCTACCCCGGCGGCAACTTCGTCTCCGGCTACCGCTGGGAGGACGGCGTCGGCCCCGTCGCCGACCGGCCCCGCCGGCTCGACCTCGCCTGGAAGACGATCGAGACCAACGCCTTCGGCCTCGACGAGTTCATGACCTGGGCGACGGCGGCCGGCGTCGAGCCGATGATGGCCGTCAACCTCGGCACCCGGGGCGTGCAGGAGGCCTGCGACCTGCTGGAATACGCCAACCACCCCGGCGGCACCCGGCTGTCGGACCTGCGCCGCGCCCACGGCGCGCCCGAGCCCTACGGGGTGCGGCTGTGGTGCCTGGGCAACGAGCTGGACGGCCCGTGGCAGGTCGGGCACAAGACCGCCGACGAGTACGGCCGGCTCGCCGCCGAGACCGCCCGCGCGATGAAGCTGATCGACCCCTCGGTCAGCCTGGTCGCCTGCGGCAGCTCCGGCCGGGGCATGCCGACCTTCGCCTCCTGGGAGGCGACGGTGCTGGAGCACACCTACGAGCACGTGGACTACATCTCCGCGCACACCTACTACGATCCCGCCGACGGCGACCGGGCCAGCATCCTGGCCTCGGCCGTCGACATGGACCACTTCATCGCGGAGGTGGTCGCCACCGCCGACCACGTGGCGGCGAAGCAGCGGCACCGGCGTAAGCTCAAGATCTCGTTCGACGAGTGGAACGTCTGGTACCAGTCCCGCCTCCAGGCCGACCTGGACCGGCGCGGCTGGGTCGAGGCCCCCACCCTCATCGAGGACGACTACACCGCCGTCGACGCGGTGGTGGTCGGCGACCTGCTGATCACCCTGCTCCGGCACGCCGACCGGGTCGGCGTGGCCTGCCAGGCGCAGCTCGCCAACGTGATCGCCCCGATCCGCACCCGCACCGGCGGTCCCGCCTGGCGGCAGAGCATCTTCCACCCGTTCGCCCTCACCGCCCGCCACGCCCGGGGCACCGTGCTGCGCACCGAGCCGGTCTGCCCGACGTACGCCACGAAGCGCTACGGGGACGTCCCGGTGCTGGACACCGTGGCCCTGCACGACGAGGAGACCGGCGCGCTGACCGTGCTCGCGGTCAACCGGGGCCCCGCCGACCTCCCCCTCGACCTGGACCTGCGCGGCCTGCCCGCCCTGACCGGGGCGGCCCACCTCACCCTCGCCGCCGCAGCCGACCCGGACGCCGTCAACACCGAGGCCGAGCCCGACCGGGTCGCGCCCCGGGAGCTGGCGGCCCCCGCCACCGACGGGGGCCGCTGCGCGGTGCTGCTGCCGGCGGTCTCCTGGAACCTGCTGCGCTTCGCCCCCGCCGCCGCGTAGCGCCGGGCGGCGGGGGTGAGAAGGGGACCCTTCTCTACCTCAGGCGTTAACAGGGGGCCCTTCCTTGCGCGCCAGGCGGTTGCGGCGGTAGCCGTAGCCGAAGTAGACGATCCCGCCGAGCGCCATCCAGATCAGGAACCGGATCCAGGTCTCCACCGACAGGTTGAGCATCAGGTAGAGGCAGGCCAGCGCGGAGACGATCGGCAGCACCGGGGAGAACGGCACCCGGAACGGCCGCTCCAGGTCGGGGCGCTTGCGGCGCAGGATCGGCACGGCCACCGAGACCAGCACGAACGCGCAGAGCGCGCCGATGCTGACCAGGTCGGCCAGGGCCGACAGCGGCAGGAAGCCGGCGAGCAGCGCCACGGCCACCGTCATGACGGCCGAGATCCGGTACGGGGTGCCGAAGCGCGGGTGCACCTTCGCCACCGACGGCGGGATCAGCCCGTCGCGGCTGATGGCGAAGCCGATCCGGCCCATGGCCACCAGGTCCACGAGGATGACGCTGGTCAGGCCGGCGACGGCGGCGATGGAGACGAGGATGCCGGCCCACTCGGCCCCGACCGCGTTGAAGGCGGACGCGATCGGCGCGCCCCGGTCGATCTCGGTGTAGGGGACCATGCCGACGACGACCAGCGAGACGCCGATGTAGAGCACGGTGGAGATCAGCAGCGTGCCGAGCAGGCCGAGGGTGAGGTCGCGCTTGGGCCGGCGGGTCTCCTCGCCGAGGTTGGCCACGGCCTCGAAACCGGTGTACGCGAAGAAGACCACGGCGGCGGCGCTGAGGACGCCGACGAACCCGAACACGGACGGCTCCAGCCCGAACAGCGCCTGGGTGACGGGCTGCTTGATCCCGTCGTCGCCGGCCCCGGCGGGCTCGGCCGGCGGGATGAACGGGGTGAGGTTCGCGGCCTTCACGAAGAACAGGCCGGCGACCACGATGAAGACGCAGATGGCCACCTTGACCAGCACGAGCAGGTTGGTGACCCGGGCGGACTCGCGGATGCCGACGATCGCCACGACGCCGAGCAGCAGCACGACGGCGATCGCGCCGACGTTGACGATGCTGCCCTCCTCGCCGAACCAGGCGGTGGGCAGGCCGAGCAGCTCGGCGAGGTAGCCGGACCAGCCGCGGGCCACCACCGCCGCGCCGAGGGCGAACTCCAGCAGCAGGTCCCAGCCGATGATCCAGGCGACGATCTCGCCCATCGTCGCGTAGGCGTAGGTGTAGGCGCTGCCGGCGGTCGGCACGCTGGAGGCCAGCTCGGCGTAGCAGAGGGCGGCGAGCAGCGCGACCACGCCGGCGATGGCGAAGGAGATCACCACGCCGGGACCGGCGCTGTCGCGGGCCTCGATGCCGGTGAGCGTGAAGATCCCGGTGCCGATGACGATGCCGATGCCGAAGCCGGTGAGGTCACGCGCGCCGAGTCGACGCTTGAGGCCGGGGCCGCCGCCCTCACCGTCCGCCTCGCCCTGGGCTATCACGTCCTTGATCGGTTTGGTACGCAGCACCGACACCGCGCTCACCCCTCCCACCGTGCGACCACCACCGTGGCGGCCGGTGACCGGCGAAGCTACCCAGCGCGGCGGTCCGCGAATCACGACTTTGGGTGTCGATACGGTCACGGTCCGCCGCGCGCCCCGGCGGCGTTCCACTCCGGGCGGGCGCCGATCCGGGCGGGGGTCTTGCGCCGGCCCGCCCGATGTGAAAATTTCCTACCAGGGTCAGATTCGCTGCGGCGGTTCTTGCCGCAGCAGGCATCGCGCCCGCCCGCCGAGCCCACCGAAGGGACGCACCGGATGAAGGCAACTCGGCTCAGGGCCGCCGGGCTGGCCGTGGCCCTGCTCGGCGCGCTCGTCGCCGCCGCACCCACCGCCGCAGCGGCGGCACACGCCAGCACCGCCGCAGCGGCGGCACACGCCAGCACCGCCGCAGCGGCGACGCCGTCCGGGGCCACGGCGCAGGCCGCCCCCGGCGGCGTCACCTGCGCCACCGACCCGGCCACCCCGAAGCGGCAGTTCCGGGCCATGTGGATCTCGTCGGTGGTCAACATCGACTGGCCGACCAAGGCGTCGCAGACCGCCCCGGACCGCATCGCCGCCCAGCGGGCCGAATACCTGGGCTGGCTCGACCTGGCGCAGCGGCTGCACCACAACGCGGTCGTCGTGCAGGTCCGGCCCACCGCCGACGCGTTCTGGCCGTCGCCGTACGAGCCGTGGTCGGAGTACCTGACCGGGGTGCGCGGGCAGGACCCGGGCTGGGACCCGCTGGCGTTCCTCGTCGACGAGGCGCACAGGCGCAACCTGGAGTTCCACGCCTGGTTCAACCCGTACCGGATCTCCATGCCGGCCCCCGGCGGCGCGGGCGCCGACCTCACCCAGCTCGCGCCCGACCACCCGGCCCGCCAGCACCCCGAGTGGACGTTCGCCTACCCGCCGGCCGGCGTCGCCGGCAGCCGGCTCTACTACGACCCCGGCGTCCCGGCGGTCCGCGAGTTCGTCCAGACCGCCATGATGGACGCCGTCACCCGCTACGACATCGACGGCGTGCACTTCGACGACTACTTCTACCCCTACCCCAGCGGCAGCTACCAGGTGCCCGACGACGCCACCTTCGCGGCGTACAACCGGGGCTTCACCGACCGGGCCGACTGGCGGCGGGACAACATCGACCTGCTGATCCAGGAGATGAACGGCAGGATCAAGGCGGCGAAGCCGTGGGTGAAGTTCGGGGTCAGCCCGTTCGGCATCTGGCGCAACGCGTCGGCCGACCCGAACGGCTCGGACACCACCGGCAGCCAGTCGTACGACATCATCTCCGCCGACACCCGCAAGTGGGTCAAGCAGGAGTGGATCGACTACATCGTGCCGCAGCTCTACTGGTACATCGGCCAGTACCCGGCGGCCGACTACGCCCGGCTGGTGCCGTGGTGGGCCGAGACGGTGCGCGGCACCCGCGTGCAGCTCTACGTCGGCCAGGCCGACTACAAGAGCGGCGACCCGGCGTACGGGTCGTACTGGCAGAACCCGCGCGAGCTGTCCGACCACCTGACGCTCAACCGGGCGTACCCGGAGGTGCTGGGCAACGTGCACTTCTCGGCCGTGCAGGTGCGGGCGAACCGGCTCGGGGCGACCGACCTCTACGCCGCCGAGCACTACTCCCGCCCCGCCCTGGTCCCGGCGATGCCGCACCTGCCGGCGAGGCCGCTGCTGCCCCCGGTGGTCACCGGCGCGCAGCGGCAGGCCGAC
The DNA here is from genome assembly GCF_029581295.1 of Micromonospora sp. WMMD712. Lineage (NCBI taxonomy): Bacteria > Bacillati > Actinomycetota > Actinomycetes > Micromonosporales > Micromonosporaceae > Micromonospora > Micromonospora sp. WMMD712. The sequence goes on from NZ_CP120743.1 coordinate 3,605,950, forward strand.
GGGGTGCGGTTGAGCTGGCGGCAGCCGGCCGACGGCGTGGGCCCGCTGGGCCGGGCCGCGTCGTACGCGGTCTACCGGTTCGACGGGACCGGCCCGGCCGGGGCGTGCGGCTTCGCCGACGCGTCCCACCTGGTCGGCACCGTACGGGCCACCCCGGGCGCGACGCAGTCCTGGGTGGACGGCACGGCCGCGGCCGGCGCGCGGTACACGTACCACGTGACGGCGCTGGACCGGCTGTGGAACGAGAGCCCCGTCAGCCCGCCGCGCTTCGTGCGCTGAGGACTGGCGGCACGGACGAGTGCCCCGGGCGCCCCAGCGTCCGGGGCATTCGTCTGTTTCAACTGATGTCACCAGATGTTGGTTTATGACGTACTCGACGCTTCGCGGTTTGATCGACACTTGTCGAATCCGGTGACCCGCCGGTAACCAGCCACACCGCACACCCCCGCGGAGGTCCCCCGTGCCCAGACGCCTCGCCACCCTCCTCGCCTCCGGCGCGCTCGCCCTGCTCGCGGCGCTCGCGGCCGCCTCCCCCGCAGCCGCCGCCGTCAGCACCAGCCAGAAGCTCGGCGTGCTGTCGAGCTGGACGCAGACCAGCGCCAGCAGCTACACCAGCTGGAACTCGGCCCGACAGGACCAGTCCGCCTGGGCCGAGTACGCCTTCAACTGGTCCACCGACTACTGCTCGTCCAGCCCGGACAACCCGCTCGGGTTCAACTTCAAGCTCTCGTGCCACCGGCACGACTTCGGCTACCGCAACTACAAGGAGATGGGGCAGTTCCCGGCCAACAAGGCCCGGGTGGACAGCGCCTTCTACGAGGACCTCAAGCGGGTCTGCGCCACCTACAGCTCGGTGGTCCGGCCGGCCTGCTACAGCCTCGCGTGGACCTACTACGAGGCGGTCAGCATCTTCGGTTCCCTCGCGGCGGTCCGGCAGGCCGACATCGACCGCGCCGCCCGCATGAAGGCGGCCGCCGAGCGCTGAGCCGCAAGGAAGGGCCCCCTGTCAACGCATTCTGCATAGCAGGGGTCCCCTCCTAACAGCAGCCCTCGGCGGGGTGCGCGGGGGCGGGCGTCGGCAGCCCGGTGGCCGCGAAGCGGGTCGAGTCCACCCCCAGGTCGGGGTGCTCCACCGCCAGGGCCAGCGCCGCCGCCTCCTCCAGGCGCAGCTCGCTCCCCTGCGCGTACGCCTCGTCGAAGGCCACGTCGCCCATCTCCCGGCGCAGCGCGGCCTGCCGTTCCAGCCAGTACGCCCCGTAGATGCCCGGGGCCGACCGCAGGCTCTCCCGGGTCGCCTGCGCCGCGCCGAAGAGCCGGGCGGCGGTCAGCGGGTCGCCGCCGGCCGCGCAGCGCACCGCGATCGCGTGCAGCGTGTCGCAGGCCCGGCGGTGGAAGCCGTGGCTCATCCGGGACCGCAACGCCACGAGCAGGTGCTCGTGTGCGGCCACCAGGTCGCCCCGGGCCAGCGCCACCATGCCGAGCAGCATGTCCACCGACCGACGCCCCCGGTCCGCCGGGCGGGCCGCCTCGACCGGGCGGGCCGCGCCGAGCAGCTCCGCGGCCTCCGCCAGCGCGCCGCGCCGCCAGAGCAGCTCGGCGAGGCTGAGCACCGCGAACAGGGCGTCCCCCGCCACCTCCCGCTCGTGCGCCCAGGCGATGACCTCCCGGCAGGCCCGCTCGGCGTCGGCGAACTGCCCCATGTCGACCAGCGGGGCGGCCCGCCCGGCCAGCACCCGGGCCAGCAGCCCGGCGTCGCCGGCCCGCCGGGCCGCCGCCTCGGCCTGCTGCGAGTAGCGCAGCTCCTCCGCGAACTCGCCGTCCGCGCCGGCGTGCAGCGAGTGCATGTAGTACGCGGCGGCCAGCTCGGCGTCCGGCACGTGCTCCCCGGTCTCGGCCATCCGGCCGTAGAGCCGGAACAGCCAGAGCCGTCCCTCCCGGGCCAGCCCGCGCTCCCGCCACCACTGGTCCAGGCCCCCGGCCAGGCGCAGCCCGTCCCGCGCGCTGCCGCCGGTCGTGCACCAGCGCAGCGCGGCGCGCACCTCGCCGGCGAGCGGGTCGAGGGCGTACAGGGACAGGGTCGCCGGCCGGCCGTCCGGCCCGAGGTGGGCCCGCCGCAGGGCGCGCGTCGACCAGGCCAGGTGCCGGTCCCGGGCCGCCCGCTCCTCGCCCGCCTGGGCCAGCCGCCGCGCCGCGTACGCCCGGATCGGGTCGAGCATCCGGTACGTGCTGCCCGACGCGTGCGGCTCGGCCAGGATCATCGACTTGTCCACCAGCACCGACAGCGGGTCCAGCGGGTCGTCGTCGAGCAGCCACTCCACCGTCGGCAGGTCCACCGGGCCGGCGAAGACCGCCAGCCAGCGCAGCAGCCGGGCCGCCCGGGGCCCGAGCGTCCGGTACGACCACGTGACGGTGGCCTGCATGGTGAGGTGCCGCTCGGCGGCCGACCGCTGCACGGCACGGGTCGCCGGGGTGGGCGGGGCGTTGCCCCGGGACGCCGCCACCAGGTCGACGGTGTCCTGCTGGTTGCCCGTCCAGCCGGGTTCGTCCCGGGGCGGCTGCGGGGCGGCGTCCCGGCCGGCGTCGAGGGTCCCGAGCACGTCGTCGAGGCGCTCGGCGAGCTGCCCGACGGAGAGCACCCGCAGCCGGGCGGCGGCCAGCTCGATGGCGAGCGGCAGCCCGTCGAGCTGGCGTACCACCCGCCGCAGGTCGGCCGACTCGACCGGGGCCGGCTCCCGGCCGCCCCGGGCCGCCGCCGTGCGGGCCAGCAGCAGCGCCACCGCGTCGCTCTCCGCGCCGCCCGGCCGGGGCTCCACGGACAGCGGCGGGATCCGCCACACCACCTCGCCGGGCAGGCCGAACGACTCGCGGCTGGTGGCCAGCACCCGGACCCCGCCCCCGCCGGCGAGCAGCAGGGAGATCAGCTCGGCGCAGGCGGCCGGCTGGGCGTCGCAGGTGTCCAGCAGGATCAGCATCCGACGGGCCGCGGCGTACTCGACGAGGGTGTCGACCATCCGGCGGCCGGGCTCCGGACGCAGCCCGAGCACGGCGGCGACCGCGAACGCCACCAGCCCCGGGTCGGTCACCGTGGCGATGTCGACGAACCAGACGCCGTCCGGATATTCCTCCACCATGCCGGCCGCCAGCTCGACGGCGAGCCGGGTCTTGCCGGCCCCGCCGGCGCCGAGGACGGTCACCAGCCGGTGCCCGGCGGTCAGCCGGCGCAGCTCCGCCCGCTCCGTCTCCCGGCCGACGAACGAGGTGACCTGGGTCGGCAGGTTGTGCGCCACCGCGTCGGCGGTGCGCGGGCGGGGGAACTGCCGCTCCAGGCCGGGCGCGATCAGCTGGAACAGCCGTTCCCGGTCGTCGAAGCCACGCAGCCGGTGCAGGCCGAGGTCCAGCAGGGACGCCCCCGCCGGCAGCGGGGAGGCGAGCCGCGCGGTGGCCGCCGAGCAGAGCACCTGCCCGCCGTGGGCGGCGGCGGCCACCCGGGCGGCCCGGTGCACCTCGTGGCTGGCGTACTCGCCGTCGCGGGGCTCCGCCCAGCCCGTGTGCAGGCCCATCCGGACGCGGGGCGCGGCCTCCGGGGCCGGCCAGTCGTGCGTCGCGAGCGCGCGCTGCGCGGTGAGGCAGGCGGTGAGCGCGGCACCCGCGTCGGGGAAGGCGATGAAGAACGAGTCGCCCTCGGTGAGCAGCTCCGCGCCGTCGGTGCGGGCCAGGGTGTCCCGCAGCAGCCTGCGATGCTCCCGCAGCACCGGACGGTACCCGGGACCGAGCAACTGGGCCAGGCGCGTCGAACCTTCGATGTCGGTGAACACGAAGGTCACCCAACCGCTCGGGAGGTGGACCCCTGACGTCATACGTCGAACCTCCGCCCCCGTGACGACGGGTACATGCTGCCCTATGGTCGGGCCGTCACGCATCGTGAGAACGGATGGGCGCAATCCACCCCAAGGTGCCAACCGGGGCCGGAAACGGCAGGACCCGGGCCGGTACGGCCCCGTCGGGGCAGGCCGGCCGGGGCGGGTCGCCCCGGTGCGCCGGGGCCGGTCGGGGCCGGGTCAGCAGCCGCACCCGCCACCGCAGCAACCGCCACCACCGCCCGCGGAGGGGGCCGGCGCAGCCGGACCCGCGCCGCCGCCACGGCCGGTCACGGCCACGGTGGACAGGAGCTTGACGGTGTCGGCGTGCCCGCTCGGGCAGGACGCCGGCTCACCGGCCTGCGCCATCGGACGGTTGACCTCGAAGGTGTCGCCGCACGCGCGACAGCGGAACTCGTACCGGGGCATGGCACCAGGGTACGACCGGGCCTGACTCCGGGCGGGGCATGGGTGATACTCGACGGGTGGTGGACGGCGAGGACAGACCGGCGGCCAGGGCCCTGCGACCGGCCGCGCCGCCCGACGATCCGGGCGGCGCGCCGCCGCGTGCCCGGGTGCCCCGCCCCCGCCGGCCCTGGCTGCGCGGCGAGCCGCCCGCCGACTCCCCGCCGCAGGCCGAGCCGGAGCCGAAGAAGCCGGACCCGGCAGGGCCGGAGACGAAGCAGCCGGCCGAGCCGGAAGCGAGGCAGCCGGCCGGGCCAGAGTCGACGCAGCCGGCCGAGCCGGCGGCGACCGAGCCGGCCGCCGAGCCGACGGCGAAGGAAGCCGCCGAGCCGGAGCCGGCGACGCCGGCCGAGCCCGATGCGGCGGAGCAGCCCGAGGCGAAGCAGCCCAAGGCGGAGCAGCCCGAGGCGGAGCAGCCCGGGGCGGAGGCGGCGAAGCCCGCCGGGCCCGAGGCGGCGAAGAAGTCGGAGGCCGAGAAGCCGACCGGGGTGGCCCGGCGGCGTCGGGTGCCGTTCGCCCACGCCGTGCGCATGCCCCCGCCCCGGCAGGCGGCAGTCGCCGCCGCCCGCGCCACCCGGGCCTGGTCCCGCCGCCCGAGCGGCCGGCTCACGCTGCCCGGCCTGTTCCTGCTCGTGCTGGTCGCCGGGACCGCCGCCGCCGGGGCGCTGCTGGTGCCGGCGTCCGCGCCGAAGTCCCGCCCGGTGGCGGTGGACGGCACCGCCGGCACCCCGGGGGCCGGCACGGCGACCCCGCAGGGCGGGCTGCTGCCCGGCGGGTCGGCCACCCCGCTGCCGCCCGGCGCGACGGCGGTGCCCGGCGCGAGCGCGGGACCGGTCGTGCCGGCGCCGACCGGCCGGCCGGCGGACGCGCTCGCCGCCTGGGCCCAGCAGACCGGGGCGAAGGTCGGCATCTCGCCGGTGGCCATGCAGGCGTACGGGTACGCCGAGCTGGCGCTCGCCCAGACCACCCCGGGCTGCCGGCTGAGCTGGACCACCCTCGCCGCGATCGGCTATGTCGAGTCGCGCCACGGCCAGGCCAACGGCGCGACCCTGGGTCCCGACGGGCAGGCGCTCCCGGAGATCATCGGCGACCCGCTCGACGGCCAGGGCGGGCGGCAGCGGATCACCGACACCGACCGGGGGCTCTACGACAAGGACACCGTCTACGACCGGGCGATCGGGCCCATGCAGTTCATCCCGACGACCTGGCAGGAGATCGGCGCCGACGCCGACAACGACGGGCGCAAGAACCCGCACGACCTGGACGACGCGGCCCTGGCCGCCGGCAACTACCTGTGCAAGGGCGGCCGGAACATGACGGTCCCCGGCGACTGGTGGGGGGCCATCCTGTCGTACAACGACGTGCGCCGTTACGCCCAGGACGTCTTCGACAAGGCCAACGAGTACGGGCTGGCCAGCCGCCGCCCGTGAGGTGGCCGCCGGCCTCGCGGGAGAAACCGGGCGCATCCGAGAACTGGACACTTCCGTCAAGCTGCCGTAAGCGGCAAGCTAGACGGGTGATGGTGCGCGAATGGGACCCCCGGACCGCGTCGCCCGCCGAGCTCGCGTCGCTGCTGGACACGCTGAACGCGGTGCTGGCGGCCGACCTCCCGCAGGATCCGCCGTGGCAGGGGAGCCACCTGCGGGAATACCTCTCCGAGGTGATGCCCGGCGAGCGGCGGCTCGCCTGGGTGGCCCAGGCCGAGCCGGCCGCCGGGGGCGGCCCCGGGCCGATCCTCGGCCACGTCCACGTGCTGTTGCTCGGCGACATCGGCGTCCTGGAGGTGCTGGTGCATCCGTCGGTGCGCCGCACCGGCCTGGGCCGGGACCTGACCCGGGTGGCCGCCCGCCGGGTCTACCAGGAGGGCTTCCAGTCGATCGGGGTCGAGGTCGTCGGCGGCACCCCGGCGGTGGCGTTCTACGAGGCGTTGGGCTTCTCCCGGGAATACGTGGAGACCCGCAGCGTGCTCGACCTGTCCGGGGTGGACTGGTCGGCGCTGGCCGAGATGGCCACGGGCGTCGGCGCGGGCTACCAGGTGCGGTTCTGCCCGGGCGGCCCGCCGGACGACCTGATCGAGGCGTACGCGCGGGCGAAGGCCGAGGTGCGCGACGTGGACGACGGCGAGCTGCGCCCCAGCTCCTACGACCCGCAGCGGCTGCGGGACAGCCTGGCCACGCTGCACCGGCGCGGCATGAAGCCGTACATCGTGGTCGCCACCCACGACCGCACCGGCGAGGTGGCCGGGCTGACCGAGGTGGTGGTGCCGGCGCAGCACCCGACCCGGGCCGACCAGTACGACACGATCGTGGTGCAGGAGCACCGGGGCTACGGCATCGACCGGGCGATCAAGGCCCGGATGCTGCTGGAGCTGCGCTCCGCCGAGCCCACGCTGACCGAGGTGCAGACCTGGAACGCCCAGGCCAACGAGGCGATGCTGAAGGTCAATGCCGAGCTGGGCTACCAACCGGACCGGGAGTGGTGCGAATACGGCGTGGACGTCGCCGAGCTGGTGCACCGCCTCGGCGGCTGAGTCGGCTATTCACCAAAGCGCCCCGTGGGGGATGGACGGCGGACAGCGCCGCCGCTTAACGTGCGTTCGTTCACGTCCACCCATCGTGGAGGCCCCATGCGCCCGCGCCGCAGAACTGCCGCGCTCGCGACCGCCGTAGCCGTCACCATCCCGGTCATCGGCGTCGCACCCACCGCGGCCAGCGCCGCGCCCACCGACCTTTTCATCTCGGAGTACGTCGAAGGCTCGTCGAACAACAAGGCGATCGAGCTCTACAACGGCACCGGTGCCCCCGTCGACCTCACCGCCGGCGGCTACCAGCTCCTGCTCTACTTCAACGGCAACACCACGGCCACCACCCTGGCCCTGACCGGGACGGTCGCCGCGGGCGACACGTTCGTGTTCGCCGCCGCCTCGGCCGCGCCGGCGGTCCTCGCCCAGGCCGACCAGACGACCACCGCCAGCCTCTTCAACGGCGACGACGCGATCGTGCTGCGTCGGGGCGGCAGCACCGTCGTCGACTCGATCGGCCAGGTCGGCGTCGACCCGGGCACCGAGTGGGGCAGCGGCCTGACCAGCACCGCCGACAACACGCTGCGGCGGCTGCCCACGGTCACCTCCGGCGACACCGACCCGTCGGACGCCTTCGACCCGGCCGCCCAGTGGGCCGGCTACGCCACCGACACGTTCGACGGGCTGGGCGCGCACACCGTCGACGGCGGCGGCCCCGTCGACCAGCCCGCCACCGTCACCTGCGGCGGGGCGCTGACCACCGCCGCCGGCACCGCCGCCAGCCGGGAGGTGACCGCCACCGACCCGGACGACACGATCGTCGGCCTGGCGGTCACCTCGGTCGAGCCGGCCCCGGCCACGGGCACGATCAGCCGCACCGCCTTCACCCCGGCCGACGCCGTCGGCGGCACCGCCCGCGCCACGATCGCCACCAGCGCCGACCTGGCCGCCGGGGCGTACACCGTGACGGTGACCGCGACCGACACGGACGGCGGCACCGCGACCTGCGCGCTGGCCGTGACCGTGACCCGGGAGCTGACCGTCGGGGAGGTGCAGGGCCCGACCACCGACGCCGAGTCCGGCCCGGCCGACCGGTCGCCGCTCGCGCCGGCCTCCGGCAACGGCACGAGCAGCACGTTGTACGACGTGCGGGGCGTGATCACCCAGCGCACCCTGGCCCGGACGTCGGCCGGGGCCGACCAGCACGGCTTCTTCCTCCAGAGCCGCGCGGACGCGAGCGACGGCGACCCGTCCTCCTCCGACGGCATCTTCGTCTTCATGGGCTCGTTCACCTCGCTGATCGGCGGCTACGTGCCGACGGTGGGCGACGAGGTGGTGCTGCGGGCCCGGGTGTCCGAGTACTACAACATGACCCAGCTCTCCGGGGCCTCGCTGGTCACCAAGATCGCGTCCGGCCTCGACGTGAACTCCGTCGTCGCCGTCGCCGACGCGGTGCCCCCGGCCGACCTGGCCGCCGCGCAGCGGTTCTGGGAGCGGCACGAGGGGGCCCGGGTGCGGGTCCGGGCCGGCAGCGGCGCGGTGAGCGGCCGGGCCGTGTTCGCGTCCACGGCCGACTCCGAGGTGTGGGTGGTCGACCGGGACGACCCGCTGCTCGGCCGCGCCGACGCGTACGCCCGCCGGGTGTTCCGCGACGCGCACCCGCTGGACAACGACGCGACCCGCCGCTTCGACGACGGCAACGGGCAGCGGATCATGCTGGGCGCCATGGGCGTCAAGGCGACCGCCGGGGACAACGCCGCCCTGCTGCCGCCGGCCCGGACCTTCGACACCCTCACCGGGGACGCGTACGGCGCGCTCTACTACGCGTTCGAGAAGTACGGCGTCCAGGTCGAGCAGGCCGCCTTCGCGGCCGGGGCCGACCCGTCGAAGAACAACCCGCCGCAGCCGGCCGACCGGTCGCGGGAGATCGCGGTCGCCACGTACAACGTGGAGAACCTGTACGACTACCGGGACGACCCGTTCGACGGCTGCGACTTCACCGGCAACGCCGGCTGCACCGGGGTCAGCCCGCCGTTCGACTACGTGCCGGCCAGCGAGGCCGACTACCGGGAGCACCTGACGGCGCTCGCCGACCAGATCCGCACCGATCTGCACTCGCCGGACCTGATCCTGGTGCAGGAGGCCGAGGACCAGGACATCTGCTCCGTGACCGGGGGCGCGCTGGTGTGCGGCGACACGAACGACGCCGACGGCGCGCCGGACACCCTCCAGGAGCTGGCGCTGGCCGTGGCCGCCGCGGGCGGGCCCACGTACGCCGCGGCGTACGACCGGACCGGCGCGGACGCCCGGGGCATCACCGCCGGGTTCCTCTACCGCACGGACCGGCTGTCGCTGGCCGAGGCGACCACCACCGACCCGCTGCTCGGCTCCGCGCCGGTGGTGCCGTACCGGTCGACGGGGCTGCCGTCCAACGCGGACGTGCAGAACCCGAAGGCGCTCAACGCGGTGCTGCCGGCAGATACCGACACCTCCACCGGCAAGGACGGCAACAACGTCTACACGCGGGCCCCGCAGCTCGGCAAGTTCTGGGTCAAGGCGACCCCGGGCGGCTCCGAGGGCTACCACCTGTGGGCGCTGAGCAACCACTTCTCGTCCGGGCCGGACAGCCGGGTCGGGCAGCGCACCGAGCAGGCCCGCTACGGTGCCGCGCTGGTCACCGCGATCCACAACGCGGACCGGAACTCCCGGGTGGTGTACGGCGGGGACCTGAACGTCTTCCCCCGCCCCGACGACCCGATCGCCACCGGGGCCGACCCGACCCCGTCGGACCAGCTCGCCGCGCTGTACGACGCGGGCCTGCACAGCCTGTGGGACGACCTGGTCGCCGAGGTGCCGTCGTCGGCGTACTCGTACAGCTTCGAGGGGCAGGCGCAGACGCTGGACCACCTGTTCGTCAACGACGCGCTGCGCGACGACCTGGTCCAGGTGCGGGCGGCGCACGTCAACGCCGACTGGCCGGCGGAGTTCACCGGGGACGGGTCGCGCGGCTCCAGCGACCACGACCCGCAGGTGGCCCGGTTCCGCTCCCGCGCGTCGCTGAGCGTCGCCGACGCCACGGTGGTCGAGGGCGACAAGGGCACCCGCCCGCTCGCCTTCACCGTCACCGTGTCCCGGCCGCTGTCGCAGCCGGCCCTGATCTGCGCCGCCACCTACGGCACCACGGCGCAGGCCGGGGCGGACTACGAGCCGTACGTCGGCTGCAAGGTCCTGGCAGCCGGGCAGACCTCGCTGACCTTCACGGTCACCGTGCGCGGTGACCACAAGCGGGAGGCCGACGAGAAGGTGAACCTGCTGGTGGCCGGCGTGCCCGGCCTGCACCTGGCCGACCCGCTGGCCGTCGGCACCATCACCGACGACGACTGACCGGCCCGACGGCTCCACGGCGGCCCGTCGCCCGGCTCCTGGCCGGGCGGCGGGCCGTCAGCCGTACGGGGGGACGGCACGCGGCGGTGGCGGCACGTGCCGGAGCTTGGCGACGCGGACCTCCCACCGGCTGCGACGGCGCATCGCGTCCCGGTAGGCGCGGTTGCGGTAGAAGGTCTCCGGCGGGCGGGCCAGCCCGTAGACGTCGGCCCACCACTCCCCCGGCTCGGGGTCGAGAATGGTGTCCAGGTGCGACGGGTAGCGGCGCTCGGCCCCGTCGCGGGCGTCGTCGCGGTCGCGCATCGGCTGGAGCACCCGGCCGAACTCGTCCACCACGGCCAGCCGGAAGCCCGCCGCCGCGAGGAGCCGGCGCAGCATGGCGATGCTGGGGGTCAGCGCGCCGGCCTCGATCCGCCCGATCGTGGACGGGTGCACCCCGGCGCAGGCGGCCAGCTCGCGTTGGCTGGCGTCGGCCCGCCGCCGCACGGCCCGGATGATGCCGGCCACCGGCCACGGGATGTCGAACGGCTCGGTCAGCATCGCCGGCGGCTCGTCGCCGGCGGTGGGCTCGCCGGCTGCCTGATCGGCGTCCGTGGCCCCGCCGCCTGCCGGGTCACCGGACTCGGCGTCGTCGCCTCCGGGGGCGTCGTCGGGCTGCGGTGGCGCGATGTGGGCTGCCATGGGTTCACGTTCCCCGCCCGCGCGGGCCGGTCGCAACCCCGCCCCGCCCGGCTGTGGATAACCGGGCGTCTGGCGGTAACCCGCGCGTCCCGCTGGCCGCCGGTCGACTGGCCGCGCTTCGGTCGGCGGGGCGGCTGGTCGAGCGGTCCGCGGCCGGGCCGGGCACCAGCGACCACTCCTCGCGGCCCCTTTGCTCTGCACCCGCCGACGCAGCAGTCACCCTAGGTAAGTGTTGCGCCCGTGGGTGCAGAGCAAAGGAAGCAAAGAAGGGGGTTGGGGTCGGGCGAGGAAGGTGCACAAAAGGGATTCAAGGGAGCGGAAGGGAAACGGGGGGGGCGGTCAGCCCAGATGCGCTCAGTAACGGTCGCGGAGCAGGCGGGCGGCCTCGACCGCCCAGTAGGTGAGGATGATCTGCGCCCCGGCGCGCCGGATCGACGTCAGCGTCTCCAGCATGACCCGCTCCCGGTCGATCCAGCCGTTGGCGGCGGCCGCCTCGACCATCGCGTACTCGCCGGAGACCTGGTAGGCGGCGACCGGGACGTCGACCGCCGCGCGCACCGCCGCCACCACGTCGAGGTAGGGCAGGGCCGGCTTGACCATCACGATGTCGGCGCCCTCGGCGACGTCGAGCGCGACCTCACGCAGGGACTCCCGCAGGTTCGCCGGGTCCTGCTGGTAGGTGCGCCGGTCCCCGTCGAGGCACGACTCCACCGCGTCCCGGAACGGGCCGTAGAAGGCGGAGGCGTACTTCGCCGCGTACGCGAGGACCGCCACGTCGGTGTGGCCGGCGGCGTCCAGGGCCCGGCGGACCACGCCCACCTGCCCGTCCATCATCCCGGACGGGCCGACCACCCCGACCCCGGCGGCGGCCTGGGCCACCGCCATCTCGGCGTACGCGACGAGGGTGGCGTCGTTGTCCACCTCGCCGTCGGGGGTGAGCAGGCCGCAGTGCCCGTGCGAGGTGAACTCGTCCAGGCACAGGTCGCTCATCACCACGGTCGCGTCGCCCACCTCGGCGACCACGTCGGCGATGGCGACGTTGAGGATGCCGCCCGGGTCGATGCCGCCGGAGCCGGTCGGGTCGCGCCGCTCGGGCACCCCGAAGAGCATGATCCCGCCCACGCCGGCCTGGACCGCCTCGGCCGCGGCCTTGCGCAGCGAGTCCCGGGAGTGCTGGAGCACCCCCGGGAGCGACGCGATCTGCCGCGGCTCGGTCAGCCCCTCCTTGACGAACATCGGCACGACCAGCTCGGCCGGGTCGACGCGGGTCTCGGAGACCAGCCGCCGCACGGCCGCGTTGCGGCGCAGCCGGCGGGGCCGGATCTCGGGGTACGGCATGCGGGGCCTCCCTGGGCGAGCTGGCTGTGCGGCCGGTGCGACTAGCGGAACCGCAGGGCGGTCGGCCCCTGCACCTTCGAGCCCCGGCGCTGCTTGGCCGGCATGGCGGCCAGCTTCTCGCGCAGCTCGACGGCGTAGGCGGCCAGCGCCTCCACGAGGTCGGGCACCGAGGCGTGCTGCGGCTGGACGTCGACCCGCAGGCCGAACTCCGTCGCGGTCTCCGCCGTCTTGGGGCCGATGACGGCGACAACCGTGCGCGCGTGCGGCTTCCCGGCGATGCCGACCAGGTTCCGGACCGTGGAGGACGAGGTGAACAGCACCGCGTCGAACCCGCCCGACTTGATCGCGTCGCGGATCTCGGCGGGCGGCGGGGCGGCCCGGACCGTGCGGTACGCGGTCACGTCGTCGACCTCCCAGCCGCGCTCGGTGAGCCCGGCGGCGAGGGTCTCGGTGGCGATGTCGGCGCGCGGCAGCAGCACCCGGCCCACCGGGTCGAGGATCTCGTCGTGCGGCGAGAACTCGGCGAGCAGCCCCTCGGACGACTGCTCCCCGGCGGGGACCAGCTCCGGCTGGATGCCGAACGCGCGGACGGCGTCGGCGGTGGCCTCGCCGATACAGGCGATCTTGACGCCGCCGAAGTGCCGGGCGTCCAGGCCGTGCTCGGCGAACTTCTCCCACACCGCGCGGACGGCGTTGACCGAGGTGAATACCACCCAGGCGTACCGGCCGTCGACCAGGCCCTTGACCGCCCGCTCCATCTGGGCGGGGGTACGCGGCGGCTCGACCGCGATGGTCGGCACCTCGCACGGGATCGCCCCGTACGCGCGCAGCCGCGCGCTCATCACCCCGGCCTGCTCCTTGGTGCGCGGGACGAGCACCTTCCAGCCGTACAGCGGGCGGTTCTCCCACCAGCTCATCTTGTCGCGCTGGCCGACGCCCTCGCCGACGGTGAGCACGACCCGGCCGGTGAAACCGAGCGCCGCCGCCACGAACGAGTCCACGGTCGACGTGGTCGTGTACTGGGTCTCCCCGGTGCCGTCGCCGGTCACCCCGACGCCGGTCGAGCCGTCGACCCCGGCGGCGAGCAGGCCGTCGCGGATCGCGGCCAGGTCGCCGGCGTCCACGGCGAGCGCCAGCGAGCCCCGGCCGACGGCGGCGGCGAGCGCGTCGAAGTCCAGCGTGGTGACGTCCTCGACGTCGGCGGCGGTGCGTACGCCCGGCAGCGGCACGCCCGCGTAGGTGGCGACGCCCTCGGCCTGGCCGACGCCCGGCACCACCTCGAAGTGCGCGGCGGTGCGGGCGACCGCCTGCACCTCCTTGACCACGGAGTCGTGGCCGAACGGGTCGCCGGCGACGAGGTGCACGGCGTTCAGGCCGGACCTCGCGGCCGAGATCAGCACCTTCGCCACGTCACCCGGCACGCCCTCCGCCGGGGAGAACTGGGCGTCGGACTTGGCCTGGGCGCGCACGGCGTCGAGCAGCGACTCGGGGACTCCCCGGTCGTATACCACCTGGTCGGCGTCGACCAGGGCGTCGTGCGCCCGGCGGGTCAGCAGGCCCGGGTCGCCGGGGCCGGCCCCGACGAACGCGATACGGCCGACGGGCTTACGGGTGCGGGTCATTCTGTGCTCCCAAATTGCTGGGTCCCCGGACCGGCGTTTCCTTCGTGGCCGAGGATCGAGTCGGCGCCGAGTTCGAGGAGTTCGGCGGCGAGTGCCTTGCCGATCTCCGCCGCGTCGGCGGGCGTTCCGGTGCGGGACAGCCGGAGGTCTCGCGTGCCGTCCGGGCTGATCACCGCCCCGCGCAGGTAGATCTCATCGCCGGCGTCGCCTTCGGCGAGTTCCGCATAGGCGGCGACGGGTGCGCTGCACCCGGCCTCCAGGGTGGCCAGCAGCGCCCGTTCCGCGACGACCGCGGCCCGGGACGGTGCGTGGTCGAGCACCGCGAGCAGCTCGACCAGGTCGGTGTCGTCGGCCCGGCACTCCACGGCCAGCGCGCCCTGGGCGGGTGCGGGCAGCATGAGCATCGGGTCGAGCGTCTCGGTGATCACGTCGGCCCGGCCGAGCCGGGCCAGCCCGGCCCGGGCCAGGACGACCGCGTCGAGGTCGGCGTCCGGGCCGAGGACCCGCGCCAGGCGGGTGTCCACGTTGCCGCGGATCGGGGTGACCTCCAGTTGCAGCCCGAGCGCGTGCAGCTGGGCGATGCGGCGCAGCGCGCCCGTGCCGACCACCGCGCCGGGCGGCAGCTCGGCGAGGGTGCGCCCGCCCCTGGCGACCAGCGCGTCGCGCGGGTCCTGGCGGGGCGGCACCGCCGCGACGTGCAGCCCGGGGGCCGCCGCGGTGGGCAGGTCCTTGTAGGAGTGCACGGCGAGGTCGATGGTGCGGGCGGTCAGGGCGTCGCGCAGCGCCGAGACGAAGACGCCGACGCCGAGCCGGTGCACGGGGGCGGACGAGCGGTCGCCGGCGGTGACCACCTCGACGAGTTCGACCTGGCGGCCGGTCGCCTCGGTGAGCGCCGCGGCGACCTGGCCGGACTGGGCCATCGCCAGCGCGCTGCCCCGGGTGCCGAGGCGCAGGGGGGCGGTCATCTGTCGCCTCCGGGATACGGGGTGGGGTCGGTGTCGACAACGTCGGGGACGGTGTCGACGGGGGACGTCTGCGGGACCTGGAGGTCGAACAGCTCGCGCAGCAGCGCCGCGTACTGGTCGCCGCCGGGCTCGGCGGCGAGCTGGCGGACCCGCACGGTGGGCTGGTGCAGCAGCCGCTGGACGACCCGGTGCACCGTGCGGGCCACCTCGGCGCGCTGGTCGTCACTGAGGTCGGGGCGGCGTTGGGCCAGCCGGCGCAGCTCGGTGGCGACCACGTCCTCGGCCCGGCCGCGCAGGGCGGCCACGGTCGGTGCCACGTCGGCGCCGCGCAGCCAGGTGAGGAACGACTCGACCTCGGCGGTGACGATCCGTTCGACGGCGGCGGCCTCGGCGGCGGCGGGGCCCCCGGCCAGGACCGCCGCCATCCGGTCGATGTCGATCACCTCGACGCCGGGCAGCCCGGCCACGCCGGCCTCGACGTCGCGGGGAACGGCGAGGTCGAGCAGCACGAGCGGGCCCCGGTCGGGGTCGCGGCGGGCGAGCGCCCGGGTGACCACCTCGCGGGTGAGGACCGGTTCGGTGGCCGCGGTGGCGGCCACTACGATGTCCACTGTGGAGAGCACGTCGGTCAGCCCGGCAATGGGCGCGGCGCTGGCCCCGTACGACTCGGCCAGTCGCACTGCCCGGTCGGTCCCCCGGTTGGTCACGGTGAGCGGGCCCGCGCCGAGCCGGGAGAGCGTCGCCACACCCAGCGCGCCCATCGCGCCGGCGCCCACCACGAGGGCCGGGCGGCCGGATAGCGCGCCGTCGAGGTGGCCGGCGGCCAGGTCGAGCGCGGCGCTGACGACGCTCTGGCCGGCCCGGTCGATCCCGGTCTCGGCGTGCGCCCGCTTGCCCACCCGCAGCGCCTGCTGCATCAGCTCGTGCAGCAGCCGGCCGGCGGAGTCGGCGCCGCTGGCCCAGTGGTACGCGTCGCGGAGCTGGCCGAGGATCTGGGCCTCGCCGACGACCATCGAGTCCAGCCCGGCGGCGACCCGGAAGACGTGGTCGACGGCGGCGGCGTCGTAGTGCACGTAGAGGTGGCTGGCCAGGCTCGCGGGCGGGGTGCCGGCCTGCTCGGCGAGGACGGCGCAGACGTCGCCGAGGCCGCCGTGGAAACCGGATACGGCGGCGTAGACCTCCACCCGGTTGCAGGTGGAGACCAGCACCGCCTCGCTCACGTACGGCTGGGCGAGCAGGCGGTCCAGGGTGCGGGTGAGGTCGGCCGGGCCGACCGCCAGCTGTTCCAGGGTGGCGACGGGAGCGGTGCGGTAGGACGCGCCGACGACGAGCAGTTTCACGTGCCGATCGCCTCCTGGGGGTCGGTGGCCGCGAGCCCGCCGGGCAGGGCGGTGAGGGCGGTGCCGCCGGCGGCGGGCAGCGCGGTCAGCGACGCCTTGCGGTGCTCGTGGAAGGACAGGATCTGCAGCTCGATGGCGAGGTCGACCTTGCGCACGTCGACCCCGTCCGGGACCGAGAGTACGCACGGCGCGAAGTTGAGGATGCTCGTCACGCCGACGGCGACGAGCTGGTCGGCGACCGCCTGCGCGGCGCGGGCCGGGGTGGCGATCACGCCGATCGCGATCGGCTCCTCGGCGGCGATGCGGGGCAGCTCGTCGACGTGCCGCACGACCAGCCCGTTGATCTCCTCGCCGACCCGCCCCGGGTCGGCGTCCAGCAGGGCGGCGATGCGGAAGCCGCGGCTGGCGAAGCCGTCGTAGCCGGCGAGGGCGTGACCGAGATTACCCACCCCGACCAGGGCGACGGCCCGCCGCTGGGTGAGCCCGAGCACGTACTCGATCTGCTCGACCAGCAGGGCGACGTCGTAGCCGACGCCGCGGGTGCCGTAGGAGCCGAGGTGGGACAGGTCCTTGCGGAGCTTGGCGGAGTTGACCCCGGCCGCGCTGGCCAGGCCCTCGCTGGAGACGGTCTCGTGACCCGACTCGGCGAGGTTGTGCAGGGCGCGGAGGTATTCGGGCAGCCGCGCGACGGTCGCCTCGGGCAGGTCCGGGAGCGCCGGTACGGCACCGGCGCGGCCGGACGCGCCAGGGTGACGGTGCTGCTGACTCATGAGACTCCGTGCGGTGCGATCCTCGGCCGGCTCAAGCGGCCTGCCGTATCGGGACTCCCGCTGGCGACCGAGATTGCCGGCTGTGCTAGCAGGACGCGTCGGAACTACAGAGTAGGCGCTTGTGAAGACACGCACAAATCGCGATCTTGAAGACCGGCGACCCGCCTCCACCTGCCCCTCCACCCCCCAAGATCGATCCGGCGCCTCGCGTGGCCCGCGCCGATTATTGCTCATTCCCGACTTCCGTCACCAATCGCGCGAGCGCCGCGCCCGTCGCCGCCCCGTCCCGCCCAGCGGGGTCGCCGGCCGACGGTAGGGCTGGCACCACCAGCAAGAGGACGGCCGACGGGATTCCGGGGGGCGGGGCCGCGTCCCTAGCCTCGAACCATGACCACCGCCGCCACGGCCGAGCCGGCCGCCCTCCCGCCCCGCCTCACCCGCCAGCTCCTGCGCGACTCCGGGTACGTGCTGCTCGGCTTCCCCCTCGCCGTGGCCGGCTTCGTGGTCCTGGTGGCGGGGCTGGCCCTGGGCGTGGGACTGGCGGTGACCGTGATCGGCCTGCCCGTCCTCGCCGCCACCCTCTACGCCGCCCGGGGCTTCGCCGACGTGGAGCGGCTGCGGCTGACCGCTGTGCTCGGGCAGGACCGGGTGCGGCCCGAGTACCGCCGGGCCGAGCCGGGGGCCAGCGCCTGGCGGCGGATCCTCGTCCCCATCGCGGACGTGCAGTCCTGGCTCGACCTGGCCCACGGCATCCTCAACCTGGTCGTGGCCCTCGTCACGTTCGTGGTGACCGTCACCTGGTGGGCCGCCGCGCTCGTCGGCACGCTCTACTCGGTCTACGACTGGGTGCTGCCGCACCCGCCCGACGACCAGCCCCTCAGCGAGCTGCTCGGCCTGGGCGACTCGGCCGCCGCCCGGATCGGGATCAACACCGCCGCCGGGCTGTTCTTCCTGGTCACCCTGCCGCTCGTGGTACGCGGGTGCGCCCGTCTGAAGGCCGGCTTCGCCCGCGCCCTGCTCACCGGGGTGGCCGAGATGCGCAGCCGGATCACCGTCCTGGAGGAGCGGCGGCGGGCGGCCGCCTCCGCCGAGGCCACCGCGCTGCGGCGGCTGGAGCGCGACATCCACGACGGCCCCCAGCAGCGCCTCGTCCGGCTCGCCATGGACCTCAGCCGGGCCCGGCACCAGCTCGCCGACGACCCGGAGGCCGCCGGCCGGACTCTCGACGAGGCCGTCGCCCAGACCCGGGACACCCTCGCCGAGCTGCGCGCCCTGTCCCGGGGCATCGCCCCGCCGATCCTGGTCGACCGGGGGCTGCCCAGCGCCCTGGCGGCCCTCGCCGGGCGCGGCCTGATCCCGATCGAACTGCGGCTCGACCCCCGGCTGGACGCCCCGGACGGGCGGCCCGACCCGGCCGTGGAGAGCACCGCCTACTTCGTGGTCGCCGAGACGCTGACCAACGTGGCCAAGCACAGCGGGGCGACGGAGTGCCGGGTCGAGGTCACCCGGCACGACGACCGGCTGGTGGTCGCCGTCGCCGACGACGGCCACGGCGGCGCGCACCTGGCCAAGGGGCACGGCCTGGCGGGGATCGCCGACCGGGTGCGGGCGGCGGGCGGCCGGCTCGACGTCGTCAGCCCGGCCGGCGGGCCGACCGAGGTGCGCGCGGACCTCCCGCTGTGACGACGGCCGCCCCGGCGGCCGCCGGCGACACCCCCGACAGCGCCGCAGGCGCTCCCCGCGACACCCCCGACAGCGCCGCAGGCGCTCCCCGCGACACCCCCGACGGCGCCGCAGGCGCTCCCGGCGGCCCCGCCGAGGGTCACGACGTGGTAGACACCAGCACCATGCGGGTGGTGATCGCCGACGACGCCGTGCTGCTCCGGGAGGGGCTGGTCCGGCTGCTGACCGAACGTGGGCACGAGGTGGTGGCCGCCGTCGGCGACGGGGACGCCCTGGTCGGGGCGGTCGTCGCCCACCGGCCCGACGTGTCGATCGTCGACGTGCGGATGCCGCCGTCGCACACCGACGAGGGGCTGCGCGCCGCGGTCGAGGCCCGCCGCCTCGTCCCCCGCACCCCGGTCCTGGTGCTGTCCCAGTACGTCGAGGTGTCGTACGCCGACGACCTGCTGGCCACCACCGGCGGGGCCGGCGGCGGGGTGGGCTACCTGCTCAAGGACCGGGTGGCCGACATCGACGAGTTCCTGGACTCGCTGGCCCGGGTCGCCGCCGGCGGCACCGTGCTCGACCCGGAGGTGGTCGGCCAGCTGCTGGTCCGCCGGCGGCGCGACGACCCGCTGCGGGAGCTGACCCCGCGCGAGCGCGAGGTGCTGGCCCTGATGGCCGAGGGGCACTCCAACACCGCCATCGCGAAGGCCCTCGTGGTCACCGACGGCGCGGTCGAGAAGCACGTCCGCAACATCTTCACCAAGCTCGGCCTGCCCCCGGACACCGCCCAGCACCGGCGCGTCCTGGCCGTCCTCGCCTACCTGCGCGGCTGACCGCGCCGCCGCCGGGGCGACGCAGGGCGGACCCCGGCGCGCCGGTGGCCGGGGTTCAGCGCAGGGTGGCGGCCAGCGCGACGGCCTCGGTGAGGGTGTCGGCCACCGGGTGACCGGAGTCCCGCAGCCGGGCCGCGTCGGTGAAGCCCCCCGTGTAGAGCACCGCCCGGCCGCCCACCGACTCGGCCGCGTCGGCGTCGTCGACCGAGTCCCCGATCAGCACCACCGCCCGGCCGTCCAACCCCAGCCCGGACAGGTGCTCGGCCAGCGACCCGGCCTTGCGGTCGCCGCCGACGGTGGCGCGCAGCCCGTCGACCCGGGCGAACCGCCCCGTCAGCCCGTAGGAGTGCACGGCGGGCACCAGCTCGTCGTGGAACCACATGGACAGCAGGGACTGGCTGCCCGGCCAGGCCGCCATCGCCGCCGCCGCGTCGTCGGCCAGCGCGCAGGTGGTCAACCCGCTGCGGTACGCGTCGTGGAAGATCCGGTCCAGCTCACCGAACGCCTCGTCGTCGACCGCCCGGCCGAGCACCCCGGCGTAGTAGTCGGCGATCGGGCGGCGGAACCGCACCCGGTGCTCGTCCGCCGTGACGGCCGGCCCGCCCACGCTGGCGAACGCCGCGTTGGTGGCCGTCACCACCAGGTCGAGGTCGTTGAGCAGGGTGCCGTTCCAGTCCCAGACGAGGTGGGGGCGCGCAGGGGTCATCCGAGCACGATAGGCGGCGGGCGGCCGCGTGGGGAGCTCCGGGTCGCGTCGGTGCGCGGGAGGCGGCCAGAGCTGCGGCGTCGCGGCCAGAGCTGTGGGGTGGTGTGCTGTCAGAGCTGTGGGGTGGTCAGGTCCCGCAGCAGCCGCTCCTCCTCCACCCGCCAGTACCCGTGCTCCTTGCCGTCGAGCAGCACCACGGGCAGCCGGTCGCCGTACTCCCGCTCCAGCTCGACGTCGGTGGTCACGTCCTTCTCGATCCACCGGTCGCCGGTGACCGCGACCACCCGGCCGAGCGCCGCCTTCGCGTCCTCGCAGAGGTGGCAGCCGGGGCGGGTGATCAGGGTGAGCCGGGCGTCACTGGACATCGGGAAACCTCCGTGCGGGTGTCGGCCGGGGCCGCCCTCCGGCGGCCCGCGCCCGGACAGTCTCCCCCGGCCCGTCGGTGCGACACACCCGGTACCGGCGACTCGGCAACGCACCGTGTGCGGACGGGCCCGACCTGACGCGCGGAAGCACCGCCGCCGCCCCGCACGGGCAGCCGGCGCAGCCGTCGTACCGGCCCCGCGCCGAACGGGTCGATCGGGCGCTGAGCTGGGCATATCCCTAACCAGCCGCCGCGCGAAAGTCAACCTCCCCCGACGGACAACGGGTCCGCCGCAGATCGGACGGGCGAGCAAATACTTCTGCTCTGTGTAACGGACTTGCCACGCGCGGGTGACGTTGGCCCTATTATCACTCGGGTCGACTCACCCCATTTGCCGTGAGTCGACACCCCTCAGCCCGAGGAGGCCCCCGTGCCTGTGAGCGCATTGGACCCGTACCTCAAGGGGATCTGCCGCCCGTCGGCACGTCCCGGACGAGCCCTGCCCGACGGCCCCGGCCGCGCCCGCGCCGGGGCGGCCCCGCGGCCTGCGGCGACCCGGACCGGGGAGGCACGGTGACCAGTTTCGGCTACGCGCAGCGACCGGTCGGGCTGGCCGCGGCGGCCCGCGCCGTCCTCAACGAACGGTTGGGCATCGGCCGGAACCCCGTGGACGACGGGTCCAGCCTCGCCGTACGCGGCGACGGGGCCTCCAGACGGTTACGCAACCGGTCCCATCACAACGAGGCGGTGCCCCGGCCGGCGACGCCGGGAGGCAACGGCGGCCGGGTGGCGTCGCCCGCGCGGCCGACGATGCCGGCGCAGGGCCGACGCAGTGGCGACACCCCGCCGACGGCCGATCCGGCGGCCGGCGAGACGGCGGTGCTGCCGGCGGTGCCGGCCAACCCGCCCCCACCGCCGCCCGGGCCCCCGGGCGGCGGCACGCCGACGGGCTTCCCGAGCCGCCCCGACCCGTCCGACCCGGCCACCGAGGTCTGGAAGCTGGTCGAGCGCGCCCAGGCCGGCGAGGCCGAGGCGTTCGGGCTGATCTACGACCGGTACGTCGACACCGTCTTCCGCTTCGTCTACTTCCGCGTCGGCAACCGGCAGCTCGCCGAGGACCTCACCTCCGACACGTTCCTGCGCGCCCTCAAGCGCATCGGCAGCTTCACCTGGCAGGGCCGGGACCTCGGCGCCTGGCTGGTCACCATCGCCCGCAACCTGGTGGCCGACCACTTCAAGTCCGGCCGGTACCGGCTGGAGGTCACCACCGGCGACGTGCTGGACGCCGACCGGGAGGACCGCGGCCCGGAGGGCAGCCCGGAGGCGGCGGTCGTCGAGCACATCACCAACGTCGCCCTGCTCACCGCCGTCAAGCAGCTCAACCCGGAGCAGCAGGAGTGCATCGTGCTGCGGTTCCTCCAGGGCTTCTCGGTGGCGGAGACGGCCCGGGCGATGGGCAAGAACGAGGGCGCGATCAAGGCGTTGCAGTACCGCGCGGTCCGCGCGCTGGCCCGGCTGCTGCCGGACGGCTTCCAGCCCTGACCGCCGCCGTCGGCCGCGCCGACCCGTCCCGTTCCGCCCGCCCCGGCCGGGCCGCCCGGTGGGCCGCCCCGCGCGGGGCCGGGCCGCCCGGCCGGCGGCGTCCGCGCGGCACCCGGCCCCCGACGGCGGTGCACGCCGTACGCCGGCCGGGGCGCGCCGCGCGGACGGGAGCACCCGCCAGCGGACGGCGTGACGCCCATCACTCTTCGTGATTTCGCTCCCGCCGGCCCCGTAACCCGTGCCCGGGGCGGAGCGTTTCTCCCGGTGCGACCGGTGGTTTCCGGCATCCCCGGGCCCGACGGTCCGGAAAGCGCAGCCCGGCACGAGCTTCGTCCTGGGTGCATGCTGCCGCCGGTCGCTGGTGCCGACAGCGGCCGACCGGCCGTGACCAGCGAGAGGAGGTGCCTGCGGTGATCAGTAACCTCTTCTCCCGCCGGCGCGCCGAGCGCTTCGCGCAGCTTCTCGACGAAGCCAACGGCGGCCGACGTCACCACGTCCGGTCCCGGGCCGACGATCATCTCGCCGCGCTCGTCGCGGTCGGCCGGCAACTCCACGCCGACCCTCCGCCCGTGAACCCCGACTTCCGCACCGGCCTGCGGGCGATGCTCGTCGCCGCCGCCGAGCGGGAGGGCATCGGGGCCACCGCCCCGGAGAGCGCGCCGGCCGTCCGGCGGGGCGTGCTCGGTCAGCGCGGCGCGGCGGCCCAGCGCGCCACCCTCGGCGGCGGCCCACGTGGCCCGTTGCTGCCGGCCGTCACCGCCCGCCGGGCCCGGGCCCGGGGCGCCATCCTCATCGGGGTGACCGCCGGGGCGATCGCCGTCTCCGGCATCTCCGCCGCCAGCGAGAACGCCGTGCCCGGCGACGCCCTCTACGGAATGAAGCGCTCCACGGAACGCGCCCAGCTCGCCCTGGCCAGTTCGGACCTCAGCCGCGGCCAGCTCTTCCTCGACTTCGCCCGCACCCGGCTCGGCGAGGCCGCCGCGCTGCGCGGGGACCGGCTCGGGTTCGACGCCGTCCTCGACGACATGGACTCGGACACCCGTCAGGGCGTACGCCTGCTCACCACCACGGCGGCACAGCGCTCCGACCCGGCCGGTCTGGAGTCGGTGAACGCCTTCGTCACGGGGCAGCGCCGCGCGGTCGGCGACCTGCTCGACGGGGCCAGCCGCACGGAGCGGGACCGGGTCCGCCGGTCGATCGCCCTGCTCGACGCGATCCGCAAGCGCTCCGACGCGCTGCGCGCGGCCATCGAGTGCGAGCTGCCCGTGCCCGCCGGCAGCGACGCGCTCGGCCCGACACCGACGACCTGCCCCGGCGACCGCTGATCGCCCGCTCTCCCGCTTCGCTGTTCTCCTGCTTCCCTGCTTCCTGCTCCCGCTGCGCTCCTCGCGTTGCCTGCGGTAAGGAAGGGGCCCCTCTACACCGTTATGCGTTAACAAGGTGCCCTTCCTTACCCCGAGCAGCGCGCGCCACAGTTCTCGCCGCAGCGGGTGGGCGGTCGCGCCGCCCCGGCTACGCTCGCGGGGAGGCACTCGTCGGGGTCGTCGAGCGAGGGAGGTCGGGTGGCCCGCAACGGCAGGATGACGGTCAGCACCGACCGGCACGGGCACACCGCCGGTTGGGCGGAGACCGAGGCCGCGCCCGCCACCCCGGTGGCCCCCGACCCGGCCGCCGCGGCCTTCTTCGACGTGGACAACACGATGATGCAGGGCGCGTCGATCTACTGGTTCGCCCGCGGGCTCGCCGCCCGCAACTACTTCACCACCGGGGACCTGGCCCGGTTCGCCTGGCAGCAGCTGCGCTTCCGGGTGCTCGCCACCGAGCACGCCGGGGACATGTCGCAGGCCAAGGATGCGGCCCTCGCCTTCATCGAGGGTTGGCGGGTCGACGACGTGGAGCGGCTCGCCGAGGAGATCTTCGACGAGCTGATGGCCCCCCGGATCTGGGCCGGCACCCGACGGCTGGCGCAACGCCACCTGGACGCCGGGGAGCGGGTCTGGCTGGTCAGCGCCGCGCCGGTCGAGATCGGCCGGGTGATCGCCGCCCGGCTGGGGCTGACCGGGGCGATCGGCACGGTCGCCGAGGTGGTCGACGGGGCGTACACGGGGCGGTTGGTGGGCGACCTGATGCACGGGCCGGCCAAGGCCGAGGCGGTGACCCAGCTCGCCGCCGTCGAGGGGCTGGACCTGTCGCGCTGCTCCGCCTACAGCGACTCCGCCAACGACCTGCCGATGCTGTCTGCCGTGGGCCGGGCGGTGGCCGTCAACCCGGACGGCGCCCTGCTGCGGCAGGCCCGGCAGCGGGGCTGGGAGGTGCGGGACTTCCGCACCGGCCGGCGGGCCGTGAAGATCGCGGTGCCGTCGACTGCGGCGGCCGGGCTGCTCGCGGGTGCGGTCGGCGCCGGCATGGCGCTACAGAAGCGCCGTCGCGTCCGCTGACGACCCGCCGCCCCGCGTCCGGTGGGGCGCGGCCCGGGGCCCGTGCGCGTCAGGGACCGAACGGGTCCGGGCGGCGTTCCAGCAGGCTGTGCAGGGTCTGCTGGATGGTCTCCCGCACCTGGTCGGCGAGGTTGAACACGACCAGCGGGTCGTCGGCCGAGTCGGTCAGGTGCGCGGTCGGGATCGGCGGGCAGAACTCGATGAGCCACTTGCTGGGCAGCGGCACCATCCCCAGCGGACCCAACCACGGGAACGTCGGCGTGACCGGGAAGTAGGGCAGCTTGAGCAGCCGGGCGAGGGGCTTGATGTCGGCGAGCATCGGATAGATCTCCTCGCCCCCGACGATCGCCACCGGCACGATCGGGGTGCCGGTGCGCAGCGCCGCCGAGACGAACCCGCCCCGGCCGAAGCGTTGCAGCTTGTACCGGTCGGCGTAGAGCTTCCCGACGCCCTTGAACCCCTCCGGGAAGACGCCGACGACCTCGCCGGAGCGGAGCAGCCGCTCGGCGTCCGGGTTGCAGGCGACCGTGCCGCCGGTCTTGCGGGCGAGCTCGGACACCACCGGCATCCGGAACACCAGGTCGGCCCCGAGCAGCCGCAGGTAACGGTGGGCCGGGTGCTGGTCGTGCAGGGCGGCGGAGAGGATCAGCGCGTCCAGCGCCACCGTGCCGGAGTGGTTGCCGACCACCAGGCCGGCGCCGTCCACCGGCACGTGCTCAAGCCCGGTGACCTCGGTGCGGAACCAGTCCCGGTAGAGCAGCCGCAGCATCGGGTGGAAGACGGACTCGGTCAACTCCGGGTCGAACCCGAACTCGTCCACCTGGTAGTCGCCGGAGAGCCGCCGACGCAGGAACGCCAGCCCCGAGGCGACCCGCCGGTCCCACACGTCGCCCGGCTGGTCCGGCACCGCCGCGTCCCGTGGGGCACCCGCCGCCGGCTCCTGCTCCCCCAGCTTGCGCACCGCCGCCGGTTCCGCCGGCTTCCGCTCCGCCGGCTGCTCCCGCCGGGTCGGTCGCGGGTCAGCCGCGCCACGGGCGGGGTCGGCGGCGGGGCCCGGGGGCGGATGGTGGCCGTTGCGCCGCGCCGGCTCCCCGTCCGGGCGGGCCACCACCAGCGGTACGTCGTACCGGCCGTTGGCCCCGGCGCGCCCGCGCTCCTCGTCCGGCGGCGTCACGACCGCTCCCGCACGGCCGCGCGCACCTGGCGGATGCCGTCGAGGACGGCCCGCTCGGCGGCGGCCAACTGTTCCCGGGTGACCACCACGCCGCCCTGGTGGGCGCGGATGAAGTCGTCGAACGCGGCGGCGGTCGAGCGGGGCGCGAAGCCGTACTCGCGTTCCAGGGCGGAGGTGTCCACGACCCGACCGTGCACGAAGAGATCGACCTGGTCCAGGCCGTACCGGCCGAAGCCGAGGCTGCGGGCCAGCGCGACGGCCCCGGACAGGCCCGGTTCGAACACCGGCACCCCCACCCGCCCGGCCCGCCTGATCGCCTGGGACAGGGAGAGCACGCCCGGACCGGCCACGTTGAACGTGCCCGGGTGCTCCTCGGCGACCGACCGGTGCAGCACCTCCAGCGCGTCGTCGAAGTGCACGAACTGCAACCGGGGGTCGCGCCCGAAGACGGTGGGGACGAACGGTTGGGAGAAATACCTGGTCAGCGTGGTGTCGGCCGTGGAACCGATGAACGGCGCGAAGCGCAGCACCGTGGCGGTGACGTCCGACCGGCGGCGACGGAAGCCACGAACGTACCCCTCGATGTCGAGGATGTCGCGGCCGAAACCGCCGCGCGGCACCTCGCGCGGCTCGGTCTCCTCGGTGAAGACGGCCGGGTCCCGGAACGACGCCCCGTACGCGGCGGTCGACGAGCGGACCACGAGCTTGCGCAGCCGGGGCGCCCGCTGGCAGGCGGCGAGCAGCTGCATGGTGCCGATGACGTTCTGTTCCTTCATCGCCGACCGGCCGCCCTGCTGGGGGTCGGGGGAGGTGACGAGGGCGAGGTGCACCACGGCGTCGACGTCGAGATCGGCGAGGAGCCCGCCGAGCGAGCCGAGGTCGAGCCGGATGTGCTCGACCCGGTCGAGCAGGCCGGACAGCTCGGGGTTGGGGGCGCTCGGGTCGACGCCGATCACCCGCTCGATGCGGGAGTCGGCGGCGAGGCGGGCGGCCACGTGCGCGCCGAGATAGCGGTTGACCCCGGTGACGACGACCACCCCCGGGGCACCTGGGGTGCCACCGGGGGTCACGTCGTGCACCTACCCCGGCAGGTGGGATCGAGCCGGGGCAACCGCGGCCTGATCACCTGAGCCTCCGAGGGTCGACTGTTGGCAAGCGACACGGGGTGCCGGGCCACGGTGGGCCCGGCCCCGGTCACTTGCCGAGACGGCGACGCTGGACGCGGGTCTTGCGCAGCAGCTTGCGGTGCTTCTTCTTAGCCATGCGCTTGCGGCGCTTCTTGACCACCGAGCCCATACGACGACAGCCTTTCGATGCAACGTGCGGGGCGGACCGGATGACACCACGCGGGCGTCGAGGGCCGCTTGCGGACAACGGGCCGGACCTGCTGGCGTGCGGCGGGCGCACCGGTGTGCGGTCACGGTCCGGTCCAGGGTAGCGGGAGAGCCTCAGCAGGACCAACGCGCCCCCGTCGATGCCCGTTACGTCGCACTCGGTGCCCTTTGCGACACTGCCCTCTGCGCAAGCGGGGTGCCCTGCGCGGCACGGCGGGCACCCAGTGCGGCACGCCGGACACCTCGCGCGGGGTGCCGGGCCGCGACGTCGGCGGACGGGCAGCCCAGGTGCGGCAGACGGATCAGGCGGTCTCCTGGAACGCGCCCCGGAGATACTCGTGCACCGCGTGCTCGGGCACCCGGAACGACCGGCCGACCCGCACGGCGGTCAGCTCACCGCTGTGCACCAGCCGGTAGACCGTCATCTTCGACACCCGCATCACCGTCGCCACCTCGGCGACGGTGAGGAACCTGACCTCCGACAGCCTGCCGTCGGACTGCGAACCGGTCATGGCCCACCGCCCCATCCCATGCCCCGGCGCGTGCCGCCGGACGGGATCCTCCCGCCAGGACGGGCTACGCGCGTGTTACCAGTACGGTAGCGGGACGGCTGTGACCGGCGCGATCCCTTCGCGCATGTTGATCACGCCGGGGACGGGTTTCCCCCGACGGTGGCCTGCCGTTTCGCCCCGCCCGGGGGGCCGGGGCCTGCCGGGTCCGGCCAGGCCGGCGTCCGGTTGGGCCGGCGTCATGTCGGCGACATGGCGGTGTCCGGGGCCTCCCGACCCCGCCATGTCGCCGACATGGAGTCGATCAAGGCACCCGGTGGCTCCGGCGGCGCCACCGGAGCCACCGGGCGGGTGCCCCGGGCCGCTTCCGGACGCGGACCGGGGCTCCGCACTGGGAGCGCTTCAGTGTCGCAGGTGCCCGGTCGAGCCCGGACAGCGGTCGATCATCACGCCCACATCCGCTGGACGGCCACCCCGCACCTACGGAACAAGACGTCCCGCAGTTGGCACCTCCCAGACCCGGAACTCAATGAGGTAATCGAGCCGCCCCTACCCCTATCGCCCGCCCCCACCTCCCAAGTTCGGATCAAAGACACCGAGTCTCTCCCTTTTCGCCGCGTTGCCCCTCACCACTCGCAGCAACCACAGCTACACCCCCGGCGCACAACCGCCCCTGCCTGCACACAGCGGAGCGAGATCGACATCTTCGCAGTGAAGCGATCAGGCTGATCGAATCGAAATTGTAGGCCCATAATCCTCTGACGCATCGACCACGGAGACGACGAATCGCCGGGCAGGAAATGTCGATTCGAGCGCCGCCCGCCACATCGCCGCAATCCGCGGCGCCAACTCGGCCAGAACAGCGTATTCAGCTTCCACTTTCGGCGCAAAAACGTCCCACAAGTGAACATGGTTCACGACACCTTCGACCGCAACCTCATCCCCCTTGAGTTCATCGAACCAGGCGTCGACTCCGCGCCGCTCGAAGAGGAAGCCCAGGAAGACGCCCTTGCGATACTCGGTGAACTCGGGCCAGAAGAGAATCGACATAGCGGCAGCCTCACCCACGGACGCCGTGGACTGCAAGAACGATCTTGGATCGAACTCCTCGCCAGCTCTGATCCAGCCCTTCATTTGGGGAAGCTTGCTGAGATCCACCGCTTGCCTGCCTCTCTACTCTTCTGGCCCTGGCATCGCCCCCCTGCGCCTGTCAGCACCCGACGCGCGGAAGATCCCCCGGGCCAGCCGGTGTTGCAATCTTGCTCTGCTGCGGGAAGACCCGCCCGTCAGGGGTCACGTTGCGGGTGAACTCCTGCACGTGAGGTGTCGGCACACCGCCATGCGCAGCACCAACCAAATCGACTCGCCGCAGAATGACACCATCCGCATCGTATACGGCGTAGTTACTAACAACACCATTCTGAGTGCGGTAGAGAACTCCATTCGCCGGCCCGCCGGCGTCAAGCGCGCCGCCCACCGGGAATCGTCCCCCCTGCCAATGGGTCGCCTTGCTAAGGTCGATGCCACCGTTGTCGTTGTGGACCAGCACCGGAGTGTCGCCGGCGAGGACATAGTACGTGTGGATGCCGTCGACGGTGAGGTTGTAGGCGGACGCGGCCGTCGCCGACGACCACTCCAGCCCGCCTATCGAAGGCCCTATACCATCGCTACCCAGCGCCCAGTCGCCCCGATCGATCTCGTCGGCGCGCTGCCACTCGCGGTCGGTGTGGTTCCAGAACGGGTGGTCCTCCGTGGTGGTGACTAAGGCGTCCCCGATCCGGAGGTCGACGAGGTCGTCCTCGTGCACCCAGACGCGGGTGACGGTGCGGGGGCCCTGCTCACCGGTCTCCGGGTCTGCCGCCATCACCTCGTCGCCGACTTGCACCTCTTCGAGCTTCTTGGTGCTCCCGTCGGCCATGAGGACCCGGGTGTCGCCGCTGAAACTCAGGCAACCGGCGCTACGGGAGCCGGTGCCCCTGCCCCCCTTCCCCTTGCCGACGCTCGTACCCGCGGGGGGCTTGGGGAGGCCACCCTCGTCCATGGGGAGGGTGTCGGCACCCCACTGGTAGTGGATCTCCCAGAGTTCCTCGATCCACTCCTTGCACCCGCCCGGTCTGCCCATCTCGCTGCAGATGTTCATGGCGAGCACGGCGGTGTCGTCGCGCATTCCGGCCCTGTCGGCGCCCTCGCCCCGCGTGGCGAACCAGTTCGCGCGCTGTTCGCGCCAGCGGCGTATGAAATCCTCGAACGGCACGCTCTCCGGCACCTGTATGCCGTAGCCGAGGTCCCTCGGGTGGTTCTCCTTGTCGGGCTTGGAGCTTCCCTTGTCGTTCTCCTCGCCCCACGTCACGTTGTCCGTCGAGCCGCAGCCGTGCGGGCAGCCCTTGTTCGGGTCGTAGCCGTAGCAGTCGAAGTACCGGCAGTCGTCCGGGATCAACCCCGACGGATCGCTGGAGGTGACCGGCGTGTTGTTGGCGTACGCGTAGCCGTTCCACTGCTGCGGGTCGGCCGGGTCCTGCAACGGGTCGAGCGAGACGAACCGGCCGATCGTCGGGTCGTAGTTGCGGGCACCGACCTGCGTCAGTCCCGTGTTCGGGTTCAGCGGTTGGTTGAGGAACCCCCGGTTGTCGGGGGCGGTCACCGTCGCGCCGCGCGGCGCGCCGTACGGGGTGTACTGCCGCCAGGTCGGCACCTGGGCGGTGTTGTTGAGGTACAGGCTGGGCGTGCCCTGGTGGTCGGGCAGGACGAAGCCGTACGCGGTGCCGCTGCCCGTCCGGTAGGCCACCGCGCCGCTGGGCAGGGCGTGGTAGCGGATGCCGCTCAGCGCCTGGGTGCCGGTGTTCAGGGTGATCTGCTCGCCGGCCAGGTAGAGCGTGGTGGAGCCCGGGTCCCGCTGGATGAGCAGGTTGCCGTCGGCGTCGTACAGGAACGAGCTGTCCCCGTCCGTGCCGCCGGTCACCGAGGTCAGTTCGCCCGCGTCGTCCCAGGTGAGGGTCTGGGTGCCCTGCCCGGCCTGGCGGGTGGTCATGTTCCCGGCGCTGTCGTACGCGTACGACGTGCTGCCGGTGAGCCCGCCGGTGGTGGTCGTGCCCGTCAGCGTGTGCGGCTGCCCGCCGCCGTTGCCGTCGTAGGCGTAGGTGGTGACGGTGTCGGCTCCGCCGGTCGGCGAGTACCGGGTCTCCTTGGTGCGGTTGCCGAGCGGGTCGATCTCCCACTCGGTCCAGTAGGCGCTGGTCGCGCCGATGCCGCTGCCGACCGTCGCGCGGTTGCCGGTCGTCGGTGTCGCGGCGCAGTCGTCGGTCGCGGTCCACGCCTTCGTGAGCCGCCGCAGCGCGTCGTACCGGAAGCACTCGGTCTCGGCGGCCGCGCCCGGCAGGTGGCGGGTGTCGACGGTCCTGACGATGTTCCCGAACAGGTCGTACGCGTAGTCCTGCCGGCCGACGTCGCTGGTCGTCGTCGTGGTCCTGGTGACCTTCTGCTGGAGCAGCCGGCCGTTGTGGTCGTCGTAGGTGTTGACGAGCGACGCCGCGCTCGTGGCCGGCCCCTGGACGCCCCGGGTGACCCGGCCCCACGCGTCGTACTCGGTGGAGCTGGCGTAGCTGGCCAGGCCGCCGAGGGTGCTGGGCAGGTCGAGGACGCCGCTGTAGCCGCGGACGACCGTCTCGGCGGGCAGGCCGCCCCGGGCCTGGTAGGTGTCGCCGAGCGGCTTGCCCGTCGAGCTGTGGTAGCTGTGGGTGTAGCCGTAGGTGTTGCCGAGCAGCCCCTCCACGGCCGGGATGACGATCTTCTCGCCGGTCGAGGAGCCGTAGGCGTTGAAGCCGGTCCACTGGGTCCGGTACTCGGCGCCGCCGCGGAAGGCGATCTTCGTGGTCAGCTTGCCGACGGGGTTGGTCATCGTCGGCTCGGCGGCGTTGTCGTTGTCGTACACCCAGGCGGCGAGCCGGTTGCCGGCCGCCTGGGCGGCGAGGGCGGCGGCGTAGCTGCCCGTCCTGCGATCGATCTTGTCGTACGTGAAGGACGTCGTCCTGCCCCGGGAATCGGTCGTCTCGACGATGTTCCCGACGCCGTCGTAGCGCGTCGTGCTGATGCCGGCGTCCGGGTCGTCCCGGCTCACGACCTGCCCGAGCAGGTTGTGCTGGCGGGTCCAGACGTTGCCGGCCGGGTCGGTCAGGGTGGACTGGTTGCCGCCCGCGTCGTAGCCGTAGCCGGTGGCGACGGTGGTGCCGCCGGTGAGCTGGTAGCTCCCGGTGAACGGGTCGGCCGGGCTGGTCAGGGTCGGTGCCGAGGTGTACTGGAGTTGCTGCTGCGTCCGGCCCATCGGGTCCGTCACCACCGTGGTGGTGGTGCCGCCCGTCGGCGGGACGACCGTCGTCCGGTCCCCGTTGTGCACGGTCCTGGTCGCCGACCTGACCGCGCCGTCACGGGCCGCCTCGGCCAGGATCACCCGGCCCAGTCCGTCGTACGTGTTGAAGGTCTGGTTCAGCGCCTTCTTCAGCAGGTTGTCGGCGTACACGGGGGTGGTGTCCGGCGTGCTCGCGGCATCCCACCAGCCGTTGTACGTGGCCCGCACCCAGCCCCGGCTGTCGTAGAACGTGTCGGTGACCATGCGCCCGCCCTGCGGGGTGTCCGCCTGGATCTGCCGCACCCGGTGCAGGGCGTCGTAGATGGTGGTCGTCTTCTGGTAGCCACCGCTGTTGTTCAGCGTCTGGGTGGTGGTCGCCGACGGGCCGGTCTTCGACACCGTGTAGGTGTGCTTGAGGTGGGCCGAGCTGCTGGTGGCCCGGGAGGCGAGCCAGACGGACGTGCGGCGGCCCAGCGCGTCGTACTGCGTGCGGGTCACCACGTTGTTCGGGTCGGTGCTGCTGGTGGTCAGGTTCCGCATCGGCGTGACGACGCTGGTGGTGGCGTGGCCCTCCGCGTTCGTCACGGTCACGCCGGTGGTGAGCCCGACGGCGTTGTCCGTGTAGCCGACCGTGCTCTTGTGGCCGTTGCCGTCCCAGGTGCCGGTGGCCCGGCCGTACGCGTCGAACTCCGCGCGGTCGGTCGTCTGGTAGGTGTATGCGCCGGAGGCCCAGCCGGACGCCTTGCGGACCATGGTGACGGTGCCCCTGGTGGGCGCGGCGGCCTGCGGGAACGTCGTGGCGAAGGCAGGGTCGTCGTAGTACGTCCGGACGTGCGAGACGACCTGCGCCGGCCGGCTGACCGTCGTGGGGGCGGTCAGCGTGTTCACGCTGCCCGGCGACGACGCCGACGGGCCCTGGGCGTAGCCGCCGCAGGCCACCGCCACGGTCTCGGTCTCGCTGGTCAGCCCGACGAGGTTGAGGCCGGCGTTCGGTGCCGCGTACGACGTGGTGGTGCACCGGTCGTAGGCGGCGCTCGCCGGCGTCGTGTGGTCGTAGGCGTGCTTCAGCAGCCCGAAGGTGGCCGAGCTGGTCGACGCGTCGTAGGAGTTGTCGGTCGCGCTGTACCGCCAGGTCGTCGCCCCGCCGGTGGTGACCGCCTGCCGCCGCCAGACCCGCGCGGGCGCGGCGAACGTCGCGGTCAGCGGGGACAGCCCGGTGCGGCTACGGGTCGCGGTCGCCTCCGACACCCAGTAGGAGGTGACCGTCGAGCTGTCGACGGGTCCGCCGTCGCCGAGGTGGCTGGTGGTCTCCAGCTCCCGGCCGGCGAGCTGGTCGACGTCCTCGTGGACGCCGCCGGCGGAGTCGGTGAGGTTGACGACGGTGGTGTTGTTGTTGCGGCTCATGCCGCGGTGGTAGGTCGTCTCGGACAACGTCCGGCGGTCGTTGACCCCGTCGCCGCCACGCACCCTGACCTTGCCGTAACCGCGGAACTGGCCGTACGTGCGGTACTTGGCCTTGACCACCTCGTTGTCGTCGTAGTGCCACGCGGCGCCGCCGACGTACTCGTAGCCGGTGGAGGTGGCGGGTGCGCCGCCGGTGGGGTCGGTGGCGGTGACCCGGGTGACGGCGTAGCGGTGGAACCAGTCCCGGATCTGGTCGGTGTAGCCCTCGGGGGTCCAGTGGATCGGGTAGCAGGACCTGGTGTTCGAGGCGGGGGCGGTGGTGACCGGGGCGGTGCACGGCAGGGGCAGCTCGTAGCTGGGCGAGACCACCGAGCCGGTCTCGGTGGTGATCGCCGAGATCCGCTGCCGGTAGAAGCTCGGCAGGCCGCCGGTGACGTCGACGCGGTTGGCCAGCTTGATGCCGCTGAACGACACCGACGGCAGCGCGACGGGCGCGGTGGATCCGCCGGAGGCGGTGTCGTGCCCGGTGCGGGTGATCGAGGACAGCCAGAGCGTCGGGGAGGTGCCGTCACCGGTCGCCGGCATGGTGTGCGCCAGGGCGTACGAGTCGACCTTCTGGTACGTCGAGGTGGCGGTGTCGTACTGCTGGGTCTCGATCGAGGTCAGCCGGACGGTGGAGAAGAACGACGGGCTCCACGCCGGGCAGTCGGTGCCCGCGTTGCAGACCAGGTCGAAGGGCACGTCCGGCCAGTTCGCCTTGTTGGCCGAGTTCAGCGGCTGGCAGGTGCCGGCGAGGCACCGGTCGCCGGTGGCGAACACGACCCGGTTCGGCGCCGTGCCGTACGCCCCGCCGTCGCGGAAGCCGTAGTCGATCCGGGCGAGGTGGCTGTCCCGCACGTAGCTGACGTCGGTGGCCCCCATGTTGCGGCCGTAGCGGTTGGTGGCCTGGTCGTAGTAGTAGGCCATCGCGTTGCCGTGGACGTCGGTGACGTGGTCGAGGTTCCACCGGTACGCCATCGTGCAGACCGAGGAGGAGAAGCCGGCCGGGTCGTGGCAGGGGTCGCCCGGGTGCAGGGAGTAGACCGGAACGGTGTCGACCGACTTCGTCTCCGGCTTCCCGGAGCTCCAGCCGGGCAGCCGGTTGCGGCCGAACTCGTAGACGGTGCCGTCGCGCTCGGTGACCCGCCAGTAGTCGGTGTCGTGGGTGCCGCTGCCGTTGCCGGAGTTGGTCACCCGGCCGACCGTGGCACCGGTGTCGTTCTGGAGCTTCCACACCTGCTTGGTCGCGTCCCAGACCAGGGCGCTCGACGAGCCGTTCAGCGCGATCGTCAGGACCGGGCCGGTGTAGCAGCGGTCGTGGGTCTCCACCGGGGAGGGGCTGCCACCCGGGTCGTCCTTGCAGGAGACGAAGGTCTGCTCGACGTACGACCGCGGCGTCGTCCAGCCGTCGCCGACCCAGGACGCCTGGGCGTTGGTCGAGGAGGTCTGCCCGTCGACGGCGCCAGAGTCGTACGACAGGGCCACCTTCGGCACCAGCTTGGAGCGGGTCGGCGGCACCGTCACCGGGTAGGTGTAGCTGAACGAGCCGGTGCTGCCGCCCGCGCTCCAGGACTGGGACGGCGACAGGTCGGTCGCGGCGTAGGTGCCGCCCGCGCCGCCCTCGTCCCCTGCGGTCGAGACCGCCGCCAGCACGGTCGTCGCGCCGCCCGCGGCCGCGGTGCCCGCCAGCGGGACCTCGGCCGACACGGTCCGGGCGGTGCTGTCGTTGGTGGAGGGCAGCGGCGACGCCGTGCGGCACCCCGCCGCCGCCGGGGTGGTGAGGGCGCACGCGGGCAGCCGCACCAGCCTCAGCCGCGAGCCGTAGTTCCCGCCGTACGCCTCGGCGAAGCCGGCGTAGTCCACGCCGACCCGCACCGTCGCGGCGGCGGCCCCGGGCGAGGGGGCGACCGACAGCAGCACGCCGTCGACCCCGGCGGACTCCGCCGTGGCCCGGTCCGCGACGCGCACGTCGAGCCGGCGGGGGCCGGCGTACCGGCCGCCCCCGGCGAGCGGCTGCGCCCACACCGGCGTCCCCACCGCCCGTGCCTTCGCCGCCGGTCGCGCGCCGGTGACGGCCGACGCGCTCAGGTCCAGCCGCGCTGACGCGGCCCTGGGCCAGGCCGTCCGCGCCGGGCGATGGGTGGCCCTCGCGTCGTCGGGCGGCGGCACGAACCGCGTCGGCAACGGCTTGACGCCCGTGACCGGACGGCCAGGAGACACCGGGGGCAGCAGCGCGTGCCCGCCGTCGTCCAGGGGCCTCGCCGACGCCGGGACGCCGGACAGCACCCCCACCGCCAACGATGCCGCCACGGCCAGCGCGATCAATCGCCCCGGACCAGCCAACAGGCGTGTTCCCCCGTGCCCGACCATGCGTACCCCACTCCGCGAGAAAGAACCGAACCACGCAGAGTGTCCGAACGAACACCGCATGGCGCGAACTATTTTTCACGTTCGCCTGCGCGAAAGGTAACGACGCGGTAACGATAGGTCGAGATCACTTCATCCATATCGGTCGCAGAGAGTCCCAAAGGGACGACCGATGGTGAGATTCGACGTTTCCCGTGGGCCGGTGGGGCTGCTTCACTGTGGCCGCCCACCGGACGCCGCCCGGCGTCCACCGGACACACGGGGAGGCACCGCTCCATGCTCCTAGCTCACCCGCCACGACGATCCCGCCGCGGAAGGGCAGTCGCGGCCGGCGTCAGCCTCGGCCTCCTGGTCGCCAGCGTCGCGTCGTTGCCCGCGCCTGCCGCCGAGGCGGCGTCGTCGGCACCCGCCGCGAAGCCGGCCACCGGCCCGCTCGGCGTGGACCGCGCCATGACCGAGGCCCGCCGCACCGGCCGCCCCGTCGAGGCCACCGCCGCCGGCACCTCCACCTCCACGACGACCGCCCGACCCGACGGCACCATCGAACTGACCCAGACCGCCACACCCACCCGCACCCGCATCGACGGACAGTGGCGCACCCTCGACCCGACCCTGGTCCACCACCCCGACGGCAGCATCACCCCGACCGTCACCACCAACCAGGTCCGACTCTCCCCCGGCGGCACCGGCCCCCTCGCCGAACTCACCAGCGGCGACCGCGCCCTCACCCTCACCGCACCCATGACACTGCCGAAGCCCGTCCTGTCCGGACCCACCGCCACCTACCCCGACGTCCTACCCGGCGTCGACCTCACCGTCCGCGTCACCGCCGAAGGCGGCTTCTCCCACGTCTTCGTCGTCAAGAACCGCCACGCCGCCCGCCACCCCAAACTGGCCACCCTCGACCTCACCACGTCCACCAGAGGCGTCACCCTCACCACCGACGCGGCAGGCAACATCACCGGCCACGACCGCACCGGCCACCCCGTCCTCACCGCACCCGCCCCCACCATGTGGGACTCCACCACCAACCCCACCGCACAGACCACCGCCCCGTCGAGCGCCACCGCACCCGGCCGCGCCGCCCACAGCGCCCCCATCGCCGTGAAGATCTCCCCCGGCACGCTGCGCCTGTCCCCGGATCGGAAGCTGTTCGACGACCCGGACACCGTCTACCCCGTCTACGTCGACCCCACGTTCAACTGGACCCCCGTCGGGCCCAAGATGTCCGGCTGGGCCACCATCTCCTACCAGCACCAGTCCACCAACTACTGGAAGGACACCCCCGACCTCATCGGACGCATGCAGGTCGGCAACTCCGGCAGCCAACGCTCCCAGACCCTGGTCAACTTCCCGATCCCCTACAGCACCCTCGCCGGGGCCGAGATCCACGACGCCATCTTCAAGATCACCAACACCAAGTCGTGGAGCTGCACCGCCAAGACCGTCAACGTCTACGCCCCCGCGACCACCCTGAGCTCGTCCAACGCCACCTGGAACCACTGGGAGGGGGTGGCCAACGGACCCCTCGCCGCATCGAAGAGCTTCGCCTACGGCTACAGCGGCTGCGACGCCGCCGCCGTCTCCTTCGACATCACCGGCCAGGTGGAAGCCGACGTCGCCGCCCAGAAGGCGACCCGCACCCTGCGGATGATCGCCGCCAACGAGGCCAGCGACACCCAGAGCTGGAAGGAGTTCCTCGAAACCAGCCCCACCCTCACCATCCGCTACAACCACAAGCCCAACAAGCCGACCGGGCTGACCACCTCGCCGCCGACGGCCTGCGCCGGCACCAGCACGGTCGGCGACGCCTCCGTGTCGCTGTACGCGCCGGTCTCCGACCGCAACGGTGGCACCCTCGGCATCAGCTTCAGGCTGTGGAAGACCACCGACGCCGCCCAGACGCCGTTGGCCTCCTCGAACCCGAACCTGCTCACCTACTCCTCCGGCAGCACGGCGGTGCTCGTCGTGCCCGTCTCGACCCTCAGGACCGCGGCCAACGGAGCGAGCACGAGCTTCTCCTGGAAGGTGCAGGCGACGGACTTCGGCATGACGGGCGACTGGTCGGGGGTCTGCTCGTTCACCTTCGACCCGACCCGCCCGGGAGCGCCCGCGATCCCCGAGATCGCCGACGGGACGACCACCATCGGCCAGTCCTTCACCGTGGACATCGCCAAGGCGGACGGCACCGACCCGAGCGGGTACGTCTACCAGCTCAACGCCGGCCCGCCCTCGGACGTGTCCGCTGCCAACGGCGCGGCGACCATCGCCGTCACCCCGACCCGGTTCACCAACACCCTGACCGTCACCAGCGTCTCCGCGGGCGGCAACATCGGTGACAGCAGGAGCGTCACGTTCAACTCCAACCCGGCCGCCGTCGCGGCGGACGGTGACCTCAACGGCGACTCCGCACCGGACCTGGTCGCCGTCGGGGCGACCCATGGGCTTCCCCCCGGGCTCTGGCTCGCGCCGGGCGGCAGCGAGCAGCTCGCCGTGGCCGGGACGAACATCGGGGCCCGCGGCAACGGGGTGACCGGGAACAACTCCCCCACGGACTTCGACGGCGCGCAGGTCGTCACCGGTCACTTCACGGGCACCGGCCTGCAGGACGTCCTCGTCTACTATCCCGCGACGGGCAACGGCGGGGTGCTCCGCAACAACGGTGACGGCTCCGTCATCCAGGCGCAGCTCAGCGGCAACCAGTTCAGCATCGCGGGGGACCTCCTCGTCGACGCCGACGGCACGCTGCCGCTCCGACTCGCCAACGCCGGGGACATCCGTGGGGCCGGCACCGGCTACCCGGAGCTGATCGGCATCAGCGGGAACGGCACCGTCGGACACCACCTGACCTACTACTCGAACGTCTACGCCCCCGCGCTCTACGCCGACCCGCTCACGATCAGCCAGCCGACGCCGACCGGCGGGGCCGACTGGGACAAGTGGACCATCACCACGGCCCAGTTGTCCGGGAGCACCGTCATGTTCCTGTGGAACCGCACGACCGGCGCCCTCCACCTGTGGACCGACCTGTCCTTCGACGGCGTCAACCAGCTCAGCCACACCTCGTACACGTTGCACGAGAACTGGAACACGGGCGCGGACCTCACGCTCCGGGCCGCCGACATCGACAGCGACGGCACGGCGGACCTGTGGACCACGGGGGCCGGCGGGGTGACCACCGCCTGGCTGGTCGGCGGCCTGTCGGGCGGGCTCGGCACGGTCACCGCCCAGCCGGCGAAGACGCTGGTCACCTCCAGTCACAGCTGGCAGCTCAACGACGGCACGGACGGACCGGTCACCACCGCGAAGGACAGCGCGGGCACGCTGCACGCCACGGCCACCACCGGCGCGTCGTGGAGCAGCGGCGACGCGTTCGACCCGGACGTCCTCCTCAATCCCCCGCCCGCCACCACCACCGGCACGCTCACCGCGTCGTCGGCGGTGGACACCAATGCCGACTTCACGGTCTCCGCGTGGGTGAAGCCGGCCGCCCTCGGTGGGACGGTGCTGTCCCAGAGCGGGACCAACGCGGCCCGCTTCCGGCTCTGGACCAACGCGGGCGACTCGTCGTGGCGCTTCACGATGGCCCGCACCGACGCCGCGAGCCCGGTCCTCGACACGGCGACCAGCGCCCCGGGCACCGCCCGCGTGGGCGTCTGGACACACGTCATGGCGAGCTGGAACAAGACCAGCGGCGCGATGACCCTGTACGTGAGCGGGGTGAACGCCGGACGGGCCACGCACACCACCGGCTGGGCCGCCGCCGGGCTGTTCCGGATGGGCAGCCACCGCACCAGCGCCACCGCTCACGGCGGCTGGTTCAGCGGCGAGCTGGCGCACGTCCAGACGTGGGACCGGATCTGGGCCGTGGAGGTCGACACCCGCAGCAGCGGTGAGGTCGCGGCGGTAGCGTCGGCGACCGGCGCGGTGCTGGCCTACCGGCGCGGCGCCGACGGCTGGATCTGGGGCAGCGGGCAGAGCAGCGTCGGCGGCGCCTTCGGGCCCTGGGTGCGCATCGGCGACCGCAGCGGCTTCGTCGGCTCGCCGACGGCGCTGAAGGCGGCCAACGGCACCGTCGTGCTCTACGCGCGTGGCGTCGACAACCAGATGTACGGGGTCGGCCAGCCGTCCGTCGGCGCGGCCTTCACCACCTGGCGGGCCATCGGCACCGGCCAGCCGCCGGCCGGCTTCGCGAGCGACCCCAGCGCCGTGCTCACCACGAGCAACACCATCGCCCTGTACGCCCGGGCCGCCGACGGCTGGATCTGGGGCACCGCCCAGACGGCGGTGGGGAGCACGTTCGGGGCCTGGGTACGCATCGGGGTGGGCGGCGCGGGCGTCACCGGCCGGCCGACGGTCACGAAGGCCGCCAGCGGCGCGATCGTCATCTACGCGCGGGCCGGCGACAAGAAGATGCACGGGGTCGCCCAGCCGTCCCCCGGCGCCGCGTTCGGCACCTGGGTGACGGTCGGCACGGGCGGGCCGGCCGGTGGGTTCACCGGCGACCCGACCACGCTGCTCGGCGCGAACGGCACACTCGTGCTCTACGCCGTCGGCGCGGACGGCAAGCTCTACGGCGCGGGTCAGCCCTCGGCCGGAGCCGCGTTCGGCGCGTGGGGGGTCATGGGCACGGGCCAGCCGACATTCGTCGGCGACCCGGCGGCGCTGCGCACCAGCAACGACAGGTTCGTCCTGTACGGACGCGGCACCGACGGCAAGGTCTGGGGCACGCAGCAGTCCGCTGTCGGCGGCAGCTTCGGCGCCTGGAGCATCATGAGTTCCGGGCAGCCGACGGACGGTTTCGACAGCGACCCGGCCGCCGTGCTCAACGGCAACAACGCGATCACCCTGCTGGGGCGAAGCACCGACGGCCGGATCTACAAGACCGACCAGCCGTCCCCCGGGGCCGCGTTCGCCGCCTGGGCGGAGATCCCCTGACCGACGGTGGTGTCGCGTCCGCTCACGCCGTGGGCGGGCGCGACACCACCGCGGTTCCGTTCAGCCGACCGCCGTCCGGGTGTACGCGACACACTCGTCGTGCAGGCCCGCCCACGGCTCGCCGAACGCCTCCCCCGACGCCTCCTCCGCGGTCCGCCGGTCGTGCACCACCGCCTTGAAGAAGGCGAGCACCCGCTGCTCGCCGAACCGGTCGGCGAGGTGCCGTACGGCCAGGTAGCCGACGCCGTAGCTGCCGCCGACGCGCCGGGCGGGGGCGTCCTCGGCCGGGGTGAGGTCGTCGAGCCGGCCGGTCCAGCCGCCGCCCGGCGCCAGCAGTTCGCGCACCTCGGCGAGCCCCTCGTACCGGCCGACGGGTGCTCCGCCGACGCCCGCGTACTCGGCGAGCCCTTCCACCAGCCACCAGGTCTCCCGGCCCGGGTATCCGCGCTCGGGCAGGGAGGCGGCGTGCGTCAGCTCGTGCCGGAGCAGGTCGTCGGCGCCGGTGGCGGTGAGCCCGTCGGCGTTGAGGACCACCTCGTGGTGGCCGCCGCCGACGGTGACGGCGTACCCGCCGGTCCACGCCGGGCGGCCACCGCCGTACCAGCTCAGCCACTCCGCCCTGCCGGCGTAGAAGATCCGGTACCGGTCGGGCGGTGGGCCGGCGACCGTGTACGCGTCGGCGGTCCGCGCCGCGGCCTCGGCCTGGCGGAGCAGGCCGGGGAGCTTCCCGCGCAGCGCCGGGGTGGTGGCCACGACCGTGCGCGGGCCCACCGCCACGACCAGGTCGCTCACCTCCCACGGCCGGGTGCCGGTCTCGGCGGACCGGGACTCCTCCATGGCGACCAGTCGGACCTGTCCGCCGCTGTCCCGCCACCGGGTGCCGACAAGCACGGGGCTGGGCCGGCAGCCGGGCACCACGAAGCAGTACTGGAAGCGGACCACGATCCGCCATTCGCCGGGCCGCCCGGCCACGGTGGTCGGCAGCCCGGTCTGTTCGGGCCGCCACACGGTGACCCGCAGGGCCCGCAGGGCGGCGTACCGGCGGGTCAGGGCGGGGTGGGCGGCGGGCTCGGCGACGGCGAGGAAGCCGGCCCGGTCGCCGTTGAGCAGGGCGGCTGCCTGCCGGTCGAGCTGGTCGGAGATCCGCTCGCCGAGCTGCCGGGCGGCCTCGACCGCCGGGTCGGCGGGCACGGTGGGCCCGAGGCGGCCGATCGTCGGCCGGT
Source organism: Micromonospora sp. WMMD712 (assembly GCF_029581295.1). Taxonomy (NCBI): domain Bacteria; kingdom Bacillati; phylum Actinomycetota; class Actinomycetes; order Micromonosporales; family Micromonosporaceae; genus Micromonospora; species Micromonospora sp. WMMD712. The sequence continues at coordinate 3,647,774 of NZ_CP120743.1, forward strand.
CCGCGGCCTCGTGCAGCACGCCGGCCAGCAGCACGGTCGGCAGGCCGCAGGTGAGCAGCACCAGCACCACGCCGAGTGCGGCCCACAGCGGCCAGGGCCGACGCCGTCGTGGTTGGTCCCACCGGTGCATGCCGTCCAAGCCGTCGGTCACCCGGCGAAGGGTACGACCTCCGGGGCGGATCGGGCGAACGCGCCACGGGCCGCCCGGCCGCCGCCGGGCGGGCCGACCGGGGGCAGGTGCCCGGGGCGGGCGCTCAGTCCCGCAGTGCGGTGAGCGCCAGCAGGGCCCGGTCGAGGTGCACGGGTCAGCCCTCCCGGGGCCAGGAGCGGAACGCCACGTCCAGCCCGGCCACGAGCCGGTCGTACGAGCGGTCGACGTCGCGGGGCAGCCCGAAGCCGCCGGTGGCCTCCAGAGCGAGGAAGCCGTGCAGGGCGCTGCGGAGCACCCGGGTGGCGTCGACGGCGTCGTCGCCGTCGAGGCCGTACCCCCGCAGGATGGCGTAGATCGCGCCGACGGCCCGACCGGCGGCGGCGACGTGGTCGGGGTCGCCGGCGTCGGGCGCGCGTTGCGCGGCGACGTAGCGCCCGGGGTGCCGGCGGGCGTAGTCGCGGTAGGCGGCGGCGACGGCGCGTAGCGCGTCTTCGCCCGCGCGGCCGGCGGCGGCTGCGGTGAGCGCGTCGGCCAGCTCGGCGGTGGCCAGCGCGGCCAACTTCTGGCCCAGCTCGTCGGCGCCCCTGACGTGCTTGTAGAGGCTGGGCAGGGCGACGCCGAGCCGACCGGCCAGGGCGGCGAGGGTGAGCCGGTCGAGGCCGACCTCGTCGGCGAGCCGGGCCGCCTGGCGCACCACGACCTGCTGGTTGAGCCCGGCCCTAGGCACGGGCGGTGACCGCCAGGAAGGCGACGAGCTGGGCGGCGGTCTCGGCCGGCCGGTCGGCGTGCGGGTAGTGGCCCGAGTCGTCGATCATGCGGGCCTCGGCGGTGGCGAAGAGCCGCCGGGCGGCGCGGGCCTCGGCGCCGGGGTCGGGGAAGTCGGGGTCCTTGGCGCCCATCAGCACGAGGACCGGCTGGCGCACCTCGGGGGCGCGGGTGGTCCAGTGCGGCCCGGCCGGGGCCGCCACCCCGCGCATCGCCGCCATCCGGCCGGGTTCGCGCAGGTTGGCCACCATCGCCCTGCGGTACGCGGCGTAGTCCGCCGGCCGGCCGCCGGGGAAGAGGCTGCGGTGGAACATACCGAACAGCCGAGGGCTGCGCAGCACCGCCGCCACGGCCAGCCGCAGGGCCGGGTTCAGCTTCCGCTCGGCGACGAACGCGCCCACCTGGACGATCGCGCCGACGAGGTCGGGGGCGTCGGCGGCGGCGAAGACCACGGCGGCGGCGCTGGAGGAGTTGCCGACCAGCGTGGCGGGGCCGCCGCCGAGGGCGCGGACGACGGCGAGCAGGTCGCCGCCGACCTCGGCCGGGGCGTACGTCGGCCAGCCGGCGCTGGACCGGCCGTGCCCGCGTACGTCGACCGACGCCACCCGGTAGCCGGCGTCGACCAGCAGCGGAACCAGGTGGCGGTAGGCCGCCCGGTTCTCCCCCATGCCGTGCGCGAGGACCACCAGGGGGCCCTGCCCGTGCACCTCGTAGGCGATCCGCCCACCGTCCCGCTCGACGTAGCTAGTTGTCATAGCCAAAAAGTTAACATGATTAGCCAACCACCGGCAAGCTCGACCCGAAGCCCACGTGGGATCGCCGGATCCCCGGCACGGAACCGTCGAAACGCCCCGCCGGCCGCAGCACCCGACAACAACGGGCCGGCGGGACGAGGGTCTCCGCCGGCCCGTACGGGACCGCTGGGGGGGGTGACGTTCGCCGGCCCGGACGGCTACCCGCTGGTGCTCAGCATCCGGGCCCGGTCGAACGGGCGCGCCGCCTGCGCGCCGCGCCCGTCACTTCTTCGACATCAGGGCCCGGCCGAAGAAGGCCAGGTTCGCGGGGCGCTCGGCGAGGCGGCGCATGAGGTAGCCGTACCAGTCGGTGCCGTACGGCAGGTAGGTGCGCACGGTGTAGCCGTCGCCGACGAGCCGGGCCTGCTCCTCCGGCCGGATGCCGTAGAGCATCTGGAACTCGAACCGGTCCGGCCCCCGGTCGAACCAGCGCGCCCGGTCCTCGCCGATGGCGATCAGGCGCGGGTCGTGGGTGGCCAGCATCGGGAACCCGTCGCCGGACATCAGGATGTTGAGGCACCGCACGTACGACTTGTCCACCTCGCGGGCCGCCTGGTAAGCCACCGACTCCGGCTCCCGGTACGCGCCCTTGCACAGCCGCACCCGGGAACCGGCGTACGCCAGCTCGCGGCAGTCCGACTCGGTCCGCCGCAGGTACGCCTGGAGCACCGCCCCCGTCGCCGGGAAGTCCTTGCGGAGCCGGGCCAGCGTGTCCAGCGTCGAGTCGGTGGTGGTGTGGTCCTCCATGTCCAGGGTGACCGTGGTGCCCGCCGCGTCCGCCGCGGCGCAGATCGCCCGCGCGTTGTCGTAGGCGAGCCGCTCGTCGAAGCGCTGGCCGAGCGCGGAGAGCTTGACGCTGACCTCGGCGGCCGGGGTGAGCCCGGCGTCGGACAGCAGCTTCAGCAGCTTCAGGTATTCGTCCCGGGTGGCGGTGGCCTGTTCTGCGGTGACGGTGTCCTCGCCGAGGTTGTCGAGGGTGACCGCGAGGCCCTCGGCGACGAGTTCGCGGGTCGCGCGCAACGCGTCGTCGGTGCCGGCGCCGGCGACGAACCGGCGGACGACGTCCCGGGTGAACGGGGCCGTCGCGACGAGCCGCTCGACCTGGGATGACCGGGAGGCGGCAAGAATGACGGAACGGAGCATGAGCTGAGCGTAACGCCAGGGGGCACCACCCCGCCCGGCGGCGGCCCCCGCCGGGACTGAAGGAAGGGCCCCCTATTAAGCGCCTGGCCAGAAGTTCTGTCGGTAATTGTGGGGTAGCCATGGGCTGGTCCAGGGTGCGGCGGTGGTGAGGTTCTGGTCGGGTGTGCGGTGGTGGAAGAAGGTGTGGGCTTGTCGGAGTCGGTCGTTGAGGGTGGTGACGGCGGTGTTGGCGATGTGGTGTTTCAGGGCGGCCCAGATGCGTTCGACGGGGTTGTCCTGGGGGCTGTAGCGGGCGCCGGTGATCAGGTGGAGGCGGGGATGCTGGTCGAGCCATGTTCGGGTGTGGCGGCTGGTGTGGGTGGTGTCGTTGTCGCAGAGGACGACGACGGCGGGGGCGTGGGGGTAGGTGTCGAGGAGGTGTTGCAGGAAGTGGCAGAACACCTCGGAGACGGCTTTGACGCTGGGGTGGTGGTGGAAGGTGCCGGTGGTGAGGTTGACCGCGCCGTAGATGCTGCGGCGTTGGTTGCGTCCGGGGGTGAGGATGCGGTGGCGTAGGCCGTGGGGCTGCCAGCAGGCGCGGACCTTGGCCAGGAGTTCGAGGTAGGTTTCGTCCTCGGCCAGGAGGACCGTGCCGGCGGGCAGGGTCCGCAGGTGGGCGCGGATGCGGGTGCAGATGGTGTCGTGGTCGGGGTCGGTCCGGGCGATCAGGCGGGGCCGGCGCCATCGGGCCTGTTCGCGGATGCGCCGGTAGGTGGTGTGCAGGCTGATCGCGGGGCGTCCCAGAGCCCGCCAGATGCGGATGGTGGTCCACGCTTTCGGGGTGGCCAGGAGGGCGCGGATGCGTTCGCCCAGGCGTGCGCTGCCGTGGCGGGGGCGACCCGATCGGGGCCGGTCGGGCAGGCCGGGCAGGCCCTCGGCGTGGTGTCGCCGGATCCATCGGCGCACAGTGACCGGATCGTCGTAGTGCAGGAGTTCGGCGATCTCGGCCGGGGACATGCCGTCGGCGGAGAGCAGGATCACCACCGCCCGCAGGGCAACGCGCCACTGGTGGTGCAGCACGGTGAGTAGGTCCTGGTACTCGGCGTCAGTCGGGTTGGCGTAGGTCTGTGGCGGTCGCATACTGATCGTGGCCTCGCTGGTGTTTGCACGTTGTCTGCAAACTCCATGCAAACCCAGCGAGGTCCACACCGCACGACGAGCCTCAACCCACCGGCTTACCGACAGGACTTACGGCAACCTGCTTTAACCGGGGCGGTTGAGAAGGGAACCCTTCTCTACCGAATGCGTTAACAAGGGGCCCTTCCTTGCCCGGCGGCGCAGCCCCCGGGCGGGTGACGTGGCGCGGATCAGCTACAACGATCCCGTGGAACAACGCCCCCGACGCCGGCTCCGGTCGGCCACCGTGCAGATCGGCGCGCTGACCGCCCTCGCGCTCACCGTGTCCGGCTGCAACATGTCCTCCGGCGACGACGATGACGACGACTGCGCCCTCGGTCCGGTCGGCGGCGGGACGACCGTTGCGCTGGCGATGCACGTGCCGGCCACCGGCACCGCCGTCACCGACGCCGGGCGCGGCGACTCCCGGGCGGGCGCCGCCGCGGCGGTGCCGGAGCGCGGCGGCTTCGGCACCCACCTCGCCTCCTGCGGCGGCTGACGTGCGGCGCGAGGCGGCCACCCCGCGCGCCGACTGGGACGCCACGGTGCGCTCGCAGGGCCTCGTCTACGTCGACACGGAGCTGCCCGACGGCGGGATCGTGTCGTACTGGGACGAGACCGCCGCGTACGTCTTCGGCCTGGAGGAGGTGCTCCGGCTGGAGGAGGCGACCGCCGAGCTGCACCGGATGTGCGTCGCCGCCGCCGAGCACGTGGTGGCCCGGGGCCGGTACGCCGAGTTCGGCATCCCCGGGTGGGCGGCCGAGGCGGTGGCCCGTTCCCTGCGCGAGGGACCGCCGAGCCTCTACGGCCGCTTCGACCTCTGCTACGACGGGAGCTGGCCGCCGAAGCTGCTGGAGTACAACGCGGACACCCCCACCTCGCTGGTCGAGGCGAGCATCGTGCAGTGGTTCTGGCTGGAGGACACGCGCCCGACGGCGGACCAGTGGAACAGCCTGCACGAGCGCCTCGTCGCGGCATGGGCGCGCATCGGCGCGGGCCTGCACGACGACCGGGTGCACGTGGTGTGGTCGAACGAGGAGGAGTCGGGCGAGGACCAGATCACGGCCGGCTACCTCGCCGAGACCGCCCGGCAGGCGGGGCTGAAGGCGGAGCTGCTGCCGATCCAGGACATCGGCTGGGACGGCCGGCGCTTCGTCGACGCCGTCGACGCCCCGGTCACCACCTGCTTCAAGCTCTACCCCTGGGAGTGGATGCTCGCCGAGCCCTACGGGCCGCTGGCGCTGGAGCCGGGCACGCCGACCACCTGGATCGAGCCGGCCTGGAAGCTGCTGCTGTCCAACAAGGCGCTGCTCGCCGTGCTGTGGGAGCTGTATCCCGGGCACGAGTACCTCCTCCCCGCGTACCTCGACTCGCCGCGGTCGATGACCGAGTACGTGGCGAAGCCGCTGCTCGGCCGCGAGGGCGGGTCGGTGCGGATCGTCACGGCCGCCGGTGAGGTCAGCAATCCCAGCGACTACGGCGACGAGGGCTTCTGCTACCAGGAGTTCCGGGCGCTGCCGAGCTTCGACGGCAACCACGTGGTGCTGGGCAGTTGGATCGTCGACGGCCAGCCGGCGGGCGCGGGCCTGCGGGAGAGCGCCAGTCTGATCACCGACAACTACGCCCGGTTCCTGCCGCACTACATCGACACGCCGCGCCTGACGTGAGTCGTCTACCGTTGGGGTGTGAACTTCGACGCGTACGCCCGGACCGGGGTTGACCTCGTCAACGCCCGGCTGGACGACCTCGACGACCTGCGGGCCCTCTTCCCCGACGAGAACGCGTGGATGCGCGACGAGGTCGCGGACCGGGACCTGGCGATCTTCCGGCGGGCACAGAAGCGGCTGCGGGACGTCTTCGACTACGGCACCTCGGGGCGCGACATCGAGGCGGTCGCCGAGTTGAACGCGCTGCTGGAGGCATACCCGGTGCAGCCGCGCATCTCCGGTCACGACTCCAGCGACTGGCACATGCACGTCACCAGCCGGGGCGCGTCGGTGAGCGCGGAATACCTGGCCGGCGCGGTGTGGGGCCTGTCGGTGTGGCTCTGCCAGTACGGCAGCGCCCGGTTCGGGGTCTGCGCCGACGAGCGCTGCGGCAACGTCTACCTGGACACCTCGTCGAACTGCTGCCGGCGGTTCTGCTCGGAGCGCTGCGCCACCCGCTCGCACGTGGCCGCGCACCGGGCCCGCAAGCGGGCGGCGATCGGCGAGCAGCAGGCCGCCCCGGCCGACGCGCTGACCCCGGCGCGCTGATCGGGCCGGGCCGACCTGCGCGTCGGCCGGCGGCCGGGCCGGGCCGACCCGGGCGTCGGCCGGCTGCCGGGTGCGCGGCTCAGGCGTCGACGGGGGACGGCGCGGTCAGGTTGGCGCGGGCGAACTCCAGGGACTCGCGCAGGTCGGCCTCGCGGACGGCGCGGCTCTTCGCGCCCCGCGTGGTGACCTCGACGGCCACCGAGCCGGTGAAGCCGCGCCCGGCCAGGGACCGCAGCAGCTCGCCGCAGGGCTGGCCGCCGCGCCCCGGCACCAGGTGCTCGTCGCGCCCCTCGCCGGTGCCGTCGCCGAGGTGCACGTGGGCCAGGGCCGGGCCCATCCGGTCGGCCATGGCCAGGGCGTCGGTGTGCGAGGCCGCGCAGTGCGACAGGTCGAGGGTGTACGACGGGTAGCCGGTCTCGGTCGGGTCCCACCCGGGGGCGTACGGGACGAACTGCCGGCCGGCCATCCGCACCGGGTACATGTTCTCCACCGCGAAGGTCAGCCCGGTGAACCGCCCGGCGACCTCGTCCAGCCCGGCGGCGAAGGTGCGGGCGTAGTCGCGCTGCCAGGTGAACGGCGGGTGCACCACGACGGTGGGCGCCTCCAGGGTGTCGGCCAGCTCGGCGGCGCGGCGCAGCCGCTCCCACGGGTCGGGGCTCCACACCCGCTGGGTGACCAGCAGGCAGGGGGCGTGGACGGAGAGCACCGGCACGCCGTAGTGGTCGGCGAGGCCGCGCAGCGCGCCGGCGTCCTGGCTGACGGCGTCGGTCCAGACCATCACCTCGATGCCGTCGTACCCGAGTGCCGCGGCCAGCTGGAACGCCGCCGCGGTCCGCTCAGGGAACACCGAGGACGTGGACAGGAGCACCGGGACGCGGGAAGTCACAGCTGCCAGCGTAGCCCGGTCCACGTTGCGGCATCGTGACGAGTAATCGCAGACCGCCCGTAGCGCCGCATCGGGCCGCCGGGGCGTTACGGCTGGTCACCGCGGGTTGCGCTCTCGGTGAACCGGTCGAGCTGGCGCAGGATGACCCCCTCCCGCAGCGCCCACGGGCAGATGTCCAACGCGGGCACGTCGAGCCGGCGCATCACCGCCTCGGCCACCACCGCGCCGGCCAGCAGCTGGTGCGCCCGGCCGACGCTCACCCCCTCCAGCTCGCTCAGGTGGCGCGGCGGGATGTGCCGGACGAAGCCGAGGACCTGCCGCAGCCCCTGCCGGGTCAGGCTGCGCCGGGCCCACAGCCCGGCACCGGAGGGGGCCGCTCCGGCCAGCCGGGCCAGGGTGCGGAACGTCTTCGAGGTGGCCACGGCGCGTTCCCAGCCCACCTCGGCCATCTTCTCCACCACCGGGTCGAGCAGCCCGTCGACGTACTCCCGCAGGTCCGCCACGGCCCCGGCCGGCGGCGGCTCCGCGCCGTCGGGGTCGATGCGCAGCCGGTCCCGGGTGAGCCGGCCCGCGCCGAGCGGCAGGGAGACGGCGACGGCCGGGTCCTCGTCGATGCCGGCGGCGATCTCCAGGGACCCGCCGCCGATGTCCAGGGCGAGCAGCCGGCCCGCCGACCAGCCGAACCACCGCCGGACCGCGAGGAACGTCATCCGCGCCTCGTCCGCGCCGGAGAGCACCTCCAGCCGTACGCCGGTGGCGTCGCGCACCCTCGCCAGCACCTCGGCCGCGTTGGTGGCGTCGCGCACGGCGGAGGTGGCGAAGGCCAGCAGGTCGCCGCTGCCCAGCCGGGTGGCCGAGGCGCGGGCCGCGGCGACCGCCCGGACCAGCCCGTCCGCGCCGGCCTCGGTGAGCGCGCCGTCCGGGCCGATCTGCTCGGCGAGCCGGAGCACCACCTTCTCCGAGTGCGCCGGCCACGGGTGCGCGCCGGGGTGGGCGTCGACCACCAGCAGGTGCACCGTGTTGGAACCGACGTCGAGCACTCCCAGTCGCATGCCGAAGACACTAGGGCCTGCCAGGATCGGTGGCTCGCCGGTGCGAACGGGGCACCGGGCGTACGCTGGTCCGGGTGACGAGCCAGATCGAGATCCAGGTGCTGGTGGACGACCCCGACGACCCGCGCAGCCGCGAGGTGGGGCTGGACTTCCCCCGGGAGTGGATCGAGTTCGTCGACCCGGCCGACGCCACCCACGTGGTCCGCGCCGACCTGACCTGGCTGCTGTCCCGCTGGACGTGCGTGTTCGGCCGGGGCTGCCACGGCATCGTCGCCGGCCGGGCCGCCGACGGCTGCTGCTCGCACGGGGCGTTCTTCACCGACGCCGACGACGAAAAGCGGGTCCGGGCGGCGGTCAAGCGGCTCACCCCGGAGAATTGGCAGCACTTCCGGCGCGGGTTCAAGAACTGGACCGAGAACGACACGGTCGACGGCAAGACGCCGGCCCGGCGCACCGCCACCCGCGCGGTCGACGCCCCGTGCGTGTTCCTCAACGACGCAGACTTCCCCGGCGGGGGCGGCTGCGCGCTGCACGCCCAGGCCCTGCGCGACGGGGTGCACCCGCTGGAATACAAGCCGGACGTCTGCTGGCAGTTGCCGATCCGCCGGGACCAGGAGTGGCACAAGCGGCCCGACGACACGAAGGTGCTGGTCTCCACGCTGGCCGAGTTCGACCGGCGGGGCTGGGGCGCGGGCGGGCACGACCTCGACTGGTGGTGCACCTCGTCGACGGACGCGCACGTCGGTGCCGAGCCGATGTACGTCTCGTACGGCCCGGAGCTGACCGCGCTGGTCGGCGCGGCGGCGTACGCGAAGCTCGCGGAGCTGTGCGCGGCCCGCCTCCGGCAGGGCCAGGTCGCCCCCCACCCGGCCAGCGCGTAAGGAAGGGCCCCCTGTTAACGCTTTCGGTATAGGAAGGGCCCCTTCCTAACCACGCTGGCGATTGCTCAGCGCACCGACCGGGTGCGGTCAGGCGGTGATCGGGCCCGTCACGGCTCGAACTTGTAGCCCAGGCCCCGGACGGTGACGATGAAGCGCGGCGCGGACGGCTCCGGCTCGATCTTCGAGCGCAGCCGCTTGACGTGCACGTCGAGGGTCTTCGTGTCGCCGACGTAGTCGGCGCCCCAGACCCGGTCGATGAGCTGGCCCCGGGTCAGCACCCGGCCGGCGTTGCGCAGCAGCAGCTCCAGCAGCTCGAACTCCTTGAGCGGAAGCTGCACGGTGCCCCCGTCCACGGTGACGACGTGCCGTTCGATGTCCATCCGCACCGGCCCGGCCGCCAGGGTCGGTGCCCCCGACTCGGCCACGTCGGGGGTCTGCCGGCGCAGCACGGCCCGGATCCGGGCCACCAGCTCCCGGGGCGAGTACGGCTTCGTCACGTAGTCGTCGGCCCCGATCTCCAGGCCGACCACCTTGTCGATCTCGCTGTCCCGCGCGGTGACCATGATGATCGGCACGTGCGAGCGCTGGCGGAGCTGCCGGCACACCTCGGTGCCGGACATCTCGGGCAGCATCAGGTCGAGCAGCACGATGTCCGCGCCCGTCCGGTCGAACTCGGTGAGGGCCGACGGGCCGGTGGCCGCGACCGAGACCTCGAAGCCCTCCTTGCGGAGCATGTACGACAGGGCGTCGGAGAACGACTCCTCGTCCTCGACCACCAGAACGCGGCTCAACGGGGTATTCCTTTCATAGCGGTCGGACCTGCCGGAAGCTCGGCCGGGCCGGCCTCGATCCCATCCGGTTGCGGTGTCGGCAGCAGGTCGTCCGGTGGACGGGCGGGCAGCCGGAGGGTGAACGTCGACCCACCACCAAGGGTGCTCGACACCTCGACCCGGCCGCCATGGTTGCTGGCGATGTGTTTGACGATGGCCAGGCCGAGGCCGGTGCCGCCGGTGGCCCGGGAGCGGGCCTGGTCGGCCCGGTAGAACCGTTCGAAGATCCGCTCGACGTCCGTCGGCGCGATCCCGATGCCCTGGTCGGCGACGGAGATCGTGACGTGCTCGCCGTCGGCCCGGGTGGTGACCCGGACGGTGGTGTCCTCGCCGGAGTAGGTGATGCCGTTCTCGACGAGGTTCGCCACGGCGGTGGCGAGCTGGGTGTCGCTGCCGTACACGGTCAGGCCGCGCTCGCCCTCGGTGGCCACCTCGATCCGCCGGGCGGCGGCGGTGGTGCGGGTGCGGTCGATCACCTCGGCGATCACCCAGTCCAGGGCGACCGGCTCGGGGGCGGGCTGCGGCTCCGCGCCCTGGAGCCGGGTCAGCTCCAGCAGCTCCTGCACCAGCCGCCCCAGCCGGGTCGACTCGTGCTGGATGCGTTCGGCGAACCGGCGCGCGGCCACCAGGTCCTCGGAGAGGTCGGGGGCCGCCGCCCCGGCCGGCTCGGTGGCGTCGAGCAGCGCCTCGGCGAGCAGTTGCAGGGCCCCGATCGGCGTCTTCAACTCGTGGCTGACGTTGGCCACGAAGTCCCGGCGGACCCGGGCAAGCCGGTGCGACTCGGTGACGTCGGCCGCCTCCACGGCCACGTGCCCGCCGCCGATGGCCATCGCCCGCAGGTGCACGCCCAGCGGGTCGGGGCCGGAGGCGTCGCGGCCACGCGGCAGGTCCAGCTCGATCTCGCGCCGCACGCCGGTGCGCCGCACCTGACCCGCGAGGGTACGGATCAGGGGGTGCGCGGCGATCGAGCCGGGCGTGGCCCCGGTGCGCAGCAGCCCCATCGCGCGGGCCGCCGGGTTGACCAGCACCGGCACGTCGTCGGGGTCGAGCACCACGACGCCGGCCCGCAGCGAGTCCACCGTGCGGCGGCCCAGGCTGGAGAGGCCGGTCTGCTGCTCGTCGACCATCACGGGCCTCCCCCTGGTCCGGAACAGGCGGGCGGGGCCGCCGCTCCCGGCGGCCGGGCCGCGGCGACGCCACGACCGGACGAGCCGGGGCAGCAGCGACCCGATGGCCAGCCCGGCCACCAGTGTCACGACCGCCGCCGCCGTCACCGCCCACTCCACCCGGCGATCGTAGGGTCATTGTTCATCTGGACATCGCCACAAACGGGATGAAACGCCCTCGCTTCCGGCGATGTTCACCCGTCGGTCCCGCGTCGTTCACCAGCGTTCACCTCCGGTCATCTCCCCCGGCCTACGGTTGTCGCGCACCCTGCCAGACCAGCGCCGACGCCCGTACCAGCGGGGCCGGCGACCACCGACCACAGGACGTGATGATGCGCGACGAGTTCCGGGCCGACCTCCAGATTGTCAGCCAGCTGCTGGTGGACATGGCCGAGGCCATCCGCGCGGCCATGCGCCAGGCCACCCGCGCCCTGCTCACCGCCGACCGCCAGGCCGCCGAGAACGTGATCGAGCGGGACGCCGAGATCGACGAGCTCTACCGGCACGTCGAGGAGCGGGTCTGCGACCTGCTGGCCCGGCAGGCCCCCGTCGCCTCCGACCTGCGGGCCATGATCACCGCCCTGCACGTGGCCGCCGACCTGGAGCGGATGGGCGACCTGGCCGACCACGTGGCGAAGACCGCGCTGCGCCGGCACCCGTCGCCGGCCGTGCCAGCGGAGCTGCGGCCGGTCTTCGTCGACATGGCGTCGATCGCGGACCGGATGGCCGAGAAGATCGGCTCGGTGCTGGCCAAGCCCGACGCCGACCTCGCCGCCGAGCTGGACCGCGACGACGACGCCATGGACGACCTGCACAAGAGCCTCTTCGAGGTGCTGCTCGGCGACGACTGGCCGTACGGGGTGGAGACGGCGATCGACGCCACCCTGCTCGGCCGGTTCTACGAGCGGTTCGCCGACCACGCGGTCAACGCCGGCGAGCACGTCGTCTACCTGATCACCGGGGAGCCCGCCGCCGCGGCCGAGTGAGCGCCCCAGGCGTTAGGAAGGGCCCCTTGTTATCGCTTTCGCGATAACAAGGGGCCCCTCCTTACAGTTCAGCGGCCCTGGTTGGCGACCGCTGCGGCGGCCTCCTTGGCGGCGGCCGGGTCGAGGTACGTCCCGCCGAGGACCTGCGGACGCAGCTGCGGGTCCAGGTCGTAGCGCAGCGGGATGCCGGTCGGGATGTTCAGCTTCGCGATCGCCTCGTCGCTGATCCGGTCGAGGTGCTTGACCAGCGCGCGCAGCGAGTTGCCGTGCGCGGCCACCAGCACCGTCCGGCCCGCCAGGATGTCCGGCACGATCGAGTCGTACCAGTACGGCAGCATCCGCTCGACGACGTCCTTGAGGCACTCGGTGCGCGGCATCAGCTCGCCCGGCAGCAGCGCGTACCGCGGGTCGCCCACCTGCGACCACTCGTCGTCGTCGGCGATCGGCGGCGGCGGGGTGTCGTACGAGCGACGCCAGAGCATGAACTGCTCCTCGCCGTACTCGTCGAGGGTCTGCTTCTTGTTCTTGCCCTGGAGGGCGCCGTAGTGGCGCTCGTTGAGCCGCCACGACCGACGCACCGCGATCCAGTGCCGGTCGGCGGCGTTCAGCGCCAGCTCGGCGGTGCGGATCGCCCGGCGCATCACGCTGGTGTGCACGACGTCCGGCAGCAGGTCGTGCTCGCGCAGCAGCTCACCGCCGCGGCGCGCCTCCGCCTCGCCCTTGGCGGTCAGGTCGACGTCGACCCAGCCGGTGAAGAGGTTCTTCGCGTTCCAGTCGCTCTCGCCGTGCCGCAGCAGGACCAGCGTCCCGACGGTGGGCCCTTCGCTCGCAGTCATGCCGATCATCCTGCCGTACTCCGTCGATGCACACGCGGGGACCTGCGGTGACGACCACCACGTGGAAAAGCCGGTGACCCGCCTTCGGCCCCGGGACTAGGTTGTAAGGCGCTTTTGATACATCGGTCATTACAGAAAGGCGGGGCCGGGCGTGCGGACGGTGCGGGGCTGGGTGCGGGACACCGCGGGCGGGCTGCCGAGGACCTTCTGGTACCTGTGGACGGGCACCCTGATCAACCGCCTGGGCTCGTTCGTCCTGGTCTTCCTGGCCATCTACCTCACCCAGGAACGCGGCTTCGACGAGTTGGCCGCCGGCCTCGTGCTCGGCCTCTGGGGCGTCGGCGGCGCGGTCGGCACGACGCTGGGCGGGACGCTCGCCGACCGGTGGGGCCGGCGGCCGACGCTGCTCACCGCCCACCTCGGCGCAGCGGGCATGATGCTCGTCCTCGGCTTCGCCCAGCAGCTCTGGGCGGTGGCCGGCGGCGCGCTCCTGCTCGGCCTGTTCGCCGAGGCGGCCCGGCCGGCGTTCGGCGCGATGATGATCGACGTGGTGCCGGAGCGGGACCGGCTGCGCGCGTTCTCGCTCAACTACTGGGCGATCAACCTCGGCTTCGCCTGCGCGGCCATCCTCGCCGGCCTGGCCGCCGAGGCCAGCTACCTGCTGCTGTTCGTGATCGACGCGGCGACCACGCTGGCCACCGCCGTGATCATCTTCGTGAAGGTGACCGAGACCCGCACCCCGGCCCGCGCCGTCGTGCTCCCCGCCGGGGCCGCCCGCCCCCGGGGAGCGCTGCGCACCATCCTCGGCGACCGGATCTACCTGGGCTTCGTGGCGCTCAACCTGCTCGGCGCGCTGGTCTTCCTCCAGCACATCTCGATGCTGCCGATCGCCATGGGCGACGACGGCCTGAGCCCCTCCACGTACGGCGTGGTGATCGCGCTCAACGGGGTGCTCATCGTGGCCGGGCAGCTCTTCGTGCCCCGGCTGATCCGTGGGCGCAGCCGCTCGCACGTGCTCGCCCTCGCCGCCGTGGTGATGGGCGTCGGGTTCGGGCTGACCGCGTTCGCCGACGCCGCCTGGTTCTACGCCCTCACCGTGCTCGTCTGGACCCTCGGCGAGATGCTCAACTCGCCGTCGAACTCCACCCTGATCGCGGAGCTCTCCCCCGCCGACCTGCGCGGCCGCTACCAGGGCGTCTTCTCGCTGTCCTGGCAGGTCGCCGGGGCCAGCGCGCCGATCGTCGGCGGCCTGGTCCGGCAGCAGGCCGGCAACGCGGCGCTCTGGCTGGGCTGCGCGGCGGTCGGCGTCGTGGTGGCGGTCGCCCACCTGGCCTCCGGGCCGGCCCGGGAGCGGCGGGCCGCCGCGCTGCGCCGGCCGGCCGGGCCCGCGCCGGCCCAGCGCGGACCGTTGACGTCCGCCGCGCGCTGAGGCCGTCCGGGAGCCGGGGGCACGGGAGCCGGGGCGCTCCCGGGCGACGCAAAGCGCCCACCTCGACCAGTGGTCGTGATGGGCGCCCGCATCGTGCCGGCGGCGGCGGGCGACACTCACCCCCGTAAGCGTCGCCCGCTCGCGCCGCCGGTTCCAACGGGTGGCGCCGTCCCCCAACGGCGGGATCCACCCGTCCCTGCGCCTGCGCTCGTGCGCGGATCTGATCGATCCACCGCTCCCCCGAACGGTTCCGAGCGCGGCGCGTGCAATAAAGCTAGTTTCCCCTGGTTACGGATTCAACCCGGAACGGCTGTCTCGCCGGTCACAGGGTCACCGTCCGGAACGGCCCCTGCCCGCCGGGTCATCGCCGGCACCGCGGACTACCCGTGCGCCGGCACCGCAAACCCTCAGCCGTCCTCACGATCGGGTGACTCCGTGCGGAAGAAGTTGCTCGGCCGCCCGTCCCGCAGCTGCTCCTGGTAGATCAGGTTCAGCCGGCGGCCGTCGAAGGTCCGGAACCACTCGTCCCAGGTGATCTCCCGCATCCGGCTGCTCTCCCGGTACCCGGGCAGGTTGAACGTCAGCACCCCGGCCCGGCCGTTGCGCTCCGTACCCGCGATCGTGGCCGGCCGGGCGTTGCGCTCCCGCGCCCAGCGCCGGATCACGTCGTGGTTGGTGGTGACCAGGCTGCGCCCGGGACGCTCCGGCCGGTCCTGGAGCGAGGTGATCGGCTGCGAGGACCGCGCCGACCGGGACGACGACCGGCCGGTCCGGACCGGCGACCGCCGGGCCGTGCCCTGGCCGGCCCGCGCCGGGGCGGCCTTCCTCGCCGGGGCGGCCTTCCTCGCTGGGGCGGCCTTCCTCGCTGGGGCGGTCCGCCGGGCCGAAGCCGACGCGGTCCGCCGGGCCGAGGCCGAGGCCGAGGCCGCCTTGGCCGCCCGCGTCGGGGTCGCCGTCGCCCGCGCCCGGCCCTGGGCCGTCGTCCGCGTCGGGGACGCCGTCGTCCGCGCCCGGCCCTGGGCCGCCCGCGCCCGCGCCGGGGACGGGGCCGCCTTGGCCCGGCCCGGGGCCGCCTTGGCCCTCGTCGGGGCCGGGGCGGCCTTCGCCCGGGCCGGCGTCGCCCTCGTGCGGGCGCCGGCCGCGGTGCGCGTACCCCCGGTGGTCCTGGTCCTCGTGGCGCTGGCGCGGCCCGCGGGCCCGGTGCTGCGCCGCGCCGCGCCCCGACCCTCGGCCCGCAGGGTACGGGCCAGGGTCTTCACCAGCTCCGGCTTGCGCAGCACGGAGATCCCGGCGACGCCCCGACGGCGCAGCTGGGCGCGGATGTCGTCCACCCGCATCCGGGAGATCTCCGACTCGGAGATCGTCGGGGTGTTCGGGGTCTGGTTGCCCGCCTGCCGCCTCGTCCTGGTCGCAGTCCCGCCGCGACCTGAGCTGTTCCGCTGAGCCATGGGATGCTCCCGCTCCTCGACAGTCCGTCCTCGGCGCGCGGTCGATCCCAGTGCCGCACCGCGCGGTGCGGCATACCCGTCAGGACGGCTCCGAACCCCCCGCCGGGGCCCCGCCGGCGGGCGACGGCTCGAAGAGGTGCGCGAACGCGGCCAGGTTGGCCGTGGACTCGCCGCGCTTGACCCGCCACTCCCACTCCCGCCGGATGGCGGTGCCGAAGCCGATCTCCAGCATCGTGTCGAACGACTCGTCGGCGTACGTCAGCACGCTGCCGAGCAGCCGGTCCAGCTCGTCCCCGTCGACCCCCGCCAGGTTCACCCGGCCGGTCAGGTAGACGTCGCCGACCGCGTCGATGGAGAACGACACGGCGTACATCCGCGCGTTGCGCTGCAACAGCCAGGCCCACAGCTCCTCGCGCCGCTCGTCGGGCTGGCGCATCACGAACGCCTCGATCCGCAGCGCGTGCTCGCCGACGACGAGGTTGCAGATCGTCTTGAGCTTGTGGGTGCCGGGCAGGGTCACCGCGTACGACGCCTCGCCGGTGGACTCGACCGACAGCTCCCGCTCGGCGCAGAACGACTCGATCAGGGCGGCCACCTGGCTCCTCGCGCTCATCCGCCCCACTCTACGGCCGCGGCCCACCACCCGCCGCCGACCACGGCCGGCAGCGGGTGGTGGGTGGTGGGTGGTGGCGCGGTGAGAAGGGTGCCCTTCTCTACCGGATGCGTTAACAGGGGGCCCTTCCTTGCTCACCAGGCGCAGGAGAGCGCCGGGTCGACCGCGAGCCGGCTGAGCCGCTCCCGGTGCTCGGCGATCGTCTCGCCGTAGACGGCGAGCAGGTTGCCGACGGTGCGGTCCCAGGAGAAGTTGCGGGCGTGCTGCTCGGCGCCCCGCCCCAGCGTCGCCCGCCGCGCCCGGTCCGGCAGCAGCCCCGCCAACGTGCGGGCCCAGTCGACCGGGTCGTGGCTGTCGACGAGCACCCCGCTGGCCTGGTCCCGGACGGCGGTCACCAGGCCGCCCACGGCGGCCGCCAGCACGGGCGTGCCGCACGCCTGCGCCTCCAGGGCGACCAGCCCGAACGACTCGTTGTGCGACGGCACGGCGACCAGGTCGGCGGCCCGGTACACGGCCGGCAGGTCGTCGCCCGTGCACGGCGGCAGGAAGCGCACCCGGTCGGCGATCCCGAGCGAGGCGGCCAGCTCGATCAGGGCGGTGGGCCGGTCCAGCCCGCTGCCGCTGGGGCCGCCGACGATCACCACGGTCAGCTCGTCGGCGAGGCGCGGGTCCCGCTCGCGCAGGGCGGCGGCGGCGCGGATCAGCACGTCGGGGGCCTTCAGCGGCTGGATCCGGCCGACGAAGGCGACCACGTACCCCGTGGTGGGCAGGCCGAGCCGGCGGCGGGCGGCGAGCATGGCCGCGTGCCGGTCCCCGGCGGCGGGCCGGAACCGGTCCAGGTCGACGCCGGGCTCGACCACGGTGACCCGGGACGGGTCGGCGTCGTACCGGTCGAGCAGGTCGCGGGCCTCCACCCGGGTGTTCGCGACCAGCCGGTCGGCCTCGGCGACGACCTGCTCCTCGCCGATGACCCGGGCCTTCGGCTCGGGGCGGTCCCCGGCGGCGAGCCGGTCGTTCTTCACCTTGGCCAGGGTGTGCGCGGTGTGCACCAGCGGCACCCCCCAGCGCTCCCGGGCCAGCCAGCCGACCTGCCCGGAGAGCCAGTAGTGCGAGTGGATCAGGTCGTAGTGGCCCGGCGGGCGGGCCGCCTCGGCGCGCAGCACCCCGGCCGTGAACGCGCAGAGCTGGCCTGGCAGCTCCTCCTTGGTCAGCCCCTCCAGGGGGCCGGCGGTGACGTGCCGCACGTGCACTCCCGGGGACATCTCGACCACCGGCGGCAGATCGCCGGAGGTGGCCCGGGTGAAGATCTCCACCTCGACGTCGGCCTCGGCCAGCCGGCGGGCGACCTCCAGGATGTAGACGTTCATGCCGCCCGCGTCGCCCGTGCCGGGCTGGTGCAGGGGTGAGGTGTGCACCGACAGGGTGGCGATGCGCCGGGGGCGCGGCCACGGCCGGGCACCTCGCTGACGACCCACGCCGGTGTGCTGTTCCGCCACGTCCGCTCCCTCTGTCACGGTTGATGCCGTCCCGCACGACCGGCGCTCCTCGGTCAACCTGCGCGCCGCGTGTCATCTTCCCCATCGGGAACCGGAAATGCGTACCGGCTGCCCCCGGGCGTGACGGACCTCATCGACGCGGGAGCCGACCGGCGGCGCGCGCGCCGTCGCCCCGGGGTGAGAATGGCCCGATGACCTCTGTCGCGATCGTCACCGGGGCGTCCAGCGGGATCGGCGCGGCCACGGCCCGCCGGCTGGCCGCCGAGGGGTTCCACGTGCTGGCCGCCGCGCGGCGCACCGACCGGCTGGCCGCGCTCGTCGCGGAGATCGGGGCGGCCGGCGGGTCGGCCGCCGCCGTCGGGTGCGACGTCACGTCCGCCGAGTCGGTGGCCGGCCTCGCCGCGGCGGCGGCGGCGGCCCCCGGCCCGGTCACCCTGCTGGTCAACAACGCCGGCGGCGCGCGCGGGCTCGACCCGGTGGAGTCCGGGTCGGTGGGCGACTGGCAGTGGATGTACGACGTGAACGTGCTCGGCACCCTGCGCGTCACCCAGGCGCTGCTGCCCGCGCTGGAGGCGTCCGGGGCCGGCACGATCGTGATCGTCTCCTCGACCGCCGGCCACGTCGTCTACGAGGGCGGGGGCGGCTACAGCGCCGCGAAGCACGCGCAGACGGCGGTCGCGGGCACGCTGCGGCTGGAGCTGTGCGGCCGGCCCGTCCGGGTGGTCGAGATCGACCCGGGGATGGTGCGGACCGACGAGTTCTCGCTGGTCCGCTTCGGCGGCGACGCCGACCGGGCCGAGGCGGTCTACGCCGGGGTGGCCGAGCCGCTGGTCGCCGAGGACGTCGCCGACTGCGTCGCCTGGTGCGCGACCCGCCCGCAGCACGTCAACGTCGACCGGCTCGTGGTCCGCCCGCTGGCCCAGGCCGCGCAGCACAAGGTGCACCGGGCGGGCTGATGGTGCCCCGGTCACGGGCGGAGGCGGCGGCGCGGCCGCAGGGGGTCGTCACCCGGGGCACGACCAACCCGAACCGGTTGCGCCGGGTCGACAACTGGATCGTCGAGACGTGCGGCGACCGGCTGCGGGACGCGGCGGACCCGCTGGTGGTCGACCTCGGCTACGGCGCGACCCCGGTCACCGCCGTGGAGCTGCGCGCCCGGCTCGCCGCCGGGGTCCGCGCCGACGTGCGGGTGGTCGGGCTGGAGATCGATCCGGTACGCGTGGCCGCCGCGCAGCCGGCCGCCGACCCGCCCGGCCTCACCTTCGCCCGGGGCGGGTTCGAGCTGGCCGGGCTGCGGCCCGCCCTGGTCCGGGCGTGCAACGTGCTGCGGCAGTACGACGAAGCCGAGGTCGCCGCCGCCTGGCGGGCCGTCACCGGGCGGCTGGCCCCGGGCGGGCTGCTGGTCGAGGGCACCTGCGACGAGCTGGGCCGGCTCGGCGGCTGGCTGCTGATCGACTCCGCCGGGCCCCGCACGCTCACCCTGGCGGCGAAGCTCACCACACTGGGCAGCCCCGCCGAGCTGGCCGAGCGGCTGCCGAAGGCCCTGATCCACCGCAACGTGCCGGGCGAGGCGATCCACGGCCTGCTGCGGGACCTGGACGACGCGTGGCGCTCCGCCGCCGCGTACGCGGCCTTCGGGCCCCGGCAGCGGTGGCTGCGGGCGGTGACGGCGGTCCGCGACGCCGGCTGGCCGGTCGTCGACGGGCCCCGCCGCTGGCGGCACGGCGAGCTGACCGTCGACTGGTCCGCCGTCGCCCCCGCCGGGTCCACCGCCTGAGCCCGGGCGGGTGGCTCAGCGCGGCTCCCCCGGCGGGGCCGGGCCGCCGGTGGTGGGCTCGGAGACGTGGGCGGTGACGATGCGCCAGCCGACGGGCAGGCGGACCCAGGTCTGGGTCTGCCGGCCCCGGGCGGCGGCGTCGGCGTAGCCGAACCGGGTGGTGACCACCGCGAGGTCGGCGCCGAAGGTCGTGATCACCGTGTCGACGAGGCGGCGGCCGGGCGGCAGCGGCGGCTGGGCGGCGCGCCAGGCGCGCTGCGCGTCGAGCCCGTGCTGGTGGTCGTCGATGCCGAACCGCACGGTCCGGTCGGCGTCCCAGAAGTAGCCGCAGATCCGGTCGGCGTCGCCGTCGACCAGCGCCTGTTCGTAGCCGGCGAAGGCCGCCGCCACCTCGGCGACCACGTCGGTCCGGTCGATCTCCACGGGCATCCTCCTTCGCACGACGGGCCGGGCGTACGCGGGCCCGGTCGGGCGGCCGGTGCCGCCGCCCGACCGGGCCGGCGGCCTCAGCCGCTCACCGCGCGCTCCCGCTGCCCGCCGTCGGCGGGCCCGGCGACGGTCGGCTCGGCAGCGGCGGTTTCGGGGGCGGTCGGCTCGCTGCCGGCGGGCCCGGGGGCGGCCTCGCCGTGCAGGCGGTCGAGTTCGATCTCCTCCGGCTCGGGGACCCGGGGCGCGGGCCGGCCCAGCGCGAAGATCCCGCAGACCGCCGCGACGAGGAGGTAGCCGAGCGCCACGGGGCCGTTCGCGTTCCACTCGATCCGCTCGCCGTGGATGAGCCCGACGAACGAGAGCGCCGCGCCGGACCCGGCGAAGATCGCCGCCCGGACGAACCGCTTGTCGATGACGAAGACCACCACCGCGCCGAGCACCAGGCCGGCGAGGATCGCCCCCTGGCCGAGCACGAGCAGGCCGTCGTAGACCACGCCCGCGCCGGCCAGGGCCTCGTCGCCCACCTCGGCGGCCGTGGTGCCGGCCGCCGCCAGCGTGTTGTCGATCTGGCTGGTGGCCCAGGCCGCGATGTTCGGGATCAGCGCGGCGACCACGGCGGCGGCGTGCGCCCGGGGCGTCGCCTGGAACGCCTGCGCGCCGATCAGCAGCCCGATGTAGAGCAGGATCGGCACGATCGCCGCCGTCGGGAAGATCGTCGCCAGCAGGCCGAACATGCCGAGGAAGCAGAGGATGGCGATCACGATGCCGGTCGCCATCGAGTAGCCGCTCCGGCCGCCGGCCGCCTTCCAGCCCGGGTGCCCGACGTAGACGGCGGGCGGGAACGGCGAGCCGAGGGCCGCGCCGATCACCGCGCCCGCGCCGTCGGCGAGCAGGACGCTGCGCAGGTTGTAGTTGTCGCCGGCGGTCGCCGCGCTCTCCACGTTGGACATGCCCTCGGTGAAGTTGTAGACCCCCAGCGGGATCGCCGTCGCCAGCAACGGCGCCATGTCGGCCAGCCCGGTGCCGAGCAGGTCGAGCTTGAGCGAGGGCACGGCGAACGCGATGTCCCGGGCGGCGGCCGTGACGTCCGGCACCGACATCGCGCCGCCGGCCCAGCCCAGCGCCGTGCCGACCAGCAGCGCGGCGAGCCCGATCGGGAAGTTGAACGGCAGCCTGACGTCGGTGAGCAGGCCGATCAGCAGCAGCGCGAAGACGGGCAGCGCGATCCAGGCCATCCGCCACATCTGCCCGGCCGGGTTCATCGAGATGAAGGTGACGGAGATCCCGGCGAGGGTGCCCAGCACGGCGGCCCTGGGCGCGTACCGGCGGATGTAGGGGCCGACGAACGCGCCGATCAGCACGATCACGCCGATGATGAAGGCCCACGCCAGCCCCGCCTCCCAGGCCCGCACCGGGTCCTGCGTGCGCAGGTAGATCGGGAGCATGATGACGAAGATGACGATGAACATGTGCGGCACGCTCGGCCCGTACGGCAGGGCGGTCACGTCGGACCGGTTCTCCCGCCGGGCCAGCCGGCGCGCCAGGAAGGTGTAGTAGATGTTGCCGGCGACCAGCGCGATGCCCAGCGCCGGCAGGATCGTGCCGAACACCTCCCCCTCGGGGAGCTTCACCACGGCCAGGCAGAGCCCGGTCAGGGTGAGCACGTTGACCAGGACGTTGACGCCGAAACCGAAGAACGCGTTGGTGTCGCCGCGCACCCAGAACGGGAGCGGGGCGGCGGGGGGCTTGGGGGTGACCATGGCTGCTCCCGATTCAGGAGGAGGGTTGCGACATGGTGGTGCTGGGCAGCACGGCGAGCACCTCGGCGGACTCGGCGACCCACCCGAAGATCCCGCCCTGGGCGGCGATCATGTCGAGCCCGACCCGCTGGAACTCGGGGAAGTAGGACCCGACGCAGTCGGCGAGCACGAGGCACTCGTACCCGCGGTCGTTGGCCTCCCGGACGGTGGTGTGCACGCACACCTCGGTGGTGACCCCGGTGACCAGGAGGCTGCGGATGCCCCGCTGGGCGAGCAGGGCCTCCAGCCCGGTGGCGTAGAACGCGCCCTTGCCGGGCTTGTCGACGACCGGCTCGCCGGGCAGCGGCGCGAGTTCGTCGACGATGTCGTGGCCGTACTCGCCCCGCACGAGGATGCGGCCGTTGGGGCCCGGGTCGCCGATCCGCTTGCTCGGCGCGCCCCGGTGGAGCTTGGCCGGCGGGCAGTCGGACAGGTCGGGCAGGTGCCCCTCGCGGGTGTGCACGACGGTCAGGCCCGCGGCGCGGACGCCGGCCAGCAGCGCGGCCAGCGGCGCGATGGTGCGGCGCAACTGGCCGACGTCGTTGCCCAGGCTCTCGCCGAACCCGCCGGGCTCCAGGAAGTCGCGCTGCATGTCGATGACCAGCAGCGCCGTGGTCGCGGTGTCGAAGGTGTACGGGGTGGGCCGGGCGGCGGCGACGGTCGGCATCTCGCGCCTCACCCCGCCGTCGCGGCGATGACGTCGTCGGACGTGGCGACGCAGCCGAAGACGCCGCCCTGCATGGTGACCATGTGCAGCGCCGCCTCGTGGTTGCCCTTGTCCGTCGCGCCGGTGCAGTCGGCGAGGATCAGGCACTCGTACCCCCGGTCGTTCGCCTCGCGCATGGTGGTGTGCACGCAGACGTCGGTGGTGATGCCGGTGAGGATGAGGTGCGTGATACCGCGGGTGCGCAGCACCAGGTCGAGGTTGGTGGCGTAGAACGCGCCCTTGCCGGGCTTGTCGACGACCACCTCGCCGGGCGCCGGGGCGACCTCGGGCACGATCTCCCAGCCCGGTTCGCCCCGGACCAGGATCCGGCCGCACGGGCCGGCTCCGCCGATCTCGGCGCCGATCCGCGCCGAGCGCCAGCGCTTGTTCGGCGGCAGGTCCGACAGGTCGGGGTCGTGCCCCTCGCGGGTGTGCA
Source organism: Micromonospora sp. WMMD712 (assembly GCF_029581295.1). NCBI lineage: Bacteria > Bacillati > Actinomycetota > Actinomycetes > Micromonosporales > Micromonosporaceae > Micromonospora > Micromonospora sp. WMMD712. The sequence continues at coordinate 3,670,807 of NZ_CP120743.1, forward strand.
CGACGAGCATCCCGAGCGACCGGGCGTGGGCCAGCAGCCGGGCGGTGGCCGGCAGGCCGGACCGGGTGAGGCTGATGTCGTAGCCCATCGCGTCGACGTAGCCGCCCGGCCCGCAGAAGTCGGTCTGCCAGTCGATGCAGAGCAACGCGGTGCGGGTGGTGTCGACCGCGCCGTCGTACGGCCACGGGTAGGGGTTCGCGGTTACCGGCCCGATCCTTGCCATCCTCTCCTCCTCCTGTTGTCGTCGCCGCTCATCGCCGGGCGGCGCTGCGGTACGCCCGCCAGCCCCCGGCGGCGCTGATGTCCTCGGCGTCCGGCCCGGCGGCGTACGCCTCGCAGAGGAAGCCCAGGACGCTGCGCCCGTCGTCCAGCCGGACCCAGCCCAGCGAGAGCGGGGCGGGGACGCCGGCCAGCAGCCCGCCGACGGCGGACGCGGGCAGCCGCCACAGCTCGACGTCGATGCGGTGGCCCCGGGCCGCCTCGACGCGGACCAGGCCGGGCAGCCCCTCGCCGTCGGGGGTGGCCATCCGGTAGAGCCGGTAGCAGGGCGCGGTCCGGGTCGCGGCGACGAGCGTGGCTCCCCGGTCGGTCAGCTCCCCGTTGCGGGACTCGCCGGCCAGGTGCCGCCCGACGACGGCGACGAGCAGGTCCGCCGGTCCCGGCCCGGTGGCGGTCGCCGGCGGCGCGGCGTCGGCCGGTCCCACGTCGGCCGGTCCCACGTCGGCCGGTCCCACGTCGGCCCCGCCGGTGAGGGCGGCGGCGAGCCGGGCCAGGGTGGTGTCGCTGAACGCCGGGCCGACCAGGGTCAGGCTCGCCGGCCGGCCGGCGGCGGTGAACCCGTTGGGCACGGTCACGCAGGCCAGGTCGAGCAGGTTGGCGAACTGGGTGTAGCGGCCGAGCACGGCGTTGCGCCCGATCGGGTCCTCGGCGATCTCGGCGAGGGTGAAGGTGGTGCCGACGGTGGGCACGACGAGCACGTCGACCTGCCGCCACCCGCGGTCGACCCGGGCCCGCAGCTCGCGGAGCCGGTGCCGGCCCCGGAAGGCGTCGACCGCGTCGTAGCGCCGCCCGGTCTCCAGCACCGCCCGGGTGACGGGCAGGACCGCCTCGGGGCGCTCCCGCAGGAAGTCGTCCAGCCCGGTCAGCCGCTCGGCCACCCAGGGCCCCTGGTAGAGCAGGTCCCCCGCCTCGAAGAAGGGGCCCAGCGGCACCGGCTGGGCATGGCCGACCAGGTCACGCAGCCGCTCGACGCCGGCGGCGAACCGGTCCTGCTGGCCGGTGTCGCCGAAGAACTCCAGGTCTTCTGCGCGGGGCACCCCGAGGCGTAGCGCCCCCGGCGGGCGGGCCGGCACCCGCTCGGCCGGCAGCGGACGCCCCCACGGGTCGGCCGCCGTGACGCCGCGAGCGGCGTGCAGCACGTCCACGGCGTCCGCCACGTCGGCGGCGAAGACCGAGACGCAGTCCAGCGAGCGGCAGGCCGGCACCACGCCGGCCGTGCTGAGCAGGCCCCGGGTGGGCTTGACCCCGACGATGCCGTTGAGCGCCGCCGGCACCCGGCCGGAGCCGGCGGTGTCCGTGCCCAGGGCGAAGCTGACCTGGCCGCTGGCGACCGCGACCGCCGAGCCGGAGCTGGAGCCGCCGGAGACGAGGCCGCCGCCGAAGACGCTCTCGCAGCTGCCGTACGGCGAGCGGGCCCCGGTCAGGCCGGTGGCGAACTGGTCGAGGTTGGTCTTGCCGACCAGCAGCGCGCCGGCGTCGAGCAGCCGGCGCACCACGGGCGCGTCGGCGTCGGCGGTGTACCCGAAGTCGGGGCAGCCGGCGGTGGTGACCATGCCGGCGACGTCGATGTTGTCCTTGACCGCGAACGGGATGCCGTACAGCGGGAGCCGCGCGGGGTCGCCGTCGCGGCCCAGCGCGGCGGCCTGGGCCCGCAGGCGGTCGGCCGGGACGGTGCTGATCCAGACCGGCGCGCCGTCGCGGCCGGCGAGCCCGGCCAGCACGCGCTCGGCCAGGGCGGCGGGGGTGAGGCCGCCCTCGCGGTACGCCGACCGCAGCTCCGCGAGCGATCCGATCCGTTCTGACATACAGTCGATTGTCGACAGTTCTGTTACAGGGAACGGCGCGACAGGTAACGACGGCATGACGCCGGCCGCGGGCCGGCCCGCCCCCGGCTAGTCGAGGTACGACCGCGCGCCGTGCTCCGACAGCACCGCGAGCACCGCCTCCGGGTCCTCCCCGGCGACCGCCGCGAAGAGCCGCTCGTGCCGGTGCACCCCGTCCGACGGCTGCGCCACCTCCGCCTCGCGGCGCAGGTTGATCGCCATGTAGAGCTGCAACTTCATCAGGATCGAGTCGTACACGGCGGAGAGCTGCCGGTTGCCGGCCAGCGCCACCAGCGCGACGTGGAACGCCCGGTGCGACTCGGCGACGGCCAGCCGGTCGCCGGCCCGGGTCGCCTCGCGCATCTGGTCCAGCGCCGCCCGCAGCCCGGCCAGGTCGCCCTCCCGGCGCACCGGCACGGCCCGGTGCACCGCCACCCGCTCCAGCACGTCGCGCAGCTCGTACAGCTCCCGCACGTCGCGATCGGAGAGGGTGGCGACCCGGACGCCCCGCCGGGGCACGTGCTCCACCAGGCCCTGCTGCGCCAGCAGCCGCAGCGCCTCCCGCAACGGGGCGCGGCTGATCCCGAGCCGCCGGGTCAGCTGCTCCTCCACCAGGCGTTCGCCCGGGTCGCTCCTGCCGCTGAGGATCTCCCGGGTCAGCCGGGACACGGCGAGATCCACCAGGCTGGGGCTCTCCAGCTCGCCGTCCATCGCCGATGCGGCCACGTCGCTCACTCCGAAGAGTCTGCCATTGCCGCCGGACGACCCGGGTGGGCGCGTCCGCCCGCCGGCCGTCACACGGCGCAGTTGACCAGGACCGGCTCCGGGTGCAGGGGCACGCCGAACCGGGCGTGCACGCCGTCGCGGATGTCGCGGGCCAGGGCGACCAGCGCGGCGGTGCTGGCGGTGCCGCTGCGGTTGGTCAGGGCGAGGGTGTGCTTGCTGGAGATGGCCACCCCCTCCGGCCCGGGGTGGCCCTTGGCGAAGCCTGCCTTGTCGATCAGCCAGGCGGCGCTCACCTTCACCGTGCCGCCCGCCCCGGGCCAGTGCGGCGGCTCGCCGAGGTCGGCGGCCCGCCCGCGCAGCAGCTCGTACGCCTCGCCGTCGAGCACCGGGTTGGTGAAGAACGAGCCCACCGAGCGGGTGTCGGGGTCGGCCGCGTCGAGCACCATGCCCTTGCCGGCGCGCAGCCGCAGCACGGCGGCCCGCGCGTCGGCCAGCGGCACCGCGTCGCCCGGCTCGACGCCCAGCGCCCGGGCCAGCTCGGCATAGCGGACGGGGCCGGACAGCGGGGAGCGGGCGAGCCGGAAGTCGACCGACAGCACCACCCAGCGCTCGCTGTACTTGAAGATGCTCGACCGGTACGCGAAGCCGCAGTCGGCCGCCTCGACCCGTCCCAGGCTCTCCTGCACGCGGTCGTACACCTGCACGCCGGTGATCGTCTCGGCGACCTCCTGGCCGTACGCGCCGACGTTCTGGATCGGGGTGGCGCCGGCCGAGCCGGGGATGCCGGAGAGGCACTCCAGCCCCGACCAGCCGTTGGCGACGGTGGCGGCGACGAGGTCGTCCCACGGCTCGCCGGCCTCGACCCGTACGGTGACGGTGTCGGCGTCCTCGGCGACGACCCGCAGCCCCCGGGACCGCACCAGCACGACCGTGCCGGGGAAGCCGGCGTCGCCGACGACCACGTTGCTGCCGCCGGCGAGGATCAGGACCTCATCGTCCCGCCGGCGGGCCTGCTGCACCTTTTGTACGATCTCCTCGGCGCTGGCAGCGGTCTCGATCCGTCCGGCCGGGCCACCGAGGCACAGCGTGGTGTATCCCGCCAACCTGGTCGGGTCGGCGGCGCGGGTTTCGGTGGTCGGGTGGGCACTAACGTCTGACACGCCTTTCACCCTAGGCTGAGAGGGAGCCGCGGCACCCACTTGGTGGCGCGGTCGCCCGGGAGGATCGTGATGAGCAGACTGCACGGCACGAAGGACTTCTGGATCGGCGCGCTGCGGACCGAGGGTCCCGCGTTCGCCGCCGCCGTGGCGGAGGCTCCCCCCGAGACACCCGTGCTCTCCTGCCCCGGCTGGACGATCACCGACCTGACCGTGCACCTCGGCGAGGTCTACACCTGGGTGAACACCATCGTGACGACCGGGGGCACCACCCGGCCCGAGCGGCCGAGCGTCCCGGCCGCGCCGCCCGCCGGGGCGTCCGCGCTGGAGTTCTGGCAGCAGGCGTACGACCGGCTGATGGCGACCTTCGACGGGCTGGACCCGGAGACCCCGACGTGGAACTGGGCGCCGCAGCCGAAGAAGGCCGGCTTCTGGCCGCGCCGGATGGCGCACGAGACGTCGGTGCACCGCTGGGACGCCCAGCTCGCCATCGCCGCCGGTGAGCCGATCGAGGCCAAGCTCGCGGCCGACGGGGTGAGCGAGGTGCTCGACACCTGGCTGCCGGCGGGCCGGCGCAAGGCCACCGGCCAGTGGCGCGGGGTGGTGCACCTGGCCGCGCCCGACGCGGGCCAGGACTGGTACCTGCGGCTGCGCGGCGAGGGCGTGGCGCTGCTGGACACCGACACCATCCTCGACCACGACGACCACCACGCCCGGGTCGAGGTCACCGGCACGGCGAGCGACCTGCTGCTGGCGTTGATGGGCCGGGTCAGCTTCGACACCCTCGGGGTCCGGGGCGACCGCGCCCTCCTCGACGGCCTGCGCACCGGCTGACCGCTCCCCCTTTCCCGCCTGACGTGGCCCCCGGCACAGCCGGGGGCCACGCGTCGTCGTGCCCGCCACCCCGCCCGCCCGGCGGTTCGCGCGCGCCGTGCGTTGTTAGGAAGGGGCCCCTGCCCTACCGAATGCGTTAACAGGGGGCCCTTCCTTTCCGCTCCGGGAGCGCTCTATTGACATCCCGGCAGCCAGCGGCCAGGCTCTTGTGAGAGCGCTCTCTCGAAGGTTCCACCCCCGTCCCCACCGCCATGCGCACGACCTGAGAGGGGTCCGAGAACAAGATGGGTGTCTTTCCACGCCGCCGCCTCGCGGCCGTGGCCCTCGTCGCGGCCACCGCACTGCTCACCACCGCCGGCTGCGGCGGGGACGAGTCCGCCGAGGGCGGGCCGGTCACGCTGACCGTCGACGTCTTCGGCCAGATGGGCTACCAGGAGCTCTACCAGGAGTACATGGCCGCCCACCCCGACGTGAAGATCGTCGAGCGGGGCACCGGCGGCAACCTCGACGAATACTCGCCGAAGCTCACCCAGTGGCTCGCCGCCGGGAAGGGCGCCGGCGACGTGGTCGCCATCGAGGAGGGCCTGCTCGTCGAGTACAAGGCCAACCCGCAGAACTTCGTCAACCTGCTCGACCACGGTGCGGCCGAGCTCAAGGGCAACTTCCTCGACTGGAAGTGGAACCAGGCGCTGACCGCCGACGGCAAGCAGCTCATCGGCCTCGGCACCGACGTCGGCGGCATGGCGATGTGCTACCGCAGCGACCTGTTCGCCAAGGCCGGGCTGCCGACCCAGCGCGACGAGGTGTCCAAGCTCTGGCCCACCTGGCAGGACTACATCGCCACCGGCGAGAAGTTCAAGGCGGCCAACACCGGCGCGGCGTTCCTGGACTCGGCCACCAACATCTTCAACACGATCGTGCTCCAGACCGCCGGCAACGCGCAGGGCTACCACTACTACGACACCGCCAACAACCTGGTGGTGGACAGCAACCCGGCCGTGCGGCAGGCGTGGGACACCACGATGGACATCCTCGACTCCGGCCTGTCCGGCAAGTACGGCTCCTGGTCCGAGGAGTGGGTCTCCGCGTTCAAGCAGGCCAAGTTCGCCACCATCGCCTGCCCGGCCTGGATGACCGGCACCATCGAGGGCAACGCCGGCCCGGCCGCCAAGGGCAAGTGGGACATCGCCCAGGTGCCCGGCAACGGCGGCAACTGGGGCGGTTCCTTCCTCGCCGTGCCCAAGCAGAGCAAGCACCAGGCCGAGGCGATCGAGCTGGCGAAGTTCCTGACCAGCGCCCAGGGGCAGATCGGGGCGTTCAAGGCCAAGGGGCCGCTGCCGTCCAACCCGCAGGCGCTGGACGACCCGGCCGTGGCCGACTCCACGAACGCGTACTTCTCCGACGCCCCCGTCGGCAAGATCTTCGCGGCCGGCGCGAAGAGCCTCAAGCCGGTCTACATGGGCCCGAAGAACCAGGCCGTCCGCACCGAGGTGGAGAACGCCGTGCGCACCGTCGACCTCGGCCAGCGCAGCCCCGAGCAGGCGTGGACCGACGCGGTGAACAACGCCAAGAAGGCCGCGGCCAAGTAGGCCCGACGCGGACGCGCGGGCGGCGCTCCGGCACGCCGGGGACGCCGCCCGCGCCGCGCGAGACGCGGAAAGGAGTGACCGGGCCCATGGCCGTCCAGCTCGACGCCCTGCCACCGGTGACACCGGCGGAGCGGAGCACCGCCCGCCCGCCCCGGAGGTACCGGCTCAGCCGGCTCGACGAGAAGTACTCCCCCTACCTCTACATCGCACCGTTCTTCCTGCTCTTCGGCGTGTTCGGGGCGTACCCGCTGGCGTACACGTTCTGGGTGTCGCTGCACGACTGGGACCTGCTCGCCGCCGAGCACCCGTTCGTCGGCGGGGAGAACTACACCCGGCTGCTCGCCGACCCCGACTTCTGGCACTCGGTGGTCAACACCCTCGGCATCTTCGTCCTCTCGACCGTGCCGCAGCTGCTGGCCGCGCTCTGGCTGGCCAGCCTGCTCAACCGGCGGCTGCGGGCCCGGACCACCTGGCGGATGGCGGTGCTGGTGCCGAACGTCACCTCGACCGCCGCCGTGGCGATCGTCTTCGGGGTGCTGTTCGGCCGGCAGTTCGGCATGATCAACTGGCTGCTCGACCTGGTCGGCGTCGACGCGATCGACTGGAAGTCCAACCGGTTCGCCTCGTGGGTGGCCATCTCCGCCATGGTCGACTGGCGGTGGACCGGCTACAACGCGCTGATCTTCCTCGCCGCCATGCAGGCCGTCCCCCGCGACCTGTACGAGTCGGCGGCGATCGACGGGGCCAGCCGGGCCCGGCAGTTCTGGAAGATCACCGTGCCGCTGCTCAAGCCGACGATCATCTTCGCGGTGATCGTGTCGACCATCGGCGGCCTCCAGCTCTTCACCGAGCCCCGGATGTTCCACTCCGGCACCAACCCGATCCGGGGCGGGCCGCTGCGCGAGTCGCAGACGATGACCATGTACATGTTCGAGAACGCCTTCGCGCCGCACTACAACTTCGGCTACGGCTCGGCGGTCGCGTGGCTGCTGTTCGCCCTGATCGCGATCGTCGCGGCGATCAACGTGGTGATCCTGCGCCGGCTCGGCGGCACCGACGGGCCGCCGCGGGTCCGCCGCCCCCGGAAGGAGCGCGTCCGATGAACAAGCTCTGGTCCGCCGGCCGGCTCACGTACGCCGCCCTGGCCGTCTCGGCCCTGCTGTCGGTCTTCCCGATCTACTGGATGTTCGTGGTGGCCAGCCGCTCCAGCGACGCGATGGGCCAGATACCGCCGCCGGTCACCCCCGGCGGCAACCTGGGCGCGAACATCGCCCGGCTGTTCGACAACACCGACGCGTACTTCCTCACCGGTCTGATCAACTCGGCGATCGTGGCCGTCACGGTCACCGTGTCGGTGGTCTTCTTCTCCACGCTGGCCGGGTTCGCCTTCGCCAAGCTGCGGTTCCGCGGCCGCAGCGGGCTGCTGCTGGTGATCATCGCGACGATGATGATCCCCACCCAGCTCGGGGTCATCCCGCTGTACCTGCTGATGACGAAGCTCAACTGGAACGACCGGCTGCCGGCCGTGATCGTGCCGGCGCTGGTCACCGGGTTCGGCGTGTTCATGATGCGGCAGTACGCCAGCCAGGCCGTCAGCACCGAGCTGATCGAGGCCGCCCGGATGGACGGCTGCGGCACCGCGCGGATCTACTGGAACGTGGTGCTGCCGGCGCTGCGCCCGGCCGCCGCGGTCCTCGGCCTGCTGACGTTCATGACGACCTGGAACGACTTCCTCTGGCCGTACGCTGTGCTCAACGACCCGGAGAACCCGACGGTGCAGCTGTCGCTGCGGGCGCTGTCGGACGGCTACTACCAGGACATGTCGCAGGTCTTCACCGGCACGGCCATCGCAACCCTGCCCCTTTTGCTGGTATTCGTCCTGTTCGGCCGCCAGATCATCGGCGGAATCATGGAAGGTGCGGTCAAGGCGTGAGCGCGAGGAGTGAGCCGATCTTGCGAGCCCCACAGTCGCGAACGAAGGAAGGTAAGGCGTGAGCGCGAGCAGCGAGCTACGGTTCCCCGACAACTTCGTCTGGGGCGCGGCCACCGCGTCGTACCAGATCGAGGGCGCGGCCCGCGACGACGGTCGCGGCCCGTCGATCTGGGACACCTTCAGCCGTACGCCGGGCAAGGTCTTCGCCGGCCACACCGGCGACGTCGCCTGCGACCACTACCACCGGTACGCCGACGACGTGGCCCTGATGGCGGAGCTGGGGCTGAAGGCGTACCGGTTCTCGATCGCGTGGCCCCGGATCCAGCCCGACGGCACCGGGCCGGTCGAGCCGCGCGGGCTGGATTTCTACGACCGGCTCACCGACACGCTGCTCGACCGGGGCATCGACCCGATCGTCACGCTCTACCACTGGGACCTGCCGCAGGCGCTGGAAGACCGGGGCGGCTGGACCAACCGGGAGACCGCCGAGCACTTCGCCACGTACGCGGCGGCCGTGCACGGCCGGCTCGGCGACCGCATCCGCACCTGGACCACGCTCAACGAGCCGTGGTGCTCGGCCTACCTCGGGTACGGCAACGGGGTCCACGCCCCCGGCGTGAGCGACCCGGGCGCGGCCTTCACCGCCGTACACCATCTGCTGCTGGGGCACGGCCTGGCGGTCCGGGCGCTGCGCGCGGGCGGCGCGGAGGTCGTCGGGATCACCCTGAACCCGGCGGAGGTGCAGCCGGCGGACCGGGACAGCGCGGCGGACGCGGCGGCGGTCCGGCTGGTCGACGGGTTGCAGAACCGGATCTTCCTGGACCCGCTGACCGGCGCCGGGTACCCCGCCGACGTGCTGGAGCACGTGGCCCGGATGGTCGACCCGGCGACGTTCCTCCGCGACGGCGACGAGAAGCTGATCGCCGCGCCGATCGACCTGCTCGGCATCAACTACTACGCGCCGACCTACGTGGCCGGGCGGCCGGACGGGGCGGGCGGCAGCGCCTGGCCGGGCACCGAGGGCGCCGTGGAGTTCCTGCCGGCGGCCGGCTCCGTGAGCGACATGGGCTGGGCGATCGAGCCGGCCGGGCTGGGCCGGCTGCTGGACCGGCTGGCCGCCGACTACCCCGGCCTGCCGCTGATGATCACCGAGAACGGCGGCGCGTTCCCGGACCGCACGACCGACTCCGCCGGTCGGGTGGTCGACGCCGACCGGATCGCCTACCTCGACGGGCACCTTCGGGCCGTGCACGCGGCCATCGGCCGGGGGGTGGACCTGCGCGGCTATCTCGTATGGTCGTTGCTGGACAACTACGAGTGGGCCGAGGGGTACCGCAAGCGGTTCGGGATCGTCCACGTCGACTACCTGACCCAGCGGCGCACGCCGAAGGCCAGCGCCCGGTGGTACCAGGAGGTGATCTCCCGGAACGGGCTGTGACGAGGTGGGGAGCGCTCCGATGACGACGGCCCAGCGGCCGACCCTGGAGGCGGTGGCCCGGCGGGCCGGCGTCTCCCGGGCGACCGTGTCGCGGGTGGTGAACGGCTCCACCACCGTCGCCGAGCCGATCCGGGAGGCGGTCCGCCAGGCCGTGGCCGAGCTGGGGTACGTGCCGAACCTCGCCGCCCGCAGCCTGGTCACCCAGCGGACCGACTCCATCGCCCTCGTGCTGCCCGAGGAGGCCACCCGGGTCTTCTCCGACGACCAGGTGTTCCCGAGCATCATCCGGGGCGTCGCGCAGGAGCTGGAGGCCGCCGACAAGCAGCTCGTGCTGATGCTCGCCGGCTCGCCGGCCGGGCACGCCCGGGTGGAGCGGTACACCACCGGGCGGCACGTCGACGGGGTCGTCTTCGCCTCGCTGCACGGGGCCGACCCGCTGCCCGCCCGGCTGGCCGGGCTCGGCATCCCCGTGGTGTGCAGCGGGCGGTTCCTCGGCGACGTCGGCGTGCCGTACGTCGACGTCGACCACGTCGGCGGGGTGACCCGGGCGGTGCGGCACCTGCTCGACTCGGGGCGGCGGCGCATCGCCACCATCGCCGGTCCGCAGGACATGTTCGCCGGGGTGGAACGCCTCGCCGGCTACCGGGCGGCCGTCGCCGAGGCGGGGCTGCCGGAACGGGTGGCGTACGGCGACTTCACCCGGGAGTCGGGGGCGGCGGCGATGCGGCAGCTCCTCGCCGCCCACCCCGATCTGGACGCCGTCTTCGCCGCCTCCGACCTGATGGCGCACGCCGCCATGCGGACGCTGCGCGAGGCGGGGCGGCGGGTGCCCGCCGACGTGGCGATGATCGGGTTCGACGACATCGAGACGGCCGCGTACACGGACCCGCCGCTGACCACCGTGCGGCAGCCGATCGTCGACCTGGGCCGGCAGGCGACCCGCCAGCTCCTGCGGATCGCGGCCGGCGAGGACGTCGAGCCGGCCCTCGTGCTGCCCACGGAGCTGGTCCTGCGCGCCTCGGCGTAAGGAGGGGCCCCCTGTTAACGCATACGGTAGAGAGGGGTCCCCTTCTCACCACCTCCGGCGGGGCGTGGTGGGGTTCGCGCCGGGCGGGCCGGTCACGACGACGACGGCGGTGGCGCGGACGCCGGGCAGACCGCCGCGAGCGCGAAGGAGCCGGCGTCCCCGGCGATCGCCGCCGAGCCGCCCGTCAGGGTCCAGCCGGCGGGCAGGCGCAGCCACGCCGCGCTGCCCCCGGCCCCGTCCACAGTCAGCACGCCGGCCTCGGTGGGCACGGTGAGGGCGACGCGTTCCCGGTCCGGGGCGACGAACTCGGGCGTGACCGCGACGAACCGGGCGACGGCCGCGCCGGCCGGCAGGCCGAACATCCACACGTCCTCGTCGGGATAGGGCCCGCCGCCCAGGCCCTCGGCGCAGGCCGGGTCGCGCCCGGCCGCCCGGACCGGCGCGTCGGCAGGGTCCAGCCGGATCGTCGTGCGCGGACCGGGCAGGGGCGCGGGCGGCACCGGCGGCACGGGCGGGCGGGCGGTCGACGGGCCGGGCCGGGCCTCGCGCCGGGGCAGGCCCGCGACCCCGAGCAGCAGCAGGCAGGCCGCGGTCGCCGAGACCGCGGACCTGAACCGGTCGGCCCACACGCGAGGCATCCCTTATCGCACCTTTCGTCCGGTTAAGGATAGGTGCAAGGAGGGGCCCCCTGTTAACGCATACGGTAGAGAGGGGTTCCCTTCTCGCCACCTCCGGCGGGGCGTGCACGCGGCAGGGTCGACCTCCACGTCACCGCTTCTCGACGGGGCGGCCCGGCGGCTCGATGGACTGGCCCATCGCGCGGCGGGTGAGCAGGGTCGCGCCGGCCACCGCCGCCGGCATGACCAGCACCGCGCCGAGCGGGATCAGGAAGCACACGAAGACCGCCACCCCGAAGCCCAGCGTCGTCGGCCGGTCGGCCCTGAGCAACGTCCGGCGGTCGGGCAGCCGCATGCCGCGGCGGTAGAACGGGGCCCCCGCCAGCTCCAGCGCGAGAAACCAGCCGCCGACCGCCGCCCCGATCACCGGCACGACGGTCTGCCCGACCACCGGGATGAAGCCGGCCGCGAAGAGCGGAATACCCACGAGTACGGAGATCGCGACGAGCCTCAGCGAGTCGACGATGCTGCGGCGCAGCGACGCCCAGAACGGCGCCTCCACCGCGCCGGGCGTGCCGCCGAGGCGCTCCTCGACCCGCTCGGAGATCTTCTCGTAGAACGGGTCGCCGATGGCCAGCGTCACGGCGGTGAAGGTGAGCACCCCGAGCAGCCCGCCGACGCCGAGGAAGGCCAGGCCGGCGACGACCCGGACGAGGCTGCGGGCGGTGCGGGACCAGTCGTCGGCGAACGGGGTGACCAGCGCGGCCAGGTCGTCCACGAAGTAGACGAGGGTGGCGAAGGCGGCCACGAAGAGGGTTCCGGAGATCAGCGCCGGCACGATGCCGAGCAGCATCAGGCCGGGACTGCGGACGTACAGGCCGATGCCGCGCAGGAGCAGCCCGACCCCGGAGAAGAATCGGCCGACGGCGCCGGTCACCGGCGCGGTGATGCTGCTGGGTACGTTCACGACCGCTGAGCCTAACCGCGCCTGTCCCGCCCGCCCCGCCAAGCAACGCGGGGCGGAGTGAGAAGGGTTCCCTTCTATACCGCAGGCGTTAACAGGGGGCCCTTCCTTACACAATGGGCGGGTGCGAGCCTCGCGGTTGATCTCGGTGGTGCTGCTGCTTCAGGCGCGGGGGGTGATGACGGCGGCCGAGCTTGCCCGTGAGCTGGAAGTCTCCGAGCGGACCGTGTACCGGGACGTGCTGGCGCTGTCGGCCGCCGGGGTGCCCGTCTACGCCGACCGGGGCCGGGCCGGCGGCTACCGCCTGCTCGGCGGCTACCGGACCCGGCTGACCGGGCTCACCCGGGACGAGGCGGAGGCGCTGTTCCTCGCCGGGCTGCCCGGGCCGGCGGGGGACATGGGGCTGGCCGACGCGGTCGCCTCGGCCGAGCTGAAGGTGCTGGCCGCGCTGCCGCCCGCGCTGCGCGACGCGCCCGCCCGCGCCGGGCAGCGGTTCCACCTGGACGTGCCGGGCTGGTTCCGCGACGCGTCGCCGCCGCCCCGGCTGGCCGAGCTGGCCCGCGCCGTGTGGGGCGACCGGGTCGTCGAGCTGCGCTACCGGCGCGGCGACGGCGAGGTCGTCCGGCGGGTCGAGCCGTACGGGCTCGTGCTCAAGAGCGGGACCTGGTATCTGGTCGCCCGCGTCGGCGACGACACGCGCACGTACCGGGTCGACCGGGTGGTCGACGTGGCCCCGGGCGGGGAGACGTTCGACCGCGACGAGCGCTTCGACCTCGGCGGATACTGGCGTGGGCAGGCCGAGGCGTTCCTGCGCAGCATGCAGCGGACCCGGGTCCGCGTCCGGCTGAGCCCCGCCGGCCTGCGCGAGCTCCGCAGCGCCCCGGAGGCACCCTTCGCGTACGCCGAGGCGACGGCCGCCGCCGGTGCGCCCGACGGGGACGGCTGGGTGGTCACCTGGCTGCCGATCGAGTCCGTCGACGTGGCGTACCACCTGGCGCTGCGGCTCGGGCCGGAGGCGGAGGTGCTCGATCCGCCGGAGCTGCGGGGGCGGGTGGCCGCTGCCGCCGCCCGGCTCGCCGCGCTGTACGGCGGGCCGGGCGGCGGACGGGAGGGCCCCGGGCGGGCGGGCGACGGGTAGGCGGGCGACGGGTGGGAGCACGCCGGGCCGGAGGGCGATGGTCAGCGGTAGTCGGCGGCGTCGGCCTGCCTGCCGCCGTGCACCACCTCGTCGAGGTAGCGGAAGGCGTCGGGTCGGCTGCCGTCGAGGTCGGTGAAGCCGTACACCCGGGCCAGCTCGCCGCTGGAGGTCGACCTGCCGTTCCAGCGGGCCCGGTCGGGGTCGGCGGCCAGCGCGGCGACGGCCCGCCCGACGAACGCCGGGGTCTCCGAGATGAGGAAGTGCGGGTCCGTCGCCGCGCCGTCGCGCCAGTTGGCCTCGGTGACGCCGAAGTGCTCCAGCATGAACTCGGAGCGGATCCAGCCGGGGGTGAGCGCGACGGCGGTGCCGCCGTGCGGCTCCAGCTCGTGCGACTGGGTGAAGGCGAGCCGGTTCACGCAGGTCTTGGCCAGGTCGTAGAAGACCGACAGCCGGTAGTGGGCGTCGTTGTACTCCCGGGTGCCGTCGCCGATCTCCACCACCAGCCCGCCGGGGCGGCGGATCAGCAGCGGCAGCGCGAAGTGGCTGGTGATGACGTGGGTGTCGACCGCGAGCCGCAGGGTACGGAAGCCAGCGTCGAGGGGCTGTTCCCAGACCGGCTTCTCCCAGGTGATCAGGGGGTCGGCCCCCCACACGTCGTTGACCAGCACGTCGAGCCGGCCCTGCTCGGCGTCGATGCGGGCGACCAGGTCGCGCACCTGCTCGGGCACGAGGTGGTCGACCCGGGCGGCGATGCCGGTGCCGCCGGCGGCGGTGACCAGCTCGGCGGTCTCCTCGATGGTCTCCGGCCGGTCGAGTTCGGAGCGACCGGCGGTGCGGCTGCTGCGGCCGGTGGCATACACCGTCGCCCCGGCCGCGCCAAGCTGGATCGCGATCTGCCGGCCGGCGCCCCGGGTCGCCCCGGCGACGAGCGCGACCCTCCCGGTCAGGGGTTTCGTTGTCATGCGTCGACCCTGACAGCGATACCTGACAGCCGAAGTCCGGTTTCGCGAACGGGTGTCCTGCGTCATGATCGGCTCATGCGCCTGCTGCTCTCCGGGATCGTCGGCTCGGTGGCGTACGGGCTGGCCCGGCCCGGCTCCGACGTCGACCGGATCGGGGTGTTCGCCGCGCCGACCGTCGCCTTCCACGGTTTGCGCCCGCCCCGGGAGTCGGTGGTCACCACCGACCCGGACGTCACCCTGCACGAGGCCGGCAAGTACGCCCGGCTGGCGCTGGGCGGCAACCCGACCGCCACCGAGCTGATGTGGCTGCCCGACGACTGCTACGAGACGCGCACCGCGCTGGGCGACCGGCTGATCGGCATCCGGTCGGCGTTCCTCAGCGCGCCCCGGGTCCGCGACGCCTACCTCGGGTACGCCGCGCAGCAGTTCCGCAAGCTGGCGTCGCGGGGCGACGGGACGTTCTCGGCGGACACCCGGCGGCGGACCGCGAAGCACGCCCGGCACCTGGCCCGGCTGGTGCACCAGGGCCGGCGGCTCTACGCCACCGGCGTGCTGGAGATCCGGCTGGCCGACCCGGAGCGGTTCCGGGCGTTCGGGGAGCGGGTGGCCGGCGGGGAACTGGCGGAGGCGCGGGACCTGCTCGCCGAGGCGGAACACGCCTTCGACACGACGCGTACGCCGCTGCCGCAGCGGCCCGACGAGGCGACGGTGGAGCGCTGGCTGCTCGACGTGCGGGCCGCCCACCTGCCGCCGGTCGGGGCGGCCGACGGCTGACACCCCCGGCGGCCGGCGTCAGCCGTTGAGGAACCCCGAGATCCGCTCCCGCAGGTCGGCGCGTTCCGACCAGAGCACGCCCGGGCGGTCGTACACGTGGAGGGTGGCGCGGGGCAGGGCGGCCGCGAGCTGCTCGGCGACCTCGACCGGGTGCAGGTCGTCGCCCGCGCAGGCGAGCACCAGGGCCGGGGCGGTCACCGCGGCCAGCTCCGCCCGGTCGCCCAGCGGGGCCTGGTCGGGCAGGTCGGCGAGGCCCGCCGCCAGGCCGTCGCGCAGCAGGTGGTCGAGCCGCTGCCGAAGGTACGCCCACCCGGCGGGCGTGTTGCGCACGGCGGGCGGCAGCTCGGCCGAGACGACGTCGGCGACGGCGGAGGCGTCCCCGCTCTCCACCGCCTCGATCAGGGCGGCGATCCGCTCCCGGGCGGCCGGGGTGCGGGGCTGGTCGAGCGCCGCCGGCAGGAAGAAGACCAGCCGGTCGAAGCGCTCCGGGCTCTCGGCGAGCAGCCGGCACAGCGCGCCCGCGCCGAGGCTCGCGCCGAACGCCCGGGTGGCGTTGGCGAGGTCGGCGACGGCCCGCAGGTCCCGGGCGAGGTCGAGGTAGGTCCACGGGCCGGGGGGCGCGTCGGAGCGGCCGTGCCCCCGGAACTGGAAGAAGACCTTGCGGCCGGCGACGCCGCTGCCGAAGGGGCGGGTGGTGGCGATGCCGTTGCCCAGCCCGTGCGCGAACACGGTGACGGGATCGCCGGCTCCGGTGACGAGCTGTTCGAGGCGTGCCCCGTGCGGGGTGGCGACCAACTCGGTCTCCGGCTCGGGCAGGGCCGGCCGGCCCGTACGCGGGGCGCCGGGGCCGGGGCCCCAGGTCCGTGGCCCGCCGTCCGGCGGCGGTGGCCAGCGGAACCCTCTCACCAGGAGGATCCCCGGCCGTCGTGCAGGTCACGCAGCCCGACCCGGACGTCCAGCAGATAGATCAGGGCAGCGGCGATGCCGATCAGGCCGAAGATGTTCAGCACGTTGTTGGTCAACAGCGTGAGCACCAGGCACACCGCGAGGATGGCGATCCATCCGCCCTTGGGCAGGGTGCCGATCGCGGCGAAGCCCTCGCCGCGCTGGGTGATCGCGTGCACGAGCGCCACCCCCTCGATGACGAGGGCGAACACCAGCAGCAGCATGGTGATCCAATACTGGACCTGGAAAGCGAAGATCGGCGCGGCGATGGCCATGCCGGCAAGCTTATGCCGACGACCCCGGATCCGTCCGCCAGGACGTCTCCGGGGTCGTGCGGCGTCTCTCCCGGGCTGGCCGCCCCGCCGGTCGCGGCGCGGGCCGGGCTCGGGATCGCGGGCCAGGCCGGGGCGGGCCGCAGACCGGGGCGGGCCGGGAAACGCGGGCCGCGGCGCGCCGGGAAACGCGGGCCGCGGCGCGCCGGGAAACGCGGGCCGCGGCGGTCAACCCCGGGTTGCGCGGACCAGGTCGGCTACTCGGCGGCCGGGCGGGTCCGCCGGATGGCCTTGGGCAGCTTGGCCGACGGGGTGTCGGTGGCCTCCGAGGTCGGGCCGTCGGTGGCCTCGGCCTTGGGGCCGGCACCGGTGCCGCCCCTGGCAGCGGTCTTCGCGCTGGTCTTGGCCCCGGCCGCCTTGGTCGTGCTGGCCTTGGCCCCGGTCGCCTTCGTCGCGGTCGCCTTGGTCGCGGTCGCCTTGTTCGCGCGGGTGCGCGGGGTCCGCGCGGCGGCCGGCTTGGCCTCGACGACCTCGGCCACGTCGGCCGGGGTCGGGACGTCGGCCTTCGCCGCCGGGGCGGGCGCGGCGGGGGCGGCCGGGGCCGGGTTCAGGTCGGCCTCGGTCGCCGCGATGTCGGCGTTGACGGTGTCGGCGGCCTCCAGCACGCCGGCGCCGACCACCCGCTCGCCACGGGCGACCAGCTCCGCGTACGCGGCGAGGGCCCGCTCCTGGGCGGCCTGCGCACCGGCGACGACGACGGCCGCGTTCCGGGCGGCCAGCCCGCGCAGCCGGTCGAGGTCGGCCAGCTCGCGCAGCCGGTCGACGTCGGCGACCTCGCGCAGGCGGTTCAGGTCGGCGGCCTCGCGCAGGCGGTTGACGTCGGCCGCCTCGCGCAGCCGGTTCAGCTCGGCCGGAACCGACCGGCCCCGCAGCTCGGCGGCGGTCTGGTTGGCCGTACGCAGGGTCTCGGTGGCCTTCTGGCGCAGCTCGAAGCCGGTCACGACGGCCTTGCCGCCCAGGTCGGCGGCGACCCTGCCGCTCAGGTCGGTGACCACGGTGGGCAGCTTGCGGAGCTGCTCCAGGGCCAGGTCGCCGGCGCCGGCGGCGGCGTAGAGCGGGGCCGGGATGCGGTTGGTCTTCGGGCTCATGACTTCTCCTCCTCGACCGCGGCGGCGGTCTGCTCGGTCTCGACGGCGGTCGCCTTCTCGGCGGCCTTCCTCGCGGGCGTGCTGCTGGGCGGGGCGGGCGCCGGGCCGGCCTCGGTGACGGCGACCGACTCCAGGACCGCCTCGGTCGGGGTGCCCTCCGGCGTGGTGGGCCCGGTCGCGGCCGGGGTCAGCGTGCCCGGGGCCTCCGGGGCGACCCCCGGCGCGGACGGGGCCGCCGGGTCCGCCGTGGTGGCCGGGGCTCCGGTGGCCGGGGCCGCTGTGGTGTTCGTGCCGGCCGGGCCGGCTTCGGCCGCCTGGGCGGTGGCCTCGGTGCTGGCCTGCGCGGCCTCGGTGGCGGCTTCCGCGGCCTCGGTGGCGGCTTCGGCGGCCTCGGTGGCGGCCGTCGCCTCGGCGAGCCGGCTGTTCTCCCGGCGGAACGTCTCGTAGATCTGGGTCAGGGACTGCTTCTGCGCCATCGTCAGGTCGGGATCGACCGCGATGGCGGCGAGCACGCCCTGCCCCTCCTTGTCGTCGAGCAGGCCGGCCCGCAGGTACATCGCCGGGGTGGAGACCCGCAGCGCGCTGGCGAGCTGCTGGAGCACCTCGGCGCTGGGCTTGCGCAGGCCCCGCTCGATCTGGCTGAGGTACGGGTTGCTGACGCCCGCCTGCTCGGCGAGCTGCCGCAGCGAGATCTTCGCGTTGCGCCGCAGGTCACGGATGAACCCGCCGACGTCGGGTAGGTCCTTGGGAGTGGCCATGGCCCCACGCTAACCGGCCCCGTTAGCTGCTGCAAGCAAAACGCTAACCAGAGTTAGCAAGGTCTCACGCCCCTGGTCAGCGCCGCCCGACGTGAATCTGTTGCGCGCCGTGCGTCCGGTCCGTACCTTCCCCGAGGTGACGAAGATCGAGATCAACGGCGCGAACCTCGCGTACGACGACACGGGTGACGGAACGCCCGTGCTCCTGCTGCACGCCGGCATCGCCGACCGGCGCATGTGGCGGGAACAGGTGCCCGCACTGGCCACCCGGCACCGCGTGATCACCGTCGACCTGCGCGGCTACGGCGACTCCGAGCTGCCCACCGACCCGTTCGCCCACCACGACGACGTGGTCGGCCTGCTGGACGCCCTGGGACTGCCCCGGGCCGCCCTCGTCGGGTGCTCCTTCGGCGGGGCCGTGGCACTGGACACCGCCCTCGCATACCCGGATCGGGTCGACGCACTCGCCCTGTTCGGCACGGCCGTCAGCGGCAGCGAGTGGTCCGACGAGGCCAACGACCTCTGGGACGACCTGGTGGGCGAGACGGACCCCGAGGACTTCGCGGCCACGGCGGCAGGCGAGGTGCGGTTCTGGGTGGTCGGCCCGGCCCGCCGCCCCGAGGACGTCGACCCGGAGCTGGTCCGGTTCGCCGAGGAGATGGACCGCCGGGCGCTCGCGGCCGAGCTGGCGCTGAGCGCCGTCGACGGGGCCGAACTCGACCCGCCCGCGATCGAGCGGCTCGGCGAGCTGCGCGTACCGGTGCTGGTGGCCGCCGGGGCCGCCGACGTGCCGGACATCGGCCGGCTCGCCGACCGGATCGCCGCCGAGGTGCCGGGCGCGGTGCGGCTGCCGGACGTGCCGGACGCCGGGCACCTGCTCCCCCTGGAACGGCCGGACGCCGTCAACGACGCCCTGCTGGACTTCCTGCGGTGAGGTGCAAGGAAGGGCCCCTTGTTAACAGACGTCTGTTAACAAGGGGCCCTTCCTATCGCCGTCACCAGACCGGGCGGACCGCCCCGACCGGGATCCCGCCGCCGAGCAGCGGCAGCTCGGCGTACTCGTCGAGGACGGACGCCCGGACGCCCAGCCGGCGCAGCGCGGAGACCAGGACCGGCATCCGGGCCCGCGAAGCCCCGTCGTCGATCTTCAGCGCGACCGCGCCGACCCCCGGGAGCGCGGCGGCGATCACCCCCTCCGCGCCGATCTTCGCAAGCGCGCCGGGCAGGCCGCGCATCAGCCGGCTGTCCTCGGCCCAGGTGCCGCCGACCAGCTCCGGGTGCGCCCGCATGGCGTCCGCGACGGTCCGCTCGGGCGAGCCCGGCCCGGCGGATACCAGCCGCAGGTACGCGCGGGCCAGCCCGGTCAGCGACACGGCCAGCACCGGCGCGCCGCAGCCGTCCACCCCGACCGCCGCCACCGGCTCCCCGGCGCACTCCTGGACGGCCGAGCTCAGCGCGCGCTGCAACGGGTGCTTCGGCTGCCGGTAGCCCGCCCGGGGCCAGCCGGCGGCCAGGCAGGTGAGCAGCATGCCGGTGTGCTTGCCGGAGCAGTTCATCCGGCCCCGGGTCGGCCCGCCGCCCGCGCGCAGCACCGCCTCCCGGGCCAGCTCGCCCATCGGCAGGTCGGGCGGGCAGCCCAGGTCGGACTCGTCCAGCCCGGCGCCGGCCAGCAGCGCACCGACCCGGGCCACGTGGAACTCCTCCCCGGCGTGGCTGGCCGACACGATCGCCACGTCGGCCGGGTCGGTCAGCGGCAGCCCGGCGCGGAGCATGCCGACCGTCTGCATCGGCTTGCTGGCCGAGCGGGGGAAGACCGGGGACGCCACGTCCCCGGCGGCGGCGACCGTCGCGCCGGCCGCGTCGAGCACCACCACCGAGCCGCGGTGCAGCCCCTCCACGAACCCGGAACGGACCACCTCGGCCAGCGGCACGCCACCGGAGTAGGTCTTCGTCACACGGTGGACGGTACCGAGGGGCCGACGGGCGACGAAACGCGGGTGACCAGCGCAGTCGCCCGAGCCGCGACAGGGGCGACGGCTGGACCGGGGCTTACCGGCGCGCGCCGCCCGCCCGGGGCCTAGCGGGGCGCGACGCCGAGCAGGGCGCGGGCCTCGGCGGTGGTCAGCGGCGGGCGCTGCGCGAGCTGGGCGAAGCCCACCGCCCGCGCGACGAGCTGCATGTTCGACTCGACCGGCCGGCCCTTCGCGTACGTCACCGTGTCCTCCATGCCGACCCGCAGGTGCCCGCCGGCCGACAGGGAGGCCAGCAGCACCGGGATGGTGCTGCGCCCGATGCCGGTGGCCGAGAACGTGGTGCCCTCCGGCAGGTCGCGCAGCGCCTGGTGGGCGGCGGCAAGCGTCGCCGTGGTGCCCGGCATGCCGCCCGGCACGCCCATCACGAAGTCGACGTGCACGTGCCCGCCGTGCGGCAGCCCGTGCCTGCCGAGGAGCCGTTGCAGGGCGGTCAGGTGGCCGAGGTCGAAGATCTCGTACTCGGGCACGATGCCGCGCTCCTGCATCCGGGTGTGCAGGTCGACGATGAACTCCCAGCGGTTGAGGAAGACGTCGTCGCCGAAGTTGAGCGTGCCCATGGTGCAGGACGCCATGTCCGGCCCGGCGTCCAGCACGGCCAGCCGGTCGGCCTCCGGGTCGGTGACCGCGCCGCCGGTGGAGAGCTGCACGATCAGGTCGGTGCCCTCGCGCAGGGCCGCCACGGTCTCCCGCAGCCGCCCCTGGTCGAGCGTGGGCCGGGCCTCGTCGTCGCGGATGTGGACGTGGATCACGGCGGCGCCGAGCGCCTCGCACTCCTTGGCGGTCAGCAGCAGCTCGTCGAGGGTCACCGGCAGCGCCGGGACCTCCGCCTTGGCCGACTCCGCGCCGGTGGGGGCAACCGTGATCAACGTCCCTGTCGTCATGCCGGCGATCCTAGACGCCCGGCGGGGGCCCGGTCGACGGCGCGCGCTCCCCCAGCGGACGCGCCCGTCCGCCAGCCGGTCGCAACGCCGCGCGCCGCTCGCTCCCCGCCCGCGCGCCGGCTGCGGTGCGACTGCGCGCCGGCTGCGGTGTTAGGAGGGGGCCCTTCCTATACAGAAAGCGTTAACAGGGGGCCCTTCCTTACTCGATGGCGGCGGCCGAGTCGCCGACGAGCAGGCGGGCGGCGTCGGGGACGTTGCGCTTCAGCACCGCCAGCGCGACCTGGCCAAGCTCGTGGTGCAGCACCGCCGTGCCGACGAAGCCGACCGCCCGGCCGTCGAGGGTCACCGGCGTGCCGGCGGCCGGCAGCCGGTCGGTGGTCACCCC
This sequence comes from Micromonospora sp. WMMD712, assembly GCF_029581295.1. Taxonomy (NCBI): domain Bacteria; kingdom Bacillati; phylum Actinomycetota; class Actinomycetes; order Micromonosporales; family Micromonosporaceae; genus Micromonospora; species Micromonospora sp. WMMD712. The sequence goes on from NZ_CP120743.1 coordinate 3,692,490, forward strand.
GTCCAGGTGCAGCAGGACGAGGCGACGCGGCGGCCGGCCCATGTTGTGCACCCGGGCCACCGTCTCCTGGCCCCGGTAGCAGCCCTTGTCCAGGTGCACCGCCGGGGCGATCAGGTCCACCTCGGCCGGGATGGTCCGGTGGTCGGTGTCCACCCCGACCCGGGCCCGCCGGGCGGCCACCCGGATCGCCTCGTACGCCCACAGCCCCACCGGCGGCACCCCGGCTGCGCGCAGCTCGGCGACGACCCCGTCCATGGCGGGGCGGGGCACCAGCAGGTCCACGCCCAGCGGGCCCCGGCGGGCCCACCCGCCGCCGGGCAGCGGCGCGACCGCGTAGCGGACGGTGGGCCGGGGCGGCAGCTCGCCGGCGCGGAACTTCGGGCCGGGCACCGCGACGGCGTCGGGCGCGGCCAGCCCGGTCACGCCCAGCGTGGCGAGCGCCCCGGTCGCCTCCGGCCCCACCAGCGAGAGCAGGGCGTGCTCGGCGGTGGCGTCGCGCGGCTCGACCTTGCTGAAGAACCGCATCTTCTCCAGGTACGTCAGCAGGCCCCCGGTGGCCCCGGGCTCGGTGTCGAGCCAGGTGGTGTCGCCGTCCTCGGCGACCATGGCGTGCTGCTCGACGTGGCCGTGTGGGGAGAGCACCAGCAGCTCGGTGCCCTCGCCCGGGGCCAGGGCGGCGAGGTGCTGGGTGGTGAGGGTGTGCAGCCAGCCGATGCGCTCCTCGCCGGGCACGGCGACGACGCCCCGGTGCGACCGGTCGACGAGGCCGACGGCGGTGTCGAGGACGCGCTGCTCCCGCAGCGGGTCGCCGTAGTGGGCGGCGACGGGCCGCACCCCGGCCGCCCGGTGCGCCGGCTCCGGCTGGTCCCGGGTCTCCTCGTCGATGGCGTCGGTGGCCACCGCTCCCGCGATGTCGATCATTGCCGCTCCCCGTCCTCGCCCCGGCCCGGAACGCCTTCGCCCACGGGCTCCTCCCCGCACCGGCCGCAGACGCCGAACAGCGCCACGTGCCCGATGTCCACCCGGAACCCGCGCTCGGCGACCAGCCGGTCGGCCAGCGGCCCGAGCAGCTCCGGGTCGATCTCGTCGATCGCGCCGCACTCGCGGCAGACCAGGTGGACGTGCTGGTGCTCGCCGGCCGCGTGGTAGGTGGGCGAGCCGTGCGACAGGTGGGTGTGGGTCACCAGGCCGAGGCGTTCCAGCAGCTCCAGCGTGCGGTAGATGGTGGTGATGTTGACCCCGGCGGCGACCTCGCGCACGGCGGTGTGCACCTGCTCCGGTGTGGCGTGCCCGAGATCCAGCACCGCCTGGAGGATCAGCTGCCGCTGCGCCGTCAGCCGCAGCCCACGGGCGCGGAGCACTTCCGCGAGGGATGACTCGGACACCGTCCGATCATAGTGCGGCCGCCGCGACGCGCCGGCCGCCACGGGGGTACGCGACTAGGCTCACCGGTCGTGACGGAGGTGGCGGGCGGTACGGCGGCGGGCAGCGGGGCGCACGCGCGGGTCGCGGTGCTGGGGCGGGGCGTCGTGCCAGCCGGTGAGCCGGTGCTGCGCGGCGACGACCTGGGCGCGCTCCAGGGCGACGGGCTCTTCGAGACCATGCACGTACGCGGCGGGCGGCCGTGGCTGCGCGACGAGCACCTGGCCCGGCTGGCCCGGGGGGCCGCCCGGATCGGCCTGCCGCTGCCCCCGGCCGGGGTGCTGGCCGGGTTGCTGGAGGAGGTCTGCGCGGGCTGGCCGGTCGACGCGGAGGGCGCGCTGCGGCTGGTGTGCACCCGGGGGCCGGAGGGCGGCGGGCCGCCGTCGGCGCACGCCACGCTCGCCGGGGTGCCGGCCGCCGCCCGGCAGGCCCGGCGCGGCGGGATCTCCGTGGCGACCCTGCCGCTGGGCGTGGCCGCCACCGCCCGCCCCGCCCTGGGCTGGCTGCCGGTCGGCGTCAAGTCGACGTCGTACGCGGTGAGCACCGCCGCCCGCCGCTGGGCCGCCGGGCACGGCGTGGACGACGCGCTGTGGGTCTCCACCGACGGCTACGCCCTGGAGGGGCCGACCGCGAACGTCGTCTGGGTGGCCGGGCGCGCCCTGTGCACGGTGCCGGCCGACGCCACCGGCATCCTGCCCGGGGTGACCGCCGCCTGGCTGCTGGGGTACGCCGCCGAGCTGGGCCTGACCGCCGAGGAGCGCATGGTCACCCCGGCCGGGCTGCGCGCCGCCGACGGGGTGTGGCTCACCTCGTCCCTGCGCGGCCTGGCCCCGGTGCACACCCTGGACGGGGTGCGCCTGCCGCGCTCGGCGCACACCGACGCCGCCCAGGCTCTGCTGGCCCATCCCCGCTGAGTGCGCGGACGGCGGCGGCCGGGGCTGGTGGGCTGGGCAGGGAGGCCGGGCCTGGCGGGCAGGGAGGCCGGGCCGGCACAGCCCGGGTCAGCCGGCGACGCGGATCAGGCGGGCCGAGAGGTGCGGGGTCAGGGAGTGGCCCACGGCGGCCATGTCCTGCGCGTAGAGCAGAGCGCCCTCGACGATGCCGAAGAGGCGGTGGCCGGCGGTGACCTCCTTGGCCGTGGCGGTGCGCACCACGGCGTCGGTGACGAACTCGACCTGGGTGCCCTTGCGCTTGCCGATGTGCAGCTCCATCACGCCCGTCGGCACCGACATGAGGGCCTCCAGCTCGTCGGTGGCCCGGCCGTCGTCGCCGAGCACCGGACGCCACCAGCCGATCTCCCGGCCGCCGGGGCGCACCGGCCGGCTCTGCTCGTCGAGGATCCACGCCCGCGACTCGTAGTGCAGGAACGGCCGGCCGTCGTGGCTGATCCGGATCTCCTGGGCGAAGTCGAAGTCCTCGATCGTCGGGTAGCCGCCCCGGCCCCGGCCGCGCCACACCCCGACGTACGGCAGCAGGCCGTCCAGCGTCGGGTGGAGCTTCGGGCCGACGCGCAGGTCGTGGCTCTCCTCGTACGGGTACTCATCGACCGGGGGCGCGTTCAGCCACGGCGGCTGGAGGGGGTTCTCGTCGCTCACCAGGTCACCAACGTCCTCTCGAGATGCGCACGGCAGCGTAGACCAGGCCACCGGCGAGCGCGCCCAGGCCGGCGACCAGCAGGCTGACGAACCCGATCTCGGTAACCATCCCGGCCATCCTATGCTGGGCCCCATGGCCCGCTCTCTCGTCGTCAAGGCGACCGCCGGGGCCGACGCCCCGGAGCGGTGCGCCCAGGCCTTCACCGTCGCCGCCACGGCCGCCGCCGCCGGGGTGGACGTGTCGCTCTGGCTGACCGGGGAATCGACCTGGTTCGCGCTGCCGGGGCGGGCGCAGCAGTTCGAGCTGCCGCACTCCGCGCCGCTGGGCGAGCTGCTGCACGTGATCCTGACGACGGGCCGGGTGACCGCCTGCACCCAGTGCGCGGCCCGGCGGGACATCGGCCCCGGCGACGTGCTGCCCGGGGTGCGGATCGCCGGGGCGGCGGTCTTCGTCGAGGAGGCGATGGCCGAGGGCACGCGGGCACTCGTCTACTGAGTGTCGATAACCACCCGGTTCGTCCCCCGCGCTGCCTACGATCTCCCCTGTGACCGGGGAGACGACCGAGGCGACGGAGCGGTTCTTCGCGTCGCTGCCGGCGCGCGCCCCCGCCGTCCTGCGCGGCCCGGTGCGCGGCACGATCCAGTTCCGGCTCACCACCGGCGACCACAGCGAGCACTGGCGGGTCGAGATGGCCCCCGGCTCGGCCCGGGTCACGAGGGAGACCGGGCCGGCGGACGCCTACTGGTTCGGCAGCGCCGACCTCTTCGACCGGCTCGTCACCGGCCGGGCGCACGGCATCTCGTCGATGCTGCGCAACGAGAGCACGCTCGCCGGCGACGTGGTGCTCTACCTCGCCTTCCGGCGGTTCTTCCCGCAGCGGCCGGGCACCCGGGATCCCCGGGCGGTGGCCCGGGAGCAGACCGGGCGGCCGGGGTGAGGAAGCCGGCGTGAGGGGGCAGGTCAGCATCCTCGACGGCAACACCTTCCTGGTCAGCGACCGGCGGGGCGACATCGAGCCGGCGCAGGACTTCCCGACCGGGTTGTTCTCCTTCGACACGCGGTTCCTGTCGACCTGGGTGCTGACGGTCGACGGGGAGCGGCTGCATCCGCTCTCCGTCGACGACGCGTTCTCGTACCGCACCCGGTTCTTCCTGGTGCCCGGCGCGCCCTCGCACTACCTGGACGCGCAGGTGTCGGTGCTCCGCAGCCGGTCCATCGGCGGCAGCTTCGCCGAGGAGCTGACCGTCCTCAACCACTCCGGGCGCGAGGCCGAGTTCGTCGTCCGGGTCGACATGGGGGCCGACTTCGCCGACCTGTTCGAGATCAAGCAGACCCGGCGCAAGACGGGCCGGGCCACCGCCGCCCCGGGGGAGGACGAGCTGCGGTTCACCTACCGGCGCGAGGGTTTCCACCGGGAGACCGTGGTGGTCAGCAGCGCCACGGCGATCGTCGACCCGACGGGCATGACGTTCCGGGTGTGCGTCGAGCCGCACGGGGAGTGGACCACCCGGCTCGACGTGCAGACGGTGATCTACGGGGCCCGGGGCGAGGACGTCCGGGACAGCCTGCCGCTCGGCGCGCACCGGTCCATCGCCGCCATCCAGGCCGAGCACGAGGAGGTCGTCGCGCGGGCGCCGAAGCTCGGCTGCGACTGCGAGCCGCTGGCCGGGGCGTACCTGCGGAGCCTGAACGACCTGGCGGCCCTGCGCTACGAGTCGATCGCCCTCGGGGTGCGGCTGATGGCCGCCGGGCTGCCCTGGTTCATGACCCTGTTCGGTCGGGACAGCATCTTCACCTCGCTCCAGGTGCTGCCGTTCCTGCCGGACCTGGTGCCGCCGACGATCACCATGCTGGCCGGCCTCCAGGGGTTCCGGATCGACGACTTCCGCGACGAGGAGCCCGGCAAGATCCTGCACGAGCTGCGGTACGGCGAGACGGCCGGGTTCGAGGAGCAGCCGCACTCGCCGTACTACGGCTCCGCCGACTCGACGCCCCTGTTCGTGATCCTGCTCGACGAGTACGAGCGGTGGACGGGCGACACCGGGCTGGTGCGGCAGCTGGAGGCCGCGGCCCGGGGCGCGCTGGAGTGGATCGACACGTACGGCGACCTGCTGGGCACCGGGTACGTCTGGTACCGGACCCGCAACCCGGCCACGGGGTTGGCGAACCAGTGCTGGAAGGACTCCTGGGACGCGATCTCCTACGCCGACGGCCGGCTGCCGGGCTTCCCCCGGGCCACCTGCGAGACCCAGGGGTACGCGTACGACGCGAAGCTGCGCGGGGCGCGGCTGGCCCGCGAGGTCTGGCACGATCCCGCGTACGCGGAGCGGCTGGAGCGTGAGGCGGCGGAGCTGAAGGAGCGGTTCAACCGGGACTTCTGGCTGCCCGACCGCGGGTTCTACGCGCTGGCGCTGGACCAGGACGGGCAGCCCGTCGACGCCCTGTCGTCGAACATCGGCCACCTGCTGTGGAGCGGGATCGTCGACGCCGACAAGGCCGGGCCGGTCGCCGCGCACCTGCTCGGGCCCCGGCTGTTCTCCGGCTGGGGCGTGCGTACGCTCGCCGACGACCAGGGCCGCTACAACCCGATCGGCTACCACGTCGGCACGGTCTGGCCGTTCGACAACTCGATCATCGCGTGGGGCCTGTGGCGGTACGGCTTCCGCGAGGAGGCCGGCCGGATCTGCGAGGGCATCCTGTCGGCGTCCCGGCACTTCGGCGGGCGGCTGCCGGAGGCGTTCGCCGGCTACGAGCGGGACCTCACCGACTATCCGGTGGAGTATCCGACGGCGTGCAGCCCACAGGCGTGGTCGGCCGGCACCCCGCTGCTGCTGCTGCGGGTGATGCTCGGCCTGGAGCCGCAGGGCGAGCACCTGATCATCGATCCGGCGGTGCCGGCGGGCATGGGCCGGGTGGAGCTGCTCGACATCCCCGGCCGGTGGGGGCTGGTCGACGCGCTGGGCCGCAGCCGCACCGCGAGCGACCCGGTGCGCCGCTGAGCCCTGCCGGGCTGCCGCCCCGGGTGCTCAGCGGCAGGACGTGGTGGCGGTGAGGTCGCCGCCGGTCAGGGCCACCGTGACCCCGCCGGCACGGTAGGCGTACCCCTCGGGGGTGTCGAACAGGACCGCGCGGCCGGCGGCCGGGGCGAGCGCGGTGGCCGGCGCGGCCGGGACGGGGTCGAGGGTGACGCGGGCGGTGCGGGCCTGGCGGTCGCCGCCGGGGCACGGCGCGGCGAGCAGCTCGGGGGCCGGGCCGGCGGGGGCGGACAGCGCCCGCCGGGCGGCGGCGAGCGCGTCGGCCTCCGGGCCGCCCTGCGCGGACGGCGGGCGGTAGCCGTCGCCGACGGGCCGGCACCCGGTGCGGACGGTCAGCCGGAGCCGGCCGTCGCCGGCCGGGCGGCCCTCGACCAGCACGAACTCCCCCGCGTCGGCCCGCAGGCGGGGGCCGTCGCCGGTCACCCGGACCCCGGCCTCCCAGCCGGTCGGCAGCCGGTCGGCGAGCTCCGTGAGCACCGCGCGCGGGTCGGCGGCGGGGTCGAGGATCTCCACGCCGCGCTCCAGGGTCGCGCCGTCGAGCAGGGGGGTCACCCGGCAGCCGGGCTCCGTCCGGGCCGGCGTGAGCGCGACGGCCCGGTCGCCGGCCGCCGCGACCAGCTCGCCCACCGCGCGGTCGACCACCGGCCCGGCCTGGGCCAGGCTGCGCTGCTCGCGGACCGTCGGCCCGTCGTCGCGGACCGAGACCCAGGTGAGTACGCCGAGCAGCACCGCCCAGGCCACGGTCGCCACGAGCAGCCAACGGGACCGGCGGGCCGGCGGCGTCGGCTCTCCGTTTCCGCCGGGACCGGTCGGCGGGGCGTATCCGGCGGGGGCAGCACCACTCACCCGCTCATCGTGTCACGCGGGGCCGAACGCCCGGCCGGCGCGCGGCGCATCGTGCCCCTGACCGGCGGCGACTCCACCGGGCGGGGCCGGCGGGTCGGCCGAACGGCCAGAACCCGGGCCGGCATTTGGCGACCGCCGGAAGAACACGTAGCGTTACCGCAGCGCCGCAACGTGAGCGGCCTTCGCATACCCTCTCACCTGCGAAATGGGCCTCATGCGGGAAGCTTTCCTGATCTCCACGATTACTCTCGGTGGTATCGTTCTGTTCCTCCTCGTGGCCGCGTTCGGCTACGGCTTCCTCCGCCCCGAGCGGGTCACCCGGCACGGCGAGCGCCCCGAGTTCCCCCGGTACCGACCGGTCGCCCCCGACGAGGTGGCCATCATGATCGCCTGCCGGAACGGGGCGGCGACGATCGCCGGAGCGGTGCGGGCCGCCCGCGCCACCGGCGCCCGGGTCTACGTGGTCTCCGACGCCTCCACCGACGCCACCGCGCGGGAGGCCGCCGAGGCCGGCGCCGAGGTGCTGGAGCTCACGGAGAACGTCGGCAAGCCCGCCGCCCTGCACGCCGGGTACGTCCGGTTCGGGCTGGGCACGGCGTACCGGGCCGTCGCCATCCTCGACGACGACGTGCTGGTCGCGCCCGACTTCGTCACCGCCGCGCTGGCGCACCTCACCGAGCGGGTGGCGATCGTCGTCGGGCACAACGTCACCTGGTGGCCGCCGGAGCGGCGGTGGAACCCGTGGCTGGCCAAGCGCGCCTACAGCTACTGGAACTACCAGGCCGTCGTACGCCGCATCCAGAGCCACTTCAACGTCATGAACTGCATCTCCGGCTCGAACTCGATCTACCGCACGGAGCTGCTCGACGTGCTGCTGCCGCAGCAGCCGCCGTACATCGTCGACGACACGTACTGGGTGCTGGAGACGCACCGCCGGGGCCTGGGCCGCGTCGTGTACGCCCCCCGCGCCACCGCGCTCTTGCAGGACCCGACGAACGGCCGGGACTGGTACAAGCAGAACCTGCGCTGGCTGTGGGGCACCTTCCAGGGCATCATCGGGCACTCCGTCGGCCGCCGGAACACCCGCTTCGACTACGCGTACGTGCTGCTCATGGCGCACTGGCTGCTGTACGTGCTCGGCGCGCCGCTCACCCTGTGGCTGCTCGCCACCGCCGGGCCGGGCCTCGGCACGGGCCTGCTGCTCCTGCTCGCCGGCCAGGGGCTGTGGGTCGCGCTCGCCGCCTGGCGGCTGCGCCGCCCCCGCCTGCTGCTGTTCCTGCCGACGATCGTGCTGGCCGACCTGCTGTACCGGGTGATCCTGGTGCACGCCCTGGTCAAGGCCATCCGCCAGCCAACGGTGGACCGGTGCGTGTGGGCCTCCCCCACCCGCTTCGCCGTCCCCGCCGCCACGGACGCGTGAGGGAGGTGAACATGTCCGCGAGCCAGGATCTGCCGGTGACGGGCGCCTCCACGGCGGCCGTCGGCCTGATCGGCGCACTCGCCCTCGGCATCGGCGCGCTGCTGGTGACGGTGGCCCAGTGGGGCGCCAAGCTCCGCCGCCGAGGCAACTGACCCCTCCCTCCCCCTCCCCGCCCCTCGCTCCCCCTCCCCGCCCCCCGCCCCTCGCCCCCCGCCCCTCGCCCTCGCCCCTCGCCCTCGCCCCCCGCCCCTCGCCCTCGCCCCTCGCCCCTCGCCCCTCGCCCCTCGCCCCCGCGATCTTGCAGTTTCGGCCCCCGCATAAGCAGCAAAAGGGACAAAGTCGGGGCCCAAAGTGCAAGATCGGCGCAGGCGGGGGGTGGCGGCAGGGACGGGGGTGCGGCGGGTGGGGAGGGGTGGGGAGGCGGGTGGGAGGGTGTGCGGATGACGCCACCCGATGCCAAGGCCGACCTGCACCAGTATCTGCGTGACGCCCGCGAGGCCCTGCTGTGGAAGCTCGACGGGCTCTCCGAGTACGACATCCGCCGGCCCGTGACCCCGACCGGCACCAACCTGCTGGGGCTGGTCAAGCACCTGGCCGGCGTCGAGTTCGGCTACTTCGGGCCGACCTTCGGCCGCCCGCACGACGAGCCGATGCCCTGGCTCGACTCCGACACCGACCCCGACGCGGACCCCAATGCCGACATGTGGGCGACCGCCGACGAGTCCCGCGCGCAGCTCGTCGCGCTCTACCGCCGGGCCTGGGCACACGCCGACGCGACGATCGAGGCCCTGCCGCTCGACGCGATCGGCACCGTCTCCTGGTGGCCGGCCGGTCGCAATGAGCTGACCTTGCACCGCGTCCTGGTGCACGTGACCGCCGAGAGCCATCGGCACGCCGGGCACGCGGACATCGTCCGGGAGACGATCGACGGCACCGCAGGGCTGCTGCGGAGCATCGACAACCTGCCGTACGCCGACGCGAGCCGGTGGGCCGAGCACCGCGCCCGGGTGCAGCGCGCAGCCGAACAGGCGTCGGACGGGTAAGCGCCCTCCGCGCCCGCTCGGGGCGGCCGTCCGGGCGCACCCGTTCGGGACCCAGGATCGCGCCTGGTGGCAGGGAGGCCCGCTCGATCAGGGAAACAGTGGCATCGCTCCGCGTGGGAGGCCACTCGATCCCTGATCAAGCACGATCACGCCCACCCTGCCCCGTCTCGCCCGGCCCCGCTGCGCCTGGCAGCTCCGTAACAGGGAATCTTGGAAGTTCATGGCCCCTCATGGGACTGAACAGCCCCTCCAGGGGCCGGAATCTTTCAAGATCTCGCCCCGGTCAGGGCTTGCGCAGCCAGGTCGCCGGATCCGTGACGAAGATGCCCTTGCCCTGGTGACGGCTGATCACCCCGAGCGCCTCCAGCCGCACGTTGACGAGGTTGATCGTCGACGCGCTGACGTTGAACCTGCTGCACTGCTCACTGATCGAGGGCAGCTTGTCCCCAGGCTTGTACTTGCCCGACCTGACGTCGGCAACGATCTCGTCAGAGATCCGGATGTAGTCCGGGGTCACAGGCATGGCACTCCTCGCGTGGCACCTCCGATTCGATCACGCCCCGATCACCACCTGCAACCACGCACAGCAAACGGTCGTTGACTCTTTCCAGTTCCTCAAATAAGTTGGCGGTGAGCGCTCCTCGCGTGGCAACGGGTAGGGCTCATCCCCCGGTCGGGGCGGGTGTCGGAGTCGGAAGGGACACGCCCGTCCCGGCCGCCTTCCCCGGCGGCGCTGTTCCCGGCTGCCCTTGCGGAGAGGTGGTCCTCATCGTGCGCAGGCTCCTCCGGCTGTTCCGCCGGAACCGGTCGACGGCAGCCGGCCGCTCGGCGACAGCCGAGCGACCACCCGACCGCCGCCCACCGGCCCGACACCGCGCCACCACCCGCCCCACGACCAACCAACCCAGCGCCCGCCCCACCGGTCGATCCGCGCCGCCGGGACGGCGGAACGCGGGCCACCATCACCGGTCGACGGCGTACCGGCCGCTCTGCGCCAACCAGATGCGGCAGCAGCGCTTCGGCCGGTGCCGGCGCGGGCTGGACCCGGCCGAGGTGGACGGCTACCTGCGCCGGACCGCCGACGAGCTGGCCGCGCTGCACGCCGAGTTGAGCCGTACCCGGGAAGAGAACGCGCGGATCAAGGGCGCGCTCCGCGACTGGCAGTCCCGGTTCGGGCCCCGGGTGGTGCGCGGGTGACCGCCACGACGGGGCGCGAGCGGTACGTCGTACACCTGACCGTCGCCGCCGACGGCCTGCCCGCGGCGCGGCTGCTGGCCCGCGCGATCGGCCGGTCGCTGGCGTTCCTGCCGGAGTTGGTGCTCGGCGAGACGACGGTGTCGGAGGAGGGCGCGCCGGACGCGCAGCACCAGGTCTTCTGCGACCGGCGGCTCGGCGGTCGACGCCGCTGCGTGCGGCGCGTCGATCATGCCGGCGGCTGCACCTCGTGACGTGTTCCCGGGAACTGACACGGCTCGGGCCGGCCACCCCTCGTGCGGGGCGACCGGCCCGAGCGCTCTTGCTGTGCGCCTCGACGCCATATGCCTCGCCCTCAGGCAGCGCCGAACAGGGCCTCGATTGCGCGGGCCAGGCTGTCGTCGAACGTGACGAGCAGGAGCAGCACCACCAGCAGGACGATCAGGCGAGCCGTCCGGCCGTCACTGGACAGCGCCCAGGCGAGCAGCTGGTAGATGCTCTGCGGCGTCGCGACGCGGGCGGTGGACCGCAGCTCCGCCAGATCATGCCCTCGACGCCGCCGCACGGCGAACAGTCCCCATCCGAGCAGCACCAACAGCACCGTCACGGTGACGAGCGCTTCCCGGCGGTCGGCAAGTTCAACGAACACGGACATGGCACCTCCCTGTCCACCCAGGGCCCTGGCTGTCGGCTCCGCCGGCACCCCGGACCGCACTGAAGCGGTACTTCATTCCTGCGATGAGAGCAGAGGCGGGGAAAATCGGATATTTCGACAAAGCGCAAGTCGGCAGCCGCTTTTCGGCCACACCCGCAAACGAGAGCCCCACTGGACAGAAGGCGAGGTCCGACCGCTGAGAACTTGCGATCACTGCCGAAAAGAAGGCATCTATGTGACCGGCATCACGCCATCCGAACGGTCCTTCGTCCCTTGCCGGTGACCACTTTCGAGCCACCCAAATGTCCTATCTGCACTGTCACTCCAGCAGACGCGAGGCGCACCGCCCCCTGCGCTGCACGCGATCGACGGTTCGACCAGAATGGCCACGTGGACGAGGTGCAGCACCGGGTACGGGAGCTGATCTGCAACTGGCACGGCCGTAAGCACGGCGCGTTCCAGCACTTTTGGAAGAAGATCGCAGTCGATCACGGCGCGACCCACAAGAAGGTTCTCGACGAGCTGAGACGCGATGGCAGGGTGTCGTGGGACCTGCTCGTCTGGGCCGTCCGGATCTGCGCGCCCGCCGACGACCACGACGATCGCCTGGAACTGTTCGCCGGCCTGTGGCAGCAGTACCGTGGCGGCCCGCCGCACGGCTACACCGGCCGGATCGTCGTCGAAGGGCGGATCGTCCGGGACGCGCTGGCGTCCGCCTCCCAGGCCGGCGACGACAAGAGCCGGATCGCGATGCTCGAACGGGAGCACGACCGCGCCCAACAGGAACTGGTCGACCAGCACCGGCGGATCAAGGAGTTGCAGGGCCAGATCGCCGGGCTGACCGAGAACCTGCAGCGGCAAATCGAAGAGGCCGAGGCGGACCGGCGCAGGCTGATCAACAGCATCGAGAACGTCTCGGAACAGATGCGGCAGGACGTCGCCCGCCAGCATCAGGAGGGTGCCGAGCTCAACGCGCGGATCGATCGGCTGGTACGGGAGAACGAGGACCTCATCGCCCGTCAGGATCTACTCGCCGAAGCACGCGACCAGGCCGAGAGCCGAGCCGGCCGGCTCATCCTCGAACGCGACAGGGCGGAGACCCGGGCTGGCCAGCTCGTGCGGGAACGCGACGACGCCGAGGCTCGCGCGAGCCAGCACTTGGTGACGCTGGGCGAGATGCGGGAGAGCACAGACCGCGAGCGGGTCCGCCTCTACCAGATGATCGACGACCTGAGGACGAAGGTCTCCGCGCTTTCCGACGACCAGTCGAAGCGGGGCAGGGCGGGCAGCGAGCGGATACGGGTCTTGGAGGACGACGACCCGTTCGGCTGGCAGACCGGCGGTGAGGCCGCGCCGCCCGTGCTGAGGTAGCGGGTTGGCCCGGTGGCCAGCCGGCGGCGTCTGCCTCGCGACACGGCTCGGGCCGGTCACCCCTGGTGCGGGGCGACCGGCCCGAGCCGATGCGCGTGCCGTGCGCAGGTGTTAGGAGGGGGCCCTTCCTATGCAGAAAGCGTTAACAGGGGGCCCTTCCTTGCACCTCAGGGCGCTACGGTGACCGTTACCTCGTTGATGCCGCGCGCGGCGGTCACGGCGGTTTCGCCGTTGCCGTGCCGGGACAGCGCCCGCAGCGTCCAGGTGCCCGGGGCGGCGAAGAACCGGAACTGGCCGGCCGGGGAGGTGACCACCTCGGCGGTGAACTCACCGGTCGAGTCGAGCAGCCGGACGTACGCGCCCGCGACGGTGTCGCCCGCCTCGGACCGGACGGCGCCGGTGATGACGGTCTCCTTCTCCAGGTCCAGGCTCGCCGGCAGCGGGGCGGCCTGGTCGGGCGCGGCGCACCCGGCAGCGGTGGGAGCGGTGGGAGCAGTCATGGCTCAGGCCTCCCCGGGCTCGTCGCCGAGCGCGACCGGCACGCCGACCAGCGAGCCGTACTCGGTCCAGGATCCGTCGTAGTTCTTCACGTTGGCGTGGCCGAGCAGCTCCTGGAGCACGAACCAGGTGTGCGAGGAGCGCTCGCCGATCCGGCAGTAGGCGATGGTCTCCTTGCTGTCGTCCAGCCCGGCCGCGGCGTAGATCTTGCGCAGCTCGTCGTCGGACTTGAAGGTGCCGTCCTCGTTCGCCGCCTTGGACCACGGCACGCTGATCGCGGTGGGGATGTGACCGGCGCGCTGCGCCTGCTCCTGCGGGAGGTGGGCGGGGGCGAGCAGCCGGCCGGCGAACTCGTCGGGGCTGCGCACGTCGACCAGGTTCTTGGTGCCGATCGCGGCGACGACCTCGTCGCGGAAGGCGCGGATCGAGGTGTCCGGCTCCTGCGCGACGTACTGGGTGGCCGGGCGGGTCACCGCGTCGGTCACCAGCGGGCGGGCGTCCAGCTCCCACTTCTTGCGGCCGCCGTCGAGCAGCTTGACGTCGCGGTGGCCGTAGAGCTTGAAGTACCAGTACGCGTACGCGGCGAACCAGTTGTTGTTGCCGCCGTAGAGGACGACGACGTCGTCGTTGGAGATGCCGCGCTCGGAGAGCAGCGCCTCGAACTGGGACTTGTTGACGAAGTCCCGGCGGACCGGGTCCTGGAGGTCGGTGCGCCAGTCGAGCTTGATCGCGCCGGCGATGTGGCCGGTGTCGTAGGCCGAGGTGTCTTCGTCGACCTCGACGAAGACGACGCCCGGGGCGTCGATGTTCTTCTCGGCCCACTCGGCCGAGACGAGTGCGGTGTCGCGACTCATCAGATCACTCCCTGGTGAGGTGGATGGTGAGCCTGCGCGAGGACGAAGTCTGTAGCTGTCGCACCACGCGCGGGACCCAGAGAAAGGACGGGATCACGGGTTCGTGCGACGGCGCCGCTGCCGGGCGTTCAGGGGGAAGAACCGGGAGGGTACGCAGACCCTGTGGCCGGTGGCCGCCGTCAGGCGGCCGAGGACAGCCCCGCCGTCAGATGACGGGGCGACACAGGCAGGTGGCCACGCGGCACAGGTCGACCGCGCGCCGTTTGGTGAGGAGCGTCCCCATGAGCAGGGACACTACCAGCCATCCCGGGGAACGCCACCGCCCCGACCAGCATCCGGGACGCCCGTCCCGACGGACAGTCGCCGGACGGGCGCTCACCGTGCTGACGGGCGCGGGCGGTCAGCCGGCCGAGTTGATCGGGACGTCCTTGGCGGCGGCGGTCACCGCCAGGCCCTGCGGCAGCGGCCTGACCTCGCGCACCGCGAGCTGGAACGGCAGGTCGGGCAGGGGGACGTCGATCGAGATGTCCTTGGCGTAGTTGCTCAGCAGGGTGCGGGCCAGCGGGATGTTCGGCAGCCCCTCGGCGTCGACGTCGTTGAAGCGCAGCGAGATCGCGCCCTCCTTGCCGACGGTCACGTCGGCGGTCCCGGTGAGCGTCAGCTTCTGCCCGAGGATGTCGACGGGGGCGGTGACGGCGAGCCGGCCGTCGCGCTGGCCGAGGGTCAGGCCGGGCCGGTCGAGGAGCGCGGCCAGGCTCTCGTACGTGATGGTGCCGGTGCCGTCGACGGTCTCGGCGACCACGTCGCCCTGCTGGGTGCGCAGGGTCTCCAGGGAGGCCCGCACGTTGCGGGCGTCGACGTCCAGCTCGGGCAGGGCGACCGCGTCGCCGTTCACCGAGCCCCGCACGTCGCGCAGCCGGATGGAGATCCGTTCGTACCTGCCGTCGAGCACCTGGGTGAGGAACGGGAAGCCGCCGACCTCGACCTCGGGCGGCGAGGACTGGGCGCCCTGCTTGGTGATCTGCTGGCTGACCTGGTCGGTGATGGCCCGCTCGGCCACCCCGGCGGCCACCCGGTCGGCGGCCACCAGCAGCCCGCCCAGGATCAGCAGCAGGACCACCAGCGTGATGAGCACCTTGCGCCCGCGTCGCCGGGGACGTTCCTCGTACGCCGGGTGGGCCGTCGCCACGCCGCCTCCTTCTGTCGTGCCGGCGCGCCCCTGGCACCGGTGCCGCCCGAGCGGCGCCCCGGAGAGTACCCGAAGCGGGAAAGCGCCAACCGTCCGTCGCGCCGCACGGCCCGTTCGGCCGACCCTCGGCCCGCCGCAGGGGCGGTCAGAGGAACAGCACGCACATGGCGTACGCCGCCGGGGCGGCCAGGGCGAAGCCGCCGAGCGGGCCCTGCATGTGCCGGGCGACCCACATCGTCGGCGGCTCGCCGGCCATCAGCCGCCCCGCCTCCGCGTATCCGACGGCGAGGTCGGCGAGCACGGCGGTGGCGGCGGTGACCAGGCCGATCACCGCTCCGCTGGTCGGGGTGAAGCCGACCAGGAAGCTGCCGAGGACGGCGCTGGCGAGGGTGCCGACCATCGCGCCGATCACGACGCCGGCCGCCCCCCGGGGCACCTGCGGGGCGAGCCGGGGCCAGGGCAGCACCGCGTCGGTGATCCGGGCCACGGTCAGCGCGACGCCGGTGGCGGTGAGGCAGACGGTGATCGCCTGGGTGCCCGCCGGGATCCGGCTGAGCACGATCAGCGTGGCGAACGCGACCACGCCCACCACGATCAGCAGCGTGGTGCCGAGCGAGTCGGTGACCCGGACCCGGTCGACCCGGCGGACCAGTTGCCCGAGCACGCCGAGCAGGAAGCCTCCGGCGGCCAGGTAGCCCAGCGGGGCGAGGCCGGCGACGTCGGACCGCACGGCGGCGACGTCGGCGGCGGCGGCCACCACGGCGCTGGTGGCCGCCACCAGCAGCAACGCGGGCGGGCGCATGGCCATCGTCCAGGCCAGCACGAAGATCAGTTGTACGCCGAAGATGATGAGCGCGAAGGGCAGCCGGTGCCCGGGCCCGGCGGTCTGCGCGCCGAGCACCAGGCCGACGCCGAGCAGCGCGGCGAACCCGGCGACGGTCAGGGCGAGCGGCCGGCGCACCTCGACCGGCTCGATCTCCTCCTCTTCCAGCTCCTCGACGGCCTCGTCGTCGGGCCGCCGGGCGGGCTCGCCGCCCCGGCGCAGCCGACGGGGCCGCCCGCGGCGGGCCGGGGGCCCGTCGTCGTCGACGTCCGGGCCGGTGCGCGGGGCCGGTGGATGCGCACGACCGGCCGGCCCAGGGTGGCCGTCGTCGGCCCACGGGTCCCGGCCGGCCTCGGAGGAGGTCGAGGGAAACACGACCTGATCGTGCCAGACCGGGGTGTCGGATCGGTGGCCACGGTTTCCGTGACGTTAAAACCTGTGGCGCGTTCGTGGGCAAGGCCGACAAACGGGAAACGACCTGGAGGCACGGACGGAGCGATCGGTTACGCTCAAGCCGTTACCCGCCCGTCAGCGACGCCGGGACCCACGCAAGTTCTCAGCGCACCCCGCCTCAGGGTGCCGCTGGTCGCGCGCGGCCGTGAGGGCCGCCGGGACGGAGGTGATCGTGTGGAGATCCTGCTGCTGGTGACCGCGCGCGCAGGTGAACCATCGGTGGTGCTGCCGGCGCTCGACCTGCTGCCACACTCGGTGCGCACCGCGCCCCGCGACGTCCGCACGCTGGTTGCCGGTCCAAGCCCCGACGCCGTCCTCGTGGACGCGCGCTCGGAGCTGAGCGAGGCCCGGGCCACCTGTCGGATGCTGCACGCCACCGGGCTCGGGGTGCCGCTGGTCGCGGTGGTCACCGAGGCCGGGCTGATCGCGCTGAACGCGGACTGGGGCGTCGACGACGTCATCCTCGCCAGCGCCGGTCCGGCCGAGGTGGAGGCGCGGCTGCGGCTGGCGGTCGGCCGGTTGAGCAACGCCACGTCCGGCGCCGGCGGCTCGATCCGGGCCGGCGAGCTGAGCATCGACCCCGACACGTACGCCGCGAAGCTCAAGGGCCGGCCGCTCGACCTGACGTACAAGGAGTTCGAGCTGTTGAAGTTCCTGGCCCAGCACCCGGGTCGGGTCTTCACCCGGGACCAGCTGCTGCGCGAGGTCTGGGGCTACGACTACTTCGGCGGCACCCGCACCGTGGACGTGCACGTGCGGCGGCTGCGGGCGAAGCTCGGCTCGGAGTACGAGTCGATGATCGGCACCGTGCGCCAGGTCGGCTACAAGTTCGTCGTGCCGCCGTCGCGGTCGCTGCCCGAGTCGGAGCACGCCCCGATCCCGGTCTGACCGGCCCCGGTCCCCGCTCGGGCCGGCACCGACGGTCCGTCCCCCTGTCCCCGGCTGATCCGCCCCGTTCCGGCTGATCCGCCGGGGACGGTCGACGTCGTCGAGTTTCCGGTTTGCCCCTTTTGCTCCACTAGCCAGTTTTATCCTGACTGGCGAAGTGGCCGAGGAAAGGGGCGACGGTGCGTGCGATGACCACGGGGGCGACGAGGGGCCGACCCCCGCGACCGAGCGGCGGCGACCACTGATGCGCGTCGACACGACCGGGCGGTTCGTGGCGCTCGCCACCCTGGTGGTGGTCTCCCTGCTCGGCTCCGCGTACGCGCTGGGCCGCAGCATGGTGCCCGGCCCGGCCCGGCAGACCACCGGGGTCAGCGCGAGCGCGGACGACCCGAGCTTCGCCGACCAGCCGGCGCAGGGTGACCCCGGCCGGGGCGGGGCGCCGCCCGCCGCCACCGACGGACCCGGCGCGCCCACCGAGTCCGGCCAGGACGGCCAGGACGGCGGGACCGCGCAGGCGCCGGAGACCGGGGGCGACGGCCTGTTCGGCGCCCGGGTCACCACCGGGTCGGCGCAGGTGGCGCTGACCTTCGACGACGGGCCGGACCCGCAGTACACGCCGCAGGTCCTGGCGTTGCTGCGGGAGCACGGCGTCAAGGCCACCTTCTGCGTGGTCGGCGAGAACGCGCAGCGCCACCCCGACCTGATCCAGGCGATCGTGGCCGACGGCCACACCCTGTGCAACCACTCCTGGCACCACGACGAGCTGCTCGGCAAGCGGTCGACCGACGTCATCCGGGCCGACCTGCTGCGCACCAACGCGGCGATCCGGGCCGCCGTGCCCGACGCCGAGATCGCCTACTACCGCCAGCCGGGCGGGGCGTGGACCTACCCGGTGGTGTCGGTGGCCGAGGAGCTGGGGCTGATCCCCCTGCACTGGACCGTCGACCCGTCGGACTGGCGGGCCCCGGGGGCGACCCGGATCGTCCACGACGTCTCCGCCGAGGCGCAGCCGGGCTCGATCGTGCTGCTGCACGACGCGGGCGGCAACCGGCAGGGCACGGTGGACGCGCTGCACAGCCTCCTGCCGGACCTGGCGGCCCGGTTCCGGCTGGAGGCCCTGCCCACCGGCAGCGCCTGAGCCGGGGCCGCCTGGGCCGGGCGTCACCTGGCGTCGGCCCCCCGTCCAGCGGTGCCCGGGCCAACGACCCCGCCCGGGCGGCGGTCCCGCTACCGTTGGTCGGGTGAGCAGCGCCGAGCCGACGACCGACCGGGTGACCCGGGCCGACCTGCTGACGCCGGGCGAGGTGGCCGAGGTGCTGGCCCTGGCCCGCGCGGCGGGCGACGCCGACGGGGCCGACCCGTTCGACGAGCACACGCTGCTGCGGCTGCGCGACCCGCACGCCCCGGCGGTGCACCTCACGGCCCGTGCGCCCGGCGGCGCCCTGACCGGGTACGCGCACCTGGACACCACCGACCCGGCCGGCGGCGTCGGCGTGGAGCTGGCCGTGCACCCCGCGCACCGGCGGCGGGGCACCGGCCGGGCGCTGGCCCGGGAGGCCCTCGCGGCCGCCGCCGGGCCGGTGCGCGCCTGGGCGCACGGCGACCACCCGTCCGCCGCCGCGCTCGGCGTCGACCTCGGCCTCACCCGGGCCCGGGTCCTCTGGCAACTGCGCCGGCCGCTGGCCGACCCGCCGCCCGAGCCGCGCCTGCCCGACGGGGTGGCGCTGCGCGCGTTCGTGCCGGGGCAGGACGACGCGGACTGGCTCGCGCTCAACGCCCGGGCCTTCGCCAGCCACCCGGAGCAGGGCCGCTGGACGGCGGACGACCTGCGGGTACGCCTCGCCGAGCCGTGGTTCGACCCGGCCGGCTTCCTGCTCGCCGTCGCCACGGACACCGGCCGGCTGCTCGGCTTCCACTGGACGAAGGTGCACACCCGGCCGGGCGCGGCCGGCATCGGCGAGGTCTACGTGCTCGGGGTCGACCCGGCCGCGCACGGCGGCGGGCTCGGCCGGGCGCTCACCTCGGCCGGGCTGGCGTACCTGCGTCGGCGGGGGCTGGACCGGGTGATGCTCTACGTGGACGAGTCGAACGCCGGTGCGGTCGCCCTCTACGAGCGGGCCGGCTTCGCCCGCTGGTCCGCGCACGTCAACTACCACCTCGGCTGACGGCCCCGCTTCCCTCGCTTCGCGCGTCACGGCGGCGTCACGGCACGGCCTCGGCGCGATAACGGCTGCCCGGATATATCGCATTAATAGCGATAGTCGGCCGCGAGTTCACGAAATGGACAACCCTTCCTCAGCCTGCGGCAACCCGCCCGGCCGCACCTGTTCACTCCTCGTTCACTTGCGACCGGCGATCCGGCTACCTGGCCCTCCTAACTTTCAGTTCAGCCGGGTCACGCCGGCCCTCCCCCGGGCCACCCAGCCGGGAACGGCCCGTCCAGACGTGAAGGGAAACCCCTCAGGTGAAGCTCCAGCGGCACGGCACTATCGCCTGCCTCGCTCTTACTGCGGTGCTCGGTCTCAGTGCATGCGGCTCGGACAACAACGAGCCCGCCAGCGGCGCCTCCGCGTCCGGCTCGGCCGCCGCGGCCGACTGCGCCACCGGCACCCTGAACGCGCAGGGCTCGTCGGCCCAGAAGAACGCCATGGCCGAGTGGATCAAGGCTTACCAGCAGAAGTGCGCCGGCAGCACGATCAACTACGAGCCGTCCGGCTCGGGCGCGGGCATCCAGGCGTTCATCGCCGGCACCGCCGACTTCGCCGGCTCCGACTCGGCGCTCAAGCCCGAGGAGCAGCCGCAGGCCGACGCCAAGTGCACCGGCGGCCAGGCCATCCACCTGCCGATGGTGATCGGCCCGGTCGCCGTCGCCTACAACGTCAGCGGCGTGGACAACCTCCAGCTCAAGCCGGCCACCCTCGCGAAGATCTTCGCGGGCAAGGTCACCAAGTGGGACGACCCGGCGATCAAGGCCGACAATCCGGACGTCAAGCTGCCGTCGACCACCATCCAGACGGTGCACCGCTCCGACGAGTCCGGCACCACCGACAACTTCACCAAGTTCCTCGCCAAGACCTCGGCCGCGGACTGGACCTTCGAGAACGCCAAGGCGTGGAAGGCCCCGGGGGGCACCGGCGCGAAGGGCTCCGACGGCGTGGCCAGCTCCGTCAAGGGCGCCGACGGCTCGATCGGCTACATGGAGTGGTCCTTCGCCGAGAACGCCGGCCTGAAGATGGCCAAGATCGGTAACGGGGCGGGCGAGTTCGCCGAGCTGACCGCCGAGAACGCGGGCAAGACCATCGCCGGGGCCAAGATCGAGGGCCAGGGCGACGACCTGAAGATGTCGGTCGACTACGCCACCAAGGAGGCCGGGGCGTACCCGATCGTCCTGGTGACCTACGAGATCGTCTGCAGCAAGGGCATCGCCGCCGACAAGCTGCCGCTGGTCAAGGGCCTGCTGGGCCACGCCGCCAGCGCCCAGGGCCAGGCCGAGCTGACCGAGCTGGGCTACGCCCCGCTGCCGGACTCGGTCCGCACCAAGGTCGAGGCCGCGGTCAAGAACCTCTCCTGACCGCGACCGACACCACCACCTCCCTCAACTCGAAGCGAGCGAGCAGATGGGTGAAACCCCTCCCCGCTCGGCCGACGCCGGCACCGGCGGGATCCGCGTGGCCTCGGGCCACGGGCGCCCCGCCGGTGCCTCGGCGCGTGTGGCCGAGGCACCAGTCAGCACCCGTACCCCCGGCGGGGGCGGCCTCGGCGGCGGCGGTGGCCTGCCCCGGGCGCGGGCCTTCGGCGCGGAACGCGCCTTCCGCGGCCTGACCCTGGCCGCCGGCGCCGCCGTCCTGGTGATCATCGCCGCCATCGCGGTCTTCCTGATCGCCAAGGCGGTGCCGGCCCTGCGCGCCAACACCGCGAACTTCTGGACGTACGAGGGCTGGTCGCCCAACGACACCGCCCCGAAGTTCGGCATCGGCACGCTCGCCTTCGGCACGGTGCTCAGCTCCGCGCTGGCGCTGCTGATCGCGGTGCCGGTGGCGCTGGGCATCGCGCTCTACCTGTCCCACTACGCGCCGCGCCGGCTCGGCACCGCGCTGGGCTTCCTCATCGACCTGCTGGCCGCCGTGCCGAGCGTGGTCTTCGGCCTCTGGGGGCGGGACATCTTCGTCAACCCGGTGCGGGACTTCTCGGTCTGGCTGAACACCTACTTCGGCTGGATCCCGATCTTCGGCGGCGACGGCCCGTTCGGTAAGTCGATCATGCTCGGCGCGCTGGTGCTGGCGATCATGGTGCTGCCGATCGTCACCTCGCTCTCCCGCGAGGTGTTCCTCCAGACCCCGACCGCCAACGAGGAGGCGGCCCTCGCGCTCGGCGCGACCCGGTGGGAGATGATCCGCACCGCCGTCCTCCCGTACGGCCGCCCCGGCATCATCGCCGCCGTGATGCTCGGCCTCGGCCGCGCGCTCGGCGAGACCATCGCGCTGGCGATGACCCTCGGCATCACCTTCGGCATCTCGTTCAACCTGATCGAGAACGGCGGCAACACCATCGCCGCCAACATCGCCAACGCGTTCGGCGAGGCGAACGACACCGGGCGGGGCGCCCTCATCGCCTCCGGCCTGGTGTTGTTCACCATCACGCTGATCGTCAACATCACGGCACGGGCGATCATCTACCGTCGCCGGGAGTTCACGGAGTCGGCCGCATGAGCACCACCGTCGCCCACCGCACCCGGCCGCCGGCCCAGCCGGCCACCCTCCGGGCGAAGCGCCTGCCGAAGTACGCCCCGCCGGCCATCGCCGTCGGCGCGGTCGCGGTCGCCGCCGCCGTCGTGTACGGCGCCGGCATCGGCGGCCCAGTGCTCGTCGTGGCCGTCGCCGCGCTGCTCTACCTGGCCGGCCTCTTCGCCGCCGCGCACGCCGTCGAGGGGCGGCGCTCGGCCCGCAACCGCACCTGGAGCGCGCTGATCCACTCGGCGTTCGTGCTGGCCGTGCTGCCCCTGGCGTCCGTGGTGTGGACGCTGGTCAGCAAGGGCGTCGAGCGCCTCGACGGCAACTTCTTCGGCACCTCGATGAACAACATCGGGGCCCGGGACGCCAACGGCGGCGCGTACCACGCGATCGTCGGGACGCTGGAGCAGGTCGGCATCGCCGCGCTGATCACCGTCCCGCTCGGCATCCTCTGCGCGATCTACATCGTCGAGTACGGCCGGGGCCGGTTCGCCTTCGCGATCCGGTTCTTCGTCGACGTGATGACCGGCATCCCGTCCATCGTCTCCGGCCTCTTCGTGCTGGCCTTCTGGGTGCTGGTCGTCTCGCCGGTGTTCAACGACGGGCGGCCGGGCTTCTCCGGCTTCGCCGCCGCGCTGGCGCTGAGCGTGCTGATGCTGCCCACCGTCGTCCGCTCCACCGAGGAGATGCTGCGGCTCGTCCCCGCGCCGCTGCGCGAGGGCGCGTACGCCCTCGGCGTGCCGAAGTGGAAGACCATCCTGCGGGTCGTGCTCCCGACCGCGCTGCCCGGCATC
Source organism: Micromonospora sp. WMMD712 (assembly GCF_029581295.1). Lineage (NCBI taxonomy): Bacteria > Bacillati > Actinomycetota > Actinomycetes > Micromonosporales > Micromonosporaceae > Micromonospora > Micromonospora sp. WMMD712. The sequence continues at coordinate 3,715,301 of NZ_CP120743.1, forward strand.
GTCACCGGCGTCATGCTCGCCATCGCGCGGGCGGCCGGCGAGACCGCGCCGGTGCTGCTCGTGGCCGGTGGCGGCGCGGCGATCAACTTCAACCCGTTCGAGAACAACCAGTCGTCGCTGGCCCTGTTCGTCTACCAGCAGGCGGGCGACGCGTCGAAGTACGCCCCGGCCCGCGCGTGGACGGCGGCGCTGACCCTGGTCGCCCTCGTGCTGATCCTGACGATCGCGGCGAAGCTGCTGGCTCGCCGGAACCGGCTCGGCCGATGAATCCCGGAGGTACCACCACCATGGCCAAGCGCGTCGACGCCACCAACGTCACCGCCTACTACGGCGGCTTCAAGGCGATCGAGAACATCAACCTGACCGTCGAGCCGAAGACCGTGACCGCCCTCATCGGGCCGTCGGGCTGCGGCAAGTCGACGTTCCTGCGGTCGATCAACCGGATGCACGAGGTGCTGCCGGGCGCCCGCGTCGAGGGCGACCTCACCATCGACGGGCAGAACATCTACGACCGCGACGTGGACGTCACCGCCGTACGCCGCATGATCGGCATGGTCTTCCAGCGGCCCAACCCGTTCCCCACCATGAGCATCTACGAGAACGTGGTGGCCGGGCTGCGGCTCAACGGGGTGCGCAGGAAGTCGATCCTGGACGAGGCGGCCGAGAACTCGCTGCGCGCGGCGAACCTCTGGAACGAGGTGAAGGACCGACTCGGCAAGCCGGGCGCGGGCCTGTCCGGCGGCCAGCAGCAGCGGCTCTGCATCGCCCGCACGATCGCCGTCGAGCCGCAGGTGGTGCTGATGGACGAGCCCTGCTCGGCGCTGGACCCGATCTCCACGCTGGCGATCGAGGACCTGATGTTCCAGCTCAAGGACAAGTTCACCATCATCATCGTCACGCACAACATGCAGCAGGCCGCCCGCGTCTCCGACCGCACGGCCTTCTTCTCGATCGAGAAGACCGGCGACCCGGGCCGCCTCATCGAGTACGACAACACCCAGAAGATCTTCAGCAACCCGAGCCAGAAGAAGACCGAGGACTACATCACGGGCCGCTTCGGCTGAGCCGCATGCAAGGAAGGGCCCCCTGTTAACGCTTTCTGTTGTACAGGGGGCCCTTCCTAACCCGGCGGGCCGCCGGGCGGGCGGGTAGGCAGGGCGAGGGCGCTCAGCCGAGCACGAAGCGGGGCTCGCCGTCGGCCGGCAGCTCCAGGCGCGGGGTGATCGGCGTCGCCGCGTCGCGGTTGGCCGACGCCCGGGCCACCCCGGCCAGGTCACCGGCGGCAGCCACCTCGGCCAGCGTCACCAGGGTCGGCGGCAGCATGGTCAGCTCGCCGGCCTCCGCGCGGGCCAGGGCGTCCGCCGGGCGTACCCACATGGTGTGGTCGGCCTCGCCGGAGACGTCCCGGGTCCGCTGCCCGGCCGGCAGCAGGGCCACGAAGAAGTACGTGTCGAAGCGGCGCGGCTCGAACTCCGGGGTGATCCACCGGCTCCACGGCAGCAGCAGGTCCGACCGGAGGGTCAGCCCCCGCCCGGCGAGCAGGTCGGCGAAGCCCCGGCGACGGGCCTCCAGGTCCTGCCGGGCGGACTCCCAGTCGTCCCCGCTGACGTCGCCCACCACGGTCGCCGGGTCCGGCCCGGCCAGCAGCACCCCGGACTCCTCGAAGACCTCGCGGGCCGCGGCGCACACGACCGCCTGCGCGGCGTCCGGCGCGACACCCAGCCGCCCGGCCCAGCCCGCCGGCTCGGGCCCCGCCCAGTCGAGGTGCGCCGCCGAGTCGGACGGGTCCACGCCGCCGCCGGGGAACGCGTACACGCCGCCGAAGGCCATCGCGGCCGCGCGACGGATGACGTACACCTCGAAGTCGTCGCCGGCCGGGCGCAGCAGCAGCACGGTGGCCGCGACCCGGGGCCGCGCGGGCATGCCGCCCTCGGCGCGGAACCGCCGGGCGTGCGCGACCAGGGCCGGCGGGGCGGGGAAACCGTGGCTGTCGATCGTCATGCCGCGAGCGTAGTCCCGCAGGGTGGGTCCGCCGGTCCGGCGGCGGCGGGGGGTCCGCTCCCGCCCGGCTAGCGTGGTCGCATGACACGTTGGGGGATTCTGGCCACCGGAAACATCGCCGCCCACTTCGCCGAGGACCTGCGGCACGTGCCGGGGGCCGAGCTGGTCGCGGTCGGCTCGCGCACGGCGGAGTCGGCGCGGGCGTTCGCCGACCGGCACGGCGCACGGCGGGCGTACGGGTCCTGGGCGGAGCTGGCCGCCGACGACGAGGTGGACGCGATCTACGTGGCGACCCCGCACTCGGCGCACCACGAGGCGACGATGACCTGCCTGACGGCGGGCCGGGCGGTGCTGGTGGAGAAGCCGTTCACCCTCGACCTGGCCGACAGCACCGAGCTGGTCGAGGCGGCCCGCGCCCGGGGGGTCTTCCTCATGGAGGCCATGTGGATGCGCACGAACCCGCTGGTCCTGCGGGTGGTGGAGCTACTCGCCGAGGGGGCGATCGGGCAGGTCACCGGCGTGCAGGCCGACTTCGGGGTGGCCGGGCCGTTCGCGCCGGAGAGCCGGATGCGGGCCCGCGCGCTGGGCGGGGGCGCGCTGCTCGACCTGGGCGTCTACCCGGTCAGCCTGGCCCACCTGCTGCTCGGCGTCCCGCAGCATGTGCGGTCGTGGGCGAAGATCGGCCCGGAGGGGGTCGACGAGAACACCGGCATCGTCTTCGGCTACGACTCGGGGGCCGTGGCGACGCTGAGCTGCGGCATGGTCGGGGCGAGCCCGATGGTCGCCTCGATCACCGGCACCACCGGCCGCATCGACCTGCCCGCGCCGTTCTTCCGGCCGCCGTCGGCGACGCTGCACCGGGCCGGCGCGGAGCCGGAGACGATCCCGGCCGACCTGACCGGCGGCGGCTACCAGTACGAGGCGATCGAGGTGCAGCGCTGCCTCGCGGCGGGGCTGACGGAGAGCCCGCTGGTGCCGCACGCCACCACGCTCGAGGTGATGGGCCTGCTCGACGCGATCCGCGAGCAGATCGGCGTCCACTACAAGTGAGATGCAAGGAAGGGCCCCCTGTTAACGCCTTCTGTTGTACAGGGGGCCCTTCCTAACCGCCGGGCCGGCGCGCGGCGGGCGGTGAGACCGCCGGACGTCGCGCGCGGCGGGCGGTCGTCAGCCGAAGAGGGGGCGGACCAGCAGGTACGTGACGCAGGCGATCAGCGCCGCCGCCGGGAACGTGATGATCCAGGCGACCACGATGTTGCCGGCGACGTTCCAGCGCACCGCGGAGAGCCGTTTGGTCGCCCCCACGCCCATGATCGCCGAGGTGATCGTGTGGGTGGTGGAGATCGGCGCGTGGAGCACCAGCGCGTTGAAGTAGAGCACCGAGCTGGCCACCGTCTCGGCGGCGAAGCCCTCCGGCGGGCCCAGGTCGATGATCTTACGGCCGAGGGTCCGGATGATCCGCCAGCCACCGGCGTACGTGCCGGCCGCCAGCATCGCCGCCGACGTCCAGAACACCCAGCCGGGGATGTGGGTCTTGTCGTCCTGGAAGCCGCCCGTGTAGAGGGCGAGGACCACGATGCCCATGGTCTTCGCGGCGTCCTGCATGCCGTGGCCGACGGACATGGCCGCCGCCGACGCGGTCTGCGCCCAGCGGAAGCCCCGGTTCAGCTTGCCCGGCTGCCCGTTGCGGAACAGCCACAGGATCGCCAGCATCAGCAGGTAGCCCAGCGTCAGGCCGACGATCGGCGAGAGCACCATCGGCAGCAGCACCTTCTCGCCGATGTTGATCCACTGCACGACGCCGCCGGTGGCCAGCAGGGTCGCCCCGACCAGGCCGCCGAACAGCGCGTGCGAGGACGACGACGGCAGGCCGAAGTACCAGGTGATCAGGTTCCAGGCGATCGCGCCGAGCACCCCGGCGAAGACGACCCCCAGGCTCGCGATGCCGGTGGGCAGGGTGACGAGGTTGTCGCCGACGGTCTTGGCGACCCCGGCGCCGAAGTGTGCGCCGACGAAGTTGCCGACGGCCGCGAGGGCGAGCGCGACCCGGGGTGTCAGGGCGCGGGTGGAGACGCTGGTCGCGATCGCGTTGGCGGCGTCGTGGAAGCCGTTGGTGTAGTCGAACGCCAGGGCCACCGCGATCACCGCCAGCACGGCGATGAGTTCGGGACTCACAGGATCAGGACTCCTTGACCGCGATGGTCTCGACGGTGTTGGCCACGTGCTCGAAGGCGTCGCAGGCGGCCTCCAGCTCGTCGGCGACCTCCTTCATCTTGAGCACCGTGAGCGCGTCGTACTCGCCGGAGAAGAGGCGGACCAGCAGCATCCGGTACGCCTGGTCGCCGTCGTTCTCCAGCCGGTTGCACTCGATCCAGTAGTCCTCGAGGTCCTTCATCGACTTGAGCCGGGGCATCGCCTCGGCGGTCAGCTTCGCCTGCTGGTCCAGCACGTTGACCAGCTCGTGCAGCTCGCGCGGGAGCGCCGGCAGCTTGGTCAGCCCGTAGAGGTAGAGCAGGTTGCCCACGGCCTCCAGGTGGTCCATCACGTCGTCGAGCAGCGACCCCAGCCGGTAGATGTCCTCCCGGTCGAACGGGGTGATGAAGGTGGAGTTGATCTTCTTGTAGAGGTCGTGGGTGATCTGGTCGCTGTCGTGCTCGACCTCGGTCAGCCGCTCGCTCACCGACTGCACGTCCACGCCCGGCAGGGCCAGCTCGTTGAGCAGCTCGGTGCCCCGCACCAGGTTCTGCGCGGCCCTGGTGAAGAGCTCGTAGAAGGCGCCCTCGGTGGGGCGGAAGGAAAACTTCACAGCCTGGACCTCGTCGTGTCGGTGGAAGGGTGGCGGACGCCCCGGGGGTGCCTGCAACGGGAATGCTAGGAAACGGCCGGGCCGCGAATTCGTCGGCCCACCCCTGGCCAGCCGCCATTTACTGGTAGTTCACCTGTCGTTCACCTGGAACCGGGCACCCGGCCCGCAACCACCGGGCACCGGCCCACGAGCGCCGGCCGACCGCCGGACGACGCCCGGCCAGCTCACCGCCGGTCAGCCGCCGCGAAACCGGCCGGTCAGCCGCCGCGCAGCCGCCTGCGCTCCGCCGCCACGTCGAAGTCCGCCGGCGGATACCCGAGATCCAGGTCGTCGAACGTCTCCCGCAGCAGGTGCGCCACCGCCCAGTCGCGGTACCACTTCCGGTCGGCCGGCACCACGTGCCACGGCGCGGCGTCCGTGCCGCACCGGCTCAGGGCCTCGGCGTACGCGGCCTGGTAGTCGCCCCAGCGGGCCCGGGAGTCCAGGTCGCTCGGGTGGTACTTCCAGTGCTTCGTCGGGTCGGTCAGCCGGGCCAGCAGCCGCTCGCCCTGCTCCGCGTACGAGATGTGCAGCATGACCTTGAGCAGCCGCACCCCGGAGCCGGTCAGCTCCCGCTCGAAGGCGTTGATCTGGTCGTACCGGGCCCGCCAGGTGGCCTCCGACACGAGCGACTCCACCCGGGCGATCAGCACGTCCTCGTAGTGCGACCGGTTGAAGACCCCGACGTAGCCGGACGGTGGCAGGGCCCGGCGGATCCGCCACAGGAAGCCGCGCCGCCGCTCCCGCGGCGTCGGCGGCCCGAACGACCGGATGTGCAGCCCGAGCGGGTTCATCGCCCCGGCGACCCGCCGGATCGTGCCGTCCTTGCCGCCGCAGTCCATGGCCTGCAACACCAGCAGCACCCGGTCGGGCCGGCCCCGCCCCGGTGCGGCGTCGGCCGTCGCGGTAGGGCCGGCGGGCGCGCCCCGACCTGCGGCGGCCTGCGCGCCGGCGTACAGCATCTCCTGCTGCCGCCCCAGGGCCGCGCCGAGCAACCGCACCTGCTCCCGCGCCCACGCCTTGCGGCCCCCGTCGCCCTCGGCGGCGACCGGCGGCAGCCCCGGCGTCGACCGGGGGTCGATCGCCGCCAGGTCGACGGTGCCCCCGCCCACCCGCAGCAACTCCCGCATCGTCGCCCCGTGGGGCGGCACGACGTCCCGGACCGCGCGGCCGGCAGCCGACCGCGCACCATCGAACCCGCTCATGACTGGATCATCACCTACCCCGGCCACTCCCGCCCGTCGGGCGCGGTGTCACGTTCGCGGTCGGCGGCGGCGGGCCGCGGGCGGGCCGGGCTCAGACCACCAGGGCCAGCCACTTCCGGTACGCCGTGGCGAACGGCTCGCTGCCGTCGCCGAGCACGCCCAGCAGCCAGCGGGAGGCGGTCTCCGCCTCGGCCACCAGGTCGTCGGGGTAGCCGAACTGCTCGCGGTGCTCGGCGAACTCGTCCTCGTCGCGCAGCTCGACCAGGCCGGTGCCCCGGCGGCGCACCACGTCGAGGTCGAGGTCGAACAGGTGGACGGTGTCGTCGCCCTCCCAGCGGGCCGGGGTGGCGATGTCGCAGTAGACCTCGCTCGTGCGCGGCGGCGGGTTGAACATGCACGTCCACCAGGCGTGGTGCGGCACCAGCAGGACGAAGGGGATCTGCTCGACCGACGGCTGGCCGTGGTAGATGGACTCGGTGCCGGCCGGCACGCCGAGCCACACGCCGAGATCGTCCGTGGCCAGGCGGCGGGCCGGGTAGTCGCGGTGGGCTCTGCCGTCGTACTTGCGGTAGATCACGCGGACCACGTCGCTCGGCATGAGTCGCACCCTAGTCGATTCCGCCCACCCGTCGCGCGGGGGGAAGTAACGGAATCGATGCCGGGAGATTTCGTACGGTGACCCCGCCACGCGGGGCGGGGGCGGACCGGTGTCGGCGGCGGCGGGTACCTTCGCACGGTGACTCCGCCGCGCACCGCTCCCGGTTCCGCCCTCCCCCGCACCTCCGCCCGGCGGCGCGGCAAGCGGGCCGACGCCGGTGAGCTGCTCGCCGCCGCGGTCGGCGCGGTCCCCGGCGGCGCGGCCCGCCCCGGCCAGCAGCAGATGGCCACGGCGATCTCCGAGTGCGTGGCCTCCGGCGAGCACCTGCTGGTGCAGGCCGGCACCGGCACCGGCAAGTCGCTGGGCTACCTGGCCCCGGCCCTCACCGTGGACGGCCCGGTGGTGGTCTCCACCGCGACCCTGGCGTTGCAGTCCCAGCTCGTCGAGCACGACCTGCCCCGGCTCGCCGAGGCCGTGGAGCCCGTGCTCGGCCGCCGGCCCACCTTCGCCGTGCTCAAGGGCCGCCACCACTACCTGTGCCTGGCCCGGCTGGACAACTCGACGGAGGACGAGCCGGCGGACACCCTGTTCGACGCCGTCGAGCCCCGGTCGGGCGGCGGGGGCGGGAGGTGGCTCGGCGAGGCGGGCCGGCTCGGCAAGCAGATCGAGCGGCTGCGCGACTGGGCGATGGAGACCGACACCGGCGACCGCGACGAGCTGGACCCGGGCGTCGACGACCTGGCCTGGCGGCTGGTGTCGATGCCGGCCCGGGAGTGCGTGGGGGCATCCCGCTGCCCGTTCGGCGCGGAGTGCTTCGCCGAGGCGTCCCGGGCCCGCGCCCGCGAGGCCGACATCGTGGTGACCAACCACAGCCTGCTCGCCGTCGACATGATCGCCGGCCGGCACATCGTGCCGCCGCACAAGCTGCTGATCGTCGACGAGGCGCACGAGCTGGCCGACCGGGTCTCCTCGGCGGCCCAGGCCGAGCTGGTGCCGGAGCTGATCGACCGGTCCACCCGGCGGGCCCGGCCGCTGCTGCGTCCGGAGGTCGCCGAGCGGCTCACCGAGGCCGGCGACGCGCTCGCCGTCGGGCTGGCCGAGGTGCCCGCCGGCCGCCTCACCGCCGGGCTGCCCGGCCCGCTGCGCGAGGCGTGCACCCTGCTCGACGCCGCCACCCGGGCCGCGCTCGACGCGATCGGCGAGGTCAAGTCCGACGACCCGGACCCGGTCCGCAAGCAGCAGGCCAAGGCGGTGCTCGACGAGCTGTCGGCCACCGCCCAACGGCTGCTGGAGGAGTCCGAGCACGACGTGGCGTGGGTGGAGAAGCCCGACAACGGCAGCCGCCGGGCCCTGGTGGTGGCCCCGCTGTCGGTCGCCGGCACCCTCGCCGCCCACCTCTACGACGAGCGCACCGTCGTCGCCACCTCGGCGACCCTGGCGCTGGGCGGCCGGTTCGACACGGTGGCCCGGGCGCTGGGGCTGGAGGCGCCGCCGCCCGCCCCGCCGTCCCCGGCCGCCGCCGCGCTGGCCGCCGCCACCGCCCGGGGGGACGCCCCGGCCGGCGCGACGCCGGTGGCCGCCGCCTCGGGCAGCCGCCCCACCACCGGCACCGTGCCCGCCACGGAGGGGCCGGGCTGGCGGTCGCTCGACGTCGGCTCCCCGTTCGACTACGCCCGGCAGGGCATCCTCTACGTGGCGGCGCACCTGCCCCGCCCCGCCGCCTCCGGGCTGCCCGACGCGGCCGGCGAGGAGCTGCTGGCGCTGGTCGGGGCGCTGGGTGGGCGTACCCTCGGGTTGTTCTCCTCCCGGCGGGCCGCGCAGCAGGCGGCGGAGCTGCTGCGCGCGAAGACCGACCTGCCGGTCCTGCTCCAGGGCGAGGAGTCACTGCCGCTGCTGGTGCGCCGGTTCCGCGAGGAGCAGTCGAGCTGTCTGTTCGGCGTGATGTCGCTGTGGCAGGGGGTCGACGTGCCGGGCGACTCCTGCCAGCTCGTCGTGATCGACCGGCTGCCGTTCCCCCGGCCGGACGAGCCGCTCGCGGCGGCCCGCGCCGCCGCCGTGGACGCGGGCGGCGGCTCCGGGTTCTCCGCCGTCAGCGTGCCGATCGCGGCGGTCCGGCTGGCGCAGGGGGTGGGCCGGCTGATCCGGGCCACCGGTGACCGGGGCGTGGTCGCGGTGCTCGACTCGCGGCTGGAGACGGCCCGGGGCTACGGCCCGTTCCTGCGCCGCTCGCTGCCCCCGTTCTGGTACACGACGCGCCCGGAGGTGGCCCGGGGGGCGCTGGAGCGGCTCGGCAGGTCGTGACGCGGCCGGGCCGGCGGGGCTGGCTGTCGTTCGCCCGCCGGCCGGTCAGGGTGCCTGCGAGGCGACCACCACGGCGTCGGGCGGGGTGTCCGGCACCGTCCGCGCGGCGAGCCGGCGGACGGCCGTGTTGAGCACCGCGATCAGCGGCACCGACACCAGCGCGCCGGTGATCCCGGCGAGCACCACGCCCGCCGCGATGCCGATGATCACCGCGAGCGGGTGGATGGCCACCGCCCGGCCCATGATCAGCGGCTGGAGCACGTGCCCCTCGACCTGCTGCACGCCGATCACCACGCCGAGGATGATCAGGGCGGTGACCGGGCCGCTGTCGACCAGCGCCACCAGCACCGCGACCCCACCGGAGAGCGCGGCCCCGACGATCGGGATGAACGCGCCGAGGAAGACCAGCGCCGCCAGCGGGAACGCGAACGGGATGTCGAAGATCACCAGGAAGGTGCCGATGCCGACCGCGTCGATGAACGCGACCAGCACCGTGGCCCGCACGTAGGCGCCCAGCGTCTCCCAGGACGCCCGGCCGGCGTCGTCGACCTTCCACCGGGCCGCCACCGGCAGCAGCCGCACCAGGAACCGCCAGATCCGGCTGCCGTCACGCAGGAAGAAGAACGTGGCGAAGAGCACCAGCACGATGCCGGTGAGCACCTCGGCCAGGGTCGCCGCGGTGGAGACCGCCCCGCTGGTGAACCGCTCGGTGTTGTTGTTGATCCAGGACTGGGCCTCCTCGATGTACCGGTCGAGCTGGCTGTCCGACAGGTGCAGCGGGCCGGTCTTGAGCCAGTCCTGGATCTGCCGCACGCCCTCGGAGGACTTCTTGCTCAGCTCCGGCACGCCCTTGATGAACTCGTTGACCACCAGCGTCAGCGTGCCGACCACGGCCGCCAGGCCGCCGACCAGCACCACGGCCGTCGCCAGCGAACGGGGGAAACGCGCCCGCAGCAGCCAGCCCACGGCCGGCGCGAGCAGCGCCGAGAGCAGCATGGCGATGGCCAGCGGGATGATCACGATGCTGACGGTGGCGACGATCTTCAGCAGCGCCCAGAACACGACGCCGATGACGATCAGCCGCCACGACCACGCGGCCGCGATGCGCAGCGCGTGCGGCACGTCCGCGTCGTCGCGGCTGGAGGTGGAGTTGTGCAGCGCGGCGGGCGGCTCGGCACCGACCACGACCGCCGACGGCGGGGCCACCGGCCCCGGCGAGCGGGGCGAGGCCACCCCCGCCCCGGCCGAGGCGTCGACGCTGCCGGGCGACGCCCGGCGGCCCGTCACGTCGGCCCGCCCGGTCGGGTCGGCGCGGGCCTGCCGCACCGCGTCCCGTCCCGACTCGTACGCGCGGTGCAGCCGTCCCCACACCCGCTCGAAGCGGCTCAAGCGCACCTCCCGCAGCAGAACCCGCCCGCCCAGACGACAGGGGTGGACAGGATACGTCCGACCGGCCCAGCCTAGGGCGGTTGCGCCAACATTGCCCTGGGGCTCGACCCCGTAACCACCGGCGGACCGGTCTGCGGGGACGCGGTACCGTTCCCGTCGTGACCGCCGATGACAGCCTCGACTCCGGCCTGCCGATCCGCCTGCTGCACGACCGGGTGCTGGTGCGGTTGGAGGGGAGCGAGGGTGAGCGCCGCTCCACCGCCGGCATCGTGATCCCGGCGACCGCCGCCGTCGGCAAGCGCCTCGCCTGGGCGACCGCCGTCGGCGTGGGTCCCCACGTCCGCTCGATCGTCTCCGGCGACCGGGTCCTCTTCGACCCCGACGACCGCTCCGAGGTCGAGCTCCAGGGCCGGGGCTACGTGCTGCTGCGCGAGCGGGACGTGCACGCCGTGGCCGCCGAACGCGTCGAGGCGGAGACCACCGGCTCCACCGGCCTCTACCTGTAAGGAAGGGCCCCCTGTTAACGCTTTCTGCATAGCAGGGGGCCCCTCTTGACACTCCTCCCCCGGGGCGCACCGTGCGCGGCCTGGCGGGGGCTGCTTCGTTTGCGGCCGTCCGCGACGGGAAGCCAGGCACGTCCAGCACCCTGGGGAGGGGAGCGTGTGCCGGTGTTCTGGAAAAAGGTGTTCCTCTGGGGCGGCGTCGCGTTCCTGATCTACTTCGTGGCGTTCCGGCCGGACGGCGCGGCGCAGGTGTGCAGGTCGGTCGGCGGGGGCCTGATGGCGATGGCGCAGGGCATGGGCGACTTCCTCACCGGCCTGACGACCTGAACGGGCCGTCCGCACACCCGCACACGCCGGGCCGTCAGCCCGTGCCGGGCCGTCAGCCCGTGCCGGGCCCGCCCGCACACCCGCCCGTGCCCGGCCGCCCGCCCACCCCGCACACGCCCGGCGTCAGCCCATCCGTGGCGGCCAGGGCGGGGGCTGGTGAGGGCCGTACCAGCCGGGTGGGCCGTAGCCCGCCGGGTGGGCCGGTGGCGGGGGCGGCGGGACGAGCACCACCGGGATCGGCACGACCGGCTCGTCCGGCGCGTCGACGGCGCGCTGCGAGCCGTCGGGGAACCGCAGGTGGTAGCGGTGGCCGTCCCAGCTGCCGACGGGCGCCTGCGGGTCCCGTCCGACGAAGAACGACCGGTACGCGGTGAGCGCGTCCAGCAGCTCCCGTTCCTCCCTGATCGTCCGTTCCCGGTCGGCGGGCCGGCGGTCCAGCCCCCGGCGCATCCCGTCGCGCAGCAGCGCCAGCCGGGTGGCAGAGAACTGGTATCCCCGCATCGCCCTGAGGCCCGCGTCGCCGGCCACCCGACGGGCCCAGGTGCGGGCCGCGTGCCGCCGGCCGAGGCTGCCCAGCGACGCCACCTCGGGCGGGGTGAGCCAGCCGGCCCGCACGTAGTCGGGCAGGGTGCGTTCGGTCAGCCGCCCCTCCCAGCCGCGCAGCCAGATGGCCAACCCGACCATGGCGAAGAAGATCGGCACCATCACGCCCAGGTAGCCGTACAGGGCGATCATGGCCTGGCCGGTGGCCTGGGCCAGCGACGGCAGCAGGTTCCAGGTGCCGTGCAGCATCATCGCCAGCAGCAGGCCGGCGAGCGGGGCGAGGAACCGCACCCGCCGGTCGGCCGTGCGGGCGGCGATGCCGAGCCCCACCCCGGTCATCGAGGTGAACAGCGGGTGCGCGAACCCGAACAGCAGGATCCGGACGATGAAGATCGCGATGACCTGCCGCGCGCCGGTGGCCGGGCCGTACTCGTCGACGCCGGAGGCGTAGCCGTAGCCGCCGAGGTAGAGGATGTTCTCCACCATGGCGAAGCCGACCGCCGACAGCCCGCAGTAGACCAGGCCGTCGGTGATGCCGGACCACTCGCGGCGGCGGAAGATCAGCAGCAGGATGGGCCCGAGCGCCTTCGTCAGCTCCTCGATGAACGGCGCGACGAGCACGCCGGTGAGGGCGTTCGGCAGCCCCCAGTCGGCGAACCGGGCGGCGAAGAACTCGTTCACGGTCAGCGAGGCGGCCGTCGAGACGAACGCGCCCCACGCGAAGCAGAAGATCAGGTATTTCAGCGGCTCCGGCTCGTACCGGTCGAGCCACAGGAAGCAGGAGACCAGCACCGGCACCGGCAGGATCGCGGCGACCACCCCGATCAGCAGCGCCTGCGGCCCGAGGTTGGACCCGAGCACGAAGAGCATGTAGACCGCGCACGCCGCGATCAGCAGCACCACCAGGGCCAGCACCAGGAACCGTCGCCAGCCCAGCCGGCGCAGCGGCATCCGGGGGGCGGACCCGCCGGGCGGCGCGGGGACGTCGGGCGCGGTCCACGGCGGCACCGGCGCGCCGCCGGGTGGGGTGTCGGCCATTCTGTCAGCGTAGTCACCCCCCGCCGCCCGTTCCGGGCGCATCCGCCGACCGTTATCCTGTCGTCAGGTCACGAGCGCCAGCGTCAAGCCCCGGCTTGCTGGCCGGCAACCCTCGTCGAGTTCGCGGTGGGGTGCCCCGGGTGATGACCGGGCCCAGCCCCGTCCGGCGCTGGGCAAGCGCGGACCCCGTCTCCGGTGGCGTCACCCGGGGTCCCCGGACCCGGAGGTCGGCATGACCGTCACCCTCGTACCCCCGCCCGCCCCGCTGCCCGCGCGGACCGCGCCGGCGTCGTCGCGGCCGCTCGACGTGCTCGGCGTGCCGGGCCAGACCAACCTGGACCACGCGGCCAGCGCGCCGTGCGCGCGGGCGGCGGCCGACGCCGTGGCCGAGCTGCTCCCCTGGTACGCCAGCGTGCACCGGGGCGCGGGCGCGCTGTCGCGGCGCTGCACCCTCGCCTACGAGCGGGCCCGGCAGACCGTAGGCGACTTCTTCGGCGCCCGTCCCGGCGACCACGTGATCTTCACCCGCAACACGACGGACGCGTTGAACCTGCTGGCCCGCACCCTGCCCACCGGGACGACGGTGGTGACGTTCGCCGGCGAGCACCACGCCAACCTGCTGCCCTGGCCGCGCGGCTCGGTGCGGCTGCCCGTGCCGGCGGGCCCAGGCGAGGCGGTCCGGGCCCTGGACGCGGCGCTGACCGAGCTGCGCCGGGACGCGACGCCGGGGGCCGGGGGCCCGAGCCGCCCCGCCGGCCCGCCGGTGCTGGTGGCGGTCACCGGGGCGAGCAACGTGACCGGGGAACGCTGGCCGGTGGCCGAGCTGGCGGCCGTCGCCCGCCGGCACGCCGCCCGGATCGCCGTGGACGCCGCCCAGCTCGCCCCGCACACCCCGGTCGACGTCGCCGCGCTGGGCGTCGACTACCTGGCGGTCTCCGGGCACAAGCTGTACGCGCCGTTCGGCGCGGGGGTGCTGCTCGGGCGGGGCGACTGGCTCGACGCGGCCCCGCCGTACCTGGCGGGTGGGGGCGCGACCAGCCACGTCGGGGACGCCACGCACGAGGTGCGCTGGGCCGCCGGCCCGGCCCGGCACGAGGCGGGCACCCCCAACCTGCTCGGCGCCGTCGCCCTCGCGGCGGTCTGCGCGGCCCTCACCGAGGCCGACCGGGACGAGCTGCACGCCCGGGAGCAGGCCCTGCTGGCCCGGCTCCGGCAGGGCCTGGCCGCCCTGCCGCACGTGGTGGAGCTGCGTACCTTCGGCCCGGACGCGCCCCGCGTCGGCATCGTCTCGTTCGTCGTCGCCGGCCGGGACTCGGGCGAGGTGGCTGCGGAGCTGGCGGCCCGGCACGACGTCGGGGTCCGCGACGGGCTGTTCTGCGCACACCCGCTGGCCCGGCGGCTGCTCGCCGAGGCGGCGGCCCGCAGCGGCCGGGCGGACCTGCCGCCGACCGCCCTGCGGGCGAGCCTCGGCCTGGGCAGCACGGCGCGGGACGTCGACCGCCTGCTGGCCGCCCTCGCCGAGCTGGGCTGACCCGGTCGGCGGGGCTGAGCGCGGCGCGGCCCGGCCGCTCAGCCGACGGACGGGGCGGGGCTGAGCGCGGCCCGGCCGCTCAGCCGACGGACGGGGCGGGGCTGAGCGCGGCCCGGCCGCTCAGCCGACGGACGGGGCGGGGCTGAGCGCGGGCCGGCCGCTCAGCCGACGGACGGGGCGGCGGGCGACCTGCGGGGGCCGGGCTCGCCTTCGTCCGCCTCCGGGGCCGGCTTCTCCTGCTCGCCGAAGGACTCCCGGACCAGCCGGTTCGCCTCCTGCTGCTCGATGCCCGAGGCCACCAGCAGGTCGCTGGCGGTGGTCCGCACCTGCGCGACCACCACGCTGCCGGAGAATCCGACCCCCTGCTCGTACGCCCGGCCAGCCTCGCTGACCGCGCGCAGGGACCGTTCCCGGGCCTTCTCCGGCTCCGCCCCGACGGCGAACTCGTGGCGGAGCAGGCGGACCGCCTCCGCGAGGTGGCCCACCGCGTCGGGCATGGGGCCGGGCACCGGCTCGCCGTCCTCGATCATGGTGACCGAGCGCCGGATCAGGGTGCCGCTGTTGCGCATCGCCCGGTCGATGGGCTCGGCCGCCTCGGCGTAGTGGGTCAGCTCGCTGCGCCGGTGCCAGCGGGCCGGGGAGAGGGTGCTGGTCTCCTTCGCGCCCTCGATCGCCTCCGTGAAGGTGGCCAGCTCCGCCTTGTTCTCCCGGAGCCGCTCCAGTGCGCCCTGGGCGCTGTCGCGGTCCCGGTCGCGCAGCGCGGCGGCGGCCACGTCGAGCTGGTCGGCGAGCAGGTCGAGCGCCGGCCGGGCGGCCCGGTTGATCACCCGCAGCGGGTTCAACGGCAGCAGGATCGCCGTCACCACCAGCGCGATCCCGCCGCCGACGAACGCGTCCACGAAGCGGGGTATCTCCAGGTTCTCGGTGGACGGGCTGAGCGTGACGATCAGCACGGCCGTCGCGGCGGCCTGGATGACGATCGCCACGCTCGCGCCGAAGAAGATGGTCAGCAGGATCGCCGCCGTCACCACCATCCCGAGCTGCCAACCGCCGGTGCCCAGGAAGTAGATCAGCACGTCGCCGAGGAACACCCCGACCGCCACCCCGATGATCAGCTCGACGGTGCGCCGCAGCCGCTGGCCGACCGACGCGGCGAGGGTGCCGACCGCCGAGATCGGCGCGAAGACCGGCTGCGGGTTGTGCAGCAGCTCGTGGGAGACGATCCAGGCCAGCGCCGCGGCCAGCCCGGCCTGGACGGCCAGCCCGAGCGCCATCCGGACCCGGTGCAGCCGGTCGTGCAGCGTGGCCTTGCCCCGGTGGCGCAGCTGTTCCATCGCCGCCGCGATCCGTGGCGCGTCGACGTCGCCGCCGTTGCCGTCGCGCATCGTGGCGCGCCCCAGCAGCGAGGGTCGGCGGTCCCGGGCCACGGCCATGGCGGGGACTACCCGTAGCGGGGACGGCGAATCCTCGCCCGCTGCGGCAGACTCGGCCGGGTGACGGAGCTGGACGATGCCCGGGTGCCCGACCCGCACGACGACCGGGCGGCCGAGGCGGACGACGACCGCGAGGCAGTCCCGCACGACGGCCGGGGGGCCGACACCGACGACGACCGCGAGGCAGTCCCGCACGACGGCCGGGGGGCCGACACCGACGACGACCGCGAGGCAGTCCCGCACGACGGCCGGGGGGCCGACACCGACGACGACCGCGAGGCAGTCCCGCACGACGGCCGGGGGGCCGACACCGACGACGACCGCGAGGCAGTCCCGCACGACGGCCGGGGGGCCGGCCTGGTGGCCCGGTGGCGGGCGGCGGTGCGGGGCGCCGGCGCACCCGACGGCCCCGCGCTGACCCGCGCCGGGCAGGAGCTGCTGGCCCGCTGGCGGGAGCCGCACCGCCACTACCACACGGTCCGGCACCTGGCCGCCGTCCTCGACGTGGTCGACGCGTACGCCGGCTGCGCCGGTCGTCCGGACCTGGTCCGCCTCGCCGCCTGGTGCCACGACGCGGTCTACGACCCGCGCGCCGCCGGGGACGCCAACGAGCGTGCCAGCGCCGATCTCGCCGAGGGGCTGCTCACCGGGCTCGGGGTGCCGCCGGCGGCGGTGGCCGAGGTGCGCCGGCTGGTGCTGCTCACCGCCGGGCACGCGGTCGCCGCCGACGACCGCGACGGGGCGTTGCTCTGCGACGCCGACCTGGCCGTGCTGGCCGGGCCGCCCAAGGAGTACGACCGCTATGCCGCCGCCATCCGCCGGGAGTACGCGCACGTGCCGGACGGGGACTTCCGCCGCGGCCGGGCGCGCATCCTGCGCTCCCTCCTGTCCCTGCCCACCCTCTACCACCACCCCCACCCGCAGACCCACTGGACCCCCCGGGCCCACACCAACCTCACCCGCGAACTAACCACCCTCACCCCCCCACCCCCCACACCCCCTGACCCCACTCCCTCTTCGTGATCTTGCACTTACGGCCCCGACATAAGGTATGAAAACCCCCAAGAGGTGGGCCCAAAGTGCAAGATCGCCGAGGTCGGGGGGCGACGCCGAGGGGGCTAGCTAGAGGTAGAGGTAGCTAGGTAGAGTACGACCATGTCCACATCGGAAGTGCGGATGACGCTGGCGACACAGCGGGTGCTGCGGGTCCTCCTGGACAAGCCCGCCGAGGCGAGATACGGCCTGCAGATCTGCGAGGAGGCCAACCTGGCCAGCGGCACCATCCACCCGATCCTGGCCCGCCTCGAGAAGGTGGGCTGGCTGGAGTCCCACTGGGAGAACGTCGACCCGCATCGGGCCGGACGGCCGCGCAGGCGCTACTACCGGCTGAGCCCGGACGGCGCACAGCAGGCGCGCACCGCTCTGGCCGCGGTCGAGGCCCGCCGTTTCCGCGGTGCGAACCCGGCCCTCCCGGGTGGGCTCGCATGAGCTTCCACGCATACCACCTGTCCCGCGACCTCGAAGTGCTCTCCGCCCTCTCCGAGGACCTGGCGCAGCGGATTCCCGAAGGTCGCCCGTTGGCTGACGAGATCGCCCGGCTGGACCGCGAAGTGATCGCCATCGTTCACGACCTGGAGAACCGCGACGACCGACGCGCCTACCGCCGGGTGTGCGATCTGGACCAGGCCCTGACCCGGGAACTCGACAGGACTCTCGCCCTCGCCGAGGGAACCGCGTGGCGGACGGGCGACAACAGCGCCCGGGTCAGCTTCCTCGTCCGGTGTTTCCATCTCGCCTGCCGCAGCGCCGAGGACCTGCGACTCGCCCTCACCGGCGGGTACGGGACCTTCGCGCACGTCGGGATCCGCGTACACCTCGATCGCGACCTCGCCGAGGATCTCGGACGATCCGAGGCGCACCTCGCCGAGGACATCCCGCCGATCGACGCCGAGCTTCAGCCGCGAAGGCAGGCGTTACGCATGGTCGACTTCATCGTCCGGATCCTTCCGCCGGACCAGCGGGCACGGTACGACGAGGAGCTCCGGGCCGAACTGTACGGGCTCGCGGAAGAGAGGCGCACCTACGGGGCACAACTGCTCTACGTGCTGAGGCAGTTCAACCGGATGTTCGAGCTTCGGTACGAGCTGCGCCGCCCGTCACCGCGCCGGCTGGCACAACCCCCGGATTGAGGTGGGCGCGGATCGTCCCGACGGCCGGGGGACGAACCGTTTCCCCGACCCGTCGATCTCGGGAGGGGCGCGAGTGACGATGCGCCGTAAGGGGCCTTCGGGCCCGCGAGGAAACCAGCGGACCAAAGCCAACCGGTGGAGGGAGGTCGGCGAGTGGGTGGCATTGGCACTGAAGGTCGTCGCCTACTCGGCGGGCCTCGTGGTGACGCTGGCCGGAAACGGATGTGGGCCCAGCTGACCTGACGACCAGCTGAGCCCACACCGGGCGGGAAGGCCCCGCCTCGCGGCTCCCACACCTGGGGGCGGGGGCTTCCCCGGTGCGCCGGCGCGGCCTGCCCGGCTCCGTCGTCGGACATCCGGCGACGCGTCGTCGGGCAGGTGCCGGCGCGGCACCAGCGTAGAGCGGAGAACGGCGCCGCCGGGCTCAGGGAGCCGGGCGGTGAAGGTGCTTGGGGCGGTGGAGGTGCTTGGGGCGGCGCAGGTTCGCCGCGCGCAGGAGGCGGACCAGGTCGCGGCTCGGGACGACCCGCGCGCCGAGGTGCACCGCCATCCGGTACCGCTCGGCGGGGATGTCGTAGTGGTCCCGGTCGAAGGCGCGCCGGGGCACGCCCAGCGTCTCGGCGAAGACGTGCAGCTCGGCGAGGCAGGCGTCGCTGATCAGGTGGGACCAGAGTCGCCCGCGCGCCGGCCAGCGGGGCTGGTCCACGTACAGCATGGCCGCCAACCTAGCCGCCGGTTAACCTCTCCTGCATGGCCGGATCCCCTCTCCTCGCTGAGCTGCGCGCCCTCCTCGGTGACGCCGCCGTCCTGACCGACCCGGACCTGCTGCGGATGCACGAGCGGGACGAGGCCGACCTGTGCGCCTCCGGCACGCCACTGGTGGTGGTCCGTCCGCGCGACACCGCCCAGGTGGCCGGCGTGGTCCGGGCGGCGGCCCGGCACGGCGTACCCGTGGTGCCGCAGGGTGCGCGGACCGGGCTGGCCGGCGCGGCGAACGCGGTGGACGGCGCGGTGGTGCTGAGCACGGTGGCCATGGACCGGATCCTGGAGATCGACCCGGTGGGCCGGATCGCCGTGGTCCAGCCCGGCGTGGTGAACGCGGCGCTGGCCGGGGCGGTGCGCCGGGAGGGGCTCTACTATCCGCCGGACCCGGGCTCCTGGGAGTCGTCGACGATCGGCGGCAACGTGGCCACCAACGCGGGCGGCATGTGCTGCGTCAAGTACGGCGTGACCACGGAGTACGTGCTCGGCCTGGAGGTGGTGCTCGCCTCCGGCGAGGTGCTGCGCACCGGGCGGCGCACCGCCAAGGGCGTCGCCGGCTACGACCTGACCCGGCTCTTCGTCGGCTCGGAGGGCACCCTCGGGGTGATCACGGAGGTGACCGTCGCGCTGCGGCCCGCCCCGGAGGAGTCGCTGACCCTGGTGGCCGTCTTCGACTCGACGGCGGACGCCGGCACGGCGGTGGCCCAGATCGCCGCGAAGGGCCTCACCCCGAGCCTGCTGGAGCTGCTCGACCGCACCCACCTGCGGGCCATCGAGGCGTACCAGCCGATGGGGCTGCACACCGACGCGCAGGCGCTGCTGCTGGCCGCCGTGGACACCGGGTCGCGGGCCGCCGACGACCTGGCCCGCATCGCCGAGGTGTGCGAATACGCCGGGGCCGACGAGGTGTACGCGGCCACCGACGCCGTGGAGGCCGCGGCGCTGCTCCAGGCCCGGCGGCTGGCCCACCCGGCGATGGAGAAGTTCGCCGCCGACGCGTACCCGGGCGGCAACGGGGGTCTGGTCATCGACGACGTGGCGGTGCCGCGCGGGGCGCTCGCCGAGCTGCTGGACGGGGTGGCCCGCATCGCCGAGGAGTGCGCCGTGCCGATCGGGGTGGTGGGGCACGCCGGCGACGGCAACCTGCACCCGAACATCGTGGTCGACCGGGCCGACCCGGCGAGCGTGGAGCGGGGCCGGCGGGCGTTCGACGAGATCATGCGGCTTGGGCTGGAACTGGGCGGCACCTGCACCGGCGAGCACGGGGTGGGGCTGCTCAAGCGGGACTGGCTGGCCCAGGAGATCGGGCCGGTCGGGGTGCGGGTGCACCAGGCGATCAGGGCGGCGCTCGACCCGGCGGGGCTGTTCAACCCCGGCAAGGTGCTCTGACGCGGTCCTCGGACATACCGTCAGGCGGTGGCCTCCGCCGGGGTGGCCTGGGTGAGCAGCAGCAGGATCTCGTACCCGAGGGGCGGCCGGTCCTCCCCCGGGCAGTCCTCGATCGTGATCGGGCCGGGCGTGGTGACCAGCACGGACGTCAGCGCGTCGATGCAGCTCACCCGGTAGCCCCGGGCCTTGTCGGTCTCGGCGGCCAGCCGCTCGTCGGTGAGCAGCGCGCGCAGCCGCTGCGTCCGCTCGGGGTCGAGCTGCCCCGACGACCGGACGTCGTCGCCGGCGCAGTTGCTGCACTCCCACCGCCCGTCGGGCAGGACGGTCAGCATCCGCACCGGGCCGTCCTGGCCGTGCTTCTGCACCAGTTCCACCCGTGCCGACCCGCCGGCCGCCGCGCCGCCGGCCGGGGATGCCGGCGTCCCGTCGGACGGCGGGGCGGTCGCCGTGCCGGCCCGCCGGACCGGCCCGACCGCCGAGCAGGCGGCGAGTGCCGCGGCGAGCAGGGCACCGGCGGCCACCGGGATGATCGAACGCGCACGGAAAGGGCGGATCACGCGCCGGAACGTACCCGATCATGGTGCCGGCGGGTACCGGCCGAGCGGCCGGTCAGGGGTGGCCCGCCCTCCGGTAAGGGTTCGGCTACCGGGGGGACGACGGGAGTTCGACCGGGTCGCCGTCGGTGCCCCGGTCCGCCGCGAAGCCCCGCACGTCGGGCGCGCCGAGCCGGGCCGCGTCCGCCGTCGCGTCGTCCGGCATGAGCTGGGACTCCCGCTCCGCCTCCACCCGGGCCCGGTAGTGCGCGACCTCGCGCGCCCGGGTCGCCGCGTCCCAGCCCAGCACCGCGCCCATCAGCTCGGCGGTGTGCTCGGCCGACTCCAGGCCGCGGTGGGCGGTCTCGAAGGAGATCCGGGTACGCCGGGTCAGCACGTCCTCCAGGTGCAGCGCCCCCTCGGCGCGGGCCGCGTACGTCACCTCGGCCGCCAGGTATTCCGGCGCGCCGGCCAGCGGGGAGGCGAGCAGCGGATCCGCGTCGACCAGCGCCAACAGGTCGAGGGTGAGGGTGCCGTACCGCTCCAGCAGGTGCTCGACCACCCCGACCGGCACCCCGTGCCGGCGGGCCAGGTCGGCCCGGTCCCGCCACATCGCGGCGTACCCGTCGGCGCCGAGCAGCGGCAGGTCGGCCGTGCGGGACGGGCGGACCCCGCCGAGCCGGCGGGCCGCGCGGTCCACCACGTCGGAGGCCATCACCCGGTACGTCGTGTACTTGCCCCCGGCGACGAGCAGCAGCCCGAGCATGGGCTCGACCACCGCGTGTTCCCGGGACAGCTTGGAGGTGGAGTCCGCCTCGCCGGCCAGCAGCGGCCGCAGCCCGGCGTAGACGCCCTCGATGTCGTCGGTGGTCAGCGGCCGGTCCAGCACCGTGTTGACCTGCTCCAGCAGGTAGGCGATGTCGCGGGCCGACGCGGCCGGGTGGGACCGGTCGAGCCGCCAGTCGGTGTCGGTGGTGCCGATGATCCAGTGCCCGCCCCAGGGGATGACGAACAGCACGCTGGTGGCGGTGCGCAGGATCAGGCCCGTCTCGCCGGTGATCGCCGAGCGGGGCACCACCAGGTGCACCCCCTTCGACGCCCGGACCCGGACGCCCCGGCGCAGCCCGACGTCGTTGAGCATCCGCGACATGTCGTCGGTCCACACGCCGGTGGCGGCGACGACCGTGCGGGCGCGTACGTCGAACTCGGCGTCCGGTGAGCCGGGCGGCGCCTCCAGGTCGCGGACCCGGACCCCGGTCACCTCGCGCGCCTGCCGGACGAGGCCGACGGCGCGGGTGCTGCTGACCACCGTCGCCCCCAGGCTGGCGGCGGTGCGGGCCAGGGTGACCACCAGCCGGGCGTCGTCGACCTGCCCGTCGTAGTAGCGGATCGCCCCGGCGAGGCCGTCGGCGCGCAGGCTCGGGAAGACCCGCCGCGCGCCCTCCCGGGTGAGGTGCCGGTGCAGCGGCATCCCCCGCCCGCCCCCGAACAGCCCGGCGAACGCGTCGTACGCGGCCACGCCGAGGCCGTAGTAGGAGCGGCGGAAGGTGCGGCCGGGCAGGTCGCGCACGCCCTTGCCGGCGGGCAGCGGGACCAGGATCGGCACCGGCCGGACCAGGTGCGGGGCGAGCCGGGTGGCGAGCAGCCCCCGCTCGGTGAGCGCCTCGTGGACCAGGTGGAACTCCAGCTGCTCCAGGTAGCGCAGGCCGCCGTGGATCAGCTTGCTGGACCGGCTGGAGGTGCCGGCGGCGAAGTCGCGCGCCTCCACCAGGGCCACCTTGAGGCCCCGGGAGGCGGCGTCCAGCGCCGCGCCGGCACCGGTGACGCCACCGCCGATCACCAGGACGTCGAACCGCTCGGCGCGCAGTCGCCGCAGGTCGGCGGCGCGGCGCGCCGGGGAGAGCTGGCCGGCGACGCTTCGGGAGACGTTGGGGTCACGCACCCGTCCACCGTAACCGCCGTGGCCACCGCACGGCATGTCGTGATCCGGCCGTACTGTCGGGGGATGGAGGTCGGTCCGTACGCAGGTCGTCCCTTTCTGTCGCCCGTGGCCGTCCCGCCGGCCCGCCCCGGCCCGTGGCCCGTGGTCGCGGCGGCGGTGGCCGGGTGCTGGACGGTCGCGGTCGTCGCGCCGGCCGAGCTGGTCGGCTGGCTGGCCGACCAGGTCCGGCTCGCCACCGGCCTGGACCGGGTGGTCTGGCTGTGGCCGGTGGTCGCCGTCGTGACGGTGCTGCTGGCCGGGGTGCCGGCGCTGTTGCTGGCCCTGCTGCCCCGCTCGGGGGCGGTCCGGACCACCGGCCGGGCCTGGCTCGGCGGGCTGCTCGCCCTCGGCGCGCTCACCGGCCTGCGCGCCCTGCCGCCGGTGCACCACGAGGCGTACCTGGCCGCGCTGGCGGCGACGGCGGTCCTGCTCGCTGTGGTGCTGCCCCGGCTGGTCCGGGGCCCCGCGCCGACGCCGCCGGCCGCCGGCCGCCCGGACCACCCCGCCGCGCCCTCGGGGGCCGGCCACCCGGACGACCCCGCCGGGCCCGACCGCCCGCACGACCCCACCGCGCCCACCGCGCCCACCGCCCCGGCCGGTCCGCGCGGGACCGTTCCGGCGGCCCCACCCGCCGTGACCTGGCTGGCGGTGGCCGCCGGGCTGGCGACGCTGCTGCCCTGGGCCTGGTTCGGCGCGCTCGGCGGGCTGCTGGAGACCGTGCTCGCGGCGGCGGCCGCCGCGGCCGTCGGCGTCCTCGCCGGGGTGCTGCTCGACGCCCGGTTCTGGGCGCACCTCGCGGGCGGGCCGCCGCACCGGCCGGCGCGGCTGGTGCTGGTCGGCGGCCTGGTGGCCGGGGTGACGCTGCTGCTGCTCGCCGCCGGCACCGGGCAGTCCGGCGCGCAACTGCCCGCCCTGCTGACCCTGCCCCCGCTCGGCTTCGCGCTGGCCGCCCTCCAGACGCCCGCGCTGCGCTCCGGCGGGCCGGTCGGCCCCGCGCCCGTGCGCTGGCTGGTCGGGCTCGCCACGTTCGGGCCACTGGCGTTCGCCGACCCGGAGGAGATCACCCTGCTCCTGGCGGCCACCCGCGACGTCCCGTTCTGGGTGGCGGTCGCCGCCGCCGCCGGGCTCGCGGTGGCCGCGCTCCTGGCGATCGTGTACGGCGTGCTGCTGGCCCGCCCGAACGGGCACGCGCCGAGCCGGCCGGTGGCGGTGGCGACCGTCGGCGTGCTGCTCGCCGGGGCGGCGCTGGTCCACCTCGGCCCCGGCCAGCCCGGCCTGCACGGCGAACGGCTGCTCGTGGTGCTGCGCGAGCAGGCCGACCTGAGCGGCGTGCCCGCCGGCGGGACGGGCCAGGCGGGTCGGGACGCCCGCGCCCGCGAGGTCTACCGGCGGCTGGTGGAGACCGCCGAACGCACCCAGGCGGGGCTGCGCCGCGACCTGACCCGGCTGGGGCTCGACCCGACGCCGTACTACCTGGTCAACGCGATCGAGGTGGACGGCGGGCCGGCGGTGCGCGCCTGGCTGTCGGGCCGGCGGGAGGTGGACCGGGTGCTGCTGAGCCAGCGGCTGCGCCCGCTGCCGGCCCCCGCGCCGACCAGCCGGGGCGACCAGGCGGCCCCCTCCGGGCCGGCGTGGAACGTCTCCCTGCTCCGCGCCGACCAGGTCTGGTCGCAGCTCGAGGTCACCGGGGCCGGCGTCGTGGTGGGCAGCTCCGACTCCGGGGTGGACGGTCGGCACCCGGCGCTGGCCGGCGGCTTCCGCGGCGGCGACGACTCCTGGTACGACCCGTGGGACCACACCCGCGCGCCGACCGACCAGGGCGGCCACGGCACCCACACGACGGGCAGCGCCGTCGGGCGGGACGGGATCGGGGTGGCCCCCGGGGCGAGCTGGGTCGGCTGCGTCAACCTCGACCGCAACCTCGGCAGTCCGGCGCGCTACCTCGACTGCCTCCAGTTCATGCTGGCCCCGTTCCCGGCCGGCGGCGACCCGTTCACCGACGGGCGGCCCGAGCGGGCCCCCCAGGTGCTGACGAACTCGTGGGGCTGCCCGCCGATCGAGGGCTGCGACCCGGCGGCGCTGCGGCCGGCGGCCGACGCGCTGGACGCCGCGGGCATCTTCGTGGTCGCGGCGGCCGGCAACACCGGGCCGTACTGCCGGTCGATCGAGGACCCGCCGGCGACGTACCCGGACGTGTTCACCGTCGGGGCGACCGACCGGGAGCGCCAGGTCGCCGACTTCTCCAGCCGGGGGCCGGTGCCCGGCGCGGCGAAGCCGGACGTGGTCGCCCCGGGCGTGGGGGTGCTCTCCGCGATGCCGGGCGGCGGCTACGCCACCCTCGACGGCACGTCGATGGCCGCCCCGCAGGTCGCGGGCGTGGTGGCGCTGATGTGGTCGGCGAACCCGACGCTGGTCGGCGACCTGGAGCGCACCCGCCGGATCCTGCGCGACACCGCCGTCCCGGCCGGGGCGACGTACGCCTCCCGCAAGCCGGCCGACGCCTGCGGCGGCGACGCGAACATCAGCGGGGCGGGCCTGGTCGACGCGTACGCCGCTGTCCGCGCGGCCCGCTGAGCGGGTAAGGAAGGGCCCCTTGTTAACGCATACGGTAGAGAGGGGTCCCCTTCTCACCTCGCACCCCGCGCCCCGGCGGCGGCCCCGCGATCCTCGCCCCGCCGGCGGGCGAAACGGGCACCGGGCCGGATAGCGCCGTTCGGCCGCCCCGGCATCGACGGTCACCTACCGTCGAGGTGAGGAGGCCGCGATGACCACGGACGACGAGCGGGCCGAGGCTCCACGTTCCGCCGCCTGGGTGCCGGTCGAGGAGATCCCGGGGCAACTGCCGTTCGACCGGCTGGACTACGGCGACGCCGAGCAACTGGCGGAGATGGCCGGGGGCGACGCGCCTGCGGCGGAGGAGCCGGTGGTCCTGGTCGACGAGCCGATCCGCGTCGACGAGCCGATCCGCATTCGCCGGCCGCCCGGCCGGGCCGGGCGGCGACGCGACCAGCCGCCCCTGCCGACGTGAGCGACGCCGGCGTGAGCGACGCCGGCGTGAGAGCCGCCAGCGGGCGCGTGCCCGAGGCCGGAGTGCCCGAGGCGGGAGTGCCCGAGGACCGAGTGGCCTTGGCCGGAGTGCCGACGGCCCGAGTGTCCGAGGCCGGAGTGGCCGGCGCTGGCGGCCGTGACGACGCGGAGGGGGCGGGCCGCTGACGCGACCCGCCCCCTCGACGTGCGGTGTAACTGAACTCCGGTGGGAGCTGGACTCAGAAGTCCATGTCCCCGCCGCCCGGGCCAGCCGCAGCGGCCGGGGCCTTCTCCGGCTTGTCCGCGACGACGGCCTCGGTGGTGAGGAAGAGCGCCGCGATCGACGAGGCGTTCTGCAGCGCCGACCGGGTCACCTTGGCCGGGTCGATGATGCCCGCGGCCAGCAGGTCCACGTACTCGCCGCTGGCGGCGTTGAGGCCGTGGCCGGCGTCCAGGTTGCGGACGCGCTCGACGACGACGCCACCCTCCAGGCCGGCGTTGACGGCGATCTGCCGCAGCGGAGCGTCCAGCGCGATCTTGACGATCTGCGCGCCGGTCGCCTCGTCGCCGGTCAGGTCCAGCTTGTCGAAGGCGGTCTTGCCGGCCTGCACCAGCGCGACGCCACCACCCGGGACGATGCCCTCCTCGACGGCGGCCTTCGCGTTGCGGACGGCGTCCTCGATGCGGTGCTTGCGCTCCTTCAGCTCGACCTCGGTGGCCGCGCCGACCTTGATCACCGCAACACCGCCGGCCAGCTTGGCCAGGCGCTCCTGCAGCTTCTCGCGGTCGTAGTCGGAGTCGCTCTTGTCGATCTCGGCCCGGATCTGGTTGACCCGGCCCTGGATCTGCTCGGCGTCGCCGGCACCGTCGACGATGGTGGTCTCGTCCTTGGTCACCACGACCTTGCGGGCGCGGCCCAGCATGTCGAGGCCGGCGGCCTCCAGCTTGAGGCCGAGCTCC
Organism: Micromonospora sp. WMMD712; assembly: GCF_029581295.1. Taxonomy (NCBI): domain Bacteria; kingdom Bacillati; phylum Actinomycetota; class Actinomycetes; order Micromonosporales; family Micromonosporaceae; genus Micromonospora; species Micromonospora sp. WMMD712. Next base: position 3,741,856 of record NZ_CP120743.1, read on the forward strand.
TCGCTGATGACCTGGCCACCGGTGAGGATGGCGATGTCGGTCAGCATGGCCTTGCGGCGGTCGCCGAAGCCGGGGGCCTTGACGGCCGCGGACTTGAAGACGCCCTTGACCTTGTTGACCACCAGGGTCGGCAGGGCCTCGCCCTCCACGTCCTCGGCGATGATCAGCAGCGGCTTGCCCGACTGCATGACCTTCTCCAGGATCGGGAGCAGGTCCTTCACCGACGAGATCTTGCTGTTGGCGATCAGGATGTAGGGCTCGTCGAAGACGGCCTCCATCCGCTCCGGGTCGGTCATGAAGTACGCGGAGATGTAGCCCTTGTCGAAGCGCATGCCCTCGGTGAGCTCGAGCTCCAGGCCGAAGGTGTTGCTCTCCTCGACGGTGATGACGCCTTCCTTGCCGACCTTGTCCATCGCCTCGGCGATGATCTCGCCGACGGTGCTGTCACCGGCGGAGATGGAGGCGGTGGAGGCGATCTGCTCCTTGGTCTCGACGTCCTTGGCGAGCTTGGACAGCTCCTCCGAGACGCTGGCCACGGCGGCCTCGATGCCCCGCTTCAGGGCCATCGGGTTGGCGCCGGCGGCCACGTTGCGCAGGCCCTCGCGGACCAGGGCCTGGGCCAGGACGGTCGCCGTCGTCGTGCCGTCACCGGCCACGTCGTCGGTCTTCTTGGCGACCTCCTTGACCAGCTCGGCGCCGATCTTCTCGTACGGGTCCTCGAGCTCGATCTCCTTGGCGATGCTCACACCATCGTTGGTGATGGTGGGGGCACCCCACTTCTTCTCGAGCACCACGTTGCGGCCCTTCGGGCCGAGGGTCACCTTCACGGCGTCGGCGAGCTGGTTCATGCCCCGCTCGAGGCCGCGGCGAGCCTCTTCGTCGAACGCGATCATCTTGGCCATACGGCGTTGTCCTCCTGGACACTCACGGGCCACCCGAGTGTGTGTCCCGGATGGGCCGCCTGGTGTACGCACCTTGGGACGTCGCCACCTGGCGACGACGACGTCTCCTCGGCCGGGCCGGATAGCCCGCGACGACCGGCCATGTGCCGCCCGACGGATCTCCGCCGTGCGGCCGTGGCCCCACCGTCCCGACCATTGGCACTCACCCAAGGCGAGTGCCAATGACTTGTTTAGCACTCTGCCCTGCCGAGTGCAAGCACGATGCGGCGGACGGACCGGGTCGACCCCACCTGACCAGCGCGACCCGGCCCGCCGGTTCAGCCGATTTCACCCGCCGGCCGGGCGGCGGTAACCGACCCCTCGTACGCCCGCCGCCCGGCGCACGTGACGACCGTAACGACCGGCCGGACCGGGACGACCAGGCGCACCAGGGCGACCAGGCACACGGCCAGGGCCAGGACGGACCAAGGCCAGGACGGACGAGGGCAGGACCGACGAGGGCAGGACCGACGAGGGCAGGACCGACGAGGCAGGACGGTCGGACCAAGAAGGGCGAGAGAGCCGAGAGGGTGCGGCCAGGCAGGCGAGAGCCGGGACCGGCACGAGCGGCCACCGACCGCGGCGCGGCGCGCCGGGGCACCCGGGACCATCCGCCCGCCCCTTCCCCGGGCAGGCCGACCAGCGGGTCCGGGCGGAAACACAGCCGGGCGGCGGCCACGACGCGGCGCGGCCCGGTGGGCAGGGCTACCACGGCGGGACGGCACGGCGCGAACCGGCGGTGGCACCGGGCCAAGGTGGTGCTGGGCCAAGGTGGCACCGGGCCAAGCTGGCGCCGGACCAAGCTGGGGCCGGACCAGGGTGGAGCCTTGGCCAGGGTGGGTCGGCAACCCGGCGCGGCACCTGGCGGCCGGGAAACCGACCGCAGCCCGACCAAGCGCGGCCGACCGGCCCTTCGGCCCCCGGTGGGATCGATCGATCGGACGGAGATGGCTGGGACATGCGCCCTGGGACGTGCGCCCTCCCCGGCGGCGATGTGGGAACGGTCCGCAGCATTCCTGGACCGCCCCGTCCGCGCCGCCCCGGACCGATCCGTCCGCGCCGACCGGGGCGGCGCGCTCCGCCGGCCATCGGTGGCCCGCCCGCCCGCGGGCCAACCGGTCGGGGCGTCAGGCGACGACGCGTACGCGCTCGGCCTGCGGCCCCTTCTGCCCCTGCGCGATCTCGAACTCCACGCGCTGCCCGTCGTCCAGCGCCTTGTAGCCGTCCATCTCGATGGCGGAGAAGTGGACGAAGACGTCCTGCCCCCCGTCGACGGCGATGAAGCCGTAGCCCTTCTCGGCGTTGAACCACTTCACGGTGCCCTGTGCCACGGTGCACTTCCTAACGTCGCGCGGCCTTCCACGAGCGGGTACGCCGACGGAACCGGCGGCCCCGGGAACACCGGTTTCACCCGTCTGCGCCGACCGGGAAACCAGTGACCGAAATCGCACGCTACACGAGGAGTGACGACGGCGCACGACCACAAATAGGGCTATAACGGACCGACCTCAACCCGGTGCGGCATAGGCGGCCATCACTGCGATAGGTATGCGGGATGACAGCAGGTTCCCGCCCGCCGACCGACCCGGGCAGCGCCCCGACGGGGACGGCCGACACCGCCGCGCCGGCAGTCGACGTACGCCGGTTGACCCTGCCGGACGCGGCGCGGATGCGGGCGCTGCGGCTGGAGATGCTCGCCGACGCGCCGCTGGCCTTCCTGGAGACCCTGGCGGAGGCCGCCGCCCGCCCGCACGCCGAGTACGCGGCCCGCGTCGCGTCGGTCGCCAGCGGCCGGCACACCGCCCAGTTCGTCGCCGACCCCGGCGCGGACCGGCCGGGTGGCCCCGCCGGGCGGCTCGTCGGGCACGCCGGCGGGACGATCTCGGCGGACGAACCCGGCCTCACCGTCGTCTACGCCGTCTACGTCACGCCGGCCCGGCGCGGCACCGGGCTGCTCGCCGCGCTGATCGAGGGGGTCGCCGCCTGGTCCCGGGAGTGCGGTCGGCCGGAGCTGATGCTGGAGGTGGTCGTCGGCAACGACCGCGCCTACCGGGCGTACCGGAAGCTGGGCTTCGTCGACACGGGCGTGCGGGTCCCGCACCCGAGGCTCCCCGCCCTGCGCGAGCTCCAGATGCGCCGCCCGGCCTGAGGCGGGGGTGTTTGCAGGGGCCCCCTGTACAACAGAAAGCGTTAACAAGGGGCCCCTCCTTGCACCTCAGGCGGGGCGGCGGCTCTGGACGATGCGGAACCGGTTCGCCACGTACGCGCCGTCGGTCAGCGCCGCGTTCGCCGCCGGGTTGGCGCCGCTGCCGTGGAAGTCGGAGAACGCCGCCGACTGGTTGACGAAGACGCCGCCGGTCAGGTTGCACGACAGGTGCACGCCGACGTCGATCGCCGCCGCCTCGGCCGCGTCCAGCACCGCCGGGTCGGTCGAGTAGACGGCGGCGGTCAGCGCCCCGGACTCGCCCACGGTGGCGCGGAGGAGTTCCAGGCTGTGCGCGGTGGAGTCGGTGGCGATCACGAACGAGATCGGCCCGAACCACTCCCGGCCGTACGTCGCCGTGTCGGCGGCGGCGAGCCTGACGATGGTCGGCGTCCGCACCACCGCGCCGGGGAAGGCGGGGTGCTCGACGGTACGCGACTCCAGCACCGCCGCTCCGACCTTGGTGACCTCGTCGAGGCGTTCCAGCACCCCGTCGTTGACGATCGCGCCGGTCAGCTCGACGCCCCGGGCCGGGTCGGCGGTGAGCTTGCCCACGGCGGCGGCGATCCCGGCGGCCACCTCGTCGAAGCTCTTGTGCCCCTGGTCGGTGTCGATGCCCCCGGCGGGGATGAGGATGTTCTGCGAGGTGGTGCACATCTGGCCGCTGTAGAGGGTCAGCGTGAAGCCGAGGTTGCGGCACATCCCGGCGAAGTCGTCGGTGGAGTCGATCACGACGGCGTTCAGCCCGGCCTTCTCCGTGTAGACCGTCGCCTGCCGGGCGTTGGCCTCCAGCCAGTCGCCGTACTCGGTGGAGCCGGTGAAGTCGACGATCTTCACGGCCGGGTGCAGGGCGAGGGTGGAGGCGAGCCTCTCGCCGGGGGCCTCGGGGGCGAGCAGCACCAGGTTGGGGTCGAAGCCGGCCTCGGCGAGCACCTCGCGGGCGTACTTCACGGTGATCGCGAGCGGCAGCACCGCGCGGGGGTGCGGCTTGACGACCACCGGGTTGCCGGTGACCAGCGAGGCGAACAGCCCGGGGTAGGAGTTCCAGGTCGGGAAGGTGTTGCAGCCGATCACCAGGGCCACCCCGCGCGGCACCACGTGGAACGTCTTGGTCATCCGCAGCGGGTCGCCCTTGCCGGCGGCCTTCTCCCAGCCGGCCGTCCCCGGGTGGCGGGTCATCTCCGCGTACGCGTAGGCGACCGCTTCGAGGGCGCGGTCCAGCGCGTGCGCGCCGCCGGCCTGGAAGGCCATCACGAACGCCTGGCCGCTGGTGAACTGCACCGCGTTGGCCAGCTCGAAGACGTGCCTGTGCAGCCGGTCGAGGATCTCCAGGCAGACGCCCGCGCGGGCCTGCGGGCCGGCGTCGCGCCAGGCGGGCAGGGCCGCGGAGGCGGCGGCCACCAGCTCGTCGACGCCCGGGTGCGGGTAGCTGACGTTCAGCTCCAGCCCGAAGGGGCTGGCCTCGGTGGCGACCCGGTCGCCGCTGCCCGGCTGGTCGAGCGGGAAGTCGCCGCCCAGGTACGCCTCGAAGGCGGCCTTGCCGTCGGCGGCGGCGGTCTCGCCGTACACCCGGGGGCTGGGTGACTCGGGATAGGCGGACCAGTACCCGCGCTCCGTGATCGCGGTCAGCGCCCGGTGCAGGGTGTCGGCGTGCTTGTCGTACGCAGGATGCGGGGTCTCCGTCATGCCCGCCATCATGCCGCAGCCGGCGGGCGGGCAGTAGGGCCGGCGGACGCCGCCGGACGCCCGCCGCCCTGCCGCGGGCCGGCCAGTCAGAGGGTGAGCTGCCAGTCGGTCCAGGCGTCGACCGGGCGGAACCCGAGCGCCTCGTTGATGGCGATCATGTACGTGTTGGCCTGCGCGTTGAAGGTGTCCACCGCGCGCAGCCCCGGCTCGTGGTCGAGCGCGTACCGCAGGTTCTCGACCTTCACGAGGAGCCCGAGCCGGTGGCCGCGGTGCGCCGGGTCGACGATGGTGATCTGCTGCCACGCGTGCCAGGGGACGCTGGGGCCGAGGTCGATCGTCGTCCAGGCGACCAGCCGGCCGGACGCGGCGTGCACCGCCCCGTGGTGGTAGCGGCGGCGGCCCCGCGCGTCCAACGCCCGCTCGACGCCCCGGACCCGCTCGACGTCGACCCGCTCCGGCTCCCACTCCATCTCGCCCAGGGGCGCGTCGGCCATCAGCCGGCCGTCGAGGTGGGCGACATCGGCGACGTGCTCCTGCGGGGCCGCGCCCTGCCAGCGGACCGTGCGGTAGCCGGCGGCGCGGGACCGGGCGTCGGCCAGCGCCGCGTCGAGCGCGGCCTGGTCGAGCCGGGTGGTGTCGAGGCGGCGGCGGACCTCGGCGAGCACCGCCCGCGCCCCCGTCGCCGCGGCGAACGCCCCGCCGGCCCCGCCGCGCGCCGGCCCGCCGGGCAGGGCCGCGACGGTCGCGCCGACCACCCGCTTGCGCCCCCGCTCGCCCAGCAGCTCCACGGCGTGCGCGTGCAGGGCCCGGCCGACCCCCCGCCGCCGGTGCGCCGGGTGCGTGAACAGGTCGACGGTGGCGTTGTCGGTGTTGTCGAGCTGCGGCAGGTCGAGGGCGAGGAAGCCGGCCGGCTCGCCGTCGAGCCGGGCCAGCGCCCAGGCCGGCACGTTGCCCGGCATCGGGTGCCGGATCGCCGCCTCGAAGCGGCTCCGGCACAGCGGCGGGAAGTCGGGGACGTCCGCCTGGTCGGCGGCGGCCCGGATCCGGTACGCCGCGTCGACCGCGCCCTGGTCCGCCGGGTCGATCGGGGTGATGGTGATGCCCATGGGCCGAGGGTGGCCGGGGAAAGACGATCGGGCCAGCGAATTTCTCCGCTGGCCCGATCGGACGTTGGTCGGGAGGGACGATCGCACAACGCCTCCGGCGCTGGGTCGTAAGAACTTAAAGTCTCCGGCGAAACGCCCTCCCGCACGGAGCATCTTGCGCCGTCCGGTTCCCGCCGTCAAGTCCTCGGCGGCGGGTTTTTGCGTACGGAGGGCAAAACGTCGGTTACCCGACGGATCGGCGGGCCGATCGGCCCGCACAGTCAGCCGAGCAGGCCGGCGTCGCGGGCCGCGCGCAGCGAGGGCTTGATCCGGTGGGTGGGGCCGACCTGGGCGGCGACGGCGTCGATGGTCTTGAGCCCCTCGCCGGTGTTGAACACGACGGTCTCCGCCGTCGGGTCGAGCCGGCCGGACTCGACCAGCTTGCGCAGCACCGCCACGGTCACCCCGCCGGCCGTCTCGGCGAAGATCCCGGTCGTGCGGGCCAGCAGCCGGATGCCCGCGCGGATCTCGTCGTCGTCGACGTACTCCATCCACCCGCCGGTGCGCCGCACGGCCTCCAGGGCGTAGAGCCCGGCGGCGGGGTCGCCGATGTTCAGCGACTTGGCGATGCCGGTCGGCTTGACCGGGGTGATGGTGTCGATGTCGGCGTGCAGGGCCGCCGCGATCGGGTTGCAGCCGGCCGACTGCGCCCCGAACACCTTCCAGCCGCCGGCCGGGGCCTCGACGAGGCCGATCTCGACCAGCTCGCTGAACGCCTTGTCGATCTTGGTGAGCAGCTCGCCGCTCGCCATCGGGATGACCACCTGCGCCGGGATCCGCCAGCCGAGCTGCTCGGCCACCTCGTAGCCCAGGGTCTTGGAGCCCTCCGCGTAGTAGGGCCGGACGTTGACGTTGACGAAGGCCGTGTCCTCGAACTCGTCGGTCTCCACCAGCTCGCCGCAGAGCCGGTTCACGTCGTCGTACGAGCCGTCGATGGCGACCAGCTCGCCGCCGTAGACGGCGGTGGTGACCACCTTGCCCGGCTCCAGGTCGCTGGGGATGAACACGATCGACGGGGCGCCGGCGCGGGCCGCGTGGGCGGCGACCGAGTTGGCCAGGTTGCCGGTCGACGCGCAGGCGAACCGGGTGAAGCCGAGCGCCCGGGCGGCGGTGAGCGCCACCGACACCACCCGGTCCTTGAAGGAGTGGGTGGGGTTGGCGCTGTCGTCCTTGACCCAGAGCGGGGCGGTGATGCCCAGCTCGGCGGCGAGGTTGCCGGCGGCGACCAGCGGGGTGAGCCCCGGGTCCACGGTCACCCGGGCGGCCGGGTCCTGGCCGGCGGGCAGGAGGGCGGCGTAGCGCCAGAGGTTCTGCGGCCCGGCCTCGATCTGCTCGCGGGTGACCCGGGCCAGGGCCGCCGTGTCGTAGTCGACTTCGAGCGGGCCGAAACACTCGTAGCAGGCGTGCTGCGCGGCGAGCGGGTAGCGCGCCGAACAGGCGCGGCAGACCAGGGCGCGGGCGGGGCTGGCCGTGGTGTCGATGCCGGGCGCGGCGAGGGTCGACGTCATGTCGAGGAGGTCCTCTCATCTTTCCCCGCATCGCACCCTGCGGCGGGGACGGAATTGGCACCTGTCCGCGGCGTTCGCCATCGAACGCACGGGGGTGGTTGCCGGGGCTTCGTCGGGCCGTATCCCTCTGCCCCTCTGGATGAGGTATTCAGTTGTGCCGCCGAGTCTACGGCGGATCGCGGCGACCGCCACCCGATGTTCCCAGCGTGTGGGCCGGATCGGGGGTGCCGACTTGGTCACACCGTCACCATGGGCACCCGCCCCGGCACCGTGAGCCACTGTCTCCAGGGCCCCCGGGCCGGGGGGTGGCCTGCGGTTTCTAGCCTGACGGCGTGACGTATCCCCCGACACCCGGTCCGCCCCCGAAGCCGCGCAGGCCGGGCCGGACCACCCGTACCGTGATCATCGTGGCCGCCGTGGTGGCGCTGCTCTGTTGCGCAGGCACGCTCACCGGCGGCGGCATCTGGTTCTTCCGCACCGTCCAGGGCGCCACCGCGCCCGCCCGGGACGCCGCGACCGCGTACCTCGACGACGTGCGGGACGGCAACCACCCGGAGGCGTACGCCCGGCTCTGCGAGGAGGTGCGCAGCCAGCTGACAGAGGAGGAGTTCGCCCGGGCCCGGGCGGCCGAGCCGCCCCTGGGCGGCTACCGGGTCACCTCGACCGAGGTGAGCAGCAGCACCGGCGGCCGGTCCCGGGCCGAGGTCACCGTCAGCGGCGGCGGCCGGGAGAAGGTCCTCGTCCTGGTCGAGGAGGGCGGCGACTGGCGCGTGTGCGGGGGGATCTGACCGGCGGCACCGGCCGGGCGGGGGCATGCTGCCGGGGCGGAGATGAGCCGCCCCGCCCTCGCCACCCGAAGGGAAACTCCGCCCGCCCCGTGACGCCGCCTGGCGATTCCTGGACAGTTCCGGTCTGCCGCGAGCGACAACTGGCCAAGGCCGCGGCGTCGCGGGGCGGGCGGTCGGGTCAGGCAGGCACCGAGCGCTTGCTCGGGGCGGGCGTCGCGACGGCCGGCTCCCGGCGACGGCCCAGCAGGTTGTCGACGGCCCACGTGCCGGGGCCGAGCACCGCGATGAGCACGAACGCCCAGCAGAACAGCGCCGACAGCTCACCGCCGTTGCGCAGCGGCAGCAGCCCCTCCGGCTGGTGCACCACGAAGTACGCGTACGCCATCGAGCCGGAGGCGAGCAGCGCGGCGGGGCGGGTGAAGAGCCCGGCCAGCACCAGCGCGCCGCAGACGGCCTGGATCAGGGCGGCGTACCACCCTGGCCAGGTGCCGAGCGGGACCGCCTGACCGGTTCCTCGCGCGCCGCCGAAGACACCGAACAGCGACGACAGGCCGTGGAACAAGAAGAGCAGGCCGATCACCATGCGGAACAGGGACAGGACGGGACCGCTAAGCCGGTCAATGTTCATACCACACCTCCAGTGACAGAAGTCAATGCAGTCAGAATGCGGTAAGAATTTGATAAGGTCGATGCTTGTCCCTGTCCGTGGGAGCGTTCCCACGATATTTGAGACGCGGAACTTCCCCACCAGCACAATCACTCGACGCGATCGCGCCGGGCACGAGCCGTCACGGGGCCCTCGATCACTCACGACCGACCTGCCCGCCACGCACGGGCGGTCACGGAGGCCCGATCCCGAGCTGCCCACCGGGCCCGACCGGTCCCGGCGGCGGGCAGGTGCCCGGCTCCGCCGTCAGCTCGTGACGTCCTTGCGGGTGAAGCGCCAGAAGGCCAGCGACCAGAACAGGGTGGCGTAGGCGATCGCGGAGATGCAGCCGCGCACCAGGTCGTCGGTCTGCACCGGCGTCGACAGCAGGCCCAGCCAGGCGTTGGCGTAGTGGGTCGGCAGGAACGCCCGGATCCCGCCGAGCGCCGTGATCTGGTCCAGGATGCTGGACAGGATCCACAGCAGCACCGCGCCGCCGACCGCGCCGAGCGCGGCGTCCGTGACGACGGAGAGCAGGAACGCCAGCCCGGCCACCGCCAGCAGGACGACCGCCAGGTAGCCGAGCACGGCCAGCAGCCGCAGCAGCCCCTCGGCCGGGTCGAGCTGGGCGGAGACCTGGCTGCGCAGCGGCTCCCAGCCGTAGCGGAGGGTGCCGGCGAGCAGGGCGGTGCCGGCGAGCAGCAGCAGGGCCAGCCCCGAGTACGCGAGCGCCACCAGCAGCTTCACCGCCAGCAACCGGGCCCGGGGCACCGGCACGGCCAGCAGGTAGCGCAGGCTGCCCCAGCTCGCCTCGCTGGCCACCGTGTCGCCGCAGAACAGCGCCACCACCACGACCAGCAGGAACGACGCCGAGACCAGCAGCGAGAAGAGGGTGAAGTTGAGTCCGCCCGAGGTGGCCAGGTCGGCGAGGCTGGAGAACTCGCCCCCGCCGCCGTCGTCGTCGTTGCCGGAGTCGAACTGGAACGCGACAAGCACGATCAGCGGCAGCAGCACCATGAACCCGAGCGCGAGCTGGGTACGCCGCCGCGACGCCTGCCGGCGGAACTCCGCCGCGAACGGCAGGGTCGCCGACGGCCGGTAGCCGGCAGCCGCGCCCACCGTGGAAGACGACTGCGTCATCACCGGTCCCCGCTTCCCCGAGAGTTCTCGCCCACCAGGGCGAGGAACGCGTCCTCCAGGCGGCGGCGCGGCACCACCCGGTCCACCCCGATCCCCGCCCGGACCAGCTCGGCCACCACCTCGCTGCGGGCGGTGCCGTTGGTGTCCACCACCAGCTGCCCCTCGGCGTCGGGCAGCACCCGGACGCCGGCCAGCCGGCCCAGCACGTCGCGCGCCGCGTCGGGGTCGGTCACGTCGAACAGCACGCTCGGCGACTCGCCGACGATCTCCTCCACCGGGCCGGACGCGACGATCCGCCCCTTGTTGACCACCACCGCGTGCGTGCAGGTCTGCTCCACCTCGGCGAGCAGGTGGCTGGAGACCAGCACCGCCCGGCCGTCGGTGGCGTAGCGCTGGAGCACCCGGCGCATCTCGGCGATCTGCGGCGGGTCCAGGCCGTCCGTCGGCTCGTCGAGCACCAGCAGCTCGGGCAGGCCGAGCATGGCCTGGGCGATGGCGAGGCGCTGCCGCATGCCGTGGCTGTACTTGCGGGTCCTGCGGTGCACCGAGTCGCCGAGCCCGGCGATCTCCAGCGCCTCGTCGAAGTGCGCGTCCTCCCACGGCCGGCCGGTGGCCCGCCAGTAGGCCTTCAGGTTGTCCAGGCCGGACAGGTGCGGCAGGAAGCCGGGGCCCTCGACCAGCGCGCCGATGCGCGACAGCACCAGCGAGCCGGGCACCAGCCGCCGGCCGAAGACGTAGATCTCGCCCGCGGTGGGCTGGGTGAGCCCCATCAGCACCCGCAGGGTGGTGGTCTTGCCCGCGCCGTTCGGCCCGAGCAGGCCGACGACCTGACCTGGGTGCACCTCGAAGTCGACGTTCGACACGGCGACGAAGCCGTCGGCGTACTCCTTGCGGAGCTGGCGCACGGCCAGCGGCGTGCCCGCGTACTCGGGATGCACGGAGCTGTCCTGGCGGCGGTGCCGGCGGCGGGCGACCAGGACGACCGCGGCGAGCCCGACCGCGATGGCGGCCAGCAGCCCGGCCAGCACCCAGCGCCAGACGACGGCCGTGGTGGGGATCGGCTCGCCGGCCACGGTCGGCAGCACGAGCGAACCGTCGCCGGCCGCCACCGTGTAGACCGCCGGCTCGGCCGGCGTCGTGTACGCCTGGTCGGACGTGGCGACCACGACCCGCAGCCGGTGCCCGGCCTCGACCCGGCGGACGATCGCCGGCAGGGTGACCGTGACCGGCTTCGCCGCCCCGACGTCGGCCGGCAGGCCGGTGAGCCGGACCGGGGCGACCAGCCCGTTCGGCAGGGTCGCCGCGCCCTGCGGGTCGACGTCGTAGAGCTTCACGAACAGCACCGCCTCGCCGCTGGCCGACGCGGCCCGCAGGGTGACGGTCGGCGAACCGGCCACGTCCACCGCCTCGCCCAGCGGCGCGGACTCGAACCGGGCGTGCTGGCCGGGCACGTCGCCCGCCACGCCGCCGAGCAGCGAGCCGAGCGCCCCGGCGAACGGGATCGAGGAGATGGCCGCCGGGTTGCCGTTGGGCGGGTTGGCGACCGGCTGGGCCGGGCCGGTCACCGCGACCTCGCGGCGCGCGTCGCCGGCCAGCCCCGGGTAGTCGGCGGTGCGGAAGCCGGTGGCGACCAGGCCACGGTCGAGGGCGTCGAAACCGGCGATCCGCGAGTACGTGAAGTCGTCGCCGGGGGCCGCCCCCTCGCCCTTGACGTAGTGGTCGAGCCACTGGACGGTCAGGTACTTGACCCGGTCGGAGTCGTTGCGCGGCCCGTCGCCGCCGTCGTGGCCGCCGGTGAACCAGGCCACCCGGACCGGGGTGCCGGCGGCGGCGATGCCGCGCGCGTTCGCGTCGGCCTCGGCGAGCGGGAACAGCGTGTCGGCCTCGCCCTGCACCAGCAGGGTGGGCGCCTTGATCCGGTCGAGCACGCCGGCCGGGCTGGACCGGCGGAGCAGGTCCACGGCCGCCTGGTCGCCCCGCCCGGTGGTGGCGATGCGCAGGTACGCGGCGCAGACGTCGGCGGCGAACCGGCCGCAGGACGGGTCGGCGGCCCCGGCCGGCGCGCGCCCGGAACCGGTGCCCGGCCCGGCGCCCGGCGCGGGGCTCGGCGGCCCCGCCGAGGCCGGGTTGCCCTCGGGCTGGGCGGCGGAGGTGCCGGAGAGCCCGGCCGGGCCGGAGCCGGCGTTGCCGCCGCCGCCGAAGAACAGCCCCGCCCAGCCCTTCTTGAACACGCCGGAGGTGGCGGGCCCGCCGGTGCTCTCCGGCAGGAACGCGCGGGACAGGTCGTTCCAGGTGATCATGGGGACGATCGCGTCGACCCGCTGGTCCTGGGCCGCGAGCAGCAGGGCCAGGCCGCCGCCGTACGAGCCGCCGACCACCCCGACCCGGGGATCGCCGGCGGCGTCCGTGCGCACCTCGGGACGGGCGGCCAGCCAGTCCAGCAGCCGCTGCGCGTCCCGCACCTCGTGGTCGGGGCTGTCCAGGTGGATCTGGCCGCCGCTGCGGCCGAAGCCGCGCGCGGTCCAGGCGAGCACCGCGTAGCCCTGGCCGGCCAGCTCCTCGGCGTCGGAGCGGACCGACTCCTTGGTGCCGCCGAAGCCGTGCGCGAGCAGCACCGCCGGCACCCGGCGGTCCGCCGTCGCGCCGTCGGGCAGGTAGAAGGTGGTGTCCAGGTCGACCGGCTCGTCGCCGGACGGCCCGGAGCGCACGGTGATCATCGCGGGCTCGGCGCGGAAGCCGGCCTCGCCGGGCCGGGCCGCCCAGAGCACGGCGGCGGCCAGCAGCACGACCGCCACCGAACCGGCGACGATCCGGCGGGGGCGGGTGGCCAGGGCCCGTCGGACCGGTGCGGCCGACAACGGCGATCTCATGCGGCAACGGTACGGTGCGGATCCTGAGCGTTCGCTGAGATCCTCCGTACGTCCGTCCGGCCCGGCCGATCGGCGGCCTGTTTTGATCGTTTGCGCAGCGTCTGCCGCATCCCAGCGAGATGAATTCGGATCATGTGAATTCCGATGTTCAACCGATATCGCATCCGATCGGCCCATCTCCGCCGGGCCGCCGCCACCGAGGGTGGCGGATCGGTCGACACCTGGTGACATCGCTCGTAGTGACGCAAAACTGACCGGCTGACGGCTCTGCGTGCCGGTGCCGGTCCGCTAGTTTTCCGGTCCGGTGAACGGGACTGTTCGGCAGGCCCGGCACCTGCCCGCATCCGCCGTCGCCGGAGGAGAACCCATGACCGTCCCCGCGCAGCGGGGCCCCCGACGGCCCAACCGGACCGGCCGCATCCTGCCGCTGGTGCTCGTGGTGGCGCTCCTCGCCCCGGTGGCGTTCCTCTTCGCACAGCAGCGCCGGCACACCGGCGAGGAACGCGACCTCATGGTCCGCGAGCGGCTCGGCGTGGAGTACCTGCGCTCCCTCGGCCCGCTGACCCTCGCCCTGGTCGAGGCGCAGTCCGCCGCCGTCGCCGGCCGGACCGTCTCCCGGGAATCCCTGGGCAAGGCCGTCGAGGAGGTCGCCGCCTCGGACGCCCGCCTCGGCGACGCGCTGCGCACCCACGAGCGGTGGACCGGGCTGCGGGCCAAGCTGGAGGCGCTGCCCGAGAAGGGGCTGACCGACCCGCAGGCGACCTTCGCCGCGTACGGCGAGGCCACCGACCTGCTGCTGGCCCTGCACCGCAAGGTGCGCGAGGCCTCCGGGCTGATCCGGGACCAGCAGGCCGACTCGTACTACCTCCAGGACGCGGTCAGCGACGAGCTGCCCGAATCGCTCGTGGCCACCGGCCGGCTCGGCGACCTGGCCGCCGTCGCCGCCGAGCTGCCCGACGCCCAGCGCATCGCCATGGTGTCCCAGCTCGGCGCCCTGTGGACGAGCGCCATCAGCCCCGCCAACGACCTGATCACCAACCTGCGCGCGGCCGTGGACAGCACGGACAGCACCAAGCTCGGCGCGAACGTGCTCGCCCCGCTGGACACCTACCAGCGCTCCATCGAGCGGCTCGGCGCGCTCGCCGCCCCCACCTCGGCGGTCCGGTTGGAGGACGAGGCGGCGACCGCCCGCGCGCTCACCAACCTCATCGCCGCCCGCACCGCCGCCCAGGAGGCCGCCCGCCAGCTCCAGCCCGTCATCCTCGACGAGCTGGACGCGCTGCTGACCGACCGCATCGACCAGCTCGACCGGGACCGTCGGCTCGCCGCCGGGGCGGGCATCCTGGCCGTCCTGCTGCTCGGCGCGCTCGCCGCGGTGCTGATCACCGCCCGGGACCGCCGGATCGGGCGGGACCGCCGACCGGCCGGCGGGGACACCGGCCCACCGGCGGCCGACGAGACCGGCTGGGACGCCCCGGCCGACCGCCACGGGTCCGCCCCGGCCGGCACGGTCGCCCAGGTCGAGCCCCGGATGCTCCAGCCGGCCGGGCAGGGCCGCCCCACCAGCGCCGAGCGGTGGGGGCCCTTCGATGCTCGCTAGGCTCCGTATCCGGGGCAAGCTCGCCCTGCTGGTGATCGTTCCGCTGCTCAGCATGGTCGGGCTCGCCGTGCCGATCGTCCTCGACCGGGTCGGCACCGCCGGGCGGGCAGCGGACACCGCCGAGGCCGTCCGGGTGGCCAGCCGGGTCGGCACCCTGGTCCAGGACCTCCAGCAGGAGCGCCTGCTCTCCGTCGGTCTGCTGCTCGGCCGGGCGTCCCGCACGGAGGTGATCCAGAAGTCGGCCACCGTGGACGACCGGGTCGCCGACATCCGCGCCGAGCTGGGCGGCCAGCTCACCGACCGGGTCAGGCTCGCGCTCGACCAGGTGCGGGGGCTCGCCGACGTACGCGCCGCCGTGCTCGCCGGCCGGGCCACCCCGGTGCGGGTCATGGAAGCCTTCGGCCCGCTCGCCGTGGAGCTGATCGACTCGCTGCGGCTGGCCTGGAAGGTGGACACCACCACCCCGGTCGGCCAGCAGGTGCTCGCCCTGGACGGCCTGCTGCGCGCCGACGAGAGCCTGGGCGCGTGCGCCACCCTGATCGTCCTGGTCAAGGAGACCAGCGACCCGAAGGCGATCGCCAGCTACATCGCCTGCATGGCCGCCCTGACCGTGGACACCGACCGGTTCCGCAGCCTGGTCACCCCCGAGCAGTTGGAGCTGGCGCTGCTGGACGACGCGGCGGTGGCCGCCCGGACCGGCCCGACGTTCATCGTCGACAGCGAGAAGGACCCGGTGGCCGCCCTCAGCAGCGTGCCGCTGGACACCCTCTTCCCCTCCGTCCAGTCGATGACCACCCTCGGCCAGTTCGTCGAGAAGAAGATCGCCGCGGACGTCACCACGCAGGTGCGCGAGGAGGAGCAGCGGGCCCTCACCGCCGCCTGGGTGGTCGGCGTCACGGCGGTGCTGGTCATGCTCCTCGTGGTGCTGCTCAGCATGGCGGTGGCCCGGCTGGTCGCCCGCCCGCTGACCCGGCTCACCCGCTCCGCCGAACGGGTCGCCCGGGCCGCCGAGGCGGAGCTGGTGCGGGTCGCCGACGACGAGAGCGAGAACGTCCCGCCGATCCGCCTCGACCCGGTCGACGTCCGGGGCCGCGACGAGATCGGCGACCTGGCCCGCGCGTTCGAACGCGTGCAGAGCACCGCCGCCCGGCTGGTGGAGCGGCAGGTCGCCGGCCGACGCAACGTGGCGCAGATGTTCGGCCACGTCGGGCGTCGTACGCAGAACCTGGTGGGCCGGCAGATCGCGCTCATCGACCGGCTGGAGCAGCAGGAGACCGACCCGGGGCGGCTGGAGCACCTCTACCGGCTGGACCACGTCTCCAGCCGGCTGCGCCGCAACGCGGGCAGCCTCGTGGTGCTCTCCGGCTCGACCGGCGCCGACGGGCACGTGGCCCCGGTGCCGCTGACCGACGTGGTCCGGCTCGCGCTCGGCGAGATCGAGGACTACACCCGGGTCGACGTGCAGGTCCCGGCCGGGGTGTCGGCGGCGCCGTCCACCGTCGGCGACCTGGTGCTGGCGCTGGCGGAGCTGATGGAGAACGCCACCGTCTTCTCCCCGCCGCACACGAGGGTGGTGGTGACCGCCGAGCCGGCCGGGCACGGCATGCGGCTGTCCGTGGTGGACCACGGCATCGGCATGACCGAGGAGCGGCTGGCCGAGGAGAACGCCCGGCTGACCCGCCGGGAACGGCTCGACCTCGTCCCGACCGAGGTGCTCGGCCTCTTCGTGGTGGGCCGGCTCGCCCGCCGGCACGGCTGGACGGTGGACCTCGTCCCGACCACCGGCGGCGGCGTCACCGCCCGGCTGGAGGTCCCGTCGGCGCTGCTGGTCGTGCCGCCCGCCGGCCAGGCCGGGCAACCGGCCACCGGGACGGCCGCGCCGGACCGGCCGGCCGCGTCCGGCCGTCCGCAGCCGACCGGTCCCGGCCGGGCGCTGGCCGTCGCCGCCACCGCCCACCCCGCGCCCGCCGGCGGTCCGGGGGACGGGTCGGTGGACGGGACCGTGGCGCTCGGCGTGGCGCTCGGCGTGGACCGCGAGCTGCTCAGCCGCGCCACCCGGTCGATGGAGTCGGGCGACTCCTGGAACGCCTTCGAGGCGGTCGTCGAGCCGCCGGCCGCCACGTCCGGACGGGCGGGCGCCCCCACCCTGGACGCCCCGCCGACCGTCGGCGGCACCCCGGTCGCGCCCGACGCCGCCGCTCCCCCGGCGGCCCCCGGCGCCGGCCGGCCTTCCCGTGCCGCCGGTCCGGTCGGCGGGGCCGCCGGCACACCGCTCCTGCCGGCCCGGCCCCGGGGCCTCTCCTTCCCGACCGGCCCGCAGCCCGGCTCCGCGCCGCCCGGCTCCGCGCCGCCGCCCGGCGGGTCGGGCGGGACCTCGCGGGGCGCGTCGGGCATCCGCCAGCGGGTGCCCGGCGCGAGCCTGCCGCACACCGGCCCGGTCGTCGGCCCGGTGGACGCCACCACCGCCGACCCGGCCGCCGCCCGCGCGCTGGTCGAGCAGTTCGAAGCCGGGGTACGCCGGGCCGAACTGCACCCCCCGGCGGCTCCCCCGATGCCGGCCCGCCCAGCGGTCGCTCCCCCGACGCCGGGCCGCCCGGTGCCGACTCCCCCGACGCCGGGCCGCCCAGCGGCGGCTCCCCCGGGTGCTGCGGCCCCGGTGGCGGCTCCCCTGGTCGCCGACCCTCCCCGACTGACCCGACGGGTCCCCGGCGCCAACCTGGCCGTCCCGCCACCCAGGCCCGCTCCCCCGTCCGACCCCGGCGACCCCGCAGAGGTGCGCGACCTCATCAACCAGTTCGAGGCGGGCGTCGCCCGCGCGCTGCGTGAAGCCCGTCCTGACCGCCGCTACGAAGAGGGATCAACACGGTGACCAGCCCGTACCTGCACGAGAACATCGAGCACCAGCACCCCACCGACCTGAGCCCCGAGGCCCGCACGTTCAACTGGCTGCTGGACTCGTTCACGTCCAGCACCGCCGGTGTGATGGAGGCGATCGCGGTCTCCTCCGACGGGTTGCTGATGGCCATGTCGGCGATCAAGGACCGGTCCAACGCCGAGCGCCTCGCCGCCGTCGTCTCCGGCATGACGAGCCTCGCCGGCGGGGCCGCGAGCTGGTACGCCCTCGGCGGCCTGAACCGGGTCATCGTCGACATGGCCGACGGCTACCTGCTGATCAGCTCCATCAGCGCCGGCTCGGTGCTCGGTGTGGTGGCCGACCGGTCGGCGAACCTCGGCACCGTGGCCTACGAGATGACCCTCTTCGCCGGGCGGGCCGGCAGCGCCCTCACCCCGCGACTGATCGCCGAGCTGAAGAACGCCGTACAGCAGTGAGCCCGGAGGTCGCCGGCACCGGGCCGGATCCGGAACCCGTCGTCCGGATCCGGCCCTACCTGCGGGCGCAGTCCCCGGACGACGACGGGACGGGCGGGTCGGGCGGCTTCCCGGGCGGCCCCGGCCACCCCGGCGGCCCGGGCGGCGCTCCCGGGCCGACCGACGGCGCCTCCGGTTTCCCGGGCGGCGGCCCCGGCTTCCCCGGCCCCGACTTCCCCGGCGGCGGCCTCCCGGCCGGCGGCCCCGGTCTCCCGAGCAGCCGCCTCGGCTTCCCCGGCGGCGGCACCGGCTGGCCGGAAGGCGGCCCGGGCCTCCCCGGCGGCGGCTTCCCGGAAGGCGGCACCGGCTTCCCCGGCGGTCCTGGCGACGGCCCGCCCGGCAGCCCGGCGCACGATCTGCCCGGCCGGTCGGGCGCTCCCGATCCGCACCTGCCGACGGGGCCACGCCCGTTCGTGCTGACCTCCGGCAGGGTGGCCGGGGTGGACCCGGCGATCAGCCTGGAGACCCAGGTGACCGCCCGCCCCGGTCCCGGCGTCCGGGGCGCGGGGCCGGTCTCCCGGCTCGCCCCCGAGCTCCAGGCGATCATCGCGCTCTGTGGAGAGCCGATCTCCGTGGCGGAGATCTCGGCCCGTGCCCGGCTGCACTTCGGCGTCACCCGGATCCTGGTCGGCGACCTCCGGGCCGCCGGCCACCTCGACGTGCACGTCAGCACCGCCAACGACGCCCTTGACCCCGACATCATCCTGCGAGTGATTGATGGACTCCGTGCGATCTCCTGAATGGCCGCCGGCCCCGCTGAGCGGGCTCTCCGCCAACAGCGCCGCCGCCCGCTACGGCACCCCGACGGGTGCCACACCGGCCACCGGACGCGCCACCCCGCCGACCACCAACCCGGCGCCGCCGGCCGGGCCACGGCACGGCACGCCGAACGCCGGCCCGGGCCGGTCCACGCCCCCGATCCCGGTGAAGATCCTGGTCGCCGGTGGCTTCGGGGTGGGCAAGACCACCACGGTCGGGGCCATCTCCGAGATCGCGCCGCTGACCACCGAGGCGGAGATGACCAGCGCCGGAATCGGCATCGACGACCCCGGCGCGCGGTCGGGCAAGACCACCACCACGGTCGCGATGGACTTCGGCTGCGTGACGATCGACCGCAGCCTCAAGCTCTACCTCTTCGGCACGCCGGGCCAGAACCGCTTCGGCTTCATGTGGGACGACCTGGCCCGGGGGGCGCTCGGCGCGCTGGTGGTGGTGGACAGCTCGCGGCTGGACGACTGCTATCCGGCGATCGACTTCTTCGAGCGGGCCGGGCTGCCCTTCGTCGTCGGGGTGAACGCCTTCGACGGCCGGCTGGCCGTGGACCTTCCCTCGATCCGGTGGGCCCTGGCCATCTCCGACCAGGTCCCCCTGGTGCAGTTCGACGCCCGGGACCGGCTCTCGGTGCGGGACGCCCTGCTGGTCGTCCTGGACCGGGCGCTGGACCGGGCCACCCGGGACAGGAGGGACTGAACCGGCCCGGTTCGGTCCACACGCGGAAGGGGTGGCGACATGAGAGGTGATCTCGACGAGACCCTGGCCCGGCTCGCCCGGCGTGAGGAGGCGCTCCGCCGCCGGGGCGTCGACCCGGGCGACGAGCCCGGCCGGGAGCCGGCGGGGCGGACCGTCCCGGCGCGGGCCGGGGCCCACCCGGTCGGCCGGGCCGAGCCGGCCGCACGGGCCGAGGCACGACCGGATCCCACCCCGGCCGTACGCGCCGACGCGCGACACGACCCCAGCCCGGGTGCACGGGTCGACGCGGTAGCCGGGCCCGACGCCGCCCCGGACCCCCGCCCCCGGCCGACGGGCGACGTCGGCGGGGACCCGGTGGACGCCCTGCCCCGCCGGACGGGCGGCGTCCCGGCCCTGCCCGCCGCGCCGGCCCCCGTCCATCCCGTGGGTGTCGCCGGGCGGGACCCCGTCGACGAGGTGGCCGGGGCGGTCGCCCGGGTGGTGGCGGCGCACCCCGGCATGACGGTCGCGCTGCGGGTGGAGCACGACGGGCAGGCGTACCCGCTACGGGTCGGCTGGTCGAACGGGCGGGTGACCGTCGGCGCGGAGGCCGCGACCGTGCCGCCCCCGGTGTGGCCGCTGACGGTGAAGGCCGTGCCGGCGTGGCCGTCCGACGCCGACCGGCTGAAGGTGGACCCGGCGGCCCGGCTGGCGGAGCTGATCCGGCGCGACCCGTCGCTGCTCGACAGCACCGACCCCACGCGCTGACCCGGTGTGAGAGGGGGACCCTTCTCTACCGTAGGCGTTAACAGGGGGCCCTTCCTTGCGGCTAACCTCGGGCGATGGCCGCACCCGCACCACCCGACCTGACCCTCGTCGCCAGCCTGCGACCGGCCGCGCTGGACGGCCGGCGCGGCGTGGTGCGGCTGCACCCCGAGGTGCTGACGGCGCTCGCGCTGCGCCCCGGCGACCCGGTGCGGCTCGCCGGCCGCCGGGTGACCGCCGGGATCGTCGCGCCGGCCGGGCCCGCCGCGAGCACGGCGCTGCTCTACGCCGACGACCTGCTCCTGGGCAACCTGGGCGTACGCGACGGCGGGCAGGTCACGGTGAGCCCCGCACCGGTGGTCCCGGCCCGCCGGGTGACCCTGACCGGGCCGGTGCAGGTCGCCGCCGCGGTCTCCCCCGAGATGCTCCGCCTCGCGCTGCTCGGCAAGGTGGTCACCGTCGGCGACGACGTGTCCCTGCTGCCGCAGGACGTGCTGCCGGACGCCTCGGTGCGCGCCCTCGTGGCGGCGGCCCGGCACCGCCTCTCCAGCACCGTCGGGTACGCCTGGACGAGCACCCTGCTCACCGTGGTCGCCGCCGAGCCGGGCGTCGCCGCGCTGGTCACCATGGACACCGTGGTCGGCTGGGAGCACGGGCCGGCGACCCGGGCCGGCGGCTCGGCCGGCCCCGGCCACGCCGGCGCTTCCGGTCACGCCACCGGGGACGGTCCGGCGGCCGGGCCCGACGCGACGACCGGGGCGGCCGGACCTGACGGGCGGGCCGCCGACGGCGACGGTGGCGGGGCGGACGCCGCGCCCGCCGTCGACGAGCTGCCGGGGCTGCGGGCGCAGGCCGACGAGCTGACCGAGCTGCTCGACCTCGGGTTCCACCACCGGGAGGTGCTGGGCCGGCTGGGCACCACGGTGGCGCTCGGGGTGCTGATCGCCGGCCCGGCCGGATCGGGCAAGTCGGCGCTGGTCCGGGCGGTCGCCGCCCGGGTGGGCGCGCGGGTCCGCCCGCTCTGGGCGCCCGAGCTGGCCGCGCTCGCCAACGACGCCGCGGCCCGGCGGCTGCGCGCCGCCGCCGACGAGGTGCGCGCCGCCGGCCCGGCCGTGCTGCTGGTCACCGACGTGGAGGCGCTCGCCCCGGCCGACGACGCCGGCCCGGTGGCCACGGTGTTCCGGCAGGTGCTCGCCGAGACCGTCGGGGCCGGGGTGGCCGTGGTCTGCACGACCAGCCGCCCCGAGGCCGTCGACCCCGGGCTGCGCGCCCCGGACCTGCTGTCGCTGCGGATCACCGTGCCGCTGCCCGACCAGGCGCTGCGCCGGGAGCAGCTCACCGTGCTGACCCGCCAGGTGCCGCTGGCCGAGGACGTCCGGTTGGACGAGGTCGCCGGGCGTACCCCCGGGTTCGTCGCCGCCGACCTGGCGGCGCTGGTGCGGGAGGCCGGGGTGCGGGCGGCGCTGCGGCAGAAGACGGCCGACGCGCCGACGGTGGCGATGGCCGACTTCACCGCCGCCCTGGAGGTGGTCCGGCCGACCACGATGGCCGCGTCCACGCTGGAGCTGGCGGACGTCACCCTCGACGACGTCGGGGACATGGTCGAGGTCAAGGAGCAGCTGACCGAGTCGGTGCTGTGGCCGCTGACCTACCCGGACACCTTCGCCCGGCTGGGCGTGCAGCCCCCGCGCGGGGTGCTGCTCTACGGGCCGCCCGGCTGCGGGAAGACCTTCCTGGTGACCGCGCTCGCCGGCTCGGGGCGGGCCAACGTGCTCTCGGTGAAGGGCGCGGAGCTGCTGTCGAAGTGGGTCGGCGAGAGCGAGCGGGCGGTGCGGGAGCTGTTCCGCCGGGCCCGGGAGGCCGCCCCGACGCTGGTCTTCCTCGACGAGGTGGACGCGCTCGCCCCGGTACGCGGGCAGGCAAGCGACGGGGGCACCACCGACCGGGTGGTCGCCGCCCTGCTCACCGAGCTGGACGGGGTGGAGTCGCTGCGCAACGTGGTGGTGGTCGGCGCGACCAACCGCCCCGACCTGGTGGACCCGGCGCTGCTGCGCCCCGGCCGGCTGGAACGGCTGGTGTACGTGCCGCCGCCGGACGGGGACGCCCGCGCCGAGATCCTGCGCGCCGCCGCCCGCCACGTCCCGTTCGCCGACGACGTCGACCTCGCGGCGCTCGGCGGCGGGCTGGACGGCTTCTCGGCGGCGGACTGCGCGGCGCTGGTGCGGGAGGCGGCGCTCGCCGCGATGCGCGAGTCGCTGACCGCGTCGACGGTCACGGCGGGGCACGTCGAGACGGCGCGGCAGCGGGTCCGCCCGTCGCTCGACCCGGCGCAGGTCGCCTGGCTGGCCGCGTACGCGCAGGCCCGCGACGCGCGCTGAGGCCCGCGCGGGGACCGGTGAGGCCCGCGCCCCGCCACCGCAGGGGTGTCGGCCGGCTCAGAGGGCGGGCGGGATGGCGTCGAGGGAGATCTCCGCGCGCACGGCGTCGCCGTCCTCGATCAGCTTCGCGCCGCACCGGCGCAGCACCGACACGGCACCGGCGTTGCCCCGGGTGGTCTCCGCCACCACCGTGTGCATCCCGGCCGCCGCCGCGAGGTCGAGCAGCTCGCGCAGGGCCGCCGCGCCCACGCCCTGCCCCCGGGCGGAGCGGCCGAGCCAGATGCCCGTCTCCACCGTCCCCGGTTCGGCGCGGCGGGTCATCCGGATCATGCCCAGCACCTCGCCGCCGACGAGGACCGCGTACATGGCGGTGTGGGTGGGGCCGTCGAGGCCCGCCATGCCCGTGCGGTAGTAGTCGCGGAACGCCTCCCGCCGGGCGTGCGACCAGCCGGCCGGCGCGTCGACCGGGGGCATCACGTCGTCGGGCTCGGCCTCGGCGACGGCCACCGAGAGCAGCGGCTCCAGGTTCCGTTCGTCCACCGGCTCCAACCGGACCGTTCCCGTCACGTGCCGAAGTCTGCCGTCCCGCACCCGCCCGAGTCCACCCTTTCGCGCCCCTCCACCGGTCCGGCAGCGGCTACGAGCCGGTCGGCGGGCCGGCGGTGGCTCGACCGGGGCCGAACTCGCAGAGGACGACGGAGGCGTCGTCGGTGGCCTTGTGCCGGCGCAGCCGGTCCGGCCGGTCGCGTTCGGCGGCGCGGACCCGGTCGAGGAGCGCCCCGGGCCCCTCGGCGGCGACCAGGTCGAGCAGGCCGGCCCAGTCGAACAGCCCGAACTGCTCGACGGCGCAGGACGCGCCGTCGGTGAGCAGGGCCGCCCGGCGCAGGCCGCCCGGGCCCCGCAGCGGCTCCGTGCCGGTGAGCGCGTGGTAGGCGGCGTCGGGGTCGGCGGCGGCGACCCAGTAGCCGTGCGTGCGGTTCATCCGCTGCCGCTGCACGGTGACGGCCCGCCGGAACCGGCCGACCGGGTCGTCGCCGGGGCCCGCGGGCAGGGTGGAGGCCGTGCGCCGCAGGTCGGCCACCGCCTGTTCCAGCCGGTCGTCGGTGACGGCGCGCACCCGGCCGCCGACGTCGAGCACCAGCGGGCTGTCGCAGAGCACGAGCCAGTCCGCCTCCTCGCCGCTCTCCCGCAGCAGGCAGACGGTGGACGAGGGCGTGCCGGGATGGTCGAGGTCGCAGTCGGCGCCGTGGTCGGCCCGTACCGCGAGGATCGCCGCCGCGAGGGTGCTCACCAGGGTGGCCGCGGGCCGGGCGGCGGCGGCCAGCCCGATCCGGGCGGCGAGGTGCCGGACGTACCAGGCGGGGGAGTGCACGCAGCCGGTGGCGAAGCCCTCGGGCACGGTCGCGCCGTCCAGCACGCCGACCAGCGGACCGAAGCGGAAGACCAGGTCCTCGTTGACGGCCCGGCCGGGTGCCGGCGCGGACGCCGACCAGACCCGCATCGTCGGCCCCGCCGACCCGGCGCGGGTGCCCGGCGCAGCCGCCGCCTCCGCCGGGGTCGTCGCCCGCCCGGCCGTCGCCGTCCGCCCCGGCCGGGCCTCCCCGTCCGGTACGCCCCGGTGCGCTGCCGCCATCCGCCGCTCCCTCCGTCGGCTCGATTGTGCCGGGGATCGGGACCGTCGGTGACCGGGTTCGCGCGGTCAGCGCCGCCGGTTGCGGGCCCGGGAGGAGCGCAACCGGCGCAGCCGGCCGACGAGGACCGGCTCGGCGGCCAGCGCGGCCGGATTGTCCAGCAGCCCGTTGAGCAGCTGGTAGTAGCGCGTCGCGGAGAGGCCGAAGGTGTCCCGGATCGCCTGCTCCTTGGCCCCCGCGTGCCGCCACCACTGCTGCTCGAAGGCGAGGATGCGCACCTCCCGCTCGGCGAGGCCGGTGGCGGCGGCGACCGGCCCGGCCGGTTCCGGCCCGGTGCCGACGGCCCCGGGGTCGGGATCGGGGTCGGCGGGTCCGGGCTCCGGCTCGGCGGCTCCAGCCCGGGGCTCGGGCTCGGCGGTCGCGGGCTCGGCGCGGGTGGCCGGGGCGGGGGTGGCGGAGTCCGGCGCGGACCGGGGCGGGGGGACGGTGACGCCCTCCCGGGTGCCCGTCGCCTCCCGGCCGCGGGGGCGCGCCGGCTCGGGCCGGTCGGTGTCGGCCGGGGCGGCGTCGGCAGGCGGCATGACGGTCCTCACGCGGGCGGCGAAGGGCCGGCGGAGCCGCGCCGGCCGGGGGATCCCCAGCCTAACCAGGGCGGACCCGGACCGCATCGGACGTGCGGTGCGGCCGGGCCCACCCGGTGCCACCCTCAGGCGACGTCCCGCCGGCGCATGGTCACCAGCGCCGACCCGAGGGCGAGCACCAGCACGACGGAGAACAGGATCGACGCGTGCTGCCAGGTCAGGTCGAAGGTCTCCGGATTGCACTCCCCGTAGTAGGAGGAGGAGTTGCAGGAGTTCCAGTCCTCCAGCGTGACCTTCTTCGTCATCCAGGCGAGCGCGTAGGTCGGCAGCAGCCACACCTCGACGAAGCGCGCCCCCGCCATCGACAACACCATGCCCAGGCCGAACTGGCCGACCACGGCGGCCCCGATCGCCCCGCCGAGGGCCAGCGCGGTGTGCCGGCCCAGCGAGGCCAGCGCGAACCCGACGGTCGCCGCGAACACGATCAGCACCAGCCCGCGCAGCCCGGTGAGCGCGAACGACTGCCACACCCCGGCGGTCATCTTCGCGGTGGTGCCGCGCAGCGTGCCGACGGCCCAGAACCCGGCGGTCCAGACCACGGCGGTGGCCAGGGTCACGGCGACCAGTCCGGTGAGCAGCGCCGCCAGCTTGGTCAGCAGCACGGTGAGCCGCTGCGGCCGCCAGAGCAGCAGGTTCATCATCCCGCCGGAGCTCCACTCGGCGCCGACGAACGAGGCGCCGACCACGAACCCGAGCAGCGCCAGGATCGCGGTGAAGGTGACGATCATCTCCTCGAAGCTCGCGCGGAAGTTGAACGTCGACGGCAGGAACCAGTCCGCCTGGATGCTCTCCGGCGGCGGCGGGGTGATCATCTCGCAGTCCGGCGGGAACCGGCCCTCCTGCTGCTGGTCCTGACCGGACGCCTTGGCCTGCTCGCAGGCCTTGCGCTCCTGGTCGGCCCAGCGCACCTGCTCCTGGTACGACTGCTCGGCCTGCCGCTGGGCGGCGGCCTGCTGCTCGGGCCCGATCTTCTGGTTGGTGACGAAGACCCCGACGAGGACCGCCCCGAGCAGCAGCAGGCCGAGCACCGTCGCCCAGCGGGCGAAGCGCCGCTTGCCCAGCCGGCGCAGCTCCGTGCGATAGAGGCTCATGCGCCCCAACCTCCCCCGGCGACGCCGGGCTGGCCCGCGTCGCCGACCTTCGTGGACTGGTCGACCTGGCGGTGCTGCCCCGGCACGGGCGCGGTCGAGGTCAACTCCAGGAAGACGCTCTCCAGGTCGACCGTGACGGGGGCCAGCTCGCTGACGTAGAGGCCCTGGCCGGCGAGGATCCGGCTCACCTGGGCCGGCTTCTCGACGCCGGCGAGCATCAGATGGTCGGGGTGGGCGGTGACGGCCACGCCCGCCCGGCTGAGCGCGTCGGCCGCCGCCGGCAGGTCGGCGACCGCCTCCAGCCGGACCCGCACGGCCCCGCCGGAGTGCTCGGCGAGCACCTGGTCGACCGGGCCGAACGCGACCCGCCGGCCCAGCGAGATGATGGTGACCGAGTCGCAGATGAGCTGGATCTCGCCGAGGATGTGGCTGGACAGCAGCACGGTCATCCCCGAGGCGGCCAGGTCCCGGGTCAGCGTGCGCATCTCCCGGATGCCGCCCGGGTCGAGGCCGTTGGCGGGCTCGTCGAGGATGAGCAGCTTCGGGTTCTTGAGCAGCGCCGAGGCGACCGCGAGGCGCTGCTTCATGCCGAGCGAGTACGTCTTGACCCGCTCGCCGGCCCGGTCGCGCAGGCCGACCAGCTCCAGCACCTCGTCGACCCGGGTCTGCGGCACGTCGCCCGCCCCGGCCAGCAGCGACAGGGTGTCGCGCGCGGTGAAGTGCGGAAAGAACTGCGGGCTCTCGACGATCGCGCCGACCTGACCGACGACGGCGGGCAGGGCGGCGGGCACCTCCTGCCCGAGGATCGCCATCCGGCCGCCGTTGGGCCGGATGAGCCCGAGCAGCGTACGCAGGGTGGTGGTCTTGCCCGAGCCGTTGGGGCCGAGGAAGCCGTGCACCTGCCCCTGCTCGACCCGCATGTCGAAGCCGTCGAGGGCGTGTCGGGTCCCCCGGCGGCGGCTCTTGTACGTCTTGCGTAGACCTTCTATTTCCAGGACAGCTGACAAGCTGCGCCTCCCCCGATGAGTCGGTGACGACGCACACCATACGCGGTATGCAGGGGGAAGCAATACCCGGTATGCAGTCCGGCGCGTCAGGCGATGACGACGTGCACGCCCGCCGCGCGGAACGCCTCCACCAGCTCCGGGTTCGCGCCCGAGTCGGTGACCAGCGTCTCCACCCGGTCGACGGGGCAGATCCGGGCGAACGCGTGCCCGCCCAGCTTGGACGAGTCCGCGATGATCACCACCCGCTTGGCGCGGGCCACCATCAGGTTGTTCATCGCCGCCTCACCCTCGTGGTGGGCGGCGGCGCCGAGCTGCGGGTCGATCGCGTCCACGCCGAGCAGGGCGACGTCCAGGGTGACCTCGCGCAGCAGCGCCCCGCCCAGCGGGCCGACCAGCTCGAACGACTTGGGCCGGACCACGCCGCCGGCCACCACCACCTTCATCCGGGAGCGCACCAGCAGCTCGTTGGCGATGTTGAGCGCGTTGGTGACCACGGTGAGCTGGGCACCCTCGGCGCTGGTGTTCAGGTCGGGCCGGACGGCCAGCGCGCGGGCCACCTCCGTGCTGGTGGTGCCGCCGTTGAGGCCGACCACGGTGCCCGGGGTGACCAGCGCGGCGGCGGCGGCCCCGATCCGCTGCTTCTCGGCCGAGTGCTTGGCCGTCTTGTAGCGCAGCGGCAGGTCGTAGGAGACGCCGTTGGCGACCGCGCCGCCCCGCGTCCGGGTGATCATCTGCTGCTGGGCGAGCTGGTCGAAGTCGCGCCGGATGGTGGCCTGGGAGACGTCCAGCCGCCCGGCGGCCTCCTCCACGCTCACCCGCCCGTTGTCAGTGAGCATCTCCAGCAGCGCGTTCCATCGGGCGTACCGGTCCACTGCGGCGCCTCCACTGACTGCACGAAGGGTGATTGATTGCGTGCACAGTAGTGCGCGAAACTACCAAGGTGCAAAACTCCGCTCTGCGCGATCGGGGACCCGGTTGCCAGAGACGCGAGGTTTCGCGCAGAATAACGCGCGAAAGGCGGCCGTATTGCGCCGTATTGCGCACGACCTCCCAGCGAGGAGTTCTCATGGCGTTCGTGCACGCGGAGATCGCGAGTCAACCCGACTGTTGGCGGGAGGCAGCGCTGCTGGCCCCCACGGTCGCCGAGCACCTGCCGCGCCCCGGGGAGCGGGTCGCCGTCGTCGGTTGCGGCACGTCGTGGTTCATGGCGACGGCGTACGCCGGGCTGCGCGAGGCCGCCGGTCACGGCGAGACCGACGCGTTCCAGGCCTCCGAGTTCCCCACGGGCCGCCGCTACGACCGGCTGATCGCCGTCACCCGCTCCGGCACCACCACCGAGGTGCTGGAGCTGCTCGCCGCGCTGCGCGGCCAGCTCCCCACCACCGTCCTCGTCGGCGACCCGGTCTCCCCCGCCGTGGACGTCGCCACCGCCGTGGTCGCCATGCCGTTCGCCGACGAACGGTCCGTGGTGCAGACGCGCTTCGCCACCACCGCCCTGGCCCTGCTCCGCGCCCACCTCGGCGACAACCTGGCCGCGCTCGCCGCCGACGCCGAGGTCGCCGTCCGGGCCCCGCTGCCGATCGACCCGGCCCGCATCGAGCAGGTCACCTTCCTCGGCCGGGGCTGGACGATCGGGCTGGCCCAGGAGGCCGCGCTCAAGTGCCGCGAGGCGGCCACCTTCTGGGCCGAGGCGTACCCGGCCATGGACTACCGGCACGGCCCGATCTCGGTGGCCTCGCCGGGCCGGCTGGTCTGGGCGTTCGGCGACATCCCCGAGGGGCTCGCCGAGGACGTCGCCGCCACCGGCGCCGCGTTCGTGCACAGCCGCACCCACGGCTGCCGCACCGTGCTCGCGAGCTGGGCCGCCGGGCGCACGCCGGTCGACCCGATGGCCGACCTGATCCTCGCCCAGCGCTTCGCCGTCGCCCTGTCCACCAGCCGGGGCCTCGACCCCGACGCGCCCCGCCACCTGACCCGCTCCGTGGTCCTCGCGTGAGCCCAGCCGACGCCGCCGGTCCCGCCGACGTCGTCGTCGCGCTGGACGTGGGCGGCACCGGCATGAAGTGCGCGCTGGTCCGGCCGGACGGCACCACCGTCCACACCGAGCGGCACCCCACCGACGCCGGCCGGGGCCCCGACGCGGTGGTCGAGACGATCCTCGACGTCGCCGAGGGGCTGGCCGGCAAGGCCCGCGCCGACGGGCGCGACCCCGTCGCGCTGGGGATCGCCGTGCCCGGCGTCGTCGACGAGGCCGCCGGGGTGGCGGTCTGGTCGGCGAACGTCGGCTTCCGGGACGTACCCCTGCGGGACCTGGCGGCGGAGCGGCTCGGGCTGCCCACGGTGCTCGGCCACGACGTGCGCGTCGGCGGCCTGGCCGAGGCCCGGCTCGGCGCGGGCCGGGGCACCGGGCACGTCCTCTTCGTCGCGATCGGCACCGGCATCGCCGCCGCCCACGTCGTCGACGGCGCGGCCGCCAGCGGCGCGCACGGCGCCGCCGGGGAGATCGGCCACGTCCTCGTCCGCCCCGGCGGCCCGCGCTGCGGCTGCGGGCGCGACGGCTGCCTGGAGGCCGTCGCCTCCGCCTCGGCGATCGCCCGCCGCTACGCGGAGGCCACCGGCGCGGGGCCGACCGGCACGGCGGGCCGCGGTGGGCCGACCGGCGGTGGGCCGACCGGCACGCCCGCGAGCGCCGCCGACGTGGCCGACCGGGCCGCCGCCGGTGAGCCAGCCGCCGCCCGGGTGTGGGCGGAGGCCGTCGAGGCGCTGGCCGACGGGCTCGCCACCGGACAGGCCCTCTACGACGTGGAGACCGTCGTGGTCGGCGGCGGCCTCGCCCAGGCCGGTCCCCGCCTGTTCGACCCGCTGCGCGCGGCGCTGCACGAGCGGATGACGTTCCACCGCCGGCCGCGCCTCGTCGCGGCGGCCCTCGGCGACGAGGCCGGCTGCCTCGGCGCCGCCCTGCTGGCGCTCGACGCCCGCTGATCTGTACCGGCACGCCTCACACATCTGGAGATGCGATGACCCTGCGGGTGAACGGCAAGGTGGTGACCCCGACCGGCGTGATCCGGCAGGGCTGCGTGGAACTCGACGGCGACCGGATCACCGCCGTCGCGGAGTACCCGTCGGTGCGCGACGGGCACTGGATCGTCCCCGGCTTCGTGGACCTGCACACCCACGGCGGCGGCGGGCACACGTTCACCACCGGCGACGCCGGGTCCGCCCGCCAGGCGGCGGCCTTCCACCTGGGACACGGCACCACCACCCTGCTGGCCAGCCTGGTCAGCTCGCCCTTCGAGCTGATGCGGGCCGCCACCGAGGCGTACCGGCCGCTCGTCGAGGAGGGCACGCTGGCCGGCGTCCACTTCGAGGGTCCGTACCTGTCGGCGGCCCGGTGCGGCGCGCAGAACCCGCAGTTCCTCCGCGACCCCTCCGTCGCCGAGCTGACCGAGCTGATCGAGCTGGGCGGGGGCGCGGTCCGCATGGTCACCCTCGCCCCCGAGCGGGACGGCGCGCTGGAGGCGATCAAGGTGCTCACCGCGCACCGGGTGGTCGCCGCCGTCGGCCACACCGACGCCACGTACGACCAGACCAGGGCCGCCGTGGCGGCCGGCGCGAGCGTCGGCACCCACCTGTTCAACGGCATGCGCCCGGTGCACCACCGCGAGCCCGGCCCCGTCGTGGCCCTGCTGGACGCCTCGAACGTGGTCTGCGAGCTGGTCGCCGACGGGGTGCACCTGCACGACGGGATGCTCACCCACGTCGCCGCCACCGCCGGCGCCGACCGGACCGCGCTGGTCACCGACGCGATGTCCGCCGCCGGCATGCCCGACGGCGAGTACGAGCTGGGCGGCCAGGCCGTCACCGTCGCCGACGGCGTGGCCCGGCTGGCCGCCGACGGGGCGATCGCCGGCAGCACGCTCACGATGGACGCCGCCCTGCGGCACGCCGTGCACGCCGGCGTCCCGATGGTCGACGCCTGCCGGATGGCGGCCACCACCCCGGCCCGCGCCATCGGCCTCGGCCACCGGGTCGGCGCGCTCCAGGCCGGCCTCCGCGCCGACCTGGTCGTCCTCGACGACGACCTGAACGTGGTCCGGGTGATGCGCGGCGGCTCCTGGCTGGAGTGACGCCCGGGCGGAGGTGCCGCTGCTCGCGGTGCGGTCGCGCCCCTCGGTGTGGTGGCGCGGCCGACCCGACGGGCGCACCGCGCGCTAGGGAGCTGAGTCGTTCACGACATCATCCGGTCACCGCCGACGGCCACCCGATCCATCCACGACATCAGCTCGCTAGCGTCGACGCGAGACGTTGCCGGGCAGGGCAGGGCAGGGCGGGGCAGGGCGGGGCAGGGCGGGCTGGGCAGGGCGGGCGGCCGGGTCAGGGCAGGGCGTCGACCTCGACGCCGAGGACGGCCTGCTCGTCGGGGCGGTGCACCAGCACGTCGGCCAGGTACGACTGCACGGCGTGCCGCATGCCGACGTCCCGGCCGGCGCGCTCGGAGAGCAGCCACTTGTGCTCGATGATCTGCGCGAACAGCTCCTGCGGCTCCAGCTTGCGCCGCAGGTGCGCCGGCACCGCCCGCACCACCGGCTCGAAGACCTCGGTGAGCCAGCGGTGCGACGCCTGCTGCTCGTCGGTCAGGTCGCTCTCCGCCCGGTACGCGTCGAGGTCGTTGAGCAGCTTGCGGGCCTGGTTCTCCTCGGCGTCCAGGCCGGTGAGGCGCAGCAGCCGACGGTGGTGGTAGCCCGCGTCGACCACCTTCGGCCGCACCAGGTACCGCCCGTCCCCGATGGTGGACAGGGCCACCTCCGCGACGTCGAAGCCCAGCTCGTTGAGGCGGCGGATGCGGCGCTCGATGTCGTGCCGGGCCTTCCGCTCGACCTGCTGCTCGTAGGTGATCTCGTGCCAGAGCCGCTCGTAGCGCTGCACGACCTCCTCGCACACCACCTCGGGGTCGATCGACTCGTGCAGCAGGCCGGCGGCCTGGAGGTCGAGCGCCTCGCCGAAGATGTTGACCCGGGCGATCTCCAGGTCCTCGCCGCGCTGGCCGTTGGACAGCGAGTTGTGCAGGGCCCCTGTCTCGGCGTCCACCAGGTAGGCGGCGAACGCGCCCGCGTCCCGGCGGAACAGCGTGTTCGACAGCGAGCAGTCGCCCCAGAAGAAGCCGGTGAGGTGCATCCGGACGATCAGCGCGGCCAGCGCGTCGAGCAGCCGGCCCATCGTCTCCGGGCGCAGGGTGTGGGAGAACAGCGCGCGATAGGGCAGGGAGAACTGGAGGTGCCGGGTGATCAGCACCGGGTCCAGCGGCTCCCCGTCGTCGGTCTGCCGGTCGGCGACGATCGCCACCGCCTCCACCGCGGGGAAGTCGATCCGCTCCAACGCCCGCAGCAGGTCGTACTCCCGCTCGGCGACCCGCTCGCCGGTCTCCTTGACCGCGTAGACGTACCCGCCGAGCCGGACGAAGCGCACGACGTGCCGGGAGATGCCCTGTGGCAGCGCCACCAGGTGCTCGGCAGGCCACTGCTCCAGCGGGGTCGACCACGGGAGGTCGAGCAGCGCCGGGTCCACGAGGGCAGAGGTGATCCGCACGCCGACCAGCATGACGCGTCACCCCGCCGGGACGCACCCCATCGTGCCTCGCCCCACAGCGGGCACGCGCCGGCCCGGTAGCGTGGTCGGGTGCGCGAAACCCAGACGGTACGGCGGAAAGTGCAGCTCAGGCCCGTACGCCCGGCCGGCTGGTGGTGCGACGCGCTGCTGCTCGCCGGACTGGTCGGGTTGACGGTCGCGCTCGCCGCCGACCGGCTGTTCGGCGTCGACCGCGCGATCGCAGACTGGGCGGAGGCGCACCGGCCCGGTGCGGCGTACTGGGTGGCGGTCGTGTTCAACTACCTGGGCCAGGGCACCCCGCTGACGCTGATCGCGCTGGGCATGGGGGTGTTGCTGGCCGTCCGGGTGCGCTCGGTGCGCCCGGTGCTGCCGCCGGTGCTCGCCTTCGTGTTCACCCTCTTCACCATCGGTCCGCTGAAGGTGTGGACCGCCCGGCCCGCACCGAGCGCCAGCGTCAAGGAGCCGTTCCTGCCCCCCGAGGCGACCCTGCCGCTGTTCCAGCACGACCTGCCGGTGCGGTTCGCCCAGTCCTACCCGTCGGGCCATGTCGCCAACGCCATCGTCTGGTACGGCGTCATCGCGCTGCTGCTGACGCCGCTGCTGGCCGGCTTCGGCCGGACCGTGCCGCCCCGGCTGGTGGCCGTCGTCCGGCTGGTTCCGCCGGCCGTCGTGCTCTGCACCACGACCTACCTGGGGTGGCACTGGTTGACCGACTCGGTGGCCGGGCTGCTGCTGGGACTTCTGCTGCACCGGCTGCTGCACCGGGTGCCGTGGGACGACCTGCCGCTGCCCCGGCGGTGGCTGGGCGGCTGGGACCGTCCCGCGCTGTTCACCTCGGCCCCCTAGGGTCCGAGGCGTGGAACGGCTGGCGCGGCGGTTGGGCGTACGCGATGCGGTGGTCATCGGTCTGGGGTCGATGCTCGGCGCGGGCGTCTTCGTGGTCTTCGCCCCGGCGGCGGCGTCGGCCGGCGGGGTGGGCCTGCTGGTGGCGCTGGCCCTCGCCGGGTTCGTGGCGTTCTGCAACGCGACCAGCTCGGCCCGCCTCGCGGCCCGCTACCCGGAGTCCGGCGGCACGTACGTCTACGGGCGGGAGCGGCTGGGCCCGTTCGCCGGTTTCGTGGCGGGCTGGGGCTTCGTGGTCGGCAAGACGGCGAGCTGCGCGGCGATGGCGCTGACCATCGGGGCGTACCTCTGGCCGGGGCGCGCTCGGCTCGTCGCCGTCGTCGCCGTCGCGGCGGTGACCGCCGTGAACCTGCGCGGCATCGGCAAGACCGCGACGGCCACGAAGGCCCTGGTGGGCGTGGTGCTGGCGGTGCTGGCCCTGGTCGCCGGGGCCGGCCTGCTCGGCGGCGGCTTCGACGCGGCCCGGATCGCCGGGCCCGGCGTCTCCAGCAGCCCCGGCGGGCACGGCGTGCTGGCCGCCGCCGGGCTGCTCTTCTTCGCCTTCGCCGGGTACGCCCGGATCGCCACCCTCGGCGAGGAGGTGCGCGACCCGGAGCGGACGATCCCCCGGGCGGTGCCGCTGGCCCTCGGCGTGGTGCTGGCGATCTACCTGGTGCTGGCGGTGGTGGCGCTCGGCGTGCTCGGCCCCGGGCGGCTGGGCGCGTCCGCCGCGCCCCTGGCCGACGTGGTGACCGCCGCCGGGCTGCCCGGCCTCGCCTGGGTGGTGCGGGCCGGGGCGACCGTGGCCGTGACCGGCGTGCTGCTGTCGCTGGTCGCCGGGGTGGGCCGGACCCTGCTGGCGATGGCCCGCCGCCGGGACGTGCCGCACGGCCTGGCCGCCGTGCACCCCGTGCGCCGGGTGCCGCACCGGGCCGAGCTGGCGGTGGCCGCCGTGGTGACGGCCGTGGTGCTCGTCGGCGACGTGCGCGGGGCGATCGGCTTCTCCAGCTGCACCGTGCTGGTCTACTACGCGATCACCAACGCGTCGGCGCTCACGCTGGGCCGCGACCCGGGCCGCCGGCTGCCGGTGCGGCTGCTCGCCGTGCTGGGGCTGGTCGGCTGCGTGGCGCTCGCGGTCAGCCTGCCGCTGGCCAGCGTCCTGGCCGGGTTCGGCGTGCTAGCCCTGGGCGCCGCCTGGTACGCCCTGCGCCCCCGGCACCACTGATCAGCCGGGCCTCATTCCTCGCTCGTGCGGGGCGGGGGTGGGCCGGTCGGGGCGGCGGGCGGGGGCTCCGGGGCGGGCGGGGTCGTCTCGCGCAGCAGGGCGGTCAGCCCCGCGCGGCGGGCCACCACGGTCAGCCGGTCCCCGGCCGTGATCACCAGGCGGGGGTCGGCCGACCAGTCCGCCTTCTGGCCGGGGCGGGCGTGCGCGAGCAGGCGTACCGCGCCGGGCCGGGCCACGGCGGACAGCGGGCGGCCGTCCAGCGGCGACCCGGCGACCACCTGGACCTCGGTGACCAGCAGCGCGTGCCGGCCGACCGGGATGGTGGCGATCACCGCCCGGTCCAGCAGCGCGGCCGCGAACGACGGCGCGGCGAGATACGACACGCTGCGCGAGATGCCGATGCCGAACGCCTTCTGGACGCGCTCGGCGAAGTCGCCGTCGAACAGGCGCAGCACCACCCGCAGGTCGGGGGTGAGCCCCCGCGCGTTCAGCGCGGCCCGCAGGTTGACATCGTCGTCGGTGGAGACCACCACGAGGGCCTGGCAGGTCTCGACGGACGCCGACCGCAGCGTCTCCTCCCGACCGGCGTCGCCGATCACCACCGGCACGCCGAGCCGGTGCGCCAGCGACGCGCCCCGGGCGTCCGGGTCCTTGTCGATGGCCACCACCTCGACGCCGAAGTCGTTGAGCTGGGCCATGACGCGGGTGCCGATGTTGCCCAGCCCGACGACCACGACGTGCCCGGACCGGGCGGGCTGGATCCGGCCGGTGTGCAGGGCCAGCCGGGCGTTGACGATCCCGTCGACGACCACGGCCGTGATCAGCGGGATCAGCGCCAGCCCGGCCAGGTTGAGCACCACCTGCATGACCTGCGCGGCGACGGGCTTGGTGACGTCCGGATCCTCGCCGGTGAGCGTGGTGACCAGGGTGAGGTAGAGCGCGTCGGCCCAGCCCACGTGCGCGGCCCGGGCGTTGAGCCCGCCCAGCGCGGCGATGACGGCCAGCAGCACCAGCACCGCGATCCCGATCTTGCGGGTGGCGAAGCTGCGGACCGCGCGCACCAGCACGGCGACGGGCCGTCGGCGGCGGCGGGCCCGGACCAGCCGGCGGGCGGCCAGCTCCGTGCCGGGCGGCTGCCCGGTCGCCTCGGCCAGCACCACGTCGGCCGTGGCCTCGTCGGCGGGCAGGACGTGCGGCCGGGCCGCGTCCCGGGTGTCGGCCACCCCGCACACCACGTCCTTCGCGCGTACGTCGGCGCGGCGCGCCACGTAGAGGGTGCGCCCGCCGTGCCGGAAGTGCGTCGGGGCGACCTCGCCGAGGGCGGCGGCCACGAACGCGGGGGCGGCCATGGAGGCGTCGGAGAGCACCGCCGAGTCGGGGAAGAGCTGCCGCAGCCCGTTGGCGAGGCTCGTGTTGAACATGCGCACCACCAGCCGCAGCCGGGGCTCCACCTCCTGCGCGCAGAGCGCGGCGTGCATGTTGCCGACGTCGTCCTGGTGCAGCAGCGCCAGCCCGTCCGCGCCGGCCAGGCCCGCCCGCCGGAACGTCACCTCGTCGAGCCGGTCGGCGCGGACGACGTGGAGGCCGGGGACGTCGCGCCCGTCGGGGCCGTCGGAGCGGCGGCGCTCCGGCACCACCAGGGTGATCCGGGCCCGGCCGGAGTCCAGCTCGGCGGCGAGCAGCGCCCGCACCACCCAGTAGGCCAGC
Source organism: Micromonospora sp. WMMD712 (assembly GCF_029581295.1). NCBI lineage: Bacteria > Bacillati > Actinomycetota > Actinomycetes > Micromonosporales > Micromonosporaceae > Micromonospora > Micromonospora sp. WMMD712. Next base: position 3,778,135 of record NZ_CP120743.1, read on the forward strand.
GGGTCCGACCCGCAGACGACGTAGTGCGGGCGGGTCTCCCCGTTCATCCGCAGCCGCCAGCCGGTCGCGCGGCGCGCGCGGTCGCGCAGGGGCTCCGCCATGCGCCGAATCGTAGTCAGCGGCGCGGAGCCCGCGCAGCCCCGTGATCATGAACGTTCGTCGGGAACGATTGTCGGGCCCGGGGGCGGGTAGAGCGGGGCATGCAGACGTTCCTGCCGTACCCGGACTTCCTGGCCAGCGCTCGGGCGCTGGACACCCGGCGGCTCGGCAAGCAGCGGGTGGAGGCCATCCAGGTGCTGCGCGGGCTGACCCGGCCGGGTTACGGCTGGCGCAACCACCCGGCGGTGAAGATGTGGGCCGGATACGAGGAGGCGCTGGTCCGCTACGGCCTGGACGTCTGCGCGGTGTGGTGCGGGCCGGGGCGGGCCGACACCTGCGCGGCGACGCTGGTCGCCGACCTCGCCGCCGCCTGCGGCGTGACCGCCGTACGCACCCAGGCGGAGCTGGCCGACGCCGGTGAGCTGCCGCCGTGGCTGGGCCGCGACGACCTGCACCGCAGCCACCGCTCGTCGCTGCTGCGCAAGGACCCAGACCACTACCGCCCGATCTTCGGCGACGTCGACCCGGGCCTGGAGTACGTCTGGCCCGCCTCCGACCGCGAGCGCCGCTGCCCCGCGCGCTGAGGTGGCGCGCGCTCGCCGGGTGCCGGGTGCCGGGTAAGAAGGGGACCCTTCTCTACCGCAGGCGTTAACAGGGGGCCCTTCCTTGCACCTCGGGCAGACTGGGCGCATGGCACTGTCTCAGATGGCGGGTCGGCTGATCGGCGTACGGCAGCACGTGGTGGACCCGGGCGGCGGTGGCGCCCACCGCGTGCCGCACCCGGTGGAGGCCGTGGTCGTCGGCGGCGGGATCGCCGGCATGTCGGCGGCGGTGGTGCTCGCCGAGCGCGGGGTGCGGGTGACCGTGCTGGAGGCCGCGCCGACCCTCGGCGGCCGGCTCGGCGCGTGGCCGCAGGAGCTGGCCGACGGCGTCCAGGCCAACGAGCACGGCTTCCACGCGTTCTTCCGGCAGTACTACAACTGGCGGTCGATCCTGCGCCGGGTCGATCCGGAGCTGCGCTTCCTCAGGCCGGTGCCGGGCTACCCGATCCTGAGCGCCGACTGGCCCACGGAGGAGTTCGGGCGGCTGCCGCCGGCCCCGCCGGCCAACCTGCTCGCCCTGCTGCTGCGCAGCCCCAGCCTGCGCCTGGCCGACCTGCGGGCGATGGACCGGGACGCCGCGCTGCCGCTGCTCACCTACGACCCGGTGCGCACGTACGCCGAGTTCGACGGCACCACCGCCGACGAGCTGCTGGACTCGCTGCGGCTGCCCGACCGGGCCCGGGCGATGCTGTTCGAGGTCTTCTCCCACTCGTTCTTCAACCACGAGGCGGAGATGTCGGCGGCCGAGATGATCGCCCAGTTCCACTTCTATCTGCTCGGCAACCCGGAGGGGCTGGCGTTCGACTGCCCCGACGAGGACTACGGCACCGCCATCTGGCAGCCGCTGGCCCGGCACGTCGAGCGCCACGGCGGGCGGGTGCTGACGGGTGTCGCCGCGACCCGGCTGGACCGCACCCCCGACGGCTGGCGGGTGGGCGCCGCCGACGGCAGCGCGTACCCGGCCGGGCACGTGGTGCTCGCCGTCGACCCGCCGGCCCTGGCCGCCCTCGTCGCCGCCTCGCCGGTGCTGGCCGGGGCCGCCCCGGAGCTGGTCGCGGCGATGCCCGCGTTCGGCACCCCCGGCCCGCCGTACGCGGTCGCCCGCTACTGGTGCGACGGGGACGTCGACGCGGGGCGGGCGGTGTTCAGCGGGGTGTCCCGGCAGCCCACCCTGGACTCGGTGACGCTCTACCACCGGCTGGAGAACGAGTCGCGCCGCTGGGCGGAGCGCACCGGCGGCTCGGTGCTGGAGCTGCACGCGTACGCCTGCGAGCCGGGCGTGCCGGCCGAGGAGCTGGCGGAGCGGATGCGCGCCGAGCTGGTGGCGCTCTGGCCGGAGGCGGCCCGGCTGCGGGTGCGCGAGCTGCGGGCCCGGGTGGAGGCGCAGGCCCCGGCGTTCACCCCGGGCGGTCACGCCGGGCGGCCGGGGGTACGCACCGAGGCCGACGGGCTCTACCTGGCCGGCGACGGCATCCGCACCGACTTCCCGAGCGCCCTGATGGAGCGGTCCGCGGCGACGGGGATCGTCGCCGCGAACCACATCCTGCGCGCCGAGGGCGGGGCGGCCGAACCGGTCCGCTCGATCCGCCCCCGCGGCCTCCTCGCCCGCCGGTAAGGAAGGGCCCCTTGTTAACGCTTTCTGTATAGGAGGGGCCCCCTCCTAACGCCTGCGCCGAGCGGCTCGCCGGCAGGCGGGCCGCTGCGCGTCAGGCGGTCCAGCGCGTGCCGTGGTACGCCGCCCGCATGAGCTGCTGCATGTCGTCGAGCATCGGCATCCTCGGGTTGGCCGGCGCGCACTGGTCCTCGTACGCGTTGAGCGCCTGCTGCGGCAGGGCCGCCTCGAACGCCGCCTCGTCCACGCCGATCGCGGCGAACGACGGCTCGATGCCGACCGCGTCGCGCAGCCGCTCCACGGCCGCCGCCAGCGACTCGACGCCCTCGGCCGGGGTGGCCGCCGGCAGGCCCAGCGTGCGGGCGATCTCGGCGAACCGCTCCGGCGCGCGGTAGCTCTCGTACTTGGGCCAGCCGGAGAGCTTCGACGGGACGGTGCCGTTGTAGCGGATGACGTGCGGCAGCAGCACCGCGTTGGTGCGCCCGTGGGCGATGTGGAAGGTCGCCCCGAGGGTGTGCGACATGGCGTGCACGATGCCGAGGAACGCGCTGCCGAACGCCATCCCGGCGATGGTGCCGGCGTTGTGCATCCGTTCCCGCGCCTCGGCGGCGTCGCCCGCCACAGCGTGCGCCCGGGGCCACGCGTCGCCGCCGGTCCCGGCGGGGCCCGCGTCGCCACCGGTCACCGAGCGCTCCAGGTTGGCGAAGATCAGCCGGATCGCGTGCAGGGCCGGGCCGTCGGTGAAGTCGTTGGCGTAGACCGACACGTACGCCTCGATGGCGTGGGTGAGCGCGTCGAAGCCGCTGTCGGCGGCGATGGCGCGCGGCATGCTGGCGGTCAGCACCGGGTCGACGATCGCCACGGTCGGGGTGAGCGCGTAGTCCGCGAGCGGGTACTTCTTGCCGGTACGGCGGTCGGTGATGACGGCGAACGGGGTCACCTCCGCCCCGGTGCCCGAGGTGGTCGGCACGCAGACCAGCCGGGCCTTCTCGCCGAGGGTGGGGAAGGCGAAGGCGCGCTTGCGGATGTCGAAGAACTTCTCCCGCAGGTCGTCGAAGACCACCTCGGGGTGCTCGTAGCGCAGCCACATGACCTTGGCGGCGTCCATCGCCGAGCCGCCGCCGAGGGCGATGATCGTGTCCGGCTGGAAGGACCGCATCAGGGCGGCGCCCCGGTCGACGGTCTCCACGCTGGGCTCGGGCTCGACGTCGTCGATGATCTGGAGCGCGACGTGGCCGGGGCGGCGCTGGAGCATCCGGTTGACCCGGTCGACGAAGCCGAGGCGGGTCATGGTGGCGTCGGTGACGACGGTGACCCGGTGCACGTCCGGCATCTCGGCGAGGTACCGGATCGCGTTCGGCTCGAAGTAGATCTTCGACGGGACCTTGAACCACTGCATGTTGTTGGTCCGCCGGCCGATCCGCTTGATGTTGACCAGGTTGACCGCCGAGACGTTGTTCGACACCGAGTTGCGGCCGTAGCTGCCGCAGCCGAGGGTGAGCGACGGCAGGAAGGCGTTGTACATGTCGCCGATGCCGCCCTGGGAGGCCGGCGAGTTCCAGATGATCCGCACGGCCTTGACCCGCTGCCCGAACTCGTCGACCAGCGCCTCGTCCTCGGTGTGGATCACCGCGCTGTGGCCGAGGCCGTGGAACTCGACCATCTCCTCGGCATACCGCAGGCCCTGCTCGCGGGTCGCGGCGCGCAGCACCGCGAGGACCGGGCAGAGCTTCTCCCGGGTCAGCGGCTCGTCGGGACCGACGCGGTCGACCTCGGCCAGGATGATCGAGGTACGCGGCGGCACGGCGAAGCCGGCGCGCTCGGCGATCCACTCCGCCGACCGGCCGACGACGTCCGGGTTGAGCCGGCCGGCGGGGAACAGCAGCGCCTCCAGCTTCGCCTTGTCCTGCGTCGACGCCACGTACGCGTGCAGGGCCCGGAACTCGTCGAGCGCCGCGTCGGCGACGGCCTCGTCGAGGATCACCGCCTGCTCCGAGGCGCAGATCATGCCGTTGTCGAACGCCTTGGACAGCACGATGTCGTTGACGGCACGCTTGAGCTTCGCGCTGGCCTCGACGTACGCGGGCACGTTGCCCGCCCCGACGCCGAGCGCCGGCTTGCCCGCCGAGTACGCCGCGCGGACCATCGCGTTGCCGCCGGTGGCGAGGATGGTCGCGATGCCGGGGTGGTGCATGAGCGCGGTGGTCGCCTCGACCGACGGCTGCTCGATCCACTGGACGCAGTGCTCGGGCGCGCCCGCCGCGACGGCCGCGTCGCGGACCGTGCGGGCCGCCTCCACGCTGCACCGCTGCGCCGACGGGTGGAACGCGAAGACGATCGGGTTGCGGGTCTTCAGCGCCAGCAGGGCCTTGAAGATGGTGGTCGAGGTGGGGTTGGTGACCGGGGTGATGCCGGCGACGACGCCGACCGGGTCGGCGATCTCCACGATGCCGTCGATCTCGTCGCGGTTGATGATCCCGACGGTCCGCACCCGCGCCATGCTGTGCGTGACGTGCTCGCAGGCGAAGATGTTCTTGACGGCCTTGTCCTCGAAGACCCCCCGGCCGGTCTCCGTCACGGCGAGCCGGGCGAGTTCGGCGTGCCGGTCCAGCGCGGCCACGGACGCCTTGCGGACGATCCGGTCGATCTCCTCCTGGGTGAACCGGTCGTACTCGGCCAGGGCCTTGAGCCCGTCGGAGACGAGTGCGTCGACCATGGCGTCGAGCTCGGTCGACGGGGCGGTCCTCGGTTCGGCCTTCATCTGTCACACCTCGGCGGTTGCGGCGTCAGGGTCATCTTCAGCATCGATCGCCGACGATTCCGGCGGTGGTGCGTAAGGGCCCCTCCGGCACCGCCGAAGGTCCCGACCCCGAGCCTCAATTCTCCACAAATCAAACTATTGGTGCATATGCTCGAAAGGGTGCCGGGGCGGCCGGTGGGGCCCACCCGGGAGGTCGGACGGGGGTGTCGGCACGATGTCGACGGTGCACCGGCGGGGCGCGGGACACGAACCGGCCGTCGCCGACGCGGCCGACGGGCCGGCGACCGGCAACCAGGCCGGCGGGACGACGACCGGCGGCCGAGCGGGCGACCCGGCCGGCAGGGCGACAGCCGGCGACCGGGCCGGCAGGGCGCACGGTGCGCCGACCGGCGAGTCGACGTCCGGCGGGGCGCACGGCGGGACGACGCTCAGCGAGGCACACGGCAGGACGACGTTCAGCGAGGCACACGGCGGGACGACGCTCAGCGAGGCACACGGCTGGTCGGCCGGCGACGCCGTCGGTCGCCGGGGCGACGACGCGGTCGGGCGGCTCCGGGACGAGCAGGGCTGCGTCGCGACGGCCCTGCGGCTGGGCTGGTGGATGGCCGACGCCTACCACCACGCGCAGACCGCCGACCTGTCGACGCCGCAGCGACGCCCGGGCGGGCCGCCGGTGAAGCTGACCAACCTCACCGAGATGTCCGGCCGGCGGCGGCTGCGGATGTACCTCGACGGGATCGACGTCGCGCTGGCCCAGATCGCCGAGCTGACCGGCACCGGCTCCACCGCGCCGTCCGCCGCCGCCGTCCGGGCCGCCACCCCGGCCGAGGCCACCCCGGCAGCCGGGGCGACGACGGTCCCGCCCGCCGCGGCGGTCCCGGCAGCCGGGGCAACGATGGTGGCCGAGGTGGCGGCGCTGCTGCTCGCCCTGGACGACCTCAACGTGGACGTGCTGCGCTGGACCATGGCCACGAACCCCCGGGTCGGGCTGGCGTACCGCCTCGGCCGGTCGCTGGCCGACACCGTCCGGCACGGCGAGGCCGACCAGGTGCCGTGGCGCTTCGCCGGCCGGCAGCACGAGATCAGCCGGTGGCTCGACGAGCTGGCCAGCGTGCTGCCGCCGTACTCGGCCGCCGTGGTGCGCCGGTCGCTGCGGGCGTGGGCCGACGCGGTCGCCCGGGCCCGGTCGGGCGATCCGGCCGAGGCCGGCCTCGACGAGTTGGCCCGCGAGCTGCGCAACCAGGGCGACCGGTGGCGCAACGTGCTGACCGGCGGGCTGCACCCGCGGGACCTGCTCGACGAGGAGGACTACGCGGTCGTCGCCCGCAACGTGATCATCCGGGACCGGAAGCTGGCCGTGCAGGCGGCCCGGGGGATCTTCTGGCCCGTGCTCGTACCGCTGCTGGTGGTGCTGTTCGCGGTGGTCGGGGTGAGCGCCGCCGCGGCGGCCGGCTCCCCCGCCACCCGCGCGGCCGTCGCCCTGGTCGGGCTCGGGGCCGGGCTGACCGCGGTCTGGCGGACGGTGTCCGGACCGGCCCTCGCGGTCGCCGGGGAGGTGAACCGGCCGCTGCTGGAGGGGGAGCTGACCGTGCGGATGGCCCGGCGGGTCGACGGGCCGCTGGCCGACGCGCGGGCCGCCGCCCGCGCCCGGCGGCAGGGCCACCCCGACCAGGTCCCCGGAGGATCGAAATACGTTGCCGGCCTCTCCCCCGCCGACCTACCGTGATCGCGCAAGGTCAACCAGCCAACCGGGAGACGGTCATGTCGTTGTCGCACGTCAGAGGCGTGTCGTCGGCGCCACCCGTCGACGGTTGCCGATTCGCCGCGCCCCGGGACGGGCGGCCCGGCTGACGCGCGTCCGCACGCGTCGAGCCGCCCGTCCCCGCCGGACCCGGGCGGCTCTTCGCTGTCCGGCCCGACCCACCGTCGCCCCTGGAAGGAGACCCGGTGGACGCCGTCCTCGTCATCAACGCCGACCTCGGCCCGCTGCACCGGGTCACCGTCCAGCACGCGATCCGGATGCTCTGCCGGCGGGTCGCCGAGATCCACGAGGCCGAGCCGGACCGGGTGATCGGGGTCTTCCCGGTCCCCCGGGTGGTCCGTCTCGTCCGGTACGTGGTGACCCGCTGGCGGTTGCGCGCCGGCCCGGCCTGGTCCCGGGCGGGTGTGCTGCGCCGCGACGACCGGTGCTGCGCCTACTGCAGCGGGCCGGCCAGCACCGTCGACCATGTCCTGCCCCGCTCGCGCGGCGGCCGCAACACCTGGCGCAACACCACCGCCGCCTGCTACGCGTGCAACCAGCGCAAGGGCGACCGGACGCCGGCCGAGGCGGGCATGCCGCTGCGGCACGAGCCGGCCGTACCGAGCTGGGCGTCGCTGGCCGGGCGGTGACCGGCCGGCCGGCGGGAACGGGGGGCCGCGTCGGGGTACGCCCCGGCGCGGCGCCCGCCGGCCCCGGCCGGATCACCGGAGGCAGCGCCGCCTCAGGCAGCCCCAACTGAGGCACGGTCGGCGACGGTACGGCCCGCTGCGGCCGGCCGCCGCGGGCAGGGTCAGCGCTCGGTTTCGCGTACCTTGGGCACCACCTTGCCGTTGGCGCACTTCGCCCTGATCTCGCTGGCCCGGGTCGCGGAGCCGAGCACGACGCGGATCTCCCGGGCGGGGCCCGGCACGTACTCCTCGACCTGGTAGCCGTCCGCGGGCACGGTCGACGTCACCGCCGCGCTCTTGCCCGTGCAGGCGACCCGGACGGTGCCGCCGTTCGCGCGCACCGCGACCGCCGGCGGCTCGGCGGGGCCCGGCTCGGCCGGGTCGTCGCCGGTGCCCGGAGCGGGTGGCGACCCGGACGCGGACGGGGACGGGGCCGCCGACGGCGACCTGCCCGACTCGGCGGGGGCCGACGGGCCCGGGGCACCGCCGCCCGGGGTGGGGTCGCGTGTCGGGCCGCCCGGGCGCGGCGAACCGCCGGCCCCGCCGGGCAGACCGACGTCGCCGGTGGGCCGGCCCCCGCCGACGGGGGCGACGACCTCGTCGGCGGAGGGCGCCGGCGACCCGGTCGGACCGGCCGTCCCGGGCCGGTGCGGGCGGGCCGAGTCGGCGAGCGAGCCGGCGGTCGCCACGGCGATGACCAGCGCGGCGGCGACCACGAGCAGGGCCCGGTACCTCCGCCGGGCCGGGCCCCGACGGGACGCGGGGCGCGGCGTCGACCCGCGCGGCGCGTCGCCGGGGCCGGCCTCCGCCCCGGCCCTGCCCGCGGCACCGGACCGACCGGCACCCCCGCCGGACCGGTCGGCACCGGCGGCGGCCGGGCCGGCACCGGCAGCGGCCGGGCCGGCACCGGCGGCGGCGGGGGCCGGCTCGGACCGGGCCGCCTCCCCGACCCGCATCCGGGTGACCACCGCCGCCAGTCGCGCCGCCGCCTCCTCCGCGGACGGCCGGGCGGCCGGGTCCTTGGCGAGGCAGCGCCGGCACAGCTCGGCCACCTCGGCCGGCACGCCGTCGACCGGCGGCAGGGGCCTCGGCTCGACGTAGACGTGGGCGCGCAGCATCTGGGTGGGGGTGTCGGTCGCCCAGGGCAGCTCGTCGGTGAGCACGAGGTGGACGAGCAGCCCGAGCGCGTAGACGTCGGAGGCGGGCACCACCTCCCCGGCGTCGAGCCGCTCCGGGGCCAGGTAGGCGGGGGTGCCCAGCAGCCGGCCGTCGAAGTCGATCTCCGGCTGGCCGACGGCGGCGGCCGTGCCGAAGTCGACCACCTTCGCCCCGGACGGCGTGAGCACGACGTTGGCGGGCTTGACGTCGCGGTGCACCAGATCCCGGGCGTGCGCCGCGGCGAGCGCGGCGGCCACCTCGGCGCAGATCCGCAGCCCCTCCACCGCCGGCAGCGGCCCGTCGTCGAGCCGCCGGGCCAGGGTGGGACCGGGCAGCAGCTCCATCACCACGTACGGCGCGAGCTCGCCGGTGCGGGTCAGCGCCTCGCCGTAGTCGTAGACGTTGGTGACGTTCGGGTGCGAGAGCCGGGCGGCGGCCGTCGCCTCGGCCCGGATCCGTCGGCGGGCGGCCCGGTCCGAGCCGAGCAGCACCTTGACCGCCACCTCGCGTTCCAGCAGCTCGTCGTACGCCCGGTGGACCACCGCCGTGCCGCCCTTGCCGATGCGATCTCCCAGGCGGTACCGGCCGTTGAGAAATTGATCGATCTGCACCGGCACAGCGTGCCAGCACGGGCCCCGGCACACCAACCGATCATCGAGACGACCCGATCGGGCAGGTCACCGCCCGGGAGCCGGGCGGTCCAGAGTGGAGGGTACGTCGGCGACGGGCGGGGCCCAGCCGAACCGGGGCGCCCGACGCCCGTTGGCGGCCGCCACCCCCTCCCGGGCCTCGCCGCTGTCCCGGACCTGCCCGTGCCACCAGGCGATCCGTTCCGCGTCGGCCCGGTCGTCGACGATCTCCTTCGCGGCGGCGACGGAGAGCCGGGAGCGCTCGGCGATCGTGGCGGTGAGCGCCGCCACCCGGGCGGCGAGACCGTCCGGCGGCAGCACCTCGTCGACCAGCCCGATCCGCAGGGCCCGCCCGGCGTCGATCAACTCGGCGGTGAAGAGCAGGTGCTTCGCGGCGGACGGGCCGACCAGCCGGGCCAGCCGCCGGGTGGTGGGCGCGGGATAGACCAGGCCGAGCCGGGCCGGGGGCACCCCGAACCGGGCGTCGGCGGCGGCGAGCCGCAGGTCGCACGCCACCGCGAGCTGACAGCCGCCCCCGACGCACGCGCCCTCGATGGCGGCGACGGTCGGCCGGGCGAACGCGGCGAGCCGCTCCTCGGCGGCGACGGCGATGCTGGCGTCACCGGCGTCGAGCAGTTCGTCGAGGTCACCGAGGTCGGCCCCGGCGCAGAAGGTGCCGGCCGCGCCGGTGAGCACCAGCGCGCGGACCCGCTCGTCGGCCTCCAGCCGGTCCAGCAGCACCGGCAGCCGCCGCCACATCGCCGGGGTCATCGCGTTGCGTCGGCCCGGATTGGAGATCACGATCGTGGCCACCGGGCCGGCCGTCCCGACGGTCAGCTCCGCGTCCGGCACCGCCACCATCCCCCGACGATAACGACGTGGGCCCGGCGACCACCCGAGTGGGTGGCCGCCGGGCCGGGAGACGGTACGGCTACGTCAGGCGACGTCGACCGCGGTGTCGTCGACGACGAAGGACGTCTGGAGCGAGGCGTCCTCCGTGCCGGTGAACTTCAGGGTGACGGTCTGGCCGGCGTACGAGGCCAGCGAGAAGGACTTCAGCGCGTACCCGGTGGCCTTGTTCAGGTTCGAGTACGTGGCCAGGGTCGCCAGCACCGTCCCGGACGAGTTGAGCACCTGCACCGTGAGCTTGTCGTACTGGGTGCTCGTGGTGCTCTCGGCCGAGTCGATGTGCAGCCAGAAGCTGAAGTTGTACGAGGTGCAGCCGGCCGGCAGGCTCACCGACTGGGCGAGCGTGTCGGTGTGGCGGCTGCCGTAGCCGTTCAGCCAGGCGCTGTAGGTGCCGGTGCGGGCGGGCTGGTCGGAGCCGTGCTGGGCGATGACGCCGGAGGAGGCCGTCCACACCGTGTTGCCGGACTCGAAGCCGGCGTTGCCGAGCTTCTGGCCCGCGCCGGTGCAGCCGCCGCCGACGCTGCTCACGGTCAGCGTGTAGGTGGCCGTGTGGTTGATCGAGGTGCCGGTGCCGGTCACCGTGACGGTGTAGGTGCCCGCCGGGGTGCTGGTGCTGGTGGCGATGGTGAGGGTGGACGACGCGCCCGAGGTCACCGAGGCCGGGCTGAACGACGCGGTCGCGCCGGAGGGCAGGCCGGACGCGGAGAGCGCGACGGTCTGCGCGGTGCCGCTGGTGGTGGCGGTGGCCACGCTGGTGCTGGCGGAGCCGCCGGCGGTGACCGAGCCGGAGGTCGGCGAGAGCGTCACGGAGAAGTCGTTGCCGGTCGACGAGCAGGGCGCGTCGCTGCCGGCCACGTTCACCGCGGTCCACGCCGCCTGGACGGCCTTGTACTCGGTGGAGCAGCTGCCGTACAGGTCGGTGGCCGCCCGCAGGGTGTACGCCCGCGCGGTGTTCGCCGGGTTGCTGGTGTTGACGTACGACGTGTTGGAGGTGAAGTACACGTCGAGCGCGCGGAACCAGATCTTCTCGGCCTTGGCCCGGCCGATGCCGGTGACCGCCGGGGCGGAGCCGCAGACCGGCGAGGTGCCGTACGCGGTCGCGCCGGTGCCCTCGGCGAGGTTGAAGTAGAAGTGGTTGCCCACGCCGGAGGAGTAGTGCACGTCCTTGTTCTTGGTGCTGGTGGACCAGCACGAGTCGGACGAGCCGTCCAGCGACGGGTTGTACATGTAGCGCAGCGGCGTGCCGTTGCCGTTGATGTTGATCTTCTCACCGACCTGGTAGTCGCCCGGGTCGCTCGGCGCGGCGGCGTAGAACTCCACCATGTTGCCGAAGATGTCGCTGGTGGACTCGTTGAGGCCACCGGACTCGCCGGAGTAGACCAGGCCGGCGACGGCCTCGGTGACGCCGTGGCTCATCTCGTGGCCGGCGACGTCGAGGGAGACCAGCGGGCGGGAGTTGCCGGAGCCGTCGCCGTAGGTCATCCGGGAGCCGTCCCAGAAGGCGTTGACGTAGTTGTTGCCGTAGTGCACCCGGCTCGGCACACCCTGGCCGTTGCCGAAGATGCCGTTGCGGCCGTGCACGTTCTTGAAGTAGTCGAACGTCTTGGCGGCCCCGAAATGGGCGTCGACGGCGGCCGACTGCCGGTTGGAGTTGGCGCCGGTGCCCCACACGTTGTCGGCGTCGGTGAAGGTGGTGCAGGTCGACGTGCCGTTGTTCATGTCGCAGGTGGTGCCGTTGCCGCGCACCGGGTCGATCATCTGGTACGTGCTGCCGGAGAGCGTGGTGTCGACGGTGACCGCGCCGGTGTAGATGCCGGTCCCGCTGCCGGCGACCGACTCGATCTCGTCGTACGAGCCGATGAGCGCGCCGGTGACGGCGTCGGTGATCACGTGCAGCTTCGACGGGGTCTGCTTGTCGGCCTTCCAGCCGGAGACGACGGTCTCCCAGGCCAGGCGGCCCTTGCCGGAGCTGGCGTCGACGAAGAGCTCCGGGGCGCCCACGGCGGTGAGCGAGCCGGAGAACTCCTTGCGCGCGGCCGCCTTGGCCTTGGCCGAGGTGACCTTCGGGCTGGTGCCGAGGGTCAGCGGGGCGGCGAGGCCCACCGACGCGCCGGCGTACTGGCCGTTGGCCGTGGCGTGGATGACGAAGTCACCGCCGTAGACGCGCAGGCCGTGGTAGGTGCGGGTGTAGCGGGTGTGCGAGGCACCGCTGCCGTCCACCTTGGTCCGGACGACCTGGTAGGCCTCCGCGCCGGTCCCCTGCACGGCGCCGGGGTTGGCGCGCAGGACCGAGTCGGCACGGGCCGCGGCGGCGGCGTCCGGGGTGGGGGCGGCGGGAGGGGCCGCTTGCGCCGTGGTGGTGACGCAGGCGAGCAGGCCGCCGGTCAGCAGCGCTGCGCTCGCAGCGGCGAGGGTTTTCTTCACGTGCCCTCCTGGCAAGGAATGTGTGACGGGGGTAGTCACGCATGTAGATATAGAGTCACATCAACGAAAGGGGAAGCCTGGCGGCGTTATCAGACACCAACACTGGCCGAACGGATGAGTAACAGCAGGTGACGGAACCGGGCCGAGTCCGGACACGTCCTACCAATATGAGATCGACTCTCCTCCGCGCCGCCCTCGTCGCCACCGCCGTCACCGCGTCGCTGGCGTCGGTCGGATGCTCCGCCGGCGACCCGGGCGCCCCCACGTCGGCCCCCTCCGGCGTCACCGGGCCGACGCCCGCCCCGGGCGCGCCGACCACCGGCCCGGCGGGGTCCGCCGAAGGCCCGGCGACCACCGCCACCGCCGCCCCGGTGGCCGCCGACCGCGTGGTCGTGCGGCGCTCCGGTGGCTACGGCGGGCTGGACGACACCGTCACCGTCGAGCCGGACGGCCGGTGGACGGCCGTCGACCGGGCCGGCGCACGGCGGACCGGCCGGTTCACCGGGAGCGACCTCGACCGGCTGCGGCAGCTCGCCGCCGCCCCCCGGCTCGCCGAGGGCGGCACGACCGATGGGGACGGCCGTTGCTCCGACGCCTTCGAATACCGGGTCAGCGTCGGCGGCACCACGGTCGACTGGACCGACTGCCCGGTCGCGGGCACGCCGCCGCAGGCCGCGGCGGCGCTGGCCGAGTTCGTGCTCACGGCCGCCCGCTGACCCGGGGTGGCGGCCACCGCCGGCGACGACGCCCCGCCGGGGGGGTCAGAAGCGGTAGGCCGCCGGAAGGCCGGTGGCCCGCAGGTCCGGCGGCAGGTGGGACACGTCGTTGACCGCGACCAGGGTCGCCGGGCCGGCCGAGTGGTAACGGATCACGGTCAGGCCGGCGTTGTGGTGGCCCAGCCCGAGCCAGCGCCCCGGCGGCGCGTCCAGCGCGTGCCGCACCAGCCAGGCGATCAGGAAGGTGTGGGTGACCACCAGGACCCGGTCGTCGCCGTCGGCCGGCACGGCGGCGAACCGGGCCACGGCCGCCGCCGTCAGCCGCGGCCCGTCGACCCGCTCGGCCGGCGAGTAGGCGGCCAGGAGCCTCGCGTACGCCGGGGGCAGGCCCGCCGGGTCGGTGTCGTGCGGCAGGTGGTCGCCGGCCAGTTCGGTGGCGCACACCGGGACACCGGGCAGCGACCGGGCGACCAGCCCGGCGGTCTGCGCGGCCCGGGGCAGCGGCCCGTGGTGGACGGCGGCGAACGGCACCCCGCGCAGCCGCTCGCCGAGCAGCTCCGCCTGCCGCCGGCCCCGGGCGGAGAGGCCGACCTCCGGCGGGTCGCCCGAAGCGCCGTCGGGCCCGCCCTGCCCGTCGGCGGGCCGGTCCTGCTCGCCGTGCCGGGCCAGGAAGAGCAGGCGGCTCGCCATCGTCACCTCACCGGTCGGGAGGCGCGATGCTAACCCGCGCGCCCGCCGCCCGCCGGCCCGGCCGAAACGGGTAAGGGCTCAGCCGCGCGGGAACATCTGCCCGATGCGGATCTTGTTGCCGAACGGGTCCCGGATGCCGAAGTCGATGCCGTACGGGCGCTCGGTCGGCTCGTCGGTGATCTCCACGCCCTTGCCGACCAGATCCTCGTACGTCTTGCGCGCGTCGTCGGTGGTCATGAAGAGGTAGCCGCCCAGCGCCCCCTTGGTGAGCAGCTCCCGCACCTGCTCGGCCGTCGCCGGGTCGAGGGCGGGCGGCCCGGGCTTCTCCAGCAGGATCTCCCGCTCCGGGTCGCCCGGCAGGTTCACCGTCAGCCAGCGCATGAAGCCGAGGTCGGCGTCGGTGTTGACCTCCATGCCGAGCTTGCCGACGTAGAAGTCGAGCGCCTCGTCCTGGTCGAGCACGTAGATCTGGGAGCGGCTGATCGCGTTCATCGTCATGCCCGGAACGCTATGCGCCCGCCCTGACCTGGTGCTTATCCAAAACTGCTGGGTCGCGTCCAGGCCCTCGCGAAGCAGGTGGGCACGTCCGCCGGAGCCCTGCCCCGCCGGTACGCCGTCGGCGGTTCGCCCACGATCCGGTGGAACGTCCGGCTGAACGTGCCGAGGCTGGCGAACCCCACCGCGAAGCAGACGTCGGTGACGTCCCGGTCGGTCTGGGTGAGCAGGTACATGGCCCGCTCGACCCGGCGGCGTTGCAGGTAGCGGTGCGGGGTCTCGCCGAAGGTGGCCCGGAAGGTGCGGATGAAGTGCGCCGACGAGACGTGCGCGATCCGCGCCAGGGCGGGGATGTCCAGCGGCTGGGCGTACGCCCGGTCCATGGCGTCGCGGGCGCGCAGCATCGCCCGGTTGGACTCCTCCACGGCGCGGCTCATCCCACCCCCGTCGCGCTACGGTCGCTGTTGCTGTCACGGCACCGGGACGGCCCGGCAGGACGCCGGAACCGCCTTGTGGGACTGGAGCCCCCGGCCGGGATCGAACCGGCGACATCTCGCTTACAAGGCGAGTGCTCTGGCCAGCTGAGCTACAGGGGCGCATCGTGCGTGGTCAGCATAAGCGACAGAGCTGCGAACATCCCCCTCGGCAGCCCCTCCGAGCACGGAAAACGCAATCTTTCCGGCCCGGGAGGCAACGGTTCGTCGCCGGCCCGCCGTAACGGTGCGGAGATTGATGCCCGGCTGTGCCCGACTGACCGGAATGTGTATGCCGTCCGTCGCACCCGATGCTTCATGTCTTGGCAGGTTACGAAAAGCCGTTTACCGTGCAGTGACACGGATGACACTTCCGGCGGTCCCCGACTGCCCGGCGTGTCGCCCGATGGCCGGCGTCACACGACGCCGGTCGCTCCTTCACTCGGATCGTCCGGCACGTTCCTGCCGGTGAAAGGAAGCGCTCCAGCATGGCCACGGTCACCTACGCGAAGGCGTCCCGCATCTACGCGGGCACCGAGCGTCCCGCAGTGAACCAGCTCGACCTCCAGATCGGGGACGGCGAGTTCCTGGTCCTGGTCGGCCCCTCCGGTTGCGGCAAGTCCACCAGCCTGCGCATGCTCGCCGGCCTGGAGGACGTCGACGACGGCGCGATCTACATCGACGACCGCGACGTCACCCACCTGCCGCCGAAGGCCCGCGACATCGCGATGGTCTTCCAGAACTACGCCCTCTACCCGCACATGTCGGTGTACGAGAACATGGCGTTCGCGCTCAAGCTGCGCAAGACCCCCAAGGACGAGATCGACCGGCGGGTCAAGGAGGCGGCCGGGCTGCTCCAGCTGGAGGAATACCTCAGCCGCAAGCCGAAGGCCCTCTCCGGCGGTCAGCGCCAGCGGGTCGCGATGGGCCGGGCGATCGTCCGCGAGCCGCAGGTCTTCCTCATGGACGAGCCGCTGTCGAACCTCGACGCCAAGCTCCGGGTGCAGACCCGTACCCAGATCGCGTCGCTCCAGGCGAAGCTCGGCATCACCACCGTCTACGTCACCCACGACCAGGTCGAGGCCATGACCATGGGTCACCGGGTGGCGGTCATGCTCGACGGCGTCCTCCAGCAGGTTGACACCCCCCGGGCGCTCTACGACACCCCGGCCAACGTCTTCGTCGCGGGCTTCATGGGCTCCCCCGCCATGAACATCAAGACCGTGCCGTTCAGCGAGCGGGGCGCGGCGTTCGCCGAGATGAACATCCCGCTGACCCGCGAGCAGGCCGAGGCGGCCCGCGCCGAGGGCGGCAACAACAAGGTCACCGTCGGGTTCCGCCCGGAGGACTGCGACCTGGTCAGCCCGACCGAGGGCGGCATGCCCGTCGTGGTCGAGCTGGTCGAGGACCTGGGCTCCGACGCGAACGTCTACGGCCACGCCGCGCTGGAGGGCCACAACGAGCGGTTCGTGGTCCGCACCGACCGGCGCACCATGCCGAACATGGGCGACACCGTGTTCGTCAAGCCGCGCGCCGGCCGCACCCACGTCTTCAACGCCGCCACCGGCAAGCGGATCTGACGCAGCAGCACCAGAGGGGGCGGTCCGCCGGGTGGCGGGCCGCCCCCTTCGCGTACGCCCGCCGCAGCCGGACGCACGGCGGGCCGCCCCCTGGGTCAGGGGACGGCCCGGCGTGGCGGACGGATGTGGTGGGGGGTCAGGACCCCGCGGCCCGGCGGCGGGCCACCTCGGCGAGGGTGACCGCCGCGGCGACGCTGGCGTTGAGCGACTCCACCTCGGAGACCATCGGGATGCTGACCGTCAGGTCGCAGGTCTCGCCGACCAGCCGGGACAGCCCGCGCCCCTCGGAGCCGACGACCACGACCAGCGGACCGACGGCGACCTCCAGGTCGTAGAGGTCGGTGTCGCCGTCGGCGTCCAGGCCGACGACCATGAACCCGGCCTCCTGGCACGCCTTGAGCGACCGGGTCAGGTTGGTGACCTGGGCGACGGGCACCCGCGCCGCCGCGCCCGCGCTGGTGCGCCAGGCGGTCGCCGTGATCCCGGCGGCCCGCCGCTCCGGCACGAACACGCCCTGCGCGCCGAACGCGGCGGCGGACCGGATCACCGCGCCGAGGTTGCGCGGGTCGGTGACCCCGTCGAGGGCCACCAGCAGCGGGGCCGTCTGCTCCAGCGCGGCGGCCACCAGGTCCTCGAACGGCTCGTACGCGAACGGCGGCACCTGGAGGCCGATGCCCTGGTGCAGCACGCCGCCGGTCATCCGGTCCAGCTCGGCCCGGCTGACCTCCAGGATGGCGATGCCCCGGTCGGCGGCGGTGCGGACGATCTCGGTGATCCGGTCGTCGATCTCGATGCCGTGGGCCGTGTAGAGCGCGGTGGCCGGCACCTGGGCGCGCAGCGACTCCAGCACCGGGTTGCGCCCGACCAGCAGCTCCGGGCTGTCCTTCGCCGGGTTGGACTTGCGGCCCGGCGCGACCCGGGGCCCGCTGCGACCGGCCGGCTTGCCGCCCCGGCCGCCGGCGCCGCCCCGCAGGGTCGGCACCCCCCGGCCGCCGCCCCGGCCCCAGGTGGTGTCCTTGGTGCCCGGCTTGCCGACCTTCGGGGTACGCCCCTCCTCGGCCGCCGCCCGGCGCTCCTTGTCCTGCTTCCAGGCGGTGCGCTGGGGCAGCTTCTCGGTGCCCGAGTAGGCCTTGTGCCAGGGACGCTCGTCGGCGGGCAGGGTCTTGCCCCGGCCCGCGAGGGCGTCCTTGTTCTTGCCGCCGGAGCCCTTGGGGGCGCCCGCCTTCGACGTCAGTCGCCGGCCACGGCGCTGCGAGTTGCCGGCCATCAGTCCTGCTCTCCAATAGTCCAACGGGGGCCCTGGGGGGTGTCCTCGACCACCACGCCGGCCAGCTTGAGCTGGTCGCGGACGGCGTCCGCGGCCGCCCAGTCCTTGCGGCTGCGGGCCTGCGCGCGCTGTTCCAGGGCCAGCGCGACCAGTGAGTCGACCACGCCGCGCAGGTCGTCCACGCGGCCGCCGCCGGTCCAGGCCTCGTCGAGGGGGTCGATCCCGAGGATATCCAGCATCGCCCGCGCGGAGCCGAGCGCCGTGCGGACGGTCACATCGTCGCCGGTCGCCAGGGCGGTGTTGCCCTCCCGGAGCACCTCCTGGAGCACCGCGAGCGCGGCCGAGGTGTTCAGGTCGTCGTCCATCGCGGCGACGAAGCCGGCCGGCAGCTCGCCGAGCCCGCCGGGGCCGACCCGCTCGGCGGCCCGCTGGACGAACCCCTCGATCCGCCGGAAGCCGCTGGCCCACTCGCGCAGCGAGTCCTCGGTGTAGTCGATGTGCGACCGGTAGTGCGCCGCCGCGTAGTAGTAGCGCAGCTCGATCGGGCGCACCCCGAGCGAGGCGACGTACGCCAGGTCGAGGGCGTTGCCGAGCGACTTGCCCATCTTCGCCCCGCCGATGCCGAGCAGCCCGTGGTGCACCCAGTAGCGGGCGAACGGCAGGCCGGCCGCCTGCGACTGGGCGATCTCGTTCTCGTGGTGCGGGAAGGTCAGGTCGAGCCCGCCGCCGTGGATGTCGAACTCCTCGCCCAGGTAGCGCCAGCACATCGCCGAGCACTCGATGTGCCAGCCGGGCCGCCCCCGCCCCCACGGCGACGGCCAGTAGGCGTCGGCCGGCTCGTCGGGCTTCGCGCCCTTCCACAGGGCGAAGTCGCGCGGGTCGCGCTTGCCCCGCTCCGGCGCGTCGTCGGCGGCCTGCATCGCGTCGGGCGACTGCCCGGACAGCGCGCCGTAGGCCGGCCAGGACGCCACGTCGAAGTAGACGTCGCCCGAGCCGTCGGTGGCCGGGTAGGCGTGCCCGGTGTCGATCAGCTTCGCGATCAGCTCGTGCATCTCGGGGATGTGCCCGGTGGCCCGCGGCTCGTACGTCGGCGGCAGCACGTTCAGCGACCGGTAGGCGGCGGTCAGCGCCCGCTCGTTGGCGTACGCGATCGACCAGAACGGGCGGTCCTGCTCGCAGGCCTTCACCAGGATCTTGTCGTCGATGTCGGTCAGGTTGCGGATGAACCGCACCTCGAAGCCCCTGGCCAGCAGCCAGCGGCGCAGCACGTCGTAGTTGACGCCGGAGCGGAGGTGGCCGATGTGCGGGGGACCCTGGAGCGTGAGACCACACAGGTAGACCCCCACCTTGCCGGCTTCCCGCGGGACGAAGTCCCGCACCGATCGGGTGGCGGTGTCATACAGGCGTAGCGTCACGGCTCCAGGGTAGCCGTCCACACGTTGCCGGTTCGCCCCGCGCCGGGTCGTCCGGCGCCCCGCGTTCCCGGTTCGTCCCGTGCCGGGTCGTACGCTGCCCCTCGTGGATGAGGCGGCGCGGCAGGAGCGCACGACGACCCGGACCGACGACGGCACGCGCGGTGGTGAGCGCGGTGGTGAGCGCGGTGGTGAGCGCGGTGGTGAGCGCGGTGGTGAGACAGCCCAGACGCTGGACCGGGGGCTGCGGCTGCTGCACCTGGTCGCCGACGCGCCGGGCGGGCTGACCGTCACCGAGGCGGCCAACCGGCTCGGCATCGGCCGGGCGGCCGTCTACCGGCTGGTCGGCGCGCTCAGCGGGCACGGCATGGTGCGCCGCGACGGTGACGGGCGGCTGCGCCTCGGCGCGGGCGTGCTGCACCTGGCCAGGCGGGCCCAGCCGCTGCTCGCCGAGGGGGCGTTGCCCGCCCTGCGGCGGCTCGCCGAGCAGGCCGGCGCGACCGCCCACCTCACCGTCGTCGAGGGCGGCGAGGGGGTCGCCCTGGCGGTGGTGGAGCCGAGCTGGACGTCGCTGCACGTGGCGTACCGGACGGGCACACGGCATCCGCTGGAGCGGGGGGCGGCCGGGCGGGCCATCCTCGCTGCCCGTGCCGGCTCCGCCGGCCCGGTGAGCACCAGCGGCGAGTTGCAGCCCGGGGCGTACGGCGTGGCCGCGCCGGTGCTCGGCGTGCCGGGGCTGGAGGCGAGCGTCGGCGTGGTGGCGCTGGCCCCGCTGGACCCGGAGTCAGTCGGCGAGCAGGTGCTCGCGGCGGCGACGGCGATCACCGCGGCCCTCGCCCCCTGACGCCGGCCGGCCGGGCTGGGCTGGTGGGGCCGGCTGGGCTGGTCCGGTGGGGCCGGCTGGCCGCGGCCGGTTGGGCCCGGCTGGTGGGTCGGGCCGACGGGCCGGTTGGGCCCGGCAGGTCGGCGACATGGCGGTATCCCCGCCGCCGGACACCCCCACTTGGCCGACATCGTGTCCCCGCTAGCACATCCGGGGGCGGTTGGGCCGGTTATCCACAGGGCGGGCGTCGACGGGGTGGCCGGTTGTCCACAGGGGTGTCGCGGGGCGTGCCCGGACGGTGACGCTGGTCGACATGCCCCCACAACCTTCCCGCCCCACCGCCCTGGCCCGGCAGGTCTTCCGCGGCTCGGAGGCCGTCCGGCTCGGGCTGCTCAGCCGGCACCAGCTCCGCGGCGCGTCCTGGCTGCGCCTGCGGCAGGACGTGTACGCCGACGCCCGGCTCCACCGGGACCACGGCCTCACCTGCCGCGCCGCCGTGCTGCGGCTGCCGCCCGAGGCGGTGCTCGCCGGCCCCTCGGCGGCCTACCTGCTCGGCGTCGAGCACGCCGCCTCGTTCACCGACGACGTGCACGTGCTCGTCCCCCGGTCGGCCCGGATCGACTCACAGCACGGCATCCGGGTGCACACTCTCGGCGCTGCCCCGGCGCTCCTGCCGGTGGGTGGCGGCCCGGCCACCGGGGCGGGCGGCGGCCGGACACCCGACGACCGGACACTCGACGACCACCCAGCCGGCAGCCGGACGGGTGCGGCGGGAGCCGCCGCAGACCCGGCCTTCGGTCCCGCCACCGCCGGTCAGGGAGCCGTCGAGAGGACCGCCGCCGGGCTGGGCATCGTCGACGGGACCGCCGCCGACTTGGCCTCCGTCGACAGGACCGCCGCCGAACCGGGCACCGCCAACCGGGCCGCCGTCGGGTTGGGCATCATCGACGGGACGGCCGCCGGTGCCGGGGCCCTGCGCTGGACGCAGCCGGCCCAGGCCGCCTGGGAGACGGCCGTGTGGCTGGAGCCGCTCCGGGCGGTGACGATCGTCGACAGCCTGCTCGGTCGAGGGCTGGTCACCGTGGAGGACCTGACGGCGGTCGCCGGGCACAACGCCGACCGGCCGGGCGGGCGACGCGCCCGCTGGGTGTTCGGGCTCGCCGACGGCGGCGCGCAGTCGCCACCGGAGTCACAGCTGCGACTCCGGCTGGTGCTCGCCGGCCTGCCCCGCCCGGTGACCCAGCACCCGGTTCGGCTGGCGTCGGGCCTGGTCCTGCACCCCGACCTGGCCTGGCCGGCCTTCCGGGTCGCCGTCGAGTACGACGGGCACTGGCACGCCGACGCCGAGCAGCTGCACCGCGACCGCCAGCGGCTCAACCACCTCGTCGGGGCGGGCTGGGTCGTGCTGCACGTGACCAGCCGCCGCCTCCACCGGGACTTCCCGGCGGTGGTCCGCGAGGTGCGCGCCGCCCTGGTGTCCCGAGGCTGGCGGCGATGACCCGCCCCAACCCGGCGGCCTGGCCCCAAACGGGCCTGGGCCTGGGCCTGGGCCGGGGCGCGGCGAGTCGGGACCGGGGGTTGCGCCGCCATGTCGGCGACATCGCGCCATCGCAGGGCCCTGGACCCCGCCATGTCGCCGACATGGCGCAAAACGAGCGACGACAGCCAAGCCCGCAGCCGGAAACGCGCGAGGGCCCGGGCGACCGTGGTCGCCCGGGCCCCGCCGGAGAGGATCCGCGATGTCACATGCGGGTCGTCACCGCGGCGTACGCGTCGATGATGCCGTGGCCGTAGAAGCCGTTGAACGTCGAGCTGCCGGCGCAGTAGGCGTCGAACTCGGCCGGCCGGTCCTCGTTGGCGTAGCTCTGGAGCCGGGGCTCCGGGCAGGCGTGCTCGGCGGCGGTGCGGTAGAGCTGCCGCTCCACCTTGGCCGGGTCCATGCCCAGACCGCCCTTGACCTTCTTGCCGTACTTGCTGACGATCAGCGCGGCGACGCCGCTGACGTGCGGCGACGCCATCGAGGTCCCCTGGAGGTAGGTGTAGTAGCCGCAGTCGCCGTTGGCCTTGCACTCCTTGAAGACCGACTCCTCGAAGCCGGCGACGATGTTGCCGTTCTCGTCGACGGAGCCCTCCTCCTGGAGGACGTGCTTCGGGTACGTGGAGAGGATCATGTTGGAGTCGAGGCGGTAGGTGTCGGTGCCGTACCCGTCACGGAACCAGCCACCCGGGGCGGCGACGGAGATCTGCTCGGTGCCGTAGTTGGAGTAGTCGGACTTCTTGCCCGACGGGCCGACCGCGGAGACGCCGATCACGTGCGGGCCCTCCACCGGGAGGTCCCAGCAGCTGGCGTTGTCGATCGGCCGCTCGTACGGGTCGGCGCCGTAGTCGGGGCTGGAGAAGTCGGTGCGCGGGGCGCCCAGGTCCTCGTGGTTGTTGCCGAGCGAGCCGACCAGGGTGACGCCCTTGCGGTGCGCGTAGTTGAGCGCCCGCGTCATGGCCTCGATGATCGCCCGCTGCTCGGCCTGCGACTCGGGCGAGTCGGCCGGGTTGGCCGTGCAGTTGTAGAGCCACGGGTCGACGTAGAACGACATGTTGACCACGTCCAGGCCGACCTTGCCGGCGTGCACGAGGGCGTTGACGACCGGGTCGAGGAAGAAGTAGCCGGAGTCCTGGCCGCCCTTGAGCTCGACCAGGGTCACGTTCGGGGCGACGCCGGAGAGGCCGAAGCCGTCGGCGGCGGCGCCGATCGTCCCGGCGACGTGCGTGCCGTGCCCGCCGTCGTCGGTGCCGACCGGGTCGAGGCAGCTCGCCACCTCGCACTCGCCGTCGACCTCGGGGATGTCGGGGGCGAAGTTGCGCGACAGCGACCAGCTGAAGTTCGCCGCCAGGTCGGGGTTGCTGGCGTCGACGCCGGTGTCGAGGATGCCGACGGTGACCCGGCGGTCGCCCGGCTCCACCTTGCGGGCCTTGTCGGCCCGGATCATGCCGAGGCCCCAGAGCTTGTCGTCCAGGGGGTCCAGCTTCGCGCCCCGCTTGGCGGGCGCGCCCTTCGGCTTCGCCTTGGCCTTGGCCTGGGCGAGGAGGTTCTCCTGCTCGACCCGGTCGAGCTTCGGCTTGCGGCCGATGGCCTTCTTCTCGGCCGCGCCGAGCAGGGCGGCGTTCGCGGCGGCCCGGCTGGCGAAGTCGGCCCGGTCGCTGGTGACCTGGAACAGGCCGACCTCGTCGGTGCGGGACACGACCGTGCCACCGGCGGCCCGGATCGCGGCGACCGCCGCGTCGGCGGAGACGCCGGACTCCGCCACGACGGTGAACTCCCGGGTCACGGTCGGCTCGGCATTCGCCGGGCCCACCACGCCGGTCACCGTGAGTGCCAACGCCGTTGCGGTTGCGACGGCACCGGCGGTGAAGCGCTTGCTCACCACATCAGATCCTCTCGTTGAGGGACGTGGCAGCCATCCCATACCACCGGGGCACGTTCCGCTAGATGGGAGTCCGTATTACACGGCAATCAGGCTTTCGTCGGCCGGCTGTCATCCGGCGCCGGCGGGCCGGTCGGCGCTGCGGGCCCAGCCACCCGCCGAGCCAACCGCCCGGCCCGGCGGCCTACGTGCCGCTCAGTTCGACCTGGGCGAACCGGTCGAGCACGTCCGGCAGGTCGGCCAGCGTCGACACCTCCGCGTCGGCGGGCACGCCCTCCGGGCGGGGCCGCCCGCCCCGGTTGAGCCACACCGCCCGCATCCCCGCCCGCAGGGGGGCGACGACGTCGTGGCTCGGCGAGTCGCCGACGTACACGATCTGGCGCGGGGGCACCCCGGCGGCCTCGACCACGGCGGCGAAGAACTCGGGGGCGGGCTTCTTCGGCAGTCCGTTCTCGTGCGCGTACACCTCGAAGGTGAACTCGCCGGTGAGCCCGCAGCGTTCGGCGCGGCTGTTGCCGTTGGTGGCGTAGCCCAGGGTGTAGCGCGGGCGCAGGGCGGCGAGCGCGGGCAGCGCGTCGGGGAACGGCCGGGTGAGCGCGAAGCGCCGGGCGAAGAAGAGCGCCGCGAGGTCGTCGAGGTGCGCGTCGAGGCCGGCCCGGGCCAGCGACCGGGCCAGCGCGGCCCGCCGGATCTCGTTGACCGGCGCGGCGCTCAGCGCCCCGAAGACCGCGCCCCAGTCCGACTCCAGGTCCGCGAGGGTGACCTCGGCCGCCGCCGGGGTCAGCCGCCGCATCTCCTCGAGTACGGCCACCAGCCCGCCGGTGACCGCCGGGCGCAGGTCGAGCAGGGTCTCGTCGGCGTCGAACACGACGTGGGTCAGCATGCCGGCAAGGGTGCCACCGCAGCGGCTCGCGGGCCACGTCGGCCCTGTTCGCGGGCGGTCACGACTGCCGGTGGTCATGCCTCGGCCGCGAGGGCGGGCTCGGCGGGGCGGGCGGGCGACCGGTCGACGGCCCGCGCCTCGCGCAGCTCGTCGACCCGGACCAGGGCGACCCCGGCGACGATCAGGACGCCGCCGAGCAGTTGCACCACGGTCGGCAGTTCGCCCAGCACCAGCCAGGCGACGAGCACCGCGAACATCACCTCGGTCAGCCCGACGAACGACGACAGCCGGGCCCCGAGGATCCGGGCCGCCGCGATCCCGGTCAGGTACGCGACGACCGCCGCGACCAGCGACAGGCCGACGATGGGCACCAGCCAGCTCGTGCGCTGCCCCGCGAAGGTCACCTCGCCGAAGGTGGCCCGCAGCGGCAGCGCCCCGGCGAGGCCGAGCACGAGCAGTGCCGCCGCGCCGACGCCCATGCCGGCGCTGGCCATCGTCACCGACGGCAGGCCGTCGTCGATCCGCCCGGCGATCACGAAGTAGCCGGCGAGGCCGACGGCCGCGCCCAGTCCCCAGAGCACGCCGGCCGGGTCGAGGCGGGCCCCGCCGGTCACGTCCAGCACGGCGGGGAGGCCGGCGAGGGCGGCCACCGACCCGGCCACGGTGAGCCGGCGCGGGCGCTGCCCGTGGACCGCCCACGTCCAGCCGACCACGAGGACGATGCCGAGGTATTCCAGCAGCAGCGCCACCCCGACCGGGAGGTAGCGCACGGCGTTGAAGAAGCACGCCTGGGCGAGGGCGACGGCGAGCAGCCCGAACGCGCCCACGGAGACGAGGTTGCGGCGCAGCACGTCCCACCGGCCGCGCAGGGCCAGCGCCGCAGGCACCGCGAGGACGGCGGCGGCGCTGCCGACCCGGGCGATCACCACGGCCTCCGCGGACCACCCGGCCTCGATCAGCGACCGGGCGAAGGTGCCCGAGGTGGCGAAGGTGACGGCCGACAGCAGCGCCAGGCCGAGACCGATGCCGGCGGGTCGTTCGCGCATCGACTCTCCTCGGTACGTCATGAGTAAAGTAGCTTTATGCTCGTGACGCTAGATCGATCGGCCGACAGGAGTCAAGTTGCTTTTCGCCCATGACACCGAGCCCGCGCTGATCGCCGCCGCCGCACTGGTCAACACCGGGGGCAGCCACGGCGAGGCGCTGCCCGACGTGGCGGCCCTGGACGCGTTCCTCACCGCGCACGGCTGGACCGGCCGGCACGAGCGCACCGAGGCGGAGCTGCGGGCCGTCCGGGACCTGCGCCCCCGGCTGCGCCGGATCTGGTACGCCGACACCGACGAGGTCGTCGCCACCGTCAACGAGCTGCTACGCGACGCCGGGGCCCTGCCGCAGCTCATCCGCCACGACGACGAGCCGTACCACCTGCACGCCGTGCCCAGGGACGCGCCGCTGGCCACCCGGATGGCCGTCGAGGCCGCGATGGCCCTCGCCGACCTGGTACGCGGCGACGAGCTGAGCCGGCTGCGCCGGTGCGACCACCCCGACTGCGACAACGTGCTGGTCGACCTGTCCAAGAACCGGTCCCGCCGGTACTGCGACGCCGGGTGCGGCAACCGGGCGGCGGTCACCGCCTACCGGGCCCGGCGGGCCGCCGCCCGGCCCTGATCCGGGGCGCTCGGCACCGGCTGGTCTGAACATCATGCCGGGCAGGTGGCGGTATCCCGGCCGCCGGATACCGCCACCTGCCCGACACGACGTCGATCAACCCGCCTCGCGCGCCGCCCACTCCGCGCGGAGCAGCTCGTACTCGACCTCGCCGTGCTCGGTTCCCTCGATCGGGTCGTCCCAGTCGAGGTGGAACGTGCGCACGTACCGCAGTCCGGCCTTCTCCATCACCCGGCGGGAGGCCGTGTTGACCGCCATCGTCTGCGCCCACACCCGGGCCAGGCCGACCGTGGCGAACGCGTGCCGGAGCAGGGCACGGGACCCCTCGGTGGCCAGGCCGTGCCCCCACGCCGCCCGCCGCAGCCGGTACCCCAACTCGGCCTGCGTCACCGGTTGCGCCCCCGCCGGGGCGTCCAGGGCGAACCAGCCGAGGAACGTCCCCGTCGCCCGGTCCACGGCGGCCCAGCGGCCCAGCCCGGGGTGGCGGTCGTACCCGGCCAGGAGGCGGGGCAGCAGCTCGCCCCGGACCACGTCGGCCGGGGTGGGCCGACCACCGGTCAGGTAGCGCATGACCTCCGGGTCCGAGTCCAGCTCCGTCAGGGCGTCGGCGTCGCCCCCCGTGAACCGGCGCAGCCGTAGCCGCCCCGTCTCCAGCAGGACTGCCCCGGACCCGTCGACCCCCGTCACACCCGTCATCCCCTTCACCCTGAAGATCATGTCGGGCAGGTGGCGGTATCCGGCGACCGGGATACCGCCACCTGCCCGACATGAAGTCGATCAACCAGCCGGACCGGCCGGGCCGGCGGTCACGAGGCGCTGCCGGCCATCAGCCAGCGCGTGACGGCGACCCGGATCAGGACGTTGTCCCCGGCGGACCCGGCCGGGGCGGTGACGTCCCAGTCGTACTTGCGGCGGAACTCGTCGGCGGCCCACCCGGGGAACGGCTCGCGCACGATCACGGCCGCGCCCTCGGCGACGACCGGGAACTTGCCGTCGGGCAGCGCCAGCGACACGCGGGGATCGGCGACGATGTTACGGACCTTGCGGTTCCGCTCCTGCGTCCAGATGCACCACTCGTCGTCGCGGAACAGGAACCAGACCGGCGTGACGTGCGGCGAACCGTCCGGCCGCACCGTGCACAGCCAGACGATCCGCTCCCGGGCGAGGCGGTCCAGGACCTCCGGCCCGGGTGCCGGGCGGCCGATCACTGCGGGAGCGCCGCGACGAAGGCCCGCCACGCGTGCACGTCGACGGCCGGCACCGGCCCCGAAGGGTCCCTGCTGTCCCGCACCCCGACCACCCCGGGAAGATCCGTCGCCACCTCCACACACTTGTCGTTCGACCCGCTGCGGCTGCTTCTCCGCCAGTGGGCACCCATCAACTCCATGACTCCGCCACTTCCCTCAACCGATCGATCGACCCCTGCGGGGGCAACGCCGCGCCGAGGGTAACCTTCCACACCTGCCGGAGCCGCGACAGCTCCTCGCGCCGGCCCAGCTCCTGACCCGACCCTCGCGCCACCAGCGAGCCGACCCGCCGACGACACCGGCACGGGCAGGGCGTGACTCCGTGGACGGGGGTCAGGGGTGGGTCATGCGGAGCAGGTCGAGGGCCTCGTCGAGCTGTTCGGCGGTGAGCTTGCCGTTGGCCACGTGCCCCCGGGCGATCACCACGTCCCGGATCGCCATCTCCTTGGCCAGCGCCTCCTTGGCGATCGAGGCGGCCTCGTCGTATCCGAGGTGGCGGTTGAGGGGGGTGACGATCGACGGCGAGCCCTCGGCGTACGCGAGACAGACGTCCGCGTTCGCGACCAGGCCGGCCACGCAGCGGTCGGCGAGCAGGCGGCTCGACGCGGCCAGCAGCTTGATGGACTCCAGCAGGTTGCGGGCCATCACCGGCAGCATCACGTTCAGCTCGAAGTCGCCCTGCGAGCCGGCGAACGCCACCGCCGCGTCGTTGCCGATCACCTGGGCGCAGACCTGCCGCACGGCCTCGGCGACGACCGGGTTCACCTTGCCCGGCATGATCGACGAGCCGGGCTGGAGGTCGGGGATGCGCAGCTCGCGCAGGCCGGCGCGGGGGCCGGAGCCCATCCACCGGATGTCGTTGGCGATTTTGTAGAGGCCGACCGCGATGGTGCGGAGCTGCCCGGACGTCTCCACCAGCGCGTCCCGCGCGCCCTGCGCCTCGAAGTGGTCACGTGCCTCGGTCAGGGGCAGCCCGGTGGACTCGCGCAGCTTGGCGATCACGGCCGCCGCGAAGCCGAGCGGGGTGTTGATCCCCGTGCCGACGGCGGTGCCGCCCAGCGGCAGCTCGGCCAGCCGGGGCAGCGTCGCCTCCAGCCGCTCGACGCCGTAGCGGACCTGGGCGGCGTACCCGCCGAACTCCTGGCCGAGGGTGACGGGCGTGGCGTCCATGAGGTGGGTGCGGCCCGCCTTGACCACGGTCTCGAACTCGGCCGACTTGGTCTCCAACGCCCCGGCGAGGTGCGCCAGGGACGGGATCAGGTCCTCGACGACGAACTGCGTCGCCGCCAGGTGGATGGACGACGGGAAGACGTCGTTGCTGGACTGCGAGGCGTTGACGTCGTCGTTCGGGTGCACGTCCCGGCCCAGCTCGCGGCTGGCCAGGGTGGCGACGACCTCGTTGGTGTTCATGTTGGACGAGGTGCCCGAGCCGGTCTGGAACACGTCGATGGGGAACTGGTCGTCGTAGCCGCCGTCGGCCACGTGCGCGGCGGCGGTCGCGATCGCGGCGGCCACCTCCGCGTCGATCACGCCCAGCTCGCCGTTGACCTGCGCCGCCGCGCCCTTGATCTGGGCCAGGGCCTTGATCTGCGCCGGCTCGATGCCCCGGCCGGAGATCGGGAAGTTCTGCACCGCGCGCTGGGTCTGCGCCCGCCACAGCGCCTCGGCGGGCACCTCCACCTCGCCCATCGAGTCGCGTTCGATCCGGTAGCCCGCTGCCTCTGGAGTCGTCACGCATACCATCCTGCCCCGGCCGTCGCCGGCCCGCAGATGATCGTCCGCTCCGGCGGCCGGGCCGCCAGAAACCCGACGACGCGAAGACAGTCACGTAATTAAGATCATGGAATCGTTGCCTTCCATGAAAGGGCCTCACTTGCAGCTCAACGGGGGTTCCACCGGCGTTCGTCCCGGACGCCCGCGGCGCACACCGCGCCGCGTGACCACCATCGGCCTCGCCGGCCTGCTCGCCGCCTCCGGCGCGCTGGCCGGCACCGCCGCGCCGGCCAACGCCGGCGTGACCCAGTACGTCCTGCCCACCAGCGTCAGCTACACCGACGCCCGGCAGCCCGCTCTCGCCTTCCCCACCACCGCCGCCGACGTGCCCGTCGGCACGTGGCAGGCCGACGGGGCGACGCACACCACACGCGCCTACTTCACCTTCGACCTCACGCCTTACCAGGGCAAGGAGATCATCACTGCCCAGGTCGTCACCGGGGAGTCGACGGTCGCCGACTGCACGAAGCCGCGCAGGCTGGAGCTGTGGCGGACCGACACCCCGGCCGCCGCGCCCACCTGGAACACCGCGCCCGCCGTACGCGAGAAGGTCGGCGACGTCGGTCCCACCGCGCCCTGCCCGGCCGGCTACCTGGAGCTGGGCGTCACCGAGGTGTTCCGGCAGGCCGTCGCCGCCGGGCACGACTCGCTCACCCTGATGGCCCGCATCGCCGCCCCCCACGAGAGCAACAAGCACTTCGGGCGGCGGGTGAAGAAGCCCGGCGTCTCGCTGGAGGCCAACTCCGCGCCCGACGTGCCGGGCAAGCTGACCGTCGCGGGCCGGGCCTGCGCGGACGGGCTGCTGGTCGGCACCACCACGCCGGTCCTCACCGCCGAGGTGACCGACCCGGACAGGCTGGAGTCGTCCGCCGGGGACCGGGTGCAGGCCACCTTCGCCTGGTGGCCGGTGGACCGCCCCGCCGAGCGGACCGAGTGGACCTCGTCCGCCTGGTACACC
Organism: Micromonospora sp. WMMD712; assembly: GCF_029581295.1. Classification (NCBI taxonomy): domain Bacteria; kingdom Bacillati; phylum Actinomycetota; class Actinomycetes; order Micromonosporales; family Micromonosporaceae; genus Micromonospora; species Micromonospora sp. WMMD712. Next base: position 3,808,163 of record NZ_CP120743.1, read on the forward strand.
CCGGCCACGGTCCAGTACACGGTGCCCGGCGGCCTGCTGGTCGACGGCGGCACGTACGCCTTCGCGGTCCGCGCCGCCGACGAGCGCGCCACCTCCGCCTGGTCGCCGGAGTGCCGCTTCACCGTCGACACGACCCGCCCGCCCGCGCCCACGGTGGTTTCCACCGACTACCCGTCCGACCGGGGCTTCCCCGGCCACGGCGGCCCGGGGATCGCCGGTGACTTCACCTTCACCAGCGCCGCCGACGATGTCGTCGGATTCTGGTACGGCCGCGCCGGCCTCACCACCTACGCCGCCGCCGGCCCCGGCGGCACCGTCACGGTCAGCTACGCCCCCGACGAGTACGGCCCGGACTGGCTCAACGTGCAGGCCGTGGACCGCGCGGGCAACCGCTCGGAGCAGACCCGGTACGAGTTCTGGGTGCGCAACACCGCGCCGACGGTCACCGACGGCAACCCCGACGGCTGGCTCGGGCAGCCGCGCGAGTTCACGTTCGCGCCGAACATGACGGACGTGGTCGAGTACGTGTGGTCGCTCAATGGCGGCACCGAGCGGACCGTGGCGGCGGACGCCGCCGGGGCGGCCACGGTGACCGTCACCCCGACGGCGGTCGACAACACGCTGCACGTGCGCAGCCGCACCCGCGACGGGGTGTTCTCCGGCGACGCCGGCTACCCGTTCTCCGTGCGCACCGCGCCGTTCGTCACCTCGGAGGACTGGCCGTTCGACGGGACGCCGGGCGCGCCGGCCGGCACCGAGGGCAGCTTCACGTTCGCCCCCGCGATGGCCGACGTCACCGAGTACGTCTACACGTTCGGCCGCGGCGAGGAGCGGACCGTCCGGGCCGGTGCGGACGGCAGGGCGACCGTGTCGTACACGCCGGCCGACGCCGGGTACCACACGATCGAGGTGTTCAGCCGGACCAGCGCCGGGGTGGAGTCCGAGCCGACCGGCCTGGCGTTCTACCCCGCCTCGGTCGCGCCGACCGTGGCGTCCGGGGCGTATCCGCAGAACACGACCGGCGGCGGGCCGGGCGTGCCGGGCGTCTTCACCTTCGCCCCGCACGCCTCGGTCACCGGCGTCACCTCGTACGTCTACCAGTTCCGGGGCGAGCCGGAGCGGACCGTGGCGGCGGACGCGGACGGCACCGCCACCGTCGAGTGGACGCCGTCGGCGTACGACAACGAGTACGGCGGCTGGGTCGAGCTGCGGGTACGGGCGCGCACGGCCGCCGGGGTGACCACGGACGCGCAGTACTACTCGTTCCGGGTCGACCCGCAGAGCCCGCTGGTCACCTCGGACGTGTTCGGCTGGCAGGGCGGCGCCGTCGTCGGGCAGACGGGCGACTTCGTGTTCACCGCCCAGTTGCCGGGCACCACGGAGTTCGTCTACTCGTTCGACGACGGGGCGGAGGCCACCGTGGCGGCCGGCGCGGATGGCACGGCCCGGGTGAGCTGGGCGGCGGACTCGCCGTACGGGCACAGCCTGACCGTGCGCAGCCGCACGGCGGCGGGGATCGTCTCCGGCCCGGCGTACTACAACATCTTCATCGACCCGAGCTGACCCACGCCGTACGCCGAAGGGGTGTCGGGCTCACGCCCGGCGCCCCTTCCGCGTTCCGGGTGGTCAGCCGTGGCACCGGACAAGGCCGCCGGAGCTGCGTGCTTACGAGTAGACGTCCTTGCGATGCCCGACGTCGTGGACGGTCAACTCGTCGCCGTCGAGGCGGTAGAGGACCCGGTAGTCCCCGACCCGCAACCGACGCCCGGACCCATCGCGCATCTCGGTCGAGCTCTGCGGCATTGGGTCGGAGACCAGGCCGAGGATCGCGCTCAGGACGGTCAGGAACACGTTGCGCGGCTGCTTGTGCAGCCAGACCAACACATCCCGGTCGATCTGAACCTTCACGCTGCCGCACCGCCGGCCCGGTCGGCCAACAGCGCTTCCACCTCGCGGGGATCAACCCCGAGCGACTCCAGAGCCGCCGACAGCGGCACGAACTGACCCTCGGCACGAGAACGAGCGATCACCGCCGAGTCCCTGCGGTCCCGGAACGCCTCGATCTCCTCCCACTCGTCGATTCCGAGCAACACGGCCACGGGCCGCTCGTATTTGGTGATGATGACCGGCTCTCCGGTGCGCTCGACCCCGTCCAGCACTCGGCCTGCGCCATCGCGGAACTCCCGCAGGGTAATCTTCATCATGCACCAAACCGTACCATGCGGTACCGCCTTACGCGCCTTCACCTCAACTAAGCGTCAGGTTCGCCGGGACCCTCGGGTGGGACATGCCACCCCACGCCTGGAACCACGACGGCCAGCCCTTCGGCCGCCAGCGCGTCCATTGCCTTGGAGGCCGTCTCGCGCGCCACCCCGTACGTCTGGGTCAACATCTTCTCGGACGGGAGCCGGCTCCCCGGCCGACACTCGCCGGCGTCGATCGCCTTCCGCAGGATCGCGGCGAGTTGCCGGTATCGCGGAACCGGCGACATCGCGTCGATCCTCGCAGTCATGGCTTCATCTTCGCGGGCGCCAGGAGTCACGTCGAGAACCGGAACCGCTGCTCACCCGTAGACGCTCAAGCGTCAACGGACCCGGTATCGCCGGGCTCCACACCGGCGGCTCGCAAGATTCGCCGGACTTGTTCACGGCCGTAGCCCGCGACGCGGGCGATCTCGCCAACCCGCTGACCATCCCGGTACGCCGTCACGATCGCGGTGGCCAGCCGCTCGCGCACCTTTGGCACGTCGGCACGGGCCGAGGCGACTTCCGCGAGCCCATCCTGCACCCGCTGGAGCGCAGCTCGGTACGCCTCCGACGCTGCCTCAAGGTCGCCCGCCACGCGGCCAACTCTGACACGTACAGCATGCCCCACCTGGCGGCACATATTAGTGGCCACCTCAAAGATTTACAGGTGGCCTCCTGGCACCTATCGTGGTGGGACATTGCAAGCAGCCCCCGGCAGGCGTGGTAGCGCCAACCGGGGGCCTTGATCGGACATGGGAGGTCCGACCCGATGAACAGTTTCCCTGACCGCCTCCAGCCGCCCCGCACCGGAAGGCGCGCCTGATGACGATCCTGGCGATCGGCCCGCGGAAGCTACCGGCTGGGAACACGGTGGAGGTGTGGTTCGACGCCGGCAGCGCCGCGACGGGGCAGCGCGTCATGGTCCCCGCGAAGCGGCTGACCCTCTCCGACCAGGATCGCGGGGAGGGCACGACGGCCCTGTACGAGTACGAGTCGCACGACCGCCTGACCTGACCCGAACCCCCGGCACGCGGAGCCCTCGGCACCCCGCCGAGGGCTCCGCCCAAACCTGACCCCCGCCCCGCCTACTCACCCACTTCCGCGATCTTGCAGTTACGGCCCCGACAAAAGAGGCGAAGCGCCCATCCAGGGGGCCCAAAGTGCAAGATCGGCGAGAGCAGCGGGGCGCTGCCGTGGCAGGACGTCAGCGGCGGCCTACGGTGAGGACCGGCTTGGTGACCTCGGCGAAGAAGTCGTTGCCCTTGTCGTCCACCACGATGAACGCGGGGAAGTCCTCCACCTCGATCTTCCAGACCGCCTCCATGCCCAGCTCCGCGTATTCGAGGACCTCGACGTGCCGGATGCAGTCCTGGGCGAGGCGGGCGGCGGGGCCGCCGATGGAGCCGAGATAGAAGCCGCCGTGCTGCTGGCAGGAGCGGGTCACCTGGGCGGACCGGTTGCCCTTGGCGAGCATCACCATCGAGCCGCCGGCCGCCTGGAACTTCTCCACGTACGCGTCCATCCGGCCGGCGGTGGTCGGGCCGAACGAGCCGGAGGCGTACCCCTCGGGGGTCTTGGCCGGGCCGGCGTAGTAGACGGCGTGGTCGCGCAGGTACTGCGGCATCGGCTCGCCCGCGTCGAGCCGCTCGGCGATCTTGGCGTGCGCGATGTCCCGGGCGACGACGAGCGGGCCGGTCAGCGACAGCCGGGTCTTCACCGGGTACTTCGACAGCTCGGCCCGAATCTCGTCCATCGGCCGGTTCAGGTCGACCCGCACCACGTCGGAGGCGTCGAGGGTCTCGTCGGTGACGTCGGGCAGGTAACGCGCCGGGTCGGTCTCGAGGCGCTCCAGCCACACGCCCGACGGGGTGATCTTGGCGACGGCCTGCCGGTCGGCGGAGCAGGACACGGCGATCGCCACCGGGCAGGACGCGCCGTGCCGGGGCAGCCGGACGACCCGCACGTCGTGGCAGAAGTAGCGCCCGCCGAACTGCGCCCCGATGCCGAAGTTGCGGGTCAGCTCCAGCACCTCCGCCTCCAGCTCCAGGTCGCGAAAGCCGTGCGCGGTCATCGAGCCCTGCGTCGGGAGGGCGTCCAGGTACTTCGCGGAGGCGTACTTCGCGGTCTTGAGGGCGTACTCGGCGCTGGTGCCGCCGATGACGATCGCCAGGTGGTACGGCGGGCAGGCGGCGGTGCCGATCAGCCGCAGCTTCTCCTCCAGGAACTGCATCATCCGCGTCGGGTTCAGCAGCGCCTTGGTCTCCTGGTAGAGGTACGACTTGTTGGCCGACCCGCCGCCCTTGGCCATGAACAGGAACTTGTACGCGTCGGGGTGCCCGTCCGGGTCCTCGGCGTAGAGCTCCACCTGCGCCGGCAGGTTGCTGCCGGTGTTGCGCTCCTCCCACATCGTCAGCGGGGCGAGCTGCGAGTAGCGCAGGTTGAGCCGCGTGTACGCCTGGTAGACGCCCCGGGAGATCGCCTCGGCGTCGCCGCCGTCGGTGAGCACGTGCCGGCCGCGCTTGCCCATCACGATCGCGGTGCCGGTGTCCTGGCACATCGGCAGCACCCCGCCGGCCGCGATGTTCGCGTTGCGCAGCAGGTCCAGCGCGACGAACCGGTCGTTCGGCGAGGCCGCCGGGTCGTCGATGATCGCCCGGAGCTGGGCCAGGTGGGCGGGGCGCAGGAAGTGGGCGATGTCGTGCATCGCCTCGGCGGTCAGCGCGGTCAGCGCGGCCGGCTCCACGGTGAGGAACCGGCGTCCGCCCGGACCGTTGACGACGTCGACACCCTCGTCGGTGACCAGGCGATACTCGGTCTGGTCGGGACCGGTCGGCAGCAAGGGAGCGTAGGAGAACGCGGCGGCACTGCTCATGAGCGGAAAGCCTAGGGCAGACCGGTCGATCGCTCGCACCCGACGGGGGCCTGAAGGGACCTCGCTCTCAGCACCGCTCTCGGCGACCCCGCCGGGCCGCGCTCAGCGCCACGCCCGCCGGGCGCTCAGCACAGCTCCCGCTTCGGGCCGCAGCGGTCCTCGTCGGCCGGCCCGTCGTCGCCGCCCGGCGCGTCGCCGCCGGGGTCGCCGCCGCTGCCGCCGGGGCCGGGCACACCGGCGTCGCCGCCGGGCGCGGTCCCGCTGCCGCCCGCGCCGAAGCGGACGTACCCGATCTCGCGGCCCTCGCCGATGACCATGCCCGCCGGGCCCACGGCCAGGGCGTTGGCCGAGGTCCGCAGCACCAACAGCTCCTTTCCGGTACGCGGGTCCAGCGCGATCAGCCGGTTCGGCTTCTCCTGCGTGAGCACCGCCGCGTACGGGGTGAGCGTCGCGCCGTTCTTCTCGCCGGTCGCCCGGGTCCACCGGGTGCGGTCCGCGCCCAGCTCCCGGGCGACGATGGAGCGCTTGTCGGCGGTGCGCAGCAGCGCGTACCGGTCGTCCACGGCGATCAGCTTCTGCCCCTCGTCGTTGACCTGGAGCAGCCGCCCGTCGTACCCGTCGATGACCGCCTCTCGGCCGTCGGGGGCCACGCCGATCAGCACGTTCCGCGCGCCCTGCGGGTCCTCCCGCTGCACGCAGCCCGCGCTGTCGGCGGTGCGCAGGTTGATCCCGGTGCGCCGCCACACCTGCTTGCCCGTGGTCGGGTCGTGCGCGGTGAGGGTGAACGCGCACGCGCCGTCCCGGCCGACCGCGCTGATCCGCAGCATCCGGCCGCCGACCACGGCGAGCCGCTCGTCGCGGCCGGGCTCGACGTTCTGGAGCACCCGGCCGGTGGCGGTGTCCACCACGTGCACCCGGCCGTCGACGGGGAAGCCGAGCAGCGGCGGGACCGGCTCCGGCCCGGCCGCCCCGGCGTCGATCCGGTTGGCGGTGAGCCGGCGGGTGCCGAGCAGGTCGGGGTTGTCGGCGAAGAGGCCGGTGCTGACGCCGGGCAGGAACGCCGTCCACAGGGGCGCGGTGCCGCGCGGGTCCCAGGCGCTGAGCGTGCAGTCGGTCGCCTCGACGCAGTGGGCGTCGAGCAGCAGGTTCCGGTACGTCCACACGGCCACCGCGTCGCCGTCGCGGCGGCGGGTCGCGCCGGTGGTGGGGTCGAGCACCTCGTACCCCTTGACCAGGAGCTTGCCCACGGCGACGACGGGGTCGCGGTCCCCGCCGGCCACGGCGGCCCAGTCGGCCTTGCGGTCCCACAGCTGCGCGCCGGTGGCGAGGCTGCGCGCCTCGACCCGGGTACGTTGCTCGACGATCACGGTGTCGCCGGCGATGGTGACGCTCTTCGGGGTGCCGCCGACGCGCTGCTGCCAGATGACGTCGGGCTCGGAGATCGGCTCGCTGCGGTCGACCCAGTCCCACACGCCCGGCCACGGGTTCCACACCCCGGCCACGGCGAGGACGACCACCGTGACGAGGCCGAGCAGGAACCAGCCACGCATCCTGAGGCCGCCCACCTTCGCCACACCGGACACGGTAACGACGATCACCGCCGCCCCGAGCGCCGGTGCGGCCGTGTCGCGGCGCTTTCTCGGTGACCGGCGTGTTAAAAGGGGGCCCTTCCTCTACAAAAGGCGTTAGGAAGGGGCCCTTCCTTCTCCCCCGGCGGCGGAGCGGACCAGGGGGAGCGTCCGGTACGGGATCTGCTGGGCGAGCGCGATGATCGTCGACGCCCGCCGGATCCCCTCGTACGCCACGATCTGGTCGATCACCCGCTGGAGGTCGGCGTTGGAGCGGGCGACGATCCGGCAGAGCAGGTCGCTGGAGCCGGTGATGGTGTGCGCCTCCAGCACCTCGGGGATCGCCGCGAGGTGGGCGGTCACCGGGTCGTGCCCGAGCCGCTGGCTGATCTCCAGGGTGACGAAGCTGGTCACCGCGAAGCCGATCGCGGCCGGGGAGATGTCCGGCCCGAAGCCGCCGATCACCCCCCGGTCGACGAGCTTGTCGAGGCGGGCCTGGACGGTGCCCCGGGCCACCCCGAGCCGCCGGGAGCACTCCAGCACCCCGATCCGGGGCTCCTCGGCGAAGAGTTCGATCAGTCGCGCGTCCAGCTCGTCGAGCTGGACATCCTGCACAGCGGTCACGGGTGACGACCATACCGAATGCGCAACCTGACCAGGAATCAGCGCAACTGTTGCCCACCCGGTCGGCGTCCGGCGATGCTCGCAGGACGAACCCACCCACGGCGGCCCACCAGGCCGGCCGGTACGCGAGGGAGGTCACCATGACCCAGGCGATCGACCGACCGCAGCCCACCGAGGAGATCGACGTCGACCGGCTCGTCGGCGCCGTCGACCACGACATCAGCCACGACCCGTTCCCGGTGAAGGCGCTCGACCACGTCCACTTCATCGTCGGCAACGCCAAGCAGGCGGCGCACTACTACTCGACGGCGTTCGGCATGACCTGCGTCGCGTACCGGGGGCCGGAGCAGGGCTTCCGCGACCACGCCGAGTACGTGCTGACCAGCGGTTCGGCCCGGTTCGTGCTGACCGGCGCGGTGCGCCCCGACGCCCCCGGCGTCGAGCACGTGACGAAGCACAGCGACGGCGTGGCGGACATCGCGCTGGAGGTGCCCGACGTCGACGCCGCGTACGCGCACGCCGTCGCCCAGGGCGCGACCGGCCTGGTCGAGCCGCACGACGTCGGCGACTCCCACGGCACCGTGCGGATGGCGGCCATCGCCGCGTACGGCGACACCCGGCACACCCTGGTCGACCGGTCCCGCTACACCGGGCCGTTCCTGCCCGGCTTCGTGGCCCGGGGCCCGATCGTGGACCGGCAGCCGATGATCGACGCCGGCCTCCAGCCGAAGCGCTTCTTCCAGGCCGTCGACCACGTGGTCGGCAACGTGGAGCTGGGCCGGATGGACGAGTGGGTCGACTTCTACAAGCGGGTGATGGGCTTCTCCAACATGGCGGAGTTCGTCGGCGACGACATCGCCACCGACTACTCGGCGCTGATGAGCAAGGTCGTGGCCAACGGCACCCGCAAGGTCAAGTTCCCGCTCAACGAGCCGGCCGTGGCCCGCAAGAAGTCGCAGATCGACGAGTACCTGGAGTTCTACCAGGGCCCGGGGGCCCAGCACATCGCCGTGGCCACCAACGACATCCTGGCCAGCGTCGACGCGATGCGGGCGGCCGGCGTCGAGTTCCTGGACACCCCGGACTCGTACTACGACGACCCCGAGCTGCGCGCCCGGATCGGCCGGGTGCGGGTGCCGATCGAGGAGCTGAAGGCCCGCAAGATCCTGGTCGACCGGGACGAGGACGGCTACCTGCTCCAGATCTTCACCAAGCCGGTGCAGGACCGCCCGACCGTCTTCTTCGAGCTGATCGAGCGGCACGGCTCGCTCGGCTTCGGCAAGGGCAACTTCAAGGCCCTGTTCGAGGCCATCGAGCGGGAGCAGGAGAAGCGGGGAAACCTGTAGCCACCTGCGACACTGTCGAGCGTGACCCAGCTTCCGACGTATCCGACGCCGCCGGCCGGCGGGCAGCCGCCCGCCGGCTACCCACCACCGGCCGGTTGGGTGCCGCCGCGCCCCGGCTACCCACCACCGGCCGGTTGGAGGCCGCCGCCGCGCCCCGGCTTCGCGCCGACGCCGGTCGGCCCCGGCGGGCAGCCGCTGGCCAGCTTCGGCGACCGCCTGCTGGCCTTCCTGATCGACAGCGCCGTCGCCGGCCTGCTCGTCGTGACGCTGTTCCTGCCGGTCATGATGTACGTCTGGTTCGTCGTGGTCGACGATTTCACCCGGACCGACCCGGCCGACCAGTTCCTCGCCACCCACCCCAAGTCGTTCCTGACCGACTTCGTCCTGCCGCTGTTCCTGGCCGAGCTGGGGCTGGTCGTGCTGATGCTCGGGCTCTACTGGCTCTACCACGTCGAATACCTGTGCCGCTCCGGGCAGACGCTGGGCAAGAAGGTGATGAAGCTCCGGGTCGTCCCGCTCGACCCGGCCCGGACGCTCGACCGCGCCATGGCCGGGCGGCGCTACCTCGTGCAGTTCGTCGCCGCCACGGTGGTGCCCGGATTCAGCTACCTCGACGGGTTCTGGCAGCTCGGGGACAAGCCCTGGCAGCAGTGCCTCCACGACAAGTTCGCCGGGACGGTCGTCGTTAAGGTTGCTCCGTGAGCGTGCAACCAGGCTGGTACGTCGACCCCGCCGACCCCGACACCAGGAGGTACTGGGACGGTGAGGGCTGGATCGGCGCGCCGATCCCGGTCGACGCCACCCCGCCGGAGGGGCCGCCCCCGGTCGAGCCCCCGGCCCCGGCCAGCCCCGCCCCCGGCCCGGTCGGTCCGGCCGCGCCCACGACCTCCGGTCCCGCCCCCGGCCCGGCCGGCGCGCCGCCCGCCCCGGGCCCGTTCCCCGGCTGGCCGGGGAACGGCCAGCCCCCGTTCCCCGGGCAGCCCGGCCAGCCTTCGTTCCCCGGGCAGCCCGGCCAGCCTTCGTTCCCCGGGCAGCCCGGCCAGCCGGCGGGCACCGGGCAGCCGCCGTATCCCGGTCAGCAGCCGGGGCCCGTCGGCGGCCCGCCGCACGGCCCGTTCCCCGGCCAGCCCGGGCAGGGGTACCCGCCGGGGTGGGCGTACCCGGGGTGGCCGGGGCGTCCGCCCCTGCCCCGCCCGCACGGGCTGCCGCTGGCCTCCTTCGGTGCCCGGTTCGTCGCCCGGCTGATCGACTTCGGCGCGGTGTTCCTGCTCAACGCCGTCGTCAACGGCTGGTTCGTCTACCGGTACGTCGAGGAGGTCACCCCGTACTTCCGCGAGGTGCTGCGCCGGAGCATGGCCGGCGACACCTCCACCGACGGGCTGCCGCAGCCCGGCGAGCAGGCCGGCGGGCTCCAGGTCGCCATCCTGCTCATCGCCACCGCGCTCTGGTTCGCCTACGAGGTGCCCGCGATGGCCGGCAACGGGCAGACCCTCGGCAAGCGGCTGCTCGGCGTACGGGCCGTGCCGGTCGAGGCCGACCAGCCGCTCGGCTTCGGGCGGGCGCTGCGCCGGTGGAGCACGCTGGGCCTGCCCACCCTGCTCTGGTACTGCTGCGGCTTCGGCCTGCTGCTCCAGCTCGTCGACGCCCTCTCGCCGCTGTTCGACCACCCGCTGCGGCAGGCGCTGCACGACAAGCGCGCGCAGACGGTGGTGGTCCGGCTCCCGCCCCGCGCCACCACCCCGTCCGGCGGTCCCGCCGAGCCGGCCGACGACCCCGCCGCCCCCACCACCCCTTCGGGAGACAAGCCATGACCGACACCGGACGTCACGAGCCGCCGCTGCGGCTGACCCGCGCCGACCTCGACGCGCTGCCCAACTACGTGCCCGGCCGCAGCCCCGCCGACCTGGCCCGCGAGCTGGGCCTGCCGGAGGCGATCAAGCTGGCCAGCAACGAGGTGCCGTACGGGCCGTTGCCCGGCGTGGTGGAGGCGGTCGCCGAGGCGGTCGCCGGCTCGCACCGCTACCCGGACATGGGCGTGGTGGCGCTGCGCGAGGCGCTCGCCGAGCGGCACGGGGTGCACCCCGACCGGATCGCCACGGGCTGCGGGTCGGTGGCGCTTGCCGAGCACCTGGTGCGGGCCACCTGCCTGCCCGGCGACGAGCTGCTCTACTCGTGGCGGTCGTTCGAGGCGTACCCGATCATCGCGGCGACCAGCGGCGCGACCAGCGTGCGGGTGCCCAACGACGCCGGGCACGGGCACGACCTCGACGCGATGGCCGCGGCGGTGACCGACCGGACCCGGATGGTGCTGGTCTGCAACCCCAACAACCCGACCGGCACCGCCGTACGCAAGGCGGAGCTGGACCGGTTCCTCGACGCCGTCGGCGAGGACGTGCTGGTGGTCATCGACGAGGCGTACCGGGAGTTCGTCACCGACGCCGAGGTGCCGGACGGCCTGACCTACCTCGACCGGCCGAACGTGGTCGTGCTGCGCACCCTGTCGAAGGCGTGGGGGCTGGCGGGCCTGCGGATCGGCTTCCTCGTCGCCGCCCCCGAGGTGGCCGCCGCCGTGCGCAAGGTGGTCACCCCGTTCTCCACCAGCATGGCCGCCCAGGCCGGGGCGCTCGCCGCCCTCGCGCAGGCCGACGAGGTGCAGCGGCGCTGCGCGCTGGTCGTCGCCGAGCGGGACCGGGTCACCGAGGCGCTGCGCAAGTTCGTCCCGGACGTGCCGGCCAGCCAGGCCAACTTCGTGTGGCTGCCGCTGGGCGACCGGGCGGTCGGGTTCGGCAGGGCGTGCGAGGCGCGCGGCGTGATCGTCCGGCCGTTCCCGGGCGACGGGGTGCGGGTCACCATCGGCACCCCCGCCGAGAACGACGCGTTCCTCGCCGCCGCGGAGTCCGCCCTGGCCTGAGCCGCCCGGCCCTGGCGCGGGTCGCGGAGTCCGCCCAGCCGGTGGGCCGCCCAGCCGGTGGGCCGCCCGGCCCGCGCCGGTGCCGCCCGGCCGCTCAGGTGGCGGCGAGCAGCACCGGCTCGGACATCAGGAAGTAGCGCTGGTCGTCGGCGTCCGGGGCGACCGGCTCGCGCAGCCGCTCGACGGCCACGTAGCCGCCGCCCGCGTACGCCAGGCCGGGGGCCCAGCCGATGCCGTCGCGGCCCACCTCCAGCCGGAAGCGGGAGCGCTGCGCGCCGGTCCTCGGGTCGAGGGTGACCAGGTCCCGGGCCTCGGTGAGCAGGTGCACCCGGCCCGGCTGGACGGCCAGGATCCGGGCCGGGCCGAGGTCGGCGCGACGCCACAGCTCCTCGCCGGTGCGGGCCGACCGCGCGGCCACCACCCCGCCGGCCGTGCCGACGACCCGGTCGCCGTCCAGCTCCGACCCGGCCTGGTCCAGGGCCGGCGCGGCGACCGGCTCGCCGGCGCCGACCAGCCAGCCGCGACCGGCCCCGTCGGCGAAGCCCTCGGCGTGCAGGCCCCGGCACCGGGAGCGGATGCTCACGCAGCCCACCGGGGTGACGGTGAGGTCGGCGGTGGCCCCGGCCGGCGTCAGGCGGGTCGTCGGCGTGCCGGTGGCCACGTCGCGGAACTCGACGGCCACCGGGGTGGCGCACCGGTCGACGGCCACGAGCCGCCCCGCCGACGTGGTGGCCACCTCGTCGCGGCACCCGCCGTCCACGTCGGCCGACCAGAGCCGCCGGCCGTCGGCGAACGCGAAGCCGGCGACCCGCTCCGGGCCGGCGGCGACCAGCACGGTCCGGCCGTCGGCGGCGCGGGCGAGGAACAGCCCCGGCGGGGCCCACACGGTGCCGGCCCCGGTGCGGCGGGCGGTCCAGCCGGCGGCGGGCTCCGGGCCGTCGGCCTGCCAGGCCACCCGTCCGGTACGCGCGTCCAGCGCCACCAGCTTCCCGTCCGACCAACGGCTGACGACCGTCGTCCCGTCCGCCACCACCCCGCTGACCTCCGCCGGCCAGCGCCGGTACGACCAGTACGGGGTGACCCGGTTGCGGGAGTCGGCGGGCTGGTCGGCGTACACCTGGCGGGTGGCGGCGTAGACGCGGAGCCGGCCGTCCACGATCAGCGGGGCCACCGGCAGCCGACCCACCACGCCGATCGCCGGGGTGACCGCGCCCGGGTAGGCGGCGTGGGCGGGGGTCTCCACCGCGGCCGGCGCGAGCACCCGGTGCACGACGAAGGCGACCGCCGCGACGCCGACGAGCGCCGCGAGTGCCATCGCGACGCCCCGCCGCCCCTTCGCCACAGTCATGCCGCACCTCCGCCCGGCACCCTACCGAGGCCGTCCCGCGCCGGTGCCGGCCGGCACCCGGCCCGGCGCACGCGGTCAGGCCGCCTCGGCCGACATCGGTGGGTGGGCGGCGCGGGAGAGGTCGGCGAGGTCGCGGCGGAAGGTGCCCTCGACCGCGCGGGCGGCCAGGCCGCCGAAGAGCAGGGCCAGCACCCGGCCGTACGGTGCCGTGGCGACCGCCTCCTGCGCGACGGTGACGGCGGTGCAGGCCCGGCGGCGACGCTGGACGGTGCGCAGGACCCAGGTGGTGCGGTAGGACACGCCGATGCCCGGCGAGGCGAGCACCAGCCGCCGGGGCGCGACGCACTCCACCACGACGAACTCCTCGGCCTGGGTGCCACCGTCCGGCCGGGTGCGGGTCTCCCGCCAGGCCGTGCCGGGGGCGAGCGGGCCGGGGGTGAGCAGCTCGACCGCGTCGACCGTGCGGAGCCAGTCGGCGCGGACCGGCAGGTCGACGAGGAGCCGCCAGAGGTCGACGGCGGGCGCCTCGATGAACTCGGTGACCGTGACCGTCGACATGACACCTCCCGTGCCGTCCACGGTACGGCCGGTGGGCTCGCGGTGGGGCCCCAGCGGCGGAACTTCCGCCGCTGGTGGCCGATCCGGGGGTGGCGGGGCACCCCGGGTCAGGGCCAGGCCAGGAAGCGCCCGACCCGGATCGCGTCGACGAACGCGGTCCAGCCCGGCGGGCTGACGGTCAGTGCCGGGCCCGCCGGGTCCTTCGAGTCGCGTACGGCGACGACTCCGGCGCTGCCGACCAGGTTGTCCGCCACCTCGACGCACAGTCCCTGGTCGTTCGAGCGGCTGCTGGTGCGCCAGACGGCACCCGAAAGATCGATCACTGTTGTTTCCTCCACTCCGTTGGGACGTCCCACGACGACCGGGCGGCACCTTGCGGAGCCGCCGGCCGGGTTCCGCCACGCGGGGAACCCGGCTCGATCAACGGAGCAGGGCAAGACATCGGTCGCACCGGATGTGCGACCAGGTTCCGCGGCCGTCGCCGGGTGGACGCCGCCGGTCCGGCCGCCCGGACGGGGGTTCGGCGGGACCCGGCGGGCGGGCCGGACGGCGGGACGCGGCAGGGGTCAGCGGGCGGGGTGGACGGTGCCGGTCACCTCGCCGAGGGCGATCGTGGTGCCGTCGGGGCCCGGCGCGGTGGCGGTGACGGTGACCGTGTCGCCGTCGGCCAGGAAGATGCGCTCGGCCCCGCCGACCGTCACCGGCTCCGCGCCGCCCCAGGTCAGCTCCAGGAACGAACCGACCTGGTCCCGCCGGGGGCCGGAGACGGTGCCGGAGGCGTACAGGTCGCCGGTGCGCAGGGACGCGCCGTTGACGGTCAGGTGCGCCAACTGCTGGGCGGGCGTCCAGTACATGCCGGCGAACGGCGGCTCGCTGACCCGCTCGCCGTTCCACTCGACGGCCAGCCGCAGGTCCAGCCCCACGTGCGGCACGTCCCGCAGGTACTCCGCGACCGGCGGGTCCTGCTCGGGCGCGGGCACGAACGCGTCGGCGAGCGCGTCCAGCGGGGTCACCCAGGCCGACACGGAGGTGGCGAAGGACTTGCCCAGGAACGGCCCGAGCGGCTGGTACTCCCAGGCCTGGATGTCCCGCGCCGACCAGTCGTTGACCAGCACCACCCCGAAGACGTGGTCGGCGAAGTCGGCCACGGAGACCGGCTCGCCGAGCACGCTGGGCACGCCGACGACGAAACCCACCTCGGCCTCGATGTCGAGGCGCACGGACGGCCCGCACACCGGCCCGTCCGGGGTGGCCCGCTGCCCGGCGGGACGCACGATCGGCGTGCCGGACACCACCACCGTGCCGGCCCGGCCGTGGTAGCCGATCGGCAGGTGCTTCCAGTTGGGCAGCAGCGGCGGCTGGCCGGGCCGGAAGATCTGCCCGACGTTGCCGGCGTGGTGCTCGGAGGAGTAGAAGTCGACGTAGTCGGCCACCTCGAACGGCAGCAGCAGCTCGGCCTCGGCCAGCGGCACCAGCAGCGGCTCGACCGCCGGCCGGTGGGCGGGGTCGGTGAGCAGCTCGGTCACCCGCTGCCGGACGGCGGTCCACTGCGGCCGCCCCAGGGCCAGGAACGCGTTGAGGGTCGGCCGGCCCAGCGCGCCGGCGGCCAGCACCAGCCCGGCCGCCTCGGCCGCGCCCAGGTCGAGCACGAACTCCCCGATCCGTACGCCGACGCGGGGATCACCCCCGCCGGAGCGGAACACCCCGTAGGGCAGGTTGCGCACCCCGTACGCCGAGCCCTCGGCACCCGTCACCCAGGTCATGCGTCGCGTCCTCCGTCCACGTCCTGTCCTGTGCTCACGTCCTGTCGTGCGTGCACGTCGTGTCCCCCGTTCACCAGGCCCAGCCGGATCAGGTCGGTCAGTGGCTCGGTGATGCTGCACGAGCCGTACCCCACCCACAGCGGCCGGTCGGCGGCCCGGGCGGCCCGGGCGCGCTCGACCAGCGGCACCGGGTCGGTGGCGGCGAGCACGGCGGCCACCTCGTCCACCTCGGCCCCGTCGGCGGCGGCGAGGGTCGCGGCGAGCACGTTGCCGAAGCCGTGGTGGGTGAAGCCGGTCTCCGGGTCGCGGTGCCGCACGGCGTGGTGCAGCCCGGCGGTCAGCTTGAAGGGCAGCTCCCGGTCGCGGCAGGCGCAGATCACGGCGGCCAGCTCGACCGGGGTGGGGAACAGCTCGGCGGCCAGCCCGCCGGTGCGGAACTTCGCCGCGACCGGCGCCCCGTCGGCGCGGGCGGCGGCGACCGCGTCGAGCGCCCCCGTCAGCCCGAACGTCAGCGGCAGCTCGGCGTAGAAGGCGACGCCGCCGGACCGCCCGGCCAGGCCCAGCAGCGCGGTCAGGCCGGGCAGCGGGTCCTCGCCGCGCTTGGCGACGGCCACCTCGACCTGGCGGGCGGTGACGCCGGCCGGCAGGGCGGCCAGGGCGGCGGGCAGCCCGTCGACCCCGGTGTCGCCGATCAACCCGACCGCGAGGCCGCCCCCGGCGCTGTCGTCGCCCGGCGCGGCGGGCCCGGCCGGGCCGCCCGCTGCGCCCGCCGGCCCGCCGAGGGCTCCGGCCAGCGCGCCGGAGACGATCGCCGAGGCGGGCACGAGCAGCGGGCCGACCAGCTCGGCGTACCAGGAGTCCCGGTGCCGGCGGTGCGCGGCGAGCGCGTCGGGCAGCGTCGCGCTGCCGGGCGGGAAGACCGCGGCGTCGTCGACGAGGCCGGCGAGGAGGTGTGGCACGTGCGTTGACACGGAACAAGAACTTACGGGACGCTACAAGGAACGGACAACAGCGTCCGATTATCGGACGCCAGCGGCCGGTGAACGGGGCGATGGCCGGTGAACGGTCCTATGCTCGGGTGAACGGGACGAATCGGGAGGCGACATGCCGTACTACCGCAGCGTCGGCGAGGTGCCCCGCAAGCGGCACACCCAGTTCCGCCAGCCCGACGGCACCCTCCACACCGAGGAGCTGATGGGCCAGGAGGGCTTCTCCGCCGACTCCTCCCTGCTCTACCACCGGCACGCCCCCACCGCGATCGTCGCCGCCGAGGCGTACGACCCGCCGGCCGTCACCCGGGTGCCCAACCTGCCGCTCAAGCCCCGCCACCTGCGCACCCACCAGCTCGACCACACCGGGGCCGACCCGATCCTCGGCCGGCGCTACCTGCTCGCCAACGACGACGTGCGCATCGCCTACGTGTCGGCCGACCGGCCGTCCCCGCTGTTCCGCGACGCCACCGGCGACCACTGCCTCTACCTGGAGTCCGGGTCGCTGCGGGTCGAGTCGCCGTTCGGCGTGCTCGACGCGGTGGCCGGCGACTACGTGATCATCCCGACGTCGACCATCCACCGCCTCGTCCCCACCGGCGACGGGCCAACCCGGCTGCTGGCCGTCGAGGCCGCCGGGCACATCGGCCCGCCCAAGCGCTACCTGTCGGTGCGCGGCCAGTTCCTGGAGCACTCGCCCTACTGCGAGCGCGACGTCCGGGGGCCGGACACCCCGCTGCTCGTCGACGGCTCCGACGTCGAGGTCCTGGTGCGGCACCGGTCCCGGGCGGGACGCCCGGATGGCAGCGGCACAGCCTGGACACGTCACACCTACGCGCACCACCCGTTCGACGTCGTCGGCTGGGACGGCCACCTCTACCCGTGGGCGTTCTCCATCCACGACTTCGAGCCGATCACCGGCCGCATCCACCAGCCGCCGCCCGTGCACCAGACGTTCCAGGGCCCCAACTTCGTGATCTGCTCGTTCGTGCCCCGCAAGGTCGACTACCACCCCGATGCCATCCCGGTGCCCTACCACCACCACAACGTCGACTCCGACGAGATGCTGTTCTACACCGGCGGCAACTACGAGGCCCGGCGCGGCTCCGGCATCGGGCAGGGCTCCATCTCGCTGCACCCGTCCGGCTTCACCCACGGCCCCCAGCCCGGCGCGGCCGAACGCTCGATCGGCGTCGACTTCTTCGACGAGCTGGCCGTCATGGTCGACACGTTCCGCCCCCTCGACCTGTGCGACGCGGCGACCGAATGCGAGGACCCGGCGTACGCCTGGACCTGGGCCCGCCCCGCCGCCCCTCCGGCCGGCTGAGCCCGGGCCCGCACCGGACCATCGGACATGGACACCGTCGCGCAGTTGACCATCGTCCGCCACGGGCAGAGCACCGCGAACGTGGCCTTCGCCAACGCGCAGGCCCGCGGGCTGGCCGACCACGGCCTCACCGGACGCGACGCCGACGTCGAGCTGTCACCGCTCGGCTGGCGGCAGGCCACCCAACTCGGCCGGTGGCTCGCCACCCGACCGGCGGACCAGATCCCCGAGGCGGTCGTCTGTTCCCCCTACCGGAGAGCCCGGCAGACGTGGGCGCAGGCCGCCGACACCGCCGCCACGCTCGACAGTCCCCATCCCCGGGCGTGCATCGACGACCGGCTGGGTGACCGGCTCATGGGGGACCTGGAGCTGCTGACCCCTCTCATGATCGCCAGGAGGTTCCCCGCCGAGGCGGCCCGGCTCGCCGCCGACGGCCTCTACGCCTACCGGCCGCCGGGCGGTGAGACGTTCGACGACGTCGCCGCGCGGATCCGCGCCGTCCTCACCGACCTGAACAGCCGGCACGCCGGGCAGCGGATCCTGGTCGTGGCCCACGACGCCGTGGTCGTCGCCGTACGGCACCTCCTCGACCAACTGTCGTTCACCGACCTCGACGCGATCCTCACCGTCACCCCGGTCGCCAACACCTCGCTCACCCGCTACGTCCACGCCGACGGCCGCCTCGACCTGGTCGAGTTCGCCGCCACCCCGCACCTGACCGGACAGGAGCACGGCTCGCGCGGCCGGCGTAAGTCGGTGGACCGGCCCGCCCCGCACCGGGCATCGTGACCGGGTGAACGGGGACGGGCTGTCGGACGCCGAGCGGCGGGTGTGGGCGGCGCTGCCCGGCGACGTACGCGAGACCTTGGAAGCCCTGCCGGCGGCGGACCTGACCACGCTCCTGCTCTCCCTGGCCCGGACGCGGGCCGCGCGGGTGCGGCCCGCCGAGGTGCTGCGCCGCTGGCGGGAGGACCGGTTCGTCCGCCCCGCCGACACCGACCCGCGCGCGAGCGCCGCCGTGCAGGCGCTGCTGTGGGAGCTGCTGCCCGCCGAGGTGGCGGGCGTGGAGCTGTCCCCCGTCGCGCCGCTGGGCACCTGCGCGGCCGTCGGCCCAGGGAGCCAGGACCGCATCGTCTCGGCCCTCCGCCCGGTGGAGGTCGTCAGCGACCCCACCAACGCGCTGGCCGTCGAGGCCGCCGACCGGCGGCGACGCGGCGACAGGCGGGGCGCGGTGCACCTCGCGGCCAGCCACCGGGTGCTGCGGGCGCAGCGGTTCGGCCCGGGGATGCAGGCGCACTTCCGGCTCTTCGCGCTGGTGTCCAGCGCCCGCGACACCGGCTCGGGCCGCACCCAGGCCCGGCTGCTGGCGCTGCACCTCGCCTACTGGCAGCGGGTCCTCGCCCGGGCCCTCGCCACCAGGACCCCGGACGCCCACGCCGGGTAGGTCGCCGGGCGGGCGACCACGCCAAGGCCCCGCCGCAGTCCGCTCGGACGGCGACCACGTCAGGGGTTCGCCGGGGCCCGCCCGCGCAGGGATCAAGCCTGACCGCCCGGAGCGGGCGGGCCCCGGCGAACCCCCACCCCGCACCCGACGCAACAGGACGACTCAACGCACCGTCCGGGAGAACACCGCCAGCTCCGCCACGGCCGCCACCGCGATCGCCGCCACGAGCGGCCACGGCGTCCCCACCACCGCATAGAGCAGCAACAGCAGAGGCCCGGCGGCCACCGCGTACACCGCCAGAGCCAGCGAGCGGTCCGAGCGCAGCAGACCCGGCAGCACCGTACGCGTCAGCCCCGGCACCCGCGCGGCGAGCAGCCAGCCCAGCACCGCCCCGCTCACCGCCACCAGCACCGCGAGGAACCGCGACGGGCCGGACGACGACACCCCGGCCGCCGCGACCGCCACCAGCACCGCGCCCACGAGCGTCCAGCCCGCCCCGTACAGCACGAGCCGGCGCAGGTCGTCGACGACGCCCCGGGGCGAGTCGGGCGCGACCGGGGCCGCCTGGACGGCCGGCACGTTCTCCGCCAGCTCGGCGAGCGCCGAGGCGTACCGCCGCCGTTCCAGCCGGACGATCCCGGGCTCGTCGCCGGCCCGGTCCAGCTCCGGGTCGAGCCGCAGCGCCTCCCGGTACGCCCGCTCGGCCAGGTCGTACAGCCGCAGCCGGGCGGCGACGAGGGCGAGCACCAGGTGCGCCTGGGACTCCTCCGGGGCCAGCTCGACGCCCCGCCAGGCGGCGTTGAGGGCCGGCTGCCCGTTGCGCGAGCCGGACAGGATCGCGGCGGCGCTGCGCTGGGCGTACGCGTCGTCGGCGGCGGCGAGCAGCCGGCCGGCGGTGCCGGCCGCCTCGGCGTACTCGCCCTGCTCGACCAGGGCCAGCCCGCGGGCGACGAGCGCGGCGGCGGTGTCCGGGGCGACGGCCAGGGCCGCGTCGGCGGCGGCGCACGCCTCGGCGGGCCGGCCGGCGGCCAGGTGCACCCGGGCGAGGGTGGTCAGCGCGTCGGCGTTCGCCGGTTCCAGGGCGAGGGCGAGGCCGACCTCCCCGGCGGCCTCGTCGTAGCGGCCCAGGTCGGCCAGGAGTTGGGCGCGCTGGAGGTACCCCTCGGCGGTGGCGTCGCTCGGCATCGGGCGACCCTACGCGGGCGGGACCGGGTGGACCAGGGCCACCGCGATGCCGGCGAGCCCTTCGCCGCGCCCGGTGAAGCCGAGCCCGTCGGTGGTGGCGGCGGAGACGGTCACCGGCGCGCCGACCGCCTCGGAGAGCACCGCCTCGGCCTCGGCGCGGCGCGGCCCGATCTTCGGCCGGTTGCCGACGACCTGCACGGAGACGTTGCCGATCTCGAAGCCGGCCGCGCGGACCCGGCGGGCCGTCTCGGTGAGCAGCGCCACCCCCGGCGCGCCCGCCCATTCGGGCTCGGCCACCCCGAAGTTGGCGCCGAGGTCGCCGAGGCCGGCGGCGGAGAGCAGTGCGTTGCAGGCGGCGTGCGCGACCACGTCGGCGTCGGAGTGCCCGGCCAGGCCGTCCTGGTCGGGCCAGAGCAGGCCGGCCAGCCAGCAGGGTCGGCCCGCCTCGAAGGCGTGCACGTCGGTGCCGATGGCCACCCGAGGAACGATCATGAACCGAGGGTACGCGTCACGCGCCGCCGGCCAGCAGGTGCTCGGCCAGCGCAAGGTCGAACGGGCGGGTGACCTTGAGGGCGTGCTCGGAGCCGGGGACGCAGACCACCGGCACGCCCTGCTTCTCGACGAGCCCCGCGTCGTCGGTGAGCGGGTCGCCGGCCGCCTCGTGGGCGGCGGTCAGCACCGCGCGGCGGAAGCCCTGCGGGGTCTGCACGGCGCGCAGGGCGGACCGGTCGACCGTGCCGAGGACCACCTCGCCCGGGCCGACCTCCTTGATCGTGTCGACGACCGGGAGAACGGGGATCACCGCGTCGTGCCCGGAGCGGACCGCCGCGGCGACGGACTCGACCAGCTCGGGCGGGGTGAGCGCGCGGGCCGCGTCGTGCACCAGGATGATCTCCGGGCCGGCGGGGACGGCGGCCAGCGCGGCGGCCACGGAGGCCTGGCGTTCCGCTCCGCCGGGGACGACCGTCACCGGGGCGACCGGGGCGAGCAGGTCGCGGACGGCGTCGACCTCGACCGCCGGGGCGGCCACCACGATCGTGTGCACGGACGCGGCGGCGGCGATCCGGCGCACGGCGTGCACGAGCAGCGGCTCACCGGCAAGGGGACGCAGGGCCTTGGGCGCGCCCGGGCCCAGGCGTACGCCGGCACCGGCCGCAGGCACGAGGACCGCGACGTCACCGCGCGGATTGAGCTGCGCGGTCACGTCGCGGTCCTCGGATTCTGCTGCTGGTGGTCGATGATCAGGTGCGGATCAGGCCTCGGTCAGCACCTTGTCGAGCAGCGTCTCCGCCTCGTCCTTGGTGCTCTTCTCGGCCAGCGCGACCTCGCCGACGAGAATGTCCCGCGCCTTGGCGAGCATGCGCTTCTCGCCCGCCGACAGGCCCCGCTCCCGCTCCCGACGCCACAGGTCGCGCACGACCTCGGCCACCTTCAGCGGGTTGCCGGAGGCCAGCTTCTCCAGATTCGCCTTGTAACGCCGCGACCAGTTGGTCGGCTCCTCGGTGTGCGGAGCCCGGAGGACGTCGAAGACCTTGCCCAGGCCCTCTTCGCCGACCACCTCGCGCACACCCACGATCTCGGCGTTCTCAGCGGGCACCCGGACCGTCAGGTCACCCTGCGCGACCCTCAGGACGAGGTACTGCTTGGGCTCGCCCTTGATGACCCGAGTCTCGATTGCCTCGATGAGTGCGGCCCCGTGGTGGGGGTAAACAACGGTCTCGCCGACACTGAAAACCATAGGTTCGAAACCCCTTTCGCTGTGTCTAGGGTAACACGCTCAGGCACCGATGTCCCACCGCTGTCCTGACCGTTGGCGCAGCTCAGGGGCCCTGTGAGAGGTATTTCTTCAGCTTGACAGGAGGCCAAACCGATGGTCTGAACACGCTCCGTGATTGACGGATGACACCCCGACGTGGGTGATCGGAGCGTGGATTTCTCGGGCGATGCGCTGTTCCCATGGTATCCCGGTCGCGCCAGCCGCGCCCAGGTGTAGCGGGAGGACCCGGCGGTGCGCGACCCTGGAGGCACAACGCTGTCCGCGCGCCGAGACGGTTGCAGGGGGTCCCATGGGCATGCCCGACGCAGAGGGCCAGGGCTCCGCCGACGGCCTTCCCGGCCTGCCACCGGAGTGGGGCCGCATCGTCGTGCCGGACGACCCGTCCGCGCTCGCCGACGAGGCCGCGCGGGTCCGCCGCGAGCTGCGCCGCCGGGCCGGCCACACCCGCTGGCGTCGCCGCCTCGGCCTGCTCCCCCGACCCGACGGCCGGCCGCCGCTGCGCCTGCCCCTGCTGGTCCTGCTGGTGACGCTGCTGGTCACCCTCGCCGGCCTGTTCGCCGTCACCTGGCCCCGGACGCCCCGCAGCGGCGACCGCCCCACCGTCGTGCCCTACCCGACGGCGACCGACCTGAGCGGCCGGGCGCTGCCGGCGCTGGACCTGGTCGACGCCGGGAACGCGGCCGTCCCGCTGCGCGGCCTCACGCCCGCCGTGATCATTCTGGTGGACGCCTGCCCCTGCCCCGAGCGGGTGACCGAGGCCACCGCGCTCGCGCCGCCCGGCGTGACAGTGGTCACCGTCGAAGGGGGCCGCACGGTCCGCGCCACCCCGGCGTCGCCCCCCGCGACCGTACGGGCGCTCGCCGACCCGGCCGGCGGCCTGCGTGCCTTCCTGCGGCTGCCGCCGCGGCCCGGGGCGGCAGCCGCGCTGCTGGTCGACCGCGCCGGCGTGCTGGTCCGGGTGGTGCCGGAGCTGCGCTCCGCCGACGACTACCGCGCCGACCTGGCCCGCCTCGGCAGCTGAGAGCCGGGAGCGTGGCGGCTCAGAAGGCCAGGGCCGCCAGCCGGGCGTCGACCACGACCGGGGCGTCGCCGGACGCGGCGAGGACGAACCGGAGCTTCTTCCCGCCGTCCAGCAGCACGGAGGCGGACGAGCCGTCGCACGCCACCCGGTGGGTTTCGCGTCGACCGAAGGGGAAGGCCACCAGCAGCAGCTCTCCCGGGCCGGTGCACCGGGCCTGGAGCAGGTGCGGCCGGGACGAGGCGGCGGGGACGACGCGCTGCTGCGGCGGCAGGCCGGGGCGCAGGGTCAGCCGGGCCTGCCACAGGGTGCCGAACCCCGCCAGGTCGCCGCCCCGGTCGCGGGGGACGGACCCGCCGGCGTCGGTCAGCACCCGCCCGGTGGGTCCGTCGAGGACGACGGTCCGGCGCGGCGAGCTGAAGACCACCTGGCCGGTCGCCGAGTCGACGACGACACGGGGAGCGGCGCCGGGGGCGACCCGGTAGGTTTCCTGGCCGGCCGGCCGCCCCGGAGAGGCCGGCCGGGCCGGACCCACGTCCCGCCCGGGGCGGGCCCCGCCGCCGTCCCCGGAGTCCCCAGAGTCCCCGGAGCCCACGCCGTCCGTGCCGTCCGCGGCGTCCACGGCGGACGGGCGAGCCGGCCCACCCGTCGGGTCGATGCCGGGGGCGGCAGCCCGCCACCACGCGCCGCCGGCGGCCACGAGGAGCACGGCCAACCCGGCCAGCACCCCACCCCGCAGCCGCCCCGCTCCCACGCGCTCCACCCCCAGAGGGTAACCCGCCCCGACCTGCCCGACGGCTTCGGTGATCGAGAGCTCTGCGTCGTCGTGGAGATCGACGGTGCCGCTCCTCTCCTGATCACCGGGGGGCAGGGTCAGGGGGTGTGGTCCAGGAGGGCGGCGTAGAGGGTCAGGCCGGGGCCGAAGGCGAGCAGCAGGATACGTTCGGCCGGGCGCTGCGCCCGCAGCAGCCGGTCCAGGATCAGCATGACCGTCGCCGAGGAGCAGTTGCCGTGCGCGTCCAGGGTGGCGCGGGCCGTGTCCAGCGCCTGCGGCGGCAACGCCAACTCGCGTTCCACCACGTCCAGGATGCGCGGGCCGCCCGGGTGCACCGCCCAGCCGCCCACCTCCGCCAGCGTCGCGCCGTGCCGCGCCAACAGGTCGTCGACCAGGCCCCGGACGTGGCGGGAGAGCACCTGCGGGACCTTCGGCGACAGCCCCATCCGGAAGCCGGTGTCGGTGACGTCCCAGGTCATGTGGTCCGCCGTGGACGTGTCGGTGACCGCGGCGACCTCGCGCAGCGCGTACCCCCGGCCGCCGGGGACGACCACGGCGGCGACGGCGGCGTCCGAGAAGAGGGCGTGGGAGACGATCTGCTGGGTGTCCAGCCCGGCCGTGGCGGGCTGGATGTGCAGGCTGGTCAGCTCCGCGCAGAGCAGCAGCGCCGGCCGCTGCCGGGCGGTGACGAAGTCGCCGGCCGCGCCGAGCCCCGGCAGGGCCGCGTAGCAGCCCATGTGGCCGACGACCATGCGCTGGGTGTGCGGGGCCATGCCCAGGTCCCGGGCGAGCAGGATGTCCAGGCCGGGCGTGGCGTACCCGGTGCACGAACAGACGATGAACAGGCCGACGTCCCCGGCGTCCAGGCCGGCGGCGGTGAGCGCCCGGCCGACCGCCTCCTTGCCCAGCGGCAGCGCCTCCACCTGGTAGCGGCGCATCCGGCGCTCCGTCGGCCAGTCCGAGACGTCCTCCAGCAGCGGGTTGACCGCCGCCTGCCGCCGCGTCACGCCCGAGTTGGCGAAGATCCGCTGCGCGAGCGCCCGGGTGGCGTCGGGGAAGTGGCCCGCGAAGAAGCCCGACCACAGCTCGTCCTGCGTGGCCCCCGGCGGCTGCGCCGTGCCCAGACCCGCGATCACCGGTACGGCCACGTTCCCCACCTCTCGTTCGCGTACCCCACGTCGTCACCAACGAGAGGCGGAGCTGTCGCGGTCCGGTCTGAGCAGTACCCCGGCGCGGGCCCGGCTATCCGCAGCGGACGCCGCGCCCCTGGTAGAGCACCGCCGTCGACCAGGTCGGCCTGATCCGAGGTTCCCGCCCGGCCGGCGACGGGCCGCTGCGCACCGGGGGCCGACGGGCGGCCCGCAGCCGACGGGCCAGCCAGCGCAGGGTGCCGCCCAGCTCCGGCCGGACGCCCCGGACCCGCAGGTCGACGCCGTGCCGGGCGCACTCGGCGACCAGCGCCCGGTCGTCCACGAACAACCGTGGATCGTGGATGCCCCGGGGCACCGTCGGCAGCCGCTCGCCGATCTCCACGGCGACCAGCCGGCTCAGCGCGGTGTCGTTGAGCGTGTCCAGCACCAGCAGGCCGCCCGGCCGCAGCAGCCGGCAGGCCTCCGCCACGGCGGCCCGCCAGTACGGCACGTGTTCCAGCAGCTCACCGGCGGCCACCACGTCGGCGCAGCCGTCGGCCAGCGGCACGGCGGTGGCGTCGCCGTTGACCGGGGTCACCCCGTGCGCGGCGGCCTGGGCCAGGGCGGAGCGGGTGAGGTCGACGCCGACGTGCCGGTAGCCCTTGCCCGCCAGGTGCGGGGCGAGCAGGCCGGCGCCGCAGCCCAGGTCGACCAGGAGGGCGTCGGGCCGGGTGGCCGGCGGCACCAGGGCCGCCCGGGCGCGGGCGAGCCAGTGCAGCATGGCGAACGCACCGTCCGGACGCCACCACTCGTCGGCCAGGTCGTCGTACTGCCGGGGATCGTTCGGCGGCAGCACGCGCGGCCGGTCGGACACCGGGGACGATCCGTCAGGCATGGCACCGAGCGTGGCACGACCGGGCGGTAACGACCAGACTTCCCATATGGCGACGACGGTGTTAGGGCTGCTCAGGGCAAGTCACCCGGAGCCGGCCGCAGCGGTGACCGTGGTGGCGGGGCTGCTGGCCGTGGGGGTGGGGCACCGCCCGTCCGGGGTCGCCGCGGTGGCGCTCACGGTGCTCGCCAGCCAGCTCGCCGTCGGCTGGTCCAACGACCACCTGGACGCCGACCGGGACGCGGCGGTGGGGCGTACCGACAAGCCGGTCGCCGCCGGCGCGGTGAGCCGGCGCGCGGTGGGGCTGGCGACGCGGGCCGCGACCCTGGCCACGGTGCTGCTCGCGGCGGCGACGACCAACCGCACGGCGGCGGTCTGGGCGACCGTGGCCCTGGTCTCCGCGCTGGCCTACAACCGACCGCTGAAGTCGACGCCGTTCTCCGTGCTGCCCTACGCGGTGTCGTTCGGCGCGCTGCCCGCGTTCGTGGTGCTCGCGCTGCCCGGCGCCCCCGCCCCGCCGGCCTGGCTGGTGGCCGCCGCCGCCCTGCTGGGGGCCGGGGCGCACTTCGCCAACGTGCTGCCCGACCTGGCCGACGACGCCCGGACCGGGGTGCGGGGGCTGCCGCACCGCCTCGGCGCGGCCGGCAGCCGGGTTGCCGCCGCCGCGCTGCTGCTCGCCGCGACCGTCACCCTGGTCGCCGGGCCGCCCGGGCCGCCGTCGTGGTTCGGGCTGTCGGCGGTGGCGACCGCCGCGCTGGTCCCGCCCCTGACCTGGTACGCCGGCCGCAACGCCCGCCGTTCCGGCGACCGGGGGGTGGCCGCGTTCCGGGCCGTGCTGCTGGTGGCCCTGATCGACGTGGTGCTGCTGGTCACCGGCGGCCGGATGCTCTGAGTGCCCGGGAAGGTGGTGGTGCCGGGTCGGCGTGCGGGTCTCGATCAGCCCCAACTACCCTGAAGCCGGTCTGCGCGGGTATGGCCACCGTGCCCGGCGACGGCCGGGTGGGGATCGTGACGAGGAGGACCGACGTGACGCGCTCGATCAGGGGTTCCCGGCGGGCGGCCCTGCTGCTGTCCGGCGTGGCGGCGGCGACCGGCCTGCTGGCGACCGGCTGCGGCGCCGGCCAGGTGGCCGAGACCGCCATCAAGGAGCCGTCGGTCCAGGGCGTCAACACCCAGACTGCGGACAACGCCTACAAGGTGCGCGGGCTGTACGTGGAATACCCGGGTCCGGGCGGCTACCAGGCCGGCGCGAACGCCGCCGTCAACGCGGTGCTCTACAACGACACGCAGAGCCCGGTGACGGTGACCGTCACCACGGACGGCGCGCGGGACATCGTGATCAGCGGCGGCGCGTCCGCCTCGGCGAGCCCGTCCGCGTCGGCCAGCGAGTCGCCGTCGGAGGGCGCGTCGCCGTCCGGGTCCGCGTCGCCGTCCGAGGGCGCGTCGCCGTCGGGTTCCGGGTCGCCGTCCGGGTCGGCCGGCCCGTCCGAGGGCGCGTCGGAGGGCCCGTCCGCCGCGCCGAGCCCGTCGGCCCCGGCCGGCGAGCCGGCCCGCTTCGAGATCCCCGCCCTCGGCTACGTCCAGCTCAACGTGCAGGGCGGCCGGTCGCTCCAGCTCGTCGGCCTCAACCAGGCGCTGCTCGCCGGCCAGCAGGTCAACCTGACCTTCGACTTCGGCAACGGCCGCACCATCAGCACCCCGGCCCCGGTCGGCGTCCCGCTGACCCCGCTCCCGCAGCCGTCCCAGATCGTGCAGCGCGAGGGCGCGCACGGCGCGGAGGGCGGCACCGAGGGCTCCGGTCACGACTGACCCGCCCCGAGGAGACGACCCGGCGCCGCCGGCGTGGCACCCGCCATGCCGGCGGCGCTTCGTCGTACGGGGGGACTAACGTTCCGGTGTGACGACGCCCCGATCGACACCCTCCCGGGCGACCCCGCGCGGCCGGGCCGCCCGCGAGCCCCGCCCCGCCTACGAGTGCGACGCCTGCGGCCACCAGCCGCCCAAGTGGGTGGGGCGCTGCCCCGAGTGCGGCGAGTGGGGCTCGGTGGTCGAGTGCACGGTGACCGGCCCGACCGTCTCCGGGCGGGTGGTCAGCTCCCGGATGCCGGCCGAGCCGGCCCGGCCGATCGCCACCATCAGCGCCGCACCGGCCAAGGCCCGCCCCACCGGCGTGAGCGAGCTCGACCGGGTGCTCGGCGGCGGCCTGGTGCCCGGCGCGGTGGTGCTGCTCGCCGGCGAGCCGGGGGTCGGCAAGTCCACGTTGCTGCTCGACGTCGCCCAGCAGTGGGCGGCCACCGCCGGCAGCCCGTCGCTGGTGGTCAGCGGCGAGGAGTCGGTCAGCCAGGTGCGGTTGCGCGCCGAGCGGATGAACGCCCTGCACGACCAGCTCTGGCTGGCCGCCGAGAGCGACCTCGGCGCGGTCCTCGGCCACCTCGACGCGGTGAAGCCGGGGCTGCTGGTGCTCGACTCGGTGCAGACCATCTCCACCGCCGGCACCGAGGGGGTGCCCGGCGGGGTGACCCAGGTGCGGGCGGTCACCGCCGCCCTGGTCGCCGTGGCCAAGGAGCGGGGGGTCGCCACCGTCCTGGTCGGCCACGTCACCAAGGACGGCCAGGTGGCCGGGCCCCGCGTGCTGGAGCACCTGGTCGACGTGGTGCTGCACTTCGAGGGCGACAAGCACTCCTCGCTGCGGATGGTGCGCGGCGTGAAGAACCGGTTCGGCGCCGCCGACGAGGTCGGCTGCTTCGAGATGCACGAGGGCGGCATCAGCAGCCTCGCCGACCCGTCCGGGCTGTTCCTCACCCGCTACTCGGAGCCGGTGCCGGGCACCTGTGTCACGGTGGCGATGGAGGGGCGGCGGGCCCTGGTCACCGAGGTGCAGGCGTTGATCGGGGCGACCGTGGCGGGTTCGCCCCGACGCACCGTCTCGGGGCTGGACGGGGCCCGGCTGGCGATGGTGCTGGCGGTGCTCCAGCGCCGCGCCGAGCGGCTGACCCTGCACGACCGGGAGGTCTTCGCGGCCACCGTCGGCGGCATCCGGGTGGTGGAGCCGGCGGCCGACCTGGCGGTGGCCCTCGCGGTCGCCTCCGGCGGCCTCAACCTGGCCATCAACCCGCACCTGGTGGCGATCGGCGAGGTCGGCCTCACCGGCGAGGTGCGCCGGGTCGGCGCGGTGCCCCGCCGGCTCGCCGAGGCGGCCCGGCTCGGCTTCCGGGTGGCCCTCGTGCCCCCGGGGTGCGGCCCGGAGAGCGCCGGGGCGGGCCCCGAGAACATGCGCGTGATGGAGGTCACCGACGTGCGCTCGGCGCTCCAGTGTGCCGCCCGCGCATCGGCGGAGTGACCGACGGTGGCCGCCGGGTCGGACCGCCGGTGCGATTCCGGACAAGCGCGACGGGCCTCCCGACGCGGTCGGCGGGGGGCATCGTGACACATCACAGTAACCACGACAGCACCCACCGCACGCCAGTCCGTAGACTGTGCGCGTGCCGATCGACCGCGATGCCAGCAAAACCGCCGGCGCGACACCCCACGCCCGCACCGGTGCCGTGGGCTCGCCCGCCCGTCCGATCAGCGTCAGCGTGACCGGGAGTGTCGGCGGCGCGAGCGGTGATCCGCTGCGGGCCAATCTCGCCCTCATGGCTCCCGGCACCGCGCTGCGTGACGGCCTGGAGCGGATCCTGCGCGGTCGCACGGGCGCGCTGATCGTCCTGGGCTACGACAAGGTCGTCGAGGGGCTGTGCACCGGCGGCTTCCCTCTCGACGTGGAGTTCTCGGCGACCCGGGTCCGGGAGCTGTGCAAGATGGACGGCGCGGTGGTGCTGTCCAGCGACGGCACCCGCATCGTCCGGGCGGCCGTGCACCTGATGCCGGATCCGTCGATCCCCACCGAGGAGTCCGGCACCCGGCACCGCACCGCCGAGCGGGTGGCCCGGCAGACCGGCTACCCGGTCATCTCCGTCAGCCAGTCGATGCGGATCATCAGCCTCTACGTCAACGGCCAGCGGCACGTGCTGGACGACTCGGCGGCCATCCTGTCCCGGGCCAACCAGGCCCTGGCCACCCTGGAGCGCTACAAGCTGCGTCTCGACGAGGTCTCCGGCACCCTCTCCGCTCTGGAGATCGAGGACCTGGTGACGGTCCGGGACGCGGTGGCGGTGGTGCAGCGGCTGGAGATGGTCCGCCGGATCGCCGACGAGATCGCCGGCTACGTGGTGGAGCTGGGCACCGACGGCCGCCTCCTGGCCCTCCAGCTCGACGAGCTGATGGCCGGCGTGGACGCCGACCGCACCCTGGTCATCCGCGACTACCTGCCCGCCGGCCGCAAGTCCCGCACCCTCGACGAGGCGCTGGTCGAGCTGGACCTGCTGGGCGCCACCGAGCTGATCGACCTGGTCGCCGTGGCCAAGGCCATCGGCTACCCGGCCGCCTCCGACGCGCTCGACGCGGCGGTCAGCCCGCGCGGCTTCCGGCTGCTGGCGAAGGTCCCCCGGCTGCCGGTGGCCATCGTCGACCGGCTGGTGCTGCACTTCGGCAGCCTCCAGCGGCTGCTCGGGGCCACCGTGGAGGACCTCCAGGCTGTCGAGGGCGTCGGCGACGCCCGCGCCCGCGGCGTCCGGGAGGGGCTGTCCCGCCTCGCCGAGGCCTCCATCCTGGAACGCTACGTCTGACGTTCCGGAACGCTACGTCCGACGCTCGCGTCGAGCCGGCGGCAGCGGGGCCTGGCCGACGGGGTCGGAGCCTGACCGGCGGGCGGGCCGGCGTCAGTCGGTGATGGTGAGCTTCACCGGCGAGCTGAGCTTGGTGTCGAGCCGCCCGAACACCTGGTAGGCCCCGGCCGGCGGCAACGGGCCGTTGGCGAGGCCGTCCTTGCAGCGGCTGGTGTCCCGCCCGTTCCAGTCCACCTGGTACGACCGCTCGAAGCCGGGCGTGAACGACTGCACGTCCGAGCCCTTGACGTTGCCGCAGGTGTCGGAGGACCAGACCTTCTCCGCGCCCGACTTGACGAACAGCTCCTGGAAGTCCGCGCCCACGTCCCGGCTACAGGTGCGGTCCGACCTGTTCTTGATCTTGAGCTGGAGGCTGACCACCGTGCCCTGCGGGGCCGACGTCGGCAGCACCACGGGCGTCACCGAGATCTCCGCGTCGGTGCACGTCCCGGCGTCCGCCCCACCGGGCCCGGCCGGAGCGCCGTCGCCGCCGGAGGGGCCGCTCGACCCGCCCTGCTCGCCCCCCGACGAGCCCGGGTCGCTGCCCGGATCGTCCGACCCGCCGGGCGGGAGACCGGTCTGGGGCGTCAGCACCGAACCGCTCGGCTCGGGCACCGCCGACGGGTCGCCGGCGCCCGGGGACGCCGTCGGAGTCGGGGTCGACTTCGACTGCGGCGTGGTGCCCGTGTTGCCCGCGCCGTTGCAGGAATAGAGCAGCACGATCAGGAAGAGAAGGCCCGCTCCAAGTACGACGGCGCGACGCCGCCAGTACACGGCGGGTGGCAGGGGGCCGACCGTCAGACGCATGATGCCCCCACCGTAGCGGCGCGACGCACCGTCGTCGGGCGCGACGCGCCGGAGCACCCTCGGCTCACCGTGACGACCCTCCACTCACGACAGCGACCCCCCGCCCGGGGCGGCGACCCCGCCGGCTGCGGCCCGGCGGCCGGCGGTGCCGGGACCGGTCACTGGTAGACCTTGCGCTGGTAGATCGCGTGCGCTCCGGCCACCCGGTCGAGGAAGAGCAGGCCGTGACAGTGGTCGATCTCGTGCTGCAACGCGCGCGCCTCGAAGCCGTCGGTGACCAGCCGCACCGGCGCGCCGCTGCCCGGCAGCAGCCCCTCGACGACCAGACGGCTGGCCCGCTTGACGTCGCCGGTGAGGTCGGGCACCGACATGCAGCCCTCCCGGCCGCTCTTCCACCGGGTCGCCTCCACCACCCGGGCGTTGCACAGGACGAACGTGCCGTGCACGGTGACCGCCTTCGGGTGGCCGGTGACGTCCACCGCGAACACCTGCGCGCCCACGCCCACCTGCGGGGCGGCGAGGCCCACGCAGCCCGGCGATACCCGCATCGTGGCGATCAGGTCGGCGGCGAGGCGGACGATCTCGTCCGACGTCGGGTCCACCTCCGGCCCCGGCCGGCTGAGCACCGGGTCGGGGGCGGAGACCACCGGGCGCACCTCGCCCGGCACCGGCAGCGCCGCCGGGGTCCAGCCGGCGAGGCCCGCGTACTCCGTCGTCACAGCAGGTCCGTGTCCGCCGGGCGGAGGCTGACCCCCACGCCCAGCTCCGCCGCGGCCAGCGCCAACCGGCCGGCCACCTCGTCGAAGGTGCCCGGCGGCAGGTCGACCTCGGCGACCACCACGTAGAGGGAGCCGGTCAGCCGGGTGCTCAGGTCGGTGACGTTGCCGCCCGCGTCGGTCAGCACCCGGGTCATCGCCGCGACGATGCCCATCCGGTCCGCGCCGTGCACCGCCAGCACGTACGGCTCACCGGCCGGCGCGGCCGCGCCGTCGGGGGTGACCGCCCGTACGGTGGCCAGGAGCTGACCGTCGGCGGCGAGCGGGGACAGCGCGGCCTCGACGTCGGCGGCGGCCGGGCCCACGCAGATCAGGGTCATCGCGAAGTGGCCCCGCAGCCGGGTCATGGTGGAGTCGGTGAGGTTCGCGCCCAGCCGGGCGAGCACCTCGGCGACGTCGGCCACGATGCCGGGCCGGTCCCGGCCGATGACGGTGATCGCGAGCTCGCTCATCCGGGCATTCTGCCCGATCGGGGGGTGGCCTCCGCGACGCCCCGCCCGGCCCGCCCACCCTGCGGGAAGGTGGCCCGTGACATGATCGACGACGCGATGTCCGAGCACACCTTCGCCACCCTCGTCAGCCGGTGGTACGAGCGCAACGCCCGCGACCTGCCGTGGCGCGTGCCCGGCGTGGGCGCGTGGGCGATCCTGGTCAGCGAGGTCATGCTCCAGCAGACGCCCGTGGTGCGGGTGCTTCCGGCCTACGAGGCGTGGCTGGCCCGCTGGCCCACCCCCGCCGCGCTCGCCGCCGACACGCCCGCCGAGGCGATCCGGATGTGGGGGCGGCTGGGCTACCCGCGCCGGGCGATGCGGCTGCACGACTGCGCGACGGCGATCGTCGAGCGCCACGGCGGCGAGGTGCCCGACCGGCTGGAACACCTGCTCGCCCTGCCGGGGGTCGGCACGTACACGGCGCGGGCGGTGGCCGCCTTCGCGTACGGGCAGCGGCACCCGGTGGTGGACACCAACGTGCGGCGGGTGGTCTGCCGGGCGATCGCCGGTGAGCCGGACGCCGGCCCCGCCACCCGCCCCGCCGACCTGGTGGCCACCGAGGAACTGCTGCCGCCGGAGCCGGCCGGGGCCGCCCTGGCCAGCGCCGCGTTCATGGAGCTGGGGGCGGTCGTCTGCACCGCCCGGTCGCCCCGGTGCGCGGTCTGCCCGGTGGAGTCGGTCTGCGCCTGGCGGGCCTCCGGTCAGGCGGCGCCCGCCGGGCCGACGCGGCGTCCCCAGCGGTACGCGGGCACGGACCGCCAGGTGCGCGGGCTGCTGCTGGCGGTGCTGCGGGAGGCCACCGGCCCCGTGCCGCGTCAACGGCTGGACCAGGTGTGGACCGACGACGTCCAGCGCTCCCGCGCCCTGGCCGGGCTGGTCACCGACGGCCTGGTGGAACCGGCCGGCGGGGAGTCGTTCCGCCTCGCGGGTGACGGCCCGCCGGTCCCGGCCCCGGCCCTGGACGCCTGACCCGTCCCTGGTCCCGCCCGAACCCGACCCCGCACTGGTCCCGCCTCGCCCGGACCGGGCCGGAAGGGCCGGCGGAGGGGGAAACGGGCGACGGCCCGGCGGCGAGAGCCGCCGGGCCGTCGCCCGTTCTGTCGTCCTGCCCCTCGGGTCAGGCGGCCTCGGTGCCGCCCAGCTCGGCGGGGACCGCGTCGGGAACCTCGGCGGGTCGGTCCGAGCCGCGGAACACCAGCTTGGACTTGTCGATGTCCTCCGGGTCGCCCTCGCAGTCGACCACGATGATCTGGCCGGGGGTCAACTCGTTGAACAGGATCCGCTCGGACAGGTTGTCCTCGATGTCCCGCTGGATCGTGCGCCGCAGCGGGCGCGCGCCCAGGACCGGGTCGAAGCCCTTCTTCGCCAGGTACTTCTTGGCGTTGTCGGTCAGCTCCAGCCCCATGTCCTTGTTGCGCAGCTGGGTCTCGATCCGGGCGATCATGATGTCCACGATCGAGAGGATCTCGGTCTGCCGCAGCTGGTGGAACACGATGGTGTCGTCGATCCGGTTGAGGAACTCCGGCCGGAAGTGCTGCTTCAGCTCGTCGTTGACCTTCTGCTTCATCCGGTCGTAGTTCGACTCCGAGTCCTCCGACGCCTGGAAGCCGAGCGACACGGCCTTGGCGACGTCCCGGGTGCCGAGGTTGGTGGTCAGGATGATGACCGTGTTCTTGAAGTCCACGATCCGGCCCTGGCCGTCGGTCAGCCGCCCGTCCTCCAGGATCTGGAGCAGGGTGTTGAACACGTCCGGGTGGGCCTTCTCGATCTCGTCGAAGAGGACCACGGAGAACGGCCGACGCCGCACCTTCTCGGTCAGCTGCCCGCCCTCGTCGTAGCCGACGTAGCCGGGAGGGGCGCCGACGAGCCGGGACACCGTGTAGCGGTCGTGGAACTCGGACATGTCGAGCTGGATGAGGGCGTCCTCGCTGCCGAACAGGAACTCCGCCAGCGCCTTGGACAGCTCGGTCTTACCCACGCCGGACGGGCCGGCGAAGATGAACGAGCCGGACGGGCGCTTCGGGTCCTTCAGGCCGGCCCGGGTGCGCCGGATGGCCTTCGAGACGGCCTTGACCGCGTCCTCCTGGCCGATGACGCGCTTGTGCAGCTCGTCCTCCATGCGCAGCAGGCGGGAGGTCTCCTCCTCGGTCAGCTTGTAGACCGGGATGCCGGTCCAGTTGCCCAGGACCTCGGCGATCTGCTCGTCGTCGACCTCGCTGACGACGTCGAGGTCGCCGGCCTTCCACTCCTTCTCCCGCTGCGCCTTCTGGCCCAGCAGCTGCTTCTCCTTGTCGCGGAGCTGCGCGGCGCGCTCGAAGTCCTGCGCGTCGATCGCGGACTCCTTGTCGCGGCGCACCTGCGCGATGCGCTCGTCGAAGTCCCGCAGGTCCGGCGGCGCGGTCATCCGGCGGATCCGCATCCGCGCGCCCGCCTCGTCGATCAGGTCGATCGCCTTGTCCGGCAGGAAGCGGTCGGAGATGTACCGGTCGGCCAGGGTGGCGGCCGCGACCAGGGCCGCGTCGGTGATCGAGACGCGGTGGTGCGCCTCGTACCGGTCGCGCAGACCCTTGAGGATCTCGATCGTGTGGGCCAGGGACGGCTCACCCACCTGGATCGGCTGGAACCGCCGCTCCAGGGCGGCGTCCTTCTCCAGGTGCTTGCGGTATTCGTCGAGCGTCGTGGCGCCGATGGTCTGCAGCTCGCCACGGGCCAGCATCGGCTTGAGGATCGACGCCGCGTCGATCGCGCCCTCCGCCGCGCCCGCGCCGACGAGGGTGTGGATCTCGTCGATGAACAGGATGATGTCGCCCCGGGTGCGGATCTCCTTGAGCACCTTCTTCAGGCGCTCCTCGAAGTCACCGCGGTAGCGGGAACCGGCGACCAGCGCGCCCAGGTCGAGGGTGTAGAGCTGCTTGTCCTTCAGCGTCTCCGGGACCTCGCCCTTGATGATCTTCTGGGACAGGCCCTCCACCACGGCGGTCTTGCCGACGCCGGGCTCGCCGATCAGCACCGGGTTGTTCTTGGTGCGGCGGGACAGCACCTGCATGACCCGCTCGATCTCCTTCTCCCGCCCGATGACCGGGTCGAGCTTGCCCTCGCGGGCAGCCTGGGTCAGGTTCCGACCGAACTGGTCCAGCACGAGGCTGGTCGACGGGGCGGCCTCGCCCGTCGTCGTGCCGGCCGCCGCGGGCTCCTTGCCCTGGTAGCCGGAGAGGAGCTGGATCACCTGCTGACGCACCCGGTTGAGGTCGGCCCCGAGCTTCACCAGGACCTGGGCGGCGACGCCCTCGCCCTCGCGGATCAGGCCGAGCAGGATGTGCTCCGTGCCGATGTAGTTGTGGCCGAGCTGCAGCGCCTCGCGCAGCGACAGCTCCAGGACCTTCTTCGCCCGCGGCGTGAACGGGATGTGCCCGCTCGGCGCCTGCTGGCCCTGACCGATGATCTCCTCGACCTGCTGACGCACACCCTCCAGCGAGATCCCCAGACTCTCCAGGGCCTTCGCCGCGACACCCTCACCCTCGTGGATCAGGCCCAGCAGGATGTGCTCCGTACCGATGTAGTTGTGGTTGAGCATCCGGGCCTCTTCTTGGGCCAGGACGACAACCCGTCGCGCTCGGTCGGTGAACCGCTCGAACATGCCCTCGTGCTCCTCACGTGCCGTGCGCCTTGATGGTCAGATCTCGGCGGGGCCGGTGCGCGGACGTCCGGGACGGGCGTCCTTGCCTCATTACTCTATCGCCGCGGACCGACTCCGCTGAGGTCGTGTGTCCTCCGCGAGGGTCCGGTACGCGTCGTTTTAGCCAACCGTCCGCGCTCAGGGCGTGTTCCGGGGTCTCCGCGTGTACGCGCAGAGCGAAATTCGGACGGGTGGTGGGACCCGGCTGCACGCCCCCGCACGGGCCCGCGCCGCCCTCCGGCGACCGGTTCGACCGGTCAACGGGGGGCCGGCCGGCGGTCCGGGCGACGGGCCGGGTGGGCGGCGGTCCGGTCGTCCACAGGCTGTGGACGAGTTTTCCACCGGTTGTGGACAACGCCGCGACGAGCCGGGTTCTTCCCGTCCGGCGGGCGGTGCCCCGCGCCGGGGCGCACGGCCGCGCCGGCGTCGGGCGGGGCGACGTCGGGCGGGGCGGCGGCCCGTCGCGCCCGGGGCGGTTCGGTGACACGGCGACGCCGGCCCGGAGGTGTGCTCCGGTCCGGCGTCGGTGTCGCCCGTGTCGGGGTTGTCCCGCCGAGGGCCCTGTCGCACCCGGCGACGGTGGCGGTCACCCGGGACCGCCTCGGCGCTCAGCGCTTGGCGTGGAACTCGTCCACGATCTCCTGCGGGATGCGTCCCCGGTCGGAGATCTCCTTGCCCTCGCGCTTGGCCCAGGCCCGGATCGCCTTGTTCTGCTCGCGGTCGGCGGTGGCACCGCCCCGGCCGCGCGCTGCCCGCCCGCCGACCACCACGCCGCCCCGGCCCACCTTGGTGCCGTTCGCGACGTAGGGCGAGAAAACCTCCCGCAATTTCTCGGCGTTCGTGGCGGACAGGTCGATCTCGTACTGAACCCCGTCGAGCGCGAACTTGACGGTCTCGTCAGCGTCCCCGCCGTCCAGGTCATCGACCAGCTTGTGAATGATCTGCTTGGCCACGTCCCACATTCCTTTCGAGCAGGGTGATCCTGCAAACTGAGAGCACAATAACCCGCCCGATGCTTGCCTCGTCAATAGGATGCGGTAACTGCCCCTGCCGGGTGGCCGGTCGGCTACTCCGCGCGGACCAACGGGAAGAGGATGGTTTCCCGAATTCCCAGGCCCGTCAGCGCCATCAACAGCCGGTCGATTCCCATTCCCATGCCGCCGGCCGGGGGCATTCCGTACTCCATGGCCCGGAGAAAGTCCTCGTCCAGCCGCATGGCCTCGTCGTCGCCGCGGGCCGCGAGCTGGGCCTGGGCGACGAGCCGTTCCCGCTGCACCACCGGGTCGACCAGCTCCGAGTACGCGGTGCCCAGCTCGAACCCGAGGACGTAGAGGTCCCACTTCTCGGCCAGCCCCGGCTCGCTGCGGTGGGCCCGGGTCAGCGGGCTGGTCTCCTCCGGGTAGTCCCGCACGAACGTCGGCGCCTGGAGCCCCGGCACGACCAGTTCCTCGAACAGCTCCTCGGCGAGCTTGCCCGGCCCCCACTTCGGGTCGACGGCCAGGCCGACCTTGTCGGCGTACTCGACGAGGCGGGCCCGCTCGGTGCGGACGGTGACCTCTTCGCCGAGCGCCTCCGAAAGCACCCCGAAGAGGGTCACGGAGCGCCACTCGCCGCCCAGATCGAACTCGCGGCCATCCGCGTGCGTCACCACGGTCGACCCACCGACCGCGATCGCGGCCTCCTGCACCAGATTGCGGGTCAGCGCCGCCATCGTGTCGTAGTCGCCGTACGCCTGGTAGGCCTCCAGCATCGCGAACTCCGGCGAGTGCGAAGAGTCGACACCCTCATTACGGAAGTTACGGTTGATCTCGAACACCCGCTCGACGCCGCCGACCACGGCGCGCTTGAGAAACAGTTCCGGCGCGATTCGCAGATACAGATCGGTGCTCAACGCATTGCTGTGGGTCACGAATGGCCGGGCCGCCGCGCCGCCGTGCAGCAACTGGAGCATCGGGGTCTCCACCTCGACGAAGCCCTGCCCGTGCAGGCAGTCGCGCAGGCTGCGCACGGCCGCGGCCCGCGTGCGCACCATCTGGCGCGCCTGCGGGCGCACGATCAGGTCGACGTAGCGCTGGCGGACCCGGGCCTCCTCGCTGAGCGGCTTGTGCGCCACCGGCAGCGGGCGCAGCGCCTTTGCGGTGACCGCCCACTGCTCGGCCAGCACCGACAGCTCGCCGCGCCGGCTGGTGATCACCTCGCCGGTCACCCCGACGTGGTCGCCCAGGTCGACGAGGCGCTTCCAGTCGTCCAGCCGCTCCGCGCCGACCCGGTCGAGGGAGAGCATCGCCTGGAGCTCGGTGCCGTCGCCGTCCCGCAGCGTCGCGAAGCAGAGCTTGCCGGTGTTCCGTACGAAGATCACCCGGCCGGTGACCGAGACCCGGTCGCCCGTGGCCGTGTCGGTGGGCAGGTCGGCATACCTCGCGCGGACCTCGGCCAGGGTGTCGGTCCGGGGAAACCCGACGGGGTACGGCTCGACGCCGTCGGCGAGCATCCGGTCCCGCTTCTCCCGGCGGACCTTCATCTGCTCGGGAAGGTCGTCGGCGGGGTCGACTGACACGGGATTCTGCTCGGTCACGGCACGCTTCCTCAGCTCAGGAGTTTCGGCGGGGTCAGGCCCGAGCGTACTCAAGGCCCCCGGCACCCGTTACGGCATGACCCACCCACGCCGGCCCATCGGGTACGGGGTGAGCGGGGTGCCCTTCTCTACCGGAAGCGTTAACAGGGGGCCCTTCCTTGCGCCTCACACGTTGCGGTCGTAGACCATGCGCAGGCCGATCAGGGTGATCATCGGCTCGTGGTGGGTGATGGTGCGGCACTCGCCGATCACCACCGACGCGAGCCCGCCGGTGGCGATCACCGCCCGCACCTCGCCCAGCTCCTCGGTCATCCGCTCGACGATCCGGTCCACCTGCCCGGCGAAGCCGAAGTACAGCCCCGACTGGAGACACTCGACGGTGTTCTTGCCGATCACCGAGCGGGGCTTGGCCGCCTCCACCTTGCGCAGCTGGGCGGCGCGGGCCGCCAGCGCGTCGAAGGAGATCTCGATGCCGGGGGCGAACGCGCCGCCGAGGAACTCGCCCCGGCCGCTGATCACGTCGAAGTTGGTGGTGGTGCCGAAGTCGACCACGATCGACGGCCCGCCGAACAGCGTGTACGCGGCGAGCGTGTTGACCACCCGGTCGGCGCCGACCTCCTTCGGGTTGTCGATCGCGAGCTGCACGCCGGTGCGTACCCCCGGCTCGACGATGACGCTCGGCAGGTCGGCGTAGTAGCGGGCGAGCATCGTCCGCAGCGAACGCAGCGCGGCCGGCACCGTCGAGCAGGCGGCCACCCCGGTGATCTCCACGGCGTCACCGGCGAGCAGCCCCCGGAACATCAGCCCGAGCTCGTCCGCCGTGGAGCGGGCGTCGGTCTTGATCCGCCAGGAGTGCACCAGCTTGTCGCCGTCGAAGGTCGCCAGCACGGTGTTGGTGTTTCCGATGTCGATGCAGAGCAGCACGCACGCAGCCTAGACGCGCGGGGGCTCACCGGGGACGCAGGTCCAGCGCCACGTCCAGGATCGGCGAGGAGTGCGTCAGCGCGCCGACCGACAGGTAGTCCACGCCGGTCGCACCGTATTCCGCCACGACGTCGAGGGTCAGCCCGCCGGTCGCCTCCAGCTCCGCCCGGTCCCCCACGGCGGCCACCACCGCGCGCAGCGTCGCCGGGGTCATGTTGTCCAGCAGCAGGAAGTCCGCGCCCGCCTCGACGGCCTCCAGCGCCTCGGCGAGGGTGTCCACCTCCACCTGCACCGCCACGCCGGGGAAGACCTCCCGGACCCGGCGGTAGGCCGCCGCGACGCCGCCGGCCGCGAACTTGTGGTTGTCCTTGATCATGGCGACGTCGTACAGGCCCATCCGCTTGTTGGTGCCGCCGCCGGCCCGCACCGCGTACTTCTCCAGGGCCCGCAGGCCCGGGGTGGTCTTGCGGGTGTCCAGCACGGTCGCCTTCGTGCCGGCCAGCGCGTCCGCCCAGGCCCGGGTGTGGGTGGCCACCCCGGACATCCGGCAGAGCAGGTTGAGCGCCGTGCGCTCGGCGGTGAGCAGCAGCCGGGTCGGCCCGGCCACCGTGGCCAGCACGTCGCCGCGGGCCACCCGCTGCCCGTCGTGGGCCACCAGCGACACCTCGACGGTACGGCCGCCGCCCGCCCCGCCGGCCAGGCCGGCGCCCGGCGCGCCACCGGGGTCGGCCGGCGGAGGGTTGCCCGGGAAGCCGGTCACCTCGGCGGCCAGCTCGAACGCCGCGGCCGCCACGGCCAGCCCCGCGACCACCCCGTCGGCGCGGGCGACCAGGTCGGCCGTGTCGGTCTGGGTGGCCGGGATGGTGGCGACGCTGGTGACGTCGAGGAAGTCCGGGCCGAGGTCCTCGGCGAACGCGGTGACGAGCACCCGCCGTACCTCGGCCGGGTCCAGCCCGGCCGCCCGCAGCGCCTGCTCCGTCGTGTCCCTCATCGCTCTCCAGCCTCCCAGCGAGACGTCAGCCTGCCCTGCTCCCCGACCTCGGCGACCAGGTGGCCCCGCCACCGCTCGTCGGCCGTCGGGTGGTCCTCCCGCCAGTGGCAGCCCCGGGTCTCCCGGCGGGCGTACGCGGCGGCGACCAGGGCCGACGCCACCGTGACCAGGTTCGTGGCCTCCCAGTCGGCGGTGCGCGGGGTGCCCCGGCCGGAACCCAGCTCGCCCAGCTCCGTGGCCGTGGCGGCGAGCGTGTCCGCCGAGCGCAGCACCCCGGCGCCCCGGGTCATCGCCCGTTGCAGCGCGGGCGTCCCGGCGGCGGGCACCACCCAGCCGCCCCCGCCGGCCCACGCGCCGGCCTCGGCGGGCCGGGCCTGCTCGGGCAGGCCGGCGGCGATGTCCTCGGCGATCCGGCGGGAGAACACCAGTCCCTCCAGCAGCGAGTTGCTGGCCAGCCGGTTCGCGCCGTGCACGCCCGTGCAGGCCACCTCGCCGCAGGCGTACAGGCCGGGGATGGAGGTGCGGCCCCGCAGGTCCGTGCGGACGCCGCCGGAGGCGTAGTGGGCGGCCGGGGCGACCGGGATCAGGTCGGCGGCCGGGTCGACGCCGATGGCCAGGCAGGAGGCGACGATGGTCGGGAAGCGCCCGGCCAGGAAGTCGCCGCCGAGGTGCCGGGCGTCGAGGAAGACGTGGTCGGCGCCGGTGGCCAGCAGCACCCGGTGGATGCCCTTGGCCACCACGTCCCGGGGGGCCAGCTCCGCCAGCTCGTGCTGGCCGACCATGAACCGCTTGCCGTCGCCGTCGACGAGGTGCGCGCCCTCGCCGCGCAGCGCCTCGGAGACCAGCGGCTGCTGCGCCCGGCCGGCCCCCGGCACGCCGGCGCCGGCCGGGGTGATCAGCGCCGTGGGATGGAACTGGACGAACTCCACGTCGGTGACCGCCGCGCCGGCCCGCATGGCCAGCGCCACGCCGTCGCCGGTGGAGACGGCCGGGTTGGTGGTGGCCGAGAAGACCTGGCCCATCCCGCCGGTGGCGAGCACCACCGCGCGGGCCAGCAGCGCGCCGACGCCGTCCTCGCTGCCCTCGCCGAGCACGTGCAGGGTGATCCCGCAGGCCGGGCCGAGCCCGCCGGGCCCGTCGCCGGGGGCGCGCAGCAGGTCCAGCACGAGGGCGTGCTCGAACAGCCGGATCCACGGGTCGCGGCGGACCGCCGCGTGCAGGGCCCGCTGCACCTCCGCGCCGGTGGCGTCCCCGCCGGCGTGCACGATCCGGTCGGCCCGGTGCCCGCCCTCCCGGGTGAGCATGAGCGAGCCGTCGGGGTGGCGGTCGAACTCCGCGCCGATGCGCATCAGCTCGCGCAGCCGGATCGGCCCCTCCTCCACCAGCACCCGCACGGCGGCGGGGTCGCACAGCCCCACCCCGGCGACCTCGGTGTCGAAGGCGTGTGCGGCCGGGGTGTCCGCCGGGTCGAGCACGGCGGCGATGCCGCCCTGGGCCCAGCGGGTCGAGCCGTCGTCGATGTTGACCTTGGTGACCACGGTGACGTGCAGGCCGGCCTCGCGCAGGTGCAGCGCGGCGGTCAGCCCGGCCACCCCGGAGCCGACCACGATCACGTCGGTGGTCTCCACCCAGCCGGGCGCGGGCGCGGCCAGCAGCGTCGGCAGGACGGGCAGGTCGACGGTCGGTAGGTCCATGAGCACAGTCAACCCGAAGGCCGCTCACCTCGGGCGGCGGGGGCGGGACGAGTGGTTTGGGCTACCCCGGGCACCCGGCGCGCCCGGCGTCCGGGTCGGGCGGGACGGCGTCGCCGTGCCCCGCCGGCGGGGCGGCGGTCACTTCGTGCGGACCGGCAGGCCGGTCGGGCCCGCGCCCTTCAGGGAGGCGGTCACCGTGCGGTCGCTGAGCCAGAGGTAGCAGCGGACCCCCCGGTCGCCGACCCGCCAGCGCCCCGCCCCCGGCGGGCGGACCACCAGGCCGCTGCGGAAGCGCAGGTCGTCGTCGTCCGGCACGCCCGCGTACCGGGCCAGGACCGTGCGGCAGCCGGCGTAGAAGGGGAGCCAGTCGGCGTCCCGGGCCGGGTACGGCTCGTCCGGCGCCTTCCACACCCCGACGAACTCGGCGTCGTGCCGGGTGGCGCACTCCACCGGCTTGAGCACCTGCGCTCCGCGCCGCCCGACGTTCTCGCTGCGCTGGCAGCCCAGCCGCAGCGGGGAGGGCCCCTTCAGCGCATCCCGCAGGCTGCCCGTGCGGGTGACCGGCACCGCGCCCGCCTCGGCGGTGCTCACCTCGGTCAGGTCGCAGCGGTACCAGCGGGCCCCGGACGTCCAGCCGGTCTTCGACGGCACCGCCACGGCCAGCCGGAGCCGGCCGGCCCGCCAGTCGTCCCCCACGTACGCGGTGGCCCTCGTGTCGCAGTCGGCGAACGGGACGCGCAGCTCGGGCGAGCCGCTGCCGGGCGGGGCGGCCCGGTCGGCCGGGAACGCGCCGACGTGCACGGTCTCCACCCGGTGCGGGAGCGCGCAGTCGACCGGCGCGTACGCCGGCAGGGGCAGCACGTCGACGAAGTCGGCGACCTGGCAGACCCCGGCGGCCGGGGTGAACGGGCCCGCCGGACCCGGGGCGGCCCAGTCGTCGGTGAGGTCGCCGTCGACGCCGGCCGGGCCCCCACAGCCGGCCAGCACGACCGCCGTGACCAGGACGACGCACACGCTCGTCAACGCACGACGCATCGGGCCTCCCCAACCACCAGCTCGCGACGGGACCCCAGCCTAACCAGAGATGACCATCGGTGACATACCGCGTACGGGCAGACATCCGCGTCGACCGCGGGGGTTCGACCCGGACGCCCGGCGGCGCGGGCGGCGGGGATCCGGCCGGGGCGGCCCGGGTCAGCCGACGACGGCCAGCGGGCTCGGGACCGGGTCGCCGGCGGTGCCCGGGGCGGCCGTGGCCGGGTCGGCGTTCAGCTCGACCACCCGGTTGTCGGCGTCGACGTGCACCACCCGGGGCCGGTACGCCCGCGCCTCGGCGTCGTCGAACTGCCCGTACGAGATCAGGATGACCAGGTCGCCGGGGTGCACGAGGTGGGCGGCGGCGCCGTTGATGCCGATCACGCCGCTACCCCGCGCGCCGGGGATGACGTACGTCTCCAGCCGGGCGCCGTTGGTGACGTCCACGATCGCCACCTGCTCGCCGGGGAGCAGGTCGGCCGCGTCGAGCAGGTCCTCGTCCACGGTCACCGAGCCGACGTAGTGCAGGTCGGCCTGCGTCACCGTGGCCCGGTGGATCTTCGACTTGAGCATGGTGCGGAACATCGGGGTGCCTTTCGCGGTGCGGGAGGACGAGTCAGGATCGGGGGGCGAGCCGGATCGCCGTGTTGTCGATCAGGCGGGTGGTGCCGACCTTGGCCGCGATCAGCAGCCGGGCCGGGCCCGCGACCGGGCCGGGCTCCAGGTCGGCGTCGGTGAGCGCCACGTAGTCCACCTCGACCCCGGGCGGGCCGTCGCCCAGCGCCCGGTGCACGGCGGCCAGCACCTCGCCGCCGTGCCCGCCCCGGTCGGCGGCCGCCGCGCCGGCCCGCAGCGCGGCGGACAGGGTAAGCGCGGCCTGCCGCTCGGGGGGCGAGAGGTAGCGGTTGCGGCTGGACAGCGCCAGCCCGTCCGGCTCCCGCACGGTCGGCACGCCGACCACCTCGACGGGCACGTCGAAGTCCCGGGCCATCCGCCGCACCAGGGTGAGCTGCTGGTAGTCCTTCTCGCCGAAGAACGCCAGGTCGGGGCGGGTGAGATGGAACAGCTTCAGCACCACGGTCAGCACCCCGTGGAAGAAGCCGGGCCGGCTCAGGCCCTCCAGGTCGTCGGCGAGCCGCCCCGGGTCCACCCGCACCAGGGGCTCGCCGTCCGGATACACCTCGCCCCGGTCCGGCGCGAAGACCACGTCGGCCCCGGCCCGCCGGCAGACCTCCAGGTCCGCCTCCAGGGTGCGCGGGTAGCGGTCGAAGTCCTCGGTCGGCCCGAACTGGAGCGGGTTCACGAAGATCGTCACCAGC
The DNA here is from genome assembly GCF_029581295.1 of Micromonospora sp. WMMD712. Classification (NCBI taxonomy): domain Bacteria; kingdom Bacillati; phylum Actinomycetota; class Actinomycetes; order Micromonosporales; family Micromonosporaceae; genus Micromonospora; species Micromonospora sp. WMMD712. The sequence goes on from NZ_CP120743.1 coordinate 3,852,930, forward strand.
ACGTGGTCGGCCCGCTCCCGGGCGGCGCGCAGCAGCGTCTCGTGCCCCGCGTGCAGCGCGCCCATGGTCATCACCACCCCGACGGTGCCGGTCAGGGCGGCGCGCGCCTTCGCCAGCTCCACGCGGGTCCGCACCAGCTCCGTCATGCGTGCCTCACCTCTCGTCGGGTCCCGCCGAGCACGTCGAGCAGCGGCGCGGCGTCCGCCGGGCGCAGCCGGCCCGACGCGATGGCCCGGTCCGCCGTGCGCCGGGCCAGGGCCAGGTACGCCGCGACCGACTCGGGCGCGGTCGCCGCCAACCGTTCCAGGTGCCGGCGTACGGTGCCGGCGTCGCCCCGGGACACCGGGCCGGTCAGCGCGTCGTCACCGAGGCGCAGGGCGTTCTCCAGCGCCGCCCGCAGCAGCGGGGCGAGCACCTTCTCCGGCTGGCCCACCCCGGCGTCGCGCAGCCGGTCGGCCGCCTCGTTGACCAGGGTCACCAGGTGGTTCGCGCCGTGCGCCAGCGCCGCGTGGTAGAGCGCCCGGTCGGCCTCGCCCACCCACTCGGGCACCCCGCCGAGGTCGGCGACCAGCCGGGCGGCCAGCGGACGCAGCTCGGCCGGCGCGGTCACCCCGTACGAGATGCCGGCGAGCCGGCCGAGGTCGTCGGGCGTGCCGGTGAAGGTCATCGCCGGGTGCAGGGCCAGCGGGCGGGCCCCGACGGCGGCGGCGGGGGCGAGGACGGCCAGCCCGTGCGCGCCGGAGGTGTGCGCGACCACCTGGCCGGGGCGCAGCGCCCCGGTCTCGGCGAGACCGGCCACCACCGCCGCGAGCGCGTCGTCGGGCACGGCGACCAGCAGCAGGTCGGTCGCGGCGTGCGCCACGGAGGTGGCGGAGCGGTTGGCGGCGTCGGGCAGCAGCAGGGCGATGCGGGCCTTCGCCGCCCCGGAGACGCCGGAGGCGGCGACCACCCGGTGCCCGGCGGCGGCGAGCGCCGCGCCGAGCACGGCGCCGACCCGGCCGGCGCCGAGGACGCCGACGGTCAGCACGCGGGGGAAGGAGGGTGTGACGCCGCCCGAGGGTGCGGCGGCCCGCGCGGGGGCGGCCGGACGCGGGCGCAGCGGTGCGCTCATGGCAACGATCCAGTCCTCGAAGGGGGTACCGGTCGATCGCAAGTATGCGCCGCGGTGAAGAGGTCGCAACAAGGAGGTGTGAAAACCTTCACCGCCGGGCGGCCGGGCCGCCGCGGGGCGTCGCGACGGCCCGGCCCGGCCATGATCAGCGGCGACGCAGGAACCCGGCGTCGACGAACTTGAAGTCGGTGTCCGGGCGGGCCTCGCCGTCCCCGCCCGGGGTGTCCGGGGTGTTCCGGCCGTCGTGCACCACCAGCAGCCCGCCGGGGAAGCCCGGCAGCGGGGTCGCGGTCACGGCCGCGCCGTCGCACTCCTGCGAGCCGTCCACCACGCCGTCGACCACCGCGAAGCGGCCCGTCGGGCGGCCGGTGCGCCGGTCGTACGTGTGGAACGTGTCGTCGCCCTGGGCGGAGACGACCAGGGTGCCGGTCAGGCGGCCCGTCCGGTAGATCGTCAGCCCCTCCACGTCCTGCGCGATCGGCCCGCCGAACCCGGGATCGGCCGGGTAGTCGGTCACGCAGTCGTCCTCCGCCGGGTCGAACGCGGCCGGCACGCCGTACTCGCGGACCCGCTCGACCAGCGTCGGCGTCCCGGCGAACCGGCCGCCCGCCAGCCGGGTCCGCCACAGGCCCACCTTCTCCTGCGCCAGGTGCACCACGCCGGTGTCCGGGTCCACCACGGTCCCCTCCACCTGCGGGCCGTCGCCCGGGTCGGTGCACGGCGACCAGGCGGTGCCGTCGGGCAGGGTGAACGCCGACGGCAGCGTCAGCCGGTCCACCGGCCGGTAGGTGACCCGCCCGGCGCGCTCGACCAGCCGGAACACCCCCACCTCCGGGGTGCTGCGCCGGCTCACCACCGCGTACGCGGCCCCGGCGGGGTCCACGTAGGCGCCCAGCCCGTACGCGGTGCGCTGCTCGTCGACCTCCGCCTGGTCCCGGCTGAACGCGAACGGCACGCCCGGCGCGGTCACGTCGGTGAGCAGCCGGGTCGCGGGGTCGATCCGGTAGAACCGGAGCTGGTCGCGCCCCCGGTCGGTGACCACCGCCAGGTCGGCCCGCTGCCCGCCGAGCCGGAAACCGGCCACCAGGTCGACGTTGTTGAACCGACCCGGCTCGTCGTCCGGGCCCGGGGCGGGCGGGGTGGCGATCGCCTGCCGCTCGCGGGCGGCCAGGTCGTAGACCCGCAGGCCGCCGTTCTTGGCGGTGGCGATCACCAGGCTGCCGGCCGGGTCGGTCGGGTGCACCCAGATCGCCGGGTCGTCGGCGTCGGCGTCGCCGCCGGCTGCGTCGTCGTACAGGCTGGGGGTCTCGGCCACCGCCCGCACGGCGCGCGGCGCGTCGCCGCGGGCGGGCGCGGCGGCGGCACCGGAGGCGGCCAGCAGCAGCGGTACGGCCGCCAGCGCGGGGATCGCGATTCGTCTCATGCCCGCAGACCGTAGGGTCGGCACGGTGACGGGCCCTGAACGCGGGATGAACTCCGTGCCACTGCGCTGGCGGGACGCGATGGACCGCGCCCTGTACGGGCCGGGCGGCTTCTTCGTCGGCGGGGCGGGTCCGGCCGGCCACTTCCGCACGAGCGCGCACGCCTCCCCGGCGTTCGCGGCGGCGGTGTTCCGGCTCGTGTCGCGGCTCGACGCCGCCCTCGGCTTCCCCGCGCCGTTCGACCTCGTGGACGTGGGCGCGGGCCGGGGCGAGCTGCTCGTCGCCCTGGCCACCCTGGCCGACGAGGCGGCCGGGTCGTCCCTCAGCAGCCGCCTGCGCCTCACGGCCGTGGAACTGGCCCCCCGCCCGACGGACCTCCCGCCCGCCATCGACTGGACGACCGAGGCCCCGACGGGAATCACCGGTCTGCTGTTGGCCACCGAATGGCTGGACAACGTCCCCGTCGACGTGGCCGTCCCCACCGAAACCGGCTGGCGCTACGTGTTGGTGAACCCGAGCACGGGCAAGGAGACCCCCGGCCCCCCACTGACCAGAGAGGACCAGACCTGGCTGACCCGCTGGCACCCCACCCCCACCCCAGGCCCGGTGATCAAGAGGTTTGCGTCAGCGGAAGGGCCCGAACCTGACGCAAACCTCTTGATCACCGAATACGGGGGGCGGGTGGAGGTGGGGCGGGGGCGGGATCTGGCCTGGGCCGGGGTGGTGGGGAGTCTGCGGCGGGGGGTGGCGCTGGGTGTGGACTACGGGCACCTGCGTGGGGCGCGGCCGGTGGGCGGGACGCTGACCGGGTACCGGGGCGGGCGGCAGGTGCCGCCGGTGCCGGACGGCTCGTGCGACGTCACCGCGCACGTGGCCATGGACTCCGTCGCCGCCGCCGGGGAGCGGGTCGCCGGGTGCGCGTACACGCTGATGTCGCAGCGGGAGGCGCTGCGCGCGCTCGGGGCCGACGGCGGGCGACCGCCGCTGAGCCTGGCCGGCACCGACCCGGCCGGCTACCTGCGGGCGCTCGCCGCCGCGTCGGCGGTGGCCGAGCTGACCGACCCGGCCGGGCTCGGCGGGCACTGGTGGCTGCTCCAGCCGGTCGGCGTCGCCGTCGATGCGCTCATGGCACGATGACGGGCATGACCACGGACACCGGTGACCTGCGCGAGCTGACCGTCGGCACCGGGGCCGGCGGCGAGCAGCTCGGCACCGACATGGTGCTCAACATCGGGCCGCAGCACCCCTCCACGCACGGCGTGCTGCGGCTCAAGCTGGTGCTCGACGGGGAACGGGTGGTCGCCGCCGAGCCGATCGTCGGCTACATGCACCGGGGCGCGGAGAAGCTGTTCGAGGTGCGCGACTACCGGCAGATCATCGTGCTCGCCAACCGGCACGACTGGCTGTCGGCGTTCTCCAACGAGCTGGGCGTGGTGCTCGCCGTCGAGCGGCTCATGGGCATGGAGGTGCCCGAGCGCGCCACCTGGCTGCGGATGGCCCTGGCCGAGCTGAACCGGGTGCTCAACCACCTGATGTTCCTCGGCTCCTACCCGCTGGAGATCGGCGCGATCACGCCGGTCTTCTACGCGTTCCGCGAGCGGGAGACCATCCAGGCGGTCATGGAGGAGGTCTCCGGCGGCCGGATCCACTACATGTTCAACCGGGTCGGCGGGCTCAAGGAGGAGGTGCCGGCCGGCTGGACCGGCCGGGCCCGCGCCGCCATCGGTGAGGTACGCCGCCGCATGCCGGACCTGGACAGGCTGATCCGGCGCAACGAGATCTTCCTGGCCCGCACCGTCGGGGTCGGGGTGCTGTCCGCCGCCGACGCCGCCGCGTTCGGCGCGTCCGGGCCCGTCGCCCGCGCCTCCGGGCTCGACCTGGACCTGCGCCGCGACGAGCCCTACCTCGCCTACGACCAGCTCGACGTGCCGGTCGTGACGAAGACCGCCGGGGACTGCCACGCCCGGTTCGAGGTGCTGCTCGACCAGGTGTACGCCTCGCTCGACCTCGCCGAGCAGTGCCTGGAGCGGGTGGACCGGCTCACCGGGCCGGTGAACACCCGGCTGCCGAAGGTCGTGAAGGCCCCCGAGGGGCACACGTACGCCTGGACGGAGAACCCGCTCGGCATCAACGGCTACTACCTGGTGTCGCGGGGCGAGAAGACGCCGTGGCGGCTGAAACTGCGCACCGCGTCGTACGCGAACGTGCAGGCGCTGGCCACCCTGCTGCCGGGGTGCCTGGTGCCCGACCTGATCGCGATCCTCGGCTCGATGTTCTTCGTGGTGGGCGACATCGACAAGTAGGGAGCTCCCCCTGCCGGTTCGCGCCGGCGGGGTCAGCGCCAGTGGTCGGCCGGGCGGGCAGCGCCGGCGCGGGGCGTCTCGTCGGGGGGCGGGTACCCGTACCGCTGCCCGTCGGCGCGCTGGTGCCGGCTGGGCCGGGCCGGCTCGGGTTCCGCCGCCGCCCACCGCTCCGCCGAGGGGGCCTCGCTTCGGGCCGGCGACCGCCACTGCGTCGGCACGGGCACGCCGCCCGCCGGCAGCGCCGGGGACGCCGGCTCGGACCACGTCCCGTGCTCCCAGTCCGTGTCGCCGCCCGGCCCCGCGTGGGCGGGCCGACCGCTGCGGTCCGCGCCGCCGCCGTCCGCGTCCGGCCAGCCGCCCGGGCCGGCGGCCCCCGCCCCGGCGGCGTCCCCGTCCCACCAGCGGTCCCCCGGGCTCCCCTGCGGATAGGGGTCGCCCTGCCGGACCGCCGCCCAGCGGTCCTCCACCCGGTACCCGCTGCTGGTCGCGTCCGCGTGCGCGGTGGCCCGGCGCTCGCCGATCCGGACCTCCCGGCCCCGGTCGTCGTCGCGCACCTCCGCCCACCGGTCGCCGGCCTCCGCCTCGGACCACTGGCCGGAGGCGGCGGGCGCGGGCGGGTACGCGGGGACGCGGTCCGCCCCGTGCCGACCCGGCGGGCCGTCGCCGCCGCCGGCCCGCGGCCCGCCGTAGCCGCCCCGCGCCCGCGGCTGGACGGCCGCGCCCCGCGCCTCGCCTCGGGCGGCGTCGGACGGCTCGCCCCGGAAGGACGGCTGCCGGGCCCAGGCACGGTCGTCGAACGGCTCCGCGGCGGCCGGCTCAGGGAACCGGTGGGCGTCGGCGCCCCGCACGCGGGCGACCGGGTCGGCGTGCCCGGCCCACGGCGGGCCCTCCGGCTCACCGGCCGCCGGTAGTTGGCCGCCGGACCACGGCGGGTCCTCCGGTTCACCGGCCGCCGGCCGTCGGCCACCCGACCACGGCCGTTCCCGGGGAGCCGGCGACCACCGGTCGTCGTCACCACCGGGGGCCGGGGACCAGCGCTCGCCGCCGTAACCGCCGGCCGCCGGATCCGGCCCGTCGACGACGGTGTGCCGGGTGGTGACGTGCACGGTCTCCGTGCGCCGGACCACGCCGACCGGGCGCGGGGCCGGGGCGGGCTCGGGGGCGGCCGGCTGCGGTGGCCGCAGGCCGGGCTCGGCCGGGCGGGACGGCGCGCCGTAGACGCCGGGCCGAGCAGGGTGGTCGCCGCCGTAGACGCCCGGCTGGGCGGGACGGTCGCCGCCGTAGACGCCCGGTCGGGGCGGGCCGTCCGCGCCGTGGCGTGGGGCCGGCTGGGGGCGGTGGCCCGGGGACGCGTCGTCCGGGCGGGCGGGCGTACGGAGCCCGGCCGCCGGGGCCTCCTCGGCGTCGCCGGGCGGGCCGGCGTCGGCGTACGTCTCGGCGGGCGCGACCCGGGCCCGGCCCGGTCCCGCCGGCTGCGCCGCCGGCGGATCGGGGTCGGCGGCGATCCCGGCCGCCGCGGCGTCGAGCCGGCGACGCAGCGCGCCCACCTGCTCCTGGGCCCGCTGGGACACGTCGAGGGCCTGGTTGCCGCGCTGGGCGGCGGCCACGATCTCGCCGCGCAGCTCCCGGCGCAACTGGTCGATCTCGTCCCGCAGCTCCTCGGCCGCCTCCCCGTGCCCGCCGTCGCCGTCGGCGCGCAGCGCGATCGACAGGCCGATCAGCACCACGGCGAGGATCGCCAGCACGGCGGCGAACCGCAGCGGACCGTTGCCGTCGGCGACCAGCAGGATCAGCGCCGCGACGGGGGCCAGCGCCACACCGATCCAGAACAGCACGGACAGCAGTCGGGGATCACGCCTGTCGGTGGCGGCAACCGTGGCGGGCATGGATGTGCAGCCTACCGAGAGTTCCGCCTACTGGGAACGTTCTGAACAGCACCGGTCGCCGACGGCACGGGGCCGCCGGCGACCGGTGGGCGGGTCAGCTGGCCGCGAGCGCCCCGTCGGACGAGAAGACGAGGCCGACGCTGGCACTCCCCGTCTTCAGGGCGTTCTTGGTCTGCGGGCCACCCGCGTCCAGCGAGCTGAACGAGCCGGCCTTGAAGTCGTAGACCTCCACCAGGCCCGCCTGGCACTTCGGGCGCTGCGGGCACTCCGGCGGGCCGGCCAGCACGGTCGCGCTGCCGGAGCACTTGGCCGCCAGCTCGGACAGGGTGCCCACCCCGTACTTGTCGGCGAACGCCTTGGTGACGGCGAACGCGTTCTGGTCCTGGGCGGCGGACGGCGTGCCGAAGGCGATGCCGGCCTTCTCGCCGGCGGCCTTGAGGGCGGCGACGGTCTTGTCCAGCTCCGGCGAGGAGACCGGCTGGGCGTCCTTGCCGTTGGCCTTCGTGTTGAGGAACTCGGCCATGGTCGCCGCGTACTCCGGGACGACCTGGATCTCGCCCTTCTCCAGGGCCGGCTCGTAGAGCTCGCGGTTGCCGATCTGCTGCACCTTGACCTGGTAGCCGGCGGCGGTGAGCGCGATGCGGTACAGCTCGGCGATGGTCTGGCTCTCGGTGAAGTTGCCGGCGCCGACGACGATCGTGCCGCCCGCCCCCTTGGCGATGCCCTGGGTGACGTTGTTGGCCGTGACGAACTCCTCGGCGGCGACCTTGCTGGTCTTGCGGTCGACGTCGACGGCCTTGTTGAGCGCGATCAGCTTCGGCGTGTCCAGCGCGGCGGAGACCTTGTCCAGCGCCGCGAGCAGCTCCGGGGTGGCCGCCTTGGCGTTGACCGCCGGAATGACGTTGTCGGTGTTCTGGAGCTTCTTGTCGTCGGCGAGGACGACGAGCTGGTCACCGGCGACCGGGGCGCACCCCGCCCCCGACGCCCCCTGCTGCGGGGCCTCGGTGCCGGAGGAGCCGGCGTCGCCACAGCCGGTGAGGAAACCGGCCGCCGCGAGGGCGCCGACCGCGCCGATGGCCAGCCGTGTACGTGCGCGCATCAAGCCCGCCTTCCGTGTCCCGGCGCGGCCCTCGGGCCGGCCGCGTGTCCGACGGACGATCTCCTGTCGTCGCCCGCGATCTTCCACCCAACATCCTGCCCGCCGGGACCGACAACCCGAGGCGAGGTTCGTCACCGGATCGTCACCCGAGCGTGACCCGGACCGTCAGCTCCCGGCGACGGCGTCGGCGGCCCGGCGGTTGGCCCGCCGCCGCGCCGGGCGCAGCGGGCGCGGGGTGACCAGCCGCTCGATCAGGGCCAACACCAGCTCGACCAGCATCGCCAGCCCGGCCACCAGCAGGCCGCCCGCGATGATCTGCCCGCCGCCGGCGGCGATGTCCAGGCCGAAGCCGGCCCGGATGATCTGGCCCAGCCCGCCGCCGTTGACGAACGACGCCAGCGCGGCCGTCGCCACCACCTGCACCGCCGCCGTGCGGAACCCGGCCGCCAGGTAGGGCACCGCCAGCGGCAGCTCCACCCGGCGCAGCACCTGCCCGCCCGACAGCCCCATCCCGCGCGCCGCGTCCCGGGCCTCCGGGTCGGTCTGCCGCACCCCCGTGTACGCGTTGGCCAGCAGCGGCGGCACCGCGAAGACGGCCAGCGCGACCACCACGGCGGGGCGGCCGAACCCGAGGAACGTCAGGGGCAGGATGGTCAGCAGGGCCAGGGTGGGGATCGCCAGGGTGACGTTGGACACCAGCACGACCAGCCCGCCGCCCCGGCCGGTGTGCCCGAGCCACAGCCCGACCGGCCAGGCCACCAGGCAGCCGAGCAGCACGGCCGCGGCCGACATGCCGAGGTGCTCGCCGAGCCGGTCGAGGATGCCGCCCGGGTTGGTCCAGTTCAGCGGGTCGTTGAGCCAGAGCACCGCCTGGCCGACCGGGTTGCTCACCGGGTTCCCCCTCCTCGGACGCCGGTGGGGCGCGGGCCCGGCCGCCCGGCGCTCCCCGGGCGCCCGCCCCGCCGCCCCGCGTTCATCGCGCCCGCCCGCGCAGCCAGGGGGTGACCGCCCGGCCGAGCCCGGCGAGGATCAGGTCCAGCACCAGGGCGAGCAGCACGCAGAGCAGCGTGCCGGTCATGATCTCGGCCTTGTAGAAGTTGTTCTGGAAGCCGGCGAAGATGAGCTGGCCCAGCCCGCCCCGGCCGACCACCACCCCGACGGTCACCAGCGCCACGGTCGACACGGTGGCCAGCCGCAGGCCGGTGAGGATGCCGGGCAGCGCCAGCGGCAGCTCGATCCGCAGCAGCCGGCCCCACCGGCCGTACCCCATCCCCTCCGCCGCCTCGCGGACCTCGGGGGGCACCTGGCTCAGCCCGGCGACGGCGTTGCGGACGATGACCAGCAGCGCGTACAGCACCACCACGCTGAGCACGGTCACCGCCCCGATCCCCAGGTAGGGCGCGAGGAACGCGAACAGGGCCAGCGACGGGATCGTGTAGAGCACCCCGGTGAACGCGAGGATCGGGCCGGCGAGGGGGCGGAACCAGTGGGCCGCCACCGCGAGCGGCAGCGCCACCAGGGCGGCGATCAGCACGGCCCGGGCGGTCAGGGAGGCGTGGTCGCGCAGCGCGGCGACGATCGTGTCAGAGTTGTCCCGCACGTACTGCCAGGAGAACCACGGGTTACCCGGGTCGGCCCGGTAGCTCAGGCGGAAGGACATGCGTGGACGTTACCCCGAACACCCGGAGCGCCGCCGGACCGGAACCGGCCGAAGGCGACGCACCCGCGTCGACCACGGCGGCCGGAACCCCCGCGGCGGCCATCGCGCTGGAGCGCATCGGCAAGCGGTACCCGGACGGCACCGAGGCGGTCCGCGAGCTGACCCTGCGGGTGCCGGCCGGCGAGCTGGTGGTGCTGATCGGGCCGTCCGGCTGCGGCAAGTCGACCGTGCTGCGCATGATCAACAGGCTGATCGAGCCCACCGCCGGCCGGATCCTGCTCGGCGACGAGGACGTGACCCGGGTCGACCCGGTCGCGCTGCGCCGCCGGATCGGTTACGTCATCCAGAACGTGGGCCTGTTCCCCCACCAGACGGTCGTGGCCAACGTCGGCACCGTCCCCCGGCTGCTCGGCTGGCCCCGCGACCGGATCCGCCGGCGCAGCGAGGAGCTGCTGGAGCTGGTGGGGCTCGACCCGGGCCGGTTCGGCCGGCGCTACCCGCACGAGCTCTCCGGCGGGCAGCGGCAGCGGGTCGGGGTGGCCCGCGCGCTCGCCGCCGACCCGGTGGTGCTGCTGATGGACGAGCCGTTCTCGGCGGTCGACCCGATCGTGCGGACCCGGTTGCAGGAGGAGTTCCTGCGTCTCCAGGCCGAGGTGCGCAAGACCATCGTGCTGGTCACCCACGACCTCGACGAGGCGGTCCGGCTCGGCGACCGGATCGCCGTGCTCTCCCAGGGCGGCCGGCTGGAGCAGTACGACACCCCGGCGGCCCTGCTCGCCGCGCCCGCCTCCGAGTTCGTCCGGGACTTCGTCGGCGCGGACCGGGGCATCCGGGCGCTGGCGGTCACCCCGGTCACCCGGGAGACGCTGGAGCCGGCCCCCGCCGACCCCGCCGGGCTGCCACAGGTCGCGCTGGGCGCCTCGGCGTACGACGCGCTCGCGGTGATGCTGACCTCCGGCGCGGACCGGGTGCTGGTGACCACCGACGGCGGGCCGGCCGGCGTGCTCACCCGGGAACGCGCGCTGGGCGCCGGCCGGGAGGGGGCCTGAGCCAGGCGGGCGGCGGAGCGGCGGTCAGGCCCGGCCGCCGAGGCTCGCCGTGCCGATGATCCAGCCGGCGAGGAAGCCGTACCCGGCCCCGGCGCTGGCGGCCTGCAACGCGGCGAGCAGCGACGGGGCGGGCCCGAGCAGCGTGCCCAGCAGCCCGGCCAGGCCGGCGGCCAGGACGTACGCGCCCCAACCGGAGAAGAACTGGCTCACCGACCCCGGCACCCGGGCCACCTGGGACGCGGGCAGCAGGTAGAGCAGGGCGGCCGCCAGCACCACCAGCAGGATGGCGCGCAGGTCGCCGGCGAGCGTCCCCTGCCCCGGGTCGCCGGAGCCGAACCGCCACGCCGGCCAGGCCAGCAGCCGCAGGAACCAGCCGCCGGCCGACCCGGGGTCGGTGCGGCCCTCCGCCCAGCCGACGTAGAGCGGGCTGCCGCAGACCGCGACGAGCAGCAGCACCGCGAGCGTGCCGGTGCCGGCCGCCGTCCCGTACCGGCCGAGGGAGCCCGACCGGCCGGTGCCGCCCGAGCGGTTGAAGGCAGCCATGATGCGACCGGGCCCCGACGTGCCCCGGCGGGCAGACCTGCGAGTCACGGTGACCGCGTTCCGGTCAGTGCTTCATCAGGTAGTCGATGAACTTGGCCCGCAGCAGCGGCGCGGACTCCTCGTACCCGTGCCCGGTGAGCTCCCGCCACAGCGCCGCGGCCTCGTCGATGGTCGGGCCGACGGAGTTCGGCGCGCCGTCCAGCGCGGCGGCCTCGTCGGCGTTCGGCAGGTGGCGCAGCACCGACCAGAAGAACCCGACGTCACGCCGCTCCCGGGCCGTCGCGAACGCCCGCTCCCGCAGCTCCTCCGTGGAGAGCGCGTCCAACTCGTCGAACGTGTGCCCGCCGGTGCCGGTGGAAGGTGTCTCGGTCATGCCGCCGAGCCTAACCGGCGAGATCACCGGCGGCGCGCCGCCGCCCCCGACTCGTGCAGGTCAGCGGTCGCCGGTGTCCCAGCGCGACGGGCGGTCGTCCCAGCGCGACGCGTCCCAGGGGTCGGTGGGGGTGTCGTCGGTGCGGGTGGGCAGGGCCGGGGGCCAGTCGCCCACCGGCGCCGGCCGGGGCACCGACCAGCCAGAGCTGATCGTGCCGTCGCCCCGCGGGATCGGCTCCGGGTCCACACCCGCCGTCCGGGGCCGCCCGAACGTCTCGACCAGCCGGGTCACCACCAGGCCGACGCCGAGGGCCGCCCCGCCGACCGCCCACCGGCTCACGCTCCAGCCCTCGGCGTCCAGCCAGGCACGCAGGACGGCGACGATGCTGACGGCGAGCAGCGTGCCGAAGATCGCGCCGCGCCGGCCGTACGCGCTCGTGCCGCCGAGCAGCGCGATGCCGACGGCGAGCGTCGTCCAGCCCAGCCCCTCGGTGGGGACGACGGGCCCGTCGCCGTTGCTGGCGAGCAGGATGCCGGCGAGCGTGGCGAACACGGTGGAGAGGACGAAGGCGAACACGACGATGGTCGCCGCGACGCCGCCCCGGCGACGGGCCGGGTCGGCCACCGGGCGGTACCGGCCGACCAGGCGGCGCACGGGGCGGACGGCCCCGAACAGTCCGCCGAGGACGGCCACGGCGGCGAAGCCGGCGAAGAGGTAGAACGCGGTGTCCCGGGGGTCGTACCCGCCCTGCACCGGCACCGGCACGGAGCGCTGCTGGATGTAGACCACCACGCCGGCCGCGCCGGCCAGGCTCGCCGCCCAGCCGGGCACGTGCAGCACCACCACGGCGAGCCCCACGGCCAGCCCGCCGATCGCGGCCACCGCCACGGCGTGCCCCACCGCGACCTCGATTCCCCGGTCGCCCTGCTCGGCGGCGTGCAGGGCGGCGGCGACCGCCACCGGGCCGACCGCCAGGTTCACGGCGGAGGTGCGCAGGGTCAGCCCGGCGGCCAGCACGAGCAGCCCCAGCGCCACCACGTCGACCAGCAGCGACCGCAGCCCGTCGTCGCGCAGCGCGGCCGGATCCGCCCGCCACAGCAGCCAGGTCAGCGCGGCGAGGGCGGCGGCCAGCAGCAGTTCCCAGACGACGTGCACGGCGACCCGGTCGCGGCCCGGCTCGCCGTGGGCCGGATCGTCGAAGACGTTCTCCAGCACCGACGCGGGCACGCCCGACGAGGGCTCCGCGGGGAAGTGCCGGCCCGGATCCTCGTGCCCCATGACGCGTGCCCTCCCCAGGTCACGGCCGCAGGGTCCGGCCCGGACGGACCGGGGCGGCCGTTGCTCTCCGGTCGCCAGGCACGGTACCTGCGCGCCGGTCCGGGCGTAACCCCCCGTGGTCAGCGCTGGCCCGGGCCGCCCTCCCGCCGGTCGGCGTCCCGCTCGTCCTCGGGCCGCTCCGGCACCCGGCAGGACCGCTCCAGCCACAGCGCGGCGGCCACCAGGGCGAGCGCCGCGAGCAGGCCGGCGCCGGCGGCCGGGCGGTCCTCTGCGGCGGCCCGGGTGGGCTCCACGAAGAGCCACCCGGTCAGCCCGGCGCACCAGCCGGCGAAGATCGCCCCGGCCAGGGCGGACGCCTTAGCCAGCACCACGAACCGGGCCACCAGCAGCGGATCGACCGGGTCGCGCCCCGGCCGCCGCTCGATCCGGCTGCGGGTGTTGACCGCCGCGTACGCCTCCAGCACCGCCAGCGCGGCCAGCGTCACCACCGGCAGCCAGGGCAGCCGCGGGAATCCGCCGTAGAGGGTGCTGATCAGCAGCCAGGCCACCGCCGCGGCGGCCAGGCCGGCGACGACCAGGGTGGAGATCCGGGTGGGGCCCATCCTGGAGCGGCCGGGGTCCGACCCGCCCGGCGGTCGGGACTGCGCCTGGGTCATGCCGGCCGGCTCCACTGGCTCATGTCGACGACTCTAACGCCAGATCCGGCCGGGGGCTCAGTTCCAGGGCGTCGCCGGCCACCGGTTCGGCGTTGAGCAGGTCGGTCAGCCAGCCGTGCCCGGGCAGCCGCCCGTACGGCTGGATGTCGATCCACGGCCGGAGCACGAACGCCCGCAGGTGGGCCCGGGGGTGCGGGAGGGTCAGCTCCGGGTCGTCGCTGAGCACCGGCTCGCCGGCGTCGTCCCAGACGGCGACGACGTCGACGTCGAGGGTGCGCGGGCCGAAGCGGCGCGCCGGGTCGCGCTCGCGGCCGGCGCGCCGCTCGGCGGCCCGGGCCCGCGCCAACCAGTCCGGCGGGGCCGCCGCCGGGTCCGCGACCAGCGCCACCGCGTTGAGGTACGCGGGCTGGTCCGCGTCGCCCCACGGCGGGGTCTCGTAGACGCCCGAGACCAGCAGCACCGCCTCGCCGAGGGAGTCCACCGCCGAGCGCAGGTAGGCCAGCCGGTCGCCGAGGTTGCTGCCGAGGGAGAGCAGGGCGCGGGTCACCCGGCACCCCCGGCGGGCGCGGCAGGCGGCAGGCCGGTCCGCGCCCTGGACATGGTGACGGCGACGTCGGTGAAGGCGTGCGGCACGGGCGCCTCCGGCTTGTGCACGGTCACCGTCGCGCGGGTCACGCGGGAGTCGGCCAGGCAGATCGTGAGCAGCCGGTCGGCGAGCGTCTCGATCAGGTTCACCGGCTCGCCGGTCAGCACCGCGACCAGCCGGTCGGCCAGCTCCCCGTAGTGCACCGTGTCGGTCACCTCGTCGGAGCGGGCGGCGGGCGCGAGGTCGAGTTCGAGGACGGCGTCGACGACGAACTCCTGCCCCCGTTCCCGCTCGAAGTCGTAGACGCCGTGCCGGCCGTGCGCCCGCAGGCCCGTCAGCGTGATCCGGTCGGTCACCGTGCTCCCTCCGTCGGTCTTCCGACTCCTGCCGCCGCCGGCCCGCCCCGGTCGGCCGGCCGGCCACCCTCGCGGGCGGGCCCGAGGCGCGGGCTGCCGCTGGCCCGCCAGACCGCCAGGGCGTCGACGGTGCCGAGCACGTCGTGCACGCGTACCCCCCAGGCCCCGGCCGCGACCGCGAGCAGGCTGGTCGCGGCGGTGGCGGTCTCCCGGCCGGCGGTCGGCCGGGGGGTGCCGTCGGCGGCGGCGAGCAGCCGGCCCAGGTAGGACTTGCGGCTGGCCCCGAAGAGCAGCGGGAGGCCGAGCTCCAGCAGCTCGGGCAGGCGGGCGGTGAGCTGCCAGTTGTGCTCGGCGGTCTTGGCGAAGCCGAGGCCGGGGTCGACGACGATGCGGTCGGCGGCCACCCCGGCGGCCAGCGCCGCGTCGACCCGCCCGGCCAGCTCGGCCCGCACGTCGGTCACTACGTCTGTGTAGTGGGCCAGCCCGCTCATCCCCCGCGAGTGCCCGCGCCAGTGCATGAGCACCCAGGGGCAGCCGGCGTCGCGGACCACCCGGGCCATGTCCGGGTCGGCCAGGCCGCCGGAGACGTCGTTGACCACCGCCGCCCCGGCCGCGAGGGCGGCCTCGGCCACCCGGGCCCGGCTGGTGTCGATGCTGACCGCGACGCCGGCGGCGGCGAGCTCCCGGACCACCGGCAGCACCCGGGCGGCCTCGGTGGCGGCGTCCACCCGGTCCGCCCCCGGGCGGGTCGACTCGCCGCCGACGTCCACCAGGTGCGCGCCCTCCTCCTTCAGCCGCACCCCGTGTGCGACGGCGGCGTCGAGATCGGCGTATCGACCGCCGTCGGAGAAGGAGTCGGGCGTGACGTTGAGGACCCCCATCACCACCGGGGTCCGCGTCCGTACCAGATCGGTCACGACTGCACCGTACCGGTCGCGGCGGGGTGCCCGGGCGGCCCGGTGCGCCCCGCCGGCGACACCCCTGACATGGCAATTAGAACGAGTGTACGATCGGTCGTCCGGGTCGTTCCGGGCCGACTCTTCGCGGCTTGTCGCAAAGGGGGGCGGCCCGTACCCTTTGGAATTGCCCAGCAGCGAGACGGCGAAGCCTGGAGGGAGGGCCGAAGCGGGAAAAATCCCCCCAAAGCTCACTACTCCGCGTGGTGGGTGACGAACGCAGGGTCGCCGACACTGCGCAGAGTGAGCACCATCCCGCCAAGCTTGACCACCGCACCGCCGCGGCTCCGCCGGCCGCACCAGGGAGGTTCCAGTGATCGCCATCGAGCTCATGGAGGCGACGTCGTCCGGCGTCACCCACGCGCTCCACACCCTGGCGTCGACTCCACTCGCCGAGCCGGCACCCAAGGGCATCGACACCAACGGCGTCGTCACGTTCTTCGCCAGCAAGATCGCGCCGATCCTGCTGGCCGTGCTCGGCGTCATCTTCATCGGCCGGGCCAGCCGCGGCGAGATCTCCAAGGTCCTGACCAGCTCCGCCATCGCGATCGTCGGGCTGGCCTTCATCGCCGGAGCGGCCACACTCTTCTTCGTCGGTGATTACCTGATCGACCTGATCTTCGAATAGGCGCGGGCAGATGCGGCTGCGCACCGACGACGACATCTACCGGGCCCGCCTGGTCTACCTCGGGCCACCCGGCTACACCCTGCCCGTCCACCTGCCGTACGCCCAGTACGGCGTGTTCATGCTGCTCGTACCCCTCTACATGTTCATCCACTGGCTGTTCACGTTGCAGGTCGAGCTCTTTCCCGCCTGGGAGATCGCGCTCGCCATCGTGAGCACCTCGTTCATCTTCCGGTACGTCGACCCCGACCGGCCCGCGCGCATGGTGATCCGCACCGCGCTGACCGACTGGCGGCGCACCCGGGAGTCGGCCGCCGAGCAGCGCGACCCGCGCCTGGTGGCGAGCCGGATCAGGATCCGGGAGGAACTGGCATGACCGGGCGTACGCCGATCGGGCCGAAGCAGCACGCGGATGAGGCGGTGGCATGAGTCGCTCTTCCACGCCGGGTTCCCCGGCAGGACGTCACGCGGCTACGCACGGTAACCGTGCGCGCTCGTTCGACTACCCTCCGGACGAGGATCTGGACGAGGTCGCCCTCGACCCCGCGCTGGCCACCACCCCCGGTCACGGGCGGGTCGGCGTCTTCCAGGCGCCCCGGCCCACGCCCGGGCGTCCCGCGCCGGCCGGCCCCGAGCCGAGCCCGCCGATGGTCGCCGACAGCGCCGACATCGACTCACCGTTCCTCGACCTCTTCGGCGGCGCCCACCCGGCGTCCCGGCCCGCGCTGCCCGCGCCGCCCCGGCCCACGCCCCGCGAGCACCCCCCGATCCCGCACCAGCCGCCGGCCGTGGCGGCCCCGCCCGCGCGGCCCGAGATCGCGCCGGCCCCCGCCGAACGGACCACCGTCGCGCCCACGCCGCACAGCCGGCCCCGGGTCCCCCAGCAGCACGTGGACCGGATCCCGGCGGCACGCCCCACGCCCACGCCCGACCCGCCGCCCCCGGTCGTGGCCGAGCCCCCCGCCGATCCCGACGACGAGACGTACGGCTGGCAGGACGCCGAGCCGCCCGTGCGCCGGGAGCCCGGGCGGTCCCCGCAGCGGGCGGCCGAGCCGGCGGCACGGCGGGAGGCCGCGCACGCCCCGCAGCGCGGCGGCACGCCGTCCCCGCAGCCGGGCGTCGTCCCGTCCCCGCAGCGCGGCCCCGAGGCCCCGCCCCGGGGCTGGGAGCCGGATCGACCGGCGCTCCCGGCGCCGGCGCAGTCCCCGGCCGGCCGCGAGGTGACGCCGCCCCGGCAGCGGACGGCCGAGCGGCGGGAGCGGGCCGCCAAGCCCGCGAAGCCCGCCCGGCCCGCGAAGCCGGCCAAGCCCGCCCGGCCCGCCAAGCCCCCGAAGATCAAGTTCGGGGACCGCGACCCGTCGGTCGAGCTGGCCATCACCGAGATCGCCGGCCACCTGACCTTCACCCCCAACACCGTCACGGCGTGGTACTGGCTGCCCGAGGTGCGCTGGGCGTTCCGGCCCGACGCCGAACGGGAGGCCCTGCTCGCCGCCATCTCGGAGCAGTACGCCGGCCTCGCCGGCTTCCGGCTGCACCTGCGCCGCACCACCCGCCCGTTCCCGGCCGACGAGTGGGCGCGCACCATCGACGCGCACACCACGTCCCCGCTGCCCGACGTGCCGGGCACCGCCGGCTGGGGCGACCACCTCGTCGCCGCCCAGCAGCACCTGCTGTCCGTCAACCACGCCGAGGGGCAGACGTACCTCGGGGTGACCTTCGCCCGGCGCTCCCTCGGCGACTCGCTCACCGAACGGCTCCTGCGCACCTTCGGCCGCGGCGTCGCCGAGGGCGAACGCCGCAAGCTCGGCCGCACCGTCGAGCAGTTCGACGAGGTGCTGGGCGCATTCGGCATGCGTGGCCGGCGGGTCACGGCCCAGGAGCTGGAGTGGCTGCTCTACCGCTCGGTCGCGCTCTGCATGGCCCCGCCCGGCACCCTATCCCCCGTCACCAACGGCCGGTGGGAACGCGGCGACCTGCTCGCCCTCACCGAGCAGGTGGAGCGGTACCGCACCCCGTACGGGTCGACGGTCAAGCTGGTCAACCGGATGACCGGCGAGGAGCGGCACGTGGCCGTGCTCGCCGTCGGCCGGATGGAGCCGCTGGAGATCCCCGAGCGGCACGAGCCCTGGCTGCACTTCCACGAGCGCCTGCCCTGGCCGATGGAGATCTCCACCCGGGTGGACATCCTCGGCTCCGGCGACTCCTTCCGCAACCTCGAACACCGGCTGCGGATGATCCGCTCCCAACAGCTCGACTACGCCGAGCACGGCATCGACGCCCCGCCCGAGCTGGAGCGGCTGGCCAAGCGGGCGCTGGTGATCGGCGACGAGATGACCACCGGCCTACCGGTCGACTCCGCCCGGGCCCACGGCTGGCACCGCATCGCCGTCGGCGGCCGCACCCGGGAGGAGTGCCTGGAGCGGGCCCGCCGGCTCATCCAGCTCTACTCCCGGGAACTGCGCGTGTCGTTGCAGCACCCGAAGAACCAGGACTGGCTGGCCCGCGAGTTCATCCCCGGCGAGCCGATCGCCAACACCGGCTACGTCCGGCGGATGCCGGTCAACCTGCTCGCCGCCGCGCTGCCGCAGGCCGCGTCCACCGTCGGCGACCGGCGGGGCGACCTGATCGGGCGTACCGCCGGGACCTGCCGCCGACCGGTTTTCCTCGACCTGCACTTCCCGATGGAGGTGCGGGAGCGCTCCGGCCTCGCGGTCTTCGTCGCCGAGCCCGGCGGTGGCAAGTCGACCCTGCTCGGCGCGCTGGGCTACCTGGCCGCCCGGCGCGGCGTGCAGGTGACCCTGCTCGACCCGTCCGGCCCGCTGGCCCGGCTGTGCAGCATGCCCGAGCTGCGGCCGTACTCGCGGGTGCTCAACCTGACCGGCTCCGAGCAGGGGACGCTGGCGCCGTACGCGCTCATCCCGACGCCGCTGCGCAGCGAGTTCAGCACCGGCGCGGCCGGCGACCGGGAGTTCGAGATCGCCGTCTCCAACGCCCGTGCCGAGCGGCGCATGCTGGTGCAGGACATCTGCATGATGCTGGTGCCGCCGCAGGTGGCCCGGGAGGCGTCCACCGCGACCCTGTTCCGGCACGCGGTCCGGCAGGTGCCGGCCGAGGAGACGTCCACCCTGGACGACGTGGTCGCCTGCCTCGGTCAGCTCGACGACGACGCCGGCCGGGAGCTGGCGAACCTGCTGCTGGACACCGCCGAGATGCCGCTGGCCATGCTCTTCTTCGGCCGCCCGCCGGAGGGGCTGCTCGGCGCCGACGCGGCGCTGACCGTGATCACCATGGCCGGGCTGCGCCTGCCCGACCTCAAGATCGAACGCGAGTACTGGTCGGCCGAGGAGGCGCTCGCGCTGCCCATGCTGCACACCGCCCACCGGCTCGCGGTGCGCCGCTGCTACGGCGGCTCGATGTCCTCCAGGAAGCTGGTCGGGCTGGACGAGGCGCACTTCATGGAGGGCTGGCGCTCCGGCCGGTCGTTCCTCGTGCGCCTCGCCCGCGACTCCCGCAAATGGAACCTCGCCGCGCTGGTCGCCTCGCAGAACCCGAAGGACATCCTCGGGCTCGACGTGCAGAACCTCGTCTCCACCGTGTTCGTCGGCCGCATCGCCGAGGACACCGAGATCGCCTCCGAGGCGCTGCGGCTGCTCCGCGTCCCCGTCAACGACGGGTACGAGGCGACACTGGCCTCGCTGTCCACAGCGGATGCCACTTCCGCCACCCGGCTCGGCTTCCGCGAGTTCGTCATGCGCGACGTCGACGGGCGGGTGCAGAAGGTCCGGGTGGACGTGTCGTACGTCGACGGGCTGCTGGACCACCTGGACACCACCCCCGCCGCGGTCGCCGCGGCAGCGGGCCAACTGCCGACCATCGCTGACCTGGAGGCGTGACATGGCGAGGGTCCGGGCCCGAATAGCGGCGTTCCTGCTCGCGCTCGGCGTACTCGCCGGCGCCACGGTCTCCTGGCCGGCCGTGGGCGGCGACGCCGCGTACGCCGCCCTGCCGACCGCGCAGGCGAAGGCGGACCTGTGCAGCACCCAGGAATGGCAGGCCGACTTCCGCGCCTGCGTCGACAAGCTGGGCGCGGTCAGCAAGGACCAGGTCGAATGCCGCAACGCCCCGGTCCCCTCCGCACCCGACTCCGGCCTCGCCGGCTGGTTCGCTTCCCGCCCCGACTCCGCCAAGCTGCCCGGGCCCAAGGGTCTCTACAGCGACTACGGATACGCCGGATACAGCTTTCCGACCTACGACCTGCCCGGCGGTTGCGCCTCCGCGGTGATCCATCCGGACTACAAGTTCACCACCACGGTGGCGAACGGCGAATTCATGATCGCCACCGCGATCATCGGCGGCTCGAACGCGCTGCGGGAGCGGGCCTGGGATCCCCGGTCGATGTGGGCCTGGGCCGACCCCCTGGTGGAGCAGGCCACCAAGGCCGTCTACCAGAAGGTGTTCAGCGTCTTCGGCATCATCACGCTCTGCGTGGTGGGGCTCTACCTGCTCTGGCGTTCCCGCCAGTCCGACATGAGCAACGCCATGACCACCGCCGGCTGGGCCCTGCTGGTGATGGTGGCGGTGACCGCCCTCGCCGCGTGGCCCGTGAAGTCCGCGAACATCGCCGACGGCACGCTCGTCACCACCCTCGGCGTGGTCCACGACGCCGTCGGGCCGGCGACCCGGGACACCCCACCCGAACAGTGCGATGATCCCGATCCCGCCGCGTGTAAGGACAATCGGCCTCCTGCCGTGCGGGCCAGTGATACCGCGACCGAGTCCATGCTCTACCGCAACTGGCTGCGCGGGGTGCTCGGGTCGGCCGACAGCGAGACCGCCAAGAAGTACGGGCCGGCGCTCTACGACGCCAAGTCGCTGTCCTGGGAGGAGACCGAGAAGATCCGGGCCAATCCGGCGACCCGGGACACGACCATCTCCGCCAAGCAGCAGCAGTGGGCCCGGGTCGCAGAGCAGATCAAGAACGAGGACCGGGAGGCGTACGAGTACCTCCAGGGCCTCCGGGACATGGACCGGGTCGGCTCGGGCTTCATCGCTGTGCTCGCCGCGCTGCTCTTCGCGATGTTCGACCTCACCGCGTCGCTGCTGGTGCTGCTGGGCTTCCTCATCTTCCGGTGGGCGGTGATCGCGGCGCCGATCCTGGGCACGATAGGGCTGATGCGCCCGGCGAGCGCCGGGCTGCGCCGGCTGGCCAACGCCGTCGTCGCCGCCGTGTTCAACATCGCCATCTTCGGCACCGGGGCCGCCATCTACCTCTTCGCCGTGGATCTGATCATGAGCACGGCGACCCTGCCGGGCTGGCTCCAGGTGGTGCTCGTCTGGCTCTGCGGGGTGGTCGGCTGGCTGCTGCTACGGCCGTACCGGCGCATCACCCAGCTCGGCGGCAAGGACAGCAGCGAGGCCGTCAGCTCGGCCGGATCGTGGCACCGGCGGTTCTTCCGGGACATGCGCACCGCTGCCAGGCTCGACGTCGCCGAGCCCGGTGGCACGAACGAGCCGGCCCTGGCCCGCAAGCGCGGCGCGACGGCCGAGCGGACGACTCTCCGGCCCGAGGCCCGGCACGAGGACCCGAGCCACTCCACCGTCGGCACCGCGAACCCCGCCGAGCGGCAGCGGCCCGACGGACGGGAACGCCCTGACGAGGTCACCGTGCCTGAGCAGCGCAGCCCCGCACGGCCTCCCGCGCCCCGGCCACGACGCCGCCAGCCCTCGACCTGGACCGAGCCGGACGTGCCGGCGGAGAACCCGTCCTTCGTCATCTACCGGCCGGGGACCACCGGGCCGGCCACGCCCCGACCCTCCGCACCGCGGATCCGCACCGAAGCGCGGTGAGGGCCATGCGACGCGCGGTGGAGTTCCTCTTCGCTCGGGTGCTGCGGTCCCGCCTGGGCATCGCGCTGGCCATCGGGGTTCTCGTCTTCGGTGTGATCGGCACCGCCCGGCTGGCGTCCGGTCCGGGGGATCCGGCGGCGGGGCTGAGCAACCGACCCAGCCAGCCGATCACCACCGTCGACCCGACCTCTGGCGACGACGGCGTACTCGGCGGCACCGCGCCCCCGACGCCGGTGACCCGCCCCGGCGCACCGACCCCCGAGCAGATCGCGGACCGATTCGTCGCCGCGTGGCTCGGTGGCCGCGGCAGCAACGCGGACGATTGGCACGAGGCGCTGCGTCCGCTCTCCACCCCAGAGCTCACCGAGCAACTCGCGGGTGCCGACCCGGCGGGTGTTCCGGCGGAGCGGACGACCGGCGAAGCGAGCCTCCGCCCCCGGACGGAACGCTTCGTCGAGGTGGTGGTGCCGCTCGACACCGGGCGGCTGCGGCTGGAACTGGTGGCCCCCGACGGGCAGTGGCTGGTCGACGCCGTGGACTGGGAGCGAGCATGAGCGAGCAGATGAGAGATGGCAGCAGCCCGCGGCGCAGGCTGCGGATCGGCGCGCTGGCCGTCGCACTGACCGCCACGCTCACGCTGCTCTGTTGCACCGGGGGGACGGCGGCGTTCTTCCTCACCGAACTGAGCGGCGGCAGTGACGACCTCTCCCCGGAGGCCCAGTCCGCCTGCGGCTCGTCCCACCAGGTCAAGGTCTCCGGCAAGATGCCCCGCTTCGCGCAGTACGGCGAGAGCCAGATCCGCAACGCCGCGGTCATCATCAAGGTCGGCTCGGACATGAAGGTCCCGCCTCGCGGCTGGGTGATCGCCGTCGCGACCGCCATGCAGGAGTCCGGCCTACGGAACCTTCCCCACCTGGGCAGCCGCAACGACCACGACTCGGTGGGCCTGTTCCAGCAGCGCCCCAGCCAGGGCTGGGGGTCCCCCGAGCAGTTGCAGGACCCGTCCTACTCGTCCCGCAAGTTCTACGAGAAGCTGGTGAAGGTCCCCGGCTGGGAGCAGCTCTCGCTGACCAGGGCCGCCCAGCGGGTGCAGGTGAGCGCCTTCCCTGACGCCTATGCGAAGCACGAGGACCTCGCCAGCAGAATCGTCGACGCGCTCGCCGGCGGTGCGGCACGCACGGTGCAGGTGGCTCAGCGCAGCATCTGCAACGCCGCCACCCGGGGCCAGATCGCCGCCTCGGGCTGGACGGCACCCATCCCGGGGGGTGTCGGCTCCGGATTCCGGACGGCCAGTCGCCCTCGGCACAACGGGGTGGACATCGCCGCGCCGAAGCGCACCCTGATCCGCGTGGCGGCGACCGGGCGGGTACTGGTCGCCAGGTGCGACCCGGCCAACAACGGCCAGCTGAGCTGTGATGTCGACGGCTATCCGGGCAAGGGTGGGTGTGGCTGGTTCGTCGACGTGCTGCACTCCGGCGGCTACGTGACCCGGTACTGCCACATGATCGTCAAGCCCCGGGTGGTCCCCGGCCAGATGGTCAAGGCCGGAGAGGTGATCGGTGAGGTCGGGAGCAGCGGAAACTCGTCCGGCCCGCACCTGCACTTCGAGGTCCACCTGGACGGTGACCGGTCCAGTCGTGGTGCGGTCAACCCGGTGCCGTTCATGCGGGACCGGGGCGCGCCCCTGAACGGCAAGGCGTAGGGCTCCGGTACGCATGACCGGGCCGCTTCCCGACCCCTTCGCCGACCAGCCTGACTGGGCACCCCAGCCGCCCAGGCCGATCGAGATCGTGCCCGCGACCGGACGGGTCGAACTGCGGGGACGGCGGGTGCTGGTCGGGCTGCCCGGTCTCGGCTGGCGCGGCGACCTGCGCGCCGACGAGCGCGTGGTGCAGAACAGCCGCACCTACGTGCCGGTCATTCCCGAGCAGGAGTGGTACCGCGCGGAGTCCGAGCAGGTCGAGGTCTTCGCCCCGCTGGTGCCGGTCGAGCGGGTGTGGGTGGAAACCCTGGGGAACCGGCCGGGCGTCCCTACGGTCGGGGTCTCCAGCGTCAACCTGGTCTCCCTGGACGCACCGGCCCACCGGGCGCCGACTCCGGTCTTCGAGGCGGGTGCCGTCACGGGACGCCGGGTCGTGCACGTGGCTGACGCCGGTGAGCAGCGAGACCTCCGCGCAGTGACCGAGACCTACTCGGGGGCCGAGGGGGACATCTGCGTCCGGGTCACGCCCGAGCTGGAGTGGTACCGCTGGGCCTGGCGAGGTCAGCCGCCCACCACTCTGGAGGTCCCGGTCCATCTCCTCTGGATCGAGTAGTTGCTAGTCAACCTTCCTGCCATCGCAAACACGCCAGCCGTCCGTTTCGTCGCTGACCTGAAAAACCCAAGCTTCCCGACGGCTGCTACGAGGTTGGCCATTGGCTGAACTTGAGATCGTCAGCGTCGTCTCGACTGACTCGCCTCCAGCAGTCTTCGTGCGGGCCAGCGCTCCCCATGTGATCCGGACGTTGACGCCGAAGCGCGCTTCGCGTTGTTCGATTTCACTGCGGAGGCCGTTGACCGCCTCAAGAGTGCTTGCTGAGCAGGTGAACTGGTCGGCCTTGATGTCGTTGCGGTCGACGAGGAATGCACGCAGGTAGTTGTCGACGACCACGTCCGGGGCGCTGCGATCCGGTCTGGTGGCGCGGTCGTACAGCACGAAGGCGGTGATGCCGCCGCCGACGAGCAGCAACCCGAGCACCCCGGCGACCACCGTGACGATGGTCCGCACCCGTCCTGGCCGGCGGGCCGGCGTCGGCGTCCCCGACGGGGGCACCAACTGCTCCGGCGGGGTCCGCTGCGCCGGTACGCGGGACACCTGGGAACCGGCGGGGGGCTGCACTGATTCCACCCCTTGAGGCTATCGGCTGGACGCCTCGTACCCAATGCCCAGGATGCAGCGGATCGTGACAGGACGACCCCCAGCGGTGAGAATCCGACCGGTCACGGACATCTCCGGCGCACCCGCCGTGGCGCGTCCCTGAGGACGGGCGGGACCTGGGATACCGTCACTGCTCGGGGAGGGGTTCCCAACCTCGGGACGAGGGGGTGGACGCGGTGTTCGGTCCGAGGACACGCACCAACCGCGCCGCTGCCCTGCACCGCAGGGCGGAGGCGACGGCCGCTGCGGCGGCCGCCGTCCTCGACGAGATCCGGCCCGCACCGGCGGACCAGCGGCGGCAGTACGAGTTGGCGGACCGGCTGCGGTCCACGGCGGCTGTCCTCGCGCCGGGCTGGGCGGGGGCGTCACTGGAGACGCTCACCGTGGCGGTCCCGTCGGGCGAGGGCCCGCCGCCGTTCGTCCGGGTAGGCATGGCCGCTCCGCTGGACGACGCGCGCTTCCCGGCCCTCGTGCCGCTGCTCGGCACCGGGCACCTGACGATCGACGGCGACGCGCGGGATCCCCGGGTGGCGGGGCTGCTCCGGGCCGTGCTGCTGCGCCTGCTGGCGGCGACGCCGGCCGGTTGCCTGCTGGTCCGCGCAATCGACGGGACCGGCATCGGAAAAGTCAGCACCACCACCGCCGGAGCGCGAACGGATCCGGCGACCGGCGCAGGGCCGGGTGCCGTCGCCGACGCACGCACGGGCGTAACCACCGGCGCACGCGCGGCCACGACCACGACCACCGACACCGGCAGCACCGGCACCGGGCTGGCCGCGCCGCCGGACGGCACGTTCGCCCCGTTCGCCGTGCTCGCGGACGCCGGCCTGCTGCCCCCGCCGGCCACGGACGTCGTCGGGCTGCGGGCCGTGCTCACCGAGGCGGAGCAGTGGGTGTCGCCGAGCAGTGGCCGACCGCGCCGGCACGACCGTACGCTGCTGGTGGTCGTGGCCGCCTGGCCGGAGGCGACGGATCCGGCCGATCTGGATCGGATCGAGGCGCTGGCGGCGCGGGGTCGGGCTGCCGGCCTGCACCTGGTCGTGGCCGGCTGGCCACCGGCCGGCCCGTACGCGACCCGCGCGCCCCTGCCGCAGGCCACCCCGCTGGCCATGCGCAACGCGTACGCGTTGCTGGGTGACCCGCCGGGCAGTTCCCTGGCGGGGCCGGGGGCGGAGCCACCGGGTGGGCTGAACTCCCCCGTCTTCGTCGACGACGATCCGCCGGCTGCCCTGGTCGACGCCGTGTGCCGACGGCTTGCCGCAGAGATCGAGGCCGGTTCCCGGCTCAGCCTGGCCGACCTGCTGCCCGACCCGGCCGCCCCACTGTGGACGGCGGGCTCCGTGGAGGGCGTCTCCACCACGGTCGGGGACGCGGGTGGCCGTCCGGTCACCGTGGGGTTCACCGAGCTGACCCCGCACTGGCTGGTCAGCGGACGGTCCGGGGCGGATCGCGCCGCATTCCTCAGCAACGTGCTGCTCGGCCTCTCCGCCCGGTACGGCCCGGACGAGCTGGCCCTGCACCTGGCCGACCTGGGCGACGGCGAGTCGTTCGCGGAGTTCCTGCAGACCGAGCGGGACCGGGCCTGGGTGCCCCAGGTGCGTTCGGCGGGGCTGGCCGCCGACCGGGAGTACGTGCTGGGCCTCCTCGACGAGCTGACGGCGGAGACCCGTCGCCGGGAGGAGGCCGGCCAGCGCGCCGGTGGGCAGCGGTTCGCCGGCCTGCGTGAGCACCAGGCCCTGCCCCGGGTGGTCTGTGTGATCGACAACTTTCCGCTCCTGCTGGCCGAGCAGGATCGGCTGGCCACTGACGCGGTCGCCCGCCTGGACGCCCTGGCCCGGTCCGGTCGGGCGTACGGGGTGCATCTGGTCCTGGCCGGGGAGGGTGATCTGGGGATCGCCGGTGGGCCGACGACCCGCGACTCGTTGCCCGGGCAGTTCCCGGTGCGGGTGGCGCTGGCCGGCGGGGGCCCGGTGCTGGAGCCGAGCAACGACGCCGCAGCGGGGCTGCCGGTGGGCAGCGCGGTGGTGAACACGGCGGGCGGCCTCGGCGGTCCCCGGGGGGCCACCCGGGGGCACGAGCGGATGGTCCGCTTCCCCGACCCGCACGAGGCCCCGGAGACGATCGGGGAGCTGCGGCGCAGGCTCTGGGCGGCCCGTCCGGAGCGGTCGGCTCCGCCGGTGGTCTTCGCCGGTTGGGCGCGCCCGTCGTTGCGTAACGATCCGCACTACCGGGCGGCCTTCGCCGGGCGGGCGCGGGGGCCGGTGGCCCTGCTGGGCCGGGCGGTGGATCCGTCCCGGTCGACGGTCACGGTGCCGCTCGGCGCGGGTGCCGGCCGTAACCTGGCCGTCCTCGGCCCGGGGGCGGAGGCGGTCGCCCTGTTGGCCACTGCGGCACGGAGCGTCGCGGCGCACCACGCGCCGGGCACGGGACGGTTCGTGGTGGCGTCACTCGCCGCCGAGGCGACGCCGGTGGCCGACGCCCTGGCGGCGGACCTCGCCGGCCAGCACCGGGTGGAACGTGTCGACCTGCCGGGCCTGCTCGCCGCCGTCGACGCCGAGGAGCCCGGCTACCTGGTGGTCTTCGGGTTGGACGGGACCGCCCCGCACGACCGGCGGGCAACCGGGGCCGCCTTACGCGAGCGACAGGCAGCCGGGGTTGCCCCGGACGAGCGGCAGGCGGACGGCCCCGCGCCGCACGAGCGACCGACGGGCCGGCGCGCCGGCCACGAGCGACCGGCGAGCGGCCCCGTGCCGCCCGACCCGCTGGCGGACCGGCTGCGGACGCTGCTGCGGGACGGCCCGCCGGCCGGCCGGCACCTGCTCGGCTGGTGGCGCACGGTGCCGCCGTTCACGGCGGTGGCGCGGGCCGAGGACGACCTCGACAAGCTGGCCGCCGTGGTCGCGGTGGACGTGCCGGGGGCCCAGCTCACGGCGCTGTTCGGGCATCCGGTGCAGTGGCGTCCCCGGCCAGGCCGGGCGATGCTCTGGGACGGCCCGGACGAGCGGGGTGTCCTGCTGGTGCCGTTCGCCGGCCCGGGCGACGACGCGCCACGGCCCACCGGCACCGTGACGGAAGCCGGCACCATGACGGAGGCCGGCAGCGCGCCGGGAACCGGCACCGCCCCGCAAGCCCACGCCACGACGCGAGGCGACACCACCACGGGGGCCGGGGCGGGCCCGGGAACCGACGGGGGAACTGCGGCCGAGGCCGCGACGCGGGCCGCCGGTGCCGAGGCAGGGACCGACGAGGGGGAGGGCGGATGAGCCGGGAGCCGACCACCACCGTCGCCGCACCGCCGGCTGCGGGACCGGTCCGTCAGCGGGCCGGCGTCGACCCGGTGCCCGCCGTCGACAGCGCCGCGGCCTGGACGGAGTACGTCGCCGCCGCCCGCCAGCTCGACGGGGTGCGCCGGGGCGCGGCGACGGCCGCGACGGAGCAGGCCCGGGCGGTGCAGGCCGCCCGCGAGGAGCTGACCGGGGTACGCGAGCGGCTGGCGCCGCAGCGGTCCCGGCTGCGCGAGTTGGGCGTACCCCCGATCGTGCTGGCGCCGTCGCCGCCGGAGCTGAGCGAGGCGGCCCGGGAGATGGTCGCCGGGCCGACGGCGGTGTCGACGGCCCTGCGCGCGGCGCGGGGCTGGGCGGACGGGGCCGACGGCCTGTTGGCGGGGCGCGGCCGGTTCGGTCCGGGGGCCTGGCCGCCGCGGCTGCGAAACCTGCTGGTCTACGGGCCGCTCGCGCTGGTGGTTCCGCTGCTCCAGGTGGTGCTGTACGTGGCGACGGGTGCCGGCCCGGCGAGCGTGGTGGCCCTGGTGTGCGGGCTTCCGATGCCTGCGGCCGCCTTCGTCTCCGGCTGGATCGGCGTCGGCCGCCTCTTCGGCGGGCCGGCGGGGACGGCGGCGGAACGGAACGGGAAGCGGCCCGCCGCTGGGGCGGCGACGCACGGCGCGGCACCGGCCGGCCCGGTCGTGGCGGCCGGCGGCGGTGCCGCGCCTGCGGCCCCGGTCGGGCGGGCCGGCGCGGCGGGGGTGCCGGCCGACGGCCCGGTGGACCGGACGCCCCGGTGGGGTGCCCTGGTATGTCTCGTCCCGGCTGTGCTGACCACCGCCGGGCTCGTGCTGGCGATGCTGGCCGGTTGAGCCGCCCGGCCGTGACGGGCCGCGCGGCGGGACCGGGCGCGGGAAGCAGGAACGGCGACGCCGGGGCGACCGCGTGGTCGCCCCGGCGTCGTTGCGGGATTGGCCCCGCCGGTCAGCGGGGGATGATCAGGGACATCGCCTCGGCGCGGGACTTGGCGTCGTGCTGGAGCACGCCGCGTACCGCGGAGGTGATGGTCTTCGCTCCGGACTTCTGGATGCCGCGCATGGCCATGCACATGTGCTCGCATTCGAGCACCACCACGACGCCGCGCGGGGCGAGGCTGCTCATCAGCAGGTCGGCGATCTGCGAGGTGAGCCGCTCCTGCACCTGGGGGCGGCGGGCGTAGACCTCGACGAGCCGGGCGAGCTTGGACAGGCCGGTGATCCGGCCGTCCGGCCCGGGGATGTAGCCGATGTGCGCGCTGCCCCGGAACGGGAGCAGGTGGTGCTCGCAGAGGCTCATCACGTCGATGTCCCGGACGAGCACCAGCTCTTCGTGGTTGGCCTCGAAGGTGGTGCTGAGCACCTGCGCCGGGTCGACCCGCAGGCCGGCGAAGAGCTCGGCGTACGCGCGGGCGACCCGGGCCGGGGTCTTCACGAGACCGTCGCGGTCGGGATCCTCGCCGACGGCGATGAGGATCTCGCGGACGGCCTTCTCGATGCGGGCCAGGTCGACGGACTCCTCGACCGGGCGACCGGTCAACTTGCCGTTGACCAGCCGCGCGGCGAGGTAGTCCAGACCGTCGGTGTCGGGCTCGGTCGACGAGGCACTCGGGATCGGTGCCTCGTGACCGGCCGTCGGGGCGGTGTTCAGTGCGTACCGTCCGAGTTGTTGGAGCCCGGCAGGCCGCCGCCGACGGAGGCTCCGTCGGCCTGGGCCTGCGCCTTGAGCGCCTCCTTCTCGGTCGGCGTGAGGACCGGGGGCTCGGTGGAGGGCTGGCGCTTGCCGAAGCCGTTGTAGGGGGCCATCGGCGGACGCTTCACCACGCGGGCGCAGATCCGGGCCATGTCGGCGGTGGAGAGGGTCTCCTTCTCGATCAGCTCCAGGACGATGTTGTCCAGGACGTCCCGGTATTCCACCAGGATCTCCCAGGCCTCGTCGTGGGCCAGCTCGATCAGCGCCCGCATCTCGTTGTCGATCTCGGCGGCCACCGCGTCGGAGTAGTCCCGCTCGTGGCCCATGTTGCGGCCGAGGAACGGCTCGTCGCCGCTGGTGCCGTACTTGATCGCACCGAGCTTGGAGCTCATGCCGTACTGGGTGATCATCGCGCGGGCCAGCCCGGTGGCCTTCTCGATGTCGTTGCCGGCGCCGGTGGTCGGCTCGTGGAAGACCAGCTCCTCGGCGGCCCGGCCGCCCAGCGCGTACGCCAGGGTGTCGACCATCTCGGCGCGGGTCTGGGTGTACTTGTCTTCGGTCGGCAGGACCAGCGTGTGACCCAGCGAGCGGCCGCGCGACAGGATCGTCACCTTGTGCACCGGGGCGGCGTGGGGCAGCGCCCAGGCGACCAGCGCGTGCCCACCCTCGTGGTACGCGGTGATCTTCTTCTCCTGGTCGCTCATCACCCGGGTGCGGCGCTGCGGGCCGGCGATGACCCGGTCGATCGACTCCTCCAGGGAGTCGTTGGTGATCGCCCGCTGGTCCTTACGGGCGGTCAGCAGCGCGGCCTCGTTGATCACGTTGGCCAGGTCGGCGCCGCTGAAGCCCGGGGTGCGCCGGGCCACCGAGTCGAGGTCGACGTCGGGGGTGAACGGCTTGCCCTTGGCGTGCACCCGCAGGATGGCCTTGCGGCCCTCCATGTCGGGGGCGTCCACCGGGATCTGCCGGTCGAAGCGGCCGGGGCGCAGCAGCGCCGGGTCGAGGATGTCCGGCCGGTTGGTGGCGGCGATCAGGATGACCCCGCCCTTGGTGTCGAAGCCGTCCATCTCGACGAGGAGCTGGTTGAGGGTCTGCTCGCGCTCGTCGTGCCCGCCGCCCATGCCGGCGCCGCGGTGGCGGCCGACGGCGTCGATCTCGTCGACGAAGACGATCGCCGGGGCGTTGGACTTGGCCTGCTCGAACAGGTCGCGGACGCGGCTCGCGCCGACACCCACGAACATCTCGACGAAGTCGGAGCCGGAGATCGAGTAGAACGGCACCCCCGCCTCGCCGGCGACGGCGCGGGCGAGCAGCGTCTTACCGGTGCCGGGCGGGCCGAAGAGCAGCACGCCCTTCGGGATCTTGGCGCCCAGGGCCTGGTATTTCGCCGGGTTCTGCAGGAAGTCCTTGATCTCGTGCAGCTCCTCGACGGCCTCCTCGGCGCCCGCGACGTCCGCGAAGGTCGTCTTCGGGGTGTCCTTGGTGATCATCTTCGCCTTGGACTTGCCGAAGTTGAGCACCCGGGAGCCGCCGCCCTGCATCTGCGACATGAAGAACAGCAGCAGGAGCACGAGCAGCGCGATGGGGAGCAGGTTGACCAGCAGGCTCACCCAGACGCTGTCGGACGACACCTTGGTGTCGGCCGGGCCGGTGATCCGGTTCGCCGCCTTGGCCGCGAGGACCTCGTTCCAGACCTCGTCGCCGACCTCGTAGGGGAACTGGGCCTCGATCCGGTCGGTGGTGGTGTCACCGAACTTGGTCCTGCTCTCCAGGTCCAGCTGGAGCGTCTGCTCCTTGTCCTGGAAGACCGCCTTTTTGATCTTGGCGGTGTGCAGTTGGTCGAGCGCAACGGAAGTGTCCACGCGGTGGTAGCTGGGACCAGCGGTGAACAGCTGACTGAGCACAACGGCGCCGAGGATGACCAGGATGATCCAGACCACCGGTCGGCGGAAGAAACGCGTACGTTCCATGCTGTTGTCGAGCGCCGAGACGCCCGCATCCTCCTGATCGACGTCCTGACCGTCTGAATGGCTGTCGCCGCCGCGGCGGCGGCCGGAGCCGCCGTGCGGGCCGGCCTCGACCCCGGGACGCGTCACTGCCGCGTCACGGTCACTCGACGGTACACCGTGTGCGCGACATGTGGCCTTGCGAGGCCAGCAGTTACGCGTAAGGCGAACCGGGTTTCAGCCGGCGTGGCGTGGTTTCCCGACCGGCCACCCGACCGCCCGGTCACGCGGGTCGGGGGGTCGGACGTGGAGGGTGCGTCCACACCACCGGCCTCTACCGTAGTCCGATCAGCTGAGAGCGCGCTGAACGTCCGCTTGACGGGCCCGCCCCCGCCGCGTGGTCAGGCGCGGGCGTAGACCTCGGGCTTGAGCACGCCGACGTAGGGCAGCTCGCGGTAGCGCTCGCCGAAGTCGAGGCCGTAGCCGACGACGAACTCGGTGGGGATGTCGAACCCGACGTACTTCACCGGCACCGGGACCTTGATCGCCTCCGGCTTGCGGAACAGGGCGACGACCTCGACGCTGGCCGCCGACCGGGACTCCAGGTAGCGCAGCAGCCAGGACAGGGTGAGGCCGGAGTCGACGATGTCCTCCACGACCACCACGTGCCGGCCGGCGATGTCCCGGTCCAGGTCCTTGAGGATGCGCACCACGCCCGAGGAGGTGGTGCCCTGGCCGTACGAGGAGATCGCCATGAAGTCCAACTCGACCGGGGGGCCGTGCCGGCCGAGCGCCCGGGCGAAGTCGGCCATGAACATGACCGCGCCCTTGAGCACGCAGACCAGCAGCAGCCCGTCGACGTCGGCGTGGTCCGCCGACACCTGCTTGGCCAGCTCTGCGGTCTTCTCGCGGATCTGCGCCTCGGAAATGATCACGTGGTCGATGTCGGCGTCGTACCAGGAGCCGTCAGCCATGGCTCCTAGCCTGCCGTACGCCGGATGCTCCCCGTCGGCGGGGCCGCCTCTTTCGGGGCGGCCCCGCCTGGCATTTCTCGCGCATACCAACAGCAATCAGGTCAGCAGGTGCGGGACCGCCACCGGCGGCCGCAGTCGGTGGGCTTCCAGTCCGCCGAGTCCCGGCTGTCGACGGTGAGGCCGGCCGCCGGGGCGACGGCGAGGAGGAGCAGGAAGAGCAGGAGCAACAGGGATTCCATGGCGGCGCTCGCTTTCGCAGGATCTGGGATGCTTTCGCCGCCGGTGCGCACCGGACTTGACCCCAGTCTGTGCCCTCGCCGAACGGCGGGACAGTGGCAGGAATGCCACTGCACCTCGATTTCCTGCCACCGGTGCGGTTACCCTCGTCACATGCTCCGTTCCGTCGCCGTCGTCGTGATGGACCGGGTGGTCCCGTTCGAGCTGGGCGTGTTCGCCGAGGTGTTCGGCACCGACCGCACCGACGACGGCTTCCCCGGCTACCGGTTCGACGTCTGCGCCGCCGACGGCGCTCCGGCGCGCACCTCCTCCGGCTTCCTCGTCACCCCGGACGCGGACCTGACGCCCGTCGAGGACGCCGACCTCGTGGCGGTCCCCGGGCACGACGGCGCGGTCGCGCCGCCCGAGGTGCTGGCGGCGCTGCGCCGGGCCCACGCGCGCGGCGCGTACGTGCTCAGCGTCTGTTCCGGCGCGTTCGTGCTCGGCGCGGCCGGGCTGCTCGACGACCGGGAGTGCACGACCCACTGGCGGCACGTCGACGAGTTGCAGCGCCGCCACCCCCGGGCGAGGGTCCGCTGTGACTCGCTCTACGTGGCGGACGGCCGCCTGCTCACGGGCGCCGGCACGGCGGCGGGGATCGACGCCTGCCTGCACCTGGTACGCCACGAGCACGGCTCGGCCACCGCCACCCGGCTCGCCCGCCGGATGGTCGTCCCGCCGCACCGCGACGGCGGCCAGTCGCAGTACGTCGAGGCGCCCATCCCCAAGGCCCCCGAGGCGGCGACCCTGGAGCCGGTCCTGGCGTGGCTGATGGGTCACCTGGACCGGCCGGTCACCGTCGAGGAGCTCGCCGCGCACGCCGGCATGACGCCGCGCACCTTCGCCCGCCGGTTCCGCGCCGAGACCGGCACCACCCCGCACGACTGGCTGACCAACCAGCGGGTGCTGCTGGCCCGGCGGCTGCTGGAGGAGACCGGGCTGAGCGTGGAGAGCGTGGCCGGCCGCTCCGGGTTCGGCGACGCCGCGGCGCTGCGGCACCACTTCGCCCGGCGGGTCGGCACCACCCCGCACGCCTACCGCACCACCTTCCGCGACCGCGTCGCGCCCGCCCGGTCCGGGTGACCCACACCGGCTCGGCGACCTGGCGGGGCCACCGGCAACCAGAAGCCCCCAGGTCGCCGGCATCGTGTCGATCACCCGGACCGGCCGGCCCGGCCGCGATCACCCGGACCCGGCGGGGCAGCGGAGTGGGCGCAGCCGGCACGACGCCGGTCAGCCGGGCGGCCCGGCCGCGGTCAACCGGCCCGCCCGGCGGCCCACCCGGAGGCCGCCGGGCAGATGGACCTCGCCCTGGCCGTGCCAGTCGGTGACCAGGGCATCGAGCGCCCCGACGTGCCGGTGCGACAGCGCGGCCGGCGACGCGCCCAGCTCCCGGGCCCAGGCATGCAGCACCCGGGTCCGCACGGCCGGGGCGAGCCCGGCCAGTGCCGCCACGGCCAGCCCGCCGCCGGGGGCCCGCACGCCGGCCGGGCCGTCGGTGGCGGACGAGGCGGCGGCGGGCGAGGCGGCGGAGAGTGCGGCGGCGGCCAGTTCGTCGAGGGCCGCCGCGTCGGCGGCCGCCAGGCGGGCGCTGCGGGCCAGGTTGTCCACCACCCCGGGTCCGAGCGCGCGGACCAGCGCGGGCAGCGCGTCGGCCCGGACCCGGGCCCGGGCGTACGACGGGTCGGCGTTGTGCGGGTCCTCCCACGGGCTGAGGCCGAGCGCGGCGCACGCCTTGCGGGTCTGCTCGCGGCCGATGTCGAGCAGGGGCCGCAGCAGCGGCACGCCGGCCAGGTCCCGCCGGGGCGGCATCCCGGCCAGCCCGCGCGGGCCGGCGCCCCGGGCCAGCGCCAGCAGCACCGTCTCGGCCTGGTCGTCGCGGGTGTGCCCGGTGAGCAGCGCCGCCGCCCCGTGCCGCCGGGCCGCCTCGGCGAGCGCCTGGTAACGCGCCTCGCGGGCCGCCGCCTCGGGGCCGCCGGGGCGGCCGGCGACGTCGACGCGTACCGCTTCGGCCGGCGCGAAGCCGGCCCCGGCGGCCCACGCCGCGACGTCGGCGGCCCGCCGGTCGGAGCCGGCCTGGAGCGCGTGGTCGACGGTGACGAGGCCGACCGGGCGGCCCAGCCGGGGCGCGACGAACGCGGCGGCGGCGGCCAGGGCCAGCGAGTCGGCCCCGCCCGAGCAGGCGACGAGCACCGGCCCGGCCCCGGGCAGCCCGGTCAGCGCGCGGCGGACCGCGAGCCGGACGGCGGCGACCGCCGGGGCGAGCGCGGGCACGGCGTACGGTCAGCCGGCGGTCGGGGTGGCTGCCGGCCCGTGCACCCGGGCGACCCACGCGTCGGGGTCGCCCAGCTCGTCGAGGCGGGGCAGGGTCAGCGGGGAGCCGAAGATCTTGTTGAAGCCGGCCATGCCGACGCGCTCGACGACCCCGTGGACGAACTTGCGGCCCTCGGCGTACTGGCGCATCTTGACCTCGACGCCGAGCAGCCGGCGGATCGCCTTCTCCAGCGGGTTGCCCGTCTCCCGCCGCCGGTTGAACGCGGCCCGGATCGACTCGACGCTGGGGATGACCTGCGGGCCGACGCCGTCCATGACGAACTCGGCGTGCCCCTCCAGCAGGGTCATCAGCGCGGTGAGCCGGTCGAGCACGGCCCGCTGGGCGGGGGTCTGCACGATGTCCAGCACGCTGGCCCGGCTCTGCGGGTCCTTCACCGCGTCGGAGAGGGTGGCGACGCCCCGGCGCAGCCGCTCCAGCAGGTGCTCGCCGCCCTGCGAGGCGTCGACGAACGCCTGCACCTCGCCGAGGAAGTAGGCGCGCATCCAGGGCACGGCCGTGAACTGGGTGCGGTGGGTGACCTCGTGCAGGCAGACCCAGAGCCGGAAGTCGCGCGGGTCGGCCCCGAGCTTCCGCTCCACCTCGACGATGTTCGGCGCGACGAGCAGCAGCTGGCCGGGGTCGCCGGAGAAGACCTCGTACTGGCCGAGGACCCGGCCGGACAGGTAGGCCAGGACGGTGCCGGCCTGCACGCCGGTGAGCCGGGAGCCGACCGCCTCGGTGAGCGGGCCCGGCGGCTTGTCGCCGGAGAGCCGGCTGACCAGCGGGGTGATCACCTCCCGCAGGCCGGCGATGTTGGTGGCCGCCCAGTCCCGGCGGTCGACCACCCGCACGGGCGGGTGGACCACCTGGGACCGCAGCCCGGTGTAGTCGGCCACGTGCCCGGCCGCCTCGTCGGTCAGCCGCCGCAGCTCGGAGACCACCTCGGTGGCCTCGGAGTACGACACCCGGGGCCCCGACTTGCCCAGGGCCCCCGCCGTCGCGGCGGCCAGATCCCAGTCCACGAACTGCGCCATGTACCCACCGTACCCGCGCCGGGACACCCCCACCTTTCGGGAATCCAAGGACATATCACCACGAAGCGATCAGCGGCAGCCGCAGCGCGCCAGGGCGGACGTGACGCGGTCGAGGGCGCGGCGGGTGTCGTCGAGGCTCCCGGCCGGGGCCCGGTCGGCGAGCACGGCGAAGGTGAGCAGCCGCCCGTCGGCCGTGGTGACCAACCCGGCGATGGCGTGCACCCCGGTCAGCGTGCCGGTCTTGGCGCGGACCACCCCGGCCCCGGCCGTCGTGCCGTCCGACCGGTACCGCCCGTCCAGGGTGCCCGACCAGCCGGCCACCGGCAGGCCGCCGAAGATGCTGCCGAGCTCCGGGTGTGAGCCGTCGCCGGCGATGGCGATCAGGTCGGTCAGCAGGGACGGGCTGATCCGGTCGCTGCGGGACAGCCCGCTGGCGTCGGAGAGGGTGATCTCGTCGGCGGGCAGGCCCAGCTCGCCGAGGACGATGTCCATCGCCGCCGCGCCGCCGGCGAAGGACGCCGGCTGGTCCCGGGCCAGCGCCACCTGCCGGGCGAGCGCCTCGGCGATCACGTTGTCGCTGTCGGTGATCATCATGTCGACCAGCCGGATCATCGGCGGGGACTCGACCTTGCCCAGCTCGGTGCCGGGGGCCGGCGCCGAGCCGGCCGAGGCGTCACCGGAGGTCGGCGCGGCGCCCCGCTTGACCTGGGCGGCGGCGCCGGTGAGCCCCAGCAGCCGGGCGAAGGCGCGGCCGGCGGCCAGGTCCGGCTGGGGGCTGCGCTGCGCCCAGCCGTGGCTGGCCGCGAAGTTCTTCTTCGCCGCCACCGGGTCCACCCGCGCGCCGTCGGTCATCAACGCGCTGATCGCCGCGCCGAAGCCGCCGGTCGGGATGTCGGAGTCCCAGCCGGGCCCGTAGACCGGGCCGGGGAAGAGCGAGGAGTCGACGGTGACCCGGGTCGGCGCGGTGCCGCCGAGCGCCGTCCTGACCTGCTCGGCCAGGTCGTCGAGGCGGGCCGCGCCGGGGTAGAAGCCCTCGCCGTCGACGGCGAGGGTCGGGTCGCCGCCGCCGACGAGCACCACCTCGCCCGGGGCCGCGCCGGCCACCGCCCGGGTCGGCACGCGGTGGTCGGGGCCGCGGGCGGCCAGCACGGTCACCGCGGTCGCCAGCTTGGTCACCGAGGCGAGCACGGTGGCGTCGTCGCCGCCCCGCGAGTAGAGCGACCGGCCGGTCGTCACGTCGGCGACGGAGACGTTCACCCGGTCGCCCAGCTCCGGGGCGGCCAGCAGCGGCTCGATCGCGGCCTTCACCCCGTCGGCGGTGGGCTCCGGGGCGTGCGCGTCGGGGCCGGCGAGGACCGGGGTCGGGTCCGGCTCGACGACCTGGGCGTCGGCCCGGGAGGGCTCCCCGCCGTCGCCCAGCCAGCCGGCGACCGGGCCGGGCCGGACCACCGCCAGGCCCGCGCCGACCAGGGCGAACAGCAGCACCACGGCGAGCACGGCCAGCGGGAGGCGGCGTCGGCGGGTGGGCGGCGGGGCGTAAGCCGGCGGGGGGCCCGCCGGTGGGTCGGCGGGACCGCCGGGCGTGGGCGGGACCGACGCGGTGGCCGGGTCCGGCCCGTCGGGGGCCGCCGGCGCGGCGGGGGCGGCGGGGGTCGCGGTCAGCTCCGGGGCGCGGTCGCCGCCCGGGGGGCGCCACACCGGCTCGCCGGACGTCACGACCGGGGCGGTGGCCTCCGGGTCGAAGTCGGTCACGGCCGGCTCCTGGGCCCGCGGGACGTGCGCCTCGGGGACCGGCACCCGTCCGGTCGCGCTCCCGGACCCCGGGCGCGGCTTCTTCCGCCCGTCAACCCCCTGCGGGCGGTAGTGTGAATCTTCCCTCCCCACGACCCCCTCCTCCCCGTGCGGAAAACAGCTTGGGTGACACTACTTCGGTCCGAACACTATGCGGCGGCCGGAGCGGGCGGGTGGGCATTCACCTGCGCGGGGAGCGCCGCCACTTGGTTCCGTCAGCCAGCGTGGGCAAACGAGGGAGCGTGGGAAATGGATTTCGACGTCACGGTTGAGATCCCCAAGGGTCACCGCAACAAGTACGAGGTGGACCACGCGACCGGCCGGATCAGGCTGGACCGCACCCTCTTCACGTCCACGCAGTATCCGGCGGACTACGGGTTCATCGAGGGCACCCTGGGCGAGGACGGCGACCCGCTGGACGCGCTGGTGCTGGTCCCCGAGCCGACGTTCCCGGGCTGCCTGATCCGCTGCCGCACCATCGGCATGTTCCGGATGACCGACGAGAAGGGCGGCGACGACAAGGTCCTCTGCGTGCCCTACGAGGACCCGCGCCAGGAGCACCTGCGCGACATCCACCACCTCGGCGAGTTCGACCGGCTGGAGATCCAGCACTTCTTCGAGGTCTACAAGGACCTGGAGCCCGGCAAGTCGGTCGAGGGCGCGACCTGGGTCGGTCGCGTCGAGGCGGAGGCCGAGATCCGCGCGTCGTACCGGCGGGCCAAGGAGGCCGAGGAGCGCGGCGAGACCATCCACTGACCCCACCCACGCCGACGGGCCCGGGGGCCGCTCAGCCGAGCAGCCCCCGGGCCCGCTCGTACAGGTCGAGCACCGCGCAGGCCACCGGCACCACGGACACCACCAGCGCCGTGTCGACCAGGTCGGCCGCCCGGCCCAGGTACGGGGAGGCGGGCCGCCGCGCGTACGTGGCGCCGGCTGCCACGGCGAGCAGGGCGACGGCCAGCCCGCCGACGGCCAGCGCCAGCCGGCCCGCCGGCCCGGAGCCCACGACGAGCACCCCGCCGAGCAGGACGGCCCCGGCCAGCCCGGCGACGACCGGCGGCACCCGGTGGCGGACCGCCACGAACAGCCGCGAGCGCAGCAGCAGCACCGCGCAGACCACGGCGACCAGCAGCCGCCCGGCCCCGCCGCCCGCCGTCACCAGCACCACCGCCGCCCCGGCCACCAGCACGGCGTGCCCCAGCAGCATCCCGGTGAGCATCTCCTCGGTGCGGGCCACCGCCGCGTGCACCCGGGCCCGGTCCGGCAGGTCCCGGGCGGCGTCCGCGCCGGGGCCACCGTCGCCGGGCAGGGTGATCGGCGGCAGCGGCATCTTGCCCAGCCGGATGGCCAGCAGCGGCAGCGCGCCGAGCGCGAAGACCAGGGCGCAGAGCAGCACCGCCGCGGCGCCCCCGGCGGTCAACGCCAGCCCGCCGAGGGCGGCGGGCGCACCGACCGCGCCGACCGTCGCGCCGGCCACGAAGACCCGCACCCGACTGGCCACCCCGAGCAGGCCGAGCACCGCCACCAGCAGCAGCGCCACCGCGCCGGCCAGCAGCTCGGGGGCGCCCAGCCAGGGCAGCGGCGCGACCGGGCCGACCGGGTCGCCGGAGCTGACCGCGAGCGCGCCGGCGGCGAACGCGTACGGCAGGGCGTAGCCGCCGAGGGTCGCGCCGGTGGCCCCGTCGCCGTACGCGCGGGAGGCGACCGCCCCGGCGAGGGTGAGCAGCAGCGCCACCGCGACCGCGACGGGCCAGCCGGCGCCCGGCCCGGGGCCGGCGGCGAGGACGGCGAGCAGCCCCACGCCGAGCGGCACGGCCGCCCCGGCCAGGGCGGCGCACCGGGTGGCGGCCGGCGACCAGGCGGCGCCCCGGCGGCGGGCCCCGTCGACGATCGCCTCGACCACGTCGTCGTACTCCAGCTCGGGCCACTGCGCGCGGGCCGGCACCAGGTGCAGCACCTCGCCGTCGCGGACGCCCTGCGGCAGCAGCGCCTGGGCGGTGGCCAGGACCGCCCCGTCGGTGCGGCGCAGCACCCAGCCGCCGTGCCGTTCGCCGTCGTCGGCCAGCCCCTCGCCGGCGTGCCGGAGCACCTCGGGCAGCAGCTCGGCCAGGGGGACCTGCTCGGGCAGGGCGACGTCGACCCGGCGCTGGGGGGCGCTGATCGTGACCCGGGCCAACCCGACTGTCATCGGCGCATCTCCATATCGAGGGGGAACGGTGGCTGCGCGGACGACAGGACTTTACCTACGATGAGCCAGGCTCGGGTTACCGAGCGCTGTGGGGAGGCCGAGTGTCCACCGTCGTCATCAAGCGACCACCCCGGCGGCCGGCACCGGAGATCCCGGTCGGCGAGCTGCCCGTCGAGGCCCCGCCCGAGATCCCCGCCGTCACCGGCGGGCGCTGGCAGCAGGCGCTGATGGTGCTGCCCATGCTGGGCGGGTCGGTCGCGATGGCGATGATGTTCGGCCGGGGCGGCGGGGCGTACTCGTACGTCGTCGGCGGGATGTTCGGGCTCTCCTCGCTGGCCATGCTGGTCACCTCGTGGGGCAGCGCCGCCGGCACCCCGAAGAAGTCGGAGATGATGGCCGCCCGCCGGGAGTACCTGCGGCACCTGGGCGCGCTGCGCCGCCGGGTCCGGCAGACCGCCGAGCGGCAGCGGGCCGGGCTCTACTACCGCCACCCCGACCCGGGCCGGCTGTGGTCCACCGTCGACAGCCACCGGGTGTGGGAGCGGCGGCCCGGCGACCCGGACTTCGCGGTGGTGCGGGTGGGCGTCGGCCCGCAGACCCTGGCCACCCCGCTGGTCGGCCCGGTCACCCGCCCGCTGGAGGAGCTGGAGCCGATGACCGCCGGCGCGCTGCGGCGGTTCCTCGACGCGTACGCGGTGGTGCCCGACCTGCCGGTGGCCCTGTCGCTGCGCAGCTTCGCCCGGGTCTTCGTGCGCGGCGGGGCGCCCCGGGAGGGCGCGGAGGCGGGCGTCCGCCCCGGCACCGGGTCGCCCGACGCGCAGGCGCTGGCCCGGGCGCTGCTCACCCAGCTCGCGGTGTTCCACGCCCCCGACGAGCTGCTGATCGCCGTCTGCGCCGGCCCCGAACGGCGGGCGCTGTGGGAGTGGGTGAAGTGGCTGCCGCACGCCCACCACCCCACCCGCGTCGACGCCGTCGGCCCGGTCCGCCTGGTCACCAGCTCCGCCGTCGAGCTGGAACGGCTCCTCGACGAGGTGCTGGCCAGCCGTTCGCGGTTCAGCCCGGCCGGCCCGGCGACCGACGGGCCGCACGTCGTGGTGGTGCTCGACGGCGGCGACCTCACCGGCGCGACCGACCTCGTCGGCGACGGCGGCATCGACGCGGTCACCGTCGTCGACCTGGACACCCCGCCGCCCCGGCTGCTCGACCGGTACGCCATCCTGCTCGACCTGCGCGACGGGCGGCTGCACTCGCACTCCGTCGAGGGGCACGCCGAGGTGGGCACCCCGGACCGGCTGCCGCCCGCCGACGCCGAGGCGGTCGCCCGCCGGCTCGCCCCGCTGCGGCTCGCCACCGCCGTACGCGGGCCGGACGCCCCGGTCAACGCCGAGCTGGGCCTGCCCGAGCTGCTCGGCATCGGCGACCCGGACGGCTTCACCGCCGAGCAGGGCTGGGCGCCCCGGTCGGCGCGGGACCGGCTGCGGGTGCCGATCGGGGTGGGCACCGACGGCGGCGCGATCGAGCTGGACCTCAAGGAGTCCGCGCAGGACGGGATGGGCCCGCACGGGCTGCTGATCGGGGCGACCGGCTCCGGCAAGTCCGAGCTGCTGCGCACCCTGGTCCTCGGGCTGGCCGCGACGCACAGCTCCGAGCAGCTCAACTTCGTCCTGGTCGACTTCAAGGGCGGGGCCACCTTCGCCTCCTTCGACCGGCTCCCGCACACCGCCGCGGTGATCACCAACCTGGCCGACGCGCTGCCGCTGGTCGACCGGATGGTCGACGCGATCAACGGGGAGTTGATGCGCCGCCAGGAGCTGCTGCGTCGGGCCGGCAACTATGCCAGCCTGCGCGACTACGAGCGGGCGCGGGCGGCGGGCACGCCGCTGGCCCCGCTGCCGTCGCTGCTGCTGGTCTGCGACGAGTTCTCCGAGCTGCTGTCGGCCAAGCCCGACTTCATCGACCTGTTCGTGCAGATCGGCCGGCTGGGCCGGTCGCTGGGGGTGCACCTGCTGCTGGCCAGTCAGCGGCTGGAGGAGGGGCGGCTGCGCGGGCTGGACACCCACCTGTCGTACCGGATCGGGTTGCGGACCTTCTCGGCCCTGGAGTCCCGGACGGTGCTCGGGGTGCCGGACGCGCACGAGCTGCCCCGCTCACCGGGGCACGGCTACCTGCGCTTCGGCACCGAGCCGCTGATGCGCTTCAAGGCCGCGTACGTCTCGGGGCCGCTGCGGCGGCGGGTCGGCGCGACGGGGCCGGGCGGGGCCGGCGCGCCCCGCCTGCTGACCTTCACCACCCACGTGGTGCCGGTGCCGGAGCCGCCCACCCCGGCGCTGACGGCGACCGCCGAGGACGACGCCGGCCGGGACAGCCTGCTCGACGTGCTGGTGGGCCGGCTGGCCGGGCAGGGCCCGCCCGCGCACCAGGTGTGGCTGCCGCCGCTGGACGCCGCGCCCACCCTCGACGAGCTCCTCGGCCCGGTCGGCGTCGACCCGGCGCGCGGGCTGACCTTCGCCAACCCGGAGCTGCACGGCGCGCTCCAGGTGCCGGTGGCGGTCGTCGACAAGCCGTTCGAGCAGCGGCGGGACCTGCTCTGGCTCACCCTCGGCGGGTCGGCGGGGCACGTCGGCGTGGTCGGCGGCCCGCAGAGCGGCAAGTCGGGCCTGCTGCGCACCCTGGTGTGCGCGCTGGCGTTGACCCACACGCCCGTCGAGGCGCAGGTCTACTGCCTGGACTTCGGCGGCGGCGGGCTGGCCGCGCTGCGCGACCTGCCGCACGTGGGCGGGGTGTCCGGCCGCACCGACCAGACCGCGGTGCGGCGCACCGTCGGCGAGCTGGTCACCGTGCTGGTGGACCGGGAGCGCCGCTTCGCCGAGCTGGGGGTGGAGTCGATGGCCGCGTACCGGCAGCGGCGGGCCGCCCTCGCCGCCGCCGGGCAGCCCGGCACCGACCCGTTCGGCGACGTGTTCCTGGTGGTGGACGGCTGGAACACGCTGCGCAGCGAGTACGACGACCTGGAGCCGCTGGTCACCGAGCTGGCCACCCGGGGCCTGTCCTACGGGGTGCACGTGGTGGCCACCGCGCTCCGCTGGACGGACTACCGCCCGGCGATCCGGGACCTGTTCGGCTCCCGGGTGGAGCTGCGCCTCGGCGACCCGTCGGACTCGCTGCTGGTGCGCCGGGCGGCGGCGGCCACCGTGCCCGACAAGACGCCCGGCCGGGGCATGACCGGGGAGAGCCTGCACTTCCTCACCGCCCTGCCCCGGCTGGCCGACGGCGACACGGCGACCCTGGTCAAGGCGGTCGCCGGGGCGTGGGACGGGCCGGCGGCGCCCCCGGTCCGGCTGCTCCCGCCCGTGCTGCCGTACGCGGAGCTGGACCTGACCGTGACGGCCGGGCTGGCGCTGCCCGTGGGGATCGCCGAGGCGGACCTGCGCCCGGTGGTGCTCGACTTCGCCACCGAGCCGCACCTGCTGGTCTTCGGCGACGCCGAGTGCGGCAAGTCGTCGTTCCTGCGGGCCCTCGCGGCGACCGTCGTCAGCCGGTTCACCCCGCAGCAGGCGCGGGTGATCCTGGTCGACTACCGCCGCAGCCTGCTCGGCGCGATCGAGACCGAGCACCGGATCGGCTACGGCACGGCCGCCGCCCGCACCACCGAGCTGATCGAGTCCGCCGCCGGGTACATGCAGCAGCGGCTGCCCGGCCCCGACGTCACCCCGGCGCAGCTGCGCCAGCGCTCGTGGTGGTCGGGGCCGGAGCTGTTCGTGCTGGTCGACGACTACGACCTGGTGGCCAGCGGGCCGGTCAACCCGCTGCGGGCCCTGGAGGAATACCTCCCGCAGGCCCGGGACATCGGCCTGCACCTGGTGCTGGCGCGCC
Organism: Micromonospora sp. WMMD712; assembly: GCF_029581295.1. Classification (NCBI taxonomy): domain Bacteria; kingdom Bacillati; phylum Actinomycetota; class Actinomycetes; order Micromonosporales; family Micromonosporaceae; genus Micromonospora; species Micromonospora sp. WMMD712. Next base: position 3,896,984 of record NZ_CP120743.1, read on the forward strand.
GGGCCGGCGGCACCGGCCGGGGCTACGACCAGCTCCTACAGCGGCTCAAGGAGCTGTCGACCCCGGGGCTGGTGATGGCCGGCAGCCCCGACGAGGGGCCGATCCTCGGGCAGGTCCGGCCCGGGCCGCTCCCGCCGGGGCGGGCCCGGCTGGTGACCCGGCGCGAGGGCGTACGCCTGGTGCAGCTGGCCCATCTTCCCCCGCCGTAGGGGTCCGCCGGGCCGACGACCCGGTGATCCGGCGTCGGAATGGCGCGTGACGGGCGTGGGAACCGGTAATCTCCGAGCAGCATGTGTCCGCCGCGATGAATGGCTGGGAATGTGACTGGGGTTCGGCAGGGCAGGCCCGCGACCGCGCGACGGTTCGCCGGCCGCGCGCTGGTGGGCACCGCCGCGCTCGCGGTGTCGCTCGTCGGCCCGGTTCCGCCGGCGGCCCTCGCCGCGCCGCCCCCCGCGGCGCTGCCCGGGTCCGCCCCGCTCGCCGCGCCGGTTCCCGGGTTCGCCCCGCTCGCCGCGCCGGTGTCGGCGGGTCCGTCCTGGCGGGTGTCCCCCGTCGACACGCCGGCCCGGGCCGACCAGGTCCGCGACGAGCAGTGGCAGCTCGACGAGCTGCGGGCGTCGACGGCGTGGCGCACCTCGACCGGGCGCGGCGTCGTCGTCGCCGTCGTCGACTCCGGGGTGGACGGTTCCCACCCGGACCTGGCGGGCCAGGTGCTGCCGGGCATCGACCTGGTCGACGACGGCGACACCGACGGGCCGGACCCGGTCGGGCACGGCACGACGGTGGCGGGCCTGATCGCCGGGCGCAACGACGACCGGCGGGGCGCGGTGGGGCTCGCCCCCGACGCGAAGATCCTCCCGGTGCGGGTCCTCGACGACGAGAACCGCTACGACGACGCCCTGATCGTCGCCCGGGGCGTCCGGTGGGCCGTCGACAACGGCGCCCGGGTGATCAACCTGTCGCTCGGCGGCAGCGGCGACAGCCCGGCCCTGGCGGCGGCGCTGGACTACGCGTTCGCCCGCGACGTGGTGGTGGTCGCCTGCACCGGCAACGTCGCCGCCTCCGCCGACACCAACGTCTGGTATCCGGCGCGGGAGCCGGGCGTGATCGCCGTCGCCGGCCTGGAACGCGCCAGCGACAACCTGTGGTCGGGGTCGATCACCGGCCGCGCCACGGTCCTCACCGCCCCGGCGACCGGCCTGGTCGGGGCCCGGCCCGGCAGCGGCTACTGGCGGGTGCAGGGCACCAGCTTCGCGTCGCCGCTGGTGGCCGCGGCCGCCGCGCTGATCCGGGCCCGCTGGCCGCAGATGTCCGCCGGTGAGGTGGTCAACCGGCTGATCAGCACCGCCCGGGACATCGGGCCCACCGGCCGCGACGACCGCTTCGGGTACGGCCTGGTCGACCCGGTCGCCGCGCTCACCGCCGACGTGCCCCCGGTGGGGCACAACCCGCTCGACGACCAGTCCTCCCCCGGCGTGGTGGGCTTCGGCCCGGCGCCCGGCGCCACGCACGAGGCCCCCGTCGCGGGTGCCGGCGCGGACCCGCTCGGCTTCACCGCGCCCCGCCAGCACACCCGCTGGACGGCCCAGCCGGCCGGCGGCCGCGACGACGCCGACCCGCAGCGGCTCTGGGCCGGCGTGGCCCTCCTCGCCGCCCTGGTCACCGGGGCCGCGCTGATGGTCCGCCGGCTGCGCCAGCGCAGCCGTTGACCACCCCCGGGCGCGGCGTCGACCGGGGCGTCCCGGTTCCGTGCCCGGCCTGCCCGATTCCCGGCCCGGCCGGTCTGATCCGGCGTCCCGCTGGGTAGGGATGCCGGGCATGAGCACGTCCGGTCAGCGCACCCACGTCCCCGCGTCGCCGTCGTGGCGGGCCCGCCGGCTCGACCCCGACCGTTCGTTGGGGCTGCGGCTCACCCTCGCCGCGACCGCCGTCTTCCTGGTGCTGGTGCCGTTCGCCCTGCTCGCCCTGCTGGTGCTGGGCTCCTGGCCGCCGCTGCACCGGCTGGACGCCGCGGTCGCGCACCACCTGCACGGCTACGCCGTCGACCATCCCGGCTGGGTGTGGTTCATGACCGTGTGGACGAACGTGTTCGGTCCCGGGCCGCTGCGGGTCGCCGTGCTCGCCGTGGTGGTCTGGTTGTTCGCCTGGCGCGCGCCGCGGCTGGCCTGGTGGGCGGTCACCACGATGGCGGTGGGCGGCCTGCTCGGCGCGCTGCTCAAGCTGCTGGTCGGCCGGGACCGGCCCGAGCTGCTGGACCCGGTCGCCCGGGCCGCCGGATACTCGTTCCCCTCCGGGCACGCGCTGAACGCGGCCCTCGCCGCCGGGGTGCTGCTGCTGGTCTTCCTCCCGTTCGCCCGGCGGCGGCCCGCCCGGCGGTGGGCGCTCTGGTCCGCCGCCGTCGTGGTGACGGTGCTGACCGGGGTGAGCCGGCTGGCGCTCGGCGTGCACTACACCAGCGACGTGGTCGCCGGCTGGCTGCTGGGCGCGGCGACGGTGGCCGCCACCACCGCCGCCTTCCGCACCTGGCGCACCCGGACCGGCCACCGGTCGGCGCGCCCCGCCACCACGGAGGGCGTCGAGCCGGAACTGGCCGACGGGGCCGAGCCGGCCGGCGAGGCGGAGCGCACCCGCCCGGCCCGCGGGCAGGCGTAGCGGGCGGTCCGCGCGGGTACTGGGCGGGCCATGTCCGAACTGGTGGGTCAGGCAGCCAAGCGGGTGCTGCTGCCGGTGGCCCTGCTGCTCTCCGTCATGGTGCTGCTCGGCGTCCTCGTCACCCGGGTCTTCGCGCACACCTGGCCGCTCACGGTGGAGGACGCGGTCAACCGCGAGCTGGCCGCCGACCGGACCGCCGGCTGGAACGACGTCTCGCTGGTGTTCAGCACGCTGGCCAGCACCCAGTTGATCGTGCTGGTCACCGCGATCGTGGCGGTGGTCCTGCGGCTGGTGCTGCACCGCTGGCGGGAGCCGCTGTTCCTGTGCGCGGCGGTCAGCGCCCAGGCGCTGGTGTTCCTGCTGACCACGATGGCCATCGACCGCCGCCGCCCGGCGGTCGAGCACATGGACGTCTCCCCGCCGACGTCCAGCTTCCCGTCCGGGCACACGTCGGCCGCCGTGGCGCTCTACGTCGGCATCGCGGTGCTGCTGGCGCTGCGGGCGCGGAGCACCCCGGCGAAGGTCGCCTGGTGGGCGCTGCTCCTCCTGGTGCCGGTCGGCGTCGCCCTGACCCGGATGTACCGGGGCATGCACCACCCGAGCGACGTGCTGGCGTCGTTCCTCAACGGCGGCACGTGCGTGGTGATCATGGCCCGGGCGGTGCTGGACCGGGGGGTGCGGTGGAGCCGGGAGAAGCTGCCCACGATCGGGCGACCGGCCCGGGTCCCGACGGCCTGAGAGCCGGACAGCCGGCCCGGGTCCCGACGACTGCCTGAGCCGAACGGCTGGCCCGGCCGCCCGGGGCGGCAGCGCTCCTGCGGCTCAGGTGCATTCGCCGGTGCCGACCGGGCGGGTCCGCTCCGCGCCGGCCAGGGCGACCGGGCGGGCCTCGGCCGCCGTCACCGCGAAGCCGGTGTTCGGATCGTCGGCCGCCGCCGCGAAGATCACCCCGAGCACCAGGCCGTTCGAGGAGAGCAGCGGCCCGCCCGAGTTGCCGCTGCGCACCAACGCCCGGATCGTGTAGATCTCCCGGGTCACGTCGCCGGAGGAGTAGATGTCCGGGCCGGTGATCCGGTCGACGTCCCGGATCCGCGCCGACTGGGCGTTGTACGGCCCGTCGAGCGGGAAGCCCAGCACGATCGCGTCCGCCCCGCTGCCCGCGTTGCCGGCGGCGAACCGCAGGGACGGGCCGGGCAGCCCCGGCACCCGCAGCACGGCCAGGTCCCGGTCCGGGTCGTAGACGACGACCTCGCCGTCGTACCGGTCGCCGTTCAGCTCGACCGCCACCGACCGGGTGCCGGCCACCACGTGCGCGTTGGTCATCACCCGGTCGTCGGCGTACACGAAGCCGGAGCCCTCGATGCGGCGCGCGCAGCTCGGCGCGGAGCCCAGCACCTTGACCACCGCACGCCGGCCGTCGGCCACCACCTGCGAGCCGGCGAGCGCCGGGTCGGGTGGCTCGACCTGCCGGGCCCGGGTGGGCGCGAGGTCGCCGAAGACGTCGGGGAAGCCGTTGGTGTCGACGGTGTCCCGCAGCGCGGTGGACAGCTCCTGCGCCTGGTCGGGCAGGACCCGGTCGACGACGGTGAGCAGCGCGCTGTTGCGCACCGAGGAGGCCAGCCAGGGCAGCGAGGACGAGCCCAGCGGCACGGCCACCAGCCAGGCGACCAGCATGACGGCGAAGAGCGAGACGACCGCCCCGCCGATGTCGTCGGCCCGCTTGGCGATGTCGCTGGTGATGGTCTGGCGCAGGTGCGAGCCGAGCCAGCCGGCCAGCGCCTGCCCCACCACCGCCAGCCCGAAGACGGCGACGAGGGAGATCAGCACCCGGGTGCCGCTGTCGGTGAACTGGCGGGCCAGCAGCGGGCCGACCTGTAGACCGATGAGCGCGCCCAGGAAGAACCCGGAGAACGACAGCACCCCGATGACGAAGCCCTGACGGTATCCGCTGATCGCGAACACGAGCATGAGCAGGAGCAGAACGAGATCCACGGCGGACACGCCCCAAGGGTACGGGCAGCGGGCCCGCCGGGTGCCCGCCGCTCGCGGAACGTGACGGTCCGGTCGGCGTCCGGCTGCCCCGTCGGGGTCAGGTCAGCGGCCCGGCCATCTCGTCGGCGGCGTCGGTGCCGGCGGAGGGCGCCGGGGCGGCCCCGGCCGGCGGCAGGTCGACGACCCGGTCGTCCGGCCAGGGGCGGGCCCACCCGCCCATCTCCAGCAGGGCGGCGAGCACCCCGGCCGTGAAGCCCCAGACCAGCATGCCGCGCACCGAGAAGGCCGGGCCGATCCAGCCGCTCGGGTGACGTACCCGCAGCCGGTTCTCGGGGGCGACCAGCTCGGCGACCGGCAGCCGGGCGACGTGCGCGACCTCGGCCGGTTCCCGGGGGTGCACCGGGTGCGGCCGGTGCCACCAGCCGAGCACGGGGGTCACCACAAAGTCGCTGACCGGGATCCACAGCCGGGGCAGTTCGGCGAGGACGGTGACGCTGGCCGGGTCGAGGTCGACCTCCTCGTTGGCCTCGCGCAGGGCGGTGGCGGCGGAGTCGGCGTCGCCCGGGTCGGCCGCCCCGCCGGGGAACGCCGGCTGCCCGGCGTGGTTGCGCAGGGTGGCGGCGCGTTGCAGGACCAGCACGTCCGGGCCCGCCCCGGGCTCCTCGCCGAGGAGCACGAGCACGGCGCTCTCCCGCCCGCCGCTGGCCGGGGTGACGATCCGGGTGAAGTCCTCGGCGCGGGCGGAGCCCAGCCGGGACAGCAGGGGGTGCATCCAGGGCGGCGGCGTACGGCTCACGCCGGCACCACCACGCCGAGGTGCTCGCGGACCAGCGCGGCGAGCCGGGCGTCGTCCAGCGCGCCGGAGGTGTCGACGTGCCGGATGCGGCCGTCCGCGCCGACGAGCACGGTCAGCGGGACGGCGTTGCGGTTGAGCGCCCGGCGCAGGCTCTCGCCCTGGTCGAACAGGACGGGGAAGCGCACGCCGAAGTCCTCGCCGATCGACTGGGCGGCGTCCCGGCTGTCGCGGGTGTTCACCCCGATCACCTGGAGCCGGCCGTCCGCGCGCTCGCTGAGCCGCTGGAACGCGGGCAGCTCCTTGCGGCAGGGCGGGCACCAGGACGCCCACAGGTTGACCACGGCGGGCCCGCGCACGTCCCGCAGGGCGACGGGGTCGCCGCCGGTGAAGCAGGGCAGGGTCAGCTCGGGCAGCTCCGCACCGCCGGAGCCGGCGGGGGTGGGCGCGGCCGAGGGGGGCGGCACGGTCAGGGTCGCGCAGGCGGCGAACGGCGACGGCTGGGTGTTCCGCCGGGGCTCCGTCGTCCTCTCCTCGGTCGGGGTCGCCGTGCAGGCGGCGGCGAGCAGCACGAGTGGCAGGAGCAGGGCGGCCAGCGGACGCCGGGCCGCCAGCGGGTGCCGGGCCGCCGACCGGCGCGGGGCGGGCCGCGACGCCGGACGGGACGGCCGACGCCGGGCGGTGGGGCGGTGCGTCACGGCGCCTCCGCGGCGACCGCCTGCTGCGGCACCAGCTCCGGGTCGACGCCCGCCGCGACGGCCAGGTCCCGCGCCCGGGGGCCCTTGAGCAGCTTCGCGGCCGGCGCGGGCTCCGTCGGCCCCGTCCCGTACGACGGGCAGAGCTTCACCAGCGTGCACGCGCCGCAGGCCGGCTTCTTGGCGTGGCAGACCCGCCGGCCGTGGAAGATGATCCGGTGCGACAGCATCGTCCAGTCGCGCTTCGGGAACATCGCGCCGATCGCGTGCTCGATCTTCACCGGGTCGGTCTCGGCGGTCAGCCGCCAGCGGTGCACCAGCCGCTGGAAGTGCGTGTCGACGGTGATGCCGGGAACGCCGAAGGCGTTGCCGAGGATGACGTTGGCGGTCTTGCGGCCCATTCCGGGCAGCGTCACCAGGTCGGCGAGCTTTCCGGGGACCTGCCCGTCGTACCGCTCGACGAGGGCCTGGCCCAGCCTGATCAGCGAGTTGGTCTTGTTGCGGTAGAAGCCGGTGGGCCGGATCAGCTCCTCCAGCTCGGCCCGGTCCGCCCCCGCGTAGTCGGCGGCCGTCGGGTAGCGGACGAACAGCTTCGGGGTGACCTCGTTGACCTTCTTGTCCGTGCACTGGGCGGACAGGATCGTGGCGACGGCCAGCTCCAGCGGATTGCTGTGGTCCAGCTCGCAGTGGGCGTCGGGGTGTGTCTGGGTGAGCACCCGGTGGATCTTCCGGGCGCGACGCGTGCGGCCGAGGTCGGTCTCGTTGGCTCCGGGGGGACTGGTGGTCACGACGGAAAGCCTACGTCGACCCGGTGACGGCGCGTCGAGCCACGCGGCCCGGCCGCGCCCGGCGACGGGTGGCCGGGCCGCCGGCTCACGGCTCGGTGATCCGGCCCTCGTCGTCGAGGCGGGCGCCGCTCTTCGGGAAGTCGAGCCGGGTGAGCTCCCGGACCAGGTCGAGGCCCCGGTCGTCCGGGTCCATGGTCGGCTTGCCGATCGAGTTCATGTACGTCGAGGTGAACGACCCGCCGGCGAAGCTGCCGTCCGGCTTCAGCGACACCTTGAGCACGCCGCCCCAGCCGAGCCGGCCGTTGTTGCTCAGCGAGTTGCCGCCGCCGGCGAAGTTGCCGAGGCTGTAGGCGATCAGCCGGCCCTGGTAGAACTCCATGCCGCGCAGCACGTGCGGGCCGTGGCCGACGACCAGGTCCGCCCCCGCGTCGATCATGGCGTGGGAGAACTTGATCGGGTCGCCCCGGTTCTCGCCGAGGAACATCTCGGTGCCGGGGCGCACCCGGGTCTTGTCCGCGCCCTCGCCGCCCATGTGCACCTGCACGACGACGAGGTCGGCCATGGTGGCCGCCTTCTTGATCACCGCGCGGGCGGCGTCGATGTCGACCAGGCTGTTGGACCAGACGTACGACGAGAAGCCGGCGACGGCGACCTTGACGCCCTCGACCTCGACCACGGTGATCTGGTCGGGCGCCCCGGTGTGTTCCAGGTCGTGCTTCTCCAGGGCGGCCTGGGTGTTGCGGTAGCCCTTCGGGCCGTAGTCGTAGCCGTGGTTGTTGGCCTGGTTGAGCAGCTCGAACCCGCCGTCGCGCAGGTGCGCGGCGTACTCCGGCGGGGCGCGGAACTGGAAGCAGCGGGTCGAGTTGGCCCCGCACTTGCCGGTGCCGGTGTCGACGGTGAGCGGCTCCTCCAGGTTGCCCATCACCAGGTCGGCCGCGAGCGCCTTCTTGACCGAGTCGAAGAAGCCCTTGCCGCCGTTCGGCGGCAGCCGGTTCGGCGCGTTGCCCATGATGATGTCGCCGGTGGCCGAGAGCGACACGCTCTCGACCTTGCCCTCCGGGGCCTCGCCGGAGGGTGCCGGGGCGGCGGTGCCGGTCGCGCCGGCCCGGTTGCCGGGCTGCCAGGTGGGCGCGTCGGTCGTCTCGGCGCAGCCGGCGGCGAGCAGCGTGCCGAGCAGCACGCCGAGGGCGAGCGCGGCCCGGCGGCGCGGGCGGGCGGCCCCGGCGCGGGGCAGGCGGGGACGGGGGCCGGGGCGGGCGGGAGCGTACATCGCCCGCGACGCTACCGGGCGGGATACGCGGTGACGATGGCCGATCGGCCGAAAAATCAGGCCGTGCGCCGTTCGGACCAGGGGACCACGGTCCCCGCCCCGCCGGCGAGCACGGCGGCGTGCACCGCGCGGGCCAGCGGGGCGCCCCAGGCGGAGCGGGGCCCACCGTAGGCGGACGGCTCGCCGCCGGCCGGGCAGAGCACGGTGACGGCGTCGGTGGGGGTGCCGGTGGCCGCGAGTCCCAGCTCCCGGATCGCCTGCGCCTTCGCCTCGGTCGCGGTCGCCACCGCGTTGACCAGGGCCGCGTCGCCGAGCCGGACGGGCACCTCGACCACGATGTTGACCGTGCCGACCCGGTGGGCGGGCACGCCGCGCCGGGCCGGGCCGGGCGCGGCGGCGGGGACGGGGTCGGGGTCGGCGGCCTGGTCGGGGTCGGCGGCCGGGTCGGGCGCGGCGGCCTGGACGGGGGTGCCCAGCCCGACGGTCGCCCAGACCCGCACCCCGGCGTCGGCGCGGGCGACCACCTCGGCGACGTCGACACCGGTCAGCAGGCCGACGCCGGGCCCGTCGAGGCCGAGCTGGCCGGCCAGCTCGGCCAGGTGGTCGGCCGGGTCGTCCCGGTGGTACGACATGGGCACGGTCGCGTTGACCACCCAGTGCCGCACCCCGATCCCACCGCCGAGTGGCGCGGAGCTGACGCTCAGTAACGGCCGGTCGGCGCGCCACACGAGCAGCGGGACGTCCCGGCCGTCCTCGCGGCGGCTGGTCAGGGTCGGCTCGGCAAGCACGCCGCCGACCCTACGTCCCGGGCGCGCCGAGGGGGACCAGGGGTTTCCCAGGGGTGCGGCTCTGATTACCGCTCACGTGCGCCTAGACTGGCCTCGCGCGAGGGATCAGCGGACGGCGGCCCGGCCGAGAAGACGGCACGCGCAGGCGGAGGTGCGCGATGGACGAGGTACTGGCTCGCAGCGGGATCTTCCAGGGAGTCGACCCGGAGGCTGCCGAGGCGCTCGCCAAGGAGATGGAGACGATCGAGGTCCGCAAGGGCGAGGTCGTGTTCAACGAGGGCGAGCCCGGCGACAGTCTCTACATCCTCCTGTCCGGCAAGATCAAGGTCGGTCGCCGGGCGGCCGACGGCCGGCAGAACCTGATCGCCGTGATGGGCCCGTCGGACATGGTCGGCGAGCTGTCGCTGTTCGACCCGGGCCCCCGCACCGCGACGGCCACGGCGGTGACCGACACCCGCCTCGTGCGCCTGCGCAAGCAGGCCCTGCGGCCGTGGCTCAACAACCGGCCCGAGATCGCCGAGCAGCTGCTGCGGGTGCTGGCCCGCCGGCTCCGCCGGACGAACGACTCGCTGGCCGACCTGATCTTCACCGACGTGCCGGGCCGGGTCGCGAAGAACCTGCTCCAGATGGCCGGGCGGTTCGGCACCCGCGACGGCGGCGTGCTGCGGGTGACCCACGACCTGACCCAGGAGGAGATCGCCCAGCTCGTCGGCGCCTCCCGGGAGACCGTCAACAAGGCGCTCGCCGACTTCGCCTCGCGCGGCTGGCTGCGGCTGGACGGCAAGAGCATCATCATCCTCGACCCGGAGCGCCTGGCCCGCCGCGCCCGCGTCTGAGTCGTCCCGTGCCCGCCCCGGCGGGCGTTCTGCCCGGCGGAGAATCCCTGGACGGGCAGGCGGGCCGGGGCGCACCGTGACGGGATGCTGGAACGGGTCGCTGTCCTCTCCGACGTCCACGGCGCGCTACCCCCGCTGGAGGCGGTGCTGGCCGAGCCGGACGTGGCCGCCGCCGACCTGATCGTGCTCACCGGCGACATCGCCGCCGGTCCCCAGCCCGTCGAGGTGCTGGACCTGCTCGCCGGGCTCGGCGACCGGGTCCTCTGGGTGGGGGGCAACGCCGACCGGGAGCTGGTCGGGGCACGGGCCGGGCGGCCGTCCGGGATCGCGGTGTCGGACTGGGCCGCCGGGCAGCTCCGCGACGATCAGGTCGCCCGGTTGGCCGCGCTCCCGCTCACGGCGACCCTGCCGGTCGTCGGGCTGGGCGAGGTGCTGTTCTGCCACGCCACGCCCCGCGACGACGAGGAGGTCGTCCTCGTGGACTCCCGGCTGTCCCGCTGGGCCGAGGTCCTCGCCGACGTGCCGGCCGACGTCCGGACCGTGGTCTGCGGGCACACCCACATGCCGTACGCCCGGCTGGTCGACCGGCGTCTGGTGGTCAACGCGGGCAGCGTCGGCATGCCGTACGGCGGGCCGGGGGCGCACTGGGCGCTGCTCGGGCCGGGGGCGCAGCTGCGGCGTACCGCGTTCGACGTCGACGCGGCGTGCGCGCGGGTCGCGGCGGAGTCCGGCTTCCCCGACGCCGCCGGCTGGGCCGACGAATACCTCCGTTCCCGGCACAGTGACGCCGAGGCGCTGACCGTCTTCGCCCCCCGCGACGGCCGCTGACCCGACCCCAAGACGGCGCCCCTGCCGGTTGCGCCCGGGACGGCATCCACGCGGCGGACTAGGGAGCTGAGTCGTCTGCGACATCGCCAGGTGCCCGGCGACCGGTGAGCCGTCGGCGACATCAGCTCCCTAGCGGGTACGGACGACATCAGCTCCCCAGCGGCACGGACGACACCCGCTCCCAGCGGGCGCGGACGACGTCAGCTCCCCGGCGGGCACGGCTCCCCGGCGGGCGCGGACGGCACCCGCCACGAGCGCGTCCCGACCAGCGGACGCCACCCGGCACACACAAAAAAGTCAGGCTTGACTGTTTGTTTTGGCGGCGGCACGCTGACCGGGTGACCGCCGCACCGACCCGCGTCCCGCAGCAGGAGCGCAGCCGCGCCACCCGGGCCCGGCTGCTGGAGGCGACCGTCGACTGCCTGGTCGAGCACGGCTGGTCCGGCACGACCACCACGGTCGTGGCGGCCCGGGCCGGGGTGTCCCGGGGCGCCCAGCTGCACCACTACCCCACGAAGGCCGCCCTGGTCACCGCCGCCGTCGCGCACCTGGCCGAGCGCCGGGCCGACGAGCTGCGCACCGAGGCCGAGGCGCTGCCCGCCGGCCCGCAGCGGCTCGACCGGGTGATCGACCTGCTCGGCGCGGCGTTCACCGGCCCGCTCTTCGTCGCCGCCCTCGAACTCTGGGTCGCCGCCCGCACCGACGCCGAGCTGCGCGCCGCCCTGGTCCCCCTCGAACGGCAGGTCGGCCGGGAGATGCACCGGCTGACCGTGGCGCTGCTCGGCGTCGACGAGCGCCGCCCCGGCGTCCGCGAGGCCGTGCAGGCGACCCTCGACCTGCTGCGCGGGCTCGGGGTGGCCAACCTGCTCAGCGACGACTCGGCCCGCCGCACCGCCCTGCTCACCACCTGGAAACGCCAGCTCGCCGCCCTGCTCACCCCCTGACCGGCCCGCCCCACCGGCCCACTGGAGGCACGATGGTCGACCTTACGAACCCGCGCAGCCGCCGCGTGAGCGGGCCGCTGCGGGTCGGCAACGCGTCCGGCTTCTACGGCGACCGGGTGACCGCGTGGCGGGAGATGCTCGACGGCGGCGACCTGGACGTGCTGACCGGCGACTACCTGGCCGAGCTGACCATGCTGATCCTCGGCCGGGACCGGCTGCGCGACCCCGCCCTGGGCTATGCGAAGACGTTCCTGCGCCAGCTCGAGGAGTGCCTCGGCACGGCGCTGGAGCGCGGGGTCCGGATCGTGACCAACGCCGGCGGGTTGCACCCCGCCGGGCTGGCCGCCGCGATCGGGTCGCTCGCCGACCGGCTCGGCCTCACCGCCCGCATCGGGTACGTCGAGGGCGACGCGCTGCCCCGTCCCGACGCGCTGACCGCGAACGCGTACCTGGGGGCGTTCGGGATCGCCGCGTGCCTCGACGCCGGGGCGGACGTCGTGGTGACCGGCCGGGTCACCGACGCTTCCCTGGCCGTCGGGCCGGCGATCGCCCGCTACGGCTGGGGGCGCGGCGACCTCGACGCGCTGGCCGGGGCGACCGTGGCCGGGCACCTCATCGAGTGCGGGGCGCAGGTCACCGGCGGCAACTTCAGCTTCTTCACCGAGCTGCCCGACGGCGGGCACCGCCCCGGCTTCCCGCTCGTCGAGATCCACCCGGACGGGTCCTCGGTCGTCACGAAGCACCCGGGCACGGGCGGCGCGGTCACCGTGGAGACGGTCACCGCCCAGCTGTTGTACGAGGTGGGCGGCCCCGACTACCTCGGCCCGGACGTGGTGACCCGGCTGGACACGGTCGAGCTGGCCGCCGACGGGCCGGACCGGGTGCGCGTCACCGGGGTCCGGGGCACGCCCCCGCCGCCCACCCTCAAGGTCGGGGTGAACAACCTCGGCGGGTTCCGCAACTCGATGACGTTCGTCCTGTGCGGGCTGGACATCCCGGCGAAGGCGGCCCTGGTCCGGGGTCAACTGGAGGCGGCGGTCGGCACCGCGGGGCTGGAGTTCGTGCTGGCCCGCACCGACCACCCGGACGCGGGCGACACGGAGGCGGCGAGCGCGCTGCTGCACGTACACCTGCGGGACGGCGACAAGGCGCGGGCCGGGCGGGCGTTCTCGGCCGCCGCCGTGGAGCTGGCGCTGGCCTCCTACCCGGGCTGCACGCTGACCACCCTGCCCGGCGACGCCACCCCGTACGGGGTGTTCACCGCCGACGCCGTGCCGCAGGACGCGGTGGAGCACGTGGCCGTCCTGCCGTCGGGCGAGCGGGTGCCGATCGCTCCCCCGCCGGTGACGTGTTTGCAGGGGCCCCCTGTACAACAGAATGCGTTAACAAGGGGCCCTTCCTTGCACCCGCAGCGCGCAGCGCAGCCGCACCCGCAGCGGACGCGGCGGGGGGCGCTGGGCGAGGTGGTCGGGGCGCGCTCCGGCGACAAGGGCGGCGACGCGAACCTGGGCGTCTGGGCGCGTACCGACGCGACCTGGGCGTGGCTGCGCCACTGGCTGACCGTCGAACGGCTGGCCGAGCTGCTGCCGGAGACCGCCCCGCTGACCGTCGAACGGCACGAGCTGCCGAACCTGCGCGCGGTGAACTTCGTGATCCGGGGGCTGCTCGGGCAGGGCGTGGCCGCGTCGACCCGGTTCGACCCGCAGGCGAAGGCGCTGGGCGAGCTGCTGCGCTCCCGCGTGGTCGACCTGCCGACGGAGGAGATGCAGCGGTGAGCACACTGGACAGCACGCTCGACCCGGCCGCGCCGGCCTTCCGGGCCAACCGGGACGCCCTGCTGGCGCGGCTCGCCGAGCTGGACGCGGCCCTCGACTCCGCCCGCGCGGGCGGCGGGGCGAAGTACGCGGCCCGCCACCACCAGCGCGGCAAGCTGCTGCCCCGGGAGCGGATCGAGCTGCTGCTCGACCCGGACAGCCCGTTCCTGGAGCTGTCGCCGGTCGCCGCGTACGGGACGGACTTCCCCGTCGGGGCGAGCGTGGTCACCGGGATCGGCGTGGTCGAGGGCGTGGAGTGCCTGGTCGTCGCCAACGATCCGACGGTTCGCGGCGGCGCGGTCAACCCGTGGTCGCTCGCGAAGACCCGGCGGGCCGGGGAGATCGCCCTGGCCAACCGGCTGCCGATGGTCAACCTGGTGGAGAGCGCCGGGGCGGACCTGCCCACCCAGGCGGAGATCTTCATCCCGGGCGGGCGGGTGTTCCGCGACCTGACCCGGCTCTCGGCCGAGGGCATCGGCACCGTCAGCGTGGTGTTCGGCAACGCCACGGCCGGCGGCGCGTACGTGCCGGGGATGTCCGACCACGTGATCATGATTCGGGACCGGTCGCAGGTCTACCTGGCCGGGCCGCCGCTGGTGAAGATGGCCACCGGCGAGGTCACCGACGACGAGTCCCTCGGCGGCGCGGCCATGCACGCCACCCGTTCCGGCCTGGCCGACTTCCTCGCGTCCGACGAGCGGGACGGCATCCGGCTGGCCCGGCAGTGCGTCCGCCGGCTCAACCGGCGCAAGCAGGGCCCGCCGCCGCGTACGGCGTTCCCCGCCCCGCCGAGGTACGACCCGGAGGAGCTGCTCGGCGTCGTCAGCGCCGACCTGAAGGTGCCGTTCGACCCGCGCGAGGTCCTGGCCCGGGTGCTCGACGGCAGCGAGTTCGACGAGTTCAAGCCCGCGTACGGGACGGCGCTGGTCACCGGGTGGGGCGAGCTGCACGGCTACCCGGTCGGGGTGCTCGCCAACGCCCGGGGCGTGCTGTTCAGCGAGGAGGCGCAGAAGGTGGCCCAGTTCATCCAGCTCGCCAACGCGGCCGACACCCCGCTGGTCTTCCTCCAGAACACCACCGGCTACATGGTCGGCACCGAGTACGAGCAGCGGGGCATCATCAAGCACGGCGCGCTGATGATCAACGCGGTGTCGAACTCGAAGGTGCCGCACCTGACGGTCAACCTGGGCGCCTCGTACGGGGCCGGCAACTACGGCATGTGCGGGCGGGCGTACGAGCCGAGGTTCCTGTTCACCTGGCCGAACGCGAAGTCGGCGGTGATGGGGCCGGCGCAGTTGGCCGGGGTGCTGTCGATCGTGGCCCGGCAGGCCGCCGCCGCCCGGGGGCAGGAGTTCGACGAGGACTCCGACGCCGCCATGCGGATGATGGTCGAGCAGCAGATCGAGTCGCAGTCGGGGGCGTTGTTCCTCTCGGGCCGGCTCTACGACGACGGGGTGATCGACCCCCGGGACACGCGTACCGTCCTCGGGCTCTGCCTGTCGGCTATCCACAGTGGACCGGTCAGGGGTGCCGACGGCTTCGGCGTCTTCCGGATGTAGGGGGCTGCTTTCATGATCACCCGACTGCTGGTGGCCAACCGGGGCGAGATCGCCCGGCGGGTCATCGCCACCTGCCGGGCGCTCGGCGTCGCCACGGTCGCCGTGCACTCCGACGCCGACGCCGACGCGCCGTTCGTCGCCGAGGCCGACCTGGCCGTACGCCTGCCGGGGAACGCGCCCGCCGAGACGTACCTGCGGGTCGACCTCATCCTGGACGCGGCCCGCCGCACCGGCGCGGACGCCGTGCACCCCGGCTACGGCTTCCTCGCCGAGAACGCCGAGTTCGCGGCGGCGGTGACCGACGCGGGCCTGACCTGGGTGGGCCCGCCCGCGAAGGCGATCGCCGCGATGGGCGACAAGGTGGCGGCGAAGGCGCTGCTGGCCGACGCGGGCCTGCCGATGCTGCCCACCTGGACCGACCCTGACGAGATCACCGACTTCCCGGTGCTGGTGAAGGCGTCCGCCGGGGGCGGCGGGCGCGGCATGCGCATCGTCGCCGACCCGGCCGGGCTCGCCGAGGCCGTCGCTTCGGCGCGCCGGGAGGCGACAGCGGCGTTCGGCGACGGCACGGTGTTCGTCGAGCGGTACGTCGAGCGGGGCCGGCACGTCGAGGTGCAGGTCTTCGGCGACACCCACGGTGCGGTCGTGGCGCTGGGCGAGCGGGACTGCTCGATCCAGCGCCGGCACCAGAAGATCGTCGAGGAGGCCCCGGCGGTCCTGCCGGACGGGGTGCGGCAGCGGCTGCACGCCGCGGCCGTCGCCGCCGCCCGCGCCGTCGGGTACGTCGGCGCGGGCACGGTCGAGTTCCTGCTCGCCCCGGACGGGCGGTTCTTCTTCCTGGAGATGAACACCCGCCTCCAGGTGGAGCACCCGGTCACCGAGGCGGTCACCGGGCTGGACCTGGTGCGGCTGCAACTGCTGGTCGCCGAGGGTCAGCCGCTGCCGCTGGCGGCGGCCCCGCCGCCCGACGGCCACGCCGTCGAGGTACGCCTGTGCGCCGAGGACCCGGCGCGCGACCACCGGCCGGCGACGGGCGTCCTGCACCGGTTCGCGGTGCCACAGGTGGCGGGCGAGTTCGCCCCGACGAAGGGGCTGCGCCTCGACTCGGGGGTCGCGGACGGCTCGACGGTCGGCGTGCACTACGACTCGATGCTGGCGAAGCTGGTCGCCTGGGCGCCGACCCGGGCGGAGGCGACCCGGCTGCTGGCCGGCGCGCTGGCCCGCGCCGAGCTGCACGGGGTGACCACCAACCGGGACCTGCTGGTCCGGGTGCTGCGCAGCCCCGCGTTCGGGGCGGCCGAGGTGGACACGGGTTTCCTCGACCGGCACCCCGACGTGTTCGCCCCGCTGCTGCCGCCCGACGAGCTGCCGCTGGCCGCCCTCGCCGCCGCGCTCGCCTCGGCCGCGGCGCGCCGGGCGACGGCCCCGGTGCTCGCCGGGCTCCCCTCCGGCTGGCGCAACGTGCCATCGTTCCCGCAGGTGATCCGGTACGCGGGGCCGGGCGGCGACGAGATCGAGGTCCGCTACCGACTGGACCGCGCCGGCGCGCTCGCCGACCACTCTGTGTCCTCGGCTGTGACTCTTGTGCAGGCCGCCCCCGACCGCGTGGTCCTCGACGTCGACGGGGTGCGGCGCGCGTACTCCGTACACCGGGTGGGGTCGCAGGTCTTCGTGGACGGCCCGGACGGGGCGGCGAGCCTCACCGAGCTGCCGCGCTTCCCGCTGCCGACGGCGGAGCTGGCGGCCGGGTCGCTGCTCGCGCCGCTGCCCGGCGCGGTGGCCCGGGTGCACGTCGAGGTCGGCCAGCGGGTCGCCGCCGGTGACCTGCTGCTGACCCTGGAGGCGATGAAGCTCGAACACCCCGTGCTCGCCCCCGCCGACGGCGTGGTCGCCGAGCTGCCGGTGCCGGCCGGCGGCCAGGTCGACACCGGCGCCGTGCTGGCCGTCGTCACCACCCCCGAGGAGACAACGTCATGAACTTCGACCTCACCGACGAGCAGGAGCAGCTCCGCGACGCCGTCCAGGCGCTGGGCCGGAAATACGGTCACGGCTACTTCGTGGAGAAGGCGAAGGCCGGCGGGCACACCACCGAGCTGTGGGAGGAGGCCGCCCGGCTCGGCTACCTCGGCGTCAACATCCCCACCGGGTACGGCGGCGGGGGCGGCGGCATCACCGAGCTGGCCATCGTCTGCGAGGAGCTGGCCGCCGCCGGTTGCCCGCTGCTGCTGCTCGTGGTCTCCCCCGCCATCGTCGCCACGATCGTCACCAGGCACGGCACCGAGGAGCAGCGCCAACGGTTCCTGCCCGCCATGGCCGACGGCACGCTGAAGGTGGTCTTCGCGATCACCGAGCCGGAGGCCGGGTCCAACTTCCACCGGCTCGGCACGGTGGCCCGCCGCGACGGCGACGACTGGCTGCTGACCGGCCGCAAGTGCTACATCTCGGGCGTCGACGAGGCACAGTACGTGCTGGTGGTGGCCCGCACCGAGGACGCGGCGACCGGCAAGCTGAAGCCGGCCCTGTTCCTCGTGCCGACCGACGCCCCCGGGCTGACCCGGTCCAAGCTGGACATGGAGATCGTCTCCCCGGAGAACCAGTTCATGCTCTACCTCGACGACGTGCGGCTGCCCGCCGACGCCCTGGTCGGCGGGTCTCTCGACGCCGGCCTGCCCGCCCTGTTCGCCGGCCTCAACCCGGAGCGCATCACGGTCGCCGCGATGGGCATCGGCACCGGCCGGTACGCGATCGAGCGCGCCAGCGGGTACGCGGCCACCCGCAAGGTGTGGGGCGGCCGGAGCATCGGCACCCACCAGGGCGTGTCGCACCCGCTCGCGCACGCGGCCGTGCAGGTGGAACTGGCCCGCCTCAT
This sequence comes from Micromonospora sp. WMMD712, assembly GCF_029581295.1. Lineage (NCBI taxonomy): Bacteria > Bacillati > Actinomycetota > Actinomycetes > Micromonosporales > Micromonosporaceae > Micromonospora > Micromonospora sp. WMMD712. Next base: position 3,914,812 of record NZ_CP120743.1, read on the forward strand.
GATCTACAAGGCGGCCACCCTGTACGACGCGGGGCGCGACCTGGAGGCCGGCGTCTCCGGCAACATGGCCAAGTACGCCTCCGGCGAGGCCGCCGCGCTCGCGGTCGACACGGCGGTGCAGGCGCTGGGCGGCGCGGGCATGACCACGGAGTACGGGGTGGCGACGCTGCTGGGCGCGGTGAGAGCGGGAAGGATCGCCCCGGTGAGCCGGGAGATGATCCTCAACTTCGTGGCGCAACACGTCCTGGGCCAGGACAAGTCCTACTGACGCCCCCGCCCCACCCCCGCCTCGGTGATCAAGAAGTTTGCGTCATCGATGAGATCAACTTTGACGCTTTTCTCTTGATCACGAGGCGATCAGGAGGCGAGGGTGCCGGTCTTGAGGATTTTGAAGTGCAGCACCGGACCCTGCTGGTCCTTGCTGTCGCGGACCATGATGACCTTGGCAGGCGTGGCGACCTCTACACAGTTTCCGCCCCCGTTGCTGCGGCTGCACTTCTTCTACACGGGCACGCCCATGCGTTCCCCCGAATCTATTCGGCGTAGTCACTCGAACCACCATATTTCAATCCACCAATGTTTGATCCGTCAAACCGGCGCTTTCCGTTGAATTCGGCCATCTCGAAATCGGTGTCGCCGTTGAACGCCGCCCGACCGAACCAGGCGTCGCCACTAAAGACCGATGCACGAAACCTGGCCTCGCCATTGAAGGTGGCCGCGTCGAACCAGCCGACGCCGTTGAACATCGTTCTACTGTAACCCGCGTCACCCTTAAACAAGGCCAGACTGAACCAAGCGGTATCGTTGAAAGTAACATCATCGAACCAGGAATCGCGGTCGAATGTCGCGCCACCGAACGCCGCCTCGCCGTTGAAGATTGCTTCGTTGAACCAGCCACCCGCACCGAACATCACCCTGCTGAACGCCGCCTCGCCGTTGAACCTCGCTTCGCCGAACCATCCGGTGTCGTCGAATACTGCCCCACTGAACCAAGCATCACCGTTGAAGACCACCTGACTAAACCAGGCAACACTGAACCTCGCCTTGCCGAACCAGGCATTACTACTGAAAGTCGCTTGGTCGAAGCCAGCCTCCCGACCAAACCTCACCCTGCTGAAATGAGCATCCCGGACGAAACTCGCCTTATTGAACCGCGCCTCACCATTGAATGTCGCTCGATCGAATCTGACTTCGCAGCCGAAACTGACTTCGTCGAACCAGACTTCGCGACCGAAGGCAACATTGCGGAATCGAGAATCACCACTGAAAATCGCTTCACTGAAACGAGTACCGTGGCTAAACCTTGCTTTATCAAATAGAACGCCACCACCGAATTCCACCTTATTGAATCGAGCATCACGACCGAAAACCGCCTTGTCGAATCGGACATCGCCTCCGAACTTCGCTACGCCAAATCGGGCATCCCGACTGAAGGTTGACTTATTGAACCGGGCGTCGCCACTAAATGTCGCGTCGTCGAACCGAGCATCGCCGCTGAAGATCGCCGCAGAAAAGATGGCGTTGTGAAGATGGCAGCTAGCGAAGTTTGCATCAATGAGAAGCGCCCCCGTCAGGTCGAGCACAACCTTGTTCCCCCAGTAGTTTGGGTCGGCTTCCCCCTCCTGCGTCTTGACGCGGAGATGTCGAGCGAGGATGCGTTGTGCAGCAAGACGGACTTCCCGCTCCTCCCAGGGGTTTTGCTGTGGTTCCTCTGTTTGCGTTCCGCCGACAGAACCCGGATTAGTGGATTCTTGCTCGCCTGCCAAAAGTTGTTGGACAGCAGTATCGGGCGCGGATTCAGTACCTGGAAGCGTGTAAGGCATGCGCAGGTACGCACAGATGACTTCAACGATGCTCTGTCGGTGAGTTGGGTTGTCTTGAGCTAGGCGTTCAAGAGCATATAGGCCAGCGAGGCGGACCGGGGCCTTCTCCGACCCCAACTGATCAGCGGCTTTGACGTAAAGCTCGGTAACGCGCTTCTCACCGGCGTCGTACTCGGTCGCTTGTTGGGTTCGCTCCGCCAGTTGTTGACGCCGAAAAGCCAGTAGCAGCGCCAACGCTCCGGTTACACCAGCACCGATGGTCAAACCGGTGCGAATGCTTTCTACCCGAAGCTGCGCTCGTTGCACACGGTCGCCGCTCCCGGGTACCACATGTTGAAGCCACACGACAGCAAGCCCGGTGACGCCGGCGATCAGGAGTGCAGCTACCGGCAATAGCTGCCATGACAGTGGGCGAAGCGGCCGGTCCGGCGGCAAGGGGGCGGCGGACGTCTCACGCCCTCGCCAACCGGGACGCCGCAACATCAAGCCTGCGGCCAAGACCGCCAGGCTCACCGCCACGGGCAGCACGACCGGCCACCGTCTGCCCAGCCCCTGCCACCAAACGAACGGGATCTGCGCCATGACGACGGCCAGCAACCCGAGTCCTCCGGCCGCCACCAGGGATACGTCTAGCCGCTTCCTCACAGCTCGAAATGGTCGCATCCGGAACCAACATGCACAGCAGACGGTTGCCTACTCAGCCAAGCGCTTGATCACTGGCTTGAGGCTGGGCTCGGGCGAACCGAACCGCACGCTGGCGCAACCCATCCGGGCGCTTTCGAGGGGTGGAAACAGAGAAACTCCTGGTCAGGCGCCAGACGGCTATGATCAAACTTTGCTAAGCTACCTGGAAAGACCTCGGGGTCCTGGTAGTAGTCAGTAGTCGATGCTTCCGGCCTTGAGGCCCTTGACGAAGCCGGTCCACTGCTTTGAGGTGAAGGACAAGAGCGGGCCATGCCGGTCCTTGCTGTCACGCACCATGATCTTGAGTAGGTTGTCAGCCACCTCGATGCAGCTACCGGACGAGCCAGAGCGGCTGCTCTTCTTCCACTCTGCGCGGGACACGTCCATGCCCACCTCTTCCTACGCGACCAGCTCCTGAGCGATCGCACGAAGCGTATCCCGGGTGGCTGCGGGCGACAGAGCCAGAGCACAGAGCTGCTCGAACGCCGTGGCGTAGGCGGCGACCTCCGCCGGTCGCTCCAGGTAGAGCGCTCCCGTGAGCGTGTCCATGTAGACCAGGCGGTCCTCGGCAGCGTCCGGGTAGGGCGCTGGCATGTGCGGGAAGTCGAGGATCGTGAAGCTGCCGTCGAACCCAGTGCCCGCCTCGAACGGCAGGAGTTGGATCTGAAGCCGGGTGCGGGCGGAGTGCTCGACAAGCTTCATGATCTGCGCGTGCAGCACCTCCGGTCCCCCGACCGCACGGCGAACCGCTCCCTCATCGAGGACGACACGCAGCACCGGCTGATCGTCGCCGCCGAGGATGGCTTGACGCTCCATCCGCAGCGCGACCTGTCGTTCCACCTCCTCGTCGCGCATCGCCACCGGAGCACCTCGGAAGACGGCACGGGCGTAGTCCTCGGTCTGGAGCAGGCCGTGCACCATCTGGCACTCGTAGATCCGCATGGCGGACACTTCTGATTCCATCCCGACGTAGGTCGCGAACCAGTCGGGCAGCACGTCGCTGTACCGCTGCCACCAGCCTCGCTGCCGCGCCTGCCGGGCTACCGCGATGACAGCTTCGGCCTGGTCGCCGTCCACTCCGTACAAGTTGAGCAGCGCCCGTACGTCGTTGGGGTGCGGGCGGACCTCAGCCGTTTCGATCCGGCTCAGCCAGCTCGCATCGTGGTCGACTCGCCGGGCCGCTTCCGCCGATGTGATGCCGGCTCGCTCTCGGAGCTGACGCAGGGTCGTCGCCAGCCGTCGACGTCTGACAGTGGGGCTCTGACGTGGGGGCATACCGCCATCTTGCCAAGAACGGACCGGAATCCCGTTCGCAACACGCCAACCGGAATCAGTAGTTCGCACATTGCGGATTCCCGAAGTGCGTGGGACGGTGTTGCTGGATGTGGCGGTCGGATGACCGTGCGTGGCCCGGCCGCCACGTCCCCGCACCCGGAGGAGGCAGGGATGCGCAGACGCATCAGCTACGGCCAGTACCTCGCCGCCGTCGCGGCGACCCTCGCCCGCCGGCACCGGCCGGTCTGGTCCTGGATCCGGTGGCGGTACGTCTGCACATGCGGCGACGAGCTGCCCTGCCGGCAGCGACACAGGGTCCCCATCGGTCGCCGCCACTGGCCGGGTGAACGCGAGTGATCGCGCCCGGCCCCGCCCCCCACGCGCCCGAGCCCACCTCCCAGGCGGCCGGCGTGACCGAGTTCCGGGCGGGGATGGTGCTCCACGTGACCCGGGCGGCGAGCCCACAGTTCGTCCAGCCGATCTTCTTCCGGCTGATCAAGGTCCGCGAGGACTGGATCACCTACCACGGCTGGGTCTGGTTGCACGGCTACCAGCTCGACGCCAGGGGCGAGGCCGTGGCGCAGCGCTCCATCTTCGTACAACCTGCGGGGTTGATCGTGCAGGCGACGCCCCTGCCGGCGGCCCGCCCGGCGCGCCGCCCGCGGCAGCCCCGACCGGTCGCCCAAGCGCGAGAGGGCAAGAAATCGATAGATCGACAGGTATAGCATCCCTGGACATCGCCGGTCCGTTGCCGCCCACCGGTTGCCGGACCGGGCCTGCCCCGCCTCACCAGGAGACCCCGGAGGAACGATGCACCTCAGGTTCGCCCGTACGGCAGCAGCCGTCGTCCTCGCGCTCGGTGCCGCCGTCGCGCCGGCCGCCGCCGCCAGCGCCCACCCCGACGGCGACTGGGTCAGCGTCTACCCGCCGATCCAGGGCTCCTCGACCTGGGACCGCTTCGGGCAATCCGGCCCCGCGTCCCACCACATCGTCTTCGGCAACTGGGGCTACAACAACGACTGGGCGGTGGACATCTACCGCAACCCCGGCGGCACCATCGTCTCCCCCTTCGGCTCCAAGACCGCGTCCGGCCACCCGGTCACCGTCACGGTCGTCACCGTCCGGCCGGGCTGCGCCACCGGCAACCTCGCCGACGGCGGCTACCGCATCGGGCTGGAGGCGCGGGACACCACGACCGGCCAGATCCTCGCCCGTGCGGACGTCATGCACGTCAACAACAAACCCGGCGGCATCGCCGTGGGCGCGACGGTGGGGCCGTGGACCAAGCTCGGCGAGACCGGCCGGTTCCGCTACTCCAGTTGCTACCAGGTCAACGGCGACAGCGGCGCCCACGTGCACCTTGAGGTGATCAACCAGCACCGGTACTCGTGCTACATCGCGCGCGGCGCGAACACCGGCCTCGGCGACGAGACCGTGATCGGCCGGGCCGGCGTCCACTACACGGGCCAGCGCCAGGCCTGCTGACCCCGGATCCCGCTGGCAATCTTGGTACGGGAGGGCCCCTCCGGGGGCGCTTCCGTACCAAGATCCGCCGGACCTGCCGACGGGACGAGGCGGGTGGAACCTCGTGTTTGCTGAGATCGCGTGTTTGGCAGCACGGCAAACACGGCCTTGCAACAAACTCCGGAGTGGAGGTGAGAGCTGACGTCACCAGCCGCGGGTGCGCCACTCCTCCAGCGACGGCCGCTCCGCGCCGGGTAGGAGCGGGACTGGCTGTCGACCACGACCCGCACGCTAACCCCCCGGTCGTACGCGGCCGACAGGTCTCGACACCCGCGTGAGCGTGAAGTGGTACATCGCCACCCGGATCGTGGACCCGGAGGCAGCACCCTGGATCAGCCGCTGCACATGCTCGACGATGGCGTACTGCTCACTGGCCACCGTCGGGTTGTTGAAGACCGCGCCGGAGGTCACGGCCGCGACCGCCGGCGTGGCCGGGGCCAGGAGCGCGGCGGCGGCGAGGCCGCCCGTGACGATCAACCCGACGGTACGACGTAGAAGCATGAGAACTCCTCGGTGGCAGGGCGGCCGGCTCCCCGGCCCGTCGCGAACCGGAACGCCCAGCATGCCTACGCTGCGCGCATTCTCCGCAACTCCCCGCGACCACTTTCGACACCGGCAATGGACCCCCATCACCGAGGCGTGACACAGCGCAACCATCTCACCCGACGCCACCACCCCGGCGAACCCCTTTGCTCTGCACCCACATACGCAACGAATCACCCAGCGCAACCCGCCGCCACACCTCCCCGCATATCCGTCCGCAAATACGACCAGCTCAGGGCAGGTGTTGCGGATATGGGTGCAGAGCAAAGGAGACGGGAGGCGTCTGGCGAGGTCGAAGGGCCGCGACGAAGAGTCAGATCAACCGCGCAGCGGACCCGGGCCGCGCAGCTATCACGCGCCGTGATCGGTGCCCGGCGAGTCCAGGGGTCCGCAGTGGCGTGGCCCCGGCCGGCATACTGGGGGCGTGCGGGAAGACCGCGAGTTCGCGCAGGCGGTGGAACGGCTGTACGCCGCCTTCGCCCACCGCCCGCTGCCGCCCGACATGACCGCCTGCGAGCACTGTGTCGACCCGGCCGACGTGGCGCTCTTCGCGCGTACGCCGCTGCGGGAGCTGACGCCGGACCAACTCGGCACGTACCTGATGAACCCGGGCACCTGGGGGGACGGGACGGAGCTGCCGCACCTGGTGCCCCGCCTGCTGGAGGCGTACGCCACCGGGGAGATGGAGCACTGGCTCTGGCCGGACGCCGTGACGCGCCGGGTCGGCGAGCAGTGGCTGGCCTGGCCGGCCGAGGAACGGGACGCGGTCGAGCAGTTCGCCCGCGTCTGGTGGCGGCTGACCCTCGCCGGGTTCCCGTCCGTCACGCCCGCCTGGGACCTGCTGACGGCGGTCGCGGAGCTGGGGGTCGACGTCGGGCCCTACCTGGCCGGGTTCGCCGACGGGCCGGGCGACGGGCCGGCCCGGCACCTGGCCGAGGTCATCGGGATCTGGTCGTCCGGCGGTTCCCTGCCCGACGGCGCGGAGGAGTCGATGCGACGTTGGCTGGCCGGACCGACGCCGGTCGACGTGCTGTGGACAGCCGTGGGCACCTCGGCCAGCCCGGAGGTCGTCGCCGAACTGACCGACGCCGCCGAGCACGTCCACCTGCTCCGGGGGAGGCAGGTCAGCCGGTGACCCGGCAGGCGGCGTCGATGCGGTGCACCGGGCGGACCCGCCGCCCCAGCGCCTCCAGCAGCGAGTCCTCCACGTGGAAGTCGCGCACCCGCAGCCGGTGCCGGGGCAGCTCGCCCTCGCTCGGGCAGAGCACCTGCGCCGTCACCTGGTCGATCGGCACGTACCGTACGCCGCCGTGCTCCTGGAGCAGCACCATGCTCACGTCGTCCACGACGACGACGTGCCCGCGCACGTCCTCCGTGGTGTCGGGCGCGGTCTGCACGGTGGTGACGGTCAGCGGCAGCACCGGCGTGCTGATCACCGGCAGCGCCGCCCAGACCAGCATGGCCAGCACGGCGGCCTGGGTGATGGAGGCCAGCGGCCGGATCACCGCGCCGGGCAGCGGCCCGGCGATGGCGAGCGCGAGCACCGGCGGCACCACGAACAGGGCCACGACCAGCGTCTCGCCCTGCCGCCAGGCGTCGAGCAGGGTCGGCGCGAGCAGGAACAACCAGCCGCCGAGCAGGGCCGCGACGATGAGCACCCGCGCCACGGCCAGCTCGTGCAGCCGCTCGGGGCGGAGCTGGAACGCCGCGGCGAACGCGGGCAGCAGCAGCGGCAGGTAGAGGATCTGCCAGGTGGTCAGGGCGAGCAGGAAGCTGGTCAGCACGAACCAGGTCGGGGTGAGGTCCGCCCAGCGGGCGAAGAGCGGACGGCGGTGCCCGGGGAGCCGGTCGACGCTGACGCCGAGCACCGCGCCGAGGGCGAACACCGCGACCAGCCCGGTGGCGAGCAGCCGGGCGGCCGTGGTGAGGAACCCGGCGAGCAGGTTGACCGGCCCGACGTTGGCGACCAGCAGCAGGGTGGTCTGGAGTTCGCCGCCGGCCTCCACGCCGAGCCGCAGCACGGAGAAGACGGCGGGCACGGCCACCACGACGGCCCAGAACGACTGGCTGGCGCGCGCCCGACGCTCGGCCGCGCCGGCACCGGAGGCCGAACCGGAACCCGAACCGGGGGCGGAACCGGAGACGGGGGCAGGGGCCGAGGCGGGGGCGGGGGCGGGCGCGTCGTCGCCTGCGGCGGCGACCGGTGCGGTCATGAGGGGCGGACCTTGTCGTCGAAGTCGACCAGCTCCGGGACGTCCAGCGTCGGCGGCTGGGTCTTCGGCTGCCGCAGCCACGGCCCGAGGGTCCGGTGGTACGCGGTGAGCCAGGGGCTGGTCTGCCCGCTGCGCCCCTGCTGGTAGCTCTTGTCGAGGAAGAACGCGACGAGGTCGCGCAGCGCCGGGTCGCTGATCGGCACCCCGACGCCGATCTGCTCGCTGGTGCCGAAGGGCATGTCGACGATCGTGAAGTCCTTCGGGTGCCGGGAGAGGAACCCGGCGAGGATGGTCTCGTCGGAGCTGACCGCGTCGTACCGCCCCGCGAGGATGCCCTCGACGCAGTCGCCGACCTCCTTGACCACGAACACCCGGATCTGGTGCCTGCCCAGCTCGGCCTCGGTGGTCGAGCCGCCGCTGGTGCACACCTTGTAGCGGGGGTCGCGCAGGTCCTCGATGGTGCGGATGTTGTCCCGGAGCCGGTTGGGGACCATCGCCTCCTGGGTGGTCACCAGGTACGGCCCGGCGAAGCTGACCAGCTTCGCGCGCTCCTCGGTCATCGAGAAGGTGGAGACCACCAGGTCGACCAACCCGCCCTGGAGGGCGGGGATGCGGTCCTCCGTGGACACCGGCACCCACTCGATCCGGTGGTCGCCCGCGTAGCCGAGCTGGGCAGCGACGTACCGGGCGATCTCGATGTCGAACCCGGTGTAGGCGCCGTCGCGCAGCTCGCCCATCAGCGGGCCGGTCGTGGAGACGCCGATCTTGATGGTCGGCTGGCCGTAGATGTGCGTCTCGCGCAGCTTGTCGTTGACGGACGGGATCCGGGGCTCCTGCCGGCTGTCGCAGCCGGCGGCAGCCGCGAGCACCAGGGTCAGTGCGACCGCCAGGGTGGTGGCGACGGAGCGGACCCGGGAACGGGGGAGGAACTGGTTCATCGGCGACCTCGCTGACCCGTGCAACTGCGGGACACCGACAGTAGCCAAACGGATCCATTCCCGTGGTCGGTGATCCGACGGCCCGGGGGTACGGCGGACGCCCGATCGCCCGCCGTGCCCCCGGGTGTCCTCAGCGGACGGTCAGCGTGCCGACCGCCGGCAGCGGGGCGACCACCGGGGGCAGCCGCTTCGGCTCGCCGCGGGCCGGCGCGGCCCGCCGGGCCAGGTCGTCCTTCGTCGCGGTGACCCGGGTGCCGGCCGCACCGGCGGCCGGCTCGGCGAAGGGCTGGACGTCGCCGACGCAGACCTTGCCCTCGGCCGGCAGCGTCCCGTCGATCAGGTACGCCTCGATGGCGCCCGTCGCGCACGCCGAGGTGCCGTACGCGGTGTGGCCCCAGTTGTCGCTGCTGAGCAGGCGGCTGTTCGGCAGCAGCGCCGCCGAGGCGACCGCGCCCCGGTAGTTGGTCGCCGGGTCCCAGTAGTTGCCGACCACCAGCACCGGGGCGCTGGTGCGCCTGTCGAACGGCCCGGAGTAGGCATCCTCGTCCCGCACCGTCCAGGTGCCGCGGGCGCACGGCGCGGTGGCCCAGGCCCAGATCCGGCCGAAGTAGGGCGCCCGCGCGTCCTGCTTCGCGGCCAGCGCCGGCCACGAGCCGGCGTCCTTCGGGTGGTACGCGTCGGTGCAGTCCACCCCGAGGAAGGTCTCCAGGCTGTTGTCGTACGGGAAGTCGTACCCGCGGCGGGCCTGTCGGGTGGCGGCGGTGGCGGCGCGGCGGGCGAGCGCCGTGCGGGCCTCGGCGCGGCGGGCCGCCGTGGCCGCCGCCGGGTCGGTGAGCACCAGCAGGTCGGCGGTCATCCCGACGATGTCGTCGTAGCCGTACGGGGCGTAGAGGTCGTTCAGCATCGCGCCGACGTAGTCGGCGTAGCTGACCGTGTACGTCTCCCCGGTCTCCGGGTCGTCGAACACCAGGGGCTTCCCGCGCAGCCGCGTCGCCACGGTCTCGACGGCGGCGACGGGGTCTCCGGCGGCGAGCGCGCAGGCCTGCGGGCCGGCGGAGGCGCAGCGCCTCAGGATCTCCCGCAGCGCCGTGTACGCGCCGCCGGCGCTGGCCAGCCGGCTCTCCTGGAGCTGGTTGCGGGCCTTGCCCCGCCCCACCCACGCGTTCGGGTCGAGCACGCCGTCGACGACGATCGCGCGGACCCGGTCGGGGAACATGTTGGCGTAGTACTGCCCGAGGGCGGTGCCGTAGCTGAAGCCGAGGTAGCTCAGCTTCGGGTCGCCGACGGCCCGGCGCAGCACCTCCATGTCCCGGGCCACCTCGGCCGTCGACATCGCGCCGGTGAGCGGCTTGCCGGTGCCGGAGCACGCCCTGCCGATCGCCTTCGACGAGGCGACGTACGCCTGCTCCTCGGCCTTCGTCCACGGGAAGGCCACGTTCAGCCCGGCGTACGCCTTGGTCTGCTCCTTGACCGACGGGAAGCACCTGACGTTCTCGCTGGCGGCGACGCCGCGCGGGTCGACGCCGACGATGTCGAACCGGTCGAGCAGGTCGTCGCCGAGGAAGTACGGCGCGGCGAGGGCCAGGTCGGTGCCGGAGCCGCCGGGGCCGCCCGGGTTGACGAAGAGGCTGCCGATCCGGTTCTTCTGGTCGCGCGCCTTGACCCGCAGCACCGCCACCTCGGTGGTGGCGCCCTTCGGCTTGTCGTAGTCGAGCGGAAGCCGCACGGTCGCGCACTCGGCGGTGCCGTAGCAGGCGTACCAGTCGAGCTTCGGCGTCGGCACGCTGTCGACGCGCCTGGCCTCGACGGGGTCGGTCCGGTCCGAGGTGGCCGGACGACCGAAGCCGGCGGTGGGCGGTGCCGCGCCGGCCGGCGCGACGGCCGTTCCGGCGAGGACGATCCCCGCGATTCCTGCTGCGGCGAGAGACCGGGTTGTTCGGGGCATTCGGCTGCCTTCCGGTGGGCTACAGGACGTGTCGGGGCAACCCCGACTCTCGTCACTCTAGGGACCCGGGCCCACGACCAGCGCCCGCAAAATGCCTGGGAAAAAGTCATTTCTCCGACTGATGTAACGAATTTCGCCACTTCGACGCTGCGGCTTCACCCGTCCACTGGGGAGCGCGGGCGGGCGGGCCGGGCGGACGGTCGGCGACCCGGCGACCCGGCCGGGTGGACACCCGCGCGGGGCCGGTGACCGGGGCCGATGGTTGACAGGGCGGTCGGCTCCGCCATCCTTGACGGGTGACCCGAATCCCTCGGCCCGATGTGCCCGTCGTGGCGGTCGCCGCGTCGCTGGCGGCGGTCGCCCTGCTGGTGGCGCTGGTCTGGTGGCAGCCGCGCAGCATCGTGGCGGTGGTGCTCGCCCTGCTCTGCGTCCTGTTCGTGATGATCGCCGGGGTGTCGGTGACGGAGGGGCGGCACCGCCGCGAGGAGGCCCGCGAACGCGGGGGCGACGAACCGGCCCAGTGGCCGGGGCAACCCGCCGCCCGGCTCAGCGACGTCGACGCCGACACCCTGGAGGCGCTGGACAGCCGCGACCTGCGGGCCATGCGGGAACGCCGGCAGGGCGCGAGCGGGTTCAGCGACCGGTGAGGGTCGGCTCGTACAACCCGTCGACGCCGCGCCCGGCCAGGCACCGGAACGTGCGGTCCGGGCCGTCCGCCGCCGGCGGCAGCACCTCCAGCCGCCAACCACTGGTGTACGCGATCCCGCTGGTCAGCCGGAACGTCACCGGACTGCACACCTGACGCACCTGCGGGTCGGCGGCCACCTCGTCGTGCGCGGCGTCGACCAGGGCGGCCGGCAGCTCCCCCTCGGCGTAGGCCTCCCAGGTGTGCCGGCCGTCGCAGGGCAGTCGGGGCGCGTCCGCCCGGGTGCCGCGCACCCGCATCGGCCCGTAGCACTGCAACTCGGCGACGCACCGCGCGCCCGCCGGCAGCTCGGCCGGGCCCGCCGACCCGGATACGCAGCCCGGCAGCGCCCCCCACCTGCTGGCCGTCGTCGTGCCGCCCACCGTGACGACGGGGGTGGGCGTCGGCGTGGCGGGCGCGCTCTCGGCGACCCAGGCCCCGGCGCTCGCCGAGGCGGCCAGCGCGAGCGCCCCCGCGCCGCCGAGGAACCAGCGCCGCCGCCACCGACGCCCGGGCGTCACGGGCTCGGTGGGGTGGTCGTGCGTCACCGGGGGGCGCGGGACGGGACGGGACGGCTGGCCGGTGCCGTAGAGGCCGCCTGAGGTGGACGGGCCCCCGGTGACGCCGGGCTGGCTGGTGCCGTAGAGGCTCCCGGACGTGGACGGGCTGCCGGTGGTGGTGCCGGTCGGGCCGCCGGACGTGGGGCCGCCGGAGATCGGGGCGCCGCTGACGGGCGCGCTGACCGGGTCGAGCGGCAGGGCGGCGAGCAGGCCGCGCAGCTCGATGGCGGACGGGCGGGCCCCCGGGTCGTTCGACATGCCGAACCGCAGCACGTCGACCAGTTCCTCCGGCACCCCGGGCAGCCCGGGGATCGGCTGGTGGAACATCTCCAGCACGGTGACCAGGCTGGGGCTGCGCTCGGACTGCCAGCGCGGCGGGCGGCCGAACATGACGGCGTAGAGGGTGGCGCAGAGCGAGTAGACGTCGACGGCCGGCGACGGCGGGCTGTGGTTGAACATCTCCGGCGGCGCGTAGGCCGGGGTGAGCACCTCCAGGGTCACCGTCGGGTCGCGCACCTCGCCCAGCACGGCGAGCCCGAAGTCGGCCAGCACCGCCGGGTTGAAGTGCGAGTACAGGATGTTCGCCGGCTTGACGTCGCGGTGCAGCACGCCGTTGGCGTGCGAGTGGGCGAGCGCGTCGGCGATCTTCACGCCGAGGTCGCGGGTCTCCGCCGGGCCCAGGGGCGAGGTGCGCATCCGCTCGGCGTAGGACCCGTCGCAGAGCTCCATGATCAGGTAGGGGTGCCGGTCGACGGTGACGCCGACGTCGAAGAGGTCCACCACGTGCGGGTGCGACGACATCCTCCCGGCGGCCCGCGCCTCACGCAGGAAGCGGGCCTGGTCCCGCTCGTTGTCCAGGGTGCGGTTCTCGACCTTGACCGCGACCTCCCGCCCGACGGAGATCTGGGTGGCCCGGTAGACGGTCGCGTAGCCGCCCCGGGCAAATACCTCCAGATCGGTCAGACCAGGCACGATGGGCAGCCGCAGGGCGCCGGGCGGGGTGTCGGTCACTGCTCGAAAATACCTAACCGGTCCGGTGACTCAGCGGTCCGCGCCCGCAGACCGGGAGCCGCCGCCCGCCGACGCGGGTGCCGGACGCCCGCTCTCCGCCACCGCCGACGCCTGCCGCGCGGGCTGCGCCGCGCCCGGAGCGGGGGCGGCGCGGCGGGCGTCCCGGCGCAGGGCCACGGCGGTGGCGACCGCGCCCAGCCCCTCCCAGAGCGCCACCCCGAAGAACCGGTCCGGCGCGACGTCGGCGAGCACCACGATGGTGAAGACGGCGAAGGTGACCAGCCGGAAGACGACCGTGAACCGGTAGAAGGCCCGCCACTCGGTCGCCGTGGCGAGCAGGTAGTAGACCCCCATGTTGAACGACGCCATGGCCGACGCCGTCAGGAACGTGCCGGTGTAGTCCCCGGCGGACCGGCTCTGCGGCACCTCGAAGCCGAGCATGCGCAGCTGTGCCTCCGGCCAGAGCAGCCCGAGCGCGCCCATCACCAGCGCCAGGACGCCGAAGACCGCGATCGTCCAGCCGGCACTGGAACGGGGCAGCCTCATCACGCCTCCCGGGGACGGGCACGACGGCCCCACAGTGGACCGCCTCATCGAGTGTCACCGTAGCCGCTGCCGCCGACACCCGCATCGGCGGAACCGACAGGATCGCCTCAGCGCGCCCACCGCTGACCGGTGAGTAGGGGACCCCTCTCTACCGTAGGCGTTAACAAGGGGCCCCTCCTTACCCCCGCAGGCGCACGCGCAGCGCGTCGGCCGCGAGCCGCTCGCTGCGCTGCTCCGTCGCGTACGCCAGGCGCACCGCCTCCTCGGCCCTGGCCAGCGCCTCGGCGGGACGCCCGCAGGCGGCCAGCGCCTCGGCCAGCACGCTCGCCGCGACCACCTGGCTGCGCACGTCCTCGGCGGGGACGGCCAGGGCCCGGTGTGCCCAGTCGAGCGCCTGGTCGAGCTGGCCGTGGGCGAGCAGCGCGGAAGCGTACCGGGCCATGGTCTGCTGGCGGGAGAAGAGCAGCGAGGGCGTGTTCGCGGCGGCGGTGGCCACCGGGGCGAGCAGCCCCACGGCGGTCGCCGGGTCGCCGGCGGCGAGCCGTGCGGTGGCCAGCAGCACCCGGGGGCCCACCTGGGCGGGGGCCTGCGGGTTGTGCGGCTCGACGGTGGTCAGCACCGCCCGCGCCGACCGTTCGGCGGTCTCGCAGTCGCCCAGGTCCAGCGCCACGAAGCCGCGCAGCGTGCCGGCCATCCCGGTGAGCAGCGGGTGCGAGGTCCGCTCGGCGTACGACATGGCGTCGGCGAGCAGGTCGGCGGCGTGCTCCGGCTCGCCCAGCCCCCGGGCGACCACCCCCCGCGCCACCAGGGCGAAGCCCCGCCCCCAGTCGTCGGAGACCTCGGCGAAGTCCCGGTACGCCCGGCGGGCCGCCCCGTCGGCCTCGCCCAGCTCGCCCAGCTCCGCCCCGGCGAACGCCTCGACGGCGCGCAGCGTGCCGACGGCCCACGCCTCGCCGACCCGCTCCCCGAACGGCAGGAAGACCCGCGCCAGCCGGCGTGCCTCGCGCAGCCGGCCGGCGAGCAGCCGGGCGAACGCCGTGGTGCCGCGCAGCCAGGCCCGCCCGTACGGGTCCTTCAGCTCGGCGAACAGGCGGGCGGCCCGGCTCAGCACCGCGTCGGTGCCGGCGAAGTCGCCGCGGGTGGTGGTGACCCAGGCCAGGTTCTGCAACGACCACGCCTGCCCCCGCCGGTCCTGCGCCGTGAGGCTGACCTGGTAGGACGCGGCGAGCCGGCTGCTGGCCTGGCCGAGCCGGCCGGCGATGAAGTCGGCCATGCCGAGCCGGCGCATCGCCGAGGCCCGCAGGTTGGGCAGCCCGCCGACGCCGGCCACCTGCAACGCCTCCTGCCAGGAGGCCACGGCCCGGCCCTGGTCGCCGAGGGTCTGGTGGGCCTGCCCGGCGAGCAGCAGTGCGCTGGCCCGGGTGCCCGCGTCGTCCCCGGCGTTGGCGGCGATCTTCTCGGCGTAGGCGAGCGCGTCCCCGGGCCGGCCGACCTGGAGCAGCGCGCGGGCGTGCACCACCCGGTCGGCGGCGGGCAGCCCGTCGCGGGCCAGCTCGGCGGCGCGTTCGGCGTACTCGACGGCGGCGGCCGGCTCCCCGGCCTGTAGGGACCGGCGGGCGGCCCGGCCCAGCGCGGCCACGCCCAGCGGCGCGACGGTGCGGGCCGGCGCGTCCGGGCGCAGCTTGACGGCGTCGGCGAGCGCGGCGGCCCGCTCGACGTGCTCGGCGACGAACGCGTCGCGGGCGGTGTCGGTGAACCCGCCCGGCGCGGCCGGCCCGTCGGGGGCGGCCCACCGGGCCAGCGCCGCGTGCCGCTCGGCCAGCTCGGCCTTGCTCACCCCGGAGTAGGCGGCCTCCCGCATCAGCGGGGTGGCGAACGCGTACCCGGTGCGGGTGCGGTGCAGCATCCGGCGTTGCAGCAGCTCCTCGACGGCCCGGTCCAGCTCGACGGCGACCACGGCGGCCGGTCGGCCGTCCCGCCCGGCGCGCTGCTCGCGCAGCGCCTCCAGCGCGCCGTCGGGCACGGTGTCGCCGACGACGGCGGCGTCGCGCAGCACCGACCGGGCGTCCGGCGGCAGCGCGTCGATGCGCGCGGCGAGCACGGCGGCGAGGTCGCGGGAGAGCAGCCGGCTGCCCAACGAGCCGGGGGCGAGCCGCCAGCCGGAGTTGGCCGGGGCGGACCGGTCAGCCACGGCGGTCAGCGCGCCCCGCTCCATGAGCAGGGTGACCAGCTCGGCGAGGTAGAACGGGTTGCCCTGGGCGGTGGCGAGCAGCCGGTCGGCGTCGGGCTGCGGCAGCTTCCCGCCGCCGAGGTAGCTGGTGAGCAGCCGGGCCGCGTCGGCGCCGCGCAGCGGGGGCAGGGCGTGCACCTCGGCGTCGGCGACCCGGGTCAGCGCGCCGGCGGTGCGGACCAGCTCGGGGCGGCCGAGCAGCAGCACCAGCACCGGGCCGGCGATGCGGGACAGGGCGACCCCGAGGGCGCGGATCGTCTCGGTGGTGGCGTCGTGCAGGTCGTCGACGAGCACCACCAGCGGCGCCTCGGCGGCCAGGGCGCTGAGCAGGTCGGCGACCGCGTTGGGCACGGCGTCGGCGTCGGCGGGCTGCTGGGTGCCGCCGCCCCACTCGCCCTGGTCGGCCGGGTTGCCGGCGGGCAGGTCGGCGTAGCCGAGCAGGGCCAGCAGCTGGTCGGCGGCGACCGGCGGGGCGTCGTCGCCGAGCCGGCCGAGGCGCTGGTTGAGCCGGCGCAGCCGCTCCTCGACGGCGGGGCGGGTCAGCGCGGTGGCCGTGTCGTTGGGCAGGCCGACGGCGGCGCGGACCAGGTCGGCCAGGGGCGCGAGCCGGCGGCGTTCGCCGAACGCGGCGCAGCGCACGGACAGCACCCGCGCGCCGGTGTGCGCGGCGTACCGGCCGGCCCCGACGTCGTAGCCGGCGGCGAGGCGTTCGACCTCGGCGGCGAACCGGGACTTGCCGATGCCGGCCTCGGCGGTCATCAGCAGCACCCGGGGCTCGCCCCGGTCGATGACCTCGGCGAGCCGGCCGGCGACCCGGCCGATCTCGGTCTCCCGGCCGACGAACGGGGCCTCGTCGCCGAGGCCGGAGCGGGTGCCGGGGGCGTCGAGGAGGCCGAGCAGCTCGTACGCCTCGACGGGTTCCCGCTTGCCCTTGAGCCGCAGCGGGCGCAGCGCCCGCCAGGACGCCACGTGCCGGGTGGCGGCGGAGGTGCGGGCCCCGGCGTAGACGGCGCCGACGGCGGCGGCGTCGGCGAGCCGGGCGGCGGTGTTGACGGTGTCGCCGATGACGGTGTATTCGATGGCCGCCTGGATGCCGGCGATCACGTCGCCGGTGTTCAGGCCCACGCGCAGGCCGAGCGGCGCGCCGCCGCCCCGCTCGTCGTCGAGCACCCGGCGCACCGCCCGCTGCATGGACAGGGCGGCGCGGACGGCCCGCTCGGCGTCGTCCTCGTGGGCGACGGGCGCGCCGAAGACGGCCATGATCCCGTCGCCGGTGAGCTTGTCGACGTGCCCGCCGAACGTCTTCACGGCCCCGGCGAGGGCGGCGAGCACCCGGTCGGTGACGGCGCCGACGCGTTCCGGGTCGAGGTCCTCCGACCAGGAGGTGAAGTCGGACAGGTCGCCGAAGAGCACGGTGACGACCCGCCGTTCGGCGGCGGGCAGCGTGGCGGCGGCCGGCAGCGCGGCTCCGCAGTTGTGGCAGAACCGGGCCCCCGGCACGGCGACCGTCCCGCAGACGGGGCAGGTCACGACCGGTCCGCCGGTTCGGGGGGCACCCCCAGGTAGTCCAGCTGCGCGCGGACCGACCACTCGGCCGCCCACCACAGCGACCGGTCGACGTCCGCGTACACCCGGGCCACCACCTCGGGGGCGGTCCGCGCGCCCTCGGCGACCGCCTGCCGCACCTGGTCGAGCCGGGCGCGGCGGTGGGCGAGGTAGAACTCGGCGGCGGCGCCGCAGTCGGCCAGCGCCGGGCCGTGGCCGGGCAGCGCCGGGATCCCCCGGTACGTCGAGAGCAGCTCCAGGCTGTCGAGGTATGCCCCGAGCTGCCCGTCGGGGTGGGCGACGACGGTGGTGCCCCGCCCGAGGATGGTGTCGCCGGTGAGCACGACCCGCTCGTCGCCGTGCTCGACGAGGAAGCAGACGGAGTCGCCGGTGTGCCCGGGGGCGGGCAGCGCCCGCACGGTGAGACCGGCGGCGGGCAGGACCTCGCCGGCGGTCAGCGGCGGACCGCCGTGGCTGTGCGCGGGGTCGACGGCCCGCACGGGCGCCCCGTCGAGCAGCTCGCGCAGCCGGGGCGAGCCCTCGGTGTGGTCGGGGTGCCCGTGGGTGATCAGCACGGTGGCGACGGGGGCGTGGGCGGCGATCGCGGCCAGGTGCCCGTCGTCGGCGGGCCCCGGGTCGACGACCAGGGCGGGCGCGCCGGGCCCGGCCCGCAGCACCCAGGTGTTGGTGCCGTCGAGGGTCATCGGCCCCGGGTTCGGTGCCCGCAGCAGGGTCACCCATCCCGGCAGCTCGTCAGCCAGCGCGGCCACGGCCGCCGTGATGTGCCCGGTCATGCCAGCGATCGTACGACTCCCCCCGCCGCTCCCCGCGATCTTGCACTTGTGGCCCGGTTTTCGTGCCCGTACGCGGCTTTCGCCCGGGCCCGAAGTGCAAGATCGCGGGAGTGGGAGTGGGAGTGGGAGTGGGAGTGGGGGGTGGGGGGTGGGGGGTGGGGGTGGGTTAGGCGATCTCGACGATCAGTTCGACCTCTACCGGGGCGTCCAGGGGGAGTTCCGAGACGCCCACCGCGGAGCGGGCGTGCCGGCCCGCCTCGCCGAAGACCGCGCCGAACAGGTCGGACGCGCCGTTGATCACGCCGGGCTGGCCGGTGAAGCCGGGCGCGCTGGCCACGAAGCCGGTCACCTTGACGACCTTGACCACGTTCTCCAGGCCGACCAGCGCGTCGACGGCGGCGAGGCCGTTCAGCGCGCACCGCTGCGCCAGGTCCTTGGCCTGCTCGGCGGAGACCCCCGCGCCGACCTTGCCGGTGGCCAGCAGCTTGCCGTCGGCCATCGGGAGCTGCCCGGAGACGAAGACGTGCTGCCCGGACTGCACGGCCGGCACGTAGCTGGCCACCGGGGGCACCACGTCGGGCAGGGTCAGCCCGAGCTCGGCGAGCTTCGCGTGCGGCCCGTTGCCCACCCCGCTCACGCCTTCGGCCGCTTGAGGTACGCCACGAGCTGCTCCGGGTTGGGACCGGGGACCACGGAGACGAGTTCCCAGCCGTCCTCGCCCCAGGTGTCGAGGATCTGCTTGGTCGCGTGGACCAGCAGCGGGACGGTCGAGTATTCCCACTTCTGCATCGGTGCGGGGCTCCCTAGGAGGCGGCGACTGTGTCGGCCCCAGCCTACGATCCGGCGGGACCGCCCGGCGCGGGACGCTGCTCCGGGGCGGCCGGCGGCTCGCCGCAGGGGCCCTCGTGGTCGTACCGCTGGGGGCAGCGCGACCGGTCCGCCAGCAGCAGGTCGCAGAAGACCCGGTGCCGGTTGTTCTGGTCGTCGGCCGTCGAGACGGTGGTCTCCCCGGCGTCCAGCTCGGGCAGGAAGCCGAGCGAGACCGCCACGCGGCCGGCCAGCGCGGTGGCCGTCGCCAGGTCGGCCACCCGGATCGGCAGGTGGATGACGTAGCCGGTCTCCTCCTCGTCGCGGGGGCGCTCGGCGGGCCGGCTCAGCGTGCGCAGCATCTCCCCCGGGTCGGTGAGCCGGCGGTAGGAGCGCTCGTTGAACGGCAGACCGGTGACCGGTCCCTCCTCGCCGGAGGAGCCGGCCCCGGCGCGCCGGGCGCAACCGGTCTGCGGCGGGAACTGGGCTCGGGAGATGTTGTCGGTGTCGCGCATTGCTGCCTCCGGGCCTCGCACCTGATCACGTCGTCACCATCGGCTCGGACCAACCGCCGATCCGCCCCCCGCGTCGGCACGAACGTAGGGCCGTTTTCGGACAGGGACAACCGGGCGCGCATGACCGGACACCGAAAGTCACATATGCGACAGATCGCGGTCCGGTACCGGATGGCGTCGCACGCACTTCCGTGATCGCCGTGTCCATCAGGCCGCCCGGGGCCCCACCCTGGGTCGGGTTCACCGCTACCCTTCCGTCGGACGGGCCACGCAAGCCCGGCCGCCTCCGCAACCTGCCTTCGCTCGACCAGTGCTCGCGTCCCACCGGGACGACGACGCGCCGCACCCCCGGGGGAAAGACATGACCCAACCGCCCCACGGCGGCGCCACCGGATCGCCCAGCGGTCCGCCCTCCGGCGACCACACGCCCGGCCCACCGGGCGGGCCGGTCTCCCCCGCGCCGCCGGGCGCCGGCCCGTTCGGCTCCCCGGCCGGGCCCGCGCCGTTCGGCTCCCCGGCGGCCCAGCCCGGCCCCTTCGGCGGCCCGGCGGGGCCGGGGGCCGGCGCGATCCCGCCGCCCCCGCCGGGCTACCCGCCCTACCACGCTCCGGGCGCGCCGAAGCAGCGGCGGGGCGTGCTCGTCGCCTCGCTCGTGGCGGTCCTGGCGCTGCTGCTCTGCGGTGGTGGCGGCGCCGCCGCGTTCTTCACCCTGCGCAGCGCGGAGAACGGCGAGGGCGCGACGGAGCCGACGGTCGCCGTGGAGAACTTCCTCACCGCCGTCTACCGGGAACGGGACGCCCGCAAGGCCGCCGGCTACGTCTGCGCCGCCGCCCGCGACGACCGCAAGATCACCGCCAAGGTCGCGGAGCTGAAGCGGTACGCCGAGCAGTACTCCGACGCCCGGTTCCGGTGGACCGGCCCGAAGGTGGACAACCAGACCGGCGACCGGGCCACCGTCACCACGAGGGTGACCATGACGACGTCCGACGAGAAGGTCGCCGACCAGGATCTCCGCTTCACCGTCGTGCAGAAGACCGGCTGGTGGGTCTGCGAGATCGCCTGACGGGGCGACCCGACCGACGACGCCGGCCGGGTGGATAGGCTCGACGGGTGCGAGCAGCTGAGCGGCCGGCCGACCCGGCCTCCACGCAGTGGCCGGCGCGCCTGAACGTCGTGACCGGCAAGGGTGGCACCGGCAAGACCAGCGTGGCGGCGGCCCTGGCCCTGGCGCTGGCCGCCGACGGCCGGCGCACCCTGCTGGTCGAGGTCGAGGGGCGGCAGGGCATCGCCCAGCTCTTCGGCACCGACCCGCTGCCGTACGCCGAGCGCCACCTCACCGACGCGCCGGGCGGCGGGGAGGTGCGGGCCCTCGCGGTGGACGCCGAGGAGGCCCTGCTGGAATACCTCGACATGTTCTACAAGCTCGGCGCGGCCGGCCGGGCGCTGCGCAAGCTCGGCGCGATCGACTTCGCCACCACCATCGCCCCCGGCCTGCGGGACGTGCTGCTCACCGGCAAGGTCAAGGAGGCGACGACCCGCAAGGCCGGGCAACGCCGGGCGTACGACGCGGTGGTGCTGGACGCGCCGCCGACCGGGCGGATCGGCCGGTTCCTCAACGTCACGGCGGAGACGGCCCGGCTGGCCAAGGTCGGCCCGATCAAGACCCAGAGCGAGGGGGTCGCCGCGCTGCTGCGCTCCCCGATGACCGCGGTGCACGTGGTGACGCTGCTGGAGGAGATGCCGGTCCAGGAGACGATGGACGCCGTCGCCGAGCTCACCCAGCTCGGCTTTCCGGTGGGACGGGTGATCGTCAACGCCGCCCGTCCGCCGCTGCCCGCCGGCCGGCCGGTGACCGCTGCCGAGCTGCGGCGTGGCCTGGCCGCCGCCGGGCTGCCGGCCGACCGGGAGACCGTCGCCGGGCTCGCCGCCGAGGCCCGGGACCAGCGGATCCGCCGGGACCTGGAGGATTCGCTGCGCGGCGACCTGGCCGAGCTGGGCCTGCCCCTGACCGAGCTGCCGCTGCTGCCCGACGGGGTGGACCGGGCGGGGCTGGCGGAGCTGTCCCGGGTGCTCGTGCGGGCCGATTGACTCACACTGGCGGCCGGCACGGCGCGGAGACCGCGCGCAGCCCGATACGCTCGATTGGTGCCTTCCGAAGCCGCGGCGCCGCAGCTGGACGTCGACCAGATCCTCGCCGACCCGGGCGTGCGGATCGTGGTGTGCTGCGGGGCGGGCGGGGTGGGCAAGACGACCACCGCCGCCGCGCTCGCGTTGCGCGCCGCCGAGCAGCACGGCCGGCGCACGGTGGTGCTCACCATCGACCCGGCCCGCCGGCTGGCCCAGTCGCTGGGCCTGACCGAGCTGGACAACACGCCCCGCCAGGTCAAGGGCATCGACGTCGAGGCCAGCGGCGGCGAGCTGCACGCCATGATGCTGGACATGAAGCGCACGTTCGACGACGTGGTGCTCCAGCACACCGACCCGGCGAAGGCGCAGGAGATCTTCGCCAACCCGTTCTACCAGGCGATGAGCTCGACGTTCGCCGGCACCCAGGAATACATGGCGATGGAGAAGCTGGGCCAGTTGCACGCCCGGGGCGAGTGGGACCTGATCGTGGTGGACACCCCGCCGTCCCGCTCGGCGCTGGACTTCCTGGACGCCCCGGCCCGGCTCTCCCGGTTCCTCGACGGCCGGATGCTGCGGCTGCTGCTGGCCCCGGCGCGCAGCGGGGGGCGCAGCATGTTCAGCCTCGTCACCGCGAGCTTCGGGATGTTCTCGAAGGTGGTGCAGAAGGTGCTCGGCGCGCAGCTGCTCACCGACCTGTCCGGCTTCGTGGCGGCGCTGGACTCGATGTTCGGCGGCTTCCGGCAGCGGGCCGAGCAGACGTACCGGATCCTCCAGGCGCGGGAGACGGCCTTCCTGCTGGTCGCGGCCCCGGAGCCCGACGCGGTCCGGGAGGCGGCCTACTTCGCCGGCCGGCTGCGCTCCGAGCGGATGCCGCTGGCCGGGCTGGTGCTCAACCGGGTGCACACGCCGACGGTGCCGGCGCTGGACGCCGAGGCGTGTCTGGCCGCCGCGCAGCGGCTGGCCGAGACCGGCGGGCACGACGGCACGGTCGACGTGCTGCGGGCGCACGCCGCGCTGGTCCAGCAGGCGCAGCGCGAGCAGCGGGTGGCGGCCCGGTTCACCGAGGCGTTCCCGCAGGTGCCGACGGTGTCGGTGACGGCGCAGCCCGCCGACGTGCACGACGTCGACGGGCTGCGGACGATCGGCGCGGCGGTCAGCCGGCCGTGAGCCGGCCCGCGATCGGCCGGCCCTGACCTGTCGACCGGCCGTCAGCCGGTCGGGACGAGGACCTTGTCCTTGCCGGACCTGTCCTTCGCGTTCTTCTTCATGGCCGCCTCGAACATCTTGCGCCAGCTGGCGACCTGGGGGTGCCGGCGCAGCAGGGCCCGGCGTTCCCGCTCGGTCATGCCGCCCCAGACCCCGAACTCGATCCGGTTGTCGAGCGCGTCGGCCAGGCACTCGTACCGAACTGGGCAGCTCCGGCAGATCCGCTTCGCCACGTTCTGTTCAGCGCCTTGTACGAACAGCGCGTCCGGGTCCCCGTTCTGACACGCCGCCAGTGACGGCCAGTCAGTGATCATGCCCATGTGTACACGTCCCCCCTTGCAGTACCTACCGACTTCGCACGACCAGCCGTCGAATCCCCCCGGTCGTCCGGCCGGCCTCCCCAGGGCGGCACGGACGACTGTGGCTGTCGCCGCAACCATCATGCTCTGTAGTTGGACGATTACGCAACGTTGTCGGCAAAATCCATCATTACGGACACTCCCGGCTTACCGGGCCTTCGGCCCCCGTCTACCCCGCCGCAGTACGTGAAAACGCTGCGCCGCTCCTCCGATCGGTGGAGACTCGTGGCGGATCAGCGCAACCCCGCACCAGGGCTCGTGCGTTTAGCACAACGAGGTCGGCGCGCGCAGGAAATGGGGAAAAGACGCCCCAGCGCCCCTCGTTCCCTACTCGCGTACCCTGTCGAGGTGACCTGGATGCGGAAACGTGACCATAATGTGCTGACCAACGCCGCATCGCTGCTCGTCTGTGGCCTGCTGGCCGGCGTGGTGGTCGCGGCGGCGGCCTTCCCCGCGGTGGCGATGTCCGGGCTGGCAGCCAAGGCCGGCGCGGAGACCTTCGGGGCGCTGCCCAAGGAGCTGACGGTGGGCCGCGCGCCGCAGATCAGCTACCTGCTCGCCTCCGACGGCAAGACGCCGCTCGCGACCATGTACGACGAGAACCGGCGCGACGTGAAGTTCGCCGACATCTCGCCGTACATGCAGAAGGCGATCATCGCCGCCGAGGATCACGACTTCTACAAGCACAACGGCGTCGACCTCAACGGCGTCGCCCGGGCGTTCGTCAACAACCAGTCCGGCGCGAACTCCCAGCAGGGCGCGTCGACGCTGACGATGCAGTACGTCCGGCTGGCCATCGCCTACTCGGCCACCCACCCGGCCGACGTCGTCGCGGCGACCGAGGACACCAGCGCCCGCAAGCTGCGGGAGATGCGGCTGGCCCTCCAGGTCGACAAGGAGTTCTCCAAGGACGAGATCCTCACCCGCTACCTGAACCTCGCCTCCTTCGGCAACGGCGCGTACGGGGTCTACGCGGCCAGCCAGGTCTACTTCGGCAAGCCGCCGAGCAAGCTCAAGATCGAGGAAGCGGCCATGCTCGCCGGCATGGTGAAGGCCCCGAGCACGAACGACCCGACCACCAAGACCGGGTACCCGCTCGCCCTGGACCGGCGCAACTACGTGATCGACAACATGATCAAGATTGGCGCGATCACCCAGCAGGAGGGTGACGCGGCCAAGGCCGCCAAGATGGTGATCAAGGACAAGACCACCCCGAACGGCTGCGTCGCCACCAACAAGAAGGAGTGGGGCTTCTTCTGCGACTACTTCTACCGCTGGTGGATGCAGCAGGAGACGTTCGGCTCGACCTCGTACGACCGGGAGCGGCGGCTCAAGAGCGGCGGCTACACGATCGTCACCAGCCTCGACGCGCAGGCGCAGAACGGCGCCGACAAGGCGGTCCGCAAGAACCTGGGCGTCAACAGCAAGGCGGCCCGGATGGTCGCGGTCGTCGAGCCGGGCACCGGCCGGGTCCGCGCGCTCTCGGTGAACCGCAACTTCAAGATCGACGACCCGAAGAAGCCGCAGAACAAGCTGAACAGCGACCCGAAGAAGCGCAGCAAGGGCATCCGGGGCAACTACCCCAACACGGTGAACCCGCTGCTCTCCGGCGGCGGCGACATCAAGGGATACCAGGCCGGCTCGACGTTCAAGATCTTCACGATCGTGGCCGCGCTGGAGAAGGGCATCCCGCTCAGCTACACGATCAACTCGCCGAAGCAGTTCAAGTCGGAATACATCATCAGCCCCAGCAGCCCGGCAGCCTGCCAGGGCCCCTACTACTGCCCGACCAACTCCGTCGAGTCGATGGCCGGCGTGCACAACATGTGGAGCGCGTTCGGCCGCTCGGTGAACACCTTCTTCGTCCCGCTCCAGCAGCAGGTCGGCGCGGAGAACGTGGTCAAGGCGGCGCAGAAGCTGGGCATCGAGTTCCGATCGAGCGAGGACGCGGACTTCGCCAACAACAAGGAGGCGGCGCACCAGTGGGGCGCGTTCACCCTCGGCGTGTCGGCCACCACCCCGCTGGACCTGGCCAACGCGTACGCGACCCTCGCGGCCGACGGTAAGTACTGCGAGCCGATCCCGGTGCAGGAGATCAAGGGCCCGGACGGCAAGAAGCTCGACGTCGCCAACCCGCGCTGCGAGCAGCGGATCAGCACCCAGGTCGCCCGCGCGGCCGTGGACGCGGCCCGCTGCCCGGTCGGCGACCGGTCGTCCACCACCCGGTGCACCGGCGCCACCGCCGGCAACGTTCGGGGCATCGTCGGCAAGCCGGTGGCCGGCAAGTCCGGCACCACCGACTCGGAGAAGACCTCGTCGCTGGTCGCGATGACCAAGCAGTACTCGGTCGCCGGCATCATGGCCGACCCGGACTGGCCGCAGACCAACCAGCAGATGGGCCACGACACCCCGACGGGCATCAACCCCCCGGTGTACGAGACGCTGCGCGACGCCATGAAGGGCAAGAAGGGCATCGAGTTCACCCCGCCCAGCGGCAAGATCATGGAGGGTGACCAGCGGTCGATCCCCGATGTCAAGTGCGTGGACGTCGAGACCGCGAAGGACCGGCTGCGGGGCGCCGGCTTCGATCCGGTGGTCTCCTCGGCCAGGGTGCCGTCGAGCTGCGCGGCCGGCCAGGCCGCCGGCAGCAGCCCGAACGGGCGCACCATCAAGGGCGGCGTGGTCGTCATCGAGGTCAGCAGCGGCAGCGGCACCCCCGCCAACTCGCCGGACAACGGCGGCGGCACCGGCGGCGGGCCCGGCGGCCCGGGCAACACCCCCGGCCAGGGCGGCCGACCGGGTCGCAACGGCTGACCCGGCCGCACCCGCATCGCAAGTGACGACGGGCGGGCACCCCTCACCGGGGGTGCCCGCCCGTTCTCGTCGGCCCGCCTGCCGGGCAGCCCGCGACCGGGCGGGCCGGCACCCGGGGTCAGAGGCCGAGCTGGCGGCGTACCTCGGCGGCCACCCGGCCCCCCTCGGCCCGGCCGGCCACCGCGGCCTGGGCCGCCTTCATCGCCGGGCCCATCTGCGCCTTGCCGGTGAAGCCGCCGGCGGCGAGCGCCCCCGCGACCAGCTCGGCCAGCTCGTCGTCGGAGAGCTGCTTCGGCAGGTACCGGTCCAGCACCTCGCCCTCGGCGCTCTCCTTCGCGGCCTGCTCGGCGCGACCGGCGTCCGCGAAGGCGGTCGCGGCCTCGCGCCGCTTCTTCGCCTCCTTGGTCAGCACCGCGAGCACCTCGTCGTCGGTGAGCTCGCGCTTGGCCTTGCCGGCGACCTCGGCCGTGCCGACGGCCGCCAGGGCCATCCGCAGGGTGGAGGTGGTCAGCTCGTCGCGCGCCTTCAGGGCGGCGCGCATGTCGGCGGTGAGGCGGTCCTTCAGCGTGCTCATGGACGGTGAAACTACCCTGAACGGCATGCGAAAGCGCACACTATTCCGACTCGGCGTGGGCACCGTCGCGGCCGGGGCGGCAACCCTGGCGTACGCGTCACTCGTCGAGCGCAACCTGTTCACCCTGCGCCGGTTCGACGTGCCGGTGCTGCCGGCCGACACCGAGCCGCTGCGCGTGCTGCACCTGTCCGACCTGCACATGATGCCGGAGCAGCGGCGCAAGCAGGACTGGGTGGCGTCGCTGGCGGCGCTCGACCCGGACCTGGTCGTGGTCACCGGCGACAACATGGCCCACCCGGGCGCGGTGCCCGGCGTGCTGCGCGCCCTCGCGCCGCTGCTGGACTTCCCGGGGGCCTTCGTGTTCGGCTCGAACGACTACACCGGGCCGGTGCTGAAGAACCCGTTCAGCTACTTCCTGCCCGACCGGGAATACAGCGAGGGCGCCGAGCTGCCGTACGACGAGCTGCGCGACGTCTTCACGGGCGCCGGCTGGGCGGACCTGAACAATGCCCGGACGACGCTCAAGGCGGGCGGGCGACTGATCGAGCTGGTCGGCGTCGACGACCCGCACATCGCGCGGGACGACTACCCCTCCGTCGCCGGCCCCGTCCCGGCGGCGGCGGAGCTGTCGATCGCGCTGTCCCACTCCCCCGAGCCGGCCGTGCTCGACCAGATGGCCGCCGACGGCTTCGAGCTGCTGCTGGCCGGCCACACCCACGGCGGGCAGGTCTGCGTGCCGGGCTTCGGGGCGCTGGTCACCAACTGCGGGCTGCCCCGGTCGATGGCGAAGGGCCTGCACCGCTGGCCGGACTCGGACGCCTGGCTGCACGTCTCGGCCGGGCTGGGCACCCACCCGACCGCGCCGGTGCGGTTCGCCTGCCGGCCGGAGGCGAGCATCCTCACCCTGATCCCGCGCTGACGCTGGCGGCTGGCGGCGAGTGTGACGTGCGCCGCCTCCGGGCGCGGTCCCGGGCCGCGCCCGGCCGCCCTGCGCGGAGGGGCGGCGGGCACGGCGGGCGGGCGCGTAGGCCGCCCGGCCAGCGCCGCTGCGGGGCGTCAGGGCTGCTCGGGACGCTAGGGAGCTGAGTCGTTTACGACATCGGCCGGGGGCGCACCGGGGCCGGGCGGGGCGGTGGGGGTACCGAGTTTGACCACCGGACGGGGTGGGCTACTATTTGTCCGCACGCCTCGGGGTGTGGCGCAGCTTGGTAGCGCGCTTCGTTCGGGACGAAGAGGTCGTCGGTTCGAATCCGGCCACCCCGACAGAGGTCAGAGGGCACATCCTATCGACGGATGTGCCCTCTAGTGCTTTGTACAGCAGTGGAGCACAGCAGCGGTCAGCGCAGGCTCTCGCCCAGGCGCTTGAGGGCGTCGCGGGTGGCGTCCGGCGCGCAGCAGCGATTCTTGAGTTCCGGGCGGCGGGCGTCCTTGCCCCGGGCGCAGCACCGGCAGGCGCGGGCCACCTCGTTGATCCAGGTTTGCACGTCGCGCACCTGGAGCCGGTCGAGCCGCTTCGCGCCGAGGTCGGGGATCACGTACAGCCGAAGGATCGTCTCGTAGGTGGCGCAGGTCAGCGGCGCGAGGTTAGCAGTCCAGGCAAGCGGTCGACCGAGCTGCGGATCGTCGGCGTCGTGGCGGGCGATGCAGGCCGCGGGCCCGCCCGTGCGGGCAGGCGCCGGCGGTGTTCCGGGCGCGGCAGGATGCCGGCCGGCAATCGCAGCGCCGCCGGCCAGCGCAGGTGTGGCGGGGAATGCACCGGGCCGAAGGATGGCGCGGTGAAGGTGGCGAAGGCGACCGCCTGCCGGGCGAGGGTGGAGGGGATGGTCTTGCCGCCGGTCAGGCCGCAGCGGACGACCTGGAAGGCGTCACCGGCGCAGACCCAGGCGCAGTCGGGGCACTGGGCGGCACGGCGGTTGGCGCACGCCTTGTAGAGCGTCCGGTCGGGCAACTCGTCGGTGTGCTGCTCGGCCAGGATCCGGACGGTGCCGGGCTCCATGGCGGTCAGGGTGCCGGTCAGGCGGATCGGGCGGGTGCAGCCGCTGGCGGGCGTGGATGTGCTCCAGCCAGCCGAAGTAGTCCTGGTTGGCGGCGCGGTGCAGGGCCTGGGCGTCACGGCCGGCGGCGAGGGTGGGCGGGGTGGACACGGGTTCTCCTCAAGGGGCGGCAGGGATGGGCGACGAACTGCCACCGGACGCCGGAGCGGTGTCCGTCGGTGGTGTTCGTGGTGTCTCCTGGCACCGCCGGAGAGGGCGGCTCACGCCGGAGGGCGGGGTATGGCCATCAGGCCGTGTACCGCCGTTGAGCTGGGTATCTGAATCTTGGGCGAGGCCGGGACGTGTGAGGTGCCTGGTCGTCGGCCTCCGGCTAGTCGCCGCGGGCGATCCCCACCCGTCGAGGTGCGCGAATCCGAGGGACATCGTGGACGGCAGGGAAGGCCGTGCTGGGCCGCTCAGCGGATTCCGGGCCGATGCAACGCGGAAAGTGACCCGCGTCAGCGGAAGGAAGGCCGCTCGGCAACTGCGAAGTCGAGTTCAGCGATCCGGCGGGAAGGCCGTGCTGGCGTGTTCAACGAGGGCCGTTGAGTAGCACCGGGTGCCAACACGTCAACCCGCCGTGAGTCAGTTGCTGAGAGGTTGATCTCGTAGTGAGCTGGCATGATGTCACGCGTATCGAGGACGGCGTTGGACCGGCCGGTGCCATCAAACGTCAGGTGTGATCGGTGAAGACAAAGCTGCATCCCTTGTCGGCAGGGTGCACGATGACATCGATCGTGCTTCTGCCTGTGAACCGCAGCGTGAAGACAGGGTCGAGGTCGCAAAGCAGTGCGAAGCCGCTGGGATTCTCGTCGTCTTCGAGGACCGCGTTGCCGCTTGCCTCCCAGGTGCCATCGTCGGCGACGGTGACTGCGACGTCCACTTCGACACTGCCGAGCAGTGTAATGGGATTAACCCACCAGTCCAGCCAGTAGCGATCCTCGAAACGGTCCACTCCGCCATCTTGCAAGGTATATCCGGCCACCGACTGTGGGAGGACTTTCCTTACATCTATCGAACCGGGCGAGCCGAGCAGGACACCGCCCGCTCCCCAGGAGGGCGGGTCGACGGCAGACGGGATGGCGCTAGCTCTCTAGCTGTGCTGTTGTAGATCGACGCGCGGACTGCTTCAATTCCACTTCATGTTCTCTGGGTTTGAACAGCGCTAGGATCGGCGGCTTCAATCCGAGACGGCGAGCTGCCATCTGAAGCTCTACCCGGAGGTATGGATAGACGGAGGGTATCCCGATATGCAAGGCGAAGTTATCCCGTAGGTCATCGCTCAGCTTCGTCGGCTCGGATAGATCAAAAATTGCAGCCACATCTACCGAGTAAATCCCGTCCCTGGCATCCACCTTGATCTGACACCGAATGCGGATCCGTTCATCGCTGCCGTCTTGAAGGATGTTGATGTCATTCTTATTCAAATCGGCCGGACCTTCGGGGAGGTCGAAGCCGTCGCGCCGCTTTCCGGACACCTCGTAAACTACTACGTCGACCAGATCGGCGCGCGCTTCAAGCTCCTCGAAGCTAATGCTGCTATCGGTCACGCGGATACCCTGACGGGAATAGTGAAGGGCTCCTCATTGGCATTATCCGGCGTTATTGCTTGAACGCGGACCGCTGATGCCCGACCCGCACGCCAATCAGATGATACTGCTGGTGATGTGTAAACAAGGCAGCGCAGTCTAGCTTCGACTGCCCTTGCGTACCGCTGCAGCGTGGACAATCTAGGATCTCCGCCAGCCCGCTCGAACTTGGACACGGCTGACTGAGTAGTGCACATGCGCTCAGCCAGTTCCACCTGGGTGAGCCCAAGCCGTTGGCGTAGCTCAACCAGCGTGTCGATCAGGCGCTCTGCCTCCCTGGCATCCTCAAGTTCGTTGCTTACCTCTTGATCGTCGGCGTCGAGGCCCAGCAGACCGAGAAGCTCGGATCCCACAGCACTCCCCTCCTAGCACGGACAGAGTATCGCCTACAAGCGATAGTGCCAGGGTTTTGTGTCATGCGCCATGCCTTGACAGCCAGTCCTTCAGTCGAG
This sequence comes from Micromonospora sp. WMMD712, assembly GCF_029581295.1. Classification (NCBI taxonomy): domain Bacteria; kingdom Bacillati; phylum Actinomycetota; class Actinomycetes; order Micromonosporales; family Micromonosporaceae; genus Micromonospora; species Micromonospora sp. WMMD712. Next base: position 3,945,604 of record NZ_CP120743.1, read on the forward strand.
CGGCCGCCGTGTCGATGTGTCGATCTTCCACCTGTCGCTGCTTGTGGAAGAAGTGCAGGCCGAGCAGTACCAGCCCGTCGCCTAGCTCGGCATAGGCGAGGCGGAAGTTCCGGCCCCCGATCCTGACCCGCACCTCTAGGACGCCGTCTCGCAGGGCCTTCACATCACCCGGACGGGTCCTGCCCTCTGCAACCCGATCCATGACCACGTACAACCGTGCCAACTCGGCCGTGGTCAGCCGGTACTTCCCGATCGCCTTTTGGACAGGGCTCCCACCGCCAGGAGCTTCGTAGAACTGCCACCTATTTGTCACAACAAGACCCGATTCAGGCGTCGACACCCGGTTGCAAGCCTGGGCACTCGATCTCCTCGTGGTGTCGTAGCGAACGGTCAAGCATGGAGCTTGAGCTCGGTCCGGCAACCAGGATTTGAGGTGGCTACGGGGCCGCGCTCTCGGAGGCTTACCGCATCGATAGGACAGCCCTCGGCTCTGAGACAGCAGCAAGGCCTACGGAGCTGAACATCAACGGTGTAAGTCCTCACGTCTGATCACAGCACCGACTGCCGAGTCAGCACAACAAGGGGTGTGGACGAGCCTCAGGACAACCTATGGAGAACAGTGGGCAATGGGTGGGGTTCGCTGTGGATTAGGCGTGGGAAGCAAACTGAGTTCTTCTCACAAACCCGCCGTGAACAGGGAAACGGAGGACACACCCTGCGCGGAGCGAGTTCTTACGCTCCGTGACGGCCAGGGTTCCTGCTAACAAGCGGTCACCCCCTGGGCTCCTGAGTCGGATCTTGGACAGACAGCGTCAGCGCCCTGGGGAGAGGGGCGAACCGATGCGCGATGGGTGGAGTGCCGAAGATCATCGGGCACAACCTCGGCACAACTGAGAGCGAGGAGACGTGCGAAACGTCTAGAGCCAGCGAGGAGCGTGACCCAGATAGGCGGTCTGATATATGGTTGTGACCATTCCAGAGCGTCAGCGGGTTGGGAATTCAAGCCCGCACGCCGCCGCGCCCGAACCATGCCCGATGGAGCGGTCAGCAGGGGTCAACAGCGGCCTGTCGCCTGTGTCGCACGACGTTGGCCTGTCTCTCCCCTGCTCGACAGCCAGGTGGCACGACCACTCCCACCGTAAGCAATCCGATTCCCAAGCTGGCAGTCCCCAGTGGGGCAGTTGCAAGCGTTGGACAGCAGCGAGGCGGCAAGAAGGCAGCGCGAGCGTCATCGCAGGTCGGGCGTTCAACGTGAATCCTGCTCCTTGACAACGGCCGCCAGTGGTCGGCAGCAGGCGACAGCTTGAGACGCATCCCCCGACGCGGGGTCCGGTGTGGGGTCCACGTCGGCTGGGCGGCGGCCGAGCAGCGCGCCCAAGAGGCGTTACCTGGGGCGCGTGGTGAGCGTCCGGTGGGATACGAGCACCACTCACCCGCGTCGGCGTCGGGGCCCAAGACGCAAGAGACACCATAGATCGTCGTCAAGCGGTGACCGGCCGGCTCCGCGAGCGGCGGTAGTTACACTCAATCAGCCCTCGATGTACCGTCAGTAGTGGCTGTCCGCTTACGAGAGCTGACCGGGTTCGTCATTCCGGCTGGGAGCGCCGTTGTGTCGCACGTCGATCCGCGTTTCGGGGCTCGCATGCGGGCTCTGCGTGCCGACCGGGGTCTGTCGCTGCGGGCGCTCGGCCAGCTCGCGCACCGGGGCAAGAGCCACCTTCATGATCTGGAGACGGGTGCCAAGGCTCCGACGCCCGAGACGGCCCGGCACCTCGATGAGGTCCTTCAGGCTGGCGGCGCGCTCGCGCGGCTCGTCGGCCAGCCTGTCGACCATGATGCTGAGGCCGACGAGTTGCTTGCCCGGGTACGGGCCAGTGATGTGAGCGCCGAGACGCTCGCCCGCATCGAGGCCAGCGTCGACGACTTGGCGAGCGCGTACGCGACGACCCCGCCGGCAGACCTGCTGCCGATGGTGCGCAGGCATCTGACGTACGTGGGCCGGCTGCTCGACGGCCGGGGAACCCTGGTGCAGCGGCGGCGGCTGGTCGTTGCCGGCGGGTGGCTGACCGTGCTGCGTGCGACGGTGCACATCGACCTTCGGCAGCGTTCCGCAGCCGGCGCGCACCTGAGCGCTGCTGCGGCGCTCGCCGAACATGCCGAGCATGCGGAGATCCAGGCGTGGTGTCTGGAGACCCGGGCGTGGGACCGGCTCACCCAGGGCGAGCATCGGCAGGCGATCGACCTGTCTCACCAGGCCCAACAGGTGGCCCCTCGGGGCAGCTCGGCGCACATCCAGGCGACAGCACAGGAGGCGCGGGGGTGGGCGCGCGTGGGCGACGTGCGGCGGACCCGTGACGCGCTGGACCGCCTGGAGCGGTTGACCGCGAACCTGCCCGTTCCGGAGCGGGCCGAGCATCACTACCGGTACGACCCGACGAAGGCGCTGGCGTACACGGCGACGACGCTGTCCTGGGCGGGCGACCCGGCGGCCGAGCAGGTGGCCCGGGTGGCGTTGGCGGAGTTGGACCCGCGCGGCGACGGGGGCGACCGGCCACGGCGGTCCGCGTCTGCCCGCCTCGACCTGGCCCTGGCGCTGGTGGCGGCTGATCAGCCCGACGAGGCAAGCGCGGTCGCCGCCGAGGCGATCCGTTCCGGGCGGGTGGCACCGTCGAACTGGTGGCGGGCGCGCGAGGTGCTGCGAAGGGTCGAGCAGACCGACACGGCAGAGGCGTCGGCGCTGCGCGAGGTGTATGAGGCGTACCGGCCCGTCGGCTGACAGAGGACAGCCGACCCGCCCAGCGGACACCCGACACCTTTGAGTAACCGCCCGATCGCTCAATGCTGTGAGCGAGGGCGGAATCGGCGCGATCACACCAGAGCGCCGTGACCCGCTTGGAGCCGGGTGCGGCGGCGTCGGTCCTTTCACGAGCACGCCGTCGCGCCCCTACCAGCGGAGGTGGGGAATGGGCGACACCGGTCCGGTCGAGGGCAGCAGGGGCGAGCAGATCCAGCAGGCGGAACGGGAGGCCGCCCGACAACGGATCCTGGCGCAGGCCGAGGCCGAGCGGATACCGGCCGAGGAGACCACCCGGGCGGTGCCCGACCGGCGGTGGCGTCGTGAACGGCCTTGAGCGGTTGCCGGTGGGCCGGCGGGTGGCGTACTGGCGGGGGCGGCGGCAGTTGTCGCAGCAGGTGTTCGCCGATCGGCTCGGCAAGTCCAAGAGCTGGGTGGACAAGGTCGAGCGGGGCGTTCGATCCCTCGACAGGGTCTCCACCCTCCACGACATCGCCGCCGTGCTGCGGATCGACGCGGCGGTGCTGCTGGGCCGGGACACCCAGCCCGCCGACGTGACCGGGCGGGTCGAGGGCGTCGAACAGGTGCGGGAGGCCCTGTCGACGTACGACATCGCGGTGGGCCACTCGGTCACCGACCGCGCCGTGGTGCCGGCGGAGCAACTCGCGCGGGATGCCGCCCACACGTGGGTCAGCTTCCAGTACGCCCGGTACGCGCGGGTGACCGCGATGGTCCCAGAGCTGTTGGCCGGCGCGCAGCGCGCGCACGCCGACGACCCTGAGCAGGCGCGGGCAACGCTGGTGGAGGCGTACCGGATCACCGCGTCGCTGCTGACGAAGCTGGGCGAGGCCGAGCTTGCCTGGCTGGCCGCCGACCGGGCCATGCTCACCGCCACCGGCGATCCCATCCTGGTGGCCGCCGCCACCGTGCAACTCGGCCAGGCGCTGCGCGCCTACGGGCGGACACAGGCAGCCGTGTCGACGGCCCAGGCGGCCGCGTACCGGATCGCCCCGGCTGACCCCGACGACGCGCAACCGCCGGAGCTGTCGCTGTGCGGGACGCTGCTCATCCAGGCGGCCCTGGCCGCCGCCCGCCACGGCGACGACCGCACCGCCGCCGACCTGATCGACGAGGCCGCCGCCATGGCCGCTCGGGTCGGCGACGGTCAGGACCACCACCGGACCGCGTTCGGGCCGACAGCGGTCGACCTGGCCCGGGTCGCCGCCGCCCTCGACCTCGGCAACGCCCACGAAGCGGTCGTCTGGCACCGGAGAGCCACCAAGCGGGATGGCTGGCGGTGGCTGCCTGCCGAACACCGCGCCGCGCACCTGCTCGACGCCGCCCGCGCCTACCTCTACACCGACGACCCCACCAACGCGGCGAGGGTCCTGGCCGAGGCCGACCGGACAGCACAAGCAGAGGTACGCCACCGCCCCGCCGCCCGCAGCATCGTCGCCCAGGTCGCCCGACACCCACACGCCCCGGCCACCATCGTCCAACTCGCCGTCGTCCTCGGGGTGACCTGACCATGACCGCGCCGTTCCTGTCCCTGGCCCAGATCCGCAACCGGCTGGCCCTCACCGCCCGCCAGATCCTCCGCGACCACCAACCCGGCACCGACGGGCGTTGCCCGATCTGCCGGACGTCCGGATGCACCGTGGCCACCGCCGCCCGCAACGTCATCGCCACCGCCGAGGAAGCACAGCAGCGGAGCACGGCAACCCCGCCAGCCACACCGGACCGGGACGACCCACGGCAGGCCGGATGACCTCGGATGACACCGACCCGACCGGCCTGCCGAGAGGTCGGGACAAAGCGTCGTCGGTTCGAATCCGGCCACCCCGACAGATTTCAGAGGGCACATCCTATCGACGGATGTGCCCTTGGCGCTTGTACGGCAACGGGTTGACGCAGCCTCTCCCCCAAACGCTTGAGCCCCGTCAGGGTGCTTGACGGGGCAGCTGACGCCCTCGCAGCAGGACACCGACCTCGGCTACAGAGGCGAGGCGATCGCCTGGCACCAGAAGACGACCATGCAGACGGGTTGCGGTGCCGCCCGAACCCTCGAGGGCCGGTCAATGATCAATCTGGGCGCGCCATCAGGGACGAACGACCCCCTGCGGTAACAGAGGGCCGTCCTGTCCGAGACGTGCGCCGATCCGTCTAGACAACCGACTCACTTCTCAGCTGTATAAACGATGAGAATCAGACGAGGCAGCGGCTTCCTTTCGTAAGCTTTATGTCCCCTGAGGCGAACCCAGCCTTACCTGCATACTCCCGGAAGAAAACTTCCCCGCCTTCCACACTCCGAGACTGCCGATCAACAAAAGGGGCATTTGGAGCAAACCGGGGGATGCCTGTTGGTCTTGAGGCGAATGTTGCCGCGTGCCGATGCCAAAGACAGGCCGGAGTCGTTCAACCACATACCAAGGCCTTGAAGCGTCGCATCCCTGAGGCGGTAACCGACGGATGCATGCACGGCGCGGATGGCCTCGGAGTCCGAGACAACGCACGACCTCGATCCGTCAAGGGGAACTCATGCCCGACAACCATCACGAGCAGTACCTGCTGGCCCAGCGAGACCTACTGATCTTGCTCGTAACGGCAAGCGTGGGTCTACTGGCCGCAACGGTTACCGGTCTGACCGTAGGGATGCAGACAGCGTCCGCGTTCGGTACGGGCGCGGGAATCGCCCTGGGCATCGCCGCCGGCGTCGTGACTCTCGTCCTGACCGGCCTGATCGTCGCAAGCAGGCTACACAAGCTCGTGCAGTAACGGCTCACCAGTGAGTGCCCTGTCTCGCCATCAGAGAGGCAGGGCACTCCGAGGCTGGTTCGGGTCGCCCAGGGCACCCGCAGCCTTCGAGTTTTCACAGATGCACGACAGGCCGCACCGACCCGCATCGTTGGCATGAAGGGTCGCGGGAGTAGGCGGCTCAGAACGCGTACGTGACCGAGATGGTGACGTTGGGGCAGGAGTTCGCCCAGCTCGTGAGGACGTTCTTCTCGGCCGTGTCGACGGTGAGCCGCCAGCGGGTCTTGGTGGCCACCCACTCGTTGACGTAGCGGCAGCGGGCGGAGCTGTAGGACGGCATCCAGGTGGCCGGGTCCTGGTCGCCCTTGGACTGGTTGACGTTGTCGGTCACCGCGACCAGCGGACGGGAGTCGCCCAGGTCGTTGGCGTACGCCTGGCGGCGGCTGGTGGACCAGTTGCGGGCGCCGGAGTCCCACGCCTCGGCGAGCGGCACCATGTGGTCGATGTCGACGTCGCCGGTGGCGGTCCAGTAGGCGTTGTCGTAGTAGGAGTACCAGCGTCCGCCGGAGAGCGTGCAGGTGCCGCTGATCGTGGGCGCGGTGACCGCCTCGGCGAGCAGCACCTCGTTGCGGGTGTTGCAGCCGTCGCCGTCGGCGTCGATCCAGTGCGGGAAGAGGTCCCGGCTGTAGCCGGTGCGGATCTCGGTGGCCACCGGCAGGGCCGCGACGGCGGTCTGGAGGGGCGCGGAGTAGCTGGCGGCCCAGGCGGGGTCGGCCAGGCCAACGGTTGCGGCGAGGGCGGCGGCGAGGGTGATCGCGGCGGCGCGCGGCGTGCGGTTCATGGTGCTCCGTCCGGGTAGGCGGGACGCATCGTCTCCCATGTATATAGACAGAGGCGACATTCCCACAACCAGGACCCGCAGGTGAACGCCACGCGAACCTCGCACGACGGGTGCCGCACGCCCCGCCCCCGGCGTCCGGGCGGCACCATCGGCCGATGTCGACGGGGCGGGGCGGCGCGACGTGCCTCAGTCGTTCAGCTCGGTGCGCCGGATCTCGGCGAACGCGGCGGTCAGCAGGCCGTCGAGCGGCCGGTCCGGCGCGACCGGCGGCCCCTCCGGCGCGCCCGTGGCCAGCAGGTCGGCGAGGAGCAGCGGCGCGTGCCGGGCCAGCGCGGCCGGGTCGGGCGGGGTGGGGTCGTCGCCTGGGTCGTACACGCCGAGCGCGCCGGCCAGCAGCACCAGCACTACGTGCGGGTCGACGTCCGGCCGCCAGCTCGCCGCGCCCCGCACGCACGATTCCAGCACCTGCCGGACGTCGTCGCCGTCCAGCCCGTCGGGGTGGGTCTCCTCCAGCAGCAGGCGGACCACCGCGCCGAGGACCAGCCCGGACCGGTCCGCCCCGGCGAGCCGGTCGACCGCCTCGTCGTACGCCTCGGTGTCCCGGACCCGGGCGGCGGCCACGGCGTCGGTGGCCGCCCGGGCGATCTCGCGGGCCGGCGCGGGCAGGTGTCGCCAGGTCGTCGTCATCGTCCCCAGGATGGCAGACCCATCCGGCGTACGCCGTGCCGAGCCCGGCCCGAGCGCCGGCGCGACGCCACCGTTCGAGATCGCGCTCGATACGGGATCGAGTGGCCTCCGAGCCGGGGCGAGGCCACTCGATCCCCGATCGAGCGCGATCATCGCGGGCGCGATCTGGGCGGGCGTGCCCGCGCAGCGCCGGGAGGTTCTGCCGCTGGCGGCCGGCTCCCCCCTCATGAGAGCCGGCCGACCAACAGACAGCGTCAGCAGTTGGTGTAGCTGCCGCTGCTCCCCCACGAGCAGGAGTCGATGGTCTTGCCCGCCGTGTCACGCACGTACGCGGTGTCGCCGGTGTTGTTCCAGATGTACGCGCCCGACCCCCAGTACCGGTGGGTCGAGGTGTTGGTGCCCTTGCCGGTGTGGATGGTGACGCTGGCCCCGGCGGCGAGCTTGAAGTCGCTGGTGAACGTGTAGACGTGGCTCGACTTGTCGCGCAGCGTCCACGACTTGAGGTTGACGGTCGTGGTCTTGCGGTTGGTCAGCTTCACGTACTCGGCGTTCAGGCTGCTGGTCGACCGGTCGTCGGTGCCCGGCGAGTTGTAGTAGGCCTTGGTGATCTGGATCGCCGGGGTGGCGGCCTGCGCGGGCGCGGCCAGGGTGAGCGAGCCACCGACGGTGACGGCGAGAGCGACGGCGATGCCGGTCAGCCTCTTCTTCAACATGATCCCCCACATGCTGACGGCCGGCCCTCGACGGGTGCCGGCGCGGAACGTGAGCAGAGGCTATCGGCGTCGGACGGCTACTGTGGACGGTTCGACACCCGCGCCGGCAACTACGCCCGCAGGGCCCACCGATCGCGGCCGAACGGTGCCGAGGGACCGCGCGAACGGCGACGCAGCGTGACGCGAACGGCGGGAGAGCACGGGGCGAACGGCGACACAGCGTGACGCGAACGGCAATACCGGGGCACGTCCCGGGCGGGCGGGCCTCACCCGGCGAGTGTGGCCGCCACCAACGAGTCGACGGCCCGAGGGTCCCAGCGGTCGGCCACCCCGGGCCGGGCCGCCAGGTAGCCGGCGACGCGCGCCGGCGCCCAGCCGTGCGCCTCGCGCAGGCCGGCGGCGAGCATCGCGAGGTAGCCGGGGGCGGGCGCGGTCCACTCGACATCCGCCGCCCGCCACGGCGCGGTGAAGGTCAGCATCGGCACGCCGTCGCGGAGCCCGGTGCACAGCAGCGTCTCGTAGCGCCCCGGGCCGAGGGTGGCCCGGCCGTGGGCGACCGCGGCCCCGATCAGGTCGAGGTCGACGCCGGGCTCCCGGTACATCTCCTGCGCGGCGACGTCGGCGAACTGCTCGCGGGTGAGCAGCCAGGCCCGCGCCGCCGCCGTGCCGGGCAGCGCCGGGTCGTAGAAGGCCATCCCGCCGGTCCAGGCCCGGGACTCCCCGGCGAAGTAGATGCCGCCGGGCACCAGCACCGCCGCCGACCGGCGGGGCGGCCGGCAGTCCCGACATCCGGGGTACGTCCGCAGCCCGCCCGGCGGCCGTCCCCCGCCGAGATACCAGCCGAGCCGGTCGGCGTGCATGTTCGAGCCGTACGCGACGTACCAGAGGAGTTCGCGCACGTCAGAACGCGCCGGTGCGGGCCGCCGCGTGGCTGACCTGCACGGTGTGCGTGACGCAGCCGCCGTCGGCGACGAGGTGCAGCAGGAAGGCGGTGGGTTCGAGGGCGTATCCCATCTCGTCGCCCTCGTCGAGGGTGAGCGACGACTGCCGCCAGGTGCTCGGCGCGGTGGTCAGCACCGTGCCGGCGAAGCCGACCGTGACGGGGCGGTGCACGTGCCCGGCGACGACCCGGACGACGTGCGGGTGGGCGGCCACCACCGTGGCCAGGTCGTCGCCGTCGAGCAGGCGCATGCCGTCGAGGTAGGGCAGGCCCACCGGGACGGGCGGATGGTGCAGGCAGACGACGGCCGGCAGCCCGGGGCGGCGGGCGAGCGTCTCGTCGAGCCAGGCGAGCTGCTCGGGGCCGAGCCGGCCCGCCGGCTCGCCGGGGCTGACGGAGTCGAGCACGACGATGGTCGCGTCGGGCTGCTCGACGGCATAGTGGGCCTGGTAGCCGCCGCCGAGGTGCGGGGTGCCGCCGAAGACGTCGAGCAGCGACTCGCGGTCGTCGTGGTTGCCGGCGACGAGGTTCACCGGCACCGGGAACCGGGCGATCAGATCGCGCAGCGCGACGTACTCCTCGGGGCTGCCGTGCTCGGTGAGATCGCCGGTGACGACGACGTGGTCGGGCCGGGGGCGCAGGCCGAGGACCCGGCCGAGCGCCCGGTGCAGCGCGGCGGCGGGCTCGGCGGCGAGCGGACCGGTGGTGAGGTGGGTGTCGCTGAGCTGGGCGATGAGCATCGCGGGCCTCCAGGTCGACCGGTTCCCTCAGGCTATCGCCGCCGCACGCCGCCCACGGACCCGTCCACAGCCTGCGTCCACAGCTCGCGTCCACAGCCTGTGGATAGCACATGTGTACGAACTAATTGATCTTGCCAGCAACCCGCTGAGCTGCGGTGAGTACGCTTGGTCGGGCCACCTCCCTCCCGCTGTCAGGAAGCACGTGCGCGTAGATCACCACCGGGTCGTCCGGGACGTCACGGTCCGCCTGCCGATGGCGTCGACCGCCGTCGAGGCGTGCCAGTGGACCGTCACGGCGCTGGCCCGGTACGCGCCGGCCACGATCTCCGTGCTGCTCCAGGTGCGCGACGGGCTGCGCTGCGTCGCCGCCACCGGCGCGTGGCAGGTCTTCGCCACCGTCCCGCCGAAGGCCGGCGTCGTCGGCCGGGTGTACGCCTCCGGCGAGCCCGCCACCGTCGCGGACGTGGCCGCCGACCCCGACTACCTCCCGGTGCGCCCCGACGTGACCGCCGAGGTCTGCGTGCCGGTCCTCGACCCGGCGGGCCGGCCGATCGGGGTCCTCGACCTCCAGTGGTCCGGCCCGGTCGAGCTGGGCCCGTGGCGGGAGACCGCCGAACGCGTGGCCGCCCGGCTCGGCGCCCGGATCACCGCGCTGGGCGGGCCGCCCGCCGAGACCCGCAGCGAGAAGCTGCTGCGGCACGCCGCCGCGCTGACCGCCGCCCCCACCGAGTGGGACCTGATGACGGCGGCCATCTGCGCGGCCCGGGAGGTCTCCACCCTCTCCGCGGCCGTGCTGCTGCTCTCCGGCGGCGGGAGGGGACCCCGGCTGGGCGCGCCCACCGGCGCACCGGGCGAGCTGGAGTCCCGCATCCGGGCCGAGCTGACCGAGGCGGGCGCGCCGGCCCTGCACCGGATGGTGGCCCGCGCCCACCGGCACGGCGTCGGCTACACCCTCGGCGAGGCCGGGCACCCGCCCACGGAGGAATACCGGCCGCTCGCCGACGCCGGGGTGCGCACCCTGGTGGCGGTGCCGGTCGGGCCGCCCGACGGCGGCGGGGTGCTGCTGGTCGCCGACGAGCGGCTGCTGCGGCCCGACCCGACCACGGTCAACCTGATGGAGCTGCTCGCCGGGCAGGCGTGGACGTGCCTGGACCGGCTGCGCACGCTGGCCCGGCTGCGCGAGCAGGCCAGCTCCGACCCGCTGACCGGGCTGCCGCACACCGGGCCGTTCGGGCGGCGGATCGCGCGGGCCACCCCGGGGCGCACGGCGCTGCTGGCCATCGACGTGGACGGCTTCAAGGCGGTCAACGACACGTACGGCCACCAGGCCGGGGACCGGCTGCTGGTGGGGCTGGCCCGGGCGCTGGAGGCGGCGCTGCGCCAGGGCGACGAGCTGTACCGGATCGGCGGGGACGAGTTCGTCGCCGTGATCGAGGTGAACCGCCCCGAGGAGGCCGTGCGCATCGCCGAGCGGCTGGCCGAGGCGGCGCGGGGCACCGGCCGCACGATCAGCGTCGGCGTCGCCCTGCCCCGGCCGGGCGAGTCGCCCGAGCAGACCCTGCGCCGCGCCGACCAGGCCCTCTACGCGGTCAAGCGCCAGGGGCGCGACGGCGTCCGCCTGGCCGCCGCCTGAGCGACCGCCCTTCCCTACCGCGGTCCGCCGCCGCCTGAGCGACCGCCCTGCCCCACCGCGGTCCGCCGCCGCCTGAGCGACCGCCTCGCCGGAAGGGCGTCAGCGGGCGGTCAGCTCCTTGGCCAGCAGCTCGCCGATCTGGGCGGTGTTGAGGGCCGCGCCCTTGCGCAGGTTGTCGCCGGTGACGAAGAGGTCGAGGGCGCGCGGGTCGTCGACGGCGCGGCGGATCCGGCCCACCCAGGACGGGTCGGTGCCCACGGCGTCGATCGGCATCGGGAACTCGCCTGCGGCCGGATCGTCGACCAGGATCACGCCGGGGGCGTTGCGCAGCGCCTCCCGGGCGCCCTCCGCGTCGACCTCGGTGGCGAAGACGGCGTGCACGGCCACCGAGTGACCGGTCACCACCGGCACCCGTACGCACGTCGCGGAGACCTTGAGGTCGGGCAGGCCGAGGATCTTGCGCGACTCGTTGCGCATCTTCAGCTCCTCGGACGACCACCCGCCGTCGGCGAACGAGCCGGCCCAGGGCACCACGTTGAGCGCCAGCGGGGCGGGGAACGGCCCCAACTCGTCGCCGACCGCCTGCCGCACGTCGCCGGGGCGGGAGCCGAGCACCCGGTCCCCGGCGACCTTGCCGAGCTGGAGGTGCAGCGCGTCCACGCCGGCCCGCCCCGCCCCGGAGGCCGCCTGGTAGGACGCCAGGACCAGCTCGCGCAGCCCGTACTCGCGGTGCAGCGGGGCGATCGCCACGATCATCGCGAGGGTCGTGCAGTTGGCGTTGGCGACGATGCCCCTGGGCCGGTTGCGCACCTGCTCGGGGTTGATCTCGGGGACGACCAGCGGGACGTCGCGGTCCATCCGGAACGCGCCGGAGTTGTCGACCGCCACCGCGCCCCGGGACACCGCGACCGGGGCCCACTCGGCGGCGACGTCGTCGGGCACGTCGAACATGGCCACGTCGACGCCGTCGAACGCCTCGGGGGTGAGCGGCCCGACGGTCAGCTCCTCGCCCCGGCAGCGCACCCGCCGCCCGACCGACCGCTCGGAGGCGATCAGCCGGATCTCGCCCCACACGTCGCGCCGCGACGACAGCAGCTCGCACATGACGGTGCCGACGGCACCGGTCGCCCCGACCACGGCGAGGCTGGGCCGCGCCGGCACGGCGTTACCGCCCGGTCCCCGCGTAGACGATGGCCTCGGTGTCGCCGCCCAGCTCGAAGGCGTCGTGGATGGCCCGGACGGCCTTGTCGAGGTCGGTGTCCCGGCAGACGACGGAGACCCGGATCTCGGAGGTGGAGATCATCTCGATGTTGACGCCAGCAGCGCCAAGGGCGGCGAAGAAGCCGGCCGCGACGCCCGGGTGCGACCGCATCCCCGCGCCGATGAGCGAGACCTTGCCGACGTGGTCGTCGTAGAGGAGACCCTTGAACTTGACCGGCTCCTGGATCTTGCTGAGCGCGGCCATGGCGGTCGGGCCGTCGGTCTTGGGCAGGGTGAACGAGATGTCCGTGCGGCCGGTGCCCTCGGTGGAGACGTTCTGCACGATCATGTCGATGTTGATCTCGGCGCTGGCGACGGTGTCGAAGATCCGCGCGGCGGCGCCCGGCTCGTCCGGCACCCCGACGATCGTGATCTTCGCCTCGCTGCGGTCGTGGGCGACGCCGGTGATCAGTGCCTGTTCCACAGCAAGGTCCTCCATCGATCCGGTGACCATCGTGCCGGTGTTGGTCGAGTATGACGAGCGGACGTGGATCGGCAGCCCCGCGCGGCGCGCGTACTCGACGCTGCGCAGGTGCAGCACCTTCGCGCCGCAGGCGGCCAGCTCCAGCATCTCCTCGTAGGTGACGTGACGGATGTGCCGGGCGTTCGGCACGATCCGGGGGTCGGCGGTGAAGATGCCGTCGACGTCGGTGTAGATCTCGCAGACGTCGGCGTGCAGCGCGGCGGCGAGCGCCACGGCCGTGGTGTCCGAGCCGCCCCGGCCCAGCGTGGTGACGTCCTTCGTGTCCTGTGAGACGCCCTGGAAGCCGGCGACGATGACCACCGCGCCCTCGTCGAGCGCGCCCTTGAGCCGCCCCGGGGTGACGTCGATGATCCGCGCCTTGCCGTGCACCGAGGTGGTGATCACGCCGGCCTGCGAGCCGGTGAACGAGCGGGCCTCGTAGCCAAGGTTGTGGATGGCCATGGCGAGCAGCGCCATGGAGATCCGCTCCCCGGCGGTGAGCAGCATGTCCAGCTCGCGGCCCGGCGGCAGCGGGCTCACCTGGTTGGCCAGGTCGAGCAGCTCGTCGGTGGTGTCGCCCATGGCGGAGACCACCACGACCACGTCGTCGCCGGCCTTGCGGGCGGCGACGATGCGCTCGGCCACCCGCTTGATCCGCTCGGCGTTGGCGACGGAGGATCCGCCGTACTTCTGCACCACGAGTGCCACGACGGTGCACTCCCTCCCCGCGTCCTTCGAGTGTGTCGCACCGCCGGCGACCAGCCGGTGGCACCTTGTCAGACCACATCAGGGTATCCGGCGGCCAGGAAGGCCGGGTCAGGTGATCCCACCATCCGGCCCGCGCGGCCGGCCCGGCCGCGCCCGGACCCGCCCGCCGGGGGGTACGCGCCAAGCCCGCCCGGGGATCGGCGGGACGCCCACCCAGCGGTACGCGGCACGCCCGCCCGAGGATCGGCGACACGCCCGCCAAACGGCGTCGGCGGGGTCACGGGCGCGGTCCGCGCACCGCAGAATGACCCGGTGCACGCCCACCTCCGCGCGGCCCGACGCCCGACCGGCGTCGCGGCGCTCGCCCTCCTGCCGGCCCTGCTCGCCGCCTGCGCCGACGATCCGGCCCCCGCGCCGGCCCCGTCGACGTCCACCGATCCCGCGCCCGCCGCCGACGCCGCCCGGGACGAGCTGGCCGCCCTGGCCGCGGCGGCCCAGGACCGCAGCTTCACCGCCCGGTACACCCTCGCCGACGGCGGCGGCTCCGACCGCTCGATCGTGGTGACCAGCGCCGCCGACGGCACCTGGCGGGTGGACGTCCCGGGCGGCGCGCTGGGCGGCACGGCGGACGTGTCGCTCGCCACCACCGCCGACGGGCTCTACCAGTGCGGGCTGCCGTCGGCCGGCCGCCCGGAGCCGGCGAGCTGCGTCCGCCTCGGCGACCCGTCGGACGCCGTCCCGCGCCTGCTGGACCCCCGGGTGCAGCACCCGTTCACCGACTGGCTGGAGGTGCTCACCGACCGGCGCGCCCCGCTCGCGGTCTCCCCGGCCCGGCCGCCGCAGGGGGCGAGCGGGTCCTGCTACGCGGTCGACACCACCTCCGCCTCGCTGAACGCCCCGCTGGACGTCGGCATCTACTGCTACGCCCCGGACGGCACCCCGACGGCGGTGCGGACCACCGGGGGCACGCTCGTCCTGGCCGGACCGGCCGGCCCGGGGCCCGCGACGGTGCAGCTCGCCGGCCCGGTCACCGACGGCGAGCCGCTCGGCGTCGCCGCGCCGGAGCCGTCGCCGGAGTCCTCGGCGCAGTCGTCGGCGCAGTCGTCGGCGCAGTCGTCGGCGCAGACGCCATCGGGCACGGCAACGCCCTGAACCCCTGTCCGTTACGGGTGGTTCCGGCCACATTTGTCCACCCCGGCACCTCGGGCAAAAAGTCCGATACGGGATGCTTCCCCCATGGCTGACCTGACTCCGCTGCTCGCGTTCCGCTGGAGCCCCCGGGCGTTCGACCCCGCCGCCACGCTGACCGCCGACGAGGCGGCCTCGCTGCTGGAGGCGGCCCGCTGGGCGCCCTCGGCGGGCAACGGCCAGCCGTGGCGGTTCGCCCTCGGCCACCGCGACGACGAGACGTGGAAGCGCATCCTGGTCAACCTCCCCGACGACGACCAGCCGTGGGCCCGGCACGCCGCCGCCCTGCTCCTCGGCGCCCACCTCACCGCCGCCGGCGCGGCCGGCACAGGCACAGGCACGGGTACGGGCATCGGCACCGGCGAGGCCGGCACAGACCCGGGCATCGCCGCCGACGCGGCCGGCACCGGTGCCCGTGCGGCGGCCGCCGGCGCGGCGTACGACCTGGGGCAGGCGGTGGCCCACCTGACCGTGCAGGCCACCGCGCTCGGGCTCTACGTGCGCCAGCTCGCCGGCTTCGACCGCGCCGGGCTCGCCGCCGACCTGGACCTGCCGGCCGGCGTCCGCCCGCTGGTGGTGGTGGCGGTGGGCCGGCTCGGCGACCCGTCCAGCCTGCCGGTCGCGCTGCGGGAGCAGGAGACCGGGCTGCGCCGCCGACGCCCCGTGGCCGACCTGTTGCTGCGCTGAGCTGGGACGGGCAGCGGTCGCCGCGATCCGGGTGGCACCGCGTGCGACCAGCGGGAACGTCCGCCGACTGCGACCGCCGTCTCAATCCGCGGACCGGCCTTCCCACCTCCCGTCCCATCACGTAGGGTCACCCTGTCATGTGGCAGGCGAACCTTCTCCTTGGTCGCCGCGACGGGGCCTGACCGGCCGGCACCTCGTCGCGGAGTCGAAGCGCGCCGTCCAGCAGTTCCGAGCACCCCGTCGGCGCACCGCGCCGGCCCGGCACCGTCGCCGCACCGGCCCAGCCGCCGCTGCCGCACCGTCGCCGGCCTTCCGATTGCTGACGCCACCTGACTCAGGGGGAACACTCCGCCATGGCTCAACCCACCGCCACCGACGCCGACATCGACGCTGATCCCTTCGCCCGGCAGCGCCCCAGCGGGATGCCTTACCAGCGCTACCAGCCGTACCAGCAGCAGTTCCGGGTCGACCTGCCCGACCGCACCTGGCCGACCCGGCACGTCGAGGCCGCGCCCCGCTGGTGCGCCGTGGACCTGCGCGACGGCAACCAGGCCCTGATCGACCCGATGTCCCCCGAGCGCAAGCGCCGGATGTTCCAGCTGCTGGTGCAGATGGGCTACAAGGAGATCGAGGTCGGCTTCCCGTCGGCCAGCCAGACCGACTACGACTTCGTCCGGCAGCTCATCGAGCAGGACCTGATCCCCGACGACGTGACCATCCAGGTGCTCACCCAGTGCCGGGAGCACCTGATCGAGCGGACGTTCGAGTCGCTGCGCGGCGCGAAGCGGGCCATCGTGCACTTCTACAACTCGACCTCCACGCTCCAGCGTCGGGTGGTCTTCGGCCTGGACCGGGACGGCATCACCGACATCGCCACCAGCGGCGCGCGGCTCTGCCAGAAGTACGCGGAGATCCACACCCCGGACACGGAGATCTACTACGAGTACTCCCCGGAGTCGTACACGGGCACCGAGCTGGAGTACGCGCTCCAGGTCTGCTCGGCGGTGATCGACGTGATCGACCCGACCCCGGACCGCAAGCTGATCATCAACCTGCCGGCGACCGTCGAGATGGCCACCCCCAACGTGTACGCCGACTCGATCGAATGGATGCACCGCCACCTGCCCCGCCGCGACAGCGTGGTGCTCAGCCTGCACCCGCACAACGACCGGGGCACCGGCGTGGCCGCCGCCGAGCTGGGCCTGCTGGCCGGCGCGGACCGCATCGAGGGCTGCCTGTTCGGCAACGGCGAGCGCACCGGCAACGTCGACCTGGTGACGCTGGGCCTCAACCTGTTCTCCCAGGGCATCGACCCGATGATCGACTTCTCGAACATCGACGAGATCAAGCGGGCCGTCGAATACTGCAACCAGCTCCCGGTGCACGAGCGCCACCCGTACGCGGGCGACCTGGTCTACACCGCCTTCTCCGGCTCCCACCAGGACGCCATCAAGAAGGGCTTCGACGCCCTGCACGCCGACGCGGCGGCGGCCGGGGTGCCGGTGGACGACTTCGCCTGGGCCGTGCCCTACCTGCCGGTCGACCCGAAGGACCTGGGCCGCACCTACGAGGCGGTCATCCGGGTCAACTCGCAGTCCGGCAAGGGCGGCGTCGCGTACATCATGAAGAGCGAGCACCAGCTCGACCTGCCCCGCCGCCTCCAGATCGAGTTCTCCGGCGTGGTCCAGCAGGTCACCGACCACGGCGGCGGCGAGGTCGACCCCGGCACCATGTGGGACATCTTCGCCGGGCACTACCTGGTCGACCACCAGAGCGACCCGGCGCTGACGCTGGCCGGCTACGCCATCGGCACGGTCGACGGCAAGGTCGAGATCGAGGCCCGGGTCGGCGTCGGCGGGGCGGACACCCGGCCGCTGACCGCCGTCGGCAACGGCCCCATCGACGCGTACGTCAACGCGCTGGAGTCGGTGGGCGTGGCGGTACGGGTGCTCGACTACCACGAGCACGCGCTCTCCTCCGGCGGCGACGCGCAGGCCGCCGCGTACGTCGAGTGCGAGGTGGACGGCCGCACGGTGTGGGGCGTCGGGGTCGACGCGAACATCGTCACCGCCTCCGTGAAGGCGGTCACCAGCGCCGTCAACCGCGCCCGCGCCTGAGGTGCAAGGAAGGGCCCCCTGTTAACGCTTTCTGTATAGCAAGGGGCCCTTCCTAACCAGCGCTGCCGCTCACCGGGGCCGGTGGATCAGCAGGCCGGCCATCGCCGCGCCCGCCAGCAGCCCGCCCGCGCACCAGAGCATCGCCCCCCGGAACGCGTCGGTCAGGGCCGCCGTCTGCTCGTACCCGGTGCCGCTCAGCCCGACCAGCAGCGGCAGCGCGGCCACCGCGAGCAGGCCGCCGGCCCGGGACGCGGCGTTGTTGAACCCGCTGGCCACCCCGGCGAACCGGTCCGCCACGGCGGCCAGCACCGAGGCGGTCAGCGGGGCCACCACGAGGGTGAGGCCGAGGCCGAAGAGGGCCACCCCGGGCAGTACGTCCGTCCAGTACGACGCGCCCGGCCCCACCCCGCGCAGCAGCAGCAGGCCGAGCGCGGCCACGACCGGGCCGATCGTCAGCGGCAGCCGGGGGCCGATCCGGGCCGACAGCGCGCCGGCCCGCGACGAGCCGACCAGCAGCAGCACCGTCATCGGCACGGTGGCCAGCCCGGTGAGCATGGCCGACCAGCCGACGACGTTCTGGAGGTAGACGGCGAGGAAGAACGTGAACCCGCCGAGGGCCGCGTACACCACCACCGTGAAGACGTTCAGCACCGAGAAGAGCCGGCTGCCGAACAGGCCGGTGGGCAGCATCGCGGTGTCGCCCCGGCGGCGCTCCAGCAGCACGAACGCCACGGCGGCGAGCACGCCGACCAGCACCGACGCCAGCACCGGCGGCGAGGTCACCCCGCGGGCCGGCGCGTCGATCAGGGCGTACGTCACGCCGCCGAGGCCGAGCGCGCCGAGCAGCGCGCCGGCCACGTCGAACCGTCGCCGGCCCGATCCGGTACGCGACGCGTCGACGTCGCGGCTCTCGGGCACCCAGCGCAGCGCGGCGAGGACCACCGGCACGGCCAGCGGCAGGTTGATGAAGAAGATCCACCGCCAGGACAGGGCGTCGACCAGCCAGCCGCCGACGAACGGGCCGAGCGCGGTGGAGACCCCGGCCAGCCCCGACCAGGTGCCGATGGCCCGCCCCCGGTCGTCGGGGTGGAAGCTGGACTGGAGCACCGACAGCGAGCCGGGGGTGAGCAGCGCGCCCCCGGCGCCCTGGAGGAACCGGGCCGCGATCAGCCAGCCGGTGTCCTGGGCCAGGCCGCACAGCGCGGAGGCGACGGCGAACCAGACCACGCCGAGGAGGAAGACCCGCCGCCGCCCGAAGCGGTCGCCGAGCGCCCCGCCGAGCAGCACGAACGCGGCCAACATCAACAGGTAGCCGTTGATGGTCCACTGGAGACCGGCCACGGTGGCGTCGAGGTCCGCGCCGAGGCGGGGCAGCGCGACGTTGACCACCGTGCTGTCCAGGAACACCATCCCGGAGGCGAGGATGGCGGCGAGCAGGGTGCCCCGGCCGGCGGGGGTGCCCATCCGGAGCGCGGGCGCGGGCGCGGGGGCGTGGGGCGGTGTGGGTGCGGTCACGGGTACCAGTGTTCCTCCGGTCGATTTGCCGGACGCCACGAATCATGGAAACGGTGCCGGGGTACTGTGCGCAATCGCCAGGAGCCCGCAAGCTGGAGAGGTGTCGTCTGTGCGTACCAGATCAGGACGTCGCGCGGCCGCGGTGGCCGCGCTCGCCGTGGCGCTGGCCGTCGCGGCGGCCGGCTGCGAGGTCGTCGACGAGCCGGAGGCCGCGCCGAGCGGCGGCGGTGGCAACGTCGGGCAGATGCTCGACCAGCTCACCGTGGCGAGTGCGGGGTCGATGAAGGGCTACAGCCGCAACCGCTTCCCGCACTGGCGGGACACCGGCAAGAACTGCGACGTCCGTGACAGCGTGCTGAAGCGCGACGGCAAGGACGTCCGGTTCTCCGGCTGCAACGTGGTCGCGGGCCGCTGGGAGAGCGTGTACGACGGGCGGACGTTCACCGACCCCTCCGACGTGGACATCGACCACACGGTCCCGCTGGCCAACGCGTGGCGCTCGGGCGCCGACGAGTGGGACGACGCCAAGCGGGGCGACTTCGCCAACGATCTCACGCGACCGCAGCTCATCGCCGTTTCGGCCTCCTCCAACCGGTCGAAGGGTGACCAGGATCCGTCGCAGTGGAAGCCGGCGAACCGGTCGTACTGGTGCCAGTACGCCGAGGACTGGGTGACGGTCAAGCACCACTGGCGGCTGACGGTGACCAGTGCCGAGAAGGCCGCCCTGTCCGACATGTTGGGGGGCTGCACATGGGCGAGCAAGCCGTGACGGGGGAGGCCGCGGCGACCCCGGCATCGGAGCCGGACGCGGGCACCACCCCGCAGCCGAACACGGGCACCGCCCCGGAGCCGGACGCGGGCGCCGCCGGGGGCGGGGCGGCGAGCCGCACGGCCGACATCGTGCCCGGCCCGGGCGGCGTGATGACCGACGAGGTCGGCGTGGTGACCGGCGAGCTGACCCTGCGCACCGAGTACGCGGACGGCCAGGTCGCCCTGCGCGTGCAGTACCGGGAGGCCGACGAGTGGTACGCCGTCACCGGCGGGCGCGCCCCGCTGGCCGACCCGGCCGGGCTGGACGCCGTGCACACGATCGCCGTCGGCCTGCTCGACCGCCCGGAGGGCTGACCGGCCGCCGGGCCGAGCGCCCGGCCACAGGTGTTAACAGGGGCCCCCTGCTATGCAGAATGCGTTAACAGGGGGCCCTTCCTTACACGTAGGAGCCGGGTTCCGTGGGGGCCGAGACGACCGCCGGGTCCTCGCCCTCGCCCTCGGGCCGCACGATCTGGGCGCTCACCTTGTGCGGGCGCAGCTCGCCGCTGGCGATCCGCTCCGCGAAGTGGCAGGCGACCCGGCTGCCGCCGATCTCCCGCAGCGCCGGCCGCTCGTCGGCGCAGCGGGTCGGCTGGGCCCACGGGCAGCGGGTGTGGAAGCGGCAGCCCGACGGCGGGTTGGCCGGCGAGGGCAGGTCACCGGCGAGCAGGATGCGTTCCCGCCGGTCCTCCACGTCCGGGTCCGGCACGGGCACGGCCGACATGAGCGCCCGCGTGTACGGGTGCAGCGGCTCGCTGTAGAGCCGGTCGCTCGGCGCCTCCTCGACCAGCGCGCCCAGGTACATGACGCCGACGACGTCGGAGATGTGCTTGACCACGGCGAGGTCGTGCGCGATCACCAGGTACGTCAGGCCGAGGTTGTCCTGGAGCTCGTCGAGCAGGTTCACCACCTGGGCCTGGATGGAGACGTCCAGGGCGGAGACGGGCTCGTCGGCGACGATCAGCTCGGGGCCGAGCACGAGGGCCCGGGCGATGCCGATGCGCTGCCGCTGGCCGCCGGAGAACTCGTGCGGGTAGCGGGACAGCGCCCACCGGGGCAGCCCGACGGCGTCGAGGGTCTCGCCGATGATCCGCCGCCGGTCGTCGCGGTCGGTGCCGATGCCGTGGGTCTGCAATCCCTCGGTGAGGATCGACTCGACGTTCTGCCGGGGGTCGAGGCTCGACATCGGGTCCTGGAAGATCATCTGCATCCGGCGGCGCATGGTGCGCAGCTTCCCCGCCGCGAGGGTGGTCAGCTCGACGCCGTCGAAGCGGACCTCGCCGCCGGTGGGCGGGGTGAGCTGGAGCAGCGCCCGGCCGAGCGTGGACTTGCCGCAGCCGGACTCGCCGACCAGCCCGTACGTCTTGCCGCGCGGGATGCTCAGGTCGACGCCGTCGACGGCCTTGACGTGGCCGACGACCCGGTCGAGGATCAGCCCCCGCTTGATCGGGAAGTGCACCTTCAGGTCGCGCACCTCGACGAGGATGTCGCTCTCGGTCACGGCTTCTCCTCCTCGCGCGGTGCGGGCACCGGGCCGCCGGTCGCGTCGGTGGCCGGTGCCGGCGCGCCGGCACCTGTCGCCGCCGGGGGAAGCGTGCCGGGGACCGGGGGTGGGTTGACGCACCGGTAGCTGCGGCCGTCGTAGGTGAGCGTCAGCTCCGGCGGCCCGCCCACGCACTCGTCGACGCGACGGGTGCAGCGCGGGGCGAAGGCGCAGCCGTCCGGCCAGGCCAGCACGTCCCGCACGGAGCCGGGGATGGGGTTGAGCCGTTCGCCGCGCCCGGCGTCCAGGCGCGGCACCGAGCCGAGCAACCCCACGGTGTACGGGTGCCGCGGCTCGCGGAACAGCGGGCGGCGGCGGGCCGTCTCCACCACCCGGCCGGCGTACAGCACGTTGATCGTGTCGCACATGCCGGCGACAACCCCGAGGTCGTGGGTGATCATCACGAGCGCGGTGCCGGAGTCCCGGACCAGTTCCTTGAGCAGCTCCAGGATCTGCGCCTGGATGGTGACGTCGAGCGCGGTGGTCGGCTCGTCGGCGATGAGCAGCCGGGGCTGGCAGGCCACCGCCATGGCGATCAGGGCCCGCTGCCGCATGCCGCCGGAGAGCTGGTGCGGGTATTCCTTGAGCCGGCGGCGCGGGTCGGGGATGCCGACCCGGTCGAGCAGGTCGGCGGCCTCCTTCTGGGCCGCCTCCCCCTTCATTCCCCGGTGCCGGGTGAGCACCTCGGTCACCTGGAGCCCGATCGGGATCACCGGGTTCAGCGAGGAGAGCGGGTCCTGGAAGATCATCGCGACGTCCCGGCCCCGGATGTCGCGCCGGGACCGGTCGTCGAGCTGGAGCAGGTCCGTGCCGTCGAAGACGGCCTTGCCGCCGACCCGCAGGCCGGGCTGCTTCGGCAGCAGACCCATGATCGCCAGCGACGTGACGCTCTTGCCGCAGCCGGACTCGCCGACGAGGCCGACCACCTCGCCCGCGTCGACGGAGAAGGAGACCCCGTCGACGGCGTGCACGGTGCGCTGACCGCGCCGGGCGAAGGTGACGGAGAGGTCGTCCACTTCGAGCAGTGCCATTATCGGCCTTCCGTTTGCGACTGCGGGGCCCGCAGGCCCACTCCTCGCGCTGCACACACGACAGCCGACCTACTTCCGCAGCTTCGGGTCGAGGGCCTCGCGCATCGCCTCGCCGAGCAGGGTGAAGCCGAGCGCGGTGACGATGATGGCGAGGGCGGGCAGGATGGCGAGCCGGGGCGCGGCGTCGAGGTAGCGCTGCGCGTCGGCGAGCATCACGCCCCACTCGGGGATGGACGCGTCGTTGTTGCCGAGGCCGAGGAACGACAGCGCCGCGGCCTCGATGATCGCGGTGGCCAGGGTCAGCGTCGCCTGGACGATGACCGGGGCGAGCGAGTTCGGCACCACGTGGGTCAGGGCGATCTTCGGCTTCCGCACGCCCAGCGACGTCGCGGCGAGCACGTAGTCGCTGTTCGACTGGGAGATCATCGACCCGCGCAGCAGCCGGGCGAAGACCGGCACGGACACCACGCCGACCGCGATCATGACGGTGGTGAGGCCGGCACCGAGCAGCGCGGCGATGCTGATCGCCAGCAGCAGGCTCGGCATGGCCAGCAGCATGTCGACGAACCGCATGAGGGTGTTGTCGACGGCCCGGCCCCACTTGCCGCCGAGGCCGGCGCTGGCCCCGGCGATGCCGCCGATGAGCGACCCGACGGCCAGGCCGATCAGCGTGGAGACCACGCCGACGAGCAGGGTCTGCCGGGCACCGACGATCATGCGGCTGAACTCGTCGCGGCCGATGTGGTCGACGCCGAACCAGTTGTCGGCCCGGGGGCCCGGGAAGTAGCCGATGTTGTCCCGGATCTCGCCCTTCCACAGCTGGGCGTCGGCCGGGTAGGGGACGAGGAACGGGCCGACGATGGCGATCAGCAGGAACAGGGCCAGGATGACCGCGCCGACGATCGCGGCCGGGTTGCGCCGCAGCCGGCGGAACGCCTCCCGCCAGAGGCTCACGCCGCGCTCGTCGTCCCGGGCGGCCAGCTCGGCGAGCCGGTCGATCTTCTCGCGCTTCTTGCCGGGGCTGATCGTCATCGCACCCTCACCCTCGGGTCGATCACGCTGTAGGAGAGGTCCACGAGGAGGTTCACCAGCACGTACACCACCGCGATGATCAGGATGAAGCCCATCAGCACGGGATAGTCGCGCTGGCTGATCGCCTCGGCGACGAACGCCCCGATGCCGCTGAAGGCGAAGACGGTCTCGGTCAGCACCGCGCCGGAGAGCAGCCCGCCGGTGAGCAGGCCGATCGAGGTGACCACGGGGAGCATGGCGTTGCGCAGCACGTGCCGGCGGCGGACCGTCGACTCGGTGAGGCCCTTGGCCTCGGCGGTGCGGACGAAGTCCTCGTTGAGCACCTCCAGCACGCTGGCCCGGGTGATCCGGACGATGATCGCCAGGGGGATGCTCGCCAGCGCGAGGCCCGGCAGCACCAGGTGCCAGAGGGCGTCGGCGGCGGCGTCCCACTCCCGGGTCATCAGCCCGTCGAGGACGAAGAAGTTGGTGATCCGGGTCGCCCCGAGGGTCGGGTCCTGCCGGCCGCTGGACGGGAACCAGCCGAGGTTCTCCGAGAAGAGGGCCTTGAGCACGTACGCGAGGAAGAACACCGGGATGCAGATGCCGATCAGCGAGCCGCCGACCGACAGGTGGTCGAACAGCCGGCCCCGGCGGCGGGCGGCCAGGTAGCCCAGCGGGATGCCGATGCCGATGGCGATGACCATGGCCATCACGGTCAGCTCGACGGTGCCGGGGAACCGCTCGAAGAACTCGGTGACGACCGGGCGCTTGGTGGAGGTCGAGGTGCCCAGGTCCAGTTTGATCAGTCGCCGGACGAACCGGCCGTACTGGATCAGGATCGGCTCGTCGAGGCCGAGGTTGCGGCGGATGGCGGCGCGCATCTCCGGGGTGCCGCGCTCGCCGAGGATGGCGGTCTCGGGGCCGCCGGGCAGCCGCCGGAGCCAGATGAACAGCAGGAGGGAGAGCCCGAACAGCGTCGGTATGAGCTGGAGCAGGCGTCTGACGATGAACCGGAACACGGCGGCCTCGAAGGGGGTACGGAGGGCTGCGGGCGGGCGCCGTGGGTAACGGCGCCCGCCCGTGGTCCTTGCGTCAGGTCAGGACTTGAACTCGGCGGTTCCGAACCGCTCGTCGGTGAGCGGGCTCGCCTTGATCCCGGTCACGTCCTTGCCGAACACGATCGCCGGCGGCGAGTGCGAGATCGGCACACCCGGCAGCAGGTCCATGATCGCCTTGTTGAGGGCCTTGTACTTCTCCACCCGGGCCGCCTGGTCGGCGGTGGTGTCCGCGTCCTTGAACTGGGCGAAGAGCTGGGCGTTGTTGAAGCCCCACTCGTCCTTCGGCCGGTCGAAGAACGTGCCGATGAAGTTGTAGGCGTCGCCGTAGTCACCGGTCCAGCCGAGGAAGTGCAGGTCGTGCTTGCTGCCGGAGGTGGTGGCGTTCAGGTAGTCGGGGCTCCACTTCAGCGGGATCGCCTCGACGTTGATGCCGACCGCCTTGAGGTCCGCCGAGAGCAGCTCGAAGATGTCCTTCGGGTTCGGCATGTACGGCCGGGTGACCTCGGTCGGGTAGTGGAACTTCAGCGTCAGGTTCGACGCGCCGGCCTCGGCCAGCAGCGCCTTGGCCTTCTCCGGGTTGTAGTCGTACTTGGTGACGTCGCCGTTGAAGCCCTCGACGGTGTCGGGCATGAAGTTCAGCGCGACCTTCGCGCCCGGGGGCAGCTTCGAGTCGACAAGCGCCTGCCGGTTGAGCGCGTGCGCGATCGCCTGCCGGACCTTGAGGTCGGCGAGCTTCGGGTTGCCCTTCTGGTTGATGGCCAGGTAGAGCACGTTGAACGCCGGGCGGGTGAGGACGTTGAAGCCCTCGGTCTTCAGCGGCTCGACGTCGGCCGGGCCGACCAGGTCGTACCCCTGGATGTCGCCGGAGCGCAGCGCCTGCTTGCGCGCGTTCTCGTCGGAGATGGTCTTGAAGATCAGGGTCTTCAGCTTGGCCTTGGCGCCGTAGTAGTCGTCGTTGCGCTCGATGGTGAGCGTCTTGTTGGCGACGTCCCAGGACTTGAACTTGAACGGGCCGGTGCCGGTCGGGTGCTCCGTCGCGTACGGCGGGTACTTGATGTCCTCGGCGGTGCCGCCGACGTTGCTGGCGTCGTACTGCTGGAGCGCCTTCGGGCTGTGGATCGAGAACGAGGGCAGCATCAGCGCGGCCGGGATCTTGCTGGAGACCCGGGTGAACGCCAGGTCCACGGTGGTGGCGTCCTTGGCGGTGCAGGACTTGAAGAGGCTCGGCGGCAGCTCCGGGTCCTCGTTCTTGGCGAAGCCGCCCATGACGTCCTGCCAGTACGCGGTCACGTCGGGGCTCTGCATGAGGCCCTTCGCGTTGTACCAGCGGTCGAAGTTGGCGCAGACGGCCTCGGCGTTGAAGTCGGTGCCGTCGTGGAACTTCACGCCGGAACGGAGCTTGAACGTCCACGTGGTGCCGGCGGCGTCCGGGGTCCAGGACTCGGCCAGCCCCGGGGTGACCTTGGTGCCACCCTCCTCCGGCCGGACCAGCGTCTCGAAGACCTGGCGTGCCACGCGCAGCGACTCGCCGTCGCTGGCGAAGCTGGGGTCGAGGACCTTCGGGTCGCCGGCGACGCCGAAGACCATGGTGTCCTTCTTGCTACCGCCGGAGTTGTCATCGCGGTTGCTCTCGGCGCAGCCTGCTACCGCGAGGGCCGCGACCGCGACGGCCGCGACAGCGACCTTCGGCCTGGGTGCACGCATGGGTGCTTCACCTCGTCCTTGGGGGTACGGACAACGTGGTGACAGGGGTCACCGATGGGCGTGACCTTAGCTCCCGTTCGGACCGGCCCGAAACCGCCAGGGCAAGGGTTGGTATCGGATCGTGTCCCAGCCACGACACGGCCGAAGAATCTACGGCGAACAACGGGTTTCGCCGAACGATCCGAAACCGCGATGCCAAACTGTTACGTCGCCCCTGCCCCTGAGGGCACCTGGTGTCAGACCGCCCGACGCCCCTCGAACGCGCGGCCGAGGGTGATCTCGTCGGCGTACTCCAGGTCGCCGCCCACCGGCAGGCCGCTGGCGAGCCGGGTCACCGAGATGCCCATCGGCTTGACCATCAGCGCCAGGTACGTCGCCGTCGCCTCGCCCTCGGTGTTCGGGTCGGTGGCCAGGATCAGCTCCCGCACCGCGCCGCCGCCCAGCCGGGTCATCAGCTCGCGGATGCGCAGGTTGTC
The DNA here is from genome assembly GCF_029581295.1 of Micromonospora sp. WMMD712. NCBI lineage: Bacteria > Bacillati > Actinomycetota > Actinomycetes > Micromonosporales > Micromonosporaceae > Micromonospora > Micromonospora sp. WMMD712. Next base: position 3,972,280 of record NZ_CP120743.1, read on the forward strand.
CGGCCCGATCCCCTCCAGCGGATTGATCGCCCCGCCGAGCACGTGGTAGCGCCCCCGGAACTCACCCGTGCGCTCGATCGCCACCACGTCCTTGGGCTCCTCGACCACGCACAGCACCTCGTCGCTGCGGCGCGGGTCGCGGCAGATCCGGCACTGCTCGGACTCGGCGACGTTGTAGCAGGTGGTGCAGAAGCGCACCAGGTCCTTGACCTTGCGCAGCGCGCCGGCCAGCCGGTTGATGTCGGCCGGGTCCGCCGACAGGACGTGGAAGGCGATCCGCTGCGCGCTCTTCGGGCCCACGCCCGGCAGCCGCCCCAGCTCGTCGATCAGATCCTGGATGGCACCTTCGTACATCTGCGTCGGCCGGCTCAGAAGCCGGGCAGGCCGAGGCCGCCCATCCCGCCCGCGACCGGGCCCATCTTCTGCTCCGTCAGCGCCCGGGCGGCCTCGGCGGCGTTGTGCAGCGCGGCGACCACCAGGTCCTCCAGCGTCTCCACGTCCTCCGGGTCGACCGCCTTCGGGTCGATCTTGATGCTCTTCACGTCGCCGGAGCCGGAGACCGTCACGGCGACCAGGCCGCCCCCGGCGGTGCCAATCAGCTCGGCCTCGGCAAGCTCGGCCTGGGCCTTGGCGATCTGCTGCTGCATCTTCTGCGCCTGCTTCAGCATCTGCTGCATGTTCGGCTGTCCACCTGGGCGCACGGATGGCTCCTTCTCGCACTCGTCTGCTCGGCCGCGCCCAGCCTAACCGGGGCGCAGACTGCTGCCTGGCACGGGCGACGCCCGCGTCAGCGGGCGTCCACCTCGTCAATCTTCTCCGCGCCGAACGCCTCCCGGAGCAGCTGCACCGCCTGCTCCTCGCTGGACTGCCGGGCCGTCCGCTCGTCGATCACCTCGTCGAGCGGCTCGTCGCCCGGGTCGAAGCCCTCGTAGGTCGGGGCGGCCGACGCCGCCGGGCCCGGGCGGCCACCGCCGCGCACCGGCCCGTCGAAGTCCGGGTCGTAGGGCGGCTCGCCCGCCCAGTCAGCCTCCGCGGTCTTGCGGGCCCCGTTCTGGGTACGCGGACCGCGGCCGGCCGCCGCAGCCCGCGCGGCGGCGAGCCCGCTGCCGGCAGCGGGAGCCCTGCCGCCCGGGGCCGCGCCGTTGGCCGGCGCGGCAGGGGCGGCACCACGCGCGGCGGCTCCGTTGGCCGGCGTCGCCGCAGCGGCACCGTTGGCCGCAGCGCCGTTGGCGGTGCCATTGCCCGCAGCGCCGTTGGGCGACGTCGTCGGGGGGGCGGCATGCGCGGCGGCGGCCGGGGCGGGCCCGCCGGACGGCGGCGCGGCGGCGAAGCCGCCCGGGCGGGCCGGCTCCGGCCAGTCGTCGCCGGCCGGCGCGCCCGCGGCGGGAGCGGCGGCGGCCCCGCCGGGGCGGGCCGGCTCGGGCCACTCCTCGTCAGCGCCGGCGACACCGCCGCCTCCGGCGGGGCCGGGCGCGGCACCGGCCGCCGGGCGGGCGGCGTTCGTGGCGGATGCGGGGGGCGCGGGCGGGGCCGGCGCGGGGCGGGGCGGGGCGGGGGCGGACCCCCGGGAGCCGCCCGGCGACCCGCCGCCCCGCTCGCCGGCCACCTCGCAGCGCACCTGCCAGCGCCCGCCGAACTCCTCGTAGAGCGCCTCGGCCAGCACCGACGTGTGGTTGCCCATCATCTGCGCGAGCACCGGAGACTTGACGGTCAGCACCAGGGTGTCGCCGTCCACGTCACGGACCACCGCGTCGCGCATCAGCGCGGCGGCCGGCTTCTTGATCCGGTTGACCTTCGCGACGATGTCCGGCCAGACCCGGCGCACCGCGACGGCGTCCAGCGGGCCCGCCGCAGCCGCGCCGGGGCGGGGCGGGGCGGGGGTCGCCGGGTCGGGCATCACCGCCTCCGGCGGGACCTCCCGCCGGGGCGCGGTCGGAGCGGGAGCGGCCGGGGCGGGGCCTGCGGACACCGGAGCCGCCGCCGCAGCGGCCACGGACGGCGGGGCGGCCGACGAAGCCGGGGCGGTCGCCGGGGCGGCGGACGCCGCAGCCGGCGCGGGGTGCGCGGCAGCCGCCGCAGGCGGGGCGGGCTGCTCTTGGCGTACCGCCGGGGCGGTGGCGACCGGCGCGGAGCCGGCGGCGGCCGGCGGCAGCTCGACGGCACCCAGGGTGAGCCGGCGCTCCATCCGCTCCAGGCGCTGGAGCAGGCCGCCGGTGGAGTCGTCCGCACCCGGCAGCAGCATGCGGGCGCAGATCAGCTCCAGCAGCAGCCGGGGCGCGGTGGTGCCGCGCATGGCCACCAGGCCGTCGTGCACGATGTCGGCGCACCGGGACAGGGTCGCCGGGCCGAGCCGCTGCGCCTGGGCGGTCATCCGCTCGATCTGGTCGGCCGGGCCGTCGATCAGGCCCTTCTCGGCGGCGTCGGGCACCTGCTGGAGGACGATCAGGTCGCGCAGCCGCTCCAGCAGGTCCGAGGCGAAGCGGCGCGCGTCGTGCCCGGCCTCGGCCACCCGGTCCACGGTCGCGTACGCCGCCGCGCCGTCGCCGGCCGCGAGGGCGTCGCACATCTCGTCGAGCAGCCCCGAGTCGGTGACGCCGAGCAGCGCGGCGGCCCGGGGATAGGTGACCCCCTCCGGGCCCGCGCCCGCGATGAGCTGGTCGAGCACGGAGAGGCTGTCCCGGGCGCTGCCGCCGCCCGCGCGCACCACCAGCGGGAAGACCGCCGGGTCGACCGTCACGCCTTCGGCCTCGGTGAGCTGCTCCAGGTAGGGGCGCAGCGTCTTCGGCGGGATCAGCCGGAACGGGTAGTGGTGGGTCCGCGACTTGATCGTGCCGAGGACCTTCTCCGGCTCGGTGGTGGCGAAGATGAACTTGACGTACTCCGGGGGCTCCTCGACCAGCTTGAGCAGGGCGTTGAAGCCGGCCGACGAGACCATGTGCGCCTCGTCGATGACGTAGATCTTGAACCGGCTGCGGGCCGGCGCGAAGAACGCCTTCTCGCGCAGCTCGCGGGCATCGTCGACGCCGCCGTGGCTGGCCGCGTCGATCTCGATGACGTCGATCGAGCCCGACCCGTCGGTGGCCAGCGAGCGGCACGAGTCACACTGCCCGCACGGCTCCGGCGTCGGCCCCTGCTCACAGTTGAGCGAGCGGGCCAGGATGCGGGCGCTGGAGGTCTTGCCGCAGCCGCGCGGCCCGGAGAAGAGGTACGCGTGGTTGAGCCGGCCGCTGCGCAGTGCCTGCGACAGCGGCTCGGTGACGTGCTCCTGGCCGATGACCTCGGCGAAGGTGCGCGGCCGGTACTTGCGGTAGAGCGCCAGTGTCACGCGTCCCGCCTCCTCTCGACCGAGCCATTCTGCGCCGGTCGGGCGCGGGTGACCACCCACCACCCCGTGCCCCGGCCGGCACTCTGGCCGGCACCTGGCCTGCGGCGTACGGTAGCGGTGCCCGGAGACAAAAAGGCCTCCCGTGCACCCGGCAGAGCTCGCTTATCCTTGCTGCCTTCCGGCCCTGGGGAGGTTCACGAGATACCGCCGCACGGGAGGTGACACCCACCCTACCCGACGCCCGGTCGATCTTCGGGGGGTGGTGGGGTGGCCGGGGCGCGGGGGACCTGTATCCTGTCCCACGGAGGATTCGCCTAGAGGCCTAGGGCGCACGCTTGGAAAGCGTGTTGGGTTAACACCCTCACGAGTTCGAATCTCGTATCCTCCGCTCACCCGAGCAGCACGGACGACAGGGTCGGCTCCCCCACGGGACCGACCCTGAGTCGTCTCCACGGTCCTGCCGTCTCCCGCGCCCCGCCCCGGGTCGGCCGTTCGGCCGGGTGGGCTGCCCGGTCGGCGGCCGACCCGCCCGTTCGCCTGGTTATGGGCGTTGATCTATCCCCCTAGCGTGTCGGGGCGTCCAACAACGAGCGGGGGTTCTGTGTTGCGTCGGATGACGACACGTCGAAAGACAACGGCAGGGGTGTCGGCCCTGGCCGTGCTGGCCGGGCTGGCGGTCGGTGCGCCCGCGCGGGCCGCCGACGAGTTCGGCACCATCACCAGGGAGGGCATCGCCCTCCAGTATCACCGGGTGGCGAAGGCGGTGACCCCGGTGAAGGGGACGGGTGCCACCCGGTCCGACTTCGACGGCGACGGCCGCGACGACCTGGCGGCCTCGGGCGACCCCTTCGAGACCAGTCTGCCCCAGTATCCGACCGGTGTGGTGGTCGTGCGGTACTCGTCGGCGCCGCAGGTCGACTACTTCTTCGGCGTCCTGTCGTCGGAGGGCGGCTGCGGCTGCTTCGGCACCGCGCTGGCGGCGGGCGACTTCAACGGCGACGGCTACGACGACCTGGTGATCGGCGACTCGGACGAGGTGGACCCGCGCAACAAGACCCACGCGGGCGGGGTCTGGGTCATCCCGGGCAGCGCCTCGGGCCTGGTGGTCGGCGCGGCCGGGCACTTCAACCAGAGCTCGCCGAACGTGCAGGGCGAGCCGGAGAGCTACGACCGGTTCGGCGGCGCGCTCGCCACCGGCGACATCAACGGCGACGGCCGCGACGACCTGGCGATCGGCGCGTACGGGGAGGCGATCGGGGACAAGGCGGACGCCGGTTCGGTCTACGTCCTGTTCGGCGGGTCGGGTGGGCTCACGGCCACCGGCTCCCAGTATCTCCAGCAGGACCAGGCTGCGGTGCCGGGCTCGGCCGAGCGCAACGACCACTTCGGCTTCTCGCTCGCGATCGGCAAGGTCGACAACAACAGGTACGCGGACCTGGTCATCGGCGCGCCGCACGAGAACGACGGCACGTCCTGGGACGGCAGCGGCATGGTCACCCTGATGTGGGGCTCGGCGAGCGGCGTGTCGACCACGGGCGCGACGTCGGTGACCGGCGCGGCGGTGCACCCGGCGACGGGCGACGAGTTCACGATCGCCTGGTACCTGGGCGAGACCCTGGCGGTCGGCGACGTGAACGGCGACGGGCTGGGCGAGGTGATCGCCGGTGCGCCCAGCGCGCAGACCCCGGACATCACGGGCGGGCTCATCGCCGCGTTCACGGGCCGGTCCGGCGGCCTGTCCGCCAGCGCCGTAAAGATCATCACGCAGCGCACGGCGGGCGTGCCGGGTGATCCGGAGGCCGAGGACCGCTTCGGTGGCTCGCTCGCGGTCGGCGACGTGACCGGCGACGGCAGGGCGGACGTGCTGGTCGGCGTGCCCGGCGAGGACATCGGCTCGACGGACAGCGCCGGCATGATCGTCCTGCTGAAGGGCTCCTCCTCGGGTCTGACCGGCACCGGGGCGCAGGGCTTCGACCAGAACCACTCGGTGGTGCCGGGCTCGGCCGAGCGCGGGGATGTGTTCGGGGCCTCGGTCGCTCTGCTGAACCTCGACGGCACCGGCGCGCTGGACGCCGTCGTGGCGTCGACCGGCGAGGAGGTGGCGTCGGACACGGCGGGCTACCCGTCGGGGTCGATCGCCTCGTTCTTCGGGTCCAGCGGCGGGCTCGTGCCGCAGACGACCTCGTGGAGCGGCGCGTCGCTGCGCACCGACCGCGCCTGGCCCCACCGCTACGGCATGCGCATCGCCGGGCCGCAGAGCGGCGGCTCGTTCTACTGATCCGGGTACCGCCCGCGTTGGAGGAAGGGCCGGCCCCCGCCCGGGGCCGGCCCTTCCTCCACGTCCGCACCGGCCCGGCGTCGGCAAGGGGGTGCGTTCGGTACGGTCCGGGGCAGCGCCGGCACGCCACGCCCGGTCGTACACATGTTCTATCCACAGCCTGTGGACGGGCGGAGGTCCCGATGAGTTACCAGCTCAGCGCGGTGGTGGCCGATGTCGAGCTGCTCCGCGAGCGGACCGCCGACCTGGACCACGCGGTGCTCGCCGCGCTGCGGCAGGACTTCGCGCTGCTGCCGGTCACCCCGCAGCTCGTGCAGGAGCTGACCGGGGCGCTGCCGGACTTCGCCGCCACGGAGCCGGGCCCGGAGCAGCCGTTCGAGCTGGTGCTGTCGCCGGCCCTGGCGGGGCTGTTCGCCGGGTGGTCCCGGTCGGGGCCGGTGGCCTACCTGGAGGCGGAGTTCTCGGGTGGCCTCGGCCGGCAGGCGTCGGTGGTGTGGCTGGCCGGCGCGGTGAGCTGGGGGCCGTGCTTCGACGACGTGTTGGACGCCCCGCGCGGGCAGTGGCCGCTGAACGCGGCGCTGACCCGCATCGGCGCGGAGCCGGGGCGGTGGATCGACCCGTTCGCCGAGCTGGGCCTGCACCTGGAGCGGAACACGGCCGGCTGGCTGGCGCACGGGCGGCGCGGGCTGACCGCCGACTACTGGGACGAGCTGGCCGAGGAGTGGGAACTCGGGGAATCCGGCGCTCGGCAGCAACCTGAGCGCCCCGGGGCCGTTGGGGACTGGGGGATTCCATGAAATTCAGACAATTCGTTTTCATTGCGACACTGCTCGCGGCTGCCTCGATCGCCGGCAGCGGCGTACGTCCACAGGGGCCGGTCGACGCCGGGGGCGACGCGCGCCCGCCCGGCCCGCCGCCCGACGCCGGCCGGTCGGCCGTCGACGAGGCCGCCGACGAGGTCGTCGACCTCAACGGCCTGCCCGACGTCGAGTTCGGCGACACCGAACAGGAGCTGGCGCGGCGCGGGATGCTGGCGTCCGACGTGGACACCTGCGGGCCCACGCTCGTCGGCCACGGCGCGGTCAGCCCGATCTTCGTCGACGACCGGCTGGTGCTGCTCTGGCTCGACGACCCGGCCCACACGGCGGAGCGGATCGACGTCCGCACCCCGCAGGGCATCGGCGTCGGCACGCCGGTCGAACAGGTCCGCGCCCGCTACCGGTCGGTCAGCCCGCTCGACGCGCCCCGGCGGACGTACCGGTTCGACGGGCTGCTGGCCCGCAGCGGCGACCGCGCGTACCTCTTCCTGCACGACGGGCGCACGGTCCGGAAGATCATCGCCGGGTACGCCGACTGGGCCCGCCGCCTCTTCGCCGAGGGCTACGGCCCCTGCTGAACCGAGGCCACGGCCCCCGCTGAGCCGAGCGCTCCGGCTGCTCCTGACGGCCTGACCGACGCGTATCCGATCATGGGTTGTGCGGACGCGGGCCGGACGGTAGAGACGACGCATGCGTCGGGTAACCACGGTCGTCCTCTCGGTGGTCTGCGTGACCCTGCTGGGCGTCGTCACGAACGTCGCCACCGGGGCGCTGCCCGACGGGTGGACGCCGCACCTGTGGCTCGCCTGGCCGGCGCTCGCCGTGGTGGTCGTGGCGCTGATGGTGGTCGAGATCCGGCGGTCCCGCGAGCCCACGCCGGCCACCGGCGTGGCCGCCGCGCACGCCCGCCGGGTCCTGCTCGACCGGGTACGCCGGTACTGGATCAGCAGCGTGCTGGACCGTTCCCTGCACCAGGAGGCCCGGATCCAGCTCGGCGTCACCGCGTCGGCCGACGACCGGCGGTACCCGTGGACGCTGCGGGCCACCCACCGTGGCGGCTTCACCGGCGTGCTCGACGGGGGCGCGTCCGTGGCCGGCCTCTTCGAGCGGCTCGACCGCGCCGTGGTGATCCTCGGCGCGCCCGGCTCCGGCAAGACGACCACCCTGCTCGAACTCGCCCGGGAGCTGGTCGACGCGGCAGAGCGGGACCCGGACGTCCCGATCCCGGTGGTGCTGAACCTGTCGTCGTGGGCCACCCGACGCCTGCCGCTGGAGCAGTGGCTCGCCGCCGAGCTGACCGAGCGCTACGGCATCCCGCCCCGGCAGGCGACCGCCTGGATCGAGGTCGGGGCGGTGCTGCCCCTGCTCGACGGCCTCGACGAGGTCGTCGCGGCCCGCCGCGACGAGTGCGCGGCGGCGATCGCCGTGTTCCACGCCAGGCAGCCGCTCACCCCGATCGCGGTCTGCTGCCGCGAGTCGGAGTACCGGGAGCTCCGCACCAGCCTGCCCGTCTACGGCACGGTGACGATCCAGCCGCTGAACCGGCCGCAGATCGAGCGGTACCTGGACCGCTCCGGGCCCGCCCTCGCCGGCCTGCGGGCCGCCCTCGCCGCCGACGAGGGCCTGTGGGAGTTCACCGGGTCACCCCTGCTGCTCGCCATCATGGGACTGGCCTACGCCGACGGTCCCGGCCCGACCGACGGCCCCGGCGGTCGCCGCACCCGCCTCTTCGCCCGGTACGTCGAGACGATGCTGCGGCACCGCCCGCACCCGGCGTACCGGCCGGATCAGGCCGTCCAGTATCTGACGGTGCTCGGCCACCAGTTGCGGAAGCGGCAGCAGAGCATCTTCGTGCTGGACCTGGTCGCCCCGACCTGGTCGCCGTTCTGGGCCGGGCGCAGCGCCGACCTGCTCAGCCGGGCGTTGGCCGGCGTCGCCGTGGGCGGGGTGGTCACCCTGCTCGGGGCCGCCCTGATCGGTTGGCCCGGCCTCGTGGTGGGGCTGGCAGCCGCGACGCTGACCCTGCTCGCCCTCGTCCGCGACGAGTACGACGACCTCGAACTGATCGCCTCCCGGGAACGGCGGCCAGAGGACCGGCGGCCCCTCCGGGTCAACTGGGTGACCGACACCGCCGACGAACTACGCGACGTGGCCGGCAACGTCGGCGTCGGGTGGGCGGCCGTCGCCGCGGCCCTCCTGGTCGGGCTGGCCTTCGGCCTCACCGACGAGCTGCGCGGCTGGCCGGGCCTGCTCGCCGACTTCGCGCACTGGTTCGGGATGCTGCTGGCCACCCTGCTCGCCCTGGCCTTCACCCGCGCCATGCTGTTCGACCTCTACCTGGTCGGCCCGCCCGGCGGCGCGCCGCGCCGCGAGATCCCGAGCCCCGCCCTGCGGCAGCGGCTCCGCTTCGCCGCGACCGGCGCGCCGCTGCTGGGCGTCGTCACCGGCGCCCTCGGCGGGCTGCCCGTCGGCCTGGCCCGCACCGGTGCCGACGGCCTCCGGTACGGGGTGGTCGTCGGCGCGTTCGCCGCGTCGTACCTGCTGGTGGCCGTCGCGCTCGGGCCACTGGCCGAGCAGTGGCTGGTCCGGCGGCGGCTCGCCCGCGACGGCGTCGTGCCCCGGCCGCTGCGGCCGTTCCTCGACTACGCCGTGCAGTGCCTGTTCCTGCGGGACGTCGGCGACGGCTACATCTTCGTCCACCGGGAGTTGCTGGAGTTCTTCGCCGACCGGCTGACCACGTCCGACGCCCGGGCGCTCCCCCGCCCGTGAGATCGGGTTACGGATAGTCGAGCCGCGGATCTCGGACAGCAGCGCATCTCCCTCTGCGGCATCGTTCCGGTGTCGGCGTCGTTCCGACGTCGACGACCACGCCGAGGAGCAGATGTTGCTGACCATCGCCAAGAATCCGATTCCGGACCTGAGCGTCACGGGCGCGCTCGACCCCTACGCCGAGCAGATCGAGCAGGCGTTCGGCAAATACGAGCAGACGACCGGTGAGGAGTTGGCGGAGCACGAACGGCAGGCCATCCTGGCGCAGCTCATCGCCTGGTCCGGCCCCGCGGGCAAGGAGTCGTTCCCCTCCTGGCCGCAGGCCGTGCGGGCGGCCCAGATGCGGGTGAAGACCGGCGGTTTCCTGGGTGAGAAGAACACGACCGTCGTGCAGTCCCGCAACGAGGGCCTGTTCAAGATGGCAATGGGCAGCGTCAACTGGGCCAACTGCGGCAAGACGGCGGAGAACATTCTGGTCGAGCTGAAGAAGAAGCACCCCACCTTCGTCGACGGCATCGAAGCGGGGACGCGGGAGAAGTTCGGCTCGGGTGCCGGGAAGGATTTGCTGAAGCTTCTCCGGAAGGTGCCGCAGGAGGGGCAGATCCTGCTTCTCGACTGTTCGTTCCCGTCCGTGCACACCTTCCTGCTGGAAGTCCACCCCAACGGCAACCGCTACCTGTGCCAGGGCTACCAGGGCACCTACTACGCGAGCTGGTGGACGGGGAAGGACGAGGGCGGTCTGCTCGTCGGCGAGCAGCAGGACAAGAAGATCAGCAACGAGGACCGGGAGCGGCTGCGCCGGACGCGTGACGACTGGGGCCTCGGCCGGTCCGTCAACCCCAACCGGTACGACGACACGGTCGTCCTGCTGGCGAAGGCGTTCGACGAGGCGGCCCTGCCGGACATCGGCGAGGGCGAGTACGACGGCATCGAGGTCGAGAAGCTGCGTCGGCAGGAGACCGCCGCGTGGGAGGTCTTCGCCAAGTTCTGGCCGGAGCTGCCGTTCTGCCCCGTGCAGCGCGAGACGGACAGCATCGCCAAGCGCACCCAGCGCCCCGAGATCGAGATCACCACGATCCTGGTGCCGGACGTCACCGCGAAGGCGGGCACGTCGGTGACCGTCCCCGTGGTGCCCAACTCGATCAAGGGCTGATCAGGGCCCGGCAGCAGTACGGGACCGACGACCACCCTGGCGCAGCGCCCGACACTCCGCGCGGAGTGTCGGGCGCTGCGCTCGTCCATGGTGGCGACGCCGTCCACGGTTGCGACGCCGACCGCAGGCCGGGCCGGCAACGATCCGCCACCCACCCCACTTGATCACTTTCCGTAGCGCCACCGTAGCCAGATGCCCTAGTATCACTGCACATGCAAATGCACGTGCAGATGCACGCGCTACACGCGATCCACTGAGGCTCGACCGTCGCGCAGGAAGCCCGGAAGGACCACGCCCGGAAAGCGCGACGGCACCCGTTGCAGCGGGTGCCGTCTCAGGGATCTCCCATCAGAAAGGATCTCCACCCATGAGGCTACGGCAACCCGGCGGCCCGCCCTATCCCGAACCCGACGTCTCGCTGCGAGTCCTGGTCCTGCTGGCCGTCGCCGGCCTGCTCGGCGTGCTGGCGTGGCGGGTCCCGGCGACCGTCAATCCGATGCTCATCGCCGTGGCGACCTACGCGGTGCTGGACCGCCTGACCGACCACAGGCCCGGCAGCCGGTAGCCCGCGCGGCAACGACCACAACGGAGCCCACATGCGAGAACGCCCGGTCGATCCTCGCGGATCGACCGGGCGTTCTCGCATGTCACGAGCGGTGGCGGCGGGATTTGAACCCGCGGAGGGCGTAAACCCTCACACGCTTTCGAGGCGTGCTCCTTAGGCCACTCGGACACGCCACCGCCGACGAGGGTACAGGACACCGGGACCGGGTGCCGAACCGGTATCCCCCGGGTCGGCCTGGCAGGATCTTTGCCATGAGTACGCACATCGGCGCGAAGCCGGGAGAGATCGCCGAGCGGGTCCTGATGCCGGGCGACCCGCTGCGGGCCAAGTGGATCGCGGAGACCTACCTCGAGGACGCCAGGTGCTACTCGACGGTCCGGGGCATGCTGGGCTTCACCGGCCGCTGGAACGGGGTGGAGGTCTCCGTCCAGGGCTCGGGCATGGGCATGCCGTCCGCCTCGATCTACGCCCACGAGCTGATCAACGAGTACGGCGTGCGGACCCTGATCCGGGTCGGCTCCTGCGGGGCGCTCACCGAGGAGCTGAAGCTGCGGGACGTGGTGGCGGCCAACGGCTCGTCCACCGACTCCAACATGAACCGGGTGCGCTTCGCCGGGCTGGTCGACTACGCCCCGGTCGCCGACTTCGGGCTGCTGCGTACGTCGGTCGAGGTGGCCGAGCGGCGCGGCATCACCATGCGGGTGGGCCCGGTCCTGGCGGCGGACGCCTTCTACACCGACCGGCCGGACCTCTTCGACAGTCTCGCCGACTACGGCGTCCTGGCGGTGGAGATGGAATCGGCGGCGCTCTACACGATCGCCGCCCGGTTCCGCGCCCGTGCGCTGACCCTCCTCACCGTCAGCGACCACATCAAGACCGGTGAGAAGACCACGTCGGAGGAGCGCGAGCAGACGTTCTCCCAGATGGTCGAGATCGGCCTGGACACGGCGGTCGCCTGAGCGGTCCCGCCCCGGCCCCGGCGTGCCGCCGGAAGATCGTGCTCGATCAGGGATCGAGTGGCATCGGAGCGTCGCCGAGGCCACTGCATCCCGGATCGAGCACGATCTCGCCCGCATCGGGCGGAAACTCGCCCGGATCGAGCACGATCTCGCCCGGGTCGGGTGCCAGCAGACGGTCAGCGGAAGAAGGCGCGCAGGACGGCGGAGTTCTCCGCCTCCAGCACCCCGCCGTAGACCTCGGGGCGGTGGTTGAGCCGCCGGTCGCGCAGCACGTCCCAGAGCGAGCCGGCGGCCCCGGTCTTGGGCTCCCAGGCCCCGAAGACGACCGTCGCGACGCGGGCGAGCACGATGGCCCCGGCGCACATCGTGCAGGGTTCCAGCGTCACCACGAGGGTGCAGTCGTCCAGCCGCCACCGGCCCAGGCGTGCGGCGGCCCGGCGCAGCGCCAACACCTCCGCGTGCGCGGTCGGGTCGCCGGTCAGCTCCCGCTCGTTGCGCCCGGCGGCCAGCTCGGTGCCGTCCGGGCCGTAGACGACGGCACCGACCGGCACGTCGTCGGCCGCCTCACCAGGGCGAGTCGCGTCACCAGGGCGAGCAGCGTCGACCGACGCACCGACGGGAGCCACGCCGGCGGCCGGCGCGGCGGCGCGGGCCGGGTCGGGGCCGGTGACCGCGACCTGGAGGGCGCGCCGCATCCACAGCTCGTGCCGCTGCCGGCGGCCACGGGGGGCGGGCGGCTCAGACGCCACGCAGCTCCTCGACCTCGTCGGCGCAGCCGAGGACCTGGCACACCTCGGCGGTCACGTCGGCCGGCAGCATGCCCTCGTGGGCGCAGAGGCGCAGCAGCCGCTGCGCGGAGATGCCGAGGTCGGCGAGGAGGTCCGCGTCGCCGACCGGGTCCGCCTCGGGGTCGACGGCCGGTTGCTCGCTGTCGTCGTCGCCGCTGCCGGCGCTGGCGCGCGGCTCCTCGGTGTCGTCGAAGCCGGTGACCGACCCCTTGAGGTCGCCGACCAGCAGCGCACCGAGCCGGGACTCCTCGGCGTACGCCGAGTCGGAGCCGAACACCCGCAGGTCCTCGCCCTCGTCGAGGCGCAGGACGACCAGGTAGGCGTCGTCGGCTTCGACGAAGAGCAGCGACAGGTCGGCGTCGGGCTCGACGTCCCGCAGCCGGTCGGCGACCTCGTCGACGTCGGTGGCTCCGCGCAGGTTCACCTCTGCGGCGGTCCAGCCGCCTCCGTCGCGCACCACGGCGGCAGCGAAGTACGACATGGTTCCCCCAAGTTTGCCTCGGCACAGCACGCCGACTCGTTACGCGTGCACGTTAACCGGTCGGGTCGGCAGGCGACCGGTCAACGCCCCGAAGGGCCGGTCATTCCTGTGGAAAGTGCGGCGGGCGGCCGGACCCGTCAGCCCGCGACCCGGCGTCGGGTGGCGATGAGCTGCCGCAGCCGTTCGGTGCGCGCGCGTTGGGGCCGTTCCCGTTCGCGTCCCGCTCTGGCCCCCGCCAGCTCGGCGAGGATCTGGAGGCGGCGGCGGCTCCGCTCGGGGTCGAGCCGCGGGGTGGTCCAGGCCATACCGCCGAGAGTGCGCCGTCGGAGCGGGTACGTCAAGACGGGATTCGGTGCGCAGCCGGTCGGCGACCGACGGTGGCAGCGCGCCCCGTCCGGCTCCGCCGCGGGGGACCCGTCACCACAGCGGCCAGTCGCCCGCCGTCGCCCAGGTCACGGCCACCACGGCGGCGGCGACGCTCCAGCCGCCGGCGGTGACGATCGCGACGCCGGTGGCGACGCCCCGGTCGCCGTGGCGGGCCAGCGCCAGGGCCGCCGCCCAGGCCAGCCCGCCGGCCACGACCGTCCACCAGGCGTAGCCGGGGACGTCGCGGCCGAGGAGGGCGAACAGCACGAGCCACGCGGCGGTGACGGCGGCGCCGGAGGCGACGGCCGCCCCGGTCACCGGGTGCGGCTCGCGCCAGGTCGGCCGCGACGGCGGCCCGGAGGGGAAGAGCCCCGACGGGGTACGCGAGCCGGGGTGGGCCGCCTGCTCCGGGTCGGCCCAGTCCGGGTGGGCCGGCTGCCAGGTCATCACCGCACTCCGTCCGCCGGTTGCCGCAGGGCACGGGGTGGACACCCCGGACCGCACCCTCCCCACCGTATCGGTTCTGTCAGGATGGGCGGATGTCCTCGCGCTTCCCGCGTCGGCGTCGCCCGCGCGCGGCGTACCCGGTGCTGCTGCTGCTCGCGCCGGTGCTGGCCGCCGGTTGCGGCGCGCCGCCGCCGAACCGGACGCCCGGGGCCGGCTGGGTGGCGCCGACCGGGATGGTCACCGGCGGGCAGCCGGCCGGGACGCCGGCCGACCCGTCGGGGGCGGCGGTCACCCCGTCGGCGACGGCGCGGCCGTCGGGGTCGCCCAGCCCGACCCGCACCGGCCTGCGGCACGTCTTCCCGGTGCGCGCGGGCAACGTCGCCTACCACCCGACCCACTCCGCCTATCCGGGGACGGACATCTTCGCCGACTGCGGCGAGCCGGTGGTGGCGGTGACCGACGGGACGATCCTGGAAGTGAGCCGGGTGGACCGGTTCGACAAGCGGGGGCCGCTGGGGCCCTACAACGGCGGCCTGTCGGTGTCGCTGCTGGGCGACGACGGGGTGCGCTACTACGGCTCGCACCTGAGCGCGATCGCCGACGGGATCGACGCCGGCACGCGGGTGCGGGCGGGCGAGCAGCTCGGCCGGGTGGGCCGCACGGGCAACGCGAACAACGTCTGCCACCTGCACTTCGGGCTCTCCCCGCAGTGTGCGGGCCGGGGCGACTGGTGGATCCGGCGCGGGGTGGTCTGGCCGGCCCGCTATCTCGACTCGTGGCGGCGCGGCGGCAACCGGGAGCCGGCCGCCGAGGTCGCCGCGTGGCGTCGCAAGCACGGCTGCCCGAAGGCGCCGGCCGGCACCGACTGAGCGGCGCGCTGGGAGCGGGACCAGGGCGGTCCAATCGCGACATCCCGGCTCAACCGGTCGCACACATTGACGGACGTCTCACACACCGGTTAACGTCCCGGCAAGAGAGAGCGCTCTCACAGGTAACGAACCCTCCCAATACCGACCCAGCGCCGACGCCGGCCGGTCCGGCGCACCCGCGCGATGGAGGCACCCGTGACACCTCCCACACCACACCGCCGCCGCCTCTGGGCCCTCGTCTCGTCCACCGTCCTCGCCCTCGCCACCGGCGGCCTCGCCGTGGCCGTCGACACGGCCCCCGCCCAGGCCGCGTCCGTCGGGGCGGGCAGCTACACCACCACGCCCGTCGGCCCGCTGCCCGCCGGCTGCGGGCAGCTCTCCACCAACCCCCGGCAGTACGTCACCGCCGACGCCCCCGCCGGGGCCGTGCCCACCAACGACTGGTGGTCGTCGCTGCTGTTCAAGCGCACCGACTGCGCCTTCAGCGAGCCGCTGCACGCCCACCCGCTGTCCTACGACACGTTCACCGACGGCCTCGGCTTCTCGGCCAACTCGACCCCCGCGATCAGCGGCACGGCCAACGGGGTCGGCGAGTTCCACTACCCCTACACGCAGGACATCCGCGTCGGCGTCGCCGGGCTCGCCGCGCCCACGGTGAAGGTCGCCGGCTGGACCGACTGGACCGTCACCCCGTACTGGAGCGACGGCGCGCGCACCCTGCGCGCCACCATCGGCCACGGCCTGCCGTTCGCCTACTTCCAGGCCACCGGCGGCGACGCCGTCGTCAACGCCAGCAGCACCCCGACCGTGTGGTCCAACAGCGGCGCGACCATCGGCTTCACCGTCGCCGGCCACGACTACGTCGCGTACGCGCCGAGCGGCGCGAGCTGGACGGTCAGCGGGGGCCGGATCTCGTCCGCCCTCGCGGGCAAGGGCTACTTCTCCGTCGCCCTGCTGCCGACCACCGCCGGCAGCACCGCCGCCGAACGCACCAGCCTCGCCGCCACCTACGGCCGGTACGCGCACGCCCACGTCACCGGCACCCGCGTCTCCTACGCGTACGACCAGGCGGCCAGCCGCCTGACCACCACGTACGCGTTCACCACCACGCCCCGGGAGGGCACCGCCACGCAGACCGTGGTCAGCCTCTACCCGCACCAGTGGAAGGCGCTCACCGGCTCCACGCCGATCACCCAGACGTACCCGTCGGCGCGCGGCCGGATGAAGGTCCTCGCCGGCGTCACCCAGTTCCGCACCGCGATGACCTACCACGGGGTGCTGCCCGAGCTGCCCGCCGTCGGCGACGGCTCCGGCGCCGACCTGGCCACCCTGCGCGACCAGCTCGCCGCCGTCCGGGGCAACCCGATGGACCAGCGCGGCGGCGACACCTACTGGACGGGCAAGGGCCTCGGCCGGGCGGCCCGGATCGCCGAGGTGGCCGACCTGGTCGACGACACGACCACCCGCGACAGCGCGCTCAACGCCATCCGGAGCACCCTCACCGACTGGTTCACCGCCTCGCCGGGCAAGACCGCGAAGGTCTTCTACTACGACCAGAACTGGGGCACGCTGATCGGCTACCCGGCCTCGTACGGGTCCGACCAGGAGCTCAACGACCACCACTTCCACTACGGCTACTTCATCGCCGCGGCGGCCACCCTGGCCAAGTTCGACCCGCAGTGGGCCACCGACGCACGCTACGGCGGCATGGTGGACCTGCTCATCCGCGACGCCGACAACTACGACCGCAACGACACCCGGTTCCCCTACCTGCGGGACTTCGACATCTACGCCGGCCACGACTGGGCCTCCGGGCACGGCTCGTTCGGGGCGGGCAACAACCAGGAGTCCTCGTCGGAGGGGATGAACTTCGCCAACGCCCTGATCCAGTGGGGTCAGGCCACCGGCGACACGGCCGTCCGCGACGCCGGCGTCTTCCTCTACACGACGCAGGCGGCGGCGATCCAGGAGTACTGGTTCGACCACGCCGACGAGAACTTCCCGGCCGGGTTCGGGCACTCGACGGTCGGCATGGTCTGGGGTGACGGCGGCGCGTACGCGACCTGGTTCAGCGCCGAGCCGGAGATGATCCAGGGCATCAACCTGCTGCCCGTCACCGGCGGCCACCTCTACCTCGGCTACGACCCCGCGTACGTGCGCACCAACTACGCCGAGCTGGTGCGCAACAACAACGGGCCGCCGACGGTGTGGCAGGACATCCTCTGGCAGTTCCAGGCGCTCGGCGACCCCGCCACGGCGCTGTCGAGCCTGCGGGCCAACCCCGGCTACACGCCGGAGGAGGGGGAGAGCCGCGCGCACACCTTCCACTGGATCCGCAACCTCGCCGCGCTCGGCACGGTCGACACCACGGTCACCGCGAACCACCCGCTGAGCGCCGTCTTCACCCGCAACGGGGCGCGGACGTACGTGGCGTCGAACATCACCGCCGCGCCGATCACGGTGCGGTTCTCCGACGGCGTCACGCTCACCGTGGGGGCCGGGAGGACGGCCACCACCGGGGCGTACACGTGGAGCGGCGGCAACGCCGCCGGGGGCGTGCCGCCGACGGGCACCCCGAGCCCCACGCCGACCGCCAGCCCGACGCCGACCCCGACGCCGACGAGCAGCCCCAGCCCGTCGCCGACCGCCCCGCCGCCGGCCGGCTCGCCGACGCGCTACCTGCTCGCCGGGGGCGGGCTCGGCGCGGCCGGCGGCACGGACACCACGACGGTGGCGGCGGCGAACGGCAACCACGACGGCACCCCGACCAACGCCCAGGTGTTCACCGCGACCGGCCTCAACCTCGCGTACGCCGGCGGGCAGACCGCGTTCGACCTGTTCCTCGACGCCGGCACCGCCGTCGGCAACGGGGTGCAGGTGCGGCTCTCCTACGACCTCACCGGCAACGGGAGCTGGGAACGGGTGGAGACCTACCGCTACTTCGCCACCGACCCGGTCCCCGGCTACGAGCACTACACCCAGGCCGCCGGGTTGCAGTCCGGCAGCGGCACGCTCGGCAACCTGGCGAACGGCACCGTGAAGGTGGAGGTCTGGTCGGCCATCGGGGGCAGCCCGAGCACCCTCGGCCTCGGCAACCAGTCGGTCGTGAAGCTGCCGTACTCCTGACCTCTCCGCACTGACGCACCACCCCGCGCCGCCGGTCGTACCCCGACCGGCGGCGCGGGCGCGTAGGTTGCAGGGCATGACCGACCGGGACCCCGTCGCCGACCTGCGCCGGATCGCGTTCCTACTGGAGCGGGCCAACGAGGCGACCTACCGGGTGCGGGCGTTCCGGTCGGCGGCGGCGGCCCTGGCCGCGCTGCCGGCGGCGGAGCTGGCCGAGCGGGCCCGCTCCGGCAGGCTCACCGAGCTGGCCGGCGTCGGCGACGTCACCGCCCGCTGCGTCGCCGAGTCGCTGGCCGGCGAGGAGCCGGTCTACCTGCGCCGGCTCGTCGCCACCGAGGGCACCGACCTGGACGCGGCGGCCACGGCGCTGCGCGAGGCGCTGCGCGGCGACTGCCACACCCACTCCGACTGGTCCGACGGCGGCTCGCCCATCGAGGAGATGGCGCTCGCGGCGGTCGAGCTGGGCCACGAGTACGTCGTGCTGACCGACCACTCGCCCCGGCTCAAGGTGGCCCGGGGGCTCACGGCGGACCGGCTGCGCCGCCAGCTCGACCACGTGGCGGCGGTGAACGAGGCGCTGCCCGAGGGGTTCCGCATCCTCACCGGCATCGAGGTGGACATCCTCGCCGACGGCTCGCTGGACCAGGAGGAGGAGCTGCTGGCCCGCCTCGACGTGGTCGTCGGCTCGGTGCACAGCGGGCTCAACGACGAGCGGGCCCGGATGACCCGGCGGATGCTGGCGGCGATCGCCAACCCGCACCTCGACATCCTGGGCCACTGCACCGGCCGGATGGTGTCGTCGCGCCCGGCCGGCGTGCGGGGGCCGGGCGACCGGGCGCACCGGCCGCGTACCCGGGCCGAGAGCGACTTCGACGCGGACGCCGTCTTCGCCGCGTGCGCCGAGCACGACGTGGCCGTCGAGATCAACTCCCGGCCGGAGCGGCAGGACCCGCCGAAGCGGCTGATCCGGCGGGCGCTGGAGGCGGGCTGCCGGTTCGCGATCGACACGGACGCGCACGCGCCCGGCCAGCTCGACTGGCAGCGGTTCGGCTGCGAGCGGGCGGCCCTGTGCGGCGTCCCCGCCGACCGGGTGGTCAACACCTGGCCGGCGGAGCGCCTCGTGGCGTGGGCCCGGGGCTGACGGCCCGCGCCAGACCAGTGGGTGCCGGGCTCAGCGGGCGGCGACCGGGGTGGCCGGCGGGGCGACGTCGACGGCGCGGGCCCGCCCGCGCCGGCCGAGCAAGCCCTGGGTCACCGCGACCCCGGCCAGCACGATCAGCGCACCTACCGGCTGGTGCCAGGTGAGCCGCTCGTCGAGCGCCAGCGCCCCGATCAGCACGGCGAAGATCGGCACGAGGTAGGTCACCGTGGAGGCGGTGCTCGCCCCCGCCACCCGGATGTTGCGCAGGTTGATCACGAAGGCCAGGCCGGTGCCGAGCGCGCCCAGCGCGAGCACGCTGGCCAGCGCGCCCGCCGACAGGTCGGTGGGCAGCGGCGGCGCGCCCGCCACCAGCGGGCCGACGACGGCGAGCTGCGCGGTCCCCAGCACGAGCTGGGTCGCCGAGAGCGAGAGGCCGGAGTGGGCGCTGCCCGCGACGAACCGCTTCTGGTACGGGATGGCGAACCCGTAGCAGGCCGCCGCGCCGAAGCACATGAGCTGACCGGTGAAGTGGGCGCCGCCGACGCCCGCCCACACGCCGAGCACCACGAGCACCCCGGCGAAGCCGAGCCCCAGCCCGACGGCCTTGCGGCTGGTCAGCCGCTCGGTGCGGAACACCAGCACCGCCATCGGCAGCACGATCAGCGGCGTGGTGGCGTTCCAGATCCCGGCCAGCATCGACTCGACCCGCTGCTCGCCGTAGCCGAACAGGGTGAACGGCACGGCCACGCCCAGCGCGGCGACCACGAACTGGTGGGCCCAGATCCGGGGCTCGCGGGGCAGCCGGTCGCGCAGCAGCGGCAGCGCGACGAGCAGGGTCAGCGCGCCGGCGGCGACCCGGTAGAGGGTGAGGTGCAGCGGGTGCAGCTCGCGGACGCCGACCTTGATGAACAGGAAGCTGGAACCCCAGATCGCGGCGAGCGCGAGGAAGCCGGGCAGCCAGCTGCGCAGCGCCGACCTGTCAGGGGTGGTATCGGGTGTCACCCCTGACACTCTGCCGCAGGGGCACGACGGTGTCGCGCGGTTTCCCGCCACCGTGTCCGCCACCACAGCAACGACCTAGACACCGTCGTCGTTGGTCACAGCCGGGGGGTGACGCCGGTGCTGCCGTCGCAGGAGTTCGATCCGCTCGCGGAGCTGTCCGGGTGCTGGACGACCGTGCTCGCGGAGCGATACCTCCCCGTCAGGGAACTCGCCGGTGCCCGCCACGAGTGCGTCGCCGGCCGGCTGGTGATCAGCCCGTTCCTGCGGGCCAGCGAGAGCTTCGCGATGGTCAGCCTCGGCTGCCTGCTCGCCCCCGCCGCCGAGGCCGCCAACCTGCACGTTCTCGGCCGGGTCAACCTGACCGTCAGCCCGGGCCTGTGGATCCAGCCGGACGTCACCGTGCTGCACACCCTGCCGGCGACGGACGACGAGGACCGCTGGGTGCCGGCCGGCCACTGCGAACTCGCGGTGGAGGTCTCCTCAGACGCCGACCCGGGGCCGGCCGCCGTGGACCGGCCGCGTCACTGCGCCGAGGGCGGCGTCCCCTGGTTCATGCGGGTACGACTCACCCGTGATCCGGCGCGGGTCGACGTGCGGCTGCTCGCCCTGCACCGGCCCGGCGGCCCCGAACTCGTTGCGCGGGCGGTCAGCGGGGAACGGCTGCGGGCCGACGCGCCGTTCCCGATCGACTTCGACCCGGCCGAGCTGCTGCCCTGAACACGGCGATCACGCTCGACAACCGCCCGGCCGGGTCGCGTAGTGTCACCCCGTGGGACGAATCGATGACCTCGCCGACCGGTACGTCGCCGACTGGGCGCAGCTGAGCCCCGTCGGCGCGACCTACGTCGGCATCGCCGGACACGACGACCAGCTCGACGACCTGTCGCCGGAGGGCTACGCCGGCCGCGCGGAGCTGACCCGGCGCACCCTCGCCGACCTCGACGTCACCGAGCCCGAGTCCGAGTCGGAGCGGACGGCCAAGGAGGCCATGCAGGAGCGGCTCGGCCTGGACCTCGCCCGCTACGAGGCGGGTGAGACGACCAGCGAGGTCAACGTCATCGCCAGCGGGCTGCACGACATCCGCATGGTCTTCGACCTGATGCCCACCGAGGGCGAGCAGGCGCAGGCCGACATCGCGGCCCGGCTCAACCGGTTCGCGGGCACCCTGGAGAGCTACAAGACGACGCTGCGTGAGGCCGCCCGCGCGGGCCGGGTCAGCTCGCAGGCACAGCTCGTCGAGGTCGCCAAGCAGTGCGACGTCTGGACGGACCCGGGCGGCGACAACTTCTTCCACGGCCTCGTGGAGCGGCTCGGCGTCGACGGCACGCTCGGGGCGGAGCTGCGCCGGGGCGCGGCGGCGGCCACCGCCGCCACCGCCGGGTTCGGCCAGTTCCTCCGCGACGAGCTGGCCCCGCAGGGGCGCGCCAAGCAGGCCGTCGGCCGGGAGCGGTACGCGCTGGCCTCGCAGTACTTCCTCGGCGCGCGCGTCGACCTCGACGAGACGTACGCCTGGGGGTTCGCGGAGCTGGCCCGGCTGGAGGCCGACATGCGGACGGTGGCCGCGCGGATCGTCGGGCCGGGCGCGACGATCGACGAGGCGGTGGCCGCGCTGGACGCCGACCCGGCGCGCACCATCGCGGGCAAGGAGGCGTTCCGGGACTGGATGCAGGCGCTGGCCGACAAGGCGATCAGCGACCTGCACGGCACCCACTTCGACATCCCGGAGCAGGTGCGCCGCATCGAGTGCTGCCTCGCCCCGACCAGCGACGGCGCGATCTACTACACGGGCCCGAGCGAGGACTTCTCCCGGCCGGGGCGGATGTGGTGGGCGGTGCCGCAGGGCGTCACCGACTTCTCCACCTGGCGCGAGGTGACCACCGTCTACCACGAGGGCGTCCCGGGCCACCATCTCCAGGTCGCGCAGACCGCCGTCCGGGCCGACCTGCTCAACCGCTGGCAGCGGCTGCTGTGCTGGGTCTCCGGCCACGGCGAGGGCTGGGCGCTCTACTCCGAGCGGTTGATGGACGAGCTGGGCTACCTGGAGGACCCGGGCGACAAGCTCGGCATGCTCGACGGGCAGGCGTTCCGCGCCGCGCGGGTGATCGTCGACATCGGCATGCACCTGGAGCTGGAGATCCCGAAGGACAACCCGTTCGACTTCCACCCAGGCGAGCGGTGGACCCCGGAGCTGGGCTGGGAGTTCATGCGGGCGCACTGCCGGGTGCCGGACGAGAACCTGCGCTTCGAGCTGAACCGCTACCTGGGCTGGCCGGGGCAGGCCCCGTCGTACAAGGTCGGGGAGCGGATCTGGCTCCAGGCCCGGGAGGACGCGAAGGCCCGCAAGGGCGCCGACTTCGACCTGCGGGAGTTCCACCGGCAGGCGTTGGACCTCGGGGCGCTGGGCCTCGACCCGTTGCGCCGGGCGCTCGCCCGCCTCTGAGTCGCCGGGGACGACGGCCGGGGCCCGGGGGTGTGGCCCCGGCCGTCGCGTCGGGGGGCCGGCTCAGGCGAGGTCGAGCCGCAGCGCCGGCTTTCCGGTGAGGACGTCGCACTGGACGTACGCGAGGTCGATCACCGGGTCGGTGAAGGTGATCGGGATCGGCGAGGTGATCGGGATGCCGTCGGGGAACGGCAGGTCGGGCGTGAGCGTGATCTTGATGCCGAGCAGCCGCCCGACGAACCGGGTGGCGTAGAAGGCCACGTCGCCCTGGACGGTCAGCCGATCCGTGACGTACCGCTGGCTCCGGCCGCCGGGGCCGTCCGCCAGGAGCTGGAAGTCGTCGGTGACGCTCTTGGCCATGCTGAACTTCAGCGCCCTGAGCGTGCCGTCGCCGGTTGGCAGGTCGACGATCCCCTCGAAGCGCAGCCCGGTCATGGTGACCTTCGAGCCGGTCAGCTTCGACGGCTTCCCCGCCACCCGGGGCTGGCCGGGCTCGGGGGCGATCCTGGGCAGCGGCTCGCCGGGCTCGACCTCGGCGGGCTCGGTGGGCTCGGGGGTGGCGCACCCGTCGCCGGGCTTGTCGGGGCTGGCCGACGCGTCCGGGGTCGGCTTCGCCGAGGCGGTCGGCCGGGCGGTGGACGTCGGCGTGCCGGTGGTGGGCGCGGTGCCCGTCGGCTCCGGGCTCGCGGCCGGCTCGGCGTCGTCGTCGCCACCGGTGAACAGGTCGCCGATGCCGTCGATGATGTCGGTCAGCACGTTGCCCCCGGAGGTCTGCTCCGCGCTGGGGCTGGGGCTGGCACCGGGGCTGGGGCTCCTGCTGGCCGGGCGCGACGCCGACGGCCCGGGCTCGGCCGTCCGGGTGGCGGACGGCGTGGGGCACGGGGCGGCGAGGGCGGCCTGCACCGGGGCCTGGTCGCGCAGCGCCAGCGCCCCGGCGGCCGAGACGCTGAGCAGCACCAGGGTGATCGCCAGCAGCCTAGGGTCCCGTGCCGCGTCGCGCCGGCCCGGGCCGTCCTCGGCCGGGTGGCGCAGCGGGAGGCCGTCCGCCCCGACCACCGGCAGCACCTGGGTGCTGTCGTCGCCCCGCTCGGCGGGCGGCGGGGGCGGCGACGGGGGCGGCGCCTCGCGCAGCGGGTTGCGGGGCGGCGGCAGGGTGTCGGTGAGCGGCCCGGTGACGTCGTCGGGGTGCTGCGCGCGGGGCATCAGCTCGTCGACCAGCGCCGCCTCGTCGGCGCGGTCGGCGTCGGTCGGCCCCTCGGTCGCGGTTTCGGTTGCGGCCGGCCCTTCGGCCACGGTCCCGGCCGGGCCCTCGGTCGCGGTTGCGGACGGGCCGGAGCCGGCCGGCGCGGCGGCCGGGCGGCGGGCGGGCACCCAGGCGAAGCCGAGCGCGCTGCCGACCATGCCGAGCAGCAGGCCGACGAAGAAGCCGCCGAGGTTGACGCCGATGAGCGAGAACACGGCGGTCACCGCGCCGACGATCGCGTAGAACATCCGCTGCTGCGGGCTGAACCACATCAGCATCCCGCAGGCCACCAGGATCACCGGGATCAGCCAGGACAGGAAGCCGGTCGGCCCCATCTGGAAGCTCAGGCCGCTGAGGCTCATCTGGGTGGTGGAGAAGATCTCCAGCCCGGCCAGCGCGGTGAACAGGCCGCCCCAGAAGGGGCGGGCCCGACGCCAGCGGCGGAAGCTGCGCCACGCCTGGCTGACCCGGCCCGGCTGGGCGTGCTGCGGGTTGGCGGTCGTCACGTACTCCTCCTGGCGGTGCTCACTGGTGACGGGAGGGGGCCGGGGCCCGTGGAGGGCACCCCCCCACGGGCCCGGTGGCTAGCTCAGAAGCACTCCTTGGCGGCGGCACCCACGTTGACCTTGAGCTTCAGCCCGTTGAGGGTGAAGATCGCGGCGCTGGTGGAGCGGGCCACCTGCTCCAGGTCGGTGATCGTCACGCTGTCGGCGCTCTGCCCGAAGGACTTCGCGGTGGCCCCCTCGTTGAGGTCGGTGGCGTCCCGGCCGATCTTGATGTTCTTGAACTCGGCGTCGCCGCCCAGGGAGTCCATGTCGATCAGCAGGCCCTTGGCGGTGGCCGGGTTGCCGCCGCCACCGGCGTTGATGGTGAGCACGATCGGCAGGTCAGGGATCTTCACCGACTGGCACAGGTCGTAGAGCTTGGCGTCCGCGATCTCGGACACCGCCACCGGGTGCGTGGTGCCGTCCTTCTCCTTGACGAACCCGCCGTACTGCTTGAAGCCGGTGCCCTCCAGCTTCGAGGCGCCGACCTTGAAGGTCTGGCCGGAGACGGCGAACGACGCCGCGATCGCGCCGTTGGCCATGCCGAAGACGATGGCGCCGGCGACGGCGGTCGCGGGCACCATCATCGCGGCGAACCGCCGCCAACGGGTGCCGCCCTGCTCCAGACGGTCTTCCGAATCCTTCACGAGGTCCTCCTCGAACGGGGGTCACCGAGCGCGGGATCACGGCTCGGGGGTGGGGGAAGCTGCGGTGGCTGCTGCGATCCGCTGGCCGGACGGCGCGCGCAGCGTGCGGATTGGATGCTGCCGCGAAGCGACCCAGGTCACAAGACCCTTGCTACCGGCGGGTAACTCGCCCGCGTCACCAAGATCGGTTATGGTCACCTTCGGTCAACGCCCACCTCGACGTCCCACCGGACAAACCGGGCCGAGTGCGACAGGTGGCGCGGCGAGACTCACGCGACGTAGCCGTGATACCCGCCGGTAACTTTTTGGTAACGAGAACCTGCCAGACCGCTGAGAGTGATCCATCGATCACCACCGGGGCGATACCGGTGTGGAAATCCCGCCTGACCGGCCCGGTTCAGCCCGCCGGACACCCGGTGCGCCGCACGCCGACACGCTGCCCGGACACGGCCGGAGACGCAGACTGCCGGACGGCCCCGCCGTTGGTTACCGTAGGTGTCTCCCGGGTGGGAGACGCTCCCACGTGGTACGTACCGATCGAGGTTGCTGTGACTCTGTACGGCGAAACACGACCGCCCGCCGACGACCGGCCGACCGTCAAGGTGACCGCGGTGAGCTGGCCGGTCGACGAGCCGGCCCCCGTCGCACCGGCAGCCACAGCCGCCACACCCGGTGCCGGGCCGACCCGCCGCAGCCGCCGACTGCGGGTCCTGCTCGCCGCCGGCGTCGGCACCGCCGTCCTGGCCACCGTCGGCGGGGTGGGCGCCTACGCCTACGCCGGCGACGTCCCGCGCGGCACGACCGTGCTCGGCACCGAGCTGGGCGGCCGCAGCCGCACCGACGCGATCCGCGAGCTGAGCGCGGAGCTGGAGCGGGCGGGCACACCGCACACCCCCCTGCGGGTGACGGTCGGCGAGAAGAGCCTGGAGTTCGCCCCCGCCGACGTGGGCCTCGCCGTCGACGTCGAGGCGACGGTGGACGCGGCGGCCAAGGCCCAGGCGCACCCCGTGAGCCGCCTCGTCGGCTCCCGCGCCGTCGACCCGGTGGTGACCGTCGACCCCGCCCGGCTCGACGCGGCCCTGCGCAAGGCGGCCGGCGACCAGACCCGCGAGTGGACCGTGCCGGCCATCATCTTCACCGGCACCACACCCAAGGCGGTACGCCCCAAGTCCGGCCTCGCCCTCGACCCGGAGCGCTCGGCCCAGGCCGTCCGCGCCGGCTGGCTCTCCGGCCAGCCGGTGACCGTGCCACTGGTCGAGAACACCCCGGCGACCAGCGCCGAGGAGGTCGACAAGCTCGTCGCCGAGCTGGCCCGTCCCGCCGTCGCCGCCCCCGTCACCCTCGACACCGACAAGGGCTCCGTCACCATCCCGCCCGCCGCCATCGCCCGGAGCCTGCGCTTCACCGCCGACGACGCCGGGAAGCTGACCCCCCGCGTCGACGTGAAGCGGCTGCGGGCCGCCCTCGGCGACAAGCTCGACGCCATCGAGACCGAGCCCCGCGACGCCCGGATGACGGTCACCGGGGGCAAGCCGAAGCCGGTCGACGGGAAGCCCGGCCAGCAGCTCGACAGCGCCGCGCTCAGCCGCGACCTGCTCGCCGTCCTGCCCCGCACCGACGACCGGAAGGTCACCGGCCGGCTCACGGAGACCCAGCCGGAGCTGACCACCGAGAAGCTGGCCGGGCTGGGCATCGTCGAACGGGTCTCCCGGTTCACGACCCACTTCACCGGCGGCCTCTCCTCGCCCCGCAGCCAGAACATCGTCCAGATCGCCAAGGACGTCGACGGGACGGTCGTGCTGCCCGGCGAGACGTTCTCCCTCAACGGCCACACCGGCGAGCGCGGCTACGCCCAGGGCTACCGGGACGCCCCGGTGATCCTCGACGGCAAGCTCGTCCCCGGGGTGGGCGGGGGCACGTCCCAGTTCACCACCACCCTGTTCAACGCCACCTACTACGCGGGGCTGGAGGACGTCGAGCACAAGCCGCACTCCTACTGGTTCAGCCGCTATCCGCCGGTCATCGAGTCGACGATCTTCTGGCCGAACCTCGACTTCAAGTTCCGCAACAACACGAAGTACGGCGTCCTCATCGACACCTCCACGACCGCCAGCTCGGTGACCGTGTCGATCTGGAGCACGAAGATCTACGACAGCGTCAAGACGGAGTACGGCCCCCGCCGGGACGTCACCAAGCCGAAGACCATCCACCTCAAGCCCGGCCCGTCGTGCATCCCCAGCAACGGCATCGACGGCTTCACCCAGGACGCCTTCCGGATCATCAAGAAGGACGGCAAGGTGGTCAAGCGGGAGAAGTTCACCTGGCGGTACCTGGCCGAGCCCCGCTACGTCTGCGGCGGCCCCGCCGACTGAGGCCCGCCGGGCCCCGGACACACCGATGCCCCGCCGACACGTCGTCGGCGGGGCATCCCATTGGGTACGCGAAACACGCGCCCCGCGCCCGCAGCGGGCGCTCAGGGCCGCGCGTCGGCCAGCCCCTGCCGTACGCCGTCGGCGTCGCGGTCGGTGCCGTACACGGGCGTGTCCGGCTGCTGCCGCCAGCTCTCGTCGAGGGTGCCGGCGTCGACCGGGTCGAAGCCCAGGGCGTCGACCAGCTCCATCACGACCCGCTTGGCGTCGGCGTCGTCGCCGGCGACCGGAAGCCCGATCCGGTCCGAGGCGCCGGCCGGCCGCCCGTTGTCCATGAGGTGCTGGGCCTGGATGTTGTTGAACGCCTTCACCACCCGGGCGCCCTTCAGGTGCTCCGCCGTCCACCGGCTCGAACTGAGGCTGCGGTCCAGCAGCTCGGCGATCTCGCCGTCGCGTTGGGGGTAGTAGTTGTCGGCGTCCACCACGATCCGGCCCTCGAAGAGCCCGGCGGGAAGGTCCGGCACCGCCCGCAGCGGGATGGCCACCACGACGATCTCGGCCTGCTCGGTGGCCTGCTCAAGGGTTCCCGCGGTCGCACCGGTCTCCCGCGCGAGGTCGCCCAGGGACGCCGGTCCACGCGAGTTGGTGACCGTCACGTCGTGGCCCAGGGCGCTCAGCCGACGGGTGAGGGTGCCACCGATGTGCCCCGACCCGATGATTCCGATCTTCATGACCACTCCTGCCTCCGCCTCCCGGCGGTCAGATCCGGTCGGACTGTGGGCAGGTACCCCGGTCGGAGCGTCCCAATAGCGCTGGAGGCGAACGCCACGTACGGTTTTCCGGCCACGGTCGCGGGGAACGCCACCGGCGGCGGGTCCCCGATCGACGCTACCGAGACGAACGGCGTGGGTGGGAGTGTTCCGGGGAAGTGGCCGGAATGCGTTTCAGGGCCACCCCGGTCGGGGTGGCCCTGAAACGAAAGAATGTCCGGCGGTGTCCTACTCTCCCACACCCTCCCGAGTGCAGTACCATCGGCGCTGGAGGGCTTAGCTTCCGGGTTCGGAATGTAACCGGGCGTTTCCCCTCCGCCATGACCGCCGTAACTCTATGAACATATCAAACAACCCACAACCCCAACCGGGTGGGCGTCTGTTTGTTCAGAGTTGCACAGTGGACGCGAGCAGAATCTTTGTAGTCAAGTCCTCGGCCTATTAGTACCGGTCAACTCAACCCGTTACCGAGCTTACATCTCCGGCCTATCAACCCAGTCGTCTAGCTGGGGGCCTTACCCCACCAAAGGTGGGTGGGATACCTCATCTTGAAGCAGGCTTCCCGCTTAGATGCTTTCAGCGGTTATCCCTTCCGAACGTAGCCAACCAGCCGTGCCCCTGGCGGGACAACTGGCACACCAGAGGTTCGTCCGTCCCGGTCCTCTCGTACTAGGGACAGCCCTTCTCAAGTATCCTACGCGCACGGCGGATAGGGACCGAACTGTCTCACGACGTTCTAAACCCAGCTCGCGTACCGCTTTAATGGGCGAACAGCCCAACCCTTGGGACCTGCTACAGCCCCAGGATGCGACGAGCCGACATCGAGGTGCCAAACCATCCCGTCGATATGGACTCTTGGGGAAGATCAGCCTGTTATCCCCGGGGTACCTTTTATCCGTTGAGCGACACCGCTTCCACACGCAAGTGCCGGATCACTAGTCCCGACTTTCGTCCCTGCTCGACCTGTCAGTCTCACAGTCAAGCCCCCTTGTGCACTTGCACTCAACACCTGATTGCCAACCAGGCTGAGGGAACCTTTGGGCGCCTCCGTTACCCTTTAGGAGGCAACCGCCCCAGTTAAACTACCCACCAGACACTGTCCCTGAACCGGATAACGGCCCGAAGTTAGATACCCGAATCAACCAGAGTGGTATTTCAAGATTGCCTCCACCCATACTGGCGTATGGACTTCACCGGCTCCCACCTATCCTACACAAGCTAACTCAGATACCAATGTCAAGCTATAGTAAAGGTCCCGGGGTCTTTCCGTCCTGCCGCGCGTAACGAGCATCTTTACTCGTAATGCAATTTCGCCGGGCCTGTGGTTGAGACAGTGGGGAAGTCGTTACGCCATTCGTGCAGGTCGGAACTTACCCGACAAGGAATTTCGCTACCTTAGGATGGTTATAGTTACCACCGCCGTTTACTGGCGCTTAAGTTCTCCGCTTCGCCCCCCAAAAGGAGCTAACAGGTCCCCTTAACGTTCCAGCACCGGGCAGGCGTCAGTCCATATACATCGAATTACTTCTTCGCATGGACCTGTGTTTTTAGTAAACAGTCGCTTCCCCCTGCTCTCTGCGGCCATACAACGCTCCACCCGCAAGGGGCTTCACGTCTCCGGCCCCCCTTCTCCCTAAGTTACGGGGGCAATTTGCCGAGTTCCTTAACCACAGTTCGCCCGATCGCCTCGGTATTCTCTACCTGACCACCTGTGTCGGTTTGGGGTACGGGCCGCTCAGAACTCGCTAGAGGCTTTTCTCGGCAGCATAGGATCACTGACTTCACCTGAATCGGCTCGGCATCACGTCTCAGCCTGAATAGTGTGCGGATTTGCCTACACACCGGCCTACACGCTTACCCCGGCACAACCACCGGCCGGGATCAGCTACCTTCCTGCGTCACCCCATCGCTTGACTACTACCCGCCAGGTTCCCACGCTCCCCACCCTCAGTCCGAAGACCTTGGATGGTTTGGGTGGTTAGCACAACGAGGTTCATCACGGGCGCTCCTTCGCGGGTACGGGAATATCAACCCGTTGTCCATCGACTACGCCTCTCGGCCTCGCCTTAGGTCCCGACTCACCCAGGGCGGATTAGCCTGGCCCTGGAACCCTTGGTCAT